>NZ_JANHMQ010000006.1 GCF_024609325.1 Geothrix fuzhouensis | reverse complement strand
GATATAACGTCGCAGCGACCTACTTTTCCACTCCTGTGAGGAGCAGTATCATCGGCCCTCCAAGTCTTAACTGCCGTGTTCGGGATGGGAACGGGTGTGACACTTGGGGAAAAGCCACGACGAAGGGGTAGAAGGATTGAGAAGGGTTAAGGCGAAGCTCCGTGGAGCGTTCGTGGGTATTGAGATGATGTAATTGATTGATGAAAGGTCAAGTCTATGGACCGATTAGTATCGCTCAGCTGAAGCCGTTACCGGCCTTACACATGCGACCTATCAACGTGGTGGTCTACCACGGGTCTCATAGGGAGATCTCATCTTGAGGGGTGTTTCGCGCTTAGATGCTTTCAGCGCTTCTCACTTCCCAACTTAGCTACCCAGCATTGCACCTGGAGGCACAACTGGAACACCAGAGGTCAGTCCATCCCGGTCCTCTCGTACTAAGGACAGGTCCTCTCAAATCTCCTGCGCCCACACTAGATAGGGACCGAACTGTCTCGCGACGTTCTGAACCCAACTCACGTACCACTATTGATCGGCGAACAGCCGAACCCTTGGGACCTGCTTCAGCCCCAGGATGTGATGAGTCGACATCGAGGTGCCAAACCTTGCCGTCGATATGAACTCTTGGGCAAGATCAGCCTGTTATCCCCGGCGTACCTTTTATCCGTTGAGCGATGGCCCTTCCATTCGGGACCACCGGATCACTATAACCTGCTTTCGCACCTGCTCGTCGTGTCTGACTCGCAGTCAAGCTCCCTTATACTATTGCGCTCTGCGGCTGATTTCCAAACAGCCTGAGGGAACCTTCGTACGCCTCCGTTACGCTTTAGGAGGCGACCGCCCCAGTCAAACTACCCGCCTGACATTGTCTTCCACCCGGATCACGGGTGCGAGTTAGAGATCAGCGTTAAACAGGGTGGTATCTCAACATTGGCTCCACCGACCCTAACGAGCCAGTTTCATAGCCTCCCACCTATCCTGCACAGTCCAACGCCAACCTCAATGTCAAGGTGTAGTAAAGGTGCACGGGGTCTTTCCGTCTAAGTGCGGGTAACCGGCATCTTCACCGGTGCTACAAGTTCGCTGAGTCTCTGCTGGAGACAGTTCCCAGATCGTTACACCATTCGTGCAGGTCGGAACTTACCCGACAAGGAATTTCGCTACCTTAGGACCGTTATAGTTACGGCCGCCGTTCACCGGGGCTTAAATTCGCAGCTTCGCTTGCGCTGACCGCTCCTCTTGACCTTCCGGCACCGGGCAGGTGTCAGCCCCTATACCTCCTCTTTGGAGTTTGCAGAGACCTGTGTTTTTGTTAAACAGTCGCCTGGGACATTTATGTGCCACCACCTCGGGCTATGAACCCTACCGTGGTACCCCTTCTCCCGAAGTTACGGGGTTAATTTGCCGAGTTCCTTCAGCAGAGTTCTCTCAAACGCCTGAGGATTCTCTCCTCGACTACCTGTGTCGGTTTGCGGTACGGACACAAACATCTCTCCTTAGCAGCTTTTCTCGGCAGTGTAGGATTAGGACTTTTCGTCAGATATCTTGAGCTAATGGCACCCGGACTTCCCTAAGCACCACCCTTGATACCTTTCGCAGAACATTCCATAGCCCTGCGTCCCTACCTTCCTGCGTCCCTGCATCGTACAAACGAGATGCTCATGGTGCTGGAATATTAACCAGCTTTCCATCGCTTACGCCTTTCGGCCTCAGCTTAGGGCCCGACTAACCCAACGCGGATTGACCTTGCGTTGGAAACCTTAGTCTTACGGCGGACAGGGTTCTCGCCTGTCTTTACGCTACTTATGCCGACAGAGTCTCTTCCCATGTCTCCAGCTGTCCTTACGGTCAACCTTCACAGACGTAGGGAATGCTCCCCTACCACTTACGTTCGCAGCTTCGGTAACATGCTTTAGCCCCGTTGAATTGTCGGCACAGACCCGCTTGACCAGTGAGCTATTACGCTTTCTTTAAAGGATAGCTGCTTCTAAGCTAACCTCCTGGCTGTCTAAGCACATCCACATCCTTTTCCACTTAGCATGTATTTTGGGACCTTAGCTGGCGATCTGGGTTCTTTCCCTCTCGACTACGGATCTTATCACCCGCAGTCTGACTGCCGGACTTCACGGCGTGCCATTCGAAGATTGGTTGGATTCAGTAAGCTGGTAAGCCCCCTAGTCCATTCAGGTCTCTACCTGCACGACGAAACATCCGACGCTAGCCCTAAAGCTATTTCGGGGAGAACGAGCTATCACGGAATTTGATTGGCCTTTCACCCCTATCCTCAACTCATCCAAGCGGTTTTCAACCCACACTGGTTCGGACCTCCATCCGGTGTCACCCGGACTTCATCCTGGTCAAGGATAGATCATCCCGTTTCGCGTCTATTTCCAGCGACTGTCGCCCTATTCAGACTCGGTTTCCCTACGGCACCGCCTCTTCGGCTTCGCCTCGCCACTGAAAATAACTAGCCGGCTCATTATGCAAAAGGCACGCGGTTCCGCTGGTAAACCATAGCGGTTCCACTGCTTGTAGATTGACGGTTTCAGGTTCTATTTCACTCCCCTCATCGGGGTTCTTTTCGCCTTTCCCTCACGGTACTGGTTCACTATCGGTCAGATGAACATATTTAGCCTTACCGCATGGTCGCGGCAAATTCTGTCAAGGTTTCTCGTGCCCCGACATACTTGGGAACACCACTCAGAGTCCTAGTAGCTTTCGCATAAGGGGCTATCACCCTGTATCGCCGGCCTTTCCATGCCGTTCCGCTAACTATAGGTTTTGTAACTCTGTGTTGAGGGGCAGCCTCAACCTGTAGGTCCCACGACCCCCTCTACGCAACGCCTGCCGCTTACACGTAAAAGGTTTGGGCTCTTCCGGTTTCGCTCGCCGCTACTCCCGGAATCACTGTTGTTTTCTGTTCCTGTGGGTACTGAGATGGTTCACTTCCCCACGTTCGCTTCTCAAAGCCTATGAATTCAGCTAAGAGATGACTGAGCTTTCACCCAGCCGGGTTTCCCCATTCGGACATTCCCGGATCACCGTTCGCGTGCAACTCCCCGAGACTTTTCGCAGCTTACCACGTCCTTCATCGCTGTCATCTGCCAAGGCATCCACCGTCAACCCTTTGTAACTTGGCCTTCCATCAATGAATTACATTGACTTCAAACCCACGAGAGTTAATTGATTTCGCTAAACTTGCCTCGCCTTAAGCCCACATCGTCACTTCAACGCTGTGGATCACCCTTCTCTATTCCTTCTATTTAACTGTCAAACAACTGCTGTCTTGTTCAGACGCCAACCCTTGAGCTGGATTCAAACCTCGCAAGGTCTCAACTCAACTCAAATGCGTGTCCATCCCGACTCCTGTCGCAATGGTGGGCCTAGGTGGATTCGAACCACCGACCTCACGCTTATCAGGCGTGCGCTCTAACCAGACTGAGCTATAGGCCCGCGAATCTGATGCGGGTCACGAGTCACAGCGCTATGCGCTGTGGCGAGTGGGGTCCCGCACAGGTGAGCATCATCTCCAAGTCGGAAAATGGTGGACCCGACCGGGATCGAACCGACGACCTCCTGGATGCAAACCAGGCGCTCTCCCAGCTGAGCTACGGGCCCAATCTGGACGCCCAAACACGCTCGTCAAAGATTGCCCGAGCGTCTTTAAAAACCGGATAGAAATTTCGATCGGAAGCGTTGACCTTTCGTCGCTCCTAAAAGCGACTCTCCTTAGAAAGGAGGTGATCCAGCCACAGGTTCTCCTACAGCTACCTTGTTACGACTTCACCCCAATCACCAAGTTCACCATTGAGACCTAGCCCCCTTGCGGGTTACCACAGCCTCTTCAAGTGCTCCCGGCTTTCGTGATGTGACGGGCGGTGTGTACAAGGCCCGGGAACGTATTCACCGTATCATTCTGATACACGATTACTAGCGATTCCACCTTCATGTAGTCGAGTTGCAGACTACAATCCGAACTGAGGACGACTTTCTCCGATTAGCTCCATCTCGCGACTTTGCAACGGTTTGTATCGCCCATTGTAGCACGTGTGTAGCCCTGGACATAAGGGCCATGAGGACTTGACATCATCCCCACCTTCCTCCCGGTTAACCCGGGCAGTCCCCGTAGAGTTCCCGCCATGACGCGCTGGCAACTACGGGTAAGGGTTGCGCTCGTTGCGGGACTTAACCCAACATCTCACGACACGAGCTGACGACAGCCATGCAGCACCTCTGTAGCAGTTCTTGCGAAAAGGCACATCTCTGCACCGGTCCACTACAGTTCAAGCCCAGGTAAGGTTCTTCGCGTTGCGTCGAATTAAACCACATGCTCCACCGCTTGTGCGGGCCCCCGTCAATTCCTTTGAGTTTCAGCCTTGCGACCGTACTCCCCAGGCGGAACACTTAACGCGTTAGCTCCGGCACGGAAGGGGTCAACTCCCTCCACACCAAGTGTTCATCGTTTACAGCGTGGACTACCAGGGTATCTAATCCTGTTTGCTACCCACACTTTCGCGCCTCAGCGTCAGTTACTGTCCAGGTGGCCGCCTTCGCCACTGGTGTTCCTCCTCATCTCTACGCATTTCACCGCTACACGAGGAATTCCACCACCCTCTCCAGTACTCTAGCCTTCCAGTCTCAGATGCAGTTCCCAAGTTGAGCTCGGGGATTACACATCTGACTTAAAAAACCGCCTACGCGCCCTTTACGCCCAATAATTCCGAATAACGCTTGCCCCCTCTGTATTACCGCGGCTGCTGGCACAGAGTTAGCCGGGGCTTCCTCTCCAGGTACCGTCAAGCATAAGGGTTATTAACCCCCATACCTTCGTCCCTGACGACAGGGTTTTACAGTCCGAAGACCTTCATCACCCACGCGGCGTTGCTGCGTCAGACTCTCGTCCATTGCGCAAAATTCCCCACTGCTGCCTCCCGTAGGAGTCTGGACCGTGTCTCAGTTCCAGTGTGGCCGATCACCCTCTCAGGCCGGCTACTGATCGTCGCCTTGGTGGGCCATTACCCCGCCAACTAGCTAATCAGACGCAGGATCCTCTTTTTGCCCCAGGCCTTGCGGTCCCCAGGTTTCACCGAAAACATCCCAGCTCTCGGTCTCATGCGGTATTACCACTCCTTTCGGAGCGTTATTCCCCACAAAAAGGTAGATTCCCTACGCGTTACTCACCCGTCTGCCATGCACCTTGCGGCACATCCGACTTGCATGTGTTAGGCACGCCGCCAGCGTTCATTCTGAGCCAGGATCAAACTCTCAAGTTTCATTCTGAACTCTCACCCTCGGGTTCCCCCTCGGGCCAATGTTCTGGTCGAAAAATTGTTCTGAATTCTGCGCAGCATCCTTAGACGCCCCACAGAACCCTCAAAGGCTTCCTATCTTCTATCCGGTTTTCAAAGACGCTCACCATGCTTCCACACGGTCCGAGGTC
>NZ_JANHMQ010000005.1 GCF_024609325.1 Geothrix fuzhouensis | reverse complement strand
CCACCCCCCATGAGCCCATGCTGCGCTCGGGACGGGAATCGCTTTTAATCACTGAAATCACTGAAATCAGCGGCAAAAAATCTTTTGATTTTTGGCTTCGAAAAGCTTGGGGTCCCCCGGCGGGGCATCGGGGCCGGGGGTGGGCAGAGAAGTGTTTCGGCGATGCGGGGGTAGAATGATCAGGTCCCTCCGGGGGAGTTCACCGGGGGCCATTCCGGGAGGTTCCATGCTCGTCCCGATCCTGATCTCCGCCGCCATGATCGCCATGCCCCAAGGGCGCGGGCATGACCGCGGGGGCCCCCCAGGCCTAGCCAAGAAGGGCGGCATGCCGCCAGGACTGGCCAAGAAGGGCGGCCTGCCTCCGGGCTTGGCCAAGAAGTTCGGCCGCCGGGTTCCCGAACGACCCTACATCGCCGTGGATCCGCGCTACACCGACCGGGCCTACTTCCTGATCGACGGCCGCTGGGAGCTCCGCCGGGGCTTCTCCGTGGACATCCAGGCCGAGGTCCGCGACACCCTGCGGCTGGCCCCCGTCCCGCCACCGGTGCCCCTGCCTCGCATCGGCGTGGACCTCCATGTCGTCCTGTTCAACTGAGCGAGGAAACCCCATGAATCGACGCATGCTGAGTGCCGCCCTCCTGGCGGTCTTCACCCTTGCTGCCCTGCCCGCCACCGCCCGCCCCGACGACGAACGCCGTGGTCGTGGCGGGGAGCGGGAGGAACGCCGGGATGACCGTCGGGACGACCGCCGAGACGACCGCCGGGATGCCCGCCGCGAGGATGGGAAATACTGGAAGGAACGCGACAAGGCCGAACGCAAATACTGGAAGGAAAGGGATAAGGAGGCGCGCAAATACGATCGCCACCGCTACTATGAGGATGATGACCGGGACCACGACCGGGGCCGGGACCGGCACTACCGGGCCCCAGCCTGGATGGACGGCTATTGGCGGCCGGGCGATGATCGCCGCTACGTGGCCCTGGTGCCCGGCGACCCCTCCCGCATGTATGTCTTTCTGGAGGGCCGCTGGGTTCTGCGCCAGGTTCGCGATCCCCGGGCCCGCCTGGACCTGGAGGGCGCCTTCCAGCTGCCCATGGCGCCCCCGCCGGTGGCCCCACCCCGGCTGGGCTTGAACCTCCATGTGGTGCTGTTCAACTGACCCTTCCGTGATTAGGTAAAAATCGAGGATGGACCTGGGGTACACCTGGGCCCATCCTTATCCGTTGGCCGGGACTCCAACGGGAGCCTGGACCGGAGGATACATGCTGCGCCACTTCCTGCTCGGTAAGATCCATCGCGCCACTGTGACGAGGGCCGATCTGGACTACGTGGGATCGATCACGCTCGATCCGTTGCTCATCGAGGCCGCTGGCTTCATGGAGAACGAGAAGATCGACATCTACGACGTGACCAACGGGTCGCGCCTGTCCACCTATGTGATCCCCGGTGTGCCGGGTTCGGGCGAGGTCGGCATCAACGGCGCCGCCGCCCACCTGGTCCAGAAGGGCGATCTGGTCATCATCGCCGCTTATGGCTGGATGACCCCCGAAGAGGCCGAGACCGTGGCCCCCAAGGTGGTTTTCGTGGACGAACGCAACCGCGTCACCGAGCGCCGCCGCCAGGAGCGCACCCCCCTCTGCGTCAGCGCGTTCACGGACTGAACAAGCGCAGACAGGATTAACAGGATTGAAGGCGGGATTCACAAGATCTGATTATCGGCGAATCTCAGCCAGAAAAGCAGGAACACAGAAGGCACAGAAGCGCCCGTTGGGCGCACACAGAGGGCGCAGAAGGGGCCGGGCTCACCGCGGACATCCCTCCGCAGGCGGCGACTCCGGGCGGCGGCCCGGATGTCCTGGCTGGAGCGCCAGGTGCATGGTCCTTTCCTCCGCTTTCCTCGGCTCCTCCGCAAACCTCCGCTTATGGACGCCTTTTCTGCGCCCATCTGCGACCTCTGCGGTTTCAGACTTTCAGGCTGAGATTCGCCGATAAGCAGATAACAGGATTGAAGGCGGGGTTCACAGGATTCCTGCCCTGGGGCCTGTCGAGGAAAAAGGGGGTTTAGCCACTGATTTCAGTGATTACGGTGATAAACCAAGGACCGGATGAACGCCGCATGGGCCCGCCGAAGGCGGCTTCCGGCGGGGCCGGAAGTCACCCAGGGGTGCCATCGACGTGCTTTCGAAGGGCACGGCGACGGCACCCCTGGGTAGAGCCCATGCTTGAGCCAGAACGGCGCCATCACCGTCATCACCGTCATCACCGTCATCAGTGGCAGAGAATCTTTAGACCCTATTGATCCATTCTTTAATCTTGCCGGTTATGTCCATGTTTTTTCTATGCAAGGAATGCATAACAAGAGGGGAACCTTTCGACGTTGGCGTGGCATCCTAAGAACATGGTAGAAAAGACCTACCCTTCGGCCTGGTACGGCCCTGGGGCCCGCAGCCGGGGCAAGGCGACCCTCTGCAAAGTTCTGAAAGGTTGGTTCCATGGAAGTCCGCAAGTCCCTGGTGGTCAATTCGACCCCCCTGGAGACGCGCATCGCCCTGCTTGAGAACGGCCAGCTCTGCGAGCTGTTCCTCGAACGGACGATGAACAAAAGCCAGGTGGGGGATGTGTACAAGGGCCGAGTGGCGAAGCTGCTGCCCGGCATGCAGAGCGCTTTCGTAGGCATCGGGGGCGCCAAGGACGGCTTCCTTTACCTGGATGACCCCGTGGCCCAGCGCCTGGGGGCCGACCTGTCCGCCGACGAAGAGGGCGAGGAAGCCGTCGCCGACGACCTCCCACCACCACCACCGCCCCTGCCTCCCCTCAAGGAGGGCGAGGAGACGCTTGTCCAGGTGGTGAAGGACCCCATCGGCTCCAAGGGGCCGCGGCTCTCCCGCCACCTGAGCTTCCCCGGCCGCTTCCTGGTCTTCATGCCGGGCATCGACCACATCGGGATCTCCCGCAAGATCACCGATCCCGAGGAGCGCGAGCGCCTGCGCGAACTCATCCGCAGCCACGCCCAGCCCGGCGAGGGCTTCATCGTCCGCACCGCCGCCATCGGCGAGAAGGACGAGGATCTGGTGGGCGACGTGGCCTTCCTTCGCCAGGCGTGGCAGGAGATCCAGGCCAAGGCCGAGACCGTGCCCGCACCGGGCCTGGTCTGGCACGACCTGCGCCTGCTCCAGAAGGTGCTGCGCGACATCTTCCGCGAGGAGGTTTCCAGCTTCTGGGTGGATGATCCCGAGGCCCACCGCGAGGTGCTCGCCTTCGTGGAAAAGCTGCACCCCGAGTGGGCCAACCGCGTGAAGCACTTCACCTCGGACCTGCCCATCTTCGAGGCCTTCGGCATCGAGAGTGAAATCGAATCCGCCCGCCAGCCCAAGGTCTTTCTCAAGCATGGCGGCTCCATCGTGCTGAACCAGACCGAAGCCCTCGTCAGCGTGGACGTGAATACCGGCAAGTTCGTGGGGAAGAAGGATCTGGAGGAGACGGTCTACCTCACCAACCTGGAGGCCATCCCCGAAATCGTGCGCCAGCTGCGCCTGCGCAACCTGGGCGGCATCGTGGTCATCGACTTCATCGACATGGTGGACTCGGGCCACCGCGACGAGGTGCTGGCGAAATTGCAGGAGGAACTCAAGCGGGACCGCAACCATGCCCGGGCCGGTGGCATTTCCGAGTTCGGCCTGGTGGAGCTCACCCGCAAGCGCACCGGCCCTTCCCTCGAGCGGCTGCTCACCCAGCCCTGCCCCACGTGCAACGGGGCCGGGCGCATGCAAAGCCCCGAGACCTCCCTGCTCAAGGCCTACCGTGAGCTGGTCCGCCAGGGCGAGCGCCTGCGCGGCGCCGACGTGCGCCTGACCGTGCATCCCGACCTGACCGGGGCCCTGCATCAGGAGGCCCGTGAAGGCCTTCTGCAGCTGGCCCGCCTCCTCGGCGCCCGCGTCCAGTGGATCGAGCGCCAGGACACCCCGCGGCATGCCGTGGTGATGGACGTCCAGCTCTCCGGCCAGAACAGCGCCACCGCCTGAAGGCCGCAATAACCCCCGCAGCAGCCGGAGGCCTGCAGGCGATCGGGAGATCTGGCTATTTCCCGGCGAAATGCTATTTAGCCACTGATGCATGGTGATTACGGTGATTAGGCCTCGGATGCTTCCCGCATGGGCCCGCCGAAGGCGACTTCCGGCTGCGCCGGAAGTCATGGTGGGTGGCAGGGCCGCGCTCCCAAAAAGGCGCGGCCCTGCCACCCACCATGGAGCCCATGCTGCGCTGAGACAGGAATCACTGAAATCACTGAAATCGGTGGCTGAATAGGTTTTTGGCTTTCAAGGCCGGGGTCGGCAAGAGCCCCTTCCAAGTCACCTCACCTCTTATCTTCCAGGTCTGATGACCCGTGAATCCCGTATAGACTGGCTGGATGCGGAGCCGGGGGCTCTGCCTCGCTGGCGGCCAGGTTCTCAACCTCCCGGGCGCCACCATTCATGGGTTCCCGCGTGAGACACGATCGACTGATCCTGAATTTGCCCTGCCTGCTGATGGCCGGATTCCTGGCCAGCCCCCTGGCCGCGCAACTGCCACCGGGTTGGTTCCACCAGGAACCGCTTGGAGCGGGTCGGAGCGGGACCTGGTACGGCGCCGGTGTGTGGGCGGGGGACAAGCATGGCGCTCCGGCCACGTTCGTGGACAGCCTGGGGCTTGGGAACGCCCTCACCGGCGAGGGAACCCATCTGGAAGCCGGATGGAGCGGCACCCGCTGGGACGTGGCCGGGCAGATCAACGCCTGGCGGGATGCGGATGGCCAGTCCCGACTGATCATCCAGCGCTTCCACTTCGCCTACACGTCCACAGGCGGCTGGCGCACCGCGCTAGAACAGGAGCCTCTCGTGTGGGGCTACGGCCTCAACGGCGGCTACGTACTCGGCGAGGCGGCACGGCCCTTCCCCAGATTCCGCGTGGAGAGCCCTTTCAAGGAGGTCCGCCTCCTCGGCGTGCCGCTCGGCGCCTGGAAAGGGCAGGTCTTCCTGGGCCAGGTGGAAGGCCATAAGGTGGTCGGGGAAGCTAGCCAGGATCCCTCCTTTCGCCATCACGCCATTGCCGATGTCGGCGACCCCCAGCGTCCCTTCCTGTCGGGCCTTCGGCTGGAGTCCCACCTGGGCGAAAGCACCGAGCTGTACCTCAACTACATCAACCTGTTCGGCGGCAGTGTCCAGGGGAAGTCCCTCACCGAGGGGTACCAGGCCCGCCACTGGATTGCCTCGTTCTTTGGCCTGAAGGATTCCTATGCTGAGGGCGGGACCGGCCTCAACGGCTCCTCCGCGTTCCTGAGCACCGGCCGAGTCAAGAGCGCATCCACTTCCGATGTCGGTGTGCGGATCCGCCTGAGCACCTTCGAGCGCCTGCTCGGAGCGGAGGATGTCCGCTTCTATGTATCCCGGGGTTCCAAGGCCGTGAACACGCGGACCCAGTGGCTGCTCCATCAACCGGGCACGGCCTTCAGCCGGGACATCCACAACGACTGGATCAGCCTGACGCAGGCGCCCCTCAGGCCCTGGAACCAGCGGTCCCGCTATGTCCTGCCCAGCCCCGCTGTTCCCAACGATGCGGTGGGCTTGCTGATCAGATGGAAGCAAGTGCGCCTCGGCGTCGAGTACCTCGACACCGCCAACAGCACGTTAAATCCAGATAATCCAGGCATGACCAACCATCGCAGCTTCGAGCAAGACATCTATCTCTCCGGCTTCTATCAGGAGGGGGATCCCCTGGGTAATGCGACCGCGGGCGAAGCGAGGACCATCACGGTTCGTGGGGAGGTCGACTGGTCTCCCCGATGGGCGACGAGGACATGGCTCCTGTGGGGTGATCGCCCCTTCCGGGAGACCTACCATGGGGCCGATTATCCTTATCAGGACGGCCTGGCGGACTGGCTGCAGGACCACCCCGGCGCCACCCCAGTGCGCAACCGCTTCATTGGTCTCCAGCAAGTGGTGGAATGGCGACCCGATCCGGTCCTGCGCGTGCGCGCCGGGGCGAGCACGCAGCATCAGAACGCCTATCTCAACGTGAAGGGTGACGAGCGCACGGGTTTCCGCTGGTTCCTCGACCTCGGCTGGACCTGGCCCCGGCCCTGACCCACCTCGGCAACAGCCGAGGCTGCGGCCGATACCGGCCTAGAGGTTTTCGATGGGTCTCAGCACCCGGTCGAGGCCGCATCCCTCGTAGAAGGAGGCACCAAGATAGGCGTCTGTTAGAGGCCGCCAGGATCGGCAACTTCGGGCGAAAAGATTTTTGCCACCGATTACGGTGATGACGGTGATTGGGCCTCGGCTACTTCCGCATGGGCCCGCCATCGGCGGCTTCCGGCTGCGCCGGAAGTCATGGGGTGTGGCAGAGCTGCGCTGGGGCGGGACTCTCTTTAATCACCGAAATCACTGAAATCAGCGGCTGAAATTCTTTTGGCTTTACCCCAGACACGTGGGGCAGCGCATCCCCTGCTGGAGGTTCTCGATGAGCTCGGGCACGCGGTCCAGGCTGCGCACTTCGTAGAGGGGGGCATCGGGATCGTGGTGGGGCCTGGGTTTGGCCTCACGGTTCACCCAGATGGCGGTCCAGCCCGCGGCGACGGCCCCTTCCACATCATCGCTCCAGCTGTCGCCCACCATGGCAAGGTTGCCGGGGAAGAGGCCCAGGCGCCGCTGCACGGCCTCGTAGGCTGCGGACTCGGGTTTGAGGGCGCCCAGGTCGGCACTGCGGTGCTGGAGGCGGATGCGCTGGGAGATGCCCAGGCGATCCAGCAACTCCAGGCCAAAACTCTGCGTGTTGGACAGGAGCGCCACCCGGGCCAGGTCACGCACTGCGGCCACGGTCTCCGGTGCGCCGGGAAAGCACTCCGCCTGATCCCCGGCCTCTCGGAAGGCCTGGGCCATGGCCGCCATCTGCTCCGGATCAAGCCCCGCGGGCTCCCGCCAGGCCTCCAGGAAGGCCTCCACGGAAGCGTAGGGCCGAACCATGCCATCCCGCATGAGGGCCGCATGCAAATGCTCCTGCTCGGGCCGCAGCAGGCCCTTCAACCGCTGGAACGGGCTGCCCGCTGGGCTGAAGACCAGCGTGTTCCAGAGATCGAAGACGACGGCTCGAATCATGCGAGTCCGAAGCTCATCGCCCGGAGGCCTTCGAGGTGCGGAACGGCACGCCGAACTCGATGCCCAGCACGTCGAAGCGGGCCTCGCCGTTCAGGCTCCAGGTGGCGGGTTCGTGGCGCGTGGCGGCGGCCGTGAGAGGCCCCCAGGCGCTCTTGAGGTCCGCGTAACTCAGCACCACTTCGGCCCGCAGGGTGCTCCGGCTTTTCGGGGCCAGATCCATGCCTTCCGGGAAGCCGATGGCACCCAGGGCATGGTCCCCGCCCTGGGCGCTCAAGCGCAGATCCCCGCGCACGCGCCGCGTGCGCAGGCGCTGGTCTGTGGGGTTGTCCACGCCCACCTCCAGCCGCAGGCGCAGGCGCGAGCGCTCCAGGGGATAGGCCAGCTCGATCTGCGGTTCCACGCGATCCAGCGAGAACCTCAGCTGGCGAGCCGCCTCCTGGTACTGCAGCGCGGGATTGAGGGCATCACAACCCACCAGGAGCACGAGCGCGGAGAGGGCGAGGGCGCGTTTCATCTCAGGCTCCGCGGTAGAGCACGCAGTTGTCGCTGGTCTCGTAGACTTCGATCTGGCAGAGCTGGGGCAGCGCAGGTTTGAGCTGGTCCCAGATCCACACCGAGATGTTCTCAGCCGTGGACAGGGGGATGAGGTCGTTGAGGAAGCGGTGGTCCAGCTTCGAGATCACCTGCTCCACCACCACCTTGGAGAGGTCGTCGAAGTCGATGATCATGCCCGTCTCGGGGTTCACCTGGCCCTCCAGCAGCACGAACAGCTTGTAGCTGTGGCCGTGCAGGTTCCGGCACTTGCCAGGGTGGTTGTAGATGAAATGGGCCGCTTCGAACCAGTACTCTTTGCGCAGGATCATGGCACTCACGATAGAAAAGGCCCCGCGGTCGCGGGGCCCTTCATTCTACCAGCAGGGATGGCCCTACTTGATGGCATTCAGGACCAACGCCAGGGGCGTCAAGGCCTGGAGGTTCTCCTGCCAGCTGGTGTCACGACGGAAGCGCTGGGGCACCAGGACGGTGTCGCCAGGTTCCACCCTGCGTCCCTGCACCCAGCTATCGAGGATGCGGCCGTCCGCCTTGAGCAGGCGCACGCCCCAATGGTCCGCATTGTGGGTGAGGCCACCGGCCAGCTTCAGCATGTCTGAGACCTTCATGCCGTTCTGGACCTTGTAGGTGGCGAAGGGACTGGCGGTCTCCCCCACCACGTAGGCCGCATCCGTGGCCCGGGGAATGATGATCTCGTCCCCGTCCTGGAGCTCCACATCGGCCTGGTCATCCCCCTTGAGGGCGGCCTCGAAGTTCACCACCATGCGGTTGAGGGAACCCGTGATCAGCCCGTGCATCAGCGGGCCACGCAGCAATTGGCCGGTGGTGCCCTGGCGGCGCGTCTCGTTCAGGCGCTCCAGGATGTCATTCACGCCCTTGCTGCTGGGATCCTGCGCCTGTTGCACCAGGAGCTTCGATGGGGCGGAATCCAGGCCCGGGGCGGCCTGGGGGGCCCTAGCCTGGGCGCGCTGATCCGGCTTCTTCAGAGCCTCCAGCAATTTGAGTGGATCCTCCGTCTCCGGCGCTTCCACACCCGTGTTGCGGAGGAAGATTCCCGCCTTGGGCATGGCCTCCTTCGTCAGGCCGCCAGCCCGCTGGATGACCTGGGCGAGCGTGGGCCGCTCCGTATCCATGGTGTAGCTGCCGGGCCGGGCCACCTGGCCCAGGATCCGGACCGTGCGGTGCACACGGTAGTCGGGCTTCTCGAACAAGCTGATTTGGTCGTCGGGCAGCAACCGCGGATTCTGGGCCTCGTCCTGGAGGGCCACCGGGCTTCCGGCCTCGGTGGACAGCAGCTTGGCAAGGTCGAGCCGGATCACCTCGCTGGGTTTGCCATCCCGGCTGCGCGCCAGTTCCGCCGTCAGGCGATCGGCGGATTTCAGCGGCAGGCCCGCGCGGAAGATCAAGTCCGAGGCCCGCATCCCGTCATGGAAGGTGAAAAGGCCCGGCCGGGTCACGGGGCCCAGCAGCCTGACCGTCTGCGGCAGCCGGAGGTCCTGGATGCGGTACAGTTCCACCCGATCCCGGTCCTCCAGGAGCAGGTTGTGGGCTGGATCCTGTTGGATCGCCTTGGCCACATCGAAGCTCAGGAACCGCGTCGTGCCGTCAGGCAGCTGGCGGACAATCTCGCCCCGGGATAGGTAGGTATCGGGCAGCACCTGGGATTCGCGGGCCAGGAGATCACCCACCCGCAGCCCCTCGGTCCGGGCGAAGAAGCCGGGCACCCGTGCCCAGCCCACCACGGTGACGGCCCGCTCCTGGGGGCCGCGCCGCGGCAGGGCAGACAGCACATCGCCCCACCCCAGAACTACAGGTCCAGCAGCATTCTGGGGCACATCCACGGCCTGAAGGGCGCCATCGGGCCCGCGGCGCCGCAGCGTGAGGGAGGCCGGGGACGACTCGGGCAGCAGGCCGCCGGCGTAGCGGAGCGCGTCCGCCGTCGTCTCGCCTGGCTTCATCTCAAAGAGCATCTGGGGGGCCACACCCTTGAGATCCCACAAGCGCCGCCACTCGGGCTGCGTCTCATCGACCGGCTCGCGGCCCGCCACGGGTTCCCTCAGGATCCGGTGATCGCCCCGGGCCCGCAGCTTCAGCGCCGCCAGCACCCGCTTGAGCTGACCCAGGCGCGTCTCCACGGCCAGGCGGTCCTCCAGCGCCAGCGGTTCCAACCCATTTCCGACCCGCGCCTTGGCCTCAGCCGTTTGAGTGGGGGTCGCGGTCATCCTGGGGACGAGCCCCAGCCATAGATCCTGGGACGGAGTCCGCTCCGTGGTTTCCGGAGTCCGCACCGCCTTCTCCTCCCGGCTTTGCTCCCGGGGCCCCTGGGCTAGCTGGTACTCCAGACGGAGGATCTCCTGCTCAAGCAGGGCTTCGTCCTCGTCCTGCAGCCTGCCAAGTCGGAGAAGCTGCTCATCGGCGGGATCCTCCACCGGGGCCAGGGCCACCCGGGCGAAGGCGCCTTCCAGGGTCACCTGGTTCTGGGCCATGGGGACGAAGATCGTGTCGCCGTTCTGCAGGGCCGCATTGGGATTGCCCAGGCCCTCGGCGCGCAAGGGGTACAGATCGAGGTCGAACACTTTCTGGCCGCCGCGCATCACCCGGATGTCGCGGTAGCTGCCCACGGCCGTGGGGCCGCCGGCCAAGCTGAGGACGTTCACCAGGGAACTGAGGCTCGACACCAGGTAGCTGCCGGGCTTGTAGACCTCGCCCATGACGAAGACGCGCACCTCGCGCAGCTTGATCACCTGCAAGTCCACAGAGGAACGCGAGAAGTTCCGGCTCACCACGCCCTGCACCACCTGCTTGGCCCTTCCCAGCGTCAGCCCGCCCACCTTGGCGGTGCCCACCTTGGGAATCACGATCTCGCCGCGGCCATCCACCTGTACCGGCAGGTCGAAGGTGGCGCTGCCGAAGACATTGAGGTTCAACCGGTCGCCAGTGCCCAGCACATAGTCCTCGGCGATGCCGCCCTCCGTGGCCGCGGAACCGCGCTGGCGCACCTGGAACAGGTCGGCGCCAAAGCGGCGGGGGCCCTTCTCCCGGCGCTTCAGTGCCCGGATCTCCCGGTCCAGCCTGTCGTCCTCATCCAGCTGACGGGCGGTCTCCTCCGCCGATGCCGTAGTGGCAGGAAGGACCGAGGATCGCCCCGGTACGGCATCCGCCGTCCCAGTCGCGCCCTGGGACGCGGCCGCCTGCTTCAGCGCCTGGAGGTCCAGCCCCTGGGGCAGCTGGGCGAACAGGGCCGACGCGGCGACCAGGGGGAGGAAGGTTCGGAGGATCGGGACGCGCATCAGGACAGTCCTATCGGTGTGAGCTCCTGGCTCGGGGTTCATCCCGGCCAGGGCGGTAGAAGGCATGATGATCGAGTATGCCCGAGGCCCGCGTTCCCGGTCCGCGCAACCGGCGGCTCAGAACTTGGGATGGGACCCGGATACTGCGTGGTAGCTGCCAGACACCGCGCGAGCGCTGCCGGACACCATGAAGGGAATCTCACGCCGAACCTGGGCCGTGGCCTCCTGCTGCTCTCGGGTGGTCACGCGATCCTTGAAGGCCTTGAGGGCGAGGACCAGCAGCACCCCGAGACCCATGAGCGAGATCGTCTCGTGGCCAGGAAGGGCCGTGGCGTGCAGCATGGGCAGCGCGGCGATGGTCAGCAGAATCGGCGTGGCGAACCAGGACCGCCCCTTCATCCGGTCCATCATCCAGTGGTGGAGGTGGCTGCGATCCGCCTCTCCCAGGGGCCGATGCTTCCAGTACCGGACGCTCACCACCAGACAGACATCCACGATGGGATAAGCGAACACCCAGAGCATCAGGTTGGGATCCCGGAGGGCGAAGGCCTCCACGCCTAGGACGGCGAAGAAGGTGCCCATCATGAGGGCACCGCAGTCACCCATGAAGTGGCGGGCCTTGGGGAAGTTCAGCGCCAGAACCGCCACCAGGCCACCCCAGAGCAGGGTCGGCTGCCCGCCGAGGTTCCAGCCCAGCACGCCCAGCAGCAGGGCCGCGTAGCCCATGGACAGGCCGTTGATCCCATCGATGAGGTTGTAGGCCTGGGGCAAGGCCCAGAACCACAGCATGAGCACCGGGGCAAGCAGCACGGGGTGGCTGGGCAGGCTCAGGCCGAGGAAGGACACGTACTCCACTGCGCGGCCCAGGGAGAGCGCGACGTGGAGGGCGAGCAGCACCGCCACTGCCAAGCCCGCCACGGCCTTGTACCGCGGCCGCAGGTCGAATCGGTCATCCAGGAGACCCGTGAAGGCCATGAAGTGGACCGCGGCCCAGTCGGGGAGATCCATGTGGAAGGGCATCCGGCCGGTGGCCTGGGTCGCGATGAGCATCAGCCACAACACCATGCCTGCAGTCCGGGCCGTGGGGCGCGCATGCTTCTTCCGGGAAGTGTCCGGATGGTCCATCCAACCCAAGGGGGCCACCCAGCGGATCAAGGCCGCGGAGAGCACAAGCCCCGCCGCGCCTCCGATGGCAGCTTCAATCCAGGTGGGTGTCACATCGTCCTCAGCAGGAGGCGTATCTAAAGGGTTGGATCCACCCGGGCAGCTCCGGGTTGAGAGGTTTCACGTATGCAATTTTTGCACGATCGAACACCAAGGCAAAGTGAAAGCCTGTGACGCACCTCTACAAACTCGCCCTCACGCCGGCCCGGTCAAGGGATCTGCAAACATGAATCAGCCGGTCTCCGCCCATGCCCTTTTTCAATGGCACCAAGGAAGGGCTCCGCTAGACGTCAAGGTCCCGAAGACTCTTTAGCCACCGATTTTAGCGTTTTCAGCGATTCCCACCCCGACTCAGCATGGATTCCATGGAGGTGGCAGGATCGCGTCTCACATTCCTTCGAAATGCCAAAAGATTTTTTAGCCACTGATTTCAGTGATTTCAGTGATTAAAAGCGAATCCAGATCCCAGCGCAGCATGGACTCATGGGGGGTGGCAGGGCCGCGCCTCTCTGGGAGCGCGGACCTGCCACCCCTCATGACTTCCGGCGCAGCCGGAAGCCGCCTTTGGCGGGCCCATGCGAGAAGCTTCCTAGGCCCAATCACCGTCATCACCGTCATCACCGTCATCACTGTCATCAGCGGCAAAAAGGTCCTTTTCAGTTGCCAACCACCAATCGCCGGACCTGCAGGCTCCGCCCGAAGTTGAAAAGCAGGCAGATGGGTTTTCCACTGGCTTTGAGGTAGTTGAGGCTTTGGGCCACGTAGGCGTCCTGGAGCCCTGCTACGGCCTTGAGTTCCACAAGAACTTGACCATTAACCAGCAGGTCCACCTGGAATTCGCCGACCAGCACACCGTCGTAATGAACCTCCAGTCCGTGCTGTTGGACCACGTCCAACCCGGCTTTGCGCAGCTCATGCACCAGTGCGTTCTCGTAGACCTTTTCCAGGAACCCATGCCCCAGGACATTGGCCACCCGGAGCGCACAGCCGATGACCCGCTCCGTCAGAGGATCGTTCTCCTGCATCACTTGTCTCCAGAATGGGAATGGAAAGACAGGTTAGCCGGTGATTCCAAGGGCCAAAGCCCAAAAGCTTTTCAGCCACTGATTTCAGTGATTCCAGTGATTAAAAGCGATTCCCGTCCCGAGCGCAGCATGGGCTCCATGGGGGGTGGCAGGGCCGCGCCTCTTGGGGAGCGCGGCCCTGCCACCCCCCATGACTTCCGGCGCGGCCGGAAGCCGCCTTCGGCGGGCCCATGCGGGAAGCATCCGAGGCCCAATCACCGTAATCACTGTAATCGGTGGCCAAAAAAGCCTTTCGCCGAAAGCCATCCGAGACGCTCGCTATTTAGGCGATCTCAGGTGTTCTGCCCCGCCACATTGGCCGAAGGGGTCAGGAGCACGTTATCGATGAGGCGGGTGCTGCCCACGTAGGCGGCCACGCACAGGGCGGCCGCGCGGTCCACGGGGCCCTGCAGGGATTCCAGGTTCTGGGTGTCCACCAGGTCGAGGTACTGGATGGAATCCGCCCCCGTCATGAGCGCCCGGGCCAGGGCCACCAGCTTGGCGGGATCCCGCTCACCCTCGTCGAAGGCGGCCTTGGCGGCCAGCAGGCCCTGGCTGAGGGTGAGGGCCCGGTGCCGGGCATCCTCGTCCAGGTATGTGTTGCGGCTGCTCATGGCCAAGCCGTCCTGCTCGCGGACGGTGGGCACCACCACCACATCCACGGGTAGGTTCAGGTCGCGGGCCATGCGGCGGATCACCACAGTCTGCTGGAAATCCTTCTGGCCGAAGAAGGCCAGATCCGGCTGGACGATGCTGAAGAGCTTGGCCACCACCGTGGCGACGCCGCGGAAGTGTCCGGGCCGGTAGCGCCCGCAAAGGGTATCGGCCAAGTGGCCGGGTTCCACATGGGTTTGGAAGCCCGTGGGGTAGATCTCCGCGACCTCGGGCATGAACAGCACCGTGGCCCCGGTCTCCAGGCAGATGTTCTGGTCCCGCTCCAGGTCCCGGGGATAGTTGGCCAGGTCCTCGCCGGGGCCGAACTGGTTCGGGTTCACGAAAATCGAAACTACCGTGGCGTCGCACCGGGCAGCGCTTTGGCGGATGAGGGCCCCGTGGCCCTCGTGCAGGAAGCCCATGGTGGGGACAAACCCGATGCGCTTGCCCTCGTCCCGCAAAGGTCTCAAGAGGGCTCGTAAATCGGCGATGGTGCGGACAACTCGCATGGACAAAAGCGGGATCCTTCAGAAAGCGCCTGTCAGATTACCGAGGGCGCGATCAGGGGTGCCACTGGGTCAGAACCGGACGAACAGCTTCTGGAAGGGTATAGGATTCCCGGCCATCGGGGAACCCTCCCGAGCGCACATCCTCGGCCCAGAGGGCCAGGGCGTCTCGCAGCTCTTGGAATCCTTCGGCATAGCGACGCACGAATTTCGGGGAAGTGCCTGGCAGCAGGCCCAGCACATCGTGGATGACCAGCACCTGGCCCGCGCACTGGGGACCGGCGCCGATGCCGATGGTGGGGATCTCGATGGTTTCGGTGACCTTGGCCGCCAGATCGGCGGGAATGCCCTCCAGCACCAGGCTGAAGCAGCCGGCGTCCTGGAGCTTCTGGGCGTCCTCCAGCAGGCGCAGGGCCTCATTCTTGTGCTTGCCCTGCACCTTGAAGCCGCCCATGGGGTTCACGCTCTGGGGGGTGAGGCCCAGGTGACCCATGACGGGGATCTCTGCGTCAATGAGGGCGTGGATCATGGGCAGGCGCTTGGCCCCGCCCTCCAGTTTCACGGCCTGGGCGCCCCGCTGGAGGAACCCCCCAGCATTGCGCAGGGTGTCCTCCACGCTGAGGTGGAAGCTCAGGTAGGGCATGTCGGCCACCAGCAGGGCCGTGGGCTGGGTGCGGGCCACGGCCTCCAGGTGGTGGTTCATCATGGCCATGCTGACCGGCAGGGTGTTCTCGAACCCCAGGCATACGTTCCCCACGCTGTCGCCCACGAGGATGATGTCCACCCCCGCCGCGTCCGCGATGTGGGCGGTCACGGCATCGTAGGCCGTGGTCATCACAAGCTTCCGGCCCGCATGGTGCCAGGCGTGCAGCTGGGGAAGGGTGACGCGGGTGCGCGCGTCCGCAGGCAAATGGCTCATGGGGTCTCCGCTGGAAGGTCGAAGCCGTGGGCCTCCATGTAACCACCAAAAAGCCGGAACAGGATGGACAGGATTCCCGGGGAGGGCCGGGAAACTTCCATGGCAAAGCTTTCAGCCACCGATTTCAGTGATTTCGGTAATGAAAGGCGATGCCTGCCCCAGCGCAGCGTGGGCTTCATGGGCGGTGCCAGGGTCGCGCCCGTTTGGGGGTGCGCGGCCCTGGCACCGCCCATGACTTCCGGCGCAGCCGGAAGCCGCCTACGGCGGGCCCAGGCGGGAAGAATCCGAGACGCAATCACTGTCATCACTGTAATCGGTGGCAAAAAACGCCTTTCCCCAAGGCCAGGCAGGCCCTCCCGGCCTGGCTCATGACTCATCCCTTTTTGCCCAGGTCTACAACCCGCCTCCCCGGCCTGTGCCCTGTGTCACTTAGTCTCGAATTGTGAATCCCCGGCCCCGGATGAGAAGATGTAGGGCTCCGATGAAACTGGCCCTTTGCGCGTACCTGACCGATAGGAATGGAATGTCCGAGATTGTCCTACTCCACCCATCCTCCCTGTCAGGGGCTCCGGCCCCCCGCAGGCGCCTCTCGGTCCTCTCCGTCCTGGGGCTGACCCTCCTCCTGGGCGCCTGCCGTGCCCCGGGAATGAAGTTCAATACCCAGGCCTATGACAAGGAAACCCACACTCAGGTGAACGGCCAGGACGTCACCCTGCATCCCCTGAACCCCGAGACCCTCAAGATCTACGGGGCCCGCCCGGCCTCCACGGAGGTCAAGGAACTCCTGGCCACCAAGCCACAGCCCTACCGCATCGGTCCCCAGGACATCCTCATGGTCACCGTCTGGGATCACCCGGAGCTGACCCTGCCTCTGGGCCAGTACCGCACCGACGCCGCCACGGGCATGGTGGTGAACGACTCCGGCTACATGTTCTATCCCTACATCGGCCGGGTGAAGATGGCCGGCCTGACCGTCGAAGACGCCCGCGACGCCCTCACCACCAAGCTGGACGACGTGCTCCAGCGGCCCCAGGTGGACCTCAAGGTCCTCGCCTACCGATCCCAGAAGGTCTTCGTCAGCGGCGAGGTCCGCAACCCAGCCGTCTACAACATTACCGACATCCCCTTTACCCTGACCGAGGCCATCAACCGCGCCGGGGGCTTTCTGCCCACAGCCGACGAAAGCCACGTCCTGGTCTCCCGCGGGGATAAGACCTGGTCCCTCGACTTCCTCCAGTTGCTGACCCGGGGCAACCGCATCGGCCAGATCCTGCTCCAGGACGGGGACTCGGTGCATGTCCAGAACCGCGACGAGGAGCCGGTCTACCTCCTGGGCGAGCTGCGCAACCCCCGCTCTGTGCCCACCTACCACGGCAAGCTGTCCCTGGCCCAGGCCATCTCCGATGCCGGCGGCATCAACAGCACCACGGCCGAGGCCCGGTCCATCTATGTGTTCCGGCGGGGCAAGGCCGAAAACGCGGTGGACGTGTTCCACCTGGACGCCTACAACCCCGTGGCCATGGTGCTGGCCGACCGCTTCGCCCTTCAGCCCCGCGACCTGGTCTATGTGGATGCCGGCCCCCTGGTACGCTGGAACCGCGTGGTGAGCCTCATCGTGCCCACGGTCTCCGCCCTCACCTCCACCGCCTCCGAAGTCAAGTACCTCAGCCAGTAGCCCATGCTGACCGTCATCCGCCGCATCCTCGTTCTGTGCGAGGGCAACCACTGCCGCAGCCCGCTGGCAGAGGCCCTGCTGCGGAAGGCCATCGGCCACCACATCGAGGTGCGGTCCGCGGGGCTCCGGGCCCTGGTGGGAGAACCCGCCCACGAGGAGACCCGGCGCCTGGGCGCCGAGCTGGGGCTCGACCTTGAACCCCACCGCGGGCGCCAGCTCAGCCTCGACCTGATCCTGGAATCCGACCTCATCCTGGTGATGGATCAGGCCCAGAAGCAGGCCTGCGAAGCCCTGGTCCCCAGCTTCCGGGGCCGGGTCTTCCTGCTGGGCCACTGGCTGGCTCCCGCGGGACAGGCCCCCACCAGCGCAGCGCTCGCCGGCCAGGCCATCGCCGATCCCATCAGCGGCGGCCCCGCAGCCCACTGGGCGGCCTGCGACCACATCCAGGGTGCCATCCAGAGCTGGCTGCCCCGTCTCGCCCCAAGGAACCCATGAGCCCCACCGATCAGTCCTCCGATCCTGTCGCCTGGGATCTCCGCGAACCCGAAGGGGGGGGCCAGACTTCCCTGGGCGAACACATCGCCACCTTGTGGGAAGGCCGCTACCTCATCCTGGGCGCCACCCTGCTGGCACTCCTGCTAGGCGGATACTACGCCTGGCGCAAGAGCCCCGTCTACCAGGTGGATGCCATGCTCCAGGTGGAGGACAAGAAGGGCGGCAAGGGCGGCCCCGGCATGGAGGCCCTGTCCAGCCTGCTGGACCAGCCCACCGTCGCCCAGGCCGAGATCGAGATCCTGAAGAGCAACCTGGTGCTGGGCCGCACCGTGGAGGCCCAGGCCCTGGACATCGTGGCCCAGCCCACCTTCAACCCCCTGGTGGGTGATGCCCTGGTGCGCCGCCGGGCCGATGCCCCCAGCCTGCGCATCGAGCGCTTCGAGCTGCCCACGCCCCTGCGGGGCACGCACTTCCGCCTCATCGCCGAGGCGAACGGCACCTTCCGCTGGGAGGATCCTGACGGCCAGGTGCTGGCCACGGGCCACGAAGGCGAAGAACTCAAGGCCGTCTGGCAGGGCCAGCCCCTGGTCCTCCAGGTGCGGCACCTGGTGGCCCCGCCGGGCCAGCGGTTCAGCCTCACCCGCCAGCCCTTCCTCCAGGCCATCGAAGACCTCCGCCAGGGTTTGCAGGTGGCCGAGAAGGGTAGGCAGACCAACATCCTGGGCCTGAGCTTCGAGCATCGCAGCCCCGACCGCGGGGCCGAGATCCTCAACGAGATCGTCGCCCAGTACGTGCGCCAGAACATCGAACGCAAGGCCGAGGAAGCCTCCAAGACCCTGGCCTTCCTCCAGGAGCAGCTGCCCCAGCTCAAGGCCAAGCTGGAGGCCGCCGAGAACCAGCTGAACCAGTATCGCATGCAGGCCGGCTCCGTGGACCTGCCCGAGGAGGCCAAGCTGGTGCTCAAGCAGAGCGTGGATCTGGAAAGCCAGATGCTGGCGCTCAAGCAGAAGAAGCAGGAACTGCTGCGCACCTACAAGCAGCGCGCCGACGTGGTGGAAAACCTCGACGACCAGCTCACCAAGCTGAGCGCCGAAGCCCGCCAGATCGATGGTCGGGTGCGCGGCCTGCCCCGCACCCAGCAGGAGTTGGTGCGGCTCATGCGCGACGTCCAGGTCGACACGGACATGTACACCGCCCTGCTCAACAATGCCCAGCAGCTGCAGGTGGCCAAAGCCGGCGAGATCGGCAACGCCCGCATCGTGGACAGCGCCATGCCCAGCCTGAAGCCCGTCAGGCCCCAGAAAAATACCATTATCACGCTAGCCGCACTGGGGGGAATGATTGTCGGTATCGGTCTGATCGGGCTCCGTCGAGTCCTGCACCGGGGCGTGGAGGATCCTCGCCTGATTGAAAGCCGCCTGGGCCTGCCCGTGGTGGTGACCGTGCCCCACAGCGACCAGCAGGCGGCCATCCACAAGGCCATGGAACGCCGGGAGGGGGGTCTGCACCTCCTAGCCCAGGCCCATCCCGACGATCTGGCTGTGGAAAGCCTGCGCAGCCTGCGTACCAGCCTCCACTTCACCATGATGGACGCGAAGAATCCCGTCGTGTTGATCACGGGCCCCGCCCCCACCATCGGCAAGACCTTCCTGAGCGCCAACTTCGCCGCCCTGCTGGCCCAGTCCGGCACCCGGGTGCTGGTGGTGGATGGCGACCTGCGCAAGGGCCTCCTCCACCGGCCCTTCGGCCTGCTGGAACGAGGTGAGGGCCTTTCCGAGATTCTGTCCGGAAAGGCAGACTGGAAGGCGGTGTTGCATCCGGAGGTAGTCCCGGGCCTCGACCTCATCACCACCGGCACCCTGCCCCCCAACCCGGCCGAGCTGCTAATGACCAGCCGCCTGCCCGACTTCCTCCAGCAGGTCTCCGCGGCCTACGACCTGATACTCATCGATGCTGCCCCCGTTCTGGCCGTCACCGACCCCGTCATCCTGGCGAAGAACGTGGGCACCGTCCTCCTCATAGCCAAGGCTCGGGCCCACTCCCTGGAGGAACTCCAGATTGCCCTCCAGCGCTTTGAAAGCGGTGGAGTTAAGGTTAACGGCTGCATCTTCAACGATGTGACTGCTATCAAGGTGGGCTATCAGTACTACCGGTATGCGTATCACTACACATATAAAAATCAGGGTAAGGACAAGCCATGACTCGCACCATCGCTATCATTGGTTTGGGCTATGTGGGCTTGCCTTTGGCCGTCGAGTTCGGGAAGCACTTCCCGACTATTGGATTCGATCATTCTGAGGACAAAGTTACCGCCCTCAAGGGCGGGGCAGACCCCACAGGCGAGGTCAACCCCGACAGCATGAATGCGGCGATTCACCTCCGTTACACCACGGATCCCCAGGCGCTCCGACAAGCGGATTTCATCATTGTAGCGGTCCCCACACCAGTAGATGCGGCCCACCAGCCCGACTTTAACCCGTTGGTACGAAGTTCCGAGACCATCGGCAGAAATCTCAAACCCGGCGCCATCGTGGTATTTGAATCCACCGTGTACCCTGGGGCTACCGAGGATATTTGTATCCCAATCATTGAGAAGAATTCTGGTCTTCAGTGGCGACGCGACTTCTGGGTGGGTTACAGCCCCGAACGTATCAATCCTGGGGACAAGGAACGGACGCTGACCAAGATCATGAAAGTCGTCTCGGGCGACACCCCGGAAACGCTCCAAATAGTTCAGGAGGTTTATGACAGCATCATTACCGCAGGCGTCTACCCCGTAAGTAGCATCAAAGTGGCAGAAGCGTGCAAGGTCATCGAGAACACCCAGCGGGATCTGAACATCGCTTTGATGAATGAACTAGCCATCCTATTCCATCAAATGGGCATCGATACCCTGGAAGTGCTGAAGGCGGCGGGAACCAAGTGGAACTTCCTCAACTTCCGGCCGGGCCTGGTGGGAGGCCATTGTATCGGGGTAGATCCTTACTACCTCACCCACAAGGCCGAAATGCTGGGTTATCACCCCCACGTGATCCTGGCGGGCCGCTACATTAATGACAGCATGGGAGCCTTCATCGCTCAGCAGACCGTCAAGAACATCATCCAGGCTGGCGGCGCAGTTAAGGGTAGCCAAGTGGTAGTGCTGGGGCTGACCTTCAAGGAGAATTGCCCAGATCTTAGGAACAGCAAAGTCGCCGATGTCGTCAGGGAACTGACAGAATTTGGATGCCAGGTGGCGGTCCATGATCCCCTAGCCGGATCGATCGAAGCCAAAGAGGAATACGGCATTTCCCTCGTGCCGTGGGAGGAACTCCCTCGCCAGGCCGATGCCTTGGTCATTGCCGTCAGTCACCAGCAATATTTAGCCATGGGAATGGACGACTTATTAGCAATGCTTAAGCCTGGCGGCGTCTTCATAGATGTAAAATCTGCTTTTGAATCAAATATAATTAAAAAACGTGGATTTAAACTTTGGAGATTATAAAAAAACCAAAAAATGTCGTATCTAATTCCATATGCTTATAAAATAAGAGTTAGATCGCATATTTTATAAATTCTAATTGGCGACCCTCCATTGCTAAAAAGATTTAATTCGTGGCAATAATATAAAATTCTCAGTCAATGAATTAAGATCAATAATATATTTATGAAAAGGATGTTTTTTGGATCGTGAAAACCTCACGGCTCGAATAGAGGGAGCCAGCATACGAAGAGGGCTGATATCAGGCGGTATCTTTATGGCCGTGGCCCGGGCAATGGCCTTGGTGGTGCAGATCGCTGTGGGTATTATGCTTGCTCGTTACCTCTCGCCCAAGGAATTCGGCTTATTTGGGATGGTGTCCACCCTGACTGGCTTCATCATCATTTTTAAGGAACTTGGCCTCTCCTACGCCACCATCCAGATGCAGGAAGTCAGCTACGAACAACTCAACGTCCTTTTCTGGATCAACGCCTTCGTTGGCCTTGCCCTGACCCTGGTCGCCGCAGTCTCCGCTTGGCCTGTAGCTGCACTCTATAAAACCCCCCAAGTCATCCCCTTGACGCTGACTATGTCTACTGTCTTTTTCCTGAGTGGCATCTCAGTTCAGCACGCCGCGATTCTCAAGCGGAAGATGCTGTTCAACAAGGTGGCAGTGGCCGAGACAGCCAGCGCAATCCTTGGGGCACTTGCCGGGCTATTCTTGGTCTTCCGCGGGGCGGGCGTATGGGCCCTTGTTGCAATGCAGGTTGTAAAAGGGGGGGCTTACAATCTCCTCATCTGGGGTTATCTCCCCTGGTTACCAACTCGACCCCACGGTACCGCAGGGATTCGCGCGATGGTCGCCTTTGGCGGAAACATCATGGCCTTTGACTTCGTAAACTACTTCTCGAAGAATGTAGACAATATCCTGATTGGAAGATTATACGGTGCTGTAATACTCGGTTTCTACAGCAAAGCTCTTGAGCTTATCACCCTCCCTATTACTATGATCCGTGGGCCGCTGACTGCTGTTTGCATCCCGGCCCTAAGTGCCCTCCAGGAAGATCTACCACGGTTCAGACGATATTTTGTCACCATCACTCAAATCAACGCGTTGTTATGTGTACCGAGCATGTTGTGGTTAGCCCTCGGTGCTGACTTTCTGGTGCCGTCGCTGCTGGGGAATCAATGGGCTGAAGCCATTCCGTATTTCCGCCTGTTTGCAGTTGCAGGGATTTTTCAGTCCACAGTAGGGATTTTGGGAACCTTGCTGATCGCTTCTGGAAAAAGCCGACGTTATTTCGTATGGGGTTTATGGCACGGTGCGTTCATGGTGTTGTCTTATTGCACCATATTTTTTACAACTCCACTTACGATGGTAAAAATATTTGTTTTCGCAAATGTAGCGATTTTCGCCCCATCTGCATTTTATTGCGCATCTGGTTCGCCGATTCGCGGAGAGGACTTTCTTATGGCTCACCTCCTGCCCTTGGGACTCGGCATCGTATCGCTCGGCGTTTGGTTTACTGCAGGAATCTTGGTGGCTGAATTATCAGGAATCATTGCTTTTGTAATTAGAAGTATTACGTTTTTCGCAGTAACTGGAGGATGGCTTATCTTCCATAGAAAAAATTATTCCCCTTTTTTGCGGTTAACGGTTAGACAGTGATTTAATAAGCATAGAGTTGATTAGGGAGGAGGTAGTTGTTTTATGTTTAAAGTTTTAACGAGGTTGGTTCGTAAAGCAATTTGGGCAACTATTCTGCATCCCAAATTGCTCAAAATTCCAATAACCATCTTAGATCGCCTAATTATACCGCAGTGGCAAAAAGCGTGGGGACTCTATTGCCAATCTCAAGTCAAACGCATGGATCCTACTAGTCGATTTTTAGGGAGAGTATGGGTCAATTATCCGGAAGGGTTGACAATCGGTCCCCATGTGCGAATCGGTCGAGGGTGTTTTCTCTTTTGTCTAGGAGGCTTGAAAATCGGAGATGGAAGCGTTCTCTCAAGGAACATCACCATATATACAGCTAATCACAACACAAGGGTGAACCATATTCCTTACGATAATTCATACATCCGCAAGAGTGTATCCATTGGTCAGGGAGTTTGGATCGGCATGGATGTAAGGATAACACCTGGTGTGACAATAGGTGATGGTGCCGTTATCGGGATGGGAACGGTTGTTTCTAGAGATATCCCAGAAGGGGCCATTGTCGTGGGATCACCTCAGCGAATTGTGGGAGAACGTGATAACAGTATGGTTCGACAAATGATTGAAAATCAGATGTTTTTTGCTGCAGAATGGCCTGATGCTTAGTTACGGCAATGTAAGATGAAATTACTCAATATTTTGTTTGAACGTGCAATATAATTGTTATTTATCTTGGGGGGTATGAATTTCCTAATGAATCCAGTGCTTTTCAATACTCCAGCGCCTATCTTCTTACCTTTGTTTGTGATGGGGGCTATGTTATGGGCCTTAGCGCGTCAGAGGCCTGGCGATTTATTGCACCCAGGGAAATTGATTGTTGGATTGTATTTTTTTATGTCATTAGCGAGTCTATTCTTTAGTGCGGATCTTGCTCCATCCTTTTCCATGAACGTGACCTGGGCCAGAATGTTCGGATATACAGCACTCCTTTGTATTACATTGATACCGATCTTTATTATTGACCGGCCAGATGGAAGGCGGGTTGTGGGTCATAAGCTCGTGCCGAGCCTTTTTCTATGGAGTAGTCCATTAATCTTATTTTCCTTTATCTATCTTATGCCTTTTGCTATCAGCGTCATTTATATTCAGGGTTTTGCTGCCACACGTTATAATTTAAATTCGCTCCATAAATCAGTGTTGCCTGAAACATTTTTCACCACCATGGCGGTTGCCACCTCATCTTATTACATCATATTCGCTTTGTTATTATTTGTGGCGCTGGTCCGAAAAATGGGAATGATTCGCATTATAATTGCAGCGGTTGGCGTCGGCCTAGTTTTTGTCCATGCCGCCGTTTTCGGGGCAAGGGATGGGGTTGTGTGGGCTGTCCCGGCACTTTTGCTCGGATTATGGGTGGTGTCCCCTGGACTCAGGCCCCGAACGCGCCACCGCGTAGCTGTCGCGATCATTTTATTGATCTCACTTGGAATTGTCTACATGTCCCTCGCCACAAAGGACCGGTTTGCAGATTCGACTGGGGGGTATGCCTCAGGAACAGTTGGCTATTTTGGTAGCCAGCCCTATGTTTTCTCGGAAACCGTAGACAAATTGACTTTATTTTACGGACCTGCCAATAGGTTTCCATTAGTAGCTCAATTTTACGGAGGACAGGAAGTAAGGAGAGTAGAGGTTTTCCAATGGTCCTTTGGAACATTCCTCACAGACTTTTACTCGGTGGCCGGTTGGCCCTCCGTCATATTGCTTTCCTTTGCCTTCACAATCATGACGACTGGGGGGCTACTTTGGTGTAAGCACAGAAGTGCGTTGGCATACACGCTTGCAGTAGCGATGTATTCTCAATTCATGATTCAGGGTGTTTTCTATTATCGCCTCGGCAATCTACCAGGCAACCTCTATCATATTTCCATCATAATTTTAATTTCCATGATTGCGATTTTCTTTCCCGACCGAAGCCCGGTCAGAAAATCGGCCCGTTGGCCAGGGGTGCCAGGGTCCCAACTGTGCCCGGACAAGCACACTAAAACGATCGGTGGTTGAATGAAGATTCTTTTTATTTCTTACGATGCCGTTTCTCTAGGCGCGTTCAGTATTCGAGTGCGAGCTCTCATATGTTCCCTCGCGAGGCGAGGGCACGAGATTACTCTCGTTACCGCTGTTAAAGTGGCGGAAACGGACGAAATCAATAAGTATTGTGTCCGATTGTTTTCCATTCCATCCCGCTTTCGGGAGGGCCCGGCACGAATTTATCACCGAATCGTCAGTTTGCCCGATCCCGCAGGCCCATGGGCGCGCGAAATTATAGAGGACCCGCGGATTCTTGGGCTAAAGGCGGACACGGATCTAATTTTCATATCGAGCCCCCCGCACGGAATTCAAGAGGCAGGCATGGTCCTCCACTCAAAATGGGGGACTCCTTATATCGCGGATCTAAGGGACGACTGGGTCGGAAACCACCGTACTCGGTTCCTTACACCGCTGCATAAGCATCGCGCTCGTGAACTTGAATTGCGGATGGTGCAAGAGGCCACACTTATACTCGCAAACACGCGACAGATGCGAGAACAGTTCATCGCTCGGCATCCAGCAGCAGGAGAGAAGGTTGTGGTTCTGACAAATGGCTTCAACGAGAGCGAATTCAATGGCCTAGCGTCTGACGGGTGCCGCTCCGTACGGGCCCGAGTGGGTTATGTTGGCTCGGGTTACGGAGGATTCGTTTCACGTGTGCTAAGTGGGATGGCTAGGCAATGGATATCTCAGAATCAACAGGCACAGTGGCAGATTTCTGCCTACATGGGTTCTGGCACCCCTTTCAGCGGCATTCCTTCCGAATTGCTGGGTCAATTCCCGTTTCTTACACCAATCGAAAGTGCCGCCAAGATGAATGAGTGCGATGTATTGCTCCTACTCATGCCTCCTGGCGAGAGGGTGCCTAGTCCTACTGTTCCGCTGAAAACCTATTCCTACCTGCGAACAGGCTTGCCTATCGTATATTGCGGAGAGCAGGGCGCTACTACTGAACTCCTTGAGAAATTTGAAGGCACCTTCTGCTTGCCACGGTGTGCCGGTGCCGAGCTAGCGGAGTTCTTTATAGCGAATCGTAACATGTGGACAAGGCGTTATCCGAGAAAGGACATTGCTCGATATAGTTTCGAGTCCCTCGGAATAGATCTAGAGCAACATCTCTGTGGTGTGCTTAATTGTCACCGAAAGTAAGTAAAGGTAGGTTATGAGGTCACGTCAGGGAGAGAGATGGCAACGCCGATAAAGGTACTCATTCTGAGCACAGAAATCACGGGCTATGCCCTCTCGGGCTGGGATAGTCTGGCCACCAGGGATGATATTGAACTGCGTGTGCTAACAGGTGGGGCAGGCCTCGCGGATAAAAATAACGCGTTTGAACCCGGGGATCCTCGGCCTTGGCTCACCCTCTTAGGGAAAGAGACGGCCGTGAATGCATCCCTCGTTCGGCAGGTCGCCAGCGACTTCGCTCCAGCGGTGATTTTTGTGAGTGGTTGGGGAAATCCCGCTTACACCCAGCTTGTCCACCAAAAACGAATTTATGGGTGCCAGATCGTTCTTTGCCTAGATACGACACTGCACAACCCGGTCCGCCAGATGTTGGGGCGCGTCCGCCTATGGAACTACCTTCGCCAAATCGATGCGTTCTTCGTGCCCGGCGAACGGGGGCGAGAATTTCTGCATCGATGGTGGCACATCCCACACATGAAAATACACAGCGGACTCTACCCTGCCGACGTTCCGAGATGGCATGCAGCCCACGTCAAGAGGGTAAATCTCCCAGGCTGGCCACGATCCTTCCAGTTCGTTGGGAGATACATTCCCGTGAAGGGGGTCCAAGAACTCATCGCAGGATACCGCTCCTACCGGGCGAAGGTTAGTGAGCCCATGGACTTTCGGTTTTGTGGGCAGGGAATTTTGGCCGAAGAGATCAGGGGAACGCAAGGCATGAGCGACCTTGGGTTTATCCAGCCCGAAAACATGGGTGAGACCATGGTCGATGCCGGGTGCTTTGTCCTGCCCAGCCGTTACGACCCTTGGGCTGTAGCCCTCGTGGAGGCTTGTGCGGCTGGGTTACCCCTGATTGCTGGCATCGGTTGCGGTGCATCCGCGGAGGTGCTGCGAGACAATTTTAACGGTGTGCTCCTCGGTGAATCTTCGAGCGAAGCCATCTCGATGGCGCTTCGGGCGATGCACGAACGGTATAGTGAATGGCCGGTAATGGGCGCACGTAGCGCGACCATGGCGTGCCCTTACGCGCCGGTACACTGGGCTGCCAATGTGGCAGGCTTGGTGCACAAGCTTGTGGATGATGCAAGATTAACCCCCCAAGTCTAAATGGAGGCAAGGTGAATTATCTACGGGACAGTGTCAAACGTGTCATGGTTACAGGTGGCGCAGGGTTTTTAGGCTCGCATCTCTGCGAAAGGTTGTTGACTGAAGGGCACGAAGTGCTTTGTGTGGACAACTTCTTCACCGGATCAAAACGCAATGTTGCCCACTTGGTTAAAAATCCAAACTTCGAGCTTCTCCGCCACGATGTGACCTTCCCTCTTTATGTAGAAGTAGATGAAATCTATAACTTAGCATGTCCAGCTTCACCAATTCATTACCAATTCGATCCCGTCCAGACGACAAAGACAAGTGTGCACGGGGCCATAAATATGTTGGGTTTAGCTAAACGAGTAAAGGCAAAAATTCTGCAAGCGTCAACCAGCGAAGTTTATGGGGACCCTGCCGTCCATCCTCAACAGGAAGAATACTGGGGCAATGTGAACCCTATCGGACCTCGGGCTTGCTATGACGAGGGGAAGCGGTGTGCCGAGACCTTATTTTTCGACTACCGGAGGCAGCACAATCTTTGTATCAAGGTGGCTAGAATTTTCAATACATACGGGCCGCGTATGCATCCTAATGACGGGCGTGTAGTCTCAAATTTCATAGTCCAGGCACTCCGCGGTGATCCAATTACGATCAGTGGTGATGGCGGTCAGACCCGTTCCTTTTGCTTCGTAGACGACCTGATCGATGGATTGATCCGACTCATGGGAACCCCCGACGCCTTCTGTGGTCCGGTGAATTTGGGGAATCCAGTGGAAACGACGATCGGTGAACTGGCCGAGAAGATCATCAAAATCACTGGGGGGGAATCGAAACTCTTGAGTGTACCAATGCCTGTGGATGATCCGAAGCGAAGAAAACCCGATATCACACAAGCACGGAAGGCCCTGAACTGGGTCCCAAAAGTAAATCTAGATGAAGGGCTCGCGGCGACTGTGGAATATTTCAGGAGAACTCAAGTGGCCATGACTAAGGGTGGAGCATGATCTGCCACAAGTACTTATTCAACTTCGCAGCCTCCTATATGGGGGGGGGGCGTAAACGCCTTGAGGAGTACGCTAGATGGTTTGACCGCCGAGGCGGAGCGTGGTTCATCGTTCATCCAAATGCAATCTCGCTGCGCGACGAATACCCAAATAATCGATACTTCTTTGTCCAACAATCCAAATTCGGCAGGTTTTTTCATGACTGCGCCTACCTGAGAGGTATCCTCAGAGAAATCGGCATACCAGAACTCTATTACTCATACGGGATCCCTATCTATGGGCGAGTAGGCCTCCTCAATTGGTTTCATGTCAGCAACGTGCTGCCCTTTTCCTGGCGGGGCATCCCGCTTTCAGCGGCCGATCGCCTGAAATTCTACTTCCTTGGCGGCTTGATACGGCGCAATCTGCGCCACGCAGATATCATCTCAGCAGAGTCACTTAGCTCTCTAGGGCTCATACCCAGCGAGTATGAGGAGAAATTGATCCTCTCCGTCAACGGGAGTGATGATGAACTTGCCCATTTATCCGGAGGAACATGCGGCCCGACGGAAAGTACGGCAGTAGTCCTTGGGACATACAGTTACAAGGCACTCGAGGATTGCTATCGAATTTTCCAGATGTTGCGCGAGCGGGATCCTGACCTAGGTCTCCTAGTTATTGGCGATAAGGCCGGAGTCCCTACGGTAATAAGCCGAGACCCCTGTACAATGGAATTGGGGCTGCTCCCACGTTCAGAGGTAATCTCATGCCTGCGAAAAACCAAGTACTATATTTCTGCCACAAGAATTGAAAATTCCTATAATGCAGCCGCCGAAGGTATTTTCCTAGCGGAAGAATCATACATTTCATATATCGGTCCTCATCGCGAGCTATTGAATGAGGAGTCTTTCGACATTGTTAGGATTGATGCGGTCAAGACTCCATTCTTGCATGTCAAGCGTACAAATCTTTCAGGCAAGAACCTGAAATCATGGGACGAGGTGGTAGCGGAAATGGTTCATGAGATGGAACAGCGGATGCAGAAGAAAGGTCCTGATTAAATGTTACGCTGATTTGCCCCATCATCAGAAAATAATTGGTGATTGGTTCGAGCGCCGATCGATTCTTGTCCGCTAGCGTATTGAGGTAATGCTTATGGGCCTATTGCATTTGACCACATTTGTGTGGAACCACCCCCTGAACACTGGTGGGAGGCTGAAGGCCTTAGGCCGCGTGGTCCGCTGGCAGTTGGCTTCGCGGGTGATGGTGGGCCCCATCGCCCTTCCTTTTGCGGATGAGACTTCTCTGTTCGCAACGCATGGCATGACGGGGGCTACGGGCAACTGGTACTGCGGGCTGCACGAGGTACGAGACATGGCATTCGTGCTGCACCTACTGCGGCCCGAGGATCATTTCCTGGATGTTGGCGCGAATGTTGGAAGCTACACGGTCCTAGCCGGAGGTGCGGTCGGGGCCCGCGTGACGGCGGTAGAGCCCATTCCTGAAACATATGCTCACCTTGAGCGGAACATCGCACTGAATGGTATTTCTGGCCGAGTTCGCGCATGTCAAGTCGGCTTGTCAGATGCTCCTGGAACATTGCGTTTCACGAAAGATTTAGACACTGTGAACCATATTCTTACATTAGGAGAAGATCATCCAGCAATTGAGGTTCCCGTTCAAACCTTAGACAAGCTTGTTAGCCAGGATGTCCCGGTACTCATCAAGATTGATGTCGAAGGGCATGAACGATCGGTGCTTTTGGGTGCAAGCAGCACATTGGACGACCCGCGGCTGCTTGCAGTCGTGATGGAGACAAATGGGAGTGGTACCCGGTATGGCATCGAAGATTCAGAACTTGTTTCCTTGATGCTAGACCATGGCTTTTCAGCCTATGGCTATGACCCGTTCCACCGCCAGCTTGTGGATACTTCGCTAACCGATGGCAACACCGTATTCGTCCGGGACCCTGCGGTAGTCGCGGCGCGGGTTCGTGCATCGAAGCGGTATCGGTTGGTCAATGGAACAATCTAGGGACATTCTGAAACGGGGGGTTGTGCCGAATGATTTAATTCCCATAGCCATCACCGGTGCTGAGGGCTTTCTCGGCTGGCATTTGCGTTGCCATTTCAAACACGCCACAGGTCTTGCTTCAACGCCGGTATTCCAAACGGACTTTGTGTCTTCTGAATCCCTGGAGCAGGCGACCGGCTCCCCTTCGGTGGTCCTTCATTTGGCGGGCATGAACCGTGGCCCCGAGTCCGAGGTCTATGAGACCAACATTGAGTTGGCCCGAAAGCTCACGGCTGCGCTGGATCTTCAGGGTATCGCCCCCACGATCCTTTTCGCCAATTCCATCCACGCCCTCGGCGATACCGCCTTCGGCCGTTCCAAGCGCGAAGCGTCGAAGATCTTGGAGAACTGGGCCAAGTCCCGGGGCGCCCGCTACGTGGATGTGATCCTGCCACACCTGTTCGGGGAAGGCGGAAGGCCCTTCTACAACAGCGGCTTCGCCACCTTCTGTCATCAGCTGGCCAAGGGCGAGGCACCGCAGATCATCCAGGACGGCCAGCTGGAGCTGATCCACGCCCAGCGGGTGGCGGCGAGGTTTCTGGAGTTGGCGTTGGATGGCACCACCTCTGGGCAGGTTCGTGTGGAGGGGGCGCCCATGCGGGTGTCAGAGGCCCTCGGCCGACTTAGGTCTTTGCATGAAACCTATCAAGCGGGCATCATCCCCGACCTTTCCGATCTCCTGGACCTGGACTTCTTCAATACCTACCGGTCGTACCTGTATCCAGAACACTATCCGGTGCGCATGAAGCTCCACACGGATGCCCGGGGTGGCCTCTTCGAAGCCGTGAAGTCCCAGCACGGGGGGCAGGCCTTCCTGTCCACCACGCACCCGGGCATCACGCGCGGGCGGCACTACCACCACCACAAGGTGGAGCGGTTCCTGGTGGTGGACGGCGAAGCGGAGATCCGCATCCGGCGCCTGTTTGACGACGAGGTGAAGGTGTTCCGGGTCAATGGCGCTGAGCCCAGCTATGTGGACATGCCGACCTTCCACACGCACGAGATCACCAACGTGGGCGACCGCGACTTGCTGACCCTCTTCTGGAGCCACGAGATCTTCGACCCCGCTCATCCCGACACCTATCCCGAGCCGGTTATTCTGAACCCATGAGTCGATTGCGCGTCCTCACCGTGGTTGGAACCCGCCCGGAGATCATCCGGCTATCCCGGGTGATCGCCCGGCTGGAGCAGGATTTCGATCATCGCCTGGCCCACACGGGGCAGAACTATGATTTCGAGCTGAACCAGGTCTTCTTCGACGATTTGGCTCTGCGGAAGCCCGATTACTTCCTCGAAGCGGTGGGCGGCTCGCTGGCCGAAACCATCGGCAACATCATCGCCCGCATCGACCCCGTGCTGGAGGCCTTCCAGCCGGATGCCCTGCTGGTGCTGGGGGACACCAACAGCTGTCTATCCGTGATCCCCGCCAAGCGCCGCAAGATCCCCATCTTCCACATGGAGGCTGGGAACCGCTGCTTCGATGCCCGGGTACCCGAAGAGACCAACCGCAAAATCGTGGACCACACCGCGGACATCAACCTGCCCTACAGCACCCTGGCCCGGGAGAACCTGCTGCGCGAGGGCCTGCCGCCGGACCGCATCATCAAGACCGGCAGCCCCATGTACGAGGTACTGCACCACGCCATGCCCCGCATCGAGGCCTCGGACATCCTGGCCCGCCTTGCCCTGACTTCCGGTGGGTACTACGTGGTGAGCTGCCACCGGGAGGAGAATGTGGACGCGGAGGCAAACCTCCGGCGCTTTGTCGAAACACTCAACCAGCTGGCCGCCACCCGGAAGCGGCGGATCATCGTGTCCACCCACCCCCGCACCCGGGCACGACTGGATGCGTTGGGCCTCGGGTTGGATCCCTTGGTGGAGCTTCTGAAACCGCTAGGTTTCCTGGACTACATCAGGCTCCAGATGTCAGCGGCGGCTGTCCTGTCCGACAGCGGCACCATCACGGAGGAAGCCTCCATCCTGGACCTGCCGGCCCTCAACCTCCGGGAAGCTCACGAGCGGCCCGAAGGCATGGAGGAAGGCGCCGTGATGATGACGGGCCTGGCCTGGGACCGGGTGGATCAGGGCCTGGCCCTGCTGGAATCAGGCCGCCGAGAGGGCCGGCAAACCCGTCTCGTGGCGGACTATGACGCGCCCCACGTGAGCCAGACCGTGGCCCGGGTGATCCTCAGCTATACGGACTACGTGAACCGTGTGGTGTGGCGCCGGTACTGAAGGCAGCGTGGGAGTATGCGCATCCTGCTGTTGACCCAGTACTTCGATCCAGAGCCCATGCTCAAGGGGCTGCCTTTCGCCAAAGAACTGGTGCGTCAAGGCCATGAGGTGGAGGTCTTGACAGGGTTCCCGAATTATCCCGGTGGGGAGTTCTATCCGGGCTATCGACTGCGTTTGTTCCAGCGGGAAGTGATTGATGGAATCACGGTCCTGCGGGTTCCTCTGTACCCCAGCCATGATGCGGGGGGCTTTCGTCGCATGGCCAACTATCTAAGTTTTGCCAGTGCAGCCGCCATTCTCGGTCCTTGGATAGTACGCAGACCAGATGTCATCTATGCGTATCATGGCCATGCCCCAATCGGGTTTCCGGCCTGGATCATCGGGCTGGTCCGGCGCGCACCCTTCGTTCTGGACATCCAGGATCTGTGGCCGGATTCCATCATGGCCTCGGGGATGCTTCCGGTGCGGTTTAAAGGCTTGGTTCCCATGGTGGCCGCCTGGTGCCGCTTTATGTACCGGCGTGCTACGAAGATTGCTGTGCTCTCGCCCGGGTTCAAGAAGGTGCTGGTCTCCCGCGGGGTCCCGGAGGGGAAGGTGGAAGTCATTCCAAATTGGTGTGACGAGATTCAGACGCAGCCTGGTGTCATCCGGCCCGATGAAGCGGCCCTCATGGAGGGTCGCTTCAATGTAGTGATGGCAGGCAACATGGGGAAGATGCAGGGCCTGGATGTGGTGCTGGATGCGGCTCAGATGCTCAGCATCATCGAGCCAGCCATCCAGTTCGTGCTAGTGGGGGGCGGAGTGGAACAACCCTACTTGCAGGCCCGGGCCGCCTCGCTTGGCCTGACGAACGTCCTATTCTTGCCGAGGCGCCCTGTGCAGGAGATCGGCGCCCTCCTTCACAGGGCGGAAGCCCTGCTGGTTCACCTAAAGAACGACCCACTGTTCGCAATCACCATCCCATCCCGCACTCAGACCTACCTTGCGATCGGGTGCCCCATCCTTTGCGGGGTCCGAGGCGATGGTGCGGACTTGGTCCGCGAATCGGGAGCAGGTTTTTACTTCGAACCAGAGCATCCAGAGTCCCTCGTGGAGGCCGTCCTGGCGCTCCATCGACTGCCACCGGAGGCGCGGGCGAAGCTGGGAGATCGTGGTCGTCATTTTTACGCGGAACGCCTCTCGATCGAGGTGGGAACCGAAGCATTCCTGGCCCTTTTCGCTACCACCAGATAATGCGACCTGGGCAGATTCAGGGAGAGTGTGATCCCTGTTTCTTCCTCGACCGGCCATGCTGGGAGGTCGTTACTACCTTCGTTTGATGTGGAGTTGCCTGTGCCCCCGATCGCCGGTCTTTCGCGCAAGAAACTGCTCATCACGGGTGGGACCGGTTCCTTCGGCAATGCGGTTCTGCGCAAGTATCTCCAGTCCGATATTGATGAGATCCGCATCTTCAGCCGGGATGAGAAGAAGCAGGACGACATGCGCCACGAGTACCGCGATGGCCGCATCAAGTACTACATCGGTGATGTACGCGAACCCCATGGCATCGCCTCCGCTTTGCGGGGGGTGGACTACGTGTTCCACGCGGCGGCCCTCAAGCAGGTGCCCTCCTGTGAGTTCTATCCCGCGGAGGCCGTGCGCACCAATGTGATGGGCACCCACAACCTGCTGAATGCCTGCATCCAGGAAGGGGTGCAGAAGGTCATTTGCCTCAGCACGGACAAGGCTGTGTACCCCATCAACGCCATGGGCATTTCCAAGGCCCTCATGGAGAAGGTGGCTGTGGCGGAATCACGCAACCTCGAGGAAGGCCAGACCACCATCGTGGTGACCCGGTATGGCAACGTCATGGCCTCCCGCGGCTCGGTCATTCCCCTGTTCCTGGACCAGATCAAGGCGGGGAAGCCCCTCAGCGTGACGGATCCCGCCATGACCCGTTTCCTGATGCACCTGGATGTGGCGGTGGAGCTGGTGGAATTCGCCTTCGAGCATGGCCGCAGCGGGGATACTTTCATCCGGAAGTCCCCGGCTGCCACCATCGGCGATCTGGCCCTGGCCATCAAGGGCCTGCTCAAGGTGGACAATCCCATCCAGGTGATCGGCACCCGGCATGGGGAAAAGCTGTACGAATCCCTGGTTTCCCGAGAAGAGATGGCCCGGGCGGAGGACATGGGGGACTTCTACCGCGTGCCTGCCGATACCAGAGATCTGAATTACGGGAAGTTCTTCACGGAGGGAGATCCTGCGCACAGCAAGGCTGAGGAGTACCACTCCCACAATGCTAAGCGTCTTGAATCTCAAGAGATCCAGGATCTGTTGCTCACACTGGCCTGCGTGCGCGAGGCTGGGGGCCGATGAATCCGGCACCACTGGTCACCACGATGCTCAACTGAGTGTGGGCCTTCAGGTTTTATGCAGTGGTTTGGCCGGTACGCCTGCCACGGTTAGCCCATCTGGAACATCCTTGGTGACGACTGAACCGGCACCGATGGTGGCTCTACTGCCGATCCTGAGATTCTGAAGAGCCTGGGCCCCGGTTCCCACCAGAACTTGTTCACCCAATGTTACGTTCCCAGAGATGTTTACCGTGGGGTTGAGTACCGAATAAGGTCCGATGGTGGATTCGTGCCCAATGGTGCACTTCAGATTGACCATCGCGAAGTCATCGAAGAACGTGTTTACGGTGGCAATGCTTCCGGCACAGAGGACCACGCCCATTCCAAATCGTGTCGAACCGGCATCGAACAGGACGCTAGGGTGGATGAGGTTTGGCCACGTCTTCTCGGGAAACCTGCTCCTAAGCTCCGTGACCAATCGGAACTTGGTGGAAGGGGTGCCGATCCCCATTACCAGACCGTCGACTTTGGATTGGTTTTCCTCTAGCCACGAAAAATCGTGAATGACCATGCCACCCGTATGCGGGCCAGTGGCATGGTCCAGGTCACTGACGAGGTGGCATACTAGATCAATAGCCGGCGTAACGGCATTGATATCGCTGATAAGCCACGCGACTTCACGGGCGAAACCACCGGCGCCAATGATGGCCACGCGTTTCATGCGGACTCCCGACGAGGAGTGATATTGGTTTGGGGAGTGGCGGGGCTTTTTCCACGGAATTCGGTCATGGTGGCTTGGCCCTTCTGGCTGATGCCGGTACGACAAATAACCCGCCAGAAGGTCAGGGCGAGGATGCGAAGGTCTAGCGCCGTGGATCGGTTATCCACGTACCAGGTGTCCAGGCCAAAGCGGGTATCCCAATTCACCATGTTTCGCCCGTTGACCTGGGCCCAGCCGGTGATGCCGGGCGGGCAGTCGAGGCGGCGGTGCTGTTCGGGGGTGTAACGCGGAACATAGCGTGTGGGAAGGGGTCTAGGGCCTACGAGGCTTATATCGCCCTTGAGGACGTTCAGCAGCTGGGGCAGCTCGTCCAGGCTGCTGCTGCGGAGGAACTGGCCGAAGGGGGTGAGCCGGTCCCCGTCGGGCAGGAGGTGGCCTTCGGGATCCCGCGCCTCGGTCATGGTGCGGAACTTGAAGATGGTGAAGGGGTGGCCCAATCGGCCCGCGCGCTCCTGCCGGAATAAGACCGGCGACCCCAGCTTCCAGCGCACCAGCAGAGCCGTGAAGGCCAGGACCGGTGCCAGGAGGAGCAGGAGGACCAGGGCGACGCCGAGGTCCAGGGTGCGTTTCAGGAAGGGATACATGATCAGCCAGCGGCCTCGGCGAAGCTGTCATCCATGGCGGCCTGCAGGGCGCCCCGGAGGGCCCGGAGCAGCATGTCGTGGTGGCTCTCCTTCAGGCCAGGGTGGACCTGGAACATCAGGCTGGTCTCGCCCAGCTGCTGAGCCACAGGCAGGGGCGCTTCAGGGCCCAGGCCGGCGCCGGTGAAGGCCTCCTCCCGGTAGATCTCGCCGCAGCTGCCGCTGAAGCAGGGGAGGCCCTGGTTGGCGACCTCGATCATGATGCGGTCGCGGTTCCAGCCTTCCTGCAATTGCTCGGGGCGGACGTAGACGTAGGCCTTGTAGGCCGCGTGGCCGAAGCCGGGCCCAGGTCGGGGGACCCGCAGCGCCGGGTGGCCCTCCAGGGCGTCCAGGAGGTAGTCCATGTTCTGGCGGCGGAGGCTGGTCCACTCATCCAGCTTGAGGAGCTGCAGGCGCCCGATGACGGCCTGGATTTCCGTCATGCGCCAGTTGGTGCCGAAGGATTCGTGCAGCCAGCGGAACCCGGGCGCGTGTTCGCGGTGGTAGACGGCGTCGAAGCTCTTGCCGTGGTCCTTGTACTCCCAGGCCCGGCGCCAGACCTGCTCATCGTTGGTGGTGAGCATGCCCCCTTCGCCGCCGGTGGTGATGATCTTGTCCTGGCAGAAGGAGAAGCACCCCACGTGGCCGAGCCCGCCGACTGGGCGGCCCTTGTAGGTGGCACCGTTGGCCTGGGCGCAGTCTTCGATGACCTTCAGCCCGTGCCGCTCGGCCAGCTCCATGATGGGATCCATGTCGCAGGGCCAGCCCGCCAGGTGCACGGCGATGATGGCGCGGGTTTTCGGAGTGATCACCTGGGCGATGGATTCGGCCGTCAGGTTCCCACTGTCGGGATCCACATCGGCCAGCACGGGGACGCAGCCCTGAGCCACGGCCGCGCTGGCGCTGGCGATGAAGGTGCGGGGGGTGGTGATGACTTCCGACCCGGCGGGCAGGTCCAGGGCGCGGATGGCCAGCTCCAGGGCGGCGGTGCCGTTCATGAGGGCCACGCCGTAATGGCAGCCGGCGGCCTCGGCATACTCCCGCTCGAAGGCCCGGCCTTCCTGACCGGTCCAGTAGTTCACCTTGCCGCTGCGGAGGATCCGGGTCACGGCTTCGACTTCATCCTCGGCGTAGGCGGGCCAGGGGGGGAAGGTGTGCGGCATGGGAGGACTCCGGCAAACGGCCGTAGGCGCGGCGGGGGATGTTGTGACGGCCAAACGGGTGGGCGATTTCGGGGCCTGGGGCTAAGAGTCGCCGCCGATGTAGACGGGGTTGGCACCGGAGCGGCGAGGATCGCGGTTCTCTTCGGCGTACCGGCCGAGCCCCAGGGCGGAGGGGGTGTAGGTGGGCACCAGGCGGCGCAACCAGCGCAGCATCTGGGTCTGTCGCCGGCCTTCGTCTTCTTCCATGGCCAGGCGCAGGCCATCCAGGCCTTGTTCGAACAGGGCCTCTTCCGGCTCCTGGAGGTGGGCGTCCAGGACTTTGGGGTGGACGTCCGTGCGGGATTCCTCCTGGGCGGAGAACAGCTCTTCGAAGAGCTTCTCGCCGGGCCGGATGCCGGTGAACTTCACCTCGATGTCCCGGCCGGGCACCAGGCCCGAGAGGCGGGCCATGTCCGTGGCCAGATCCACGATGCGGACGGGCTCGCCCATGTCCAGGACGTAGACCTTACCGGTGTCGCCCAGGATGCCGGCCTGCAGGGCCAGCTGGCTGGCCTCGGGGATGGTCATGAAGTAGCGGATCATGTCCGGGTGGGTCACCGTGAGGGGGCCGCCAGCCTGGATCTGCTGGCGGAAGATGGGGATGACGCTGCCCCGGCTGCCCAGCACGTTGCCGAAGCGCACGCTCACGTAGTGGGCGCCCGCGGGCGCGCGCCGGGCGGCGCGGAGCACCAGGCCCTCGGCGATGTGCTTGGAGGCCCCCAGCACATTGGTGGGGTTGACGGACTTGTCCGTGGAGATGTTCACGAAGGTGTGGACGCCCACGGCCAGGGCCGCGTCCAGCACCCGCTCGGTGCCGAAGATGTTGTTGTTGACGGCCTCTTCGGGGTGGGCCTCGAGGTAGGGCACGTGCTTGTGGGCGGCGGCGTGGAGCACCACCTGCGGTCGCCAGCGCTCGAAGACGTGCCGCAGGCGGTTGGTGTGGCGGATGTCGCAGAGCTCGACGGCAAGCCCCTGGTTGGGGAAGAGGGCGCGGAGGTTGCGCTCGATCTCCCACAGGCTGTTCTCGCCACGGCCGAGCAGGATGAGCCGGGCGGGGCGGAAGGCGGCCACCTGGCGGGCCAGTTCGCTGCCGATGGAGCCGCCGGCGCCGGTGATGAGCACGGTGGCGTCCTCGAGGATGCTGCCCAGGGCGCTCTGGTCGAGCTGGATGGGCTCGCGGCGCAGCAGGTCCTCGATGGAGATGTCACGCAGCTCGGGTTTCCAGGTCATGGGGCCCAGCAGCTCGGAGATGCCCGGCACGGTCTTGATGCGGACGCCGGTGGTCTGGGCCGCCTCCCGCAGGCGGCGGAGGGTGGCCCCGTTCGCGCTGGGAATGGCCAGCACCACCTGGGTGATGCGGTGGTCGGCGATGAGGGTGCGGAGCAGCCGGGATGGGCCCATCACGGGGAGGCCCTGCAGGAGGATGCCCTGCTTGTCGAAAGCATCGTCCACATAGCCGATGACCTGGCTGCCCAGCTCGGGATGCCGCTGGATCTCCTGGGCGACGAGGAGCCCGGCCCGACCGGCCCCCACGATGAGGGTGCGCTGGAGGGCTGCAGGGCCCTTGGCGGCGGTTTCCTTGAGGATGCGCTCGTACCGGGCCCGGACGGCGGCGCGCCCGAGTGCCCAGGCCACGGCGGTGGCGAGGCTGGCGGTGAAGAGCGTGTCGAAGCTGAGGGCGCCTTCGAGCTCACTGGTGAGGTGGCCGAGGATGAGGGCCGACAGGCAGAGGGTGAGGGAGGCGCCGATCAGGCGCAGGGTGTCGCGGAAGCCGATGTAGCGGTACTGCTGGCGGGTGAGGTTGAAGCCAAGGTTGGCCAACCCGCTCAAAGCGACCCAGGCCCCCAAGTGCCAGGCGATGGGCTGCCCCACGGACAGGAACCGCTCACTGGTGGTCCAGGCTGCGCCTGCCAGAAGGAGGTCGAGGGTCAGCTTAACGGCCTGCCGAAGGCGGGGGTGGCGCAGAAGGGAGCGATGAGTGGGCATGGGGCGACTCGGGTTTAACGACGGATGGACCCGCTGGGGAATCTCAGATGACTTGAGGGTAGAACATTCAATCTTCTAATAAGGTTGAAATACCAGTGCAAACGCCAGAAAAAAGAGACTTGTGACTATCGTTTTTCCATTCGGCCAGATGTGCCCATTTGTGATGTGCCACAAAAAGGACGAGGCCGGTTGCGGGCCCTTTGTGTCCAAACCGTTCCAGTGGGCCAAAAACCGCCTCATCGGGAGCTGGTTCTGGCTGCCTTAGTTCTGGGAGGACTCCGCGAAATTCAGAAGTATTTGCCTAGTGATTTTCATGTGTTTAATAAAACAATCAATGCTGGTATTTTCTATTTGAATGTCATACATTAAAAAGTCAAAGGACCGATTGACCGGGAGACCACTCGTGAGGTCGGGATTCGGCAGGCTCTTGATAAACTGCCTTTTTGCCACCGATTACGGTGATGACGGTGATTGGGCCTCGGATGCTTCCCGCATGGGCCCGCCGGAGGCGGCTTCCGGCGCTGCCGGAAGTCAGGGTGGGTGGCAGGGCCGCGCCCCCCAAGAGGCGCGGACCTGCCACCCACCCTGGAGCCCCTGCTGCACTGGGACGGGGAACTGCTTTTCATCACTGAAATCACTGAAATCAGTGGCGAAAAGGCTTTTGATTTTAACTGCGTAGAATCTCTGGCAGAGACGCCTTCACTGGCCTTCGGGCACGGCGGGCAGGTTCATCTGGGTGGGGGTCCAGTCCTGGAGGGGGTCGGCGCGTTCGGGGAGGATCCAGCGGAGGCCGGCGGCTTCGACGGCCTGGTGGAAGCGGTGCAGGTCCTCGCGGCCCAGGAAGGCGGTGCCCTGGCTTTCGGGCAGGTGGGACCAGAGCTCCTGGAAGCTGGGGAAGGCGTCCTGGAGGCGGGCCTTGGCGCCCAGCTTCTCGCCGCGCTGCAGCAGGAGCTGGGCGCCCTCGGCGCAGGCCTCCACCACCTGCGCGGGGAACTGCAGGTCCCGGGCCGCGGCCAGCACCTCGCTCCAGGCCTCCAGCCCCTCCTCCGCCACGGCCTCGGTCGGGGGCACGGTGGAGAGCAGCAGGGCGTGGGCCCGGTGCCACTCCAGCTCCAGCCAGCGGGAGCCGGAGCCCTCCACGGGGCCCTTGAGGTTTTCGAGGATGGCCCAGCCCTGCTCGGGGGCCTCCTGCCGGGTGCGCTGGGATTCCCGGGCCAGCACCTGGGCGAGCCGGAGCTGGGCCAGCCGGTGGCGCCAGAGCATGCCCGAGGCCTCGAACTGGTCCGCGGCCGCCTTGAAGAGCCGCGCCGCATCCCGCCAGGCACCGCGGAACCGGGCCACATCGCCCTGGAGCAGGGTGTGGTCGCCTTGCTCTTCCGGGGCCAGGAGCGGCTTGCCGGTCCCTGCGGCCTGGAACTGGATGTGATCGGCGGCCACGGGATCGCCCATGGCCGCGAGGGTGCGGGCGCGCCAGATCTGGATCATGGCGACCTGGGCGGCATCCCCCAGGCGCTGGGCCTGGCTCAGGGCCCGGTCCAGGTGCGTCCGGGCGGGCACCAGGAACTGCTGGAGGCTGCGCACCGTGCCGAGGGCCAGGTGGCTCTGGCACTGCAGGCCGAGGTCGCCCTGCAGCCGGGCGGTCTGGAGGGCCTCCTGCAGCAGGGCGATGCAGGGCTCGGCCTGGCCCTGGACGAGGCGGACCTGGGCCAGGGCGATCTGGGCCGGCACCAGGCCGCGGAAATCCTGGCCATGCTCCAGGAGCCGCTGGGCGGATTCGAGGAGCTCCGCCGCGCGCTGGAACTGCCCCTGGGTGGCCAGGGCCCGGCCCAGGGCCGTGAGCAGGGCCGCCTGGTCCTGAGGCTGGGACCGCCCGCCCTGGGCGTTCGGGCCCTGGGGATGGAGGCCCTCCTCCAGGGCCCGGATCCCCTTGGTCAGGTGGCCCTCCAGCAAATGAAGCTGGCCCAGGGCCAGCCGCAGCCGGGCCTGCTCGGGATGGAGGGGATGATCCTTCAGGCGCTCGGCGGCGGCCATGATGGCTTCCTGGGCCTCGGCGGGCCGACGGAGCTGGAGCAGGAGCATCGCCCGCTTCCGGAGGATCCGCGCCTCGGCGAGGCGGATGCCTTCGTGAAAGGCGGCCCGCCCCAGGGCGTCCAGCGCCCGGTCGAGGGCCTCGAGGGCGCGCTCCGCCAGGGGGCGCACGGGCGCCTCGCCGGGCGCCCCCTGGGAGGCCGCCGGTGCCTGGGAACCCGTGGCCCAGGCCTCCGCCAGGTGCTCGTGCAGGCGGGCCTCGTCCCAGGGCCGGGGCTGGAGCCGGAGGGCCTGCTCCACCATCCGCTGGGCTTCGTGGAGGAGGCCAGGGGGATGCTGGTCGAGGGCTTCCAGCACCGCTGCCAGGGCTGTGGCGTCGTCCGAGGCCAGGGCCTGGAGCGTGACGGAATGGGCCACGGGATCGCCCTGCTCCTGGATGACGGCCAGAAGGGCCCGGGCCAGCCGCTTCAGCTCGGCCTGGGGCGTGTGGGCCAGCACCAGCTCCCGCCAGCGGGGGTCGGGCAGCAGGGCCTGGCCGGCCTGAAGCTGGACCAGCCGGGAGCCCAGGGCCCCCTGCTGGGCATCCTCCAAAGCGTCTCCGGCCAGACCCAGCAGGCGGCCGAGGGAGGCGGCGGGCAGGGGCCGCTCGGCCAGGGCCAGCAGGCGCACCAGCGTGGCCGCCGCCGGTGTCAGCCGCTGGAGACGCCCCAGGAAGACCTGCTGGACGAGGTCGGCTTCGGCCTTCAGGCCCGCGGGCCGCCCGGGGGCCAGGGTCCACTGCGCCTGGTCCCAGGTCAGGGCGCCCTCCTGCTGGGCCAGCTCGAGGAGGTTCCGCAGCAGGCCAGGGTTGCCGAGGCTCTGGGTGAGCAGATCGGCCACGTAGTTGGCGGGCAGAGCGTGGCGGCCCAGCAGATCGTCCAGGATGCCGCGGAGCGCCTCGTCCTCCAGGCGGTTGACACCCACCAGGGCGGCCGTGGCCTCCTGCCGCAAGTCGGCAATGAGGGGCTTGAGACCGGCCCCCTGGGCCCCGGTGGTGAGCGAGAGCAGCCAGGGCAGCTCCGAGCGGTGGACCAGCTCGCGCACCAGGGCCAGCACCTCAGGGGTGGCTCGCTCCAGATCCGACAGGTGGATGAGGCGGGGGTGGAGGAGGCGGGCGAAGTCCAAGGCGTCGAGGGCGGCCTTCACCTCCTCGGGTTCGGGACCCGCCTCCTGCCGGTTGAGGTGGCGCCCCCCCGTCAGGAAGGCGAAGGCCTGCAGCCGCAGGGACAGGGCCCGGGCGGCCTCGGGCCGCTGGGCGTAGAAATCCGCCTCGCTGCCCGCGAGCAGGGCCTCCAGCAGCCGGCCGAGGAAGCGGCCCGCAGCTTCGTCCGTGGAGGCCTCCAGGTGGTGGGCCCAGATGCCCTCGCCTTCCGCGACGGCGATGGCCCAGGCGGCCAGGTGGGCCTTGCCGATGCCTTCCTCGCCCTGGAGGAGGACGATGCGCTCCATGGGGATGGGCGCGTTGAAGCCCAGCATGAGGGACTTCAGGTAGGGCAGCTCCTGACTCCGTCCGCGCAGGGGCCGGGCGATGAGCTCCGACAGGTCCCGGGGGTGGGTCCAGGGCAGATCCTCGGAGAGGGCCGGGGTGGGCACGGTGGCGGGCAGGAGGGCGGTCAAGCCGGGCAGGCCCCAGGGGGCGTCGCCAAGGACGCGCGGAATCTGGGTCAGGCCGGGCCGGAAGGAGATGGCTTCGGGATGGAGGAACCGGGGGTGGAGGTCGCTCTCCAGGCGCTGTTTCAGATGCTTCGCCAAGGCCTTGCGCTGGGCTGGGCCCCAGCCGGGCCAGAGGCGGGCGAGGGGCGTGCCCTGGAGGGCCTGGAGGTGCCAGGCCTGTTCGCCGTCGAAACCGAAGTGGCCGAGGACGGGATCGAGGGGATCGGCGTCCAGGAAGCGAGCCAGAAAGGTGTCCCGCAACTGGTCCAGGTCGCGGTCCGGGGGCAGGGGCGACCAGAGCTGGGCGAGGAAGCGGGCGCCGTCCCGTTCGCGCCGCAGGAGCTGGAAGGTGCAGCCGGCACCCTGGCCCAGGTCCATGAGCCAGGTGTAGCGGTCCGTCCCGAGGAAGCGCGTCACCTCCACGGACGAGGCTTTCGCGCGGGTTCAGCAAGGCGGAGGGACATGGCGGAGAGTGTACCCCAGGGATCCGGAGAACGAATTGGCTGGTGGATTCAAAAGCAAAAGCATTTTTAGCCACCGATTTCAGCGATTTCAGTGATTCCTGCTCCCAGGCAGCACGGGCTCCATGGGGGGTGTCAGGGCCGCGCCCTTTTGGGGGTGCGCGGCCCTGGCACCCCCCATGACTTCCGGCGCAGCCGGAAGCCGCCTGTGGCGGGCCCGCGCGGGAAGCATCCGAGGCCCAATCACCGTCATCACTGTAATCAGTGGCTAAAAAAGCCTTTCGCCGAGAATCAGCCGAGTCGCGTCAGCGGCTGAAGAAGGGATCCAGGATGACGGCGGCGGTGAGGACGAGGGCGAAGAGGTTGATGTTCATGAAGACGCGGCGGTAGAGGGGGGCGTCCTGGCCCTCCTTCAGCAGCGGCAGGGAGCCGGCAATGAGCCAGGCGGCGCCCAGGCCCAGCATGATCTCCGCCGGCCAGGACACCAGCACCCGGAACAGGGGCAGCAGGCCGCAGGCGGCGGCGGTGCCGCAGGTCCAGGTGAAGGTGAGGCGCGACAGGCGCGGTCGACCGAAGACCGAGACCAGCGTGGGGAAGCCGGCCTTCTCGTACCCCTCGGCGTGGAGGCCCACCAGCAGCCAGAAGTGCGGCACCTGCCAGATGAAGAAGACGAAGGCCAACGCGAGAACGGAAGGATCCGCCACGCTGCCGCCCGCGGCTGTCCAGCCGATGGCGGGGGGCAGGGCCCCGATGAGCGAACCCGGCACCACCGCGAAGGCGCTCAGGCGTTTCAGGGGCGTGTAGAAGCCGTTGTACCAGCCCAGGGCCAATGCCCCCAGCAGGGCCGAGGTGAGGTTGTGGGCCGCCAGCAGGACCACGAAGCCTGACATGGCCAGGATCACCGCCACCAGGGTGGCGTGGCCCGCGGAGATGTCGCCGTGGGGGATGGGCCGGCTGGCGGTGCGGGGCATCAGCGCGTCGTAGCGGCGCTCCTGCACCTCGTTGAGGGCGCTGGAGCCCATGGCCAGGAGCAGGATGCCGATGAGCGTGGTGACCAGGCCCGCGTCCACGCCGCGGAGGAAGGCCACGTAGCCCGCCGCCGCCGTGAAGGTGGAGGCCCCGGAGATGCGCAGCTTGGTCAGTTCCAGGAAAGTGGAGACCGGACTGGGTTTGGGAAGGGCCATGGCGGCTGGGCTCAATGGGGCTCTCGTGGCGTGGTTGCGGCTGGCAGGTTTTAAAAAAAAGAGGAACACAGAGGACACAGAATTCTCACAGAGGGGCACAGAGGGAAAGCAGGCGTTTCAATGAAAGTCATTTCTCTGCGTTCTCTGTGTGATCTCTGCGTCCTCTGTGTTCCGCATTTCTTTAGTTCAAGGTCTTGATGTAGCGCACGACCTCGGCGAGTTCCTGCTCCGTCAGCGGCGTCTGGGGCATGGCGGGCGGGTAGCCGCGCACCACCTGCTCCATGGGGCTGGTGATGGCCCGGCGGAGGTAGACGTCGTCCACGGTGACGGTCTTGGCGGCCCCTGCCATGAGGACTTCCTGCTGCTTGCCGTACAGGGCCTTGAGGGTGGGACCGACTTTCGGCTTGCCGTCCACGGAATGGCAGGCGAGGCAGCCCTTGGACGTCAGCACGGCGAGGCCGGGGGGCAGATCCTTGAGGTCCGGATGGGCCTCGGCGGCGCGGAAGCTCTTGCCGGGCTCGGGGGCATCCTCGCCGCCGAAGTACCAGGCCTTGAACTCATCCTCGGGTACCACGATGACCTTGCTCAGCATGAGGCTGTGGTCCACACCGCAGATGACCGTGCACTCGATGTCGTACGAGCCCAGCTTGGTGGCTTGGAACCAGGTGGTGTTGGTGCGGGCCGGCACGGCATCGATCTTCAGGCGGAAGGACGGGATGAAGAAGCCGTGCACCACGTCGGCGCTACGGACTTCCATCTTCATGGGCTTGTTGATGGGGGCGAAGAGGACCTTGCTCTTCTTGCCGTTGGGGTATTCGAAGGACCAGGCCCACTGGCGGGCGGTGACGTTCACGACCATGGCGTCCCGGGGGGCCTGGCGCATGTATTCGTAGTTGGTCCAGCCGTAGTAGAAGATCGACAGGAACAGCACGAGGGGCACCGTGGTCCACAGGATCTCGAGGCCCAGGTGGCCTTCGATCTGCTCGGCGACCGGGTGGCGCTTCTTGCTGTAGCGCACCACGAAATAGATCATCAACGCCGTGATGAAGATGAGGAACGCGACGGAGAGGCCGAACACGTAGAAGAAGACCGCATCGGACTTCTGGGCCGAAAGGGCGGCTTGATTCATCCAGTCCATGGGTGCCTCAGTGGAAAGCGACGTCGGAGAAGAGCAGGGCGAAGAAGATCAGCAGCGTGCCCAGGGTCACCAGGATCACGATCTTGAGCAGCGGGCCTTCGTATTTCAGGTGCATGAAAAAGTAGAACACCAGGCCCGCCTTGAGGGGGGTCATGGTCAGCAGGCCCCAGACGGCGTAGGTCTGGCTGACGTGGCTCATGCCCACCAGACCGGCGGTGAGGATCAACAGGGCCACCCAGACCTTGATGAAGGTGCCGTAGCCCGGGTGCTCGGCCGGGTGCTCGGGCTGCTGGACGGTATTGAGATCGGCGTGTTCGCTCATGGTCATGCCCTTACGCGGCCAGGTAGAACAGCGGGAGGAGGAAGATCCAGATGACGTCCACCAGATGCCAGTAGAGGCCGCTGTTCTCCAGGTGGATGTAGCGGTCCGGGCGGATGCGGTCCGTGGCCACCCACCAGAGCATGACGCTCAGGACCGAGAGTCCGGCGATGACGTGGAGTCCGTGGAGGCCGGTCATCGTGAAGTAGAGGCCGAAGAAGACCTGCTCGCCTGGGGGCAGCGTGGCCAGGTGGGGAGCGCTCGGATAGAGGCCGTGGTGGAACTTGGCGGCCCACTCGAAGGACTTGATGATCAGGAACGTGACGCCCAGGACCAGGGTGGTGCTGAGGAAAGCCATCGCCCGCTTCTTCTCGGCCCGCTGGATGGCCACGATGGCGAGCACCACCGTGAGGCTGCTGGTCAGCAGCACCACGGTGTTGATGACGCCCAGGGTGGCGTTCAGCTCGGCGCCGCCGTGGTGGAAGTCGACCGGGTACTTGTACCGCATGTAGGAGTAGCCGATGAAGAGGCCGCCGAACAGGACGATCTCCGTCACCAGGAACAGCCACATGCCGAGCCGGGCGCCAAAGTCGTCGCGATGGACGTGCTCGCTCATTGGGACTCCTGCTCAAAGTGGTAGGGGCCGTGGGTGATGGTGGGGATGGTGTCGAAGTTCTCCTTGGGGGGCGGGCTGGGGATGGTCCATTCCAGCGTCACGCCGCCCCAGGGGTTGTCCTCGGCCTTCTCGCCCTTGAAGAGCGCGTAGAGCAGCGTTCCGAAGAAGGCGAGGAGGCCCAGCACCAGGAACCAGCTGCCGACGGTGGCCACCACATGCATGGTGTGGAACTGCGGCAGGTGGACGAAGTAGCGGCGGGGCATGCCCATCATGCCGAGGATCAGCATGCCGAAGTAGAGCATGTTGAAGCCGATGAACATGGGAAACCAGGCGGCGTAGATGGCCTTCTTGGAGTACATCTTCCCGAACATCTTGGGGAACCAGTAGAGCAGGGCCGCGAAGAACGCGAAGCCGGTGCCGCCGAACATCACGTAGTGGAAGTGGCCCACGATGAAGTAGGTGTCGTGGATGTGCACGTTGATGGCCAATGCCCCCTGCATGACGCCCGTGAGGCCGCCGATGGCGAAGAGGAAGATGAAGGTGAGGGCGAAGAGCAGGGGCGGCTGGAAGTCGATGCTGCCCTTGTAGAGGGTGGCGACCCAGTTGAAGACCTTGATGGCGCTAGGCACGGCCACGATCATCGTCAGCAGCGAGAAGATCATGGTGGCCAGGTTGCTCATGCCGGAGGTGAACATGTGGTGAGCCCAGACCAGGCTGCCCACACCGGCGATGGCCATGCTGGAGAACGCGATGGCCTTGTAGCCGAAGATGGTGCGCTTGGCGAAGGTGGGGATGATCTCGGTGATGGCGCCCATGGCCGGCAGGATCATGATGTAGACCGCTGGGTGCGAGTAGATCCAGAACAGGTGCTGGTAGAGCAGGGGGTCGCCGCCCTTGGCGGGATCGAAGATGCCGATGCCGAAGAACCGTTCGAGGATGACGAGCACCAGCGTGATGGCCAGGATGGGCGTAGCCAGGAGCTGGATCCAGGAGGTGGAGTACAGGGCCCAGCACATGAGCGGCATGCGGAACCACTTCATGCCCGGCGCCCGCAGCCGGTGGATGGTGGTGATGAAGTTGATGCCCGTGAGCATGGACGAGAAGCCCAGCACAAAGGCGCCGAACACCGCCAGGCTCACGTTGGTGCCTGTCTTCAGGCTGAAGGGTGCATAGAAGGTCCAGCCCGTGTCGGGCGCGCCGCCGCCGGTGAACAGCGACAGCACGGCCAGGGTGGCCCCGATCATGAAGAAGTACCAGGACGCCAGGTTGAGGCGTGGGAAGGCCACGTCCTTGGCGCCGATCAGGATCGGCAGGAAGAAGTTCCCGAAGACGGCGGGCAGGCCGGGGATGACGAACAGGAAGATCATGATCACGCCGTGGACCGTGAACAGGGCGTTGTAGGTCCGGGCGGTGATCAGGTGCTGGAAGGGGGTCAGCTGCACCAGGCGCATGACGAAGCCGATGCCTACGCCGACGAAGAAGAAACTGAGCATCGACACGAGGTAGAGCACCCCGACGCGCTTGTGGTCGGTGGAGGTCAGCCAGGCCAGGAGGCCTTTGCGCGAGCCGGTGTCCACCAGATAACTCGGCTGGGGAGTGGCGGCGTGGGTGGTCATTCGGTCTCCTCTGGCTTGGTCTTGCGGCCCCGGCGGATGAGGGCGACCACGAAGATCAGGGCGGCCAGGATGATGACGGTGGCGCCGATGCTGGTGGTGTTCAGGACGTACTTGCGCCCCGCGGGGTCATAGCTGAAGCAGAACTTCAGGAACTTGTTGATGGTGGGCTGGGCCTCGCCGCGGGCGGCTTCCTGGGCGGCCAGCTGGAGGTCCGCCGGCAGGTAGGTCACGCCGTACATGTAGCGCGTCACCTTGCCTTGGGGGCTGAGGAAGATGATGGCGGCGGCGTGGACGAAGTCCTCGCCCACCTGCTTGTATTTGAAACCGACAGCATCGGCCAGGGCGTGAGTGGTGGCCGCGGGGCCCGTGAGGAACCGCCAGGCGGCCGGGGGGAAGGGCCGCGTGAGCTCGCCCAGGTAGTTGGTGCGCTTCTGGGCGGCCATCTCGGGCGTGTCCCGCCCGTCGAAGCTGACCGTGATGACCTGGAAATCCTTCCCGGGCTCGGCCTGGGTGCGGTTGAGCACTTCAACCACGCCGTTGAGTTGGGGGGTGCAGATGCCGGCGCAACGGAAGTAATTCAGGGTCAGGATGGTGGGCTTGTCGATGAGCTGGCGGAGGGTGACGGGCTGGCCGTCTTCGCCATTCAGGACCAGGTCAAGAGGCACCGTGGCGCCGAGCTTCTCGTCGATGCCCACTTCCTGGGGGGTGAAGGAAGGGGTAGCCGGACCCTCGACGGGTCTGGGAGCGGGAACCGGAGGCGGCTTGGGGGCCTGGGCCTGGGCGGGGGCGCACAGGAGCGCTGCGGCAAAGGCCAGAGGTGAAAGGATTGAGTGGATCTGGCGGAGCTTCATGGCCGGGCCTCCGTCCGAGGTTGGGGGTGGGCCTCGGCGTACTCGCGGCAGAGAATGTCCACGGCGCGGGCGACGGGGATGCGGTTGGGGATGACTTCACCGGCGCTGGCGAAGAGCTTCTCCAGCGCGGCGGTGGCCTTCGGATCGCTGGCGCCGTGGTCGAAGGCGCCCAGCGACTGCACGACGTGGACGAGGGCCATGCGGTCCCGTTTCGAGAGATCCGTGTAGGCCACCATGGAGCTGCCCTTGATGCCCTCGTTCAGGGTCTTGTAGATGTCCTCAATGCGGGTGCCGTTCTTCCAGCCCGCGTTTTGCGTGAAGTTGCGGGGCATGGGGTTGAGGCCCTTTCCTGCCGGTCCATCGCCTTTGCCCTCGGGGCCATGGCAGGTGGCGCAGGTCTGCGCGAAGATCGCCTTGCCGCGGGCCATGAGGGCCGGATTGGGGGTCATCACGGTCTTGGGATCGATGGGCGGGATGATCTGGCGGGCCTGGGCGGGGTAGTCCGTGGGATCCAGCCAGCCGGTTTCGCCCTGCACGGCCTGGATGGGCACGGCGTCAGGCTGCGTGTAGGCCTGGTAGCGCAGACCTGGCAGCACGGTGAAGCCGAAGAAGGCGACGATCGTGATGAAGCAGACCACCAGCAGCAGGGCGGACAGCAGGCGCTTCAGCTCTTCGGGGGAGAGGTAATCGTGGATCTTCATAGGCGGAACTCCAGGCCCTCGCGGAGGAAGGGATCGCCGATGGGCATGTCCTCACCCTTCTGCATGGCGCCGCGGACCCAGAGGAGGATCCCGCCCAGGAAGAAGAGGGCGAAGCTGAGCTCGGGCCAGGAGAGGCGTGGCGTGCCGAGGATGGGGAAGATGAGCCAGTAGATGTCAAGCACATGCGCCCCGAGCATCAGGTAGGCCACGCGCCTCAGGCGCCGGGGGTCCTTCTTGGAATCCCGGGTCACCAGGGCGAAGAAGGGCAGCACGAAGTGCAGGCCAGCCAGGACCAGCGTGATGAGGTGCCAGGAGCCCTGGAGGCGCACCTTGTACCAGATGACCTCATCCGGCAGGTTCGCGTACCACATGAGCATGTACTGGGCGAAGCCGATGTAGGACCAGAACACCGTGAAGGCGAAAAGGAAGCCCCCCAGGTTGTAGAGGTGGTCGCCCCGCACGCCCTCCAGCCGGCCCTGATCCTGAAGGTGCAGGATCGCGAGGGCCGTGGCCGCCAGGCCGCTGAGGAAGGCGCCGGCGAAGACGTAGACGCCGAAGATGTCGCTGTACCACTCGGGCGTGAGGCCGGAGAGCCAGTCGAAGGCGATCAGGGTGATCACCAGGGCGAAGATGGCCATGAAGGCTGGCGCGAACTTGCGGGCCCGGAAGTTGAAGGCGGGGTCCTTCGTGGTGTCCTGCTTGAGGGAGCCGCCCACCAGCAACCAGAGGCCGAGGATGCAGAGGACGAAGGAGATCACCGTGCGCACGGAGAAAAAGGGCAGGCTCAGCCAGAAGGCCTTGCCGGCCAGCAGCGGGTGCCGGGCCGCCTCGGGCCGGGAACCGGGGTAGAGCACGGGGAGGGCCGCCAGGGCGATGAGGCCGATGGGGACCGCGGGAATGAGGACGGTGGCCAGACGCTCGGGAATGCGCCGGATGGGGACGCTCCACTTGGCACTGACGAGGTGCTCCAGGGCCACGATGAACAGCGACCCCAGGCCCAGGGTGATGAGCAGCACGAACCAGAGGATCCAATTGGCCCAGAAGCGCTCGGGGCCGGCGGCGGCATAGGTGCCGAGGACGCCCAGGGCGCCCAGGGCCACGGCGCCCCAGAGCAGGTTGGCAGTGTTCTTGGTCTGGCTCATCGGGTGGCCACCTTCAGATCCTCATCCTTGGCGTTCTGGGCGCGCTGGAGGGCGCGCACGTAATCGACCACGGCCCAGCGCTCCCGCTCGGAGAGGTAGGGGGCGTGGGAGGGCATGGCGTTCTTGCCGTTCACGATGGCCCAGTAGATCTTGCCGTCGGGATAATCCAGGAACTGCTGGGCCTGCAGGTTGGCAGGCTTGGCCCCGTAGGCCGCCGTCAGGCTGCCGACGCCGTTGGCCAGGGCGCCGTGGCACACCTCGCAGCGGTTGGTGAAGACCTTCTTCCCGAGGGCGAAGACCTCCGGCGTGCGCGGCAGCGGGTTCACCAGCGAGGCCGCCTCCTCCTGGGTGCCCGTGGCCGTGGGCAGGTAGCCCCGGGCCACGGTGCCCGCGACGGGCTGCTGCATGCCGTGACCGTCCTTGAAGAAGCTGGAGGCCTTCTGGGCATCCAGCCGAGGCTGGTCCTGGATGTACTTCATGGGGGCCAGCACGGGGAACCACTTGGTGGCGAAGTACATCGCCAGCCCGGCCACCACGCAGGCGGTGAAGATGCCACCCAGGGTCCGCAGGATGTAGTCGCTGGTGAGGAAGGGGCTGCGGTCCGGCGCGGGCAGGACTTCGACCTCGATGGCGCCGGCCGCACGGAGGACCTGGGCGGCGGCGGCGCTGTCGAAGGCCTCGCTCTCGGCCTCCAGGGCCACGACGTAGCGGTCCCTCGTGATGCCCTTGATGGACTTGGACGAGAGCACCGGGTGGCCGAAGAAGGGCAGCTTGTTCAGGAGGAACAGCATTCCCAGACCCGCCGTGAAGGTGGCGAAGAGCACCGTCACTTCGAACATGATGGGGATGAAGGCTTCCCAGGATCCGGCCGACTTGCCGCCGGTGATGATCGGGTAGTCGATGGCGCTGATCCAGTACTGGAAGCCGAAGGCTGTGATGGCGCCCAGGATGCCCATCACCAGCACCATGCCGCCCAGGGGCGAGCGGCGCAGGCCCAGGGCCTCCTCGATGCCGTGGATGGCGTAGGGCGTGTAGGCCTCCACGGTGCCCAGCTTGCTGGCGCGCACCTTGGGGATGGCCTGCATCAAGGCATCGGGCGTGTCGAAGACGCCGAGAACCGAATACGAGGTCTCAGACATGGTGGTCGTCTCCATGGTGAGAGGGCTGGGCGCCGGGGAGGATCGCCTTCACCTCGGTGGTGGCGATGACTGGGAGCACCCGGGCGAAGAGCAGGACGAGCGTGAAGAAGATCCCGAAGGTGCCCAGGAGGACGCCGAAGTCGATCATGGTCGGTTTGTAGATGCGCCACGCGGAGGGCAGGTAGTCCTGGTGCAGCGAGACCACGATGATGACGAAGCGCTCGAACCACATGCCGATGGTCACGCCCACGGCCACCAGGATCATCCAGAAGTAGCTGGCGCGGGCCTTCTTGAACCAGAGGATCTGCGGGATGAAGATGTTGCAGCTGATGGTGACCCACCCGGCCCAGCCGTAGGTGCCGCTGATGATGTTCATGAAGCTGTGGTGGAGGTACTCGTTCATCGAGTACCAGGCCGTGAAGCCCTCCATCATGTAGCTGTAGCCCATGAGGCAGCTCATGGCGAGGATGACCTTGTTCATCACGTCCAGGTGGCGCATGGTGATGAGGTTCTTGAGCTGCATGGTCTCGCGGACGACCACCAGCACCATCACCACCATGGCGAAACCGGCGAAGATGGCGCCCGCCACGAAGTAGGGCGGGAAGATGGTCATGTGCCAGCCGGGCACCACGGAGGTGGCGAAGTCGAAGCTCACCACCGAGTGCACGGAGAGCACCAGGCCCGTGGCCAGGCCCGCCAACAGCAGGTAGGCTTTTTCGTAGTGCTGCCAGTGGGAGGCGGCACCGCGCCAGCCCATGGCCAGCACGGTGTAGATGACCTTCCGGACCTTGCCGGTCGCCCGGTCGCGCATGGAGGCGATGTCGGGGATCAGGCCCAGGTACCAGAACATCGCGGACACGGAGAAGTAGGTGTTCACCGCGAAGACGTCCCAGAGCAGGGGCGAGCGGAAGTTGGTCCAGAGGGCCCGCTGGTTCGGGTAGGGGAACAGCCAGTAGGCCAGCCAGGGCCGGCCGATGTGGATCAGGGGGAAGATCACGGCGCAGATGACCGCGAAGATGGTCATGGCCTCGGCGAAGCGCGCAATGGCGTTGCGCCAGCGCTTGCGGAACAGGAAGAGGATGGCCGAGATCAGCGTGCCGGCGTGGCCAATGCCTACCCAGAACACGAAGTTGATGATGTCGAAGGCCCAGAACACGGGGCTGGTGTTGCCCCAGGCGCCGATGCCGGTGACGAAGACGTAGCCGATGCAGCCGACGCCGATGATGAGGGCCGTGAGGGTGACGGCCAGGCCGATGTACCACTGCTTCGGGGGCCGGGTCTCGGGGAAGGCCAGCACCTGATCGTCCAGGCTGCCGGGCGTGACCACACCCACGGTGAGGGCCGGCTCGATCAGGGCCTCCGGGATGTCGCCGGACAGGATGGCGGCATCAGGCTTCATGGTGACCTCCCTCAAGAGCGGGATTCTTCAGATCGGCCAGGTAGGTGATGGCGGGCTTGACGCCCAGCTCCTCCAGCACGCGGTAGGCGCGGGTGGCGGCCACCAGCTGGGAGACCTTGCTCTTGGGATCCTTCAGGTCGCCGAACACGATGGCGTCCGAGGGGCAGCCGGCCATGCAGGCGGTGGTGATCTCGCCGTCGAGGATGGCGCGGCCCTCACCCTTGGCGCGGATCTTCCCGTCGTTGATGCGCTGGACGCAGAAGGAGCACTTTTCCATGATGCCGCGGGGCCGGACCGTGACCTCGGGGTTGTAGACCAGGGTCTCGGGCTCGGTCTTGAAGGCGGTGTACTCGAGGAAATTGAAGCGCCGCACCTTGTAGGGGCAGTTGTTGGCGCAGTAGCGGGTGCCCACGCAGCGGTTGTAGGCCATCTGGTTGAGACCTTCAGCGCTGTGATTCGTGGCGTTCACTGGGCACACGTTCTCGCAGGGCGCGTTGTCGCAGTGCTGGCACAGCATCGGCTGGTGCACCACCTTCGGGTTCTCCAGCTCGCCCTCGTAGTAGCGGTCGATGCGGATCCAGTGCATCTCGCGGCCCCGGGCCACCTGCTCGGGTCCCACGGTGGCCACGTTGTTCTCGGACTGGCAGGCCACCATGCAGGCAGAGCAGCCTACGCAGGCCGCCAGATCGATGACCATGCCCCACTTGTGGTCCGGGAACCGCTGCTCTTCGTAGAGCGTCACCAGTTCGGGCCGGTGGTGGTGACCCTGGGGATCGTGGGCGAACTCGTCCATGGTGAGCGAGCGGACGAGGTCGCGGCCCTCCATGCGATGGTGGCTCTGGGTGCGGGAGAGGGTCTTCTTGCCGCCCGCCTTGGCCAGCCTTGCGCCGCTGCGCACGTGGGTGCTGGCGGGCTCCAGGCCCACCAGGGGGAAGGCATTGACGCCCATGCCCTTGGCCACGCCGCCGGTGGTGCGGCCGTAGCCGAGGGCCAGGGCCAGCACGCCCTGGGCCTGGCCGGGCTGGATGACCGCGGGCAGCTTCAGGGTGATGCCGTCCAGGGACAGGTTGACCAGATCTCCCTCTTCGATGCCCAGGGCCTTGGCATCCTGCACGGACACGGCCACCGGGTTGTCCCAGGTCATCTTCGAGATGGGGTCCGGCGTTTCCTGGAGCCAGCTGTTGTTGGCGTGGCGGCCATCGTGGGTGGCGAAGCCGGGGAAGAGCACCAGCTCCAGGCCCTCGGCCCTGCTTGCGGCGGCCCGCTTGGCGGCGGCGGCCACGGAGGCGCCCTTGAACGAAGGCGCGGAGGCCTTGGCCTCGCCCTTCACCAGGCCGTCATGGAGGGCCTGCTCGAAGGACGTGCCGAAGGGCAGCTCCTTCTTCCACCGGGCCTGCAGGTAGGCGTGGTAGCCGTCGGGAACGGCGGCGCCGAGGGCCTTGAGGACATCCAGCAGGACGTCCTCGCCCTGGCGGGTGTCGTAGAGCGTGCCGATGGTGGGCTGCTGCAGGACGGCAGCGCTGGGCGTGCTGAAGTCGCCCCAGCTCTCCAGCCAGTGGTTTTCGGGCAGCAGCAACTGGCACTGGGCGGCGGTCTCATCTTCCACCTGGCCGATCCAGGCCCGGACGGGCACCTTGGCCACAGCATCTTTCCAGGCGGCGGCCTGCGGGAAGGTGTAGGCAGGGTTCACATCCCAGAAGAGGACGGCGGCGAAGCGGCCCGCCGCCATGCCCTGGACGGCGGTTTCGAGCTCCTTCACGGTGGCCAGGGGCTCGGCCGGGATGGCCGCGACGGCCTCGGAACCCAGCATGGCATTCAGCAGATGCGCGGCCTGGTGCACCTCGGCGGGCATCTGGGCCCCGCAGAGAACCACGGCCTGACGACCTGCGGCCTTGAGATCCTTCACGAGGCTGGCCCAGGTAGCCTGCGGAATTTCCGCGGGCGCGCCCGTGGAAACCCCGGATAGATCTGTGCCTGCGGGCAGTGCGACGCCCTTGCCTGCCAGTTCTTTCGCCAGGGCGAAAGCCATGGCGCCAAGGCGCGAGGGTGAAACAGGAACCCGCTCATCTGCATTGGTGCCCGTCAGCGTCAGGGGGCCTTCCAGCACCCAGAGGCGGTTGATGGACTCCTGCGCGCTTTTCAACCTCCGCTTGGCGCCCCAGGCGCCAAGCGCTTCCGGATCCTCGCCATTGAGGAAGTCCGCGCCAAGGGACAGGATGACCTTGGCCTTGGCCAGCCGTGGCTGGAGGTCCACGGCCTGCCCGAAGCTGGCCAGGGCGGCCACCTCGACCGCGTCACCGGCGGCGGGTTCGTAGGCCAGGTGCTCCAGGGTGGGTAGGGCAGTCTTGAGGTCCGCCAGCAGGGCCTTGCGGCTGGGCGAAGCCACCGCGCCGGAGATGAGGAGCACAGGCTTGCCGGCGGCCTTGGCTCCAGTGAGCGCGGCGTGGAGATGACCTTCTGCCTCGGCCCAGCTCACCACGCGGCCACTGGCCTTCGGGGCGCGCAGGCGATCGGGATCGTAGAGGCGCAGCACGTCGGCCATGGTGCGGGGGCTGGTCTTGCCCTTCACGCCGGGGTGTTCGTCGTTGCCCGTGAGGTGAATCGGGCGGCCCTCGCGCGTCTTCACCAGCACGGGATAGACGCGGCGGCCTTCCTGGTGGGCGCTGGCGTAGTAGTTGGCCACGCCGGGGATCACCTCGACGGGGCGCTTGGTGTAGGGCACCACGGTGCCCTGGCCCTTGCGGTCGCAGGCCACGGTGGCGGCCAGCGCGGCGGCCGCGCTCACCAGGCCCAGGAAGTCGCGCCGGGAGACGCCGCTCTGGGGCGGCAGGCCGTGGACATCGTTGTAGTCCGGGCCCATGTTGAAGGATGGCGGGATGGCGCCGGGCAGGAACTCGTCGTGGGCGGCCTGCTGGGCCTCGGGCGTCTCGATGCGCTCTTCGAGGGTCCGCCAGAAGCGGGGGGTCTCAAGGGGGCCGTGTTCGGGAAGTCGTGTCTTCATCGGGTCATCCGCGGCGCTTGATGGCGTGTTCGGGGGGGGTGACGGTGATGCGGCTGGGCGTCAACTTTGGGGGCGTCTCCGGTGGCCCGTCCTTGTCCGGCCGGAAGGCGAGGCTCACGGCCTCCCGCCCCAGCAGGAAGGGGCCCGCCACCAGGGCGGCCAAGCGGTTGAACATGGGCTTGCGGGTGTCGTCGGCCATCGTCCAGAGCTCCCGGTCTAGCGGTGGCAGGCGGCGCAATTCTCGGCGCCCCTGGTGATCTTGGAGCCGGCGGGCAGCGCGGCGTGGGGATCCCGGTGGCAGGCCAGGCAGTTGCCCATGCGCATGCCCATCTCGCGGGTGAGCACCTTCATGGTCTGCACCTCGCCGTGGCAGCTCTGACACGTGATGCCCGCATTCACGTGGGGTCGGTGGTCGAAATAGACGTGGTCCGGCAGGGTATGGACCCGCTGCCAGAGGAGGGGCTGGCCGGAGTTGGCCATCTGCGTCAGCTTCTGGATGGCCGGCCGGTCGGTCCTGGTCACTTTGTGACAACCCATGCAGAGATCCACGCTCGGGATGCCCGCCACCCGGGACTTGTCCACGCCGGAGTGGCAGTACTGGCACTGCATCCGGAGGGTGCCGGCGTGCAGCTCGTGGGAGAAGGGGATGGGCTGCTCGGGGGCATAGCCCTTGGCGAAGCGGTCCGGCTGGGTGAACCAGCCCACGGCCAGTACCGTCAGCAGGACCGCCACCCCCCCGGCCGGCAGGACGAAGCGGAACGCTCGATCAAATAGGTGCATGCACAACCCCATGGAAAACGCGGTCTCACGAAGGGAGCGGGAGGGCCATCGGGAACAGTGGGACGGGTGGATGCGGGCCGGGTCTGGAGGGTGTGGGTTGCGGAGATTCTGGCACGCGCCGAGGTTCGGGAAAGGGTCTCCCCGCAATCCGGCGCCTCCGCCGGGGGGTGTCGGTGGAATGTTGTCTGGAACAAGAAACCGAACCACATTCCAAACCAGGGGGCAGGGCCCACTGGGGCGACAATTCTGATGGATTGTGTCGCAAGTCACGATGATAGATCAGTGGACCTAGATTGTTTACCTATTTTTTCTGAGGAAGTTCCAGACATTTAGGGGATTTTCTGGTGGTCTATCTAAGGCTCCCTCAAAGGGGCGATTTCCTCCAGGGCGGGTGCTGACGGCCCGTGCCCACTCCCTCCGATGCTCAGGAGGGCAGGCCATGGCCGAGATTCCTGCCCAGAACCTCTTCTTTGCCAGCCATTTCAGACCTTGGCGTTGGCTCAGGCCGGCTACTGCGGCAGGCCCAGCCAGGGCCGGAGAAGGCCCAGCTGGAAGAACAGGTCGCCCAGGCGCTCCACGGGCAGGCCCATGACGGTGGAAAAGCTGCCTTCCACGCCCTCGATAAACAGGGCCCCAATGCCCTGGATGGCGTACGAGCCCGCCTTGTCCATGGGCTCGCGGGTGTGGATATACCAGCGGATCTGCGCCTCGGTGAGGGGCCGGAAGACCACCTGGGCCGTGTCCACGAAGCTATGGACAGCGTCGTTCCGCTGCAGGCAGAGGCCCGTATGCACCTGGTGGGCCCGGCCCTGGATCAGGGTCAGCATCCGCACGGCGTCCTCCACATCCACGGGCTTGTTCAGCGTGTGGTGGTCCACCGCCACGGTGGTGTCCGCGGCCATGACCCAGCGATCGGGGTGACGGTGAGCCACCACTTCGGCTTTCAGTTCCGCCAGGCGCAGCACCAGGTCGCCGGGTTCCTCGTCCAGCAGGGGTGTCTCGTCCACTTCGGGAACCTGGATCTCGAAAGGGATGCGCATGGCCTCCAGCCAATGGCGGCGGCGCGGGCTGCTGCTGGCCAGGATCAGGGGTTTCAGGGCTGTTTCCGGCAGGCCGGGCCGGGTCTCGTTCACCGCAGACCCCGCTCTTCGAGTTCGGCGATCCCCACCCGCATGTGGAAGCTGTCGGCGTCCTGCCCCAGGCGGAACCCGAACCGGGGGTAGAAATCGGCGGCGTCCCGGGTCTCCAGGACGTACCGCTGCACCTCGCCGGCCCAGGGGTGCCGCAGGGCCCATTTCACCAGCTCGGAGGCGATGCCCTGGCCCATCAGGTCCCGGGCCGTCACCACATCGTAGAGCTTGGCTTCGTAGGCATGGTCGGACCAGAGGCGCGTGGCGCCCACCAAACGGCCCCCCCGATGGCCTTCAGGCACGAGCCGGGCCGTCAGGAGACGGGAGCAGGCCAGCAGCCGCCGCCACTGCCCGATGGTGCGGTCCGCGGTCCAGTAGACCTCTTCCGCCTGGAAGAAGATCTGGAGCTCGCGGGGATCCACGCTCCAGGTCTCGTCGAAGAAGGCCACGGTGCCGTGGGGGGTCGTCAACGGCTCAGGTACGAGGAAATCACGGTCCATCAGGCCTTCCGGGGCAGGACCTTCCATCCTAGCAGGAGGGTCGCACCAGCCAGTACCGCCATCAATCCCGTGAGCAACCACGCCGAGCGCGCCGGGGTGCGGACGGGACGCCAGCGCAGCTCCACCGCGTAGGCACCTTCGCTGAGAGGCTCGCCCCAGAGCTCGAAGTGGCCGTCCTCGTGGAATACGCCGGACTTGCCGGTGAGCGTGGCGCGCAGCAGGGGCACGCCCAGCTCCGTGGCCCGGAGCCGGATCTGCGCAGCGTGCAGGTCCGTGGCGATGCTGCGATCAAACCAGCCGTCGTTGGTGTGATTGCTCAGCAGGTCCGCGTGGCCCAGCTCGAAGCCCCGGCGGGTGCGCCCGGGGAGGAGGGCTTCGCTGCAGATGAGCGGATGCACGCGCAGATCACCAGTGGGGGTCGGCACGGCGAAGGCGCAGCCTTCCTTGAGCTCCCCAGCTTCCTGGGACACGAAGCCCATCTTCCCGTCCAGCCACCGGCGGAAGGCCGCGGGGCCCGGCGTGCGCTCGCCGAAGGGCATGGGCTCCGTCTTGGCGAAGATGAAGGAGGGCCGGCCAGCGGCTTCGCCCCGCACCAGGTTGTAGAGACCGCCCTCGGTCCCGAAGAGCCAGGCCACGCCGCGGGAAGCAGCCTCGGCGGCCAACCGCGCATCGGCACGGCGGTCGTCCCGGCCGAGTACCGAGCTTTCGGGCCACAGCAGCAGGGTGGCGCGCCCGGCGCGGGGCCAGCCCTGGGCCTTGAGCAAGGCATCGCTGCGCCGCCACATCTCGGTCTCCATGCCGGGCCAACGCTCACCCGCAGGGAAGTTGGGCTGGATCATGGCCACGTCCAGGGACCGTTCCGCTGCCCGCGGCAGGAGGAACCAGGCCCCGCCCAGGAGGACCATGAGCCCCACCGCGAAGGCCGGTCCCGCCAGCGTGCGGCGCAGGGGGGCACCGTGGGCCAATTGGGCCGCCGTCCAGGCTCCTGCGCCCCAGGCCAGGGCCGAGAGGCCCGACGCGCCCAGGAAGGCCGCGGACCGGGCTGTCCATGGGAAGGAGCCGAAGGCCGCGCCCCAGGTCCAGGGGTAGACGTGGAACCCCCAGGCTTCCCAGCCGAGCAGGAGGAGGGCCGCGACGCAGGCCGCGCCCAGGGCTCCGATGCGCCGGAAGGCCCAGCGCGAACCCAGGGCCACCAGCCAGAGCCCCGTGGCCTCCCAGAGGCTCAGCAGCACCGTTCCCAGCAGGGCCAGGCCGAAGGGCAGGCCGCCCTTGGAGGCGAGGGTCTGGGGCACCCAGGCATAAAGAAGGAGGAGGCCCGCCAGGATGGCCGCCCAGGTCCAGATCGCGTGGCGCCCCTTGAACAGGCCCTCCAGCAACAGCAGGGGGAAGAGCAGCGCCATGACTGGCTCCAGCCAGCCCCCCAGGGCGCCGGGGAAGCGGAAGGCCAGCACGAAGATCCCCGCCAGGACGGCGGTTTCGAGGGGGCGGAGGAGGGTGGAACGGGTCAACGCAAGGATCTCCGGGCGACTTCGTAGCACGCGATCCCCGCGGCCACGGCGGCGTTGAGGCTTTCCATGTCCTGGATGGGAATGGCGAGGCGCTGGACGCCCTCGGGCAGGGCGACCCCCTGCCAGCCGTGCCCCTCGTTGCCCACCCACAGGCGCACGGGTTCAGAGAGGTCGGCCTCGGCCAGGGGCACCGCACCGGGGCCCCCATCAAGGGCATACCAGTGGCCCTGATCGTGTTCCAGTTTCTCCATCCGGCGCAGGGGCAGGAGGAAGGCGGCGCCCATGCTGCCCCGCAGGGCCTTGGGGCTGAACGGGTCGGCGCAGCCGGGCCCCAGCAGGGCTTCCTGGAAGCCGAAGGCGGCACCGCTGCGGAGGATGGCGCCGAGGTTGCCGGGATCCTGGATGCCCCAGGCGCCGATGACGCGCTCGGCCAAGGGCCCAGCAGGCTCGGACCCCAGGTCCATCAGCAGGGCGTGCTCCGGGGGGCTGCCCGCGTCGGCCAGCTCCCGCATGAGGGTTTCGCCCAGGACCAGCGACTCCACGCCCAGGGCGGCCTCGAGCCGATGGGGAGTGGTCTGTTGCAACCTCATCCAGAGGGCTGGGCGCAGGCGTTTTCCGGCGGTGGTCTGTCGGGCTTCGGCCCAGGTCTCGATGAGCTTCGCGCCCAGCAGCAGCGTGGCCTCACGCCGGGCCCCGCTGGGCCGGAGGCGGGCCAGGAGGTCTCTGAAGCGCGGGTTGGCCTTGCTGGTGAGGGCGGGAGTCATGGGATGGGGAAATCCGCAATGTATTAGACTAACCGCTCCATCCGACCTTTCTTTTCTTCCTACGTGCCTTTTCAGGAGCACCAATGCAACCCTTTGTCCCCTCCGACCAGAACCTGCGGGAGTTCTCCCTGCGGGCGGTGCTCATCGGCCTTGTCATGGCCGTGGTGCTGGGTTCCGCCAACGCCTACCTCGGCTTGAAGGCCGGCATGACCATCGCCGCCACCTATCCGGCGGCGGTCATCGGCATGGCCCTCATCAAGCTGATGAAGGGCACCATCCTGGAAGAGAACATGGCCCGAACCGTCGGCAGCATCGGCGAGTCCGTGGCCGCCGGCGCCATCTTCACCATTCCGGCCTTCGCCATCAGCGGCATCTGGCCCAAGTTCTTCACGGCCGGCAACTACGTCACCAGTGCCCTCATCATGTTCGCGGGCGGCGTGCTGGGCATCATGTTCGTGGCCCTGCTCCGCCGCGTGATGGTGGAGGACGCCGAGCTGCCCTATCCCGAGAGCGTGGCCGCCGCTGAGATCCACAAGGCCGGCGCCCGCGGGGGCAGCGGCACGAAGTTCCTGTTCGGCGCCATGGGCATCGGCGCTGTCATCCAGGCCCTGGTGCAGATCTCGATCTTCGCCAGCACCTGGGAGCGGTTCGTGGCCTTCAAGACCACCACCATCAACCTCGTCGGCACCTGGAAGGCCAAGGTGGCAGGCGGCATGCTGCTCAGCTCCCCCGGCATCAGCCCCGCCTACATGGGCGTGGGCTACATCATCGGGCCCAAGCTCGGCGCCCTGAACTTCTCCGGCGGCATCATCGCCTGGGGACTGCTGGTGCCCATCATCACCTACTTCCTGGCGCCTGGCGTCCTGCCTGACGGTGCCTCCCAAGGTGACTGGATCTCCCTGTCGTATTCCGTGTGGAAGTTCATCGTCCGCCCCATCGCCATCGGCGGCATGCTCGTGGGCGCCGGCTTCACCCTCTTCAAGATGCGCAAGAGCCTCGCCACGGGCCTCACCCGCTCCGTCTCGGACATGAAGAAGGCCGCCGCCGGCGAACACGTGGTGGACCGCGTCAACAAGGACCTGTCCTTCAGCTACGTCCTGCTCGGCCTCGGTTTCGCCGCCCTGGTGACGTTCTTCATCACCTGGCGCATCTTCCAGGTGAGCCCGCTGGTCTCCTTCGTGGCGGCCCTGGTGGTGGTGATCCTGGGCTTCTTCTTCGCGGCCATCAGCGGCTACCTGGTCGGCATCATGGGCTCGAGCAACAACCCGATCTCCGGCCTGACTCTGACGGCCCTGGTGATCACCGCCCTCGTCATGGTGCTCCTCGGCGTGAAGGGCAAGGAGGGCGTCGCTGCCGTTCTGGGCGTGGCCGCGGTGGTCTGCGTGAGCGCGGCCGTGGCCGGTGAGATGCTGCAGGACCTCAAGGCCGGGCACATCCTGGGCGGCACCCCGTGGCGCATGGAGATGGGCGACCTCATCGGCGTGGCCCTGGCCTCCGTGGTGCTGTTCATCCCCCTCATGGTGCTGCACGAAGGCGACATCTCCGCCCAGGGCACCAAGCGCATCGCCGAGCTGACCGCCCAGCAGGTGCAGATCGTCACGGCGCCCGACGGTCAGACCTACACCCTGGAGCAGGTGAAGCAGCTGCCCGCGGATCAGAAGAAGGCCGTGCTCTCCCTGGATGCCGGCTTCGGCTCCAAGCAGCTCGCCGCGCCCCAGGCCGGCCTCATGGCCCTGCTCAGCAAGGGCATCGTGGAAGGCAAGATGGCCTGGCCGCTCATCATCGTCGGCATGATGATGGGCCTCGCCTTCATCCTCATGCAGGTGAAGAGCCCCATGCTGGTGTCGGTGGGCATGTACCTGCCGTTGGAGACCACCTTCGCCATCTTCCTCGGCGGCCTCATCAAGGGCGCCGTGGAGATGATCGGCGCCAAGCGGGGCCTCAACGAGGCCCAGAAGGTGCGGGTGGAGAACAACGGCGTCCTGCTGGCCGCAGGCCTCATCGCCGGCGAGGCCCTGGTGGGCCTGCTCTTCGCGTCCTTCGCCTTCTTCGAGGTGAAGTACAAGGTCTTCGCCGACCCGGGCATGTTCTGGATCAGCCTGCTGATCCTGGCCGGCATCGCCGTCTACCTGATCCGGGTGCCCCTGGCCAACGCCGGCGAAGCCGACGAGCCTGCGCCACCGAGTGCGAATTTCTGATGTCCTCCGGGGTTCCGCGCTGCGCGCACACCCCCGGACCCCCGCGCGAAGGCCCGGCTTAGCCGGGCCTTCGCTTTCACCTCCCCATCGGAACGCAAACCATGACGACCTTCCCCGATGAATCCTTCCTCGCCCTCGTGCCAGTCCAGGCCCTGGCCTCAGAGCCCGGCGAGGGCGGAAACCTGGTGCTGATCCGGCCCAAGATCCTGTCGCCACGCTGGGGCTGGGTGGTTCGGCTGATGAAGCGACCCAACTTCCGCGTGAAGCTCGATGCCCGCGGCACGGCCGTATGGCAGGCCTGCGACGGGGTTCGCACCGTGGCGGAGGTGGTCCAGGCCATCGCCGCCGCCTTCCCTGGGGAACCGGACACGGTCTTGCGGACGGCCTTGTTCGTCCGGGAGCTAGCGAGGGGCGGGTTCGTGAGGCTCGAAGGGAAAGGGCGGGCATAGGCGTCAATCCGCCCAACAGGATGGATGGCCAGGTCGTGGCTTCTCCGACTCGATGGCCAAACCCATGTAACCATTCCCGCCGACCCCGGTAGATAGATCCAGGGAGACTCGCCAGTGGAGGATGCTGAAGTCATGGCCCAGGTCCGGGAGGGTCGTGTGGAGCGACTGGCCCTGGTCTTCGAGCGTCATCACCTGCACCTTTTTAACTTCTTCTTGCGCCTGACCGGGCAGCGCGGGTTAAGCGAGGATCTCGTGCAGGACGTGTTTCTGCGCCTCCTGCGGTACCGATCCAGCTATCGCCCCGGCGCACCCTTCGCCCCCTGGATGTGGCAGATCGCCCGGAATGTCCACCGTGACCACCTGCAGACACTTCGAGCCCATCTGCCACTGGAGGGACTCCAGGAGAGGATTCCCGATGATCTGGACGGGGCTGAAATTCACCTGATGCGGGGCCAGGATGCCGCCCGGTTGAAGTGGGCGCTTGAACGTCTCGATCCAACCAAGCGTGAGCTCCTCCTGCTCTCCAGGAATCCAGATCTGGCCTACAAGGACTTGGCGGGCTTGATGGCGTGCAGTGTCGGAAATGTGAAGGTCCAGGTCCATCGAGCCTTGAAGGAGCTGAGAGCGGTCTTCATGGATTTGCAGGGAGGCCTCTCATGAACTGCGCTGAGGCGGAGAAGTGTTTTCCTGGCCTCTTGGTTGATGGCCTAGACCCCGTCGACCGCGTGGCTCTCCAAGCCCACCTGGAGACCTGTCCGGAATGCCAGGAGGAGGCCGCCGATTTGATGGCGCTGCTGCTCCGATTGGACGGGCTTCCGCTGGAGAAGCCGAGCCCCACCCTGCGGAATCGCTTCTACCAGGCACTGGAGCAAGCGGCGGAGGCGCCCCATCCTCGTTCGGGACATCCGTGGAAGCTGCTTCCCCAAGCTGCGGCTGCGGCGCTATTGCTCGGAGGCGGCTTCCTTGGCGGCTATCTGGCCCACGGTGGGAGCGACATCACAAGCCTGGCTCGCGGGTCGGATTTCACGCTGCTGCACCAGGGCGGACCAAGCCTGCGCATGGCTGGCATCATGCTCGCTTCCCAGGGCGATTCCGAGGACCCTGCTCCCGCCGAGGCGATGCTGGATCTGTTGGATAAGGATCCCAGCGAATCCGTGCGGCTCGCAGCTGTGGATGCGCTCTACCTGTTCGGCCGTCAACCAAAGGTTCGGGAGCACCTGATCGCTTCCCTGCCCCGGCAGACATCAACACGGGTCCAGCTGGCTCTGGTGGACCTGCTTGGAGCTCTGCGAGAGCAGCGGGCTCTGGATGCGTTGAAAACCCTTCTGCACGCTCCCGGCACCGATCCTCAAGTAGTCCGCCGGGTACAGACACAGCTTGAAGGGCGGTCCTTGTAACCCTTTCCGGGCAGTGGGGTATTCACTGAAAAGAACGACTCATTTCTTGGAGCCCCCATGAAAACCCTAATGCGACGGACCCTGTATGCTCTTGGCGGCCTTCTGGCCCTCCTCGTGCTTTTCCATGTCGTAGAGAACTGGCGAGGGAACCGGGCTTGGGCGGCTTGGCAGAAGGAACAGGAAGCTGAGGGCTATCGTTTCGACCGCACCAGCTATGTCCCTCCGGCGGTTCCGGATGACGAGAATTTCGCCGCAATCCCTCGCATTGCCGCCGCCATCCAGGGGACTCATCCCCTTCTGACGCTTCCGGCCAATTGGCCGGATTGGAAGGCCGACTGGCGGGAAGCGAGGCACATGGATCTGGAAGCCTACGCTGCGGCTTTCCCGGGCGGGGATGTGCCGAAAGGCTTGGGGTCCTATCAGAAGGTCCTTGATGAGGTCGGAATGGCGGCCGCGAGGCCAGGCTGCCGACTGGCGATCGACTATGCGCATTTCCCCGACGACCTGCAGGTACCGAACTTGTCCGGCTTCCGGGCGGCAGGGCGGATGCTGCAGTTTCGGGCCCTTGCAGCCCTGCGGGACGGACGGAACGAGGCGGCTTTCCAGGATGTAACCACCCTTCTGAGGATGGCCAACCATTTCGAAAGGGAACCCATTCTGCTTTGTCAGCTTCTGCATATGGCTTTGGCCAACCTCGCGCTTCAGCCCATCTGGGAAGGGATGGATGCGCACGCCTGGACCGACCCGCAGCTTGCCGAACTACAGGAGATGCTGGCGAAAACGGACTTCCTCGCCTCCCTGGACAGGAGCTGGCGATTGGAGCAGGCTGGCATGAGCGCACTCTGGTTACAGGTGGCTGGGGAAGCGCCTTGGGCGTGGACCCCGTATCCTAATTCTTCTCTTGATGGGTCCAGCCGCCCTGGCCATGTGATGGCGTTCCTCCGCCACCTGGCCATTCCGCGGGGCTGGATCTTGCAGAACGCAGTGCGGGGGTCCCGCGGCATTCAGGAGATCGTCTCTGATCCACTGGAAATCGCTGCCCACCGCATTGATCCGCGGCGGCAGGAAGCCGCGCTGATGGTCCATTCCAAAAGTGGCAGTAACCCGTATACCTTCCTCGTGTCAGATTTGGGCCCGGCTCTGGCCGCTCAAAATATACGGGCAGCCCGCTTTCAAATGGATTTCGCTCATGCCTGGATCGCCTGCGAACTGGAGCGATATCGCCGGGCCAGACACGCCTTTCCCGAACAGCTTGCTGAGATCGGAACCCACATCCCTTCCGATGTGATTGGTGGGAACCCTCTGCATTATCGGCGAACGCAAGATGGGGGCTATGTCCTCTACAGCCTTGGCTGGAATGGGACGGACGAAGGGGGCCAGATCGGCCATGGCAAAGATGCCATACGAGAGGGAGATTGGGTGTGGGCGATCCATGGCGTGCCCAGTTCCCACCTAGGAGTGGGCGCAAGGCTGGCTCATCGGAAATTGGGCTCGGGACCCTCCTGACGGTCCTTCCCGCAATGGACCCGCTATCCTGATGCCCCGGAGGGGTCATCCATGGCCAGGCAGTCGAAGGAGGCGGGCCAGGTCCTCACCCGCCAGCGGGCGAAGGTGAAAGAGCCCGGCCTGTGGAAGGTGCTCCTCCACAACGATGACTACACCACGCAGGAGTTCGTGGTGTGGCTGCTGAAGACGGTCTTCCGCAAGGCCGAGCCCGAAGCCACGGTCATCATGCTGGCCGTCCACAAGGCGGGCGTGGGCGTGGCGGGCGTCTACACCAAGGACGTGGCCGAGACCCGCGCCGAGCGTGGCCGCCAGCTGGCCGAACGCGAAGGCTTCCCCCTGCTGCTGACCGTGGAGGCGGAAGATGCCTGAGCAGAAAGAAGAAATACTCACCACCCAGACACCAAGGCACCAAGAAAAGAAAAGACAGTTCTTGGTGTCTTCTCGGTATCCGCGTAACGGAGACGCGAGACAAACCGAATTCTGGTGTCTTGGTGGTGATCAGTTGTCCTTTTCTGGGGATCTCCATGAGTCCTGAGTCCCCCAGCATCAGCGCGGACCTGAACAAGGGGTTCCAGCGGGCCTTCGAGCTGGCCAAGGCCCGCCGCCACGAGGACGTGGCCCTCGAGCACCTGCTGTTGGCCCTGCTGGACGACGCCCAGGCTGCCAAGGCCCTCAAGGCCTGCGGGGTGAAGCTGGACGCCCTGCGCCGCGACCTGGAATTAGCCCTGGAGCGCCTGTTCGAGCCCGTCCCCGAGGGCGAGGAGGTCCAGCCCCACAGCACCCTGGGCTTCGTGCGGGTGGTGGAGCGGGCCCTGGTCCATGCCTTCAGCGCCGGGCAGAAGGAGGTCCGTGGCAGCGAGCTGCTGCCGGCTTTCCTGGAGGAGGAAGCCAGCCACGCACGTCATCTGATGGAGAAGCACGGCGTGAAGCGGCTGGCCCTGCTCAAGGTGCTGAGCCATGGGCCCGCGGCGGCGAAGGCGAAGACCTCCGGGAAAAAGCAGGTGGAAGAAGAGCCGGAAGAAGAGGGCACCGTGGCCGAGAACCCGTTGGAGGCCTATGCCACGGATCTGGTGGCTCGGGCCGCGGCGGGGCGACTGGATCCCCTGGTGGGCCGCGACGCCGAGATCACGCGCATGGCGCAGGTGCTCTGCCGGCGCCGGAAGAACAACCCCCTGCTGGTGGGCGAGCCCGGCGTGGGCAAGACCGCCATCGTGGAGGGCCTGGCGCGCCGCATCCACGAGAAGAAGGTGCCGGAACCCCTGAAGCACGCCCGCATCTTCGCCCTGGACCTGGGCGCCCTGCTGGCCGGCAGCCGCTACCGGGGCGACTTCGAGGAGCGCCTCAAGGCGGTGCTGAAGGCCCTGGCCGACGAGCCCGGCGCCATCCTCTTCGTGGACGAGCTGCACACGCTGGTGGGCGCGGGCGCCACCAGCGGCGGCGCCATGGATGCGGCCAACCTGCTGAAGCCCGCCCTCGCGTCCGGCGATCTGCGCTGCATCGGCGCCACCACCTTCCAGGATCTGAAGGGCTCCCTGGACCGGGATCGGGCGCTGGCCCGCCGCTTCCAGGTGGTGGAGGTGAATGAGCCTTCCGCGGAGGACGCCCTGGGTGTGCTCCAGGGTCTGAAGGCGGCCTACGAATCCCATCACGGTGTGAAGTACTCGGACGAGGCCCTGGAAGCCGCCGTGCGCTTGGCGTCCAAGCACCTGCCGGACCGCAAGCTGCCAGACAGCGCCCTGGACGTGGTGGACGAGGCCGGGGCCGCCCAGAAGCTGCTGCCGAAGAAGGACCGGGCGAAGAAGATCGGATCCCTGGAGATTGAAGCCGTGGTGGCCCGCATGGCGCGGGTGCCCGTCAACTCGGTGAGCGCGGATGACCGCGAGGCCCTGGCGAACCTGGAGGGCGCCCTCACGGGCCAGATCTACGGCCAGGATGCGGCGTGCGAGGCCGTCGCCGGCGCCATCAAGCTGGCCCGCTCCGGCCTGCGGGATCCGCTGAAGCCCATGGGCTGCTTCCTCTTCGCCGGACCCACGGGTGTGGGGAAGACGGAGCTGGCCAAGCAGCTGGCGAAGGCCCTGGGCATCGCCTTCCTGCGCTTCGACATGAGCGAGTACCAGGAGAAGCACACGGTGGCGCGGCTCATCGGCGCGCCGCCCGGGTACGTGGGCTACGAGGAGGGCGGCCTGCTGACCGACGCCATCCGCAAGCAGCCTCATGCCGTGCTGCTGCTGGACGAGTTGGAGAAGGCCCACCCGGACCTTTTCGGCATCCTGCTCCAGGTGATGGACCACGCCGCCCTCACGGACAGCCACGGCCGCAGCGCGGACTTCCGCCACACGGTGCTGGTGATGACCACCAACGTGGGCGCCCGCGAGCTCTCGGCCCGGCAGGTGGGCTTCGCCGAGGCCGGCGGTCGGCGCTCGGCCACCGGCACCATCGAAAAGGCCTTCAGCCCCGAGTTCCGCAACCGCCTCGACGCCATCCTCCAGTTCGCGCCCCTGGGCCGGCCGGAGATGGAGCGCGTGGCGGACAAGCATCTGCGGGAGCTGGAGGAGCAGCTCAAGGAAAAGGGCGTCAGCCTCGTCTGCACGCCCCCTGCGCGGGCCTGGCTGGCGGAAAAGGGCTACGACCCGGCCTTCGGCGCCCGGCCCATGGCCCGGCTCATCGAGCGCGAGCTGCGCCGGCCCCTGGCGGAGGCCATCCTCTTCGGACCGCTGGCCAAGGGCGGGAAGGCCACCGTGGACCTCAAGGACGGCCGGCTGTGCCTGTCTTTCGGCTGACGGAGCGCCTGCTCTTTCCGGACCCGGAGCTGGCGGAGGACGGCCTGCTGGCCATTGGTGGCGACCTCAGCGTGGAGCGCCTTCTGCTGGCCTACCGCAGCGGCATCTTCCCCTGGTACGGCGAGGGTGATCCTCTCCTCTGGTGGTCGCCGCCGGAGCGGGCCCTGCTGCGCCCCGGCCACCTGCACCTGTCGGCCCGCACCCGCCGGAGCCTGCGCCACCGCCCCTTCGAGATCCGCTTCGACACGGCCTTCGTGGAGATCATCGGGCACTGCTCCGCCGTGCCGCGCCTGGGTCAGGACGGCACCTGGATCACGCCGGAGATGCGGGAGGCCTACGTCGCGCTGCACCGCGCGGGCCATGCCCACAGCGTGGAGGCCTGGCGGGACGGCGAGCTGCAGGGCGGCCTCTACGGCGTGTCGCTGGGCCGGGCCTTCTTCGGCGAGAGCATGTTCAGCCTAGAGCCCGAAGCCAGCCGCGCTGCCTTGGCGGCCCTGGACGTCCGGCTTCAGACCTGGGGTTTCTCGATGATCGACGGCCAGTTGCCCCACGAGGGCCTGACCGGCTACGGCTTCCAGGTCGTGCCCCGCGCCCTGTTCCTGGAAGAACTGGCTGAGGCCCTGCGCTGGCCAGAACGGAGTGGGAGCTGGTCGGCCGAGCCGGTGTGAACGTCTACGAGCCACTTGCCTTAAAAAAGCAAAGAGCCTTTTTTGGCCACCGATTTCAGTGATCTGATTATCGGCGTATCTCAGCCAGAAAAGCAGGAACACAGAAGGCACAGAAGCGCCCGTTGGGCGCATACAGAGGGCGCAGAAGGAGCCGGGCTCACTGCGGACACCCTCTGCGGGCGGTGCGAAGCGCGACCTGGGGCCGGAGGCCCGGATGTCCTGGCTGGAGCGCCAGGTGCATGGTCCTTTCCTCCGCTTTCCTCGGCTCCTCCGCAAATCTCCGCAGATGGACGCCTTTTCTGCGCCCATCTGCGACCTCTGCGGTTTCAGACTTTCAGGCTGAGGCTCGCCGATAAGCAAGTTTAGTGATTCCAGTGATCGAAAGGATGAAGAACGGGCTCTGTCCCAGCGCAGTGGGGCCCCCGGGGGGGGGCCCTTGCCCGCCCCCCCCGGGGGTGGCCCCCCCCGGGCCCCCCCCCCGCGACTTCCGGCGCAGCCGGAAGCGGCCCTCGGCCGGCCCAGGCGAGGGACTTCCAGGGCGCCATCACCGCCATCGGCGAAATCGGTGGCGACAGGCTATTCTCCGTGTCTTCCCTTCGCGCTCGGTGTCTCCAGGGTGGTTCCTTCCCTCGGGGCGGCTTGCCCCGCCGACCGCAGCCGGATCAGGCTGATCTCGCCCCGCCGCCACAGTCGCATGCGCGGGCCCCAGGTGCCGGTGCCGCGGCTGACGATCAGGGTCATGTCCCCCACCTGGGCCCGTCCGGCCAGGGTGCGATAGACCCTCGCCACGAGGGTTCCGAAGGGCCAGATCTGGCCGGCATGCGTGTGGCCCGAGAGCATGAGCCCCACGCCCGAGTTCGCCGCCAGTGCCAGCCGGGTGGGCCGGTGGGACAGCAGCACCAGGGCGCCGGCCGGGCGGTCCCGGGGAATGGACCAGGCGGCTTGGCGGAGGCTCCGGCCGGCATCCGCCCGGCCAGCCAGGACCAGGCCGGGCACGGGGCTGGCGACGTCGTTCCGGAGGACCCGCACCCCCGCCGCTTCCAGGGGAGCCCCGGTGACCCCGTAGTGCTCGTGGTTCCCATCCACCCCCCAGACGCCCAGGGGGGCCTGCAGACCGCCCAGGGCCTGGATCGAGCGGGGGTCGGGCCGGCCGTGGCCTTCGAAGGTGTCGCCGAGGAGCACCACCAGGTCGGGCTTCAGGGCCTGGACCTGCGCCACCCGGGCCACCAGCCAGCCCGGCCCCAGGATGGCGCCCACATGGAGGTCCGACAGGGCCGCCACCACGAGGCCGTCCCGCTCCGGTGGCAGGCCGCGCAGGCCTACCTCGTAGGCCACGACTTCAGGCGGGCGCAGGCCCTGGACGGTCGCGAGGCCGGCCAAGCCGAGGCTGGCCAGGAGGGCCCAGCCGCGCAGGCGGGGCGCCGCGGCGCGGAACCACAGGCCGAACCCCGTGGCCAGATCCACGGCCAGGAGGCTGACGCAGGCGAAAAAGAGGAGGCCCAGCAGGGTCATGCCCGCGAGGGCCACCCAGCCCGCGCCGGGGAAGGCGGCCTCATGTCCCAGGATCCCCCCGGCGACCATCAGGACCCAGTCCCCCGCGAAGGTGGCCTTGAGACGCTGCCGCGACCCGTGTGCGAACCAGGGAACCGAGGCGGTGCGCCAGGCCACGTAGGCCAGCACCAGGGCCGAGACCAGAAGGAGGAGGCCGATGAACAACGCTCAACCTCCGGCTGGAATCCGCCGATGGCGCAGGACCTTGAAGGCCTCGAACCAGAGGATGCTGGCGAAGCCCGCGGCGCAGGCCAGCAGCAGATCCAGGCCCTGCACCGAGGCGAAGTGGAAGAGGCGCTGGGCCACGGGCCAGGTCAGCACCAGCGCGAGGCACGTCACCGTACCGCCCAGCACCCACCAGAGCGCGGGGTTGGGGTTCCTCAGGCTGCCGAGGATGCTCAGGGTCCAAGAGCGGTTGGCCAGGATGATGGCGAGGAAGGACGTCACCAGGGCCGCGAAGGTCAGGGCCCGGGCCACATCGTGCCCGTGACTGGGCCGGGCCCAGAGGTAGACCGCCAGGCAGGCGGCCAGAGCCGTGATCCCCTGGAGCAGGGCCAGGCCGGTGGCCTTCAAGCTGAAGAGCGGCTCCTGCGGATCCCTGGGCGGCCGTTGCATGACATCCGCTTCGGCCTGCTCCGCCTCGAAGATCAGCGAGCAGGACGGGTCGATCACCAGTTCCAGGAAGACGATGTGGACGGGCAGCAGCAGCAGGGGCCAGCCTGAGAAGAACACCGGCAGCAGGGACAGTCCGGCGATGGGGATGTGCACGGCCAGGATGAAGGCCACGGCCTTGCGGATGTTGTCGAAGATGCGCCGCCCCAGCTTGACGGCGGCCACGATGGAGGAGAAATCGTCATCCAGCAGCACCAGGGCGGCGGCTTCCCGGGCCACGTCCGTGCCGCGGCCGCCCATGGCGATGCCGATGTGGGCGGCCTTGAGGGCTGGCGCGTCGTTCACGCCGTCGCCCGTCATGGCCACCACCTCGCGGTTGGCCTTGAGGGCGGTGACGAGGCGCAGCTTCTGCTCGGGGACCACCCGGGCGAAGACATTCACCGCCCGGATCCGCTCTGCGAGGTCCGCATCACTCAATTGGTTCAGCTCGGGCCCAGTGAGCACCTGCTCGGGGTGGGCGATCCCCGCCTGCCGGGCGATGCTTTCAGCGGTCAGAGGGTAATCGCCGGTGATCATCACCACGCGGATGCCCGCCGCATGGCATTCCGCCACCGCGGCAGGGACGGTGGGGCGCACGGGATCCTCCAGTCCCAGCAGGCCCAGGAATTCCAGGTCCAGGTCGTGATGCTCCTCGGGGAGGTCCTTCGTGCGGTAGTGACCCCGGGCGACGCCGAGGACCCGCAGGCCCTGGGAAGCCAGCTCTGCCACGCGCGCGTCCACCTGGGTTTGGCGGTCCGGGGGCAGGTGGCAGAGGTCCACGACGGCTTCGGGGGCTCCCTTGGTGGCGACGACGATCTGGTCATCACCGCAGTTCCACGCATGGGTGACCGCCAGGAGGTCCGGCGCGAGGGGGTACTCCTTGGCCAGGGACCAGTCCGGATGCAGGTGCTCCGTGGCCATCAGCCACCGTTCCCCGGCGCTGTGGAGGGCCCGCTCCATGGGATCGAAGGGATCCCGCTTGCTGGCCAGGATGGCGTATTCCATGAGCTCGTGGACCGGCTCGGGCAGCTCGGATCCGAGCAGGGCCAGATCCTGGGAATGGCCCTCCACCTCCAGCCGTTTGAGGGTCATCTGGTTGAGGGTCAAGGTCCCGGTCTTGTCCACGCAGAGGACCGTGGCCGCGCCCAGGGTCTCGATGGCGGGCATGCGCCGGGTGAGCACGCGGCTGCGGGAGATGCGCCAGGCGCCCAGCGCCATGAAGACCGTGAGCACCACCGGGAATTCCTCGGGGAGCGTGGCCATGGCGAGGGCGATGCCCGCCAGCAGGCCTTCCTTCCACACCTGGGCCCCACCACCTCGGGTCAGGGGGTAGAGGACCACGACCACGGTGCAGGCGACCAGGCTGACTACGGCGAACGTGCGCACCAGCCGGCCCGTCTCCCGCTGGAGGAACGTGGATTCCGGTTCCACCTGCTGCAGGGCCTTGCCGATCTTGCCGAGTTCCGTGTGAAGGCCCGTGCCCAGGACCTCGGCCACACCCTGGCCCGCGGTCACCAGGGTGCCGGAGAAGACGGAGGGGAGGTCATCCCCGCCCGGCGCTTCCAGGGACTGGGCCTGGGTGGACGGAGCCTTGCGCACGGGCACGGACTCCCCGGTGAGGAGCGACTCGTCTACGGACAGGTTGATGCCCGCCCGGAGAAGCGCGTCCGCCGGCACCCGGTCGCCCTCGACCAGGATCAGCAGGTCCCCGGGCACCACCTCGCGGCCCGGGATGCGGCGCTGCTGGCCACTGCGGATCACCAGGGCCCGCGGACTGGAGAGGTCGCGCAGGGCCTCCAGGGCGTGCTCCGTCCGCCGCTCCTGGACGATGGTGATGGCCATGACCACGACGACGAAGCCCAGGAGCATCAGGGCATCCTGCGGCTCCCCCATCAGCAGGTAGAGCGTCCCGGCCGCCACCAGCATGAGGAACATGGGCTCCCGGACCACCTCCCAGGCGATGGCCAGGAGGCCTCGCCGGTCGCGGGCGGGCAGTTCATTGGGACCTTCGCGTTCCAGGCGACGCTGCGCGTCCTCTTCAGAGAGGCCCGCGAAGCCGCCCAGATCGAGGCTGGAAGGTCGATGCGTTCGAGGTGCGGCAGTCGGGATCACGGGCAGGTCCGCGGGGCCGGCGCAAGACGACCGGGCCGATTCCCCTAACCTTAGCCCCGCGCAGGCATCGAATCCGAGCGGAATTCGAGATCAGCACATGCCAACGCGCGGGAACACAGGATCCTGAGAAACACTCTCAGTGGATGCGGCCCCGGATGGGCGGCCGCGCGGTCATTCGATGGGCAGCCGCCCTTGGCCCAGCCGGATGATGGCGGGGACATGGAGGTCGTCGTTGCCGCCAGGCAGCTCGCCGCTGGGGGTGGGGGCCTGGGGCAGCAGGCGGGTGGGCGTAGGGCCCTGCTGCTCGCCCGCGGGCACTTCGCCGTAGACGCGGCCGCTGACACCGTTCACGGGAACGAGGATGGCCTGGCCATCGATCGGCTGAACCGCGACGGTCGGCGCCGGCGCGGTCGCGCCCCCCAGGGCGCCGCCCAGGTGCAGGCTATGGCGCCGGTCCTGTTCGAGCTTCTCCTCCTGGTCGAAGCCGCTGGCCAGCACGGTGACGAGCACCCGATCTTCCATGCCCTCACCTTCCACGGTGCAGGCCTTGATGTCGGGCCGCCCGTTGTAGTGATCCTGCAGATAGTTCATGGCGGTCTCAATGGCCGAGGCCTCCATGACCTCCCAGTCGGCGGTGATGGACACCATCACATTGGCCGCCGCACCGTTCTGGGCGCGCTCCAGCAGGGGGCAGGCCAGGGCCTTCTTGAGGGCGTCCATGACGGCCTCTTCGCCGCGGCCCGCGCCGGTGCCGATGAGGGCTTCGCCGCCATTGCGGAGCACCGCCTCCACGTCCGCGAAATCCCCGTTGATGATGCCGGGCTTGAGGATGAGGTCGGCGATGCCGCGCACGCCCTGGATGAGCACGCCGTCCGCCACGCGGAAGGCCTCCTTCATGGTGACGCGGGCATCGCAGACGGTCTTCAGACGCTCGTTGCTGACCACGATGACGGTGTCGGCGGTGTCCCGCAGGTTGGCCAGACCGGCGAGGGCGAGGTCACCCTTCTTGCGGCCCTCCCAGGCGAACGGCGTGAGCACCACGGCGACGGTGAGGGCGCCCAACTCCCGGGCGTAGCTGGCCAGCACGGGCGCGGCGCCGGTGCCCGTGCCGCCGCCCATGCCGCCGGTGATGAAGATCATGTCGGCGCCCTGGAGGGCCGCCAGCACTTCCTCGCGGCTTTCCTCGGCCGCCACGGCGCCGCGCTCGGCGCTGCCGCCCGCCCCGAGGCCCCGGCTGCTCTGGGGTCCCAGGGGCAGCTTCAGGTGGGCCTTGCTTTGGGAGAGGCTCTGCTGGTCCGTGTTCATGGCGATGAACTGCACGCCGGTCACGCCGCTCTCAATCATGCGGTTGATGGCGTTGCAGCCCGCGCCGCCCACGCCGAGCACCTTGATGTTGGCGCCGGGCAGGCTGTGGGGGCAGGGCAGGAAGGGGGTCTCGGACATCGGAACTCCCGATTGGGTTATGGCTGAAGACATGGCTAGAAGAGCTTCTTGAAACGGCCGAGGAAGCCATCGCCCCGGTCCTGCTTGCCGCGGGTTTCGCTCATGTCCCGGGCAAGGGATTTCACGGCGCCGAGGGCATTCACGAAGTAGGGGTTGCCAGTGGCCTGGGGCAGGCCGGAGACGCCGAGGATACGGCCCAGCACCACCCGGGGACGGCCCAGGATGGTCTGGGCCAGGATGGGAAGGTGGGTGAGCAGCGCGCCGCCGCCGACCAGGTGCACGCCGCCGTGGATCTCGTGCATGAGGCCCGTGCGGCCCATTTCGGCGAGCACGAGGTTGAGCAGCTCCGCGGCCCGGGCCTGGAGGACTTCGGCGATCTCCCGGCGGGAGACCAGCCGGCCCTCCTCCTCAAGCTCGACCGATTCCTCGACGGGCACATGGCTGTGCAGCACGGTGCCGAAGCGGATCTTGATGCGCTCGGAGGCGGTGATGCCGCCCAGGTGCTTGGTGATCTCCAGATCGCGGGTGAAGTGCATGCCACCGATGGGGATGACCGCCGAGTGGAACAGGGTGCCGTGCAGGAAGATGCCCAGGTGGGTGAGGTGTTCGCCGATGTCCACCACCACGGCGCCATTCTCGCGGTCTTCGCGGCTGAGCACGGCCTCGGCGCTGGCCAGGGGCGAGTACATCAGCTCGGCACCATGCAGGCCCGCGTTCTTGAGGGCCAGGTTGATGTTCATGATGACGGGGCTGGGCGCGACGATGATGCGGACCTCGGCCTCCAGCGACTCGCCGAACATGCCCACGGGGTTGCGGATGTCGCGCTGGCCCTTGATGTGGAACATCTGCGGGATGCGGTGGAGGACGAGCTCTTCCTTGGCCAGCTTGCAGCCGTTGGTGGCCTGCTCCAGCACGCGGTCGCGGTCCGAAGCGGTGATGATCTTGTCGCCGCTGCTGATGGTGATGGAATCGCGGAGGTTCTCGCCCTTGAATTGGATGCCGTCCACGGCCACGCGGATGCCATCCACCTTGGTCTGCCCGGCCGTGTTCATGGCCTCTTCCACCGCCCGCACGATGGCGCGGGTGCAGAGGTCCATGTCGGTGATCTGGCCCTGGGTGAACCCGCCCTGGGGCGAGGCCTGGCCGGTGCCTGTCACATTCAGCGTCCCGTCTTCTTCCTGGACGGCCACCACCGCCACTACTTTGCTTGCACCAAGGTCGAGGCCTAGGAGAACGGCACGCTGAGGCATGAAGATCCTTTTCCTTGCTCTAGGTGTACACCACTTCCGCGCCAGGTTCGAGTCTTTGCGCAGGGAAAAAACGCCGCTTTCTTCCCGCGCAGGTCAGCGTGGTGTCTTGGCGGGGGCCGGGGCATCCTCGGGTTCCCCCACGGCGACCTCCTCGTCCCAGCGCAGGTCGATGTACCGAAGCCGGGCCAGATCCGGCCGCTGGGAGAGGCGATCCACGAACAGGCCCTGGAAATTGGGCACGTTTTTCGTCACATCCTGACGAGACAGGTAGATCGGAGCCGGGAGCCCTTCGATGTAGGCCACGGGCCCCTTCGCGCTCCACCGGAACTCAGTCACCCGGTCGTAAAAGCCGGCCTGCTTTTCCCTCAAAGTCCGTGCAGCGCTCACAAGCCGGGCCAGGCCCTGGTCCGTCTGGCTGGCGGGATCCACCACCACGGGAATGGGGCTTAGGTTTGCCTGGTTGACCCGATCCAGCAGGATGCCGTCATCCGAGACCAGGAACACCCCGTTGCTGCGCACCAGCCAGAGGACGGGGCGGCGCTCCTCCACCACCAGGCTGAGGCGATCCGGAGGATCCTTGCGGATCTGGAGGTTGCGCACCCAGCGCTTGGCCTCGATCCGGGCCCGCAGCTCCTCGGCGTCCACCCAGAACAGGGGTTTCCCCAGTACCAGTTTTTCCGCCAGGGCCTGGATCTCGGCCTGGCGCTCGCCCCGGCAGCCGCTCACGCTGACCTGCTCGATGGTGAGCTTCTGCAGCCCCAGGTACCGCGTGCCCAGCTCCATCAGTGCCCAGGCCCCGCCGCCCAGCACCGCCACGGTGATCCCCGCCCGCACCCAGGGGAACCAGGGGCGCTTCGGGCGGGTGCGGGGAAGCATGGACATGGGGGTCAGTCTACCGCCTGGAGGCGAAGGTCTGGAGGGCCTGGAAGCCTCCTATATTCTCTAGAACCTGGGAGGGCGCCCCGCATGGCCTCGATCGTCCCCGAAGGCATTCCGGATTTCCTCGCTTCGCTCTTCCGGTCGGAGTCGCGCCGCATCCTGGCCTCGTTGATCCGACTGCTCGGGGATTTCGACCTGGCCGAAGACGGCATGCATGATGCCTTCACGGCCGCGCTGGAAGTGTGGCCCAAGGACGGAGTACCGGACCATCCCCGCGCCTGGCTGGTGTCCACGGGCCGCTTCAAGGCGATCGACCGCCTGCGGCGGTCTGCACGCTTCACCACCTCGCTGGAAACCCTGGCGGAGCTGCCCGACGAGGGCCCGCCCGGATCCGTGGAGGAGGAGGGCGTCGACGATGACCGCCTGCGGCTCATCTTCACCTGCTGCCATCCGGCCCTGTCCCCGGAAGCCTGCACCGCGCTGACCCTCCGGGAAGTGTGCGGCCTGACGACGGAGGCCATCGCGCGGGCCTTCCTCACCGCCCCGTCCACGCTGGCCCAGCGGATCGTCCGGGCCAAGGCGAAGATCCGCGACGTGGGCATTCCCTATGAGATCCCCAGCCGGACCGAGCTGCCGGCCCGGCTGGACGCCGTGCTGAAGGTCGTCTACCTGGTGTTCAACGAAGGCTATTCCGCCTCCTCAGGAGAGGCGCTGACGCGACCAGATCTCTCGGGCGAGGCGATCCGCCTGGGACGGCTGCTCCTCGAGTTGCTGCCGGACCCGGAGGTGATGGGCCTCCTGGCCCTCATGCTGCTGCAGGAGTCCCGCAGGGCCGCGCGGGCCTCGTCGGAGGGAGACCTGGTGCTGCTGGAGGACCAGGACCGTTCCCTGTGGGACCGAGCCTTGATGGCCGAAGGGAGAGCGCTGGTGGACCAGGCCTTGGCCTCCCGTCGGGTGGGCGCCTACACGCTCCAGGCCGCCATCGCCGCCGTCCACGCGGAGGCCGCCGACACCTCGGCCACGGACTGGAGCCGGATCATCGGGTTGTATTCCCTCTTGGCCCGGATTGCGCCTTCGCCGGTGGTGGAACTCAACCGGGCGGTGGCGGTGGCCATGCGGGACGGCCCCCAGGCCGGGTTGGACCTCACCGACGCCCTCCTGGCGTGCCGCGACATGACGGAGTACCACCTGGCACACGCGGTTCGCGCGGACCTTTGCCGCCGCCTGGGGCGAACCGAAGAGGCCCTCGTTTCCTACCGCCAGGCGCTTCAAATGGTCCAGCAGGGGCCCGAGCGGCGGTTCCTCGAGCGGCGGGTGGCCGAGCTTCAAAAATAATTCGCAGGCCCCTGTCGAAATGGGGCCTCCCCGAACGACCAGAGGTTGAAGGCGGTCAGAACGACCCCCCTTAGGAGCCACCCATGAAATACATCTGCTTCGGATACCTCGACGTCCAGCAATGGTCGACCCTTTCCCAAAGTGAGCAGAACGCCAGGTTCGACGCGTGCTTCACCTACGATGAGGGCCTCAAGAAGGACGGCCACTGGGTCGGCGGGGAGGGGCTGCAGGGCCCGGACACCGCCGTCATGGTGCGCCTCGAGCAGGGCAAGGTGTCCGTGACGGACGGCCCCTATGCCGAGACCAAGGAGCTGCTGGGCGGCCTCCTGATCCTGGAGGCCAGGGATCTCAACCACGCCATCCACCTGATCTCGAATCATCCGGGCCTGAAGATGGGGCCTTGGGAGATCCGGCCGGCAGCGGACCTGGACAAGATGATTCGCGAAAGCGAGGCACGGCGTGCCAAGGCCAAGGGGAAACCCGCTTCCTGAGCAGGGCGCATCAGGCCCGCCAAATCTCCACTTCGGATTCCAACTCCCTGCCTTGGTTTGCGTGCACTTTCTTCTGCACGCGGATCATGAGTTCAACGAGTTTTCCCTGCCGTAATCCCGAGCTTGCATGGCATCTAAACATACGAGAGGAAAATCATGAGCAAGGTATTTGTGAACATCGCGCTTAGCCTCGATGGCTACATGGCGCCGGAAGGAATGACCATGAAGAATCCCGCGTATAAGAACTGGGGTGCCAAGTGGGGTGCGCTGATGGCTTGGCTCATCAATCAACAGTACTTTCGCGAGAACCTCCTCAAGCTCGAATCAGGAGGAGAAACCGGACCGGTCAATGACCTGGTTCGCAGGACCACCGAGCGCATCGGTGCCAACATCATGGGCAAGCGGATGTTCGACCAAGGCGAGCGCGCCTGGCCAGAAGAGGCTCCGTTTCACACACCGGTATACGTTCTTACCAATGAGAAACGCGAGCCCTGGATGCGCCCCGGTGGCACGACCTTTTACTTCGTCAATGAAGGGCCAGAGCGCGCCCTAGAACTGGCTCGGGAATCCGCAGGCAGTCGTGATATTCGTGTCGCGGGTGGACCCGATGTGATCCAGCAGTATCTGAACCTAGGTGTCGTTGATGAGCTGGAAATCGCCTTGGCACCCGTGTTTTTCGGCGGCGGGCGGCGTCTCTTCGAGAACCTAAGCGAGCCCGGGCCGCAGTTTCGCATAGACAAGGTTCTTGATGGTCCAGCCGCCACACACCTGCGCTATGTCCGTCAGTGAGGGCGGCCTAACCCCGCTTAACTGGCCATCAGATCTCGAGGCGCTGGCCGTTGGAGATCAAGGGTGAGCCCGCCAGATCTCCACTTCGGGTTCCAGCTCCACGCCATGCCTTTCCCGCACCGACGTTCGCACCTGTTCCATCAGCTCCGCGAACTCGGCGGCGGTGGCATGGCCGTGGTTCACCAGGAAGTTGGCGTGCTCGGGGCTCACCTCGGCATCGCCTACGCGCAGGCCCTTGAGGCCCGCCTGGTCGATGAGGCGGCCGGCGCTCTGGCCCGGCGGATTCTTGAAGATGCAGCCGGCGTTGCGCTTGGAGAGCGGCTGGCTGGTGCCGCGCTTGGCCCGGTAGTCGGCCACCTGGGCCCGGATGGCGACGGGATCGCCCTCCGCGAGCTGGGCCATGGCCGAGAGCACCACGCGACCTCCCGTGAGGAAGCTCCAGCGGTACGTGAACTCGCCGGGCTCCGGCGCCTTCTCCACCAGCTCGCCCTCGGGGGTGAGGAAGCGGTAGCGCGTGAGCACCTCCACCCACTCGCGGCCGTAGGCGCCGGCGTTCATGCGGATCGCGCCGCCCAGGGAGCCGGGGATACCGCTGGCGAACTCCAGGCCCGACAGGCCAACGGTGGCGGCGGCCTCCGCCAGGGCGATATGGCCGTGGCTGGCCGGCGCCGTGATCCGCGTGCCGTCGCGCTGGATGGTCTTCGGCAGGGCCAAGCGTAGCACGGGTGTATCGATGTCGCCCAGCACCACCAGGTTCGAGCCGCCCCCCAGCACCCGCCAGGGCAGGCCCTCCCGGGCGCAGGCCCGCACGAAGGCCTGGGCCTCGGCTTCAGTGGTGGGCTCGAAGAGCCAGCGGCAGACACCTCCGACGCCCAGCGTGGTCAGGCGTGCGAAGGGCACGTCCCGGCGGTGGGGGACCTTCAGCAGATCATCGGGCAGGGGGCGCGTCATCGGGTCCAGTATGGACGAAGGCCTCAGGCCTCAGGCCCCCCGGGGGGTGGCTGGAGGGAGGCCAGCACCATCTCCAGCAGGCCGTCGATCATGGTGCGGAGTTCGTCGGCGTCTTTGGCGGACTCCTTGAAGCCGTGGACGGCGCGGGTGAGGACGCGGGCGATCTGCTCGGGGGCCAGCGCTTTCGCGGGCGCCGTGGCGCTCAAGGGCGCGAGGATGCCCACCAGCTCGGCCTCGAACGCGGCCACGGCCTGGTCGATGGCCCCCTTGGCGAAGGCCAGGCCGCCGTGGAGGGGCTCCCGCAGCTCCGGCGAGGCCTCGAAGAACCCGAAGGGGCGCACGGCCCAGAGGTCAAAGGCGAAGCGCAGCTTCTCCAGGGGGGTGGGGCGGGCGTCCAGGCCCTGCCGGACCTCCGCCAGCGTGCGGGCGGTGAAGGCCCGGAGGACGGCCTCGAAGACCTCCTCCTTGTTGCAGAAGACCAGGTAGAGGGCCGGCCGGGACATGCCCGCGGCGGCGGCGAGGTCACCCATGGTGGTCCGCCTGTAACCGAAGCGGAGGAACACGGATTCGGCGGCCTCCAGGACCCGGGCCTTCTTCTCGTTTCCCATGAAAAGAGTGTTGACAAAATTTGTCCGATTGTCAATATTGGCTTTCTGACATTATTGGTCAATGTGTCAAATCCATCATGGAGAACAACATGACTCAAGAAGATTGGACCTGGGCCCAGATCCCCGATCAGACCGGGCGGGTGGCGGTGGTCACGGGGGCCACCTCCGGCACCGGCTTCGAGGCGGCCCGCATCCTGGCGGCGCGCCGGGCCATCGTGGTCCTGGCCTGCCGGAACCTGCCCAAGGCCGAGGAGGCGGCGCGGCACATCCGGGCGCTGCATCCCGGAGCCCGGGTCGAGGTCCAGGCCCTGGATCTGGCCTCCCTCGCCTCCGTGCGGACGGCGGCCGCGGAGCTCCTGGCCCGCTTCGACCGCCTGGACCTGCTGCTCAACAACGCTGGTGTGATGGTTCCGCCCTACGGAAAGACCGAGGACGGCTTCGAGCTGCAGATCGGCACGAACCACTTCGGTCCCTTCGCGCTGACCGGCCTTCTGCTGGAGCGCCTGCTGGCCGCCCCGGGCTCCCGCGTGGTGACCATGAGCAGCGGCGCCCACCGGATGGGCCACATCTACGCCGACGACATGCACTTCGACGGCGGCTACCGGGCCTGGGCCGCCTACGGCCAGTCGAAGCTGGCCAACCTCCTCTTTGCCTATGAGCTGCAGCGCCGCCTGGAGGCGGCCGGATCGAGGACGCGTTCCGTGGCCGCCCACCCCGGCTGGGCGAGGACGGAGCTCCAGCGCCACGCGGGCTGGATCCGCTGGCTCAGGACCGCGGGCCTGGAGGCCCTGTTGAGCCAGGATGCCTTCGGCGGGGCCCAGCCGTTGCTGCGGGCCGCCACGGATGCCTCTGTGACAGGGGGCGAGTACTTCGGGCCCTCGGGCTTCCAGGAGATGAAGGGAGCCCCGGTGAGAGTCCGGTCCAACGCCCTCTCCCAGGACAGGGGTCTCCAGCGCTGGATGTGGCGGCACTCCGAGCAGAGCACGGGGGTGGTGTATCCGATCTGACCGTTTCCGCAAAACCGTGGCCCTGCTCTTTTCCGCCGCGGTGGCCGGGGGCTTCTGGGCCGCCGGTTCCTCCCCCGACTTCCTCAGGAGTTCCCGCATGGACCGATCCCCCCAATCCCCGCAGTGGCGCGATGGGCGCTTCCGCAATCCCCAGCCCCTTTGGACCGACACGGGGGGGGCCATCGGCAGCCTCTTTCGGCGGGACCGGCATTCGACGCCCCGGGAAACCCTGCCCGTCGTGTGCCCCACCCGCGCCGAGCTGGAAGCGGCCGCCCCTTCGGGCCTGCGGGCCACCTGGCTGGGCCATTCCACGGTGTACCTGGAGGTGGACGGCACGCGCGTCCTCACGGATCCCATGTGGGGCCGGCGGGCCTCGCCCGTGCGCTGGGCCGGGCCACGCCGCTTCTACGCGCCCCTCATTCCCCTGGAGGAGGTGCCCGTGCCCCAGGTGGTGGCCATCTCCCACGACCACTACGACCACCTGGACGAGAGCACCCTGCGCCGCATGAAGGACTGGGACACGCGGTTCGTGGTACCCCTGGGCGTGGGCGCGCGGCTGGTGCGCCGGGGCGTGCCGACCGCCCGCATCACCGAGCTGGACTGGTGGGAATCGATCCAGGTGGGCGAGCTGGAGGTGGTGCTCGTCCCGGCCCGCCATGCCTCGGGTCGCGGCCTGCGGGACAAGGACAAGACCCTCTGGGGTGGCTTCGCCTTTCTCGGTTCCCGCCATCGCGTCTACTTCTCCGGCGACACGGGCATGTTCCAGGGCCTGGCGGACATCGGCGAGCGCCTGGGGCCCTTCGACCTGGCCATGATCGAGGCCGGCGCCTACAACCCGGCCTGGCCGGACTGGCACCTGGGGCCCGAGCAGGCCGTGGCGGCCCTCAGTATGGTGCGCGGCCGGGTGCTGCTGCCCATCCACTGGGGCCTCTTCGATCTGGCCGCCCATGGCTGGACCGAACCCGTGGAGCGGGTGCTCGCGGCGGCTGGTCAGGTCGGCGCCACCGTGGCGATACCACGGCCCGGCGAGGGCTTCGAGCCTGAGACCCCGCCCCACCAGCGTTGGTGGCCCGACCTGCCTTGGAAGACCGGGGCGGAGGTTCCCATCCGTGCCACGCTGGACGGACGGCCCGCTCTCCTCCAGGGAGGTCTCCCATGAAGGTCCTGCTTTTCGGTGCCACGGGCATGATCGGTCAGGGTGTCCTGCGCGAGTGCCTGCTCGATCCGCGGGTCACCCAGATCGTATCTCTCGTTCGCCGACCCACGAGCCAGAAGCACGCGAAGCTGAAGGAGCTCGTCCATACGGATTTCTTCGACTATGGTCCGATCGAGGCCGACCTGTCCGGCCTGGACGCCTGCTTCTTTTGCCTGGGCGTTTCCTCGGCGGGCCTGACCGAGGACGCCTATCGCCGCGTGACCTACGAGATGACGCTGGCCGCGGCCGGGACCCTGTCCCGCCTCAATCCCGGGATGACGTTCAGCTATGTCTCCGGCGCCGGGACCGACAGCACGGAGCGCGGCCGCGTCATGTGGGCGCGGGTCAAGGGTGCGACCGAGAATGCCCTGCTTCGGCTGCCCTTCAAGGCGGTGTATCTCTTCCGTCCCGGCACCATCCAGCCGCTCCACGGCATCACCTCGAGCACGAAGCTCTACCGCATCCTCTACCGGGTGCTGGGGCCCTTCTTCCCGATCCTGAAGGCCCTGTTCCCGGACAGCCTCACGACCACCGAACAACTTGGCCGGGCCATGCTCCGCGCGGGACTGGAAGAAGCGCCGAAGGCCTTCCTGGAGACGCGAGACATCAACCGCCTGTAACGGCGTTAACCCACTGAGGCATACCAAGGCAGGATTGTGGCTTGCGAAGGAGCAGCCTACTTGACCGGGCCATTAAGGGCGGGCTTTGCCGGCTCCTGGACCAGGCGATAGTCCCCCTTCCGAGAATCTGGAACAAGGTTCCATCCAGGGGTAAGTTCCAGAGACCATCCAGCCCCCTTGAGGGGCCTGGATTGCGGATCTTCGGGCGCGGGAATGCGGAGGCTCTCGGTTGTCATCAGCGCTCCTTCAGAGGCCTCAAGGGAGCCCCAGGCATCGCTGGCCTGGATGGCTGGATACACCGTGCCATGCCCCTCCAAGGGAAGCAGGTGATTGGGATCGAAGGAGTAGTGGAGGGCTTCCGTGCGAGGCAGGATCAGGACGGGGCCCTCCACCAGCTTGGATCGGAACTGCGCCACCACGGCCTTCCTTCCATCCTCCCGGCGGGTTTCATCCTGGACGAGATCCCGCAGGCCATAAGCCGTGGCACGGTCGAGGGCCTGGCCTTTCCACTCTGGAGTGAGCTTGATCGCCAGGGCCTTCTGGAGGAGATCGCCAAGATCCGGCAGGTCCTTCACGTGGCGACGCCAGCCGGGAGCCGATGAATCCAGCAGCAAGCCGTAGGCGGGTCCCGAAGCATAAGCAAAAGATCGAACGTAGGTGGGCTTCCGAGCGCCGAGGTTGAGATCCACCAAGGCATCGGTGAGAGCCTGGGCCTCGGACCTGGCGCTCAAGCGGATGCCCGTGTATTCGGCCAGGCCCTCGGTCAATTCCATGGCTCGCTCCGCCTCTGCGGTTCCTGGGAAGAGGGACCGGCGGTACGCCCTGAACAGGAACGCATCCTGGATGGCGCGACGACGGGCGCTCCCACGCGCCAGGAGCGCCTCGCCAAGCGCCCGCCACTCCAGCTGAAGCCAGACCCGTCCATCGGTTGAATCAAGGTGCCCACAGGGACGGTTCTGGATCTCAAGGCCCAAGCTTTTCTGAATCCGATGGAAGCACTCGTGCATCATCAGGGCTTCGCGCGAGTGCTTGTTCTCTGGAAGTGGCCATCCCACCATGGTCCAGTGGACGCCGGACCACGCGATGGCCGTGTTGGCGATGTACACCGCTTCTGGCAGGTGACCCTCCCAGACATCCCCGGATCGTTGGAGTGCGCCTTTCGCATCCGGCCCATTGGCGACCACGCTTCGAGACACTCGATCCACGAACACCATCGGCCCGTACAGGGGGCTCCCCCAGAGTCTCCCGCGATCCCGGCTGCTCAGGGCCTTGGCCTCATGGAAGAACGCCGTTGCCAAACCCTGGTCGATGGGGGCGGGCGTGCCGCCACCGGCCACTGCGAGTGAATACAGAACGAATCCAAGGAAGCGGCGGGCGCGCGTCAACACGGGTACTCCGATTATGTGGATGCAGGGATCATGTTCAGACCCGGCCCAAGTGTTGTCTACTCGATCTGACGTCCAGGCCGTTCCAAAGCCAGCAGCCGCGCTTTGCGCTTCGGCGTCCCGAAGGCGCTCCAGCCGCCAGAGCCGTTCGCGGCCACCACGCGGTGGCAGGGCACCAGGATGAGGATGGGGTTCGCCTTCACGGCCTGGCCCACGGCCCGGGCCGCGCCGGGGCACCCCGCCAGCAGGGCCACCTCGCCGTAGGTGAGCGTCTGGCCGGGTTGGGTGGAGCGCAGCACCTGGGCCACGCGCTGCTGGAACGGCGTCAGCTCCGAGAGATCCAAGGGGATTCCGTCGAGGTCCTGAGGCTGGCCCGCCAGGTGCGCCATCAGACGCCGAACGGCCTCCATGACCCAGGCGGGTGCCTGCGCGGCCTCCTCCCGGTCGGGGCCGTCCACGAAGCGCAGAAGGCAGATGCCTTCGGCCGTCCAGGCCAGGCGCAGCCGACTCAGGCCGGTGGCGAAAGAGAGTGAGGACATCGGGGCAGGCATGGGGTCCGTGCTATCACGTCTGGTCCCGGAATGAAACGGCCTCCATGGCAGCCTGGCCTCCGCCGTGCTTCGTGCCCTCCTCCGTGTGGCCCAAGCCCCGGGTGGTGCTTCAGCACGGGCACAGCCGCCCGCGGGAGATCCGATGCCGCTATCCTGGGGCAACCCCCGGAGGCACCGATGCGACAGGCTCACTGGCTGGCGACGACCGCTCTGTTCCTGGCCCTGACCCCGTCCGGGCTCCAGGCCGATGCCCGCGCCGAGTGGAAGCTGGGGGAATTCTCCTATGTGAAGCTCGTGCCCGCCGAAATCGGAGCCCCACCCAATGCCCAGCCGGTGGACCTGTCTCCCGGCGGCCTCGCCGCCCTGTTGGGCTCCGTGCGGGCCACCCTGGATGGAAAGGTGGTCCCCCTCTTCTACAAGGACGAGGTGGCCGCCCTGGCGCCGGCCCTGAGCGAAGCCCTGGCCCAGGCAGGACCGAACCAGGACGTGGTGCTGGTGAGCACCAGCCGCCGAGGCCACTACCTCATGCGCGCCGAAGGGCTCACGGCCCGGATCTTCGTGCGGGACGGCGCCCTGAACCTGCTGGTGCACGACGCCCGGTTGGCCTTCATGGACGCCTGGCTGGAATCCAATACCCTGCCCACCTTCGTGTTCGGCTCCCGCACCCAGCCGGGGGACGCCGACCTCCAGGCGCCGGGCGCACAACGGGTCCGGCCCGACTGGCTGGTCCTGCCCCTGCCGCCCGCTGCGGCGGCGCTGCCTCCCGCGGCTGCGCCGCTCCCCGCCGCCCCCGCGCCAGCCCCGAGCGCCGCGCCCGCACCGGCCCCGAAGTCCGCTCCCGGCCCCCGTGAGGAGGCCGCCTACCAGACCACGGCGGAGCGCCTGCGCACGCTGCAACGCCTCCGGGATGACCACCTCATCACCGAGGCCGAGTACCAGGCCCGCCGCGAGGCCATCCTCAAGTCCCTCTAGCCAGGTCGTTCCCGCTAGTCTGACGTCATGCGCTGGCTCGCCATTGACCACGGCACGAAGAAGATCGGCCTCGCCTTTTCGGACGAGCTGGAGATCCTGGCCTCGCCCTTCGAGGTCTGGCCCCAGGAGCAGGAGCGCACCCTGGATCGTCTGGCCCGGCTCTGCCAGGAAGAGGGCGTGCAGGCCCTGGCGGTGGGGCTCCCCCGGCACAAGGACGGCGCCGAAAGCGCCACGGCGCCGGCGGCGCGGGCCTTTGGCGAGGCTCTGGCCGCCCGTACGGGTCTGCCCCTGCGTTTGGTGAACGAGCACCTCAGCAGCGCCGAGGCCGAGCGCCTGCTGCGCGAACGCGGCGTGAAGCCCGAGAAGCGCAAGGCAATGCTCGATGCGGCCGCGGCGGCCGTCATCCTAGGCGAACTGCTGGAAGATCGGCGGGCCAGGGGGATTCCGGCTAACCTGCTGGACTGAAACCTTCAGCCGGAGGGACCATGCGCATCGCATTCCTGGGCCTGGGACGGATGGGCGATCCGATGGCGCGCCGGTTGGCGGGCACCTTCGAACTGTCAGTGTTCAACCGGGACATGGCCAGGGCCCGGCCCTTTGCAGCTCTGGGGGCGCGGGTGGCGGGCTCCGTGCGGGAGGCCGTGGCGGGGGCGGAGGTCGCCATCACCATGCTCTCGGACGATGCCGCGGAGGAGGCCATCACCTTCGGCCCTGGCGGTCTGCTGGAGGTGCTGGACCCGGAGGCCGTCCACGTCTCCATGAGCACCATCGGCATCGCCACGTCCGCCCGCCTGGGGGAGGCCCATGCCGAAGCCGGGCAGGGCTTCGTGGCGGCGCCGGTCTTCGGCCGCCCGCCCGCGGCGGCCTCCGGCCAGCTCTGGATCCTGGCTGCCGGTCCCGACGACCAGGTGACCAAGTGTCAGCCGCTGTTCCAGGTCCTGGGCCAGGGCGTCTTTCCGCTGGGCGGCCGGGCCTCCACGGCCCACGCCCTGAAACTGGCGGGAAACAGCCTCCTTGTCACCGCCGTGGAGGCTCTCAGCGAGGCCTTCGCCTTCGGCGAGAAGGCGGGCGTGGCGCCGGAGACCACCCTGAAGATCCTCAACACGGCCCTGCTGAAGTCCCCGCTGGCTGACGCCTATGGGGGCGCCGTGGTACGAGGCGACTTCGAGCCCGCGGGCTTTGCCCTGCGGCTGGCCCTCAAGGATGTGAGCCTGGCCCTTCGTGCCGCCGAGGCTTATCAGGCGCCCCTGCCCATCACCAGCTTCCTGCGGGACCGCCTCCTGTCCGCCGTGGCCAAGGGCTACGGCGAACAGGACCTGGCGGCGCTCTCCCGCATCAGCCGAGAGGACGCGGGGCTCTGACCTAGAATCACCCCAGCCGCACCGTCCGCATGCAGCGCTCGGCCAGGCCGGGATTGTGGGTGACGAGGAGGGTGGTGGGCCGCAGCTCGGCGTGGAGGCCCAGAAGGAAGCCAAACACCTCTTCCGCCGTGGCGGGGTCGAGGTTGCCGGTGGGTTCGTCCAGCAGCCAGAGGGCGGGCTTGCGCACCAGGGCGCGGGCCAGTCCCGCCCGGGCCGCCTGGCCGCCAGAGAGCTGGCCGGGCAGACGCTCGCCGAGATCCCCCAGGCCCACGGTGGCCAGCAGCTGGCCGATCCAGGCTTCGGCTTCGGCGGAGCCATCGCCGTCGATCAGGAGCGGCATGCGGAGGTTCTCCCGCACGGTGAATTCGGGAAGCAGGTGGGGCTGCTGGAAGGCCAGGCCCACGCGGCGGCGGCGATAGAGGGCCCGGGCCTCGGCGCCTTCGGGCACGGGGCCGCCCCCCACGGTGATGGTCCCGCCCTCCCAATGGTCCAGCCCCGCCACGCAGTTCAGCAAGGTGGTCTTGCCCACGCCCGAGACGCCCACGATGGCGCAGAGGTTGCCAGCGGCCACGTCGAGGTCGAAGCCGTCGAAGACCGGATGGGCGTTGCCGGGGTAGGTCTTGTGCAGGCCCTGGATGGAAAGCGGCTGTCCGATCATTCGGCCCTCAGCGCGTCGACGGGGTCCAGGGCGGCGGCCTTCTTGGCGGGGTAGCGCGCCGCCAGCCAGGAGACCAGCAGGGGGAAGACGGCCACCAGGACGATATCCAGGAGCTTGAGTCGGAAGGGCATGTAGGTGATGAAGTCGTAGACGGCAGCGGGGAGCTTCAGGAGCTTGAAGCGGTCGAGGATTAGGCAGAGCGGCACGCTGGTGCCCAGACCCCAGGCCGTGCCCACGACGCCGATGCGCAGGCCCTGCAGCTCGAAGAGCCGCTGGATCTGTTTCGGCGTGGCCCCCAGGGCCAGCAGGACGCCCAGGTCTCGCCGCTTCTCCGTCACCAGCAGCACCAGGGACGCCACGATGTTGAAGGCCGCCACCAGCACGATGAGGCCGAATACCGCGGCAAATCCCCATTTTTCCAGGGCCAGCGCGGCGAAGAGCGTCTTGTTGGACTCCCGCAGGTCCGTGGCCATGTAGCCGGGCCCGAGTACCTCCAGCACCCGGGGTTTCACTTTCTCGATGAGGTCGATGCTCTGAGCACGCACCTCGATCATTTCCGCCCGGCCGTCGGACCGGGCAATCCGCATGGCGTCCGCCAGGTGGATGAAGGCCCAGGCCTTGTCGTACTCGGAGCTGTGGCTGTAGAAGGTCCCCGCTACGCGGAAGGCCGCCACCTTGGGCTGCTGGCCGCCCAGTCCAAGTTCCAAGCGAAAGAAAGCCAGGGCCACGGTGTCGCCCACCTTGAGGCTGAGACGCTGGGCCAGTTCCTTGCCCAGGATAATCTCGCCCTCTTTCAACTGCTCCACGGGGATGGGCTGCATGGAATCAAAGATGCTCGAGGTACCGTGGGCTGTGGCGGGATCCACGGCCTTGATCACCACCGGCTCCGGCGGCATGTCGCTGTCGGTGCGCCGCAGCAGGCCCTTCTCGATCCGGATGGGCGAGGCGGCCTGGACCCCGGAGACGGCCTGGATGGTCTTCAGGGCGCCCTCAGTGTCGGGAATGTCGCCGGCCAGGTGGTACACCGTGAAGTGGGCCGTGGCGCTGTAGAGGGTGGCCTGGATCTCATCGCGAATGCCGTTCATCAGGGCCAGGGTCACCACCATGGCGAAGACGCCCAGGGCCGTCCCGAAACGGGTGAGGATGACCATGATCCGGACGAAGGCCCCCTTGCGGTGGGTCTTCAGATAGCGGTCGGCGATGGTGCGTTCAAACAAGGGCATGGCTCCAGGGTAGCCGCCGCCCGGAGGCCGGGCATGGTTTCCGGGCGCCAGGGCTTGATTATTGCCCTCGGACACGGCAGCTTTGCCTCATGGCCGAAACCCCTCCCCGCTGTCTGCTCATCGCCCGCCAGGGCCCCGAGGACCGGGAGGACCGCATCCAGGATCACCTCCTGGAACTGGCCGAACTCGCCCGGAGTTGCGGATTCGAGGTCCAGACCCGGCGGATCCTGAAGCGGTCCCAGATCGCCACCCGGACCTTCTACGGCTCCGGCCAGCTGCAGGCGCTGGCCGACGAGGCGGCCCGGCAGGGGGTTCGCCACCTCATCTGCGACGACGAGCTGAGCGGCAGCCAGGTGAACGCCATCGTGAAGCTCACCAACCTCATCTGCCTGGACCGCACGGGCCTCATCCTCAGCATCTTCGAACAGCGGGCCCAGTCCCGGGAGGCCAAGGCCCAGGTGGAACTGGCCCGGCTCGAGTACGAGCTGCCCCGCCTCAAGGGGGCCTGGACCCACCTGGAACGCCAGGGCGGCGGTGTGGGCCTGCGCGGCGGCCCCGGTGAGACGCAGATCGAGGTGGACCGCCGCATGATCCGCACCCGCATCAGCCAGCTCAAGCGGGAGCTCACCCACCTCGAGCAGGTGCGGGAGACCCAGCGCCAGGGCCGACCCCAGGGCCTGCCTCGGGTGGTCCTGGTGGGCTACACCAACGCCGGCAAGACCACCCTCCTGAAGGCCCTCACGGGCGAGGGTGAGCCCCGGGACCTGCTCTTCGCCACGCTCGACACCACCACCCGCAAGGCCTGGCTGGGCCAGGACTTCGACGTCGTGACCGGCGAGGGCAGCGGCGCGCCCAAGCACTGCCTGGTGGCCGACACCGTGGGCTTCATCCGCAAGTTGCCCCACCAGCTGGTGGCGGCCTTCCGCAGCACCTTGGGGGAGGTGCGCACGGCGGACGCCCTGGTGGTGGTGGCCGACGCCGCCCATCCGGACCTGGAGGAGCATCTGCGGGTGGTGGGCGCCACCCTCCGGGAGATCGGCTGCGCGCCCGAGGACGACGACGCCCAGCCCCGTCTGCTGGTGCTGAACCAGGTGGACCGCCTTCACCGGCCCCAGAAGCTGGACCTGAAAAAGCGCCATCCTGGGGCCGTCCAGGCCTGCGCCTTGCATGGCACGGGCATCCCCGAGATCCGGGGATGGCTGCGGGAGCTGATCCCCGGGCCACCCATGCCCCGGGAGCTGGAGGCCTGGGAGCTGCCGGACCCGGCCTACTCCTGATCCTTCCGGGGCATCATCCCCACGGTGGCCGCGAGGCCCAGGGCCAGCAGGATGCGCAGGAAGAAGAGGTTGCGGCTGACGCCGTGGGCCTTGTTGTAGGCCACGCGGTCGGCATGGTCCGGCGCCAGGGTCTCGATGGGCGCGCCGATCCTGGCGCGGATCGCCCGCACCTTGGGCGTCACCACGAAGGTGCTCGCCAGGCACATGAGCATGGCCACCAGCCAGGCGGCGCTCCAGAGGCGGATGGGGCCGATGAGCTCTTCCTGCAGTTCGGCCATCCAGCGGGCACCCCAGCTGAGGCCTGCCAGTCCGAAGGCCGTCCAGGCCGCCCAGTCGAGACGGCCGATGATCAACCCGGCAATATGGCCCGCCACATCCCGGCTGGGCAGTTCCCGGAAGAAGACCGGTGCGGAGAACACCCCGAAACCCAGGGCCGCTCCCGCCCAGAGCAGCAGGAGGGCTACAGAGATGCGGTCAAGACGGCGAAGCGTGCTGGGGCTCATGGATTCCTGGATCGAAGGCTGAAGACCGCTCTACCACTCGTTGTAGGGGATCTGATTGATGGGACTCTTGTCGGCAGAGCCACTGCGAACGCGCCATACGCCCAGCTCGGCATCAGGATTATCGGGATCAGGGGGCTCTGTTTCGAGCTGCCAGGTATCCCGGGACTGGGTCATGGGATCCCACGGGATGTCCCGCAGGTAGCCCAGCTCCCTGAGGGGCCCCAGGCTCGAAGGGTACTTGCCCCGGTCCGCCCGATACTGCTCAAGGGCGTGGTTGATCTGGAAGAGGTTCTCCTTGAGGACGGCCTCGCGGGCCACGGTCGTCTTGTACCGGTAGCCCACCAGGCCGATCGTGGCCAGGAGAGCCAGGATGGTCATGACGACCAGGAGTTCCATCAGGGTGAACCCGCGCTGGCGGGAAGGGAAAAAGCGCATGGAACTACCTTAGCGTAGCCTGGGGCCGGTGGCGCGGGAGGTTGCGGGGATTGCCCGGGCCGGCCCCGCAGGATGGACGTATGCTGGGCCCGTCTGGAAGGGGGCCCCATGCCCGAACCTGCGATCACCTTCGATGATGTCCTTCTGATTCCGGCCTACAACCACCACGAGTCGCGGCGGACTGTGGACATCGGCATGACCGACAAGACCGGGAAGCTCCGGCTGGAGCTGCCCGTCCTGACGGCGAATATGGATACGGTGACCGAGGAGGCCATGGCCGACTTCATCGGCGAACGGGGCGGCATCGGGGTCCTCCACCGGTTCCTCTCCGTAGGGGAGAACGTCGCCATGTTCCGGCGCTGCCGGTTCCCCACCTTCGTCTCCGTGGGCACGGCCGAGTCCGAGATGGAGCGGGTGGAAGCCCTCCGGGATGCGGGGGCCCAGTACTTCTGCGTGGACGTGGCCCATGGCCACGCCCGGTACGTCGGCCGGATGGTCAAACGCATGCGCGAGATCCTCCCCAACGAATGCATCATGGCGGGGAATGTGGCCACCTACGCCGGGGCGGACTATCTGGCCAGCGTGAAGGCCGACATCGTGAAGGTGGGCATCGGCCCCGGCAGCGTCTGCACCACCCGCATCAAGACCGGCTTCGGCGTACCCCAGCTCACCGCCATCAAGGAATGCGCCCGGGCGGACCGTTCCATCGTGGCCGACGGAGGCATCCGCACCCCGGGAGACATCGTGAAGGCCCTGGCTTTCGGCGCGGACTTCGTGATGATCGGCGGCATGCTCGCCGGCACGCGCCCCACGCCGGGCGAGCCGCTCCTGGATGCCGCGGGGACGCCCACCCGCAAGGTGTACCGGGGCATGGCGAGCCAGGAGGTGGCAGACGACCACCTCGGTGGGCTCACCGGCTGGAAGACCTCCGAAGGCGTGGCCACGGAGGTTCTCTATCGCGAGGACGAGGACGAGATCCTCGCCGACATCGTGGGCGGCCTGCGCTCGGGCCTGACCTATGCCGGCGCGAACACCATCCGCGAGCTCCAGCGGAAACTCAACTACGTGCAGGTGTCCCCCGCCGGCTGGGTGGAGGGACTGCCCCACAAGACGCTGCGCTAGAGAACGCCCCTCTTCTTCTGATCCAGCTCGATGGAGTCATACAGCGCCTGGAGAGCGACGGTGGGTGGAGAACCACTCCTGCCGGGATGACGGGGCGTGGTATTGCCTGGACCGTTCTGGGAGAGGTCTGAGCCCGAAGGGCGAGGAGGTTGCCCTCGCCGAAGCCCATGGGGCGACCAGCCATCGGAGGCTCCGGGGGATCCTCCGATAGGGAGCGCATGAAAACGGGCCGCAGGGCGGCCCGTTTTCGAGGGAACCGGGGCGGCATTAGAGTACGCCACGCTTCTTTTGATCCAGCTCAATGGAATCATACAGCGCCTGGAAGTTGCCCTCGCCGAAGCCCATGTTCCCCCGCCGCTGGATGATCTCGAAGAACAGCGGCCCGATCTGGTCCTCGGTGAAGATCTGAAGCAGGTAGCCGGTCTCGTCGCCGTCGATCTGGATGCCCAGTTCCTTGGCCTCGCCGAGGCTCTCCTGCACGGTGTAGCCGCCCTTCGCGATGCGCCCGGGCAGCAGCTCGTAGTAGGTGTCCGGCACGCGGAGGAACTGGAACCCCTGGTCCTGGAGGGTGCGCAGGGTGTGGAAGATGTCGTTGGTGGACAGTGCGATGTGCTGCACGCCTTGGCCCCGGTGCCGCTGGACGTATTCCTGCACCTGGCTCTTCTCGTCCGTGGGCTGGTTGATGGGGATGATCACCTGGTTGTTCGCGCTCTGCACGACCTTGGAATCCAGCCCCGTGCCCAGGGCGCCGCGAATGTGGAACTCGCGGGTGACGACGAAGCCGTAGACGCGCTCGTAGAAGGCCACCAGGGCGTCCATCTCGGCGGGGCCCACGTTGTTGGTGAGGTGGTCCACGCGTACCAGGCCGGGGTCGCAGAAGGCCGGGGCCGGGTCGGGCGCAAGGCCGGGCCAGAAGGCGGACAGTTCGCCCTTCCGCTCCACCAGGAAGTTCCAGACGTCACCCACGCCTTGGATCGCGGCGAAGCGCAGCGTGCCGCCACCGAGGTCGTGGGACTCCGGCTCCTGTAAGACATGGGCACCCTGGGTCCGGGCCTGGGCCAGGGCCACGTCGAGGTCGTCCACGAGGAAATTGAGGGCGCACACGCCCTCACCATGGGCCTGGGCGTAATGGCCCGCGGGGTGGGAGGCGACGGCCTCGAAGATGAGGATATCCATGCGCTGCTGGCGCAGGTGGACCAGTCGGCCCCAGGTGTGGGAGCCACTGGCCACGCGGGCGAAGCCCAGGCGGCGGTAAAGAGGCTCCAGGTGCTCGACGGAGCCGGTCAACTGAAAGTGGTCGATGCGCTGCAACCCCATGGGGTTGCCGCCGGGCTGTCTGTGGGTGGGAGCGGTCAGGGCGAAGCTGGGAGCGGACATGGGCACCTCACGCAGGGCAGCCGATCATTCTGCGGCGCCGGGTGCGTGACGAGGATCACATGATTTAAGTTTACTTCAGCAAATTCAGCATTTAAATACCATTGAGTCGATTATTGATGTCAATGAAAAGGGCCCGCTGCACGGGCCCTTTCGATAACCGCGCGGAGCGCGGCTGCTGGGATCAACTCAGGGACGTGGCGATGACCTTCTCCTTGCTGAAGAACTCGAGGATGTCCCCTTCCTTCAGCTCGTCGAAGCCGTCGAGGGAGATGCCGCAGTCGAGGCCGTTCTTCACCTCGGTCACGTCCTCCTTGAAGCGCTTGAGGTTCTTGATGCCGCCCTCGAAGAGGACTTCCTCGCCACGCTTCACGCGGACCTTGTTCGATTTCTGGACCTTGCCTTCGGTGACGAAGGAACCGGCGATGACAGTCTTGCCGATCTTGAAGAGCTGGCGAATCTCGGCTTGGCCGTGGACGGTTTCCTTCTCCGTGGCATCGAGCATGCCGACCATGGCCTGCTCAATCTCTTCCGTGATCTTGTAGATGATGTCGTGGAAGCGCAGATCCACACCCTCTTCGCGGGCGAGCTCCTCGGTCTTCTTCTCGGCCCGGGTCTGGAAGCCGATGATGGTGGCCTTGGAAGCTTCGGCGAGGAGCACGTCGTTCTCGGTGACGGTGCCGGCGGCGCTGTGGATGATGCGCACTCTCACTTTTTCAGTGCTCAACCGCTCCAGCTGGCCCACCAGCGATTCCACCGAGCCCTGGGTGTCCGCCTTGATGATGAGGGGCAGTTCCTTGACCTGGCCGTCCTTGAGGGTGCTGAACAGGGTTTCCAGCGTGGCGCGCTGTTTCTGCTGCGCGGCCAGCTTGGCCTTCTCCTGGCGGAAGGAGACGATGGTGCGGGCCTTGCCCTCGTCCTCCACCACCTGGAAGTTGTCGCCGGCGCTGGGCACTTCCTCGAAACCGAGGATCTGCACAGCGGTGGATGGCTCGGCCTCGGTGACGCGCTGGCCCAAATAGTCGAACATGGCGCGGACGCGGCCCATGGTGGCGCCGGCCACGAAGATGTCACCGGCCTTGAGCGTGCCGCGCTGCACCAGCACCGTGGCCACGGGGCCGCGGCCCCGGTCGAGGCGGCCTTCGATGATGGACCCGGCGGCGGGGCAGTCGTAGACGGCCTTCAGTTCCTTCAGATCTGCCACGAGGAGCAGGGTCTCAAGCAGTTCGTCGAGGCCTTGCTGGGTCTTGGCGCTGACGAGGACGGCGGGCACATCGCCACCGTAGGCCTCGGTCTGGACGCTGTGCTGGAGCAGGCCCTGCTGGACCTTGTCGGGATTGGCGCCGGGCTTGTCGATCTTGTTGATGGCGACGACGAGGGGCACATCCGCGGCCTTGGCGTGGTTGATGGATTCCACGGTCTGAGGCATGACGCCGTCATCGGCAGCCACTACCAAGACAGCGATGTCTGTGACCTTGGCGCCCCGGGCACGCATCTTGGTGAAGGCTTCGTGGCCAGGCGTATCCAGGAAGACCACTTTGCGCATCTCGCCGGTGTTCGGGTCCTTCACGTTCACGTGGTAGGCGCCCACGTGCTGCGTGATGCCGCCTGCCTCGCCCGCCGCCACCTTGGTCTTGCGGATGGCGTCCAGCAGCGAGGTCTTGCCGTGGTCGACGTGGCCCATGATGGTGACCACGGGGGGACGGGGCAGCTTCTCGCCCTGCACGTCACCGGATTCGTCGGAGGCGATCTGGACATCCTCCTCGAAGGAGACGATGTCGGCCAGGAAGCCGAACTCGCGGGCGATGTCCTTGGCCATCTCGGTATCGAGGGGCTGGTTGATGGTGGCGAAGACGCCGCGATGCAGCAGCTTGGCCACGACATCCTTGGCGGGCCGGTTGCACTTCTCGGCGAGTTCCTTGACCGTCACGCCCTCGGAGAGCATGACGATGCCGATTTCCTCTTCGATGTATTCGCTGGCCACCTGCTGAGCGCGGGACCGGGGCTGGCGGAGCTTGAGGTCGAGTTCCTCCTCCTTGCTCCGGACGTAGCCGCCCTTCTTCTTCTTGCCACCCACATGGGCGCCACGACCGGGGCCCTTCTGGCTGTTGGGATCGATGGGGCCGGTCGCGGGGATGGACGGGCCGCGGCCGGGGCCACCGGGACGGGAACCCATGCCAGGGCGACCGGGACCACCAGGGCGTCCACCGGGGCCGCCGGGGCGGGAACCCATGCCGGGACCGCCGGGGCGTCCGCCAGGGCCGCTGGGGCGCGTGCCGGGGCCGCTGGGCCGGACCCCGCCCACGGGACGGGGCGGAGGCAGCTGGATGTAGCGGGCGGGTTCTGTGGACCGCGGCGCAGGGGCCGGGGTGTCCGAGGTCTTGATGCGGCTGAAGCCCTGGTCGGGCCTCATCTCCGTGATGGCGGGCGGGATGTACGGCCGCCGGCTGGGGGAGATCGGCACGGGGGCCTCATGGCGCACCTCACCCCGACCGGTATTGGTGGCCATCTGGAGAACGGCCTTCTCCTTCTGGGGCATGCCGGAGCGCTGCACGCTGCCGGGCGAAGGGGCCTGGCCGGGGCGCTGGACGATGGGACGGGCGCCTGCTTCGGGGCGGGGACCGGAACCGGAGGTCTGGCCGGGGCCGGAGGTCTGGGGCGGGCGCTGGGATGCCTGGCCGCCCGTGGGACGGGCCGGGGGCAGCTGGATGTAGCGGGCCGGCTTCTCTTCCCGGGGGGCAGGGGCGGCGCCCGTGGACACCTTCAGGCGGGAGAAAGTCTCCTGAGCGGGCTCGGCGGGCGCCGGGGCCTTGGTCGGCGCGACAGCTCCGCCTTCAGGGGCCGGCGCGGCGACGGGCGTGGCGACCGCGCCCTGAGCGGGCTCGGCGGCCTTCGCGTGGGGGGTCGCGGCGGAAGGTGCAGGTGCCTCGGCTTCCGGCTGGGGCTCGGGTCGGGGCTCGGCCTTCTTCACCAATACGGCCGGGGCCGGCTTGGGCGCCTCAGGCACGGGTTGGACCTCGGCCTTGACCGGCGGGGGGGCCGGCTGATTGGGGGCCTTCACCACCCTCACGGCAGCGGAGGGCTTGTGCAGCGCGAGGGGCGGAGCATCGCTCTCTCCCTTGTGCTTGCCCTGGAAGGTCCGGCGCAGCTGGTCCGCCTGGTCATCGGTGAGGTTGGAGCTATGGCTCTTCCCTTGGAGGCCCAGACGCTTCTCGCAGGCCTCGATGACCTCCTGATTGGCGACTCCGAGCTCTTTGGCGAGTTGGTTGATACGCAGCATGTAAGCGGATTACCTCGGCCTGGGGGTGGGAAACGGGAAGGGCTGCAGGACTACAGCCTACTCCCCGAAATGAGCCTGCACGGCATCGATGAGACGGAAGGCCAGATCCTGATCCATGCCATCCACCTGCATGAGCTGCTCGGCAGTGACAGTGTAAAGGGATTTGACATCGGAGAAGCCCGCGGCGGCGAGTCGGTCCACGAGGGCGGCATCCAACCCCTCGACCTGGATCTCGTCGAGCAGGGTGGAAGCAGGCGCGGCGGCCTCGACGGCAGGGGCCGCCTCGGCGTCGATCTCAGGCAGGGCCAGGCCCATGGCGACCTCGGCCTCGCGGCGCTTGTCGGCCTCGCTGCGGACATCGATGTTCCAGCCCGTGAGCTTGGCGGCCAGGCGGACGTTCTGGCCCCGCTTGCCGATGGCGACGCTGAGCTGTTCGTCGTCCACCACCACCTCGACCCGGCGGCTCTCGGGGTCACCCAGGTTCACCCGGATGGCCTTGGCGGGATTCAGGGCGTTGGCGATGAACTGGGCAGGGTCGTCGGAGTAGCGGACGATGTCGATCTTCTCGTTCTTCAGCTCGCGGATGATGGCCTGCACGCGGCTGCCCTTGAGGCCCACACAGGCGCCCACGGGATCCACGTCGGGATCGAGGCTGTGGACGGCCACCTTGGCGCGGTCGCCGGCTTCGCGGACGCAGTTGCGGATGACCACGGTGCCGTCATGGATCTCGGGCACTTCATTTTCGAAGAGCTTGATGAGCAGCCGCGGATCGGTGCGGCTGACCTGCACCTGGGGGTCCTTGGCGCTGCGGTCGACACTCACGATGACGACCTTGATGCGCTGGCCCTTGTCGAAGCGGTCGCCGCGCAGCGCCTCGCTGCGGCGCAGCATGGCTTCCACACGGTCGATCTCCAGGATGATGGCGCTCTTCTCGAAGCGCTTCACTTCGGCCACCACCACCTCGCCGATGCGGTCGGCGAACTCCGTGAAGATGCGCTCGCGCTCGGCCTCGCGGACCTTCTGCACGAGCACCTGCTTGGCGGCCTGGGCGGCGATGCGGCCAAGCTGGCTGGTGTCCTGGGGTAGCCAGAGGGTGTCGCCCTCTGCCGCGTCGGGGTTCAGGGTCTGAGCCTCGGCCAGGCTGATCTCGAGATCCTCTTCTTCGACTTCGGCCACGACCTGCTTCAGGGCGTAGACGTGAAACTCGCCCGTCTCCCGGTCCATCTGGGCCTGGAAGTTGCCGTAGAAATCCTGGGCATTGAAGTACTTGTCCGCGGCCTTGGCCAGGGCTTCCTCGACCGCCGCGAAGACGTCTTCCTCGGGGATGCCCTTTTCAGCGGCGATCATCTTCACGCTGTCGAAAAAGGTCGTTGCCACATTCGCCATCTCAGGCCTCCTCGTCCTCGACGACGCTTGTCTCTACGCCATCGGCATCAGGTACTTCGGTGAATCGGGCCGTCAAATGCTTGGGCCGCGGGGTTTTCTCTTCGTCGAACGGCGCCAGCCGGGCCTTCTGGATGCCTTCGATGGGGATGACCTTGAGGACGCCGTCTTCTTCGAGGGTGACGTTGCCGTCCGCCACGGGGCCGATCCAGCCCTTGAAGCGCTTCTGGCCGTTGATGGGGGCGGCGGTCTGCACGCGGCAGAGCCGGCCCGCGAAACGGCGGAAGTGATCGGCCTTCACCAGGGGGCGCTCCATGCCTGGGCTGCTGATCTCGACGCCGAGCTTCTCCCGCAGATCGGGGAATTCCACGTCCATCCACAGCAACAGGCCTTCGTTGGCGGAAGTGCAGTCGTCCAGGGTGATCTTGCGGCCGCTGGCCTCGGCATCCAGATGGTCGATGTAGAGGCGCAGCATCTCGTCCCGGCCCTCGCGGACGAGCTCCAGGTGCACCAGCTCGAAGCCCAGCAGGGCCAGCTGACGCTCAAGGGGGGGCTGCGCTTTCTTCAGATCCAAGGAGACTCCGAGTTAACAACAAAAAAGGTGGGCCGAACCCACCCAGTCTTGGCACCCGAGGGGGGTTGCCATGGCCGAATTGAATTTCAAGTCTAACGCCCATTCCCAGGAATCTCAAGGTTGGTTAATGCTCTCCGGGGGTCTGCGCTGCGCGCAGACCCCCGGACCCCCGCGCAGTGGCCCGGCGCAGCCGGGCCACTGCTGCCTCCCTGGGGGGTCCAGGGCCAAGTCGTGTCCCTGCTGAAAATCTTGATGAGGGCCACGGTCCCCCTGGGCTTCAATGGAGGTTGGAGGAACCCATGGCCACCATCCTGGACGGCAAGGCGCACGCGGATCGCATGCTGGAGGCCGTGCGGCTGGGCGTGCAGGCCCGGGCGACCCAGGGGCTGCGGGCCCCGGCCCTGGCGGTGGTGCTGGTGGGGGATGACCCCGCCAGCCACGTCTACGTCCGCAACAAGGCCGCGGCCTGCGCCCGGGTGGGTGTCACCTCCCTCGAACACCGGCTGCCCGCGGACACCCCCCAGGCGGAGCTGGATACCCTCATCGACCGCCTGAATGCCGACCCGGCGGTGGATGGGATCCTGGTACAGCTGCCCCTGCCCAAGGGTCTGGATTCCAAGCGGGCCCTGCACCGCATCGACCCCGCCAAGGATGTGGACGGCTTCCATCCCATGAACCAGGGCCTGCTGCTGGAGGGCCTGCCGGGCTTGCGTCCCTGCACCCCCAGCGCCTGCATGTCCCTGCTGGCCCACCACGGCGTGGCCCTCAAGGGCCTGCGGGCGGTGGTGCTGGGGCGCAGCGAGATCGTGGGGAAGCCGATGGCTCTCATGCTGCTGGAGCAGCACGCCACCGTGACCATCGCCCACAGCCGGACGCAGGATCTGCCCGCCGTCTGCCGGGAGGCGGACCTGCTGGTGGCCGCCGTGGGCCGCCCCGGGCTGGTGGAGGGCTCCTGGATCAAGCCCGGCGCCGTGGTGGTGGATGTGGGCATCAACCGCGTGGAGGATCTCCTCCTGGGCGAGCGGATCTTCGCCGCCGAGCCGAAGAAGCTGGAGACGCTGCTGGCCAAGGGCGCCGTCCTCTGCGGTGACGTGCGCTTTGGCGAAGCCATGCAGGTGGCGTCCGCCGTGACGCCTGTGCCCGGCGGTGTCGGCCCGCTCACCATCGCCGGGTTGCTGACCAACACCCTCCAGGCGGCGAATCAACTAGGCTGATTCGCCGGCGAATTTCAGGGACAGAGTCCGCCGTCGACATTGATAATCTGGCCGCTCATGTAGCTGGCCCAGTCGGAGCAGAGGAAGGCCACCACGCCGGCCACTTCCTCGGGCTCGCCTTCGCGTTTGAGGATGGTGGGCGCCAGCATCTGGCGGCGCACCTCCTCGGGCACGTCCTGCGTGAGTTCCGTATGGATGAGGCCGGGATTCACGGCGTTCACCAGCACACCAAAAGGGGCCATCTCCCGGGCCAGGCTACGGGTGAGAGCGATCACCGCGCCCTTGCTGGCGCCGTAGTTGGTCTGGCCCGCCTTCCCGATGATGCCCGTGGGGCTGACGATGTTGACGATGCGGCCCCACTTGCGGGCCATCATGCCGCGCACGAAGGCCTTAGTGGCGTACACGGTGCCCCGGAGGTTCACGTTCATGACCTCCTCCCACTTCTCGTCGCCCATGAGGATGAAGGGACCGTCCTGGCGGGTGCCGGCGTTGTTCACAAGAATGTCCACGGGCCCCAACTCGGCCTTCACGCGGTCCGCGGCGGCCTCCAGTTCAGCCTTCACCCGCACGTCCGCCAGCACCACCATGGCGCGGCGGCCCAGGCCCCGGATCTCGGCGGCCACTGCGTCGGCCAGGTCCTGATTCTTCTGGGCATGCACCACCACGTCCGCGCCCCAGCGGGCAAACTCCACGGCAATGGCCCGCCCGATGCCCCGGGAGGACCCGGTGACGAAGGCGATGCGGCCGAGCAGGGGTGGTTGGTTGAAGGGCATGGCGCAACTCGAATTGAACAGATTAGGATGCCTCATGGGGGAATGCATGTCCAAGGATCTGGTGAGCCCTGACGCCATGGAGGACTTCCTCAAGACGCATCCAGACTGGGTTGCACAGGGGGATTCCCATGGCCTCACCCTGCGCCGCCGCTACGTCTTCTCGGCCTACCCCCGGGGCCTCGGGTTCGTGATGGCCGCCGCCGAGCACGCCGAGAAAGTGAACCACCACCCAGACTTGACCCTTGGCTACCGCTGGGTCGTGGCCGTCCTCACCACCCATGTCAGCCGAGGTGTCACGCAGCGGGACCTGGACCTGGCCGAGGCGCTGGACCGGATGTATCTGGAGCACATCTAGGCGGGAGGCCGGAATCCAGTCTCCAGCCTGTCTCACCGCATTGGTGTCGCGCGGGGTGGCGGGTTGAACCGTTCCTGCATGGACTGCACCTTGGTGAGGTCCAGCTGCTCCGGATGAGACGGATCGGAGGACATGAATTCACCCAGCTCCAGGGCCTGGTGTGTTGGCGGAGGCAGTTCAAAGGCCCCGGAGAGGCGCTCCCGCAGGGCCTTGAGGTAGAGGGTGAACACTTCGTGACGTGGGGACTCGCGGTAGGCCAAGTCCCACACCTCCACCGTGGCGCCTGCCGGCTCCCGGCGGGAAGGTTTCAGAGGCTTCGCGGTGATCCCGAGGATCAGGCCGTCCCAGCACCCGGGCATGACCAGATGGACGGGCTCGGTGGGGACGCCCAGTTCCGTACGGAGCTCCAGCTTCCCCACCTCCTGCGCGGTCAGGCAGGAGGAGAGAAGGAGGCTGGAGAGAAGGCCGCGCATGGAAGCAGGATAGTCCGGGCGGCGGCCCGGTTCCTCAGGGCTTCCGCGACTTGGGCTTGCCAGTGCGGGGTGCGGGCTTGCGGGTGGGGCGTTCACCCGGGCCTTCGCGGCGTGGGCCCGTGGGGCGGCCGGCGGCACTGTAGGTGCGGGGAGGCCGGGGCGCACCTTCATCCCGTCGTGGGCCGCCCGGGCGGCCCACAGGTCCAGAGGCGCGATGTGGGCGCTCGTCGCTGTCCGGGCGGGGCCGGGCCGGGCGGTCGCCGGGGGTGAAGGGTTTGCGGGGCCGTGCCTCGCCATCCTCGCGGTGCGGCCGGGCGGGCCGCTCGGAGGAGCCAAAGGTGCGGCGCGGGCGCTCGTCGCTGTCTGGGCGAGGCCGGGCCGGGCGGTCACCGGGGGTGAAGGGTTTGCGGGGCCGTGCCTCGCCATCCTCGCGGTGCGGCCGGGCGGGCCGCTCGGAGGAGCCGAAGGTGCGACGCGGGCGCTCGTCGCTGTCCGGGCGGGGCCGGGCCGGGCGGTCACCAGGGGTGAAGGGTTTACGGGGTCGTGCCTCGCCATCCTCGCGGTGCGGCCGGGCGGGCCGCTCGGTGGAACCAAAGGTGCGGCGGGGCCGCTCGTCACTGTCTGGACGGGGCCGGGCCGGGCGATCGCCAGGGGTGAAGGGCTTGCGGGGGCGTGCCTCGCCATCCTCGCGGCGCGGCCGGGCGGGTCGCTCGGCGGAACCGAAGGTGCGGCGCGGCCGCTCGTCGCTGTCCGGACGGGGCCGTGCTGGGCGATCGCCAGGGGTGAAGGGTTTGCGGGGCCGTGCCTCGCCCTCCTCGCGGCGCGGACGGGCGGGTCGCTCGGCGGAACCGAAGGTGCGGCGGGGCCGCTCGTCGCCATCCACGGGGCGGGGACGCGGAGTCCGTGCCGGCGCCTCGCGTTCGTCGAAGCGCTTGGCTCGGGCCACGCGCTTGAGCTTGTGATCCCGCGTTTCCGTGGGCTGGTAGATGCCCTCCTCGCCCTTCACGCCGGTGGCGGCGCGGACGATGCGGGCCTGGTTGCGCAGGGCCTTCAGGGCCGCCTCCATATCCGCGGGCATGGGGGCTGTAACTGTGACCTGCTCCTCGGTGACGGGATGCTTGAAGCCGAGCAGCTCGGCGTGCAGAGCCTGGCGATCGAGCAGGGGGCTCTCCGTGCCGTAGACCTGATCGCCCAGCAGCGGATAGCCGCGGTCGGCGAACTGCACGCGGATCTGGTTGCGGCGGCCGGTCTCCAGGCGCACCTCGACCACGGTGTGGCCGGGCAGGCGCTCGATCACACGGTAGTGGGTCACGGCCTCCTTGGCGCCGGCGGGCATGCGCTTGCCACCGCCAGGGCCCTTGCGGGGTGTGGCCACGGACATCTTCAGGGACTTGGCGTGCTCAATGAGGTGGCCCGCGAGCGTGCCGCTGTTCTCGGGCAGCTCACCCACGAGCACGGCGAAGTAGACGCGTTGAAGGCGGTGCAGCTCGAAGTGCTTCTTGAGACCGTGCAGGGCTTCGGGGGTCTTGGCGAACACCAGCACACCGCTGGTGAAGCGGTCGAGGCGGTGGACGATGTAGAGGTTGAAGCGCTTGAAGCCGCGACGGCGGTAGGACTCGGTGATGGCCTCGGCCAGGCTGGGTTCGCCGCCCTGTTCCGCGGGCACCGTCAGCAGACCCGCGGGCTTGAAGACGAAGAGCAGATGGTTGTCTTCCCACAGGGTTTCGAAGGGCCCTGCCTGGAGCTTCCGGGCCGCGGGCAGCACGTCGTAGGTCAGCTCGGGATCGAAGACCACCTTCACGGTGTCCCCTGGGTTGAGCCGGTGGCCGTGCTTCTCGACGGTCTCGCCGTTCACCGTGACGCAATGGCCATCAATGAAGCCCTTGGCCTGACGGTGGCTGATGACCATCACCCTGTGCAGTTCCGAGGCCAGCGCCGAGCCTTCGTGTTCCGCTTTCCATTCCCGTTCGATGCGTGCCATGGCTACGCCCTCCGTCATCGCCTCGCGTCCTGATCAACGCCAAGCGGACATCCAGAAGACCATGAAAGGCTTTCCCCACCTAGCAAAATGGGGGAGCGGCCGACCGCTCCCCCATTTTCCCAGTGAAGAGGACCCTACTTCTTCGCGCCCTTGGCGAAGTCGCCGGCCTTGACGATCACGAGCTTCGCGGGGTCCAGGTGTTGGCGCAGGGCGGCGTTGACCTCGTCCAGCTTCAGGGCCTGGATCTTGGCCTCCAGTTCCGCCTGGAAGAGCACGGGGCGGCCCAGGTAGAGGCTGTTGTTCAACCAGGCGGCGATCGCAGGATCCTCCTGGCGCTGGGTTTGTTCGCCCTGGAGCCAGGTCTTGCGGGCGAAATCCAGCTCCTCCTGGGTGAAGCCCTCCTTAAGGGCTTTCTGGAGTTCCTCCTGGAAGGCCGCCTCCAGCTTCGCCGCGTTCTGGGGCGCGTAGATGGCGTAGGCCTGCCAGGACGAGACGGGATCCTGGCTGCTGCTGTTGAAGTTGGATCCCGCCCCGTAGCTGAACCCCTCCTTCTGGCGCAGGCGATCGCCGAGGCGGTTCTTCAGGATGCCGCCGCCGAGGATCTGGTTGGCCATGAGGAAGGCTGGATAGCCCGGATCCGTGTCCTTCATGGCCCAGCGCTCCATGGCCACGAAGATGGCCATTTGCTTGTCGGGCGTTTCGAAAGCCTCGGACTGGCCGGGAACCACCTTCAGGCGCGCGGGGATGCGCTCATAGGCCGAGGCGGATGTCCAGGAACCGAAGAGGTCTGTGACCAGGCCCTGGATCTCCTTGGCGTCGAAGTCGCCCGAAGCCGCGAAGGTCGCGTGGTCCGCCCCGTAGAAGGCTGCGTGGAAGGCCTTCAGATCCTCGACCTTGGTGCTCTTCATATCCTGGATCCGAGTCTCCAGCGACCGGTAGGCCGAGGGGTGGCCCGCCGGGTAGGCATCGAAGGTCTGGCCCAGGAAATCCATGGCCTTGGCCTGGGGCTCCTGACGCTGGGACTCGATGCCGGTGGTCTGCTGCTTCACGAGGGTCTCGAGCTCGGAGGCCGGGAAGGCAGGTTCCCGCAGCACCTCGGCCACGAGTTTCAGTGTGGCGGCCAGGTTCTCCCGGGGCACCTTGATCCGGGCGTTGGCGGACGTGGCGCCGCCGGTGATCATCACTTCCGCTTTCAGCTTGTCGAAGGCATCCGCCAGCTCCTGGCGCGAATGTTTGAGGGTGCCGCGCATGAGCATGGCGCCGGTGAGATCCGGCGTGGCCAGCTTGTCGCGCAGGGATGTTTCCTGGCCGAAGCGCAGGGTGAGTTGGACGGCGGCCATGCCGCCCTTGGTCTTCCTGGAGAGCAGGGCGCCCTTCAGGCCGTTGGGCGTGGTGAACCGTACCGTGCGCTGATCCACGTTGGCGGGGCTGGCATCGAACGCCTCGCCCTGGGCGATGGTCTGCTTGCCGGTGTAGGCCTTCACATCCGCGGCCACGTCGGGCACCGCCGGCACCGTGGTCCGATCCGGCTTCTCCGTGGGGATGTATTCCCCGAGGGTGCGATTGCTCGGCTTGAAGTAGGCCACCGCGGCCGTCTGCACCTTGTCGAGGGTCGCGGCCATGGTGCGGTCGCGATCCAGGAACCATTCCCGCCAATCACCGGCCGCCATGGCTTCGCTGAGGCTGATGGCCATGGTCTTGGTGTCGGACAGAGCCTGGTCGATACCTTTCTGGACCTGGGCCTTGGCGCGATCCAGCTCCGCCTGGGTGAGAGGCTTGTCCTTCAGGGTTTCCACTTCGTGCAGGAGAACCTCCTTCGCCTTCTCCATGTCGCCATCCTTCGCCAGGACCACGCCGAACATCTGGAGGCCGGGCTCGTAGGTGGTGAAGGAGAGGGGGAACACCTGGGCGGCCAGCTTGGTTTCCACCAGCGCCTTGTAGAGGCGGCCGCTGGGGGCATCAGTAAGGATCGCCGCCGCCAAGTCTGTGGCGCTGCGATCTGCCTGGGCCGAGGGGGCGACGTGGTACCCGGCCACCAGGAGCGGGGTGCCGCCCACGCGGCGGATGGTCACCAGCCGCTCGCCGTCCTGGACGGGCTCCACGGTGTAGGTGGGCTCCAGGGTGCGGGCCGGCTTCGGGAGCCGGCCGAAGGTGGCGTTGATGGTGGCCAGCGTCTTCGGCCCGTCGAACTGTCCCGCCACCATCAGAATCGCGTTGTCCGGCTGGTAGTAATTGGTGTAGAAGGCCCGGAGGTGGGCCACATTCACATGCTCGATGTCGCTGCGGGCTCCGATGACCGGCTTGCCGTAGTTGTGCCAGTCGTAGGCCGCCGACATGACCCGCAGGAGGGTGGTGCGGAAGGGGCTGTTCTCGCCGGACTCGAACTCATTGCGGACGACGGTCATCTCGCCGCTCTTGCCGTCCTTGCCCCACAGCGTCTCCGCCGTGAAGGTGCAGTTCAGCATCCGATCCGCCTCCAGATCCAGCGCCTTCTTCAGGTTCTCCTCGGAGGCCGGGAAGGAGACGTAGTAGTTGGTGCGGTCGAAGTTGGTGGTGCCGTTGGCGTCGCCGCCCAGCTCGTTGAGGATCTTCCAGGTGTCCGGCCGCGCCTTCGTGCCCTTGAAGAGCATGTGCTCCAGCAGGTGGGCCATGCCCGTCTCGCCGTAATGCTCCATCCGGCTGCCCACCAGGTAGGTGATGTTGGTGGTGATCGTCGGCTTGCTCGCATCGGGATAGAGCAGCACGCGCAGGCCGTTGGCCAGGCGGTATTCCGTGATGCCCTCCACCGCCGTCACCTTGGCGGGAGCAGGCAGCGGAAGCGCTTTCGCGGCTTTCACCTTGGCGGCAGCCTTGTACGCCGCACTGGCCGGCCTGGGGGCGTCTCCCGCCACCAGCGCGAAGGCCAGGGCCCCGCACAGGGGCAAGATGAATCGACGGGAGAGAGACATGTGACCTCCAGGTTGTGAAAGATTCCGCATGGAAGCCCTCAGCATACGCGGCACGAAGAAAAGCGCTTGTTAAGAAATGTTTAGGCGCCCCGGGAAGTTCCCCTGAGGCAGATCCGGCCCCGGAAGGAGCCTTTGCAGCCGCCTCGGCTTCCGCCAAACCCTCCCTGACAGCTAGGTGGGAGTGCCAGGCCGTTCTGGCCCATCCTGCTCCAGCAGTCCCCGCAGCTGGGCCTCCCATGCCACGCGAAGATCGTCCAGCCGCAGCCCCTTCCCTTTGCCCGGTGCCGCCTGGAGCAAGCCCTGGGCGCTGGGGTGGGGCAGGGCGTGCAGCTCGAAGGGGGGCGCGCCCTCCAGCCGCGAGAGCACCCACTCCGCCCGCTTGCCGAAGGCGATGACGCGCAGGGGGGTGCTGCGACCGGTGGCGGCCCGGGCCAGTTCCGCCACCAGGCGGGCAAGGTTGGCGGGGGCCAGCAGATCCTTGTTGGAGGGCGCGTGGAAGTGCTCGCCATCCTTCGTGGGGCAGGCGGGATAGGCGTTGCTGAGGGCGGTGCCGATGAGGCGCGGCGCCAGGCCCAGGGCCTTGAAGCGGGCGCCGTCCCAGTCCGTCCACGCCGCTTCGGGCACCTCCGCCCGGCCGGTGGCGGCCAGGGCGCGGTAGACCGTGATGCCCGCCCCATCGCCCCAGAAGGGGAGGCCGGACTGGTCCGCGCCTCTGGGGCCCGGGGCCTCCCCGAAGAGCATCACGGACACAGAACTCGTGTCGGGGAAGAGGGCAGGGACAGGGTGGCCTTGAATGCGGGGCATGACGCTTCCAGAAGGCGTACATTGACGGCGATTCCGCCAGTTTGGCGGGTCGGCTCCCACAAAGACACCCTTCTCCGCAGAAGGCCATCTCCGCGGGACCGAACCGGAAGCTCCCGGGGGAGGTGGATCGTGCAGTGGTTCGCTGGTCGCCTCGGGAAGGGGATCTCATTCGCCCTGGGGGCAGCGGCCCTGCTGCTTGGCCCTGCCTGTGGCGGGGGCGGCGAGAGTGGGTTTGTCCTGCCACCGTTCTGGGTCTGGGGCCAGGTGGTGGTGGCAGATCTCAATGGGGACGGCCGTCTGGATGTGGCCGTTCCCGCCACCCTCATCGACGGGGGCACCCACCGGAACAGCGTGCAGGTCTTCCTCCGGGACGCGGCGGGGGGCTTCGCGGCGCCGTCGACCTACCCTCTCGAATTCGATCCCTGGAACCTGTGCGTGGGGGATGTGGATGGGGACGGGCGGCCGGACCTCATCGTGTCCATCCAGGCCTCGGTCCCCCCTCAGGCGAATGTCATTGGCGACAGCGGCGGGCTGCTGATCCTGCGCCAGGATCCCGTCACGCCCGGGCACTTCCTCCCCGCCACCTGGGTGTGGACCGGCGGGGGGGCTGGCCCTGCGGCCGTGGTGGAGCTGACGGGAGACGGCCGCGCGGATGTGGTGGTGGCGGACGGGGTCTTCGTCCACAGCCGCCTCCTGCTGCTGGCGCAGGCTCCGGGTCTACCCGGAGCCCTGCTGCCGCCGGTGCCGGTGCCGGTGGGTTCCGGACACGGCTTCCGCGATTTGGCCGTGGCCGACGTCAACGGGGATGGCCGTCCGGATCTGGCATTGGCCGGCTACGACTGTGTGGCGATCCTGTACCAGCAACCCGGCGGCGGATTGGCGGCCCCCGTGTTCCTCAGCGCAGGGCTGAAGGTGGATGGCGTCGCGGCTGCGGACCTCGACGGCGACGGCCGAGTGGACCTGGTGGCGGCCAACGCCGGAAATGCTCCGGACGGCGGGAAGGGCGGCGCCAACGTGACGGTCTTCCTCCAGAACCAGCCGGGAAGTTTCGGAGCCACGGCCATCCCCGTGGTCGACGGGGCCCGCCAGGTGGTCATCGGCGATCTCAATGGCGACGGCCTGCCGGACTTGGCGGTGATCTCGCTGGTATACCAGTCGCTGTCCACCCCTTCGAAGGTGACCGTCCTCCTGCAAACCGCTGCCCATCGGGGCGCCTTCTCGGTGGCGGCCGTCCTGGATGGAACCATGAATGCCAACTTCATCGCCCTGGGCGATCTGGATGGAGACGGCCGCACCGACCTGATCCTGAACGAAGGGCCGAGCGTGATGCTCCAGACCGCGGTTCCGGGCACCTTCGGCCCGCCCCGATCCCTGCGCTGAGCACCTCAGCCTTGGGGCTGGCCTTCCTTCATGAGCGCCGAGAGTGCCTTGAACTGGGGGTGGTTCTTGTCCCGGGCCCACTCGAAGGCCACGGACTCGTGGTTGGTGAGCGTGGCACCGGCGGCGGCCATGCGCTCCAGGGCGTGCTTCCGGTATTCCTCGCCCCGGCCGCTGACGGCGTCCCAGCAAAGGTGCACCTCGTGGCCCGAGCCCAGCAGCTCGAGCACGGTCTGCATCACGCAGACATGGGCCTCGATGCCCGCCACCACGATCTGGCGCTTCTCCCGGGCCAGGTGGGGCCGGGCCTGGCGGAGCAGGGCTTCGAAGCCGGAATCGCCGCAACACCCGAAGGCCGTCTTCTCGAGGAAGAACTTCGACGTCGTGAGACCGTCGTATGTCGCCCGGATGCTTTCCTCCGTGGGGCCGATGCCTTTGGGGTACTGCTCCGTCAGCACCACGGGCACGGCGAAGAGGTCCGCCAGGCGCATGAGGCGGCGCGTGGCCTCCAGCACCAGGGCCGGCCGGTGGACCATGCCCACGAGCTTGCCCTGGAGGTCGATGACCACGAGGATGCTGCGGGTGGGATCGAGAAGGGCCATGGGAACCTCCTGGCAAGGGAACCAGCGTAGCGTGCCCCCGGCAGCGGCTCCAGCCAGGGCCATGCCAGGCCTGTGTTCGGGACAGGGCGCCATCTCCAGAAGCGTGTTCCGGGGGCTCGGGGCGGGATCAGTCCCGGGGCCTCATGAGGTCCTGAAAAGGCCGGTAGTCCCGCAGGGGCTCGAGATACAACTCCCGATGGGTGCTGGCCGCAAAGTCCATGGCTCGACCCTGGGCGAAGGCCTGTCGCAGGAGGTCCACAGCCCGGTCCTTCTCGCCCAGATTCGCGGCGATGCAGGCCCGCCAGAAGGTGTGGTCTCCCCGCAAGTAGGGGCGGGACAGGGCGGCCAGGTCGGCTTCGACCTGCCGGGCCTCCTCGGCTCTGCCCAGGCGGGCCAGGGCGGCACCCACGCGCCCGCGGAGGAAGATGACGTTCATGGAGGCCGGGTCGGCTTCACCCAGGAGCTCCCGGTGGATGGCCATGGCCTCTTCAACCCGGTCAAGGCAGAGAAGTGCCACGGAAAGGTCAGCCCGATGAATTCTGCGCACCTCGGGCGGGCCCTGCAGGAGGGCGGCCCGGCGACGTTCGGCCAACCTCCGGGCCCTTTCCGGCTGCCCATGCACCCGGAACTCGATCATGGCCCGCTGCGCCACGGCTCCTGACACGACGCTGCCGCCCCGCCCGGGGCCCACGGAGGCCAGGGTCTCCACCAGGGCCTCGGCCTCCTCCCATCGACCCAGGCCGATCTGCGCCCCCACCTCGGAAACGCGCAGACCTGTATCGTTGGGATGCAGGACCTGGGCCTCCCGCGACGTCTTCAACTCCGACGCGTAGTCCCCTTGAAGGTGGTAGGCCCAGCAGAGCCAGATCGTGGGGTAGGTGGCCGCCCCGGCACCGGGCCCATACCAGCCCTCGGGAATCTGCTGGAGGACGCGGATGGCCGAACCGGTTCTCATGACTGTGACGAAGGTGGTCCCTAGCCGGGCTCGGATCCAGGGAGTGCCGGGAAGGAGGGCGTCCAGTTCCTCGCAGGAGGTCAACATGTCGGTCCGCCATCCCTCGAGGCTGGCGCGAAGGTGGCGTGCGAGCACCCGTTCCACGGGCGTGAGGCTTCCGGCACGAGCCTCCACGGCTTCGACCTGCTCGGCCGCCTTATCCCTCCGCTGGATTGAGGTTGCCGCCCAGGCATCGAAGAAATCCAGGCGGAGGGGGAGGAAATCCGGGTCCAGGCTCACGGCCCTTTCGAAATCCGGGATCAGGCTCTGGACTGGAACTCCCCCCCAGTCCTTCATGATCTTCAGGTAGATCTGCAGGGCATCCAAGCGCGGGGGGCGCACGGCGCCAGGGTGATAGCGCAAGCCCTTCTCGAAGGTCCAGGCCACGGCGCCGCCCAGACGCTGGCGCAGTTCGAGCAGGGCGGGTTCGGGAGCTTCCTGCGGGGCCTTCCACGGCCCCAGTTGGTAGACCACCTGATTCATCCAGGGATCCTCCAGGCGCCCCTGGAATTCCAGCTCCCCGCCCTTCCGGTAGATGGCCCCCGCCACGATGTAGCGGGCCCGGGTGGCCTCCGCCAAGCGCACCATGGGGCTACCGTGGCTCAGTGCGGGCGGTGGGTCCGCCGCCACCTTCAGGTCCTCCACAGGCTGCAGATCCTGGCGCAACAGATCTACGATTTGTTGGCCGAGGGGGTCGAGGGCCGGGTCGCCGGTACGGTTCTCGAAGGGCAGGATGGCCACGCAGCGGGGATCCCAGGATGGCGGGAGGGGCCGCCGGTGCATCCAGAGGCCAAGCCCAGCCACGGTCAGGGCCCCGGCGGCCAGGATGGGAAGCCCCCACTTGATCCAGCCTGGGCGGTGGAAGGAGAACGGGAGGAGGTGAGAGCCCATCGTGGACAGGGACTCCAGGGCCAGGGCCAGGTCGTGGGCGCTGTGAAAGCGGCCCTCGGGGGCCTTGGCCAGGCAGTCCTGGAGGATGCGTTCCAGGCCCGGAGGCACCTTCAGCTCCGGGGCCAGGGCGGGCGGTTCCTCCCGGAGGATGGCGTGCATGACCTCGAGGGCCGAGGCGCCCTGGAAGGGCCGCGCGCCTGCCAGCATCTCCCAGAGGGTCACCCCCAGGCTGAAGAGGTCTGACCTGGCGTCCGCGGGATCCCCGGCCACTTGCTCGGGGCTCATGTAACCGAGGGTGCCCACGGCCATGCCTGGCTCGCTGAGCTGAGTCTGGGTGGCGATCCGCGAGCCGCCTTCTGGAGGTGGCTGCGACTTCGCCAGCCCGAAGTCCAGGATCTTCACCCGGCCATCCTTCGTGAGGAAGATGTTCTCGGGCTTCAGGTCCCGGTGGAGGATGCCCTTCTCGTGGGCGGCGGCCAAACCGATGGCGAGTTCCCTACCCACCTCCACGACCCGGTGCGGGGGCAGGGGGTGGCCGTCCATCCTGGCCCGCAGGGTTTCGCCCTCCAGCAGTTCCATCACCAGGTAGGGAAGGCCATCGTGTTCACCCGTCTCGAAGACCTGCACGAGGTTGGGATGATTCAGGGTTCCCAGGACCTTCGCCTCCCGGCGGAAGCGGGCCACCCGGTGCGGCTCCGCCAGGAAAGTATCGGGCAGGACCTTGATGGCCACGAAGCGGCCCAGCTTCGGATCCCGGGCCTTCCACACCTCGCCCATCCCGCCTGCACCGATCCGCTCCACGAGTTCGTAGGGGCCGAGGCGGGTGCTGGTGGCGAGGGTCATCGGCCCTGACGATAGTCGCGTTGTCCAGTCGCCGGAAGGGCGACTTCCCCGGGAGCTTTGAGGTTCCTGCGAAACCCCCTGCTGGATGCTACGAGTGGGCTACCAAATCCTGACGCGGTCCGCGGGGGCCAGGTAGAGCTTCTGGCCGGGCTTCACCTGGAAGGCGGGGTACCAGGCATCCAGGTTCCGCACGGTGTAGGGCCGGAAGGAGGCCGGGGCGTGGCCGTCCGTGAGGATCTGCTGGCGCAGCAGCGGCTCGCGGGTCTTCTCGCGCCAGCTCTGGGCGTAGCTGAGGAAGAACTGCTGGTCGCCGGTGAGGCCCTGCACCACGGGCGCCTCCTTCCCGCCCAGGGACAGACGGTAGGCATCGTAGGCGGCGGCCAGACCCGCCACATCGGCGATGTTCTCGCCCAGGGTCTGCTTGCCCTTGATATGCAGGCCCGGGAAGGGCTCGTAGGCGTCGAACTGCTTCACCAGCTGGTTGGCGGAAGCCTGGAAGTGCTTCAGGTCCTCGGGCGTCCACCAGTTCTCCAGCTTCCCAGTGGCGTCGAAGAGCGAGCCAGAGTCGTCGAAGCTGTGGCTGATCTCGTGGCCGATCACCGCGCCGATGGCGCCGAAGTCCATGACCATGGGCCGCTTTGGATCGAAGTACGGGGGCTGGAGAATGGCCGCCGGGAAGTTGAGGGCATTCATCACGGGCAGGTTCACGGCGTTTACGAGCTGGGGGTTCATCACCCACTCGGTGCGGTCGATGGGGTGGCCGAGCTTCTTGAGGTTCCGCTCGTAATCGAAGCGCTCCGCCCGCTGGAGGTTGCCGAAGGCGTCCCCGGCCACGACCTTCAGGCTCCGGTAATCGCGCCAGCGATCCGGGTAGCCCACGCCCACCTTGAGCGCGTCCAGCTTGGCGACGGCCTTGGCCTTGGTGGCGGGGGACATCCAGTCCAGGTGCTCGATGCGGATGCGGAAGGCCGCCTTGATGTTCGAGACCATCCGCTCGGCCCGGGCCTTCTCCGAAGGCGGGAAATACTTCGCCACGTAGGCCTTGCCCACGGCCTCGCCCAGAGCCTGGTTGGTCAGCGCCACGCCCGTCTTCCAGCGGTCCAGGGGCTGCGAGGCGCCGCTCAGCACCTTGCCGTAGAAGGCGAAGGACTGGTCCGCCACGGCCTTGGGCAGCACCGGCGCCCAGTGCTGGATCGCGTGGAAGGTCAGGTAGTCCCGCCAGACATCGAGGGGCACCTCCGCGGCCAGGGCCGAGAGGCCGGTGACGGCGCCGGGCTGCCAGACCACGAACACCGCCTGCTTCGACAGGTCCGCGGCGGTGAAGAAGCTATTCCAGTCCAGGCCCGGGGCCTTGGCGGGAAAGTCTGCCTGGGCCCAGTGGTTGTTGCCCTTCTGGATGTCGCCGGATTCCTCCCGACCCAGGTGGGCCTTGGCCATGCGGGTCTCCAGGTCCACCACGGCTGTGGCACGGGTAAGGACGTTCGACAGGCCGGCCAGCTTCAGCATGGCCGCCACGTGGGTGGTGTATTGAGTGCGGACGGCCGCCATGCCCTCGGAGGGATCCAGGTAGTAGCTGCGCTCGGGCAGGCCCAGGCCGCCCTGAAGGAGGAAGGGCGCGTAGCGATCGGGCTGGTCCAGGTCCTGGGCCACCCACAGACCGAGGAAGTTGGCCGTGTGGTACTGGGTGGCGTTCAGCACGTCCACGTCGGCCCGCAGGGTTGTGCCCAGGTAGTGGGCCAGGGCCTTGCGGTCCTGGATGGCGCCGATGGCCTTGAAGGTGGGTTGGAGGGGCCTGATGCCCTTCCGGTCGATGGCCTTCTCGGCCATGAAGCTCGTGTAGAAGTCGCCGATCTTGCGCAGCTCGGATCCCGCAGGGGCCTTGGAGGCGGCGGCGGACTTGATCAGGGCGGCGGTGCGGCGGTCGGTGAGGTCGGCCACCTCGCGCCCGATCCCGTAGGAGCCGCGGTCGGCGGGGATCTCGGTGTGCTTCACCCAGGCGCCGTTGGCGTAGGTGAAAAAGTCGTCGCCGGGGGCCACGCTGCGGTCCATGCCCGCCAGGTCGAGGCCGTGGGGCTGGGCCTTGGGCGGCGCCGCCACCAGGGCGGGGACGGCAAGACACAGGGAAAGGAGGGGCAAAGATCGGCGCATGAAGTACCTCAGGACCATCCAGGGTGAACCGAAAGGCTCGCCACGGGAAGATGTCGGGTCGGAAGGGGTGGGTTCCCCCTACCGACCCGGGAGTCGAAGATCATCCTGAAGCCCCAGATTGCGATCGGCCAGGGCCTATGGACCTTCAGTCGAGCGGAACGCGGAGCGTCTGACCCACATTGATCTGATTGGGATCCTTGAGCTGGTCCTGGTTCGCTTCGAAGATGCGCATGTAGGCGCTCGCGTCACCGTAGAAACGCTTGGCGATCTTGGAGAGCGAATCCCCGGGATGCACTTCGTAGGCAGCTTCTTTGGGCGCCAGAGCCGCGTTCACGTCGATGTCGCAGGTCACGTCATCTACGTTGGGGTTCACGGATTTCAGGGCGTCCCAGACCGCGTTCTTCAACTGCTCGGAGCCTGCGCTAGCCTTAAGGAACAACTTGTCGTCCTGCAGGTGGAGATTGTGGACCTGGAACCCGGGGCCGTTCACGATGCTCAGGGCCGGCGAATAGGCGGACTTCAGAAGTTCGAAGCGATCCATGGTGGGGCTCCTCGGGAAGGGGTTGGGGTGGGACGCCAAGTGTAGTCCCGCAAGATCCCTACCGGTCCATCTGACTTGTGAAGGATTGGGATGGTCTCCGGATTGGTGGGTGGCTCAGGGGGTGGCCGTCACGGTGGGCAGAGTATGGCGCCAGTCCCGCCCTACCAGCAGGATTTGGGGCTTCCCATCGAGGAGGAACACGGTGGTGTCCCACAGGAGGCCGGGGAGGGTGCGGGCGGGGCCGGCAGCCGCGTCGAAAGAAAGGCTGCGGCTCCGGAACCAGCGCCGGTAGACCAGGTGCCAGCTCCCACCCGCCTGGACGAGGAAGGCCCCGTGGAAGCGCGGAAGGCCCTTCACGCGGCGGGCGAAGCAGGGCAGGACCTCCGTGGGGCGCGTGGGCGCCAGCTCCAGGGCCTTCAGTTCCGCCCAGAGGGGGATCTCGTCGCGGCTCCCGCGCCCCACCAGGGAGCGCAGGGCACCACGGAAGCCCGTGAGCACGAAAGCCAGAGCCCGCAGCAGCAGGGGCAGGAGGAGGGCCGTGGCCACCAGCACCGCCCCGAGCACGGGCAGGGCGATGGCCGGGTGTCTGTAGGCCAGGGCCAGCAGGGCCGCCACGCCCAGGTCCTCGGCCACGCTGAGGAGGCTGTGGCTGGCCGGCTCAGGCGCCGTGTGGGCCAGGAGCCGCACGCCCATTTTGCTGCCGTGGGTGCCCAGGGCGATGGTGCCGCCCGCCAGCAGGGCCAGCACCTTGGCCACGGGATGCAGCTCGCCCGCGGCGCCCAGGGCCAGCAGAGCGCCGCCCACGGGGCGGATGAAGGTGTGGAGGCCGTCCCAGATGGGCGTGATGAAGGGCACCTTGTCTGCCAGGAACTCCAGGAGGAACAGGAAACCCGCCACGCCCAGCACCACCGGATGGCTCAGGATGGCCAGATCCGACGGCAGGCCGTGGATCCAGCCGAAGCGCTGCCCGGCACCCACCAGGAGCACCGTGAGGTAGAGGTTGATGCCAGAGACGGTGGACAGGCCGAGGATGGCCGCCAGGGTCTGCGCTGGGCCCATCAGGCCGTGAACCGCTTGTAGAGGTGGTAGAGGCCCAGCAGGATCACCGCGCCCACCACGGACATGAGGAAGCCGGCCCCCTGGCCTTCCTGATAGTGGCCCACCGCACGCCCGATCCAGGTGCCCAGGAATGACCCGGCGATGCCGAGGATCATGGTGATGATCCACCCGCCCGGGTCCTTGCCGGGCATGAGGAGCTTCGCCACGGCACCGGCGATGAGACCGATGATGCAGGTCCAGATGAAGTGGAGCATGGGAACCCCCTGATGGATTGAGAGATGGTGATCCACCCTACGCCCGGTCCGGAAGCGGGGCAACGGATTCCGGGTTGTTCCGAAATACTTTGCAATGGTCCTTGCCGCCGCGACGTTCCGGGTTGACCCTGGGGCTCAACTTCTCGAGGAGCACGTCATGGGTTTGATGGATATGGTGGGCGGTCTGTTGGGACAGGGCGGCCAGGCGCAGGGCGGTAACCCGCTCATGAGCGCGGTCATGGGCCTCATCCAGAACCATCCCGGAGGAATCCAGGGCCTCTTGAGCCAGCTCCAGGAGAAGGGCTTGGGGGACCAGGTGGCCTCGTGGATCGGAACAGGCGCGAACCAGCCCGTCAGCGCTGAGCACATCCAGAATGCCCTGGGCTCGGACCAGCTCCAGCAGCTGGCCGGTCAGATGGGGGTCTCCCAGGACGAAGCCGCTTCCGGCCTGGCCAGTGTGCTGCCCCAGGTGGTGGACAAGCTCAGCCCCCAGGGAAGCCTGCCCGAAGGCGGCCTCGGGATGGATCTGCTGAAGAAGTTCCTGGGCTGAAGAAACCCAGGCCTACAGCCTTAAGGCCGTTTCCGCGGCCACCTCATCGCGTACCTTCAGGTGGTCGAAGAGGATCAGATACCAGCCGAAGGCCGCCAGGAGGGCGAACCGGAAGCGGACCGAGTGTTCGGTATTCAGTTCCACGTCCCCATGCTCAAGCCCCGGCGCGGATGTCAGATCTCGTCCCGTGCGGGCATGGAGGCGAACCATGGGCAGGCCGCTCTGGTCCGTGAAGGTCCCGCCGGGTCCCATGCCGTGGTGCCAGGTCCAGTCGAAGACCGCCCCATCCTGGAATTCCAGCTTGCCATGCCGGAACGCATGGGGGTGGAAGGTGGCAAGGTTCACCTTCCCGCCCTCCTCGCGCAGGGTCACCACCGGGTTCATGACGCCCAGGTGCTTGAGGGTCCAGGTCCCCTCGGCGGTCTCCACCCGGGCCAGGATGCACTCCTTATCCAGGAAGACGAGGGTGGCGAAGGTCCCATCGTCGTTGCGCAGCTCAAAGCTGAGAGGGCTGGAGTCTCCCCTCCGCCATTCCAGGAAGTTGGTTGAACATTCGGTGAGGGATTTCATGGTGCTCCGCCTGTTCCCGCGGGGGATGCATCCGCGTACGGGAAATGTAAGTCCATCGGAGGGGTCGGGTCAGAGGTTTGTCACTGAAAAATCCATGCGCTGCTTAAGTTCCACCGTAATTGATGCAGTGCCATGCCTTCTCGATCTAGAGCAAAAAGGGCCGGATCGCCCGAAGGTGGGGTTGGGCCGTTCCTTGAATCCGGGGTGCGCGAGATCACGAAGCCGCCCTTCCCAGGAGGGGCCGGTGGCGCCGCGGATGAGCGGGCCTATCTTTTAGATTCCACAGGGGAAAGAGATGGTCCGGGAGACCCAGGGCGATCGACGCCAGGCATCGCAATTGCGGAAAGATGAGGGTCGGGGAGGCCTCTGGTCTCTGCCCGATGGCCAGCGTCTACCCAATTTGGTGGACTCGGACCCCCTGCTGCTGGGGGATCCCGCCCATCCGGCCCGCCTACGCCGCACGGATCTGGAACATCCCGAGAGCTTCCACTCCCGCCTGGTCGCGTGGCTGCTGCGCCAGGTCTGAGGGTGTCCTGCTTCAATCATCCGGCCAGCTGACCCTCCGGTGGTCTGGACGGCCGCAACCCTCCCACACAGCGGTCATGCAGGCGCGGGATGAGGTCGCCCAGGCGGGCTTCGGGCACCAGGAAAGCGATGGAGACCGTGCTGCTGCCCGTGAGGAGACCGCCTACGGGCTCCTGCCCCAGCGTCGCCAGATGGCGCAATGCGGCCAGGGGATCCGCCCGCAGGCCCTCACCTACCAGAGCTACGACTGCCCAGCCGGCTTCCAGCTCCGGCCCCGAGATGGCCAGGTCTGCCAGGACCTTGGTCGCGGCGGGCGTGTCCGGCCGCACCGCCAGCAGCGTGCCGGCAGGGCTCGAGACCAGGCCGAACCGCAGGGCTCCGGCCTCCTCCAGGCGCCGGGCGGCCTCCAGCGGCGGTTCCAGGCCGTCCGAGGCGGGGAACCGCAGGAGGCTGATGCCTTCCTTGTAGGCCACCGAGGTGACGGTGCCCGGAATCCGGAGGGGCGACACCGGCAGGATCTCCGTGCGGGAGGCGGTCGGTCTCAGGGTGTTGGCCACCACGAGTCGGAACCCCGCCCGTCCCCCGGGGGCCAGGGAATCCGCATGGAGCACCTTGGCTCCGAAGGCGCTGAGGGCCTCGGCCTCGCTCACGCTCATCTGGGCGATGGGCTGGGCCTTGGGCACCAGGCTGGGATCCGCCGTCAGCACGCCGTCCACATCCGTCCAGATCTGCACCTCCTCCGCATCCAGGGCCTCGCCTAGAAGGGTGGCGCTGGTGTCGGAGCCGCCCCGGCCCAGGGTGGTGGTGTGGCCCTCGGCCGTGGCGCCGAGGAACCCCTGGGTGATCCAGAGGGCGCCGCCCGCCAGGGCCTCGCGCCAGGGAGCGGCTGCCACGCGCAGGGCGACGAGCTGTGGCCGGGCCTTGCCGAAGCGGGCGTCCGTCCGCATTACGTCGCGGACCTCGCGGAAGGTTCCGCCGAAGCATGCGGCCGCCAGGTGCGCCGACAGGGTTTCTCCCAGGGCCAGGGCCGAGTCCCGGCCCCGGGGCGTGGCCTCCCCCAGCATGGCCATGCCCGTGAGCAGCTGGTCGAGCCGGGTAAACAGGGGCTCCCAGGCCGCCTCGACGGCCCCCAGCAGCCCGAGCTCGGTGGCGACTTCGCGATGCCGATGGCGGAGGCCCGCCAGGTGGGCCTGGGCCTCGGCCAGGTGGCTATTGCCCGCAGCGGCGCAGGCCTCGAGGATGCGATCCGTCGTGCCCTTGAGCGCGGACACCACCACCAGGCCGCCCGCCGGCAGCTCGTCGCGAACGATGGCGGTGGCGCGGCGGAGCGCCTCGGCGCTGCCCACTGAACTGCCGCCAAACTTGAGGATTTTCAGGCTCATCCCCGGCCCCCCTTCTCTGGCAGGCGGCCCAGCTCGTAGGGCGTCTCCTGGTAGACGAAGTAGTTCAGCCAGTTGGCGAAGAGGAGGTTGGCGTGGCTCCGCCAACGCACCAGAGGCGCTTGGGTGGGGTCGTCCTCGGGGAAGTAGTTCCGCGGGAGGCCGATGGGCAGGCCCTTCCCGAGATCCCGTGCGTATTCGCCCTGGAGGGTGCCCGGATCGTATTCCGAATGTCCCGTGACGAAGACCTGCCGGTGATCCGTGGATTGCAGGAGATACACCCCGGCTTCGTCGGATTCGGCGAGCAGCTCCAGCCGCGGCTCCGCCAGGATGTCCTCCCGGCGGGTTTCCGTGTGGCGGGAGTGCGGCGCGAAGAAGACATCGTCGAACCCCTGCACGATCCGCTCGTTGCGCACCTCCAGCCGGTGGGGAAAGACCCCGAACAACTTCTCCGCCAGGGGATGTTTGGGAATCCCGTAGTAGCGGTGGAGAGCGGCCTGGGCTCCCCAGCAGATGAACAGGCTGGAGAAGACGTTCGTCCGCGCCCAGTCCAGCAGCTCGGCGAGCTCCGGCCAATAGTCCACGGCCTCGAAGGGCAGCTGCTCCACCGGAGCCCCGGTGACGATCAGGCCGTCGAAGGTCTGGTCGCGCACCTCCGCGAAGGACACGTAGTGCTCCAGCAGATGCTCCGTCGGGGTGTTCTTCGCCTCGTGGGACGCCGTGTGGAGCAGCGTCACCTCCACCTGCAGAGGGGTGTTGCCGAGCAGGCGCAGGAGCTGCGTCTCCGTGGCCACCTTGGTGGGCATCAGGTTGAGGAGCGCGATGCGGAGCGGGCGGATGTCCTGCTGGAGGGCGCGCTGCTCGTCCATCAGGAAGACATTCTCCGCCTCGAGGACGCCGCGGGCGGGCAGGGAGCTGGGGACCTTGACGGGCATGGCTGGGCCTTCAGGCTTTCGCCAGGGCCTGATCCAGGTCCTCGATGAGGTCGTCGATGTGCTCGAGGCCCACGGAGAGGCGGATCAGGTCGTCGGTGACGCCCGTGGCCACCCGCTCCTCGGCGGACAGCTGCTGGTGGGTGGTGCTGGCGGGATGGATGATGAGGCTCTTGGCGTCGCCCAGGTTGGCCAGCCGCGAGAAGAGCTGCACCGCGTCGATGACGGCCCCGCCGGCCTTCAGCCCCCCCCCCGATGCTGAGGGCTTGAGGCCGAAGGTGAGGATGCCGCCGAAGCCTGCGCCCTTGCGGAAGTACCGGGCCGCGGCCGCGTGGTTGGGGCTGGTGGGCAGGCCTGGGTAGTTCACCCAGGCCACTTTGGGATGCTTCTCCAGCCATTGAGCCAGGGCCAGGGCGTTCGCGCCGTGGCGCTCCAGGCGGAGGTGCAGGGTCTCGATCCCCTGGAGGATGAGGAAGGCGTTGAAGGGGCTCAGGGCGGCGCCGGTGTCGCGCAGGCCCTCAATGCGGGCCTTGGTGATGAAGGCCGCGGGGCCCGCCAGGTCGGCCAGGATGGCGCCATGGTAGGCGGCGAAGGGCTCGGTGAACTCGGGGAACTTGCCGCTCTTCCAGTCGAAGGTGCCGCCGTCCACGATGAGGCCCGCCACGGAGGTGCCATGGCCCCCGAGGTACTTGGTGGCGCTGTGTACCACGATGTCCGCGCCGAGCTTGAAGGGGTTCAGCAGGTAGGGGCTGGGCAGGGTGTTGTCCACGATGAGGGGGATGCCCGCTGCGTGGGCGATGGCGGCGATGGCCTCGAACTCGGGCACGTCCAGCTTGGGATTGCCCACGGCCTCGATGTAGATGGCTCGGGTTGTGGGCGTGATGGCCGCACGGAAGGCCTCGGGCTTGGTGGAATCCACGAAGGTGGTGGTGATGCCTCCGCGCGGGAGGGTGTTGCTCAGCAGGTTGTAGGTGCCGCCGTAGAGGTTGTTCCCAGCCACCACGTGGTCGCCGCCCCGCAGCAGGGTGGTGAGGGCGAGGGTGATGGCCGCCTGGCCCGAGGCTGTGGCCAGGGCTCCGATGCCGCCTTCCAGCTGCGCCACGCGCTGCTCCAGCACGGCCGTGGTGGGGTTCATGATCCGGGTGTAGATGTTCCCCGGCACCTCCAGGTTGAAGAGGGCCGCGCCGTGCTCGGTGCTGTCGAACACATAGCTGGTGGTCTGGTAGATGGGCACGGCCCGGCTCTTCGTGTCCGAATCCGGGCTGTGGCCCCCGTGGAGGGCGAGGGTCTCGAAGCGGTGCGCGGGGGTGGCGCTCATGGCGTCTCCTGGAGAAGGAAGGTTGAAAAGGCCGAGGCCTCGTCTGTCCAAGCAAGTCCAGGAAAAGCAAAAGGGGCCCGATTTCTCGGGCCCCTTCGATGATTGCGTCAGCTCGACACAGCTCGACATCTCTCCGCGCTTGATTGCTCAATCGCGGCAGGAATTGGCACCTTGCTTTCGCAGGTTGCCAAGGTTTCACAGGGCCCGTCCCTCCACCTTTCTGGATAACTCGCTATGGAACTGACAAGGATCTCGTAAGAGAACGGCCCCGAAGGGCCGATGGAGAAGGCTAGCGCCATGGGGGAATCCAGGCAAGCCCCTTTTGGTGTCCCCACAGAAAAAATGTCGATAAGCGGAGGGTCGCGGAGGGGCGGAGGAAAGCGGAGAAAAGATAACCGGTTGAGGCAAGGATCGTTGGTCTTTCTCCGCTTTCCTCAATTACCTCCGTTTTCCTCCGCTTCCATTCTTCCTTTCCGATCAGGTCAGACGGAGAAGTACCGCGCCTGGGGATGCCAGGCCACGAGGGCGCTGGTGCTGTACTCGGGGTCCATCTGGTGGCTGTCGCTGAGGTGGACGCCGATCTCGGCGCCGCGTAGCAGGTCGAGGATGGGGCCGTTGCCCTCCAGGTCGGGGCAGGCGGGGTAGCCGTAGGAGTAGCGCGAGCCCTGGTAGCCCTGAGCGAAGAGCGCGCGGCCGGGCAGGTCCTTGTGGTGGATGCCCAGCTCCCGGCGGATGCGGGCGTGGAGCCGCTCGGCATAGGCTTCGGTCAGCTCCGTGGCCAGGCCGTGGAAGGCGAAGTAGTCCGCATAGCCGTCCTCCCGGTAGAGCCTGGCCGCATGATCCGCGGCGGCCTGGCCCAGGGTGACGAGCTGGAGGGCCAGCACATCGGTGGCGTCAGCCCGGAAGAAGTCCGTGATGCAGAGGCGACGCCCTGCAGGCTGGCGGGGGAAGCCGAGCAAAGCCAGCGTACGTTCGCGGTCGGTTGGATCAAGCACCCGCAGAGCATCGCCTTCGGCCCGCACGGGGAAGTAGCCGTAGCGGGCCTTCGGCTGAAACACCGGAGCGGCCACAAGGCGCGCCTTCCAGCGCGCCAGCTGGGGCTCCGCCTTGTCCCGCAGCACGGCGGCAAAGGCCTCGTCACTCTGACTGCCCTGGCTGAAACCCCAGCGGTTGCGCACCAGGGCGAACTCGTCCAGGTGCTCGAAGAGGTCCCCCGGTGCATCCGTCAGCTCGCGAACGCCCCAGAAGGGCGGCTCCGGCGAGGGCGCGTCATGGCGCACCCAGCTGCTCTGCCCCGCTTCCGTGAGCGGCACCGCGGCGCCGCCTCGCTTCAGGATTTTGATGTCGCCCGCCGCGGAGGCGGCGGTTGCCGGAGCCGGCACACTGATGTCGCCCGCCACCAGTGACTGCATGTGGCGAAGACCCTCGAAGGCATCCTCTGCGTAGTGAACCGCGCCCGCGTACGAGCGGCGACAGTCGCCCTCCACGTAGTCTCGGGTGAGGGCGGCGCCGCCAAGGATGACAGGTACCTTCAGCCCCTGCTCCTCCATGAAATGCAGGTTCTCCTTCATGATCACGGTGGATTTCACCAGCAGGCCCGAGAGTCCGATGGCGTCCGCGGGCCAGGCCTCCAGCTCCCTGAGGATCGCTTCGATGGGCTGCTTGATGCCCAGGTTCTTCACCTCGAAGCCGTTGTTGCTGAGGATGATGTCCACCAGGTTCTTGCCGATGTCGTGGACATCGCCCTTCACGGTGGCCAGCAGGATGCGGCCCTTCTGATAGTTCGATTCCCGGGGCAGGTGGGGTTCGATGCGCTTGATGGCCGCCTTCATCGCTTCGGCGCTCTCGAGCACGAAGGGCAGCTGCATCTCGCCGGCACCGAATCGCTCGCCCACCACCTTCATGGCCCCCAGGAGCACCTCGTTGATGAGCTTCAGGGGGTCGTGGTCCTTCAGGGCCTCGTCCACGTCCGCGAGGATGGCCTGCTTCTCGCCGTCGAGGATGCCGCGGTGCAGGCGCTCCAGCACGGGCAGGTCAGTGCGGTGAGCGTCCACTAGGGTGGCCTTGCGGTCGCTGAAGCGCGCCAGCACGGCCTTGAGCGGGTCGTAGCCCTCCGAGCGCCGGTCGAAGATCAGATCCTCGACCATGCGGCGGTCCTCGGGATCGATCTTCGCGACGGGGAGCACCTTCGAGGCGTTGAAGATGGCCATGTCGAGGCCATGCTTCACGCCGTGGTAGAGCATGAGGGCGTTGACCACATGGCGGGAGGCGGGGTTCAGGCCGAAGCTCACGTTGCTCACGCCGAGGATCGTCATGACCCCTGGCAGCTCGGCCTTGATGAGCTTCAGGGCCTCGAGCGTTTCCACGGCGGAGCCGCGGAATTCCTCGTCGCCGCTGCCGAGGGTGAAGGTCAGGGGGTCGATGATCAGGTCACCGGGATCCAGGCCGTACTCGCCCACCACCAGGGCGTGGAGGCGCCGGGCCACCTCGAGTTTCTGCTCGCGGGTCTTGGCCATGCCGCGCTCGTCGATGGTGAGGGCCACCACGGCCGCGCCGTAGGTCTTGCACAGATCCAGGATCTTCCGGGCCTTGGCCTCGCCGTCCTCAAAGTTGATGGAGTTCACCACGCACTTGCCCGGGGAACGCTGCAGGGCCCGCTCGATGACCGGGAATTCGGTGCTGTCGATCATCAACGGCAGCGTGATCTGGGAGACCAGCCGACCCAGCAGCTGGTCGGCGTCGCGCACCTCGTCGCGGCCCACGTAGGCCACGCAGAGGTCCAGCAGATGGGCGCCCTCCTTCTGCTGTTCCTTGGCCAGGGTGATCATGCCGTCCCAGTCTTCCAAGGCCAGCAGGTCGCGGAACTTCTTCGAGCCGTTCGCGTTCGTCCGCTCGCCCACGATCAGGGGCGCGGGTTCCTGCCGGAGCGTCACGCTCTGGTAGAGGCTGGCGGCGCTACGCTCCAGCTTTGGGGCGCGCCGCGGCACGTTCAGTTTCGCCACACCTGGTGCCAGGGCCCGGATGTGCTCCGGCGTGGTGCCGCAGCAGCCGCCGACGATGGCGAGGCCAAATTCCGATGCCGCGTGCAGCACCTTGGGGGCGAAGCCCGCAGGATCCAGCGGGTAAACCACCTGCCCACCCACGTTCATTGGCAACCCCGCGTTGGGCAGGCAACTGATGCGGAAGGGACTGGCCTCGCAGAGGGTCTGAAGGTGGGCGTGCATCTCATCGGGGCCCGTCGCGCAGTTGAGGCCCAGCACGTCGATGCCCAGGGGCTCCACGCTGGTGAGCACGGCGGAGATGTCGGATCCCACCAGCAGGGTGCCCGTGGTCTCCACCGTGGCCTGCACCCAGATGGGTACCTTCCGTTGCTTGGCGGCCATGGCCTCGCGGGCGGCTCGCACGGCTACCTTGATCTGGCCCAGGTCCTGGCAGGTCTCGATGAGGATGGCGTCAACCCCGCCATCCAGCAGGCCGTCCATCTGCACGCGGTACGAGGCCAGCAGCTCCGCGTAGCCCACGTGGCCCAGGGTGATGAGCTTGGTGCCGGGGCCGACGGAGCCAATGACGAAGCGGGGCCGGTCGAAGCTGCGAGCAACTTCCTTCGCGAGGGAGGCCGCCTGCACGTTCAGCTCGTAGGCCTTGGCCGAGAGCCCGAAATCGCCGAGCACCAGCGGGTTCGCGCCGAAGGTGTTGGTTTCCACCGCATCGGCACCGGCGTTGAAATAGCTTTCGTGGATCTCCCGGATCCACTGGGGCCGCCGCTCTGTGAGCAGATCCACGCAGCCTTCCAGCGCCGCGCCACCGTAGTCCTCCATCGTGGGCTTGCGGGCGAAGATTTGCGTCCCCATGCCACCGTCCAGCAGCAGCACCTTGTCATGGAGGAGTGTGTCGAGGGTGGTCATGAAAGACCTTTTTCTTTAACCGCAGATGACGCAGATGAACGCAGATGGAGTGAGCGGAATTCATTCCAGTTTTTCATCTGCGAAATCTGCGTCATCTGCGGTTTCATCGTTAAAGCCCTATGTAGTCGATGGCCACATCGCCGTGAACGGTCACCTGGCAGGCGAGGCGCTGGTCTGGCGGGGCGTCCAGGCCCTGAAGGAAGTCGCGCTCCTCCGGGCTTGGGTCGCTGCAATGGTGCAGGCCCTCTGCGACGCGCACCCGGCAGGTGCCGCAGGAGCCAGTGCGGCAGCCGAAGGTGATGTCAGCCCCCGCGGCGTCCGCGATGCGCTGCAAGGACGTGCCTGCGGGAGCTTCCACCAGCAGGTCTTCGAGGAGGAAGTGGACTTTTACTGGCATGGGGCACTCTTGCAAGAACACAAAAGATCACCACCAAGACACCAAGGCACCAAGAAAAGAAGGATCACTTCCCTGTCGTTCTTGGTGTCTTGGTGTCTTGGTGGTAGGCAGTTCTCTTTCATCACTTACTCCTCCCGTTTCGGCAGCAGTGGTGCGACCAGTTCGACCTGGCCGAAGGGGGCGCTGAGCTGGAGGCCGCGGACGCGGGGCCGGATCGTTTCGATCACTTCCTGGGCGATGGCGAGGCCTTCCTTGATCTGGTCCTCGGCGCTTGACCACTTCGCCATGCGGGCCAGGATGGACGGCGGCATGAAGACGCCGGGCACCTCGTTGGCCATGAACTCGGCGTTGCGCAGACTCTTGAGCGGCCAGATACCGGCGATGATGGGCAGGCCGCCCTTGCTGTCCAGGGACTCGGTGAAGTCGAGGAAGCGGAAGAGGCTCTCGGCGTCGAAGACGGGCTGGGTGATGGCCCACTGGGCGCCGGCCTCCACTTTGTAGCGGAAGCGGGTTTTCTCCCGTTCCAGGTCCGGCGCCACGGGATTGGCGCCCACGCCCACGCTGAAGGAGGTGGGCTTACCAATGCTGGCGCCGCCCAGATCGAGACCCGTGTTCAGGCGCTTGAGCATGTTCACGAGGCCGATGGCGTCCACGTCGAAGACTGCCGTGGCCTGGGGATAGGGGCCTAGCTTCGGGGGATCCCCGGTGACGGCCAGGATGTTGCGCAGGCCCAGGCCCGCGGCCCCCAGCAGGTCGCTCTGCATGCCCAGCAGGTTCCGGTCCCGGCAGGCGTAGTGGAGGATGGTCTCAAGCCCCACCTGCTGCTCGATGATGAGTGCCGTGGCCAAGGCGGACATGCGGGCCATGGCCCGGGGACCGTCCGGCACGTTGATGGCGTCCACGCCCAGGGCCCGGCACTGGCGGGTCTTGGCCAGGAGCTTGTCATACTCCATGCCCTTGGGCGGCACCAGCTCCACGGTGTGGACGAACTCGCCCTGGGCCAGCTTGAGGCTGAAGCGGCTGCGGTAGGCGAAGGGCACCTCGGGCTGCGGCTGCTCATGGGGTTTCAGCTCAAACCCGCTGCCAGCCTGGACGAAGGCCCGCTCCTGGCGGAAGGCCCCGCGCATGGCGCGGATGTGGGCGGGCGTGGTGCCACTGCAGCCGCCCACGCCGCGGGCGCCGGCGGCGAGGGCGCGGGCTGCAAAGCCGCCCAGGTACTCGGGGCTGGCCCCGTAGATGAGGCGGCCGTCCACCTGGTGAGGCAGGCCGGGGTTCGGCTGGAGGACGATGGGCTTTGTGGTGATGGCCTTCAAGCGCTCCAGGAGGCGCAGCTGGGGCGCGGGGCCGTTGCCGCCGATGAGGCCCACCAACTCGGCGCCCCAGGTGTCGAGCTGCTTGATGAACCACTCGGGTTCGGCGCCGAACAGGGCCTGGCCGTCATCGTTGGTGGTCATCAGGGCCGCGACGGGCAGGCTGCCGGCTTCCTTCGCGGCGAGGATGGCCTGGTGGATCTCGTTGAGATCCTCGAAGGCCTCCAGCACGATCAGGTCCGCCCCGGCCCCGACGAGCGCCTCGGCCTGCTCGCGGAAAAGGGCGCGGGCCTCGTCAAAGGACGTGGGTCCCCAGGGCTCGATGCGGACACCCAGTGGCCCCATGCAGCCCGCCACCCAGGCCCGGGCGCCCTGCTGGGCGATGGCCTGCTTCGCCAGGGCCACGCCTTCCCGGTTGATGGCATCGAGCTGGCCTTCCAGGCCCCGGGCGGCCAGCTTCAGGCGGTTGGCGCCCCAGGTATTGGTGGTGAGGACCTGGGCGCCCGCCGCGAGGAATTCGCCGTGGATGGCCAGCAGCAGGTCCGGCGCCTTGAGGTTGCACTCCTCGAAGCTGCGCTGAAGCGTGATTCCACGATCATGCAAAGCCGAGGCGGTGCTTCCGTCGAAGAGGAAACACTCGCCCTCATCGAGGGCCTGCTGGAAGGTGGATGGGGTCATGGACGCGCCTGGGAAGCGGCAGTCCGTAGATCGGCATCCAGATAGGGTCGGGTCAGTCAGAGACGGTTCGGTATCTTCCCCCCGGGCATGCCGGGGGCAGGAGTTGGCACCTTGCTGTCGCAGGTTGCCAAGGTTTCACAGGGCCTTTCCCTCCACCTTTCTGGATAGCGCTATCGGACTGCCAAAGATCGAGGGATCAGGATGGTCTGACCGCCGCTTGCCGTCAAGCCTGGGCTGGCGGGGTGGGCCCTTCCGGGGCGGGGTGGGCCGTCAGGCCCTGGCGCTTCATGTGGCCCCAATGGCCCCTTCCACGGATCCAGTCGAGGGTGCCCTTCAGGCGCCACCAGACCGTGAGCTGGCGGTAGCCGAAGTTCTCGGCCACGGCCGCGAAGAGTAGCAGGCCGAAGGCCTTGAGGCCCTGGTAGCGGTGGCCGCTGATCTCCTGGAGGACCACGGCCACCACGGAATTCAGCACGCCCAGGAGCAGGGCCACGTAGAAGAACAGGAGCGCGAAGGTGCCACTGACCGAGTGGGTCAGGAGGGACACGGCGAACAGCAGGTACCCGCTGACCTCGATGATGGGTGCCAGCGCCTCGAAGAAGATGAAATACGGCATGGAGAAGAGCCCGATGCGGCCGTACTTCGGATTGAAGCACATGCTCCGGTGCCGCCAGAGGGTCTCCAGCAAGCCGCGCTGCCAGCGGTTCCGCTGCCGACCCAGCCCCCGGAAATCCTCGGGCACCTCGGTCCAGCACACCGGATCGGGCACCAGGGTGATGTGATGGGGGCGCTTCCACTCACGCAGGCAGCGATGCAGGCGCACGACCAGCTCGAAGTCCTCGCCGATGGTGGCGGTCTCGAAGCCCCCCGCGGCCACCACCACATCCTTGCGGAACACCCCGAAGGCGCCGCTGACGATGAACATGCTGTCCAGGGAGGCCAGACCCACGCGGGTGAAGAGGAAGGCCCGCAGGTATTCCACGATCTGGAAGCGGGCCAGCCAGGAACCGGGGAGGTAGATGCCGCGGATGCCCATGGGGGTCACCTTGCAGCCATTGAGGGGACGGACCACGCCGCCGGAGGCCACCATGTCCGGGCGATCGGTGAAGGGCCGGGCGATACGGAGGAGCGCATCGTTCTCCAGGAGGCTGTCTCCATCCATGCAGCAGACCAGAGGGTAGCGGGCCAGGTTGATGCCGCAGTTCAGGGCGTCGGCCTTCCCCCCGTTGGCCTTGTCCACCACCACGAGGTTGGGCACGTAGGCACTCTCGTAGATGCCGCGCACCTCCTGGGTGGGCAGCAGCTCGCGCAGGACGCGCTGGCTTGGCTGGAGCTTGAAGGCCTTGAGCAGGCGTGCGAGGGTGGCGTCCGTGCTGCCGTCGTTCACCACCACCACCTGGAACTCGGGGTAGCGCAGGCTGATGAGGCTGTTGATGCTCGCCACCGCGCCCGCCTCTTCGTTGTGCACCGGGCAGACGAGGGTGATGGGCTTGTAATGGCTGGTTTCGAAGGCGGTGTCGAGGCGATCAATGCCGACGGCATCCAGGTAGCGGCGGATGGAGAAGAAGGCCCTCAGGATCAAGGCCAGGTGCGTCAGATTGGTGGCCAGGAAATAGGCAAGGATGCTCCACTCGACGGTGGCGATGAGGATCACTCGGAACGTCACATGTGCCCCCGCTCATCCGCCCATTCGAGCCGCTCCCGGGCGATGTCGCGGGCGAAGCGATCCGCCGCGAGATCGTCCGCCAGCCAGGTCAGGGCCGAGACGCCGGAGTGGCCAAGATCCACGAGACTCTGCGCGGCATTCCGGCGGACCTCATACACGGGATCGGCCATCAGGGGCAGCAGATCGGGAACGGCGGAGGGACCGCCGAGCACACCCAGGGCCCGGGCGACCTGGGCCCGGATTTCCCAGGCGGGACTGGCGGCGAAGCCCTGTACTTTCGAATAGACCGCCGGATCCGCGAGAATGATCAGGGCCTTGAGGACGGAAGCACGCAGATCCACGTTCGGGATGTCCAGGAGCCAAATCAAGCGAGGCAGGGATTCCCGGTGCCGGTGGGAGCCTGCCAACAGGGCGAAGAGGATCCAGGGCTCAGGGCTCTGATCCGGGGACTCCAGATTCTCCTTCATCCAGGGCAGCAGGGAGGGGCCGAAGCCTTCGAGCACCCGGAGCAGCCGTTCCCGCTGGTAGAGTTCCTCCCGCATGACCCAGGCCAGCACCGGGGCGGCGAATTTCAGGTTCCGGCTATGGGTCAAGGTCTGGGCCGCGGTGTGGGCCACGAAGGGGACAGGGTCATCGAGCAGGGGGAGCACGTGATCGATGTAGCCCTCCATCCGGATGCCGGGCTTCCAGCGCCAGGGCCGCTCGGCCACCGGCGGCGGCGCATGCTCCGCGGGTTCATCCAGGCGGAAGACGGCGATCTCCTTGGCCGCCTGGGCGCGGACCTTCGGATCGCGGTCCCGCAGGCGCCGGGGCAGAGACGGGTGGATGCCCGTGCTCAGGTAGAGCTCGCGGAGCAGCTCGGATTCCTGGCCAGCGATCGTGGACAGATAGCGGGCCAGGAAATCCCGGAACAGCCAGCGGTCGGGCCAGGCGATGGATCCGAAGCCCCGCTCCTGATACCCCTTCTTGAAAAGGTAGTCCGTGAGCTGGGCCTCCCAGGCCTGATAGCGGGCGATGCGATGCCGGTTCAGGCGATCCTTGCGGTACTGCATGGCCGTGCCCACCAGCACCAGGAAGGCGACTAAGGCGACCAGCCCGAGCGTGGCCCATTCCAGGATGGGCAGAAGCAGGTTATGCGGCAGGTGAAGGGGGACGATGACTCACCCCGCGCGATGGGAGCGTTCGTAAAGTCGCCACAGCCGTTCCACCAGCACCTGTACCGAGATCGGCTTGGCCATGTAGTCGTCGGCTCCGGCGGCCAGGCAGCGCACCATGTCCTGCTCACTGTGGTTGCTGGAGAGGAGCAGGATGGGAATGCGCCCCTTGGGGGGCGGGAGGTCCCGGACCTCTTGCACCAATCGGAACCCGTTCATGGCCGGCATCATGAGGTCGGTGGAGATCAGATCAATCTTCTCACGCTGGAGGATCTCAAGCGCTTCCAGGCCATTGGCGGCGACGAGGACCTTCAGCCCCTCCATCTCCAGGCGGACCTGGATGATCTTCGCGGTCGCCGGGTCGTCTTCCACCACCAGGACCGTCGTTTGAATTGGCCAGCGTCGAGTCATCGGGAAAAAGTCTACCGCCTTTCTACCAAATCCAGCGTTTTCCACGGATCCGGATTCCGAATCGCAGGGTGTGATCCCGGTAGCTGGTGGGATCCGTGGGATCCGCGATGGGCAGGCCCGCCATGCTCTGGCCCCAGGAGGCGAAGAGGGAGACGGCCGAGCCCCCGGGCGTCCAGGTACCAGCCAGCGTGTACCCCCAGGTGAACTGGCTGGACGTCTGGTTCACCGTCTGGCTTCCCCCCCAGGCATCGAGGGCGAGCTCCCAGCGTTCCTCCTGGCGCAGTGAGGCTCCGGCCGTGGCGCCATAGTACCGGTAGCGCTGGGGATTGAAGAAGCCGATGCGAAGGCTCCGGTTCTGGTCGATGAACCGGCTGGCAAGGCCCGCGCGCCATTCTCCCCCCTCGAAGGGGAAGCGGTGCCCCGCCTCTCCCCGGAGGCCCGTTCGGGCGGCGCCCGGGGAGAGGAAGGCCCGCTCCAGGGACAGAGCCAAATGATCGAGGGTCTGGTTGAAGACCCAGGCCCCGCCCAGGCCCCAGGTCCGGGTGTAGGTGCGGAGGTCCACCGCCATGGGCGTGGCCAGGTTCGGCGCGAAGGCATGGGACAGGACCAGGTTCAATCCCGGTGCGGCGCGCCAGCCCAGGGCGAGGCTATGGAAGCCCGCCGGATCCCCCCCGACGTCATCCACCCGACCCACCTGCGCCGAGGCCGTGAGGCGCGAGCCCAGGGGCTGGCTGAGCCCCACTGACCATTCCTGGGGCTTGCGCTCGGCCAGGCCACTCTGATTGAGCAGGTCGAAGGATCCGCCGACCCGCAGACTGCCGTCGAAGAACGGGATCGCCGCGTCCACCCGCTGGGCCTGGGCCCGCAGCCCTTCGTTGGAATCGGTGCGGGTCTGGGAGAGTTCGAGCCAGGGGCCCTGGGCGTCGGCGAGGCCGCGCAGCCTGGACTGGGCGTCCTCCCGCTGGTCCGGCTGGTCCAGCAAGGCCTCGGTCCGGCTCCGGGCCTGGCGGAGGCGCCCCATGCGCTGGTCGATCTGGGCCCGCATGAGTTCCGCCTCGGGGCTCTTGGCGTCCTCGGGTCCCAGGCTGGCCAGGCGCCGCTCTGCCGCCTCGGGATCGCCCGCCCAGAGGTCCAGCTGGGCGAGCCCCAGCAGCGCTTCGCGGTCCCCCGGGTTTTGGAGGAGCGCTTCCTGGTAGGCCCGGCGCGCCTGGGCGTGCCGTCCACGCCAGCCCAGCACCCGTCCCCGGAGGATGAAGAAGTCCCGGTCCGCCGGGTGGCTCTTCAGCCAACCGTCGGTCAGGTCCAGGCTCTGATTGAGGTGTCCGTCCCAGCTCAGATAGGTGGCGGTATCCAGGGTGGCCTGGCGGTCGCCCCTGGCGACGTAAGGCTGGAGGATCCGCACCGCTTCCTTGAACCGGCCGGACCAGGCGGTCACCCGGGCCAGCACCGGTTCGGATTCGGCCGCAAGCTCCGGATGGACCTCCCGGTGCCGCTTGAGGTCGCGGATGGCCTCGTCGAAGCGCTTCATCCAGCTCAGCGTCCGGGCCCGTTCGAGGAGGGCGTCGGGCTGATCCTTCCAGCGTTCCAGCATCCGGGTGTACACCGCCACGGCCTCGGGCAGCCGTTTTTGCGAACGCAGCTCCCGGGCCTGTTTCAGAAGGGCGGTGGCGTTGGGGGCCGGAGCGGGTTCCTGCAGGGCGGGCGGTGCGGGATGGATCATCGGGGCATCCTCGGTTCGTCGGGGGTGTCGGCCAGGGCCTTCTGGTAGATCGTGTAGGACTGCTTGCGGAAGCGATGGAAGCTCGGTCGGTTCCAGGTGGGCCAGGTGAAGAGGGGGGGCAAGGGGATGCGTCCGTGACGGGCGGTCGGGAGGGTCAGGCGAACAGTGCCATTCCCGGCCCCGATGAGTGTGTCGGCAGCGAGGGCCGCGAACACGAATCTGAACCCGGGCGTGATCGCCGTTCCCAGAGAGCCGGGCTGCTTCTGCTCGGGATCGTCGAGGACCGTCCGGCTGCTGGGGTCCGTGACCTGAAGCAGCGTCCAGGGAATCCGCGCCTCCAGGAACCCCCGCCCGTCCGGGCTTTGGCCCACCTGCCACTCGGCCCGGGAATCGAAGGCGGGGTCGGTGCGGTCCTGGGTGCCCTGGCGGAGCCAGCCGATATCGGTGCTGTGGCCCGGGAACCTCGAGCCGTCGCGGCCGATCCGGGGATGGTTGCTCTTGGCCGTGGGCATGACGAACCGGCCTGCCTCGTTGGGGAGGCTCCGGTAGTGCTGGTCGGGCCTGGGCCGGAACTCGGGAATAGCATAGGGTGCGTCCACGAACACGCCGGTGCGGTCCGAGCCCTGGAAGCGGACCACAAACTCCAGTCCCGCCTCGCTGCGAAGGTCTGACATACCGGACAGCCGGTGATCACCCCGCCGGGGATCCACGGTGTCGATGCCCACCAGGAAGGCCTGCTTCGAAAAGTCCACTGGACCAGGGAGGAACAGCCCCAGATGGAGCCAGCCTTCGTCCGCCAGCACCTTCAGGGTGTAGCCGCCGCCATCCAGATAGACCGGAACCCGGGCCCAATCCCCGGCCTTGCCGTCGATGAGGATCGCGGGTCCCTTGGCGCCCGGACGGTAGGCAATGAGGCCGTAGTTCTCCTCGGCATCCATGACGTTGTACCAAAGCGGCTTCCGATCGGAGGGAAGCTCGAACGGCATGGTCAGCCAATTCTTCTTGAACCATTCGTCGATCCAGGCGAACAGGACGCCCCCCGCGCAGCCCGCGTCGTAGATGTCCCGCTGGAGCCGGGCATCCTGCTCGCCCTGTTCGCGTTCGTTCTGGCCGCCGTGGGTCAACCCCTGGGCCTGCCAGTGGGCGACCACGCGGGACGAGGGCACTCCGAATTCTCCGATGAGCACCGGGTGACGGGCATGGTGCTTCACCAGCTCGGCGAGGTACCCCGCATAGTTGCTGGGCCCCAGATGGTCGCTGGCCTGGGCATAACCGGGATCCAGGTTCATGAAGTCGGGATAGTACGGATAGGCGTGGTAGCTGGCGAAGAGGCCCGCCAACAAGGCCGGTGTCCCGTCGAACTTCTCCATGTCGAGGCCGACGGCATCCTCGTCGTCGATGTCGGCGTTCAGCGGCTCGACGGCCATGCCCAGCTTCTGGCGCAGGGCGCGCTCCTCCCGTTCCGTGGCTTCCGTGATGTGGAACAGGGGGTCCAGCGTGGGCCAGTTGGTGAAGGCGATGGGGCGCTGGGCGTGGAACTGGTCCCACTCGAGGCTCAGGAAGCGGTCCATGCTCTGGGCCAGGAACTGTTCCATGGCGTGGCCGCCCCGCACGGTCACGAAGCGGCCGGCCCAGTCCGCGGCGCCCGGATGCTGGCGGTTGAACGCCACCACGCTGGACGATTCCCACTCGCGGCCCAAAATGACGGCCAGGGTCCACGGGCTGACATCCGCCCCGTATGTGCCATCGCTGTGCCCCGGGCGCACGGGGATGCGGGCGCGGCCGTGGAGAACCTCAACCACCTCCCGCATCTCCCGGCGCCAGGCCGCGAGCCAGGCCGGGTCCTGGAAATCATGGCGGGGAGGGGACTCGGCCCACACGCCATGGATGAGCCAGAGTGGTTTCCGGGCGCCGAGGTTGTAGGCGCGCAGCGCCTCGTAGAAGGCGGGCGGGTGGATGGTGTAGACCCGGATCGTGTTGAAGCCCGCCTCGGCCATTTCCCGGAGCCACCCGTCGTAGGTGGTCCGGCCGGGAAACTCGCTGGGGAATTTGCCCGGCAGGGCCGCGCCGAGGTTCACGCCTTTGACATAGAAGGGCCGCCAACCGCCCTGACCATCAGCCACTTCCAGCCGGCGGTCATGCGCCCGGGCCGGGATCTGGATTTGGGTGGGTAGGGGAACCGGAGTCTGGGCCACGGTCCGGGATCGGGGTGGACGGGAGACCTGCCCCAAGGCCATGGCCTCCACTCCAGGAGGACCCAGGAAAAGAACGAGGCTGAGAGATATCAAGGCCGGTAATGACGGGAGCATTTGACCTATTAGACCGGCTTTTCTCGGATCCTGGTCATGAAACTGGAGGTCGAGGTGCGATCCGGGGACCTCACCAGGCCAGGAGCCGTTCCACGGCGGACCGCACGGCTTGCACGCCAGGCAGATAGGCCGCCTCCAGGGGCGGACTGGCGGGCGTGGGTGTGTCCGCGGCGCCCAGGCGCAGAACCGGGGCGTCCAGCCAGCCGAAGCAGGTCTCGCCGATGCGGGCCGCCCATTCGGCGCCGGGACCGTAGGTGAGGCTGGCCTCCGTGAGCACCAGGGCGCGATGGGTGCGCTGCACGAGCCCCGTGATGGCCTGATCGTCCAGAGGCCAGAGGGTGCGGAGATCCAGCACGGCCACATCCAGGTCGGCCACGGCCTCCAGCGCCACATGCTGGGCCGCGCCGTAGGTGAGGATGCAGGCCCGCGTGCCGTCCTTGCGTAGGGCCGCTTCCCCGAGCCGGGCCGTGGGGGCCGCGTCCCACTGGTCCTTGAGGCGGCGGTAGAGGTGCTTGTGCTCGAAGAACAGCACCGGATCGGGATCCTCGATGGCGGCCCGCAGCAAGGCGTAAGCGTCGCGCACGGTGCCCGGTGCCACCACCTTGAGGCCAGGACTGCCCAGGAAATGGCCCTCGGGATTCTGGCTGTGGAAGGGGCCGCCGCCGTTGCCAGCGCCGGAGGGTCCGCGGAATACCGCTGGCACGGTGGCGCCCCAGCGCCAGTGGGTCTTGGCGGCGAAGTTCACCATCAGGTCGGACGCCAGCAGGGCAAAATCCATGAACTGGAACTCGGCCACGGGCCGCTGGCCCATCATCGCCGCGCCGATGGCGGCGCCCACGATGGCCTGCTCGGAGATGGGCGTGTCGATGACCCGGTCCGGGCCGAACCGGGCCAGCAATCCTTCGGTGGCGCGGAAGGCACCCCCGTACGTGCCGATGTCCTCACCCAGGCAGCAGACCCGGGGATCGGCCTCCATGGCATCGAAGAGGGCCTGCCGGATGGCGTCGACGTAGGTGCCGGAGAAGGCGGTCATTTCGCCTCCAGCAGGCCCCGTTCCGCGAGCCAGGCGTCGTTGAAGATGCTGCTGAGGTAGCGGCCCGCGCCATCCGGGAAGACGGTCACGATGCGCGCCGGGCGGTCCATGGGCGGCAAGTGCTTCGCCACTTGGAGCACCGCCCAGAGGGCCGCGCCGCTGGAGCCACCGCCCAGGACGCCCTCCTCCCTCACGAGCCGGCGGGCGTGCTGAAAGGCGTCGCGGTCCGTCACCTGGAACATCTCGTCGATGAGCTCGAACTCCATGGTGGGAATGAGAAATTCGTCGCCCAGGCCCTCAAGCTTGTAGGGGCCCGCCTTGGGGTCCTTCTCCCCGTGGAAGTGAGGCGTGAACACCGAGCCCACAGGATCGACGGCCACCACCTTGATCTTCGGATCCTGCTCCTTGAGATACCGCCCCACGCCGCCGATGGTGCCGCCGGTGCCGGCTCCGGCCACCAGGTAGTCGATGCGGCCTTCCATCTGCTCCCAGATCTCCGGCCCCGTGCCGTGGTAGTGGGCCGCGTTATTCTCGCGGTTCCCGTGCTGGTCCGGGAAGAAGCAGTTCGGGATCTCCCGGGCGAGGCGGGGCGTGATGTTGTTGTAGCTGTCCGGGTGTTCTGGCGGCAGGCTCGTGTCCACTTTGAGGACGTCGGCGCCGAGAGCCAGGAGCTGATTGAGCTTCTCCTGGGAGATGGTGTCGCGCACCACCACCTTCAGCTTGTAGCCCTTCTGGATGGCCATGAGGGCCAAGCCCATGGCGGTGTTGCCCGAGGAGTTTTCGATGATGGTGTCCCCGGGCTTCAGGCGGCCGTCGCGCTCCGCGGCTTCGATCATGTACTTGGAAATGCGGTCTTTGCTGCTGCCCATGGGATTCAGGAACTCGAGCTTGGCGAAGACCTCCGTCGGCAGGTCCCCCACGACGCGGCGCAGCCGCACCAGCGGCGTGTTGCCGATGGCTTCCAGGACACTGCCGCAGGGCTTCCGGTACTGCATGAGGTTCCTCCTGATGCCAGTATGACCGGCGATGCCGCCACCTCGGGGAGAGGCTCTCGATCCCTTCGGGCGGGTCAGGAAGCATGAGAATCCGGGCGGCGACTTCGCCAACGCTTCCGGAAACCTCCTGGGGGCCGGCATCTTCGCCTGGTCCCCCCTGGCCGGCGGCATGCAGGAATTGGGCTATTTCAACTCCGATATCTCTGGCGTGCTCACCAACGTTGCGCCCCTGCAATAGGTAGGGTGGGTGGCAGGCAGGGACCGACCCGGTCCATGCCTGCCCGGGAGGATTTTGTCTGAGTTGGAAAGGGAGAACCCCGGTTCGGTGAACTTGCGGGTGCCACCGTGCCGGGATCGCTGTGGACCAGACGACAGCGATGAGAGGCGTGGCGAGGTCTGCCAACGACTCATGTTCATGCTGATGTTTATTAAGAATGAGAAGCGATTTTATGAAAATAGTGATGGATGTAATCGACAAGAATGCCTTTTTCTGTAAGATTGCCGACATGCTCAAGGCATTTCAGAGCGTGGCATGACGAGGTCGGAGGGAGGAGCGGCATGGCCCCTTCAGGCGACACCCCGGGCGGCGCCAAGGCGGGAGAGGTCTGCCTGCGCTCCTGGAAGGAGATCGCCGCCTACGCGCAGGTGAGCGTGGCGACCGTCCAACGCTGGGAGAAGTGGGAGCGGCTGCCCGTGCACCGCCACATGCATCGTCGGCTCGGCTCCGTCTATGCCTATCCCTTCGAAATCGATGCATGGTTGGAGGGCAGGGATCTGTTCGAGGAACAGCGGCGGGTCGGGTTCGGCTAGCGGGGTTTCGGGGGCCGCGCCCGCCTTTCTCTGCGACCCGCTAGACTCTCCCCATGCTCTCCTCGCTGCGCATCCAGAACCTGGCCCTGGTCGAAGACCTGTCCCTGGATTGGGGGCCGGGCTTCACGGTGCTCACGGGCGAGACCGGCGCGGGCAAGTCCCTGCTGGTGGATGCGCTGTCCCTGCTGGTGGGCGCCCGGGGCGATGCGGAACTGGTGCGCCACGGCTCGGAACGGGCCACGGTGGAAGCCGTCGTGGAAGGTCGTTTCGAGGTCTGGCGGGCCTTCCTGACTGAACGAGGCATGCCGGAGGAACAGCCGGTGGTGCTGCGGCGCGAAGTGGGGTCGGGCCGCAGCCGGGCCTGGATCAACGGCGCCAGCTGCACCCTCGCGGATCTGCGCGATGCCGGCCGCCTTTGGATGCGCCTAACCAGCCAGCATGATCACCAGTCCCTGCTGGGGGAGGAACGTCATCTCGCCCTCATCGACGAAGTCTTGGGCATCGAGCCCGGCCTGGAGGCCGAGGCTGCGGCCGTGCGGGAAGCCGAGACGGCGCTGAAGGCCCGGCGTCGCAGCGAGGCCGAACGCGAGCAGCGACTGGAGCAGCTGGCGGAGGCGCTCGCGGATCTGGACAAGCTCGTTCCGAAACCTGGCGAATGGGCCCAGCTCAAGGCGGATCGCGAACCCCTGCGCCACGCCGTCCATCTCGAACAGGCCTTCCGCGAGGCAGCGGAGGCCCTGGACGACGGCATTCCCAAGGTGGAGCTGGCTCATAAGGCCTTGGTGCGCGCTGTGGCGCACTGGCCTGACGCCGTCGCCGAGCAGGACCGCCTGCGCTCCGCCGTCCTGGAGCTGGAGGACCTGTTGGCCTTGGCCCAGGATCAGGCCCTGCGCTGGTCCCAGGCTGGGGCCGACCGCATCGAGATCATGGAAGCCCGTCTGGCGCTGTACGAACGCCTGGCCCGCCGCCACCGCTGCGAGCCCGAGGAACTGGTCGCCCGCCAGCAGACCCTCAGGGACGAACGGCGGGCCCTGCTGGCCGGTGATGTCTCGGTGAAGGAACTGGAAAAGGCTCTGGCAAAGGCCGCGGAGGCCTACCGGTTGGTGGCTGAGCTCTTGCACGGGCGCCGAGGCGAAGCCATCCCCAAGCTGGAGGCTGAGGTGCAGAAGCGCCTTGGCCGCCTGGGCATGAAGGGTGCGCGGATCCAATTGCGGCTTTCCCTCGCGGAGGAGACCGGCAGCCCTGTGCAGCAGAGCGGTCGGCCCGTCCGGGTGGCGGCGCAGGGCTTCTCGGCCCTGGCCATCTGGATCGAGCCGAACCCAGGCGAAGGCTTCCGTCCCCTGGCCAAGATCGCCTCTGGCGGCGAACTGAGCCGCCTCATGCTGGCTCTGGTGGGCGCGGGCCTGGCCCTGGGCGCGGGCGTGAAAGACGGGCTGACGCTGGTCCTCGACGAAGTGGACGCCGGCCTCGGCGGCGAGACGGCCCTGGCTGTGGGCAAAGCCGTGGCGGAACTCGGGCAGGCGCACCAGGTGCTGGCTGTGACGCACCTCGCCCAGGTGGCGGCCCGGGCGGACCGGCATGGACGGTTGCACAAGGAAACCGAAGGCGGCCGCACCCGCAGCGCCCTGGGCTGGGTGGCGGGTGAGGCCCGCAACCGCGAGCTGGCACGCCTGCTCTCCGGCCACCCTGACCGGCCCGAGGCCCTGGAACACGCGAAGGTGCTGCTCGAGGGATGAGCAGGGAATCGTCCAGGGTTTTCAAGTCTCAAAAAGAGGAACACAGAGGACGCAGAGAGCCGCAGAAGGCACAGAGAGCTGCTGCGGATGGTCTCCTATCAGCCCTGGGCCACGTTGGAACTCTTGCTGATCAGGGGAAAAGCGAAAGCGGCCTTCGGCGGACCCGCGCGGCGAGCACACAGCCCCCTCTGCGTCCTCTGTGGTCCTCCGCGCCCTCTGTGTTCTAGCACTTCTTAGACCACGGAAGAAAATGAGAAAGGGCCGCCCGGAGGCGGCCCTTATCGTGATGCGGAACGAGACTACTTGACGCTCACATCGTCGATGACGAAGGAGGTCTGGAGGCTGCTGTCTTCCACGGAGTAGAAACGCAGGCGGATGGTCTGGCCCTTGTAGGCGCTGAGGCTCAGCGACTTCTGGGTGTAGCCCGTGTTCTTGTTCAGGTTCGAGTAGGTGGCCAGGGTGGCCAGCACGGTGCCGGAGGTGTTGAGCACCTGGACCTTCATCGTGTCGTAGGCGGTGGTGGTGGTGGTTTCCGCTGTGTCGATGTGGAGCCAGAAGGTCAGGGTGCCGGTGGCGGTGCTGGGGACGGCGATCTGCTGGTAGACGTAGTCGGTGTGGGCCGAGCCGTAGCCGCACATCCAGGCATCGTAGGAACCGCCATGGGCGGGCTCGCCGGTGTAGGTGCCGATGACGCCGGTAGTCTGGGTCCAGCTGGTGACGCCGCTTTCGAAGCCGCCGTTCAGGATGAGTTCCGCGCCGGAGGTGGCGTTGGACACCGTGAAGCTGACACCGGTGCTGGTGCCGACATTGCCCGCCGCGTCATAGGCCTTGGCCGTGAGGGTGTGGCTGGCATTGGTCAGCGTGGTGCTGTCCAGGGTCATGCTGTAGGGGCTGGTGGTGTCGCTGCCCTTCAGGGCGCCATCCACGTAGAACTCCACCTTGGTGACGCCCACATTGTCGGAGGCCGTGGCGGAGAAGGTGATGGTGCCGCTGGTGCCAGACTCGGTGGCCGAGACGGTGGGAGCGGTGGTATCCGAAGATCCGCTGGTCCAGGCGGCACCCACGTTGATGCCATGGAAGGCGTTCCACACGGCCTGTTCCTGGGCGCTGCCGGCACCGTAGAGGTCCTTGGCGGCGCTGATGGAAGCGGTGCGGGCTCCGGCGTAGTTGGTGCTGGAGGTCATGTAGACCGAAAGTGCGCGGAACCAGATGCGGGCGGCGGCGTCGTTTCCGATGCCGGTCATGCCGCTGGGCAGGTAGGTGGTGCTGGTGTTGCCGCTGGTGGTGGCGCCCTGGCTGAGGAAGTAGTAGCAGCGGTTCATGGGGCCGCTGGAGTAGTGCACGTCCAGGTTGCCGATGGTGGAGGACCAGGCGTCGGGGCTGGAGCCGTCCAGGCTGGGCTTGTACATCCAGCGCAGGGGACTGGTGGCCAGCTGCTCGCCGATGGTCCAGTTGCCGCCGGTGCTGCCGATGGTCGAACCCGACCCGCCGCGGGCGTAGTACTCGATCATGGTGCCGAAGATGTCGGAGTTGGCCTCGTTCAGGCCGCCCGACTCACCGGAGTAGGTGAGGTTCGCGGTGCGGGCGCAGACGCCGTGGCTCATCTCGTGGCCGGCCACGTCGAGGGCGGTGAGCGTGGTGAAGGAGGACCCATCGCCGTAGGTCATGCAGAAGCAGCTGTCAGACCAGAAGGCATTGTCGTAGCTGTTGCTGATGTGGACGCGGCTGTAGGTGGCGGTGCCGGCCCCGTCGATGCCGTTGCGGCTAAAGACGTTCTTGTAGAAGTCCCAGGACTTGATCATGCCGAACATGGCGTCAACGGCCGCGGTCTCGCCATTGGCGGCGGTGGTGGAGCTGCCTTCCACGTAGTTGGCGCCGTCACCCCAGGTGTTGTCGGCGTCGGTGTAGAGGGTGCCCGTGGCGGTGCTGGTGGTGGCGGCGTGGGCCATGTTGGTGACCACGTTGTTGCCGAAGGAACCGCCGGTGCCGCGGGTCATGTCGCGCAGTTCGTAGGTGCTGCCGGTGTAGTTGGTGGGCAGGGAGATCGTGCCGTTGTACTGGCTGTTGCCGGTGCCGGTGGCGGCGGTGGTGTGGAGGGTGTTCCAGGACTTGAGGATGGCGCCGGTGTGCGCGTTCACCAGGTAGTCCGTGTGCTTGATGCCGTCCTGGTCATTCTCAAGCTCGGTGTGGACGTGGTAGGCGAGGGTGTAGCGGAGCACCTCGCGGGACATGTCCTCGGCGTTCAACTCCGCGGCGGCCTTGCCGGTGCGACGCACGACCTCGGTCATCTCGGGGTAGACCACCAGTTCCGTGGTCGGGGCGTAGGCGAAGGCACCCTTGGGGGCCAAGTCCTGCTGCGCCACAGCCAGGGCTTCGGTGGCGCCCAGAGCTGGCGTCACGTTGAGCTGGATGCCCTTGAGCAGAGCATTGGTGAGTGGGAGCTCGGCGCCATCCTTGCTCAGGTGGGTGATGGCGTCGCCGCCCCACACCTTCACACCCTTGTACGTCTGCTGGAAATGGGCGTGAGTTTGACCGAGCTGGTCGGAATGCGTGTCCCGCAGCAGGAACGCGTGGTCGGCGGTCAGGCCCAGCTGGGCCCGGTTGGCCAGCAGGCGCTGGGTCGCGGCCTCGCCGCGCAGAGACTCCTGCGGAAGGCGGGCACTGAGGGAACCGGCGGCCAGCGCGGCCGCGAGGAAAGACAAGGCCATGCGGCCCTTGGAGATCGCCATTGGCAACTCCTTCAATAGAGGGGGGGAGGGGGCGCAACCACATCGGCCCGACTGGCCCATGCGGCCCCACGCCTCGCGAGTGCAGACGTGGAGGGTAAGGTTGCGAAGAAAGATCAGGAAGTAGGAACCAGAGTCCCTGTCGCCCGTCAACCCCTCAAGTTAAGGCTTGTTAATTTTCTTGAGAATCAGTTCTATTTAGATATTTTTAAAATAAATGCATTATTTACAATAATTAATAATCAATCAGAAAGTCCTGTTTGAAGCTATTGATCAAGGGAGCTGGAGGTTGATCCGGTCCTCTTTGAGCAGGCATGGGACGCGCGCCTTGACGATGGAACCTTCGGGGAATTGGCCTCCGACAGCCCAGACCGAGCCCTCGCATTCGGGCAACTTCGGCCTGGCCGAGGGCGTGCTAGGGGCGCTTGGTGGACTTCTGCCGAACCCGCTTGGGCGGCCCGCCGGGGCCCTTGCGAGGCGCCTGTTTGGCAGCGGGTTTGGGGCCTTCCTTCTTCTTGGGGCGGGGCCGCGCCTTGACCTTGTCCACCCGCTGGGCCTGGAGGGATTCGTTGCTACGGGAAGGCTTCAGGCCTTCACCCGGATCCAGGATGCGGCGCACAGCTGCGACTTCCGCTTCCTCGCCCTCGTCTTTCTTTTTTTTCTGGATGCTGAGGCGTAGCGGCACGCCTGCTAGGCCGAACTGCTCGCGCAGGCGGTTCTCCATGTAGCGGACGTAGCTGAAGTGGAGTCCGCGGTCCGTGTTGGCCTTCACCACGAAGCTGGGCGGTCGCACACCCACCTGGGTCATGAAGTAGAGCTTGGGCAGCTTGCCATCGATGGCGTGGGGGCTCATGGCGCTCACGGTTTCGCGCAGGAACCGGTTCAGCTCGCCCGTGGGGATCCGCCGGGCGTGGGCCTCGGCCAGCTCGTCGATCATGCCGAAAAGTTTTGACACGCGCTGTCCGGTGAGCGCCGACAGGAAGATCATGGGTGCGTGGTGCAGGAAGCCCAGGCTGCGGCGGAGGTCTTCTTCGGCCCCGTAGATGGTGTGGGTGTCCTTCTCGACGAGATCCCACTTGTTCACCACGAGGATGACAGCGGCACCGGCCTCCTGGGCGTAGCCGGCGATGACGGCATCCTGGTGGGTGGCCCCCTCCACGGCATCCAGCAGGAGCAGGCTCACGTCGGCGCGCGCCATGGCCTGTTTGGCCTTGAGGATGCTGAGCTTCTCGGCGCCTTCGTGGGTCTTGCCCTTCTTGCGGATGCCGGCCGTATCGATCATCCGGTAGACCTTGTCCTTCACGTGGAAGACCGTATCTACGGTATCCCTCGTGGTGCCGGCGACCTCGCTCACCAGGCTGCGCTCATAGCCCAGCAGGCGGTTCGTGAGGGAAGACTTGCCCACGTTGGGCCGGCCGATAATGGCAAAGCGCAGCTCGTCCGAAAGCGAGTGGATTTCCGCCTCTTCGGGCGTGCGGTGGAAGGGCAGACGCGCACGGATGGCCTCGATTAGCTCGGGAACACCCGCCCCGTGGGCGGCGGAGATGGCCAGCACCTGATCAAAGCCCAGACCGTAGAAGCCGGCATCGGGCGCGCCGCCCTTCATGCCGTCCAGCTTGTTGATGACGAGCAGGATGGGCTTGCCCTGGCGGCGGAGCCGCGCGGCGATCTCCTCGTCCCCGGCGGTCAGGCCGTCGTGGCCGTCCACCAGGAGGATGGCCACGTGGGCCTCGCCCAGCGCGGCCTCGGCCATGCGGGTGATGCCCTGGGTGATGACGTCATCGCCTTCGAAATCCAGGCCGCCGGTATCCACCAGCTCGAAGACCTCCTCCGCCACGCCCTCCTCGCTCAGGCAGGTGACGCGCCCGTAGCTGCGGTCGCGGGTCATGCCCGGCAGGTCGTGGACCAGGGCCGCCCGGGTGCGGGTGAGCCGGTTGAAGAGGGTGGACTTGCCCACGTTCGGGCGTCCGCAGAGGGCGACAAGGGGTAGTTTCATATCTGTTCCAAGCCCTTCAGTCTATCGGTTCGGGCGGGAAAAGACAGGGAAGGAATGAGACTATCGCCCTCCATTCGCCGTAAGCTGAGGCGGAGAAATCCGATGGGGTGTGTTCATGAAGAGGATTCTGGCTGTCTTTGTGGTCGTGGCTGGCTTGTTTACGGGAGGCTACTACTTCATGACGGGCCGCCTCCCCTGGGTGGCCCTCTCGGCGGAGGAGCAGCAGGTGATTGATCTGGGCGAGGAATTCGCGCGAGCCCGCGAGCAATGGCAGGCGGCCGGCCGGACCCAGGCGCTGGGCGTGGATGCGTCCAGCCAGGTGGAGGCACCGATCGCCACTGTCGAACGCGTCGAGCAGGAACTGGCGGACTTGACGCCGCAACTAAAGTCGACCGAAGCGAAGAACCGTGCCACGGTCCTGCGGCGGGAGATCGCGACGTTCAAGGGCGAGATGAAGTAGGAGAGGCGGACCACGCCGTTCTCCACCTTCCATCACGACCCACCGGATCGAGGGCTCGAACGGATCCGCTGCGCCCTGCGGGCTTGCGTCCCCCGCGTAGCCCGCAGCTACTTCGGCCCTCCACTGGAGGGCCTCCGCTGACGCTGCCGTCTCCGCACTCGACGCTGGATCCTGGCCGCGCATGCGCGGCCGGGGCGGGTTCGAGCCCCGTCAGCCCCGCGCTTCAGAACGAAAAAGGGTCCCGCGTGGGACCCTTTTTCGTTCTGGCGGGGCTGACGGGGCTCGAACCCGCGACCTCCGGCGTGACAGGCCGGCACTCTAACCGACTGAGCTACAACCCCTTGCTTTTCCTGCTTTTCACCAGGCTGGCTGGTGGGCGATGACGGGCTCGAACCGCCGACATGCTGCGTGTAAGGCAGCCGCTCTACCGACTGAGCTAATCGCCCGAATCGCCGAATCACGATCCTCACACGGGAGGAGGGAAGGGTCAAGGCCAAAGGTCTGCGTTGAGGGTTTCCGTCAGATCTGGTAAGGTTTCCAGACTTCCGTGCCAGAGGTTCCCGCGGACCTTTCGCTGGTGTCGGTGTGACCCTGGCCGATCCCTTCGGCCGTGGCCTTGGGACGTTTCTGGAGGGTGGCCTGTGGCGCTGCTGGAACTGGCGAATCTGACGCTTCGATCACCGGAAGGGGACGGCCCCGTCGCGCGCATCCTGGCTCAGATGCCGGACCCCATGCGCCCCGACCTGCCGGCCATCCTGTTCGTGATCGTCTTGCTCGTGGTGCTCTACCTCTACCTCCGGGTGGTGTTCTTCAAGCCCATCACTCAGGTCATGGATGACCGGGAGCGCGACCTGAACGCCGGCGGGGATGCCAAGGCCCAGGCCGTGGCCCAGGTGGACGCCCGCCAGAAGGACTACCAGGGCCGGCTGAAGGATCTCCGCGCCCAGGCCTTCGCCCGCCGCAAGGCGTTGGCGGATGCCGCGGGCAAGGCGAAACAGCAACTTCTGGACGAGGCTCGCACCAAGGCCCAGGCCGAGCGCCTGGCTGCGGTGGCCTCCCTGAAGGCTCAGCAGGCGGAGGCTCGGCAGAACTTGCTGGCTCAGGTGGACGCCCTGTCCGAAGCCATGGCCCAGACCCTTCTGAAGCAGGCCTGAACCATGAAGACGCTGACCCGAATTTCCTTCGCTGTCGTCCTGGCCCTCAGTCCCCTCGGGCTCGCGGCCCAGGCGCATGACGCCCATGCCGCTCCAGCGGTGGAGCCGCACGAACCGCCCACGGTCGGCCACGAGGCCCAGCCTGCGGAAGGCCACGTCCCAGAAGGCCATGGAACAGAAGCTGTCGGCCACGAGGCCGCAGGTCATGAGGCGGCTGGCCAGGAGGCTCACGGCGGCGCCCATCACGGCCCCGCCATGAAGCTCTTCGGCAAGGACTACGGCAAGGGCGGGGCCTTTCTGGTCCAGCTACTGAATTTCGCGATCTATGGTGCTGCCCTGTTCTTCCTCCTGAAGGGCGCGCTGTCGGCCATGTTCAAGTCCCGCAAGGAGGAGCTGGAGACCCTGCTCGCCCAGGCGGAGAAGGACAAGGCCGAGGGCGAAGCCCAGCTGAAGGAGATGGAGACGAAGATGGCCGGGCTCGAAGGTGAGCTGGCGGGGATCCTCGCCAAGGCCGAGACCGACGCCGAGGCCGAGAAGCAGCGCGTGCTGGAGGCTGCCAAGGCCGAAGCTGCCCAGATCCTGGCCCAGGCTCAGGCTGAGATTGGCTTCCAGAAGCGCCAGGCCGAGCTGGAACTGCGAGCCCTCGTGGCCGAGCTGGCCATCGAAGGCGCTGCGAAGCGTCTTGAATCCAGGATGCAGGGGCCAGACGCCGCCAAGGCCCTTGACCGCGCCATCCAGCAGATCGGCCAGCAGACCGGAGGAGTCCAGTGAGCAACCGCCTGACCGCCCGGCGCTACGCCAAGGCCCTCCTCCAGATCGGCGATCAGCAGGGCAATGTTCCCCAGCTGCAGCAGGAACTGGACACCGTGGCCGCCACCGTGGCCGCCAACGCCGACCTCTCCCGGCTGGTGGCCTCACCGCTGGTGCTGCCCACCAAGAAGGCCGAGGTCTTCGAAGCCATCCTCGCCACCGCCAAGGTCAGCCAGACGCTCCGCCACTTCTTCCGGGTGGTGGCCGAGGCCGGCCGCCTGAACCTGCTGCCCGACATCCACCGCACCTTCGCGGAGCAGGTGGACGAGCGCGCCGGCATCGTCGAAGCCAAGGTGGCCAGCGCCCAGCCCCTGAGTGAGGCTCAGACCACGGCCCTGGTGGCTTCGCTCACGGCCCGCACGGGAAAGACCATCCGCCTCTCCTGGCACCAGGATTCTGCCCTCCTCGGCGGCCTGAAGGTCCAGGTGGGCTCCACAGTCCTGGACGCCTCGCTCCAGGGCCAGCTCCGCCAGCTCAAGACTCAGCTTCTCTCCGCTTAATTCATTCGCTTTCAACTCGCAGGTTTGGAGGACTTCATGGACATTCGCGCGGAAGAGATTTCCCGCATCATCCGGAGCCAGATCGAAGGCTTCGATGCCCAGGTGGACGTGGCCGAAGTCGGCACCGTCATCAGCGTGGGTGACGGCATCGCCCGCGCCTATGGGCTCGAGAAGGCCATGGCCGGCGAGCTGCTGGAGCTGCCCCACGGTGTCATGGGCCTCGCCTTCAACCTCGAAGAGGACAACGTCGGCATCATCCTGCTGGGCGACGCCGCCGCCATCAAGGAAGGCGACACCGTCAAGCGCACCGGCAAGATCATGTCCGTGCCCGTGGGCCCCGCCTTCGTGGGCCGCGTCATCGACGCCCTCGGCAACCCCATCGACGGCAAGGGTCCCATCCAGGCCGCCAAGACGAACCCCATCGAGCAGATCGCCCCCGGCATCGTGGACCGCAAGAGCGTGCACGAGCCCATGCAGACGGGCCTCAAGGCCATCGACAGCCTGATCCCCATCGGCCGCGGCCAGCGCGAGCTGATCATCGGCGACCGCCAGACCGGCAAGACCGCCGTCGCCGTCGACACCATCATCAACCAGCGCGACACCGGCGTGATCTGCATCTACGTCGCCATCGGCCAGAAGCGCTCCACCATCGCCCAGGTGGTGAAGACGCTGGAAGAGTACGACGCCATGAAGCACACCATCGTGGTGGCCGCTTCCGCCTCCGAAGCCGCCCCGCTGCTCTTCCTGGCGCCCATGACCGGCGCCGCCCTGGGCGAGTACTTCATGTGGCACGGCAAGGACGGCAAGCCCGCAGGCAAGGACAACCCCGGTGGCCACGTCCTCTGCATCTACGACGATCTGTCCAAGCAGGCAGCGGCCTACCGCGAAATCTCCCTGCTGGTGCGCCGCCCTCCCGGACGTGAGGCCTACCCCGGCGACGTGTTCTACCTCCACTCCCGCCTGCTGGAACGTGCCTGCAAGCTCAGCGATGAGCGTGGCGCTGGCTCGCTGACGGCCCTTCCGGTCATCGAGACCCAGGCCGGTGACGTGTCCGCCTACATTCCCACCAACGTCATCTCCATCACCGACGGCCAGATCTTCCTCGAGAGCGACCTCTTCAACGCGGGCGTCCGCCCCGCGGTGAACGTGGGCATCTCCGTGAGCCGCGTGGGTGGTTCCGCCCAGGTGAAGGCCATGAAGGCTGTGGCCGGCACCATCAAGCTCGACCTGGCCCAGTACCGCGAGCTGGCGGCCTTCGCGCAGTTCGGCTCCGACCTGGACAAGGCCACCCTGGCCCAGCTGAACCGCGGCCAGCGCCTCGTGGAGATCCTGAAGCAGGGTCAGTACCAGCCCATGCCGGTGGAGAAGCAGGTGGTCATCATCTGGGCCGCCACCAACGGCTACACGGATGACCTGCCGGTTGCCCAGGTCCGCCGCTTCGAGACCGAGCTGATGGCGTACCTCGATGTGAACGCCCCCGAGGTGCTCCGCGGCATCCGCGAGACCAAGACCCTAGGCGACGACGCCAAGGCCCAGCTCAAGACCCAGGTGGCGGCCTTCAAGGAGACCTTCCAGGCCTCCCTGAACCAGACCGCGGGAGCCTAGTCCGATGGCCGGTCTCCAGGAAGCCACATCGAGCGGTCGGGTGATGCCCAGCCGTTCTCCGAAAGCCTTCTGGGCTTTCGGAGTGGATATTCGCCGCCGCATCCGGTCGGTGAAGATCACTCAGCAGGTCACCAAGGCCATGAGCTTGCCTTACCGACCCCTTTCGGATTGGAGTAACTAGCCATGGCCGGCCTCCAAGACATCCGACGCCGTATTCGGTCAGTCAAGAACACTCAGCAGGTCACCAAGGCCATGAAGATGATCTCCGCGGTGAAGCTGCGGAAGGCTCAAGAGCGCCTGGTGGCCTTGCGCCCCTACGCCGGGAAGATGATGGAAGTCGTCCGCCGGGTCGTGAGCCGGATCCAGGGTGATGTCGAGATCCAGCCCGGCCCCGCGGCCCAGGCGTTCCTGTCCCCCCGCGAAGAGAAGCGCATCCGCGTGGTCCTGGTGGCCTCGGACAAGGGCCTTTGCGGTGGCTTCAACGCCAACGTACTCAAGGCCGCCAGCACCTTCGTGGCGGAGACTACCGCCGAGATCGTCCACCTGGACGTGGTGGGCAAGCGCGCAGCCGAGTGGGCGCGCAAGCACCAGCTGACCGCGGCGGGGGAGTACCTTGGCATTCCCCTCGCGGGCTTCCAGCGCGTGGTGACCGAGATCTCCGAAGGCGCTGCCGCCCAGTACCACGCCGGGGAGATCGACGCGCTCTACATCATCTACAACTACTTCAACAGCCCCATGTCCCAGACACCCACCGTGTTCCGGGTCTTCCCCATGGAACTGGATCGCCTCGCGGAAGGCCGGGAGGCGCTTGAAGTGTCCCACCTGCTCGAACCCGATCCCAACTCGGTGCTGGAGACCCTGCTGCCCCGCTTCGTGGAGACCGAACTGCTCCGCAACCTGTTGGAGAGCAGCGCCTCCGAACATGGTGCCCGCATGGCGGCCATGGACAAGGCCAGCAACAATGCCGGCGAGATGATCGCCCAGCTGACCCTGACCATGAACAAGATCCGCCAGGCCAGCATCACCAACCAGATCATCGAGATCGTTTCGGGCGCCAACGCCTGATCCCCAACCCTCGTATCCAGCAGTCGCACCCAGCGCCCATTCCTTCGTCGAGGTTCCCCATGTCAATCAACCTTCAAGGCCGCGTGATCGCGATCGTCGGTCCCGCCGTGGACGTCGAGTTCGGCAGCCACCTGCCGGAAATCATGAACGCGCTGCTCACCGAGATCGCCGGCGTCACCGTGACGCTGGAAGTGCAGCAGCATCTTGGCGAGAACCGCGTCCGCTGCGTGTCCATGCAGCCCACCGAGGGCATGATCCGCGGCCAGATCGTGACGGATACGGGCAAGCCCATCAACGTGCCTGTGGGACCTGAAACCCTTGGCCGCATCATCAACGTGGTGGGCGACCCCGTCGACGAGCGCGGGCCCATCGGCCACAAGATGACCCTGCCCATCCACCGCGAGGCCCCCAAGTACGAGGAGCTGAATACCACCTCTGAGATGTTCGAGACGGGCATCAAGGTCATCGACCTGCTGGAACCCTACGCGAAGGGCGGCAAGACGGGCCTCTTCGGCGGTGCCGGCGTGGGCAAGACGGTGCTGATCATGGAACTCATCAACAACATCGCCAAGGGCCACGGCGGCTACTCCGTGTTCGCCGGTGTCGGCGAGCGCACCCGCGAGGGCAACGACCTCTGGCACGAGATGATGGACTCCGGCGTCATCGACAAGAACGACCTGTCGAAGAGCAAGGTGGCGCTCATTTACGGCCAAATGACCGAACCCCCCGGAGCCCGTGCCCGCGTGGCGCTCACCGGCCTCACCGTCGCCGAGTACTTCCGCGACGTGGAAGGCAAGGACGTGCTGCTCTTCGTGGACAACATCTTCCGCTTCACCCAGGCCGGCGCCGAAGTGTCCGCGCTGCTGGGCCGCATGCCCTCCGCCGTGGGCTACCAGCCGACCCTGGCCACGGAGATGGGCGAGCTGCAGGAGCGCATCACCTCCACGAAGAAGGGCTCCATCACCTCCGTGCAGGCGGTGTACGTGCCCGCCGATGACTACACCGATCCCGCGCCCGCCACCACCTTTGCCCACCTGGACGCCACCACCAACCTCTCCCGTGAGATCGCGGCCCTGGGCATCTACCCGGCTGTGGATCCCCTGGCGTCCACCAGCCGCCTGCTGGATCCCCGCATCCTGGGCGACCACCACTACAACACCGCCATGCGCGTCAAGGCGATCCTGCAGAAGTACAAAGAGCTGCAGGACATCATCGCCATCCTCGGCATGGACGAGCTCTCCGACGACGATAAGCTCGTCGTGGCCCGTGCCCGCAAGATCCAGCGCTTCCTCAGCCAGCCCTTCTTCGTGGCTGAGCAGTTCACGGGCATGTCGGGCAAGTACGTGAAGCTCGAGGACAGCATCAAGGGCTTCAGCGAGATCTGCGACGGCAAGTGGGATCACCTGCCCGAGCAGGCTTTCTACCTTGTCGGCACCATCGAGGAAGCCGTCGAGAAGGCCGAAAAGCTCGCCGCCGTTTAGTTCTGTCTTTCTCCAACTCGGAATCCGCGCGAGCGGATTCCGAGCCTTGAAAAGAGCCTGCCATGTCTCAATCCATCAAACTGGAAGTGGTGACGCCGGAGCGGCCGGTCTTTTCGGCCGAAGTCTCCGAGGTGCAGTTCCCCACAGCCGCTCGCGGCTACTACGGCATCCTGCCGGGCCACACGCCCCTGATGACTGCCGTGGGCGATGGCCTGCTGTACTACGTCCAGGATGGCCAGAAGCACTGGCTGACGGTCTTCGGCGGCTTCGCGGAAGTGGGTCCCGACCGGGTCACCATCCTGGCCCGGGAAAGCGAGACCGTGGACATGATCGACCTGGAGCAGGTCGAGGCCCAGCGCCAGCGGGCCCTCAAGCTCCTGAAGGAGGCCGTCACCGAGCATGACCTGACCTCCGCACAGGCCGCCCTCGATGCCAGCCTCATCCGCCTCCAGGCCGCCGGCCATCCCGCAGGCCACGGATTCTGAACTCCTGACCATCGCCTTCATTACCCAACCTCATGGACCCCTTCTCCTGGGCCGATGAGGTCGGGTCACCATAGCCCGATGGAGTCGCCTTGGCCAACCTGCTTCCCGTGCTTGATCCTCAACCCCTCCAGGCTCTCCTGGACATGGGGGCGGAATCGGGTCTCGTGGGGGAGTTGATCGCGCTGCTCAAGGCTGATGCTCCTGTCCGGCTGGCGGCTTTGCGAAAGGCCCTGGAGGCCACGGACCTGGAGGCGGCCCTCGGAGCGGTCCACCAGCTGAAGGGAGGCCTGGGCACTTTGGGGCTCCAGCGGTTCGCGGAACGCGTCCGCCAGGTGGAGGACCAACTTCGGGAAGGCCATTGGAATGGGGCGCAGGAGCTGGTGGAGATCTTCCCGGGCGCCTATGAGGAGGCCCTGGCGGCCCTCCAGGCAGCCTTTCCCGAAGCCTGAAGCGGGATCACCAGGAGAGCCGCTCATCCTGGGCCAGCAGGCTGATGCGGGGCTCACCCAGAGCCAGAAGTTGCGGCAGCATGGTGGCCTTGTCGCCGGGGGTGAGGTGGTAGACCCGCACGGGCACGTCGCGATGCAGCTTCTTCAATTCGGCGCCGAGTTTGGCGGGGGTGAGGTGCTTGGAGGCCTCGGCCAGGCCAGCCTGCTCGTTGGGGAAGCTGGCCTCCGTGATGACCAGGCGCAGGTTGGGCGTGGTGTTGGCCACTTCCCAGATGCGGCCAGTCTCTGCGGTGTCGCTGGTGAAGATGAAGGCATCCTTCCCGTCGTCCACCTTGTAGCCCACGCAGGGCACCAGGTGGTTCACCCGGATGGGTGTGATGTGCAGGCCGCACACATGGTAGGTGTGCTCGGGTTCGATCTCGGTGTACCGGATGGTGGGATCGTTGGGGCTGGGGATCACGCTGAAGTCGGGCCAAAGCTCATCGTTGAAGAGGTGGCGGCGCAGGGCGTCGAGGGTTTCGGGCAGGGCATGGATCTCCACCGCTTCGTGGGTGTGCCCGAAGATGTTCTTGGTGAAGAACGGCAGGGTGCAGATGTGGTCCAGGTGCGAGTGGCTGAGGAACACGTGCTGGATCCTCACCTGCTCCTCGACGGTCAGGGCCGCGGTGATGGAGCCGGCGTCGATGGCCACGCAGCCGTTCACGAGGAGCCCCGTCAGGCGCTCACCTTCGGCCTCTCCGCCGCTGCAGCCCAGGACCCGGAGTTCCATTGTCCCTCGGTAAATGAGCCTTCATCATACGGAAAAGGGGCGCCGGTGGGCGCCCCTTTCACGCACGACAGTTGAAGTCTAGAATCGGATGCCGCCGTAGACACCGACCTGGAGCTTGGGTGCGAAGGCTTTGAGCAGGTCCTCCTGGCCGAGGGAATCGCTGTAATCCTTCTTGACGAGGGGCGCTGCCACCTCGATGCCGATGAAGGGCTTCACCAGAGGGGTCGGGAAGGCATAGCCGGCATTGATGCGCACCCAAGGGCGGCCGTAGGTGGTGCTGACTCCGGGCGTGGACAGCTTCTCGGAGCGGTACTCCACGCCGGCGCCCACGGCGACGACGGCCTTGAAATTGAACATGGCGCCCACGCCCCAGTACTCCTGGCCGAGCTGAGTCGGAGAGGTCGTGCCGTTCACCTTCACGTTAGTGTCCACCTTGGGCTGGTAGGCGGCCGTGATTTGGAAGAGGGCCGGGCCCAGGTCCACGATGGCGTAGCCGAAGCGGCCAGCCACCACCGTCTTGTCCTGGGGCTCGACCTTGAACGCGCCCAATTCGGTGTGGCTGGGGTACTGCTGCCGGGAGACATTGAGCCCCAACTCGAAGCTCTGGGCCGCGAGAGGCGCTACGAGGAGCAGGGGCAGGACAAGCTTTTTCATGAGCAGGCTCCAAAGGGCGGGACGGGTAAACTTTACCCTATCCTCCTGGAATGGGGCGTCGAAATCCAGTTCCGACCCGCAAAAAAAGGGATCCAGTTCAAGGGATCCCAGTGAAGCGGAGATTTTTCAACGGGCGCTTAGAAGCGGATGCCGCCGTAGATCCCGATCTGCACCTGGGGGGCCAGGGCCTCGCTGAGGTCTTTGTAGGTGGCGGTGGTGTCCTTCTTGGAAAGGGGCGCGGCCACTTCCACGGCGAAGAAGGGGCTCACGATGGGGGTGGGGATGCTGAAGCCCACATTCACGCGGGCCCAGGGACGCCCCAGAGTGCTGTCGGTACTGGGACCGCTGGTGGGGCGCCAGGTAAGGTTCTCAGAGCGGTATTCCACGCCAGCGCCCACGTTCACCAGGAGCTTCCAGTTCACCATGGCGCCCACTGCCCAGTACTGGTTCTCCAGCTCGCCGTACTTGGTGCCGCCGTAGGTCAGGTCGCCGGTGGTCTTGTTGTGCCAGGTGGCGTTCAGCTGGAGGGCGGCCACTTTGAGGTCGACCACGTCAAAGCCGGCCCGGAGGGCGAAGCCCGTGGGGCTCACGGCATCGTACTTCTGGCCGGTGCCGAAGGACGCAACCTGGGCTTTGCCGACTTGCTTGTCCACCAGCACGCCCAGCTCGCCGGCGGAGGCCGGAATGGCGGCCAGCGCGGTCAGTGCAGAGAGAACGAGCAGCTTCTTGCGCATGGGGTCCTCCAATTCAGCAGATAGTGCATCATCGGCTCTGGCCCGGGTACGGTCAATCTCCATCCTTGCCAAGGTCTTGCTAACCTCAGGTCATGCGGGCCCATCTGCGCTTCCTGATCTTGGACGGCTTCGACCCCGACACGGGCGAGCTGGCCCTGCGGGTGGCCTTCCAATCCGGTTTGGAACCAGGGCTGGAGCTGATTCGGCTGCACCTCCACCTGGGCAGGAGCGGCAATACCCTGGAACCCCTCAGCCGACAGCTGCGGACGCATGTGCAGATGCCCGTGCCACCGCTATGGGAGCACGGCCTCAAAACGGTCATCCATGCCATCGAGGAGGAACTGGCCGGGCCGGAGGGGCGCAACGCCCTCCGTTACCTGTGGGTGAGGACCCAGCTGCTCCACCCCGCCGAGGCGGCGCGCTCCACCCCGAACCATCCCGTGGCAGGGCAGGTGGAGATTCTGCGGGACTGGGCGAACCGGCTGGATCAGGAGGGCCAGAGCCTTCGTGCGGCCGAAGTCCTGGATCGGCTGCTGCTCCTGGCCCCCAAAGACGTCGCCAGCCTCGCCTACCTGGCTGGGTTCTTCCGCGCCCAGGGCATGGCCGAAGAGATGGCCGCGGTCGCGGAGCGCTGGACCAAGGCCGAGCCTGGTCGGATGGAGGCGCGCCTGCGCCAGGGCGAAGCCCTGCTGCGCCTGGGCCGGGCCCAGGAAGCCAGGGATGCCTTTGAAGGCGTGCTCAAGGCGCAGCCGGTCCACCTGCTGGCCCACCTCGGCATGGCCCAGGCCCTGGGGCTGCTGGGGGGGAACCCCTTTCCCCATCTGGACGCAGCCCAGGAACTGGATCCCGCGGCCACGGCCTCGGTCTTGCGAGAGACCTTCGACTACCGCCTGTTGGCGCCTCCGGCCGCGGATCGGTCCCACAGCTTGGAGGCCCTGCCGCCTCTGTTGGGCGTGTCCGGCGCCGAAATCCAGGATTTCATCCAGTTCCTGGGCCTGCCCCTCACGGGGCCCGACGGCACGGTGCGCGAATCTGAGCTGGCGCGCTGGGCAGGCGTCATGAACCGCTACGCCCTGCTGCCCGGGGGCCTGAACTGGTCCGCCCCGACGCCCAGGCGGTTGCCGGATCTGGTCTAGGAGCTGTCAACGATCGGCTTTCGGAGGTCAGTGACCGACCGGTGACGGCCGACAGCTAAGATGGGTTTTCATTTCGGGGGCCCCATGTCCGTCTTGCTGAGCACCGATCTCCCCTTTCCCATCTTTCGCCGGGGCAAGGTGCGCGATGTGTACGACCTGGGCAAGCAGTTGCTCATCGTGGCCACCGACCGCATCAGTGCCTTCGATTGCGTGATGCCCGAAGGCATTCCCGACAAGGGTCGCATCCTCACCGCCGTAGCCGCCTATTGGTTCGCGGCCACCGAGGATCTGGTGCCGAACCATTTCCGCGGCAGCCTGGGCTGGCCCGCCGTTCTGGAAGCCCACCGCGAGGCCCTGGATGGCCGCGCGGTCGTGGTGGAGAAGACCCGACCCCTGCCCGTGGAATGCGTGGTGCGTGGCTATCTGGCAGGCAGCGGCTGGAAGGAATACCAGGCCAGCGGGGCCGTGTGCGGGGTGGCGCTGCCTTCGGGCCTGCGCCTCGCGGACCGGCTACCGGAGCCCATCTTCACGCCCGCCACCAAGGCAGAGGAAGGCCACGACGAGAACATCAGCTTCGAGCAGATGGCCGAGATCGTGGGTGCGGACTTGGCGGTTCGGCTGCGGGACCTGAGCCTCGCCCTCTATCGTCGCGGCGCGGAACTGGCGGCCCAGCGGGGGATCCTGCTGGCGGACACCAAGTTCGAATTCGGGCTGAGCGACGCGGGCGAACTGATCCTCATCGACGAGGCCCTCACGCCGGACAGCAGCCGCTATTGGTTGGCGGACAGCTGGGCGCCGGGGAAGAATCCGCCGAGCCTGGACAAGCAGTTCCTGCGCGACTACCTCGAGACCCTGCCGGGCTGGGACAAGCAACCACCCGCGCCGCACCTGCCTCCTGCGATCATCGAAGGCATCCGGGCCCGGTACCTGGATCTCGCCTCGCGCTTCGGCGTGACCATCTGACCTGGTCGGCTCCGGGGGACTGGGGATTTCAGCGGTTCGATCCGCCCACCACACCGGTATGCAAGCGGGCGGGATCCAGCCAACGGCGAAGGGCCTCGTTCAGGTGGCCCAGGGTGACGGCCGCCATGCCTTCCGGGGTGACCGCCCGCCCCCGGGCCTCGGCCAGGGCCTCGTCTACCATGGATCCGGGATGGAGACTCGTGAGGGCCCGGCCTGCGAGCCAGGCGGCCCGGGCCCGGTCCAGGTCCTGTTCTGTGAAGCCGCGCTGTCTGAGCGTCTGGAGGCGCTCCCGCAGGGAAGTCTCGACGGCGGATGGGGACCCCAGGGGTTCCGCGTCCAGGATAGCGACCAGATCCTGGCCCTCCAGCGTGACCTGCGCGGGGAACAACACCGGATTCCCGGGAAGGAGCAGCGCCAGCAAGGCTCCAGCCTCCACCCCCAGATCTTCGGGCTCCGCCGCCACCGCCATCGCTCGCAGGCCAGCCCCGGCTAGGGCCACTTGGATTCGCTGGGCCTCTGGCGAGGGGGCGGCAGGTGAGGAGGCTGGTGTGGGAGCAGGAGCTGGTACCGACGTCGGGGCCCCCGGAACGGGAGGTGGCGGCTGGACGGTCCAGGTTCCGAAGCTCAGCACCACAAGGCGCTTGGCCTGTTCCTGCCCGAGGTCGCCCTGGAGGACCAGCACCGCGCGGTCGGGCCGCAGGGTGCGGGCGTAGAACGCGAGCAGATCCTCGTACGTGATGGCGGTCAGGCGCGCGAGGGTGGGTGCCTGGAGGGTCCAGTCAGGTTCCAGGAGCGAGCGCAGCTTCGCTCGAGGCGAAGCGTCCAGACGCTCCGTCTCCCGCCAGCAGGCGAGGCGCTCGGCCTCCAGCGTGGCGGGATCCACGATCGAGCGGAAGGCCCGGTCCGCGAGCAGGCCCAGGGCCAGATCCTGGTCGCGGCTGCGGGCCAGCAGGCTCCAGGAGAGCCCATCCGATCGGAGGGCCGAGGTCAGCTCGATGCCCGCTCCCGCCAGAAGTTGCTCGAAGTCTTCCATCCGGAAGGCGGCTGCATCCGAATGCCTGAGTACGCGCAGGGCCAGAGGGGCGAGCCCAGGGCGGGTGGCGGCCTCGCTGTCCAGGGTCAGATGCAGGCGGGCCCGGACCAGGGGGCGCTCATGATCCTCCAGCAGCACCACGCGCAAGCCATTGGGCAGGGTGAACATCTGGGGTCGGATCGAGGGCAGGGCCTGGCCCTGGACCGTCAGGATGAAGGCCGCGAGGGTCGCCAAGGATCTCATCGCTTCTCCGGGGAGAGTTGGGCTTCCAGCAGCTTGAGGGTGCGGCGCCGCTCTTCCATGCTGAGCATGCGGAGCTGGCGGAGCCCTTCCGCAACCATGTGCTCCCGTTGGGCCAGGTCCTCGATGCGGGTGGCCGCCAGGGCCTTCAATACCCGCGCCGTCTCTGCCTCCAGGGGGTCTTGGCCTGCGTCCGTTCCGGCCTGCAGCCAGAGCGTGGTCCGGTGGCTGGGATTCAGCCAGGTCCGCGCTGCGGCCTGGACGGCCTCGGGTCCGACATTCCGCAGGCGCTGGAGCTCCTGTTCTGCCTGCCGCCAATCGCCGGCTTCGACCCAGGCGAGGCACAGGGCCCGGGCCAGGGCTGCGGGTTCGTCCTGGACGCGGAGCTGGTCCACGTCGATCTGGGTCAGAGCCCGCTGCCACTCCTCCGCGGGAATGGGTTCCTGCTGGAGCCGCAGGATCTCGGTATGGAGGGCGCCTTCGAGTTCGGCGAGGCTGTGCCCTTCGGTGGGAACCAGGCTGATCACGAGCAGGCCCGGCAGGCGTCCCCCAGGCAGGTCCATCCGGACCTCCACGGATTGGGCCAAGGCCTTCTGGTGTACGAGCCGCTGGGTCAGCCGCCCGGAGGGACCTCCACCCAACAGGCAGGCCGCCAGGCGCAAGGCCAGGTGCTCACGGTCGGGACGGGGAGGAATGCGCCAGCCCACCAACAATCCGGGCGCGCCGCCGAGAGAGGCTTGGATGTGCCGATCCCCCAGGTCGGCCGGAATCTCGGGCAGGAGCGGATCCTCGGCCTCCTGCACGGTGGGCAGGGCGCCGAAGCTGCGCTCCACCAGCGGCAGGACCGCCTCCATCGCCAGGCCACCGATCAGCACCACGGTGAGCCGGTCCGGCCCGCAGGCGCGGCGGGCCCAAGTCTGCAGCTCTGAGCGCCGCATGGCCTCCAGGGCGGGGAGGTGATCGGCCAGATCCCGGCCGTAGGGGTGGCCGGGCAAGGCAGCACCCTGGAGCAGCGCCAGTCCCTGGGAACCCTGGCCGCGCAGTTCCGCCGCCAAGGCGGCTCGGGCTTCCGAGAACCGGCTGAGCTGAAGGATGGCCAGCCGCTGGGCCTCGGTGTGGCACCAGAATTCGAAGGCGGCCATGGGCAGCTCGGTCTGGACCAGCAGAGCGTCCGCGCTGGCAACGGCGGTCTGCCGTCCGCCCCGGGCGGCATACACATCCATGAGTGGTGAGCTAGAGAACCGGGCGCGCACGGCCTCGTGCAGAGTCCAAAGACTGGCCCCCAGGGCCGAGGCCTGGCTGGCGGCGGCCGGGTCCTTTCGTTGGCGGAGCCGTTCCAGGCGCAGAGATTCGAGCAGGCCCTCCTCCTCCTTGAGCAGGGCGTCCAGGGAGCCAGCCCCTTTCGAGGCCTCCAGGTCCTCGGGCCAAGTGGCACCGTAGAGGGTACGAGCCAGCAGGTCGGTGGCGCCGGCCAGGGCCGGGGGTTCTTCCGCCCGCCCGCCGCGGAAGACCAGGGCTGCGTGAAACGCGTTGAGGCCCCGCCGTTCCACCACCAGCAGTCGAACGCCATTGGCCAGCCGCCGCTCCTGCACCTCGTCGAGGTGGAGCGCCTGGGCGTTCAGGCCCAGGGCGGCGAGGAGGAGCAGGGCCAGGCGTCGCATGGCCCCAAGGGTACTACTGGTCCCGGGTACTACTTGACCCGGATGCTGCCGTTGGTGGTTTCGAGGCGGATGGACTGGGTCCGGCCGGGCACCTTCACGTGGGCGCTGTGCTTGGTGATCTCGATGACCTGGGCGCCGGGGACTTTGATGTCCATGGACCCGTTGCTGTTCTCGGCCAACAGCACGCCAGAGGCCTTGCCGAGGTCCACCTCGATGCTGCCATTGGTGGATTCTAGGTAGATGCCCTCCCCCCAGCCGTCCAGGTTCCGGGCGCGGACGCTACCGTTGGTGGTCTCCAGGCGGATGCCGCCGGCCACGTCCTCAAGGACGATGCGCCCGTTGGTGGTGCCCCCTTTGATCCGCGCCGCCAGGTTCCGGGCCTCGATGGGGCCATTGGTGGTGTCCACCTGGACTTCCCCGCGCACGTCGGAAACCAGAATGGCGCCGTTGGTGGCCTCGCATCGGGCGTAGCCCTCAAGATGGTCCACGGCCACAGTGCCGTTGGTGGTGCGGAAATAGCCCAGGACCCGGCGGGGCACCTGGAGGGTCATCTCGCAACGGGGGCTAATGTAGAGGCCGAAGCTCCAGGAGGGCTGCTGGAACATCGCCTCGATGTCCAGGTCCGATCCCTTCCGCTGGAGCACCAACTCCACCCGGCGCTTCTCGCTGTCGCGGATCTGGGCGGTGAGGGCGACCTCCTCCTTGTCCCAGCCGGTCACCCGGATGCCGCCATTGCGGTTCTTCACCCAGAGCTTCGAGCCGTAGGTCAACTTCTCCGTCCGCTGCTCCGTCCGGGATCCGGAAGGGACATCCACCCCAATCATGGGCGCGGGCGGCGCCGGAGGGGCAGGCGGCGGCGGGGGTGGGGGAGCCTGGGCCAGCAGGGCGCTCCCGAGCAGGAACAAGGGGATCCAACGGCTGGAAACGTTCATGGCGGCTCCCGGGGGAGAAAGAACCAGGGCGGGCCTGGATGTCATGTTCACGGTACTGCAGCGGCTACGTTTAGTCACGATCGCTTCCAGTGGGCCTGAGGGGGACGGGGATCGCCCCGAGTCAGGCTTTTTTCGGGGCCGGCCCCAGCGTGGCCCCCTCGACGATCTTCACAGGGACGACGATATGCCGGATGGCATCGCGTTCGATGGCGCCAAGGGCGAGGGTGACGGCCTCGTGGGCGATGGCGGGGATGTCCTGGGCCACGGAGGCCAGGCCGGGGTAGAGATCCACGAGGCCGTCGAAACCCAGCACGGAGACCTGATCAGGCACGGAAACTCCCAGATCGGCCAGGGCGCCCAGGGCCCCCACGGCCATTTCGTCGGTGGCGCAGAAGATTCCCGTGGGCCGGTGGCCCTGCTGCCAGGCATCGCGCATGAGCCGGTAGCCGCCGAGTACCGAGCCACTGCCCCGCAAGATGACCGGAACCAGGGAAGCTCCCCCGCTCTCGGCGAGGGCAGCGGTGAAGCCGGCCGCACGATCCACCGCCCACTGGTGTTCATCGGCCACGGTGAGGTGCAGCATGTCCCGGTGCCCCAGGGCCAGGAGCCGGGCCGCGGCGAGTCGGCCGCCGCCGATGTCGTCGGGGGCCACACAGGATACGCCGGGATGGTGGCCGATGAGCGCGCCGGGCACGCCGCGCCGCCACAGGGTGGCCAGGCGCTGATCGATGTCGGCGCAATGAAACATCAGCACCGCGTCCAGGCGCCGTCGCACGGAGGTGATGTCCACCGGAAGTTCCACGAACTGCGTGGCGTGGAGCTGCATCTCGCGCAGCAGGGCCCGCCAGATGACGTTGAAGTAGGGTGATAGCCGGTTCTCGCCCGCGCCCACCCAGATGCCGAGGGTGTGCTTGGTGCGCCGAGACAGCTCCCGCGCCACGGGATCGGGCTCATAGCCGAGCTTCTTCATCACGGCGAGGACCGTGGCCCGCGTTTCGGCGGCCACCGTGGGCTTGCCGTTGATGACGCGGCTCACCGTGCCTGTGGAGACACCAGCCTGCTGGGCGATCTCGCCGATGGTGATCTTCATGGGGGCCGCCGGGAAAGGGGCGCGAAGGTGGGGAATGCGTTCATCCATGAATACCGTTCGGTTTCCAGGGCGTCAATGCGCGGTCGGCCGGCTCAGTCCAAGCAGGAGAGCGCCTGGGCCGCGCCGAAGAGGCTCAGATCGTAGTCCCGGACCAGAAACACCGGGGTCTCGCGGCAGAGATGGTCTAGGTGGGTGCGGTAGTTCTGTTCGAAGCGGGCCATGAAGCGGCCACCGCTGAGGAGATGCGCCCCATTCTTGGCGGGGATGCCACCGGCGAGGAACAACCCGCCCGTGGGCAGGAAGACGGCGCAGAGTTCGGCACACACTCGTGCGTAGAGGTCCACGAACATCGCCATGGCGCGCCGGCAGACCGGATCCGCAGTGGCCCGGGCGGAGATGGCGGCCGGCTGGTCCACGGCGGGAAGGTCCAGGATGGCGGTGGTGTCCGCCGTACCGGAAGCCCGGCCGGAGTCCAGGAGGAATTGGAAGATGCGCGCCAGCCCCTGCCCGGAGACAGCCAACTCGGCACCTGGCGGGCCGGGCAGCCCCGTGGCCAAGTGTCTCCAGAACGCCAGCGAATCGTCGTCAAACACCGGCAGGCCGATGTGCCCACCCTCGCTGGGGTACGCCCGTGGGCCCTGGGGGGTGCGCACGAGGAAACCCACGCCGAGACCCGTGCCGGCGCCCACCACCAAGATCACGCCCCGAGGATCCACCGCGGGCAGGCTGCCGTCGCCGTGAGGCAGGGGGGTGACCTGGCCGGCGTCTGTGAGGTCCAACCCGAGCACGCCGCAGGAAAGGGCCGTGAAGTCGTTGATCAGGCGCACGGGGATGCCCAGTTCCCGTTCCAATTCGGGTCCATCCATGTCCCAGGGGGCGTTGGTGAGGTGGATCCGGTGATCGACCACCGGCCCAGCCCCGGCCAGACAGGCCCGCACCGGCCGGTGGCCTGGCTCGGCCGCCAGGAATCGCTGGATGGGCGCAAGAAAAGACGGCTCGCCCTGGGTGCTGAAGCGGTCCTTGCGATGAACGCGGTAGCCCCCGCCCTGGGGCACCAGCAGGGCCAGGTTGAGGTTGGTACCACCGACATCCGCGACCAGGATGAGATTGTTAACGGTTGCATTCACTGAAACATCACCTCAATCCACCGAATGGTGCCCCATGATCGGTTATTCCTTCATGAGAAACCAGCAGGATACAGATGGTCTCCCTTCCCAGGGCAGTCGTCCACTGAATCGGGGGACGTCACTCCGAGAGCGGGCGCCGATCCCCGAGCCCGAAGCCACCGGAATGGGCTCAAACACCCGATTTATTGCGACGCATGAAAAGGTTCCCACCTCCTAAACAACTTTCTTGACAGACCCGTGACGTCGGTCAACCATACCTGCGACCTCTTTGTAACCGTTTACATTCAAGCATCCACCTCCTCTGCCTTCCTATCTCCACCTTCGGGCTCATGGGAACTCACCTGCTGGCTTTTAGGATTGTGTAACCGGTTACATAGCTCATTTGACTCGCTTTCAGGCCCATTCGCACCACCCCGTCGTGCCCCCCAAAGGAACTTAGACGATGCCCGTCCGGGACGCAGTTGATCATCGAACCTCCGGTGCCGAATGGTGGCGCGGGGCGGCGATCTACCAGATCTATCCCCGGAGCTTCCAGGATACGAATGGGGATGGCATCGGCGATCTGCCCGGGATCACGGCGCACCTCCCTCATGTGGCTGACTTGGGTGTGGACGCCATCTGGATCTCCCCCTTCTTCACGTCGCCCATGAGGGATTTCGGCTACGACGTGTCGAACTACCGCGACGTGGATCCGACCTTCGGCACGCTGGCGGATTTCGACCGGCTGGTGGGCGAGGCGCACCGCCTGGGTCTGAAGGTGCTCATCGACCAGGTGCTGTCCCATTCCTCGGACCAGCACGCCTGGTTCAAGGAGAGCCGCACCAGTCGCACGAATGCCAAGGCGGACTGGTACGTCTGGGCCGAGGCCAAGCCCGACGGCACACCCCCCAACAACTGGCAGTCCGTCTTCGGAGGCTCGGCCTGGACCTGGGAGCCGCGGCGGCGGCAGTACTACCTCCATAACTTCCTGGAATCCCAGCCGGATCTGAATTTCCACCACGAGCCCGTGCAGGCCCAGATGCTGGAGGAAGTGCGCTTCTGGATGGAGCGCGGGGTGGACGGCTTCCGGTTCGACGCCTGCAACTTCCACTTCCATGACCAGAAGTTGAGGAACAATCCGGCGGCCCGGCCCGGGTCGGTGGAGCTCACCTCCGTCAAGGAGGGCAACCCCTACGGCTGGCAGATCCATCGCTACGACAAGACCCGGCCCGAGAACCTAGGCTTCCTGAAACGCCTGCGGACGCTGCTGGACCAGTACGGGGCCATGAGCGTCGGCGAGATCGGGGATGAGGGCGCCCTCGCCACCATGGCTGAATACACCGCGGACGGCGACAAGCTCCACATGGCCTATGGCTTCAGCCTCTTCACGGACGAGTTCAGCGCCACACGGATCCGGTCCGTGGTGGAGGAGTTCGAGCGCCGGGTCCGCCCGGGCGGGGGGTGGGGCTGCTGGTCGCTCTCCAACCACGACAGCGTCCGGGCGGTCACCCGCTGGGGCAAGGGGGTGGACGATCCCGCGTTCCCAAAGCTGCTGCTGGCGGTGCTGGGCTCCCTCCGGGGGAGTTTCTGTGTGTATCAGGGTGAGGAACTGGGCCTTCCGGAAGCTGAAGTGCCATTCGACCGCCTCATCGATCCCTACGGCATCGCCTTCTGGCCTGACTTCAAGGGACGGGATGGCTGCCGAACCCCCATGCCGTGGACCAGCGAGCCACCCTGGGGCGGCTTCTCGACTGTCGAACCCTGGCTGCCAATGTTCCCGGATCACCTCCGCCGCTCCGTGGCGGTCCAGGCGCCTGCGCCTGATTCGGTGCTGGGCTTCTACCGGCGCTTCCTCGCCTGGCGCAAGGGCTCCGAGGCCCTTCGCCGCGGCACCCTCCGTTTCCAGCGTACCGCCGAGCCCATCCTGGCCCTTCGCCGTGAGGAGGGGGCCGAGCGGATCCTGGCCGTCTTCAACCTGAGCCCCACCCCCGTTCCATACACGCTCCCGGTTCCAGCGCAGCCCCTCCAGGGACACGGCCTCGCGGCCTGTCATCTCGAGGGCCGGGACCTCCACCTTCCCCCTTGGGGAGGTTTTTTCGGTCGCCTGGCCTGACCCAGGCGCCGGCCCTCCCTCCGCAAGTCACCCACCCACCCAGCCGCCCCCGCGGCTCCTCTCACTGGAGGCAAGACCATGAAGTCTCTCTCCCTCATCAAGGCCGCGTTGCCCTTGGCGCTGGTCTGCGGACCGCTCCTCGCCGATGACGTGGTCGAAATCCACGGTTACATGCGCGCCGGCGTCGGCCGTTCCTCGAACGGCGGCGAACAGGTGTCGTTCTTCATGGCCAACACGGGTGGCGCCCCCACCAACGGCCCCGGCTACCGCCTCGGCAACGAGACCGACAACTACCTCGAGCTGGCCGTCGACGTGAAGGCCTACGAGAAGGGCAACACCACCTTCAAGCTGCACTTCCGCCCCACCTTCCGCCAGTTCTACCAGGTGCGCGACGCCTCGGCCGACGCGGGTGGCAACGTGGATAACAGCAAGGTCGCAACGCCTAACCAGATGGTCTACCTCCGTGAGACCTGGGGCGAGGCCACCGGCATCTTCGGGAACAGTGGCCCCTTCAAGGACGCCTCCATCTGGGCTGGCCGCCGCTTCTACATGCGCCAGGATCTCCACCTGCGGGACCAGTGGTACTGGAACAACAGCGGCGATGGCGTGGGCATCGAGAACATCGACTTCGGCGCCCTCAAGCTGCATTACGCCTACATCCAGCATGACACCGGCAACCTTGGCAGCGACTGGAACAACGGCGCCATCCTGGGTACCGTGAACCCCTACAGTCAGTGGGTGGGCGGCGGCGGCCACACGGTCGTGGGCTCCCATGACCTGCGCGCGTCCGACATCAAGCTTTGGGAAGGCGGCTCGCTGACCTTCGGCGTTCAGTACAACGAAGCCCGCACGAAAACCGGCTTCGAGAACGATGGCAACAAGAACAAGGGCACCCAGTACAACCTGATCCTCAACCAGGCTGGTGTCCTCGGCGGCGATAACCGCGTCTACGCCACCTGGGGCAACGGCTCCACCTACTGGAACTGGTACAACCCCGACGTGAAGACCGAGAACAACTGGTGGCACGTCATGGACATCTTCTACATCAAGCCTATGTCCAACCTCGAGATGCAAGGTGTGGTGCAGTACCGGAAGCAGAACGGCAAGGGCACCATGGAGAGCACGACCAACGCCTGGACCTCTGTGGGCGTCCGCCCTGTCTACTTCTTCACCAAACACTTCAGCGTGGCCTATGAAGTCGGCTTCGACAAACTGAAGTTCGACAACGAGGACGAGGCCCGCAAGCTCCTCAAGAACACCATCGCGCTGCAGTGGAGCCCCCAGGCCTCCTTCTGGAGCCGCCCGGTGATCCGCCTGTTCGCGACCCGCGCGGACTGGAACAAGAACGCCAACAACTGGAACCTGATCGGCGAAGGCCAGTTCGGCACCGCCCTCCAGGGCATGACGTTCGGCGCCCAGGTCGAGGCCTGGTGGTAATGGCTGGCTGACGAAACGGCCCGTCCTCCGGGGCGGGCCGTTTCCTCGCTCCTGACGCAAAGGACCGGATGTGAAGACCTTTCGCCTGATGACGGCCACGGCCTTGTTCGCCTTCCTCCTGGTGGGCGGGGTGGCCTGCGTGGGTCCATCCTCGACCAGTCCCAGCCGCTACCCGGTGGACACGACCACCATTGCGCCTGGGCAGCAGCTGGAGAATGCCCCCGGCTGGTACCGGGACGCGGTGGTCTATCACGTCTGGGTGAAGGCCTTCGCCGATGGTGCCTATCAGGACGGCATCGGCGACCTGCCCGGACTCCAGGGCAAGCTGGACTACCTCCAGTCTTTGGGCGTGAACACCCTCTGGCTGTCGCCGATCTTCGAATGCAGCTACAAGGGCGACAACATGCATGGGTACGACACGACGGACTACTACGCCGTGAACGACCGCTTCGGCACCCGCGCGGATCTCAAGAACCTCCTCGAAGCCGTCCACGGCCGCGGGATGCGGATCCTCTTCGACTTCGTGCCGAACCATACCTCCACGAAGCACCCCTGGTTCACGAACACCGCCACGCGGGACAGCTGGTACATCTGGAGCGCCGGCCAGCCTGCGGGCTGGGGCCTTCCCTGGGGCGGCGGCACCTCGCAGGATGTCTGGAAATCCGGCGCCTCCGGCTACTTCTACACGTCCTTCGCCACGGACACCCTGGCGGACCTGAACTGGTACAACCCGGCCGTCCAGGCGGAGCTGCAGAAGGTCCAGGCCTTCTGGCTGGACCGCGGCTTCGACGGCATGCGGGTGGACGCGGTCCGCTACCTCTGCGAGACCGGCCCCGGCCAGCAGGCCGACCAGCCCGACACCCACACCCGGCTGCAGGCCTTCCGCGCGCTGCTGGACGAGTACGACAGTGGCGACTTCCATCCCCATCCGGGCGGCGACCCGACGAAGCACAGCAGCAAGGCCATGATCGCCGAGGCCTGGACCAACGACGCCTCAGGCGTCACGCCCTACTACGGCAACGGCACGAACGAGTTCCACATGTGCCTGGACTTCAGCGCGCCCTGGGCCGTCTACAACACCATCAGCCGAGGGGATGCCACGCAGCTGACCTCCCTCTGGGAGTACGAGCAGCGCACCTATCCGGCGGGCTACCGCTCGGCCACCTTCGACTCGAACCACGACAACCTGATTTCCCGCCCCGGCACCCAATACGGCGGCGACCGGGGCCGGATCATCCTGGCCGAGGCCCTGAACCTGTTGTCCCCCGGCACGCCCATCCTCTACTACGGCAATGAAGTCGGCATGACCGGCCAGGCGGGTTCGGATATCAACCTCCGCCAGCCCATGGATTGGGCGGCCGTGGCGACCCAGGCAGGCCAGCCCGACTCCATCCTGAGCTGGTGCAAGTACCTCATCCAGGCCCGGAAAACCTACCCGGCCCTGCGCGGCGGCTACGCGACCCTTTCCACCGATGTGGGCACCGGCAAGGCGCTGGCCTACCTGCGCGACGCGGGTACCGAGCGGGTGCTGGTGGTGGCGAACCTCACGGGGGCAGCCCAGACCGTCACCGTCTCCGGGCTGACGACCCTCGGCGTGCCCGCCTCCGGTCCCGTGCGGGCCATCCTGGGCGACCTGAAAGGCATCGGCGCCCTCAGCGGTGACACCTACACCGCCACCAGCCTGCCTCCATTCAGTGTCCGCGTGCTCTATATGGCGGGCACGGCCTTCCAAGGCACCCTCCACGGCGACCTGAACTGACCTTGCTTTCCGGGCCCTGCGGCCCTATCCATCAGGCTCCACCTGTCTCTACCGGGATCCAAATGGCCGACCTCCAGTTCAAATCCCTCCGCAAGTCCTTCGGCGACGTGGAGATCCTCCATGGGATCGATCTCGACATCACGGACGGGGAGTTCGTCGTATTCGTGGGGCCCTCGGGGTGTGGCAAGTCCACGCTCTTGCGCTGCATCGCCGGCCTGGAGGAGATCACCAGCGGCGAGCTCTGCATCGGGGGCCGCCAGGTGAACGAGGTGCCACCGTCCAAGCGCGGCATCGCCATGGTGTTCCAGAGCTACGCCCTCTATCCCCACATGACCGTGGCCGAGAACATGGCCTTTGGTCTGAAGCTCGCGGGGAATTCCAAAGCGGAGACCACCGAGGCCGTCCAGCGGGCGGCCCAGATTCTCCAGATCGAACCCCTGCTCGATCGTCGACCGAAGGAACTGTCGGGGGGACAGCGCCAGCGGGTGGCGATCGGCAGGGCCATTGTGCGGAAGCCCGGGGTGTTCCTCTTTGACGAGCCCCTCTCCAACCTGGATGCCGGCCTGCGAGTGCAGATGCGCGTCGAGTTGGCCCGCCTGCACAAGGACCTGGCCACCACCATGGTCTATGTCACCCACGATCAGGTGGAGGCCATGACCCTGGCCGGGCGCATCGTGGTCATCAACGAGGGCCGCATCGAGCAGGTGGGCACGCCCCTGGAACTCTACCGCCGCCCCGTCAACCACTTCGTGGCCGGCTTCATCGGCTCACCCAAGATGAACTTCCTCCCCTGTTCGCTGGTCTCCGCGACAGACGCGCTGGCTACGGTTCGCCTGGAGGACGGCACAGTGGTCACCGCCCAGGTCGAGGCCCAGGGCCTGGCCGAGGGCACACCGCTCACCCTGGGCATCCGCCCCGAGCGCCTCCTGGCCGAGACGGCCCCCGGCGAAGGCACCGCCAAGACCTCGGTCATCGTGTCCGAGCACCTGGGCGACACCGTCTTCCTGTACGTCCATGCCCCTGGCGGCCAGGGGCAGCTCACCGTGAAAGCCCTCCCCGAGACCACCCTCCGGACGGACGACGAGACCCATCTTCGTTTCCCCGCCAAGCACTGCCACCTGTTCGGCCCGGATGACCGGGCCCTGACCCGCCTCATCTAGCGCTTTCATCCACCCGGACCCTCCGGCCCAACCCAAGGAGACTGTCGTGAGTCATCCATCCACCCTCCGCAAACTGGCGGCCACCACCGCCACCATCCTCGTCGCTGGCGCCCTCACCGTGGCCCAGGCCGCCGAGAAGGGCAAGCTCCTCATCTGGATCAACGGCGACAAGGGCTACAACGGCCTCCAGAAAGTGGGCGACGAGTTCACCAAGAAGACGGGCGTGAAGGTCGTCGTCGAGCATCCCGAGGACGCCCCCGGCAAGTTCCAGGCGGCCGCCGAAGAGGGCAAGGGGCCCGACATCTGGATCTGGGCTCATGACCGCGTGGGCGAGTGGGCCGAGAGCGGCGTCATCAACGCCGTGACCCCCGGCAAGAAGATCAAGGACCAGATCGACGAGAAGGCTTGGCAGGCCTTCACCATCAAGGGCAAAGTGTGGGCCTATCCCGTGGCCATCGAGGCGGTCTCCCTCATCTACAACAAGGCTCTGATCAAGACGCCGCCGAAAACCTTCGAAGAGATCTTCGCCCTCGACAAGAAGCTCGTGGCCCAGGGCAAGAAGGCCATCTTGTGGGACTACACGAACACCTACTTCACCATGCCCATGCTGGCGGCCAATGGCGGCTACGCCTTCAAGATGAACGCCGATGGCACCTATGACCAGAAGGACACGGGCGTGAACAACGCCGGGGCCGTCATCGGCGCCGAATTGCTCACGAGGATGGTGAAGGAGGGCGTGATGCCCAAGGGCGCCACCTATGCCGAGATGGAAGCCCAGATGGCCCAGGGCAAGCTCGCCATGATGATCAGCGGCCCCTGGGCCTGGGACAACCTCAAGAAGGCCAAGATCAACTTCGGCGTGGCCAAGCTCCCCAGCGTGGCCGGCAAGCCCGCCAAGCCGTTCGTGGGCTACATGGGCGCCATGATCACCAAGGCCGCCTCCTCGGCTGGGAACGTGGACATCGCCCGCGAGTTCATCGAGAACAACATGCTGACCCTGAAGGGGCTCGAGACCATCAACGCCGACGTGGCCATCGGCGCGCCCGCCAACAAGGCCGCCTACGCCAAGATGAAGAGCGATCCCTTCATCCAGGTCTCCATGGCCAGCGCCAACGATGGCGTCGTCATGCCAAACAACCCCCGCATGGGCCGCTTCTGGGCCGCCATGGTCTCCGCACTGAACAACATGACCGAAGGCCGTCAGGCTCCGAAGGAGGCCCTGGACGCCGCGGCCAAGCGGATCCTCAAGTAGCCATTCCTCCGGGCGCGGGGCGGGCCTCCGGGCCCACCCCGCCGCCAGGGTCTTCCTTCCGATCTGGATCCACCCATGCCCATGCCGCCGGTCCTCAAACGCCTTCTGCCGCCCATCCTGATGCTCCTCCTGGGGCTGGCCGGGCTGTACGCCGTCACCCTGGTCTACGCCACCGGCGAGACCCTCCTGGCGGGCATGATGCTGGTGACCCTGGCCTGCTTCGTGTGGATCTACACCTCCAAGAAGACCTACGCGTACCGCTACCTCTACCCCGGCATCGGCGCGGCGCTGATCTTCGTGGTCTTTCCGATGCTCTACACCATCCGCATCGGCTTCACGAACTACAGCTCCACGAACCTCCTCACCTTCAAGCGGGCCACCCAGTATCTGCTGGAGGAGACCTACCGGTCCGACGGCGCCACCTACACCTCCGAGCTTCATGCCGACGGCAACCGCTGGCGGTTCCGCCTGGAGGATGCTGATAGCGGCGCCGCCTTCGTGACGGAACCCCTCTCCCTCGGTGCCGAGGGGACGCACCTCACCCTGAAGGCCCAGCCCGCCACCGGGCCGCTGCCGGGCGACGAAATGCCCATCAGGGACCTGATCGATCAGCAGCCCTTCCTCAAGGGCATCACCGTGATCATGCCCGATGGCGGCCACGTGCGCATGACGGGCCTGCGGGAGTTTGCCCCCAGTCTGCCCCAGTTCACGCGCAACGCCGATGGAAGCCTCACGAACAACCAGGACCACAGCGTCATCCGGCCCAACTTCAAGACCGGCTTCTACGAGACCGCTGACGGCGAGCAGGTGACGCCAGGCTTCCAGGCGGACATCGGCTGGAAGAACTACGTCGACATCTTCACGGACACCACCCTGCGCGAGCCCCTCGTGCGGATCTTCGTCTGGACCCTTGTCTTCTCCACCCTCACCGTGGTGTTCTGCACCGCGCTCGGCATGGTCCTGGCCGTGCTGCTGAGCTGGGAGAACCTGAAGTTCCGGGGCGCGTACCGGCTGCTGCTCTTCATGCCCTACGCGGTGCCGGGCTTCATCTCCATCCTCGTGTTCAAGGGGCTGTTCAACAACAATTTCGGTGAGATCAACCTGGTGCTCAGTGCCCTTTTCGGCATCAAGCCCACCTGGTTCTCGGATCCCTTCCTGGCCAAGTCGATGATCCTCATCGTCAACACCTGGCTGGGCTTTCCCTACATGATGGTGGTCTGCATGGGCCTCATCAAGGCGATCCCCCAGGACCTCTACGAGGCGTCGGCGGTGGCGGGGGCCGGGCCGATCACCAACTTCTTCAGGATCACGATGCCGCTGATCCTCAAGCCCCTGACGCCGCTGCTCATCTCCTCCTTCGCCTTCAACTTCAACAACTTCGTGCTCATCAACCTCCTGACGGGAGGATTGCCGGACTTCCTCAATACCTCCACACCGGCGGGCACGACGGACATTCTCGTGTCCTACACCTACCGCATGGCCTTCCAGGACTCGGGACAGAAGTTCGGCTTGGGCGCGGCCATCTCGACGGTGGTGTTCCTGATGGTCGCCGCGATCTCGATGATCCAGATCCGGTCCACCCGCATCGCCGAAGACAGCAAGCGCTGAAAGGAGACGCCATGGCCATTGTCATCGACAAGTCCCAGCGCTGGCGCGTCATCGCCGCCCACGTGTTCCTGATCTGCCTCTGTGCTCTCGTCCTCTTCCCGCTGCTGATGGTGGTCTCCATCTCCCTCCGCCCAGGGAATTTCGCCTCGGGGAGCCTGATCCCCACGACCATCAGCCTCGAACATTGGCGCTTTGCCCTGGGTATGCCGGTGACCAACGCCGATGGGCGCGTGATCATCCCGGACCTGCCCGTGCTGCGCTGGCTGTGGAACTCGGTGAAGGTGGCCCTCCTGTCGGCCAGCACGGCCGTCCTGCTCTCGACGACGGCCGCCTATGCCTTCGCCCGCATGAAGTTCGCCGGGAAGAAGGCCTCGCTCGTGGGTCTGATGCTGATGCAGATGTTCCCCACGATCCTGGCGCTCATCGCCATCCACTCGATCTTCTCGCGCCTCGGGCACAGCTTCCCCTTGGTCGGGATCGATAGCCCCTGGGCCCTGGTCCTGGCCTACTCGGGCGGCATCGCCCTGCACATCTGGACGATCAAGGGCTTCTACGAAACCATCCCCGCCGAGATCGAAGAAGCCGCCACCGTGGACGGCGCCACGCCCTGGCAGGCCTTCTGGCGGGTGCTTCTCCCCATGGCCCTGCCCATCATCATGGTCATCTTCCTGCTGGCCTTCATCGGCGCGGTGAATGAGTACCCCGTGGCCTCTGTTCTGCTGCGCAGCCAGGACAAGCTCACCATGGCCGCGGGCATGAAGCAGTTCCTCTACCAGCAGAAATACCTCTGGGGCGATTTCGCGGCCGCGGCCATCCTTTCCGGCCTGCCCATCGCCGTTGTCTTCATCCTCGTCCAGCGCTGGATGATCTCCGGCCTCACCGCCGGGGCCAACAAGGGCTGAACCCCTCTTTTCCAACCCGAGGGCCATGGCCCTCCCTTCCCCAAGGAGTCACGCATGAGCCTCCGCACGTCCTTCCTCAAGGCGATCGCTGTGGTCGCCCTGATCATCAGCCCCGCCCTGGCCACCCCGCCCGAGGGCAAGATCGAGATCAACTACCACCGTTGCGACGGCAAGTACGAGAAATGGGGCGTGCACCTCTGGAAGAGCCCCAACATGCCGCTGCCCGACATCGAGTGGCCCAACCCCATGATGCCCACCGGCAAGACCGACTTCGGGGTGTATTGGTGGGCGGATCTATCCGAGTTCAACACGGGCTCCAAGGCCCAGGTGAACTACATCATCCACAAGGGCGACATCAAGGAGCAGGGCGCCAAGGACATGGCCTTCGATGGCCATGCCCACAAGGCGATCTGGGTGGTCAACGGCGACCGCACCATCTACTTCTCCAAGGAAGAGGCCCTGAAGGATCACGTCTGCAAGAAGTAGGCAAAGCATGACCCGGTGCCAGGGTCGGGCCGAGCCCGGCCCTGGCTCCCCTTGAACCTTGAAGAGACTCCCATGACCCCGCTGCGCCCCGCCTCCGCCCTTCGCATCCTCCTTCTGGCTGCGGTCCTCACCTCGCCCTGGCAACCCATCCGGGCCCAGGCGCCGGTGGCCGTTCCCGGCACCTTCGCCGAGAATCCCATCGTCTACTTCGTGATGACGGACCGCTTCGTCAACGGGGACCCCACCAACGACCACGCCTACGGCCGCCAGCGGGAGATGAATCCCAAGGACGACGTGGGCACCTGGCACGGGGGCGACTTCAAGGGGCTCACCCAGAAGCTCAAGGCGGGCTGGTTCAAGGAACTGGGCGTGAATGCCCTGTGGATCACCGCGCCCTACGAGCAGATCCACGGCTGGGTCCAGGGCGGTCAGAAGGAGTTCAAGCATTACGGGTACCACGGCTACTGGGCCCTGGACTACACGGTGCTGGACAAGAACCTGGGCACTGCCGCGGACCTCCGCGAGCTGGTGGACACGGCCCACGCCCAGGGCATCCGCATCCTCTTCGACGTGGTGATGAACCACCCCGGCTACCTCGACATTCAGACGGCCAAGGACCTGAAGGTGGACGTCTTGTGGCCGGACTGGGAGAAGGATCCGAACCTGCTGAGGAACTACCACAACTACATCGACTACAACTCCTTCAAGTTCGGCGACTGGTGGGGCCGCCCCTGGGTGCGCGCCGGGCTGCCGGGCTACATCGATGGCGGGCGCAACGACCTCACCATGCAGCTGGCCTTCCTGCCCGACTTCCGCACGGAGAGCACCGAGGCCGTGAAGCTGCCGAAGTTCCTGAAGGAGAAGGCGGACACCAAGGCCGTGGACCTCCCCAACACCACCGTGCGCGGCTACCTCATCAAGTGGCTCACGGACTGGGTGCGCGAGTACGGCGTCGACGGCTTCCGCTGCGACACCGTGAAGCACGTGGAGCCGGAGGCCTGGGCCGCCCTCAAGGCCGAGGCCGTGAAGGCCTTGGCGGAGTTCAAGGCCAAGAATCCCACCCGCAAGATCGACGACGCCCCCTTTTGGATGGTGGGCGAGTTCTGGGGCGCCGGGCCCGAGAAGCACAAGATGACGGGCTTCGGCTTCGACGCCATGATCAACTTCGACTTCCAGCAGCAGGATGACGCCTTCGTTAAGCCCGAGAAGCTCTTCCGGAGCTACGCCCAGGCCCAGGCCGGCAAGCCCGTCCACATGCTGAACTACCTCTCGTCCCACGACACGGAGCTGTTCGACCGCAGCAAGCTCATCGAGGGCGGCACCGCCCTCCTGCTGGCCCCCGGCGGCGTGCAGATCTTCTACGGCGACGAGACTGCCCGGCCCGAGGGGCCCATGCCCCGCACGGACAAGCAGCAGGCCACCCGCTCTGATATGAACTGGGCCAAGGTGGATGCGAAGGTCCTCGCCCACTGGCGCAAGCTCGGCACCTTCCGTGCCCGCCACCGGGCCCTGGCCACCGGAGAGCACAAGCAGCTGGGTGACGCCCCCTACACCTTCAGCCGCATCGAGGCCACCAGCGGCGACCGCGTGGTGGTGGCCCTGGGCGCCCAGGGCCAGGTGAGCCTCCCCGTGGCCGGCGTCTTCGCCGACGGCGAGACCCTACGCGACGCCTACACCGGCCGCACCGCCACCGTGGCAGGTGGGAAGGTCGCCCTCCAGGCGGAGGGAACCGTCCTGCTCGAGCGCGTCCAGGTCCGCTGAGATTGGCATCCGCGCCACCCAGTGCGGATGGCGCGCTGAATACGGCATGAATCGAGATCGAAGGAGTGTGCATGACCACCAAGAAGCTGCCAAGGGTCGCGTATTTCTGCATGGAATACGCCCTCGAGAGCGCGTTCAAGATCTACTCCGGCGGCCTGGGCATCCTCGCCGGCGACTACCTGAAGGGCGTGAAGGACCACGGCTACCCCATGGTGGGCATTGGCATCCGGTGGAAGCAGGGCTACGGCGAGCAGATGGTGGATCCGGCCACGGGCAAGGTCTACGACGCCTACAAGAACGCCAGCCACGAGTTCCTGGAGGACACCGGCGTCACCGTCGAGGTGGAGATCAAGGCCCGGCCGGTGAAGATCAAGGTCTGGCGCGTGAACAGCTATGGCGTGGATTCCCTCTACCTGCTGGACACCGACCTCGAGGAGAACGACGGCGAGGCCCGGTGGATCACGGGCCAGCTCTACGGCTGGTTCGGCGAGGAGCGCGTGGCCCAGGAGATGGTGCTGGGCATCGGCGGCGTGCGCGCCCTCCAGGCCCTGCGCATCAGGCCCGACGTCTACCACTTCAACGAGGGCCACGCCCTGTTCGCGGGCTTCGAGCTGATGCACCAGCGCATGGTCAAGGGCGCCACCTTCGAGGCCGCCTGGGCCAAGACCCGGGACGAGGTCGTCTTCACCACCCACACGCCCATCCTGCAGGGCAACGAGTCCCATCCCATCGACCGCTTCCTCTACATGGGCGCCAACCTCGGGATGACGAAGGCCCAGCTCAAGCAGCTCGGCGGCAGCCCCTTCAGCATGACCGTGGGGGCACTGCGCCTGTCCCGCATCTCCAACGCCGTGGCCGACCTGCACCGGGTCACCTCCAACAAGATGTGGAAGCACATCGAGGGACGCAGCGAGATCATCGGCATCACCAATGCCATCCACCGCCCCACCTGGGTGGACGCCCGGATGCTGGAGCTCGGCGCCGCCTATGACGGCACGAAGAAGGCCAAGGACGCGCTCTGGAAGGCCCACCTGGACAACAAGAAGAAGCTGATCGCCTTCGTGGAGGCCCGCACGGGCGTGAAGCTCGATGCGGACACGCTGCTCATCGGTTTCTCCCGCCGCGCCGCGCCCTACAAGCGCTCCAACTTCATCTTCACCGACCGGAAGTTCATCGAGCCCCTCCTCAACAGCGGCCGGCTCCAGATCGTCTTCTCCGGCAAGGCCCATCCCCTGGACGACAACGGGAAGCACATCGTCGAAAACATCCTGGAGATGGCCCGGAAATACCCCGGGAGCGTCGTATTCCTGGAGAACTACGACATGGAGATCGGCCGCATGCTCACCCGCGGCTCCGACGTGTGGCTCAACAACCCGCGCCGGCCCAAGGAGGCCTCCGGCACCTCCGGCATGAAGGCGGCCATGAACGGCGTCCTGAACCTCTCCATCCTCGACGGCTGGTGGCCCGAGGCCTGCCAGCACGGCGTGAACGGCTGGCAGTTCGGCGACGGCTTCGAGAGCGAGGACGAGGCCGTGCTGGACAAGCACGACTTCAAGGCCTTTAAGAAGGTGCTCGCCGACGAGGTGCTGCCCGCCTACTATGACCGGCGTGACGCCTGGGTGGACATGATGGTGGCCTCCATCCAGAGCACTCGGCACGCCTTCGGAGTCGAACGGATGCTCCAGGAGTACTACGACCGGATGTACAAGCGTCCCACCCGCTAGGGGGGCGGCCCCGCCCGCAGGAGATCCCATGCCCCGCATCTTGCCGTTCTTCCTGGCCGCCAGCCTGACCCTTCTCTTCGCCTGCGGGGGCGGCGGCGGGGGAGGCGGCGGCTCGACCACCCCCAGCCCCACCCCGGGCAGTCTCGATGCGGACTCGAACGCCACGCCGCCGCCGGACGCCTCGTACTTCAAGGTTCCCAGCACCGCCCTGGGGCCGGTGTTCGGCACTGGCACGGTGACGTTCAACTACTGGAACGCCAACGCCAGCACTGTCGCGCTGTGTCTCTACGCCCATTGGAACGACGCCCTGAACGCGCCGGCCGCTACGGTGGCCATGACCCGCGGATCCGGCGGCGTCTGGAGCACCGGCGCCATCGCGCTTCCCGCCCAGAGCTTCTACGTCTTCAAGGTGGGCGGCGAGTACGTGCTGGATCCCTACGCCAAGTCCATGGCCCAGTGGGTCCGCACGCCCAGCGCCTCCATCCCGGGTGACAGCATCGGCAAGGGGGCCATCGTGGATCCCACGGCCATCGCCCCCGATGGCGGCTGGGCGCCCTACGCCGGATCCTCCTACTACTTCGACGGATCGGCCATGAAGGGCCCGGATGGCGCGACGGCGGCCCCCTACGCCTACGCCTCGAACCGGGACGCGATCATCTACGAGGCCGGCGTGCGCGACCTCACGGTGGATCCCAACCTCAGCGGCTTCGCCGCGGGGCACACCTGGGGCACCTTCAAGGGCCTGGTGGACCTGCTGCCCCACATCCAGAAGCTGGGCGTCACCCATGTGCAGCTGCTCTGCCCCCTGGAGAACTACACCTACGACCAGACCAAGGTCGGCACCCGGGAGCTGGACATCACCAAGACCTCCGGCGCCAACTACAACTGGGGCTACGACCCCCAGAACTACTTCACGCCCACCGGCATGTACTCGGCGGCGCCGGCCAGCCCCACGGCCCGCGTCAATGAGCTGAAGACCCTCATCAACGAGATCCACAAGCAGGGCATGGGCGTCGTGCTGGACGTGGTCTACAACCACACCGCCAACAACGCCGTGCTGGGCGATTCGGGCATCCAGGGCTACTACTACCGCAGCACCAGCCGGAACGGCGCAGGCAGCCAGGATGTGCGCTCCGAGGCCAAGATGGTGCGGAAGCTCATCGTGGACTCCATCGCCTACTGGGTGCGCGAGTACAAGGTGGACGGCTTCCGCTTCGACCTCATGGGCGTGCTGGACACCCAGACCGTGAAGGCCGCCTACGGTGCCGCCACGTCCTACAACCCGAAGACCCTCTTCATCGGGGAGGGCTGGAATGGCTACTACAGCGGGCCCGGCACGGACTACAACGGCAATGCCACCTCCGGCGCGGACCAGGGCAACTCGGCCCAGTTCCTCGGCCAGAACGTCGCCATGTTCTCCGACAGTTACCGCCAGGTGTTCAAGAACGGCTACCCCAATGACGGCCAGCCCGCTTTCCTCACGGGCGTCTCCCAGTCCGTGGCGACCCTGTTCTCCAACATCGCCGGCGTGCCCACCAACACCAACCCCGCCTTTGCGCCGGGCTCCACGAGCAACGTGGCCAGCTACCTCACCTGCCACGACAACCTCTGCCTCTACGACGTGCTGGCCATGGCCACCGCCGCGCCGAAGACCACAGCGGGCGATGCGGTCCTCCTCAAGCGGGCCCGGGTGGGCTACGCCGCGCTGCTGACCTCCCAGGGGGTGGCCTTCCTCCACGCCGGGGACGAGATGTTCCGCACGAAGGAGACCACCGGGATGTACGCCAACACCAAGTCGAACGGTGGCCGGTACTTTGTCGACAACTCCTACAACGCCTCCGACGCCATCAACCTGGTGGCCTGGGCCCGGGTGTACACCAGCGGCAATCCCCTGGCGGGCGGCTTCACCAACTACGACACCACCCAGAACGGCTACCAGCTCTACCGCTACGTCCAGGGGCTCATCGCCCTCCGCAAGAGCAGCAACGCCTTCCGCCTGCCCGATGCGGTGCGGGCCGCCAGCCTGACCAGCCTGCCGGCCGCGGGCGCCGGCAGCAGCGCCCTGGCCTTCGGCTACAAGGCCGTGTCCACGGATGGCACGGGCACCTGGTACGTCTTCCACAACGCCGACACCACCGCGAAGACCTTCTCGGCGGACATCGACCTCACCACGGCCACCCTGGTCGCCGATGGCGCCGCGGCCGGAACCGCGGCGATCACCGTCCCCACCGGCGTGGCCGTCACCGGCTCCTCGGTGACGTTGGATCCGCTGACCTCCGCCATCTTCAGAAAATAGTTTTGTACGACGCCTTCAAAAGATAATGAACACCACCAAGACACCAAGAAAGCCACGATCACCTGCTGTTGCGATTCTTGATGGCCTTGGTGGTGAGGTGTGCTGTTTTTCCGTTCTTCGCGACATGGTGTGATGAACTGATTTCTTTGCCACCGATTCCGGTGATTTCAGTGATGAAAAAGGATTGACCCTGTCCCGAGGCAGCATGGGTTCCATGGGGGGAGTCAGGACCGCGCCCTCTTTAGGATGCGCGGCCCTGGCGTCCCCCAAGACTTCCGGCGGAGCCGGAAGCGGCCTGCGGCCGGCCCATGCGGGAAGCATCCGAGGCGTCATCACCGCAATCACTGAAATCGGTGGCGAAAAGATCTCGTTCTTTTACGGAAGGGCGAGGCGAGCGCTACTTCAACCCGATGAAGGCGGCCTCCACCTTCCGGCGCCCGGGAAAGCCGGGCAGGGGGTGGCTGGTGCGCTTCGCCAGGCGCCCCTCGAAGAAGTAGGGCCGCAGGACCGCCTTCGGATCCCTGGGGGCGAAGTAGAGGATCGCGGGTTGGTGGTGGAGGGCCTGGGCCGTGAGGTAGCCCACCAGGGCGTGCTCGGACGAGTGGTAGCCGCTCTTCCACTGGTGGATCTTGGGGCCCTGCCAGGGCTCGAAGTCGGGAGGCCCGCCGGCCCCGCCCCAGACCTCGTGGTTCACGGGGTCCACCATGCGGCGGAACCAGAAGTCCGTGGTGCGGGGCAGGGGCGCGGCCTGGGCGGGATCGCGCAGGGCCAGGGTCTCGGCCAGCTGGTCCAGCTCAGCGTAGATCCACCATTCCTTGCCCGGATCCACGCTGCCGTCGCGGCGCAGGCGGGAGCCCCAGGTCCCGGAATCCGGCAGGTAGGCCTGCTTCAGCACCGCCTTGGCGCCGGTGGTGGCGAGGTCCACCAGGGCCTGGTCGTGCGTGAGCCGGCCGATGCGCTCCAGCATCCAGTAGGCCTTGGCCGTGTGGCCGAAGTCCGTGTGGCGAGAGCCCAGCCGCTTCTGCGCGGGATCGTCGATGGTGCCCCAGAACAGGTGGCGGTCGGCGTCGTGGTAGTCCTTCACCATGACGGCCGCGAGGCGCTTCAGGTCGGCGGTCCACGCTCGGCGCTCCCGGGCCGGCAGCAGGGGCGTGACCAGCAGCAGGTAGGCGTTCACCTGGTCCAGCTGGGCCACCAGCTCCTGGCGCAGCTGGTCCTTGTCCGCGTCGTCCTTCGCCACCCAGCGCAGGGCTTGCCAGTCCGGATTCCAGTACTGGGAGAAGATGTGGTCCTTGAGCCGCCGGATGTCCGCCAGCACAGCCTCGTCGCGGGTGAGGTAGTAGTACATCGCCATCCCCAGCTCCGCGTAGGCCAGGTCCTGGCTGGTGCGGGCCAGCACCTCGGGCTTCGGCTCGCCCTTCTCGAAGTAGGAGATGGCGCTGCCGGTGGCGGGGTCCAGGGCCTTGGCGCGGATGAAGGCCACGCCGTCCCGGGCCAGCTCGAGCATCTTGGGATCGCCGGTCAGGTGGTAGGCCACGCCGTAGACGTAGGTTTGGCGCGACTTCATGCGGACATAGTCGCGGCCGAACTCGGCCTGGATCCAGCCCGGCGCGTCGGCCAGCTCGGCGGGGGGCTTGGCCCAGTCCACGGCCTTGCCGTCGTTGCCGCGGAAGGTGGGGAAGTCGCCCCGGGGCGTGCCCCAGGCGTCCGGCACATTCCAGAAGGGCAGCAGGTCCTCGCGGAAGTGCCGCAGCCAGCGCTCACCCGTGGGCAGGTCGGCCGGGGCCTGAAGGATGGAAGAAGCCTGCGGCGCCTGGGTCGGATGGATTCCACCGGCGAGGGCGAGGGTGGTCAGCAGCAGCAGCGGTTTGAGCATGGGCAGGACTCCACCCCAGGAGGGAACAGCCCGTCGTGGCAGGCCGCCCGGTTGCGGAAGACGCGGGCGCGGGGCGCCTTACTGGGCCTTCGCCTTCTCCAGGACGCGCTGACGCAGGTCCTGGAACTCGGCCTCCGAGATCAGCCCGTCCTTTTTGAGCTTATCCAGCTTCTCCAGCTCGGTCCGGAGATCGAAGGGGGCGGGCGCGGGGCCCGCAGAGCGGCTACTCGCCGGCGTCGTTCCCGGTCCATCGCCGGCCTTCGGTTCTGCCGGTACCTTCGCGGCGGGCACCTTCGCGGGATCGACCTCCTCCCGAGTTCCGAGCGCATCGACCCGACCGTTCGCGAAGCGCACGAACGAGGACCGCTCGTTGACCTTGAGGGCGCCGTAGCGGTCGTAGGCTTCGTACTCGAACAGCTCGAAGCCCTGGACAACGGAGGCCCTGGTGGGCTGCCCGGCCCGGGCGATGACCTCCTTCTTGTCCATCCCGATCCTGAGCTTGCCGAAGTCCAGGTCGGGCTTGGTGCATCCGACCATCACGGCGATGGGGAGGGCGATGAGGAAAGCGGCGGGGGACCAGCGCATGGGGCGACCTCGAAGGAAATCCGGGGACCAGTATGGCGGAGCCGTGACGGGTTCCCGGGCCCAAACTGTGCCGCAGCCCTTACTTCCCGATCACCCGCACCATCTCCAGGAGCTTGCTGGAGTAGCCCCACTCATTGTCGTACCAGGCCACGAGCTTCACGAAGGTGCCGTCCAGGGCCATGCCGGCGTCGGCGTCGAAAACGGAAGTGCAGCTCTCGCCGCGGAAGTCCGTGGAGACCACCTTCTGGTCCGTGTAGCCCAGGATCCCCTTCATGGGCCCCTCGGAAGCGGCCTTCATGGCGGCGCAGATGGCCTCGTAGGTGGTTTCCGTGTTCAGCTCCGCCGTCAAATCCACCACGGACACATCGGAGGTGGGCACCCGGAAGGACATGCCCGTGAGCTTCTTGTTCAGTTCGGGAATCACCTTGCCCACGGCCTTCGCCGCGCCGGTGCTGCTGGGGATGATGTTCTCCAGGATACCCCGCCCGCCGCGCCAGTCGCGGTGGCTGAGGCCGTCCACGGTGCGCTGGGAGGCGGTGGCGGCATGCACGGTGGTCATGAGGCCGCGCTTGATGCCGAAGGTGTCGTTCAGCACCTTGGCCAGGGGCGCCAGGCAGTTGGTGGTGCAGGAGGCATTGGAGATGATGGCCTGCCCTGCGTAGGTCTCGTGGTTCACGCCGTAGACGAACATGGGCGTGGCGTCCTTGCTGGGCGCCGAAAGGACGACCTTCTTCGCCCCGGCGGTCAGGTGCTTCGAGGCCAACTCCTCCGTGAGGAAGAGGCCGGTGGCTTCGACGACGATGTCGACGCCCGCCTCATCCCACTTCAGGTCGGACGGCTCTTTGAGGGCTGTCAGCCGGATGGGCCTGCCGTTGACGAAAAGCGTGCTCCCCTCTATCGCGATATCACCCCGGAACCGGCCATGGACGGAGTCGTGCCGGAGCAGGTACGCCTGGTAGTCCGGTTTCTGCAGGTCGTTGATGGCCACGATGTCGATGTCGGGAAAGTCCTGCACCGCCGCACGGAACACCATGCGGCCGATGCGGCCGAAGCCGTTGATGCCTACCTTGATCGTCATGAATCTTCTCCAAAAATTAGGGCGTTGCCGTTCAGCGCGGAGCCGCAGAGCCGGTAAGGGCAGAGGCCTGGCGCGCCAGATCCGTGATGGCCTTCCAATCGTTCGCCGCCAGGAGGGCCTTGGGCGTCAGCCAGGAGCCGCCCACGCAGATCACGTTCGGTTGCGCGAGGTAGGCGGCGGCGGTGGCGGGAGTGATGCCGCCCGTGGGACAGAAGGCGAGCTCGCGGAAGGGGCCGGCCATAGCCTTCAGCATGGGGATGCCTCCGGCCGGCTCCGCCGGGAAGAGCTTGAGGAAGCGGAAGCCCGCGTCCATGGCCGCCATCACTTCCGTGGGCGTCATCACGCCCGGGAGTAGGGGCAGCCCTGAGCCGGCGGCGGCCTCCAGCAGGGGGCGGGTGAGGCCCGGACTCACGGCGAAGGCGGCACCCGCCTCGGCCACCTGCCGCAGGGCCTCGGGCGTGGTCACGGTCCCCGCGCCCACGTGGGCGTGGGGGAAGGCCTGGTGGATCTGCCGGATGGCCTCCAGCGCCACGGGGGTGCGCAGGGTGATTTCCAGAGTGACGATGCCGCCCGCCAGCAGGGCCTCGGCCAGAGGCAGGGCCTGGTCTAGGTGGTCGAGGGCGATCACCGGCATGACCGGCGAGGCGCGGAGGATGGTTTCGAGGGAGGTCGTCATGGCCGGCTCCGATCGAAGGCGTCGCCGAAGGAGGTGGCCCCGGCCTCGGCCTCGGTGGCGTGGGCGCGGAAGAGCCCGAACAATTCCCGGCCCAGGCCGCGCTCATGGCTCAACGCGGGTCTCGGCGCCAAGGGCCTCGCCGCCCACGCCGTGGGATCGACCCTCACTTCCAGCAGGCCCCGCTCGGCATCCAGCTCGATGACATCTCCATCACGCAGCTTGGCCAGAGGCCCGCCAGCCAGGGCTTCGGGCGAGGCGTGGATGGCGGCGGGCACCTTGCCCGAGGCGCCGGACATGCGGCCGTCCGTGACCAGGGCTACCTGGAAGCCGCGGTCCTGGAGGTTGGCCAGGGTTGGGGTGAGCTGGTGCAGCTCGGGCATGCCGTTGGCCCGGGGGCCCTGGAAGCGCACCACGGCCACCAGGTCGCCGGTCAGGCTGCCCGAGTGGTAGGCCGCCTGCAGTTCCTCCTGGCTCTCGAAGACCCGGGCGGGCGCCACGATGTGACGGTGTTCGGACTTTACGGCCGAGACTTTGATGACGGAACGGCCCAGGTTGCCCGTGAGCAGACGCAGGCCGCCGTTGGGGGCGAAGGGCCGTGACATGGGCCGCAGCACCGTCTCGTCGCCGCTGCCAGTTGGCGCATCGCGCCAGACCAACCCTTCGGCGCCCAGCTCCGGGGCTTGTGTATAGGACCGCAGGCCGGGCCCCGCCACCGTCAGCACGTCGCCGTGCAGCAGGCCCGCGTCCAACAGCTCGCGGACGAGGAAGCCCGTGCCCCCGGCCTGGTGGAAGGCATTCACGTCGGCCTGACCGTTGGGATAGACCCGCACCAGCAGCGGCACATGAGCCGACAGCTCGTCGAAGTCGCTCCAGTCGATGACGATGCCCGCGGCCCGGGCGATGGCCACCAGGTGCAGGGTGTGGTTGGTGGAGCCGCCGGTGGCCAGCAGGCCCACCATGCCGTTCACGATGGCGCGCTCGTCGATCACCAGGCCCAGGGGCGTGTACTCGGGGCTCCCCTCCACCAGCGCAGCCGCGCGGGTCGCGGCGTGACGGGTGAGCGCTTCCCGCAAGGGGCTGCCCGCGGGCACGAAGGCCGAGCCCGGCAGGTGCAGGCCCATGAGCTCCATCAGCATCTGGTTGCTGTTGGCGGTGCCGTAGAAGGTGCAGGTGCCCGGTGCCGAGTAGGATTTCGCCTCCGCTTCCAGCAGCTCGGCGCGATCCGCCAGCCCCGCGGCGGCGCGCTGACGCACCTTGGCCTTTTCGTCGTTGGGGATCCCGCTGACCATGGGCCCGCCCGGCACGAAGATCACTGGCAGGTTTCCGAATTGCAGGGCCCCGATGAGCAGGCCCGGCACGATCTTGTCGCAGACCCCCAGGCAGAGCGCCGCGTCGAAGACGTTGTGGGAGAGCGCCACCGCCGTGGCCATGGCGATGACGTCCCGGGAGAAGAGCGACAATTCCATGCCCGGCTGGCCCTGGGTGATGCCGTCGCACATGGCGGGCACGCCGCCGGCCACCTGGGCCGTGGCCCCGGCCTCCCGGGCCGCCGCCTTGATCCAGGCGGGGAAGGCACCCAGCGGCTGGTGGGCCGAGAGCATGTCGTTGTAGGCGGTGACGATGCCCAGATTGGGTTCGCGACCTTCGCGAAGCGCGGCCTTGTCGGCGCCGGCCGCGGCGAAGGTGTGGGCCAGGTTGGCGCAGGATACGTCGCAGCGATGGGGGTGCGCCGTGCCGGCCTCCCGGAGCTGGGTGAGGTAGGCGTCACGACCGCTCTGGCTGCGGCGGCGGATCCGATCTGTGAGGGCGGAAACGTGGGCGTTCAGAGCCATGAGGCGTTCCTTCCCAGGGGCTCGAGGGGGCGAGCGTGTGTAACATTATTACTTCTTGTAACCGGTTGCATCATAAAAAAAGTAGTATTCTTACACCCGGAGATCCCATGAGAACCCTGCCTGATTTCGACATGGTGTTGTTCGGTGGGACGGGCGACCTGGCCATGCGTAAGCTGCTGCCCGCCCTCTATCAGCAGGTGAAGGCCGGCAGCGTGAGCCCCGAGTCCCGGATCCTCACCGCCGCGCGCCGGTCCCTCACTCGCGAAGCCTTCCTGGAACTCGCCGAGTCCAGCTGCCGCCCCTTCCTGGGAGCGGACTACGACCCCGAGACCTGGCGCTCGTTCGCGGACCGCATCAGCTACTTCTCCATGGATGTGCAGTCCGCCGGGAGCTACGGGGCCCTGGGCGAGGCCCTGGGCCAGCATCCCGAGCGCATCCGCATCTTCTACTACTCCACGTCGCCGGATTTCTTCGCCGCCATCTCCACCCATCTGGGCGAAGCGGGGCTCATCACGCCGCAATCGCGGGTGGTGGTGGAGAAGCCCCTGGGACACGATCTGGAATCCTCGCGCGAGATCAACGACGCCGTGGGCCAGTACTTCCCGGAGCGCCAGCTCTTCCGCATCGATCACTACCTGGGCAAGGAGTCCGTGCAGAACCTGCTGGCCCTGCGTTTCGGCAACGTGCTCTTCGAGCCACTGTGGCGCCGGGAGTGGGTGCAGGACGTGCAGATCACGGTGGCAGAGCAGCTGGGTGTCGAAGGCCGGGGTGACTTCTACGAAGGCACTGGCGCCCTGCGCGACATGCTCCAGAACCACCTGCTCCAGTTGCTTTGCATCGTGGCCATGGAGCCCCCCACGGGCAGCGATCCTGACGCGGTGCGCGATGAGAAGCTCAAGGTGCTGCGTTCCCTCCGGACCTTCACGCCCCAGGAAGTCGCCGCCAAAACCGTGCGCGGTCAGTACAAGGCCGGCGCCGTGGCCGGGCAGCCCGTGGCGGGCTACCTGGAGGAACCGGGCGTGGCCCCCGACAGCCGCACGGAGACCTTCGTGGCTGTGAAGGCGGAGATCGACACCTGGCGCTGGGCGGGGGTGCCGTTCTTCCTGCGTACCGGCAAGCGGATGCCCGAGAAGCTGGCGGAAATCGTCATCAACTTCCGTCAGGTGCCCCACCACATCTTTGGCGAGCCCACCTTCGGCATCCGGGCCAACCGCCTCGTCATCCGCATGCAGCCGGATGAGAGCATGCGGCTCTATCTGGTGGCCAAGCAGCCCGGCGACGCCATGGCCCTGCAGCCGGTGCACCTCAACCTGGATTTTGCCGAGTCCTCCCGGTCCCGGCGGCTGGAAGCCTACGAGCGTCTGCTGCTCGATGCCATCCGCGGCCGGCTCACGCTCTTCGTGCGGCGGGATGAGCAGGAAGCCGCCTGGTGCTGGGTGGAGCCCATCCTCGACAGCTGGGCCGCCAGCGAGGACCGGCCCAAGTCCTATACCGCGGGCAGCTGGGGCCCCGCAGCCTCCAGCGCCCTCCTTTCCCGGGACAGCCTCGCCTGGTCCGAGGAGGACTAGGTGTGCTCCCTGCGGGAATTCCCAGATCAGGCCACGCTGACGGCGGCCCTGGCCCAGGATGTGGTCCGGCGCCTGAAGGAGGATCTCTCCCGCCAGACGCGGGCGGTCCAGGTGGTGTCCGGGGGCCGCAGCCCCATTCCCCTGTTCCAGGCGCTGGCCCGGCAGGTTCTCCCCTGGGAGCGGGTGACGGTCACGCTGGCCGACGAACGGTGGGTGCCGCCGGACCATCCCGATAGCAACGAGGCCCTGGTGCGGACCCACCTCCTGAAGGGGCCCGCGGCCGCGGCGCAGCTGGTGCCGCTCTGGAGCGATGCGGAGTCCCCCGAAGCCGCTGCGCCCATCGCGTCGGCGGCGCTTGCCGGATTGCCGCACCCGTTCAGCCATGTGCTCCTGGGCATGGGCGAGGATGGCCACATCGCCTCGCTCTTTCCCGGCGCCGCCGAGCTGGCCGAGGGCCTGAGCACGGAGGCCTGGGCCTTGGCCGTGCGACCATCGCACGCGCCCCACCCGCGCCTGAGTCTGTCCCTGCACGCACTGCTGCAAAGCCGGGGCATCACGCTGATGATCTCGGGCCAGGCCAAGCGCCAGGTCCTGGAACGGGCCATGGAGGCAGGCCCTGTGGAAGCGTTGCCGGTGCGTGCCATCCTGAGGCAGGCGGCCGTGCCGGTCTCGGTCTTCTGGGCCCCCTGACGGGCGTTGTCGGACCTTCCCCCATGTCACTGTTCAGCCGCATCCAGGCCCTTCTCGCTGACCTCCCGCCCTCCGAGCGGCGGGTGGCCGACCTGGTGCTGCACCGTCCCGTGGATGTCGTCTCTGCTCCCATTTCGCAGATCGCCGCCATGGCCAAGGTCAGCCAACCCACGGTCATCCGGTTCTGCCGTCGCCTCAAGTTCCCGGGCCTGCCTGGCTTCAAGCTGAAGCTCGCGGGCGACCTGGGCGCGGGCATCCCCTTCGTCCATGCGCGCCTGACGCCCGGCGACGACCTTGGCCACCTGATCGGCAAGGTGTTCGATAGCGCCCTGTCGGGGCTGGTCCGGGGCCGCGATGCCCTGCGCCCGGAGCGCCTGGCCCAGGCCGTGGAAGCCCTCGACCGCGCCAGCCGCATCGAATGCTATGGCCTGGGCAACTCCGGCGTCACAGCCCAGGATGCCCAGATGAAACTCTTCCGGCTGGGCACGCCCACCGTGGCCTGCATTGATTCCCAGATGCAGCGCATGGCCGCGGTTCTGCTGCCTGCCGATGCGGTGGTGCTGATCATCTCCAACTCGGGCCGCACCCGGAGCCTGCTGGAAGTGGCCGCCCTGGTCCGGCGCTCGGGCGCCACGGTGATCGCCCTCACCCGGTCGAACACACCCCTCGCCGAGGCTGCCGATATCCTGCTGCCCGCCGATGTGCAGGAGAACCCGGAGGTCTACGCACCCATGGTGGCCCGGCTCGTCCATCTCGCCATCGTCGACGTGCTGACAGTCGCGCTGGCCTTGCGAAAAGGCCCCACGGCCATCCGGCGCATGGAGGCCGCCAAGGCCTCGCTGCAGTCCACTCGGGAAGCCACGTAGGGACTAGAACATCGGCACCAAGCTACCTGGCCGCCCATGCAGCTATGCTTCGGGAACGAATCAGTCGCGGTAATCACGGAGGAGAACATGCGATACAGGAATGGGGTGATCCCGGCACTGCTCCTGGCGCTGACCCTGCTGCCTGGCGGGCCCGCCAAGGGCGCTGAAGCGAGAAAGACCCACTGGAAGCTGGCCAACTTCTCCTGGGTGAACCAGGTCCCCTTGGAGGCCGGTGCTGCTGCCAACGACCACCCCGCCAAGGTCCCCGAAGCGGTGCTCCTGAAAGTCCTGGGGTCGGTCCAGGTGCGGATGGAGGAGACCGATACGCCACTGTTCGAGGAGAAAGAGCTGGTCCCCATCGCCAAGGCCCTCCAGGAGGCCTTCGCCTCCGCCCGGCCGTCGGAGGATCTGATCCTCTTGAGCACCCAGCGGCGGGGAGGGCATTTCATGGATCCCGCCCAGGGTGTGACCGCGAGGCTCTTCCTGAAGGGGGGCGAGCTGAACCTGATCGTCCATGACGCGCGGCTGGATTTCATGGACCGCTATTCCGCCGACCGGACCCTCCCGACCTTTGCCTATGGCTCAAGAACGGCCGGTGGTCCCGCGGTCTCCCTCAAGGCTGAAGGTGCCACCCAACGGCGACCCGACTGGCTGGCGCTCCCGCTCGTGGTCCCGGCCGCTCCCCAGGCTTCCGCCCCGGCTCTTGTTCCGGCCACCCCACTGGCTACCTCACCCGGCCCCGGGGCCACCCCGCCCAGCACACCGAAGCCGGACCAGGCTTTCTACGACCTCCAGTACCAGCGCCTCAAGGCCCTGAAGCGCCTGCGGGATGAGAACCTGATCTCCGAGGCCGAATACCAGGAGAAGCGCGAGGCCATCCTCAAGACCCTCTGAGCGGGCTGGGGAGACCGCCCAGTCCTGTATGGCACGGCTTCGCGATACCCTGGGGGGATCCTCCGGAGCCTGCCATGTCCGCCTATATCCTGTCCGCCACCCGCACCGCCGTCGGCTCTTTCGGAGGGGCGATCAAGCCTCTGAATGCTGTGCAGATGGGCGCTTTGGCCATCACCGAGGCCCTCAAGCGTGCCGGCGTGGCACCGGAGGCTGTGGGCGACGTGGTCATGGGCAACGTGCTCCAGGCCGGCAGCGGCCAGAATGTCGCCCGGCTGGCGGCCCTCAAGGCCGGTCTGCCCTTCTCGACGCCCGCCCACACGCCGAACCAGGTCTGTGGCTCGGGCCTCAAGGCCGTCGCCCTGGGCGCCCAGTCCATCCTGATGGGCGACGCCGACCTCGTGGTCGCCGGCGGCACGGAAAGCATGTCCAACGCGCCCTACCTGCTGCCCGCCGCCCGCTGGGGAGCCCGCATGGGGAACGCCCAGCTCATCGACAGCATGATCCAGGACGGCCTCTGGTGCGGCCACGGCGACACCCACATGGGCATCACCGCCGAGAACGTGGCCACCAAGCACGGCATCACCCGCGAGGCCCAGGACGCCTTCTCCCTCCAGAGCCAGCAGAAGGCCGCCGCCGCCCAGGCCGCGGGCGCCTTCGACCGGGAAGTGTTCGCCGTCACCCTGGCCGGCAAGAAGGGCGACACGATCTTCAACCGTGACGAGTACATCAAGCTCGATGCCAGCGCCGAGAGCCTGGCCAAGCTCAAGCCCGCCTTCAAGAAGGACGGCACCGTGACCGCCGGGAACGCCAGCGGCATCAATGACGGCGCCGGCGCCCTGGTGCTGGTCTCCGAAGCCGCCGCCAAGGCCCACAAGCCCATCGCCCGCATCCTCGGCTTCGCGCAGGCCGGCGTGGATCCCGCCACCATGGGCCTGGGCCCAGTGCCCGCCATCCAGAAGCTGCTGGCGAAGACCGGCGTGAAGCTGCAGGACATCGACCTCTTCGAGCTCAACGAGGCCTTCGCCGCCCAGAGCCTGGGCGTGCTTGCGGAGCTGCCCGAGATCGATCCCGCCAAGGTGAACCTGCGCGGCGGCGCCATCGCCATCGGCCACCCCATCGGCGCCAGCGGCACCCGCATCCTCGTCACCCTCCTGCACCTGCTCCAGGACCAGAACAAGAGGCTCGGCCTCGCCGCCCTCTGCGTCGGCGGCGGCCAAGGGGTGGCCATGCTGGTCGAAAGACTTTGATTTGAAACCGCAGATGACGCAGATTTCGCAGATGAAATCGGCCCTATCTGCGGCCATCTGCGCCATTTGCGGTTAAATACTTCTTGTCATGATCACCCTCACCCACGTCGGCAAGCAGTACGACCGCATCCACACCGCCCTGGCGGATGTGAGCTTCGCCATCGAATCCGGGGAGTTCGTGTTCCTCACGGGCCCCAGCGGCGCCGGGAAATCCACGCTGCTGAAGTTGCTCTTCCGCGAACAGGTGCCCAGCAGCGGTGATATCCAGATGGCGGGGCACCGCCTCTCTGCCATGCCCGAAAAGGAGATCCCCCTGCTGCGCCGCAAGCTGGGCGTGGTGTTCCAGGACTTCAAGCTCATCCGGACCCGCACCATCTTCGAGAACGTGGCCTTCGTCTTGCGGGTGCTGGGCGTGAGCGCCGCGGAGCAGAAGCAGCGCACCTTCCGGGCCCTCAAGATGGTGGGCCTCCAGCACAAGCTCAGCAGCTACCCGCTCCAGCTGTCGGGCGGCGAGCAGCAGCGCGTGGCCATCGCCCGGGCCCTGGTGAACGACCCCCTGGTGCTGCTGGCGGACGAGCCCACGGGCAACCTGGATCCCGACCTCGCCCAGGAGATCATGGCCCTCTTCGAGCGCATCAACGGCCAGGGCACCACGGTCGTCGTGGCCACCCACGATCGCAGCCTCATCCAGCGCATGAAGAAGCGCGTCATCGGCCTCGACCATGGCCGCGTCGCCTTCGACCAGCCCGCGCCCACGAGCCTGGTGACGGTGTAAAAGGCCGTCCGGACTCCAAACTCCGGGTTGTCAGGAAGGGCGCTAATCTTGAATCTGCCTCGACCTTCGTCGCAGCCTCCCGAGGTCCCATGGCCCAGCCCCTTACCGATGCCCGTTTCGTCACTTCCGCGGCCGACGCGAAGAAGCTTGGCATCTGCCATGCGGAGGTGGCCTTCGTCGGGCGCAGCAACGTGGGCAAGTCCTCGCTGCTGAACGCGCTGGCCAACCAGAAGCAGCTGGCCCGGGTGTCGAAGACGCCAGGCCGCACGCGGCTCATCAATGTGTTCCTCACGGGCCCGGACCGCTGGATCGTGGACCTTCCGGGCTACGGCTTCGCCACGGGGCCCGCCGCCGAGCGCGCCACCTGGCAGAAGATGGTGGAGGGCTACCTCACGGGCCGCAGCACCCTGCGCATGGTCTTCGTGCTGGTGGACGCCGAGGTGGGCCCCACGAAGCTGGATCACCAGATGATCGACTGGCTCCGCTCCGAAGGCCTGCCCCACCGCATCGTGGCCACCAAGGCCGACCAGGTGAAGCCCAGCAAGGCCCTCAAGCAGCGCAAGGACGTGGCCGCGGACCTGGGCCTGCACGCCAGCGACATCGCCTGGGCCAGTGCCGCCAAGGGCACGGGCATCCCAGAGCTGCGCCGTGAAGTGGCGGACCTGCTGGAGCTCTGACCCGTACAAGACTCGAAGAAGAAAGGATTTACCACCAAGTTGGTGGTGATCTTTGTCTTTAAACGTAGTCCCGTCGAACCTACAACGCCTCCACGCGCCTGTCCCGCCACACCATGAACCGCCCCTCGTGGGCCCAGGGCAGGGCGATGCCGTTGGCTTCGACTTCGTGGGTGTGGAAGTGGCCCGTGAGAAAGGTGGTGCCGGGATGGGCCTGGGCGGCGGCGCGGAAGGCCTCGCGGGGGAAGGTCAGCTTGTAGGCGGCGTTGGTGGTGCGGAGCTTCCGCTCCATCCAGGCGGACACCTTCCGCGCCGTTCCCGCGGGCATCAGGCGGAACAGCAGCCACAGGGCGCTGGACCGCGACACCAGGTTCCACAGGCGGTACTGGCGGTCCGCCGTATTGATGAGGTCGCCATGCTCCCAGACGAGCGCTTCGTCTTCGAGCGTCCCGCCGATGCCTTCACCCATGAGGTCGAAGCGCGCGGCATGAGGGTCCAGGAAGTACTCCCGGTTGCCGAGCCACAGGCCCACCCAGCGGCCAGCGGCGCGGCGGGCGTCCACCCAGGCGAGGAAGGCCCGCTGCGGGCCGGTCTCCATGCCGGGGAACCCCACCCAGACATCGAATACATCCCCAAGGAAGAGCCAGTCGGCCTCGGGATGGGCGGTGGTGGCGGCCTCCAGCCCCGTGAGCGTGGCGCCCCAGTGGGGATCCGCCACGAGGATCAGGGCGCGGGCGGGGTCGGGGCGCCGCAGCTGGCCCCGCCACCAGGAAAGGGCGTCCAGACGCCGCGTCACCAGCAGGTGGAGAGAGCCGACCGACAAAGCCAAGGCGCCGCCCAGGGCATCGGCCGCCCAATCGCCCAGGTCGCAGTCGCGACCCGGGACGAAGTGCTGGTGCAGCTCGTCCGATACGCCATAGAGGGCCACGGCGGCCAGTATCAGCAGGTGGCGGCGATAGAGCGGCAGGCCAGGCCTCGTGTGCCGCAGGGCCAGGTCGATGGCCAGCGCCAGGATGCCGTACACCGTGGCGTGGGCGAACTTGTCCAAGGGCGGGGGCAGCTCGATCCCGCCCGGATAGTGCGACTGCGCACTGAGCCAGAAAATCGTCCCGGCCACGGCCAGGGGAAGGAGCCAGAATCCACGAAAGCGCATGATCCATCCAAACACAGGCGGTGCGGAGATGCGAGCCGGGCTGGCCACCGGCTCCGGGACTGCGAAAAGAGGGAGGTGCGGGGCCTTGCCATCCGCCATGAAAACCCTATCTTCCGTACGTAGGGCCCTGGCTTGGCCATGCAGAAGCCGGAGGTTCCATGACCAAGAACTTCGACTCCCTGATCCCCAGCATCGAGACGCGGGAATCCGGGTGGATGCGCATACGGGAGCGCCTCGCGACCCCCCACCAGACGCCGGCCCACCCCTCCGTCACCATCTCCAGGCAATACGGTTGTGAAGGCTACTCCCTGGGCCAGCGCCTCAAGGGGCTTCTGGAAGAGGCCTCGGGCCAACCGTGGACCGTCTTCGACAAGGCCCTCGTGGACAAGGTAGCTTCGGACGAGAGCCTGTCCCGCCAGCTCCTGGGCCATCTGGGGGATGAAAGCCATGCCCAGGATGTCCTTCGGACCCACTTCGGCCACCTCACCCACGATGATGCCTATGCCAAGGTGGTGAAACACCTCGTGCAGATCGCCATGGCTGGTTGCGCGATCATCGTCGGTCGCGGCGGCGCCGTGGCTTGCCAGGACCTGAAGAACTGCTTCCATTTCCGGCTGGAGGGCAGCTTTGACTTCCGAGTCGCGACCCTCGCCCGCCGGCTGGACTTGCCTCTGGCGGAAGCGGAGAAGCTGGTGCGCACCCAGTCGAAGCTGCGGGAGAAATTCATCAGCGAATGCCTCCACACGGACATCACCTCTTCCCGCTGGTACGACGGTGTGTTCAACAACGAACGTCAGAGCATCGACACCATCGCCCAGGCCTGCGCGCGCATCGTCATCTCCGGCTGGCCGGACAGGACCTTTTTCAAGCACGATCCGTTGCACGCGGCCCTGGTGACCCGGAGCTGATCCGGCTCAGAGTCCGGGCCTGGCAGGTCGGGCAATGCCCCACGCACGTCCAGGAGCAGACGGGACGGCTCGCCTTTGGCGTGGGCGACGGGGCGGGAACACGGGTCGACATGCCTTGAGGATACGCCCCGCCGGAGGGGCTGGCTCAGGGCCCGACCAGCTGCAGCTCGGCGGCGAACTGGCCGGCGACTCCGGTGGTTTGGACCTGCAGGCGCACGGGTGAGTAGCTGAAGTCGAAGAAGGCCAGCCCGGCATACGTGCGGGCCGACTGGCCGGTGGGCGTGTAGGTCACGTTCACGCGAAAGGCGTTCTTGGCGGGATCCACGGCCGTCAGCGTGCCGGTCAGGGTGCCGAAGGCGTCGGACCCGCTCAGGGCCCCGGTGGAGGTGAGCCGCCCGCTGATGGGGTAGCCCGAGCTGGTCACGGTGGAGGCGTAGGCCCCCGCCACGTTCGCCAGGACGACCGGCGAGGCGTATTTGGCCCCAGCATTGTAGGTGAAGGCAAAGGTGCCGCTGTCGTAGGCGCTCGAGTAGGTGCCGGAGAGCCCGGACCCGCCCGTGCCCGAGCCGCGCAGGGCGTAGCTCAGGGAGGTGACGTTCCCTGGGAAAACATAGCCCGTGGGGGCGTACATCGTGCCGGAACCCGTGGCATTGCTGCCGCTGGCGGACAGGGTGCCCACGGCCTGGATGCCATTGGAGGCCACGTAGCGCATCTCGCCGGACGCCAACAGGAGGGCCGTGGCGGACACGCTCCCACCGGTGTTGGACACGAGGGTGCCGTTCCAGGGGCCCTCGAAGGCGCCCGCGGAAGGCGGCGGGGGAGGCGGTGTCGAGGAACCGCCCCCGCCACCACAAGCGAGGAAGGCCAGGAGGCCGGTAGCCAGAAGAAGGGAGGACTGCACGCGCATGGGGGGCTCCAGCGGGGAGGAAGGAATGATGACCTGAAGGTCAGTCATGACTACCATACGCCGCCGCGATGGACAGTTCATGTCAAGAGAGGAGGCCCGCCCTGGAGCCATGCACCCAACAACTGGGAAAGCTGAACTGCAAAAGCCTTTTTTCGCCGCTGATTTCGGTGATTACAGTGATGAAAAGAGGATTTCCTGCCCCGTCGCAGCAGGGGCTCATGGGGGGCGGCCGGCCCATGCGGAAGGCATCCGAGGCCCAATCACCGTCATCACTGAAATCGGTGGCAAAAATAGCTTTTCCTGGTTTCGAGTGCCCACCGGATAGGGGCGGGTTCACGCGCCCAGGGCCTGGGGCCGGTGCCAGCGGGGGCCTTCGGGGGTTTCGACGCGGCTCAGCATGCCGAGGTCGGTGAGCAGGTCCAGGTGGGCGGTGATGCTGTCGCGGTAGCGGCCTTTGCTCTTGAAGGTTTTGGCCACATCCTCCAGGGTCCACAGGCGGGCAGAGGCCAGCAGCACGGCACGGAGGGCGGCGAGCTGGTCCTTGAGGCCCTTGGGCCAGGGCTGAGGTTCGAGAGCCAAGGGGACGTTGGCTTCGGAGGCCAACGCTCGCTCTTCTTCGAGCATGGGCTTCGCGGCAGCCTGCGCGGCTTCGGGAGCCTGGTACTCGGGGCGCAGCCAGCGGACGAGGCCTCGGGCCTCCTCGGCGGCGCGTTCCTTGTTCAGGGCCACCAGGCGCTCCAGGATTTCGGCATCGCTGAGAGCCGCCGAAGGCAAAGATGGATTAGCCACCGATGAACTCCGATGCACACCGATCAAAGAATGATTTTCCAAGCTGTTATCGGTGTTCATCGGTGTGCATCGGTGGTTCCCCTGGTCTTGGTTCCATCCGTAGGCCTCGATCACGGCCTCGTCCAGCTCGTCGTGGAGCTGACGCAGGATCTCGGTCTGCGCGGCCTCGTGCTGCTCGCGCTCCTTGGCCGTGAAGGCCTCGCCCGACCGCAGCTTGGCCAGGAGGTTGTACATGCCCGTGATGGTCACGCCCCGCCCCTGGGCCGCCTTGCGGTGGGCATCCAGACGCTCCGCCAGGTCGCGGATACGAGCCTTCTGCGGCTCCGTGGCGTTCGGGAAGGGGAAGGGGTCGAAGCAGCGGGATTTGTAATAGATGGGGCGATCCTCAAGTGTTCCCCCTGAAACTAGTGTCCATTTCTCGTGAATGGAAGACTGGAGAACACCTAGCACCCAAGCATCGTCAAACGCGAAAGCAATCAGCATGTTGTCTGGAATCACCCCCGCATCCAGAAATTGATAAGCCCGATATTTAGCAATGTGGGGGACTGCGATGAACCGACGAAGACCCACCAATGCCGGCCTGAAAGTACTTCTAGCCTCTCCATACAACCACCAGCCATCTCTGGATGCGGCGCGATTGTTCTGTTCACGCTCAGGTTTTACGTTGTCAACGACATGTTGGTAGATGCTGGGATACCGCTCTCGAATCTGAGATTCTCTGAGCCCAAATAGGTCAATAACCATCACTCCGCGTGGAGTGTCGGTGAGGTCTCGACCATTACGATAGTGATGCACTACGGCGGGTTGCCCCCAGGAGTTCCACGTCTCCGGGGTCACGATGAACCCCTTACCTCTCAATTCCATTCCTCGGGAACAAAGGGATGAGTTTGCCTTCAGGGGTTGCGCTTGGGTGAGGTTGGCACCCTGGCTGAGATCTTCGTTGATTAGATCAACTCCCTGCCCTTCAACTTTCACGGTTTGGGCCTCGATTTCCGGGGTGTCACCACTACCCTCTTCGACCACGCGCCCAAGCCAAGGATGCCCCTCCATGCCACCCACGGTCATGGCGATGCGGACGGCGGCGCCCTCGTCGGTCCAGGGGTGGTCGGGGATGACCCAGAGCAGCTTCAGGGGCTTCTTCCCGGTCGTGTGATGGGCGATGACGCCGCGCTGGCGCACCTGGCGCAGGCTGTTGGTGGTGATGAGGCCGAAGCGGCGGGTACGACCCGAGCGCACGGCCTCGGCGGCCTTGTGCCACCAATACAACACGAAATCCACGGTGTCGGGCACGTCGGGATAGGCGGCGCGGAGAGCCTCGGCATAGCCATCGCCCAAGGCATCACGCATCCGGGCGTTCCCCAGGAATGGCGGATTGCCGACGATGAAGTCGGCCTCGGGCCAGGACGCAGGCTCCGGCTCCAGGTACTCGACAATGGCTGTCTGGGCGGCCTCGTCGGGCACGTCCTTGCCGGTGACGGGGTGGGTCTTGAAGGTCTGGCCGTCCCAGCGGCTGCGGCCCGTGGCGCGGGTGCCGGTCCAGGTCAGCACGGCGTCGCGGCACTGGATGTTGCCGTAGGCCTGGAGCACGGGCTCCGGTGGGGCCAGGTCGGGGTGCAGGCGGTGGAACCATTGCAGGTGGCTGATCCATAGCACCAGGTCGGTGATGGCGGCGGCCCAGGGCTTCACCTCCAGGCCCACGAACTGCGCGGGCGTCACCAGCACGCCCTCCAGAGCCAGGGAGCGACCCGTTTCGCCCAGATCCTCCAGGCGGCGCTGCACCTCGCCCTCCAGCCGCTTCAGCACATCGTAGGCCGTGGCCAAAAAGTTGCCGCTGCCGCAGGCCGGATCCAGCACCTTCACGTGGGCCAGGTGGCGCTGGAAGTCGTGGAGCACCTCGCGGGCCTTGGCCTTGTCGGCGTCCGTGGCTTCAGCGCCGAGCAGCGCCATGGCCTCGGCCTGGGCCAGCTCCCAGTCGGCGCGGAGGGGTTCCTCCAGGGCGGGCCGGAGCAGGCGCTCCACATAGGCGCGGGGCGTGTAGTGGGCGCCCAGGCGGTGCCGCTCGCGGGCGTCCAGGGCGCTCTCCAGCAGGGTGCCGAAGATGCTGGGATCCACCTCGGCCCAGTTGAAGGCGGCGGCCTTGGCCAGCCGGGCGATTTCGTCGGCGTTGAGATCCAGGGCCAGGCTTTCGGAGAACAGGCCACCGTTGAAGCGCAGCACCTTGAGCGGCCCCCAGAAACCGCCGGTGTTCATGGCGTCCCACAGGCTTTCCATGCCCTTGGGGAAGGCTTCGGGATGCTCCTTCCAGGCCCCCTCCAGGGCGTTCTGGAAGAGCTTTTCGGGCAGCAGGCTCACGTCCTCCGCGAAGAAGGTGAACACCACGCGCATGAGGAAGCGGGCCACGACTTCAGCGGGGAAGCGGGCCTCCAGGCTGTGGGCCAGCCCGCCCAGGGCCGCGGCCACGTCGCGGGTGACGGCGGTGCGCGAGCGGGCGGGATCGAGACTCTGGGGATCAAGCCAGAGGGCGCGGAAGTACTCCTGCACTTTCGGCGTCCGCAGGTCGTCCATGGTGAAGCTGCGCCGGGCGCCATAGCCGCCGTAGGCCCCGGCGAAGCCGTCCCATACGTGGAATGCGTGGCCAATGTCGCAGGTGATGACGAAGGGCGGGCGCTGGGGCAGGTTGCGGGCGTAGTTCACGGCCTGCCCAAATGCCGCTTCCATGTAGCGATCGTAGGCACGGGTGCCCCGGCGGGGGGCGGAGCCGGGCACGTCGGTGGTGCTGCCCTGCTTGGCCTCCAGCACGAAGCAGTCCTCGCGGTAGAGGTCGATGCTGCCCGTGGAGGTGGTGCCGTCCAGGTGGGTGAGCTTCAGATCCTTCTCGAAGCAGTGGGTGGACTCCACGCCCTTGGGCTCGGGCACCGGCAGCTCCAGCGCCGCGCAGAAGTCGCGCAGGAAGGACTGGAAGTTGGCCCGCTCGTTGCCGGCGGACCCTCGCCAGGTCTTCAGGAAGGCATCGAGCGCGGGGGACATGGGGATTACCTTACCTGGAAGTGGGCAGGCTGCGGCCCAGGGGCGCTCCGGATGAGCCGCGGGCCTCCCATACAGCGGGCTAAATCACCGTCGAGGCCACCCATCCATCGACGCGCGGGGAAGGCCCCGCGAGGAGGCACTCAAGCAAGGGCATGGGGGCGCCCTCGACCACTGGCGGCATGATCCCGTGGGCCGGGCTTTTCCTCCTCGTTTCCCCCTGAAGCCAAAACAGGCTAGAGGCATGCCGCCTAAAAACCAGAAGAGCCTAGATTTCTCTTGCCTCTTTGCTGGTAGTCCCAAGGGGAATCCCTCCACGTCACCTCTGCGGCTGCGCCTCCGAGGTGACGTTCTGGCCGCACGGCTGGCTACGCACGGGCCTCCGCCTGCGGCGGATCGGCGCGAACAGCCCCCCAGGCTGTCCACGCCTGGCCCTACCTGCCTGATGCTCAACCCGACGGGTACCCGGCTTCGTGCGCTGCCGTGGCAGCGCCCTTCGCCACCCGTCTGGGCTTCGCCAACCTGTGATTTCGATTCCCCTTGGGACATGAAAAAGGCCCGGCTTGCGCCGGGCCGTGTTGGTAGTCCCAAGGGGAATCCCTCCACGTCACCTCTGCGGCTACGCCTCCGAGGTGACGTTCCGGCCGCACGGCTGGCTGCGCACGGGCCTCCGCCTGCGGCGGATCGGCGCGAACAGCCCCCCAGGCTGTCCACGCCTGGCCCTACCTGCGCGCCATCCGTGATTTCGATTCCCCTTGGGACATGAAAAAGGCCCGGCTTGCGCCGGGCCGTGTTGGTAGTCCCAAGGGGAATCGAACCCCTGTTCCCGCCGTGAGAGGGCGGTGTACTAACCGCTATACGATGGGACCATCGAACAAGTTGTAAGTGGTTGGGGAGGAAGGACTCGAACCCTCACCTGACGGTACCAGAAACCGTTGTCCTACCATTAGACCACTCCCCAATGAGTGGAAGATTCACTGTACCAGGTGTTGGGTAAAAGACAAGAGGTCGTTCCGGCGCGGGGGATGTAGTCTTCCGGTCAGAGAGGACCTCCTGGAGGATCCATGGCGCGCAAACGTCCTGCCCCGGCTCGACCTCCGCAGGCGCCTGTCACTGCGGACATGCCCACGATGGCTGGGATCATGGGCGGAAGTGACGAGCACACCATCCCCTCGGAATGGGCGCTGGTGGCCTACGCCGGGGCCGCCCTCGGGCGGATCTTCCCGCTCCGCCCCGGCGATTCCCTCATCGGCCGGGCCCCGGATGTGCAGGTGGCGCTGTTGGACGGCGAGGTGAGCCGCCATCATGCCCGGATTGCCGTGGTCGGAGGCCTGGTGGGGCTGCAGGATCTCGGCTCCACCAACGGCACCTTGGTGAACGGTGAGCGGTGCGAGGGGGTGGTGACGCTCCTGCCAGGCGACCGCCTGACCATCGGCGGGCACGTGCTCAAGCTGGTGGCCATGGATCCCCTCGAACGCGCCTTCCACGAGACGCTGCTCGATCTCAGCACCAAGGATCCCCTCACAGGACTGGCCAACCGGACCCGCACCTTGGCGGAGTTCCAGACCCGCTTCGGCCTGAGCGTGCGCTACGGCCGACCCCTGTCGGTGCTGATGTGCGACCTCGACCACTTCAAGCTGATCAATGACACTCACGGCCACGGCGCCGGGGATTTCGTGCTGCAGGTGTTCGGTGAGCGGCTGCGGGCCAGCCTGCGCGATGCGGACCTGGCCGGTCGCATTGGGGGCGAAGAGTTCCTGGTGATCCTCCCGGAGACGGACCTGAGCGGTGCCCAGCTCCTCGGCGAACGGTTCCGGAAGGCCCTGGCCTCTGTCCCCGTGCTTCTGCCCGCGGGCGGGCTGGAAGTCACCTGCAGCCTGGGCATCGCGGAACGGATCCCCGGAGACCTGGACGCCGGGCAGATGCTTGCCCGGGCGGATGCCGGCCTCTACCGGGCCAAGGTGGAAGGGCGGAACCGCGTCTGCGCAGGGTGAAGCCGGCAGTGTCTTCGTGGGCTTTCGGGGACTACCATAGGCGCTTCCCGGCGGAGGCATGGATGGTCCTGCTCTTCCTCATCATGGCCTTCGCCATCGGGCTGGCCATCCCGCTCCAATCGGCCGTCAACAACGCCCTGAGGGCCTCGCTGCATAGCGGGTCGATGCTGGCGGCCCTGGTTTCTTTCTCCGTGGGAACGTTGGCGCTGCTGGTGGTCTCCGCCCTCGCAGGGCAGCCCTTCACAGCGCTGAGTGGGCTGCCGCGGGTGCCCTGGTGGCAGTGGCTCGGCGGCTTCCTGGGGGCCTACTTCGTGTTCGGGTCGACCCTGCTGGCGCCCCGCATCGGCATGGCCGCCATGGTGTCCCTCATCGTGGCAGGGCAGGTGTGTTCCTCGCTGCTCTTCGACCGCTTTGGCCTGCTTGGCCTGCAGGTGCGAGGCCTATCCTGGATCCGCCTCGCCGGGGCCGCGCTCATCCTGGTGGGCGCGATCCTGGTGAACTTCGGCGACCGCTGGTTGGCGGGCTGGCAGAAAAGCTGAACTCAGGCCTTCCGCGAGCGCTCCGCCACGCGGTCGAGCATGTCCCAAATCTGGTGGCAGTCCTCGCAGGAGGAGCGGGGATCACCGCAGGGGAAACCCTCGACCCCGATGCCCTGACAGCGGGGCGTGCGGAAGAAGAACAGCAACTCGCCGATGGAGGCCTGCATGCGGTCGCGGAGCGCCGCGTCGGGCAGGGAACGCAGATCCTGGATGAGCTTCCACTCGGCGGGGCTGAGCTCAGGGCGGTCGATGGTCTGGGACATGGGGACTCCGCGCGCCCCCAAGTATACGGAGCCTAAACCTCCTCCGAAGGCCTTCGTATCACTGGTCACGTTCTCTGACAGCGCAGGAGGTTTCCATGTCCTTCACCCGTTCCCTCGCCGCGGCGGTCGTCGCCGTCCTCCTCTGGGCCCCGCTCCCGGCCCAGACCCAGGTGGTCCAGCCTGCCAAGGCGGAAAAGACCACCGAGACCCGCACCGTGCCCCTGGCGGCCGGCTCGACGCTCAAGGTGAAGAACGTCAATGGTTTCATCCATGTCGAAGCCTGGGACCGGGAGGAAGTCCAGTTCACGGGCGAGTTCAAGCCCAGCAGCCGGGACGAGCAGGTGAAGGTGGTGATCGAATCCGGGAAGAACAGTCTGGAAATCCGGGGTGAGTATCCCAAGCACGAAGGCTGGGGTTTCTACCAGGGGCCCCTGTGCCAGATGACGCTCAAGGTGCCTCGCAAAGTGGCGCCCTCCCTGCAGACCGTCAACGGCGAAGTGACCCTCAGTGGCACCCAGGGCGCCGCCGACCTCACCACGGTCAACGGCGGCGTGCGTGCCACGGATCTCGCAGAGGCCCTGAAGGTCAGCACCGTCAATGGCGCCATCACGCTGACCCAGGTGCATGGGGAGCTGATCCTTGAGACCGTGAACGGCACCATCAAAGGCACGGGTCTGGACAGCCAGGGGCAGGCGCTCAAGGCCTCCACGGTCAACGGCTCCATCCACCTGCAGACCACGGGCCTCAAGGGTCGGCTGCAGGCCAACACCGTGCACGGCGACATCACGTTCAACGCCAAGGGTGCGGAGCAGGTGGAGGTGAAGAAGCACTCGGTCAGGGCCGTCTTCCCCGGCGGCGACCGGGGCATCGAGCTGAAGACCGTCAACGGCGCGATCACGCTGGACTGAGCCTTCGCGCTGCGCTACGAAGGGCCGGCCTCGCCGGCCCTTTCGCTTGGTGAAAATAAGAGGCGGAGCCGAGGTCTTTTGATATCGGATTGACAGGTCCTAATTTTGTTCCATCCTGGTGTCCGTCCGGGAATCAGCCATGGACACTGGATGGATACCCTGTGAGCGGAAAGCGTCGCCTCTTCCTGTTGAGCGTCCTCGCCAGCGTCTTCGCGGGCGTCTTCCTGGGGACAGGGGCCTACACGTTCGTGGCGGCCCACGGTGCCTCGTACTTGTCGAATGATCCGCAGACCTGCGTGAACTGCCACGTGATGCGCGAGGAATACGACGGCTGGCTGAAGGGCCCCCACCATGCCGTAGCCGTGTGCAACGACTGCCACCTGCCCCATGACAACATCGTCCACAAGCTGTTCGTGAAGGCCAGCAACGGCTACCACCACTCGAAGGCCTTCACGGCCCAGGACTTCAAGGAACCCATCCGCATCAAGCCGGGCAATGCGGCGGTCCTGGAGGCCAACTGCGTCCGCTGCCACGGCGAGCTGGTGGGCGAGATCACCGCCCACGGGACCCTGGGCATGCCCACGGACCCCAGCCGCAAGGCTGACCTCTACGGCTGCGTCCAGTGCCACCAGGACGCTGGCCACGGACCCACCCGCTGACCGAATCCCTGTTCCCCATCCCACGCCAGAGGAGATCCCCGATGACCGACAACCCCACCCCCTTCCTCTCACGTCCGTCCGTGCGGCTGGGCCTGGTCGCAGTGGGCGCGGCCGTGGCGAGCGTGCTCGTGATGGCGCTCTACGCCAACATCTCCGCGCGCAAGGCCGAGGCACGCCAGACCAGCTTCCGCGTGGTGGATCTGGACGAGAAGACGGTCGATCCGGCCGTCTGGGGGAAGAACTTCCCCCGCCAGTACGACGGCTACCTGAAGACCACCGAGCGGTACGGCACCAAGTACGGCGGCGCCGGCAGCGAGGCTCTTCCCGAGAGCAAGATCAAAGAGGACCCCCGTCTGCCCATCATCTTCGACGGCTACGCCTTCGCCATCGACTACAACAAGCGCCGCGGCCACGCCTACATGCTGACCGACCAGCAGCAGACCAAGCGCGTGACGGAGAAGCCCCAGCCCGGCTCCTGCATCCACTGCCACACGTCCAACACCGTGCTCTACCGGCAGGAGGGGCTGAAGCTCGGCGCCTCCGGCTCGCTGGATGACCCCTTCGGCAGCGCGACGGCCCAGGACCAGCTCATGAAGGGCTTCGAGGCCGTCTGCAAGTTGCCCTACGCCGATGCCGCCAAGCTGGCCAAGCACCCCATGGCCTGCATCGACTGCCACGACCCCAAGTCCATGCAGCTGCGGGTCACCAAGCCGGGCTTCATCCGCGGCATCGCGGCCCTGGCCCAGAGCGCCGAACCTGTGCCGCACCTGCCCTCCATCGAGACCTGGCGCAAGGGGGACCGCCAGACGCCCTACGACCCGAACACCCAGGCCTCGCGCCAGGAGATGCGCTCCATGGTCTGCGGGCAGTGCCACGTGGAGTACTACTGCGGCCCCAAGACCACCCTGTTCTTCCCCTGGAACAACGGCCTGAAGGTCGAGCAGGAGGAAGCCTACTACGACAGCTACAAGTTCCCGGACGGCCACCGCTTCTTCGACTGGAAGCACGCCCGCACCGGCGCCGAGGTCCTGAAGGCCCAGCATCCCGAGTTCGAGATGTGGAGCCAGGGCATCCATGCCCGCTCCGGCGTGGCCTGCGCGGATTGCCACATGCCCTATGAGCGTGAAGGGGCCATCAAGATCAGCAACCATCAGGTGCGCAGCCCGCTGCTCGACATCAGCCGCTCCTGCCAGACCTGCCACCGCTTCCCGGAGGCGGAGCTGAAGGCCCGCGTGGAGGCCATCCAGGACCGCACCAAGGCCCTGCTGGACCGGGCCGAGGACGCCGTCGTGGCCCTCATCAACGACATCGAGAAGGCCAAGAAGGGCGGTCTCGACGAGGCGCAGCTCAAGCCCATCCTCGATCTCCAGCGCAAGGCCCAGTGGCGCGTGGACTTCGTGAACGCCGAGAACTCCATGGGCTTCCACGCCCCGCAGGAGGCGGCCCGCATCCTGGGCGAGGCCATCGACTATGGCCGCCAGGGCCAGCTCGCGCTCCGTGACCTGGGCGCCCCCAAAGCCGCCAAGAAGTAGCAGAAGGAAGCGACAGAAGCAGGGCCGGCCCAGCCGGCCCTGCTTCTGTCCCAGGGAATCGCTTGACGGAAGGTGGGGACATCCCGAGGCTGGAGCCATCGATCCCGCGCCATCCCGGAGGCCCCATGCCGAAGATCCTCATCGTGCCGGCCCTGCTCCGCCTCATCTCCGAGGGCAGCTTCTTCAAGCAGGTCTTCGCCTGGCTCCTGAGATTGTGCACCGCTGCCGCCATCGTGGGCGGGATCTGGCTCTCCATCGAGCTGTGGCGGGGCGGAGGGACGAGCAGCCAGGCGATCTTCGGCCAGCTGGTCTTCCAGGTGGCCCTGATCGTGGCCCTCTACCTGGTGGCCCACCTCACCTGGGTGCGCGCTCAGGATGTGGCCGCCATGCCCCAGATCGCCGGAGAGGTCATCATCCCCCTCGCCCGCCTGCTCCTGCGCCTGGGCGGCGAGCTCTATGCCAGCGTGATGGCGGTGATGAGCGTGGGCGGGGCCCTCATGATCTGGATCAGCGCCGGCGAAGCCCGCCCCGAGCTGGCGGAGCTGCGCCTCCTGCTGCCCGGCGTCGGCGGCGATGCCTTCCCGGCAGGCCTGGCCCTGCTGCTGACCGGCCTGGCCTCCGCGGCCCTGGGCCTGCTGGGCGGCTACCTCGCCTCGGAACTCCTGGGCCTGCTCTGCGCCATTGAAAGCAACACGCGGGGCGGGAAGCAGGGCTGAAGGAGGTCTGCGATAACGGACTTCCACCCCTCAGCGGGAGATCCCACACCCTGACGTCTCAGGAGGCTGTCGGGAGGTCAGAGCGAGAAAAATGGGTATCTGTTATATTGATACCCGGCGACCATCTGGAGCCACCTGTGAAACCCACCGAAACCATTCCCTTGTTCGATGCTTTCCTTGCAAATCGGGGCCTGAAGCTGGAAGCCATCGCGACTGGCGGGGCCGCACTCGCGCTTCTGAGGATCATCAACCGGGAGACGCGGGACTGCGATCTCATCGAGCCCGAGCTGTCCGCCGAAGTGCTGGCTGCCGCGGCAGCCTTCGCCGAGGCGCTCCGGGAAAGCGGGGAGATCCTGCGTGACGACTGGCTGAACAACGGTCCCGCGTCCCTGGGGGAACTCCTTCCGGAAGGCTGGAGGGGCCGCCTCCAGCCCATCTATCAGGGGCGGGCGCTCCGGCTCTGGACGCTGGGCCGGCCTGAACTGCTCCTGAGCAAACTCTTCGCCTTATGCGATCGAGGGCTGGACCTGGGCGACTGCCTGGCTCTGTGCCCGAGTCCGGAGGAACTGGTCCAGGCCGAAACTTGGATTGCGGATCAGGACCTCCATCCCGACTGGCCCGCCCATGTGCGAGCCACGCTCCAGGATCTGGCCGGGAGGCTCGGCCATGGTCTTTAAGCGTCACATCTCACCGCGTGTGGCTCTCGAAGGCGAAGCCCTGACAGCGGCCCTGGTGGGCATCGGCATGGCTTTCGCGGCCAAACCTGCGAGGGAATCCAACCTGGAAGACAGCCTTCTGGCCGCCTCCCTCGAGGGCATGGAGCGCGACGATTTCCGCGTGCTGGCGGTGCTCATGAGCTGGCTTGAGGTCCACGCGGCCTGGATCAATGCGGACCGCCTCACGCTTCTTGTGGCGCAGCAACCGGAAGGGCGAGTTCGGGCCTTTTGGAGTGCGGTGGCCCACTGGCTGGGCAAGGACCGGCGCTTTGCCCGCATGGCTAAGACCTACGAGGGCCCGCGACTGGATCTGCTGGCCACGGGCACAGGCTTCCACATCCGGCGGTCCGGCGAGGATCCGCGGTTCGCGGGTGGACCCCTGCGAGTACCGGCAGGAACTCTGCGTGACCGAAAAGGCGATGTGCTCAGCCCCACCGAGTTGGCCCGGCGCCACCGTTCCTACCGTTGCCGCATCCTCCTAGGACCCTCGTACCGGGCCGACATGTGGGCCGAACTGGACCGGGACCCCAGCCTCTCCGCCGCCGAACTGGCCCGCCGGAGCTACGGCTCCTTCGCCACCGCCTGGCACGTGAAGCGGGACTGGCAGGTGCTGGCGAAGGTCCCGTAGCGTCGTGAACGCCCCGCTCCTTCCCGACCGAATGTGTCTCTTCTTTTTGGGGTCTTAGGAAGCAAACAGGATAGGTGAGAGCATGGAAGCCGCGCCGATCCTATGGAAAACAAGTACTACACCCGTTCAAAGATTTCCGAGGCGAAATTCCGCCACCTCGTGAGGTGCTTTGCGCT
>NZ_JANHMQ010000004.1 GCF_024609325.1 Geothrix fuzhouensis | reverse complement strand
CCACCCCCCATGACTTCCGGCACCGCCGGAAGCCGCCTCCGGCGGGCCCATGCGGGAAGCATCCGAGGCCCAATCACCATCATCACTGTAATCAGCGGCAAAAATGCCTTTCGCTGAGAACCAGCCAAACCCCTGGTTCGCCAGCACCGCCCCATCGCCCCGATCATCGGCTAAGCCCAGGCCTGCCAGGCTGAAGCCCCAGAAACGGCCAGGCCCGGCCCGTGGTATCCTGGCCAAGCCGATTTTCACCTGCTCCCCTTCGGCGGCGACCTCTGCAGGAAGCCCACCTCCCCCTCCTGGCTCAGGATTCGGCGGACGGGTTTCATGGAGCGATCGCGGGAGATCCGGACGCGAGAGCCGGTCTCAGGGGAGCCCAGTGGGCCCGAGGGCCCAGGAGCTTGCATGAACGCATTGAAATTCAACCCCACGACCGTCTCGGTGGACCTGGGCGACGCGCCCATCAGCCTTGAGACCGGCCGTATCGCCAAGCAGGCCCACGGCGCCGTCGTCGTCCGCCAGGGCGACACCATGGTGCTTGTGGCCGTGTGCTACGGCACCCCCCGCGAAGGCATCGACTTCTTCCCCCTCACCGTGGACTACCGCGAGCCCGTGCTGGCGGCCGGCAAGATCCCCGGCGGCTGGTTCAAGCGCGAGGGCCGCCCCACCACCAAGGAAACCCTCACCAGCCGGCTCATCGACCGCCCCCTGCGGCCCCTCTTCGAAGAGGGCTACAACGGCGACACCATGATCACCGCCCAGGTGCTCAGCTACGACGGCCAGCACGCCCCCGAGACCCTCGCCATGGTGGGCGCCTCCGCGGCCCTCATCATCAGCGAGATCCCCTTCGTGAACCCCGTGGGCGGCGTCCGCGTGGGCCGCGTCAACGGCCAACTGGTGGTGAACCCCACCGTCGAGCAGCGCGCCGACAGCGACATCGACCTGCTGGTGGCCGGAACTTCCGACGCCCTGGTGATGGTGGAGTGCGGCGCCAAGGAAGTGCTCGAAGCCGACATGGTCAAGGCCCTCGCCTTCGGCCATGAGCAGATCAAGACCCTCGTGAAGCTGCAGAAGGATCTGCAGGCCAAGGTGGGCAAGCCCAAGGTCGCCGCCGCCAAGGCCGAGCGCAACGAGGCCCTCTACAAGGAAGTGGCCGCCGCCTTCGCCGAAAAGCTCTTCGCGGCGCTGACCATGAAGGTGAAGATCGAGAGCTACAAGGCCATCGACCTCCTCAAGAAGGAAGCCGTCGCCCAGTTCTGCGCCGACAAGCCCGAGCTGAAGAAGGATGCCTATACTCCTAAACAGCTTGGCGCCTGCTTCGACGAGCTGAAGGAGACCCTCTTCCGCAACGCCATCCTCAAGCAGGGCGTGCGTCTGGACGGCCGCAAGTTCGACCAGATCCGCCCCCTGAACATCGAGATCGGCGTCCTGCCCGCGGCTCACGGCAGCTGCCTCTTCACCCGCGGCGAGACCCAGGCCCTGGTTACCACCACCCTGGGCACCATCAACAACACCCAGATCATCGACGGGCTGGAGGAGGAGTACAAGAAGAAGTTCTACCTCCACTACAACTTCCCCGGCTACAGCGTGGGCGAGTGCAAGCCCAACCGCGGGCCCGGCCGTCGCGAGATCGGCCATGGCATGCTGGCCGAGCGCAGCCTCTTTGCCGTGTTCCCCACCCCCGAAGAGAACCCCTACACCGTGCGCGTGGTGTCGGACATCACCGAGAGCAACGGCTCGTCCAGCATGGCCACCATCTGCGGCGGAACGCTGGCCCTGATGGACGCCGGCATCAAGCTCAAGTCCCCGGTGGCGGGCGTGGCCATGGGCCTCGTCAGCGACGGTGACAAGTACGTCGTCCTGTCCGACATCGCCGGCCAGGAAGACCACTACGGCGACATGGACTTCAAGGTCGCCGGCACCGAGAAGGGCATCACCGCCCTGCAGATGGACATCAAGATCGGCGGCATCACCACCGAGATCCTCACCAAGGCCCTCGATCAGGCCAAGGCCGGCCGCCTGCACCTGCTGGATCTGATGGGCAAGGTGCTCGCCGCCCCCCGCGCCGAGTTCGCCAGCAACGCCCCCCAGATGCAGAGCGTCCAGCTTCCCAAGGAGAAGATCCGCGACGTCATCGGCAAGGGCGGCGCCACCATCCGCAACATCATCGAGGTGAGCGGCTGCGAGGTGAACATCGACGACGACGGCCTCTGCCAGGTCGCCGGCCCCACCCAGGAAAAGCTGCAGATCGCGATGAAGATGATCGCCGACCTCACGCAGACCGCTGAGGTTGGCAAGACCTACCTGGGTAAGGTCGCCAAGGTGGTCGAGTTCGGCGCGTTCGTGACCATCCTCCCCGGCCTGGACGGCCTGCTGCACGTCAGCGAGATCGCCCATCACCGCGTGAAGGAGCCAGCCGATGAGCTGACCGAAGGCCAGGAAGTCATGGTCAAGTGCATCGGCATCGACGAGAAGAGCGGCAAGATCAAGCTCAGCCGCAAGGCCCTCATCCCCAAGCCCGAAGGCATGGAAGAAGAGCCAGCCAGCGAAGGCGGCGAAGAACCCCGCCGCGAGCGTCGGCCGAGGCCCCGGCGGTCATAGCCGATCAAGGGTTCGCACACCTCAAGCATTTGAAGGATGGGGCCCGCTACGGGCCCCATCCTTTTTCAGTAGTGCCTCACGAGCAAGGTCCCCGGGTAGCCTTGATGGTGGGGGGTTTCAGCGATGAAAGTGTTCGTCATTGGACCGCCCAGATCTTTCGACCGCCCACCTGAGCAGGCTCGTAGAGACCTCGGAGCCTTCGATTAAAGGGCCTTTGCAGAGGCAGTTGTATGCAAGGCCAGAAGTGAGAACCAACTCCTAGGAGCCGCATGAAACCGATCAAGATCGCCATCCTTGGAACCCAGGGAATTCCGGCCCGCTACGGGGGATACGAAACGTTCGCAGAAGAGTTATCCACCAGATTGGTGCAACAGGGATTCGAAGTCACAGTCTACTGCCCCGTATCATCGGGCATCCCCCAACCTCCAATCCACCAAGGGGTCCGACTTAGATACATCAAGTCACCTGGACGGGGAGGTCTGGCAAACATCCTGTTCGATGTCTGGTGCCTCTTTGCTTGCCTAGGTAAGCACGACATTGTCTATCTCTGTGGGTACGGTGCCAGTTTTCTCGCCTTTCTCCCCCGCATCTTCGGAGCCCGCGTCTGGATCAACCTCGGCGGCCTGGAATGGAAACGAAGCAAATGGCCGGCTCCCGTTCGAGCCTACGTCAAGGTTTCCGAGTGGCTGTGCGGTCAGACGGCGAATCGCCTGATCTGCGATGCCAAGGCCATTCTCGCCTACTATGCATCGGAGTATCGATCCCGGGCCGAACTGAGCTTCCTTGCCTATGGGGTTGCCCCATTACCCCTGAGCGAAAAAAGCCGGGATTTGCTGCCCCCCCCTCTCACACCCTTTGGTTATGACGTCCTGGTATCTCGATTGGAACCGGAGAACAACATCAAGGAGATTGTCGAGGGTTACATGGGTAGGCGTGGCCCACGCCCACTGGTGGTGATCGGCAATCTCGATAAGCGCCCCTATGTGGATGCGCTCAGATCACTCGCAGACGATCGAATCATTTTTCTTGGCGGTGTGTACGACAAGGAAAAGTTGGCGGCCTTGCGCAGGTTTGCCTTCATCGCGTTCCATGGGCATTCCGTGGGCGGAACGAATCCGTCTCTGCTGGAGGCCATTGCCGCTGGCCGACCGATCCTGGCGCACGACAATCCCTTCAACCGTGAGGTGGGCGGTCCACTGCTCAGATTCTTCAAAACACCTTCCGACATCCCTGACCAGCTCGCCCTGATCGAAGCGCAGGGGCCCGCCGAATCACTCGACCAGAGTCAGCGTGCCCAGGCCTGGCTGGACGAGCACTACTCGTGGGACCAGATCGCCTCTGACTACGCCTCGCTTTTTCGCGAGGATCTGAAGTGCACCGCAAATGCCTGAAACACAATCACCCTCCAGCGGGTTCTCCCCTACTCTCCCCACTGGTGCTCTGGTGCGATCGCCCATCATCACCATCGACCTGGAGGACTGGTTCCACCTTCTCGAATGCGATGCCATTCCTGGGCCCGAAGCCTGGGGCACCTTGGAATCCAGGATCGAGCGGAACACGAACCGGGTGCTGGCGCTTCTTGCCAACCATGGCATTCGAGCGACATTCTTCACCCTAGGCTGGGTTGCAGAGACATACCCATCCCTTTTAAAAACGGTGGCATCCCAGGGGCATGAAATCGGATGCCACTCAGGCCTTCACACCCTCATCCACCAACAGACCCCTGAAGCATTCCGCATGGAGACCCGAAGGGCCGTTGATGCCATCTCCGGGTGCATTGGCCTGCCCGTGACGGCCTACCGTGCGCCCGGTTTCAGCCTGACCAGCCAATCCCTATGGGCCTTCGAGCTCCTAGGCGAGTTGGGCATCACCACGGATTGTTCTGTCTTCCCTGGTCGGCATGCCCACGGAGGAACAGGCGGACTCTTCCCGCCCGGCCCCTTCAAGCTCGAATGCCGCAATGGCATGCAGCTCCGCGAGTTCCCCATGACGCTGGCCCAGGTGGGGCCTTTGGACATCGCCTTCGCGGGTGGCGGATATTTCCGTTTCTTTCCCTACGCCATGATTGCCCGATGGATCCGCGCCAACCCGGACGCCATGACCTATTTCCATCCCAGGGACTTCGATGAAGGTCAACCCAGGATCCAAGGGCTGTCCGCCCTACGCAAGTTCAAAGCCTATGCGGGGCTCAAAGGTGCCCACCAGAAATTGGATCGGTTCCTTCATGAATTCGGCGGCCAATCCCTGGGAGAGGCCAGCGCCCGGATCGACTGGGATCAGTCCCCACTTGTACGGCTATAAATACCCCGCCATCACAGGTCGTCCGAATCAATCCACATGAGATGCCAGGCCTCCGGTCCGATTGGAAGCTTGGCCTGGGCCTTGGGACTCAGCCGTTTCACGATGAAGGAGAACACGGTCGGCGTCCGGAGGAAGCCGAGGCGCCATAGCCCCATCTTGGCGGCGTGATATTCGCTCAGCATCATCACCACAACCTCGCGCCCCCAGCGCCCCGCAAGCTCCAGCCACCCCCGCCGCATGGCCCAGAGAATCCGGCGATCTTCGCCGAGATGCATCAGGTCCAGCACCGCGAGAGAAGGCACCTGCTCCGGATCGCAAGCCCTCACGATGGAGATTCCCACCAGCTCGTTCCCCTTCTTCACTGTCACCACGCGGTAGTCAACCTCCTGGATCGAAAGCCTCCAATGAAGAAACTCCGGGGTCTTTTCCAGCGTCACCTTCCGGGTGGAAGCCCAATCTGCGACAAATGCGGGAAAGTCATGCGCCCCCAGGAAGGCCTTCCAGTCCCAGATCTCATGGACATACCCCCCTGCACCTCTCAGGCCGAGCAATCCCTGCATGGCCCACAGACAAGGATTGATCAGGCCCGCTAACCATCCGAAACCCTTGGTACCAAGCACACCATCAGCCTTGATCGGCAATAGGTACATCGGAAGCCGGAAGGCGATCTGCCAACCTACCTTCAAGTGGCCAGGAATCACGGCTGCCCGCCTGGGGTAACCCGTCACGAAATCGAAGCCCGCCTCCGTGATCTGCGCCAGGGAGTAGGCCCCCAGCTTGGTGAACACCCCCTTCCCCTGCATCCTCGGGGACGTCATCACATCGCACACCATGCCGCACCGGAAGGGTTCACCTTCGATCCGGTAGGTAAAGGGGATCGCGGCGTAATAACCCACGAATCCCGCTTCATCCTCGGCCACGTACTCCTGGGATGGGATCTGCGCCGGGTAGGACCGGAATTTGCGGTGGTAGTAGGCTTCGGTCTCCACGGGGAGTCCGGCGTTTTCGGGGAAGCTTTCAGAGAACAACTTCCGTTGGGCAGGCAACTTCTCTCGCCAATCGAATGGTGAGAACGACAAGCTCATAAGTACAGACCGCCATTCAGGTGGAGGATCTGGCCGGTCATAAATCCGGCATCTGGGCTGAGAAGGTAGCCCACCAGGGGCGCCAGCTCATCCGCGCTTCCCAGTCGTTTCAGTGGAACACGGCTCTTGATGACTTCCAGCATGTCGGCTGGAACATCGGCGATGATGCCCTGGTCGAAATAGCCGAGCGCCAGGCAGTTCGCGGTAATCTTCTTGGAAGCCACCTCTTGGGCGACGGCCCGGGTGAATCCTTCGATTCCCGCCTTCGCCGCACAGTAGTGGGACGCCCCGGCGATGCCGGTATGGGCGATCACGCTCGAGACATTGATGATGCGGCCTCCAGCCTGGTCGCGCATCCCCGGCAGGAATGTCTTTGTCGTCAGAAAGGTGGACACAAGGTTCGACTCCAACACCCGAGTGAACTCCTCCCTGGACATCTTCCAGGACATGGCGTTGGAGGAGGCCCCCGCGATGTTGACCAGCCCCCAGACGGGCCCGACCCGCTCAAGTACAGCCTTGCCCATGGCCGTAACCGCAGTTTCATCTGTCAACTCGGCCTGAAACAAGTGCTGCGCAGGATCCAGCCCATGGCTCGCAAGGAGCTCCGCGACAGCCTCTGACGAGGATCGGTAGTGGCAGGCAAGATTCGTGATCCCGGCTCGCAGCAGTCCTGCGACCAGACGAACGCCCAGACCGCCGTTCGCCCCCGTGATGAGCACCGCCCCTGGCAAGCTGTTCGACATTTCAAGCTCCCATTCAATCCCGATCCACACGGCCGGATGTGTTAATCCTGCCATCGATACAGGGCCGCGCCCCAGGTCCATCCCGAACCGACCGCAGCGAACACGACGAGATTCCCAGACTGGATGCGACCACCCCTGACGGTCTCATCCAGCAGAATCGGAATGGTGGCCCCAGCCGTGTTCGCATAGCGATCCATGTTCATGGCGACCCGCTCCGCGGGAAGTCCGAGTACTTCCGCGGTCCGCCGAAGCACACGAACCGAAGGTTGGTGAGGTATCAGGTGCGAGACGTCCGCCACCGACAGACCGTGCTTGGCCAACAGCCCTTGGATCGTCTGGGGGAGAACCGTGGTGGCCGTCTCGTAGACAGCCCTGCCGTTCATGGTGAAGTGCGGATGGCCTGGGTACACCGTGAAGTTGTCCTGCCCCCGGCCATCCGCCGACAATTCGAAGCAGAAGAATCCATCCTCCACTTCCGTCCTCTGGAGGATGACGGCACCGGCCCCATCACCGAAGAAGACGCAGTCCCGCCGGTCCCAGTTCGTGATTCGGGAAAAGGTGTCCGCACCGATCACCAGGACGTTCCGGTAGATCCCGCTCTGGATGAATTGGCTTCCCACCGACATGGCGTACAGGAACCCCGAACACACCGCGTTCAGGTCGAAGGCCGGGCAGCCGTTCGTCACACCGAGCTTATGCTGGACGATGCAGGCCGTGGAGGGGGACCCCCGATCTGGTGTGGCCGTGGCCACGATGATCACATCCAGATCATTGGGACCAAGCCCAGCAGCCTCGAGCGCACGTCGGGCCGCCTTCGTTCCAAGATCAGAGCAGAATTCGCCTGGCCCGATCACCCTGCGCTCGCGGATGCCCAGGTTCTCGACCACCCAGGATTCCTGCGTCCCAGCCCTGGCCACCAATTCGGCGTTGGATACGACCCGATCAGGCACGCAGGATCCCGTCCCAGCGATCCGGATGCATGAATTCACTTGGTGCATGGGAGCTACCTAAATAATTGACGGGAGAAGCCATGCCATTTCGAGGGAAACGGTTCGGCAAAGGACTGATCTTGGTGCCTCACCCCACTTGAGTTGCTGGGGGAAGCCGAACCATTCATGATCATATGATGACTGGGGTAGGCAAATCCGGAAAAACCTCAATGGCCAGCTGCTGGAAAAATTGTTAGAGCCACCGTGCTAATAGCACTTGGATCACGCCTCTCTGGAGCCTTCTTGTCTGTTCAGTTGAATCCAATCTCTGTGTCGATCATTGAGCCTGTGGGCGGGCACGGCGGAATGGGTCCCTACGACTTCAATCTGTGTCGGGGTCTGAGCCACAGCAGTGTGAATGTGGCGCTGTATACCTCAGACGCCACCTCGCCACCGACTCATCCAGACTTTGCCTTCCGGCCCGTTTATTGCGGGATATTCGGGAGAGGTTCGGTATTGCGGCGGGGTTTCCGTTACCTTCGGGGGACTCTTTTGGCCCTGCTGAGCTCGGTCCGGGAAGGACGACGTGTCTGCCACTTCCACTTCTTCAGTGTAGGGCCCCTAGAGTGGATGAACGTGACTCTGGCCCGTCTTCTTGGACGCCGGGTCGTCATAACGGCCCACGATGTGGAAGCATTCGTCAGCACTCAGGATACCCCGGGTTTGCCCAGGTTGGCCTACGGGATGGCCCATGCGGTCATCGCCCATAACCACATTAGTCGGGAGGAACTCCTTAACCGGATGGGGCTTCCCCAAGATAGGATACATGTGATTCCGGCAGGGAATCATTTGGAGTCTATCCCAAAGGTGTGCACACCTGCTGAAGCTAGGGTCCATTTGGGTCTTCCTGATTCCGGCGCAGTGCTTCTGTTCTTCGGCCAGATCAAGGAGGTTAAGGGCCTGGATGTGCTCCTGGAAGCGATGCCCAGCATCCTGTCCCAGCACCCGGACACGACCCTAGTCATCGCTGGGCGCCCCTGGAAATTGGAGTTCGAGGAATACCAGGGCCTGATCGACAAACTTAGCCTAAATGCGAATTGCATCACGCACATCCGATTCATCCCTGATGATGAGCTCCCCCTTTACTACCAGGCCTGCGATCTAGTCACCCTTCCTTACCGTAAAATCTACCAAAGCGATGTGGTACTTATGGCTATGAGCTACGGCAAGGCTGTCGTCACTTCGAACATCCCAGGCATGACCGAGATGATCCGGGACAGAGACACTGGATTTCTGTTCCAATCTGGCGATCCCATGGATCTTGCGAGGGTTGTTGGCCAAGCACTTTCCGACCCAGAACTCCGTGGAAAAGTGGCCTCTGGCGGATTGGACCTAATGAGAGAGAAATTTGGGTGGGATTCGATTGGCCGAGCTACGGCCGCACTCTACCGTTCTCTTTACTGATGCTTAAGGCTTCGCCATGGCACAGTCTTTAATTGAGCCGTTCACATGCCTACTAATCAACGTTCTCTAATTTTTCGCAATCAGACCGTTCGCCTAACCATCCTTTGTGTATCGTTTGCGCTATCTTTTCGCTCATTTCAGTTTTTCCCGGGAATGGGTCTCGTCCAGGAGGCTTGGTTCGTTCTTGCGGCTTTGGCTCTTGCAACTGTTTATCTCCGCTGGAAATTACCTCAAGGTCTCCACCCGAGTCGGTTTGAAGCATATGTATTTACGATCATGGTCATCATGCCATTTTGGTCAGCCTATGTGGCCCAGCAGGAATTTGGTCAACCATTGATATACGGGCTTTTAGCTCAACGTGGCATGGTCCTGATTGCAGCGGTTCCACTACTAACCCTCCAAGCCCTGGCGACGCGAACCATCAGCTTGAAAGATATAGAACGGGTCCTTATTATTCTTGCATGGGCCACCTTGGTGCTGTACCTCGGCATGGCCTTATTCTTAGAGCCCGGCTCCTACTTCAACACCTATGGTATAGGTTTCGTGACTGGCCCCGAGAAGGAGGCCGTATTCAAATTTGACGTGGTATTCATTGTATTCGGCTTCTATTATTATGCTTTTAAGGGAGTCAGGCGAAATTCCCTTATTTCATATTTACAGAGCGGAATATTCCTTCTATTTCTTCTGTTAATCATAAATGGTCGGTCATTGCTGCTATCTCTCATTGCCGCTTTCCTATGGTTCGCGGTTCTCTGGGCTCCAAACAAAGCTCGTTTGCTTGCATTTCTGCCAAAAGTCGCTCTTGCTATTAGCCTCATTTGGATCGGCCTTTATCTCCTCAATCATGATTTATATATCGCCTTGGTTGATAAATTTTCAAATGCTTTCACAGTTCTATTCACCGGAGAATTAACCGACGATCCCTCGGCAAATGCTCGAATTCACGAAACAGTTCTTGCTTATCCGTACATGATTAAACATTGGACCATGGGAAACGGGATGGTCAGCACACAATGGAACGGCGGGTTTGAAACCGCCATGTCTGGTTACTTCCACCCTTCAGACATTGGCATCTTAGGCGTGATCTTCCTCTACGGTATTCTAGGGGTCATTCTCTATCTCGGTGAGTTTTGGTTTGCTATTTCTTCCTGTAAAAGAACGAACCCGACTGCAACCCAATATCGCACATTGCATGATTCCACAAAGGGTTTGATTCTATTTTACGGTATACGATCACTGGCCACGGCTCATTTTGTGCATTATGCCGAGGTTATTTTATTCTTTGTAGGGTTGCTTATATATATTCAGAAAAATCATCCACTTGCCTCTAAAGAGAAATCCCCTACACTAAAAGTGGCAAGCTATTAACAAATTTCCGGAAATCTCAATTTGAACAATAATTGACAAACGTTAGCCTATTTTTGGGCATATAGTTTATTTCTCCGATTTTTTGCTCCATCGAAGAGGGCCTTTGCAAACAAATGACATAATTTGAAATCAAACTCAAAAATAGGTTTAATGACCCGCCAACAGTACCAAAATCCAGCTGAAAGAACCCACGATTGGCGATAGTGAGTGTACAGAAATTTCACCATGGATCGAGTCGAATAATAATACCTTAGCTGTGAAGCCCTTCCAATTGACGAGCTTTCGTCATGGAGGATGGAGGCGTCCAAGGCCACGTGTAGTTCATATCCGTGTTCGCGAAGACGATAACAGTAGTCTACATCCTCCCAGTAAAGAAAATAGTCTTCGGATATGAAGCCGATCGCCTGAATCACTGGTGTGGGGATGAGGATGGAGGCACCAGTCAAAAAATCTAACTTGTTTACATCTTCTAGCTTGGTGACGTGCCACGCGCGGGCAATCAAGGGGAACAACCGCCCCCCTCCCATCGCCAGCACCCGACTTGGATCTTGCTCGTCACGAATTACACATCCCACCGCCCCAGTCTTAGGATGTAATTGCGCCTCGCGGACCATGGCCGACAAGGTTGTGGGCATCACTTGAGTGTCGTTATTAAGCACCCAGACATAGACTGCCCCCCACTCTAGGCATCGTCTGACACCCAAGGCATTGCCACCGGCGTAGCCGAGGTTCTGATCGCTTTGGATGAGTTCAACTCCTGGGCTTCCCTGAGCAATCTGTTCAGCAGACCCATCCAATGATGCGTTATCAACCACGACAATGCGGTGATTTTGATAGTCCAATTTGGCCAGGGACTCAAGACAAGCAAGTGTCTTCGTGGCCCCTCGATAGTTGAGGACCACTATACCCACGAGGCCATCAGTCTTGTCGGGGAGATTCATTTTGTGTAAGTGTAATTGCATTAATATTATTCCCCGAGCTAAAATACAATTCAAAAAATATAAACCGTATTACGAATTACTAAATACGGTTAATCGGCTTTGAATCCTGCGAGCTGCCACTTCCAGAAGGATAAGGTCCAATGCGACCCTTAGTGTCCAGGCCCAAGCCACACCCAAAATTCCCAGGCGACTTCCCAGGCTCATTAATAATATTATATAAAGTGGCCCTTCAATTAAGTGGAATTTAGCTGTCAAATCCGGCCGGGCTGCCCCCTGAATAAAGGCGAAGGGAACGGCGGCCAGAGAGTTGGCCAAGACCCCCAGACACAGGATTTGCATAATGGCGCTGCCCCGCTGCGCGAAAGTTGGTCCTAGCCAATGCAGGAGGAGCCAGTGAGCCCCGAGGCCGAGCGCCAGAAGGATGGGAGCGAGCACCAGGAAAATAGTCCTCATCCCCTTACGATATAGTCGGATGGCCTCGAAGGGGTTCGCTCGGTGGAGTGCACCAAACATCGGGAATAACACGGACACCACCGCCCCGGATATGACGAGGAGTTTTGTGACCATGTCGAAGGGAGTCGCGTAATAGGCAATGGCTCCGACCGATAGGAAGGCCCCGATGAAAAACCGGTCCATGTTCACCATCAGGGGACTGATGATGTTGCTCACCGTCATCCAACCGCCAAATTTAAGCAAGACCTTCCAATGATTGGATTGAAAGGAAGCAGGCATGGTCATTTCAGGCACGACTCTGCGGCACATCCAGTAATGAGCGCCAAGGGCCGCATAGCGCATCACCTCCAAGCTAAGTACTACCCAGAAGAGATGCGTCGTCTTGAAGGACACCAGCCAAGGGCCCAAAAAGGTGAAGACACCCATGGCCAAGCGAAGCAGGTTGATCTCCAGGAAGTGCTGCCTCGCCTCAAGGAGGCCTCGAAGGCCCGCCAGAAGGGTGACCGCCGGAACTGAAAAAGCCATCAACCCAAAAGCATAGAGGACTTCCCTATGAAGGGCGGGAGACATCCTCAGAACCCGCCCCACGACCAGCGGGGAAGCCGCGCCGAGACACACTCCACCCACCAGACCAAGCCCCAGCATCATGATCAAGGCGGTCCGGATGATGTCTGGCAACGCTTTGTCGTTACCAGTCCCCGAACGCTCCGCCACCAGCTGGGTCAGCGCTCTGCCCAGCCCCAGATCGAACAGGCTGAAATAGCCCATCACGGCCCAGGTGAGGGTCAGAATGCCGAAACGGTCCACACCCAGCGCATGAACCAGCCTCGGGATGGTGATGAGGCCCACCAGCATGGGCAAGCCCTGACCCAGAAGGTTGTAGATCGAATTCCGGGTCAGGTTGCCGATCTTCATCATGGCTTCAGGTACCAGGCTACCGTCTGGCTAACCCCTTCCCGGAAACCGGAGCCCGCCTTCCACCCCAGTTCCGCCTGGATCTTCGTGGCGTCAATGGCGTATCGCCTGTCGTGCCCGGCGCGATCCTGGACGAAGGTCTTGAGCTTGCGGCTGGTGCCCTGGGGGCGGCCCAGGTGCTGGTCCACCAGGTCGCAGAGCAGGTCGATCAGGGCGAGGTTGGTCTGCTCGTTGTCGCCACCCACGCAGTAGGTTTCGCCGGCCACGCCCTTCAACATGACGGTTTCCAGGGCGGCGCAGTGGTCCTCCACGTAGAGCCAGTCGCGCACGTTCAGTCCGTCGCCGTAGATGGGGATGGGCTCGCCCTTGGCCATGCGGGTGATGGCGAGGGGGATGAGCTTTTCGGGGTGCTGGCGGGGGCCGTAGTTGTTCGAGCAGTTGGTGGTGACGACGTTCAGGCCGTAGGTGTGGTGGTAGGCCCGCACCAGGTGGTCGCTGCCGGCCTTGCTGGCGCTGTAGGGGCTGTTGGGGGCGTAGGCCATGGTTTCATGGAACTTGCCCGTGTCGCCCAGAGAGCCGTAGACCTCGTCCGTGCTGATGTGCAGGAAGCGGCAGTCCTGCTGACCGGCCCAAACCTGGCGGGCGGCTTCCAGCATGGCGAAAGTGCCGCCCAGGTTGGTCTGGATGAACTCGGCGGGTCCCGTGATGCTGCGGTCCACGTGGCTTTCCGCCGCCAGGTGGAAGACCTTGGTGACGCCGTTCTTATCAATGAGGTGGCGGGCCAGCTCCAGGTTCTGGATGTCGCCCACGACCAGTTCCACCCGGTCCAGGCCTTCGATCTGCTTCGGGTCCGCCGCGTAGGTGAGCTTGTCCAGCACCTGGATGCGGTCCTGCGGGTGGTTCCGGTGCCAGCGGTGGACCAGGTTGCTGCCGATGAAGCCGGCGCCACCGGTGATGAGGATGGTTTCAGGCATGGAATCTCACGAAAGATGAAAAGCGAATGAAACCACCGATGAACACCGATGGACACCGATGAAAGGCACTCTTTTTATATCGGTGTTCATCTGTGTTCATCGGTGGTTCCTTCTTTAAGGACTTCAAGAAGGGCCTCGTGCCAATGGGACATGAGGTCCGAGCCAAGGCTGCGGCGGCGGGTGCCGTCGAGGACGGAATAGGCGGGGCGCTGGGCGGGGGTGGGGTAGTCGGCGGTGGTGCAGGGGTGGAGGTCGGCGGCGATGCCCTTGGCCTCGAAGATGGCCTTCGCGAAGCCGTGCCAGGTGGTCTCGCCGGCGCAGGTGGTGTGGACGAGGCCCTGCCAGCCCTGCTCGGTGGCCACCTTGAGCTGGCGGGCCAAGGCCCGGCAGGTGGTGGGGGCGCCCCGCTGGTCATCCACCACGCGCAAGGCCCGTCCCTGGGCGGCGGCGGCCAGCATGGTGTTGAGGAAGTTCTTGCCCCAGGCGTCGTAAAGCCAGCTGGTGCGGGCGATGAGGTGCCTAGAACAACGGGCGGCCTGGCGCTCGCCCTCCAGCTTGGTGCGGCCATAGACGGAGACTGGGTTGGTGGGGTCGTCCTCCCGGTAGGGCCGTGTGCCGGTGCCGTCGAAGACGTAGTCCGTGCTGATCTGGATGAGCATGGCCTGCTGCGCCTCGCAGGCCTCGGCCAACCAGCCCACGGCGGTGGCATTGATGAGGTGGGCCAGATCGGCCTCGGACTCGCAGCGGTCCACCTGGGTGAAGGCGCCGCAGTTGACCACCACGTCCGGGCGGGTTTTGGAAACCACCGCCTGGATGGCGGCCTGCTGGCTCAGGTCCAGCACCGCTTCCTCAGGCAGGACCAGGTCATGCCCCGACCAGGTCTGGCGAATGGCGTGGGCCAACTGACCCGAGGCGCCGGTGACGAGGACCTTCATGACACGCCACCGCAGGAAAGAGCGATCACTGAATGAAAAGAAGAAGAAACCACCGATGAACACCGATGGACACCGATGAAAAACAAAGATTCGTTTTTATCGGTGTGCATCGGTGTCCATCGGTGGTTCCAAGCATTCATAGGGATATCCGCTTGATCTGGAGTTTGGGGGTGCCGAAGTTGAGCAGGAGGCAGGTGTGCAGACCGGTGGCCTTGAGGTAGTTCAGGCACTGGGCGATGTGGATGTCTTCGAGAGCCTTGCAGGCCTTCAGTTCCACGATCAGGCTGTCTTCGACTAGGAGGTCCGCGACATAGTTGCCGACCACCTGGCCATCGTAGGTCACCTGGATCTGGGTCTGCTGCACGACGACAAGGCCTGATTTCCTGAGGTCGTGGGCTAAGGCATTCTCATAGACCTTCTCGAGAAAGCCCGGCCCCAGGGTATTGACCACCTTGAAGGCACACCCCAGGACGGACTCGGTCAGAGCGTCGTGCTTCCACAAGGCTCCCTCGGCTTCCTTCAATCGGTGTCCATCGGTGTTCATCGGTGGCTCATCTTCTTTTTCTGCGACTTCTGAACGGTGGCTAGCAATGCACCCTTCGCGCCAGCTCGTCCTGCACGAACGGGTTCTCGGGATCGTCCTCGTGACGAATCTCGTCGATGGGTTCGGCTTTGGCCTTGCCCATGAACAGGCGGTCGGGGCAGTTGATGACGAAGCCGGGATCAACGCTGATGCAGCGGTAGCAGTGGACCACGCCCTTGGGGATGACGGCGGAGCCGGGGTGGTTGGCGCCCATCGCCACTTCCATGCGGTTCCGGTAGGTGGGGCTATCCGGGCGGTTGTCCCAGAGGGTGAGCTTGAAGTCGCCGGGCCCCACCCAGCAAAACAGGTCGGCCTGATCCACATGCTCGTGGGGCCCGCGCAGGACGCCTGGGTTCGTGACGCTGACATAGGACATCTCGGGACGAAACCAGGCGGGCAGCTCGTCATGCCGGAAGATCTCCGCCAGCCAGCCGCGCTCATCCACAAACTTGCGGAAGGGGGTGATCACCACGCCGTCGATGGGGCCTTTCTGGAATGCCATGCCTAGCTCCTGCCGTTGGCACGAGGAAACGGAGTGGTCTCCTTCAACGCCAGCTCGCTCGCATGGGCCAGGCTCGGGAAGGTGCCCGCGTCGGTCCACCAGCCCTGGAAGGTGCCGAAACTCAGCTGGCCCTTGGCAATGTAGGCGTTGTTCACGTCCGTGATCTCCATCTCGCCGCGACCCGAGGGCTTCACGGTGCGAATGATGTCGAACACGGAGGCGTCGTAGAAGTAGATGCCAGTCACAGACAGGTTGGACTTGGGCGCCTTGGGCTTCTCCTCGATGCCCAGTACCCGGCCATCCTTCACCTCGGCCACACCATAGCGCTGGGGATCCTCCACGGGCTTCAGCAGGATGCGGGCGCCCTGCCCCTGCTTTTCGTAGGCTTCGACCTCAGGTTTCAGGCTGTCCTGGAAGATGTTGTCGCCCAGGATCACGCAGATGGGCGAGCCCCCCGCGAAGTTCTCCGCCAGCCCCAGGGCCTGGGCGATGCCGCCAGCCTCGTCCTGCACCTTGTATGTGAAGCGGCAGCCGAAGTCCTTGCCGGACCCCATCAGTGCCACCACATCGCCCATGTGCTCGGTGCCGGTGACGATCAGGATCTCCTCGACCCCGGCCTCCTGGAGCTTCCACAGCGGGTGCCAGATCATGGGGGCCATCCCCACCGGAAGCAGGTGCTTGTTCGTCACCTTGGTCAGCGGGAACAGTCGAGAGCCGGTGCCCCCGGCGAGAACAACGCCCTTCATGATCACTCCTGGACAGGGGTTACGGATTCATCTTCGTCGGCCAGAAGCCGGGCCCGCACCCACTCGCGGTTGAGCCAGGTCCATCCCCCGGCACCCACCAGCAGCGTCACGAGGAGGACAATCACGGACCTGGCCGGCTTGCTTTTCTCGATGGGCAGGTTGCCCGGATCCAGCACGTTGAGGATAGGGATATCGTTCTTCTCTTCCAGCAACGCCTGCTCGCGGTTCATGGCGAGGGTGGTGACGAGCTGCTGGCGGAGGCGGAGCTCAGTCTCCAGACGGGAGCCCTTGAGGCGCACGGCAGGGTCGCCGCTGGTCTGGTAGTTCCGGTTGCCTTCCAGAAAACGACGGAAGGCCTCTTCGGCCTGGTCCATCTCGCCGCGGGCCTCGGCCAGACGGGCTTCGGCGAAGAGGACCTTGGCCCCGCCCCGGGTGTGGCCTTTATCCTGCAGGAAGGTTTCCAGCAGCTTCCCGGCCCGTTGCACCACCTGCTGGGACAGTTCGGGGGATTTGGTCTCGGCGCTGATGGTGATGACCTTGGATTTCAGGTCCCGAGTAGCCGACAGGACCACACCCACCTTCTTGACGGCGCGGTCCATGTTCTTTTCGTCCACGTAGTCGTAGAGAGTGCCCTTTCCCAGGCGTTCGGCGTCGAAGCGCCAGGAGCGGGCGTGGTACCGAAATTCGGTCTGGAGGAGCTGCTCCTTCAACCAGCGGCTGTTCAGGACATCGACGAAATTCGCATCGTTGCCCTCACCTCCTGGCACGCTGACGCCGAAGGCGGCTGCGGCGGTGGCGAGCCCACCGAGGCCACCGCCCAACCCCTTGGATTCCACCGGCAGGAGTCGGGCTTCGGAGCGGTAGTAGTTCGGCAGGAAGAGCGTGATGAGCGCGGTCAGGAGACCTGCGGCGAAAGCCCACTGGAGAGGCTTCTTCAGGCTGGCCTTGAGGTCGAGGACCGGAGGTTCAGTCGAGTTGGGCATAAGGGCATAGACTATCAGATTCCAGGCAGAGACTGCCTCGCGGATCCTGTGCTGGCGGGCACAAAAGCAAGGGCGGGATCGCTCCCGCCCTTGCTGGTGCTCTGAAGATTCCGGCTACAGGTCTTCGCCGTCGATCTCGGTCATGCCTTGCAGCTCTTCGACGTGCTGGGCCATGCGAGCGTATTCGTCGTCGAAGTCCTCGCCGCCCTGGAACTCGTTCTGGGTGGGCTCGGGATACTCGCCCTCCTCGATCTCCAGGTTGCGGTAGTGGGCCATGCCAGTGCCGGCGGGGATGAGCCGGCCCAGGATGACGTTCTCCTTGAGGCCGCGGAGGTAGTCCACGCGGCCTTCCAGGGCGGCCTCGGTGAGGACGCGGGTGGTCTCCTGGAAGCTGGCGGCGGAGATAAAGCTCTCGGAGGTCAGCGCGGCCTTGGTGATGCCGAGCAGCAGGGGCTCGCAGGTGGCGGGGGTGCCGCCATCCTTGAGGGCCTGCTCGTTGATCTCCTTGAAACGGTGCTTGTCCACCTTCTCCTCGACGATGAGCGGGGTGTCGCCCACGTCGGTGATGAGGACCCAGCGCATCATCTGGCGGATGATCACCTCGATGTGCTTGTCGTTGATGACCACGCCCTGGGCCCGGTAGACCTCCTGCACTTCGTTGACGAGGAAGGCCTGGAGGGCACGGTCGCCCTGGACCTTGAGCAGATCGTGGGGGCTGACGGCGCCCTCGGTGAGCTTCTCGCCGGCGCGGATCTCATCGCCGTCCTGCACCTGGATGTGCTTGCCGCGTGGGATGAGGTATTCGCCCTTCTCCCCGGTCTCCGCCTCGACGATGACCTTCTGGTTGCCGCGGACGCGGTTGCCGTACTTCGCGATGCCGGTGACTTCGCTGATGATGGCGGGTTCCTTGGGCTTGCGGCCTTCGAACAGCTCGGTGACGCGCGGCAGGCCGCCCGTGATGTCGCTGGTCTTGGCCTGCTGACGGCTGGTCTTGGCGATGACGTCGCCCGGCAGCAGCTCCTGGCCCTCTTCCACTTCGATGTAGGCGCCGGTGGGGATGTTGTAGCGCTTGAGCACCTTGTGGTTGTCCCCCTTGACGTTGATGTGGGGGTGGATCTTGTCGTCGGTGGGATCGATGACCTTCTTGCGGAAGTTGCCGGAGATCGGATCCTTTTCTTCCTGGTACGAGACGTTGACTTCGAATTCCTTGAAGTCCGCGATGCCGCCCACTTCGGTGAGCAGCACATCGTTGTAGGGATCCCACTCGGCGAGCACGGTGCGGGGCTCGACGGCCTCCTTGTCCTTGACCTTCAGGATGGCGCCGGAAGTGATCTTGTAGCGCTCACGCTCGTTGCCGTCCGTGTCGGTCACCAGGAGGTAGCCGTTGCGGGTGAGGGCCACGGTCTCGTCCTTGCGGTTGACGACGGTGCGGCCGTCGAGGCCTTCATACCGGACGATGCCGGCGATCTGGGCCTCGTGAGTGCTCTTCTCGGAGGTGCGGCTCGCGGCGCCGCCCACGTGGAAGGTACGCATGGTGAGCTGGGTGCCGGGTTCGCCGATGGACTGGGCGGCGATGACGCCCACGGCCTCGCCCAGATCCACCAGGCGGCCGGTGCTGAGGTTCAGGCCGTAGCACTTGGCGCAGATGCCGCGGCGGGCTTCGCAGGTGAGCGTGGAGCGGATCTTGACCTTGGCGATGCCGCTGGTCTCGATCTTGAAGGCCAGTTCCTCGGAAATGAGGGTGCCGGCCGGGGCCCGGACGATCGTGGGATCGTAGGGATCCACGATGTCTTCGAGGCAGACGCGGCCCATGATGCGGTCGCGCAGGCGGGAGCGGATGGTGCCGTCGCTGTTGACGATGGCCTCGACCTCGATGCCGCCCATGGTTTCGCAGTCATCCTCGTTGACGATGACGTCCTGGGCCACGTCCACCAGCTTGCGGGTGAGGTAGCCGGAGTCGGCCGTCTTCAACGCGGTGTCCGCGAGGCCCTTGCGAGCGCCGTGGGTCGAGATGAAGTACTGCAGCACCGAGAGGCCTTCCTTGAAGTTCGCGGTGATGGGCGTCTCGATGATGTCGCCGCTGGGCTTGGCCATGAGGCCACGCATGCCGGCAACCTGGCGGATCTGCGTCTTGGAACCGCGGGCGCCGGAGTCGGCCAGGATGTAAATGGAGTTGAGGAACTTGTCGTTCTCGTTCCGCTTCTCCAGCTCCTTCATCATGTCGCTGGCCACCTGGTCGCTGGTCTTGCCCCAGACTTCCAGGATGCGGTTGTAGCGGGTGGACGAGTCGAGGCGGCCCTCATAGGCCTCCTTCTCGATGGCGCGGACATCCTCAGTGGCCTTCTTGAGCAGCTTGGCCTTGGTGTCGGGCACGACAAGGTCGTCGATGCCCACGGACACGCCGGCCTTCATGGCCCACATGAACCCGGTGTCCTTCATCGCGTCAAGCATGCGGATGGTGACTTCGGGGCCGTTGAGCTTGTAGGCGCGGTTCACGAGGGAGAGCAGGCCCTCCTTCTTGAGCAGGCCATTGATGAAGGGCAGCTCGGCCGGCAGGGCTCGGTTGAAGAGCACGCGACCCACGGTGGTGGTCTTGATCTGGTGCTTCACGGTCTCGGCGGGGGCCTCGAAGACTTCCTGTTCAGAGTTCTTCTTGGGATCCTTCGCGTGCCAGGCCTCGGTGTCCACCCATTCGCCGGTATAGCGCAGCTGGATGATGGCGTGGGTGTCGACCACGCCGGCCTGATGGGCGGCGACCACGTCATTGACGTTGCCGAAGACCATGCCCTCGCCCTTGCGGTTCAGCCGCTTCTTGGTGAGGTAGTAGCCGCCGAGGACGATGTCCTGGCTGGGCACCACGTTGGGGCGCCCGTTGGCGGGGTTGAGGATGTTCTGGGTGGACATCATCAGCACCTTGGCCTCGATCTGAGCCATGGGGCTGAGGGGGACGTGCACGGCCATCTGGTCGCCGTCGAAGTCGGCGTTGAAAGCGGTGCAGACCAGGGGATGCAGACGGATGGCCTTGCCTTCGACCAGCACGGGCTGGAAGGCCTGGATGCCGAGGCGGTGCAGGGTCGGGGCGCGGTTCAGCAGGACCGGATGGTCCTTGATGACCTCTTCCAGCACGTCCCAGACCTCGGGACGGCCTTCCTCAACCATCTCCTTGGCCTGGCGGATGGTGGCGGCATAACCCTTGTGCTCAAGCCGATTGAAGATGAAGGGCTTGAAGAGCTCGAGCGCCATCTTCTTGGGCAGGCCGCACTGGTGCAGCTTGAGGTCGGGGCCCACCACGATGACGGAACGGCCCGAGTAGTCCACGCGCTTGCCGAGCAGGTTCTGGCGGAACCGGCCCTGCTTGCCCTTGAGGGCGTCGCTGAGGGACTTGAGGGGGCGGTTGCTGACGCCGCGCAGGAGGCGACCGCGCTTGCCGTTCTCGAAGAGGGCGTCCACGGCCTCCTGCAGCATGCGCTTTTCGTTGCGCACGATGACATCGGGGGCCTTGAGCTCCAGGAGCTTCTTGAGGCGGTTGTTGCGGTTGATGACGCGACGGTAGAGGTCGTTCAGATCGGAGGTGGCGAAGCGGCCGCCGTCGAGTGGCACCAGGGGGCGCAACTCGGGGGGCAGCACAGGCACCACGTCGAGGATCATCCACTCGGGCTTGTTGCCGGAGCGGTGGAAGGATTCCGCCACCTTGAGGCGCTTGGCGACCTTGCTGCGCTTCTGGCTGGAGGTTTCCTTCTTCATCAGGTCGCGGAGCTCGATGGTGAGCGCCTCGATGTCGACCTGCTTGAGCAGTTCCTTGATCGCTTCGGCGCCCATCTGGGCCTTGAAGCCCTCGCCATGGAGGCTGCGAGCCTCACGGAACTTGTCCTCGTTGAGGATCTCGCCTTCCTTCAGGGTGGTGCCGCCGGATTCGGTGACGGCATAGGCCTCGAAGTAGAGCACGCGCTCCAGATCCTTCAGGGGGATGTCCAGCAGGTAGCCGATGCGGCTGGGGACGCCCTTGAAGAACCACACGTGGCTGACCGGGCTGGCCAGCGCAATGTGGCCCATGCGTTCGCGGCGCACGGACTTCTTGGTGACTTCGACGCCGCACTTGTCGCAGGTGACGCCTTTGAACTTCTGCCGCTTGTACTTGCCGCAGAGGCATTCCCAGTCGTTCACGGGGCCGAAGATGCGGGCGCAGAAGAGGCCATCGCGCTCGGGCTTCAGGCTGCGGTAGTTGATGGTCTCGGGCTTGGTGACTTCGCCCTTGGACCAGGAACGCATCTTGTCCGGGCTGGCCAGGGACACCCGGATGCACTCATAGGCGTTGATGTTTTGCTGCTCAGGATACATGGGGACCTCTCAGGATTCGTCGGGAACGGAAGCGGAAGGAGATCAGCCTTCGATGGAGAAGGCGGCGGGTTCTTCTTCCACGAGGCCTGGATCCAGCTCTTCGCGGGTGAGCATCTCGACATCGATGCAGAGCGCGTTGAGTTCCTTCTTCACGACGTTGAAGCTCTCGGGGAGGCCGGGATCCTTGATGGTCTCGCCCTTGATGATGGCCTGGTAGATCTGGGTGCGGCCGTGCATGTCGTCGGATTTGTAGGTGAGGAGTTCCTGCAGCACGTGGGCGGCACCGTAGGCTTCCAGCGCCCACACTTCCATCTCGCCGAAGCGCTGGCCACCGAACTGGGCCTTGCCGCCGAGAGGCTGCTGCGTGATGAGGCTGTAGGGCCCAATGCTCCGGGCGTGGATTTTGTTGTCGACCAAGTGGTGCAGCTTGAGCATGTAGACGCAACCCACGTTCACGGGCTGCTCGAAGGCCTCGCCGGTCATGCCGTCGAACAGCATGGTCTTGCCGGTGACATCGGGGCCCAGCTTGTGGTTCTTCTCCCAGGCCTGGACGAGGAAGCCCTTGATGTCGGCTTCCCGGGCGCCGTCGAAGACGGGCGTGGAGAAGTGGACGCCGAGGGTCTTGCCGGCCCAGCCGAGGTGGCACTCGAGCACCTGCCCGATGTTCATACGGGAAGGCACGCCGAGGGGGTTCAGCACGATGTCCACGGGGCGGCCATCGGGCAGGTAGGGCATGTCCTCCACGGGGAGGATGCGGCTGACCACGCCCTTGTTGCCGTGGCGGCCGGCCATTTTGTCGCCGACCTGCAGCTTGCGCTTCACGGCCACGTAGCACTTCACCGTCTTGAGGACGCCGGGCATCAGCTCGTCACCCTTGAGCAGGCGCTCCATGCGCTCGTCGAGGATGTTGCGCAGGACCTTGAGCTGGCTCTCGGTCTTGTCGAGGATGTCGAGGACTTCCGTCTCGATGCGGTTCTTGCCCGCGGCCACGGAGATCTGCCGGAAGCGGTGGTAGGACACGGCTTCGAGCATGTTTTGGGTGAGCTTCTTGCCCTTGGGCAACAGCTCCTTCTGGCCCTTGTCGTCGGTGAGGGGCTCGGAGAGCTCCTTGCCCTTGAGGAGGGTCACGATCTTCTTCTTGGCCTCGGCGCGGATGATGCGCTCTTCGTCGGAGAGATCCTTCTCCCACTTGGCGATCTGGTCGCGCTCGATCTGCTGGGTGCGGAGATCCTTCTCCTGGCCCTTGCGGGTGAACACCTTGATGTCCACCACCGTGCCTTCGATGCCCGGGGGCACGGTCAGGCTGGCATCCTTCACGTCGCTGGCTTTCTCGCCGAAGATGGCGCGAAGCAGCTTCTCCTCGGGGGAGAGGATGGTCTCACCCTTGGGCGTGACCTTGCCCACCAGGATGTCGCCGTGGCGCACGGTGGCGCCGGTGCGGATGATGCCGCTGTCGTCGAGGTTCTTGAGGGCCTCTTCGCGGACCTGAGGGATGTCGCGGGTGATCTCTTCAGGGCCCAGCTTGGTGTCGCGGGCGTGGACCTCGAACTCCTCGATGTGGATGGTGGTGTAGAGGTCTTCCTTCACCACGCGCTCGGAGATCAGGATCGCGTCCTCGAAGTTGTAGCCGCGCCAGGGCATGTAGGCCACGACCAGGTTGCGGCCCAGGGCCAGCTCGCCGTGGTCGGTGCAAGGGCCGTCGGCGAGGATCTGGCCCTCGGTGACGTACTCGCCCTTCTTCACGAGCGGGGTCTGGTTGAGGCAGGTGTTCTGGTTGCTGCGGGCGAACTTCACCAGGGTGTAGATGTCCACGCCGGATTCGACGCCCTCGGTCTCGGGATCATCCTCGACACGCACCACGATGCGGTTGGCGTCCACGGTCTCGACGATGCCCGAACGGCGGCAGACCACGCAGGCGCCGGAATCCTTGGCGGCCACGTACTCCATGCCGGTGCCCACGATGGGGGCCTCGGTGCGGATCAGGGGCACGGCCTGGCGCTGCATGTTGGCGCCCATGAGGGCGCGGTTCGCATCGTCGTTCTCAAGGAAGGGGATGAGCGAGGCGGCCACGGAGACCACCTGCTTGGGGCTCACGTCCATGAGCGTGACCTTGTCGCGGGTGAGGATCTTGGTCTCACCGGCGACACGGACGGTCACGTCCTCTTCCGTGATGGCGCCTTCGGCGTCCACGGGCACGTTGGCCTGTGCGATGACGTGCTCGTCCTCCTCCCACGCGGAGAGGTAGAAGGCGTGCATCTCGAACTTGGCGGCGCGTTTGCCGGCCTTGGTCAATTTCTTGTTCTCGTCCTCCAGGTCAGCCAGACGGACCACGTCCATGTAGCCGAACTTGGAGTCGCCCACGCTGGTGACCTTGGCGAAGTGGACGATGCGGCCGTTCTCCACCTTGAGGTAGGGGCTTTCGATGAAGCCGAACTCGTTGATGCGGGCGTAGCAGGAGAGCGAGCTGATGAGGCCGATGTTCGGGCCTTCCGGCGTCTCGATGGGGCAGATGCGGCCGTAGTGCGACGTGTGCACGTCGCGCACCTCGAAGCCCGCGCGGTCGCGGCTGAGGCCGCCCGGTCCGAGGGCCGACAGACGGCGCTTGTGGGTGATCTCGGACAGCGGGTTGGTCTGGTCCATGAACTGGGAGAGCTGGCTGCTGCCGAAGAACTCCTTCATGGCCGCGATGACCGGCTTGCTGTTGATGAGGTCATGCGCCTGCAGGGGGCTGTTGGGATCCTGCGCGATGCTGAACTTCTCCTTGATGGCCCGCTGCACGCGCACGAGGCCGACGCGGAAGCCGTTCTCCAGCAGTTCGCCCACGGACCGCACGCGGCGGTTGCCCAGGTGGTCGATGTCGTCCGCGCGGACGGGGGCGATCTCGCCGATGTCCTGGCGGGTGGTGTCGTACTTCTTCAGGCGCAGCAGGTAGTGGACGGTCTTCACGAAGTCGTCCGTGCCCAGGGTGCGGAAGTCCAGGTCGGTGCTGAGGCCGAGCTTGGCGTTGATCTTGTGGCGGCCCACCTTGCTGAGGTCGTACTTCTGGGGGTCGAAGAACATGCCGAAGAGCAGCTTTTTGCTGGATTCCAGCGTGGCGGGTTCGCCGGGCCGGATCTTCTTGAAGAGCTCCTTGGCGGCCTCTTCGCTGTCCTCGGTGTGATCCTTGGCCAGGGTCTCGGAGAAGACCTTCCCCGTGAGATCGGCTTCCGGGAAGCAGACATCGAAGGACTGGATGTCGTTGGCCAGGAACATCTCGAGGTGGGTCTGGAGGAAGGGCTCGTTGGCCTCCATGAGCACTTCACCGGTGCCCATGTTCACGATGTCCTGCAGCAGCACGGCGCCGTCGAGCATCTCGCGCTCCACGGGCACGTCCTTGATGCCGGCCTTCTCCATCTGCTCGAGCACGCGGCGCGTGATCTTCTTGTCCTTGGCGAGGATCTCTTCCTTCGTCTTGGGGTGCTTCACGGCCTCGCCGAGCTTGCGGCCGGCCAGCAGGTCGCTCAGGGCCACGCTCAGCTTGCCCTTCTTGAGGAAGAAGGTGGCTGGAGCGTAGAAGTGACGAAGCATCGCTTCGTTGGAGCCGAGGTCCTCGTTGAAGAGGCCCAGGGCGCGCATGAAGGTGGCGCCGAGGAACTTGCGCTTGCGGTCGATGCGGGCGTAGAGCAGGCCCTTGGAGTCGAGCTCGAACTCGATCCAGGAGCCGCGATAGGGGATGATCTGCGAGCTGTAGAGGCTCTTGTCGGAGGCGATGCTGAAGAAGACGCCGGGGCTGCGGTGCAGCTGGCTGACGATCACGCGCTCGGTGCCGTTGATGATGAAGGTGCCGCGGTCGGTCATGATCGGCAGGTCGCCGAAGTAGACTTCCGAATCTTGGCTCTGCTTGAAGCGGCGGTTGCCCTTGTCGTCCTTCTCGAACTGGTTGAGGCGCACGCGGATCTTCAGGGGGGCGGCCATGGTGGAGCCGCGCTCGACGCACTCGTCCATGCCCATCTTCTGCTTCATCGAGACGGGCTCTTGGCACACGTCACAGATGGTGGCGGCGTTCTTGTTGCGCGTGCCGCACTTGGGGCAGTCCACCGTGGGATCCTTCGGGTGGTCCGACACGATGCTGTGGCCGCACTGCTTGCACGCGGTGCGGAGGTGTTCCAGGCCCAGGTACTTTTCGCACTTGCAGGCCCAGTGGCCCACGGTGTAGTCGAGGAACTCGACTTCGAGGGTGGCATCGGTGCCGTCGGGATTCTTCCCGTTGTGCACGGGGAACATCGACTCGAACACGGCCTTGAGGCCGCGCGTTTCCCGCTCGCTGTGGAGCAGGTTCATCTGGAGGAACTCGTCGTAGCTCCGCTTCTGAATGTCGATCAGGTTCGGGATGGGGACCAGGGACCGGATCTTCGAGAAGTTGTGGCGCTGGCGGTAGATGTTCTGCTGAACACTCATGGTTCGCTCCAGGTGAAGTTGGCGGAACCTTCGATGAACGGCACGCGGCGGGAAACTAGGCTATGCTGCGGGCCTTGAGCAAAGACGGCGAAGCCCCCGGAGCCGCGGCCCCGGGGAAAGGATCAGGGATGACCGGCGCGAAGCACGCAGACACATGCGCCGAAGGCCACTCGGCCACCCATCGGTGGAGGGAGCGGCCCAGCAAAAAATAGATTGGCGCATCGGCGGAAGGCGTTTCGCAACCAGGGGCCTTTGAAGGTGGCGGGACCACCCGAGGGATCGGGCGGAAGGAATAATCGTACCATGTCCAGACAAGACCGCAAAGCGTAAGGTGCAAGAGACACCCTACGCTTTGCGTTAGTACTGGAAAAGGAACTACTTGACCTCGACCTTGGCGCCAGCGGCTTCGAGCTTTTCCTTGATCTTGGCAGCTTCGTCCTTGGTGACACCTTCCTTGACGGGCTTGGGGGCGCCGTCAACGAGGTCCTTGGCTTCCTTCAGGCCCAGGCCGGCGACGATCTCGCGGACGGCCTTGATGACGTTCAGCTTGTTGGCACCGGCCTCGGTCAGGATGACGTTGAACTCGGTCTGCTCTTCAGCAGCGGCGGCAGGGGCGCCAGCGCCAGCGGCGGGGGCGGCCATGGCGGCGGCGGAGACGCCGAAGCGCTCCTCAAGGGCCTTGACCAGGTTGGCCAGATCAAGCACGGTCATGGTTTCGATTTCAGCGATGAGCTGATCAGCAGTGAGAGCCATGATGGTCTCCTAAAATTCGAAATGGGTTTTGGGTTCGGGGTTGAGCAACTCGTCCTACTCGCCAGCCTTCTGCTTGCGGATGCCCTCGAGGGCGACCGCCAGACCGGAGATCGGATAGGTCATGAGGTAGAGCAGCTTGGCGATCAGCACGTCGCGGCTCGGCAGCTCGGCAAGAACCTGGAGCTGCTTGGCATCGATCTGCTTGCCATCCATGATGCCGGCCTTGAAGGTGGCGGCGGGATTGTCCTTCAGGAAGCCATTGACCGCCTTGGCCAGGGCGACGACGTCGTCCTTGGTGGTGGCCACGGCGCTGGCGCCCTTGAAGTGACCGCCCAGGGCCTCGAAGGTGGTGTCCTTCACGGCCAGGCGGAGCAGGGTGTTCTTGCTGACACGGTACTGGGCCTTGCTCTCGCGGATGCTCTTGCGGAAGGCAGTGTCCTTCTCAACCACGAGACCCTTGAATTCGATCACGACGGCCGAGGTGGCGGAGGTGAAGGTTTCCTTGAGTTCGGCTACTTCGGAGATCTTCTGGTTCTTTTCCATGGTCGGCCTCCTACTTCTCAACAGCGGTGTTGAGGGTGACCGAGGGGCCCATGGTGGAGGCGATATACATCGTCTTCACGTACTTGCCCTTCGCCGTGGCGGGCTTGGCCTTGTGGACGGCATCGATGAGCGCCTTGGCGTTCTCTTCCAGCTTCTCGACGCCGAAGGAGAGCTTGCCGACGGGCGCGTGGATGATGCCGGTCTTGTCGACGCGGTACTCCACCTTGCCAGCCTTGATCTCCTTGATGGCCTTGACCACGTCAAAGGTCACGGTGCCGGTCTTGGGGTTGGGCATCAGGCCACGGGGACCCAGCACCTTACCCAGACGGCCAACGCCCTTCATCATGTCGGGAGTCGCGACCAGGGCATCGAAGTCGAGGAAACCACCGGCGATCTTCTCCACCAGCTCGTCCCCGCCCACGATCTCGGCGCCCGCCGCTTCCGCTTCCTTGATCTTCTCGCCACCCGCGATCACCGCTACGCGCATCGTCTTGCCCGTTCCGTGCGGCAGGACGATGGTGCCACGGACCATCTGGTCCGCGTGACGGGGATCCACTCCGAGCCGCATGTGCACTTCGACCGTTTCGTCGAACTTGGCGTAGGCCGCGTCCTTCACAACGGTGAGCGCATCCTTCAGCTCGTAGGGGCGATCTTCGATCATGGCCGCGGCAGCCCGGTACTTCTTTCCAGGTTTTGCCATATTGGCTCCATTCGAACAATCTCCCGCGATGACGGTCGCGGTGGCCGGGATCGCCGCACGGCGCGGCTTTCCAACAAAATCAAAGGCAAGAAAGAACGTCGCGTGGGCTTGGGACCCACACGAAAAACATCGGCGTTAATCGATGACTTCGACGCCCATGGAGCGGGCGGAGCCGGCGATGGAACGGACGGCGGCCTCAAGGCTGCCGGCGGTGAGGTCGGGCATCTTCACCTTGGCGATCTCGGCGAGCTGCGCCTTGGTGATCTTGCCGACCTTGTCCTTGTTGGGGGTGGCGCTGCCCTTGGGCAGGCCAAGCTTCTTCATGATCAGCACGGCGGCGGGCGGGGTCTTCAGGATGAAGCTGAAGCTGCGGTCGGCGTAGACGGTGATGACCACGGGGAGGGTGGTGCCCTTCTCCACGGAGCCGACCGACTTCGCGTTGAACTGCTTCACGAATTCCATGATGTTGACGCCGTGCTGGCCCAACGCGGGACCAACGGGAGGGGCCGGCGTGGCTTCGCCCGCGGGCAGCTGCAACTTGATGTAGCCGGTAACCTTCTTTGCCATGTCGATGCTCCCGCGGAGGATTCCGGCACATGCCGGCGACGTCCGCCTTGTAGGGTGGGGATCCTGCGGATCACCCAGCCGGGTTGAAAACGTCCCGATCCAGACGGACCGGGACGTGAAAGTCTACCTGAAGGACCGGAGAAAGTCTTCAGGAAATGTGGGGAAAGCCGTTGCCCGGCTGCGCCGGGCGAGGGCGCTCCGGGGGGAGGCTCCATCTCCGCGGCCGGTCTGCAGGAGCACAGCGCGGGGCGCTATGCGTCAGATGGAGAGCGCGCAGCGCGGTCCCCCGGACAGCATTCACCGCTTCTCGACCTGGATGAAGTCCAGCTCGACGGGGGTGGAACGACCGAAGACCGTGACCATGACCTTGATGGTGGAGCGCTCCTCGTGGATCTCGTCCACGTCGCCCTCGAAGTTGGCGAAGGGGCCGTCGATGATGCGGACCTTTTCGCCCTTCTCGAAGTGGTACTTGGGTTTGGGCTTTTCCTGGGTCTCTTCCGTGTGGTGCATGATCTGGCGGACTTCCTCGTCCGTCAGGGGCGTGGGCCGCTTCTTGTTGGCGCCCACGAAGCTGGTCACCTTGGGCGTGTTGCGCACCAGGTGCCAGTCGGCGTCAGCCATCTCGACGGAGCCGCCGGGCTTGCGCTCCACCTGGATCTGCACGAGCAGGTAGCCGGGGAACGACTTGCGCTTCTTGACGACGCGCTCCTTCTTGCCGGACTTGGCGTCGACCTTCATCTCCTCGTAGGTCTCCTCGGGGATCTGGATGTCCCCGAAGTTCTCGTCGCGCTCTTCCATCTTGATGCGCTGACGGAGATGCTCCATCACCTTGGCTTCATAGCCCGAATAGGTGTGGATGATGAACCACTTGAGCTCGCGACCCTGCGTCTGGGGCGGAACCACCGTGTCCTGGGGGGTGCTCACGAAATCGGTCATGGTTGCCTCCGGCTCAGCGTGTCTTCAGGAAGAAGTACGCGAAACCCTTGGAGAGGACCCAGTCCACGGACCACAGGTAGACGCCGACAAACACCGAGACGATCACGACCGTCCATGTGGAGCTGATGACCTTCTCTTTACTAGGCCAGTCCACCCGGTCGAGTTCCGCGAACAGATCCCTGGCCTGCTGCTTGATGGCGCCGATCACGTTGGACCCCGTGGAAAGGATTCGGTGAGAAAAACCTGGCCCCGAGCAGGATCGCCGGGGCCGGGAAGGTGGCAGGGGAGACAGGCTTCGAACCCGCGACCTGCGGATTTGGAGTCCGCTGCTCTACCAACTGAGCTACTCCCCTGTGGGACCACCCGGCTGTTGGTAGCGCCGGGTGGGAAACCCCTCGACCGGAGACCTACTTGGTCTCGCGGTGAATCTTATACCCGCCACAGAAGCGGCAGAACTTGTTGAATTCAAGCTTGCCGGTGGTGGTCTTCTTATTCTTGGTGGTGCTGTAGTTCTTGCGCTTGCAGTCTTGGCACTGCAGGTGAACGATGTCGCGCATCTGGACCTCCTAAGTCGGAGGGCGGATCAGGCCATTAGGCCAGGATCTCACCCACGTTGCCGGCGCCCACGGTACGTCCACCCTCGCGGATGGCGAACTTCAGGCCCTTGTCCATGGCGATGGGCTGGATCAGCTCCACCGTCAGGGTGACGTTGTCGCCGGGCATCACCATTTCGCGGCCGGCCTCGAGCTCGATGGAGCCGGTCACGTCGGTGGTGCGGAAGTAGAACTGAGGACGGTACTTGTTGAAGAACGGAGTGTGGCGGCCGCCTTCTTCCTTGGTCAGCACGTACACCTGGGCATTGAACTTGGTGTGGGGGGTGATGCTGCCGGGCTTGGCCAGCACCTGACCGCGCTCCACGTCCTTGCGCTCCACGCCGCGGAGCAGGATGCCGGCGTTGTCGCCAGCCTGACCCTGATCCAGGGACTTGCGGAACATCTCGACGCCGGTCACGACCTTCTTGACGGTGTCCTTGAGGCCGATGATCTCGATTTCCTCACCAACCTTGACGATGCCCTGCTCGATGCGGCCGGTCACCACGGTGCCGCGGCCGGTGATCGTGAACACGTCCTCGACGGGCATGATGAAGGGCTTGTCGATGGCGCGGACAGGATTGGGGATGTAGGCATCGACGGCATCCATGAGCTCAAGGATGCACTTGCAGTCCGGGTGCTCGGGGGTGTCGGCGTGATCCAGGGCCAGGCGGGCGGAACCCTTGATGATGGGGATCTCGTCGCCGGGGTACTGGTAGGAGGAGAGCAGGTCGCGGATTTCCATCTCGACCAGCTCGGCGAGCTCGGGATCGGCGATGTCGATCTTGTTCATGAAGACCACGATGTAGGGCACGCCGACCTGACGGGCCAGCAGGATGTGCTCGCGGGTCTGGGGCATGGGGCCGTCGGTGGCGGCGACCACGAGGATGGCGCCGTCCATCTGGGCCGCGCCAGTGATCATGTTCTTCACATAGTCAGCGTGGCCAGGGCAGTCCACGTGGGCATAGTGGCGCTTCTCGGTCTGGTACTCGACGTGGGCGGTGTTGATCGTGATCCCGCGGGCCTTCTCTTCAGGCGCGGAGTCGATCTGGTCGTACGACTTCGTCTCGCCGCCGAACTTCTTCGCGAGGATGAAGGTGATGGCTGCGGTCAGAGTGGTTTTGCCGTGGTCCACGTGGCCAATGGTGCCGATGTTGACGTGGGGCTTGGAACGGTCGAATTTCTCTTTGGCCACGGGTGCCTCCTGAAGGGTGGAAGAGAGAATGAAGGAAGGTTGAACAGTGCGAAGGGTGGAGCCCACAACCGGGCTTGAACCGGTGACCTCTTCCTTACCAAGGAAGTGCTCTACCACTGAGCTATGTGGGCTTTGAACCTTCCCGCCGTGAGGCGGGGGGCCTTGCCGTCGGGCCGGGTGGAACCGGCGGGACGGGGGAGGAGGGTGGAGCGGGAAACGGGGTTCGAACCCGCGACATTCAGCTTGGAAGGCTGACGCTCTACCAACTGAGCTATTCCCGCGATGGAATCCCGAGAACTTAGGGTCCAGCGGACTGGTGCCGAGAGAAGGATTCGAACCTCCGTAACGCGTTGCGTGGCAGATTTACAGTCTGCTGCCATTAACCACTCGGCCATCTCGGCATGCTTGTCCGTCGCCCCTCCCGGGGCTTGTCAATGCTTCCCGGAAAGCCCGGAAAACGTCCCCTCGGAACCCCTACCGGGGCTCCGTGTCAGGGTCGCTGCGAGGCAGGGCTTTCCTGACAGGGAACTCGAAAGATATCACGCGTCCACGGGTGCCTCAAGGGGAAACTTCCGGGCGCGCTCACGACTGCCGCCGGGCCAGGACCCGGAAGAGGGTTACTGCCGCGGCCGCGGAGACATTCAGGCTCTCGATGCCGCCCGGCATGGGGATGTACAGCAGGCCGTCGCAGCGTTCCCGGATCTTGAGGTGCAGGCCCTCTCCTTCGGCCCCCATCACCAGCACTGTGGCGCGATCGAAGGGCTCCTGCAGGTAGTCCCGGCTGCCCTCGCCCGCCGCCAGGCCGTAGATCCAGCCACCGGCCTCCTTGAGCTCATCCAGCGTGCGGCCGAGGTTCACCACGCGGCAGACAGGCACGCGGCCCGCCGTGCCCGCACTGGCACGCACCACCGTCTCGTTCACCGCCGCCGACCGCCGTTCCGGCAGGATCACGCCATCCACCGCGGCGGCCGCAGCCGAACGCAGGATGGCCCCCAGGTTGTGGGGATCGGTGACCCCATCCAGGGCCAGCACCAGCGCGGCATCACCCTTGGCCTTGAGGCGAGCCACGATCTCCTCGAACTCCGTGTAGGCGAAGGGACCGCCCTCGCCCAGCACGCCCTGATGGCGCTGGCCCTGCGCGCGGCGATCCAGGCCCTCCATGGGTTCGCGGTGGATGACCACGCCCGCGCCGCGGGCCTCGGCGATGAGTTTCGCCATTCGTCCGAACGCCGCTGGCGCGAGCCAGACCGTGTGGAGCTCGCCCCTGGCCAGGGCCTCTTCACACGCATGGGGGCCGAGGTAGCGCATCTAGAAGCCAGTCCCGAGGCTGCTCAGAACGCCCTCCTGTACCCGATGGCCATGAGGTGCCCCATCCCTTCGACCCTCGTGCGGGTGACGCCGGTGCGGAAGCCCGTGTCGCTCCAGACGCCGGTGAGGCGGTGGGTGTCCTGGTCCTCGCTCTGGCGGTACTGGTAACCGATGCTCCACTCGCCACCCCAGGCTTTGTACCCGGCACCCACGGAGAAGGCCGCGGTTCGCGAGCCACCCAGCAGGGGCTCGGTCATCGACTCATCCACCGAGCGCTGGTCGAGGCTGAGGCCGCTCCGCAGGGTCCAGTCCTTGTCCAGTTCGATTTCCACCGAAGCGCTGAGTCCGAAATGGCCTTTGCCGCGGGGCAGCTCCGCCGGGGCAGTCACCGGACCCGAAGGGGTGGCCACCAGGGCGAAGGCAGGTACCCGCAGGCCCGCGGACGTCCAGCGGAGATCCGCCTCCCAGGTCACCATGGGATGGGCGCGATGCCGGAAGCCCACGGTGGTCTGAGAAGGCAGTTCCAGTGTTCTCGACCCGCCCACCACCGGGGTCGAAGCCCCTAACAGCGCCGTAGCCCGGGTTCCTGTGCCCAGGTCGGCGCTGCTGAGGCCATCATTGGCGTAGAGGCCCAGATATGGATCCTGGAAGCCGGCGTGCATCGCCAGATCGCCCTTCAGGCCGGACTGGTGCGTGGCACCCAGGGTCCAGCGGGGGTTGATGGCCCAGCGAAAACCCAGCGAATAGCTTGGAACCACCTTGTTCCCGCTCTGGCCCACCCGCTGTTCCACCAGGCCCTGCACGGGATTGGCTCCCGACACGGGCTGGGAGGGATCGAGTGGCACGCCGAACCGCATGACGCTGCTGGAATCGTAGCTGAGTCGGGCCACACCGAGGCCTAGGCCAACGGACATGTTGGGGTTGAGGGCCCAAGCAGCCTGCCCTTCCAGGCGACGAGCCGATAGATCGATGCCATCGCCGAAGTAGCGGCTGGGGGCGTTATCCAGCAGCTTCTCGTGGCGGAGGTACGGTTCATCCAGCTTCAGACCCAGGGTGAGCGTCGCCGAGAGGCGTTTGGCCAGCCCGAAGCCCCCAATGACTCGGTTGCGGTCGAAACTGTATAAGGTCTTCTGGTTCGACTCCAGGCTCTGCTGCGTGGAGGCCATTTCCAGCCCTGCCGCCAGGTAGAAGCCGGTCTTCTCCTTCTGGGAGGCCAGCAGCGCAGGATTGGCCGTAGCCGCCTCCAGGCTGTAGCCATAAGCCACCTGGGCGCCGCCGCGGGCGATGCCCACGGGGTCCACGGCCGGGAGGGCTAGACTCTGAGCTGCCACCGGCAGGGCGGCCACGCCCAGCAGCAGTCCTACCCCGAACATTCCACGAACTGCCTGCGCCATATCGCCACGCCTCCGAGACACGCTTCTTGAATGGCCCGAACCCGGAAAGGGTTCAAGCCCAAGGCTCCAGGATCGCCAAAAGGGTCCGATTCACCAAGCGGAGTGTTCTAACTAGTGCTCCGACTCCCCCATGAATCGCACCAGCAGGCGATCCACCAGTTCCCAGACCTCCAGGAGGGCCGCCAGGCACATCACCAGGCCGAAACCCAGGGCCAGGGCTCGTCCCCAAGGCCCCATGAGGGCCCGGCAGAGTTCCGGCCAATGCCAGAAGGCCGGCGGCAGCTTCAACCGGCCATAGAAGGCCAGCGTGGACAGGAGCATCCCGCCCCACAGCAGGTAGAAGAATCTCAGGGTTCGAATGAGGACGTCCCAGGTGAAGGGACGGGGACGGGAGGGCATCGCATTAGCCTAGGCGGGCACCGCGGGAATTGGAATGCCCGTTTCAGCCGCGAAGCACTTGCCAGCCCAGGCGCAGAATCAGGGCCGCCACCACGGTGATGAAAAGGCCCCGCACCCAGCGGCTGCCCTTGTTGAGAGCCATGTGGGCACCGAAGTAGCCCCCCACCCCGTTGGCCGCGGCCATGCCGAGGGCCACGGAGGGAAGCCAGCTGCCCTGCCAGACAAAGAGTGCCATGGCCGTGAGGTTCGAGGCCCAGTTCACGCTCTTGGCCAGGGCGGACGACCGCAGGAAGTCGAACCCCAGCACGGCCACAAACAGGAAGATCAGCACCGACCCCGTCCCGGGACCGAAGAAGCCGTCATAGAAGCCCAGGGCCATCGCGATGAGCGCCGCCAGTCCGCGCTGGTGGTGCAGGCCGTAGCGGGGTGCGTGCAGGCGGCCCAGGTCCGGCTTCAACAGCGTGAAGGCCAGCATGGCCACCAACAGCCCGAGCATGACCGGCCGGAGGAAGTCCGCGTGCACCCGGTAGGTGAGCCAGACTCCGCCCGAAGCGCCAAGGGCCGAGGCCAGCACCGGCACCACCATCTCCCGCCAGGGGAGGGTGCCCGAGCGCAGGAACTTGCCGGCCGCCAGGGTGGTGCCCGTGACGGCCACCACCTTGTTCGTGCCCAGCAGCGTGGGCAGCGGCGTGCCCGCGGGCAGACCGAGCATGAGCGCCGGCACGGTGATGAGCCCGCCCCCGCCCACCACCGCGTCGATGAACCCCGCCAGCAGCGCGGCGAGCATGAGGAGGAGAAGCTCGGGAAGGCTGGGCATGGAGCAGGCATCCAGTGCAATTGCCCGTGCCGGACCTCGTCCCACTCAGGCGTGATTCTGACCCTCGCCGGGTCCCGGCTTCGGTGCCGCGTGGGATCGCGTCCCATTCGGTCGTTATTCTGACCCTCGCCGGGTCCCGGCTTCGCGCGCTGCACGGCAGCGCGCTCCGCCACCCGGCGGGGTCAGACTTTCAGGATCTCCGCTTCCTTGTGCTTCAGGGCCTCGTCGATCTCCTTGGTGTGGAGGTCGGTGAGCTTCTGGATGTCCTCCAGGGCCTTCTTCGCGGCGTCTTCGGAGATGTGGCCTTCCTTGAGCTTCTCCAGCTTCTTCACGTCCTCGTTGGCATCCCGGCGGATGTTGCGCACACCGGTCTTGATCTCCTCGCCCAGTCGGTGGAGCACCTTCACCAGGTCCCGGCGGCGCTCCTCCGTGAGCATGGGGATGGGCAGGCGGATCACGTTGCCATCGTTGCCGGGGTTGATGCCCAGGTCGGACTTGAGGATGGCCGTCTCCACGGCCTTGATGGCGCTCTTGTCGAAGGGCGTCACCACCAGCATCCCGGCTTCGGGCACCGAGACCGTGCCCATCTGATTCAGAGGCACCATGGAGCCGTAGTACTCCACATGCACGTTGTCCAACAGGCTGGCGTTGGCCCGACCCGTGCGGATGGTGGCCATCTCCTTCTTGAGCGCCTCCACGGACGCATGCATGCGGCGCTTGGTTTCCTGCAGGATGGCGTCGGGGGTCTGGGACATGGGCACCTCGAAAGAGCGGAAGCCTTCTTTTATACCTCAGGGGCGCAGGAACTTGGGTGCTACAGTAGGGCACTTTCACGAGGTCCCCATGCGCACACCCCGTCTGCTGGCTCCTCTCGCGGCCCTGATCCTGGCCGCTCCACTGGCTGCCCCGCTGGTGGCCGCGTCTTCCACCACCGACATGGCTCTCACCAGTGCGGACGGCTTCGCCCTCAAGGGGACGCTCACCCTGCCCACCGCCAAACCCAAGGCCAAGGTCCCGGTGGTGATCCTCGCCCACCAGTTCCACTCGGACCGGACCGGCTGGGCTCCCCTCACCGACAAGCTCCTGGCACGGGGCATCGGCGTGCTGGCCCTGGATCTGCGTGGCCACGGCGAAAGCGCCATGAAGAACGGGACCGAGGTCCGGGTGAGTGCCGACTTCGCCACCTCCGCCACGGCCGTGGGCTTCGACAAGATCCCTGCTGACCTGGCCCAGGCCGCCGTCTGGCTCCGCAAGCAGCCCGGCGTGGATGGCCGCCGCATCGGCCTGGCCGGCGCCAGTGTGGGCGCCTTCGCGGTGCTTCTGGCCGCGCCCGAAGTGAAGCCCGTGGCTGTCCTCAGCCTCAGCCCCGCTGGCAGCAGCGCCTTCGGCGCCGACGCCCGGGACCGCCTGAAGGGCGCCGTGCTCCGCAGCCGACCCTCCATCCTGGTGCTGGCCGCCAGCGGCGACAAGGAGGCCGCCGAGAACGCCCAGGTCGTGAAGGACCTGCCCGGCGTGGCGGTGGACCTGAAGGAGGGCGAGGCCCACGGGTTCGCCTTCTTCAAGGACTGCAGCGATCTCATGGCGGTCTACTTCGGCGAATACCTCACCTACCACCACACCGGAAAGACCTACGAGGCTGGGCGTGCGAAGGCTGCCGCCCCGGCCCCCGCCACCACGGAAGGCGTCACCGGCGGTCAGAACCCCGCGGAAAAGAAGACTGAGCCCACACCCGTGACCAAGTAGCCCAGCCTCCAGATTTTGGAGTTCCTTCCGGGCCCTGTCCGGAAAAGCCTAGGGTCTGTTTTCAAAGTAGGGTGCGGCCGGACGTCGTCGCGGCTCGCATTCACTTTGAAGACAGACCCTAAAGTACTCCAGGCTCAAGCCGTCAGTGGAACTGCTGGGACTCTGTGGATCCCACCAGGGCCAGGGTGGAAGCCAGCCCGCCACTGATGGCCTGGGCCACCTCGTCGAAGTAGCCCGTGCCCACCTCGCGCTGGTGCTTGGTGGCCGTGTAACCCTGGGCCTCGGCGGCGAACTCGGCCTCTTGCAGCCGCGCGTAGGCGGTCATGTGCTCGGTGCGGTAGGCGTTGGCCAGCTCGAACATGCCGTGGTTGAGGCTGTGGAAACCCGCCAGGGTGATGAACTGGAACTTGTAGCCCAGCGCGTTCAGCTCCCGCTGGAAGGTGGCGATCTCCTCGTCCGAGAGCTTCTTCTTCCAGTTGAAGGAGGGCGAGCAGTTGTAGGCCAGCAGCTTGCCGGGGAACGCAGCGTGAACACCCTCCGCGAACTCGCGGGCCTCCTTCAGGTCGGGCGTGGAGGTCTCGCACCAGATGAGGTCCGCGTAGGGGGCGTAGGCCTTGGCGCGGGCGATGGCCATCTGGACGCCGCCGGTGATCCGGTGGAAGCCCTCGGGCGTGCGCTCACCCGTGAGGAAGGGCCGGTCGCGCTCGTCGATGTCGGAGGTGATGAGGCGGGCCGAGTCGGCGTCCGTGCGGGCGATGATGAGGCTGGGCACGTCCATGACGTCCGCCGCCAGGCGGGCCGCCACCAGGGTGCGGATGAAGTGGCCCGTGGGGATGAGGACCTTGCCGCCGAGGTGGCCGCACTTCTTCTCGCTGGAGAGCTGGTCCTCGAAGTGGACGCCGGAAGCACCCGCCTCGATCATGCCCTTCATGAGCTCGTAGGCGTTGAGGGGGCCGCCGAAGCCCGCCTCGGCGTCCGCCACGATGGGCAGGAACCAGTCGCGGCTCACGCCGCCTTCGCCGTGCTCGATCTGATCGGCCCGCTGCAGGGCGCCGTTGAGACGCTTCACGAGGGCGGGGACGGAATTCGCGGGGTAGAGGCTCTGGTCCGGGTAGGTCTGGCCCGACAGGTTGGCGTCCGCCGCCACCTGCCAGCCGGAGCAGTAGATGGCCTTCAGGCCGGCCTTGGCCATCTGGACGGCCTGGCCGCCGCTGAGGGCGCCCAGGGCGCGGGTGGGCTCGTCGTTCTGGAGCAGCCTCCAGAGCTTGCGGGCCCCCAGCTTGGCCAGGGTGTGCTCGATGCGGAGGCTGCCGCGGAGCTTCTTGACCGTCTCAGGGCCGTAGGGCCGGGTGATGCCCTCCCAGCGGTGCGCCTGGAAGTCGTCCTCGATGGGCGGGATGGGGAACTTGGGGGTCATGGGGCACCTCGGGGTGGGGGTTGGGTGTGGCGTAATGTCAAAGATTGACCTATTCTGGGGTGAGTCAATGAACCGCTGATTTGATAGGGGTTGACTTGAAAATATCTGTCAATTCTCTCCATTGATTTTGTAAATTGATGTAAACGAGGTAGCCATGCCTTCCGCCGCTCCCACCAAGCCCGCCGCCCGCCTCGGCGCCAAGATCCGCCTCCTCCGCCGCCAGGAGGGCCTCAGCCAGGTCCAACTGGCGGAATCGCTGGGCATCAGCCCCAGCTACCTGAACCTCATCGAGGGGAACAAGCGGCCCCTCACGGCCCCTCTCCTCATCCGGCTGGCCCAGCAGTTCCACCTGGATCTCAAAGCCCTGGCCCCGGAGGAGGACCAGCGCCTGTCCGATGACCTCATGGAGGTCTTCGGCGATCCGCTCTTCGAACCCCAGGGGCTTCAGGCGCAGGATGTGCGCGAGCTGGTGCAGAACAGCCCCCAGCTGGCCCGGGGCGTCTTCGAGCTCTACCGCGCCTACCAGCACTCCCAGGAGAGCCTCGCCACCCTGGCCGCCAAGCTGAGCGACGGCCAGGGTTTCGATCCCGAAGCCACCCGGCTGCCTTCGGAAGAAGTCGGCGACTTCATCCAGCAGGCCATGAACCACTTCCCGGAGCTGGAGTCCGCCGCCGAAGCCTTGTGGACCAGCGCCGCCCTGGACGCCGACCATCCCTACCCGGGCCTGGTGGCGGCCTATGAACTCCGGGGCATCCAGGTGAAGGTCCACCGGCTCTCCGAAGGCCCCGGCCTGTTGCGCCGCTTCGACCCGAAGCAGCGGACGCTCAGCCTCTCCGAGCTGCTGCCGCAGCGCAGCCGGGCCTTCCAGCTCGCGCATCAGCTCGCGCTGCTGGACCACAGCGACCTACTGGACGAGCTCGCGAACCATCCCCTGCTGCGCACCGACGCCTCGCGCGCCCTGGCCCGCGTGGCCCTGGCCAACTACTTCGCCAGCGCCGTGCTCATGCCCTACGAGCGGTTCCTGAAGGCGGCCAAGGCCGAGCGCTACGACATCGAGATCCTGGCCCGGCGCTTCCAGGCCAGCTTCGAGCAGGTCTGCCATCGGCTCACGACGCTGCGGCGGCCGGGTTCCGAAGGCGTGCCCTTCCACTTTCTGCGCATCGACATCGCCGGAAACATCTCCAAGAGCTTCTCCGCCTCGGGCATCCGCTTCGCGCGCTTCTCCGGCGCCTGCCCGCGCTGGAACGCCCATGCGGCCTTCCTCACGCCGGGGCTCATCCGCACCCAGATCAGCGAATTCCCCGATGGTCGCCGGTACTTCTGCATCGCCCGCACCATCCAGAAGGACACGGGCGGCTACCGCGGGCAGCACGCCATGCAGGCCCTGGGCCTGGGCTGCGAGATGGGCCACGCCAAGGAGCTGATCTACGCCGACGGCCTGCGCCTGGACCAGCCGCCGGTCCCCGTGGGAGTCACCTGCCGCCTCTGCGAGCGCACGGACTGCGAGCAGCGCGCCTTCCCGCCCCTGCAGCAGGCCTTCAAGGTCGAGGAGAACCTGCGCCGCACGAGCTTCTACGCGCGGGTCGGCGGCGCTTGATCAGCGGCTGCCATCGCCCTTTTTGCCCCGCCCCAATTTCCCCAACGGTTCCTCGATCCAGCGGTGGAGCGCCCAGGCGGCGATGATCGCCAGGCCCAGGGCCAGACTGAAGCCCAGGCGGCCGGCGACGTGCGGTGCCACGAGCTTCATGGTGAAGGGATGCACCAGGTAGAGGCCGTAGCTCCAGGCCCCCAGCTGGGTGAGCCGCCTTCCGGTCCAGCCCAGGCCGGTGTGCCGGGTGAAGGCCGCCAGCGCCACCAGGCCCGTCACCACCAGCAGGTAGCCGTAGCGGAGCCAACCCGTGAGGGCCGCCATATGGTCGAAGAACCGAGGCGTCGGTTTGATCAGCAGCCACACCAGCGGCAGGGCCAGCAGCAGAGCCAGCTTGGGCTCCAGCCGCTTCTCCGTGACGCCATGGAGCCCCGCCAGCAGGGCGCCCCAGGCCAGCAGGAACACCTGGTTGGACGCCGGGACGTAGGTGTGGAAGCGGTTCCACTGGGGCTGGTCCATCACCCCATGCAGGGTGGCGGGCAGACTCCAGGCCCACAGCCCCAGGGCCAACGCCGCGAGCAGGACGAGCCCGCCCAGGGACCCACCCTTCGCCTGCAACCAGGCCAGCACGGGATAGGCGAAATACAGCAGGGCCACCAGGCCCACGTACCAGCCGCCGGTCACCAGGGCGAGGTTGGGATGGATGGCGCCGAAGGTGAGGGTCAGGTTCTCCAGGATGCGCACCCAGGTGGGCTCTGGCCCCATGCCCAGGCGGAAGACCACGTTCACGGCGCAGAGGAGGTAGAACACTGGCGCCAGCCGCAGGAAGCGCCGCTCGTAGAACCGGCCCACGCCCTCCTTCTGGAGGCGGCTCCAGGGCGTGGTTCGGAACAGCACGAAGCCGCTCAGCACGAAGAAGGCCGACACGCCGTAGTTCCCCAGGCGGGCCGTGGCCATGTTCAGGCCCGAACCCGATTCCGAAATGGCAAACCAGACGCTCAGGTGGTACACCGCCACACACAGCGCCAGGATGCCGCGGAGCGGATCCAGCAGGCCGAGGCGGGCGGGGCGGGCTTCCACGGGTGTGCTGGTCAGGGCCATCCTCCCTCGTCAGGGGTCAGTGGACCACCGATGGGCCGCCTTGGCCACCGTCCGATTGGGCCGCTCCGTCTGCTCTCAAACCAGGGTCACCTCCGGGTGCCGCTCGATGGCAGGTTCCGGCGCGGGGTCGGCCGGCAGGTAGCAGGGGTTCCACATGGCCGCCGCGATGGCGCCGGGGATGTCCTCGTCGGCCAGGGGCCGGGCCGCCACGCCCATCTCCCGGGCCTCCCGGACCACGGCCGCGGCCACGTGGGCCGTGACCTCCCGGATCCGGCTGGCGGCGGGGAAGAGGCTGCCCACCGACAGATCCTCGGGCCGGACCTCCTCAGCCAGCTGCTTGGCGGCGGCTGCGAACATGCCGTCGGTAACTTCACAGGCCTCGGCCACCAGCACGCCCAGACCCACCCCCGGGAAGATGAAGACGTTGTTGCTCTGGCCGATGCGGTATTCCCGGCCCTCGTACGACACCGGATCGAAGGGGCTGCCTGTGGCCACGAAGGCCCGCCCCTCCGTCCAGGCGAGCACATCCCTGGGCTTGGCCTCGCACTTGCTGGTGGGGTTGGACATGGGCAGCACCACCGGCCGCTCCACCTGGGCGGCCATCGCGCGGATGGCCTCCTCCGTGAAGGCCCCGGCGGTGCCGGAGGTGCCGATGAGCATGGTGGGCTTGAAGGCCTTCACCACGGAAAGGAGATCCCGCTTCTGGTCGCGGCCCAGACCCATGCGCTCGGCCAGCAGCACCGGCCAGGCGAAGTCCCGCTGCAGCGGATCCAGGCCGGGGTCGTCCTCCAGGAGGAGCCCCTGCACATCGAGGTTGGCCATGGCCAGCACCAGGTCCTCGCCTTCCAGGCCTTCCCGCCGCAAGGTCGATCGCACCAGGCGGGAGATGCCGATGCCCGCCGCGCCGGAGCCTAGGAAGAGGATCCGCTGCCGCCGGAGCGGTGTCCCCGTGGCCCGCGCCCCGGCGATCAGGGCCGCCACGCCCACCGCCGCCGTGCCTTGGATGTCGTCGTTGAAGCTGGTGAGCACCTTCCGGTAGCGGTCCAACAGGTGGAAGGCGTTGAACTTTTTGAAATCCTCCCACTGAAGCAGGGCCTTGGGGAAGACCTGGCGCACCGCATGCACGAACTCGTCCACCAGGGAATCGTACTCGGGGCCCCGCAGGCGGCGCGAGCGCCAGCCCAGGTAGAACTCATCGTCCAGCAGGTCCAGGTTGTCCGTGCCCACATCCAGGCTCACGGGCAGGGTCTGCCAGGGCGGGATGCCCGCGGCCGCGGTGTAGAGGGCCAGCTTGCCGATGGGGATGCCCATGCCGCCCACGCCCTGGTCGCCCAGGCCGAGGATGCGCTCGTTGTCTGTCACCACGATGAGCCGGATGTCCTCGAAGGCCGCGTTCCGAAGCACTTGCGCGATGTGGCCGCGGTGCTCGGGCGTGATCCAGATGCCCCGCGCCCGACGGAAGATGTGGCTGAACTCCTGGCAGGCCCGCCCCACGGTGGGGGTGTAGACGATGGGGAGAAACTCCTCGATGTGATCGATGAGCACCCGGTAGAACAGATGCTCATTCCGGTCCTGCAGGGCCGCCAGGCCGATGTACTTCTCCAGGGGATCCTGCTTGCGCTGGATGCTGGCGTACACGCGGCGGGCCTGCTGCTCCATGGTGGTCACCGAGTGGGGCAGCAGGCCTTCCAGACCCAGGGCCAGGCGCTCCTCCTGGGTGAAGGCCGTCCCCTTCGTGTACATGGGGTTGCGCAGGAGCCGCACGCCGCGGAAGGGCACGGCCAGACGCTTCCGGCCGCTGGGTTCACATTCCACTCCAAAGCGTTCCATACGACCTCCTCCGCCGGGACAGGGCTCCTCCATGGCACGGGCCATGCAGGCGATCCGCCCCCCTCGGAGAGCCTTCCCGCGGACAGGGGGAGGCGGCCGGAAACCCGGGCAACGCCCCAATATGCGTCCCGGCTTCCGGCCGGGCCAACAATTGATGATCTAGCGGTAGCGAACGACTCCGGCGCCCTGCACCAGGCGCCCCAGCACCCAGGCGGGCTCCTCGTCGGCGTGGAGGAGGGCCAGCACGTCGCCGGCCAGTTCCGGCTTCACCACCAGCACCATGCCCACGCCCAGGTTCAGGGCCTGGCGGGCGTCGTCGATGCCCAGGCCGCCCTTCGCCATGAGGAAGCGGAACAGGGCCGGGATCTGCCAGCTGGCGGTGTCGATCTCGGCGTCCAGCGTCTTAGGAAGCACGCGGGGGATATTATCGGTGAGGCCGCCGCCGGTGATGTGGGCCATGGCCACCAGCTTGTGTGCCTTCACCAGGGGCATGACGGGGGCGAGGTAGCTGCGGTGGATGGCCAGCAGGGTCTGGGCCACGGTCTGCGAGGTGCCGGGCAGAGTGTCGGTCACGTCGAGCTTTTCGAGCTCGAAGCAGACCTTGCGGGCCAGGGAATAGCCGTTGGTGTGCAGACCCGAGCTGGGCAGGCCGATGAGGACGTCACCCTCGGCCATGGCGTCGAGCCGCGGCAGCAGGTCCGCCTCGTCCACCACACCCACGATGGTCCCGGCCACATCCACTTCGCCTTCGGCGTAGACGCCGGGCATCTCCGCCAGTTCACCGCCGATGAGGGCCGCGGCGGCCGCCTGGCAGGCCGTGGCCATGCCCTTGACGATCTGCTCGATGACTTCTGGCTCCAGCTGCTGGGCGGCGATGTAGTCCAGGAAGAACAACGGCCGGGCGCCCTGCACCAGAATGTCGTTGATGCAGTGGTTCACCAGATCCTGGCCCACGGTGTCCCAGATGCCGGCCCGCCGGGCCACCTTCATCTTGGTGCCCACGCCATCCATGCTGCTGACGAGGATGGGCTTGGCCTCGGGGAACTGGGCGCTGTACAGGCCGCCAAACAGGCCGATGTCGCTGCGAACGCCGGGGGTCTTGGTGGCCTTCACCAGGGGCTTGATGCGCTTCAGGGCCTCGTCCTGGCGGTTGATGTCCACGCCACTGGACGCGTAGCTGACCTTCTCGCTCATCACCCCTCCCGAATCCCCCATGATCCCACAGGGATCTTTCGAGTCCGAGGCCAAACCTCGGGAGACGGCCTATTCCACTGGAAAGGCCTTTTTAGCCACTGATGGACGGTGATTGCGGTGATTGCGCCTCGGAGGATTCCCGCATGGGCCCGCCGCAGGCGGCTTCCGGCTTCGCCGGAAGTCATGGGGGTGGGGGGGGGGGGGGGCCCCCAACAGCCGGGCCGCGCCCCCCCCCCCACCCCCCACCGCCCGGGGCCCGCCGGGCTCCCCCGCATGTCTGGGGGGTGCCGGGGCCGCGCTCCCAAAAAGGCGCGGCCCTGCCACCCCCCATGAGCCCATGCTGCGTTGGAACGGCGACTTCTTTCATCACTGGAATCACTGAAATCAGTGGCAAAACAGCTTTTCTCTTTTGGCCTTTGCTTTCGTGCCCCTTCGCGCCATTCGCGGTTCCAGGCTTTCCTCCTCCGGCGCCAAGCCCGGGCGTAGACTGACCGGACCATGGCTGATTCCCCCGTCCCGTCCTTCGACCGCGCCGCCTCCGAGGCCGCCGTCCGCGCCCTGCTGCGGGGCCTGGGGCAGGATCCGGACGCGCCGGAGCTGAGGGACACGCCCTCCCGGGTGGCGGAGTTCTGGGCCGAGCGGCTGGCGGGCTACGGGGTGGACCTGGGCGCGGAGCTGAAGCCCTTGCCCGGCGACCTCTCGCCCGTGCCGGTCATCCTCGAGCGCATCCCCTTCGTGAGCACCTGCGAACACCACCTGGCCCCCTTCGAAGGCCACGCCACCGTCGGCTACCTGCCCGGAGAAGGCGGAACCGTGGGCCTCAGCAAGCTCGTGCGCGTGGTGCAGGCCTACGCCTGGCGCCTGCAGGTGCAGGAGCGCATGGCCCAGCAGATCGCCGACGCCCTCCAGAGCCACCTCCGCCCCGCCGCCTGGGGCGTCCAGCTCGTGGCCGTCCACACCTGCATGGCCCACCGCGGCGTGAAGACCCCCGGCGTCCCCGTGCGGACCACGCTGATGGGTGGAAGCTGGGCCACGAACCCGCCTGCACCGTTCAGGGGCTGAATCGAGACCGTTCAGGGTCAGGCCGGCTCAGAAGACCGGGGACGTGAGTATGCTGACTCCGCAGCTTCTCCCTTCGAGGTACTCCCATGAAACGAGCCTGGGGCTTCGGTCTTGCGTTCTGCCTGCTGTGGATCGGTTGTGGCGGAGGTGGTGGTTCCTCGGCTACCCCGCCAGCACCGCCTCCGGCTGGCCCTGCAGCGATGCAGCTCAGTGCGCTCTATGACGCCGCGAAAACCGAGATCTCGTTTACCTGGTCGCTGCTCACGGGAACGGCTGACGGCTACAACCTGGAGGGCCGGGTCAGTCCGGGAGCGTATTCCCAGCTCAACCAGACCCTGATTCCCAGCAATGTGACCATGGGAACCCTGACCTTCACCTCGGCCCCTCCAGAGCTGACGATCCTGGATTTCCGTATTTATGCCGTCAAGAACAGCATCAACGGGCCCTATTCCAATATCGCGGAGGTCAAGGTCCCCCTGACTCCCGCGGCGAATCTGCAGGCCGGTTTCTCCACCACGGATGGAGGCGTTGCCGTGAGCTGGTCGGCACCCTCCCTGGTCGCGGACCGGTACGTCCTGGAACGGGCCACCTCCGATCTGACCGGCGTTCCTTCCAGCCCCTGGTCCAGCCTCCCTTTGCCGATCCCCCTTGCCACCGGATTCGTGGACAAGGACGTTGCCGAAACCCTGGGCTATGTCTACCGCGTCACGGCCTGGGCCGGGAATGTCTCCAGCGCCGCAACGGCGCCCACCCCACGAATCAGCATTCCTCCCCTGGCCCCCACCTCATTCGCGGCCCACTCCCTGCCCACCGCGGTGGGCCTCACCTGGGTCAATCGGAGCCAAACCGCCACGCAGATCCAGATCACCCGTGGCCCTGCCGGGTTCGGCGCGCCGGCCGTCGTGGCCACCCTGCCACCTTCGGCGACCTCCTACCAGGACAACAACCTGTCCCTTGGCTACTACACCTATGGCATCAACGTCTCGGATGGCGTGAACTCGACCACGGGGCCGACCCTCACGGCCGCACCCGCCGATACGCCCGGGTCCCCCATCCTGGTGGCCACGCCCCTCCCGTCCCTCTCGCAGATGAATACCGCGGCACTGTCCCCCGGCGGTCTTTGGGCCTTTGGGCTGGCCTTTCCTTGCACCATTTTCCCCACCACCTGGGGGAACTGGACCACTTGGTCTCCGTCCAGCGTGTACGCCCAACAGGATGGATTCCTGAGGCTGGACGCGCAGTCTCTGCCACACGCCGTGTACCAGAGCCAATCCAACACCTCGACCACCTTGACCCATGCCTGGTTCGACGGGACCGCCTGGAAGACTGAGGCTGTCCTGCAGCTGCCGGTGACCTATGGTTCCCTGAGCACCGCCTTCTGCCTCGACCAGGCCGGAACCCCCCAGGTGCTTCAGGACACGGGTATCGGCGGGAACATCCCAGGTCTCGTCTATCTCCGCAAAGTGGCTGGAAGCTGGGTCCAGGAAAGCCTCGAAACCACGAGTTCGTGGGATCCGTTCAGCGGAACACCCCGCCTCTTCCTTGATCCCTCCGACACACCCCATGTACTCGTCCCCACTTGGTTCAACACTCGAGAGCTCTCCCGGAATGCCGATGGCACCTGGACCTCGCAGGTTCTGCCCAACACGGTGCCTTCCGGCGGCGGCTATTACTTTGAGGATGGTGTATGGGCCGATGCGAACACGGCCTGGGCGTTCTATCAGGTTCTCGATACGAACCCCATGAATGACGCCTTCTGGGTGGTCCAGAAAGTCAATGGCACCTGGCAACCGCCCGTCCTCCTGAAGACGTTTGCCCACATGGGAACAACCCTGGTGTCGGTTGCCCTCTCCCCCGATGGAACCCGCGTCGCGGCGGTCTGCCATACGAACCTCGGCCTCATCCTCTTCACCCAGACCACCCAAGGCTGGGCCGAATCCGTCCTGCCGGTCACGGGCCTGAGCTATCCCTACTTCAAGACCAGCTTCGATGGCGCGAACCATCTGCATATCGTGGTCAAACCGTCCGCCTACACAGCCGACATCTTCGATTTGCATGAGTAGGCGCCTCTTTACCCCCTTCGCCCAGCCACCCGGGCTGGCCGATTCGCGCCCTGCCCACCGGCATGGGTACCTCCGGGCCAGGAGGTTCCGGGTTATGGCGGGCCACCTATCCAACCACCAAGAAGTTCGTTCGAGTTAAGGTTCAGTGACTACCCACGCATAGGGCGTCATAGGAATTGATATGAAGTGCATGATCGACCCCCATCCGGTTGTTCTCCAGCACTTTGCATCACGCACTTGGTTCAGCTTTCAGAGGCATGTCTGACTGCATCTTTGATGCCTTTCCTAGGCCATGGAGGCAACATGAAAACCCTCGCCGTCATCTTCGCGCTGGTATTAACTGGATGCATTCCGCCCTCTATTAGAAATCAGACCACCCCTGAAGTGACCTTAGACGTGGTTCTGCTTGCGAAAATCCCTCCTGTCCCCAAACCGTCGGGTAGTGAGGTCGCGCTCCTCTCGCAGTTTCCTTCGGCTCGCCAATACGAAGAAGTGGCGATAGTTGCAGCAACCACAGATACAGGCACCTTCACTCGCAAAAATTTCAACTCGATGCTGCCCTCAATCCAGGCAAAAGCTTGTGAACTTGGGGCTGATGCGATTGTTATTAAAAGCTTTGAACTGGGGGATGCACCCATTTGGAATCAGTACAATTCGAGAACCCCAAGCAAAGCCTTCTGTGTGTTCATCAAGTTCTTGAAGTAATGATTCTGTCCACAAGCCGTCAAACCTGCGGTCAACTTGAACCTCAGGCTCTGCCAATTACCTGAACATGAAAATCGGCCTCAACCATAGCTGTTAGCCACATAGAAAGGACCGAACAGGCAAGGTGCAGAACCTGTTCGGGGACTAGCGGCCACCGCAGGTATGGAAGGGCAAAAGTTTTTTTAACCACCGATGAACACCGATGAACACCGATAAAAACAAAATCATTCTTTCATCGGTGTTTATCGGTGTTCATCGGTGGCAAATAGATCTTTCTCCCACATGGCACCCACCTGTTTCAACCAGATCTGTCACCATCCTTCCACCCTGACCCAGGAGTCCCGATGCCGCTGTGGACCATGTGGACCCACCTCCTTGAAACCGCCCTCGGCTTTCTCGGAACGCACCTGGGGCTTTCGGAGGCGGCGGCGATCATCGCCCTCACGCTGATGGCCCGCACAGCTTTGATGCCCGTGTCGCTGACGGCCGCCTACAAGGCCCAGAAGAACAAGGAGGCCATGGAGCGCCTCAAGCCCGAGTTGGAGAACCTGCGCGAGCGGCTCAAGGACAACCCGACCGAGCTGGCTGCCCAGACCATGGCGCTGTACCGCCAGCATGGCATCACGTTCATGGACAAGGTGGCCGTGCTGAACATGGGCTCCCAGGGGCTCTTCGGCCTGGGCATCTTCCAGGTCCTCAAGCGCATGGTGTTCAGCTCCAGGTTCCTGTGGATTCCCAACCTCGCGCGACCCGACCTCGCGCTGACCGTCCTCGTCGGCACCCTGATGCTTTTGGGCACGGCCCTCATGCCCGGTGCCACCGGCCACACGTCCATGCTGGTCATGATCGGGATTCCCGTGGTGATCTCGGTAATCGCCGTCGCCGCCCTGCCCTCCGCCCTGGGCATCTACTGGGCCACCTCGAACGCCGTCACCGTGGTCCAGGTGCTCGCGCTGCGCGGCCTGCTGGCCCGGCGGAGGCCCCTGGTGGCCTAATTCATAGGCTTGCCACCGTCCCTGAGCTCAAGCTCAGCTGTGAATTGTTCTCCAAACTGGTGAACTGGGTGGTGCCTTGAAACTGGAAAGGCAAAAGCGTTTTAACCACCGATGAACACAGATGAACACCGATAAGAACAAAATCATTCTTTCATCGGTGTTTATCGGTGTTCATCGGTGGCAAATTTTGCTTTCTCCTCCGCTAGACTGCCCTCCATGTCCCTCCCCACCCCTGAACTCAGGCTCGGCTATGAGCTGTTCTCCAAGCTGCTGAACTGGGCGGCGGGAAAGCGGCAGTCGAAGCGGCTGGAGGCCCTGAAGTCGGCGGCCTTCCAGGAGCTCTTGAAGGGCGATGCGGCGGACCTGGATCTGGTGGCTTCGGTGCTGAAGGAGATCCACAAGGCGGCGGACACCTCCGCCAAGGCCATCCGTCTGGAGGGCCTGTACGACAGCGCCACTCGGCCCCCGGCCAAGCCGAAGAAGCCGGAGCGCCGCCGCAAGCCCGCCAAAAAGGATGCTGGCCCCAAAGGTTGAACCTTGGGGGCTGAGGCCTCGTTCAGGCGGATTCGGGACGCCAGGGTTCAGGCCGGGCGCCATCGGCGGGCCTCCCGGCCGAACCCTGCCACCGCCAGAGCAGGACGATGCCCACCAGCACCGCGATCACGCCAAGAAGGCTGGCTTCCAACCCGAAGGCCCCGCCGCTCACCCATTCGGGTTTCCCCTGGAAGACCGGATGAACCCAGCCGTGCTGGGCCGTGGTGCCGCTGACGCCGAAGCCCAGGACATTGCCCTGGGTCCAGTTCCAGCCGAGGTGGATGCCGATGGGCAGGGCCAGGCTGTGGGTGCGGAGGTAGGCCAGGCCCAGAAACACCGCAGCCAGGGAGATGTTGAGGGTGGCCCAGAGCTTCACCGCGCCGTGCATGCCAGGGTTGCCCCAATGGGCCACGCCGAAAAAGATCGCCATGATCACCTGAGTGGGCCAGACGCCCAAACCGTCCACCAGCCGCTGAAAGACGAAGCCCCGGAACAGGTTCTCCTCCCACAGCGCTACGACCATGAACAGGGCCAAGCCCAGGCCCAGGGCCCGGAGGTCGTGGGCGGGGTCCAGTTCCCAGGTGACGCCGCCCACCGCCCACAGCAGGCCGGCCGCCAGCACCATCACCCCGGCGCCGACCAGCGTGCCCCAGGCGAACTCCCTGGCCCAGTGGCCGTCCAGCCGCCAGCCGATGCTGGCCAGGGGTTCCTTGCGTAGCCGGGCACAGATCCAGGTGGCCAGCAGGGAGAACCCGAAGAGCAGGCCCACCACCCACTCCCCATTGCGAATGCCAACCCGCTTGAGCACCGGGATCAGGAGCTGGAAGCCACTGATGCAGGCCACCAGGATGCCCAGGTAGATGAGCACCCACCACCCGTTGCGCAGGACCTTGCGGTCATTGAAGAAGATCGATTCCATTCCAAGCTCCGGGTTGAAGCTGAGTTACGCCCGGAGTCGAGGATCGTTTACGGGCCCATGACGAAGCCCTGCCAAGGGCAGCGTCTTGGAGGCTGGTTTCACCCGTCCACATGGTGCTGGAGGTTGCCCATCTGCTGGACCCAGCCGCCCTCGTTCATGCGGTAGGCCTCGTCGCGCCGGTTGGCGGGCAGCCGGTCGAAACCGGATTCCGCCACCGTGACCCGCGTGCCCTCGCCCGCGGCTTCGAGCCGAAACTCGACCAGGGTGGTGGGCTCGCTGGCGTAATCCACTTTCGGATCGACCGCGGCGGGATGCCAGTGGAAGGCGAACAGGACCTCGGGTTCCAGGCGCTCGACCTGCACTTCCATGCGGAGGTGCTCGTAGCCGGGGTAGGTGATGTGCCCGGTGGTGCGCCCGCCCTGGACGAAGGGGCCGTCCAGCTTCACCCGGAACCAGGTGCCGAATTCCCCGGCGTCCGTGAGCGCGCGCCAGACGCGGGCCTGCGGTGCCCGCACCAGGATCTGCTTCTCGATGCGATCGGTGTTTGATGGGCTCATGGGCACCCTCTTGGTGGCAAGTTCATCCGGCCGCCCTGACCGGCGATCGACAGGGTACCTTTTACCCGGTTGGCCTGCCCAGCGTCCAGATCGGGCCTGGCCCCGGAGTTGCACCGACCCCTACTCCCCGGAAGGCCTAGTCCAGCCGGCACAGGTCGTGGAAATTATCGAGGGCGCGTTAGAACCCTTCGCCCCATCTTTCTGGGTGGAGGTGGCGTGCTCGGTGGCCGCTTCCCTTCTTTGAGGTAGATCCATGCACTTCCTCCTGATCTACGAAGTGGGCCCGGAGTATGTGGAGCGCCGGGCGGAGTTCCGGAAAGAGCATCTGGCCCTGGCCTGGGAGGCCCACCTGCGGGGTGAACTGGTGCTGGCCGGGTCTCTGGCGGACCCGGTGGACTCGGTGATCCTCCTCTTTCAGGGAGACACCTCGGCGGCGGCCCAGCGTTTCGCGGCAGCGGATCCCTACGTCCTCCACGGCCTGGTGCACCGCTGGCGGGTGCGCCCCTGGATCACCATCGTGGGTGCCGACGCGGCCACGCCTGCCCACGCCTAGGCTGGAACGGCCTGGGCCTGAACGACATTGACCGCCTCCTGCCGGTCCGATCTGGGCAAAATGTCACCCATGCGCCCTGGGAGGTTTTGATGTCGTGGCTTGAGAAGTACACCGATCACACCTACGCCCTGCTGCGGATCGTGGCGGGCCTGCTGATCGCCTTCCATGGCATCCAGAAGCTCTTCGGGGTACTGGGCGGCAGTCAGCTTCCGGTGGGCTCGCAGCTCTGGATCGGCGGCCTCCTTGAACTGGTGGGCGGCTTGGCCATCCTGGTGGGTTTCCGCACCCGGCTGGCGGGATTCATCCTGAGCGGCATGATGGCCGTGGCCTACCTGCAGTTCCACTGGAAGTTCCAGTTCGGCGCCGCCTTCTGGCCCGCCGTGAACAAGGGGGAACTGGCGGTGGTCTACTGCTTCCTGTTCCTGTTCCTGGCCACCCGCGGTGGCGTGATGTGGTGCCTGGAGAAGAAGGCATGAAACCAGCAAGCATCAAGTTCCTCGCGGGTCTGGCCCTCATCCTCCTGGGTCTGGCAGCCCTGATCCGGCCCGATTTTAGCTACACCAAGGACAGCCACGACGCCAAGCTGGGCCCCCTGGAATTCACCGTGAAGGAAAGGGATTCCATGCACATTCCCGTCTGGGCGGCCCTCGCGGCCATGGCGGTGGGGGTCGTGCTGGTGTGGCCGCGGAAGGGCTGATGCGTGTGCTCACCCTGGCCGGCAGCCTGCGGGCCGGCTCTCTCAACGCACGCCTGCTCCGGGAGGCGGCCCGCCTGGCGCCGCCGGACCTCAGCTTCGAGGCCTGGGAGCGGCTGGACGAGCTGCCGCACTTCAGCCCCGAGCGGGACATCGACCCGCCGCCCGAGCCGGTCGCCGATCTGCGCCGCCGCATCCAGACGGCGGAGGCCCTGCTCTTCTGCACGCCGGAGTACATCCACGCCATGCCCGCCGTGCTGAAGAACCTGCTGGAGTGGGTGGTTTCTTCGGGCGTCTGTGTGGGCAAGCCCGTGGCGGCCTGGAGCGCTTCGCCCTCACCAGAGGGGGGCGCCAAGGCCCAGGCCTCGCTGGCCCACACGCTGGAAGTGATGTCGGCGCGGGTGGTGCCCGAGGCGTCGCTCTGCCTCACCCTGGCTGCGTCCAGCCTGGACGCCGACGGACGGCTGGCCGATCCGGCCCAGGTGGCGCGGGTGGAAGCCGCCCTGCGGGCCCTGGCCGCCGCCGGTACCCCATGAACACGGAGCCCGGCATTCGCATCTTCGTGGACGCGGACGCCTGTCCGGTGAAGGACGAGGTCTTCCGCGTGGCGACGCGCTGCGGGCTGCGGGTGCTGCTGGTCTCGAACGCCCCCCTGCGGGTGCCCCGGAATCCGCTGTTCGAGTCGGTGGTGGTGGCCAAGGGGCAGTTCGACGGGGCCGACGACTGGATCGTGGAGAACATCACGGCCTCGGACATCGCCGTGACGGCGGACATCCCGCTGGCGGCCCGCTGCCTCGAAAAGGGCGCCCGGGCCCTGGACGCCAAGGGCCGGGTGTACTCGCCCGATTCCATCGGCGACGCCCTGGCCAGCCGCGAGCTGATGACGCACCTGCGGGCCATGGGCGAGCTGGGCACCGGCCCGGCCCCCTACACGGCCAGGGATCGCTCCACCTTCCTCCAGCGGCTGGACGACCTGATCCAGGCACTGCGGCGCGTGAGGCGTTAGACTACCTATAGGGCTGAGGCTTCACCCTTTTCGTGATCGGACGTGCCATGGCCAGAAAGCCCAACTACAACTTCGAAAAGCGGCAGAAGGATCTCGCCCGCCAGAAGAAGAAGGAAGAGAAGCTGCAGAAGAAGGCGCTGAAGAAGGACGCCTTGGGCAACGACATTCCAGAGAGTGACGACCCCGAGGGTACCCCTGAAGAGGGCCAGGAGACCGAGTAGGCCGCCGTCGAGCCAGATCCGAGTACTCCGTGTCGTGGTAGAAGGGAAGCCTTTCCCGGGAGTTCCATGACCTGGACTGTGCTCGCCGCCGCTTGCCTGCTCCTGCCCCTCCAGGCTGCACCGCCGCAGGTGCCATGGCCGGCGCCATCCGCCCCGGCGCGTCTGGCGGCCCTGGAAGCCCGCGCCGGAGGGCGCCTGGGGGTGGCCGTCCTCGATACGGGTTCGGGCCGCCGCCTGGACCACCGGGGCGGCGAACGCTTTCCCCTGTGCAGCACCTTCAAGGTGTTGCTGGCGGGCGCCGTACTCGCCCGGGTGGATGGAGGCCAGGAGGCCCTGAACCGCCGCGTCCCCTACGGCCAGGCGGACCTGCTGGACTACGCGCCTGTGACCACGGCGCACGTGGCGGAGGGAGGTCTGGGAGTAGGGGACCTCTGTGCCGCCGCCGTGGAGGTCAGTGACAACACGGCCGCCAATCTGCTGCTCCAGACCCTCGGCGGCCCCGAGGCCATCACCACCTTCGCCCGCACGCTGGGCGATCCCGTGACGCGCCTGGACCGCACGGAACCCACGCTGAACACCGCCCTGCCCGGCGATCCCCGGGACACGACCACGCCTTCGGCCATGGTGGACACCCTGAGGGTCCTGCTGCTGGGCGATGCGCTCAGCCCCGCCTCCCGCCAGCGCCTCGAAGGCTGGATGGTGGCTTGCACCACGGGCCGGAACCGCCTCCGGGCGGGTCTTCCGGCAGATTGGGCCGCCGGTGACAAGACCGGTTCTGGAGAACGCGGCACCGTGAACGATGTGGCCATCCTGCGCCCGCCTCACCGGGCGCCGCTCCTGGTGGCGGTCTACTACACCGGCTCCACCGCTTCCATGGATCACCGCAACGCGGTGCTGGCCGAAGTGGGACGCATCCTCGTCTCCGTCTTCAAGGAGTGAGCGCCCCTGCTGACAGGTGGAGGAGAATGGTGAGTCCGCCCTGGAAGGAGCCCGTCATGGAACCGACCACGGAAGCCATGCTCCAAGCCCTGCTCACCGAGCCCCTCGTGGCCTCCCTAGGCACGCTGCATGAGGGTGTGCCGTTCGTCTCCATGGTGCCGGTGGTCGCGGCGCCAGACGGCTCGGGTCACCTCATCCACGTGAGCCGCCTGGCCCAGCACACCCGCGACCTTCTGGCGGATAGCCCGGTCAGCCTGATGCTCATGGCGCCCCTCGATGAGGGTCAGGATCCCCTGGCCCTGCCCCGGGTGACCCTGCAAGGCGAGGCCGAGGAGATCCCCAGGGATTCGGATCGCCATGAATCCGCAGCGGAAGCCTACCTGGCGCGATTCCCGCAAGCGGAGTTGACCCTCGGGTTGGGGGACTTCTCCTTCTTCCTCCTCCGGCCCACCGCCGGGCGCCTGGTGCTGGGCTTCGGCCGTGCCCTCAGCCTGGATGCCGCCCAGATCCATGCCAGCCTCTCCAAGGTTCGCTGAATCCGCTACCTCTCGATATATCGTCAATTCGGCTCTCGACCGGTCGGGATTCTCCTGGGATCGTGAGTCTTGGAATTTACAGAATTTATTCAATGATTTGACTTATTGCTTTGGCACAGAGATGGCTCTACCTTGATGCCGCCGAGTACGGCCCCTCAGGAGATCCCATGTCCTTCATCGATTCGAAAACCCATCAGAACCTCAAGGCCGCATTCGCGGGCGAAAGCCAGGCGAACCGCCGCTACACCTGGATGGCCCAGGTGGCCGAGAAGGAAGGCCTCAAGGAAGTCGCCGACCTCTTCAAGCACAGCGCCGATGGCGAGACGGGCCACGCCCTGAGGCACCTGATGTTCCTCGCCGAGAAGGCCGCCGATCCCGCCACGGGCCTGCCCCTGGGCGATTCCCTCACCAACCTGAAATCCGCGGTGGCTGGCGAGACCTACGAGTACACGGACATGTACCCCGAGTTCGCCCGCCTCGCCAAGGAAGAGGGCTACGCCGAGATCGCCGCCTGGTTCGAGACCCTGGCCAAGGTGGAGCGCTTCCACGCGGGTCGCTTTCAGGAGGCCCTCACCAAGCTGCAGGCCGGCGCCAAACCCGCCTTCGCGGAGCCCGCGGCCGACATCGCGAAGCATGTCTGAGGCCGTGATGGCCTTTGATCCAGCGACCGAGCGCGCCCGCTTCCAGGCTCGGCAGGCCTTCCTAGGCCGCCAGGCCGCTTTGCGGCTGGAGCTGGCGGAGGGCATCACCTTCCAGCCGGAAACGGCGGAGAGCGTCGAGGATCAGATCATCGAAACGCTCTGGGCCGAGGGCAAGACGCCCGACACCGTGGATGCGGATGAGCTGGCCGAGACCCGCGCCTCCTTCGCTGTGCTGGCACCCCGCCGCGAGGGTGCCGCCCGCAGCATCGCCGCCACATTGATGCTGGGGTTTCCGGATGAGGTGCGGGACCGCCGCCTGGCGGTCCTGCACACCTTCCCGGACCAGCTGCTGCTGGAGCTGTCGGACGGCACCATGGCGACCCCGGTCGTGGACCGTGGCACCGCCGGGCCGCAGGATCGTCTGCCTTCCGTGCTGGCGCTGCGCTACGTGATTCCGGACGGCCGCACCCTCGCCGCCCTCGTCTCCAACCACGCCGAGGCCCCGGGCCGCTGGCCCGCACCCGCCGCCTGGGTTGCCTGGCTTTCCTGAGGAGAAGCTCGTGAACCGTTCCGTCATCGACCATCTGAATGCCGAATTGGCCACTGCCTTCGTGCTGGCCCTGAACGCCAAGCGCTACCACTGGACCGTCACCGGCCCCCACTTCCGCGATTACCACCTGCGCTTCGAGGACCTCTACACCGCCGCCGACGACACCGTGGACGAGCTGGCGGAACGCATCCGCATGGTCGGCGGCACGCCCCTGCACGCCCCGGCCCAGATCGAAGCCCAGTCGAAGGCGGAGATCTCCAGCCCTTCCGCCCGCCTGGATCCCGAAGCCATGCTGAAGGAGGCCCTGGCCAACGAGGAGACGGTCATCACCTACATGCACGAGGGCATCGAGCTGGCCAATGGCGCCGGCGACCCCGGCACCGCCGACCTCCTCACCCGCTTCGTGCAGGTCCACCAGAAAGAGGCGTGGTTCCTGCGGGAGATGCTTGGTTGACCTAAACGAGGGGGGACCGCCCGGACGCTTCGCGTCCTCTGCGTCCCCCCTCGTGCACCCCCACGCGGTGTCCGGGCCAAGCCCGGCCGCCGCGTCTGATACCGGACCCGCACCTGAACATTGTGCCTGTTTCATCCAATTTCCGACTTCTTAAGTAAACTACTCATCCGCGCGTCGCGCTGCCAAGGAGACACCCATGGCTTACACCGCCAAGAACTACGACCACCTGAAGGGCGGCGCCCTGAAGGGACTCAGCGATTCCCAGCTGGACCAGCACTTCGGCCTCTACAAGGGCTATGTCACCAAGCTGAACGAGATCGAGGAGAAGCTGGCGGCGGCGGACAACACCAAGGCCAACTACTCCTTCAACGAGTACAGCGAGCTGAAGCGCCGCGAGGCCGTGGCCTTCAACGGCTCCTTCCTCCATGAGCTCTACTTCGAGAACCTGGGCGCCGACCAGACCATCAGTGCCGGCCTCAAGGCCGCCCTGGATGCCGTGGGCGGCAAGGACAAGGTGATCGCCGACCTCAAGGCCACAGCGCTCTGCGGGCCCGGCTGGGCCCTGCTCACCCGCAACCGCCGCGACGGCAAGCTGCACACCTACTTCGTGGCCGAGCATCACCTGGGCCTGCCCATCGAGCAGGACCTGCTCGTGGTGCTGGACTCGTGGGAGCACGCGTTCATGGTGGATTACGGCACCGCCCGCGCGAAGTATCTCGAAGCATTTGTCGAGAACATCAAGTGGAGCGAAGTCAGCAAGCGCTTCGGGAAGTAACCGACCGCCGGGTGACGAAGCAGGCTGCGGGGCAGCCTGCGTAGTCGGGACCCGGCGAGGAGGTTATGCCGCGCGCGAGCGCCTCAGCGCCTCTCAACGCGTGCTCGCGGTTGGGCCCCCGGATCGGGGGCCCGCCTTTATTCTCCTGTCGCACACCTCCGGCTATCGCACAGCGCCCCGCGCTGTGCTCCCAATCGCTTGTCCCTTCGGGCCTGCGCTCTTGGAGACGGAGCCTCCATGGTGGATTACGGCACCGCCCGCGCGAAGTATCTCGAAGCATTTGTCGAGAACATCAAGTGGAGCGAAGTCAGCAAGCGCTTCGGGAAGTAAGGCGCGCGAGCGCCTCAGCGCCTCTCAACGCGTGCTCGCGGTTGGGCCCCCGGATCGGGGGCCCGCCTTTATTCTCCTGTCGCACACCTCCGTCTATCGCACAGCGCCCCGCGCTGTGCTCCCAATCGCTTGTCCCTTCGGGCCTGCGCTCTTGGAGACGGAGCCTCCATGGTGGATTACGGCACCGCCCGCGCGAAGTATCTCGAAGCATTTGTCGAGAACATCAAGTGGAGCGAAGTCAGCAAGAGCTTCGGGAAGTGACCGACCGCCGGGTGACTACGCAGGCTGCGGGGCAGCCTGCGTAGTCGGGACCCGGCGAGGAGGTTATGCCACCGACGCAGAAGGCCGCCGAAAGGCGGCCTTCTGCGTTCAGGCAAGCCCATGGGTGCAGGCACCTCGGTGCCTCTCGACGCGTGCTCGTGGTGGGGCCCCCGAGCGGGGGCCGTCTCATTTTGGGCGTAACCTGATGGCACCCTCCCGGAGGCGATGTGGCCGCAAAGACGACTCCCTCTGGACTGGAGAACCCGCTGGGCCCAGGCCTCTTCCGGTTCCTTAAGGACCTGAAGGCCCACAACGAGCGCGCGTGGTTCCTGGAGTACAAGGCGCGGTACGAGGCCGAGGCTCGGGAGCCGATGCTTCGCCTCATCGCCGCCTTCAGCGGCCCGCTGGCATCCATCAGCCGCCACTTCATCGCCGATCCGCGGCCCTCGGGCGGCTCCATGTTCCGGATCTACCGCGATACGCGGTTCGCCAAGGACAAGACGCCGTACAAGACCCACGTCGCGGCCCACTTCCCCCACCGGGCCATGCTGGCCGGGGGCGTCCACGGGCCCGGCTTCTACCTCCACCTGGAGCCCGGCGGCAGCTTCGCGGGGGGCGGCCTCTGGCACCCGGATCCCGATGCGCTGTTCAAGGTCCGCCAGGCCATCGCCACCAAGCCCGCCGCCTGGAAGGCCCTCCGGAAGTCCGGGCTGGAGATCGAAGGCGACGCGCTCAAGCGGGTCCCCCAGGGCTTCGATCCCGACCACCCCTGCGCGGAGGACCTCAAGCTCAAGGACTTCTACACCTCCACCGGCTTCACGAACGCCCAGGTGCTGGCTCCCGATTTCGTCGACCAGGTGGCCGCCGCCTGCCGGCAGGCCGCTCCCCTCGTCGCCTTCCTGTGCAAGGCCCTGGACCTGCCTTTCTAAGCGTGCCTTAACGTCCCTGGGCGGCGCGCGAGGCGCGCAGCACGGCCCGGAAGACGTCCGCCACGCCCTGCTCGTCCAGGTGGGCCTCCTGGGCCCAGGCCCGGCGGGCCTGGAGCTGCGAGGCTTCGCGGTCGGGGTCGTGCACGGGCAGGCCCAGCTCCGCCTTGGCGCGGCCCGCCCGCAGCACCAGCTCCGTGCGGCGGGCGAGGAGAGCCACCAGCTCCTGGTCCAGGGCGTCGATGTGGTCGCGGGTCTCCTGGAGGATGGGGGACCGCTCTCCCAGGCTGGGGATGGCCAGCTGCTGCTCGTCCGCGCCTTCGGCCACGGCTTCCGCCAGGGTTTGGTGGATGGCGGAGAGGGCCTCCAGCAGGCCTTCCCGGGCCCCGGCGGCGAAGGGGTTCTGGTTCTGCAGCGCGGCGAAGAGGTGGCCCGCGTCCTCGCGCACGGACTCCAGCGTGCGGGCGATGGCGTGGAAGGAGGGCGGCGTGAAGGGCAGCTCGGCCCCGGCACCCACGGCCAGCAGGCCCTTGGCGATGAAGAAGGTGAGAGCGTGGGTGGTGGCCATAACCCGGTCGTGGTCCTCGGGGCTCTGACGCAACACCTCGCAGCCCAGGCTCTCGAACAGGGCCTGCACGCGGTCGGCCGCAGCCGGATGCCGGGCCGAGGGGCAGAGCACCACGCGCAGCGGCCGCTCCGCCCGGGCCAGGCTCACGGGGCCGAAGAGGGGATGCGTCCCGGCATGGGGGATGGCCGCCCCCAACTGGGCGTCCATTAGGGCGCAAGGGCCCGACTTCACGCTACCCACGTCGAAGACCAGCTGGTCCGGCCGCAGGTGGGGCCGCAGGCTCGCCAGCACGGCGGCTTGGGCGGCGATGGGCACCGCCAGCACCAGGGCCTCGGCCTCCGCCAACTCCTGGAGCCCCGGAGCCCGGTGTTCCGCCGGCACCTCCACCGCTGGATCCCAGGCCCGATAGCCATGGCCGGCCTCGCGGAGCAGCTCGCCCAGAGCGCGCCCGAAGCGGCCATAACCCAGGATGCCGATGCGCATGAACTCCCCTCGCGGTGTGGGGAAATCCTACCGCAGCAGGTCGCGGATGGCCGCCACCGTGGGCACGTGGCCCTGGCTCTTCACCACACCGTCCACCACCAGGCCCGGCGTGGACATCACGCCCCGGGCCACGATGTCCGGGTACTCCGTGACTTTCACCAGGGAGAAATCCACCCCCAGTCCCTTGGCGGCCTCCTCGGCCCGTTCCGCCAGCAGCTTGCACTTGGCGCAACCGCTACCCAGCACTTCGATCTTCATGGTCACTCCTACATCAACACATTGAACAAGTAGCCCACCAGCACGATCCCCGCGGCGACGACGCCCAGGAAGACGCCCAGCAGGCGCGGCTTCAGCACCTTCCGCAGAATGACCGTCTCGGGCAGGGATAGCCCCGTGACCGCCATCATGAACGCCAGGGCCGTGCCCAGAGCCGCGCCCTTGGCCAGCAGCACCTGCACGATGGGGATGATGCCGGCGGCGTTGGAGTACAGGGGCACGCCGATGAGGACGGCCAGGGGCACGCTCCACCAGGCGGACTTGCCCATGAAGCGCGCCAGCAGCTCCGCCGGCACATAGCCGTGCAGGAAGGCCCCCACGGCGATGCCCGCCAGTACGTAGAGCCACACCTTGCGGACGATGTCCTTCGTCGCCTGGAGCGCCAGATCCAGGCGGGCGCCGATCCCGGCGGGGCCACTCCCCGCCTCGGCGGCCGTGAAGGGCACGGTCATCACCCAAGGTTCGAGGTGCCGCTCCATGCGGAGCTTCCCGAGGATCAAGCCCGACACGAAGGCCACGGCCACGCCCGTCACGGTGTAGAGGAGGGCGATGCGCCAGCCGAAGAGGCCCCACAGCAGGAACAGGGCCACCTCGTTCACCATGGGGGCCGACACCAGGAAGCTGAAGGTGGCGCCCAGGGGCACGCCCACCCGCACGAAGCCGATGAACAGCGGCACCGCCGAGCAGGAGCAGAAGGGCGTGGCGATGCCCAGCAGCGAGGCCAGCAGGTTGCCCCAGGCGCCCGTGCGCTTGGCCAGCAGGTCACGGGTGCGTTCCGCGCTGAGGAAGGTCTGCACGAAGCTGACGCCCAGCACCACGACCGCCAGGAGCATCAGCACCTTGGGCGCGTCGTAGGCGAAGAAGGCCACCGCCTCGCCGAGGCGGCTGCCGGGCGCCAGGCCGAAGACCCGGAAGGCCAGCCAGTCGGCGGCCGGGTGGAGCGCTAGGTAAAGCCCGACCCAGACCGGGAGGGCGGCCAGCAGCCACCCCCCCGATGTCCAGAAGCCGCCGCGCGGAGTCGGCGTCGGCGCAGCACAAGCACAGCTTTTCGAAGCATCCGTCATGGCACCCTCACCCGCAGCAGCCGGGCGCGCAGCAGGCCTTCACCGTCTTGGTGGCCTCCACCTGGACGCTGAGCACGGAGCCCGCCAGCTGCTCCAGCTCCTCCGGACTCATGCCCGGGTAGCGTTCTTTGGCTAAGGCCATCAGCTCCGGCGACAGTTCATCCAGCCCGAAGCGCCGCTCGGAGGTCACGGCCACGCCTTCGAAGCCCGCGGCCCGGAGGGCGGCCAGGTAGTCGTCCTTGAGGGTCGCGCCGGATACGCAGGCCGCGTAGATGTCCATGTCCTGGAGCAGCGCTTCAGGCAGAGGCCGAGCCAGCACCAGATCGGAGACGTGGAGGCGGCCGCCGGGCTTCAGCACACGGTAAGCCTCGCGGAAGACCTTGGCCTTGTCCGGGGCGAGGTTCACCACGCAGTTGGAGAGGATGACGTCCACGCTGGCGTCGTCCACGGGCAGGGCCTCGATGTCGCCCTGGCGGAACTCGACATTCCCGTAGCCGTGCTTCCGGGCCAGGGACGTGGCGCGCTCGATCATCTCCGGCGTCATGTCCACGCCGATGACGCGGCCTTCAGGGCCCACGCGCTGGGCGGCGAGGAAGGCGTCGAAGCCCGCGCCGGAGCCCAGGTCCAGCACGGTCTCGCCGGACTTCAGCGCGGCCAGGGCCACGGGGTTGCCGCAGCCCAGGCCCAGGTTGGCGCCCTCGGGCACGGCGGCCAGGTCCTTCGGGTCGTAGCCCACATCCAGGCTGGCGTCGCCGGGAGCGCAGCCGCAGGAGGCGGCAGGCCCACAGCAGCCCTGGTTCTTGGTGACGAAGCCGGCGTAGCGGTCGCGGACGGCGGATTTGAGGGTTTCGGGTTCCATGGTGGGGCCTTTCAGATGGAGGTTTCCCGGGACACCGGAGGCATCCACGTCCCAGGGTGATGGAAGGTCAGTCCCTGTCGCAGCAGGGCGAAGGGGGCGGCGGTTCCGCGGCGCCACCGGCGCAGCAGTCCTGCCAGAGGTAGTCGGTGAGGGCGTGCAGCACGCCGAAATCGGCGCGGTAGCGGAGCGTGGTGCCTTCCCGGGCCACCTGCACCAGGCCGGCGTCGGCGAGGGTGGCCAGATGATGGCTGAGGGTAGAAGCCGGGATGTCCAGGCGCGACTGCAGCTCTCCGGCGGGCGTCCCCGCCTCGGGGCCCTGCACCACGCGGCGCAGGATGGCCAAGCGGACCGGATGCCCGAGGGCCTTCAGCCGCTCTGCCGCCTGTTCCACACGCCCGGTCATGGTCTCCTCCTGGCTTAATTCTAGATTTATCGAAATAGCTTGCAAGGTCTAATTTCGATTTTTTTCGAAATTCATGAAACCCAGCCCCGTTCTTGCCCCAGGGCCTCCAAGCGACGGGCGATCTCGTCGCGGGCGGCGCGGAAACGGGTCCGCAGGTCCTCGGGCGTGAGCGTGGGATCGTCGCTGGCAGGGTCCGGGATGGGCCAGTGCAAGCGCTCGGCCCGGCCCAGGAAGGCGGGGCACACTTCCTCGGCGCAGAGGGTGATGACCAGGTCCACGGAGGCCGGGTCGATGTCCGACACGGGCTTCGAGGTGTGCGTCGAGGCATCGATGCCCCGCTCCGCCAGGGCCTCGATGGCGAAGGGGTTCACGCGGCTCGGCCGGCTTCCGGCGCTCTGGATGCGGAAGCCCGGGAAGAGCTGGCGCGACAGGCCTTCGCCCAGCTGGGACCGGGCGCTGTTGGCCACGCAGAGGAAGAGAATCGAGGTCACCGTGACTCCTTCACAGCATCCGTTCCCAGAATCCCACATCCACCCAGGCGCCGAACTTCCAGCCGGCCTCGGTCATGTGACCCACCTTCCGGAAGCCGAGCTTCTCGTGGAGCCGCACGCTGGGCGCGTTGGGCAGGCCCAGACAGCCCAGGGCCGAGTGGAAGCCGCGCTGCTTGAGCTCCACCAGCAGCGCCTCGTAGAGCGCGGCGCCCCGTCCCTTCCCGTGGTGGCCCTGGGCCAGGTAGACGGTGGTCTCCACGGCGAAGCGGTAGGCGTGCCGGGTCCGCCAGGTGGAGCCATAGGCGTAGCCCAGCACCACGCCATCCTCCTCCCAGACGAGCCAGGGAAACGCGGCCGTCACCTTGGCGATGCGTGCTCCCATCTCAGCCACCGAGACCGGTTCCTCCTCAAAGGTGATGATGGTGCCCCGCACATAGGGGTTGTAGATGTCGGCCAGGGCCGGGGCGTCGATGGGCAGGACGGAGCGGATCATCAGCGGCCTTTCCGGGGGCGCAGCACGCAGGGGCAGGGCCCGTAGAGGAGGGCCGCGGCATCGGTGGCCACGGGCAGACCCTCCTGATCCCAGAGGAGCATGCCGCCGTTGAGGCAGGCCACCTGGGTGAAGCCGTGGTCGAGCAGCAGGTGCGCGGCTTCCTTGGTGTAGACGCCAGAGCTGTCGGCCAGGAGCAGGGGCCGGTCCGCGGGCAGCTCAGCGAGCAGGCCGGGGAGTTCCTCGTGGGGGATGCGGATCGTCTCGGGCACCTTGAAGGCCTTCATCTCCGCCAGCTCATCGAGGCGGAGATCCACCAGGACCGCGCCCTCCTTCAGCACGGCCAGCGCATCCTTCGGCGCCAGGAAGTGCAGCCCCTGGATCACCATGCCCCTGCCGTCGAAGATGCCCATGGTTCACCTCCTGTGGGAATCCGTCGAGGGTTCGGTGGCCGGGCCACCGGTGGCTGCGACCTCCTCCGCGCTGGCGGGATACCACTTCCGCCGCAGCCAGAGGGCCACGTTGACCAGGCCGATGAGCACAGGCACCTCCACGAGCGGCCCGATGACAGCGGCGAAAGCCGCTCCGTGGGCGATCCCGAAGGTGCCGACGGCCACGGCGATGGCCAGCTCGAAGTCATTGGAGGCGGCCGTGAAGGAGAGGGTGGCCGTGTGGCCATAGGGGGCGCCCATCCGGTGGCTGATCCAGAACGAGACGAAGAACATGATGAGGAAGTAGAGCAGCAGGGGCAGGGCCACCCGCGCGACGTCGAAGGGAACCCGGACGATGCTGTCGCCCTTCAAGCTGAACATCACCACGATGGTGAACAGCAGCGACACCAGGGTGATGGGGCTGATCGCCGGCACGAAGCGATGGTCGTACCATTCGTGGCCCTTCATCCGGACCAGGACCAGGCGGGTGAGGAGACCCGCGGCGAAGGGAATGCCCAGGTAGATGAGGACCGTCTTGGCGATCTCGCCCATGGTGATGTGGATGGCCACCCCGTGCAGGCCCAGCCAGCCCGGGGCCACCGTGAGGAAGAACCACGCATAGACCGAGTAAAGCAGCATTTGGAAGACGGCGTTGAAGGCCACGAGCCCTGCGCAGTACTCGCGGTTCCCGCAGGCCAGGTCGTTCCAGACGATGACCATGGCGATGCACCGCGCGAGGCCCACGAGGATGAGGCCCGCCATGTACTCGGGCTTGTCGCGGAGGAAGAGCACCGCCAGGAGGAACATGACCACCGGCCCCGCCACCCAGTTCTGGATGAGGGAGAAGGTCAGGACTTTCCGGTTCAGGAACACCTTCCCCATCTCCTCGAAGTGCACCTTCGCCAGCACGGGGTACATCATCAGGATGAGCCCCGCGGCGATGGGCAGGCTGGTGGTGCCCACGTTGAGGCTGTTGACCGCTCGGTTGAAGCCCGGGACGGCGTAGCCCAGGAGGATGCCCAGTCCCATGGCCAGGAATATCCACAGGGTCAGGTAGCGGTCCAGGAAGGCGAGGCGCTTGGGCGCGATCATGGGCGCTGTCATGGGTGGACTCCAGGGGATAGGACGGGATCTGTCGCAAGGTAGGCGAGTGGCTCGAGCACGACGGAGGGCGTGTGGCGGAGGAGCTCATCCAGGAAGCGGGCCTCCTGGGCCTGGCGCGCCTTCAGGATTGGATCCGTGACCGCCAGGGGCGTGAGGCTCTGGTTCACCACCCAGGCGAAGGGATGGATCCCGGCGCGGGCAAGGTCCCGTTCCAGCTGCATGGCCTCGTGGATGGGCGTGGCCTCGGGTAGGGTGACGAGCAGGATGCGCGTGAAGGCCGCATCGCGAAGCCGCGGCAGGAGCTGCCTCACGGCTTCCGGCACATCGCTGGACTGGCGGAGCACCTCCCGGTGGTAGGCCTCCGCCGCGTCCAGCAGGAGCAGGGTGTGCCCCGTGGGAGCCGTGTCGATGATGACGAAGCCCTCCCGGCCCTGGGCCACCGTCTCCGCGAAGGCCCGGAAGACGGCGATCTCCTCCGTGCAGGGCGAGCGCAGATCTTCCTCCAGGAGCGCGCGCCCCGGGGCGTCCAGGCCCGGCTCCGCCGCGGCCAGGACCTCGGCCCGGTACTGTTCCGTCACCCGCCCGGGATCGATGCGGGTCACTCGCAGCGCGGGCGGCCGCACGCCGACAGCCGCCTCCACATGGGCCGCCGGGTCCGTGGTGGTGAGCGTGACCGGGAAGCCCGCGCCGGCCAGCCGCAGGGCCAGGCGGACCGCCAGGGTGGTCTTCCCCACGCCGCCCTTGCCCATGGTCATCACGACACCCTTCCCCTGGGCCGCCAGACGGTCCGCCAGGGCTTCCAGCGTGTCGAACCGCGACGGGTCCACCGCTTCCCCGGCCGCTTCGATTCGCGGCGAGCCGGCGTCGCCGCCCATGCTCCGCAGGGCCTCCAGGCCGACGAGGCCGTAGGGAAGCAGGGGGACGGCCGTGCGGAGCAGTTCCCGGAGCCCTTCGGGCAGGTGGCCCAGGGCCTGGGCTTCCCGGGCCCGAAGCTCCGCGGCGATGGGATCCGAAGAACCCGTCGCCCGGAGGAGGCCGTTGAGGATCAGGTGGACCTGCCGGAGGCCCAGGTGGGCCAGCTCGATCCGGGTGCGCTCCGCTTCCCGCAATGAGGCCTCGTCGGGCCGGGCCACCAGCACGAGGGTGGTGCGCTCGGTGTCCCGGAGGGCGGCCCGAGCGGCCGCATAGAGTTCCCGCTGGGCCGAGAGCCCCGACAGCGGCCCCAGGCACGAGTTCCCTCCGACATTGGTCTCGATGAACGTGGACCAGGCCGCGGGGAGCTCCAGCAGTCGCAGGGTGTGGCCCGTGGGAGCCGTGTCGAAGAGGATGTGGTCGAAGGCGGCCGTCCGGGCCGGATCGCCCAGCAGGCGGGAGAACACATCGAAGGCCGCGATCTCCGTGGTGCAGGCCCCCGAGAGCTGCTCCTCCATGCTGGCGACGACCGCCTCGGGGAGCAGGCCCCGGACGGGCGCGATGATGCCCTCCCGGTAGGCGCGGGCGGTCTCCTCGGGATCGATGTTCAGAGCCCGGAGGCCCGGCACCCCCGGGACCGGCAGCGGCTCGCCGGAAAGCGCCGTGCCCAGCACCTCATCCAGGTTGGAGGCCGGGTCCGTGCTGACGAGCAGCACCCGCTTCCCCATATCCGCCAACGCAATGGCCGTGCTGCAGGCCGCGGAGGTCTTGCCGACACCTCCCTTTCCCGTGAAGAACAGGAGGGGAGTGGGATGAGGGACCAGGAGAGCCATGGACACGCTTCAGCAGAAGGAACTGGGGGTCTGGTTGGTACCGGCGGTGTCTTCCATCGAGGAAGCCGCGAGCCCGGGCCCGAGGTCCGAGGCCTCGATCCGACTGCGGGAGGGCTGGGCCAGGTAGCGCTCCGCCAGGCTCAGGACGGACTTGGCGGGGACCTGCTTGACGCTCTGGGCCGTCTGGACGGCCCGGAGCATGTCCTCCCGCGACACGCCGAGGCGCCGGGCCTTGTCGTAATGGAACTTGAAGCAGTTCTCGCAGTTCGACGCGACGGCGGCGCCGATGGCGACGAGTTCCTGGACCGCCTCCGTGAAGAGGGAGGGTTCCGGAGCTCCCAGTCCCACCCATGCGGCGAGTTCCTCCCTCGCTGGGTAGCGTCCGCGGCTTCGGACCTGGCCCTCCACCTTGATCAGCGGCAGGGCCTTCTCTCTTTCACCCTGGAGCGCCGCCTTGACCTCAGGATCCTGGGCGAACACGAGGGGCTGCTGCGCGAGGTTGTACCGCTCCACGGCCACGCCCTGCGCCTTCACCCAATCCAGATCCGCGGAGAAGCGCACAAGCTTGGGATCCACGGAGGGGCCGCAGACGCCGGTGGCGCAGCACATGGGGGGATCGAACACCTGGACTCGGATCACGGAACCTCCTCTGGCGCTGAGTTCACCTGTTTCGATTCCAGCCTCCGGCCCGCCCCATCGCAGGCCGGAAAGGGTACGATCGAGGTGGGCGGGCGATCCGGAGACATGAGGGCTCCCTAGCCGCAGTCGCAGTCGTCGCCGCAGTCGCCCTTCTGGCCGCCGGCCTCCTCGCAGGCGCAGGCACCGCCGCAGCAACCACCGGCGCTCTCGCCCACCAGCGTCGTCTGGGCCAGAGCCATGATCTGCGAGTGGGGATCGCCCTTCACGCGGAGGGCCATGTTCACGGCTTCGATCATGTCGTCGTTGGAAACGCCCAGCTCGGCCAGCCGGCTCTGATGGGCCCGGAAGGCCCGCTCGGCGTTGGCGCCGATGGCAGCCCCGAGCGCGATGAGGTTGAGGGTGGTCTCGTTGAGGCCGGATTCGGTGGCGGTCTCAGTCTGGGCCTGGGTGGTCATGGGTGCTCCTGGAGGGTGCGTGAAGGGGGACAGTCCGAAGGGGTGCAGGGATCGCAGCGCAGGGCGAGGGCCTGGGCACGGTCACGGGAAAGCTCCGCCTCGGCCCCGGCCATGAGCGGCCAAAGAGCCTCCAGGAGGGGGCGGGCGGAGGCCTCGTCGGACAGGGCCACATGGACCCAGCGGCCCACCTTCCACTCGCGCACCAGCCCCGTCCGGCGCAGGCCGGTCAGGTGTTCGGAGACGGTGGAGGGTGCCAGCCCGAGCACCTCGGCCACCTCGCAGACGCAGAGCTCGCCCGCGTGCAGCAACGCCAGGATGCGCAGGCGCACCGGATGGGCCAAGGTCTTGAGGATGTCCACGAGGGGACGAAGGGGGTCTGATGTCATTTCGCTATTTCCCGAAACATCGTCATCATACCCTGCCGCTCAGGACTTGCCATGCCTCGTCTTTTGATATTAGCTGAAACCAGCTTTCCCATCAGGAGTTCCCATGCCGCAGACCCCCACCGCCCTGCTGCCGTTGGCCCTGGCCACCCTCCTCCAGGCCCAGTCGCCCTTTGTGGCCGCACCGCCGATGCCGTCGCCCGTGCCAGTGCTGAAGGAGTATCCGGCCACTCCCGCCGGCAAGCTGCTCCGGGAGATCAAGGAGCATGCCGAGGTGGTCGCCCGGGTGGATTACCTCTGCGACGTGATCGGCCCCCGTCTCACGGGTTCCGAAAAGCTGAGGCAGGCCCAGGCCTGGGCCAAGGGGGAAATGGTGCGGCTCGGCGCCGTGAACGTCCACGAGGAAGCCTACGATTTCGGCCTGGCCTGGACCCGTGGTATCGACACTGCGCGCCTGCTCACCCACAACGGCATCCACTTCCGGGTGGACCAGCTGGCCTGGACCCCGGGCACCAAGGGCACCGTGCAGGGTGACCTGCTCATGGTGGACGCCCGGAACCTGGAGGAATTGAAAGCCTTCAAGGGACACCTGAAAGGCCGGATTCTGCTGCGCACCAACCCCGACGACAAGCGCCCGCCCCTGCCGCGGCGGGGCGGCGACTTTGAGGCCTACCAGGCGGAGCAGACGGCCATGACGCAGTTCCTCCTCGACGAGGGGGCCATGGCCACGCTGTCCATGTCGGGCCGCAAGAACGGGCTCAGCTTCACCAGCGGTGGGGCCGGGCGCGATCCGAAAAAGCCCGGGCTCCCCGCCGCCTACGTGCCCCAGGAGCCCTACAAGATGCTGGTGCGCCTGCTGGGGCGGAAGGAGCCGGTGAGGCTCGAGCTGTCTCTGGGCGGCGGTTTCTCGGCCAAGCCCGTACAGGCCTACAACGTCGTGGGCGAAATCCCCGGCCGTGAGCTGCCTGGGGAAGTCGTCATCGTGGGCGGCCATCTGGACAGCTGGGACCTGGGCACCGGCGCCACGGACAACGCCACCGGCAGTTCCGTCTCCCTGGAGGTGCTGCGCGCCTTCCAGGCCACGGGCCTCAAGCCCCGGCGCACCCTCCGCGTGATCCTCTGGAGCGGCGAGGAACAGGGCCTGCTGGGCTCCCGCGCTTACGTGGAAGCCCACAAGAATGAACTGGACGCCATCCAGGCCGTGCTGGTCGATGACATGGGCACGGGCATGCTGAAAGGCTTCACGCTGCAGGGTCGCGAGAATTGCCGAGGCCTCATGGCCCAGGCCATCGCCCCCCTCAACGACCTGGGCGTGAAGGACCTCTCCCTCCGCACCATGGGCAGCACCGACCACGCGCCCTTCGACCGGGCCGGGGTGCCCGCCTTCGCCGCCATCCAGGAGCCGGTGGACTACTTCCTGGGCACCCACCACAGCCAGATGGACTACCCGGACCATCTGGTACCGGACCAGCTGGTGCAGGGCGCCCAGGCCATGGCCGTCACCGCCTGGGGACTGGCGGAAATGCCAGCCCGACTGCCCCACGGTCACCTTCCGGCCCAGCCTGTGGCGGGCGCCATCAATCCCCAGGGGCGGCCTTGACCTGAGCCCACCCAGAAAACAGTCCCTCAACCCGAGGAGTGCCCGGCTTCCGGCTCCCGCCCGAGTGCCGCCTGCGCGGCATCCAGGGCCGAGCCGGAACCGCTGAGGGCCAGCAGGTCCCCGGGCTGGAGCAGGACTTCCGGCCTCGGTTCCACCAGATGCCCTTCCCGCAGGAGGGCCACCAGGGCCACGCTGGAACCGCCGATCAGGTCGAGTTCCGCCAGGCTCCGGCCCAGGGAGGGGCAGTGGGGCCCTATGCGGAGCGTGCGCCAGCCGCCGGCGGATGGCACGGCGGAGGTCCCGGGCGGGCCCCAGGGATCCTGCGCGTTCTCGCCCAACCATTCGGCCCCCGCGTCGAGATCCCGCTGGAGACCCCGGGCGCGCCGCCAGAGCAGCAGGGGAACCGCCAGGGCCGTGGCCGCGCTCAAAGTCCCGAGGGAGGTCAGAGGGATCAGCGCCAGTACGGCCGCCAGCACAGGCAGGCCCGCGAGCAGCAGCACACCGAGGCGCAGGCCTGTGCGGAAAGCCCGGCGCATGTCGGGCCGGGCGCCCAGGTCGCCGGGTCCCGGCAGGTCCAGCAGACGCTCCGCCAGGACCCGACTGCGACGAAGCATGCGGCGCACCAGCAGGCCCACCAGGATCGCCGCCGCCAGCAACACCGCCCCCTGGGCCAGGGTGTGTCCGAAGGCGTGGCCCTCGAGCCAGGCCGCGCTCATACGCACCACCCGCGGTGCGAGGGCCCCCACCAGGCCGATGAGGATGGCGTCCAATAGCAGGTGCAGAAAGGTCCGCCGCACCGCGGCACCAGGGGCTTTGCGGAGAGCCGGAGCGCGGAGGGTCGCGGCCCAGGACTGGTAGAGGCTCAGGTAGGTCTTCAGGGCCGCAGGCAGGTGCCGCGCCACGAGGCGGCTCGCGGGGTCCCCGGCGGACAGCAGGGCCGGCGTGGCCAGGGCCGTGGCCACGCAGATGGCCGCCAGGAGCGCATAGCGAGAGGGATCCACCACGCCCAGGCCGATGCCGGCACTGAGGAGGATGAACCCGAATTCCCCCACCTGGCCGAGGGCGAGCCCGGCCCGCAAGCCCAGGGCCAGGGGCAGACCCGCCAGCGTGGCGCCCACGGTGACGGAGACCGCGTTCACGAGGATGACCAGGGCGGAGAAGAGCAGCACCAGCGGCCAGTCCCGCAGCACGACCGTGGGCTCCATGAGCATCCCCACCGCCACGAAGAACATGGCCGCGAAGAGGTCCCGCAGGGGATGGACCAGGTGCTCGACCTTGCGTCCCCGGCCGGATTCGCAGACCAGCATGCCCGCCACGAAGGCTCCCATGGCCACGGAAAAGCCTGCCCAGGCGGCCAGTTGGGCCAGGCCGAAGCAGAGCCCCGCCGTGACCACCAGCAGCACCTCGTCGCGGGCATGATCCGCCACCCAACGCACGCCGCGGGGCACCACCAGCCGTCCCGCGCCCACCAACACTGCCAGGAACACCACCAATTTCAGCACGGTGGTGGCGATGGCCCCGGCGCTGGGCCCGCCCATGGAGGCCGCGGCCGTGAGGGCCGCCAGCAGCAGTACGGCGTGGAGGTCCTCCACCAGCAGGACGCCCATTACCGTCTCCTTGAGCGGACCGCGGAGGCCCCGCTCATCGAAGAGCTTGGCCAGAATCATGGTGGAGGCGATGGCCAGACTGGCCCCGAAGAAGGCGCTCTCCAGCGGGGGCCAGCCCAGCAGCCGCGCCACCAGGAAGCCCACCACCAGCTGGGTGCCCACCTGGAGGGTGCCGGTGAGCAGGGCCGGCGGTCCAGCATGGAGCAGCTTCGGCAGGCTGAACTCCAGGCCGATGGCGAACATCAACAGGATGACGCCCAGTTCGCCCATGAGCCGAACGTTGCCCAGGTCCGCCACCAGTGGCACGGGCACATGGGGGCCCACGATCATGCCCGCCAGGAGGTAGCCCAGGACGGTGGGCAGCTTCAACCGCTGAAACAGGACGGAGGTCAGCGCGGCGACCCCCAGCACCATGGCCAGGTCCAGCAGGAGCCGGGCGTGGCCTTCCACGGCCTCAGCCCTTGGCCAGCCGAGTGAGGGTTTCCAGGGCATCGGAAGGCCCCATCACCAGCAGCTCGTCGCCGGCCTGGAAGCGCTCCTCGCCGGAGGGATTGAACTGCAACCTCGAACCGGGATGAACCAGGCCCACGAGCAGCGAGCCGGTGGCGTGGCGCAGGCGGGCCTCCCGCATGGTCTGGCCCACCAGGGCCGACCCCGGCGCGATGGCGATGCGCTCCAGGCCCAGCTCGAACTGCTCCTGCTGCAGCACGATGTCGAAGAAGTTCATCATCTCGGGCTTGAGCAGCAGGCCGGCCATGCGCCGCCCGCCGATCTCGTAGGGACTCACGATGTGATCGGCGCCGGCGGCCTTGAGCTGGCGCTCGGTGCCCAGCTTGGCGCTGCGGGCCACCACGGGCATGTCGGGTCGCAGCTGCTTCACCGTGAGCGTCACCAGCACATTGTCGGCATCGGTGGTGAGCGCCGTGATGAGGCCCCGGGCCGAGCGGATGCCCGCACGCTCCAGGGTCAGCTCATCCATGGCATTGCCGTAGAGGATCAGCTCGCCAGCGAAGCGGGGGCTGCGGCCCTTGGTATCGTCCTGCTCGATGATGACAAACGGGACGCCGGCCTTCTTCAGCTCCCAGGCGGCCTGGAAGCCCATCTTCCCGAAGCCGCAGACGATGATGTGATCCTTGAGGTCGTCCAGGCGTTTCTGCATGCGGCGCTCCATGATGTAGCCCTTGAGGTCACCCTCCAGGAGCAGGGCGGTCAGGTTCGAGATGGCGTAGGTGGCAACGCCCAGACCGACGACGAGGTAGAAGATCGTGAAGAGCTTCGTCCAGGCATTCACCTCGCCCAACTCGCGGAAGCCCACGGTGAACAGGGTGGTGATGGCCATGTAGAGGCTGTCGAGGGGATTGAGGTGGGACAGCCAGTGGTAGCCCAGCCCCCCGCAGACGATGACCGCCACCAGCAGCGCCATGGTGTGGCGCAGGCGCCTCATCGGGCCGTCCTGCCGCGCGTCCCGCTCTTCAGGGAAGGGCGCCCCGACCTTCATCTCACCCCCCGATCCCGGGCTTGATGGCGAAATTCGCCGTGCTGTGGGCCACCAGGTGGTCCCCGCAGGTGAGCCGGCAGGCAAGGATGCCGCTGCGGCCGGAGATCCGTACCACCTGGGCCTCACCACGCACTTCGCCCCGGGCGGGTTCCAGGTAGCGGATGTGCAGATCCGAGGTGGCGAAGGGCATGGCGCCGTCGAAGGCCGTGCTCAGGGCGAGGGCGCTCACCATGTCGGCGATGGTGGCCAGCACCCCGCCATTCACCGTGCCGCGGGTACCGTTGATCACCGCCTTGGTCGGCTGGAGCACCATCACCGCCTGGCCGGGCTCCACGCTTTCGATGGTGAGCCCCCAGTCGCTGATAAGGGGCCAGGGATGGAACCGTGCGCGCAGACGCTCCAGGAGATCCGGCGCGAGGGTCTCGGGGATCTGCGGCTTAGGCATGTCTCAGGATAGCCCGATCTCGAGCCTCCTGCGCAGATCAGAGCTTCAGCACGCCCTTGAGCGTCTCCGCCATGTCCTGGAAGACCTTGGTCTGGACGCTGTGGGGGTGCTCCGCCACGAAGGGCTTGCCGCTGTCCCCGCCCTCGCGGATGGCCAGGTCGATGGGTACCTCGCCCAGGAACGGCAACTCCATTCGGATGGCAGCAGCCTTCACGCCGCCGTGGCCGAAGATCTGGGTCTCCTGCCCGCAACCGGGGCAGATGAAGCTGCTCATGTTCTCGATGATGCCGAGCACCGGAACCTTCACCGTACCGAACATGCCGATGGCCTTCTTGGCATCGAGGAAGGCCACGTCCTGGGGCGTGCTGACGATGACGGCGCCGTCCACCTGGGCGTTCTGGATGAGGGTGAGCTGCACGTCGCCGGTGCCGGGCGGCAGGTCGATGAGCAGCACGTCCAGGTCGCCCCAAGCCACGTCCTTCAGGAACTGCTGGAGGGCCTTGTTGAGCATGGCCCCGCGCCAGATGACCGGGCGGTCCTCCTCGATGAGCAGCCCCATGGACATGACCTTGATGCCGAACTTCTCAAGGGGCAGGATCTGGCCATCAGGTGTGCCCAGGGGCGAGTCCTTCAGCCCCATCATCATGGGGACGGAGGGGCCGTAGATGTCCGAATCCAGCAGGCCCACCTTGAGGCCCAGCTGGGCCATGGCGATGGCGAGGTTGATGGTGACGGTACTCTTGCCCACGCCGCCCTTGCCTGAGCCCACCACCACGCAGCGCTTGATGCCGGGGATGAGGTTCTTGAACTCCACCTGGGCCGTCTTCTCCCAGCCGATCTCGATGTCCGCCGCCGTGACGCCGGGCTGGTTGAGGATCAGCTCCTCCAGCGCCTGCTTGATGACCGCCACGCGGTCCCGGTAGGCATCCATGAGCTGGAGCAGCACGGTCACCTTGCCCTCGGTGACATCAATGCCCTTCACGGCCTTCAAGTTCGTGAGCGTGGCACTGGTCCCGGGGACGACATAGGCGTTGAGGGCTTCAAACAGGGCGGCGCGGCTGATCTTCGTCATGCGGATCTCCAGCCCATCAGTTTGACATGGCTGCCGCCAAGGGCTGAACCCGCGAAAAGCGCGAAACGCACTGCGGGCGTGCGAAAAGGAATTAAGTCATGAAAATGGATCAATCCGGCTGAGGATTCCGTTCTAGGCCTAGTTCGCCTTTTTCCCGGTTTCAAATATCGGGATCCAGCGGCCCCAGCTTCTGGGTCAAAGCTCCCACCCCACTGGCGAGGAGGGTGTGCTCGTAGATCCGGAGCTGGCTGCGAAGGGGTGGATCCTGGGGGTCCAGACCCCGGCGCAGCACGTCGCCATTGGGACCGAGGACGCGGCCCTTCAGCGTGTCGTGCAGCTGCAGCTCCACCATCTCCATCACCTGGGCCGCCAGCAGCGGATCCACCAAGGGGAAGGCCAGCTCCACCCGGCGGTCGAGGTTCCGCGGCATGAGGTCGGCGCTGGAAAGCAGGGTTTCGGGCTGCCCATCATTGGCGAAGTGGTAGATCCGCGCATGTTCCAGGAAACGGTCGAGGATGGACAGGGCCCGGATGTTCTCCGACAGCCCCGGGACCCCGGGCCGCAGGCAGCAGGTGCCCCGCACGATGAGATCCACCTTCACGCCCTCGCGGCTGGCCTCGTAGAGCAGCTGGATGAGCTGGGGATCCACCAGGGCGTTCATTTTGAGCACCATGCGGGCGGGCCGGCCCTTCTGGGCATGGCCGATCTCCCGCTGGATGCGGACCTTGAGGGCCTTCTTCAGGTGCTGGGGCGCCAGCAGGATCTGGTGGAACCGGGGCGGACGGGTGTAGCCCGTGAGCATGTTGAACAGGTTCGACAGATCCTCGCCGAATTCGGGCCGGGCGGTGAAGAGGCCCAGGTCCGAGTAGAGCCGGCTGGTGCGCTCGTTGTAGTTGCCCGTGCCCAGATGGCAGTACCGCTTGATGCCAGCCGCCTCCTGGCGCACCACCAGACAGGCCTTGCAGTGGATCTTGTGATTGGGCAGGCCGTAGACCACATGCACGCCGGTCTTCTCCAGGCGTCGGGCCCAGGCAATGTTGGCGGCCTCGTCGAACCGGGCCCGCAGCTCCACGATGGCCGCCACCTGCTTGCCGCGCTCCGCGGCGCGCTCCAACGCCGCGGCGACCGGGCTGTTCGCCGTCACCCGGTAGAGGGTCATCTTGATGGCCAGCACCTTGGGATCCTCCGCCGCCTCGCGCACGAAGCGCACCACGCTGTCGTCGAAGCTCTGGTACGGGTGGTGCAGCAGGATGTCGTTCCTGGTGATGATGTCGAAGAGGCTGCCCGCCTGGTCGAGCTGCGGAACGGGCAGGGGCGGCAGCGGCGCATCCTTGAGGTGGGGCAGGTCCAGCTGGCTGCAGAGCTGCATGAGATCCGAAAAGGCCGTCAGGCCCAGGCTCGGGTAGAGGTCCTCGGGACTCAGCTCCATTTCCTCGATGAGCATGTCCAGCACCTTGGCCGATAGGCCGTGCTCGTACTGAAGGCGGACCACAGCGCCACGGCGGCGGTCGCGGAGGCTCTCCTCCACGGTCTTGAGCAGGTCCTCGGAGGGGTCCTCCTCCACGGGCAGATCGGAGTCGCGGGTCACCCGGATGGCATGCCCGCTCTTCACCGTGTAGCCCAAGAACAGGCGGGACAGGTGATGCCGGACGACATCCTCGAGCATCATGAAGACATGCGTTCCAGGCGCGGAAGGCAATCGCAGGAACCGGGAGGCCAGGCCCGTGGGCACATGGATGAAGGACAGCTCCGAGGCCGGCAGGTCGCCGTCCAGCAGGTCCTCGTCCGGCACCAGCTCCACCACCAGCACCAGGGCCCGGTTGCCCAGGCGTGGGAAGGGGTGGCCCGTGTCCACGGCCAGCGGCGTGATCAGCGGCAGGAGGCTGCGTTCGAAATAGTCGAGTACGAAGGCCTCTTGGGCCTCGTCCAGATCCTTCGGATCCAGGATGCGGATGCCCGCGACCTCCAGCTGCGGTTCGAGGATGGCGTGGAAGAGCTCGTGCTGACGGGCCGAATAGGCGTGGATCCGCGAGGACACCCGCTCCAGCAGCTGGCGGGGCGTGAGGCCGTCCGGGCCGGGCTGGCTGATGCCTGCGTCGATCTGCCGCCAGATGCCCGCCACCCGCACCATGAAGAACTCGTCCCAGTTGCTGGAGACGATGCTGAGGAACTTCACCCGCTCCAGCAGGGGCACGGTGGGATCCTCGGCCTCCTCCATGACCCGGGCGTTGAAATCCAGCCAGCTCAGCTCGCGGTTGAGCAGTTCCTCGGGACGGGGGATGGGGTGGAACACGGGTGGCCTCTGGAGCCGGAGCGTAACCTCCGGATGTAACGACCTGATGTTACAGGCCATAGATCGTCATTCACCAAGATCATCCTTTGTTTCCGGCGCTTTCTAGGGCAGAATCGGAAGTTCGGCCCTCCATGAGGAGACGCCGTACGGTCCGCCCGGACCCACCCCAACGAGAGGGCAGCCAAGCCATGAGGGCCGGCGCTGCCAGGTAGGAGGAATCCCGTGTCCCAGGAAGTCCTGATCGTCCCCAAGCGCGATACGTTCGGCAAGGCCGCCATCCGCGACCTCAAGAAGAGCGGCATGATTCCGGCCGTGGTCTACGGCCTGAACGAGGCCCCCGTCGCCATCGCCATCAGCCCCAAGGTCGTGGCCCGCGTGCTGGCCAGCGACGCCGGCATGAACTCCGTGATGTTCCTCCAGCGCGAGGGCACGGACATCAAGCGCCACGTCATCATCAAGGACCTGCAGCGCGATCCCATCACCAGCCGCCTGCGCCACGTGGACTTCATGCGCGTGGACATGACCCACAAGGTCCGCGTGAAGGTGCCCGTGCGCCTGGTCGGCACCTCCATCGGCGTGAAGAGCATGGGCGGCGTCCTCGACTTCGCCCACCGCGAGATCGAGATCGAGTGCCTGCCCAGCATCATCCCCGCCCACATCGACGTGGACGTGACCAACCTGGCCGTGGGTGACAGCATCCGCTTCGAGCAGATCACCCTCATGCCCAACGTCGCCTTCATCGGCGATGCCCACCAGACGGTCTGCTCCGTCCGTGGCAAGGCCGCCGAGGAGGAGGAAGCCGTCGCTGCCCCTGCGGCCGCCGAGCCCGAAGTGGCCAAGAAGGGCAAGAAGGAAGACAAGAAGTAGCTTCCTGGCTGTCAGCAAAAACGGGCGCCTTGCGGTGCCCGTTTTTTTGGCCCTTGACAAAAGTAAGTACTTACTTACAATCAAAACATGGCCCGACCTGCCCTGGAACTCACCCCCAAGCGCGCCGAAATTGCGGAGGCCGCACTCCGAATTATCGAGACTCGGGGCATCACCGCCCTGACCACCAGCGCCCTGGCGGGGGAACTTGGGGTCAGCAGCGGGGCACCTTTCCGTCACTTCGCGAACCGGGAGGAGATCCTGGAGGCAGTGGTGCTGCGGGTGGAGGAGCTCATCCTCACCACCTTCCCACCCGCAACGGCCCCCCCTCTGGAGCGCATCCTGGCCCTGCTCCAGGCCCGCGCGGACATGGTGGGCGGATCCCGGGGCATCGGGCGGTTGATGTTCTCCGAGCAGTTCTCGCTGGCGCTGCCGGACATCGCCGCCGCACGCCTGCGATCGGTGGTCACCCGGACCCAGGCCTTCCTCTTGGAGGCGCTCACGGAGGCCCAACGGGAAGGCGCCGTCCGCACCGACCTGCCGCCGCAAGCCCTGCTGGCGGTGGTCTTCGGCATGCTCATGCACCTGGTCTACTCCCAGGCCGCAGGGCATGGCCGCGCGGGCGACGCCGCCGACACCTGCGCCACCCTCCGCACCATCCTCCAACCCCCTCCCGCCCGCTGAACCGGCGGTACCTATCGGAGTTCCCATGCGAAAGCCTCTCCTCCCCATCCTGCTGACGGCCCTGCTGGCCGGCCTGTCCGCCCTGCCTCTGGGCGCCCACTGCGACGCCCTCGACGGCCCCGTGGTCGTTGCCGCGAAGGCGGCTCTGGCCAAGGGGGATGTGAACCCGGTCCTCGCCTGGGTGACGGCGGAGGACGAGGCCCAGATCCGCGCCGCCTTCGCCCGCACCCTCAAGGTCAGCGCCCTCGGCCCCGAGGCCCGGGAGCTGGCCGAAGCCTACTTCTTCGAGACGCTGGTGCGCATCCACCGGGCCGGCGAAGGCGCCCCCTACATGGGCCTCAAGCCCGCGGGCCTGGATGTCGGCCCGGCCATCCCCGCCGCGGACAAGGCCCTGGCATCTGGCGACATGAAGCCCGTGTTCGACCTCATGCACGGGGTTCTCAAGCCTGGTCTCGAGGCCCGGTTCAAGCAGGCCCGCGCCACCCGGGGACCGGCCCCGGCCGATGTGGCCGCCGGCCGCCAGGCCGTGGCCGCCTACGTGGACTTCATCCACTACGTGGACGGCGTCTACCGCGCGGCCGCTGGCGGCGCCCCCGCCGAAGCCGCCGAGGCGGAACGCCGCGCCGCGCCGGCAGAGACCAAGCCCCATCACCAGCATTGAAGGCCCTTCCTTCCGCGAGCGGGCGCCTAGAGGCGCCCGCTCGTGTCTGGGCCGATAGCTGGTAGCTTCAACCCATGTGGACCCTTGTTCCCCTCGGCAACCCCGGCCCCGACTACCAGGACACCCGCCACAACCTCGGCCGGCTCATGCTCCAGCGCTGGCTGGCGGACCGCAACCTGTCGCCCTCTCCCGCGAAGCGATTCCCCTCCGGCACGCTCTATCCCCTGACCGACCGGCTTCAGGCCCTCGTGCCCGCCACCTACATGAACCTGTCCGGCGAAGCCTGCGCCCAGGCCGAGGCCGCGGGCATCTACTCCCGGAAGCTGGTCCTGCTTTATGACGACAAGGACCTGCCCCTGGGCACGGGCCGCTTCCGCCTGGACGGCTCGAGCGGGGGCCACAACGGCCTCCGCTCCGTCTTCGAGTGCCTGGGCACCATGGACATTCCTCGCCTGCGCCTGGGCATCGGCCCCTTCCAGCGCCCTCTGGTGGACTGGGTGCTGGAGCACTGGACGGATCCGGAATGGGAGCGCATTGAGGCCCTGGACGCCCCCTTCGCGAAGTTCCTGGATCTGCTCGGCCAGTCGGAAGACCTGAGCAACCTGGCCAACCTGGTGAATCCCGCCGCGTTCTGGGAGCAGTCTGGAGCCATAAGTCCGGAATCCGGAGGCGGGGCCGTTTGAACCGGAGCGGCCGCCCCACCCCGAACGGCCCGAAGGCAACACAAACGCGCGGCCCGCAGGGTCGTACCAGGAGGTCGGACCTCCCAGCTCCACACTCCAGACTTTTCATTGAATTTCCTGCCTTTCCACGCGAAACTACCTGTTCGCGTCCTCCGCTGGAGGGCGTCTTCCTTGCTCCCCGGAAACCAGTGGGGGGCTTCACATCCACAAGGAGGACAGATGCGTCATTACGAGACCATCTTCATCGCCTCCCCCACGCTGACGGACGAGCAGAGCGATGAGCTCGTCAAGCAGTTCGAGGGGATCATTGCGGAGCAGGGTGGCGAACTGCTCAAGACCGACAAGTGGGGCCGCAAGAAACTGGCCTACGAAGTCCAGAAGTTCAGCGAGGGCTACTACACGCTCTTCGAGATGAACGCCGGGCCCGACCTCATCGCCGAGCTGGAGCGCCGCTTCCGCAACAACGATTCGGTCATCAAGTACATGAGCGTCCGCCTGGACGAGGCCGAGAAGGCCGCGGGCCGTGCCAAGCAGCGCATCGAGCGCGAAGCCAAGCGCAAAGCCCAGGCCGGCATCAAGGATCGTGCACCTGAGGAGGTGGTCGGATGAAGCGCCGAGCTGACGCCAAGAAGGGCAAGCCCAAGAAGAAGAAGGCTTTTGGGGGACGACGCGCGAAGTTCTGCAAGTTCTGCGTCGAGAAGTCCACCATGATCGACTACAAGGATGTGAAGACCCTCCAGGCCTTCACCCCCGAGCGCGGCAAGGTGCTGCCCCGTCGCACCAGCGGCGTGTGCGCCGTCCACCAGCGCGCCCTCGTGGAAGCCATCAAGCGCGCCCGCAATATCGCGCTGCTGCCGTTCGCCACGGACTAGTCCTGGCGCTGGCGGACTTTCAACGAAGAGGGGGCCCTTCGGCCCCCTCTTCGTTTCCGCACGAAAGCCTCCCTCGGCAGGGCTCCACTGGAGCCCTGCCGCCCCTTCGGGGTCGGTCGCCTTCTGCCGTCCACCACCGCGCCTCCATCTGACGGGCACGCCCCCGGCGTGCCCTCCCACTCGCTCCGCTCGCGGAGATGGAGCCTCTGTGGAAGCCATCAAGCGCGCGCAACATCGCGCTGCTGCCGTTCGCCACGGATTAGGCGCTGTTAGGCCGAGCCTGCTCGGACGTTGTAGCGCCTAGTCCCGAACTTCCGCAGGAAGTTTGGGACTGGTCAGGATGGTTGGTACCGAAAAGCGGGGGCTAGCGTCCCCGCTTTTTCATTCTCGGCCTTCGTGCAACAGTGGCGCAAACATCGGACTGCCCACCAGGTTCATGGGGCGGCCGGTGCCCCGGACTGGGGCAGGAACACGCGCCGATCCATGTCGATGGTCAGATAGGAAATCGGTTTCCCGAACAAGCCCATGGGCGAACCGTAGAAGGCCCGGTGCCGGGAAAGGTCTTCAGGGCTGGGGGCGGACCAGAGGGTGGGCATTCCAGGCATCCGCTGGCCCAGGAGATTCCGGATGGATTCGCTCATCAAGGCGTGCGAGGCGTGGTCCTGCCACCGCGGGTCGACCCCCTTGAGCCTGCCGGCCAGATCAGAGCTGGAGAGCAGAATCACCGGCACGGTCCACTCGGAAGGGCTGCATTCTCCAGGCAGATTCCCGTGGGGCGCCTTGGCCTGGAAATTTTGCCCATGGTCGCTGGTATAGAACACCAGGGTGCCCTCCGGAAGCCGCCCGGCCAGGCCCACCAGGAACGCCAACGAGCTCCGGGAGATGGCGACAGCATAGGGGTTCGGGACGCCGGACAGCTCAGGCGGAAGGCTGTGCGCATAGGGGAAGTGGATGCCGACCTTGTTGATGAGGGTGAAGGTCCGCCCTGCCTTCCCCAACTGTCCGATCAGGGCGGGGATGGCATTGAGGTCCCGTGACGTCCGCACACCCAACGCCCCGGACGGCACCACTTCGTCGATATAGGATCTCTCCAGGTCATCGAAATAGTCCTGAACGGCCACATCCTTCAGGACCCCCTGGCAATCGATGTAGGCGGTGCGGAATCCCGCCTCCTTCGCCATCTGCAACAGGCTGGGGAAGTGGCGGAGCGAGGTCCCGGCGTCTTTCGGATCCGCGCCCCTCCTGAGCATCAGGTTCGACGCGGGGCTGGAATTGGCGAAGCTGTACCCCAGGCCGAAATTCCGGAGGTACGGCAGGTGGGCTTGATCCACCATGTCCCTGAACACGCTCCCTTCCACCGATTCGTCAATGACGAGAACGAGATGCCGCACAGCAGGGTCGAGGGGAACGCGCTGGAACGCCGCAGCGGCTTTCCCATCTGGCACCCATCGGCGCGCTGCGGCATCGACAGCCAAGGTCCCGGCGTGCAGGCCCGCCTGGAATTGCATGGGGAAGCCGTTCAAGGCCGTATCTCCACCGATGGCCAGGATCGCAACGTACATCACGGCCGCAGTCAGGCTGCCGGTAATCAGGGGGAGGCTGTTCCTGGCTCGCAGGGCGGCGCGCACCCAGATGAGCAGGGCCAGCACGCCAAGGATCTGCAGCACCACGATGAAGATGGGTACCGTGAATTGGGACAGTGCATCCCCTGTGTTCCCGACTGATTCCAGCAGGGTCTTCCCATCGACCAGGGTCAGGGGCCTTCCCCTGATCCTGAAGAAGGAGGTGCCGACCAGAAAATTGACTGAAAAGAAGAGCCCGCCCAGGATCGCCCACCGGCGACGGGCGAACCCACAACCCACCAGCGCCAGGAGGGCGGCCAGGATCTCCACCAAGTAGATCAGCTGTTTCAGCGGGTTCGCCAAGGAGGCCATGCGTTGGGGGATCTGGGGATTCATCCACAGCGATAGCGCCACCAACAGTGCGCATGCAATCACCACCTGCGCCTGTCGGGTCAGCTTGAGAGTCCTGGGCAGGATCGATTCCGTGACCATGGGAGGCTCCGGATTAAGTCACTGTGAACACCCGACACCCTTAGTAGCAATGGTTGAAGATGGGAAAATCAAGGCACCCATTTTGATCCGGCTTTGGGACTGTGGTCAGAAAATTTGGAAGGGCGGGTGGGGAGCCCAGGCGAGGGCAGGCGGCGCCAGCCACCCCCTGCCGGGGGAGTGCCCGATCCCAAGACTGAGGTAACCTGGGGCTATGCCTGAAACAGCACCCACTCCGAAACTCCCCATGCCCCTCCGTCGCAAGAAGGCCGTCAAGGCCGCCTGGAAGCCGCTGCTCCTGCAATGGCTGGTTCCGGGTGCGGGGTACTGGGTCATCGGAGAGAAGGGCCGGGCCAAAGTCTTCTTCGGGATTTGGGCCCTCTTCTGTCTGCTGGCGGCGCTCCAGTTGCAGTTCGGCGCTGTGGCCGGCGTGAAGGGCGGCGTTTTCGTACCTGTGTCTGGTGCCTGGCTGCCCACCCTCGGCGCGTTCGGCACCCTGGGCATCGGACCGCTGTACGGGGTGTTCGCCTGGGCCTTCGGAGGGGCGGGTACCGAGCCGGTGCGCACGCTCACGCAGGAATACGGGGCCACTTATGTGATGGTGGCGGGACTGCTGAACTGGCTCTGCTGCTTCGATCTCTGGGACCGCATCACGGGCCGCTGGGTCTTCCGGCTGCCCAGGGACGAGCAAGAAAAGATCGCCAAGGGCGAGTGATCCCTAGCGAAATGCATGGACAGGATTAACAGGATGAAAGGATTGGATTAACAGGATCTGATGATCGGTGAATCTCAGCCTGAAAGTCTGAAACCGCAGAGATCGCAGATGGGCGCAGAAAAGGCGTCCATAAGCGGAGGTTTGCGGAGGAGCCGAGGAAAGCGGAGGAAAGGACCATGCACCTGGCGCCCCAGCCAGGACATCCGGGCCTCCGGCCCCAGGTCGCGCTTTGCGCGGCCTGCTCCGTGGGCGGCGGCCATGGCGGCCCCTGGAAGCCGCCGGAGTCGCCGCCTGCGGAGGGATGTCCGCGGTGAGCCCGGCCCCTTCTGCGCCCTCTGTGTGCGCCCAACGGGCGCTTCTGTGCCTTCTGTGTTCCTGCTTTTCTGGCTAAGATTCGCCGATAACTCAGATAACAGAATTCAAAAGCATCATTCCGTTCTAATCCTGTTCATCCTGCATTTAATCCTGTTAATCCTGTCAGCACTTTTTTCTGGAGTGCGCCTCACCCCTCGGTCTTGAGCGACTTGGCCAGCAGCTGGGTGCGGATGAAGACATCGATGTCGCCGTCCAGCACCTTTTGGGTCTGACTGGTCTCGGCGCCGGTGCGGTGGTCCTTCACCATCTGGTAGGGCTGGAGCACGTAGCTGCGGATCTGGCTGCCCCAGGCCACATCGGCCTTGTCGCCGCTGGCGGCGGCCACGCGGTCCAGGAACTTGCGCTGCTCCAATTCATAGAGCCGACCCTGCAGCACCTTCAGGGCCGTCGCGCGGTTCTTGATCTGGCTGCGCTCGTTCTGGCAGCTGACCACGATGCCCGTGGGCAGGTGGGTGAAGCGCACGGCGGATTCGGTACGGTTCACGTGCTGGCCGCCGGCGCCGCTGGCGCGAAAGACATCGATCTTGAGGTCCTTCTCCGGGATGTCGACGTTGATGGTGTCGTCCAGCTCGGGGCTCACGTACACGGCCGCGAAGCTCGTGTGGCGGCGCTTGGCGGAATCGAAGGGACTGATGCGCACCAGGCGGTGGACGCCGGCCTCGGCACGCAGGTAGCCGTAGGAGAAGGGGGCGTCCACGATGAAGGTGGCGCCCTTGATGCCGGCCTCCTCCCCATCCTGGTAGTCGATCATCTCCGTGGCCCAGCCCTTGGACTCGCAGAAGCGCAAGTACATGCGCAGCAGCATGGCCGCCCAGTCCTGGCTCTCGGTGCCGCCGGCGCCGGGCGCGATGGCCACGATGGCGTGGTTGTGGTCAAGGTCGCCGCTGAGCATCATGCGCAGCTCGGCATCTTCGATGACCTTCCGCAGCTCGCCTTCCACCGACTCGACTTCCGTCAGCATGTCCGCGTCTTCGCGGGCCAGTTCGAGCCCGGTCTCGAGGTCCTCCAACCCACCCGACAGGCGCTTCGCCAGGGCGATGTCATCGGTGATCGAGCCCCGCTTCTGAAGGAGGGGTTTGGCGGCGTCCGGATCGTCCCAGAACCCCGGGGTGGTGGTCCGCTCTTCGATCTGCTCCAGTTCCAGGGCCTTGCGCTCCGGATCGAGATGGGCGACCAGCTGCCGGACCCGGGGCTCCAGTTCGTTCTTGGCCCGCACCAGGGTCTCGAAATCCATCGTCCACGTCTCCAGCCCGGTCCACCGGGGAACCTTTGAGTTTAAGCGAATCAGGGATCGGCCGTCCCCACGGTATTCTGATCAGATGCATGTCCCCACCCCTGTGCTGCCCGCTGACCTGGAGCCCACCGATCGTGGGGTCCTGCTGGGCCATGGGGGCGTGAATCTCGCCTGGGCCCGCTGGGAGCATCCGGCCCCGAAGGGGCGGGTGGTCATCTCCCATGGCTACGGGGAGCATGGCGAACGCTACCGGCACACGGCCCACTGGCTGCATGGCCTGGGCTGGTCGGTGTCCAGCATGGACCACAGCGGGTTCGGCCGGTCAGGCGGCGTCCGGGGCGATGCCACCGGTGGCATCCGGTCCTTCGTGGACGATTTCGCCCTCTTTCTTCGCCAGGAGCGACGCCACGATGCTGAACGCACCAGCGCCACGGCCCGCCTGGTGGACGGCGTGCCCATGCCGCCCCTGCCCGTCTGTCCCCAGGTGGTGCTGGGTCACAGCTTCGGCGGGCTGGTCTCCCTGCTGACCCTGCTCTGGCATGCAGACACGCTGGATGGATTGATCCTTTCAAGTCCCAGTCTGGCCGTGCGGTCCAATTCGAAGCTCCTGGTTGTGCTGTCCCGTCTCCTGCGCTGGCTCATGCCCCACCGGCCCATCCAGCTGCACGGCGACAAGAGCCGGGTCTGTTCGGATCCTGTGCTCGTGCAGCGCTACGAAACGGACCCCCTCTGCCACCGCTGGGCCACCGCCGCTTTCGGCGCGGCCCTGGAGGAGGGGCGGGCGGAACTCATGCCCCTCGGCCAGGAACTGGACCGTCCCATGCTGCTGCTGGAATCCGGCGAAGATACCGTGGTGGATCCCGACGCCTCCGAAGCCCTGTGGTCCGCCGTCCAACCCGGCCTCCTGGAACGCCATCGGCTGGCCGGTTTCTATCACGAGATCTTCCACGACCGGAAACGGTACGAGGCCCAGGCCCTCGTCGAACCCTGGCTCGAGAAGCTGTATCAGGCTTGGAATCCTTCGCATCGTCCATGGAACCCTTCGCACCGTCCCGCCATGTCTGAATTGCTGTCTCCGGAGTCCGCATGAAGCGCATCCTCACCGTCCTGTCCCTTGGCCTCCTGATCGCGGGGCTGGGCTTGGGCTGCCGCAAACCGAAGACGGTCGACAAGACCATCGTCTCCTCCGTGCTGATGGCCACGGCGGACAAGCAGATGAAGCAGGGCAAGTTCGCCGAGGCCCGGCTGACCCTCCGCCAGCTGGAGCAGTACCTCCCCGGTTCACCCGAATTCCCCAAGGCCAAGCTCATGTTGGGTGACAGCTTCTTCTTCCAATCGAGCCCCAGCTTTCCCGAAGCCGAGGTGGAGTACACGAGCTTCCTTAACTACTTCCCCCGTCACGAGCTCCGGGACTATGCCCTGTATCACCGGGCCCTCTGCCACTTCTCCTCCATCGAGAGCGCGGAACGCGACCAGACCGAGACCCGCAAGGCGCTGGAAGGCTTCCAGCAGCTGCTGGCGGAATCCCCGGGTAGCCCCTACGCGGGAGAAGCCAAGGCCAAGGTGGTCCAGTGCTGGCGGCGCATCGCCGAGCATGAGCTGGTGGTGGGCGTCTTTTACGTGAACGTCTACTACTACCCCGGGGCCGAGCGGCGCCTGAAGGCCCTGCTGGAGACCTACCCCGACTATGTGGACCGTGAGCGCGCCTACTTCTACCTGGGCGAGGCCATGCGTCAGCGCCTGCTGTCCCAGGAGGAGGTGGCTCAATTCGAGAAAGACTATGCTGCCAAGCTCCAGAAGGAGGACCTGAAATCCCTCACCCGCGAACAGGGGGAACAATTCACGAAGGACTTCACCACCTATACGACTGACCGCATCAAGAATTTCCGGGACGAAGCCAAGAGCTACTACCAGAAGCTGGTGGAGAGCTATCCCGGCTCCGAGTGGGCGCGTCGCGCGGCGGATCGCCTGGTGACCATGGGCACCGACGGCGTGAAGGAAGACCTGGATAGTTAGTGCTGTCCGGGGGGACCGCCTGCTCGCTTTGCTCGCGATGTCCCCCCGGGCCCCCGCTGCCGGGTCGGGGTGAACCCGCCCCGGCAGGCCGTCACCCGGATTCGGAGTCGCCATGGAACTGAGCAGCCTTGGCTTGGGCACCTACCTCGGCGAGCCCACCGCCGCCGCCGATGCCGCCTATACCGAGGCGGCCCGCGCCTTCTTCGCGGCTGGAGGGAACGTCTTCGACACCGCCGCCAACTACCGGGGCGGACGTTCGGAGCGGAGCCTGGGCGCCGCCTTCCAGGGGCTCCCCCGCGACCAGTACTTCGTCTCCACCAAGGCGGGCTACCTCCCCATGCCCATGGATGTCGATGCTTCGGAAAGCCCCCGGGCCTGGTTCCACCGGGTCCTGGAAGCCCCGGGCATCCTGGCCGTGGACGACCTGGTGGACGGCTGTCATGCCATGACACCCCGGTACCTGGCGCACCAGCTGGAGATCAGCCTGGAGGCCCTAGGCCTCGGAACCCTGGATCTGTTCCACCTGCACAACCCCGAGCAGCAGCTGCTCCACCTGGGTCCAGAGGCCTTCTATGCCCAGATCGAACGGGCCTTCGAAGCCTGCGAGGGGTTCGTGGCGGCAGGAAAGATCCGGGCCTACGGCGTGGCCACCTGGAACGGCTTTCGGACGCCACCGGGTCAGGAGGGGCACCTCAGCCTCGCCCGGCTGCTGGAAGCCGCTGCCGCGGCCGGAGGCCGGGACCACCACTTCCGCTGGATCCAACTGCCCCTCAACCTGGCCATGCCCGAGGCATTCCTGGCTCCGACGCAGGTGGTGGACCGCACCCCCATGACGCCCCTGGCCGCGGCGCAGGCCAGCGGAATCTCGGTACAGACCTCAGCCTCCATCATGCAGGGGCGCATCCTGCGTCAGCTGCCCGAGGGCTTCACCGAGGCGCTGGGCCTGCAGACCCCTGCCCAGGCCGCCTTGCAGTTCACCCGGTCCTGCCCCGGCGTCACCACGGCCCTGTGCGGCATGGGACGGGCCTCCCACGTGGCCGAGAATGTGGCCCTGCTAGCCCAGCCCAAGCTTGATCCCGCCGCCTTGGAAAGCCTGTTCGGATGATCCTCCTGGCCATCACCCCGGGCGCCGGCTTCCATCGTGCGCGCTGGGCCGCCGTCCTGCGTGCGGGAGTGGACGGCTTCCTGATCCGTGAGCCACAGCTGGACGCCCGGGCCCTGCTGGCGGCCGCGACCTGGTGCCAGGACACTGCGCCAGAGGTGACCCTCTGGGTGGCCGGCCGCCTGGACGTGGCGTTCGCCGCGGGCTGTGGGCTCCACGCACCGGAAGCCCATCCCGAAGTGGAGCCGGGTCTGGTGCCCCTGTCCCGCCCGCTCCACCACGAAGACCAATGGACCGCACGGCGCCACGTGGACCAGTTGCTCGTCTCTCCGATCTTCCCCAGCCCCGGCAAGGGGGCACCCTGGGGAGTCGAACGGCTGGTGCATTTTCTGGATGGGTTGCCTCCCGAGGGTCCGCGCCTGCTTGCCCTGGGCGGCGTGGCGCCCGCGAACGCAGCCCTGCTCCGCCATCCGCGCCTGGCCGGCGTGGCGGCCATCCGACCTTTCTGGGAAGGCGACCCATCCGGTGCCGTGGCGGCCTTCCGCGACACCGCTTAGAGGAAGCCTCGCCCCAGGCCCCAAGTCATGGGGAGAAGGTCCACACGTCGAGAGGGCTGTGCTTGGGTTGCTGCGGACCTGGAGACGGCGCTGGTATTCTGGATGGCGGAGGCCCCATGGAACTGCCTGAGAACCTGCATCACCTGGTGAGCGAACTGGGGGATTCGCTGGTCAAGGCTCTGGCCGAGGATGATCACTGCCGTGACCTCACCTTCCAGATCCAGGCGCAGGGCTACGGCCTCATGCTCATCCTCGAGGCCGCACCCATCCGCCTCCGGGGTGAGGGCCACGATGATGCCCTGCCTCAGGAAGGACCGGAACAGCCGTTCTCCGAGGACGACAAGCGCCTCATGAAGTCCTTCAAGATCCGGATGGATTAGGATGGCCCAGCTCTGGGATCAGCCGGCCCCGGAAGCCGGTTCGGCAGCGCGCCCTAATGCGGCGGGCCTGGGTGCGGCGGACCTGAAGGCGCTCGTGGCCGCCATGGGCGAACCGGCTTGGCGGGGGAGCCAGCTTTTCGAGGGCCTCTACCGCCAGCGGTGGGACCGCTGGGAGCAGTTCTCCATCCTGTCGAAAGCCTTGCGGACGCGCCTGGAGGCCGAGGTGGACCTCGCCTGGCCCACCCTCGTCCAAAGCCAGACCTCGGACGATGGCTCGACCAAGCACGTCTTTGAATTGGCCGATGGAAAGCAGGTGGAAGGGGTATTCATGCCCTATGCCGACCGCGTGACCCTCTGCCTGTCGAGCCAGGTGGGCTGCGCCATGGGCTGCACCTTCTGCGCCACGGGCCAGATGGGCATCGTGCGCAACCTCAGCGCCGCAGAGATCGTGGGTCAGGTGATGGCCATGCTGAACCACCATGAGCACCCCGAAGGGCGTCCCGTGAACCTGGTGTTCATGGGCATGGGCGAGCCCCTGCACAACCTCGATCACCTCATGGCGGCCTTCGGGGTGCTGACAGATCCCAAGGGTCTGGCCATCCCGCCCCGGCGCATCACCGTATCCACCTCGGGCCTGGTGAGCGGCATCGAGCGCATGGGCACCTTCGCCAAGCGGCCGCGCCTGGCCCTGAGCCTCAACGCCACCACCGACGTTCGCCGGTCCCTGATCATGCCCGTCAACCGAGTGTGGAATCTGGAAGCCCTGGCGGCGGCGCTGGCGGCCTTCCCGCTCCAGTCCGGCGAGCGGATCACGCTGGAATACGTGCTGTTGAAAGGCGTCACCGACGGCCTGGAGGATGGCCGCCGGCTTGCCGCCTTCGCCCAAGGGTTCCCCGCCAAGGTGAACCTGATCCCCTTCAATCCGCACGAGGGCAGCGGCTTCGAACCGCCGGAAGAGTCGCGCATCGGCGCCCTCTGTCGCCTGCTCTCGGACGCTGGGCTGCCCGTCAGCGTCCGGCGCAGCCGGGGCCAGGACGTGGCGGGCGCCTGCGGCCAGTTGGTGCGGGAGGGACAGCGGCGGGGGCCGTCGAAAGAAGCCTGAAGTCCGGAGACTGGAGACCTTTTTCCCGTCATCCTGGACGGGTGCCATCCATGCAGAAGCCCTTCTTCGAGACCCTCCACGCCCTGCTGGACGCGGAAGGCCAGATCACGCTCGGGGAGCTGCTGGATGCGGCCGGGGAACAGACCTATGGGCTCCTGACGCTGCTGCTGTCACTGCCGAGCCTGGTACCGGGTCTGAACATCGGGCTGGCCCCGGTGGGTGGCATCGGCCTTATAGGCCTCGGGATCCAGCTGGCCTGGGGCATCTCCCACCCCTGGGTGCCCCGCCGGGTGCAGGAACAGGCCATCCACAAGGGCCGCATCAAGAACGCCCTGGCCAGGCTGGAAACCCAGCTGGACCGGTTCCGCTGGCCCCGCGCCCACCCTCGGCCCATCAACCATCGCTGGATCGGCGCCTGCATCGCCTGGACGGGGTTCCTGCTGGCCATCCCCGTACCCCTGCCCTTCGGCAACCAGCTGCCTGCCGCCATCCTCTGCCTCCTGGGTGCCTCCCTCTTGGAGGAGCGCCTCCTCTGGGCCTGGGTCGGCGCGGCGGGTTCCCTGGCCAACACCCTCTACTTCGCCTTCAGCTTCGACCTCATCGCCCGCACCTTCATGAAGGCCCTCCACGCGATGATGAAGTGATGAGATTCGACGTCCTCACCCTCTTTCCGGAGTATTTCGAGGCCGCCCGCCTCGGCATCACCGGGCGCGCCTTCCGCGAACTAGGACACGGGCTGCACACCCACAGCTACCGGCCTTTCGCGGGCAATACTTTCGGCCATGTGGACGATGCCCCCTTCGGCGGCGGCCCCGGCATGGTGCTGCGGCCCGAGGTCTTGCGAGACACCCTGGCCTCTGTGCCTCGGGCGGGGTCGGGCCGCGTCATCCACTTCAGCCCCGCCGCCCCACCCCTCACCCACGCCAAGGTGCTGGAGCTGGCCCGCCTGGATCAACTGATCCTCGTCTGCACGCGCTACGAGGGCCTGGACCAGCGGGCGGTGGAGCGGTGCGTGGACGAAGAGCTGAGTGTGGGCGAGGCCGTCCTCAGCGGGGGCGAGCTGCCGGCCCTCGTGCTCATCGACGCGGTCTGCCGCTGGCTGCCGGGCGTGCTGGGCAACGAGGCCTCCGCCGAGGAGGACAGTTTCGCCACGGGCCTGCTGGACCACCCCCACTACACGCGCCCCGCCACCTTCGAAGGCCTCGACGTGCCGGCGGTGCTCCAGGGGGGCGACCATGGGGCCATACGGTTGTGGCGTCTCCGCGAGGCCATGGCCCGGACCAAGCGCTTGCGACCGGACCTTTGGGCCACTTACCTGCGGGACCGCTTGTCCGCCCTAGACCGGCCCGCGCAATGGTGCGCCTGGCAGGTGGAGCACCCGCAGGACTGGGAGCGCGCCAAACCCAAGGGTTGGAAGGGCTGGAACAGGACCTGAGTCTGGAGGAAACAACGACCAGGGGCTTGATGGCCCGAGGGAAGCAGGAAAGTTCGGCCAGGGGGCCATTCAGAAAGCCGTACCTCCAGACCTCGGACTCCAGCCTAGAAGACTGGTCCCTTCCCTTTTTGCTCAATCCAGATACACTGATGGACTCCCCGTCTGGGGACTTTCGAGCCATGTCCGCCGATCTCGGTGTGGGACCGCTGGCCCAGGAGCCCACATGAGCCACATCATCGACCAGCTCGAAGCCAGCCTGCTTCGTTCCGACCTCCCCCGCATCACGCCCGGCGACACTGTCAAGGTGCACGTCAAGGTGAAGGAAGGCGAGAAGGAGCGCATCCAGCTCTTCCAGGGCATCGTCATCGGCATCAAGGGCGGCGGCATGCGCACCTCCTTCACCGTCCGCAAGGTCGCGAGCGGCGTGGGTGTGGAACGTATCTTCCCCCTGAACAGCCCCACCATCGACAAGCTGGAAGTGCTTCGCCACGGCAAGGTTCGTCGCGCCAAGCTCTACTTCCTGCGCGAGAAGCTCGGCAAGGCCGGTCGCCTCAAGGAGCGTCGCTCAGAGAACGGCGAGTAGGTTCGCCCAATCCCCTTGAAAAGGCGCCCGCAGGGGCGTCTTTTCATTGTAAATAATCGAACCCAAATCGAGTTCAACTCGAACTAGATCTTTATTTCTAGTCCCAGTTTCCCATTTCCAAATCAGAGGCGGGCTCCCCCTTTTTTGTGGGAACATGGCCGCGGGTGCTCGCTCGGCCCATCCTGGGCCAGCGCCTTCCCGGAGGAACCATGAAGATCTCGTCCCCGCTGACTCTGGCCATGCTGGCCGCCGCCGCGCTCTCCCTACAGGCTGAAGGCCCCCGGTACGGCGTGCAGGGTCTGGTGAACATTCCGCTGGGCGACCTCAAGGATTTCGTGGATAGCAAGCCCGGCCCTGGCGTCGGCGTCCACGGCACCTTCGATCTGGGGGATGGCCACATGATCCGGCCCCGGCTGGACTACTCGGTCTATCCGGAGGCCACCTTCGGCAGCCTCAAGCAGAGCGCCTCCAACCTCAGCCTGGGCGGCGATTACCTCTACTTCATCGCGGGCAAGCCCGAAGGGCTCTATTTCACTGCCGGCATCTCCGCCATGCGCTGGTCCTTCGAGACCAAGGATGCCTTTTCGAAGGTGACCAGTGACACCACCAAGCTGGGCTTGGCGGGCGGTGTCGGCTACCAGTGGAACGCCACCGTCGGCACAGAAGCCCGGTTCCTGCATTCCCGCATCGCCAGTGGCTTCCAGGCGGACGCCCTGCAGGCAGGCGTGACTATTCGATTTTAATGCTCTCCGGGAGAACCCCCGGACCTCCGCGCAAAGCCCGGCATGGCCGGGCTTTGCTTTGCTCGCCGGGGACTTCGACCCTGGGCTGATCAGAGTCCGTAGTCCTTCCAGCGCTTGCCGATGCGATCGAGGACCTCTTCCGGGAACACCAGGTCCCGCGGCCATTCGCGGGGGAAGCCATCCCAGGGGCGGTTCTTGCGGGTGGCGTCGATGCCCACCTTGCTGCCGAAGGCGAAGCGGTCGGCGCTGTGGTCCAGCACGTCCAGGGGCCCTTCCGTGAAGAGCAGGTCGCGCTTGGGGTCCACATTGCTGGTGAGGCGGAAGAGCACCTCGGTCAGGTCGTGGGGGTCGATGTCCTCGTCCACCACCACGATGCCCTTGGTGAACATGATCTGGCCCGTGCCCCAGATGGCGTTCATCACCTTCTGCGCGTGCCCCGGATATTCCTTCTTCATGGAGAGGATCACCAGGTTGTGGAAGGCGCCCGCGGCGGGCAGGTGCATATCACGGATCTCGGGCAGCACCATGCGAAGGAGGGGCAGGAAGATCCGCTCCGTGGCCAGCCCCAGGTAGGCATCCTCCTGGGGCGGCCGGCCCACGATGGTGGCGGGGAACACCGGGTTCTTGCGCAGGGTGATGGCTTCCACGTGCAGCACGGGGTAGTCGTCGGCCAGGGAGTAGTAACCTGTGTGGTCGCCGAAGGGGCCCTCGCGGCGCAGCTCCCCGGGGTTCACATAGCCCTCGATGACGAGCTCGGAATCCGCCGGAACCTCCAGGTCGTTCGTCACGCAGGGCACCATCTCGATGCCTTCGCCCCGCAGGAAGCCGGCGAACATCACCTCGCTGAGGAAGGGCGGCAGCGGCGCCGTGGCAGCGTAGGTCAGTACCGGGTCGCCGCCGAAGCTCACGGCCACGGGCATGCGTTCGTCGCGGTCGTAGCCGTGGCGGTTGCGGGCGCCGTCGTGGTGGAGCTGGGTGTGGAAGCCCAGGGTGCGGTCATCGTAGACCTGCAGGCGGTAGAGACCCGTGTTGCGGTGCCCCGTCTGCTTGTTGCGGGTGTGGCTCAGGCCGAGGGTGATGAAAGGGCCGCCGTCCTCGGGCCAGGTGGTGAGCACAGGCAGGTCCGTGAGCTTCACCTGGTCGCCCTTCAGCACCACCTCCTGGCAGATCCCCTTGCGTACGGTCTTCGGCATCCAGTTGGAAACCTCCGCCAGCACGGGCAGCTTGGCCAGCTTCTCGAAAAATCCCGTGCCCGGCTTGGGCATGGCTTCCTGCACCAGCTTCTCGATGCGGTCGGCGATGGCGTCGAGGCCTCGGGACTCCTGATCCACGCCCAGGGCCATCTCCATGCGCTTCAGGCTGCCGAAGGCGTTCATGGCCACAGGCATGGCCTTGCCCTTGGGCCGGTCGAAGTGCAGGGCCTTGCCGCCCCCGGGCTGCTTGGACACCCGATCGGCGATGGCGCCCATCTCCAGATAGGGATCGACTTCAGGCGTCACGCGGCTCAGCTCGCCCGCAGCCTCGAGCTGCTTGAGGAAGGTCTGGAAGTCACGGCCCATGGGATTCTCCAGATTTCGATCATCCCATCCCCCGTCGACTGGGAGGAGCCCAATCCCCCTCGCTTCAGGAATTTCCCTTGAGCCGACAGGGAATTCCCCGCATACTGATGGGCCTTGCCCTGGCCGTGGGCTCCCCAAGCGCGTCCGATGGACTGCCGCCCACACGCCCCCATCGAAGAGGTTTCCATGTTCGCAATCATCAAGACCGGCGGGAAGCAGTACCGCGTCACCGAGGGCGATATCCTCCGCGTGGAGACGCTGGCGAAGGATCCCAAGCAGGCCGTCACCTTCGATCAGGTGCTGCTCATCGACAAGGACGGGGACCTGAAGGTGGGTCAGCCCACCGTGCAGGGCGCCACGGTCGAGGCCGAGGTCATCACCCACGACCGAGCCAAGAAGGTCATCATCTTCAAGAAGAAGAAGACCACCACCTATCAGCGCACGCAGGGCCATCGCCAGAACTACACTGAGGTCCGCATCAAGGCCATCAAGGGATGATGCTCTCCGGGGGTCCCGCGCTGCGCGCACACCCCCGGACCCCCGATGCTCGCCCGGGCCAAGCCCGAACTCGCATCCTTCCCCCTATTCACGAATCCTGATTTTGAAGAGGTTCTTCCATGGCTCATAAAAAAGGCGTCGGTTCCAGCCGCAACGGTCGTGATTCCCATTCCCAGCGCCTCGGCGTGAAGGAATTCGGCGGGGAAGTCGTCCCCGGCGGCTCCATCCTCGTCCGCCAGCGCGGCACCAAGTTCAAGGCCGGCATCAACGTCGGCATGGGCAAGGACCACACCCTGTTCGCCAAGATCGACGGCAAGGTGCGCTTCCAGGACAAGGGCCAATCCGGCCGCTTCATTCACATCGATCCCATCGAGGGTTGATGTTGTCCGGGGGTCCCGCGCTTCGCGCACACCCCCGGAGCCCCCACGCACAGGCCGGGCGAAGCCCGGCCTGTGCTCATTGCACACCTACCAGGAAGTGAAGATCCACCATGTTCCTTGACTATGTCCAGCTCCGCGTCGCTGCCGGCCACGGCGGTTCCGGCGCCATGAGCTTCCGCCGCGAGAAATTCGCCCCCGAGGGCGGGCCCGACGGTGGCGACGGCGGCAAGGGCGGCTCGGTGTTCCTCCGGGCGAACCGGGCCTTGAATACCCTCAACCCCTACCGCAGCAAGCGCGACTTCACCGCCGAACGCGGCCGCCAAGGGGAAGGCTGCATGCGCCACGGCAAGGACGGCCTGGATGTGTGGCTGGAAGTGCCCCTGGGCACCGTGGTGAAGGACGGCGAAACCGGCGAGATGCTGGCGGAGCTGCTGGCCGATGGCGAATCCGTCTGCGTGGCCCGCGGGGGCCGGGGCGGCCTGGGCAACACGAACTTCAAAAGCTCCACCAACCGCACCCCGCGCCACCACCAGCCCGGCGAGGACGGCGAGGAGCGCAACCTCGACCTCGAGCTCAAGCTCATCGCGGACGTGGGCCTGGTGGGCTTCCCCAATGCCGGCAAGAGCACCCTCGTGAGCCGCCTCAGCGCCGCCCGACCCAAGATCGCCGACTACCCGTTCACGACCCTGGAACCTCAGCTCGGCGTGGTGAGCCTGGACCTCTTCGGTGGCGACATCATGGACAGCTGGGTCATCGCGGACATCCCGGGCCTCATCGAAGGCGCTGCCGGCGGCGCGGGTCTGGGCATCCAGTTCCTCCGCCATGTGGAGCGCACCCGCATGCTGCTGCAGCTGGTGGACCTTTCGGATCCCATCGAAGAACCCGCCGATGCCGTCCGCATCATCGAGGGCGAAGTGCAGGCCTTCAGTCCTGTGCTGGCCGCCAAGCCCCGCTGGCTGGTCGCCACCAAGGTGGACGCCCTGCAGGATGAGGCCCGCCGCGAGGCTTTTGTGGCCCTCTGCGCCGAGCGCGGCCAGAAGCCCATCTTCATCTCCGGGGTCACCGGCGAGGGGCTGCGCGAGCTGGCGTTTGCGGTCGACGATGCCCTGAAAATTCTGGCCGGGCAGAAGGAAGCTGTCCCCAAGGACGAGGTTTGGTAGTGCGCGTCGGCCTGCTCGGGGGGGCGTTCAATCCCCCACACGAAGGCCACCTCAAACTGGCACGCCTTGCTCTGGACCACTTGGGCCTGGACGAGCTGCGTTTCGTGCCCTCCGCCGTCAGCCCCCACAAGCCCGATCCCGGGGGTCCCGACACCGAGGCCCGACTGCGCCTGCTGGCTGAGGCCTTGAAGGCTTTCGACCCGCGCTGCCGGGTGGAAGTGGCCGAACTCGAGCGCGGCGGCACCAGCTACACCGTGGACACCCTGGAGACCCTTGCCGCCCGGGAGCCCGAGGCGGCCTGGATCCTCATCATGGGCAGTGACCAGCTGCCGGGCCTCCCGCAGTGGCGGCGGCCCGAGCGGATCTTCCAACTCGCCTCTGCCGCCGTGGCCCTCCGCCCCGGCGCGGACACTGCAGTACCCGACGTCCCGGGCCTTCACCCAGCCGCCGTCTGGTCGGGCCAGCCCGGGGAGCTGGTCTGGCTTCCCCCCACCCAACTGGATCTGGCCTCGTCGGACCTTCGCCAGCGCCTGGCGGCGGATCCTGCCCATGATCCCGCGGGCATTCCGTCCCAAGTTCTGGCTGCCATCCGCGCCGAAAACCTGTATCGTTAGCCTGCTCTGGAGCCCGCATGACCCTTGATTCCCGGCTTGCGACCGTCGTCGACGCCGCCCGGTCGAAGAAAGCCTTCCGCATCCGCCTCGTGGACGTGAAGGACATCGCCAGCTTCACCGATATCTTCGCCTTCATGAGCGGGGGCAGCGACCGCCAGAACCGCGCCATCGCCGAAGCCATCGAGGATGCGCTCAAGGCGGCTGGCGAACACCCCATCTCCCGCGAGGGCGAAGCCAACGGCAACTGGGTGCTGCTCGACTACGGCAACCTTGTGGTCCATGTCATGGACGAGGAGACCCGCCGGCACTACAACCTCGAGGGGCTCTGGAGCGCCGGCCGCGAGCTGGAACTGCCCGCCGAGGTCCACCCCGCATCTGAAGCACGTCCGTAGGAGATGACCTCCATGCCGACCGACCAGACCAACGCGTTCGAAGCCATGCAGGCCCGCCTGCGAGTCGCCTCCCAGCTCTATGGACTGGACGACGCGCTCTTCAAGGTGTTCATGGCCCCCAGCCGGTCCATGATCGTGAGCCTGCCAGTACTTATGGACAACGGCCAGTGGGAGGTCTTCACCGGCTACCGGGTACAGCACAACATCGCCCGCGGCCCCGCCAAGGGCGGCATCCGCTACGACATGAACGTGACCCTGGACGAGGTGAAGGCCTTGGCCGCGTGGATGACCTGGAAGTGCGCCGTGGTGGATGTGCCCTTCGGCGGCGGCAAGGGCGGCATCGTGTGCGATCCCTCCAAGCTGAGCCTGGGCGAGAAGGAACGCCTCACCCGCCGCTACATCGCCGAAATCATGGACATCATCGGCCCCGATCGCGACGTGCCGGCCCCCGACATGGGCACGGATGCCCAGACCATGGCCTGGGTGCTGGACACCTACTCCATGCACGTCCGCCAGACGGAGAACGCGGTGGTCACCGGCAAGCCCCTGGGTCTCGGCGGCAGCTTGGGCCGCAACGAGGCCACGGGCCGCGGCATCCTCATCACGGCTCGAGAAGCCATGCAGCGCCTGGGCAAGCCCCTGGCCGGCGCCACGGTGGCCGTGCAGGGCTTCGGCAACGTAGGCAGCCAGGCCTCGCGCCTGCTGCATGAGGCCGGGGCCCGCATCGTGGCCATCGGCGACATCCAGGGCGCCATCAAGAATGACCGGGGTCTGGACATCCATGCCTTGCTCAAGCATGTGGCCGAAGCCCGTACCGTCGTCGGTTTCAAGGGCGCCGAACCCATGGATCCCACCGCGCTCCTCACCCACCCCGTGGACATCCTCGTACCCGCGGCCTCGGAAAACCAGATCACGGAAGCCAACGCGGCCCAGGTCCGAGCCAAGGTCATCGTGGAGGGCGCCAACGGCCCCACCACGCCCGAGGCGGACCCCATCCTGCTGGAGCACGGCGTCCTCGTGGTGCCCGACATCCTGGCTAACGTCGGCGGCGTCACCGTCAGCTACTTCGAGTGGGTGCAAAACCGCCAGGGCTTCTACTGGCGCGAACGCGAAGTGAACGAGCGGCTGGTGGACTACATGACCCACGCCTTCCAGGCCACCTTCGCCACCACCGACAAGTACAAGACCAACCCCCGCATCGGCGCCTACATCCTGGCCCTGGACCGCGTGGCGCAGGCCATGAAGTACCGTGGGTTCTACGCCTAGGTCAGCTTGGCCCTGACCGCAAAGAAGGGGCGCTCCGCACCTCTTCTTTGCGGTTGGTCTCCCCTACAGCCCGAGGTCGACCGTCACGCTGACCCCCGCCGTCACGGTCGCGGGCTGGACGGTGGAAGTGCTCACGGTGGTGGTGCCGTCGGTGTTGAGGGTGGTCCGCACCGCCTGCACGCTGTAGGCCCCGGCGGGCACCGTCGCGAAGCCATAGGTCTCGGTGGAGGTGCCCACGGCGGCCATGCCGCTGTCCACGATGAAGGCGAAGCTGCCCGAGCCTGTGGCCAAGGTCTGAAGCAGGTTCACCGCATCGCTCTGGCTGCTGGTGGCCACGGGAGTTAGGCCGCCCGACACGCCACCGGTGGCCACGTCCGCGGTAAAGGCCGCGTTGTAGGTAAAGACGGGGGTGGTGCCGCTGAGGGCGAAGCCCTCGCTGGCCTTGGCGTCATAGGCCTTCGGCGTCGTGGTCCCCAGCACCGGCTGGCTCACCACGTAATAGGTGGCGCCCACGGGGAGCAGGTCCAGGGTGTAGGCCCCCGTCGCATCCGTGATGGTACTGCGAGCGATCCGGGCATGGCCGGACCCATCCAGGGTCTCAGCGTAGACCACGGCACTGGCGAGGCCCGTGGAGGTGGCGGTGTCTGTCAGCTTGCCGGAGATGGAGCCCGTGACGATCTTGTCGTAGGCCCAGATGGTGGGCCGCAGGAGGTACTGGCTTGACGCCCCGGCCTGCACCACCTGGATGGAGTGGGCCGCGTCGAAGTCGATCCACACATCCTTCGTGGTGCCCGCCATCACGTCAAAGCTCACGATCAGCTTGACGCCGGACTGGAGGCCCGAGGGCACGGTGAGGGGCTGCACAGTGCCGTCCGACAGCTTGACGGTGTTGCCCGCGCCAAGGACCAGCCGCATCTGCTGGTAGTGCCCCGCCGGCAGCGTCGCCCCGGAGGCCAGCAGCTCGCTCACGCCGCCTGTGAGGCTCAGCAGGTTGTAGGTCTTGTTCGGGGTACCGAGGGTCATCCAGCCGCCGTTGCCGCTGATCTCCACAGTCTGGATGTGGACGTTGACCTCCTGGTAACCGCTGATGGGACCATCCACCAGGTGGACGGTCAAGGCCCCATTGCTGGAACCGGATGAGCCTCCACAGGCCAGCAGAAATGCCAAGCCTAGGGCTGCCAGGACGACGGTGGACAGGCCACGCCAACGGTTCATGGTTGCCTCCTCGGGGTTATTGAGTCCCGAAGCCATTCTTAGGTTGAAGGGCGGGAAAGGCGGCACCAGTCTCAAATGGCAAGAATATGAATGTTTAGACACATTAAAAAATGATCATAAAAATCGCAGACAGATAAGTGTCTACTTTTGTGACGTTTCGCCCCCATCCAAAGGCGTAGCTCCAACTCGGCCGTCGGTTCTGATCCGCCCCAGCAGCCGGAGCAGGCCGTCCAGGATGGTCAGCGGATGGGGCGGGCAACCCGGGATGAACAGGTCCACCGGCAGCACCGACGCGGCGCCGCCGAGCTGCTCCTCCTGGCGGTAGTAGGGCCCGCCCGCGATGGCGCAGGCCCCCACGGCGATGACGAGCTTGGGGTGGGCCACGGCGTCGTAGGTCTTGCGGACGGCCAATTCCATGTTCCGCGTAATGGGGCCGCAGATGAGCAGGCCGTCGGCGTGGCGCGGCGAAGCGACGTACTGGATGCCGAAGCGCCCCAGGTCCCAGGCCAGGGTGCCCAGCACGTTCACATCCACCTCGCAGCCGTTGCAGCCGCCCGCGCTGATCACGCGGAGCTTGAGCGACCGGCCGAAGAGCCGTTTCATCTCCCCATCCAGGGCCGCCGCCAGCCGGTACTCCTCCTTGGCGTCGACCACCAGATCCTCCCGCGTGCGGGTGGCGAGACGGTGTTCTCCGGTGTATTCGATGGCGCCCTCGGGACAGGCCTCCACGCAATCGGGACAGAACAGGCAGCGCCCCAAGTCGATGCGCGGGCCGGCAGCTCCGAACGTGATGGCCTCCGTGGCACAGGCGTCCGCGCAAACCCGGCAGTCGTCGGGGCAGCGATCCGCCTGGATGTGGGGCCGGCCCCGGAACCGCTCGGGGAGCGCGGGCAGTGCCTTGGGATAGGGAAAGGTGCGGTAGCCCTGGCGCCAGCGGGAAAGCAGGATGTGGATCATAGGTCGTGCCCGCAGTAGGAGAGGTTGAAGCTCTTGTTGCACAGTGGGAAGTCCGAGACCTGCTCCCCGCGCAGGGCCAAGGCCAGCCCGAACCAGTTGTGGAAGGAGGGATCCACGATCTTGTAGCGGGCGAAGCGGCTCTGGGCATCCGTCCAGGCCAGGTGCAGCACCTCGCCGCGCCAGCCTTCCGTGAGCGACACGCAAAGGTGCTCCGGGGCCAGGGGTGGCAGCGGCGGCGCTTTCACGGGCGCTTCACTCTCCGCCAGGGTGGCCAGGGCCGCGGAAAGGAAGCGCATGCTGTCGCCCAATTCAAGCCAACGCACCCAGGCCCGGGAATGCACGTTGCCGCTCTCGGCCTGCGCCACGGGGATGGGATGGGCTCCGTACGGCCCGTAGGGGTGGTCGTGGCGCACATCCCGGCCCAGGCCCGAGGCTCGAGCCGCCACGCCCACCAAACCGATCTCCCGGGCCTTATCGAGATCCACCCGTCCCGCTGCCTCGAAGCGGATCATCACGGAGGCGGCGCCCCAGAGCAGCTCCACCGCGTCCTTGGTATCCGCCCAGGCCTGCTCCAGGCGCGGCCGCATCCGGGCGGCCAGGGCAGGTTCCAGCTCCTGCCGCAGGCCCCCGGGGCGCAGCCAATCCCGGCCCAGACGGCTGCCGCAACCCTCGGCGCTCAGGTTCAGCCAGTCGCCGCGGATGCGGCCGCAGAAGGAGGCCGTGGGCAGGAAACCCACATCCCCCGACAGCGCGCCGAGGTCCCCCACATGGTTGGCCACGCGCTCCAGTTCCAGGGCCACGCCGCGCACCAGCTCCACGCGGGCTGGCACCTCCACGCCCGCCAGGCCCTCCAGCAGGCGGCAGTAGGCCCAAGCGTGGGCGATGCTGCTGTCCCCGCAGGCCGTCTCGGCCTGCTTGAGGCTGAGGGGATGGGGACCACCGAGGAGGGCCTTCTCCACGCCGCGGTGCTGGTAGCCCAGGGCGATCTCCAGATGGAAGACCCGCTCGCCGTGGCACTGGAACCGAAAGTGCCCGGGCTCGATGACGCCCGCGTGGACCGGCCCCACGGCCACCTCGTGGACCTCTTCGCCCTCCACGCGGAAGAAGTCGATCACCCCGGGAACCGGCACCCCGCCGCGCTGCCAGGGATCCGGCGCGCCGTTCCAGGGGAGGTGGAAGCGCACGGGCTTCAGCCAAGGATGACCTTCGGGGATGATGCCGGTCTGCTCAGCGAGCTCCCGTTCGAAGAGGTGGGCCTGGGGGCAGTCCGGCGTGAGGGCGGGATAGCGCGGCGCATCCAGCTTGGTGCGCAAGACGCGCAGGGCGTGTCCGGCATCGTCGGCAAGCACGGCGTAGAGGCTCAGGTCCAGATCGCCGCAGAGACAGGCGAGGCGGTCCCCTTCACGGATGCGCTGTAGGATGGCGTCCCGGAACGCACCGATGGGAAGCTCCGGCACCTCCCGCAGGGGCAGGCCCTGGCCGTTCCGGAGCACCGGCAGATCAGCGGCGCTCATGGCTGCACCTCCATCCGGGCGGACAGACCACCGTCGACGGTGGTGGCGGCGTGGTTGAGCATGGCCTGGAGCGGACGGGGCATCCAGATTCCCAGAACCAGGGCCAGTCCCAGGGCGACGATGAGGGGCGCCGTGGTGGCCGGGGCGTCCTTGTAGGGCGTGCGGACCCGCTGGGTACTGGGCGTGCCGAAGACCACCTGGACCACCGTCTCGCTCATGGCCAGGAAGATGCCACCCAGCAGGACGAGAAAGGCCGTCCCGCCCAGGATGTGGCCTGTGCTCAGCGCTCCCGAGGCGATGTTGAACTCGCTGAGGAAGGGCGCGAAGGGCGGCATGCCTGTGATGGCCAGGAAGCCCAGCAGGAAGAGCCAGCCCGACACGGGCGTCCGCCGAAGGGCGCCCGTCACGAAGGGCAACTGCTTGCTGGCATAGCTCCGGTGGATGTTCCCGGCCGACAGGAAGAGGACACTCTTCACCAGGGCGTTGGCCGCCAGGTGAAAGAGGGCGAACTTCGCCGCCAGGCCGCCGATGCCGATGCCGAAGACGAGGATGCCCATGTGCTCCACGCTGGAGTAGGCCAGCAGCCGCTTGAAATCGGTCTGCCGCACCATGAAGACCAGGGCCCAGGCCATGGAGAGCATGCCGAAGGCCACCAGCAGCTCCCGGGCGAAGGCCCCCTCGCCCGCTGCCCCCACCACCGCGTAGATCCGCAGCAGGGCGAGAAACGCGCAGCTGGTGACCCCGCCCGCAAGGAGGGCGCCCACCAGGCCCGGGGTTTCGCCGTAGGCATCGGGCTTCCAGGTGTGGAGCGGTGCGAGACCCATCTTGGTGCCGTAGCCCACCAGGGTGAGCACGAACCCGGCCCGCAGCCAGGGTCGCGACAGGCGCGAGGCGTTCTCCATGAGCCGCGTGTACTGCAGCGGCTCATCCAATCCGCCCATGTGGGCCGCATAGGCGATGAACAGCGTGCCCAGGAGCGCCAGGGCGATGCCCACGGAGCCGATGACGAGGTACTTCCAGGTGGCCTCCAGCGAGCGCCGGTTGTGGTTGAAGTAGATGAGGGGCGCCGTCACCAGGGTGGTGGTCTCCATGGCCACCCAGGCGATGCCGGGATGGCGGGCCTGTGCCAGCAGCGAGGCCAGGCCCAGGAAACCCAGGAGGCAGGTGGAGAGCACGCGGTGGTCGCGCTCCGGGCGCAGGGCCAGGTAGGCCGGGGCGTAGAAGGCGCAGATGCAGAACAGGACGCTGATCACCAACAGCACCCAGCCGCCCAGGGCGTCGAGGCCGAACCAGGCCGTGGCCGGCAGGGTCCGCCAGCCGGCCAACGCCACGAGCAGGATCCCGAGGTGGAGGAGGCCCACGGCCGGCAGGATCCAGGCGCGCAGGGTGGGCGAGGAGACGGCGAAGGCCACAGCCGCGGCCAGCAGAGGAACGAGGATGAGGAGCCACACCATGGGTCAGTCCTTCAGCTCGGCCAGGTGCCGGGTATCGGTGGAATCGAAGGCCACGCGGATGTGGTTGATGACGATGCCCATCACGAAGATGCCCACGAAGAGATCCAGCAGGATCCCCGCCTCCACCAGGGCCGGCATGTCCTCCACCAGCAGCAAGCCGAAGAGGTAGATGCCGTTCTCCAGCACCAGGTAGCCCACCACCTGCGTGAGGGCCTTCCGGCGCGACACCAGCAGCAGGAAGCCCGTGAAGAGCGTGGCCAGCGAGGCGGGCACCAGCAGGGTGTACTCCGTGCCTGGCTTGAGCGGGAGGTTGTGGGCGAGCACCAGGCTGAGACCCGTACCCAGCGCACAGAGCATGAGGGACACGGTGTAGCCGATGTAGGGATCCACCTCGCGCTGGATGTGGACCTGCTTCAGGGCGCGGCGGAACAGGAAGGGGATGAGCCAGCCTTTCACCGTGACGGCCGCGATGGCGAGCAGGACGATGTGGAAGTGCCGGCCCAGACCCATGGCCAGGGGCATCAGGCCCAGCAGCACGCCCTGGAACACGGCGAACTGGATGGCCTTGCTGACGCGGCTGGTGGCCACGAGGCTGAAGTTGGACAGCATGGTGAGGGCGATGAGCAGGTCGGGCATCATGGGCTACACCAGCAGCAGCAGGAAGGCGAACCCGGTGGCCAGCACTCCGGCCACGAGGAACTGCGGAACCTTGGTCATGCGGAAGCGGGCCATGGAGCTCTCCACCAGGCCCACCGCCACCGCCAGCAGCCCCAGGGCCGCATAGAACGCCAGCCAGTTCTGCCAGGCCTGCGGGGCGCGGGGCAGGGCTGGCGTCAGGATGAGCGCGCCCAGCACCAGGAGCTTGAGGCTGGCGCCATAGAGCACCAGGGCGAAGGGCCGACCCGAGTGGTCGAGCACCATCACCTCGTGGATCATGGTGAGCTCCAGATGGGTGTTGGGGTCATCCACGGGGATGCGCGAATTTTCCGCGAGGTAGACGATGGCCCACCCCGCCAGGACGAGGATCAGGGGCCCCGTGAAGCGGGCCGTGAGGCTGCCGGGAAAGGCCAGCATGGTCCCCAGCGACAAGCTGGAGGTGGCCTTGGCCAGCGCCGCGAAGCCCAGGAAGAGCGCGGGCTCCGCCAGGGCCGAGAAGGTCGCTTCCCGGGCCGCGCCCATGCCCTCGAAGCTGGAGCCCGTGTCGAGGGCGGAGAGGATCGTGAGGAACCGGGCCAGACCGAAGAGGTAGGCGAAGAGGATGACGTCGCCTTCGAACGAGACCGGCGCGGGCGTGTGCCCGAACGGGACCAGGCAGGAGGCGGCCAGGCCCGCGGCCACGCCCCCCACGGGACCGGCGAGGAACACCCAGGTAGTGGTTCGACTGAAGACCGCCTGCTTGCGGGCGAGCTTGGCCAGGTCGTAGTAGAGCTGGAACACCGGCGGGCCTTTCCGCCCGGCCATCACGGCCTTGGTCTTGGCGATCAGGCCGGGCAGGAGCGGTGGCAGCAGCAGCACGGTGAGTCCGTGCAGCAGGACTTGGAGCATCGTCGGAAGCAGGGATCGAACCATCTCAGGCCACCATCCAGACCAGGAGCGCAAGCAAGGTGAGCAGGACATACAGCAGGTAGACGGGCAACGCGCCGCCCTGGGCTATGCGCAGCAGGGCGGCACCCCGGACGGTGAACCGCAGGGCGGGAGCCGCCGCCCGGTCGAGGATCGGGTCGGGCACATGGCTCTCGTACCGCGTGGGACGTGGGAACCAGCCGGACACTTTGGGAAGATGCACCGCCGGCCGCAGGGCCCAGCGGAGCCCCCGCACCAGGCCGTCCGCGAAGGACGAGGCGGTGTACTGCATGCGTGCGTCCGGCGCCGCGTAGCCGCAATCCCAGGTGGGCCGGTCGTCCCTGCGCGGCATGGGGCGGAGCCAGCGCCAGAGCAGGAGGGCCAGCAGACCCAGGACCAGGGCCACCAGGGAGATCATGGGAAGACCGGCCAAGGCGGGCAGGGCCGCGCCGGTCGCGGGGCCCATCGCATCGGCGACGCGGCCGAGGGCGGGTGCGAAGAGGATGGGCGCCACGCCGATGGCCAGGCAGGCGAGGGCCAGCAGCCCCATGGGCAGGAGCATCGTGCGCGGGGCTTCGTGGGCTCGGGCCGCCGTCCCGGTCCGCGGCAGGCCCAGGAAGACCGCGCCGAAGGCCTTGGCGAAGCAGGCCAGGGCCAGGGCTCCGATGAGGGCCAGGGACAGGAGGATCACCACGGGCCAGCCTTGCCGGCCAGGCCCCAGATTCGGTCCAAGCCCCCGGAACGCCCCCAGGTAGATCAGCCACTCGCTCACAAACCCGTTGAGGGGTGGCAGGCCGCAGATCGCCCAGGAACCCGCAAGGAAGGCCCCGGAGGTCCAGGGCATGCGCTGGCCGAGCCCGCCCAGCTGCTCCAGATTTCGGGTGCCCGTGGCGTGCAACACCGAGCCCGCGGACAGGAACAGCAGCCCCTTGAAGAGGCTATGGTTCACCACGTGGAGCAGGGCCCCGGCGAAGCCCAGGGTTTGCATCACCGGATTCCCCAGGCTCTTGCCGAGGGCGCCGAGCCCCAGGCCCAGCAGGATGATCCCGATGTTTTCGATGGAGTGGTAGGCGAGCAGGCGCTTCAGGTCGTGCTGGCCCAGGGCGAAGGCCACGCCGAGGACGCCCGACAGGGCGCCCAGCGCCACCAGCGCCCCGCCCCACCAGATGGGCGGATCCGGTACCCAGGACAGGAACCGGACCAGGCCGAGGATGCCCATCTTGAGCATCACACCGGACATCAGCGCGGAGACGTGGCTGGGGGCGGCGGCATGGGCCGGCGGCAGCCAGAAGTGCAGCGGCAGCACGCCGGCCTTGAAGCCGAAGCCCAGCAGGAACAGCGCGAACAGGGCCGTGCCGCCACGGGTGGCGGCCAGGCCCGTCGGCAGCGCGGCAAAGCCTGAATGGCCATGGATCTTGGCCAGCAATGCGAAGGCCGCGAACAGGAGCAGGGTGCCGGTGTGGGTGGCGACCAGGTAGATCCAGCCGGCCCGCCGGGTTTCGGGCTCACGATCCTCGGCCATCACCAGCAGGAAGGCGGTGATGGCCATGCCCTCCCAGGCCAGCAGGAAGGTCAGGGCGTGGGACGCCATCACCAGCATCAGCAGCGAGGCCGTCAGCAGCCCATAGACCAGGCGCAAGGCCGGGGTGTTGCCCCGGCGGCCCTCCCAGTAGCCCAGGCTGTAAAGCGCTCCAGCCACGGACAACAGCAGGACCGGAATCGCAAAGAAGGCCGCCAGCGGATCCAGCACCAGGAACCCCGGGGCTCCCAGCGACGCCGTACGCAAGGTGACTGCGCCACCAGGGACGCCTGACAGCACCCGAAGCGAGGCCCACAGACCCAATACCGCCGCCAGACCCAGCAAGCCGGCCGCCACTTCCCCGCCCTTCCGCCGCAGGAACAGCCCCGGCACACCGGAGGCCGCTGCGGCCAGGAGGGCGAGGAGGAAGAGGCTCATCCCAGCAGCCTCGTTCTCAGCAGCATCCAGAGGAAGACAGCCAGGAGGGTCAGCAGCACGTAGAGGAGGTAGACCGACAGGTGGCCCGGTTGCAGACGGCGAAACCGCAGCAGACGCTCGGCGAGGCGGGCGACCCGCGGGGCCAGGAAGACTTCGCCGATGGGCTCCCGGAAAGCCTGTCGGAACGAGGCCCCACCTGGGAACAGGCCCCGCAGATGGGGCATCCGCCTCCGCAGGCCTGGCTGGACCGGCGCCCAGGCATCCGCGAAGGAGCTGCCGGTGTACTGGGCCCGGGCCGCAGTCGTGGCGTACCCGCAACCCCAGGTCGGCAGGTCCTCCTGGGCCGAATCGGCAACCACGCCTTCCGGACGACGGAGCCAGGCGATGCCCGCACCGACCAGGACCAGGAGTCCCAGCTCCACCCCGGCGAGCAAGTGGAGATCCGTGCGCAGGCCCCGGTCCAGCAGCGCCGGCGCCCCGGGCGCCGCCACGGCAACCACCCGGTCCAGCAGGGGCAGCAGCAGGAAGGAACCCAGACCCACCGCCAGGCAGAGTCCCGCGAGGATGGCCATGGGTAGGAGCATGGAGAAGGCGGGGTCATGGGCGTGCTCCGCGACCTCGCTCCGGGGCGAACCCAGGAACAGCGTGCCGAAGAACCGGGCGAAGGCCACCGCCGCCAGGCCCCCCGCCAGCGCCAGGGCCACCAGGCCCAGGGCCGCGGACCACGGATAGCCCCGGGCGAGAGAACTGAAGAGGCCTCGGTACAGGAACCATTCGCTGAGAAAGGCGTTGAAGGGAGGCAGCGCCGTCACCGCCAGCACCGCCGGAAAGATGACCAGGGCCGTGCGGGGCATTCGTCGCGCCAAGCCGCCCAGCGCTTCCATATCCCGGGTGCCCGTGGCGTGCAGAACGGCCCCCGCCCCATAGAACAGGAGGCTCTTGAAGAGCGAGTGGTTCCAGATGTGGAAGAGGGCGCCGCCGAAGCCCAGGGCCATCAGCCAGGGATCGTGCGTGGCCCGGCCCGTCCAGCCCAGGCCCACACCCATGAGGATGATCCCCAGGTTCTCGATGCTGGAATAGGCCAGGAGCCGCTTGTAGTCCCGCTGCGCCAGCGCGTTCCCCACGCCGTAGACGGCGGTGAGTGCGCCCAGGGCCAGGAGCGCGCCGCCCACGCCCCGGGGAATTCCGGGAAGCAGGCTCGATACGCGCAGCAGACCGTAGATGCCCGTCTTGAGCATGACCGCGGACAGGATGGCCGACACGTGGCTGGGCGCGCTGGCATGCGCCGAGGGCAGCCAGAAATGCAGAGGCAGCACGCCCGCCTTGAAGCCGAACCCCGCCAGGGCCAGAACGAGGATGCCGCCCTCGAACAGGGGCGAAGTGGAAACTGGAAGGGCAATCCACGTCAGCCCACCCATCCGCTGGGCCATCAGGATCACCATGGCCGTTAGCAGCAGGGTGCCGGTGTGGGTGCAGGCCAGGTAGACCCAGCTCGCCCGCCGGACTTCGGGCCGCTCATGTTCAGTCCCCACCAGGAAGAAGGCCGACACCGCCATCAGTTCCCACGCCACAAGGAACACCAGCCCATGCCGGGCGATGAACAGCAGCGTCATGGCCGCCACCAGCAGCCCATAGAAGAAGCGCAGGAAACGGCCCGAGCCCCAGGGCGTCTGGACCGGCCAATAGCGCTGTCCATAGATCAGGCCAAGCCCTCCCACCAGGTGAAGGGGCAGCAGGAAGGCGGCGGACAGGGCATCCAACTCCAGGCGGGCCGGCAGGCCCCAGACCCGGAACGTCAGGCCCGAGGCACTGCCGCCCAGCAGGAGATGGATCGATGCCCCGAGCGCCAGAAGGCTGCCCAGGAGACCAAGACCCGTGGCCAGCCGCTCCGGCGGCCGGGAAGAGGCGGACAGCAGGGCCCCAGCGAACCAGCATCCAGAGGACGCGAGGACCAAGGCCACATCCAGCATCTGCACGCTCCGGGTTCAGGAATCGAGCCCGGCGGCTCAGGTTTTGGCTGGGGCCACCCTGGGAAGGGGGCTCGTCATCAGATGGGCCGGGGTCGGTTGGGCCCATGCTACTCCCAACCCGGGCGTGTCTTCAAAGCAGATACCGATAAGGTTACGACCGGCCGCAGATAGAGCGAGGTCCGGAAGCCCTGGTGCCAGGGCCTCCGGACCTCGGTACGGCGGGGCTCAGAGCCCCAGGTTCACGGTCGTCGTCGTGTTCGCGGTCACCGTGGCCGGCTGGACGGTCGAGGTGGTCGTGGTGGTGGTCCCATCCAGGTTCAGAGTGGATCGCACTGCCTGGACGCTGTAGGTGCCGATGGGAACCGTCAGGAAAGCGTAGGTCTCCGTGGAGGTGCCCACGGTGGCCATCATCGACTGGACGATGAAGGTGTGGCTGCCGGAGGAGGTGGTCAGGGCCTGGAGCAGGTTGACCTGGTCGCTCTGGCTGGTGGTGGCCAGTGGCGTGAGGCCGCCACCCACACCCCCGATGGAGGCATTCGCCGTGAACGCGGCGCTGTAGGTGAACACCGGCGTGGCGGCGGTCAGGTCGAAGCCATCGCTGGCCTTCGCGTCATAGGCCTTGAGGGTCGTCGTCGAACCAGTGGAGGGCTGGCTCACCACAAAGTAGGTCGAGCCCACGGGGAGCAGGTCCAGGGTGTAGGCGCCCGTGGCGTCGGTGACCGTGCTGCGGGCGATCCGGGCATTCCCGGAACCGTCCAGGGTTTCGGCATAGACCATGACACCCGGCAGACCAGTCGTCGTGGCGGTATCGGTCAGCAGCCCGTGAATGGAGCCCGTGGCGACCTTATCGAAGGCCCAGCAGGTGGGCCGCAGAATGTACTGGCCCGACATCCCGGCCATCACCACCTGAATGGAGTGGGCCGCGTCGAAGTCGATCCACACATCCTTGGTGGTGCCCGCGGCCACATCGAAGTTCACGATGAGCTTGATGCCGCTCTGCATGCCTGAGGGCACCTTCAGGGGCTCGACGGTACCATCCGAGAGCTTCACGGTGTTGCCGGAGCCAAGGACCAGACGCATCTGGTCGTAGTGGCCGGCCGGCAGGGTCGCGCCCGCGGCCAGCGTCTCATCCACACCGCCGACGAGGTTTAGCAGGTTGATGGTCTTGTTCGGGGTCCCGAGGGTAACCCAGGTTCCATTGCGGTTGATCTCAACCGTCTGAATGTTGACGTTGATCTCCTGATAGCCGGCGATGGGCCCGTCCACCAGGTGCACATTCATGGTTCCATTTGGGACGTTGCCGCTACTGCCGGAACTCGACCCGCTGCTGCAGGCCACCATTAGGGCCAAACCCAGGCCGGCCAACCCCAGAAACGATGTGCGCCAGTTCAGCATGTTCACCTCCGAAACCGTGCCCAGGAAAAGGCATCAGGACAGCCATCATGGTCCCGGAAGGGCACTTGCGCAATTCAAATATTCACATTTAAAGTCAATCAAATAAATACATAGATCTTTTGATCTAGACCCTCTAGAACACCCTGAGGAACGCCACGTACCCATTTACGGTCCGCACCCCGGCGATGTCGCTCTGCACACCCACACCCAGGTCCACACGCACGGCCGTAAAGAGCCAGAACCCCGGCAGGTCGCCCGTGATGCCGACCCCGCTCATCCCATAGGTCTTCTGGTCATCCAGGCTGCGGGCACGGGCGTACTCGAGGCTGAGGGAGAGGCGTAGGTTCGGTCCCGTGGGGATGGCGAGGGAGGTCTTGCCGTAGACCAGCCGATCCGCCGTGATGGCATTGGACCGGATGCCCGCGATGCGCACCGCACCTCCCATGCCGCCGACGTCCAGGGCCATGAAGCGGTCGAAGGCGCGGCCCGAAGCCCAGCCCGCCTCGCCGTGGAGCCAGAAGCCGGGCACCACTTCCCGATCCAGGCCCAGGCTGCCGCCCCAGCGCCGGAAGTCACCGCCTTCGGGCACTTCCTGGGGGGCCGAAGCCAGGCCGTACATGCCCTCGGGGCGCTTGCCCCAGCCGTGGTAGGCCCGCACCTGGAAGCCCCGGAAGAGCCAGGAGCCCTGGAGCGTGCCAATGCGCGTCAGGCCCGAGGGTGGCAGCTGGAAGCCCGGTGTGCGGTACTTGCTGTCCCCTTCGGCGTAGTCGTCGTACTGGATGTCGCCCCGGCCTTCGAGGCGGAAGCCCAAGCCCAGGTCGCGGCCCAGTTCCAGGCCGACCTTCCCGAAGCGGCGACCCACGCCCTCCTGGTCGGACAGCCGCCCATTCACCACGGGACGCTCGGTGGTCTTCAGCAGCAGGGCCGTGGCGTCGGCGCTCACGTCGAAGCTGCCCAGGCCCCTGGGGATGGCCAGGCTGGCGGTGTTGAAGAGGATGGCCGTGAGGGCGTTCAGCTGCACGCCCTTGCCGAAGGCGTTGTAGTCGAAGTAGAGGAGGCCACCCAGGGGTGCCACCGGCGGAGTGAGGCCCGGATCCACCAGCACCACCGCGGCCAGGGCCCGGCCGCTGCTCTTGGGTTTCTCCTCGATCTTCCGCGTGCCGTCGCTCTGTTTCGTGAAGTACCGGACTCCCTCCGGGGTCACCTTCAACATGGTCGATTCCGAGCCCCGGGCGGCGGTGCGGGCCGCCTCGAAGCCGTCGCTGTTGACCTGGAAATCCCGATAGGTGAACCGCCGCTGCACCTGCACCACACCGCTCGCGCTCACCCAGCGCTCGAAGGTCTGGACCATGACGGGCCGCCACAGGCCCGGCGCCGGTTCGCCGTAGGTCAGGATCTCACGTTCGCTCTTCACCGTTCCAGGCATGTTGGTTCGTTCCCGGTGCTCCACCAGGATCCGGCCCGAGGCCTCATCCACCTCCAGATCACCTGAGTACAGCAGTGGATCCGCGTCCACCGGCTCGAAGCGCAGCCGGCGGAGGCCGGGGCCAGCCGGGCCACCGTCGCGGTAGCGGTAGCGCTCCGTCATGCCCAGGGCCACGGGCAGCGACATGGACTGGCGGCTTTCGATGAGGGGCAGTTGCACCTCGCCATCGAGCTTCGCGGTCACGCCGTTGAAGCGGACCGACTTCTGGAGCAGCTCCGGCCACTCGCCCGCCTTCTCGAAATACCCGAAGCTGAAGCCCAGGTCACCGCCACGACCCGCGGGAGCCTGGAGATGCAGATCCAGCTCCGCCTTGGCCTGGACGGTCCGGGCCAGGGCCCGGTACCGCAGCTGGGTGGCCCGGACCTTGGCCAACAGGCTGCCCACGTCGTAGGCATCCGCGGCACTCACGGCCACCTCGGTCCGGTCCTTGGGCAGGGGCACGGCCACCCAGGCCCCACCGGTGAAGGTCCAACGCCGCAGGGCCCCGGTCCGGTTGCGCAGGGTCAGGTCGCCCTGCCCCCCCTCGACCTCCGTGAAGCCGGCGGGCAGCGCCTCGGCCAGCCGTGCCCCGGGACCGCCGGCGGGCACCACCACCCGCCCGCCGTCGCCCATGAGCGTCGACACCAGGGCGCCGGGATCCGTGGGCAGCCAGAGGGTCCAAGGGCGCCCCGGGAAGGTGTCCTGGGCCCGGGTGAGCTGGGCCCGCCACTGGGCTGGATCCAGGTTCAGGTCCGCGGGAACCAGGGCCCCGCCATCCACGGCGCCCCAGGCGGTCTCCTCCAGGATGGGCGCGGCCTGAGGATCGAAGGCCACGTAGAGGCGCTGGTCCGGCGACTGGGCCTTCAGGGCCTGGGCCGCCGCCAGCAGGAGGGGGAGCCGGCCTTCGCCCAAGGGCAGACGCAGCCGCACGGCGGACGCCCCCTTCAAGTCCGCCACCAGGGGCGCCCAATGCTGCCGGGCCGCTTCCACCTGGGCCGCGTCGCGGTTGTCCTTCGGCACCAGCAGGGCCCCATCCACCGTACGCAGATCCAGCACCGCGGGTTCCGGCACGCCGCTGCGGAGGGGGGCCGAGGGCGGCGTCTGAGCCACCAGGGTGAGGGTGAGGACAGGCAGCACGAAGAATGGGCAACGCAGCACGAAGCCTCCGGGTCACCGCTTGAGGCTACCCGGATCCGGGCGAGAGGTCGGAGGCCGGAGGTTGGAGGTACCACCTCCAGTCTCCAACCTCCAGCCTGCGCCCGGTTTCCCGGTATCCTCGAAAGTCGTCCCAGGTGCCCATGCGATTCACGGTCCGGCTCACCCATTCCAACGGCGAGGTCCTCGTTCGGGACTTTGAGGCGGAGAGCCTCGAGGCGTTGCGGGCCCGGGTGCTCGCCGAAGGCGGCTTCCCCCTGGAGATCACCCGCACCGATACGGCTTTCAGCAGCCGCGCCCAGCTGAAGACCGAATCCCTGGTGCTCTTCAACCAGGAGCTGCTGGCCCTGCTGAAGGCCGGCATCCCCTTGCTGCAGTCGCTGGAATTGCTGGTGGGCCATGGCAAGGATCCCCAGCTGCGTCGCAGCCTCGCCCAGGTGGTGGGACTGGTGCGCGAGGGCATGTCGTTCTCGGACGCCCTGGAACAGGCCGGAACCTTCCCGCCGGTCTACCGCAGCAACGTGGTGGCGGGCGAGCGCAGCGGCACCCTGCCCGATGTCTTGGCCCGTTGGCTATCCTTCCAGAAATTCGCCCAGACCAGCCGCCGCCGGATCATCGAGGCCCTGTTCTACCCGGCCTTCCTGGTCCTGGTGCTGATCCTGGCCCTGGGCGTGATCTTCAACGTGGTGCTGCCCCGCTTCGCGGAGTTCTACGCCGGCGGCGACATCGAGATGCCCTTGATCACACGGGTCCTGCTGGGCATGGGCAAACTGATCAGCTCCACCCTTTGGCTCCAGGGCATCCTCCTCGCCGGGCTGGCGGTCCTCATCCGGTGGATGGTGGCTTCCGAGGCGGGGCGCAAGCTGGCGGAGCGCCTGCTGCTGATGCTGCCCAAGGTCGGCACCCTCTACCGGATGTACCACTCGAGCGTCTTCTCGCGCACCCTGGGCGTGCTGCTGTCCGGGGGCCTGCCCGTGGTGCAGGCTCTCGAGGTGGTTCAGCGCACCAGCCCCAGCGAGCGCATGAAGGCGGGCTTGGCCACTGTCACCGACAAGGTGCGCGCCGGCAGCAGCCTGAACCTGGCTCTGGAACAGGCGAAGATCCTGGATCCCCTGGCCGTCGAGATGGTCCGCGTCGGCGAGCAGAGCAGCGCCCTCCCCGAGATGCTCGACCACGTGGCCGACTTCTTCGACCAGGAAGTGGAAAAGGCCACCACCGCCGTCACCAGCCTCATCGGCCCCATCCTGATTCTCTTCATGGGTGTCGTCGTCCTCGCCCTGCTGCTGGCCATCTACGTGCCCCTGTTCAACGCCAGCAGCGTGGTGCGCTGAGTGTCCTCCGGGGGTTCCCCCGGCGACGCATGCGTCGCCAGGATCTGATGGGCACGCTCCGCTCCGCTGCGCGAACACCCCCGGACCCCCGCGCAGATCCTCGGCAAAGCCGGGGATCTGCTTTCTCATCCTAGCGATACCGATTCTTCAGCCACTTCTGCGGATCCTGGGGCTGGGCCTGGTGGCGGATTTCGAAGCCGAGGCGCGGGCCATCCACGGTGTCGCCCACGGCGCCCAGGGTTTCGCCGGCCTGGAGCACCTGGCCCTTGGCCACCTGGAGGCCGAGCAGGTGCATGTATAAGCTGAACCAGCCGCCGCCATGCTCCAGGATCACCATGGGCCCGTAGCTCTGGTAGTAGTCTGCGTAGACCACCTTGCCATCCGCCACGGCCGCCACGGGGGCGCCACCCCTGGCCTCGATGAGCAGCCCGCTCTGCATGGTCTTGGTGTGGAACCGCGGATGCAGGTGCTCGCCGAAACCCAGAGCCAGGGTACCCTCCACCGGCTGAGGCAGGTTGCCCTGCAGGGAGGCGAAGCTCACCGCGGACTCGAAGGCCTCGCCCTTGGGCTTGGTCAGCAGGCCCGCCAGCAGGCGTTCGAGCTGGATGGCCTCTTCCGCCAGTTCCGCTTGGGCCTGTTTCTGGGCGGTCTCGTCCTTCTGGAGGCCTTCCAGGAAGCTGTTGAGCTTGTCCTCCTGGAGGCGGAGGGCGGCCTGGAGTTGGGCAGCTTCCTTTTCGTCGCTGGCCAGACGGGCGAGCACCTCCTTCAGGGCCTTCTCCTTGGCAGCCAGATCACCCTGAAGCTGGTGAATCCGGTCCAGACGTTTCCGCTCCTGCAGGCGGGCCCAGGCCAGCATGCGGCCGCGCACCAACCAGGCGTCCAGATCCTTGAAGGTGGCGTAGAGGCCGAAGTCGCCCCAGGGGCCCAGCGCCTGCATCCAGCGCACCTGTTTGCGCAGATCGCCCTGGAGCTTCAACACCTCGCCCTGGATGCGGGCCTGCTCGCGGCCAATCATCTGGACTTCGCTCTGGGCCTGGTCCCGTCGCAGCCGGGCCCCATCCACCTGGGCCTTGGCCCGGTCCCGCTGAAGCGAGATGCCCTGGATCTCCACCAGCACGCCTTTGCGTCGCTTCTTCAAGGCAGCCAGCTGCTGGTCCACCTGACCCAGCCGCCCCTGGATGACGGCGAGCTTCTGGCGCAGCTCCGCCGGTTCCTGGGCCGCCTGGCCCAGCAGGAGCACCGGGAGGAGGAACCCCAGGCCGCGGCGCACCGGCTACTTTCGGCTGCCCGCCGGAAGCAGCATGGCCAGGGCGCCCAGCACCAGCGGCCCGCCGATGGACAGGGGCAGCGCCAGCGGAGAGAAGGGATCCGAAGGCAGCTGGGCCATGGGCAGCAGGTGGACGAAGATGTCCAGCACCTTCACCTGCCCAGCGCTCCAGCCCAGGTCCTGGCCGAAATCCAGGAAGAAGCTCAGCCGCGGTCCCAGCTCCCGCAGCAGCAGGGTGAGCAGCAGGGCCAGACCGGTGCTGGACTTAAGCAGACGCGAGAGCAGCACCGCCCACAGCAGCATCTGCAGGCCCAGCAGCAGGCCGTGCAGATCCGCCCGCAGCAGCTCCGGCGGCCAAGCCTCGCCGATGAGGCGCCAGCTCAACACCCAGACGGGAACCAGCGCCACCTGGGACAGGAACAGCCCGTGCACGAAACCCAGGCCCGTCCCCGCGAAGAAGCCCTTGAGCCGCTCCCCGCGGGCCGCCGCGGCGGTCCACTGGGTCACAGGGACGAAGGCGCCCAACAGCACCACCAGCGACACCAACCAGTACATCACCCCCTGGAGGCTCCCCACGGCGTAAGCCCGCAGCGAGTCCGCGCCCAGGGGCACCTGGGTTCCGAATACGACAATCTGCGATCCATCGGCCCCCTGCTGGCCCCGGACACCCATGAGCACCAGTCCCGCGAAGAACAGGCAGACCAGCGTCCAGCCGATGCGCAGCTTCGAACTCCCGAAACGGTCCATGAAGGGCTCCAGACGATGTGAGGTATCAGTCTACAGGCTGCCTTCAGACATCGGGCACGCGTGCATTCCCCAACCGACCCTCGAAGCCCCTACCGCCCCGCCACGACCCGCGCTAAATGCGCCTTCACGTCGGCCAGTCGCTCGGGTAGGACTGCTACGAACACGGTGTCGTCGCCGGCGAGGGTGCCCATCTGGCCCGGAACGGGATCGGCATCGACGCTGAGGCCCAGGGCCTGGGCATAGCCGGGGGCGGTGTTCAGCACCAGCAGGTTGGGCGGCACTTCGCGGATCGTCACTTCGGGCAGGACCTGGGCGGCGGCTTCCACCCTCCGGTAGCGCCCCTGGACCTTCATGACGCCCAGGCGCTTGAGGCGCCGGGACAGGGTGGACTGGGTGAGGTCATGGCCCTCGGCGGACAGGCGCTCCAGCAGATCCGTCTGGTCCGCGATGGGGTGGGCCTCCAGCAACTGGAGGATGAGCTGATCCAAGTCCATGCATGGATGTTGCATGAAATTGCATGGAATCGCAAGCCATCGAATCTCTAGTTACAGAAAATAGAGAAATATTTCTTGATTTTGGAGATTCAAAGTGTGCATATTATGCAATTGATTGCATGATTATGCGTGCCCATGCACGCATATGCACAGGATTTCCGCATGCCCACCACGCCCGCCGTTCCCGCTCTGCTCCCCACCTACGCCCCCTATCCCTTCCCGCTGGTGAAGGGCGAGGGCGACCGGGTCTTCGACGACTGGGGCCAGGCCTGGTGGGACTTCTACGGCGGCCACTGCGTGTGCGCCACGGGCCACAGCCACCCCAAGGTGGTCAAGGCCGTGGCCGATCAGGCCGCCTCGCTGCTCTTCTACTCCGCCGCGGCGGCCCTGCCCGTGCGAGACGCCGCCGCCGCGACGATCACGGCCTTCTCGGGCATGGACTCGGTCTTCTTCTGCAACAGCGGCGCCGAGGCCAACGAGAACGCACTCAAGGTCGCCCTGCTGCTCACGGGCCGGAAGCAGCTCGGCGCCTTCGAGGGCGGCTGGCACGGCCGCACCACCCTCGCCCTTTCCGTGACGGACGACCCCAAGATCACCCAGCCCTTCGCCGACAGCCTCACGCCCTGCCTGCGCCTGCCCTTCGGCGACCGGTTGGCCCTGGACGCGGCGGACTTCTCGGACGTGGCCGGCGTCATCCTCGAGCCCATCCAGAGCATGGCCGGCATCAAGACCGCCTCGCGAGAGTGGTTCCAGGCCCTGCGCGCCAAGTGCGACGCCACCGGCACCCTGCTCATCTTCGACGAGATCCAGACGGGCATGGGTCGCATGGGCACGCCCTTCGCGTCTCAGTTCTACGGCGTGCGGCCCGACCTCATGACTTCCGCCAAGGGCCTGGCCTCCGGCGTGCCCATGGCGGCGCTCCTCATGACCGCCGCCGTGGCCTCGAAGCTCAAGGGCGGCGACCTGGGCAGCACCTTCGGCGGCGGCCCCCTGGCCTGCGCGGCCCTGCTGGCCACGGTGGAGGTGATCGAGTCCGAGGGCTTGATGGCCAACGCCGTCGCCGCCGCCGCACGGCTTCGGAAGGAACTGAAAGGATCGGTCGTCGAGACTGTCCAAGGCGAGGGCCTGCTCCTCGGCCTCCGCACGCCCCAGGCCGCCGCCCTCAAGAAGCACCTCATGGCGCAGCACATCCTCCTGGGCGGCTCCGGCGATCCCCAGGTGCTGCGCCTCATGCCGCCCCTCAACGTCAGCGACGCGGCCCTCACCACCCTGGTCGCCGCCATCCACGCCTTCGCCAAGCCCTGAATCCGGGAGCCGACATGAAGCACTTCACCCGCATCGCCGACCTGGGCCCCGAGGGCGTCCAGCACATCTTGGCCAAGGCCGCCGCCTGGAAGAAGCAGCGCCCCGGCGCCATCTTCGCGGACCGCATCCTGGGCATGGTCTTCTTCAATCCCAGCCTGCGCACCCGGGCCAGCTTCGAGGCGGCCATGCTGCGCCACGGCGGCCACGCCATCGTGCTCGAGGTGGGCGCGGGCACCTGGAAGCTGGAGGACCGGGACGGCGCGGTCATGGACCAGGACCGCGCCGAGCACGTGCGCGAAGGCGTACCCGTGCTGGGCCGCTACGTGGATGCCCTGGCCGTGCGCACCTTCTCCCACGGCGATGGCGACGCCATCGATGAGCTGGATCCCGTCATCAACGCCTTCCGGCGCTTCTCCACCGTGCCCGTGCTGAGCATGGAGAGCGCCCGGGAGCACCCCCACCAGGGCCTGGCCGACCTGCTCACCATCCAGGAGACCCATGGCACCACCAAGGTGCCCGTGACCCTCACCTGGGCGCCCCACATGAAGCCCCTGCCCAAGGCCGTGCCCAACTCCTTCCTGCTGACGGCCGCGGCCTGTGGCGCGGAGATCCGCGTGGCCCACCCCAAGGGCTACGAGCTGGCGCCGGAAGTCCGGGCCGAGGCCGAGAAGTACGCGGCCGCCACGGGCGGAAAGGTGATCTACACCACGGACCAGGACGCCGCCCTGGAGGGCAGCGCCGCCGTCTACGCCAAGGCCTGGGGCCCTTCCACCACGTCGGGCCTGGAGGCCGCGCCCATGGCCGACCTGGGCGCCTGGATGCCCACCGCCGCCCACATGCAGAAGGCCGCGAAGGAGGCCATCTTCACCCACTGCCTGCCCGTGCGCCGGAACCTGGAAGTCCACGACAGCGTCCTGGACGGCCCCTGGAGCCGCGTCGTGGACGAGGCCGAGAACCGCTTCCACGTGCAGCGGGCCACCATCGACCACCTTTTGAACGCCTGACCCCGCCCGATTCCGGAGTTATCCATGCCGCTCTCCCCCAATCCCTACGCCGCCCTCAAGGAAGCCTCCCGGTACGTGCGCCTGTTCCGCGGCAAGACGTTCGTGGTGAAGGTGGGGGGCGAGGTCATCGCCGAGCCCAAGATCCGCAAGGCCTTCTGCGAGCAGATCGCCCTGCTGTGGTCCTTCTCCATCCGGGTGGTGGTGGTGCATGGCGGCGGGGCCGAGCTGGACGCCGTCTGCGAGGCCATGAACATCCCCGTGCAGAAGGTGGCGGGCCGGCGCGTGACGAGCCCCGAGGTGCTGGACGCCGCCAAGATGGTCTTCGCGGGCCAGGTGCACATGGACCTGCTGGCGGAGCTGCAGGCCGCGGGCGTGCCCGCCGTGGGCCTCACAGGCCTGGACGCTGGCTTGTTGAAGGCCACACGGCGACCCCCTGTGGCCGTGGTGCCGGACGGCGCCACCGAGCCTCAGTTGGTGGACTACGGCCTGGTGGGCGACATCGACACCGTGGATCCCCATGTACTCAGCCACCTGCTCGAAGGAGGCTTCGTGCCGGTGGTGGCGCCGCTTTCCGGGGGGGAGGACGGCGCCATTTACAACACGAACGCGGACACCATCGCGGCCAGCCTTGCGACCGCCCTGCACGCCGAGAAGCTGTTCTTCCTGCTGTCCGTGCCAGGCCTGCTGAAGGACGTCACCAAGTCCTCCTCGCTCATCCCCCACGCCACCCTGGACGAGCTCGCGGCTTTCGAGGCCAAGGGCATCATCAGCGGCGGCATGCGGCCCAAGGTGGCGGCGGTGAAGGCGGCCATCCAGGGTGGCGTCGCCAGCGCCCACCTGGTGAGTGGCACCGCCCCGGACGCGCTGCTGGCGGAGATCTTCACCAACGAGGGCAGCGGGACGATGGTCGTCTCCGCCCAACCAGCGGCGGTGGCCGGATGAGCCCCGCCGAACTGCTCACGCTCCTGGTGGGCACGCCCAGCGTGTCCGGCGAGGAAGGTCCCATTGCGGACTTGGTGCAGAACCTCGTCTCCACCCAGGGCTTCGAGGTCCAACGTCAGGGGAACAACCTCTGGTTCACCTTCGGGAAGAAAGGCGGCGCCCGGCTGCTGCTCAACTCCCACCTCGACACCGTGCCGCCCAGCGCTGGCTGGGAGGGAGATCCCTTCACGCCCGTCTGGCACGGGTCGCGACTCCAGGGCCTGGGCGCCAACGACGCCAAGGGCTGCGTGACCGCCATCCTGCTCGCGGCCTTCGACCTCGCGACACAGCCCCTCGACGGGGAAGTCGTCGTGGCCCTCACCGCCGAGGAGGAGACCGGCGGCCAGGGCATCGCCACCATCCTCGACCAGCTCGGCACCCTGGACGGCGCCGTGGTGGGCGAGCCCACGGGCCTGCGGGTCTGCGCCGCCCAGCGGGGCATGCTCCTGCTGAAGTGCACGGCCCGGGGCCAGAGCGGCCACGTGGCCAATGCCCAGATGCTCGGCGCCGAAAACGCCATCCACAAGGCCGCCCGGGATATCGCCAAGGTCGCGGCCATGGAGTTCCCGGCCCACCCGCTGCTGGGCAGCCAGAAGGCTCAGGTCACGCAGATCAGCGGCGGCCTGCGCCGCAACCAGGTGCCCGACGCCTGCGAATTCTTCATCGATCTCCGCACGGGCCCGGACCAGGACCACGGCGCCCTGTGCGCCGACTTCCAGCGCCAGCTGGAGAGCGAGGTCGCCATCCACTCCAAGCGCTACCTGCCCAAGGGCACCGATCCCACGCACGCCATCGTCCGCGCCGCCCTCCAGGCCGCGAAGAAGGCGGGACCGGTCGGTTCGGGCACCACCTCGGACTGGGCCTTCCTGGGCGGCATTCCGGCCGTGAAGGTGGGCCCCGGCGACACCTTCCGCAGCCACAGCCCCAACGAGTACCTGACCATCCAGGAGCTCGAGGCAGGGGCGGACTTCTATGCCAAGCTCGTCCCCGCGTTCTTCAAGATGCAGGTGCAACCATGAGGCCTGAAGCCACCACCCTCTGGGCCAAGGATGTCCCGCTGGACGCGGCCATCCACCGCTTCACCGTGGGCGAGGATCCCGAGACCGACCTGGCCCTCCTGGCCTGGGACGCCCTGGGCAGCGCCGCCCATGCGCGGATGCTCGCCGCCACGGGCCTCATCCCCGAGGCCGATGCAGTCTCGCTCGTCCGCGGCCTGCGGCGCATCGCCAACCTGGCCAAGCAGGGGGCCTTTCCCATCCCGCCCCACATGGAGGACGGCCACACCGCCATCGAGGCGGACCTCACGCGGAACCTGGGCTCCGTGGGCGGCCGCATCCACCTGGGCCGTTCCCGCAACGACCAGGTGATCCTGGCCCTGCGCCTCTACCTCCGCAACGCCCTGGTGATCCTGGGCCTGCGGGTGGCGGACCTGGCCGAGGGTTTCCTGGCCTTCGCCAAGGCGCACCAGGACACGCCCCTGCCGGGCTACACCCACCTGCGGCGGGCCATGCCCAGCACCTTCGGCCTCTGGGCCACGGCCTTCGCCGAAGGCCTGCTGGAGGAGCTGGAGGCATTGCAGGGGGTCTATGGCCGCCTGGACCGCTGCCCGCTGGGCTCCGCCGCCGGCTTCGGCGTGCCCCTGCCCATCGACCGGGAGCTCACCGCCCGGCTACTGGGCTTCTCCAAGGTGCAGCGGAGCCCCATCGACGTGCAGAACAGCCGGGGCCGCCACGAGGCCGCCGTATTGCAGTGGGCCGCGTCCGCAGGCGGCGTGCTGGAGAAGTTCCTGTGGGACGTCTCCCTCTACAGCACCGAGGAGTTCGGCTTTCTCAAGCTGCCGGACGCCTTCACCACCGGCTCGAGCATCATGCCGCAGAAGAAGAATCCGGATGTGGTGGAGCTTGCGCGCGGCCGCTGCCGGGAACTGCGGGGCGCCGCGGGCCTCGTGGAGCAAATCGCCTCGGGCCTGCCCTCCAGCTACCACCGGGACTTCCAGCTGCTGAAGCAGCCGCTGATCACCGCCCTCCGGCACGCCGACGACCTCTTCGCCGTACTGAAACCCCTGCTGCCGGCCCTCCAGGTGAAGGCCGAGGCGGCCGCTGCGGCTTCTAGTGACGAACTCTATGCCGCCCACCAGGCCTACGTCCTCGTGCAGGAGGGCCTGCCCTTCCGCGAGGCCTACCGCAAGGTGGCCCAGCAGATCCAGGACGGCACCTTCGCCCCGGATCGCACGGCCCTCACCGCCACCCACCTGGGCGGCGCCGGCAACCTGGCCCTGGACGCCCTCGAAGCCGACCTGGCCGCGGCGCGCGGATGGATCGAGGCCAAGCAGCAGATCCACGCCCAAGCGGAGGCGGCGCTATGGGCGAACTGAATACTGATTTTTTAACCGCAGATGGCGCAGATTTCGCAATTAAAAAGCGGCCGCCTGCTTGTCTTTTCTTATCTGCGCCATCTGCGACATCTGCGGTTTCAATTCAAGGTTCTGAATTCTTGAAAGGCCTCCCATGAGCCAGCTCGCCGTTCTCGCTTTCTCGGGGGGTCTCGACACCTCCTTCTGCGTGCTCTACCTCAAGGAGCAGGGCTACGACGTGGCCACGGTCACGGTGAACACGGGGGGTTTCTCGCCCGAAGAACTGGCGCGCATCGAGGCCGCCTCGCCGAGGCTGGGCGCCATCAGCCACACCACCGTGGATGCCCGCGCCGGGCTCTTTGACGGCTATCTGCGCTACCTGGTCTACGGCAACGTGCTGCGGGGGCAGATGTATCCGCTGTCCGTGTCGGCCGAGCGGGTCTGCCAGGCCCGAGCCGTCGCGGAGCTGGCCAAGGACATGGGCGCCGCCGCCATCGCCCACGGCTCCACGGGCGCCGGCAACGACCAGGTGCGCTTCGACGTGGCCTTCCGCGCCCTGGCGCCGGACCTCCAGATCCTCACTCCCATCCGCGACCTGGCCCTCTCCCGGGCCGAGGAGATGGCCTACTGCGCTGATCGCGGCGTGATCTTCCCCCCGAAGACGAAGGACTACTCCATCAATGAGGGCATGTGGGGCACCAGCGTGGGCGGCCGAGAAACGCTCGACCCCTGGACCACCCTGCCCGAGGCCGCCTTCCCCGGCGGCGTCATCGGCACCCTGCCCCCCAAGGCGCTGGTCATCGGCTTCGAGGCGGGCGTGCCCGTCTCCCTGGACGGCAACAGCATGGATCCCGTCACCCTCATCGCCCAGCTCAACGCCGTGGGCCGGCCCTACGGCATCGGCCGGGGCGTGCACCTGGGCGACACCATCCTGGGCATCAAGGGCCGCGTGGGCTTCGAGGCCCCGGCGGCGCACCTGCTCATCGGCGCCCACCGGGAGCTGGAGAAGCTGGTGCTCAGCGGCAAGCAGCTCTTCTGGAAGGAGAGCCTCGGCAACCTCTACGGCTCGCTCCTCCACGAGGGCCACTTCTTCGACCCCCTGGCCCGGGACCTGGAGGCCTTCCTCGCGTCCAGCCAGGACCGCGTGAGCGGCGAGGTGCGCCTCACCCTGCACCCCCGGGCCTTCGTGGTGGAGGGCGTCCAGTCGCCTTACTCCCTGATGGATCCCCGCATCGCCACCTACGGCGAAGCCAACAAGCTCTGGACCGGTGCCGAAGCCGCGGGCTTCGCCAAGCTCTTCGGGGTACAGCAAGTTTTGACGCTTAAGGCAAAAAGCAACTGATCACCACCAAGACACCAAGACACCGAGAAAGACAAAAGCTTTTGCAGTTCTTGGTGTCTTGGTGGTGAATCCTTTCGAGGTCCCCATGCGCATCCACGTCGACAAGCTCGCTTCGGTCACCCGCAACCTGCGGCTGAGCCGGACCCTCACCCTCGGGCCCGAGATCCTGCTGGAGGAGGGCTCGGTCATCGCCTGCCGCATCCGGGGCGAGAAGACCTCCTACAACCAGCTGGAGGATCCCCACGGGCGCATGAGCACCCTGCACGACGGGGACATCGTCGTGGGGGCGCTGGGCCACCGCAACGCGCTGCAGGGCTACGAGGGCGTCATGCCCGAGTCCCTGAAGCCCGGCGACACGGTGAACCTGCTCAACATGGGCGGGGTGCTCGGCAAGTGCCTCTCCCACAACCCGGACGTGGGCAAGCCCTTCGAGCTGGAGGTGCTGGGCCAGGTGCTCGTCTTCCCCGAGTTCCAGTCCCGCGCCGGCCAGCCCGCGCACATCCGCATGGGCGCGCTCAAAGGAACAGGCCTCTCCACTCACTGCCCCGTGGTCTACGTGGCCGGCACCTGCATGAACGCGGGCAAGACCGCGGCGGCCTGCGCCACCATCCGCCAACTCAGCCGCGCGGGCTACCGCGTGGGCGCCTGCAAGCTCACGGGCGTGTCACTCATGCGCGATGCGCTGGCCATGCGCGACTACGGCGCCGAAGTCGCCCTGGATTTCACGGACGCGGGCATCGTGTGCACGGACGCGGGCAGCGCTGCGGCCGTGTCGCGCATCATTTTCTCGGAGCTGGCGGCCCACGGCGTGGACGTCATCGTGGCTGAGACCGGCGACGGCATCATGGGCGAGTACGGTGTCCAGGCCATCCTCGAAGACGCCGATCTGAAGGCCCTGAGCGGCGCGTTCATCCTGTGCGCCAACGATCCCGTGGGTGCGGCCGGTGGGGTGGCCAACCTGAAGTCCGCGTTCGGCATCCAAGCCGACCTCATCGCCGGCCCCGCCACGGACAATCGCGTGGGCGAGCGTTTCGTGGCCACCCTCGGCCTCCCCGCCCGCAACGCCCGCGCCGACGCCGAGGCCCTCGGCAAGTTCGTGCTGGGGCTGGTCGAGCCCAAGATCGCCGCAAAGGTTTAAGGATTCTGGTTTGAAACCGCAGATGACGCAGATTTCGCAGATAAAAAACTCCGCTTCTTTTCGCTGTTCATTTGCGGCATCTGCGACATCTGCGGTTAAACATTCAGTGTTTCCTTTGAGGCTTCCATGACCTCCATTGATGCCCTCATCCTCGGCGCGTCCGGCTACGGCGGGGGCGAGCTGCTGCGCTGGCTGTCGATTCATCCAGCGGTGAAGTCCCTGCGAGGCACGGCCCGGAGCCACGCGGGCAAGCCCTTCCACGCCCAGCACCCCAACCTGCGGGGGCTGGTGGAGGGCACCTTCGAAGCCACACCGGATTGGGCGGCGCTCGCGAAGAGTGCGAACCCGGTCCTTTTCTCGGCCCTGCCCCACGGCGAGCTCGGGAAGCTCTGGCCGGAGATCGAGGCGGCGGGAAAAGATCACGGCCTGCTGGAGCGCCTCACGGTCATCGACCTCTCCACGGACTTCCGCCTGGATCCCGCCTGGGTCTATGGCCTGGTGGACTGGAAGCCCGAGCGCATGAAGGGTGCGACCCGCATCGCCAATCCCGGCTGCTTCGCCACGGCCTTGCAGCTGGCTCTATTGCCGCTGGCTGGATGGAAGCCCGCCTTCGTGGCCGTCACCGCCGCCACGGGCTCCAGCGGCTCCGGCGCCGCGCCCAGCGACACCACCCACCATCCGACGCGGGCCACGGATTTTCGCGCCTACAAGATGCTGAGCCACCAGCACGAGGCCGAGGTGCTGCGCACCCTGGCCAGCGGAGGCTGGGAGGCGCCCCTCAGCTTCGTGCCGCAGAGCGCGCCCATGGTGCGGGGGATCTTCGCCACGGCCCAGTTCCCGCTGCCCGCGGGGATGGATGCCGCCACGCTCCAGGCCCACTTCGAAGCCTTCTACAAAGGCCGCTTCTTCGTCCGAATCGTGGACGGATCGCCCCGCGTGGCCGCGACTACGGGCAGCGCCTTCGCGGACATCGGCGTGGCGGCCCGCCACGGCCACGGAGCCGTGATGGTGGCCCTCGACAACCTCGGCAAGGGCATGGCCACCCAGGCCGTGCAGAACCTCAACCTGGCCCTGGGGCTGCCGGAATGGACGGGGCTGAAGGTGGCGGGCGGGTACCCGGGCTGATCGCCACAGGACGCCAAGGTGAATTCGCCACCGATTTCGGTGATTGCAATGATGCAAGATGATGTCCTGTTCCAACGCAGCAGGGGCTCCATGGGGGGTGCCAGGGCCGCACACCCCATGGAGGGCACGGCCCTGGCCCCCCCCCCCCCCATGACTTCCGGCAAAGCCGGAAGCGGCCTTGGGCCGGCCCATGCAGGACCCATACCAGGCGTCATCGGTGAAATCACTGAAATTGGTGGCTAAAAGAGTCTTTTGCCTTGAATCAGTGGCAATGGCCCGCCCCTTGGACGGTGGATCGCCCCTTGGATCTCGCCGCCGCTCCACCCATCGCCTACCCCTAGATCCCTTAATAGACAAGACTTCCGGATGTGGGATGATGATTGACCCTTTCCGGAGCGTCTATGAATCCTTCCCTTCTCACCCGTGAAGCCCTAGGGCAGTTCGCCAGCGCGAGCCGTGCGGCCTTCGAGGCGGAGCTGAAGGCCCTGGTGGAAATCCCCTCCATCAGCGCCGACCCGGCCCACCAGGGCGACGTGCGGCGTGTGGCCGAGGCGGCGCGGGCGCTCTTCGAGCGGCACGGTGGGAAGGCCGAGATCCTGGAGACCAGCGGCAACCCGCTGATCCACGGCTGGTTCGGGGAGGATCCCAGCTGCTCGACCATCACGGTCTACAACCACATGGACGTGCAGCCCGCCAATGAGCCCGAGTGGACCGCGGAGCCCTTCACCTTCGTGGTGGACGGCGACACCTACCGCGGCCGCGGCAGCACGGACGACAAGGGCCCGGCGGTGACGGCCTTCTTCGGCGCCCTCGCCGCGCGCAAGGCGGGCGTACCCCTCAACATCCACTTCCTGTGGGAGACCGAAGAGGAGATCGGCTCGCCCAGCTTCGAGGGTGGCCTGAACCGCCACAAGGACCGGCTGAAGACCGACGCCATCGTGGTGAGCGACACGGTCTGGATCACCCGCGGCAAGCCCAGCACGCCCGCAGGTCTGCGGGGCCTCAAGGGCTTCCGCCTCACCCTGGAGACCGCGGACCACGACCTGCACAGCGGCGTGGTGGGCGGCGCGGCCCGCAACCCCCTGGCCGAGCTCATCAAGGTGGTCGCCGCGATGATGGACGGCGAGACGGGCAAGGTGAAGATCCCCGGGTTCTACGACGAGGTGGTGAAGCCCTCGAAGCAGGAGCTCGAGGAGTGGGCGAACGCCGGCTTCAGCGTGGAGACCTTCAAGAAGGACCACATGATCACCGGCATGCGCACCGAGGATCCCCTCAAGGTCATGAAGCGCGTGTGGGGTCGGCCCACCATGGAGGTCCACGGCGTCGTGGGCGGCTACACGGGCCCCGGCATCAAGAGCGCCGTGCCGCCCCGGGCCGAGGTGAAGCTCTCCTGCCGCCTGGTGCCGGACATGGACGAGGCCAAGACCATGGACCGCATCCGCGCCTTCGTGAACAAGCACTTCCCCGATGTGCAGTTCCACGAGGAGCACGGCCTGGCCCCCTTCAAGGGCCACGTCACGGGCCCCTATGCCGAGGCCATCAAGGATGCGTACAAGTTCGCCTTCGACGCGCCCTGCTCCTTCACCCGCGAAGGCGGCAGCATCGGCGCCGTGAAGACCATGGAGGACATCCTGGGTTGCGAGGTGTTCTTCCTGGGCCTCAGCCTGCCCAGTCACGGCTACCACGCGCCCAACGAGAACTACGATTGGGAGCAGGCCGGCGGCGGCATCGCCGCGTTCGCGCACTACTTCCAGACGGTGAGTTCGCTCAAGAACTGAAGGGTCCTTCCTCGTGGAAAAACGCCGGCCATGGGCCGGCGTTTTTCGTTGGATGACCTGATGTGTCAATATACTACTAATTCATTTCGACTTTAGTTTTTTATGGACACCCCTCACACCCCGCCCTAACCTACTAGCAAATTCCTAATTGGATTATCAATTAGTAGGTGACCATGAAGCTCCCCCACGCGCCTCCAGAGATATCCAGACTTCTTTCAACCGTTGAGGCTGGAGACATCCAGAAGATCCTCGAGCTCCAACCCGGTCCCCTGGTCAAGGACACCTACCTCCACTGGGACGAATTGAGGCATCGGGAGCCCCCGGAGGGTCTGGACCACGAGCGGTGGTGGCTGGGTCTCCGGTGGGCCCGCCAGGCCCTCCTGAGGCCCCTCCCGCTGCTGGACAAGAAGGGGTGTCCCTTCTTCTTCGGCACTCCCGAGCCTGTCCAGATCGATCTGCACCACATCGACCAGGATGCGGCTGGCGAAATCAAGTCCGCCACCGAGACCACCTCGCCCGCCACCCGGGACAGGTATCTCCTCAAATCGGTCATCGAGGAGGCCATCACCTCGAGCCAGCTGGAGGGGGCTTCGACGACCCGGAGGGTGGCCGCCGAGATGCTCCGGTCCGGAAGGGCTCCGAAGGACCGAAGCGAGCAGATGATCTTCAACAACTTCCTGGCCATGCGCGCCATCCAGGGCTTCAGGAACGAGCCCATGACCCTGGCGCGGCTGCTTGAGATCCACCGCATGGTGTCCGAGCACACACTGGACGACCCACGGGATGTAGGAAGGCTGCGCCAGTCGGACGACATCCAGGTGGTAGATAACGACGACGGAACCATCCTCCACCAGCCGCCCGACCATCGTGAGTTGCCGGAACGCCTGGAGCGGCTCTGCGCTTTCGCCAACGCTGGAGAAGACCAGCGCCCCTTCGTCCATCCGGTCCTTCGCGCCATCCTGCTGCACTTCATGGTCGGCTACGACCACCCCTTCGCGGATGGAAACGGACGGACGGCCAGGGGGCTCTTCTACTGGTCCATGCTCCGGAGCGGGTACTGGCTGGCCGAGTTCATCTCCATCTCGCACATCCTCCGCAAGGCACCGGCCCAGTACGGGCGAGCCTACCTCTTCACCGAAACCGACGGTGGAGACACCACCTACTTCCTCATCCACCAGCTGACCACCATGCGGAAGGCCATCCAGAGCCTCCATGGCTACCTCGCCCGGAAAGCGAAAGAACAAAGAAGCATGGAGCGCCTGCTGGCAGAGTCACCCGCCCTCCGTGTCAGGCTCAACCACCGTCAGAAGACCCTTCTCACCCATGCCTTGAAGCATCCAGGCGCGGGCTACCACATCGAGGACCACCAGAAAACACATGGCATCGTCTACCAGACCGCCCGGACCGACCTGCTCCAGCTGGCGGAGCTGGCACTCCTCGAGAAGATCAAGGAAGGGCGTGCGTTCCTCTTCGTCGCCCCCAACGACCTGGCGGCCCGGATGGCTCGCCTCGAGCCATAGGACCGATCCTGGAAGCGCGGCGCGGCCTGTGGCCCGCCCTAGAACGTACCCTGCACCAGCCCCCCATCCACCAGCAGGCTCTGGCCGGTGAGGTAGCTTGCGGGCTGGCCGCAGAGGAAGGCGATCACAGTGCCGATCTCCTCGGGCTTCCCAAGCCGGGCGGCGGGGATGGCGGCGGCCGTGCGGGCGTAGTACTCGTCGGTGGTGATGCCTTCCGCCACGGACCTCACCTCGGCCAGGTGGACCTGGCGGTCGGTCATGACGTGGCCGGGCAGGACGGCATTCACCGTGATCCCATCCGCGGCAGCCTCCAGGGCGAGGGTGCGGGTGAGGCCAGAGAGGCCGGCCCGAAGCGTCGAGCTGATGGTGAGCAGGGGCGTGGGCTGCTTGGCCACCAGGCTGGTGATGTGGACGATGCGCCCCCACTGGGCCGCCCGCATGCCCGGCAGAACCAGGCGCGTCAGGCGCACCACGTTCATGAGCGTGGAGTCCACCCCGGCGGCCCAGTCGTCATCGGAAAGCCCCGAGAATCCAGCGGCCTTGGGCCCGCCCGTGTTGGTGACGAGGATCTGCACGGGGCCCAAGGCCACGGCCGTGGCCTGGTGCCAGCGGGCCAGGTCCTCAGCCTTTGCCACATCCGCCACCACACCCAGGGCCGGCACGCCCCGGGCCTCCAGCTCCGCCCGGACCGCCGCCAGGGCCTCGCCGCCCCGACCACACACCGACACCGCGCAGCCCTCGGCCGCCAGGGCCAGGGCCGCGGCCCGGCCCAGCCCTTTGCTACCGGCCGCCACCATGGCCACCTTGCCGCGAATGCCGAGATCCATGGGTTCCTCCTGGGCTACCGGGGTGAAGGTGGGGACGTACGTTCGGGGAACTGGGCCACGGTGGGGGTCGGCTCGGGGCGTCGAGGAGCGGCGGGCGATTGGCACCCCTGGGCCTGTCCCAGCCCCTTGAGGTAGGCCCGCCGGGTCAGGCCCGCGGCCACGGCCTCGGCCACCAGCCTGGAGTGGCGTTCGGCTCCGCTCAGCTTCCGCACCCAGCCCCGGAAGGGGATGAGGCCCTCGGTCGTATGGCGCACGGCGCCCACGGCCGCGCCGCCCGCCTCGGCCCGCCCGCGTTCGCCCAGGCTCGGATCCGCCGCCGGAGGGGCATCCAGGTCCGGAGGCAGGGCCGCATCCAGTTGCTGCACCTCCGCCACCAGGCCCGAGCAACTGGGATCCGCCGGCAGTCCATAGGGGGCCTTCTGAGCTGCCAGCAGGACCGGCGGGATCTTGGCCCGCACCAGGTTGAGGTCGCCCAGGGGCGCCGTGGCGGCGGCAGACAGGCCGGACGTCTCGGGCTTGGAACAGGCGGACAGGGCCAGCACCGCCGCGAGGGCCAGCAGGGACGACACGAAAATCCGGGGGGCTTTCATGGCGCGCAGTATACCGAGCCCTCCCGGCCCTGAAGCCACCGGGTGCCACTGCTACCCTCGAAGCATGCCCGCCCTCGAACTCGTGAACCTCACCAAGCGCTTCGGCGACACGACGGCCGTAGACGGCCTCAGCCTGTCGCTGGAGCCCGGCGCCTTCCTGGGTCTCCTGGGCCGCAATGGTGCCGGCAAATCCACCACGCTGAAGATGGTGACGGGCCTGTTGAAGCCCACCGCCGGCCGCATCCGCCTGCTGGGCCTGGACCTCGAAGCAGACCCCCTGGCGGTGAAGCGCCAGATCGGTGCCATGCCCGAGGACATGGCCCTGCTCGACATGCTGACGGGCCCCCAGTACCTGCGCTTCGTGGGCCGCATGTACGGGATGCCGGACGCCCTCATCGATGGCCGTCAGGCCGAGCTCTTCGACACCCTGGATCTGGCGCCGGGCCCCAAGACCCTCATCGCGGACTACAGCTTCGGCATGAAGAAGAAGGTGGCCCTCTGCGCGGCGCTGATCCACGGGCCGAAGATCGTGTTCCTCGATGAGCCCTTCGAGGGTATCGACCCCGTCACCAGCCGCACCATCAAGGACATCCTCCAGAGCCTGCAGCAGAGCGGCGTGACGTTGGTCCTCACCAGCCACATCCTCGAAGTGGTGGAGAAGCTCTGCCCCCTCATCGCCATCCTGGACGAGGGTCGGCTCAAGGGCTTCGGCCCCCTGGATGAGCTGCGCCGCGGCGGCGAGAGCCTGGAGCAGCTCTTCGTCGGGCTCGTGGGCGGCGCGCAGAAGGGGGCGCTCTCGTGGTTGTGAGCCCCTTTCGCGCCCTGCTGGCGGCCCATGGGCAGGCCACCTGGAACCGCTCCGCCCGGGAGCTGGGACGGCAGGGCGCCTGGGTCCTGGCGCTGGTGGTGGGGATCCTCGCCCTTCTCGGGGCTGTGGGTCTGATCTTGGGTGGGGGTGCCCTGGGCTGGCTGCTGGGAGGTCGCCTGGACCGGCCCGTCGTGGTCACAATCCTGGGCGCCTTGCTCGCCTTCCTCGGCTTCGGCGGCGGCCTCATCGGCGGCGTGCTGGGCGGCGCCCGCGAGCTGGCCTGGGAGGCCTACCGGGGCTTCCCCCTGCGGCTGCGGACCCTCTACCTGGCCGAGCTGACGGCGGGCCTGGCGGACATGCTGCCGCTGACGATGGGTCTGGCCCTGACGGGCCTGGTGCTGGGGATCGGCCTGGCCGCGCCCCGGACCTTGATCCTGGTGCCCCTCGTCCTCCTCGAAACGCTGCTGATGCTGCTGGCCCTGCAGGTGCTCGTGGGCGGCCTCGCTTCGGCCCTGGTGAAGCGCCTCCGCCTGGCCCTGACGGCGCTGGCCATCCTGGCCTGGCTGGGCTCCACCCTGATGTCCCCAGGCCTGTCGACGCGCGGTCCGGGTCCCGCTGCCCGGTCCACGACCCGCCCCCTCCAGGCCGCCCAGGTCGAGAAGGTCCAGGCCCTGGGCCGCGGCGCGGCGCGGGTCCTGGAGGCCCTGCCCACCCACAGTGCCGCCCGGAGCCTGGTGAAGGCGCAGGAAGGACACTGGGGCGCGGCCCTGGCCCTGCACCTCTACCCGCTGGGCCTGCTGGCCCTGGTGATGGTGCTGGGCGCCCGCATCATGGCGCGGGAGGCGAACGGCACCTCGGTGGCGCCACAGACCCGCGGCCCCGACCGCCTCTGGAGCTTCCGTCACCCGGCGGAGGGCCTGGGGCGGCTCCACTTCCAGACCCTCATGCGCAGCCACCTGGGCCGCTTCGCCTTCCTCATGCCCCTCATGACCGTGGTGCTGCTGAAGGGCCCCTTCGCCCAGTTCAAGGCGAACCCGCTCTGGACCGTGCCCGCGGCCTTCGCCTACCTGTCCCTGGTGGCGAACAACTTCGTGTTCAACCAGTTCGGCCTGGACCGGCACGGCGTGAAGGGCCTGCTGCTCCTGCCCGTGGGCTCGGAGGACCTGCTCAAGGGGAAGCTGCTGGGCCTGGCCGCCCACCAGGGGCTCCAGGCCCTGACACTGGCGCTCCTGCTGCTGGCCCTGGACCACGCGGGCCTCGCGCCGCTCCTGGGCGGCATGCTGCTCATGGGCTGCATCTTCCTGGCCCAGACCGCCGTGGGGCAGTGGACCTCCACCTGGGCGCCGCGCCCCATGGCCATGGACACCATCAAGAACAACAACATGCCTTTCGCCCTGGGCCTGCTGAGCATGGGCACCTCGGCTTTCTGGGCCGGCCTCTTCGGCAGCGCCTACGCGCTGCTGGCCTGGGCCTCGCCGCGGCTGCTGGTACCGGGCATGGCGCTGCTGTTCGGGTTGGTGCTCACGGCGCACCTGCTGCTGCTGCCCGCCGCGGCCGCCGCCCTGGACCGGCGCCGGGAGAAGCTGGTGGAGGCCCTGGGATGAACCCCGAGGCGCTACGCCTCGCCGCAGAGCTGGGCGGATCGCTGCTGTCGGCCCCCGGCGCTCCCAATGCACCCGGTGGCGGCAGCCTGGTGCTCGTGGAGCGGATCCAGGGCCACGGCCTGCCGCAGATCCTGGTGCTCGGCCGCACGGCGGAGGACCTGTGGGAGCCCCTGGAAGCCGCGGCCACGGTCCACGCCCGGGGCCTGGCGGTGAACGTGCTGGGCCTCGTGCCCGTGGCCGGCTGCGACCTGGCCCAGGCCCTGCAGCTCCACCGCCGCCGCCTGGGCGCCCTGGTCTGCGCGCTGGATGCGGGCCTGCCCTGGCTGGACGGGAAGCCCATGCTGGTCCGGCGCCTGCCGGGCCGCATCGCCCGGGCCGTACCCGTGGCCCTGGAGAAGGCCCCCATGGGCCCCCTGGAGAAGGCGGACCTGAAGCGGTTCCTGCCGGACTGGGACAAGGCCCGCCGCAAGATGACCTTCCGCCGCCCCGAGTGGCGCGAGGCGCCGGATCACGCCGAGCACGGCGGCTTCGAGGCGGACCTCTGGCCCGGCGTGCCGCTGCCCGAGGGCGCCGAGCTGCGCGTGCCGCCCCTGGTGCTGCCGGAAGCCACGGCCCTCACCGATGCCCTCCGCACGGCCCTGCGCACCGCCACGGGCCAGCCCATCCCCTTCCTGCCCCTGCCCGGGGACCCCGCGCCGCTCCACGCGCTGCGCACGCTCACCCCCGAAGCCACCGCCTTCCACGGCCCCGCCCGGGCCTGGGAGCTTGCCTTCGAAGGCCTCTCCCGCCTGCCCGCGCCGCCCCACTTCTGCGCGCGGTGCTGAGGCTAGCGGGAGTCCTGTGGGGCTCAGCCTCCCGTTCGGGGCTTGAATCCGCCTGTTTGGATGATTCCCTTGGAAATGCGAGATAAGCCTGTCTTCATTGAGAGAATCAAACGGTCCTTGTATTCGGTATTCGCCGACGACCCAGGTCGTCCCCCTTTTTGACTGCCTAAGTAGGTCGATTCATCTGATAATTTTGATATCCGATCAGCAGTGACACCTCCGTATTTCCGAATTGGGCGATCTTCACCCTTCTATACTCCGATTGTCTAACCCCCCGTTAGGCCTCACCATTTTCGGCTCCCCACTCATTTCACCATTGGGGATTCCATGAGGATTAACATCAGATGAAATACATCATTCAAGACCGAAACCAACAGCAACTTGGTCCTATCACTGAAGCGACCATTGAAAATCTATTCAACGACGGAGTGTTGGATCGCCAATCTACCGTGTTTAATTCTACTTCAGGGGGATGGGTCTCATTTGAGAGTGCTTTTGGGGATCGAGCATGGCTAAAGAGTCGCCCCGTTAAGGTCGAGGTTCTTGCTTCAGCCACTGAAGAGATCAATCTCACCAAAGCCACCACCCAACCAGCGACCGCCAGGGCTACAACCTTCATCAGTGGTTATGAGGGAATGGCGGGTGTTCCTGAAACATCAAATAAGGGCTTCCACATCCCAAAGCCGGGGAAATCCTTTGGATGGATATTCTCAATTCTCTTGCTAATTTTAGTTCCTATAACCAGTTTTAATCATAATAAATTTATTAATTTTTTATATTGTTTTATAATTTCTCTTATAGTCACAGTATTACTGAGATCCCCCTATTTTGTGCTTATAAAATATATTTCAAAAAAAATGAGTGTCCTTCTGACCGCAGTATTGTGGGTCATAATTTTTGGTTCTATCGCTGGTTGGGGCATGTATCTCAACCATCAGAATGAAATGGCGTGGAAAGAAATTAATGATACTAGCAATCTCGTACCTACACGATTTAATAACTGGCTAAACGTAAGTCTTCCCAAGGGGATGTCCGAGAAGCTGGAAGGTGCTGACACAGAGCACTGTGTTTCCAACAGAACCTTCTCAGGGATAGATCATAAAATTGAAGCCACATTGTCCCTTTATGAAATGAAAAGCGGCGTTAAGTTTGATATCGATGCTGGGATAAGAAGTCAAGAACAGGGCCTTGATAGCATTTTTGGAGTTGGCGGATGGTCGGAAGTTGCCAACACCCCAGTTCAATATGGCCGCGGAGTTGGCAAGGAACTCATCATCAAGGGCCAGAAAAACAATGAGTGCATGAGCATGCACACCGTCCTGCTTTCATTCCCGGTTCAAAAGGGGATACCTGATCGTGGGGTCGTACTTGTGATTGTTGGCAAATTCTCCGGTCGGACCAGTCATCAAATCTACGAAATTTGTAGATCAATCACCTATCTCGATAACGCCCGTGGATAGGCAGCCATATACCTCAGTCCAACGAAAGACAATCACTCTATCATGCCTTTACGTTTTCAAACCATTACAATGCAGTGCCTAACCTTGTGCAACCCGGACCCCGCCTGCATCGTCTTCCGATCTCTCTCATCATTTTGCTGTCTTGGCTCAGTTCTGCGTCACGGTGCTGGCGGTGCAGTTAGCTTCATTCGTTAGGCCAATGTCAATCAATTCATGAGGAATCTTATGGAAAAACACATCATCAAACTTCTGGAAAGCCGAGCCCGGATCATACTAATTCTTCTAGGTTTTTGTCTAATTGCACTTGGAAATTCATTTCATTTCGAAGTTTTTAATGTAAAAATTCCAGAAATTATTGCCCACACTGGAGCCTTATTCATGATCGTCGGCATGCTGCACTGGCTATTCGATAGTGCCGTGAGGCATCACATTCAAGAGGAAATATTTAGTACGGTGATGGGCTCAACAAAAGTGTTTTCGTGTGGGATAATGAATGCAACATCTAATTCGAAAGATATCAATCATAGAGATGCGTTTAGAAATTCAAACCATCTTGTGATAGGTGAACATTATTCAGATCGTCTATTTGATGACTATTCTGACGATTTTTGTCACAGGCACCAGAATGGCAAAACAACTCACGCCATTGTTATTGATCCTAATAAAAATGCGGCACAATTTCTTATATCATCAATCCCAGGGCACTCGAATCTCAGCGAGGCCATAGACAAAATTAAACTATGTTTATTCCATAGAGATCTCAAGCCAAAAGAAAAAAAACTAATCAAAATATTTCACCATAACCGCATTTTGCGTTATTCCTTCGTCAAGACCGACAATCAGATTTGGATTCGCATGTTTACAAATAGCTCAGGAAGAGCCAATGTTCCTGGTTTCTGCGTAAAGGCCGGCACACCTTTATTTGACTTTTTCACCAATGATATTGATAGACTTATTGAAGAATCAATCGAGGTTCCAAATGAATGAAATTCAGAAGATTCTTGATATGGCACTATCTACCGTCGGCCCAGAACGAGTCTCATCGGCTCTTGAAGCGTTATTATTTCAACCCGGCAAAACCAACACCTTAACAGTCATTTGTAACGAAGGAATTCACTCCATTCCTGAGAATCATCTGCATGGCGAAGTGCTTTCTGCCACAATTGGTAATATTGACTTACAATCCATTGATGCCATTCTTATGTCTTATGATGTAGCTCTTAAAAAAGTTGCCAATAAACTTAAAGAAAAATCTTGGCATAAAATTTATTTAGTCACAACGGGCCCTGTCACTCTTTGCCTACAAATAAAAATGTTAATTTATCACATCACTCGGCTTTCGACAGTGGATATTCACTACCAAAAAGGACGTTATTTTGAAATCGATATGGATTATCGCTCATATTTGCTCAATGAATACAATTCTCCGTCCACCTTGGCCTAACCTCTCCCTCTGAAGCCGGACCCCACCTACATTGCCTTCCCTCTCTCTCAACATTTCGCTATCAAGGCTCCGCTCATCACCTCAGTGCAATCGGGGCCGGATAGATTCATTTGTTAACATTTATAATTTCACTACATACCAAAAACCGCCCATCCGGGCGGTTTTTGGTATCTCCGCGCCCTAACTGGGCGCGATTCCCAACCTACATATTCAACGCCCGCCCGTACACCGCCCGCGCCGCCTCGGGGAACACTTCGTTGAGGCTGGGGTGGGGATACATGGTGTGGATGAGCTCGTCCACGGTGAACTCGCCGCCCATGAGGGCCACGCTGGAGGCCACGAGCTCCGTGGCCTTGGGGCCCAGGATGTGGATGCCGAGGATCTCGCCGTACTTCTTGTCGGCCACGATCTTGATGAAGCCGTGGGGCTCGCCCACGATGTTGGCCTTGGCCATGGGGGCGAAGGGGAAGGTGCCCACCTGCACGTCGTAGCCCTTGGCCTTGGCGGCCTTCTCGTTGAGGCCGATGGTGCCCACTTCGGGATCGCAGTAGGTGCAGGCGGGGAAGCGGTCGTAGCGAACGGGGTGGGGATGCACGTCCTTGCCCAGGCTCTGGGCGGCGTGCTCCGCGGCCACGATGCCCTCGTCGCTGGCCACGTGGGCCAGCCAGGGGGTGCGCACGATGTCGCCGATGGCGTAGAGGCCGGGCTCGCCGGTCTGCATGAACTTGTCGATGACGACGCAGCCGCGGTCCACCTGGGCCTTGGTGGCCTCCAGGCCGATGCCCTCCACCATGGGCGCGCGGCCCACGGCCACCAGCAGGTGGCTGCCCACCACCTCGCCGGGGGTCTCCCCTTCGAGGAAGCACACCACGCCGTCATCGCGCTTCTCGATGCGGGTGATCTTGGTCTTGGTGCGCACGTCCATCTTGTAGGTCTTCTTGAAGATCTTGGCCAGCTCGAGGCCGATCTCCTCGTCCTCCAGGGGCAGGATCGTGTCCATGAACTCGACGAGCGTGACCTTGGAACCCAGGCGGCTGAAGACGGAGGCGAACTCCACCCCGATGGCGCCGGCGCCCAGGATCACGAGGTGGCTCGGCAGCTCGGTGAGGTCCAGGATGTGGTCGCTGTTGAGCACTCGGACGCCATCCGTCTCCAGGCCGGGAATGGGCTTGGGGGCCGAGCCCGTGGCCAGGATGATGCGCTTGGCCTCGTGCACCTCGCCCGCCACGTCCACCTTGCCGCCGCCCAGCAGCTTGCCGAAGCCCTTCAGCACCGTCACCTTGTTCTTCTTCATGAGGAACTCGATGCCCTTGGCGTTCTTCAGGACGATGCGGCCCTTGCGCTTCACGATGGTGGCGAGGTTGGCCTTCAGGCTCTTGGCGTCCACGCCGTCGATGCCGTAGTCGTCGGCCACCTGCATCTGCTCGAAGCGGTGGGCGCTCTCCAGCCAGGTCTTGGCGGGGATGCAGCCGCGGTGGAGGCAGGTGCCGCCCAGGCCCGCATCCTTCTCCACGAGGGCCGTGTTCAGGCCCAGCTGGGCGGCGCGGATGGCGGCGATGTAGCCGCCGGGGCCGGAGCCGATGACGAGGAGATCGAAGGAAGCCATGCTGCGCTCCAAAAAAACGAAATTCATGATCCCACAGCTGCCGGTCCCGGCGGTCTGCGCTGAGGTGGCGCCGGGGTGGCGCCGCAGCGGCCCTGACTGGATCCGGGCTATTTCAGCGAGTGGAATCCAATCAAGTTGCCCTCGGGGTCCATGGCCAGGGTGATGAAGCCGTAGGGCCCGATCGACATCTTGGACCGATGGATGCGGCCCCCGTGGGCCACCACCCGGGACTCCTCCACGGCGCAGTCCTCGCAGGAGAAATAGACCAGGGTGCCGCTCCCCCCGCAGGGCACGCCTTCCAGGTGGACCAGGGCCCCGCCGCATCCGGGCTTCTCAGGGTCCCCCCCGAAAGTCCACATCTCGATGTCGGGGGCTTCCAGGTGCGTCAGCACGGTGGACAGCACGCCCTCGTAGAAGGCCTTGGCCCGGGTCATGTCCTTGACGTAGATCTCAAACCAGCACGCGGCATTGCCTCGCATGGTCTCCCCTCCAGGTCAGGCGTACACCAGCGCAGACCGCACTTCGAGTCGGGCCGCCTTCCACTCTGCCCAGGCCATCCGGAGCTCGGCGCGATGCAGGGCCAGGGCGGCCCTCCGCTCGGCCTTGGCCTCGCGCCAGGCTTCGGCCAAACCCTTGGCCCGCCATTCGGCCTTCTTCGCCTGCCAGGCTTCGTGCCGGTCATGCAGGGCGCCGAGGGCGGTGTCCAGCTTCAGGCGGGCGGCGGCCAGGCGGTCGCGCATGGGGGTGGCCACGCCAGGACTGGCCAGGCTGAGGCGCTCATGGAGACGCTTCTCCTCCATGTGCAGGCGGGCCCGGGTCATGGCCGCCTCGGGCACGCGCCGGAACTGACCTACCAGGCCCATCCAGCCCAGGACGTTCAGCAGCCACTTGGTGGTGTCCCACTGGTACCAGAGGGCGCCGTTGCGGTAGTCCCACTGCCAGAGGTGGTGGAAGTTGTGGTAGCCCTCGCCGTAGGTGAGGGGGGCCAGCAGCCAGTTGTCGCGAGCCGTGTTGGCATCCGTGTAGGGGCGGCTGCCGAACATGTGGGCGGCGCTGTTGATGAAGAAGGTGGTGTGGTGCGTCATCACGATGCGCAGCACGACGCCAAAGACCAGGTGGCCCAGGACGTTGCCGGTGGCCAGGCCGATCCACAGGGGGATGGTGGCCACCACGGCCCCGATGAGGAAGTGGTGCCGATGCTGCCATCGCACGAGGGGATCCTTCTCCAGGTCCGCCACACCCGCCAGGGGCAGTTCCTTCGCCTCCATGACCCAGGTCCAGTGGGCGTACCAGAAGCCCTTGCCGATCTGGTAGGGATCCTTCTCGGTGTCCACGTGCTGGTGATGCACCCGGTGATCGCTGGACCACTTGAGGACCGAGTTCTCGAAGGCCGCGGCCCCGAAGCAGAGGAAGAGGAAGCGCACGGGCCAGGAAGCCTTGTAGGCCCGGTGGCTGAAGAGGCGGTGGTAGCCGCCGCTGATGGCCGTGCCCACAGCGAAGATCATGGCGGCGAAGACCAGCGCCTCGCTCCACCTCAGGCCGGAGGTGGCCAGACGCCAGGGCACCAGCACCACGGCGAGGGCCAGGGTCCCCGTCAGGAAGAGCGTATTGAGAAGATTCCAGCGCTTGCCATGGACCATGCCATTGACTCCAAAACAGAGTTTTATTCTACCGGAGGTTGGCAAGCGCCGTCCCATGCCAAACTTGCCCTTTCCCGGTGTGAGGTTTCTGTGACCGTCAAGCGACCCTGGTATCGCTCGAGTACCTTCTGGATCTTCGTGGGCCTGCTCATGGGCGTGGGGCTCGGCGGCTTCCTGCCCCAGGATCAGTACCCTTGGGCCTACGACACCTTCCGGTTCCTCTCCAAAGCTTTTATCAGTCTCATCAAGGGCCTCATCGTCCCCCTGCTGCTGTCCACCATCATCGTGGGCATCGCCCAGACCGGAGACATCCGGGCCGTGGGTCGCATGGGTGCCAAGGCACTGATCTACTTCGAAGTCATCACCACGCTGGCCTTGTTCATCGGCCTGGGCGTGGCCAACTGGGTGAAGCCCGGGGCGAACCTGCCCATGGACCTGGGCGCCCACGCGGGGGTGGCGGCCGCCAAGGCGAAGACCGGCTGGGAGATCGCCCTCCACATGTTCCCGTCCAACCTCATCCAGCACGCGGCCGAAGGCGACATCCTGCCCGTGGTGATCTTCGCCACCCTCTTCGGCATCGCCCTCACCAAGGTGGGTGAGCGCGGCAAGCCGGTGCTCGCCTTCTTCGATGGCGTGGCCCAGACCATGTTCAAGTACACCGACTTTGTGATGACCCTCACGCCCCTGGGCGTCTTTGGCGCCATGGCCTACAACGTGAGCCACATGGCCGCAGGGCACACGGTGAATGGTTCGATCATCAAGGGCTGGCCGGCGGTGTTCCACCTGCTCAAGCAGTACAGCCTCCTGGTGGGAAGTCTCTACCTGGCCCTCACCCTGCTGTTCATCCTCGTCTTCGTGCCCGTGGCCTGGCTGGCCGGCATCCGCGTCCTGGGCTTCGTGAAGGCCATCAAGGATCCCGCGTTGACGGCCTTCAGCACGGCCAGCAGCGAAGCCGCCCTGCCCAAGCTGCTGGAGGAGGTCGTCCGCTTCGGCGTGCCCCGCCAGGTGGCCAGCTTCGTCATTCCCACGGGCTACAGCTTCAACCTGGACGGCTCCACGCTCTACCTGGTGTTGGCCAGCCTCACCATCGCCCAGGCCGCCGGCATCCACATGAGCCTGGGCCAGCAGCTGCTGATGGTCTTCACGTTCATGCTCACCAGCAAGGGCGTGGCGGGCGTGCCCCGGGCCACCCTCGTCATCATCGCCGGCACCTGCGGCAGCTTCGGCCTGCCCGGCGAGGCGGGCGTCGCCATGCTGCTGGCGGTGGACGAGATCATGGACATGGCCCGCACCACCGTGAATGTCATCGGTAACGGCCTGGCCAGCGTGGTGGTCGCCAGGTGGGAAGGCGTGTTCGGGACCGATCCCGAACCGCTGCCTGATCAAGACATCTGAGCAAGCGCTACCAGAGGTAGGGCGCGGGTTCAGGGCCCAAATCCTTGTCTCGAAAGCCATCCGCCGCTATCGTGATGGATTCCCAATGCGGCGCAGCATCAGGATCCGACGGGGGCTCCATGAAGATCATCGTGACCGATGAGGTGACTGGCGAGGGTTTAGCCCTGCTCCAGCGCGACCCACGCATCACCCTTGACGTCCGCCTCGGGCTGTCCAAGGAGGCCCTGTACGCCTGCATCGGCGAGTACGACGCCATCATCACCCGCAGCGGCACCACCGTGGACAAGGCCCTGCTCGACGCGGCCACGCGGCTGAAGATCGTGGCCCGGGCAGGCGTCGGCATCGACAACGTGGATGTGGACTACGCCAGCTCCAAGGGCGTCATCGTGGTGAACGCCCCCTTCGGCAACACCAACAGCGCCGCCGAACACACCCTGGCCCTCCTCCTCTCCGCCTGTCGCCACGTGCCTGCCGCCTGCGCCAGCCTCAAGGCCGGCGAGTGGAAGCGGGCGAAGTTCACGGGCGTGGAATTGAAGGGCAAGACCGCCGGTGTGATCGGCCTCGGGAAGGTGGGAGGCCGGGTGGCCACACGCCTAAAGGCCTTCGAGTGCGAGGTGCTGGGCTGCGACCCCTACATCAGCGCCAAGCGCGCCCAGGACCTGGGCGTGCGCCTGGTCGATCTGGAGGAACTCTGCCGGTCCTGCGACATCCTCACGGTGCACACGCCGCTGAACGACGAGACCCGCGGCATGATCGGCCCCGAGCAGCTGGCCCTCATGAAGGAGGGCGTCATCCTGCTCAATGTGGCCCGCGGCGGCATCCTGGATGAGCCGGCCCTGCTGGCGGCCCTCGACTCCGGCAAGGTGGCCTTGGCGGCCGTGGACGTCTGGTCTGAAGAACCGCCCAAGACCGATGTGCTCAAGGGCCTCATCGGCCACGAACGGATGGTGGTCACACCCCACCTGGGCGCCAACACCCAGGAGGCCCAGGTCAATGTGGCCATTGACGTCTCCCGGGAGATTCTCAGCTACCTGGACGGTGCCCCCTTGGAGAACGCCGTGAACCTGCCGCACTTCGATCCGGCGGTCATGGATCAGATGCGTCCTTACTTCAAGCTCCTGGCCGTGCTCAGCGAATTCGGCCTCCAGCTCCTGAAGGGCAGTCTGGACCGCGTCACCTTCGGCTTCGCCGGGGCCATCGCCCACCACGATTGTTCGCCCCTCACGGTGAGCGGTCTGGCCGCCATGCTTGGCCGCGCCACGGACCAGCCCGTGAACATGGTCAACGCCAACCTGGTGGCCGAGCGCATCGGCCTGGTGGTCGAGGAGCGCAAGTCCACGGACGGCGGCGCCTTCTCCAACCTGGTGACCCTCACACTGGAGGGCAGCGGCAAGACCCGCGTGCTGTCCGGCACCCTCTTCGAAGGCACCCCCCGCATCGTCCGCCTGCGGGACTACGCCATGGACTTCATGCCCGAGGAGCACATGCTCCTGCTCAGCTACCTGGACCGCCCGGGCATGATCGGGAAGATCGGCACCGTGCTCGGCCAGCACGACGTCAACATCGCCTGCATGAACCTGGGGCGTCGGGAACGGAAGGGCGAGGCCATGGTGGTCCTCTCCGTGGACACGCCGGTCCCACCCCATGTGGTCGCCGAACTCCAGCGGGCCACGGACGCCACCTTCGTCCGTGCGCTGCACCTGCCCTCGGCCGCTCCCGCGTAGAGAATGCGATGATGGAGGTCTGGAGGCCTCTTTGAAACTCATCGCCTGGGACTTCGACGGCACGCTGGTGGACAGCCGCCCCCTCATCGAGGCCGGCATGGCCCACGCCCTGGATGCCTTGGGTCAGCCGCGCTCTGTCATGGCCGAATGGCTCAAATATGTGGGCCTCCCCGTGGAGGCCGGCATCCGGAACACCTTCGGGCCCCTGGGCCTGGACCACGACACGGTCCTGCAGGCCTACCGCAGCTTCGGCCATGCCGAGCATGAGTACCTGATGCAGCCCTTCGAAGGCATCCCTGAGTTGCTGGGGGAACTTCGGGCCCGGGGTCAGCGCATGGGCGTGGCCACCTCCAAGCGGACCGTCCCCCTCCTGCGCCAGATGGCCCGGTTCGGCTGGGAGACCTTCTTCGATCCCATCATCACGCCCGATGACGTCACCCACGGCAAGCCGCACCCGGAGACCCTGGAGCTGATGCAAGCCCGCACGGGCCTCGCCCCAGAGGAGATCCTCATGGTCGGCGACACCCCCTTCGATCTGGACATGGCCCGGGCCGCCGGGGTGCCCAGCCTAGCCGTGGGCCACGGCTTCTATCCCCAGGAGGCCCTGGCCGCCTGCGGCCCCCGGGCCTACGCCCCGGATACGGCGGCGCTGCGGGATATCCTCCTCGCCTGGGTGTAGGGCTGACGATGGCTGAACTCACGCACCTCGATCCCGAAGGCCGCCCCAAGACGGTCCGGGCTCGATCCCAGGCCAAGCCTGAGATCGAGGCCACCCCCAACCCAGGAGCCGGCATGGCTGAACTCACGCACCTCGATCCCGAAGGTCGCCCCAAGATGGTGGATGTGTCGGCCAAGGCCGTGACCCGACGCCTGGCCGTGGCGGCGGGCTACCTGGAACTGGACGTCCCCGCCGCCGAGGCCCTGGCGAAGGGCGGCGGCCCCAAGGGCGATCCCTGGTCGGTGGCCCGCCTCGGTGCGGTGGGCGGGGTGAAGCGGGCCTCGGACCTGATCCCCTTGGCCCATCCCCTGGCCATCGAGGCCGTGGATGTCCTCCACCATTGGGACCCCGTCGCCCGGCGGGCCTGGCTGCGGGTGGCCGTGAGCTGCGAGGGGCGCACGGGCATCGAAATGGAGGCCCTGGCGGGCGTGACCGTGGGCCTGCTGGTGCTCTACGACATGCTCAAGGCCGTGAGCCACGGCATGGCCATCGGTCCGGCCCGCCTCCTCCGCAAGGAGGGTGGGCGACGGGGCACCGTGACCCTGCCTTGGGCGGATTGCCCCTGGGAGCCCTGAGTCAGCCATCCCAGTTGGAAAACATTTGCATATGCAAGGTTCCAGGGCCCCGGTAGGATGGGGATTGGACTTTTCCTATTTCATCGAAGACCGGGGTCACGACCCCCTCAAGGAGGCCTAGCGAAGCAGGCTTTTCCGTTCCAGCCGGGAGTTACCCCATGCGTTTTGCCGTCCTGACCCTCGTTCTCGCGTCCCTCAGCCTTGGCCTTCAGGCCGCGCCGAAGCGGACCTCCAAGAAGACCTCCTCCAGGCCCGCCGATGATGGTGCCGTCCACCTCGTGCGCAAAGGCGAGACCGCTGGTGCGGTTGCCCGGGCCCATGGAATGAGCCTCGCTGACCTCGCGGCCCTGAACCCTGGTCGGAAGCTGTCCAAGCTCTCCGTCGGTCTGCGCCTGAAGGTGCGTCCCTCCCGGACTTCGGCTGTGGCCGCCCTTTCGGAACCGGACGACGCGGCTCCGATCCAGGCCCTCCCCGTGACCCCCCGGGTGGCCCTGCCGGCCCTGCCTGCGGCCGCTGTGGTGCCCTCGACCCCCATGCCCCACCTGGAGCGCCTGCTGCCCTACCAGGTCCGCGCCGTTGTGCCCGCCGCGACTGGCGGCCAGGCGACCTCCGGCCACCTCGAGGCCCATCTTGCCCCGGGCACGCCGTCCCAGCTCCTGGCCCGGATGCAGTCGGTGATGCCGCCGGTCAGCGAGGCCGAGTTGAATGCCCTGTTGCCGACCTTCACGCCGGCCGACCCCGACCACCTCGACCTGCTCTGGCCCGTGGAAACCCGCACCATCAGCTCGGCCTGGGGCCCCCGCATGCGCACCAAGACCGTCCGGGTGAAGAATCATCGCAAGAAGCGGATCCGCTACAAGGGCCGCCACCGCGGCATCGATCTCGCCGCCCCCACCGGCACGGCCGTGTTCGCGGCCATGGATGGCCAGGTGGTGATGGCCGGAAAGCACAAGCAGTACGGCAACTATGTGGTGGTGGATCACGGGAATGGAGTGGCCACGCTGTACGCCCATCACAAGCTGAACCTGGTCCACGAGGGCGACATCGTCCGGCGGGGCCAGAAGATCGCCGAGGTGGGCCGCACCGGTAATGCCACAGGCCCACACCTCCACTTCGAGCTCAAGATCGATGGCGTGCAGCGGAACCCGCTGCCGGTTCTCGATGACGAAGAGGAAGTGCCGGCCGAACTCGCCGCCCAGAACGCCTTGCTGGGGACCGGCGCCCGGCGCTAAGAGCACTCTGAACCTCCGCGCCACCCGCGGCACTGGAAGGAAGCGTCCCACCGTATCCCGACGCGGGATCGGCCGTGGACGCCATGCTAGACTTGATCCTTTCGCCGTTTTGAGGTGGTCATGCCGCTGTACCGAGCTTCCCTTCGAGCCCTGGGGGCCGTCGCGCTCCTCGCGACGGCGCTGGCCTGCGGAGGAAGTAAGGGCGGGGCCACCACCGCCGCCACGACCATCGCTGTGTCCGGAACCGTCACCTACACCCGCGTGCCCCTCGCCACAGACACCAATGGCGTGCCCACCGGCCTGGTGGACAGCACCGTCGCGACCAACCTCACGACGTTGCCCGCCAAGGGCGTGATGGTCCGGGTCTACCAGCGCTATGACCAGGTCAATTCCGATGGAACCACCCAATCCTCCTGGCTTGTGCTTCCCGGCGGATCGACCTTCACGGATGCCAATGGCAATTACGCTGTGTCCGTGCCCAAAGACAAGCCCCTCATGGTCGAGCTGCTAAGCACCTTCGACGGCGGGGAAGGCCACTCCATCAACCTTGTCGGCGACCCCGCCGGCATCAACAGCACCCTCCCCCAGGCGGTCCGCTACCGCTATGCCATGCGCAAGGCAGTGGACGGCACCACCCCTGCGGGAAATCCAACCCCGGCCGCCATCCCCACCGGGAATAGCGTCGTTAATTTCGCGATTGGGCTCACCGATGCCTGGTGGCTGGTCAATTCGAGCTACGTCTTCGGTAGCTCGGTTGCCCTTGACGCTGCTAACCCGATTGATGAGACCACCCTGCCTGGCCGGACGGTCGGTACGGGCAGTCGCATCCTGGCCATCGGCGATACCATCGCCAATTTCAAGAACATTTACGGCCTTGCCACCCCCGGGGCCACGCTGGACCTCCACTACGCTCCAGGCGTCTCTGAGCCCCGCGGGTCCTTCGTGGAATACGACCGCTCGGTCTACCCCTTGGCCTACGACGACCATCTCGCAAACCTGCATTATTTCGGTTCGCTCCAGGGCGGCCCGACCAACGATGACGCCTGGGACGAGGGCGTGATCCTGCCCCTGATCGCGCGGAACGCCCTCTTCAACGGCAACACCGGCCGGACCTACAGTATCCCCCGGGCGCCCCTGCTGCCCGTCGCGGCGGCCCTCACCGACCTGAGCCCGGATATGGCGCGGATCGAGGGATTGGCTGAGGCCATGGCTGCGAACATCCTCAAGTCCCCCTACCTGGCGGACACCCAGGGCTCCACCCTGGCCGCCCCGGTGGTGGATATCCGGGACATCAGCAGCCTGACCTCCGCCCAGCTCACGCCATACTCCGCTCCCGCCCTCCGCGCCCTGGCCTGGGAGATCATCCTCAAAGCAAACAGCGTGGCCAGCCCTGGAACGCCCACCACCTGGTCCACCCTCAACGCTCTGACCGCCGCCCGCTTCTTCATATCCCCCGCCCGGACCTCTGCCGACAGCACCCAGGGCGCGGAACCCCTCAACATCTACTCTCAGCTTTCCCGCCTCAAGGAGGGCAAGGTCGCCATCGAACCGGTCGATCTCGCCACCCTCTTCACCGATTCGGCCCTGACCTCCCTCACCGCGCCCTATGGTGTTCCTTGGCCCCGGCCCACCACCGGGTCCTACGCTTCCTTCGCGGTGGGCTGGGGCACGGATCCCAATGCCCTCACCACCCCGCTGGCACCCTTCACCCTCAGCATGGCCAAAGCCGTCCAGGTGCGGGGCACCTACCCGAACCTGTCCGAGGACGAGGTGTTCTACAGCGGTTTCAGCTTGAGCGCCGACAAGCGCTACGTGATCGGCGTGACGATTTCCCCCGCGCTGGCGGCCGGCGGCGAACTCGACCTGGACCTGCCCTACCTTGACCAGACCTACACCTTCACGGGTGCTGGAGGCAGCACTCAGGCCATCGTCTTCGCAGCGAGCATCACCCCGCCGGTCTACTATCCGGTCCGCGCGCGGTTGAAGAGCCCCGACGCCCTCCAGCCAGATGTCGCGGTAACCGTGAGCTTCACACCCAGCCTCTAGCCCGACCGTTTCGGGAGTTGCCATGACTGCCTCCGCCGCCCTCCAGGCCCTGCAGGCCCGGGCGCCCTTTGTTCCAGAACTCGCCATCGTCCTGGGCTCCGGCCTGGGCGCCTTGGCCGAAAGCGCCGAGGCGATGGCGGGGTCAGCCATCCCCTTCACGGACCTGCCCGGCTTCCCGGCCCCCACAGTGGCCGGCCATGGCGGCAAGCTGGTCTTCTGCGAATTCGAAGGCCGGAAGACCGTCCTCCAGGCGGGGCGCTTCCACTTCTACGAGGGCCATCCCATGCCCCTCGTGGTCACACCCATGCGCCTCTACGGGCGCCTCGGCGTGAAGGCGGTGCTGCTCACCAATGCGGCCGGGGCCCTCAACCCGGCTTTTGGCGTGGGCGAGCTCATGGCCCTCACGGACCACATCAACCTGTTCGGCACCAACCCGCTCATCGGCCTGAACGTGGAGCCCGGCCCGCGCTTCCCGGACATGACCGCCGTCTACGATCCGGCCTTCCGGACCCATCTGGCTGCCTGCGCCGCGGGGCTCGGACAGACCCTCCGCCAGGGGGTCTACCTGGGGCTGACCGGACCGAGTTACGAGACGCCCGCCGAGATCCGCGCCTTCCGCCTCCTCGGCGCCGATGCCGTGGGCATGAGCACCGTTCCCGAAGCCATCGTCGCCCGGCACGAGGGCATGCGCGTGGCGGGGATCTCCTGCCTCTGCAACATGGCGGCTGGCATCCTGCCCCAGGCCCTCACCCACCAGGAAGTGCTCGAAGCCGGCGCGGCGGCCGCGGGCCGCTTCGAGGCCCTGGTGCGGGCCTTCGTGCGCGACCTGCCCCTATAGCTCCCACAAGCAGAAAAACGGAGAAGCCCGGCTTTGCCGGGCTTCTCCGTGGGGGTCCGGGGGTTCTCCCCGCCACGCATGCGTGGTGGGGAGAACCCCCGGAGAGCATCAGGCGTTGTTCTTTTGGTGTTCCTCGATGAGCCGGTTGACCACATCCGGCTCGGCCAGGGTGGAGATGTCGCCCATGCCGTCGTACTCGGAAGAGGCGATTTTCCGCAGGATGCGCCGCATGATCTTGCCGCTGCGGGTCTTGGGCAGGCCTGAGGAAATGTGGATGACATCCGGGGCGGCGAAGGCACCGATGACCTGCCGCACCTGCTCCTTGAGGGCGCCGATGAGCTGCTGGTTGCCCTGTTCCGCGTAGCCATTGTTGAGCAGCACATAGCAGTAGATGCCCTGGCCCTTGATGGGGTGCGGGTAGCCCACCACGGCGGCCTCGGCCACGGCTTCGTGAGCCACCAGGGCGCTTTCCACCTCAGCCGTACCGAGGCGATGGCCGGACACGTTGATGACGTCGTCGATGCGTCCGGTGATCCAGTAGTAGCCGTCCTCGTCCCGCCGGGCGCCGTCGCCCGTGAAGTAGTAGCCCGGGTACTGGGTGAAGTAGGTGTCCCGGAAGCGCTTGTGATCGCCATGGACCGTGCGGGCCTGGCCCGGCCAGGGGGCGCCGAGGCAGAGGGCGCCGGAGACATCGTTGCCCTCCAGGGGAACGCCGGTGGCGGGATCCACGATGACGGGTTTCACCCCGAAGAAGGGCAAGGTGGCCGAACCCGGCTTGGTGGGGGTCACCCCCGGCAGCGGCGTGATGAGGATGCCGCCGGTTTCGGTCTGCCACCAGGTGTCCACCACCGTGCAGCGGCCTTCGCCCACCACGTCGTGGTACCAGCGCCAGACCTCGGGGTTGATGGGCTCGCCGACGGTACCGAGGATGCGCAGCGACTTGCGGCTGTATTTCTTGATCCAGCTGTCCCCGGCCTGGGCCAGGGCGCGCAGGGCCGTGGGCGCCGTGTAGAGGATGTTCACGCCGAGGTCGTCCACGATCTGCCAGTAGCGGCCCGCATCCGGGTAGAGCGGCGTGGATTCGAAGATCACCGAGGTGGCGCCATTGGCCAGGGGGCCGTAAACGATGTAGCTGTGGCCCGTGACCCAGCCGACGTCGGCAGCGCAGAAATAGATGTCGTCCGGGTGGTAGTCGAAGACCAGCTTGTGGGTGAACGCGGCGTAGGTGAGGTAGCCGCCGGTGGTGTGGAGCAGGCCCTTGGGCTTGCCCGTGCTGCCGGAGGTGTAGAGGATGAAGAGCGGATCCTCCGCACCCATCCATTCGCTGGTGCAGGTGGAGCGCTGCTTGGCGGTCTCCTCGTCCAGCCACAGGTCGCGACCCGGCTGCATGGGCACGTCACCGTCCGTACGGCGGGCCACCAGCACCGTCTCCACCAGGGACATCCCTTCGATGGCACGGTCCACGGTGCGCTTGAGCGGTACCCGTTTGCCTCCCCGCAGACCCTCGTTGGCCGTGACTACCACCTTGCAATGGGCGTCCACGATGCGGTCCCGCAGCGACTCTGCGGAGAACCCGCCAAACACCACGGAATGCACGGCGCCGATGCGGGCGCAGGCCAGCATGGTGTAGACCAACTCCGGGATCATGGTGAGGTAGATGCAGACGCGATCACCCTTCTTCACACCGTTGTGCAGGAGCACATTGGCCACCCGCGCCACGTGGTGCTTGAGGTCGCGATAGGTGATGTGGGTGTAGACGCCGGGCTCGTCCTGGGCCCAGATGAGGGCAGTCTTATCCCCCAGGTGCGGCAGGTGCCGGTCCACGCAGTTGAAGCAGGCGTTGAGGCGCCCGCCGGAGAACCAGGAGAAGTCCACTTCCTTGTAGTCCGCGTCGAAGACGGATTGCCAGGGATGGAACCAGGTGAGGGCTTTCGCCTGCTCCCCCCAGAACCACTCTGGGTTGTCCAACGACAGGCGGTACAGCCGCTGGTACTCCTCCATGGACTTGATATGGGCCCGCTCACGAATATGGGGCTTCACGGGGAAGAGGTCTTCGGACATGTCGGCTCCGTGCCAGGGGTGGGATGAATTCGAAAAGTGGCGGAGGAGCGTGTGGATGGCTGTGGAGGCCTGAATCTCCACGCAGGTCCGTCAGGCTGGGAAAGACGCTGAAGGGGTGGGGGGTGGCGACCATTCTCCGGCCCGGGCGAACCCCTGTCCAGTAATCGTTACCTTGGGTAGAGACTCCAGGCCGATGGCAGGAATGAGATCACATCCAGGGTCTCGGCAGATGGGGCCGGGCAGCGGGATGATCCCTTCGCCCGGCCCCTGCTGCTTTCCCGGCGGGGAGGCCGCCGGGAAGTTGGATCAGTGCTGATACGTGGTGATGTCCCGATCCTTGGTTTCCTTCAAGAACAGGGCACCGATCACCACCGTGATGAGAGCCACGATGATGGGATACCAGAGGCCGTAATAGATGTTGCCGTGCAGGGCCACCATGGCGGTGGCGATGAGGGGCAGCATGCCGCCGAACCAGCCATTGCCGATGTGGTAAGGCAGCGACATGGAGGTGTAGCGGATGTTGGTGGGGAAGAGCTCCACCAGGAAGGCCGCAATGGGCCCATACACCATGGTCACGTAGATGAGGAAGATGAACAGGATCAGGAGGGTCATGGGGTAGTTGACCTGGGACTTGTCGGCCTCCTTGGGATACCCAAGGTCGTTCAAGGCTTTCTTCAGGGCCCCTTCCGAGGCCGCACTCCACCCCTCCACGCGCACGGTGGTGACCTGACCCGTGGTGGGGTTCCTGCCTTCGATGGTGGCGACAGCCATCTTGCCGGGCTCAGGGGCGATCTTGTTGAAGTTGAGGCCCTGCTTCCCGAAGAAGTCGTTCACGCGGTCCAGTTCGGAGAACTTGCTCCAGGGCCCGACGAAGAGGTTGAATGTCTCGTCCTTGGGATTGCCCGCCACGGTGATCACAGTGGAGTTCTGGAACTTCTCCAGGGCCGGGTTCACGTAGTGGGTCAAGGCCTTGAACATGGGGAAGAAGGTGACGGCGGCGATAAGGCAGCCCGCCAGGATGATCTTCAGGCGGCCGATCTTGTCCGACAGCCAGCCGAAGAAGATGAAGAAGGGCGTGCCCAGCAACAGCGAGGCGCCGATCATCATGTACGTGGTCTGGTAGTCCAGCTTCAGCGTGATCTGCATGAAGAAGAGGGCGTAGAACTGGCCGGTGTACCACACCACGCCCTGTCCCGCGGTGGCGCCGAGGAGGGCGAGCAGCGCGTACTTGTTGTTGGGGTACTTCAGGAAGCTGTCACTGAGGGGCGCCTTTGAGGTCTTGCCCTCGGCCTTCATCTTCGTGAAGACGGGGGATTCGTGCAGCTTCAGGCGGATCCAGACGGACACACCGAGCAGGATGATGGACATCAGGAAGGGGATGCGCCAGCCCCAGTCGGCAAAGGCCGCACTGGTCATGCCGTGGCGGCAGGCCATGATGATGCCAAGGCAGAGGAAGAAGCCCACGGTGGCCGTGGTCTGGATCCAGCTGGTGTTGTAGCCACGACGGTCATGAGCGGAGTGCTCGGCCACGTAGGTGGCAGCACCGCCGTACTCACCGCCCAGGGCCAAGCCCTGGCAAAGGCGCAGGGTGACCATGATGATAGGGGCCCACCAACCGATGCTGGCGAAGGTTGGCAAGAGGCCGACCCCGAAGGTCGAGAGGCCCATCACCACGATGGTCACCAGGAAGGTGTACTTCCGGCCGATGAGATCACCGATGCGCCCGAAGACCAGGGCACCGAAGGGCCGCACCAGGAAGCCGGCCGCATAGGCCGCGAAGGCGGAGAGCAGGGCGGCTGTGTCGTTCCCTTTGGGGAAGAACAGGGTCGCGAAGAAGGGCGCCAGCGTGGCGTAGAGGTAGAAGTCGTACCACTCGAACACCGTCCCCACGGACGATGCCACGATCACCATGCGTTCTTCCTTGGTGAGTGGAGTCCTTGCCGCGACTTGCTCAGTTGCAATGGCCATGTCTTGTTGCCTCCTTGAGCGTTCCTTCAAGTTGGAGCTATGCGTTCAGTGATCCTTCAGCGTTTGGGCTGGATGACACATCAGATGCGGAACCTCTCGATATCCCCCTTCGTAATGCCGGCCTGGACCGGGACAGTTGGATGGGTTACGCCTGGACCACTCCAGACGGGAGTGAGGGAAGGCTATATGGCGTTCGCGATGGACTGGCCCCGCGGAACGGGTTGGGATGGATTGGCTGACCCTTAGGTAACGCACTCCTTTCCTCCGGGTCAAGCATGTCTCTGTCCGAAGGCCCATTTTTTTTTAGCGGGGAAAAATTGCCGTAAGTTGAGGTATAAGACGACCATCCGATCGCCTTATACCTGGTGACTGGATCCCCCATCCGGGAAGACCTGAGCCCTGCCCGCGAGGGTAGGCAGATTCCGGGGAGCGGTGGAGCTCGCCTAACCCACCTCAGGGACAGCCAACCCCCCAGGGGTGGGCTCGAACCCCTATCATGGTCCCTGACCCTCCATCCTCCGGACCACGCCGATGCGCATCGCCCTCATGGCAGACATTCATGCCAACCGGCTCGCGCTGGAGGCCTGCCTTGAGCATGCCCGGGGCCAGCGCATGGATCGCCTCGTGTTCCTCGGCGATTACGTGGGCTACGGCGCCCAGCCGAACGAAGTAATGGAGCAGATCATGGCCGAGGCCGCGCGGGGGGCGACCGCCGTGGCCGGCAACCACGATCAGGCCGTGGCCAACGACCGGGACGTCATGACTCCGGATGCGGAGACCGCCATGGCTTGGACCCGCGGCCAACTGGGCCCTGCGGCGAGGGATTTTCTTTCCAGCCTGCCTCTGCGGTTCGAGGACGGAACCCGCCTGTACGTGCATGCCAGCCCCCAGACCTATCCACCCTGGATCTACATCCGCGAGAGCCGGGATGCCCGCCGGGCGCTGGAAGCCAGCCGGGCGCAGACGGTCTTCTGCGGCCACACCCATTTGCCAGCCCTGCACGGCATCACTGCCACTGGCCAGTTGGTCTCCTTCACCCCCGTCCCCTCCGTGCCCGTGCCCTTGCCTCCCCACCGCCGCTGGCTGACCGTGGTCGGCGCGGTCGGACAATCTCGCGATGGCAATCCAGCCGCGGCCTATGCCCTGCTCGACACCACCACTTCCGAGATCACCCACTTCCGGGTGCCCTATGATGTCCAGGCGGCCGCCGCGTCAATTCTGGAGGCTGGCCTGCCTCCGGCCCTGGCGAGGCGGCTCCGGGAAGGACGATGAGCATGCACCCGGAGACGATCGCACCCGGAACCATCCTCGACGGCTTCTGCGTCGGTGAGCGCATTCACCGGGGCGGCATGGCCTCGCTCTGGGCCGCCTCCCATCCCGACATCCCGTTCCCCCTGCTGGTGAAGGCGCCGATCCTGTCAGAAGGCACCGACCCTGCCGCCATCGTCGGCTTCGAGATGGAGCAGATGATCCTCCCGCGCCTGTCGGGACCCCATGTGCCCAAGTTCATCGCCCAAGGCACCACCGGCCTCCAACCCTACCTGGTCATGGAGCGGATCCCCGGCCCTTCCCTCCTGCCAAGACTGACCCAGCTGCCCCTGCCGTGGGCGGAGGTGGCGGCCCTGGGCGCACGCATCGCCATGGCCCTGGACGACCTCCATCGCCAGCATGTGGTCCACCTGGATGTGAAGCCTTCCAACCTCCTTACCCGGCCCACCGGCGAGATGGTCCTTATCGACTTCGGCCTGTCGCACCACGATGAGTTGCCCGACTTGATGGGCGAGGAGTTCCGGCTGCCCTACGGCACCGCGCCCTACATGGCCCCGGAGCAGGTCCTCGGCTTCCGGAAGGACCCCCGCAGCGACCAGTTCGCCTTGGGCGTGCTGATGTATTTCTTCGTTACGGGCGTGCGGCCCTTTGGCGATCCCCAGCGCCTGTCCGGCCTGAAGCGCCGCCTCTGGCGGGATTCGGTGCCTCCGCGTCTGCTCCGCCCGGACTGCCCGCCTTGGCTCCAGGAAATCATCCTGCGCTGCCTGGAGGTGCATCCGGCCTGGCGCTACCCCACCGCCGCCCATCTGGCCCTGGCCCTTCGGCACCCCGATCAGGTGAAGCTGACCGCCCGCTCGGAGAAGCTGCGTCAGGACTCCTTCACCACGGTCCTCCGGCGCCGCTTCGCGGATCGGGAGCTCTCGATTCCCACGGGCAAGACCCCCACTCAGCACGATGGGGACGCGCCCATCCTCGCGGTGGCCATCGATCTCTCCCCCGAAGCGGCTCCCACCGCCGAGCTGCTTCGCACCATGGTGGCCCACATGCTACCCGCCCTCCCGGGGGCCCGGGTGGCCTGCCTGAACGTGTTCAAGCTGGGGCGCATCACGCTGGATCAGACCGTGGACGACCAGGGCCGAAATATCCACCTCCAGCGCCTGGTGGAGCTCCGTCACTGGGCGGAAAGCCTGGGCCTGGAGGAGGGCCGGATCAGCTTCCATGTGCTGCAGTCTCCGGATTCCGCCTCGGCCATTCTCCATTACGTGAACGCCAACCGCGTGGACCACGTGGTGATTGGCGCCCGCGCCAGCTCCCTCCGCCGTTCCCTCCTGGGCAGCGTCTCCAGCCAGGTCGCCGCTCAGGCCCCCTGCACGGTCACGGTGGTCCGCTCCCGTCGGCTGCGGAAGTCGGACTTCAGCCAGGAACCTGAGGATCAGTCCGACGTCCCCTGGACGGTGGGGTGATCCTTCGGTACGTGGAAACGCCCCGGCGGACCGGGGCGTTTCCATCATGGCGGTGGAGGTCTACTCAGCGTCCTCGGCCTTGGGCTCGGGGAGGGTGTAGTCCACGAACTCGATGAGGGCCATGTCAGCCGCGTCGCCGAGGCGATGGGCCATCTTGAGGATGCGGGTGTAGCCACCGGGGCGGCTTTCGAAACGCTTGCGGAAGTCGGCGCCGAAGAGCTTCTGGACGGCGGCCCTGCTTCCGAGGCGGGCCATCGCCAGACGGCGGTTGGCCACGGAATCGGTCTTCGCGAGGGTGATGAAGGGCTCCACATAGGTGCGGAGTTCCTTGGCCTTCACGAGGGTGGTCTCGATGCGCTCGCTCTGGATCAGGGCGGTCGCGAGGTTCTTCATGAGGGCCTTGCGCTGGTTGGTGGTGCGGCCCAGGCGCTTGCCGGCAACGTTGTGACGCATGGGGGCTCCTTACACTTCCTGCTCGAGCCGCATGCCGAGGGAGAGGCCGATACGAGCGAGCTCGTCCTTGATCTCCTGGAGCGACTTCTTGCCGAAGTTCTTGGTTTTCATCAGCTCAGCCTCGGTCCGCTGGACCAGCTCGCCGATGGTGGTGATGTTGGCGTTGCGGAGGCAATTGTTGGCCCGCACGGAGAGTTCGAGTTCTTCGACGGACTTGCCCAGCCAGGTGTTGGCGGCCTCGGCACCCAGGGTCGCGGAACCCATCTCCATCTCGGTGAAGTCCTCATCCTGGCGGGCGAACACGAGGAAGTGGTCGCGCAGGATGAGGGCCGCGTCGGAGACGGCTTCCTTGGGGTTGACGGCACCGTTGGTCCACACCTGGAGCGTGAGCTTCTCGTAATCCGTGCTCTGGCCCACGCGGGCGGGTTCGACGATGTAGTTCACGCGGATGATCGGGCTGTGGTTGGCATCCATGGGGATGAAGCCCAGGCCCAGACTCTCGTCGTGGTTGTGGTCAGCGGTCACGAAGCCGCGGCCAGGACGCACCACTAGCTCGATCTCCAACTCGCCTTCTTCACCCAGCGTGGCGATGTGGATGTTGGGATCCACGACCTCCACGTTCTGGTTGCAGCGGATGGCGGCCGAAGTCACCGTGCCCTCGCCCTTGGCGGAGATGGTCACCGTCTGGGGCTCGGTGCTGTGCAGCTTGAACGGCACTTCCTTGAGGTTCAGGAGGACGTGGGTGATGTCCTCCCAGACCCCGGGAAGGGTGGTGAACTCATGCATAACGCCCTTGATGCGGACGTTGGTGACCGCCGCGCCCTGGATGCTGCTGAGCAGCACCCGGCGGAGACTGTGCCCGACGGTCGTGGCGAAGCCACGCTCAAACGGGTAGGCCACGAATTCTCCGTAGGAGTCCGTGAGGGACCCGGGGGTCACCTCCGCGAATCGCGGCCTCTGGAAATCGCTGAGGTTCAGCATCCTGCCCCCTTACTTGGAATACAGTTCAACGATCAGCTGCTCGTTGATGTCCAGAGTGATGTCCTCGCGGGTCGGTGCGGCAAGCACCTGGCCCTTGAAGGCGGCGGAGTCCAGAGAAAGCCACTTGGGAATCCCGCGGCCGGCAGAGGTTTCGACGGAAGACTTGACCCCGTCGTTCTCGCGGGCGCGGCTGCCCAGTTCCACCGCCTGGCCAGGCTTCACCTGGAAGGAGGGGATGTCCACCCGCTTGCCGTTGATCCGCACGTGGCCGTGCATGACCATCTGGCGCGCGGCGGAGCGGCTGGACGCGAAGCCCAGGCGGTAGACCACGTTGTCCAGGCGGCTTTCGAGGAAACCGAGCAGGTTGTGGCCCGTCACGCCCTTCTTGGCGTCAGCCTTCTCAAAGTAGTGGCGGAACTGCTTCTCGAGCACACCGTAGATGCGCTTCACCTTCTGCTTCTCGCGAAGCTGCAAGGCGTAGCCGGTAGGCTTCTTGATCTTGCCCGCGCCGTGCTGGCCAGGGATCTTGCCCTTGCGGGTCTCGAACGAGCACTTTTCCTTGAAGCAGCGCTCGCCCTTGAGGTAAAGCTTCATGCCCTCGCGGCGGCAGAGGCGGCAAACGGCGTCTGTGTAACGTGCCATGTCTCTCCTCCTCTCTTAAACCCGGCGCCGCTTGGGCGGCCGGCAGCCGTTGTGGGGGATGGGGGTGACGTCGCGGATGCTGGTCACCTGGATGCCTGCGGCGTTGAGGGCGCGGATGGCGCTCTCACGACCGGCACCAGGGCCCTTGACGCGAACGTCCACCGAGCGGACGCCCTGCTCCTTGGCGGCCTCGGCAGCGATGCCGGCGGCCACCTGGGCTGCGAAGGGCGTGCCCTTGCGGGTGCCACGGAAGTTCTGGTTGCCGCTGGAAGCCCAGCAGAGCATGTTCCCCGTGGGATCGGAGATGGAGATGATGGTGTTGTTGAAGGACGCCTGGACGTGAGCCACGCCGTGGGGAACGTTCTTCTTTTCTTTCTTCTTGACCACCTTCTTACCGGCGGTCCGGGTCTGGGTCTTGGCCATGTGCTCCTCGCCTTACTTCTTCTTGCCGGCTACGGTGCGTCGCTTGCCCTTGCGGGTGCGGGCGTTGGTGTGCGTGCGCTGACCACGGACGGGCAGGCCCTTCCGGTGGCGCAGGCCGCGGTAGCAGCCGATGTCCATGAGCCGCTTGATGTCGAGGGAGATGTTCTTGCGGAGGTCACCCTCCACGGTCTCCTCGGCGGTGATGACGCGGCGGATGCGACCGACCTCGTCCTCGGTCAGATCCCGGACCTTGGTGCCGAAGTCGACCTTCGCACGGGTCAGGATGCTGTGCGCCTTGGCGCGGCCGATGCCGTAGATGTAGGTGAGCGCGATCTCGATGCGCTTTCCGATGGGCAGATCAATGCCTGAGATGCGTGCCATCGTTTCTCCTTAACCCTGACGCTGCTTGTGCTTGGGGTTCTTCTTGCAGATGATCCGGTTGATGCCTTCGCGCCGGACCACTTTGCAGTGCTCGCACAGCTTCTTGATGGAGGGCCGTACTTTCATGGTGTCCTCTCGTTTACTTGAATCGGTAGATGATGCGGCCGCGGGTGAGATCGTAGGGGGTCACCTCTACGAGCACCCGGTCACCGGGAAGGATTCGGATGAAGTTCTTGCGCATCTTCCCGCTGATGTGCGCCAGCACCTGGTGCTTGTTCTCCAGTTCGACCCGGAACACCGCGTTGGGCAAGGCCTCGACCACTGTGGCTTCGAGCTCAATGGCTTCTTCTTTGCTCAAGCGCGCTCTCCGAAGACGTGACGCAGCGATTCAAACACCAGCTCCGGCGCGCGATTGCCATCCACGCTCCGGAAGGTCGGCCGATGCTTGTAGAAACCCAGGAGCGGCTGGAAGGTCGAGTGGAACTCGGCCATCCTGCTCCGGAAGGCTTCAGCGGTATCGTCGGATCGGTGCTTCAGGGGACTTCCGCACAGATCACAAATACCGGCCTGCTTGGGGGGCTTGGATTCCATGTGGTAGATGGCGCCGCAGGCGTTGTTGCTGCAGACGCGCCGGCCCACCACGCGGGCTTCCAGCACCTCCTGAGGGACATCGACCAGCACCACGTGCCCCACTTTCATGCCCTTGGAGGAGAGGAAGTCTTCCAGGGCCTGAGCTTGCTGAAGGGTTCGTGGGTAGCCGTCGAACAACACGTCAGAGGTCTCGTCCAGCAGCCGCGCAAAGACAAGGCCGTTGACGGTGTCGTCGTCCACCAGTTTTCCTTCGGCCATGATGGCTTTCGCCCTCAGGCCGATCTCCGTCCCTTTCGAGACGGCATCTCTCAGAATGTCACCGGTTGAGAGGTGAGTCAAAGAGAATGTTTCCACCAGGCGCTTGGCCTGGGTGCCCTTCCCGGAGCCGGGGGCTCCGAGGAGAATGTTAGCGATGAGGCTCATGAGCCCCCCCCGCGGGTCGAGCGGCCGCGGATGCGACCCTTCTCGAGGAAGCCGTCGTAGCGCCGCATGACCAGCAGGCTTTCCAGCTGGGCCGCGCTGTCCATGGCCACGCCCACCACGATCAGCAGGCTGGTGCCGCCGAAGTAGAAGTTGAGACCCTGGATGTTGTTCGTGATGAGCAGGGGCACCAGGGAGACCAGGGCGAGGTAGATGGCGCCCACGAACGTCAGCTTGGACAGGATGCTGTCCATGAAGATGCTGGTCTCTTTGCCGGGCCGGATGCCCGGAATGTAGCCCCCGGACCGTTTCATGTTGTCGGCCGTCTCGTCAGGGTTGAACACGATGCTGGTGTAGAAGAAGGCGAAAAAGATGACCACGCCCACGAAGACCGGCGTATAGACCCAGAAGTGGGTCTGCGGGCTGATCATGGCCGAGGCCTTGGCCAGCCATTCCCAGCGGGTGAACTGAGCGATGGTGGCTGGAAAGAAGATCACGGAGCTCGCGAAGATGACGGGCATCACGCCTGCGGTGTTCAGCTTGAGCGGCATGTAGCTACTGCGTTGGCTGGACATGCCGGCCGAGTCGGCCCGGCGGGCGTAATGGATGGGGATGCGCCGGTAGGCGTTTTCCACCAGCACGACGGCCAGCAGCACGACGGCCATGGCCCCGATCAGCAGGATGAAGATACCGGGGGGCGGGACGTTCGGGGCATTCCTCAAGGACTGCGTGATCATCACCGTGATGGTGGTGAGGGCCTGCGGCAGGCCCGCGACGATGCCGGCGAAGATCAGCAGGCTGATGCCGTTGCCGATGCCGCGTTCGGTGATCTGCTCACCGATCCACATGACGAAGAGGGTGCCCGCGGACAGCGTGAAGGCTGCCAGGAATCGGAAAGCCGTTGGCGAAATGGCCGTGGTCACGACCTCCAGGCCGGGCGCGTTCTGGCTCTGGGCCAGGGACGCGATGCCCATGCCCTGGATGAAGGCCAGGAACACGGTGAGATAGCGGGTCCATTGGGTGATCTTCTGGCGCCCGGCTTCGCCTTCCTTCTTCTGGAGGTTCTCCAGATAGGGCACCACGGCCCCCATCAGCTGCAGCACGATGCTGGCGGTGATGTAGGGGGCGATGCCCAGGGCGAAGACGGAGAACTTCTTGAACGCACCGCCGGAGAAGAGGTCGATGACATCAAAGAGGCCACCACCACCACGACGAAGCGCGGCCGCCAGGTTCTCGGCGTTCACCCCGGGCACGCTGACGTGCACCCCCAGGCGGTAGATGGCCAGGAGGATCAGGGTGAAGAGGAGCCGCTTGCGCAGCTCCGGGATTGCGAAGAGGTTCCTGAGGCGGTTCATCGGCCGTTACTCGGCAGACTTCGCGGCGGGCTCCTGAATGGTGCCGCCCTTGGCCAGGATGGCTTCCCGGGCGCCCTTGGTGATGCGATCGGCGACGACATTCACCTTGGTGGTGAGTTCGCCGCTGGCCAACACCACGATCTTCTCGACGCGGGAGTTGACGAGCTTCTTCTCGCGAAGCGCCTCGAGGGTGACCGACTCGCCATCCTTGAAGTGGATGGAGATGAGGCTGAGGGTGATCTCCTTCGTTTCAGGAGCGAAGATGTTGGTGAAGCCGCGCTTGGGCAGACGGCGGACGAGGGGCATCTGGCCGCCCTCGAAGCCGCGCTTGCTGCGGTAGCCGGAGCGGGACTTCTGGCCCTTCTCGCCGCGACCGGAGGTCTTGCCGAGACCGGAGCCCTTGCCGCGGCCCAGGCGCTTGCGGTTCTTGGTGGCGCCCTCAGCGGGCCGGAGTTCGTTGAGCTTCATGGTCTACCCCTTCACCTGAACGCTGATGAGATGGGGCACGAGCTTGACCATCCCATGGACGTTGGGGGTGTATTCGCATTCGCGGGTGTCGCCGGGACGCTTGAGACCGAGGGTCTGCATGAAGGCCCGGTGCTTGGGAGTGGTGCAGATGATGGAGCGCTTGAGGGTCAGCACCACCTGCTTGCCGATGAACTGCGACATGTTAAACCTCCGCCTGATCCAGGCCCCGATTGGTCAGGACCGTGTAGGGATCCATGAGTTCCTTCAGGCCCTCGAACGTGGCGCGAACCACATTGTGGGGATTGGAGGAGCCCAGGCTCTTCGTCATCACGTTATGGACGCCGGCGGCCTCCATGATCGCGCGGACCGCGGCGCCGGCGATGATACCGGTGCCCTCGGGGGCGGGCTTCAGCAGCACGCTGCCGGAGCCGAAGATGCCAGTCACCGGGTGCGGCAGGCTGCCGTTCGAGGTGACGGGGACCTTGATCATGTTGCGCTTGGCGCTCTCGATGCCCTTCTTGATGGCGGAGGGCACTTCGAGGGCCTTGCCGAGACCGAAACCGACCTTGCCGTTGCCGTCGCCCACGACCACCAGCGCGGAGAAGGAGAAGTTCTTGCCCCCCTTCACCACCTTGGTGACGCGGCCCACGTAGATGACCTGGTCCTTGAATTCCCCGGCTTCGGAGTTGCGGGTTTCCTTGTTGTCTTTGAGCTCTGCAGTCGCCATGGTCATCCCCTAGAACTGGAGCCCGGCTTCGCGGGCGCTGTCAGCCAGCGCCTTGACGCGGCCGTGGTAAACGTAGCCGTTCCGGTCGAACACCACGGACGTGATGCCCTTCTCCTTCAGGCGAGCGGCGATGCTGGCACCGACGGCCTTGGCGGCCTCGATGTTCGCGCCGTTCTTCAGCGAGCTCCGGAGATCCTTCTCCAGGCTGCTGGCGGACGCCAGGGTGATGCCCTGGGTGTCGTCCACCGCCTGCACGTAGATGCGCTTCAGGCTCTTGTAGATGGTGAGGCGGGGCCGCTCGGGCGTCCCGCTCACGCGGCCGCGGATGCGGGCCTTGGTCTTGTCGCGTCGAATGGTGATTGAATTCGCCATGGTTTCCCCTTACTTCCCGGTCTTGCCGGCCTTGCGGCGGATGACTTCGCCGGTGTACATGACGCCCTTGCCCTTGTACGGCTCGGGCTTGCGGAACTTCCGGATGTCGGCGGCGACCTGGCCCACCAGCTGCCGGTCGATGCCGGTCACGACGATGTGGGTGGTCTTCTCGACGGCCATCTGGATGCCGGCAGGGGCCTCATACTTGATGGGGTGGCTGTAGCCGAGCTCGAGGTTGAGCTTGGCACCGTCCATGGCGGCCTTGTAACCGACGCCGACGATGTCCAGTTCCTTCTTCCACCCTTCGGTCACTCCGGTGACGGCGTTGCCGAGCAGGGCGCGGGTGAGGCCGTGGTAGGCACGGGTCTGGGCTTCATCGTTGGCACGGGTGAGGTTCACGGAGTCGGCCTGGATGTCGAGCGTGATCCCGGCGGGGATCGGGCAGGTGAGCTTGCCCTTGGCGCCCTCGACGACGGCCTCGGACCCGGTGACTGTGACTTTCACGCCCTTGGGCAGCGTCACGGGCTTCTTTCCGATTCGAGACATGGTTGATTCCTTAGATGAGGGCGGAAGCTCCGCCCATTTCAGGATTGGGTTACCAGACGTGGGCGAGGATTTCGCCGCCGACGTTCTGCTTCTTGGCGTCCTTGCCCGTGAGGAGACCCTTCGGGGTGGACAGGATGGCGATGCCGAGGCCCCCATGAACTTCAGGGATCTCCTGGGCGCCGGAGTAGATGCGGAGGCCGGGACGAGACACGCGGCGCAGGCCGTGGATCACGTTTTCCTTATCCTTCACGTACTTGAGGTTGACGATGAGATAGACACGACTCTCATGCTCGACCTGCTTGAAGGAATGGATGTAGCCTTCCTGCTTCAAGATGCCGCAGAGACCGGCCTTGATCTTGGAGGCAGGCACCACCACGGCATCGTGACCGGCCATGATGCCGTTACGAATGCGGGTGAGGTAGTCAGCGATGGGATCGGTATGCATGGTCCCCTCTCCTTACCAGCTGGACTTCTGGACGCCCGGCAGCTCGCCATTGAGGGCGAACTTGCGGAAGCACAGACGGCAGAGTTCAAACTTGCGCATATAACCCCGGGGACGGCCGCAGCACTTGCAACGATTGCGATGCTGGGTCGAGAACTTCGGCTTGCGCGAATCCTTGACGATTTTGGAAATCTTGGCCATCGGTATGATCTCCTTGGCTATTTGCGGAAGGGCATACCGAGGTGGGCCAGGAGGGCCCGCGCTTCGGCGTCGTTGGCAGCGGTGGTCACGAACGTGATGTTCATGCCCTTCATCTTTTCCACCCGGGAGTAGTCGATCTCCTGGAAGATCAACTGATCCTTGAGACCCAGCGTGTAGTTGCCGCGGCCGTCAAAGGACTTGGTGGGCACGCCCCGGAAATCCCGCACGCGGGGAAGGGACAGGGTCACCAGGCGGTCGAAGAACTCCCACATGCGCGACCCACGCAGGGTCACCATGCAGGCGATGGGCATGCCGGCGCGCAGCTTGAACTGGGCGACACTCTTCTTGGCCTTGCGCACGACGGCCTTCTGGCCGGCGATGGCGGTCAGCTCGTCGACAGCGACGTCCAGGACCTTGATGTTCTGGATGGCATCGCCGACGCCCATGTTGATGACAATCTTCTGCAGGCGGGGCACCTGCATGGCGGAGGAGAAAGCGAATTCCTCCTTGAGCTTCGACACCACCTCCTGGTGGTAGCGAGCCTTGACGCGGGGCTCCGCGTGGTCCTGCTTGGCAGTCATGGATTCCTCCATTTCCGTGGGGCGGCTATGCCCCAGGGGTTCGGGAGAGCGGGGGGGCTTGGGAACGGCGGTCCGGCCCGTTTCCCCCCAACCTCAGTTGTCATGGCGCGGAACGCGCCGTGAAGCTCCACCCCGCGCACGGGGCAGAACGAAAATCTTCCCATAAATGCAGGTGCCTGGGAAGCAGAAACCCCGTGGAAAAGCCCGAGGAGGCTTTGCCTCCGAGAGTTCGGGGTCCGGGGGTCGTAGGTCGCAGAGCGCCCTTAGATCCTTGCAGCGCATGCGCTGCAAGGAGAACCCCCGGAGAATGTCAAACGCGCTTGCGGGTGCCCTTGCCGGTCTTGGCGTCCAGGAGCATCACGTTGGAGGCGTGGATGGAGGCCTCCTTCTCGATGATCCCGCCACCCTCGCCGGTCTGGGGATTGGGCTTGGTCGCCTTCTTGATCATGTTGATGCCGGCGATGACCACGCGGTTGGTGGCGGGGCTGACCTTGGAGACGGTTCCGGTCTTGCCCTTGTCCTTGCCGGCGATGACGACGACCTGGTCGCCCTTCTTCAGCTTCATCTTGATGGTAGTGGCTTCCATTACAGCACCTCAGGGGCGAGGGAGACGATCTTCATGTACTTCCGCTCGCGCAGCTCGCGGGCCACGGGGCCGAACACGCGGGTGCCGACCGGCTCGCCATCCTTCTTGATGATGACGGCGGCGTTCTCGTCGAAGCGGATGTAGGAGCCGTCCTTGCGGCGGTAGGCCTTGCGCTGGCGAACGATCACGGCCTGGACGACGGCCTTCTTCTTGACCGTGCCGCCGGGAATCGCTTCCTTGACAGAGGCGGTGATCACGTCGCCAAGCTGGGCGATCTTGCCCACACCGCCGCCCAGGGGCAGGATGCAGCAGATCTTCTTGGCGCCGGAGTTGTCGGCAACGATGAGCATGGTTCCCATCTGAATCATGTGAGCTCCTTACTCGCCGGCCTTCTGAACGATCTCAAGGACCATCCAGCGCTTGCGCTTGGAAAGGGGGCGGGTCTCGACGATCTTGACCACGTCGCCGATACCGCAGGCGTTGGTCTCATCGTGAGCCATGAATTTGGCGGTCTGCTTGACCGTGCGGTGGTAGAGCGGGTGCTGGAACTTGCGCTCCACCTTTACCACCACCGTCTTGTCGGCCTTGTTGGAGACCACGACGCCGTTACGAATCATCTTGTTTTCGAGGCTCATGGGGTCTCCTAGGCCAGCTTCGTTGCCAGGGCGCTCTTGACGCGGGCGAGCTCACGGCGAGTCTTGCGGATCTCGGCGGTGTTCTCGACCTGGCCCACAGCGTGCTGGAAGCGGAGGGTGAAGCGCTTGGCGGCCAGTTCGGCCTCCAGCTGCGCCAGCTCCTCGACACTCTTGCCGGTCAATTCGGAAAAGGGGTTCTTCTTGGTCATGGCTCTCACTCCTCCGGCGGCGTGCGGCTGACGAACTCGGACGCGACGGACAGCTTCATCTGGGCCAGGCGCAGGGCTTCACGCGCGGTTTCCTCGGTCACACCCTCCATCTCGAAGAGGATGCGGCCGGGGCGGATCACCGCCACCCAGCCATCCGGAGCCCCCTTGCCGGAACCCATGCGGGTTTCCGCGGGCTTCGAGGTGGTTGGACGATCAGGGAAGATGCGGATCCAGATCTTGCCGCCGCGCTTGATGTGGCGGGTCATGGCAATACGGGCGGCCTCGATCTCACGGTTCGTGAGCCAGCAGTGCTCGATCGCCTTGAGGCCATAGTCACCAAACGCGAGATCGTTGCCACGGGTGGCGACGCCGCGGGTGCGGCCCTTCTGGGTTTTACGGTTCTTGACCTTCTTGGGCATCAGCATGGATTCACCTCAGCGCTTCACGGTCTCGGCAACCTGGTCGCCCAGATTCACCCAGACCTTGATGCCGATGATCCCGTAGGTCGTATGGGCCTCGGCAAAACCGTAGTCAACGCCCGCGCGGATGGTCTGCAGGGGCATCTGGCCGGAGAGGTAATCCTCAGTCCGGGCGATCTCCGCGCCGTTCAGGCGGCCGGCGACCTTGATCTTGAAACCCTTGGCGCCGAAGCGGATCGCAGCCTCTTCCGCCTTGCGCATGGCGCGGCGGAAGGCGATGCGGCGTTCAAGCTGCTGGGCGACGCCCTCGGCCACGAGCTGGGCATCGACCTCAGGCTTCTTGATCTCCTGGATGTCGACGGACACGGGGCGGTTCAGGCGCTTTTGGAGATCCTCGCGCAGCTTGTCGATTTCAGCACCCTTGCGGCCGATGACGATGCCGGGGCGGGCAGTGAAAATGCGCACGGTGACCTTGTCGGCAGCGCGCTCGATGTCGATCTTCGACACCATCGCGTTGAGGCTGTGCAGCTGCTTCTTCAGTTCGCGGCGGAGCTTGATGTCCTCATGGAGCAGCGTGGCGTAGTCGCGCTTGGAGAACCACTTGCTGTGCCAGTTCTTCTGGTAGATGAGGCGGAACCCGTACGGGTGGACCTTCTGACCCATGACTACTCCTCCCCGGCCGCGGACGCGAGCTGGATGGTGATATGGCAGGTGCGCTTCTGGACCCGGTAGGCGCGACCCATGGGCGCAGGGCGGACGCGCTTCATGCGGAAGCCCTCGTCCACGAAGGCGGTCTTCACCAAAAGCTCGTCCGGGTTGACGGAAGGATTCTTGTCGATGGCGTTGGCCACGGCGGAATCGAGGAGCTTGCGGATGGGGGCGGCAGCGTACTTCTTGGCCTGCGCGAGTACCCACTGGGCCTCGCCGACGTGCTTGCCGCGGATCAAGTCCACCACGAGGCGGGCCTTCTGGGCCGAACCGCGCAGGTGGCGAACGGTGGCGGTGGAAACGATATCAGCCATCGCTACTTCCCCTTCGCCTTGGAATCGGACTTGCCGGCGTGACCCTTGAAGGTGCGGGTCAGCGAAAATTCGCCGAGCTTGTGGCCGATCATGTTCTCGGTGACATACACAGGAATGAACTTGTTGCCGTTATGCACGGCGAGGGTCAGTCCGATCATCTGCGGGACGACCGTCGACCGGCGAGACCACGTCTTGATCACGCGCTTGTCGTTGGCCGCCTGGGCGACTTCCACCTTCTTCTGGAGGTGGGCGTCAATGAACGGGCCTTTTTTCAGGGATCGTGCCATTGTCGTGTCTCCTAGTTGATCCGCTTGACGATGAACTTGTCCGTGCGACGGTTGCCACGGGTCTTGTAGCCACGGGTCGGCTGACCCCAGGGCGTCACAGGGTGACGGCCACCGGAGGTTCGGCCCTCGCCACCACCGTGCGGGTGGTCGACGGGGTTCATGACCACGCCGCGGACGGTCGGGCGGATGCCCTTCCAGCGGGTGCGGCCGGCCTTGCCGATCTGGATGTTCTCGTGCTGCAGGTTGCCGACGGTGCCGATGGTCGCGTAGCACTCGAGATGGATCTTGCGGATCTCACCGGAGGGCATGCGGAGCTGGGCGTAGTCGTCTTCCTTGGCCACGAGCTGGGCGAACGTGCCGGCGGCGCGGGCAATCTGGCCACCCTTGCCGGGCTTCATCTCGATGTTGTGCACCGTGTTGCCCACGGGGATGTTCCGCAGGGGGAGCGCGTTGCCCACCAGGATGTCGGCGTTCTTGCCGGCCACCACGGTGCGGCCCACTTCCAGGCCATCGGGGGCCAGGATGTAGCGCTTCTCGCCGTCCGCGTAGACCAGCAGGGCGATGCGGGCGGTGCGGTTGGGATCGTACTCGATGGTGGCCACCTTGGCGGGCACCTCGAGCTTGTTGCGCTTGAAGTCGATGACGCGGTACTGGCGCTTGTGGCCACCGCCGATGTGGCGGGTGGTGATCCGACCGGTGTTGGAACGGCCTCCAGTGCGGTTCTTCTTGGCAATCAGGGAACGCTCAGGCGTATCCGTCGTGATTTCCTCGAAGCCGAACTTGGACATGCCGCGCTGACCGGGGGTCGTGGGCTTGAGCTGCTTGATGCTCATGGTTGTCCTCTTGCCTCAGGGTTGAAAGGGGCGGGCGATAGTGGGCAAAGCTTTTCCGTCCGCCATGAAGTCGCCTTATTCGGACGCGGAAGCGCCCTCGACGAGTTCGACATAGGCCTTCTTGCGGGGGCTGGAAGTCCCCACGAAACGGCCCAGACGCTTGGTCCGGCTGGGGATCCGCACGGTGCGGATGCCCTTCACCTTGGACTGGAGCAGGAGCTCCACGGCTTCCTTGATCTGGTGCTTGGTGGCCCAGGTGGCCACTTCGAACACCTGGATGTTCTTCTCGCGCAGGATCTGTCCCTTCTCGGTAAGGAGGGGCTTGCGGATCACGTCAAAAATCTTGGTCATGGCTTCACCACCTCTTGGAGGGCCAGGACGGCTTCCTTGGAGAAGATCACCTGGTCGTACTTGAGGAGCTCATAGACGTTGACGCCCAGGCTCTCGATGGTCTGCAGCTTCGGGTTGTTGCCGGCGGCCATGGTGAGCTTTTCGCTGGCCTCGGTGCCCACCAGGAGCGCAGAGCCGGTGACGCCGAGCTTGCCCAGGGTCTGGATCAGGGCCTTGGTCTTGTGGGACTCGACATCCCAGCTCTCGACCACGGTGATCTGGCCACTGGCCAACTTGGCGGACAGCGCGTTACGCAGGGCGGCGCGCCGGGCCTTCTTGGGGAACGCGTAATCGTAGGAACGGGGGTGCGGACCGTGGGTGGTGCCACCGCCCTTCCACAGCGGGCTGCGGATGGAACCCACGCGGGCGCGGCCGGTGCCCTTCTGCTTCCAGAGCTTCTTGCCGGAGCCGCTGACTTCCCATTTGTCCTTGGTTTTGGCGGTGCCGGCGCGGCGCTTGGCCAGGAAGTGGCGAACCGCTTCCCAGATCAGGTGCTCGTTCAGGTCCTCAAGCTTGAACACCTCGGGCAGCAGTTCAACGGTGCCGACCTGCTTGTTCTCGAGGTTGACGACGGGGTGCTGGAACGCTGCCATCCTAGGCCTCCTGCTTGATGACGATGTACCCACCCTTGGGGCCGGGGACGGCGCCCTTGATGAGCAGCAGGTTGTTCTCGACATCCACCTTGGCGATCTCCAGGTTGCGCACGGTCACCTGGGCATCGCCCATGTGGCCGGCCATGCGCATGCCGGGGAACACGCGGCTGGGGTAGCTGGACTGGCCGATGGAGCCGGGCGCGCGGTGGAACATGGAGCCGTGAGTCGCGCGGCCGCCGGCGAAGTGGTGCCGCTTGATGACGCCTGCGAAACCCTTGCCCTTGCTGATGCCGGTGACGTTCACCTTGGTCTTCGCCTCGAAGGCGCTGGCCAGGACGCTGTCACCGGGCTTGGAGGCGTCAGCCGCGTCCACCTTGATCTCGCGGAGCACGCGGACCGGAGCGACACCCAGCTTCTCGCAGTGGCCCTTTTCGGCCTTGGAGGCGCGCTTGCCGCCGTTGGGGTCCACGAAGCCGATCTGGACGGCCTCGTAGCCATCCTTGGCGGAGGTCTTGCGCTGCACGACCACGCAGGGGCCGGCCTGGATGACCGTCACGGGGACGACCTGGCCCTGCTCATTGAAGATCTGGGTCATCCCCAGCTTCTTTCCGATGATTCCTTTGGACATGTTTTCTCCCCCCTCTACCGGTTGCCCTGACGGCTGAAGACCTTGATCTCCACGTCAACGCCAGCGGGCAGGTCCAGGCGCATGAGAGTGTCCACGGTGTTCTGAGTCGGGTTCAGGATGTCGAGCAGCCGCTTGTGCGTGCGGATCTCGAACTGGTCCCGGCTCTTCTTGTCCACGTGGGGGGAACGGTTCACGGTGTACTTGTTCGTCCGGGTGGGCAGGGGGATGGGCCCGGCCACCGAGGCGCCCGTGCGCTTGGCGGTGTCCACGATCTCGCGGGTGCTCTGATCGAGCAGACGGTGGTCGAAGGCACGCAAACGGATGCGGATGTTGTCTTTCATGCTCACTCCATTGGGACGGAAACCGTCCATAGACGTGGGGCGCTGACCGCCCATGTAAATCCGTCCCAACGACAGGGACAGGGCTGATCAGCATAACAAAAGCCGCTGTAAAATCAACGGCTTTTTGAGAGAACGCACGACCTCCCGGAGGAGGAAGCGGTGGATCAAGAGGCCCGGCAACCCGAAGGTTCGAAGAATGACCTCACCCCGAAAGGGGCTGAAACAACAGGTAAAGCAAAGAATGACTAGTGATGCTGAATTTGATGGCGATGAGGGCTGGCTTGGCCAAGCCGAATCGCGGGGGTCCGGGGGTGTGTGCGAAGCACGGAACCCCCGGAGAACATTGACCTACTTGGCACCCTTGACTTTGGCCACGATTTCTTCGGCCACGTTCCGGGGAGCTTCTTCGTAGTGCGAGAACTGCATGGTGTAGTTGCCGCGGCCCTGGGTCATGCCGCGGAGGGTGGTGGAGTAGGCGAACATCTCGGCCAGAGGCACCTTGGCGGTGACCACCTTGGAACCGGAGCGGTCCTCCATGTTCTCGATGCGCCCACGCCGGCTGTTCAGGTTGCCGATGACATCACCCATGTAGTCCTCGGGTACCACGACCTCGACGGCCATGATGGGTTCGAGGATCACAGGGGAGGCCTTCTCGCAGCCCGCCTTGAAGCCCATGGAGCCGGCAATCTTGAACGCCATTTCGTTGGAGTCCACGTCGTGGTAGCTGCCGTCGTAGATGGTGATCTTGATGTCGACGCAGGGATAGCCGGCGAGGACACCGGACTGCATGGCCTCCTGGATGCCCTGGTCGATGGGCTTGATGTATTCCTTGGGGATCACGCCGCCCTTGATGTCGTTGATGAACTCGTAGCCCTTGCCAGCTTCGTTGGGCTCGACATACATCTTCACGTGGCCGTACTGGCCGCGGCCGCCGGACTGACGGACGAACTTGCCTTCAGCGTCCACGCGCTTCCGGATGGTCTCGCGGTAGGCCACCATGGGCTTGCCCACGTTGGCTTCCACCTTGAACTCACGCATCATGCGGTCGACGATGATCTCGAGGTGCAGCTCGCCCATGCCAGCGATGATCGTCTGGTTCGTCTCGGGATCGGACTTCACCTTGAAGGTGGGATCTTCCTGCGCCAGACGGCTCAGGGCCACGCCCATCTTCTCCTGGTCAGCCTTGGTCTTGGGCTCGATGGCCACCTGGATCACGGGATCCGGGAAGTCCATGGACTCGAGGATCACGGGGTGGTTCTCGTCGCAGATGGTCTGGCCCGTGAGCACATCCTTCAGGCCCACGGCGGCAGCGATGTCGCCGGTGCGGACTTCCTCGATGTCCTCGCGCTTGTTCGCGTGCATCTGCAGCAGGCGGCCGATGCGCTCGCGGCGGCCCTTGGCGGCGTTGTAGACGCCGGAGCCCGCAGCGAGAACGCCAGAGTAGACGCGGATGAAGGCGAGCGAACCCACGAAGGGATCGGCCATGATCTTGAAGATGAGGGCCGAGAAGGGCTCCTTGTCTTCCGCTTTGCGCTCGACCTCGTTGCCATCGGAATCGACGCCCTTGATGGCGGCGATGTCCAGGGGCGAAGGCATGTAGCTCACCACCGCGTCGAGCATGGGCTGGACGCCTTTGTTCTTGAAGGCGGAGCCGCACATCATCGGCGTGAACGTGAGCGCGATGCAGCCTTTGCGGATGCCGCTACGGAGCTCATCTTCGGTCAGTTCGACGCCGCCGAGATATTTGTCCATGAGCGTGTCGTCGGTCTCGGCGACCATCTCGATCATCTTCTCGCGCCACTCCTTGGCGGTGTCCAGCAGATCCGCGGGGATCTCGCTGTAGAGCACCTTGAAGCCCTTGTCGCCTTCGTCGAAGGTCAGGGCCTTCATCAGCACGAGATCGATCACGCCCTTGAAATCTTCCTCGGCCCCGATGGGGACCTGGATCGGCATGGGACGCGCCTTCAGGCGGGTCTTCATCATCTCGACCACGCGGAAGAAGTCCGCGCCGGGGCGGTCCATCTTGTTCACGAAGGCCATGCGGGGCACACCGTACTTGTCGGCCTGGCGCCACACGGTTTCGGACTGGGGCTCGACGCCGCCCACCGCGCAGAAGACAGCGCAGGCGCCGTCCAGCACACGCAGGGAACGCTCCACCTCGGCCGTGAAGTCCACGTGGCCGGGGGTGTCGATGATGTTGATGCGGTGTTCCACGCCCTTCAGCTGGCCGGTCTGGGGGGTCCAGGCAGCCGTAATGGCAGCGGAAGTGATGGTGATGCCCCGCTCCTGCTCCTGCACCATCCAGTCGGTGGTGGCAGCACCCTCATGCACCTCGCCGATCTTGTGGATCTTGCCGGTGTAGTAGAGGATGCGCTCCGTCGTGGTGGTCTTGCCGGCATCGATGTGCGCCATGATGCCGATATTCCGGTAGCGCTCGAGGGGGGTCTGACGGGCCACAGCGGCCTCCTGAAAGGATCAAAACAGAATCGGAATCGGGGGTACTTCAAAGATCATCGCGGAAGGAGCCGCCGGGTTGGCGGCTCCTTCCGGTCGGATGGGCTGCTACCAGCGGAAGTGCGCGAAGGCCTTGTTGGCCTCGGCCATCTTGTGGACGTCGTCCTTCTTCTTGATGGCGGCGCCGCGGAAGTTCATGGCGTCCAGGATCTCGCCCGCCAGCTTGTCGCGCATGGTGCGCTCGCCGCGGGAGGCCGAGTAGGTCTTCAGCCAGCGCATGGCCAGGGACTGGCGGCGGTTCTGGGGAACCTCCACGGGCACCTGGTAGGTGGCACCACCCACGCGGCGGGATTTCACCTCCACCGAGGGCTTGATGTTGTTCAGGGCTTTCTGGAAGGCCTCGAGAGCCTCTTCGCCGGACTTCTTGGCGACGATCTCCAGTGCGCCGTAGAGGATGCGCTCGGCGGTGGCCTTCTTGCCGCGCTCCATGAGGATGTTCACGAACTTGGAGACGGTGAGGCTGTTGTAGACGGGATCCGGGAGGATCTCACGCTTGGCAGGTGCGGAACGACGGGCCATGGTTTACCTCCCCCTACTTCTTCTTGGCCGGCGCAGCGCCAGCCTTGGGGCGCTTGGCGCCGTACTTGGAGCGGGACTGGTTGCGGCCCGCGACGCCGGTGGCGTCCAGGGTGCCGCGCACCACGTGATAGCGCACGCCCGGCAGATCCTTCACGCGGCCGCCGCGGATGAGCACGATGCTGTGCTCCTGCAGGTTGTGGCCCACGCCCGGGATGTAGGTCGTGCACTCGATGCCGTTGGTGAGGCGCACACGGGCCACCTTGCGAAGCGCGGAGTTCGGCTTCTTCGGGGTGGTGGTGAACACGCGGGTGCACACGCCACGCTTCTGCGGGCAGGCGTCGAGCGCGGGGCTCTTGGTCTTGTTCTGGAACGTCTTCCGCCCGAGGCGGATCAACTGATTGATGGTAGGCACACCATCCTCCAAGGAAGGCACCGGGTTTTCCGGGCCTGGGCCCGAGAGGTTCGCCAACACCAAAGACATCGGAGAACGTCGGACGGATGAAATCTTGCGCCGGCCCACGGGGCCGGAACCATCTAGGCTAACGGAATGGCCAGGAAAGTCAACGCGCCAAGCCGAAACAAGAGACCGGCATCACCCGGCCAGGGGGCACCCGCAACCGCCAGCGGCGCAGCCATGGCCGCTCTTGGGGGCCTCTGGGGCCGCGGCTGGGGGCTCGGAGGCCGAGCTCTTGTACCACCCTCCCCCGGCCAGGGTGAAAGCCGACACGGATACCTGGCGCTTCATGCCCTCGGCCGCCCCGCAGGCCGGGCAGACATGCGTGTCAGGCGCGGACAGGCTTTCCAGCTTCTCTTCAGGCTGGCCGCAAGCTTCACAAAGGTATTCGTAGAGGGGCATGGCAGACTTCTCCTGGGACTTCTCCCTGAACCGATCATTTTATCCCGATTCTTGAGATGCCAACACCGACCCGTTTCTTCCAGATCGCTGAAGCCTTTCTCGCGGCCGTCCCCCGGCCGGAGGTTCTCTGCTTCACGAACGGCTGTTTTGATCTGATCCATCCCGGGCATGTGCAGTACCTCGCCGAGGCCCGCGCCTTGGGCGACTTCCTCGTGGTGGGCCTCAACAGTGACGCCTCGGTGGCCCGGCTCAAGGGCCCCAGCCGCCCCCTCCAGGACGAGGCAGCCCGCGCCGCCATCCTGCTGGCCCTTCGCAGTGTGGACGCGGTCATCCGTTTCGACGAAGACACGCCGCTGGAACTCATCCGAGCCCTCCAGCCCGATGTGCTGGTGAAGGGCGGCGACTACACGCCTGAGACCGTGGTGGGCCGCGAGATCGTAGAAGGTCGGGGTGGCAAGCTGGTGCTTCTGCCCTTCCTCCCGGGGCATAGCACCTCGCGCATCGAACAGCGCATCCTCAGCGGCCGCGGTGTCACGCTCGAGCCGCGCGGGTAGACCGTTCGGATGATCCAGTTGTGACAGTTACCCGCTAGGCTGGGGGCGGCCTCGCTTTGGGGCCCGTTATTGTCGGAGGTTTCATGCGTCATCGCATTGCCCTTTCCCTCGCCCTTCTGGGCTTGCCCCTCGCTGCCCAGGACATCACCGGCGGTCTGCAGACGGGCCTGTCCCTGCCGGTCGGGGACCTGAAGGACAAGACCGATTTCGGCACCAACCAGTTCTTCGGTGCCCACATTGGCGGTCACCTCGATTTCAACATCACCTCCCACCACCAGGTCCGCGCCCAGCTGACCTACCACAGCCTCCCGGGCTCCGGGTGGGGCGGCGTCGACGACGTCAAGAACGACTTCAAGATCCTGCAAGTCGGTGCCGACTGGGTCTACAACTTCCAGAGCCCCAACCAGGGCTGGTACACCATCGCCGGTGCCTCCATCAACAGCGTCAAGGACGACTACAGCGGCAATGGCTTCAGCGGCAGCGCCAGCCAGAGCGGCAAGCTGGGCCTCCGCGGCGGCGGCGGTTACACCTTCAATCGGATGTTCTCTCTGGAAGGCACGCTGAACCAGGTGTTCGTGGACAAGAACGGCAGCGATGGAGTTGGCTTCGACACCGCCACCTGGGCCCAGGTGAGCGCCGTGTTCCGGTTCGGCCGATAGGCTTTCTTCTACTCAAGAAAAACGGGCCGCGATCGCGGCCCGTTTTCGTTACCAGCAAGATCCCGTATGCCCGGATCAGATCAAAAATGCCACATCACGGCGGCGCTCAGGGTGGTGGCGGAAGGGTGCGAGGCCGCCAGGTGGGTGGTGTAGAGCTCGAACCCCAGCGGGCCGGAGGTACGGTATCCAAAACCGAACACACCCCCGAGCTTCGTGGTGGTCCGGTCACCGGGGAAATCCACCCTTTCTCCGCCCAGCCCCAGCCGGTTGTAGAACCCACCGCGGATGCGGGTGCGGAGATCGACGCCGAGATCCGTGAGGGCCGCCCGGTCCGTTGCCGTGGAATAGACACGATGCTCCAGGAAAAGCCCCACACGGCAGTCGGGCGACATATCCCAGAACCGCCAACCAGCCGCGACTCCGAAGCCCGCCGAGGAAGAGGCGAGGTCCTTGAAACCGCCCAGGGGCGCGCTGCCGAGGATGCCGACGCGGAACGATTCGGCCGCCGGGGCCTCCGCCCTCAAGGCCATCGAATGGAAGCACACGCAAAGGACGAGGATCTGGCGCCATGCTGTCCGATTCATCGAATCTCCTGGGAACAAGGGCGAAGCATAGATCATGGATAAGTCATCATGGCTTTCCAGGCTATGGACTCCAGTCGAACGGTCGTTTTCGCCCGCCGAACGGCCATCCCATAAACCCATCTACTGGCTTGAACGAATCGGATATTCCCTCCATCAGGTCCCACCACCAAAAAACGGGCCGCGATCGCGGCCCGTTTTTTTGAGTCAATCGAAAAGCTAGAGCAGCGGGGACAGCAGCTGCCAGTACTTCGGCAGGGGCCAGAGGTCGGCATCGCAGGCCTCTTCCAGGTGGTCCAGCACTTCGCGCAGGGCGTGCTTGGCCTCATTGACTTGGTTGCCGAAGGCCTCGGTGCGGGCATGGTTGTCTTCGACCGCTTCCGCTGCGGCCAAGGCGACCTTCATGGCGGAAAGGCGTGCCTGGGCTTCACCGGCAAGGGTGGCCTGGGCCTGGAGGGCGACCTTGAGGGTCTCGGGCACCGCGATGCCGGCGGCTGCCAACCTGCCGAGGCTCTTGGCGCGAGCGCCGAGATCGGCGGTGATGGAGGGCAGGATCTGGGTCTCGGCCATCTCGCGCAGGACCTGGGTCTCGATGGCGATGGCCTTCTGGTACTGCTCGTGGCGGATGTGGATGCGCGATTCCAGCTCACCCTCGGAGAGGATGCCGGACTTGGTGAACACGGCCTTCGAGGCGGCCCCTTCCCAGGTGTGGAGAGCCGCCACCGTATCCTTGGCGTGGGGGAGGCCACGGCGCTCAGCTTCGGCCTTCCACTCCTCGGAGTAGCCGTTGCCCTCGAAGCGGATGGCCTTGGTCTCGATGATGGCCTGGCGCACCACAGACAGCACGGCGGCACGGTGTTCTTTGCCGGACTTGATCTCCCCGTCGAGCTTGGCGTTCAACCCGTCCAGCGCCTCGGCCACGGCGGCATTGATCACCGTCAGCGGCAGGGCGATGGGTTGGCTGGAGCCCACGGCGCGGAACTCGAACTTGTTGCCCGTGAAGGCGAAGGGGCTGGTCCGGTTGCGGTCTGTGGCGTCCTTCTCGATGCGGGGCAAGTTGCCGATGCCCAGATCGAGGATGCGCTGGGTGGAGGCATCCGCCACGTCGCCCTTCTCGATGGCGTCGAGGATGTGGTTCAGCTGGGCCCCGAGGAAGGCCGACATGATGGCCGGTGGGGCCTCGTTGGCACCCAGGCGGTGGTCGTTGCCGGCGCTGGCGATGGCGGCGCGGAGCAAGCCGCCATGGGTGTGGATGGCCTTCAGGGTGGCGCTGAGGAAGTAGAGGAACTGCAGGTTCTGCTCCGGGGTCTGCCCGGGCTCCAGCAGGTTCTGGCCCTCGTCCGTGGCCAGGCTCCAGTTCACGTGCTTGCCGCTGCCGTTGACGCCGGCGAAGGGCTTCTCATGGAGCAGGATGGCCAGGCCATGCCGCTCACCCACGGACTTGAGGATCTCCATGAGCAGCTGGTTGTGGTCGCTGGCGATGTTCGCGGCCTCGTAGATGGGTGCGATCTCGAACTGGTTGGGGGCGACTTCGTTGTGGCGGGTCTTGGCGGGGATGCCCAGCTTGAAGCACTCCAGTTCGACCTCCTGCATGAACCCGAGGACGCGCTCCTTGATGCTGCCGAAGTAGTGGTCTTCCAGCTCCTGGCCCTTGGGAGGCTTGGCGCCCTGAAGGGTACGGTTGGCGAACATGAGGTCTGGCCGCTGCTGGGCCAGTTCCAGGTCCACGGCGAAGTACTCCTGCTCGGGGCCGCACTGGGCCACCACCGCCTCGGCCTTCACGCCGAAGTGGGCCAGGCCCTCGACCGCCCGGCGGGACACCACTTCCATGGAGCGAAGGAGGGGCACTTTGTGGTCCAGAGCCTCGCCGTGGTACCCCACGAAGGCCGTGGGGATGCAGAGGGTCTTGCCGATGGGGCCTTCTATGAGGAAGGCCGGGCTGGCGGGATCCCAGGCGGTGTAGCCGCGGGCCTCGAAGGTGGCGCGCAGGCCACCGCTGGGGAAGGAGCTGGCGTCGGGCTCGCCCTGGATGAGCTGGCTGCCGCTGAAGCGCTCGATGACCTGGCCCGGCTCGTCCCAGGAGATGAAGGCGTCGTGCTTCTCGGCGGTGGCCCCGGTCATGGGCAGGAACCAGTGGGTGAAGTGGGTGCAGCCCTGCTCGAGGGCCCAATCCTTCATGGCCTGGGCCACGCTCTTGGCCACTTCCGGGGACAGGGGCTCGCCGCGCTTCAATGCCTGGCGGTAGGCCTTGTAGACATCCTTCTGCAGGCGGTCGCGCATGGTGCGCTCGCTGAAGGTGTTGCAGCCGAAGTACTGGCTGATTTTGATCTGATCCAGCCGTGAGATGCTGGAAGTGTCTGGCGCCTGCGCCTTGGCCATGTGTCCCCCTTTGGACGTTGAACGATGAATGTAAATAAAAATAAACCGATGTCCGCCCCTCGGGGGCAGCCATCGGATTCCCACATCCACTTGGATCCTGCGATCCACCCACAGGATACAGGAACCTCGTTTGTGACAACAGGATTTTCAGCTTCCGAACGCGCGCTTTCCCTCCTCGAGAACCTTCAACGGCATCAGGAGAGGGTGTCTCGCCCTGCCGCCCTGGCCTGGGAACGGGCGGCTTTTGCCGAGGTCTTCGACCATGATGGGCCGGGCGAACGCATCCGCCACTTCCTGGAGAAGACTTAGAATGGGTTCATGGACCTGACCGCCCCCTACGTCCCCGACCTCGAGAGCATTCCCGCCGGGCTTGATCTCCCCGCCGAGATCCGGCGCCTCAAGGCCGAGCGGCGGGCCGTGCTCCTGGCCCACTACTACCAGGAGCCGGAGATCCAGGACCTGGCCGACTTCGTGGGCGACAGCCTCCAGCTCAGCCAGCAGGCCGCCAAGGCGGATGCCGATGTCATCGCCTTCTGCGGGGTTCATTTCATGGCCGAGACCGCCAAGATCCTCAACCCCGCCAAGCGGGTGGTCATCCCCGACATGGACGCCGGCTGCAGCCTGGCGGACCGCTGCCCGGCGGACTACTTCGAGCAGTGGCTCAAGCAGTACCCGGATCACGACGTCGTCAGCTACATCAACTGCTCCGTGGGGGTGAAGGCCCTCAGCACAGTCATCTGCACCAGCAGCAACGCCGTCCGTGTGGTGGAAAGCCTTCCGAAGGAGCGCAAGATCGTGTTCGCTCCGGACCGCCACCTGGGCAAGTGGGTCATGAAACAGACGGGCCGCGACATGGTGCTGTTCCCGGGCTTCTGCATCGTGCACGAGCAGTTCACGGCCAAGCGCTTGGCGGCCCTGAAGGCCCAGCACCCCGAGGCCAAGCTCATCGCCCACCCCGAGTGCGACGCCACTGTGAGCCAACTGGCGGACTTCGTGGGTTCCACCGCGGCCCTGCTGAACTACGTCGCCAAAGACAGCGCCAAGGCGTTCATCGTGGCCACGGAAGCCGGCATCCTCCATCAGATGCGCCAGCGGCGGCCTGAGGCCGAGCTGATCCCCGCCCCGGCGGACAGCGGCTGCAACTGCAGCCTCTGCCCCTACATGAAGCTCAACAACCTCGAAAAGCTCTACCTCTGCCTGCGGGATTTGAAACCCGAGATCCACCTGGACGAGACCGTACGGCTGAAGGCCCTGAAACCCCTGGAGCGGATGCTGGCCTTGGGCTAGAGTGCCTAACAAAACCCCGACGGGGCCGCGAGAAAGCCAGGTGGGATGCACCGCAGATATCAGTTTGTCTCGCGTATCGCCGAAGGCGATACCGAGAAGGAAGGGCCCGCAGGGCGATGCGGGACATCGTTCAAGGGACCTGACGCCGCGGGGCGCCCACCCGGCTTTCTCCCTCCGGGCGAGGACCGGCGGGGAGGCTCCACCTCTGCGAGCTTGCGAGCGGGAGGGCCCTGCGGGGCAGGGCCCATCAGGTGGAGGGCGATGCCGCTACGCCCTCCGTCTGACGGCACGCTTTGCGTGCCTCCCACTCGCCTGCGGCTCGTGGAGCCGGAGGCTCCCTCGCGTTCCTCGCTTCGCTCGCCCGGCGGCCCTCGCGCGGCCCCCTGGGGGTTTTGTTAGGCACTCTTAGGCGCCCCGGAAGCGACCGCCGGCCGCTAAGCTGGCTGTCACCTCCCTTTCCGCCGAGACCCCATGCATCGTCACCGCACGTCCCGCTTCCGTGTCCTCCATCCCGGCCTCGGGCCTTCCCGGTGGCAGCGCCTCCAGCAGCAGAGCGGCATCGTCCTCCTGGCCCTGGCCGGTCTGCTGACGGCGGGGATGCTGTATTTCGCCCCCCGGTACTACCTGATGGACCAGATCGGCAACGCCCAGCAGGCCTATATGGAGGCCCACTGGGTGGACTTCGAGGCCGTCGAACGGCACTGGAAGAGCCTGCCGCTTCTCCACAGCATCCAACGTGGCGACGAAGAGGATCTCCGGCGCTTTCTCAGCGACCAGCCCCTGGTGGTGGCCCTGCTGGACCGCTTCGAGGGGCGCCACCTCTGGGTCCGGGAAGGCGACCGCCTGGTTCCTCCCCGGGATCCCGCTCAGATCCAGCAGTACCTGGGATGGATGACCCACGCCGAGATGGCCCAGCGCTTCGAGTGGAACCCGCCCCGGGAGCAGGACCCCGACTTCGGGAAGGTGGCCACGGTGGTGCTGCTGTCGGACCGCTGGCTGGTGATCAAGCGCTGGCGGCCCGGCGCTCCGGACGTGGAGCGCGAGCTGGGCATCGCCTTGGCTCCGCGCCGGGCCCTGCGCATGGGCCTTCTCCGCGAATCGGACGCCAACCGGACAGACCTGAAGCCGGAACCTTGGGGGGCCCAACCCCACCTCCAGGCCGATCCTCAGAGGCTCGTCGCCCTCCCCCTGGGCTCCATCACCAAGACCAACGCCTTCGGGGAAGGGTGGACCCTGGCGGGCGTGGCCTTCGATGACGACCAGGCCGCCTTCCGCCGGACGCTCAGATCCCAGCGGCGCCTAGTCTCCGGCGTGGCCCTTTCCGTGGGCCTGGCCTTGCTGCTGGGCCTGTGGCTGCGGCACCGCACCCGCCGCAAGGCCGAGCTGGACGCCGACCGCATGGCCTCCATGACCCACAGCCTCAAGACGCCCCTGGCCATCCTCAAGTTCCGCTGCGACTCCCTCCGCCTGGGCCGCCTCAGCCCCGAGCGCGCCGATGAGGAGCTGCTCAAGATCGGCGAGGAGGTGGACCACCTCACGACCATCATCGAGACCGGCCTTCGGGTCATCCGCGGCGGCGGCGCCTCCGGCCCCCACGGCCTGGCCACGCCCGCCTGGATCCGGGAGGTGGTGGAGGATCTGCGGCCCGGGTTCGAGGTCGAGGAGCGCCCGCTGGAGCTCCGCCTGGCGGAAGCGCCCGGACGCGCCCCGCTGCCCTCGCTGCGCTCGGCGCTGCTCACCCTGGTGGAAAACGCACTGACCCACGGGCGGGGCCGGGTCACCCTGGAATCCTGGCGGACCCGCCGTCGCCTCTGCCTCCGGGTCACCGACGAAGGGGATGGCCTGGAGCCGCACCAGCTCAAGGCTCTCGGCAAGCCCTTCCAGCGCCTGCGGCCCAGAGGCAAGGAGGGCTTCATGCGGGAAGGCCAGGGCCTCGGCCTGAGCCTGCTGGTGCAGGTCGCCGACCAGGAAGGCTGGGGCCTCTCCTTCACCTCAGCCCCCGGCGAGGGGTTCTCGGCCCTTCTGGAGGTTCCGGTCGCCTGATCCGAAGGCCCTGTCCCCACTCCGTTCCCACTCGCCTGGCACCTCCCGAGATGACCAGGATCACCAGGCACGACACCTCCCCAGGCCTACCATCAGGGCGGGCGATGCCCGCCCGATGGGGGATGTCATGGCGCGTTCATGGATGGGCCTCGTGGTTCTCAGCCTGGGCCTGGTGGCCGCCGAGCCGCCAAAGCCCGCCCAGGTGCCACTGAAGGCACCGAAGGAGGCGACCATCCCCCAGGGGCCTGTCGGTGAGGCGATCCGCCTCGGCCAAAAGATCTTCACGAACACCCCCAAGTACGCCCCGGCGTATTCCGGAAATGCCCTCAGCTGCAGCAGCTGCCACCTGGACGCCGGGCGCGCGCCCAACGCGTCCCCCATGGTCGGCCTCTGGGCCGTCTTCCCCACCTACCTGCCCCGGGCGGGCCGCGTGGGCACCATGGAAGACCGCATCAACGGCTGCTTCTTGCGCTCCATGAACGGCAAGCCCCTGCCGACCAACAGCGAGGAGATGCGCGGGCTGCTCGCCTACATCTGGTGGCTGTCCAAGGAGGTCCCGGTGGGCGCCGAGGTGGAGGGCCGGGGCAATCCACCCCTGCAGGCCCCGGCACCCGCGGATCCGGCGCGCGGCAAGGCGGTCTATGCCCGGGCCTGCGCGGCCTGCCACGGGGAGGACGGCCAGGGCTCCGCAGACATTCCGCCGCTCTGGGGTCCCCGGTCCTTCAACCTCGGAGCCGGCATGGCCCGCACCAGCAAGGCCGCGGCCTTCGTGAAAGCCAACATGAGCGGCCTCGGCGGATCCGAACCCCTCACCCCCCAAGAGACCTACGATGTGCCCGCCTACTTCACCCACCTGCCCCGACCGGATTTCCCTGGGAAGGTGAACGATTGGCCCCGCGGCGGGAAACCTGCGGACAGCCGGTATTGAATTCCACCCAGCCTTGGAAATTGCAGCCATCCTCACTTGCTCTTCCAAGGCAATGCGTGCATCTTTGGATCATCTGTTCCTTGAGTGAGACGCCGTGATCCACATCCTCGTGGTAGAGGACGAGCCCTCCCTCTGCCAGCTCCTCGTCAACAACCTGGGCTTCGAAGGCTATTCCGTCGAGGCGGTAGATGATGGTGTGCCCGCCCTGGCGGCCCATGGGGCCCACCGGGCCGACCTCATCGTGCTTGACCTGATGCTGCCCCAGCTCGATGGATTCGAGGTCCTCCGCACCCTGCGGGACCGGAAAGACGAAGTGCCGGTGCTCCTCCTCACCGCCCGGGGCGAGGAGACCGACCGGGTGAAGGGCCTGAGCCTGGGGGCCGACGACTACCTGGTGAAGCCCTTCTCCGTGCTCGAGCTCATGGCCCGGGTGAAGGCCATCCTGCGGCGGACCCGCCCCGTGGACCGGCCGCCTCGGTTGCGCTCCGGCCCCTTCCAGTTCAACCTGCCCCGCCTGGAGGCCCGGCGGGACGGCCGGCCACTGGAGCTGACGCCCCGCGAGTTCCGGCTGCTGGAGATCCTCATCACCCACGCCGGCCGCACCCACAGCCGCAAGGAGTTGCTGCAGCTGGCCTGGGAGCCGGATGCGCGCCCCAGCGCCCGCACCGTCGATGTCCACATCGCGAACCTGCGCCGCAAGCTGGGCGAAGAGCTGGGTGCCGCCTGGATCACCACGGTGGGTGGCGAGGGCTACCGCTGGATCACGCCCGTGGAACCGGAACCAAGCACCCAGGCTGGCGGATGGGCCGAGCGGGTAGACTGAGCCCTCGTCCCGAGGTCCGATGTCACCCTGGAATCCCCACAGCTGGCAACGTTTTCCTGCGATGCAGCAGCCGGATTATGCCGACCCCTCCGAGCTGGAGGCCGTGCTGGCCCGCCTGCGTCGCCTGCCCCCGCTGGTGGTGCCTCAGGAGGTCGACCGGCTTCGCAGCCTGCTGGCGGAGGCGGCCGCGGGGCGGCGCTTCCTCCTCCAGGGCGGCGATTGCGCCGAGCAGTTCAAGGACTGCACCCCAGAATCCATCGAAGGCAAGCTGCGCGTCCTGCTCCAGATGTCCGTGGCCCTCACCCACGGCGGTCGAAAGCCCGTGGTCCGCGTGGGCCGCATCGCCGGCCAGTTTGCCAAACCCCGCAGCAAGCCCACCGAGACAGTGGGCGGCCGCGACCTGCCCAGCTACCGGGGCGACCTCATCAATGGCCTGGGTGCGGATGAAGTCGTCCGGCGGCCCGATCCCGGCCGCATGCTGGAAGCCTACTTCCATGCTTCTGCCACGCTGAACCATCTGCGAGCCCTCACGGCGGGCGGTTTCGCGGATCTGCACCACCCGGAACGCTGGGAGCTGCCGGGCGGCACCGGGCAGGTGCCCGAGTACCGGCGCACCCTGGACCACGTGCGCGAGTCCCTCGATTTCCTCGAGGCCTTGGGCGGTGTGCAGCGGGACGTGCTGGAGCGCATCGATTTCTTCACCAGCCACGAAGCCTTGCTGTTGCCTTATGAAGAAGCGCTCACCCGCTGGGTCGATGATGCTTCCGCCTACTACAACCTGGGCGCCCACACCCTCTGGGTGGGGGAGCGCACGCGCCAGCTGGACGGGGCCCACATCGAATACCTCCGCGGCCTCCGCAACCCCATCGGCGTGAAAGTGGGTCCCAGCGCCTCGCCCGAGCATCTGCTGGCCCTGCTGGAGCACCTGGACCCAGGCCGCGAACCGGGCCGCATCACGCTCATCTCCCGCTTCGGCGCCGCGAAGATCCAGGCTGCCCTGCCGCCCTTATTGAAGGCCGTCCAGGACACAGGCCGTCCCGTGCTCTGGAGCTGCGACCCCATGCACGGCAACGGCATCGAAAGCGCCGGCGGCCTGAAAACCCGCGACTTCGGGGCCATTCTTTCCGAACTGCGCCAGGCCTTTGAGATCCACCGAACCCACGGTTCACACCTGGGCGGTGTCCACATCGAGCTCACCGGCGAAGCCGTCACCGAGTGCACCGGGGGCAGCGAGGGCCTCTCCGAGGCTGACCTCGCCAAGTCCTACGAGACCGGCTGCGACCCGCGTCTGAACGGCACCCAGAGCCTGGAGATGGCCTTCCTCATCGCGGAGATGATGCGGGGTTGAAGGCTCTCAGTCCGGGATATCAGGTTCAACCAGCTGTGCCAGCAGCAGGAGCGACTCCTGCCAGCCGAGCTGGCCGGCCTCCGGTGGGATGACGTCGGGGATCGCCTCCTGGACGATGGTCACCTCGGTACCGCAGGACATAGGCTTCAGGGAGATGGTCGTGTGCATCTCTCCGGGCAGGTTTGGATCAACGAACCTGTCCGTGCGGCGGGCGTTCCTCGACATGGCCCGGCCCCCTTCAGCGTGGGGAATCCCGAGAGCCTTGCACGAGTGCACCGCCGGAGGTGTCGTGACACCAACCGTTTCAGTGCACGGTGGGGTGGATGCCCTCCGGCCCCGCCCGGAGGACCAGGGTCTCGAAGGCCGTCGCCACGCGAACCTCGGCCTCCGGCAGCAACTCCTGGAGGGGCTTCAGCTTGGGGACGAGAAGCAACCGGACTTCCCCGGGACGGAGACCCGGCTGATCCAGCCCCTCCCAAGCCCCAAGGGGCGTGCTGCGGCGAATCGCGCCGGCTCTCAGTTCCAGGTCTCCTTCTGGCCAGGCATCCACCATCCAGGCTCCCAGCAGGGCGCTGCCGCCGTCCTCCAGCGCCAGGCAGAATCCTGCGACACCCCCACCGGCCAGGCCCAGGACCGCCAGCCCAGGGCGGGGCAGCTCCGAGAGTTCCGCGCCCGGGCCCCGCACCGCAAGGCGATCAAGGGCAGTCCCGTCGGCCCGATGCAGGGCCGAGGGCCGGGGGAGGCAGGGCAGCAGCTCCACGGTGTCCGGGAGGGGGGCGAGGGAGGTCGGCAGGGTGTCCCGGCGATCCCACTTTTCCGCGTAGGCCAAGGTCTGCTTCGCCCGGGCCAGGGCCCTGGATCCGCCTTCCAGCAGTCGCCGGAGGCTGGACGGCACCAGGGCATCCGCCAGCCGGTCCGGATCGCCCTCGCCGAGCTTGCGCAGGCGGATGGCCTCGATGCGGTTCAAGTCCGCCAGGCGGCCCGAGCCCAGGCGGCCCACCAAGGCGCGGCGCTCCACAGGGCCTTCGGACCAGGCGGCGGTACCCAGCAACATGGAATCAGACCTGCGCTTCGAGCCATTCGCGCGTGGTGGGCACCAGCGGTTTCGGCCGATTGGTGGCGAAGTCGAGCATCACCTGCACGCTCCTCCCTTCTGCGAACAGCTCGCCACCGAGGCCCTTGGTCAGGCGGTAGCTGAGGTCGAAGGAGCTGTTGCCCACCTTCGTGCAATGCAATTCCACGCGCACATCGTCGCCCAGGAGAATCGGCATCCGGTAGTCCACTTCGATCCGGGCGATCAGGAAACCCTCTTCCTGGAATTTCCGGCCGCCCAGGAAGCTGCGCCACCACTGGAACCGCCCCTGCTCCATGAAGCTCACGACCACCGCATTGTTCACGTGGCCCATGGCGTCCAGGTCACTGAACCGTACTTCAATGGGATGGGAGAAGGGCATGGGGCCTCCGGACCTTCAACCTTACCGTCATCCCGCGGGACGATGCGCCTCGGCCGTGGCATGATGCCTTCCGATGCCCGCCCCCCTCCTCCTCGCCTACGACCCCGCCTGCACCCTCTGCTGTCGCATGGCCCTGTGGCTGGCCCGGCGGGATCGACAAGGGCTGCTGCACCTGGTCTCCCTCCGGGATCCCGACCTGTTGGCGCTGGCACCCGAACTGGCCGGGAGGCCGATCGAGAAGGAGATCCACGGCCTTGATCTGGGCACGCGGAAAATCTGGGCCGGGGTGGATCTCCTTCGGCCCATCGCGCGCCGGTTGCCAGGCTGGCGGTGGGCGGTCCCCCTGTTGGCCATCCCCGGCCTGCCCCGCCTGCTGAACGCCGTGTATCTCTGGGTGGCAGTCTGGCGCTTCCGGCGCACCGGGCGCCCACCCTTCGCGTAGCCTGGAAGCCATGGATCCCATCCCTCCTAGCCCCTGGCACCCCGACCGCCGCTGGGCAGACCCCCTCATCGCGTTCCTGGCCCTCATCACCCTGCTGGTCGTGAACTTCACCCTCCATACCCGCCAGGTGGCGAATGACCGGCCCTCTGCGCGGACCAGCCTCCAAGGCCAGATGCTGGAGGCAGCCCTGGCAGGCCCCCGGCTGCTGGATGGCGCCAAAGTCGGGCAGAAGGAGTGGAGCAGGGCGCGGACACAGCTGGTGGAGCCCTGGGATCGGGCCCTGCTGGCGGTGCTCATGGCGGAATTGGGCGATCCTGACGAGGCTCGCGCGCTCGTCGCGGAGGGCAGCCCGGCCGGGATCGGTGGCGAGCATTTCCGAAAGGCCTTCGCTGCGGCCTACGGAAACGATCCCATCCCAGACACCCCCAGCCGCGAGGATGTGCGGCGGCGACTGGGGAATGGCTATACCGCCACCCTGCTGGAGGCCAGGCTCCAGGACCGAGAGGGGGGCCCCGCCTCTGGCGCGGCCCTGCGCGCTCAGGCTCGCACCACCCTGCTGACCCGCCTCGCGACGCTTGGCAGCCTCGGCTTGCTGGTGCTGGGCCTGGCGGTGGGGGGCCTCGTCATGGGGATCTACCTCTGGACCACCCGCCGACAGCGGCCAACCCGGCCCTTGCCGGATTGGGGCTTGTCGGGCCGGGCGGCAACCCTCGTCTTCCTCGGCTGGTTCATGGCCTTCTTCGCCGCAGGCAATCTGGCATCGCTGGCTCTCATGCCCTGGCCCGCCCTCCGCTGGGCCGTCGTGCCCGTGGGCACCCTCTTCCACGCCACCATCGGGGTTCGCCTGCTCTGCTGGGCCGAAGGGCTCAGCTTCACCGAGCTGTGGCGGCGGCTGGCCCCAGGTTCTCTCCGGCAGAACCTGGCCTGGGGCGCGGCCTTCCTGGCCCTGGCGGTCTTCCTGGTGCTGACTGTGGCGATGGTCACGAGCCTGGTGATGAGGCCCGACCAGAGCCCCCAGCGGGACCTGCAGGAGCTCCTGCGGGGGCTGACCGGGTGGGGCCCCAGCCTGGCCATGTTCGCCGTGGTGGCTGGCCTGGCCCCCTTCTTCGAGGAGCTGCTGTTCCGAGGCTTCCTGTTCCCCGTGATGGCACGCCAGGGCCGGGTCACCGTCGCCTTGTTCGCCTCCGCCCTCCTCTTTGGGGTCATCCATCTGCAGCCCGCCGGCCTGCCCATCCTCAGCACCCTGGGGCTGGTGCTCGCCCTGGCTGTGCGCCGGACTGGAAGCCTATGGCCCGCCATCCTGGTGCATGCCTGCTGGAACGGAACGCTCTTCCTGTTGATGCGGGCCTTCGCCTGACCGGGCCCGATTAGAGCTGGAGGCGCGAGAGGAAGGGCGCCAGCCACCAGAACAGCTGGAGGACCAGGAAGGCCAGAACAACCCATTTCAACACCTGGCCCCAGTCCGTACCTCCGGAGCGAAGCTCGCGCCGGGTGGGTTTCCGGGTGGAGAGGTAGGTCTCCACGGGATCCTCGGCCAGGGTGATCTTCACGGGCGCGGTGCGGCGGGCCCGTGAATCATGGGCTCCGGAACCCTCGGCTGGTGCGGGTTCGGTGGGTCGGAACCGGGTCATGGAGACGCTCCCGCTGCCGTCCTCATCCTGACCCAGGAAGGTGAAGAGCCGGGCCCGCATGCTGACAGGGCCTGGCAACGCGTCGATCAGTTCCTCCATGAACTCCGGCAGGGTGGTGTAGCGATCGTCCGGATCGGCCGCCAGGGCCCGCTTGAACACAGCTGCCATGCGGGGAGAGAGGTCCGGTGGGAGGGCGACCGGCTCCTGGAGGATGTGAAGGATGATCTCGGTGAGCCCGCCGCCCGGATGGGGCAGCTTGCCCGTAAGCAATTCGAAAGCCGTGGCCGCGAAGCTGTAGCGGTCCGAGGCCGGTGTTCCCTCGCTGCCCCGGAGCACCTCCGGCGGTGCGTAAGCGGGAGATCCCAGGAAATCGCCTGAGGAAGTCAGTCGGAGCGCCAGTGTCTGGGCCAGAGCCACCTCACCCTCGTCCATCGGAGCCAGGTCCAAGGACTGCTCGGGACTGAGGCTCATGTGGCCCAGGGTCCGGGCGATGCCGAAGTCCATGAGCTTGGCCCGGCCCTCTTCGCTGAGCAGGATGTTCTCGGGTTTCACGTCACGGTGCACGATGGCCCGGCGGTGGGCGGCGCGCAGGGCACGCATGGCCTGGATCAGCACGCGGGCGCTGGTTTCCGTGTCCAGGTCCCGGTCCTTGATGTGCCGACCGAGGCTTTTGCCCTCCACATATTCCATGGCCAGGAAGGGCCCCAGATCTTCTTCCACGCCTACATCGAAGATCGTCACCAGATTCGGATGGTTGAGCTGGGCGCTGATCTCGGCCTCGCGGCGGAAGCGCAAGGTGGCCTGGTGCCGCGCAGCGCCTGTGACCCGTACCACCTTGATGGCCACGCGACGCTTGAGCAGCGGGTCCTCGGCCAGATAGACGGTCCCCATGCCGCCCTGTCCGATGGGCCGTACAACTTGGTACCTGCCGATGGTTCTTGGATCCGCCATGGAACTGAAATTCTAACCACGAGATCCCCGTCCCAAGCCGGGCTAGAATGGAAGATTCGACATTCTGGAGTTCCCATGGCCGCCCTGCTCGAAGCCATCGAGATCAAACGCAAGATGTTCTTCGAACTCGAAGACACGCCTTTTCACTGCCTGGATGTGGAGATTTCAACGCCCACAGCCCGGGGCGGCCAGACCCTGGTCCGGATCAAGATGCGGAATCTCCTCACCCGAGCCGTCTTCGACAAGACCTTCAAGGCCGGTGACAAGTTCAAGGAACCCGACCTCGTCCTCGCCCCCGCCAGCTACCTCTACAGCGACGGCGACGGATCGCACTTCATGGACCAGGAGACCTACGAGACCCACACGCTGGGTGCCACGCTCATGGGCGATGCGCTCGATTACCTGACCGAAGGCCTCATCGTGCAGATCCAGAAATTCAACGGCAATCCCATCGGCCTCCAGATGCCCAGCCAAGTCGAACTGGCCGTCACCTACACCGAACCTGGTGCCCGGGGCGACACCGCCAGCGGCAACGTCACCAAGCCCGCCAAGCTCGAGACCGGCATCGAGATCAAGGTGCCCCTCTTCATCAAGGAGGGCGAGAAGATCAAGGTGAGCACCGAAACCGGCGAGTTCGCGGGCAGGGCCTAAAGCTTTTGGAGCACAGAGGGCACAGAATTCGCACAGAGGACACAGAAGAGAAGGGCATGAGGCGATTGATGGGATTCATTCGAGGCCACCACGCTCATTCTGCTTTCCCTCTGCGCCTTCTGTGGTTTTCTGCGTCTTCTGTGTTCCCGCTCTTTTTCATGGTTCGGCCATGACCCGCAAGTTCCGCCTCGGCCAGAGCCGGGAGGCCCACGACCTGGACCATCGGGAAGCCTACTCCCGCGAGCGGTCGACGGACAGCAAGCGGCGGCAACGCCATGCCGAGCGGTTGGAGACCGGCATCGAGTCGCATGATGCCAACTCGCTGCTGCGCCTGCCCGATCCCACGCCCTGGATGCACCTGCCCGAGGCCACCCTCATCCAGCGCCATAGCCAGTGGGTGGACCTGGAGCTGGCCGATCGCACGGTGATGCGGGCTACCCTGGGCGGCAAACTCAAGGGCGTGCGCCTCGTCTGCGGCGACCGGGTGCGCTACTCGGTCGTCCCCGTCGAACCGGACGATCCCAGATTCCCCGCCCACCTCCCGGTGCGTGGTGACGGCGGTTCCCCCGAGGCCCAGGTCGTGGCCGTGATGCCACGCAAGACCCTGCTCAAGCGGGGCGGCATCGACGACCGGGAACCCTGGCAGCTCATCTGCGCCAACGCCGACGAACTCTGGATCTGCGCCGCCGTGGTGGACCCCCCCCTCCGCCCCGGTCTGCTGGAGCGGGCCCAGGTGCTGGCCCTCGATGCGGGTCTCACCTTCCGCGTGCTCATCACCAAGCGGGACCGGGCTTCGAAGAAGGACACCCTGCCGGAACTGGACCCGCTGCGTGAGCAGGGGATCTTCATCCACGAGACCTCGGCCCTGAAAGGCGAGGGCCTCGAACCCCTGCGCGAGCTGATCCAGGGCAAGGTGGTGGTGCTCTTGGGTCACAGCGGCGTGGGCAAGAGCACCCTGCTGAACGCCCTCCAGCCCGAGATGGCCTTGAAGACCGGTGGCCTCACCAAGTTCGGCACGGGCAAGCAGACCACCACCGCCGCCCGTTGGCTGGCGCTGGCCTCCGGCGGCACCCTGGTGGACACGCCCGGCATCCGCACCCTCAGCGTCCGGGGGTTCGATCGCACCCTCCTGGCCACCGTGTTTCCCGAATTCCCGGCGGAAGTCCTGGCAGATCCCTGCGCCTTCGACGCCGAGGACGAGGCGACCCTGGACCAACTGGAACTTGATTACCCCGAGCGCCTCCAGAGCCTCCAGCGCCTGTGGCTGGAGATGGAAGACCGCAACCCCAACCAGAACGTGTGGCGCTAGGAGTCGGGATGCAGGACCGCATGCAGTCCGATTCCAGGCTCCTTGGCCTCGTCTACGGGGCCGTCTTCGGGTCCCTGTTTCCGCTCTTCTTCTTCGCCGCACGATCCTTCGCCCGGCGAGAGCGGGCCCACGAGATTGCGGATCAGGTCGCCAACGCCTTCATGACGCTTCGGCCCAAATACCTTGAGGCGATCCTCGGCAACACCTCGCGGGTGCTCGGGCTGCGGCCCACCCATCCCGATGTGGAGCGCACCGCCCGCGAGATGGTTCGCCAGCACGCCCGCGCCTGGGTGGATTTCTTTTTCTACGGCCAGCGACCCGCAGAAGACGCCCTGGCGCAGTTCGCGAGCATTGATGGGCTGGAGCACATGGATGCGGCCATGGCCGAGGGCAAAGGTGTCATCCTCCTCACGGCCCACGCCGGTAACTACGAATTGGGCGGGCTGCTGCTGAAGGCCCGGAACTTGAAGGTCCACGCGGTCTACAAGCCCGACCGCTTTGAAGCGGTAGAGCGCCTCCGGGAACGCCTGCGCGCCCAGGGCGGCGTGGTGGGCCTGCCTGTAGACGGGGTGGGGTTTTCCACCCTGCCCCTGGTGAAGCTCCTCCGCGAAGGGCGGCTGATCGGCATGCAGGGAGACCGGGACTTCAGCCTGAACGGCGTACCCATGCCCTTTTTCGGCCGGGAAGTGCCCTTCCCCCGGGGGCCCTGGGAACTGGCGGCCATGACCGGTGCTCCGATCGTCACCAGCTTCTTCTATACGGACGAAGCCCGGCGCTTCCATGCCCACTTCGGGGCACCCCTCCACATCCTGGGGGGCCGCGGAGAACGGATGGCGGCCATCGAGGCCGGGATGCGATCCTACGTGGCCGATCTGGAGACGCTGATCCGCCGGCATCCCAGCCAGTGGTACTGCTTCTACCCCTTCTGGGACGACCCCGCGCGCGAGCCTGCCCCCCAAGGCGAGGGAAAAACCACCCCGGCGGGGCCTTTGTCGACGGTCATAGGCGTTTGACCTTAAGCTTCAGGGTCCCCGTGACCTGTTTCCGGTCCCAACAAGGAGTCCCATCCATGCGCAGCGCCCTTCCTGTTCTGCTCATCGCCGCGGCCATCATCGGCTGCAATTCCAACAAGTCCCAGGCCCCCGTGGTGGCCGCCCCCATCCAGGGCCAGGCCACCACGCCGGCCCCCGCGCCTTCCGCCGGCCTGTCCGTCACCGGGAAGCTCCTGGAGCGCATCGCCGCCTCACCCTATTCCTACCTGCGAATCCAGACGGCCCAGGGCGAAGTCTGGGCCGCCGTGCCCGAAACCAAGGTCGAGAAGGGTGCCGAGGTCACGGTGACCGGCGCCATGATCATGCGGGACTTCGAATCCAAGACTTTGAAGCGGACCTTCGCCCAGATCTATTTCGGCACCCTGGCCGGCACTGGCCCGGCCGCTGCTCCCGCAGGCGATCCGCATGCCTCCGCAGGCCAGCCGGCGGCGGCCGTGGAAGTGGGCAAGGTCGAGAAGGCTTCCGGAGCAGACGCTCGCACCGTGGCCGAAGTCTGGGCCCAGAAGGGCAGCCTCAAGGGAAAGACGGTCACCGTGCGCGGCAAGGTCGTGAAGTACAACGCCGGCATCATGGGCAAGAACTGGCTGCATCTTCAGGACGGCAGCGGCGATGCGAAGGCTGGCACCAACGACATCACCGTCACCAGCAACGACGGGGCCGCCAAGGGCGATACCGTCACCGTCACGGGCGTGGTGCGCCTGGACAAGGACTTCGGTTCGGGCTATTCCTACGCGGTCCTCGTCGAAGACGCCAAGGTGGTGAAGAAGTAGCCTTCAGTCCTCACGATCCAGACAGCGGGCGCCCCCAGGCGCCCGCTTTTTTGGGCGGGGCCAGGTTGACTTTCAAGACTTCGAAGTTGGCGCTCAGGTCGAAATCCCGAGGCATGATGTAGCTCGGATGCCGGGCGACCACGGGGTGCGCTTCCGACCCCGCCGTTTCATCAACCAGGGGCTGCACGGGAAAACCCACCCGGTAGAAGGCCTTGGCGATCAGGGCCGAGCAGATGACCTCCCGGCTGCTGGAGCTGCCCAGGTACAAGGGGCGCCGCCGCCAGCGGGCCGGCAGCAGGTGGACGGGGGTGAGGTAGCGCCCCAGATCGAAGATGTTGCGCCGGTCATAGCGCAGGCCCAGGTGGCGCAGCATCTCGGCCACCACCTGCTCCAGTTCCCCGGTGGAGAGGCCCTGGGGACGACAGATCCGGAGGTTGTGGTCCGCGTACCAGGCCACGGGCTTCACCTGCACGCCTTCGGCCATATCACTTTCCAGCACGAGGTACGGTGCCTCAACACCGAACTGCTCCAGGGCTTCCTCGGCATGGGGACCACCCCAGCGGAGCAGAGCATCGCCGATATACATCCCCGCGTGGCTCCAGGAGCTCTGGCTGAGCGTCATGATCATGCGGCTGATGCGGGACTTGCCTTCGACCAGCACCACATCCCCGGGGCGGAGGCCGGCCCGGAGCCGGTCCACATCGTTGGGTACGCGCCGCTGGTAGCTGGGCAGCTCGGCCGTGAGGTAATGCACCAGCCCACGGGTCAGTGCGTCATGGAGGAACATGGGTCCCTCCCGTTCTCCGCTAGACGGCGGCGGGGACGGCGGCCAGTTCCTTCGCCCAGGCCGGGACGGTGCGGACGCCCTTGGGCGCCTGCAGGGCCTTCTGGTAGCGGCGGAGCTCGCCTTCGTGGTTGACGATGAAATCGCTTTCCTCGGCGTAGTTGGTGACGGGCAGCCAGGCCGTGGCGGTGCGGCCCAGGTCCGAGGCCTCCGCTTCGAAGGCCAGGCTGAAGGCCGCGGCCTTGAGGATCTGGCCCAGCAGGTCCATCTCCTTCGCGCTGGTGAAGGCGGCGTCGTGCAGCAGCACCACGGCCTTGACCTCGCCCTTCTGCACCTTGGCTAGCAGCTCCTCCAGGGCGCCGAAACGGAAGCCCCGCTCCGTGAAGCCCCGACGGTTCAGGATGCCGTCGCTGCTGGTCTGGTACTTGGGCAGCACCACCGAGATGGTGTTGTCGCCGCTGCCGTAGCGCAGATCCGGAGAGGCAGCCAGCTCACCCAGCCGCTGGGCCGTGTCGCAGCCGAAGGTGCCCTGGCCGATGACGGCCACAGGACCGGCGGCCTGGAGGGCGTCGCGGATGGCATCCAGAGCGGCCGGCGCGCCCTTGAGCGTGGGCACAGGGGCCTGGCCCATACGGTTGTAGTGCGTGTAGGCGTAGCGCTCCGCGTCGCTGATGAAGTGCGTCGTCTCCTTGCCTTCTAGGGGACGGGGCCGGAAGCGGTGGATCTGGTTGGCTTCGTGGTCGATCCAGATGGGGTTGCCCAGGGCCGAGTGACGGCTGATTGAGGGCGTGTTCTTGAGGTACCAGACCCGCTTGCGGAAGCGGAAGTCGCGGCTGGTGAGGGCGCCCACGGGGCAGAGGTCCACCACGTTGCCCGCGTAGGGGTTTTGGTCCAGGGATCTGCCTTCGTAGGTGGTGACTTCGAGATGCGCGCCGCGGTTGGCCACAATGAGCTCACCGCCGCCGCTGATCTCGCGGGTGAAGCGCACGCAGCGGGTGCAGTGGATGCAGCGGTTCTTGTCGATGACGATCTTGGCGCCCAGGTCCTCGTAGCGGTAGCGGCGCTTCACTTCGAACATGCGGGAATCGCCACTGCCGTAGTTGTACGAGTAGTCCTGGAGCTTGCACTCGCCGGCCTGGTCGCAAATGGGGCAGTCCAGCGGGTGGTTCATCAGCAGGAATTCCATCACGCCGGCCCGCGCATCAGCCACGGCGGGCGTGTTGGTGAAGACCTCCATCACCACGGCCTCGGGGTTGTCTTTGGGCGCGGGCGGAACGGTAGTCGTGCAGCTGGTGGCAAGCTTGGGCTGGCCCTTGATCTCCACGAGGCACATGCGGCAGGTGGCCACGGGCGTGAGCGCCGGGTGGTAGCAGTAGTGCGGGATGTCGATGCCCACGGTGCGGCAGGCATCCAGCACCAGCGTGCCGGGGGTCACGCGCAGTTCGACATCGTTGATCTTGATCGTCGGCATGGGCCCACTCCAGGCTTTCCAGAATGGGGCTTGGGGCTCTGCAGGTAAAGGTGGACGCCCCAGCCCCTACCGCGGGCACCAGCTCCACGGAGGAGCCTGAAGTCCAGGGAATCCGTCAGATCCAACGCGTCCCGGCCTCCTGTGGCAGGGATCACATTCGAGATGGGGGCGGCTTTCTGGAGGCCGCCCAACGCTGCAGGCCCCACATCAAAGTCGGCCCCGGACATCCAGCCCTTCCGAAAGGCCTTACAGCATGGGAAAATCAAGGGTTCAGGGGGCGGACATGCCGACGGCATTGATCTCGGTGTACGACAAGACAGGGCTCATGCCCCTGGCCAAGGGCCTGCTGGCCCAGGGCTGGCGGCTGCTGGCCACGGGCGGGACCTTGCGCGCCCTGCAGGAGGCGAAGCTGGAAGCCCAGGAAGTGGCGGCCTACACGGGCGCCCCCGAGTGCTTCGATGGCCGGGTGAAGACCCTGCACCCCCGCATCCACGGCGGACTCCTCTATCGGCGCGACCTGCCGGAACATGTGAACGACGCCAAGGCCCAGGGCATCGAGCCCATCGATCTGGTGGTGATCAACCTCTACCCCTTTGAAGCCACCATCGCCCGGGAAGGCGTGACCGCCGCCGAAGCCATCGAGCAGATCGACATCGGCGGCCCCAGCATGATCCGCAGCGCCTCGAAGAACCATGCGTCGGTCACGGTGCTGACCAGCCCCGACCAGTACGACCCCTTCCTCGACAAGCTCAAGGCTGGTTCCTGGGGCCTGGAGGATCGCCGTCGCTGCGCCCTGGAGGCCTTCCGGCGCACCGCCGCCTACGATGCCGCCATCTCCGCCTGGATGGAGCGGGAATTGACCCGGGACAAGTCCAAGGACCTGCCCCACCACCTCTGCCTGAACCTGGTGCAGAAGCAGGGCCTGCGCTATGGCGAGAACCCCCACCAGGCCGCGGCCTTCTTCGTCGAACCCGGCCGCAAGGTGGAGGGCATGGCCGCCTGCCAGCAGCACCAGGGCAAGGAGCTCAGCTTCAACAACCTGCTCGATGCCGACGCCTGCGCTCGCCTGGTCTGGCAGTTCCCGGCCCCGGCCTGCGTCATCGTCAAGCACAACAATCCCTGCGGCGTGGGGCAGGGCCCCCATGCGCTGGAGGCCTTCATGCGTGCCCAGGCGGGCGACCCCGTCAGCGCCTTCGGAGGCATCGTGGCCTTCAACCGGCCTGTGGGCGTCGAAGTGGCCCGTATCATGGCCCAGAACTTCTGGGAGGTGATTCTGGCCCCGGCCTTCACGGGCGAGGCCCTCGAGGTTTTCGCAGCCAAGAAGCAGCTGCGCATCCTCCAGACGCCGGACCAATGGCCCCAGAGCGCTGAGGGTCTGGATGCCCGCTCTATCGGGGGTGGCTATCTGGTGCAGCGGGCGGATGACGGCTTCGTCCCCTTCGAGGATTGGGAGGTGAAGGCCACTGGCCCCGGCACGAAGCCCCTCGCCGAGGATCTGATGCTGGCCCAGCGAGTGGCCAAGGCCGTGAAGTCCAATGCCATCGTGCTGGTGAAGGACGGCGCCACGGTGGGCATCGGCGCGGGTCAGATGAGCCGCGTGGATTCCGTGGAGATCGCCTGCCGCAAAGCCGGGACCCGGGCCCGGGGCTCCGTGTTGGGCAGCGATGCCTTCTTCCCTTTCGCCGACGGCCTCGAGCTGGCCGCCAGCCACGGGGTCACCGCCTTCGTGGAACCCGGTGGCAGCCTCCGCGACAACGAAGTCATCGCCGCCGCCCAGAAACTCCGTGTCTGGCTCTTCTTCACGGGCATGCGCCACTTTAGGCATTAGGGAAAGATTCACCACCAAGACACCAAGACACCAAGAACTGCTTGGTTTCCCCTCTCGGTATCGCATCCTGCGATACACGAGACAAACAGAACTCTTGGTGTCTTGGTGCCTTGGTGGTTCGCTTTATCTTTTCGGGTATCCCATGAAAACCTCTGAACTCCGCCAGCGATTCCTGCAGTACTTCGAGCGCCAGGGGCACCGGCGGGTGGCCTCCAGCGCGGTCATCGGGCCGGCGGACGACCCCACGGTGATGTGGACGAACTCGGGGATGATCCAGTTCAAGGATGTCTTCCTGGGCAAGGAGAAGCGGGACTACAGCCGCGCCACCACCAGCCAGAAGTGCCTGCGCGCTGGCGGCAAGCACAACGACCTGGATCAGGTGGGCTTCACGGCCCGCCACCACACGTTCTTCGAGATGCTCGGCAACTTCAGCTTCGGGGACTACTTCAAGGCCGACGCCATCCGCTTCGCCTGGGAGTTCGTCACGGGCCCCGTGGACCAGGGCAACCTGGGCCTGGATCCGGCCCATCTCTGGATCACCGTCTTCGAGGGCGCCGACGGCGTGCCCGCCGACACCGAGGCCGAGGAACTGTGGAAGGCCGCCGGCGTGCGACCCGACCGCATCATGCGCTTCGGCAAGAAGGACAACTTCTGGCAGATGGGCGACACCGGCCCCTGCGGCCCCTGCTCGGAGATGCACTACGACCGCGGCGCCCACCTCCTCGGCGATGCCACGCCCAATGGCGAAGGCGACCGGGTCATGGAGATCTGGAACCTCGTCTTCATGCAGTACGAGCGCGACGCCAAGGGCGTCCTCACGCCGCTGCCCCGCCCCAGCATCGACACGGGCATGGGCCTGGAACGCACGGCGAGCATCCTCCAGAACGTCGACACCAACTACGAGATCGACCTGTTCGAGCCCATCTTCGAAGCCATCTGGAAAGCCGCCAAGGTCAGGCCGGAGGAGCGCCGCGAACACACGAACCGCACGGCTTCCCAGGTCATCGCGGACCACATCCGCGCGGCCACCTTCATGTGCTACGACGGCGTGGTGCCCAGCAACGAAGGACGCGGCTATGTGCTGCGCAAGATCGTGCGCCGCGCCCTGCGCTTCGGCCGCAAGCTCGGCATCGAGGGGCTCTTCTTCGCGGACCTGGCGCCGGCGGTGGCCCAGGCCATGGGCGATCAGTACCCTGAGCTGCTGGGCGAGCTGGGCCGCATCCAGAAGTCCCTCCACCGGGAGGAGCAGCAGTTCAGCCAGACGCTGTCCACGGGCCTCAAGATCCTCGAGGCCAGCGACATCACGGGCGGAAAGCTGGCCGGATCCGACATCTTCCGCCTCTACGACACCTACGGTTTCCCGGTGGATCTCGTGGAGGACTGGTGCCGGGAGCGGAGCATCACGCCGGACCTGGGTGGCTTCCAGCAGGAGCTGAACGCCCAGCGCACCCGGGCCCGGGCCGCCATGAAGTCCCACGATCTGCGTCTGGCGGGCGACCTGGCCGTGCTGGCGGAACTGCCCCCCACCGCCTTCACGGGCTACGAACATTTGGACGGTCAGGCCCATGTGGTCGCCCTCTTCGATGCGGCCTTCCATCGCGTCCCGCACCTCACCGGCGAGGGCTATGTCCTGCTGGATCGCACCCCCTTCTACGCCCAATCTGGCGGCCAGGTGGGTGACACGGGCCAGCTCCGCTTCGAGGGCGGGCACGCGGAGGTGCTGGATTGCACGGCCCCGGCCCAGAGGCGGCACCTGCACAAAGTTGCTGTGACGGGCATCCTCCTGGAAAACACGCCGGTCAACGCCCTGGTCCATCCCATCCGCCGCCGGCGGGTGCGGGCTCACCACACGGCCACCCACCTGCTGCATGCGGCTCTGCGCGAGGTGCTGGGCACCCACGTGAAGCAGGCAGGGAGCGTGGTGGACGAGAACCGGCTGCGCTTCGACTTCACCCACTTCGCGCCCCTGGAGCCCGAACAGATCGCGGAGATCGAGCGCCTGACCACCCGTCAGGCTCTGAAATCGATCCCCACCCAGGTAGACGAGATGGACATCGAGGAGGCCCTATCCTTCGGGGCCATGGCCCTCTTCGGCGAGAAATATGGCGATGTGGTGCGCGTGGTGCAGGTGCCGGGCTTCTCCACCGAACTGTGCGGCGGCACCCACGTGGCCAACACCGGGGAGATCGGCGTGGTGAAGATCCTTTCCGAGGGCGCGGTCGCCGCCGGGGTGCGCCGCATCGAGGCCGTGGCTGGCGAGATGGCCCTGGAACTGCTCCAGGCCGACGAGGCCATGATCCACGGTCTCTCTCGGCAGGCCAACTCCGGGCGGGAAGCCCTGCCCGACCTGCTCTCGGCCAAGGACCAGCGCATCACCCAGCTGGAGCGCGATCTGAAGGAGGCCAAGCTCAAGGCCGCCAGCGGCGGGGGCAGCGCCGAGCAGGTGGAACAGGTGAAGGGCATCACGCTGGTCACGGCCGCCGTGGAAGGGCTGGAAGGCAATGCCCTGCGCGAATTCATGGACCAGGTCCGCACCCGCCACCACAGTGCCGTCATCGTCCTGGCCTCCAAAGCCGCCGACGACAAAGTGGCCGCCCTGGTGTCCGTGTCGCCGGATCTGCCCTACGACGCCGGCGCGCTCTTCAAGACCATGCTGCCGGCCTTGAATGGCCGGGGCGGTGGCAAGAAGGACCTGGCCCAGGGGGGCGGCACCAACCCCGCCGGCCTGCCCGAAGCCTTCGCGGCCCTGCGTTCAGTGTTGTAATCCACCCCAGAGATCATCTCTCGCCGCTTGCTTCCGACAAGATGTAGGTGCACCTCCTCGGAGACGCCTGCCCCATGCTTCCCATCCGCCGGCTGCTGTCGCGCGACCTCCTGATCCTCATGGCCGGGCTGTCCGCGCTCCTCCTGGGTCTGTCCTGGTGGGGCCAGCAACAGGCCCTGGAACGCCAAGCCGGCGCCCGCGCCCAGGCTGCGCTGCGCCATCTGGATGAAGCGCTGCGGATCGATCTTGAGGCCTCCCAGTCCCTGGGCCAGGTGATTCACGACTGGTGGCTGGCAGGAATGCTTGACCCCACGCAGCCCCAGCGGGCGGCCCAGCTGATCCTGCCCCTGCTGACCACCCAGCACAGCATCACCAGCCTCAACCTGGCCCAAGCCGATGGCCGCTCTCTCCTTTTCCTGCAGTCCGAGGGGACCTGGTCCATGCGGGAACTGGAGAAGGCCGGCCCCGTGGCGCGCATCCGTTGGTGGCACCCGGATCCGAACGGGCAGATATCGACCGGCGAAGCCTGGGAGCCCATGGCCTATGATCCCCGCACCCGGCCCTGGTATCTGGCAGGGGCGGCGGCGGCCACCCCCACCTGGACGGCCCCCTATGCCTTCTACACCACCCACGATCCGGGCATCACCTTCACGCTGCCTGTCCGCGATGGCTCCGGCCTCCGGGGCGTGGCGGCCCTGGACTTCATGCTCGATGACCTCACCCATCGGGTCTGGGCCGCCCAGCCTACACCTGGGAGCCGGTCTCTCGTGGTGGACGCCGAGAAACGCGCCCTGATCCTCCCGCGGGATCCGGCTTTCGAATCCACCGAAAGCCGCCGGACCGCCTTCCTCCAACCCCTTGGAAACCAGTTCCCGCATCTCGAGGTGGACCGTCTCCAGGACGACGCCAAGGGCGGCCAACCCCACCGGGTCACCTCCCAGGGCCAGGCGGTCATGGGGCTGTCCCGGACCTTTGAGGGGCTTCCCGGCCTCCGCTGGCGGTTGATCCTGACCATCCCCGAAGATGATCTGCTCGGACCTGCAGGCTTCCGGGTGGCGAGCATGCTGGGCCTGGCCATCCTCGGGCTCGGGCTGGCAGCCTGGCGCATCCGGTACATCGCCCGGCGGGTGACGGAACCCATCGCGGCCCTCGGGGCCTTCGCCGAGACCCTGGGTCAGGGCGGGCGGGCCCCAAGGATCCACTCGGATATCCAGGAGATCCGCAGTCTGGAGCGGGCCCTGCTCCAGGCCGAGGAAAGCCTCGCGGACCAGGCCCGCCTGCAGAGCCAGCTGGAGCACAGCCAGCGCATGGAAACCGTGGGAACCCTGGCCGGGGGCATCGCCCATGACGTCAACAACCAGTTGGCCACCATTCTGGGTCAGCTCCACCTGAGCCGCGAGCAGTTGCCGGAAGGGCATCCCGTTCTGACCCGGATCCAGCGGGCCGAGGAGGCCACCCGACGCTGCGCCCAGACCACCAAGGCGCTGCTCTCCTTCAGCCACCAGTCGCGCCCCGAGCTCAAGTCCCTCGACCTGAATGGGCTCGTCCAGGACACGGCGGACATCCTGGACCGTCTGCTGGGCGGGCTCATCCGCCTCCAGCTGACCCTCCAGCCGAACCTTCCGCAGGTTTCCGGAGATTCGGTGCAGCTGGAACAGATCCTCATGAACCTGGCGGTGAATGCCCGGGATGCCATGCCGGGCGGGGGCAACCTCAGCCTTCGAACCTTCCAGGATGAGGCCGGCTGGATCTGCGTGGAGGTCCAGGATACGGGCACAGGGATCGCCGGGGACCTGTTGCCGCACATCTTCGAACCCTTTGTCACCACCAAGGACTCCACCAAGGGAACGGGGCTCGGGCTGGCCATGGTCTTCGGCATCGTGAAGGCCCATCAAGGGCGGGTCAGCGCCGAGAACGTCCCGGGCGGCGGGGCCCGCTTCGTCGTGAGCCTCCCTCCGGCCCACCGGGAGGCGGCGCCCGATGCCCGGCTCCAGGTGGATCCCGCAGGCAAGGAAACAGCCCTCGCCGGGCAGCGGATCCTGGTGGCCGAAGACGAGGCCCTGCTCCGCGACATGCTGGCCGACGCCCTCACCCGGGCCCGGGCTCAGGTCACCGTGGCCCCGGATGGCGAGGTGGCCTGGCGGGCGTGGCAGACGGGCAGCTTCGACCTGGTGTTGAGCGATCACCGCATGCCGGACTGCACGGGCCTCGAGCTGCTGGAACGCATCCGCGCCACGGGCTCGGAGGTCCCCTTCATCCTGGTAAGTGGCCAGGGCCTGGAGGGCATGGAAGCGGCTCTGGCCTTGGTGCCTCGGGTTCGACTGCTGCCTAAACCCTTCGAGTTGTCCCGGCTCCTCGCCCTCATGACCGAGATGCTGGCCCTTCGGAAAAACTAGAGACTCCAGCCTCTCCACCGATTCCCAGCGGCTTCTGCCAGGACCCTTCCTCCGCGCCGCGCCGACCCACCGATCCTTCGCCCCGGGTTCTTCATTGCTGCGCGGGCACCGATGGCCTAATCTGCTGCTTCCATGATCACGGGATGGACAGGATTCCGCCGCCGAGGCTGGGGCTGCGTTGGATGGCGTTCTGCCGTCGCCCTGTGGCTTTGGGTGATTCTTTCCAGCCCGTTCGTGGCCTCGGCTTCCCCCCGCGCCCGCCCGCAGGCCGCCACCCATCGGATCTGGCGCACCGAGGCAGGCCTCTCCCAGGACACGGCCACGGCCCTCCTGGAGGGCCGGGATGGCTTCCTGTGGGTCGGCACCGAGGATGGTCTGGTCCGCTTCGATGGGGCCCGGTTCGAACGCTTCTCCCGGACTGAGGCACCCGCCTTCTCTCACGACGATGTGCGATGCCTGGCCGAGACCCCGGATGGCAGCCTTTGGATCGGCACCTCGCAGTCGGGCCTCTTTCGTCTGAAGGATGGCACCTTCAGCTCCCTCGGCCCCACGGAGGGGCTGCCCGACAAGCCCATCCTCCGCCTCCTGGCTGACACCCAGGGAACCCTCTGGGCCGCCCCGGCCGACGGGCCCCTGCTCCGGCTGGTGGGGGAACGATTCCAGCCGGTCCCGTGTGATGCCGCCCAGCTCCGGATCCAGGCCATGGCCGCGGACCGCGAGGGCACCCTCTGGATCGGCACGGGCGGATCCGGACTGTGGCGCCTCAGGGATCGGCGGCTGGAGCTGGTCTCCCTGGTGGTGGGAGACATCACGGCCCTCGACGTCGATGCCAATGGGACGGTATGGGTGGGAACCCGCACCCAGGGACTGCTCACCCTCGTGGAGGGCCGCCTGGAACCCTCGACCGGCACCAAGGCTCTTCCGGCGCGACCCATCACCACCCTGCGAGCCGATCGGGATGGCGGCCTCTGGATCGGGACCGAACGGGGGGGCCTTTTCCATCGGACTCGCGACAGCCAGATGGAAGCGATGCCCGACGGGCCGCCTTCCCGGTGGACCGTGCTCTGCCTGCTGGAGGATCACGCGGGCACCCTGTGGGTGGGGAGCGAGGACCGGGGCCTTCGCGCCACCTTCACGGTTCCGTTCCGGGCCGTGCCCGTGAAGGGCCCGGAACCCGAAGAGGCGGGCCGGATGGTCTGCCAGGATGCCGCCGGCACCGTGTGGTGCCTGACGGGCGATCAGACCCTCGGCCAGATCCGGGAGGGCCGCGTTGATCCCGTGACCCTCCGCGGGCCCGTGGGCCCGGGGCCCATCTCCGCCTTGTGGCCCCATCGCGGTGGTGGCCTTTGGCTGGGCACCCGCGGCGGTGGCCTGTTCCTCCTGGAGCAGGAAAAAGCTCGAGGTGTGGCCTTCCACGGCACGTCGCAGCCCGACGGCATCCTCTCCCTCTACGAAGATCCTTCTGGCGACCTGTGGATCGCCACCCCCCGCCAGGGCCTGCTGAAGCTTCCCGCTGACGGGGCCCCCCAGGTCTTCCCCGTGGCCCGGGGCGTGATCGCCATGACGGGCGGTGGCCCCGAGCCGCTCTACCTGGCCAGCCCCTCCCAAGGCCTTGGCATCCTGGATGCCAAAGGCCTGCACTGGTTCGGGCCGGCCCAGGGGCTGGGATCCGCTGGCGCTCAGGCCCTGCATCTCGATGCCTCGGGTGGGCTCTGGGTCGGCACGCCGGATGGCCTGCGCCTCTTCCAGAATGATTCGTTCCGCGGGTTCACCGGCCCCGAAGGCCTTCTGAAGATCGGCATCCACGCCGTCCTGGAGGACGCGAACCAGAACCTCTGGCTCAGCACCAGCCAGGGCATGCTCCGGGTACCCCGGTCGGCCTTGTTCCAGGGCCTCCCGACCTCCGGCCCCTCTTCTCTCACCGTCTTCGACCACACGGACGGCCTGCCGGCCCGGGAAACCCACGGGGGCCCCCAACCCGTCGCCTGGCTCACCCGCGACGGAGAGATCTGGGTTCCCACCAGCCGGGGCATGGCCCGCGCGAACACCCGCGACCTGCCACCCGCCCCGGCGCCCCTCCGCTTGAGCCTGGTGAAAGTTCTGAGCGACGAATCAATGCTTCCCCTCAAAGGCCCCCTGAACCTGGCGCCCGGCAGCCACCGGCTGGAGATCCACTACACGGGCATCAGCCTCAGGGGGGCCGAGAAGGTGCGGTTCCGGTATCGCATGGAGGGGATCGATCCGGGCTGGAACGAAGTAGGCGATCGGCGGTTCGCGGTGTACTCGAACTTGCCCCCCGGCCAGCGCCGTTTCCTCCTCCAGGCCTGGCGGCCCGGGGAAGATAGGCCTCCCGAGGAAGTGTCCCTGGACATCGCGGTCCAGCCCTTTTTCCACCAGCGGCCGGTGTTCTGGCTCCTGTGTACCGTGGGAGCCGGACTCTTCGGATGGTGGCTGGTTCACCTTCGCCTCCAGCAGGTGGAGGCTCGCTCGGCCGTGCTCGACGAGCGCAATCGCATGGCCCGGGAGATCCATGACCACCTGGCCCAGGGTTTCACCGGTGTCCTGCTCCAACTCGAAGCCGCCGAGGCCAGGCTGGCCCGGATGCAGGGTGACCCCGAGCCGGTGCTCACGCGCCTGGGCCACGCCCGCGAACTGGCCGCCGCCAGCCTCCAGGAGGCCCGCCGGTCCGTGATGGCCCTGAGCCCCCGCCGGCCCGAGGGGACCGATCTGCTGGGGGCCCTTCGCTTCCTCTCGGATCGCCTCCTTGCGGGCACGGGCATCCAGGTGGAGCTGGCCCAGACGGGCGAGCCAAAGCGCCTGGATCCCCAATTGGAAGCAGAGCTGCTGCGCATGGCTCAGGAGGCCCTCACCAACGCCCTCCGCCATGGGAAGGCAAAATGGGTGCGCGTGACCGTCCAGCACGGCGCGCGCCAGGTGGGCCTGCGCATCGAGGATGATGGCCAGGGCTTCGATCCCGCCGCCGGAGCCGCGGGCTATGGTCTTCGCAGCATCCGTGAAACCCTGAGGAAGCTCCGGGGCCACATCGACATCGACAGTGGACTGGGCCAGGGAACCCGCATCACCATCATCCTACCCCTTCGAAGGTGGCGCCCATGACCATGACCCCCTCCACCCCAATCCGCCTGCTCATCGTGGACGACCACCCGGTGGTGCGCGATGGTCTCGTGGCCATCCTGCACCAGGGTGAACCTGATCTCGAGGTGGTCGGCGAGGTGGGCAACGGCAAGGAGGCCGTGACGGCCTGGCGCACCCTGCGTCCCACGGTCACCATCATGGACCTTCAGCTGCCCGGGCAGTCGGGTGTGGAGGCCATCGCCGCCATCCGGCGGGAGGATCCGGATGCTCGCGTGCTGGTGCTGACCACCTTCGATGGCGACGCCGACATCCAGCGGGCCCTGGAGGCCGGAGCCCGAGGTTACCTGCTGAAGAACATGCGGCGGGGCACCCTCATCGAGGCGGTCCGCGCCGTGGCCGCCGGGCAGCGGTACCTGCCGCCCGCCACCGCCGCCCGGCTGGTGGAGGGCATGGAGTCCGAGCGCCTCACGGCCCGTGAACTGGATGTGCTGAAGCTGCTGGCCCAGGGCCACCGGAACCGCGAGATCGCGGACTCCCTGGGACTGGCCGAACCCACGGTGAAGATCCACGTGAACAACCTGCTGCGGAAGCTCCAGGTGAAGGACCGTACCGAAGCCACCATGGTCGCGTTGCGCCGGGGCATCATCCACATGGAGCCTTGAGCGGCCCTCCGACCTATCTCCGGAAGGTGAAGAACACCGCCCCCACCAGGCAGAGCCCGGCCCACAGGTGGTTGAGGTGCAGCCGCTCCCGCATCCAGGCCACCGTGAACACCGCGAACACCAGGAGCGTCACCACCTCCTGGATCACCTTCAGCTGCGGCAGGCTGAAGCGCCCGTAGCCGAAGCGGTTCGCGGGGACCATCAGGCAGTATTCGAAGAAGGCGATGCCCCAGCTGGCCAGGATCGCGATCCATAGCGGGCTGTCCCGGTGGTGCTTCAGGTGCCCGTACCAGGCGAAGGTCATAAAAATGTTGCTGAGGACGAGCAGCAGGACCGTGCGCATGGATCAACTTTGCAGGCTGTCCTGAATCTTGGCCAGCAGTTCCCTGGGGCCATACGGCTTCTGGATGAAGCCCTTCAGCCCCTTGCCCATGAAGCGGCTCATGGCCTCGACCTCGTTGTAGCCCGAGCTCAGGATCACGCGGATCTCTGGGTGGAGCAGGCGCATCTCCCGGAAGGCTTCTTCGCCCCCCATGCGCGGCATGGTCATGTCCAGGATGACGACCCCGATGGCCGCCCCCTGGGTGCGCACCAGATCCACGGCCTCTATCCCATCCTGGGCTTCCAGCACCTGGAATCCCTTCATCTCCAACGTCTGCCGGGCCACGGCCCGCACGGTCTCGTCGTCATCCACCACCAGGACGATCCCGGTACCAGCCCAGGATGGCTCCTCCATCGGCACGGCCGCGGCCTCAGCGCCGGCACTCAGGGCCGGTAAGAGCACCTTGAAGGTGGTTCCGTGGCCCATCTCCGAGTAGACGCGCAGGGCCCCCTTGTGGCCGCGGACGATGCCCATGATCGCGGAAAGCCCCAGGCCACGGCCCGTGAACTTCGTGGTGAAAAAGGGTTCGAAGATGCGGTTCAGGGTGTCGGAATCCATGCCGCACCCGGTGTCGGCGACCTCAAGATACACATAGATTCCAGGCGCCACGTCCTGGCCCACTAGCATGGTCTGAGCGGCGGCCTCGGTCACGTTCTGGGCCCCAGTGGCAATGGTGATCGAGCCAGACGCCTCGCCAATGGCCTCGGCCGCGTTGATCACCAGGTTCATGATCACCTGCTGGATCTGAGAGGCGTCCGCCGACACCGCCGGCAGGCCCTTCTTCAGCCCCAGGTTGAGCACCACGGTCTTCGGCAGGCTCACCTCCAACAGGTGGAGCATCTCCTCCACCTGGGCGCTGAGGTCGAGGTTCCGCACCTCGAACCGCCCGCGCCCCGAATAGGCCAGCATCTGGCGGGTCAGGTCCGCGGCCCGCTGGCCCGCCTTCTGGATGGATTCCAGGTTGCGCCTGGCCGGGTGCAGCGGATTCAGTTGCTCCAGCGCCAACCCCGCGTGCCCAAGGACACCCATGAGCAGGTTGTTGAAGTCGTGAGCGATGCCGCCGGCCAGGACCCCCAGGCTCTCCATCTTCTGGGCCTGGAAAAGCTGCCGCTCCAGGGCCGCGTGCTCCGCCCCGACGCGCTTCTGGTCCGTGAGATCGCGGAAGACGGCGTGGTAGATGTGCTGGGAACCCAGGAGGTACTGGGTGATGGCCACGTCGCAGGGAATTTCGTGACCACTGGCGTGGAGAAAGGTCCACTCGAACCGATTGCGCAGCCCTGACTTCACCTCCGCCAGGAGCGCCAAGGCGGCCTCCCGGCTGGAGGCTCCTGTGGGCTGCCGGGCCGGGCTCAGCCGGGTCGGATCGACCCCCAACAGGGCCTGCCTCGGGTATCCGAGCAACGCCACCGTGGCCTTGTTTACGTCCATGATCAGGCCCTGGGCCAGGAGCGCCGTGGCATCCGGCGATTGCTCAAACAGCAGACGGAAGCGGGTCTCCTGGGCTTCCAGAGCCTTGCGAGCATACAGACGGTTCAGCACCAGACCGGCCGTTTCCGCCAGGCTTTGGAGTGCTTCGAACTGTTCCTCGGAGATCACCACGTGGCCCTGATCCCCATAGGATCCGCCACTGAGCGACCCGGCCACGCTGCCCTCGTGGGCCAGGGGCAGACCCACCCAGGTGTGAAGGGGCCCCGGCCAGCCGAACCGGCCGGGGCTGGTCGGAAGGTCCTCCCAACGGGGGATGAGGACAGCCTTCTGCTGCAAGTGGACTCGCTCGAGGATGGGATCCCCATCCACGGGATCGGGCCGACGGATGCCTTCGACCGAGCCGTAGGCCTCCAGGCCTGGGGTCCAATGGGTCGTCCGGCAGGTGCGGGTCGAGGGGTCGTACCGGTTGAACCACCACTCCGTGAGGGGGCCGAGTCGCACAGCCCACTGGAACAGCCGGGCCACCAGGGCATCCTCATCCGTCGCCTCCGCCAGGTCGCGCACCGCCTTGGCCAAGTCCCGGAACAACAAAGCCGTTTCCGCGAGGCGCGCCTCCGCCTGGAGGCGCTCGAGGGCCAGGGCGCCGATCCGGGCCAGACTCTGGAGTACCGCCAATCCTTCTTCACCGGGCAGGAAGGCCGCTTCATCCTGGAAGGCCGCAGCGAAGAGCAGCCCGGACAGGCGCCCCTCGAACGCCAGGGGGAGGCCCAGCAGGCTCCGTAGGCCGGTCGTTTCCACCAGCACCGGCGGCACCATATCGGGCGAGGTCCGGGCATCGGCGATCCAGCCCGACCGCAGGTGTGTGCAGATCTCTTGTACCAGCCCCGAGTCGAAGAGCGACAAGCCGGGGCCCTGGATCGCGGTGCCGAGGCGCACCTTCGCCAAGGGGGTCGCGGCCACCAGATCCACCGACCGAGGGCCTTCCCGCTCCTCGATCTGACCCAGGAACCAGTGGCCGCTTGGCAGGGCCTCCGACGCGCGGTCCAGCAACACCCGGTAGACCTCCTCCCGGCTGCGGGCCAGGCTCAGGGCGTAGATACCCTCCGCCAGATGGCGCTGCAACGACTCAGAGCCCGCAGCTTCATCGGAGCGGGCGGAATCGGAGGGCTGGCGCGGAGGGACGTCCAAGGTGATTCCAGGCCAAGTGGGTAGGAAGATGCCTGGACTGTATCAGAGGGTGCCCGTCCCTACCGTGCGATTTCCACCGCACGCAACTCCCGCATGACCGTGACCTTGATCTGGCCGGGGTACTGCATTTCCGATTCGATGCGGCGCGAGACGTCCTTGGCGATCCAGTAGGCCTGGTCGTCGTTCACGGAACCCGCATCCACCAGGATGCGGATCTCACGGCCGGCCTGCATGGCGTAGCTCTTCTGCACGCCCTTGTAGCTGCTGGCGATCTCCTCGAGCTTCTCCAGGCGCTTGACGTAGGTCTCCAGCATCTCGCGGCGGGCGCCGGGGCGCGCGGCACTAAGGGCGTCCGCGGCGGTGATGAGCATGGCCTCCACCGTGCGGGGTTCGAAGTCCCCGTGGTGGCAGCTCATGGCGTGGATGACCTCTTCCTTCTCGCCATAGCGCTGCATCAGCTGCATGCCGATCTCGATGTGCGTGCCTTCCACCTCGCGGTCGATGGCCTTGCCGATGTCGTGAAAGAGTCCCGCCCGCCGCGCCAGCCGTGCATCCGAGCCCATCTCGCCGGCCATGTACTCGGCGATGCGGGCGACTTCCTTGGTGTGCTCCAGCACGTTCTGGCCGTAGGAGGTGCGGTAGTTCAGGCGGCCCACCAGCTTGTGCAGCTTAGGGTGCACGTCGGGAAAGCCCAGCTCGATGCAGGCGGCCTCGCCGATCTCCTTGAGGTGCTGGTCCATGTCCACCTTCACCTTCTCCACCACCTCCTCGATGCGGGCGGGGTGGATGCGGCCGTCGGCCAGGAGCTTGAGGATGGCCTGGCGCGCCACCTCGCGGCGGATGGGGTCGAAGCTGGACACGACGATGCTCTCGGGTGTGTCGTCCACGATGAGATCGCAGCCCGTGGCCTTTTCCAGGGCCCGGATGTTGCGGCCCTCACGGCCGATGATGCGGCCCTTGAGATCGTCGCTGGGCAGCTGCACGGAACTGACCGATTGTTCGGCCACCACGTCCGAGGCCACGCGCTGGATGGCAGCGCCGATGGTCCAGCGGGCCTTTTTGGCCGCCTCCTCCTGGGCCTCTTCGTCGATGCGCCGCACCAGCTTGGCGGCGTCCATCTTGGCGGCGTATTCCAGCTGGCTGATCAGCTCTTTCTTGGCATCCTCGCGGGTGAGCCCGGCGACCTCCTCCAACCGCTTGGCCTGGGCCTCCACCAGCTGCTTCGCCTCGGCCTGCTGGGCTTCCAGCTTTTCGAGCTCGGCTTTGCGCTTCTCGGCCAGGGTCTCAAGATCCTTGGCCTTCAATTCCACCTGCTGGAGCTTCTTGTCGAGACCCTCCTCTTTGGACTGGAGGCCGGTTTCCTTCGACTGGAGCCGCTGTTCCTGCTTTTCCAGGTTGGCCTGGCGCTCAGCCAGGAGCTTTTCCGCCTCCTGCCGCGCCTGAAGGGCCTGCTCCTTGGCCCTCAGATCGGATTCCTTCCGCAGGGCCTCCACCTCCTGCTCGCCCCGCTCCCGAAGGCGCTGGGCTTCACGCTTGGCTTCTTCCAGCAGCTGCTCGCGCTGGACCTTGACATCGGCTTCAGCACGGGCCTGAGCCTGGGAGGCCTCCACCGTGGCCTTCTGGGCCCGCAGGGCCATGAGGAGTCCCACCCCGGCCGCGGCGAAGAAGAGGAGGAGAAAAATCCAGCTGATCAGGTTCATGGGCGACTCCAGGGAATTGGGATCCGAAGAGCCACCAGCATCAGAATGTGAAAGAAAATCCCCGCTCAGTCGTGGAGGCTTGCCGAGTTCCCTAACTTGTAGGGGGGAAACCAGAATCCCTGGCTAAGGCGCGCCGACGCGCGGAACGCACAGGACAGGGGGAAGGTCTCCCAGGTCGACTTACGGAACAAGCGCTTGGCCATGATCACGGGCCTCGCAGGGAAAATCAGTCTCCGTCCTCGTCGAGGAAGGGCACGGGGGCGGAAGGTTCGTCCGGAACATCGTTCAGCAACTTTGAAAGAGTCTGTTCCAGGTTCTGGTTGTGCTGGTTGGCTTCCTGCTCCAGGCGCGCCACACGGTGCGCCAGGTTCAGGGCGCCCAGGAGGTACCAAGACGGGGTGTCGAGGCCCTTCGGGACGCTCCCCCATCTTAGCTGGCATTGCGAGTCCATGTCGCGGAAGGTGTCTTCCAGGATCCGGACGGCCCCCGCCAGGGTTTCGGGCCGGTCCGTCTGGACCTGGAGCTCCCGCCCCAGGACTGAAACCGTGGCGGCCCGGACCCCCGGCAGGGGCGGCTGGGGCTTCATCCCAACGCCTCCAGTGCCTGCAGAATGGCGGCCACCTGCGCCTTCACCGCTTCGCGGTCCTTCTCCAGGGCCGCCTTCTCCGCCACGGCTTCCTCCAACCGAGCACGGAGGGACTGCAGTTCCTGATCTCCAGCGGCCCCGGCAGACTTCAGCGCATCTAGCTCTTCTTTCAGCTGGTTACGCTGCTGCACAAGGGCCTGCATCTTGGTTTCGAGCTGTTTCAAAAGGTCCATGGCTGCCTCTGTGCCCATCTTACGCCCGGAGCTTCGCCCCGAGCGCTTCCGCCGCAGCCAAGGCCGAGGCCACCCAGCCGTCGACCTCGCCTCCGACCAACGTGCGGTCCCCCTGGAAGCGCAGGCGCATCAACCAGGCCTGGCGACCCTCCGGCAGGCTCTTGTGCCGGAACACGTCCACGCAACGCAGATCCTGGAGCATGGTTCCAGGCAGGGCCGCCCGCATGGCCGAAGCCAGGGCCTCATAGGACTGGCCCAGGTTCACCAGGAGGGACAGGTCGCGTTCCACGGCGGGGAAGCGGCTGAACGCCCGGAAGGCCGGGATGATCCGCGCCCCCGCCTGGGGCAGGTCCGAGACGGGAAGCTCGAACCCGAACAGGCCCTCACCCAGCGAACGCACCTCGGGACGCGAGTCCAGCCCCAGATCCCAGGCGATGCCGACCAGATCGGCTTCCCGCACGGGGCGGGCGGGACTCAGGTAGTCCTCGCCCCCCAACGTGCCGCCCCAGACGACGCCGAGGGTGTAGCTCTCTGTGGGGCCCTGGGGACCGCTGGTGAAGGTGGGTGCCACTTCGAAGAGGCGGATCTCCCGCACGCCCTGGCGGAGGTTCTGCTCGGCGGTGGCCCGCAGGCTCGACAGGAGCGTCCCGCGCAGCACCGAGTATTCCTGGCCGAGGGGATTGGCCAGGGTGCGCCCTTCGGGGGCGTTGCCGACCACCGCGAAGGCGGCGTCCGCCTCGGGGCTGATGAAGCCGTAAGTCACGGTCTGGAGGTACCCCAGGTGAGCCAGGCGCCGGGCCAGGGCCTGCCGCTGGAGGTAGGCCGGGGCAAGGGGCCGCGGCGGACCTTCCAGGGCCGGCAGCACTGACGGGATGTGCTCGTAGCCACGAAGGCGCAGGACCTCCTCAGCCAGATCATCCGGGATGGTGAGGTCGTGGCGCCACGTGGGGGGCTGGGCGACCAGGGCCTCCGGATGCAGTTCCACCGTGCAACCCAGGCGGTGCAGGATTTCAGATGCTTCGGTCAGGGTCAACGGCTCGCCAGCCACGCGGGTGAGCATGGCCTCGGGAAGCAAAACTTTGGCGTCCGGTGTGGGCAGGGAACCCACCGTCCAGGCGCCTTCCAGGGTGGCGCCGGCCCAGGTCTGAAGCCGAGCCACCAGGAGGTCCCGGGCCACCGAGGCCATGGCGGCATCGGCGCCTCGGCCGAACCGGTGGGAGGCGTCCGTATGCAGGCTGTGGCGCCGCGCCGTCGCGCGCACCGTCTTCGGATCGAACCAGGCGCTCTCCAGCAACACGCGCCTGGTGGCTTCCGTCACCTTGGTTCCCTCGCCGCCCATGACCCCCGCCAGGGCGATGGGCCCGGCCTCATCGGCGATGACGAGATCCTGGGCCGTGAGTGAACGGATCACGCCATCCAGCGTCACCAGCTTCTCCCCGGCCTTCGCCCAGCGCACGGAGACCGCGCCCTGGATGCGATCCGCATCGAAGGCGTGGGTGGGATGACCGTAGCGGTGCAGCAATTCATTCGAGGCGTCGACGGCCGGCAACCCCTTGGGCGAGGACTCGAGGGCCAGCAGGAAGGCTTGGGTTTCCATCGGCGTTCCGCCCGCCCCGAGGCTGAGCAGGGCCGTGGCGTAGATGGGGCAGGCGGGGCTCTCGAGGCGCACGGTCACCTTGGGTGCGCCTTCGGCCGCAGGGGGTGGAGCCAGGGGCGTCAGGGGCTGCTGCAGCTTCGCCGCCACCTCCCGGGCCACGCCACGGTGGGACATGGCGTCGCCGCGGTTGGCGGTGATGTCCACGTCCAGCACCTCGGTGCCTTCCCGAGACGCGACGCCATCCACGGGAAAGCCGAGGGCGGCCAGCAATTCGCAGAGCTGGCGCGTGTCCAGGGCAGCGGCGGCCGGGATTTCAGCGGCCAGGGCCTTGCGTTCAATCCACATCAGTCGAGCCCTCCCATGGCCTTGAGGAAGCGCTGATCGTTTTCGAAGAACAGCCGCAGATCGGGTGTCTGGCTCAGCATCATGGCCATGCGCTCCACGCCCATGCCGAAGGCCCAGCCGGACCATTCCTCGGGGTCGATGCCCGCGTGCCTCAGCACGTTCGGATGGAGGAGACCTGCGCCCAGGATTTCGACCCAGCCGGAGCCCTTGCACACGCGGCAGCCCTTCGCGCCGCAGAGGGGACAGCTCACGTCGACTTCACATCCGGGTTCCACGAAGGGGAAGTACGAGGGCCGCAGGCGGATCTCGGTGTGGGGCCCGAAGAGCGCTCGCAGCGCGTATTCCAACGTGCCTTTGAGGTGCTGCATGCCGATGCCATGGCCCACGAGCATGCCCTCGACCTGGTGGAACATGGGGCTGTGGGTGGGGTCGATCTCGTCCTTGCGGTACACGCGCCCCGGCGCCAGGAAGCGGGTACCGCCGAGCCTCACGAGGTCCGGTGCCACGCGCAGAAGGGTGCGCACCTGCACGGGACTGGTGTGCGTGCGAAGCAGCAATTCCGGATGGGCCGCGAGGTAGAAGGTATCCGAGGAAGCCTTGGCCGGATGATCCTCGGGGATGTTCAGGCCATCGAAGTTGTGGACCTCGGTCTCGACCTCCGGGCCCTCCTCCACATGGAAACCCAACGGGCGGAAGACCTCCACCAGGCGGTCCATGAGGCGGTTCAAGGGATGGAGCGCACCGCGGGCCGGGACGGGCGGCGGCAGCGAGGGGTCCCAGTTTGAGGCCAGCGCAGTCAGGTTCTTCTTCGCCGTTTCCAGTTCGGTCTGGCGGGCCTTCAGGCCCTCCTCCCACTCCTGCTTGAGGCCATTGATGGCGGCACCCAGGTCGCGCTTCTGCTCCTTGGGCGCGGCCTTCAGCAGATCCATGAGGCGCGCGGCGTGGCTACCCTCGCGGCCCACGTAAGCGCCCTTCAGGCGCAGCAGGCCATCCAGGTCGGCGCAAGCCGCCAGGGCCTGCGGGAAGGCGCGGCCCGCCTCGACGATCTCCGGCGGCAGCAGATGGTCCATGACAAGCCTCGAGGCATGGGGTTCAAAACAAAGAAAGGCCGCTCACGCGGCCTTTCGGGTATCGGCGATGTGGTGCGTTCGCGATCAGCCCTTGGCCACGGCCACGAGCTTGGTAAACGCTTCGGGATTGCGCACGGCAAGGTCCGCGAGGATCTTGCGATCCAGGTCCACGGAAGCCTTCTTCAGGCCTCCCATGAACTTGGAGTAGCTGGTGCCGTTCTGCGTGCAGGCAGCGCTGATGCGCACCACCCAGAGGCGGCGGAAGTCGCGCTTCTTGACCTTGCGGTCGCGGTAGCCGTAGCCGAGGGCCTTCTCGACGGCTTCCTTGGCGGAGCGGTACAGACGGGACTTGGCGCCGTAGAAGCCCTTGGCGAACTTCATCATTCGCTTGCGGCGCTGGGCGCGCTTGAAACCACGTTTAACGCGAGTCATGTTGCTTCCTTTCCTCGAGGCAGCTCAGGACGAGCATTTGAAGGCCTCATCGGGGGTGGCCTCAGCCACCGGGTTGAACCACTGATTCTAGGACCGGTGGCTGGGGAGAACAAGCGCGAAGCAGGCTATGCCTGCGCGGCGCGCGGGGGCTTGGGGGTGTGCGCGCAGCGCGGAACCCCCAAACGACATCACGCGTACGGAAGCATGGCCGCCACGGCCTTCTGATCCGCCTTGGCCACCATCCGACCCATGTCCAGCTGGCGCTTCCGCTTCGCGGTCTTCTTGGTCAGGATGTGGCGCTGGTGCGAGCAGCCGCGCTTGAACTTGCCGCCGGCGGTCTTCTTGAACCGCTTCTGGGCGCCCTTGTGGGTCTTGATCTTGTAACCGCTCATGGGTTCCTCGCTAGATTGGAGCTTCGGTAGCTGGTGTTTCGGGTGTGGCAGCCTTGGGTTTCTTGGGCGCCTTGGGCACTTCGATGATCCGGGGGGCGAGGATGGCGTGCATGTCGCGTCCATCAATGCCAGCGCCCTTCTCGACGATGGCCTTGTCCCCGACCCGCTGGATGACTTCCTCAATGATCCGGTAGCCGATGTCGCGATGGACGACTTCGCGCCCGCGGAACATGACCACCACCTTGACTTTGTCTTCTTCCTCCAGGAACCGCAGGATGTGCTTCACCTTGAAGTCGAAGTCGTGGTCATCGGTCTTGGGGCGGAACTTCACTTCCTTGACCACGATGTTCTTCTGCTTGGCTCGGGCGGCGTGTTCCCGCTTCGCTTCCATGAACTTGTACTTGCCGTAGTCCATGATCCTGCAGACGGGCGGGTTGGCATTTCCGGCCACTTCCACCAGATCCAAACCACGTTCTTCCGCGATCCGGATGGCCTGGTTTGGGGGCATCAAGCCGAGCTGTTCGCCATCTTCGGAGATGACGCGGACCTCGGGGGCCCGGATGCCGTCGTTGATGCGAGTCTCATTAGGACGAATGGTTCCTCCCCTAGTTGCACAAGGACAAAAAGTTTACCACTTGGATGGATTCTCGCCAAGCAAGGAAAACAAGCTCAACGCTGCCGCCCCCGCACTTCGCTCGCCAGGGTTGCCAGGAACCCATCCAGGGGCTGCACGCCCAGGTCACCCCGGTGGCGGTGCCGGACGGACACCGTGCCCGCCTCGGCCTCGCGATCCCCGATCACCAGCATGTAGGGCACCTTGGCCAGCTGGGCGTCGCGGATCTTGGCCTTCAGGCTTTCGTTGCGTTGATCCACCTCGGCCCGTAGCCCGAGAGCCTTCGCGCGAGCGGCGACCTCGGTGGCAAAGGCATTGGCCCGATCGGTGATGGGCAGAATAGCCACCTGCGTGGGCGCTAGCCAAGCCGGGAAAGCCCCGGCGGTGTGCTCCACCAGGATGCCCATGAAGCGCTCCAGACTGCCCAGGATCGCCCGGTGCAGCATCACGGGACGGCCCTCGGTGCCATCGGCCTTCGTGTAGGTCAAGTCGAAGCGCTCCGGCAGCATGTAGTCCACCTGGAGGGTGCCCAGCTGCCAGGGCCGCTTGAGGGCATCCAGGATCTGGAACTCGATCTTGGGCCCATAAAAGGCGCCTTCGCCGGGATTCAAGGTGTAGGGCATGCCGGCCTCGTCCAGCGCCTCGCCCAGGGCCTTCTCGGCCGCATCCCAGATCTCGTCCGAACCCAGCCGCTTCTCGGGCCGGGTGGAGAGCGCCACGCGCATCCCTTCGAAGCCGAAGGTGTCGTAGACCTCTTTCAGCAGGGCCAGGAAGGCGGCCATCTCGGTCTTGATCTGCTCGGGCGCGCAATAGATGTGGGCATCGTCCTGGCAGAACGTGCGCACGCGCGTCAGCCCGTGCGTGACGCCGCTGCGCTCGTAACGGTGCAGGCGGCCGAAGTCCGCGTAGCGGATGGGCAGGTCACGGTAGCTGTGCTTCTGGGCACCAAACATGAGGCAGTGGCCGGGGCAGTTCATGGGCTTCACCGCGTACTCGCGTTCCTCGGCGGTGGTGAAGTACATGTTCTCGGCGTAATTCTCGTAGTGGCCACTGGTCTTCCAGAGGGCCACGTCCAGGATCTGGGGGGTGATCACCTCGTCGTAGCCGTACTTGAAGTACAGCTCACGGATGTAGGTGACGAGCTCGTTGTAGACCTGGGTGCCCTTGGGGTGGAAGAAGGGTGAGGCTGGCGCTTCCGGGTGGAAGGAATAGAGCCCCAGTTCCTTGCCCAGCTTGCGATGATCGCGTGCCTTGGCTTCCTCGAGCCGCTTCAGATGCTCGTCCAGCTCCTTCTGGGTGTGGAAGGCGGTGCCGTAGATGCGGCTGAGCATCTGGTTCTTCTCGTCACCCTTCCAGTAGGCACCCGCAATGCTGAGCAGCTTGAAGGCCTTGAGCTTCGAAGTGTTGGGCACATGGGGGCCGCGACAGAGGTCGTAGAAGTCCCCTTGCTTGTAGCCGCTGATGATGTCCCCGGCGGTGATCCCCGACACGACCTCGACCTTCAGGGGTTCACCCATGGCCTGGAACCGAGCCACGGCGGCATCCCGTGTTAGGTCCTCCCGTTCGACCTCGACACCCTCGGCCACGATCTTCCGCATCTCGGCCTCGATGACCGGCAGATCCTCGGGGGTGAAGGGTTTATCAACCCAGAAGTCGTAGTAGAACCCGTCCTCGATGGTCGGACCGATGCCCACCCGGGCGTTCGGATAGAGCCGCTTCACCGCGTGGGCCAGCAGGTGGGCCGTGGAGTGGCGGATCAATTCCAGGCTTTCCGGCGTCTTGCTGGTGACGATTTCGACCTTGGCGCCATTCGCCAAGGGGGCCTTCAGGTCCGCCAGGTGGCCATCCACCTTGACAGCCAGCGCCGCCTCCAGGAGTCGGGCCCCAATGCCCGCCGCCAGGTCGGCCCCGGTGGCACCCTCGGCCAGCTGCCGGAGGGAGTCGTCGGGAAGTCGGACCTCGATGGACATGGGTTCCTCGAAACAATAGAAGAATTTTACCGATTAAACAGCTCCGGGCCATCAATTGTGATGGCCCGGAGGGGATATAACGTCGCAGCGACCTACTTTTCCACTCCTGTGAGGAGCAGTATCATCGGCCCTCCAAGTCTTAACTGCCGTGTTCGGGATGGGAACGGGTGTGACACTTGGGGAAAAGCCACGACGAAGGG
>NZ_JANHMQ010000003.1:270937-395606 GCF_024609325.1 Geothrix fuzhouensis | reverse complement strand
GTTCTGGTCGAAAAATTGTTCTGAATTCTGCGCAGCATCCTTAGACGCCCCACAGAACCCTCAAAGGCTTCCTATCTTCTATCCGGTTTTCAAAGACGCTCACCATGCTTCCACACGGTCCGAGGTCGCCTTCCGGCCCCCTCCAGCACCTCGCAGCCTCAACTGCGCAGGACATTCAGACTAGCAGGGAGGAGCGAGGGTGCAAGCGGAAATTTTAAGGAAGGGGCGCGCCAGCGTTGCATCTGTGGCGAAATCCCCAGGTGGTTCCTAGGAAATCCCCAATTTCAAGAGGGTCCGGCGCTTACCCGATTCCACCGCTGGCTGATCGAAGGGATCCACCTCCAGCGCCATGCCGCACAGTCCCACAACCAGCTGCCAGGTCATGAGGAAGGCCCCCAGCGAGGCCTCGTCCAGGGGGTCCAGATGCCAGTGCACGACGGGGATGCCGGCCTTCTCCAGGGCCTCGCGGGTACCCTCCGCCTCAGCGCGCACGATGTCTTCGCCACCCCAGCGCCCCAGCCCCGGAAACGGGCACTGCGAGGGCGGATCGGAGGGTTCCGCCACGTGGTCATGGCCCACGGTCACCATCACCACGCCGACATTGCGCGGACCGTCCAGCCACCGCTGCAGCTGCGCGTGCTGATCCTGCGGACCGATGGCACGGATGGGCGTAAAGCCCCGCCGACTACCGTCTGCCGCCTGCTTGCCCAGGCTTTCCGCCACCAACTGCACCCACCACGCGCCCACGGTTTCCAAGCGCGTGGCGTAGGGCATCAGCACCCATTGATCCGTGCCCCGCAGAAAGCCCTCGTTGAGTGTGGCCACCATCTCCCAGACGCGGGTACCCCATGGGCCGCTCTGCTGCTCGGTTTGCGCGACCACCTCGCGGGCGGCGGACAGGAAGCGAGCGGTCTCCAAGCCGGCCCAATGCAATGGCAGCGTACCGATGGCCGTGAACGCCGAAAAGCGCCCACCCACCGTTTCCGGGATGGGCAACAGCGTCCACCCCTCGGCCCGCGCCAGCTGAGCGAGCGGATTTTGATCGTCCTGGGTGATGGCGACGGGCGGCTGCTGCCAGTGTCCCCAGCCGGTCTGGGCACGAAGCCGACCGATCCACGTCCAGAGCTCCAGCGTGCGTCCGCTCTTGGAGGCAAACACCAGCTGATCTTCCGGCTCCAGCCGCAGGCCATTGCCCTCCGGGGAAGCCAGCGGCTGCCACCGAAGGCGCTGCGACGCGCCAGGAAAGGCCTGGATGAGCGCCTCCGCTGGCAGCATGGAGCCGCCGATGCCGCACCAGAGCAGGCGGCCGGGTGCCTGGGACGGCGGCAGAGCCACGTCCTCAGCGCTGCGCCATCCCGACATCGGATGTCCAACCATCCGTTGCCACAAGTCACGTGATTCCATGCTGCCTTCTCCTTTTCCAGCCATCTTAGGCCATCATGGCCTCCGGAGCCGCCATGAAGACCCTTCGGAAAGCTGTCATTCCAGTCGCAGGCCTGGGCACCCGCTTCTTACCTGCCACCAAGGCCCAGCCCAAGGAGATGCTGCCCCTCGTGGACACGCCCGTCATCCAGTACGTGGTGGAGGAGGCCATTCGCGCCGGAATCGAGAGCATCGTGCTGGTGACTGGGCGCGGCAAGGGCGCCATCGAGAATCACTTCGACGTTGCCTACGAGCTGGAGGACACCCTGCGGCGGCGCGGCAAGCAGGAGGACCTCGACTTGGTGCGTGACATCACCCACCTCGCGCAATTCGCCTACGTTCGCCAGGGCGAGCCCCTGGGCCTCGGCCACGCCGTACTCTGCGCCCGCCATGCGGTGGGCGACGAGCCCTTCGCCCTGCTCCTTGGCGACGATGTCTTCGATGAGCGTGATTCGGCCCTGGAGTCCCTCATCACCGCCTATCAGGCCACCGGGAAGTCGGTCGTCGGGGTCCAAGAGGTTCCGGAGGAACATGTCTCCCGCTACGGCATCGTCAGCGGGTCCTCCGGCTCCGGCACCGCCTGGGATGTGACAGCGATTGTCGAGAAGCCTCGTCCCGAAGACGCACCCAGCCGCTGGGCCGTCGTAGGGCGCTACGTCCTGGAACCCCCTGTGTTCGAGCATCTCGCGGCCCTCCAACCCGGGGTCGGCGGCGAGTACCAGCTCACGGATGCCCTGGCGATCCTGGCCCGTGAGGGCCGCCTCGTGGCAGCCCCCATTCCAGCCCGGCGCTACGATACCGGCAACAAGCTCGACTACCTCAAGGCCAATGTCGAGTTCGCGCTCAAACGCGAGGACCTGCGCAGTGATTTCGCCGCCTACCTGAAGGACCTGGTTAAGGGGTTCTAGCGCCGCAGTCGCAGGGCGTTCAGCACCACGGTCAGCGAGCTCAGGCCCATGGCCAGTCCGGCGAGCATGGGTCCGCCGAAGCGCTCCAGCTGGCCGAAGGCGGCCAGGGGCACCAGCACCAGGTTGTAGCCGAAAGCCCAGCCCAGGTTCTGGCGGATCACGCGATGCGTCCGCAGGGCGAGACGGCGCGCGGCGAGGATGGGTTCCAGCCCCGGCCGCAAAAGTACGAGAGGAGCCGCCGCCATGGCCGCGCCCGTGCCCTGCTCGCCGGCCCCCGAGCCCATGGCGATGCCGCAGTCCGCCTGGGCCAGGGCCGGGGCATCGTTCACGCCGTCGCCCACGAAGCCGACCACGGCGCCCTGGGTCTGGAGGTCCTGGATGCGTGTGAGCTTGTCCTCGGGGCGCAGGCCCGCGGCCACCGAGTCGATGCCTACCGCCGCCGCCATCCGGGCCGCGGGTTCGGCCCGATCCCCCGTAAACAGGTGCAGGCGAAGCCCCTGGCCTCTGAGTTGGCCGGCCACCGCGGCGCTTTCGGCCCGCAGACGGTCGCCCAGTACGAATACGCCTTGCAACCCGGAGGCGTCTGCCAAGCCCACGGCGATCCCATCCTCGTCCACCTCCGGAAACGTCACTCCCAGGAAGGCGGCGCTGCCCAGGCGCCAGGAAGCGCCCTCAATCTCGCCACTGACGCCTCCGCCGGGATGGGCGCGGAAGGCCGCCACCGGTTTCAGGGCGCCTCCATGGGCCGTCACGAGCCCGCGGCCGATGGGGTGCTCCGAATCCCGTTCCAGGCTCGCGGCAAGTCCCAGCAATTCCGACTCGGCGCGCCCCGAAGTCGTCAGGATCTTTCTCAGCCTGGGCCGCCCCTCCGTGATCGTTCCGGTCTTGTCGAAAGCTAGATCCGTGGCCTGGCCGAGGGCCTCGAGGGCGGCCGCATCGCGCACCAGCACGCCCTTCCGGGCGGCGGAACCCAGGCCCACCATCACGGCCACCGGTGTGGCGAGACCGAGGGCGCAGGGGCAGGCGATCACCAGAAGGGTCACGGCCGGGCGCCATGCCGAAGCAAGAGTCCCCGTGGCCAGCCACCAGCCCGCCAGGGTCAGCAGGGCGAGCACCAGGATGGCCGGCACGAAGACCGCGCTGATGCGATCCGCGAGATCCTGGGCGGGGGCCTTGGAGCCCTGGGCCTGGGCCACCAGCTGGGCCATGCGGGCCAGCTGGGTCTGGGCGCCGACGGCCTGGATCTCCATCTCCAATGCGGAGCCGTGAACCACCGTACCAGCCACCAGGCCTTCGCCCGGCCCCTTGGGGACGGGGAGCGGCTCCCCCGTAAGCATGGCTTCGTCCACTTCCGCCTGGCCCGCAGTCACACAGCCGTCCGCGGGCACCGCATGACCCGGCAGCACGCGGACGCGATCACCGGGGCGCAGGTCGGCCACCGGAACCTCCACCACGGAGCCATCTACCGCCAATCGGAGGGCCGTGGGAGGCGCCAGGGCCAGCAGCTCCTTCAGGGCGTCCGTAGCCTTGGATTTGGCGCGACTCTCGAGATACTTGCCCGTGAGCAGGAAAGCCACCAGTGCGGCGGCCGTCTCGAAGCTGAGGTGATGAACGCCGTTCAGCCATTCGATGACGGCGAAGGTCCAGGCGGTGCCGGAACCCAGGGCGATCAGGGTGTCCATGGACGCCTGGCCGCGCCGGGCCTGGCGCGCCGCACGGCGGAAGAAGCCCCCGCCGGCCCAGAAGACCACTGGAGCGGACAGCAGGGCCTGCAGCCAACCCGATAGATGGATGGCCAGGCCGGGCACCATCGCGAGCAGCAGGGGGGCCGTGAGCACCAGGGCCACGATCATCCGGTTCCGGGCCGGGGCCGGATCGTCCTCGCCCTGCGCCACCGTCTGGTCGGGCTGGGGCCGGCCCAGACCGTACCCCGCCTCCTCGACCTGAGCCGCCAGTGCCTCGAACTTGGCTTCACCCTCCACCGTGACCGTGGCCGTGGCCAGGTTCACGGTGGCGGCCCGGACACCGGGCGTGGAGGTCAGGGCCTTCTCGACATGGCGCACGCAGGATGCGCAAGTCATGCCTGTGACCGTGTAGGTCTCGGTGCTCATGGCAGTCCTGGCCTCGGCCTAGGCCGGCTCCGTCATCTGGTAGCCCGCTTCGGCCACTGTGGCGGCCAGGCTTTCATAGCTCGCGGTGCCGGTCACCACGGCTGTGCCGCTGGCCAGATCCACGGTCACGTCGGTCACGCCGGGCGTATTTCGGATGGCTTTGTCGACGTGGCGCACACAGCCGCCGCAGGTCATGCCGGTCACTCGGTACGTCTTGGTAGTCATGGGATCTCCAGGGGGCTCAGGCCCGCAGTTCCGTCAGCGCTGGCAGGCGCTCGGCCTCGGCGAGCAGGGTCTCCATCAGGTTGCAGCCTAGGTCACTGCTCTGACCATCGGGCGTACCCAATGTGATGCGGAGGATTTCCACCAGCAGCTTGATCTCGGCGAGCTTGCTCTCCAGGACTCGCAGCTTGCCGCCCAGGGCATCGCGCACATGGGCACAGGGGGCGCTGTCCTGGCGCAGGGCCCGCAGCAGTTCCTGCACTTCGTCCAGGGTGAACCCTGCGGCCTGGGAGGCCTTCAGGATCCGCACCCACTGGATGGCCTGGGGCGGGAAGAGGCGGTAGCCCTTGGGTGACCGAGGCAGGTCGCCGAAAACACCGGCATCCGCGTAGAAGCGAAGGTTCCGGGCGGTCAGGCCCGAACGAGCGGCGAGCTGGCCGATCTTCAGCAGGCGGGAAGCGGCGGGTGCAGGGGCCGGGGTGGGGAAGAGGTGAACGACAGTCGACATGGGGAACCTCCCGAAGGCGAACCCCCTTACTTTAAGCCTCCAGTTACATGGAGACTCAAGGATAAAAGCACAAAAAACTATATTCCTGTAAACCGATTTACATGCAGGTGCAGGAGCGTCACGGCCGCCGGGGTGACTCCGGGGATCCGGCTGGCCTGCCCCAAGGTTTCCGGTCGATGTAACGCCAGTTTTTCCAATACTTCCTTGGAGAGTCCATGCAGATGCTCGATGCGGAAATCGGCCGGGATCCGCACATGATCCCAGGCCCGGTGGCCCTCCAGCAGGCGGGCCTCCCGTTCCCGATAGGGGGCGTACCGCAGCTCAAAGAGCAGCAGGTCCCGCTCCCAGGCAGGATTCCACCCGACCTGGGGGGGACCAGCCCACCCTTCCAGGAGGTCCAGGCACGCATCAGCCTGGGCCGGACCCATCTGCTGACGCCGCAACAGGTCCGACAAGGCCAGGCCCGCCTCCAGCCGCAGGCCGGCGGCTGCCGCGATGGGCCCGAAGGGGCTGGTCTGGGTCACCCAGGCAGCGTCACATTGGGCTCGCAGGTGCTCCCGGCGCTGAATCTTGGCCTCCACCAGGGCCAGTTCCCCAGACTCCAAGGCCCCCACCTCCCGGGCTACGGCGAGGAGCCGGGCGTCGGCCACGTCGCAGGCCAAGGCCAGCCGATGCTCCGCCCGCGCCGTGAGCATGCGGTAGGGCTCGTCCGTGCCCTTGGTGACGAGGTCGTCGATCATGACGCCCAGGTAGGCCTGGTCCCGGCCAAGGACGACGGGAGCCTGCTCCCGCAGCCAGCGCACGGCGTTGATCCCCGCCAGCAGGCCCTGGCCCGCGGCCTCCTCGTAGCCTGTGGTGCCGTTGATCTGGCCCGCGAACCACACGCCTTCCAGGGCTTCCACCGACAGGTCCTGCCGCAGCTGCAGGGGATCAAAGCTGTCGTACTCGATGGCATAGCCGGGGCGCAGGATTTCGGCGGCCTCGAAGCCCGGGAGGCTCCGCACCATGCGGAGCTGCACCTCCGGCGGCATGGACGTGGACAGGCCCGCCAGGTAGATCTCCTCGGTCTCCAGGCTCTCTGGCTCCACGAAGATCTGGTGCCGTCCCTTGTCCGGAAACTTCACGAACTTGTCCTCGATGGAGGGACAGTATCGGGGGCCGACACCCTCGATGTGCCCCCCGTAGAGGCTCGACTTGGGCAGATTCTCGCGCACGATGGCCTCGGTCTCCGCAGTCGTGTGGACGATGTGGCAGGGCACCTGGGGCTGGGGGATCCCGTGACTGAAGAAGCTGAAGGGCCGGGGCGGATCGTCGCCGGGCTGGACTTCGAGCCGGCTGAAATCAATGGAGGCCCGGGCCAACCGGGGGCTCGTGCCGGTCTTAAGGCGGCGGCTCCGCAGCCCCAGGGCCTTCAATTGCTCCGCCAGGTGGGTGCTGGCGGGTTCGCCGGCCCGGCCCGCCTCCAGGCGGCGTTCGCCGATGAGGATGCGCCCGTTGAGGAAGGTGCCGCTGGTGACCACCACGGCCTCGCAGGACAGCACGGAGCCATCCAGCAGCTCCACCCCCCGCAGGGCCCGGGTGCCTTCCGTCCAGAGGATCGCGGTGGCCATGCCCTGCCGCAGTTTCAGGTTCGGCAGGTGCTCCAGGAGCTGCCGGGCGGCACTGCGGTACTTCACCTTGTCCGCCTGGGCCCGGGGGCCACGCACGGCCACGCCCCGGCTTTCGTTGAGGATGCGGAAATGGATGCCCGTGGCGTCGATGAGGCGGCCCATGGCCCCACCCAGTGCGTCCAGCTCCCGCACCATGTGTCCCTTGCCCACGCCGCCGATGCTGGGGTTGCAGCTCATCTGGCCGATCTGGTCGAGGTTCATGGTGAGCAGTGTGGTTGCCATGCCCATGCGGGCCGCGATGTGCGCCGCCTCGATCCCGGCGTGCCCGCCACCAATGACCACCACCTGCTTCATCGGATCACCCCTGGATCTGGCCCCGTCCAGAGGATCGAGGCCTCCCTCCTATCGCAGGCGACATCGAGTCGCCAGCTCCCGCGTTCCGCTTCGCGGAGCCGCGGAGTCGGGACAATCCCGGCGTGCCCGCCACCAATGACCACCACCTGCTTCAAGCCAGCCTCCGAAGGTTGTCAGGATACCCTCCCCAATCAGCGCCTCCCGGCCCTGCGTGGATGTGTGAAAATGGAACGATGCGACCCCGTTTGAGTCCAGAGGAACGCCGCGACCGCCGGAAGCGGGCCATGCGCCGCTCCATGTTCGTGCTGCCCTCGAGCATCACCATGGCCTCCATTTTCTGCGGCTTCTCCAGCGTGGTCATGTCCATCAACGCGGCCGGGGCGACCCCCGAGCGCTTCTTCCTCTGGGCGGCGGGCCTGCTGGTCCTGGCGGGAGTCTTCGATGGGCTTGACGGCCGCGTGGCCAGGGCCACGAACACGGCCACGGAGTTCGGTGTTCAACTGGACAGCTTGGCGGACGTGATCAGCTTTGGCATGGCCCCCGCCATCCTCGCCTACCGCTACGGCTTCTTCCAGCTGGGGATCCACGACCCCAACCTGCGGGCCGTCGGCTGGGCCGCCTGCTTCGTCTTCACGGCCTGCGGTGCGCTCCGTCTGGCGCGCTTCAACGTGCAGGTGGGTTCGACCGATCCACGCTACTTCATGGGCCTACCCATCCCGGCCGGCGCCGCCTGCGTGGCCTCCGTCATCATCTGGCACCCGACTCCCCCTGCCACCGCCACCCAGGCCTACGCCTTCGCCGGGGAGCTGTTCCTGGTGGGCCTCCTGATGGTGTCCGCCCTCCGCTTCCCCAGCTTCAAGAAGCGCGCCGGGAGCCCCCGGGCCGCCATGGTCACCAGCCTCGGCATCGTGCTGCTTTTCGCTCTGATGATCTTGCTCCGGCAGCGCTTTTTCATCGGCTTCTTCGCCGCTTATCTGGCCCTGAGCCTCGCCTTGAATCTGGCCTGGAGGGCCGGTTGGCGTGGCCTGGAGCCGCCCCGGGACGGGGTACACGATCCGGAGATGGTCCACTGACGAAGGACGCCACCCGTCAATACCCTTGACCCTTGGACTGTCAGAAGGCTAGGGCCCCCGCCGGGACTGCCACGCCAGCCACGGCTGCAACCTTGGCGTTGGCCATCAACCGGCCGCCAGTCCCGGTGCCGATGGCCAGGGCCGCACCCTGTTTCACACCAGCCTCGGTGGTGGCTGCCGTCGGAATCTTCAGAACCGCCATGCGCTGGATGATGAAGCTGGCGGCGGCAGAGCCATCCCCCGCTACGTGGTCACCGGCGAGAAGCACCACCGCATCGGGCTTTCGGCCTGACAGGGCCGCGACGGCCTTGCCCATGTCCTGGGGACCTCTCACATCCACCACCAGCACCCTGAAATTATCCGCGGCCGAGGTCAGCGCCGAGAGGGACCTCTTGCTGCTGTTCGCGTCGCAAACCACGGCCAGGGTCTTCACCTGAGGCCAAGCCTTGGTCATCGCGTTCAGCAAGGCATCATAATCCCCCGCCGCAAGCGTCATCGATACGAGCGCCGGAACAAACACCAGGGAGCGAACACGAACCATCAGACATTACCTCCAACATCCCTTATTATCGGCCGGAGTTCGGGATGCTGGAAAATTTGATTGTTATGAAGGGTTTTTTCTAACTCAGAATGCCCGCGATGCAGGCGCTAAGGAAGTTAGCCAAGGTGCCCGCCAGCATGGCCCGCAGGCCCAACCGGGCCAGGTCCCCCCGGCGTTCGGGCACCAGGGCCCCGATGCCGCCCACCTGGATGGCGATGCTGCTGAAGTTGGCGAAGCCGCAGAGGGCGAAGGTGGAGATCAGCCGCGCCTTGGTGGACAGGTTGGTCATGGCGCCCAGGTCCAGGAAGGCCACGAATTCGTTCACCACCATGCGCTTACCCAGCAGGGAGCCCACCTGGCCCGCTTCGATCCAGGGCACGCCCATCAGGTAGGCGAAGGGCTTGAACACCGCGCCCAGCACCAGCTCCAGGCTGAAACCCGGGTGGATGGCCTGCATCAGGCCGTTGATCAGGTAGATGAGGGCGATGAAGGCGATGAGCATCACGGCGACATTGAAGGCCAGCTGGCCACCTTCGAATGCGCCCCTGGCGGCGGCATCCAGCACGTTCGCGTCGTGGGTGGGGATGTCCACCTTCACTTCGCCGGCCGTTTCAGGGGCTTCGGTCTCGGGCTCCAGCATCTTGGCCATCATCACCGCGCCAGGGGCCGTCATGATCACGGCCGTGAGCAGGTGCACGATGTCCACGTGGGCCACCTGCACGTAAGCCACCATGATGCTGCCGGACACGTGCGCCATGCCGGCCGTCATGATCAGCATCAGCTCGCTGCGGGTCATGCGCGCCAGGAAGGGGCGGATGGTCAACGGCGCCTCGGTCTGGCCCATGAGGATGCTGGCGGCCACGCTCACGCTCTCGGCACCCGAGACTTTGAGGAAGCGGCCCATGGCCCGGGCCGCGGCGCTCACCACCCACTGCATGATGCCGATGTAGTAGAGCACCGCGAAAATGGAGGCCACGAAGATGATGGTGGGCAGCACGGCGAAGGCGAACACCATGCCCACCTTGCTTCCGGGACCGTCGGAGAGCGAGCCGAACACGAAGCTGGCGCCGGCGTGGGCGTAGGCCATGAGGTGTTCCACCACGATGCGCATCTGGTCGAAGGAGGAACCCACCAGGTTCCCCCGCAACAGCCCCAGGACGATGACCCCGAAGAGGGCCCAATTGAGGCTCTTGTTCTCGTAGGACGCGAAGCGGCGGAGCAGCATGGGCGTGAACATCAGGAGCAGCACCACCCAGCCCGTGCCCTTCGGGAACGGCAGGAAGGCAAGCAGGGTCGAGATGGCGGCGCCCTTCAGGACGACCAGCGCGAAGATCCACTGAAGGGCCAGGCCCCAGGCGATGGTGCGCCAGTGGATGGCGCTCCGCTTGTGCGACAACGCGTACGCAATGGCCATGAAGGCCACGATCCCGGCCAATCCGATGAAGCGTTCCATCGAGTGCTCCTAGGCCAGGTTGGTGGGTTCATCCCAACCACCTGGCGGGGGCCCGGGGGGACATCGCGAGCGCAGCGAGCAGGCGGTCCCCTCGGACAGCATTAGAGTTCCTGGTTCAGGGCCTCGACGGCCTTCTCCATGTAGAAGCGGGCTCGGCCCAGCAGGCCCTCCCGCTGCATCACCAGGACCAGCGTGCACTGCTCCTTGGCGCCCATCATGAGGATCCAGTGCTGGTCCGTGGCGAAGGCCACCTGCTTCACTTCGCCGCGATCAAACTCCTCCACCGCCTGCTGAAGGTGCCGCTTCACCACGTGCTGGTAAGCCCCCAGCAGCTGCAGCCCCTCGTTGGAGACCTGGATGGTGCGGGAGCAGATGGGGTCCCCATCACGATCATTGAAGGTCGCGGCCAGGGCCTCGGGCACCTGTTCGATCAGCCGATCCAGGAGTTGCTGGAACATGGTGGGACTCCGGTGATGCGTGCTGACAGCATGACCGGAGTGGAGGTCCATGGCAAAACCCGGGTCCCGCCCCGTCGGCTAGATCCCCCGCACCACCTGGACCGCCCAGACCCCCGCGAGCAGGAGCCAGGCCCCGACGCGGAAAGCCCGTGACTCAGGCAGGGCTGGATAGGGATAGCCGCGCCAGGCGCGACGCAGATCCCAGAGGACGGCGATCGGCGCCGCCGCGGCCAGGAGCGCCAGGGCGGGGTACCAGTGGAGGGCCTCGCGCCAATGCCCCTGGCCCAGGGCGAGGACGCTCCGGGTGAGCCCGCAGGTGGCGCAGGCGACACCCGTGATCCGCTTGAAGACACAGCCTGGCAGGAAGCCCGCGAAGGGGGCCAGGAAGCCGGCCAACCGGACGCCAAGACCGAGGGCCATGCCGCCGAGGGCGATCCAGGGCACCCGTCTCACGGGGCTGTCCGCAAGAGCAGCAGCAGCATCACCCCCAAGCCCAGGGCGCAGGTGCCCAACAGGATCGCGTGGACCACTGTGGCGGCCACCCCCCGCCAGGGCTCGCACCCATGTCGGGCCGCCAGGGCGAAGCCGCGGAAGAGCCACAGGTAGCCGTCCAGGAGCATCAGCGGGATCGATAGCACCGGGCCCAGGCCGGGCACGAAACCCAGCAGGCCGACCAGGGTTCCCAGGGCCGCGATGCGCAGGGCCTCGGCTTCGGCCACCAGGGTGGTCCGGAAGCCCCGCTTCCCTTTCAGGCCGCCCAGCAGCCAGAGGCCGGTGTGGTCCCACACCGCGTGATGGATCCAGGTTCCCAACACGCCGAGGGGCACGATCAGCAGGAGCCAGAGCCCGATCCGGCCGAAGGCGGGTGGAGCCGGCAGGGTTCGGAACAGCTCCCACAGCACCTCGGGGTCGGCGCCCGAGAACCGCTCCAGCCAGTCCGGCGGCCCGCCCTGCCGGAGCCGCCCATAGGCCTGGAGAGCTCCCCAGACCGTCAGTGCGGCGTTGGCCAGGGCCAGAGGCACCCAGACCGCCAGCATCCGGACCAGGGCCCGACCCAGGGGCGGCGGCGCGTCCTTGAAGGCGCCCAGGGGCCGGAGCAGCGCGCGTATCGGCTCCCGGATCGGGGCTGGCAGGAGCGCCCGCATCACTTCCTCAGGAACAGCGCCTCGAAGTCATGGAGGGCGATGGCGTCACCGTCCCGCTTGAGGGGGGCATGGAAGTCTCGGGGGCTCAGGTCCGCGAATTCGCCGAAGGTGGCCACATTCCCGTTGATGTAGGCGATGAACTCATCCTGCCGGTGCTTGATGTACCCCCGGAAGGGCCTCGCGATGGCGCCCAGCAGGGCGGAGTCCAGGGCGGTCCAGGTCTGGAGGTGGGTCTCGAAGCCGTTCTTCCCTTCCCAATAGCGGTAGGAGGTCAGCATCTTCGCCCCCACCGCAAAAGGAGTCTTCAGGCGGCCCTTCTCGGCCACCCCCTCCACGATGTAAACCCGGTGCCCCGGCCGCTGATACACAAGGCGGAGCGTGCCCTTCAGCCCGTGGGCGTCGTCGATGCTCCAGGCCCCGTCGGGATGAATGAAGGCGTAGAAGGCCGGCACGAACTGGCAGTGCCGCCACATGGCCGAAGCGAGCCGGGGGTGGTCGAAGAGCTTCTCCATGGTGGCCAGGCGGACGTGCTTCGGCTGGGTCTGGGTCTCGAAGACGAAATCGGCCCGGGAGACGATGTCCAAGGCCTCAGCCCGCGCCGCCGGGGGGAGCTGGTCCACGAAGGCCGGGGGTTGGGCCGGAGATTGGGCCTGGGCGAGGACGGCCAGGAGGGCGAGGAGCACAGCGCGCATACCCAAGACGCTAGCACCGACCGGGTGGAAGGGGCATGCCCACCCTCCCCCACCAGGGAACCGAACCCGGCCCCGGGGTCGCGGCTATGCTTTCCCTCTGCCCCGAGGCTTCCATGTCGCCCGCATCCCCCTGGTCACGCACCCCGGTCGCCCTGCTTTGCGCCCTGCCGGCCCTGGTCCAGATGCCGGCCCTTGGCCAGGAAGGCGACCTGGCCGAGCGGCTGTACCGGAGCGGTGAACGCGCGTACGCCGCCAAGGCCTACAAAGAGGCCGTCGACACCTGGGGCCAGCTGCTCCAGTCCGCGCCCAAGAGCGGATTCGCCCCCCAGGCCCTCCTGGCCCTCGCCCGCCACCAGATGGAGGTGGAGCATAAGCCCGAGGCGGCCTTGCCCTACCTGGACCGGTTGAAAGCCGAGTACATCCGGACGCCCGAAGCCGCGGAGGGACTGCTGCTGCGGGGTATCCTGCTCGCCCGGCAGGCCCGACGCTCCACGGAGTTGAAGGACGCCATGGCGGAGTTCAACCGGGTCCTCGACCTTTTTCCCGAGTCCTCCTCTGTGCCGGAAGCCCGCTTCCGCCTGGGGAAGGCTTGGCGGGACCAGGGGCAGTGGGGCCGGGCTCTCCAGCAATTCGTAGAAGCCTTCAGGACCCATCCCGATGCTGCCGTGGCACCCCGGGCCATGCTGGAGGCCGCCGAAACGATGGATCTGCTGGGCGACCTGCCGGGTTGCCTCCGGATGCTCCAGCAACTCCGGACCCGGGCGCCCCAGAGCCTCGAAGCCCAGGAAGCCACCTGGCGCATGGCCGTGCGCGTGAAGCACCGGCTGCAGAAGCCCCCGCTGAGTAACGACGGTCCCTGGCCCGCGGGCCGGGCGAAGTGGCTCAAGACGCCCACCCTGCTGGCCACTGCGCCCGATGGGGATCTGATCATCTACCAGTCCGACTTGGATCATGCCTTCCGGCTCCACAACGGCGATCTCGCTCCCATCGGCCCCGGCGTCCCGGGTGCCAAGGCCGTGGTCGCCACGCCCGCAGGCGGGGTCTGGCTCCTGTCCAAAGCCGGCCTCCTCCGGGAGCAGGGGGCGCCGACGCCACTGAACAGACTGGGCGCCATCACCGGAGCCGCCCTGGATCGCTGGGGCGCCCTCTGGGTGGCGGACGCGAAAACACCCGCGCTGACTGTCTTCAGCCCAGATGGGGCTTCCCGACCGGTGGCTTCCCCCACGGCCAACGCCCTGGCGCCCCTGCCCACCGGGGGCATGGTCATCGCCGCGGATGCGGATCGCAAGCTGCTCTTCCTGGATGCCGATGGCCAGCCCCGCGCCGTGGTCCCCTATGGCAAGGATCTGCCGGTCCCCTTCCGGTATGTGATCGCCCTGGCTTCGGACGGGGCGGGGCAGGTGGCCGCGCTCGTCGAGGGGGGTGACTTTGGAGAGGGGATCATGATCCTCGGCCCCCAGGGGGCGGTCCTCCGCCAGGCCACCCTCAAGAGCCTGGGCATCAGTGGCCACATCACCTCCCTCGCCCTGGATCGCTCCGGCGGCCTCATCCTCTGCGACCGCCGCAACGATCTCCTGATCCGGTTGAATTGACATGCGCCTCCGCCGACTCCTCCCCTTCGCCTTCCTGCTGGCCCTCGGCCTTGCGGCCCAGGATCCCACCCTCAAGGACACCTTCCTCCAGGCCAAGACCCTCTGGGCTACCCAGGGCGACCGCGAGGGCGCCACGACCCGGTTCGAGCAGGTGGTCGGGGCCTTGGCTCCCAAAGCCGCCACGTTGGAGCCAGCTTGGTCGCAGATTCTCTGTGAAAGCTACAACTGGCTGGCGGTGCTGGATGACCGTGGCGCCCAGACCAAGTCCCGGGCGCAGGGCCGGCTCCAGGCCCTCCTCGACCTGAATCCGGATTTCGAAGTGGATCGCGCCCTCACCTCCCAGCGCCTGGCCACCGTCTTTGATCGCCTGAAGGCGGAGAAGTACGCCCCAGTGAAGTTCACCTACTCACCGGAGGGAGGCACCCTGTCCGTGGATGATCGGCCGGGCCCGCCGCTGGCCCATCGCTTCCTTCCTTTCGGCACCCACAAGCTGGTCTACAGCCGGCCGGGCTACACTCCCGTCGAACTGAGCCTGGAACTCGTGCCCCGGGACACCAAGACCGCGGACTTCAAACTCACGCGCGTATCCTCCACCGTCACCCTCTATGTGCAACCCAGCGGGGCGGAAGTCCTGCTGGACGGCCAGAGCCTGGGCCGGACTCAAGGCCATGCGGGTCCCGATGCAGCCCCTCTGGTCACACCCCTGGGCCTGCGCCCGGAGGACATCTCGGCGGCCTTCGTCATTGGTGAACTGACCGCCGGCAAGCATCAACTCGAACTACGCGCGCCCTGCCATCGCACCAAGGTGCTCGAGATGGAGGCAAACCTGGCCACTCCCTGGGCTGATCACACCCTGGAGCCCATCCGCCTGGAGGCCTCCAAGGGGCTTCTGTCCGTCAGTTCGGCCTGGCCTGGCGGCGAGCTGTTCCTCTCCGGCCAGAGCCAGGGACCCCTGCCCGTGGCCCAGCTGCCGGTCTGCTCAGGACCGTACGATCTGCTGGTCCGGTTTCCGGCCGGAGGGTTCTACCGACGCATCACCGTGGAGGAGGGCAAGGCCTTGACGGTGGAAGCGCGGCCCAAGCCGCGCCTAGCCTTCCTCGGCCTGGAAGGGGAGACCGAGTTCACGGGCCGGGCCCGGTTCGAGTCTCTGCTGGAAGGTCTTGGCGGGCGACTCCAGCAGGTGGCCTTCCTACCCGCCCATCCTGGCGAGACGCCGAAAGAGGCCTTGGCGCGGGTGCAGGCTTCCCACGAGGCCGAGCTTGTCCTCCTCGCCACCCCGGTGCCCGACAAGGTCATCCATCAGGTGGAGCTGAGGGTGGCCACCCTCGAGGGCGAGGAGGAACGCCTGCTGGTGAAACCCCTGGAGGAAGATCCTCTCGGCCCGCTGGCGGCGCGCCTCAACGCCGTGCCGTCCCTCCACGAACCAGGCCTGGGCCTTGTCCTCCTCGACCTGCCCGGCGAGCCGGGTCCGTGGGTGCTGTCCGCTTCCGAAGCCGCCCAGAAGGCGGGCATCCAGATCGGCAAGGCCCTCACCCAGGCCAATGGCAAGCCGCTTCCCTCCACCAAAGCCCTGCGCCAGGTGCTGGAAAGCGCCCGGGGAACCGTGGCCCTCGCCCAGGGCGGCCCGCCGGTGACCCTCCCCATCCAGACCGAAGCCCTGGAGATCCCCCTGGGCGCCGCAGGACTCTGCTACCCCGCCGTGCTGGCCCAGCTGCGCCTCCAGTACGCGGGCGCCAAGGGCGATGAGGCGAACCTCATCCGGCTGAACCTGGGCCTTGGGCTCATGCACTTCCACAAGTACGACAAGGCCATCGAGCAGCTGCGGGACGCCCGGTTCAGCAACGCAAGCGGTGTGAGCCAAGGCACCCTGGACTACCACACGGGCCTCTGCTTCCTCCGACTGGGCAGCGCGTACCAGACCGAAGCGACACAGGCATTCCGACAGGCTCTGAAGTATCCTCAGGCAACCCTGCTCGGCCCCGAGGGCCCCCTGGTCGCTCCTTTGGCCCGGCAGGCCCTCGAAGACTTGAAGTAGATGGAGGAACCCATGAGGCACCAGCGCGGCGAAGGCAAGTTCGGCTGCATCGTCTCCCTGCTCGTATTCGGCACCCTGGCCGCGGCGGGCTACAAGGCCATCCCCGTCTACTACGCCGACAGCGAGCTGGTGGATGCCTGTGATTTCATCGCCAGCAGCGCCGCCAAGAAACCCATCGAGACCATCGAGCGGGAAGTCAAGGACAAGGCCCGGGAGCTGCAGATCCCAGAGGTGCTGAGGGACAAGAACGCCATCCGGGTCACCAAGACCGGCAGCGGGGAGGCCGGCACCTGCACCATCACCCTTCGCTTCAAGCGCACCATTGACTTCTACGGCGTCTACCAGTGGACCAAGGAGACGAACAAGCGCATCTCCAAGCCCATCTTCGAGAACATCGGTTAGGTCAGACGTCGGTTGAGCTTGCAGCCAGGGGCCCCTCACGGCACCCTGCCTTATGCTCCTGTCACTTCCTGAAGACAATGCCCTCCCGCGGGGGGCGGCGCTGCACCCGATTCGCGTGCCCGGCTCGAAGTCCGTCACCAACCGGGCCCTGCTGCTGGCAGCCCTGGCGCCGGGAATCAGCCGGTTCCGGGGCGGGCTGGAAGCCGAGGACACCCGCTGGATGCGACAGGCCCTGGTGGACCTGGGGCTCGCCTTCCAGGAACAGGACCAGGTCTGGATCATTGAGGGTGGGCATCGCCCCCAGGCTTCCCGGCCTTTGTGGCTTGGTGCTTCCGGCACCACCCTCCGTTTCCTTCTGCCCTGGCTGGCCCTGCAGGCCGAGGGCCCCGTCCGCCTGGAGGGCGATCCGCGACTCTTCGAACGCCCCCTCGGGCCCCTGCTGGAGCCCTTGGCGGCCCTGGGGGCGGCCTGGGAACCGGATGCCAAGGGTGCCTGGTTGCGGCCCGCCCCCGAGCCGCCGATCGCCCTGGACCTCACGGTGGATGCCCGCCTCAGCAGCCAGTTCCTCACGGGTCTGGCCCTGACCGCCGCGGCCCTGCCCGGGGGGGGCACCCTCCGCTGGACTGAGGTCGCGAGTCCGAGCTACCTGATCCTCACCACCCAGTGGCTCCACCGATTCGGTTGCCAGGCCCTCTTGGAACCAGGCCATTGGCGCCTCCCCGGCGGCGCCCTGGCCGCGCGAGAGCTGGACCTGCCCGGTGACTGGAGTGGCGCGGCGGCCTTTCTCGCCGCCGCCGCCGCGACGGGCCGTGCCCTGCGGCTGGAGCCCCTGGACCCGGCGGACGCCCAGGGCGATCGCGCCATGGTGGCCATCCTTGAGGCGGCCGGCTGCCGCGCCCGTTGGATCGGGCCCCAATCCCTGGAACTGGAAGGCCCCCTGCAGCGCGGCCTGGACGCGGATCTCACGGATTGCCCCGACCTGGGGCCTGTCCTGGCGGCCCTGGCGGCCCTGGCCCCAGCCCCCTCGGAGCTCCGAGGCCTTCATACCCTTCCGCTCAAGGAATGCGACCGGTTGGACGCTTCGGCGGAGTTGGTGCGGTGGCTCGGCGGCCGGGCCGAGGCGATCGGGGATCACACCTTGCGCGTAGCCCCCGGCCCATCTCCTGGCCCACGGGCGGCCTTCGATCCCCGGAACGACCACCGGATGGCTTTTGCCGCCGCCGTGGGTGGCCTGCGTTGCGGCGGCGAGCTGCAGGATCCCCACTGCGTGGCCAAAACCTTTCCGGACTTCTGGGCTGTCTGGCGCGGAATGCTCGGGTGCTGAGAGCCGCTTGGCTCGGCCACTGGAAGGCCCCCTGGGGCCTGGACCGGGGTCGTCGCTGGGGGGATCCCCTCTGGGCCCTGCCCGCCATCAGCCAAGCCTGGCTGTTCGGCGGCCGGGAGGGACACTGGCCCCGCCTGACGCAGGACGCCCGGCGCCCCCAGGGTCCGCAGGTCACGGATCTGCCCACCGCCTTTGGCCCCCGACCGGACCCGACCTGGGTGGCCCTCCTCCGTCATGGGAGCCCCGCCGTTCCAGCCGCCATGCGGGGAAGCCGTGAGGACGAGCTACGCGCCTGGGCCTGGGAGGCCCTGCTGGACGGGGACGGCGAGCCCTGGATGGCGGCGGGCTCGGTGTTGGTGGATCGCCCCCAGCGCCTGCGCTGGATCGCCCTGCTGGGCGCGGTGGACGAAGCGGGCACCCTCCACTTGCCGCCCTTCCTGGAGCTGTTGGTTCCCGCTTCCCTCCGTCGCCTACCGCCGGGCTGGTGGGAATGCCTGCTGCGGAGCCAGGATGCGGAGGGCCGTCTCCTGCCCGAAGGCCCCCTGGATCCGGCGCTGCCCTGGACCTTGCTCCAGGCCCATGCGGAACCGCTGGTACTGGAAACCCTGCCGGAGGGATTGGCTCCCCATGTGGGCGCCCCCTGGTTGGCCTCCCTCCCGGATGGGCGATGGATTTTGGATCCCCGCCTGCGGGCCTGGGCCCGGGGTTTCGGTGCCTCGGCTGGAGGCTTGGCGCCGTTGGCTACGGAAGGCCTGGCCGCCGGCCTCAGCCCAGACCCGCCTTTGGCTGCCTTCCTGCAGCTCCGGTCAGCCGAGGGACAACCCCCAGGCTGGCGCGAATCCCTGGAAGCCGATATCCAAGAAACCATCCATCGGCCGGCCCCACCGCTACCCTCAGGCCACCCGACTTGGGACCGGATCCGCATGCGCTGGGGGGGCGAAGCCGCAGCCGCCGCCGCCGCCGAAGGCTATCCAAGCTGGGGCACCCAGGTGCACCCTTGCGCGGATCCCTTTCACTGGATGGCCGAAGGGCTGCGGGCTGACGCGAGTTGCGACCCGGAAGCCTCGCTGCGGGCCTTCACCCTGGCCCACGCCCACTTCCTCCGGCTGGGAGCCGCAGGCTGGGCTGAACGAGCCGCCTCCAACGCCGCGCACCTGGCCCTCAAGTGGGCGGATCTTCCCGCCCACGCCCGATGGGTGGCTTTGCGCGGGCCGCTTCCCCAGCCTTGGCAGGCTCTGGAGGAGGCCCAGCTCGCCGAGGTGAACCTGGCACCAGATGCGGCCCTGGCGCGGATCCGCCGGCTGGTGGAAGCCCATCCGGAGTTCCCCGCTGGCTGGGGCCTGCTGGCTCTGCACGGGGCCGACCGGGAGCGCTGGGACCTGGTGCGGGAAGGCCTGGTGCATGTTCAGGGCCATCCTTACGCCCGGTTCCTGAAGGCGAGTCTGGGTCCTTTGACGGAAGATCCGCCAGCGGATGCGGATCCCGAAACGCGCCTCAGCTGGGAGGCTCACCGGCTCTTCCGCGGCAGCGGCGATCCACGGATCTTCTGGGAGGCTTGGCAGGGCTGTCCCACCCAGATCATGAGGCTGGAGCTGGGGCTGCAGGTGCTGGAGCGGCGACCCGATCTCCGCCGCGCCCAGGCCCTCTTGGCCCTCCAGGTCATCGCCGACCGTGCGCAGTCCCCTCGTCATCAGGGTCGCCTCGCGGTCCTCTGGCCTCCGGTGGAGGCCGTGCCATCCTTGGCGCCCACGATCCTCCTGGAGCGCTGGCTGGCCCAGCGATCCACTCCCACCTGGCTGATCTGGGGCGAGGGCGCCGCAGGCCGCACCCTCGGGGCCGGAGAGCCTCCCCCGGAAGGAACCCTCAGCCGCCTGGCTCGAGATGGCGCGCTCGCGCCCTTCCAACAGGGTGGTTGGATCTGGCGGGGCCACCGCCTCACCTGGGAGGACTGTCCCGTCGGTGCGGTCCTGCTGGCTCAGGCCCCGGATGCCGTACCCGAGCCCCCCCTGGAACCCCTGCTGCTGGCCCCCTGGCTGGCCCAGCTCCAGGCGGTCCGCCCCATGGAAATTGTCGGGGATCCCGGCCTGCTCCTGACGGACGGCAGCGAACCCATGGCCTCGATCCTGCGGGAGTTGGACCGCGTGGCCACCTCGGACCTGCCGGTGCTGATCCTAGGGGCCACCGGCACGGGCAAGGAACTGGCGGCGCGGGAGCTCCACCACCGCTCGGGACGCTCCGGTCCCCTGGTGGCGGTGAACTGTTCGGCCTTCGCCGAGGGCCTCCTGGAATCCGAGCTCTTCGGCCACACCAAGGGCGCCTTCACGGGGGCAGACCGAGACCGGCGGGGTGCCATCGAAGCCGCCCGGGGCGGCACCCTGTTCCTGGACGAGGTGGCGGACCTGTCGCCGCGCCTCCAGTCCCTGCTGCTGCGGGTGCTCCAGGAACGCGAGATCCGCCGAGTGGGATCCGACCAATCCATCCGGGTGGACGTACGCTTCGCGGCCGCCACGCATCGTCCCCTCGACGAGCTGACCGAAGCCGGGAGCTTCCGGCGGGATCTGCTCTTCCGCCTCCAGGGCGCGGTGCTGCGCCTGCCGCCGCTGACGGCTCGCCGTCACGAGTTCCCCTTCCTGGTCCCCCGGCTGGTGGTGAAGGCGGCCGCCGCCGCCAAACGGCCCGTACCCGCCCTGGCTCCCGGTTTGTCTCAGGCCCTTTCCCGCCTGTCCTGGCCCGGAAACGTGCGCGAACTGCTCCATGCGCTGGAGCGGGGCATCCTGCGCTGCGAGGGTGGCACCCTGAAATCCGCCCATGTGCCAGAACTGGAAGCCCCCGCGCTCCAGGCGCGCACTTGGGACGATGCCACCCGGGCCTTCCAGCGGCGGTTCCTGCTGGACACCCTCCAGGCCTGCGATTTCCGCATGGCCGAAGCTGCGCAGACGCTGGGCCTCGCCCGCCCTGCCCTGTATGCCACCGCCCGGCGGTTGGGGGTGGACCTGGCGGCGGAGCGGATCCTCAAGGGCGAAGATGGCTGAGGCAGTCCCTAGCGGAACTGTTTGATAAGGGTGGCCACGTCCTCGGCATTTTTCTGGCCAAGGTTCTGATCGATGGCGCGAGGGCTCATGGCCCAGGCAGTGGTGGTGAGGCCGAACCGCGGAAGCCCCTACAACCGCCGCCCGAAGCTGCGTTCCAGATCGTCGAGGGAGAGCTTCTTCAGGATCGGCCTCCCATGCGGACACGTGTTGGGCACCTCGCAGGCCAGCAGGTCCCGGATGAGGCCCAGGGCCAGCTCCGGAGGCAGGGCGTGGTGCTTCTTGATGGCGGCGCGGCAGGCCAGCTCGGCGTTGAGGTCGCGGCGGAAGGCGTCCAGATCCACGCGGCCCTCGCGCTCCAGGCGGGCCAGCAGATCCTCCAGCAGCGCCTGGGGGTCCCGGTCCGCCAGGAAGTCCGGCAGGCCGCGCACCACCAGGGCGCCGTCCCCGAAGGGCTCCGCCTCCACGCCCGCCACCTCCAGCTCAGAGAGGAAGGGCGTCAGCCGCGCCAGGGCCTCCGGCCCCACCTGCACCACCTGGGGCGGCATCAGGGGCTGGATGGCGGGGGCGTGGCGGCGCAAGAAGAGCCGCTCGAAGAGCACACGCTCATGCGCCACATGCTGGTCCACGATCCAGAGCTCAGGGCCGGCCTCACCCGTGATCTCCGCCAGCAGGTAGGTTCGCTGGAAGGCCCCGAGGTAGCGGATGCCGCCCGCCGGTTCCGCCCCACCCGAAGGGGTGGATTCATAGACGTACGGCGGCTCCGCCACACGCTCTGGGAAGGCTTCGGAGAGCGCCTGGTAGGCGAGGGCCCCGCCGGAATGATCCGACCAGAGGCGCGGATGCTGGGCCGCAGCGCGGCGGGAGGGATCCAGGTCGAACTCGGCCTCGAGGGGTTTGGGCGGCAACTCCAGCACGGAGGCCAGCCCCCCTCTGAGCTTCGCCCACGCTTCCTCGGCCCCGCCCCGCACCCAGGCGAAGATGCGCTGGGGCTCGCGGAAGCGCACTTCCGCCTTGGTCGGATGCACGTTCACGTCCACGGCCTCGGGCGGCAGCTCCAGGAAGAGCACCGCCGCGGGGTACGAGCCCTTGGCGAAGGTGCCGGACCAGGCCTCGGACAAGGCCGCCAGCAGCAGGCGGTCCCGCACGGACCGGCCGTTCACGAAGAGGTAGAGGTGGTTGCGATCACGGAAGCTGAGGTCGGGCGGCGAGACGAAACCCCGCAACCGCCAGGGCAGCTCACCATTCACGAAGGGCACCAGCCGGGTGAGCTTTTCGCCGAGCAGAGGACCCAATCGCTGGCCCGCGTCCGCCACGGGCGGCAGCACCAGGGGCGCGCCGCGGTCCGGGCGAAGGGTCCAATGCACGCCCGGCGCGCTGAGGGCCAGCCGGGCCACGGCGCCCCAGAGCTGGGCGTGCTCCGTGTCCGTGGACTTCAGGAAGCGCCGCCGCGCCGGCAGTTGGGCGAAGAGGTCCCGCACCGTCACCGTGGTGCCCCGGCTGCGCGAGACAGGCGCCACCTCCTTGATGACACCGAACTCGCAGCGCAGACGGTGGCCCGCGCCGTCCACCTCCGCGCTCGCCAGGTCGAAGCGGCTCACGCTGGCGATGCTGGGCAGGGCCTCGCCCCGGAAGCCGAAGGAGGCCAGATGCCCCAGGTCGTCGGCCGTGCGCACCTTGCTGGTGGCGTGTCGCTCCAGGGCCAGGTAGAGGTCGTCCCGGGCCATGCCGGAACCGTCGTCCGCCACCTCCAGCAGGCGCTTCCCGCCCTCCTCCCAGGCGATCTCGATGCGCCGGGCCCCGGCGTCCAGGGCGTTCTCCACCAGCTCCTTCAGCACCGAGCTGGGCCGCTCGACGACTTCGCCCGCCGCGATCTGGTTCGCGACCTGGTCGGGGAGCACGCGGATCTTGGCCATGGTCTAGAACGCTATCAGCTATCCGCGGTCCACTGTCAGCCGGCCCTCCGCTCGGGGAAGGCCCGCAGCTCGACCTGGGCGTGGGGGACGAAGAGGTGGCCCAGGTAGGCCAGCAGGAAGAGCCCGGCGCTGAGACCGTGGGCCCAGCTGAAGGCCGTGCGCCAGGCGGGGCTGGCGACCACCTGCACGGCATAGCCGGACAGCACCATGGGCGCGATGAGGAAGGCGGCACCCAGGCCCGTGCGGCGGGCTTCTCTGCCCCGCTTCAACTTCGCCTGGAGGTGGCCGCGCACGGTCATGCCCAGGGCGAAGAGGAGGAGGGGCGCCGTGAGCACATGTAGGTGCTGGGCCGCCGGGAGCCAGGGGTGGGGCTCCGGGCCGAACTCGCCCATGCGCACGCCGAACCAGCGCAGCAGGCCGTCCATGAGGCCCGTGCCCGCCGTGGCCAGGGCGGCGAGGTGCAGGCTCCAGCGCTCGAGCGGGCTCATTTCCCCTCCCGGTAAAGCACCTGGTGCAGGGCCAGGCAACGGCGAGCCGCGTCCGTCATGGCATTCGCGGTGAGGGTGGCGCCGGACAGCGGATGGATGGCGCCCTTGAGGGTGAGCTGCGGGTCGAGGCCCTTCCCCTCGAACTGCTTCACCCAGGCCTCCTTGGCCATGTACTCGGCGGGCTCGTGGAAGGCCACGCCCTCCACGCGAAGGATGCGGCCCTCGGGGGAAAGGGCCACCAGCAGCGTTTCGTTTAAGGTGCGGACCCGGTGGGTGTCGAAGAAGCCGACGCCCACCAGGGTCCCGTTCCGCCGAGCCTCGTAGGCCACAAGCCAGCGCCCCGGCACCTCCACCTGCGCCAGCGCCTTGGCGCGCGCCGCCTGGCCGTCGCTGAGCACGAACTCCTTCCGGGCGAGCTGGGCGCCCGGGAAGGCCAGGGCCAGAGCCTCCTGCGTGGTGGGCAGGGCCGCGAAGAGCGGCAAGAAAAAGGCGAGGGGGGCCAGGACGCGGATCATGGGAGACCTCAGAAGGTGTAGCCCAGGGCCAGGCTGAACTGGTCCCGGCCCGTGTGGGCGCGGTTCTCGTCGCGGGTCCAATCGGCCTTCACGGCCACCTGGGGGATGGGCTTGTAGGCCACGCCGGTGGTGAGGAGGTTGCGGTCCTGGCTGCCGTCCGCGAAGACGCCCGCCACCACCTGCTGCTGGGCATCGAGGCGCTCGTAGCGGACGTAGGGGATGAGGGCCTGCCGCGCGCCCCGGAGGAGGTCGTAGCCCACCTCCAGGTAGCCGCCCCACTGCCGCGTGCCCACTTCGCGGGCCGGATCCGCGGCATTCAGGGCTGCCACGGCGGCCGCGGTGTTGGTGGCGCGGCTGTAGAGGCCCCGGACCTGAAGGCCCTGGGCCCGGTACTCGGCGTGGGCGTCCCACACGGTGGTGGTGAGCGCGGCGCCCGTGCCGGTCTGGTTGCTGTTCCCCGTGTAGAAGCTGCCACCCACCAGCACGCCAGGCAGGGGTGTCCAGTCCAGGCGGCCCGTCCAGGCCAGGCTCTGGGCGTTGGCCTTGTTGCCATCCTGGCGACCGTCGGCGATGCCCTCGGCGTTGAACCGCGAGCCCTGGAGCCCGTTCATGAGGTAGACGCGGTAGCTCAGATTGCCGGGCAGGTCGCCGTGGACGCCCACACCGATCTCGTGCCAGGTGCTGGGGATAAGGGTTTGCTCCACCTGCGGGCGGCGGGCGCCGAGGAAGGCCGGGGGCTCGTGCAGCTCGTTGATGAAGCCCATGGGCACCAGCATCTGCCCGGCCCGGATGTTGAGGGCCTTGGTGAGCAAGAAGTCCAGGTAGTAGAACTCGGCGATGGCCTCGCCCTCGGGGTGCTCGTCGCTGTAACCGCCGTGCTCGAACTCGATCTCGGAGTTGAACACGATGCGGTCGCTGAACTTGTAGCCGGTGTAGAGGACCATCCGCAGCGCGTCGGCGGTCTTCTCGCTGCCGACGTGGGTGCCATCCTGGAGCGTGGCTGCCTTCCCCTGGTAGAGCAGCTCGCCGTAGCCGCCGATGCTGAGGCCCGAAGGCACCGCGTAGACCTTGCTGGCGCTGGGGGCCATGCCGAAGCGGCCCTCGTCGGGCACCGCCGGCATCACACTGCCGGTCTTCTGGGTTTCCAGCTCCCGGGACATGGCATCCAGGCGGCGCTCGAGTTCGGCAATGCGCTGGTCGGCACTGGACGGTTTCTTGGTGTCCGGCTTCTCCTGGGCGAAGACGGGCGCGGCCAGCAGCGCGCACATGAGGGGGGTGAGCAGGGACTTCATCGGGACTCCCGGGGGATCAGGGTGGGGTGGAGGGCGCGGAAGACCGGGCTCATTCGGACCGTTCCGTCGTTGAGGAGGAAGGCGGCTGCCACGCCTTGGCGCTCGGCCCAGGCGAGGCCCGCGTCGGGGCCCAGTACGTAGAGGGCCGTGGACAGCACGTCCGCCGTGAGGGCGTCCGCGGCCACCACGGCCGTGCTGCCCCAGGCCGGACAGGGCTCGCCCGTGCGGGGATCGAGGATGTGACGCCCCCGCTCGGAGGTGCCGCTGCTGGAGAGTGATGCGTTGTGGAGTAGGAAGGAAAGACGCGGCTGCTGGCGATCCCGGGCATCCGCCACGGAGGCGTCCACCGGGGCGCCCCAGGCCAGCAGTTGGCCCCCGAAGTCGAGCAGGCCCACCGGCGTGGCCGCCGCTTGGCGCATGCGGTTCAGGGCGTAACCCTTGAGGAAGCCGCCTTCCTCCACACCTGCATCTGGGCGGGTCAGGCTGGCGGTGCCCGTTGTCCGGTCGAGGCTCAGCAGCGAGGCCCCCGAGGCGCGGCGGGCGGCCGCCAGGGCCTCCGGTGTTGGCGTCCGACCCCCCGCTCGGATGGCCCAGGCCTGCATCAGCGACATCAGGACAGGGTCGAAGGCCCCGTCCGTGCGCGCCTGCCAGGTCTTCATCTGCGCCAGCAGGTCGAGCCACTCGCGGTCCAGCGCCACGGGGCGGCCCTGGGCCGCGTTCAGGCGGCTCCAGGCGGACGCGGGGTCCCAGGTGGAGCAGGCGCCCTCGATGCGGGCGGCCTCCGCCAGGGCGGCCTCCGAGGCCCGGCCCAGGTCGCCAGGCCCCTCCAGGTGCAGGCGCAGCTCCGTCCCCATGGCCAGCACCTGGCGATCCAGGGCGGGCTGGCCTTTAGCGATCCCGTCCCGGGTGGGTGCGGCGGCCTGGCCGGCCGCCAAGGCGGGGACCAGGAGGAGAGGAAGGAGGTTAACAAACATGAGAATGAGTCTCACAAACTCTAAATTCAAAATCAAACTCAAATTTGAGATGAATTCTCAGAATGTGACGGCCATCACGGTGCGGGTCCACACTGGGGCATGCGCCTCCGGATCCTGCCGCCCGCCTTGGCCTTCCTGCCCGCCTTGCTCTGCGCGGCGACTCCACGGACCCAGGCGCCGGATGCTCCCTGGCTCACCTTCACCACGGCCCACTACCGCATCCACTGCCCCGCGGCCTTCGAGGATTTCGGGCGCGAGGTGGCGGGGCGCGTCGAAGGCCTCCACGCCCAGTACCTAGGCCTCGTCGGGTATGCCTATGAGAACCCCCACCGCCCCATCGACCTGCTGATCCTGGATCCGATGATGGAGGCCAACGGCTTGGCCTTCCCGATCCTGCAACGGCCCCAGGTCGTGCTCTGGAAGACGGAGCCCGAGACGGATTCCCCCATCGGCCACCACCGTGGCTGGGCGGAACTGGCCGTGGCCCATGAGCTGGCCCACATGCACCACCTGTTGCGACCCGCCCGGGAACCCAACCTCTGGCGGCGCTGGACCGCGGTGCTGGGCCCCCTCACGGAGAAGTCGCCCCGCTGGGTCACGGAGGGCTACGCCACGCTTATCGAAGGCAAGCTCACGGGAAGCGGCCGTCCCCACAGCGCCTTCCGTGCGGCGGTGCTGCGCCAGTGGGCCATCCAAGGCAAGCTGCCCACCTACGAGGCCCTGAGCGGCAAGGGCGGGTTCCTCGGGGGCGCCCAGGCCTACCTGGGTGGCAGCGCCTACCTGGAATGGCTCGAAACCCAAGCCGGAGATCCGAAGGTCCTCCAGACCCTCTGGGTTCGCCTCGCCGGCAAGCGCGACTTCGAGACGGCCTTCAGCGCCACCTTCGGCTTCGGTCCGAAGGACGGCTATCAGCGCTTCTGCGCCGAGCTGACCCACACGGCCCTGGAGCTGGAGCGCCGGGCCCGGGCCGAGGGCCTGCGCGAAGGCGAGGTCATCGCCCAGCTCCAGGGCTGGGTGACGGACTTGGCCCTGAGCCCCGACGGCTCGAAGCTCCTGGCCCGGGTGTTGGATCCCAAGAAACCGGGTCTCTACGTGTGGGAGCTGAAGGCTGCGCCAAAACACGCCAAGCCGGAACCCGGCGAGCCCCCTGATCATGCCCCCCTGGCGCCCATCCTGCCCCCCACCTACCACCTGGGCCGGGTCAACGGGGCCCTCCCCTGGAAGCCGGTGTGGACGGCTCCGGATCGCATCGCCTTCCAGCTGCGGCTCCCGGACGACGAGGGCGTGCTCCAGCCCCAACCGCGGCAATGGCGCCTCCGCCAGGGCCTGGCCAGGACCCCGATGACGGCGATGCCCACGAAACCCGCTGCGCCCGGCGGCCCCACCTGGAAGGAGGTGGATGGCATCTGGAACCTGGTGGACGGGATGGGCCAGCCCCTCACCCGCACGCTGGCTGCGGCCTGGAACCCCGCGGCCACGCCGGATGGCAAATGGATCTACTACACCCAGCTCAGAGCCTCGGGTCTCCAGATCCGCCGCCTCGACGCGACGCTGCCACCCCTGGAGATGAAGCCCCTGCCCCAGGATCCCGCGCCCCTCGTGAAGGACCAGGTCCTGCCCAAGGCCGACGAGCCCAGTCCCCTGCCGCCGCCGGTTCCGGTGACTCCGCATCCCTACCGCGTGGGGGAAACCCACGACACCTTCACCTTGGCCGGCTACAGCGCGACGCCCTCGGGCCTCAGCGCCCAGCTTGGCGCCGGCGGCAACGACATCCTCAATCGCTTGAACTGGCAAGTGCTGGCGGGCTTCGGCGACGGCGCGGGCCCGCGCGGGGGCATGGCCGGCGCGACTTGGCGCGGCTGGCGTTGGGCGCCCTCCCTGCAGGCCTTCTCCCTCCTGGAACGCCCCTCGAGTCAGCGCTTCGCACCGGTGGCGGGGTTCGACCGGGAGCGGCAGGGGGCTGAACTGGCCTTCGAGCGGATGGACCTGGGCCGACCCCAAACGTACTTCCGGCCTGTGGCCGCCTTCGAACGCGCCACACCCGCAGACGAGGCTTCCCTCAACCGTGCCCTCTGGGGCGTGGAGGCGGCCCTGGGCAGCTTCTGGAGCCGCGACGACCTGGGCTTCCGCCTCGCCCTGGCCGCCCGCGAACAGCAGGGTCGCACGGAGGGCCACCGTTGGAGCCTGACCCGGGCCGCTCTCTCAGTGGGCTGGATCAATCCCTGGTCACCCCTCACGGTGCTTCTGGAGGAAGGCCGCCTCGGCGGCGATCCCACCGCCCTGGACCGCTTTCACCTGGGCGGTGTGGGCACCTCTCTGCTGCCCACTTCCCTGGATGCCAACCGGGTGGTTCAGGCGGCCCTGCCTGCCTACACCGCCACCGGCAACCGCCTGCGGCGCCTTCGGGGCGAGCTCGGGCTCGGCCCCCTCCGGGCCTACCTGGAGCACGCGGTGGTCTGGCAGGACGTTGCGCCCCGGCCCTCTGCGCAGCGGGTGGCCGGGCTCGAGCTGGACAGTCGAAACTTGGCCCTGCCCACGGACGTGCTGCGGCGCCTGGCGGGCAACCTCTCCTTCATCCTGGGCCTGCACCGCCCCTTGGATGGCACCATGAAGGGCCGTACTGTGGGAACCCTCAGCGTGATCGTGCGGCCGTGATGTCCTCCTCGGAATCCTGATGCTCTTCCTCATCGGCCTTGTCCTCATCTTCCTCATCCAGTGGTTCCATCTGCGCCTGCTGCGCCTGGAGCTGCCAAGCCGGTTCTACCGGGTGCTGCCCTGGGTCCTGGGCCTCATTCACGTCCCCGTGCTTCTGTTCGCGGGCCTCCGCCTCCTGGGCCAGGGCGGTCATGAGGCCCTGCCGATCCTGAGGACCCTGGCCCGCGGCGGCTTCTATTTCCAGGCTTTCACGGTGCTTCACCTGCTGGCCGGCATGGTGGCCGAGGGGCTCTGGCACCTCTGGAGCCGGAACCGGCCCGAGCCACCGGGAGAGACCGTGGATCCCGGCCGCCGGGCCTTCCTGCGGACGGCTGCCTTTGCGAGCACCGGGGCCTCCATCGCCTTCGGCGCCGTGGGGGTCCGGGAAGCCTACAGCGATCCGGTCATCACCCGCCGTGCCCTGGCCTTCCCCGATCTCCCCCAAGGGCTCGACGGCCTGCGCATCGCCCAACTGAGCGACCTCCATTCCGGGCCCCTGATCGGGCCGCACCTGGTGCGCCGTTGGCGGGATCTCACAGCCCGGGAGCGCCCGGATCTGCTGCTCCTCACGGGCGACCTGGTGGACAGCCGCCCCGATGAACTGGACCCGGTCATCGACGCCTTCGGCAGCTTTCCTGCCCCCTACGGGACGTTCGCCATTCTGGGCAACCACGATTATTTTGACGACCCCCGCCCCATCTGGCGGGACCTCGAGGCCGCGGGGATCCGTTGCCTCGAGAACGCCTCGACCCTCATCCAGCGCGGTGGCGGCACCCTGGCTCTCATGGGGCTGCAGGATCCCATGGCCCGGAATGGCCGCTTCCGGCACATGGTCTTCGGCCCCGGCCCCCGGCCCACCGAGGCCGCCCGCGACCTGCCCGTAGACGCCTTCCGCCTCTGCATGAACCATCGGCCCAGCGAATGGGAGCAGGCCCTCGCCGCCGGTGCGCGCCTTACCCTGTCGGGCCATACCCACGGTGGCCAGATCAATCCCATCCCCTGGTTCAGCAGCGCCTTCCTCATCGGTCCCCGCACCCAGGGCCTCTACCGCGAGGGTGAGGATCTGCTCTACGTGAGCCGCGGCCTGGGCGTGGTGGGCCTCCCCCTCCGCATCTACGCCCCACCGGAGATCGTCATCATCACGCTCAAGCGTGGCTAGGGGTCAAAACGATCGCGCAACCTCGTGGGCAGGACAGGGCAGACCCCTGCCGGGGGTCGGAACAGGTGGCGCCGGACCTTCGCCACCAGATCGTACAGACCATCGCAGAGGCTGCGGGGCACCACCTTCAGGAGCGCAGCCCACAGGCCCCAGCTCCCCCCGAGGCAGATCAGCAGGTGGATCACGGCTTCGGAGCGAACCAGCAGACGTGACTCGGGGGTCAGCACCACCAGGCTATCGGGAAGGGGGGATCCAACGGCTGGAATCAGACGGAGGAAGGTCTCGCCGCCCAGGGGCGCGAAGCGAATGTGTCCTTTGACGTCATGCCGAGCCACGAAGCGCACGGCCGCGTGGCAGAGCCCGCAGCCGCCATCGTAGAAAAGGCGCGTCAGCCCTTGATCAGCACCCACAACCCCACCGCAATGAAGGCCGTTCCCGCGATCCACTTGATGGCGGCTTCCGGGATGTAGCGGAACAGTACCCCGCCCACGGCCACGCCGATGGCCGTGGCGCACACCAGGGCCGCGCTGGCGGCGAGGAACACGGTCCAGATCTGGCCGCTGCGCACCGTCGCCGTCATGGCCGCGAGCTGCGTCTTGTCGCCCACCTCGGCGAGGAAGACGGTGGCGAAGGTGGTCCAGAAGAGCGATCGGTTCATGCAGCCTCGCAGATCGTGATGAAGGTTCATGGTACCGGACTGCCATACTGGCGGGATGGTGCTCGACCACTTCGACCTTCCCACGACCTACGTGGACACCCCCGAGAAGCTCCAGGAGGCGCTGCCCCTGTGGCACGCCGCGGGTGTGTTGTCGGTGGACATCGAGTGCAGCCTCACGGGCATGCACCACTGCCTGCTCGCTCTGCTGCAGGTGGCGACCCATGACCAGGCCTGGCTGGTGGATCCGATCCCCCTCGACGGCCTCATGCGGCCGGCGCTGCAGGCCATGGCCCAGGTGCCCTGGATCGTCCACGATTTCTCCGGCGACGGCATCGTGTTCAAGCGCCTCTATGACGTGGTGCCCAACAGCATCTTTGACACCATGCTGCTCTCCCGCGCCCTGGGCTATCCGCAGCCGGGCCTCAAGACCATGGCCAAGCTCAAGCTCGGGCTCGACATCCCCAAGGAGGAGCAGGATTCCAACTGGATGCTGCGGCCCCTGCGCGACGCGCAGATCAGCTACGCCAGCCGCGATGCGGCCCTGCTGCTGCCTCTGTTGCGCATCCTGGCGGACGAGGCCGACGCGAAGCGGGACCACCCGGAGATCGGGCCACGTCTGGCCGCCCTGCCCAAGGACATGCGCCACCTGCTGAAGCGGGTGCGGGCGTACGTGCCCCCCAAGCACGATCCGGTGGTGGACAAGGTCAGGCACCTGGGGGACCTCGCCGTGGACCGGGCCAAGAAGCTCACGGCACTGCGCTGGGCCTGGGGCAATGAAGGTGATGTGGGTGCCGTGATGGAGCTGGGCAACCGCTGGCTCATGGCCCGGCTGGAGCACCCCCCGGCCACGAAGGAGGCCCTGGAGCGCACCATCCCCAACCCCCGCTTCCGCCGCAAGCGCCTGGACGCCCTCTGGGCCGTGTTCGAAGAAGGCGCCCACGAGACCCTGGACAACGGTGACGTCGCCGACGGCCTGATCTGGGACAGCAGCGAGCGGCGCTGAGGCCGGGACCTACTTCAAGTACGGCGCTAGGTACCGGCCTGTCACGCTGGCCTTCTTTTTCGCCACCTCTTCGGGCGTGCCCAGGGCAATGATGCGTCCGCCTTCGGCGCCGCCTTCGGGGCCCAGGTCCATGATCCAGTCGGCCGTCTTGATGACGTCGAGGTTGTGCTCGATGACGATGAGGGTGTTGCCGGTCTCCACGAGGCGGTTGACCACCTCCAGCAACTTCTGGATGTCCTTGAGGTGCAGGCCCGTGGTGGGCTCGTCCAGGATGTAGACCGTGCGGCCCGTGGGGCGCTTGCTCAGCTCCTTGGCCAGCTTCACACGCTGGGCCTCCCCGCCCGACAGCGTCGTGGCGCTCTGGCCCAGGCGGATGTAGCCCAGGCCCACGTCCATGAGCGTCTGCAGCTTGTTGGCCAGCACGGGGATGGGCGCGAACAAACCCAGCGCCTCCTCCACCGTCATGGCCAGCACCTCGGAGATGCTGTGGCCCTTGTAATGGATCTCCAAGGTCTCGCGGTTGTAGCGCTTGCCCTTGCACTGCTCGCAGGTGACGTACACATCCGGGAGGAAGTGCATCTCGATCTTGAGAACGCCATCGCCCTCGCACTTCTCGCAGCGCCCGCCCTTCACGTTGAAGCTGTAGCGGCCCGGTGCGTAGCCCCGGGCCTTGCTTTCCGGCAGCTGGGCGAAGAGTTCCCGCAGCGGCGTGAAGAGGCCGGTGTAGGTGGCGGGATTGCTGCGGGGCGTGCGTCCGATGGGGGCCTGATCGATGTCGATGACCTTGTCCACGGCCTCCAGGCCCTTGATCGTTTTGTGCTTGCCGACGATATGGACGCCCTGGTGCAGCTGGTTGGCCAGGGCCTTGTAGAGGATCTCGTTCACCAGGGTGCTCTTGCCGGAGCCCGACACGCCTGTCACGCAGGTGAAGATCCCGATGGGGAAATCCGCGTCCACCTTCTTGAGGTTGTTCTCCTCGGCACCCACCACGGACAGATGTCCGCGCTTGGCCTTGCGCCGGGTGCGGGGCACAGGGATGGCGTCCCGGCCCGAGAGGAAATCGCCGGTGATGGAACCGGGCGTGCGGCCGATCTCCTCGGGGGTGCCCTGGGCCACCACGAAGCCGCCATGCTCGCCGGCGCCGGGGCCCATGTCCACCACGTGATCGGCGGCGAGAATGGTCTCGAGGTCATGCTCCACCACCAGCACGGTGTTACCCAGGTCGCGCATCTCCTTCAACGTGTGGATGAGCTGCAGGTTGTCGCGCTGGTGGAGGCCGATGCTGGGCTCGTCCAGGACGTAGAGCACGCCCTGGAGCTTGCTGCCGATCTGAGTGGCGAGGCGGATCCGCTGGCCCTCGCCGCCGGAAAGCGTCGCCGCGCTGCGATCCAGCGTCAGGTAGCCAAGGCCCACATCGTCGAGGAAGCCCAGTCGCTCGCGGATCTCCTTCAGTACCTTCTCGGCGATGACGGCATCCTTGCCTTCCATGGCCAGGTCCGCGAACCAGGTCCGCGCCAGGCGCACGCTCTGCGCCACCACCTGGGCGATGTTCAGGCCACCCACGAAAACCGCCAGCACCTCGGGCCTGAGTCGCTGGCCGGCGCAGGTCTCGCAGGGAATGATCTGCATGGATTCCTCGAGCTCCGCCCGGATTTCCTCGCTGGTGGTCTCGCGGTAGCGGCGCTCGAGGTTGCCGACGATGCCTTCAAAGTGGTGGACGAAATCGTAGCGGTTCTTCTTGTTCTCGTAGGTGAACCGCATCTCCTTCTCGGTGCCCTGCAGCAGCAGGCGCCGGATGTCCGCGGGCAGCTTCTTCCAGGGCGTATCCAGGCTGAACTTCGCCTTTCGCGCCAGCTGGTCCAGCATCTGGGACCGCCAACCATCATCGGAGACGCTCCTCCAGCCGCTGGCCTGGATGGCACCCTCGTTGATGGACAGGGCCGGGTTCGGGATGATCAGCTCTTCCGCGAACTGGCGCTTGAACCCCAGGCCGTCGCAGGCAGGACAGGCGCCATAAGGCGTGTTGAAAGAGAAGGACCGCGGCTCCAGTTCCGGCAGGCCCTGGCCGAACCTCCCGCACTTCGTGTTGTTGCAGGCCAGCTTGCTGGAGAAGAGCTGCTCGGTGCCGTCCAGGTCCACGAGCGCGCTGCCTTCCGCCAGGTTGCAGGCGATCTCCAGGCTGTCCGCCAGGCGGGACTGGATGGCGGGACTCACCTTCAGGCGGTCGATGACCACCTCCAGCGTGTGCTTCTTCTGCTTGTCCAGGTCGGGGATGCCTTCCGTGAGGTCGAGCATCTGGCCATTCACCTTGGCCCGGATGTACCCACGCTTCATGAGGTCCTGGAGCAGCTTCTTGTACTCGCCCTTGCGGCCCCGAACCACGGGCGCCAGGATCTGCAGCTTGGTGCCCTCGGGTTTGGCGAGGATCTGATCGGCCATCTCCTGGATGGTCTGGCTGGCGATGGGCTGGCCGCAGGCCACGCAGGTGGGTTTGCCCGTGCGGGCGAACAGCAGGCGCAGGTAGTCGTAGATCTCGGTCACCGTGGCCACGGTGGAACGGGGGTTCTTGCTGGTGGTCTTCTGCTCGATGGAGATGGCCGGGGAGAGGCCCTCGATGCTGTCCACATCGGGCTTCTCCATCTGATCGAGGAACTGCCGCGCGTAGGCCGACAGGCTCTCCACGTAGCGCCGCTGGCCTTCCGCGTACAGGGTGTCGAAGGCCAGACTGGACTTGCCGGAACCGGACAATCCCGTGATCACCACCAGCTGGTTGCGCGGCAGGCTGAGGTCGAAGTTCTTGAGGTTGTGTTCCCGGGCGCCCTTGATGTGAATGTGTTCCATAGACTTTCCAGTTTACGCCAATTTTTCGCTTCTATGAACTGTGTCTAAAATCATGGGATGCATCCGGCCGAACTGGCGATCCTGCTCCACCACGCCCTGGAGGTCCGTCTCGCGGGGCTTCAGTCCCTGCTGGCTACCGAAGGGTGGGCCGAAGAGGATGAACCGCTGCACCAGGTGCGGGTGTCCGCCCGACGCCTCGGGGCGGTGCTCGACCTGGTCGATTCCGAGGCCTACCCCAGCCACAAGGCTCAGCGGCGGGCCCTGAAGCGGCTGGTGGATATCCTCGGGCTCCCCCGCGAGCTGGATGTCCATGCGGCCCAGCTGGAACAGCGCCGCCAATCACAGGCCAACCCTGTGCAGGTCGCCGTACTGGAGCACCTGCTGGAAGGGGTGGACCGCGCCCGGGCCAAGGCCCGCCGCGCCATGCGCAAGGAGCTGGATGACCTGCGCCTGCCGGATCTGGACCGGCTGCTGGAGGTGCCCAGCCTGCCGTCCCCCTTCCAGCACACCTCCCTCCAGGAAGCCGCCTGGGCCTGCCTCGAGCCCCGCGCCGAAGGGGCCCTCGGGGATCTGGCGAGCCTTGCGGCACAGGAGGGTGCCGCGGCCCTGCACAAGGCCCGGGTGCGCATCAAGAAGCTGCGCTACGCCGTCGAGGCCCTGGAGGGCACCTTCGTGGCATTGCCAGAAGGGGTGCTCAAGGACCTCCGAGCCCTCCAGACCATCCTGGGGGAACACCATGACCTGGCGGCCCTGGAAACCCTGCTCCTGGAGGAGGAAGGGCAGCTTCGCGGTCGCGAGCGCAACCTCCTCGCCGATGGCGTGCTGGAGCTGCTGGGCCATATCACCGAAGCCCGACGAGCCACCTTTGACCGCTTCAGGGCCAGCGCCGCGAACCAGGATTTCGCCGCCTTCGCCCGGTTGATCCGCCCGTCCCTGGGGCTTCCCCCCGCTGAAGTTCCTCCTCGATGAGCTTCTGGCGCGTGCGGATCCGCCCCCTGGCCTGGCTGCGCAGTGTGCATGCCAAGCTGTTCCTGCTGTTGGGCCTCGTCACCAGCGTGCTCACCGTGGCCGTGGCCTATTCCATCACCCGCAACAGTCGCCGTGAGATGGAGAGCTACTCTCGCAACCTGACCATCGAGACCGCGGGCACGGTGGAAACGGACGTGGTGGAGCGGGACCCCACCTTCAAGGACCCGGACAAGCTGGACCAGCTGCTGGAGAGCATCGCTGGGCCGGACCGCAGCATCTTCCAAATCGACGTGTTCAGGCGCGTGGGGAAGAGCAGCGAAGTGGAGCTGGTGCGCTCCTCCGGTGACGAGGCATCCGTGGAATGGGGTCCCGAAATCGGCTCCTACCTGACGCTCACGAAGCCCCAGGCCGAGCTGGTGGACCTCAATACTGGGGGTCGTGCCTGGAAGGTCTACCAACCCATCCGCAACCACAAACTCGGGCAGGCGCCCCTGGGCCTCGTGCGCGTCTACTGCGACCTGGAGCGGTGGGAGGTGGTCTGGGACAACAACCTCAAGCGGACTTACCGCACCCTTCCAGGCGTCCTCCTTGGCGAGTTCATCCTGCTCTGGCTCATCTTGCGGGTGCTCATCAGCGATCCCATCGAGGCCACGGTACTGGCCATGGAACGGCTGGAACGGGGCGAGGCCGGCGTCCGCATCGCCATCAAGCGCAGCGACGAGCTGGGCCTCATCGCGGCCCAGTTCAACGGCATGGCCGTCCAACTCCAGCGGGCTGGCGAGGAACGCGAGACCCTCATCCACGAGATCCGCGGCCTCAACGCCAGCCTTCAGAGCCGCATCGACGCCGCTCTGTCCGAGCTCCAGGCCAAGAACGTGGAGCTGGCGGCCATGGCCGAGCGCAATGCGCTGCTACGCGAGGAACTGGGCGCCCAGGAACGGCTGGCCGTGGCCGGGCAGCTCGCGGCCACCTTTGCCCACGAGGTGGGCACACCCCTCAACCTGGTGAATGGCCACCTCCAGCTCATGGAAGGGCAGAAGGATCTGCCGGACCGGGTGCGCGAGCGCCTCGGGGTGATCCAGGCCCAGATCCAGCGCGTGAGCGGCATCGTTCGGCGCATGCTCGACCTCACCCGCCGTCCTCAGCTCCATCCTCAGGCCCAGTCCTTTGCAGGGCTGGTCGAGGACCTCCGCCAGCTCTGGGCTCCCACACTGACCTCGCATGGGGTCACGGTGGAAACCGTAATCCCAGCAGATTGTCATTTGAACGTCGACCGCAAGCAGATGGAGCAGCTTTTCCTGAACCTCATGAAGAACGCCGTGGACGCCATGCCCGGCGGGGGCACCGTCCGCCTGGCCGCACAACCGGCGGAGGAGAGCACGCCGGGCGGCCTCTGGTGGGAGATCCGCTTCCAGGATTCGGGCCAGGGCATTCCTGCGGATCTGCTGGGCCAGGTCTTTCGCCCCATGTTCACCACCAAGCCCGAGGGCAAGGGCACCGGCCTGGGCCTCAGCATCTGCCGCGAGATCGTCCGCAGCCATGGCGGCGAGATCCGCATCGAGAGCATCGAAGGGAAGGGCACCTGCGTGGTGTTCACGCTGCCAGGGGTGACCCCGGTCTAGGGTTCAGAATCAGAAACGCAGAGGGCGAAGACTTTCACGGAGGCCACCGAGAAAACCGCTCCGGCGTGCTTCCAGCCTCAGCTCTTCACTAAAGGAAGCCTGAATCCGTAGACCGGCAATTCGCCCTGCAGGAAGTCGAGATCCTCAGACCGTTCAAACCCCAGGCGCTCGTAGAGTCCCCAGGCAATCTGCATCGCTTGCGTCGTATGCAGAATGACCTGGGCATGTCCCTTCTCCTGCGCCAGCTGGATACAGGCTTTGGTCAGCTCCTTGCCCACGCCCAGGGCCCGGAACTTGGGGCTGACACCCAGCAGGCGGATGCCGGAGGCGTCTTTGACCGTGGTCGCGGTTCCGCCCGATCCGTACTCGGCCATGTCGCCGAAGTAGACGACGCCGCCCATCAGCTCACCCTCAGCGGAGAGGGCGACGAGCACCCTGGCGTCCCACTTTTCGGTGAAACGCCCGATGTTGGCGAGCAGCTCGTAGTAACGCGGCTGCTCCTCCGGGGTGGGGAACCCATCGAGGCTCGCATACACCTCGACCAGGAGGCGACCGAGGGCGTCGAATTCATTCGGACGGAGGTCCCGGATCGTGAGTGGCATGGTCCTCCCGTTTCCTCGCGCCAACTAGATCTCGACGACTTCCACGTCCCCCAGCACTTCCTCCAGAAAGCGGCTGCCCACTTCCTTCAGGCGGGTGCTGGCGTCAGTGAGCTGGACGCGGAGTTCACCGCGCGCGCTGGCCGTGCGGTAGCCGAGGGTGCCCTGCAGCAGGCGATCCACAGCTTTGGCGGTGACTCGGCCGCTGTCGATCCAGTGGGTGCCGGGGCGGCAGCGCTCCAGGCTGGGCATCAGGGTCGGGTAGTGGGTGCAGCCCAGTACGACCGTCCTGACCTCGGCGGGCAGGAGGTCCAGGTAGCGCCGGCAGATGGTATCGGTGACAGGATCATCGAACCAGCCTTCCTCGGCCAGGGGCACCAGCAGGGGGCAGGCCGTGCTGTAGATCACCTTGGCGGGATCGCGCCGGAGGATGGCCGCTTCGTACGCCCCGCTGCCCACCGTGGCCAGGGTGCCGATGACGCCCACAGGGCCAGGCACCGCCGCGGCGGCTTCAGCGCCGGGCTCGATGACGCCGATCACCGGACAGGGGCTCACGGCCTGGAGCGCCGGCAGACCATGGGCGCTGGCCGTGTTGCAGGCGATGACGATGAGCTTGGGGTCGTGGCGCTGCAGCAGCTCGCCCATCTGCAGCGTGTAGCGCTCGATGGTGTGGTGGCTCTTGCTGCCGTACGGCAACCGGGCCGTGTCGCCCAGGTAGATCAGCTCTTCCTGAGGCAGCATCTGGCGCAGGGCGTGAATGACCGTGAGCCCCCCGATGCCTGAGTCGAACACGCCAATGGGACGATCCGCGCGGCTCATACAGTCGTCCCAGCAAAAAGATCAAAGAGGAACACAGAAGACATAGAAACCCGCAGAGGACACAGAGAAAAGCATCCTCGAAGGAAGGTTGGCCCCGTTTCCATTTTCTTCTGTGTCCTCTGTGCCACTCTGCGTCCTCTGTGTTCCGCTTTTTAATTCTCAGGTTCTCGAATGGCCAGTACCGCGATCCACTCGCCTTCCTTCAGCACCTTCTCCGGCTTGAAGCCGTGCGAGACGAGACTCACCAGGGCTTCGTCGGTGCGCTCGGCCAGGATGCCGCTGGCCACGAGCCAGCCGCCTGGGGCGGCCACCTCGGCCATGCGAGGCAGGAGCTCCTGGATGGTCTCCAGCAGGATGTTGGCCAGCAGGCCCGCGTACGGCCCTTGCACCTTCGGATGGTCCAGCGTGCCCACGAAGCTCTCGTAGGGGCGCTCGCCCTTCAGCAGGTGGGCGTTCAGCGCCATCAGCTCGGTCATGGCGGGCCCGCAGTCGGGGTCGATGTCAAAGGCCGTGAGGTCGCGCCCCCCCAGCAGGAAGGCCGCCAAGGACAGGATGCCCGTGCCCGCGCCGATATCCAGGACACGGCCCTTCAGGCGGCCCGCGTCCGCCAATTCTTCCAGCAACTCCATGCAGAGGCGCGTGGTTTCGTGGCCCCCGGTGCCAAACGCCAGGCCCGGGTTCACCACCAGGTCCAGGCGGTCCGCGGGGCCCGGTGTCTCGTCCCAGAGGGGCCGCACATGGAAGCGCCGACCCACGGCAAAGGCGCCGAAGCCCTCGCGGCTCTTGGCCAGCCAGTCCTCGTCACCAAACGATTCGGCCTCCAGCAGGCGCACGTCAGGAAAGGCGATCAGGCCCGATGGGTCCGGGGGCGCCTGGTCCGGCGGGAAATAGGCGTAGCAGGCCCGAGGTGGATCGGCCTCGCGGTAGAAGGCCGACGATCCCAGCGCCTCCAGCCAGGCACAGAGCGCCTCTTCCTGGAGGTCGGGGACCTCCAGCTTCCACCTCAGATGCGTCGCGTCCGTCATACCCTCAGGTTAACAGGGGCGGTTCAGGCCTCCGCCGCCTCGGCACTGTCCGCGTCCTCGAGGTCCAGCCGCTTCATTTTCTCCAGGAAGGTGGTGCGCTTCAGGCCCAGCAGGTCGGCGGCGCGCTTCTTGTTGCCCCGGGTGATGGCCAGGCTCTGGAGCATGAGTGTCTTCTCCATGTCGGACACCACCTGGTTCAGGTCCATGCCCTCGGCCGGGAGGTCCATGCCGAAGGCGGCCGGCGCCGTCGGGGAGAAAGCGCTGGTGGGCATCGGTGCGAAGGCGTGGATGGGCAGGGGCGTGAAATCCGGCGTCGGCGCCCCGGCGGCGAGTTCAGGCAGCCGTTCCGTCGGTGATCCCATGCGCTCCGCGAGGAAGGCGAAGTCCTCGCGCGTCAGCACAGGCCGCGTGCCCGACAGCACGATGGCGCGCTCGATGGCGTTTTCCAGCTGGCGCACGTTGCCGGGCCAGGGCAGGGACATCAGCAGCGGATCCACACTGGGATGGAGGGCCTTGGGATAGAGGCCGTGCTCACGGGCCTTGCGGTTGAGGAAGTGCTGGGCCAGGAAGGGGACCTCCTCCCGCCGGGTCCGCAGGGGCGGCATCGTGATGGGCACCACCTCCAGGCGGTAGAACAGGTCCTCGCGGAAGCTGCCGTCCTGCACCTTCTGCCACAGATCCACGTTGGAGGCCGTCACCACGCGCACGTCCACCTTCACGGGCGCGCCGCCGCCCAGGGGCTGCACCTCTCGCTCCTGCAGCACCCGCAGCAGGCGCACCTGGGCGCCCAGGGGCATGGTGCCCACCTCATCGAGGAAGATGGTGCCGCCATGGGCCTCGCGGAACTTGCCGGGCGTGTCCTTGCGGGCGTCCGTGAAGGCGCCCTTGTTGAAGCCGAAGAGTTCGGACTCGAGCAGGTTCTCGGGGATGGCGCCGCAGTGCACGGCGACGAAGGGCTCGCCCGCATCGGCGCTCATGCGGTGGATGGCCCGGGCAATGACCTCTTTGCCCGTGCCGCTCTCCCCCAGCAGCAGCACCGTGGCCCGCGTGGCGGCGGCGCTGCGAGCCCGGGCCAGCACGCCCTGCATGGCGGGGCTGGTGCCGATGAGGCCGAAGGAGAGGGCCTGCGTGGCACTCAGCTGGGTGGTGTTGCCCGATCGCGGGCGCAGGCCAGGCATGGGCGGCTCGGGCCCCAGCACGCCCCAGCGGACCGAGCCGAGCGAACCCCATTCCGACAGAGCCTTGGCGTCCATGGGCGGGGCGTTCGGCTGAAGGCCCAGCAGAATGGGCAGGGCCGCCACCTCCGCCATCATGCGGTTCATCTCCGGCGGCGGCCAGGCGCCCCGGGCGCTGATCACCCACAGGTCCACGTCCCGGGGCGGCAGGGCCGGCGAGGCCCCGCGGTCCACCGTCACATCCCACAGAGCCGCCCACCGATGTTCCAGCCCCCCGGTGTCGTCCCCCAGGGTGGACCAATGAAGGCGTAGCAGTTGGGTCATGAGGTCCTTGATTAGAACCAGCCTAGATGCAGGTGGGTAGCGGTCAAGTCATAAAAATGACCACGAAAAATCCACTTGCCCCAAGGCGTACGATGAAAGGAGCAGCCCGGAGGTCCCCATGGCCCTGACGGAATCCACGATGGTCCCGCTTGGCATGGGTTGTCCGGACTTCACGCTGCCGGGTGTGGATGGGCAGCTCTGGTCTCGAAACGACTTCCATCGTCCGGCCCTGTTGGTGGTGGTCATGTGCAACCACTGCCCCTATGTGCAGGCCGTCGACGACCGCCTCAATTCGTTGGCCACGGCCTATGCCGGGAACTGTGCGGTGGTGGCGATCAATGCCAACGACGCGGAAACCTATCCGGACGACAGCTTCAAGGCCATGCGGGCCCGAGCCAAGGCGAAAGGCTACGTGTTCCCCTACCTCTGGGACGAGGAGCAGACCGTGGCCCACGCCCTGGGCGCCGTCTGCACACCGGATTTCTTCCTCTATGACGGCCATCGCAAGCTCGTCTACCACGGCCGCCTGGACGACAACTGGAAGGACGCCGCCCACGTCACCCGCCAGGATCTGAAAGAGGCCATCGAGCGCGTCCTGGCCGGGGAGGACCCCCCCGAGGTCCAGCACCCGAGCATGGGGTGCAGCATCAAGTGGAAGGCGGGGTCCTGAGGCTCTTCTTCGCCCTGCCCCTGCCCGCGGATCTGCGGGAGTCTCTGGCCCGCTGGCAGCAGGGGCAGGCGGAGGTCGAGGGCTGGACCCGCCCTGAAGGCCTCCACCTGACCTTGGCGTTCCTGGGGGAACGCCCGGCGGAGGCCCTTTCGACCTTGCTGACAGTCGCCTGCCCCATCGCGGATCGCCATCATGGCTTCAAGCTATGGACAGCGGGCCTGGGCGGGTTCCCAACCGCCGGAACCACGCGTGTGCTCTGGCTGGGGCTGGAATCCAGTCCGGCGCTGGAAGCGCTCGCCACGGACCTGCGCGAAACCCTGGCCACCGCAGGTGAAGCCTTCGACGCCAAGCCCTTCCGGGCCCACCTCACCCTGGCGCGGTGGCGACGGGCCCGGGCTGTGGCCAGGTTCGTGCCCCCGCCGCCCATCCCCTTCACCGTGGATCGCCTCGTGCTCTTCGAAAGCCGGCCACGGGGAGGTTACACGCCGCTGGGGGACTGGAACCTGCGACGGGTATGATCGGGGTTTCGCCGGAGCCTAGATGCGCCTCGCCCCGTTGTCGCTTTGCCTCACCGCCGCCCTCCTGAGCCTAGGAGCCGCGCCTTTGCGCGCCCAGTGGGACCTGCGCCTGGAACTGCCCCGGCCCTCGGGCCAGAACCTGCCCCAAACCCTCCTCTCGGGGACGAGCCAGCTGGCGGCCGGGGACTTCGACACGGGCAAGGGCTTCATCGCCACCGCGAACCGGCAGATCTTCCAGGTGGGCCCCCTGCTCAAGCTGGAAGGCGGCCTCGAGTATTCCCAGTTCACGGCGGACGGCAGCCTGGCCACGGGCGCCACCACGCAGGGGACGAAGCTGAAGCAGCAGGGGGTAGGCCTGGGCCTCAATGCCCAGCTCTGGATCCCCTTCGTGGGGATCGCGGGGGAGATCGGGCTCATCCAGCGCCTCCAGCGCTACACCCTCGACACGGCCGGGGCCTCTACCCACAAGGACTTGAGCCGCACCTGGCTGCGGGTAGGTGCCCGCTGGCGCATCCCCTCCGTGGTGGTGCATCCCTACCTCGCCGCCAGCTACCAGCAGCCCACCAGCAAGGATCGGCCCGTGCAGCTCAACAGCGCCTCGGACCTGTCCGCCTACTTCTCCGCCCAGGGCAGTGGCCAGGAGTTCGAGCGACTGTGGACCTTCGGCGTGGGGGTGACGTTCTGATGATCCGTCCCATCTGGCCCTCCCTGCTGCTTGGCACCCTGCTGCTGGCCCCCATCGGGGCCCAAGGCAGTGCGCCCGCCCAACCCCGACTCGTGGTCGTGATCTCCGTGGATCAGTTCTCTGCGGAGCTGATGCAGACCTACGGACCCGAACTGACCGGAGGCCTGGCCCGGTTGCGCAAGGAGGGTGTCTTCTTCACCGAGGCTTACCATGACCACGGCTTCACCGAGACCGGCCCAGGCCATTCCGTGCTGCTCTCGGGCCGCTTCCCCGCGAACACCGGCATCGTGGAGAATCGCTGGTACGAGCGCGACACCGACCGTCTGGTGTACTGCGTGGAGAATGGCGAAGCCAAGGCCCTGGATCCCGGAAGGGCCAACAGCACCTCCACCAATGCGCGCTTCCTGGGCGAGTCCCTGGGCGACTGGCTCCAGGCCCAGAGGCCCGGGAGCCGGGCCTTCGCCGTGTCGGGCAAGGATCGGGCCGCCATCCTCATGGCGGGCCGCAAGCCCACCGGTGTGTTCTGGTTCGCGGGCGCCGCGGGCTTTACCACCTCGCCCACCTACGCCGCCCGGATGCCCAAGTGGTTGGCCGGCTTCGACGACGGCCTGAGGGCCCGCTTTGCCACCCAGAGCTGGTTGTGGACGAAGGAGGCCAGCACCCCGGAAGGTCGCGTGGCCAGCTGGACCTTCCCGGGCCAGGTGATCCGCAACGGCGCCCTCCCCCGCCTCGTGCAAGGTGCGGGCATGCCCCTAGACAAGACGTTCGAGTCCCGGTTCCGCAAGTCCCCCTTCCTCGACGAGGTCACCCTGGAGGCCACCGAAGCCCTGCTGGAGGCCGAGCAGCTGGGCCAGGGGCCCGCCACAGATCTCCTGGCTGTGAGCTTTTCCGCCACGGACTACATCGGGCACAGCTACGGCACCCTGGGCACCGAGATGCGGGACCAGATCCACCGCCTGGATCGCACCGTGGGGCGGCTTCTCGACGACATCCGCCGCCGGGACCCCAAGGCCTGGGTGGTGCTGAGCGCCGATCACGGCGGCATGGACCTCCCCGAAGCGCTGGCCGAGAACGGCTTCCCCGCCAAGCGTGTGAACCCGCCCCAGTTCCTGGCCGAGCTGCGCGCCGATCTCAAAGCCACGTTCAAGGTGGAGGCCGACCTCCTGTTCGAGTCGCCGGAGCCGAACAGCCTCTACCTGCGGACGGCCGCCCTGAAAGCCGCCGGGCTGGAGCGCAAGGCCGTGCTGGCCCGAGTCCAGGCTTGGCTGCGGGCCCGCCCCGAGGTCGCCGACGCATTCACCGCCGAAGAACTGGAGGCCACGGACCCAACCGCTGCGGGCAGCCCCCGGGACAGCAGCCTCCGCGTGCTGCTGCGCCGCAGCTTCCGGGCCGACCGCAGCGGCGATGTCCTCGTGGCCTTCAAGCCCTGGACGGTCTTCGGCGTCCCCCCCACGGACTGGCCCACGGGCCACGGCACCCCCTACGCCTACGACCGCCGCGTGCCCATGATCTTCTGGGGCCCCTGGAAGGCCGCTGAGCGCCTTGAACCCGTCCGCACCGTGGACCTGGCCCCCACCCTCTCCCGGGAACTGGGGCTCACTCCCGGCCCCGTCGATGGCAAGGCGCTGGATCTCGGAAAGTAGAAAAGAGGGAAAGCCCACCACCAAGACACCAAGACATCAAGAAAAGACCAACACCTGTGTCTTCCTTGGTGCCTTGGTGTCTTGGTGGTAATCAGTTGGCTTTTCATCTCTTCGATCAGCCCGGAGCTCCTCCATGGACCTTTTCCGCGACGCCCACCTCGTCATCCTCACCGGCGCGGGCATTTCCGCGGAAAGCGGGCTGCGCACATTCCGGGATGCGGACGGGCTGTGGGAGCGACACCGGGTGGAGGATGTGGCCACTCCCGAAGCTTTCCACCGCAACCCGGCCCTGGTCCATCGCTTCTACAACGAGCGCCGGCGCAGCCTGCCAAGCGTCCAACCGAATGCCGCCCATCTGGCCCTGGCCCGGCTGGAGCGGGAGTGGCATGGCGAGGTCCTCCTGGTGACCCAGAACGTGGACGACCTCCACGATCGCGCCGGCTCACGGCACCTGGTCCACATGCATGGCGAGTTGCTGAAGGCCCGCTGCCTCAGCTGCCGCGCCATCCTGGACTGGCCCGGTGACATGGATGCCGACAGCCGCTGTCCGGTCTGCCGCCGCGGGCAGGTGCGGCCTCACATCGTCTGGTTCGGCGAAGTGCCCCTGGAGATGGAGCGCATCTACCGGGCCCTGGAGGGCTGCGACCTGTTCGCGGCCATCGGCACCAGCGGCCACGTCTACCCCGCCGCGGGGTTCGTGGAGGCCGTGGGGCCTGACGCCCGCACCGTGGAGCTCAACCTCGAACCCAGCCGGGTGGCCGACGCCTTCCGGGAACACCGCGCCGGCCGGGCCACCGACCTGGTGCCGGCCTTCGTGGCGGAGCTGCTGGGCAAGTAGGGCCATACCCACAAGGGTTCAAGCAAGAACACAGAACTCACAGAGGACCGCAGAGGACACAGAATGGGCCGCGGTCCACGTCGCGCGGGCCCGCCGAAGGCGTTCCGTGGCCAGAGCTTTGCTCTGTGCCTTCTGTAAAGCTCTGCGCCCTCTGTGTTCTGCTTTTCTGGCCCCGGGAAATACCCCTACTTCACCACCGGCAACTCCACGAAGCTGGCCTGGCCAGGCGTGTGGTAGATGCGCTGGGTGGCGCTGTGGTAGTCGCCGGGCTGGGCGAAGAAGATGTTGGGCACGAAGGTCTGGGGGTTGCGGTCGTAGAGGGGGAACCAGCTGGACTGCACCTGCACCATGACCCGGTGGCCCGGCAGGAACACGTGGTTGGCCGCGGGCAGGGCGAAGCGGTAGACCAGGGGCTCGTTCGGCTTCAGGGCCTTGGGCGTCTCCGGGCTTTCGCGGTAGCGGCCCCGGAAGATGTCCGCTGACACCATGAGCTGGTAGCCACCCAGGCCGGGCTGGTTGGCCACCTCAGCAGGGTAGACGTCGATGACCTTCACCACCCAGTCCGAATCGGTCCCGCTCGTGGACGCGACCAGGTTCGCCACGGGCTCGCCGGCGATGCGCAGGGGCTCCTTCAGGGGTTCAGACACGAAGGCCAACACATCCGTACGGCCCGAGGCCTCCCGCTGGTCGTCCGTCAGCCACTGGGACCAGGTGTGGGTCGCGTCGTAGCCCACGGGCTGGATGGGCCGGGCGCGGAAGGGCACGGGCTTGGCGGGGTCCGAGATGTACTCATCGAAAGATCTGTCCCCCGCCTTCGGCGTGGTGGTGGACACTTTCAAGCCCGCCTCCAGGTAGAAGGGCGTCGCGCGGAGGGCCGTGCCCTCGCCCGCCACGGGCCAGCCCGGAAGCTTCTTCCAGGTGTTGGTCCCCGTCTCGAAGGCGCTCACGGGCGGCAGGTCGGCCTTCCCCGAGCCCTTCAGGTGCTGGTCGAGGAAGGGCTTCAGGATCTCTCGGCGGAACTGCAGGGCCGTGTCCTGGCCGAACTTCAAAGGCCCGAGGCCGCTGCCTTCGCCGATCTCGCCGCCATGGCTCCAGGGGCCCATGGCGAGGTAGACCAGGTTGTGGCCCGCATCCTTCGGCTTCAGGGCCTTCCACACGGCCAGGGCGCCGTAGATGTCCTCGGCGTCGTAGAGGCTGTGCACCAGCAGAGTGGGCACCTGGAGGGGCCGACCCGCCAGCACCTTGTCCATGGCCTGCTGCTGCCAGAAGGCATCGTAGGCGGGATGTTCCGTGATCTTGCGCCAGAAGCCCAGCTGGTCCATGCCGTGACTCTGCGCCAGGGCGCCCGTGGAGCCGGCCTGCAGGAACAGATCGTAGTCATCGTGGAAACCGCTCCACCACTTCAGCTCGTTGGCGCGGGTGGCCTGCTGCTCGTAGATGTAGCTGAGGTTCTGGGCGCGGAAGGCGCCGTGGTGGAACCAGTCGTCGCCCCGCCAGCCATCCACCATGGGGTTCATCGGCACCGCCGCCTTCAACGCCGGGTGCGGGTTCACGAGCGCCATGAGGGGCAGGAAGCCGTCGTAGGAGATGCCCAGGATGCCCACGCGACCATTGCTTTCCGGCAGGTGCTTCACGAGCCAGTCGATGGTGTCGTAGGTGTCCGTGCTGTGGTCCACGGCGCTGGGGTTCAAGGGCCCGCGCAAAGGCCGGTTCATCACATAGTCGCCCTCGGAGCCATGCTTGCCCCGGATGTCCTGGATCACGCGGATGTAGCCGCCCTCCACGATCAGGTCCGCCACGTTGTCGTAGCCCTGCAGCACGGGTCCCAGGTGCGGGCTGGAGGCATGGCTGGTCTGTTCCACAGCGTTGTAAGGCGTGCGTGTGAGCAAGATCGGCGCATCCTTGGCGCCCTTGGGGACCAGGATGATGGTCTTGAGCTTGACCCCGTCCCGCATGGGGATCATCACCTCGCGGCGCGTGTAGTCCCAGCTTGCGGAGGCCACCTTGAACTCGGCGGGCATCTCGCTAGGAAATGTCGCCGACGGTGCCTGGGCCACCAGGCCCGCCGTCAGCAGCCCCGCCATCACGCCCAGGGTCCGTCGGAATGCCATGACCGCCTCCTGCCGCCCCGGGAGGTGGACGGATCCTGGCGCGAAGGCGCGAGAGGCCGAACCGGCTGCGGAGTGGATGCGGGTCAGTCTACCTGGAATCGACCCGACCCGAGGTGAGGTGCGCTAGGCCTGACCCACGGCGCTGACAATGACGGCGTTCCCGCCATCGCCCTGCCGCCAAATGGCGGCGACGTGGCCACCGGTCGACAGCACGGCGCCGGGGTCCTGGATCTCCCTTCGACCGGGAGCTCCCAGCAGGAGGGGGCGGGGGCTCCAGGCCACGCCGTCGAAGCGGCGCAGGCAGACGGAGGACTGGGTTTCCTGGAGCTGGGACCAGATGACCAGCGCGTGCCCCTGGGCATTTACGGACAAGGCATGGGCCCGGCTCTGGCCCAGGTCCTCCACCAGGGGGGTGCGCTGTTCGTCCCACCGGCCGTTGGCGAAGCGCTTGGTGAAGAGCTTCATGGCTCCCGCGGCTTCCTGGCGCCACACGGCGTGCGCCCGACCCTGGCCATCGAGACCCACCTGGGGCCAGAGGATGGCGCGCCCCGCGGACAGGCGCGGGGCGGGGGTCCACTCGATGGTTTTGCCATTCAGGTGGCTGGCATGGAGGGTGCGGATGCCGGCCTCGCCGTCCTCCACCCAAAGGACGACGGCATTGCCCCGGCCGTCCAGGGCCAGGCGCAGATAGCTGGCTCGCCCCTGAGCCACCAGCGTCGGGCGGTCGCTCCAGCACCGGCCTCCGGCATCGTAGTGGGAAGCCACGAGGCGGTGGTGGCGGCCATCGGCCCCCTCCTCGCACCAGACCGCCAGCCCCTGACCGCCACGGTCCACGGCAAGCTGGGGGAAGAGCGGCATCGGCGAGGGGTCTCCCAGGGGCGTGGGCTGGGGGTCCCAGCCGCCCTCCTCCGCGCGGTACCCGCAGGTGTAGACGCGGTAGTCGCCGGGTTGGCCCAGGCACCATAGCGCATGGATGTTGCCAGCGAGGTCCATGCCCGTGTGCAGGCTATGGATCTCGCCCGGCAGGGACTGGAGGGTCAGGGGATAGGGCACCCAGGTCTCCGCGGAGCCCAGCATGTGCCGGGCGCAGACCCGGGCCTGCGGCCCCTCCTGCTCCTGCCAGACCACGGCCATCTCACCCCGGACATTCATGGCGATTTCCGGGGCATGGGCCTGGGTGCGAGCGCTGTCGAGGCGCCGGGGAACCACGTCCCAGGACCGCTGGTCCGCGTAGTAGCGGCAGATGTAGACGCCCTCCTCCACTTCTCCCCGGTGGTGCCAGGCTGCGATGGCATTCCCGTGGTCGTCCACAGCGATCTGCGGGCGGCCCACCCGCCCCCGGTCCAATTCCCGCGGCGCTCCCCAGGTTCCCGTCGAGCCTTTGGTATTCGGAGAGGTCAGCCGATTCAGGAACGTACGAAGCGACATGCATGTCCTCGCTGATGGACGAGACTTCGGGTGGAGGGGTGCCCCCATGCTACCGCGGGGGTGGCCCCGAACCTCCGAGGGCCCAGGTCATTCCTTGCCGTCCTTTTTGAGTGCGGTGATCAGGCTCTGAAGCACGGCATCCTGCGCTTCCAGATGCTTCTGGATCTGGATGGCCTCGTGAAGGATGGCCTCGGCATCCTTGTAGGTGTCTTCCGACCGGGTATCAGCCGCGGCGCCCTCAACCTTCTGACCCACCATGATGATGGACAGCAGGACCAATTGCAGGAAGGTCTGTGCAATCCATGAGATGAGCGCGCTGGTCCCGGCGTGGATCGCTGCTGGCAGGCTGATGAACGCGATCAGGGCGAAGGCGTAGGCGCACCACATGGTGCCCACTCCCTTGGTGATCCTGTCGCCCAGAAGAGCGTTGAAACGGGTCACCGGACCCGCCGGGGGAGCCTTGGGCTTGGGGGCGCGCTTTTTTCGGAGCTCGATGTGGGGGTGGGGGGTGTACTCGTAGATCTTCATGGTTGGCCTCGGGCGGGTTCGTGGGTAGGCAGGGCAGAGCAGCTCATCGCGGGGAATACCAAGGCTAAGGCGCCAAGCGGGCGCCCCCGGGAGGCAATCCAACATGATCTTGAAGCCGACCCAAGGGAAAGGGGGAGCAGGCGCTGAGGCCCGGTCCTGGCCCCTGGGGTACGAATCGGGGTTTGGGAATCACCGTGGGAGCCGTTCGAGGAGGATGCCGCACCCTGGGGATTCGGGTTTGTAGTACGCGAGGCGCCCAGGAAGGCAGGACAGCACGGCGCCGAATTCATGCATGCAGATCTCATGGAGCGCTTTCGAAAGAGCCATCTCCAGGCCATCGATCTTCAAGCCGTTCACCATCACGTGACAGGTGGGCCCTGCCCCTTTCGCCCTGAGGAGCTGTTCAAGTTCAGCAGGGAAGTCCTGATGGCCCGGCACCTCCGTCGCAAATTCCTGGATGTACGGGAGATGGTGGTTCAGGCGAGCAAGGATCTCTTTCCGTCGCTTGGGGCTGGACAGGAACTGAGCCCATCGCGCCCGTTTTTCAGACGTGATGAAGGCCTTCACGAATTCATCCTCGTGACTCATGAAGAAAGTGGCTCCAAAGGAATTAATGGCCGATTGGGCCATATTCGAATTTAGGTTGGAAGTTTGTCAATTGGGAAGCATGCTCAGGGCTGATTCAATATATTTGTGCTTGAAGTGCCATAAACCCGATAGAATATCTTCAATTTAACCTATTTTAACTTACTAATAATGCCTTCAAAGTTATATTCTTGAAATAGTTAGGCTTTTATCTGAAAAAATAAAATACACGCAAACGCGGATGGCCTAGAATAAAAGCCCTCACAACACAATCAACATACCCTTAAAAGATTGGTGGCCTACAAGCCCCATTCTCCGCGGCGGTGAGCTCATCTGGGTTATTTAGGCCGGGCCTTGCCGCCTGGTCCTGTGGGGATGGTCCCGAGGTGGGAAACAACTCCAGATGGTATGCAATCACGATGGATGGTTCTGCATCGAAGATGCGCCTCCCCCGCTGGTGAAATAAGCCGTCCGGCGGCGGCTCCGGCCCGAACCAGTTCCCTGGGCCCTTTCCTGACTTTGCAGTAGCCTGAAGAATTCCATCCAGGACCGGAGGATCTTCCGGTTTCGCCCCCCCTTTCGCTGGGATCTCATGTACTCGATTTTGCTCACCGAGGACGATCAGGCCACGGCGATGATGGCCGAAGAGGTTCTGAGGGCCCGCGGCTGCTCGGTCCGGTGGGCCCCCAATGCCGCGGAGACGAGAGCCTGCCTCGAGAAGCAGAGGTACGATGCGCTGATCCTGGACCTGGGCCTTCCGGATGAGAACGGATTCGACCTGTTGCGGGCGCTCTCCCACCAGTACCCCAGCCTGCCCATTCTCGTCATGACGAACCTTGATGACGCGGCCTCCGCCATCAAGAGCTTCCGGCACGGCGCCACGGACTATCTCGCCAAACCGGTCACGCCCGACATCCTGTTCGATGGGCTCGTGACCACCATTCGCCGCAAGGTCGAAGTCTGGAACCTCCAGGAAAACGAGCGCCAGCGCCAGCGGTATTCGGATCTGGGCCAACTGGCTTCCTCCTTCGCCCACGAAGTCCGGAACCCGCTCGCCTCCATCAGAACCCTCTGCGAGCTCCTTAACCACGACCTTCAACCGGGCCCCCAGACGGAATGCGTGGAACGGCTGCAGAAACTGACGATGCGCATCGAATCGCTCATGAGGGTCTTCCTCGACTTCAGCCGCCCTTCGGTTCCTGCCCCCAAGATCCTCGATGTGAAATCCTTGATCCTCCGCTCCATGGAGAGCCTTGAGGGCCGCCTACGAACCTCCGGAACCAGCCCTGCATGCTCCATCCCGTCAGGCGGCCTCACGGTCTACGCGGATGAAACGCAGGCCGTGAGCATCCTTGTGGGCTTGCTGGAAAACGCTCTGGACGCCGTGAAGGACCCCACACGCATTCGGATCGAGGCGGCGCCGGGCGGGACCCTCCAGGGACGCACCATGACCCACCTTCGCATCAGCGATGACGGCCCAGGCATCCCCTCTCACCTGCTGGCCAAGATCTTTTCACCTTTCTTTTCCACCAAGCCCAAGGGAACCGGGATCGGGCTGGCCATTGCCCACCGCCTGGCCCTGGAAAACCAGGGCAGCCTGGTGGCCACGTCCATTCCCCAGCAAGAGACCTGTTTCTTGCTCTCGCTCCCACGGGAGGCCCCTCGTGCCCAGGGTGCTGTTAACGGAAGATGACGACGATCTGGCCTTCGCCCTGACCAGGTTGTTGAGCCAGCACGACTACGAGGTGGAGCGGGCGGCCACCGCGGGCCAGGCGCGGGCTCTGGCCGCCAAGGCCCTGCATGATCTTGTGGTGATGGACCTGGGCCTGCCCGACGAGGACGGGCACGACCTGCTTCGGGGGCTGCTGGCACAGGATCCCACCACGCCGGTCCTCGTCCTCACGGGCCGGGACGAGGCGGCCTCTGCCATCAAGGCCCTGCGCCTGGGAGCGGCGGATTACCTCACCAAGCCGGTGGGGGCTGACACCCTTCTCTCCAGCCTTTCGGCTGCGCTTGAGCAGAGCACCCTCCGCCGCAGCCTCGAGGCGATGCGACGCCAGTCCATGGAGGGTGAAGGGATCGTGGGATCGGCCCCGGCCTTTCGCCGGGCGATGCGGGAACTCACCCAGGCGGCCGCGGCCGTGCATACCCCCGTACTCATCACCGGGGAGACCGGTACCGGCAAAGAACTGGCTGCCCGCTTCGTCCATCGGGCCAGTCCACGCAAGGATGGCCCCTTCGTGGTGGTCAACGCGGCCTGCCTCCCCAAGGAGCTGGTGGAATCCGAACTGTTCGGGCATGAGGCGGGCTCCTTCACGGGAGCCAAAACCGCCCATCGGGGGCTGTTCGAACTGGCCTCCCGAGGCACGCTCTTCCTGGACGAAATCGGGGAGTTGCCCCTGGACCTCCAACCCAAGCTGCTTCGGGTGCTGGAGGGGCACCCCTTCCGCCGGGTGGGCGGTGAACGGGAAATCCGGGCGGATGTCCGCATCGTAGCCGCCACCCACCGGGAACTCTCCGCTTTCGTCGACGCCGGGCGGTTCAGGGAGGACCTCTATTTCCGCCTCAAGGTCCTGGGAATTCACCTCCCCCCCCTGCGAGAGCGGGTGGCAGACATCCCATTGTTGGTAGCCTGCTTCCTCACGAAGTTCCGGGAAAGCATGGGCACCGCCCCTTCGGGCTGCTCGGCCGAAGTCATGGCCGCTCTGACCCGCTACCGGTGGCCAGGGAACGTTCGCGAACTTCGCAATGTCATCGAACGCGCCATCATTCTCACGCCCCGGTCTGAGATCCAGCTCACCGATCTCCCACCCGAGATCGCTGGCTATACCTCGGCGCCGGTCGCTCCCGCCCCCCAGGAGAGCCTCGAAGACACCCTGCGCAGCCGGACGGTGGAGGCCTGGGAGGCCTCTGGCCGGAACCTCAGCCAAACGGCGAGGAACCTTGGCGTGACCCGCGTGACCCTGCGCTCGTGGCTTCGGAAGACAGGGGTTTACCCGGTCAAAGACTGATCACCTGGATAATTAATGATCCCGCCTGTCGCTCATCGTCACCATCGATTAACAGTTAAACCCTATTATGTGTTTAATTAATTAAAATCTCGCACTTGGCGTTCCCGTTGCATCCAGTTCAGACATGGCAAGTGTCGTAATGGTGGATGACGAGGAGGATCTCCTCTGGTCGGTGTCTCAGCACTTTTCGCGTGAGCGTCCGGCGGTGGACTTCAAGATCTGCTCCAGCCCAATGGAAGCCCTGGCCATCCTCCACCGAGAGAAAGTGGATGTCCTGATCACCGATTTCCAGATGCCTGTGGTGAACGGCATCGAATTGATGATCCAGGCCCAGAAGATCCAGCCGGACCTCTCCATCATTTTCATCACGGCCTTCGGCAGCCCTCAGATGCGCAAGGAGATCGACCAGCGGGGGGCGTTCGGCTTCATCGAAAAACCCTTTGCGCCCAAGAGCCTGATCGAGGAGGTCGATCTCGCCATCCAGTCCAATCGGGGGGGCTTCACGGGTTCCCTGAGCCTGGGCCTGGTCGATCTCGTCCAGTTGTACTCCGCCACCAGGATCACAGGCTGCCTGACCGTGAAGCTGGGCCGCCAGACGGGCCGCATCTGGCTCAAGGGCGGCCAGGTCGTTCACGCCGTTCGTGAGAACGCCACCGGAACCCAGGCGGTCTACGACCTCATCGCGTGGAAGGGTGGGAATTTCGACATGCAGGAAGGCGCCGAGGCGCCTGTCTATACGATCCGGGAAAGCACGGCCATGCTCTTGCTGGAGGGTCTGAGGCTGCGGGATGAGTTCCTGCATGCCTCGACCATGGGTGGCCCCACGGAGGTCTCAGAAGACACCCCCCAACGGATCCCTCCCGTGCTCCAGCCGCCACCTGGAGCGGGCGCCGGTCCCGCCCCCTGGGCCGCGAACCCGACCCCGGAGCCGTCAGGCAGTGAATTGACCCGAGCCGGTGCCCAGCTGCTGCTCCCCTCGAACACCAGCACCCCGGCGGCCCTGGACACACCGGAGATCATCCGTCTCCATCAGGAGGCCCTCCTGATCCATGGTGTTCTCACGGAACGCATCGAGCGGGCCGCCAATCTGGTCGAGGCCGGCATCCAGGTTCCCCTTTCCACTTTCCAGCAGGAGGCGGACCTCCTCTTGGGCGCTGCCCGGCCCCCCCTGGAGGACGCCGCCCCGGCCCCCTCCTCTGACCGGCACACCGCCCCTGCCAGCGATCCCGTCATCCAGTTTCTCCTGGAACTGGAAGAACGCTACGCGAGCAATGCGGAAGAACTGGCCAAGGTCCATGCCATCACCGTCCACCTCGACAGTATCGAACTCGGGGGGATCCGGCTTCGGCGCACCAACGAGCGTGCCGCCCCGGACCACAAGGCTGGCATTTATGAAGCAGGCGGCCACAGCCTGTTCACCTGGCCCTCGGCGATGAACCTATTCGGCGCTCGGATTCCCTCGGATGACGAGTGGGGAACCATTTTCGAGGCGATTCCCGGGTTGAGTGACAACAGCCGTCTTGGAAACGCCCAGACCATCCTGGAGATCCCCTTCGTGGGCCACCGGAACCCGTATGGGGATTTCCTGAACCCCGAGGATGAATCCAACCTCTGGTCGTCAACTCCGGACGGGAATGTGAAGGCCCGTTGCTGGTACCTCTTGAGAAACTTCCGGGTGGTGACGCGGTATTCCAACTCGAAGATGTACTCCTTCTCGGTGCGTACCAAGGCGGAGTAGCCCGGGCGACTGGTTCAGCTTCCCCGTCGACTCCTCCGGACCGCGTTCAGGATGGCATTCGGCAGATTTTGAAGTGGCACGACGGCATCCACCCCGCCTCGCTCGATCGCCTCCTTGGGCATGCCGAAAACCACGCAAGAGGCTTCATCCTGGGCGAGGTTGTAGGCCCCGGCACGCTTCATCTCCACCATGCCGTTCGCGCCGTCATCCCCCATCCCGGTCATGATCACGCCCACGGCGTTGGACCCCACGGCCTGGGCAGCGGAGTGGAACAGGACATCCACACTCGGGCGGTGCCGGGACACGAGCGGCCCGTCGCTAACCCGGGCAATGTAGCGGCCGCCGGATCGGATCACCTCGGTGTGGCGGTTTCCGGGCGCGATCAGGGCGCGTCCCGAAAGCACCCCGTCACCGTCCGCCGCCTCCTTGACCTCGATGCGGCAGGTCTCGTTGAGCCGCTTGGCAAAGGCCGCCGTGAACAGCTCCGGCATGTGCTGGACCACCACGATACCCGCGCAGTCCACAGGCATGGCGGACAGCAATTCCCGAAGCGCCTCCGTTCCACCGGTGGAAGCGCCCACCACCACCACCTGGTCCGTGGTGGTTCCAAACGTCGGGGCCTCGGGCCTCGCCAGGGGTCCGGGCGGCGGCGCCAAGCGGCGGCGGCGGACGCGCGAATGGGCGGCGGCGCGAACCGAATCGATGACCTGCATGGCAGAGTCATGCAGGAAATCCCGGACGCCGAGTTGGGGTTTGGTGATGACCGCCAAGGCTCCTTCCTCGAGGGCGAGCATGGCGGCCTCCGCCCCCCGGGCAGCGAGGCTCGAGCAGATCACTACGGGAATCGGATCTTCCTTCATAAGGCGCCGCAGGAAGGTGATGCCATCCATTCGCGGCATCTCCAGGTCCAGGACGATGACATCGGGCCTCAGCGTCTGCATCTTCTGGAGGGCAAAGATCGGATCGGCCGCGGTCACCACCCGCATGTCCTTTTCCTGGCCCAGAATGGCCGTGAGCGCCTGCCGGACCACGGCCGAATCGTCCACGACCAGGACCTGGATGGGGAGCTGTCTGGTGTTCCGCTGGGGTTCTGGCATCGCGCTCCACCCTGCCTGCATGGTCCAGGCCAGGCCTGGCTTAAGAGGTACGTGACTCGATGCCGCGAGACAAGAGAATACGAACGTCCTCGTGTCTTATCGGTGGTCGGGCCCCACGCTTGAAACTGGACTCAACGCAGCCGTGGCAGCTTCTGGCCGCTGAAGTAGGTGGACTGCAGCGGTGCATAGATGGTCGGGCCCACGCTGCGGGCTCGCTCGGTGAGGCCGTGGAGGCTCTCCGCATGCCCGAGCAGCAGCAAACCGCTCGGAGCCAGGTGGCTGAGCAGTTCCTCCACCACGTTGACCTTGGTGGCGGCGTTGAAATAGATCAGGACATTCCGGCAGAAGATGATGTCGAAGATCCCTTGGACGGGATAGGGCCTGCTGTTGAGGTTCATCCTGGAGAAGGCCACCAGGGACCGGATTTCAGGCCCGGCTTTCATCTTGCCTTTCTCGGGCCCGGTCCCCTCAAGCATGAAAGCCTTCAGATAGGGCGTGGGGATCTCCTCAGCCTTCTCGATCCGCCACAAGGCATCCTTCGCTTTTTGCAAGACCCGCGTCGACAGGTCCGTGCCCAGAATCTCAATGGACCAGCCTTCCGAAGGGGGCAGCTGGTCCAGCAGGAGCATGGCGATGGAGTAGGGTTCCTCCCCCGTGGAACAGGCTGCGCTCCAGACACGGATGGTTCTGGACCGCTGTCGGGCTTCCGCGTCGGCCACCCATCTCGGAAGGACCCGGGTCTTGAGGAACTCGAACTGATGAGGCTCTCGGAAAAAATGGGTCTCATTGGTCGAGATCCGGTCGAGCATCTCGATGCGTTCGCTTTCGTCCTTCTGCACGGTCTTGAAATAGTCCGCGTAGCTCGTCAGGCCGAGGGCGCGGAGCCGTGCGTGGAGACGGCCACCCAGAAGGGCCTGCTTGTGCTCCGCAAGGAAGATTCCGGACTCCCGGTGAATCAGATCCTGGAAGGCGCGGAAATCCTCCTTCCGGATCTGAAAATCACCGGCTGTCCCCGTTGCGGGCGGAGCGGCGCGCCGTGGATCGCTCATGGTTCTCGGGGACCTTTCATTCGCCGCGTTCGGTTCCAGCGGCCTCCTGCGCCTCCTCCGTGGACGCGGCCTGACCGAAAATGGCGGCGACCGACGAGAGCTCGGACGGGGAAAGGGCTTTGTCGATATCCAGAATCATCACGAATTTCTGACCAGACCGGCCCATTCCGAGCAGGTATTCGAGCTTGACCATGGTGCCGAAATCCGGCGCAGGCTCGATCTGCTCCGGCGGCAGATCAACCACCTGGCTGATCGAATCCACGATCACCCCCATCGTCGTCTTGTTCTCTCCGCTCCCCACCTCGACGATGACGATGCAGGTCTGCTTCGTCACCGGTTTCTCGGGAAGGCCGAACTTCAGGGCCAGATCCACCACTGGCACCACAGAGCCGCGGAGGTTGATGACCCCGCGCACTGCCGGCGGGGCGCCGGGTACCTTGGTGACCGCCCCGTATTCGAGGATTTCTCTGGCTTTCAGGATCTTCACCGCGAACTCCTCGTCCGCGATGAAGAACGTCAGGTACTGACTTTGATCATGGGTGGCCAGGTCGGCCAGAACGTAGGCATTCATCGGTCCCTCCCCTAGAACCGCTTGAAGTTGTGGTCATGTTCGAGGCTACCAGCGGACTTCACAGGCCGGAAGGACGCGGGCGTGGGTTCCAGGCGGGCCTGGTGGGCGACCGGCGCACGGTGAGCGAACACGTCCTCCCCAGCCACCTTGAAGAAGGCCACCAGCTGCTGCAGAGCCTCAGCCTGGGAGGCCAGCTCCTCCGCCGTCGAGGAAAGCTCCTCGGCTGCAGAGGCGTTCCGCTGGGTCACCTGGTCGACCTGGGACATGGCCTTGTTCATCTGCTTCACGCCGCTCGCCTGCTCGCGCGAGGTCGCCGCGACCTCCTGGACCAGTTCTGCGGTCTTGCGGATGGCGGGAACCAGCTGCTTGAGCTGCTCGCCCGACCTGATCGCCACCCCGACGCTTCCACCGGCGACTTCGTTGATCTCCTTGGCGGCGGTCTGACTGCGTTCGGCCAACTTGCGCACCTCGGTGGCCACCACCGCGAAGCCGCGGCCATGCTCGCCCGCCCGCGCCGCCTCGATGGCCGCGTTCAGCGCCAGCAGGTTGGTCTGATAGGCGATCTCCTCGATGATCGAGATCCGATCTGCGATCGTCTTCATCGCCTCCACGGTCTGGTCGACGATCCGACCACTCTCGTCGGCATCCTTGGCACTCTGCGAGGCCATCTGTTCGGTCTGCCGGCTGTTGTCCGCATTCTGTTCGATCGAGCTGCTCAGCTCTTCCAGGCTGGCGGAGGTCTCCTCCACGGAAGACGCCTGTTCGCTGGTGCCCTGGGACAGGCCCTGGGAGGTGGAGGACACCTGTTGGGCCGCCGAGGATAGCGCGTTGGCGCCGCTGCGGACCTCGCCAATGGTCTGTGCCAGGTTCTCCGCCATGCGGTTGAACGCGTTGCCCATATCGGCCACCTCGTCCTTGCCGCCGACCTCGACCTTATCCCTCAGATCGCCATCCGCCATCTTGCGCAGGGCGCCGGCCATCAGAATGATCGGGGCCGAAATGCCGAGGGAGATCCGCCACGCGATCACCACGGCCAGGGCCAGCGCGATCGCCGTGGTCGACAGCAAGGTCCGCAGCACCCTCTGAGAGAAATCCTGCATCTGCTGGGTCTTTTCAGTCATCAGCTTCTCGTGCCTCAGCATGCCTTTGTCCGTGCTTGCTTCGAGCCGGTGGATGGCGTCCTTATAGGGTTCCTCGGCCTTGTTCAACTCCTGCGATGTTTTGAATAGACCCATATCGATCTGGGGGAGGATCCGCTCGAACTCGGTGCCGTAGGTGGCCAGATCCAAGCGCATGGAGCGGAGGCTCTCTCGATCATCGTTGGCCTCGACGAGTTTCTCGAGCTTGTCCAGCTCCTCGACGGCCTTGGCCTGGTTCTCCTTCCACTGTCGGCCGTAGTTGTCCCGTTTATTCTTGTCGTCGAAATTCAGGAAGACGTCCTTCTCGTTCCGGCGCAGCTGGAGCGTGTCGGTGTTGAGGGTCGTGAACCCATCGGCGAGGGCGTACTCGTGGGTGAGGACGGCGTTTGATTCCCGGCTGATCTGGTCCACGGAGTTGCTGCCGACCACGGCCACCCCGACCAGCAGGGCGGCGATCACGCCGAACCCCAGGAACAGCTGGGTTTTGATCTTCAGGTCGCGGAAATTGAACATCGTGAGGCTCCTTGTGAATGGTTGAATAAGGGAGATTTCCATCTAGGTTCGGGACGCCGGAAGCAGAATCCGTCGATCCGGGGAAGCGAAGTGGCTCAGGTCGGGCGGCTCAGGTGGGGCGACTCATCCCGGCGCCTCTTTCCGCGATGCGTTGCGGGCCACCGCCTCGCGCAACAGCGTGGGGACGTCCAGGATCAGCGCGACCCGCCCATCGCCCAGGATGGTGGATCCGGAAATGCCGGTGGCCTGCTTGAAGAGGCTGCCCAGCGGCTTGATCACCGCCTGGCATTCGCCATGGAGCTCATCCACGGCGATCCCGGCCCGGCCTTCACCGTGGTGGACCACGACGATCTTGCGCCGCCCACCCCCACTCGAACCGAAGTTGAAATGTTCCTCCACGCTCAAGTAGGGCAGCGCCTCGCCCCTCAAGGCGAGCACGCCGGAGCCCTCAGCCTCGCGGCGCGATTCGGCGGGCAGGTCGACGCATTCGACCACGGCTTCCAGCGGGATGACATAGGACTCGTCGCCCGCTGAGACGCGGAAGCCCTCGATGATCGCCAGCGTCAAGGGAAGCCTGAGCGTGAAGGTGGTTCCCTGACCCGCCTGGCTCTTCACCGAAACGGTCCCCCGCAGCCGCTCGACGGCGCGACGCACGATGTCCAGGCCGATGCCCCGGCCAGACAGGTCCGTCACCTTGTCCGCGGTGGAGAACCCTGGTTCGAAGATCAGTTGCTGCAAGTCCGCGTCAGTGAGCCGCTCCGGATCCTCCAGGCCGCCCCACTTGCGGGCCCTGGCCAGCAGCTTCTCGCGAACCATTCCGCGGCCGTCATCGGCGATCTCGATGATCACGAACGCGGCTTCGTACCGGGCCGTCAGGCCAATGTGCCCCCCCGGGGCCTTGCCTGCCTTGCGCCGTTCCGCCTTGCCTTCAAGGCCATGGTCGATGGCATTCCTGAGGATGTGGATGAGGGGTTCCCGCAGTTGCTCGACCGCGGCGTTGTCCACTTCCACTTCACTGCCCTCGATGGTCAGGCCGATCTCTTTTCCTGTCTGCAGCGAGAGGTCCCGGACCGCCCGTGTGTACCCCTGGAAGAGGGTTCCGATGGGCACGAGCCGGGCCTGCATCACATGCTCCTGGAGCTCGGTGAAGAGGCGATCCATGTCCCGGTGAGCGTCCTGGGCGGCGGCCACCCGGGGCCCCGACAGGGCCGCAAGCTGGGTGTCCAGCCTCCCCCGGCTGATGGCCAGTTCTCCGACCAGGTCCAGCATGCGGTCCAGCTTGGCCGTCTTCACGCGGAGAGTCTTGGAAGCGTCCCGCGCGTGGGCCCGCCGTTCTTCGCCCACACGGGGTTCCTCGCGCGTCAGCGTGGCTCCGCTGGAGGCTTCTTCCAGTTCCCCCAGGAGATCCTGGGTGGAGACAGGCATGGCGGTCGGATCTTCGGCTCCGGCCAGGTCGCGAAAGGCGTCCACAGAACGGAGGAGGATGGTGGCCAAGGCTGGGGTGAACGCGAACATCCCCCCGGCGATCTTCTCCAGGAGGCTCTCCAACCCGTGGGCGAATTCCGTCATGGCCGTGTAGCCCACCATCGAGGCATCGCCCTTAATCGTGTGCGCGATCCGGAAGATGGTCTTGGCCAGGTCCTTGTCCCCGGGCTGCCGCTCCAACTCGATCAAGGCCGCTTCGAATTCGTCCAGATGTTCACCGGTCTCGGCGAAGAACGTCGCACGGATGGCCTTGATATCGATGTCCATGCGGTCTCCTAAAGCGTCCTGACCAGTACCACGCCATCCAGGGTCTGGAAGTGGATCTTCCGGCCGCGGGAGCCGTCCACGTCCTCGCCCACCACGCGGATGCCGTGCGCGGCAAGCCGCTCCCGGGCCACCATCACGTTCTTCAGGCCGAGGTGCTGGGTGCCGGAAGTCACCTTCCCCAGCACGCAGGCTCCACCAAACAGCTTGGCCTGGAGCCTCCCCAGGGACCCTCCCGCCCGGGCGGCCGCACTGATCAGCATGTCCGTCGCCGAGTCCCCGTACCGTGCGGAGTCGATTTCCGTCGGCGGATGGTGCGCGAGCAGGAAGTGATTCATCCCCCCGACGCGGGAGACCGGATCCCAAAGGCAGACCGCCACGCAGGAACCCAGGATCGTGGTCATGGTGCAGGGCACGAGGGACACATGCAGGTGCCCGGGATGCAGGTAGACCGATACACCACCGCTGGCGGCATCCGCCGGAATCCAGCCGGGGGCGGGCAAGTGGGGCATGGGTCTCCTTGGGTGGTGAAGCGTCGGGCTGGCTACTTTCCGCCCTTCACGAATTCCTGAAGCTTCAGTCGGTAGAGCGCCATGGCCGCATTCGCGGCCAGCAGGTCGAAGAGTTCCCGGTCGAGGGGCTCGAGGCCCGACTTCTGGGGGAGCAGGCGGTACATGGCAACCGCCCCCACGGTCTCGTCCCCGACGCTCATGACAATGCTGGCCGAAGGCCGGGACACGTCCAGCTCGTCCACGCTGAGGACCGCCGGATCCGTCACGTGCATCTGCCTGGATCTCAGATGTCCCGCCAGGGCTCCCTCCGGGCGCGTCATGCTGGCCAGGAAGTCGGCTGGCAACCCCATGGAATCGCAGACCTGCCATCTCCCCTGGCCATCGGGTTCCAGCAGGGCGAACTCCTCACAGCCGACCAGGTTGATGACGATCTCCCGGATCGCGTCCACAAGTTCCGCACGGTCCAGCGCGCTATTGAGCCGGTAGCTCGCCACATAGAGGTTCGCCAGGTTGGTGTTCTGCTGCTCAATGGCGAGCTGCTGCTCGGTGGACTTCTGGTTCGCGTTGACCTGGGCGGTCAGTCGCTCCCTCATGGCGCTCAGCTCGTTCAGCTGCTGGGTGGCTCCTGCCTCCAGCTCCTCCACCCGCTTCTGGAGCGCTACGCGTTCAACCTCAAGAGTGGCGACGAGTTCTCTCAAGCCCTCGTTGTCCTCTCGGAGGCGGCGCTCGTACTCGCGGGTCTCCTCCAGCACACGCCGGACGTAGGATTCTTGGTTGGGTTCGTTGGCCACAGAAGGCTCCAGTGATCGGCTGCGGTTTCGGGACCGGGGAGGCTCCAGACCTCAGGAACCGATGAGGTTGTTGATCTTGCTCAGCAGCTCCGACCCGTTGATGGGCTTGGTGACGTAGTCGTTGCAACCGACCGTGTACCCGGTCTCGATGTTCACGCCCTCGCCGCGGGTGGTGACCATGATGACGGGGATGTCCTTGATTTCCTCGTTGGCCCGGATCTCCCGCAGCGCGTCGAAGCCGTCCATGCGCGGCATCATCACGTCCATCAGGATCAGGTCGGGGCGCTCTTTCAGTGCCGTCTCGAACCCGGCTTCGCCATCCCTCGCGATCAGGATGTCGAAGGGGCTGTTCTTGAGGATCATTTGCTCCACCATGAGCACCGTGCTGGAGTCATCGACGAGCAGGATTTTTTTTCGTTGGGTCATGGCACCCCTCAACCAAAAGTTGGAAACCGGGCGGCTTGAGCCTCCCGAGCTGTTCTTGAACCGGCAGCAACTGTAGACAGCCAATGCAAATCGACAGCCAATCCACGCGTAACGATGTATCTATGTATATAAAATGACTTATATAGCGCAATCCAAAGACTGAAAGCCCTCCCCTTAGATCAGAAACTGTCCATGCCGGTCAATGTTTGACCGGTCAAAGGGCGCGGGGAACCATCCTCACCCGGGCGGGTTTGGTCCTCAAACGGGCTGGCCCAGGGCCGCTTCCAACCGAGTGATCAGCCGCTCCAAGTGGGAACTCAGTCCGTCGAGGGGATCCGGCATTTCCCGCCGCCCTCGTTCCGAGCGCACCCAGCGTCGGAGAAGGGATAGGGTCTGAGGATCGCGAACGCCCAGCTTCTTGGTGGACTGGATGAAGATCTTGGCCAGCCTCGTCCGCCCCGCCCCCCCTCCCTGGGTCTCCTGCATCTGCTGGCTGAGGCGGAAGGCCTCCCTCGCCACCATGAGGTCATGGCTGATGAGGGGTACCCGGGCGTTGATCCGGGCGAGGAATCCCTCCAGGTAGCTGAACAGTTCCTCCACCAACTCCGTTCCGTTGACTAGCGCCAGTTCGATATCGCTCTGCGCGTCCAGCACCCACCCGAACGTGGACGTCAACCGGTCCATTTCAGAACGATCCTGAGCCCGGATGAGGAAGAACTCCGGACTCCGCCGGAAGGCGTTCACGTGATTGTGGGCCTGGAAAAGCGTGAGCGCCAAGCGGAGGTAGTCCTTCTCCCGAACCTGCGTCCGGAGCCTGGGAAGCAGGCGGGTGAGCTGTTCCCAGAGACGGTAGAGGCGTTGTCGCAGCTGGTCCCCCTCATCCTTCAGGGTCGGGGAGTTCGGGAACATGCTCTGGCGGAGTTCCGCAGAGAAGGTCCTGACCAGGTCCGCCATCAGTTGGCGCTGGTGGTTGATGAGCCCGGTCTTCAGGTGATCCAGCGTGAGCGCAAGGTGGTCGCCATCCGCCTGGATCAGGGCCTCCTGCAGGAGCTCATGGATGGTGGTCTGGTCCTGGCTCAAGGTGAGCACCGCCTGCTGGAGGAAGGCCGAGAGCAGGAGGGTCTCCTCGGTGCCTTCCGGCAGTCCCTCCAGGATCTGGGCCCGCCCCAGCTGCTCCACCAGCCGCCCCAGCTCGCGTTCCACGACGAAATAAGTCGGGACTGCCGCGTACCGTTCCTGTTCAGGCATGTTCCCCGCCGGCGGAATCGGATCCACCAGGCCCAGGATGGTCAGGTGCGAGGCCAGGCTGTGGGCGAGGAGCCGGAAAGCTTTGGGCTGCGATCCGCGCACACCCTTGAGCGTGGCACGAACCTCCTGGGTCAACATGGCTTCGAGCCGACGGGCATCGTAGCGGGGCAGGGACCACCCGAGGTGGTTCCAGAGCCAGGTAAGGCTCCCGCGGATCTGCTCCAGGGCCCCCCAGTTGATGCCCTGGTCAAGGGGCCACAGCAGGATGAGGCGGAGCGAATCGAGGACATGCTGGACCAGCAGCAGTGGCTCGACACGCGAGAGGGTCTCCTGGGGCACGAAAGTCTCCAGGAGATCCACCAGCTTGTGGATGGCCTCAATGGGCCGCCCGCCCGCGCCCTGAAGGGCCCGGTTGAGGGCCTTCATGCGACTGTTGAGCTGGGACACCCGTTCTTCCCCGCCTGGCCCATCCACGAGAATCGCGAGCAGATCCCTGAAGCTGTCCCGCCGCTCCTGAAGGAAGGCCGCCCAATCATCCAGGAGCTGGAACGGGTCTTCTGGTCCGAACGAGGTGGCCATCGTCCGGAGCGAGGCGATGAGGTCCAGGAGGTAGACGACCCAGCCAGGCTCCTCATGGCTCTCGAGGACCTCGATGTTGGCTTCCTGGGCGATCGCCTTCAGCTCGTTCAGACTGTGGGACAGGACCAGCCCCATGGCCATCCGGTCCTTCCCTGGCTTCAGGTTGGCGAAGCTGTTGAGGAAGACCAGGAACAGACCCAAGGAGCGCTGGAGTCGGGCGAGCTGGGGAGCGTCCGCGGGGACGGGCGCCTGACCCGACCCAGAATCGAGCAAGGGCCCGAGTTCGCCCTCCGTGACACGGAGGATCTCCTTCAACAACTGCAGGTCCTGGTGGGAGAGCGCCTTGCCCCTGACCAGTTTCCGGGCCTGCATCAGGGGGTTGGACTCACGCTCCATGGAGGACATGGCCAAGAGCATAACCCGCTTCACCAGCCTCCCAGGGCGCTGGAGGCGGCTTGTGACCTAACCCTTCAGCAGCCGATCCTCTGCCAGACGCAACAAGTGCTCGGTGGCGAGCACGCCGTCCTGGTGGTTCATGCGCTGGAAGTGGCCGCGTAGATGGCGCAGGGTGCGGGGAATCGCGGGGGCAAAGTGGGCCTTGTGGCGGTGGACGATCTGGTGGCCAAAGGTGCCCAGGGCCTTGAGGTTGCGCTGGAGCGCGCTGAGGTTCAGCTCTTCCAGCAGGGCCTCATGGTTCCAGCCCAGCTCGTTCTGGAGAGGCCCCACCAGAGCCCGGCCTGCTTCCCGGGACCAGTCCCAGTAGCCGTCGTAGAGGATGCTCGCCAGGTCGTAGGTGGCCGCACCCCGGCGGGCGTCCTGGAAGTCGATGACCACCAGCCGGTCGCCGTGGACCATGAGGTTGCGCACATGGAAGTCGCGGTGGGCAAAGAAGTGCGCCCGGGTCTCCAGGCTAGCGTGGGCCTCCTCCATCATCCGATCCAGCCAGCGGGGCGGGTCCTTCTGGAGGAAGTCGTGAAAGAAATTGGCGCGGCAATACTCCCATTCAAACGCGAACTTGGCCTCGTCGAAGGAGCGGTTCATGAAGAAGGCGTGGGCGGGGGCGCCCAGGGTGAGCGGCCCGGCGAGGGTGGCCAGCAGCCAGCCGGCCTGCTCGGCCCAGCGGAGCTCTTCCTCGGGGTGCTCCATCAGGCGGCGCTCCAGGGAGGTGTCGCCCAGGTCCTCCACCAGCAGACAGCGGTCCTCATCGTCGCTCTGGAGGATGGTGGGCACCCGCAGCACAGGATCCAGGTAGGCCTGGAGAGCCCGGAATTCGAAGTAGCTGTCGTCGGGCTTGTCGGGGGTGTCCAGGGGATGCAGCACCACCAGCGCCGTGCCCACCTGCGGATGGGTCACGCGGATGTACTGTCGGGCTCCCGCGTCCCCCGCCAGGGGACGGGGAGCCGACAAGTTCCAGCGCTCCAAGGCGTGGGCCAGACGGGGATCCATGGTTTCAGGGTAATCCCAGCCGCACCTGGTTGCCGCCTTCTTCAAACCAGAGAGCATCTACATCCGTGATGGCGGGTGGAGGTGCCGCGCCGGGCCCCAGGATGCAGCGGGTGAGGCGCCCGGCGAGTCGAGCCGCGGGATGGAGGTAACAGCCCGGCAGACGACCTTCCGCAGCCGGCGCCAGGTCCGCCGCAGCCTCGATGAGGGCGTGCGGCGTGCCCACCTCGCGCCAGGGGAAGGGCTCGGTTACCACGCCGAGATGCCCCATTGGGAGGCTGGCCAGGCGGGGTCGCAGATCGTTCACTTCGCTGGGGCCTTCAGGCAGCAAGGCCAGGGCTCCAGGGGACCAAGCGGCGGCGCCGGTGAAGTGGTAGGGCCCCCAGGGCCCGGCCACGCCCTTCGGCAGCACGCGGCCCTCGTGATCCATCCACACGGGATTCCAGTTGCCACCGGGGTGCGGCACCAGCAGCCAGCTGAGACTGGCCCCGGCCTCGCGGTGGCGTGAGCGCAGGAGGTCGAAGGGCACCTCGTCCGCCCAGATGTCCGCGTTCCAGGTGAGCAGCTCCGCCTCCACCCGGCCCCGGGCGTGCAGCAGGCCCCCCGCGCTGCCCAGGAGGGTGGGTTCGTAGAAGACCTCAAGCCCCTCCGCCACGGCTCGCAGGCGGTCCGGCAGCAGGTGGGCGTTGCAGCCGAGGTGAGCCGCACCAGCCCGGCGGAGGGCGTCGGCCCCCCACTGCAGGAGGGGCTTCTCCCGAAGCGTCCAGGCGGGCTTAGGTAGACAAGCGCTCAGGGCCCCCATGCGCGTGCCCAGGCCCGCCGCCAGCAGGAAGCCGTCCAGAACTTCAGGCATCGCCAGCTTCCGGGGTGCCGTTCGCCGGCGGCAGGGGTTTCAGCAGGAACTGCGTGGGAGCCAGGCCGCGCATGGAGAGGACGCGGATGCGCCAGCCCTGGAGACGCAGCTCATCCCCGGGGCGCAACACGCGACCCAGGCGCTCCTGGAAGAAGCCGCCGAGGCTCACGGAACCGGCCTCGGCTTGGAGATCCAGGTCCAGGTGGTCGACCAGTTGCTCCAACATGACGTTGCCCTGGGCCAACCAGGCGCCCCCGCGGGTCTTCCGCAGCTGAATGGCCTCGCGGTCGAACTCGTCCTGGATCTCCCCGACCAGCTCTTCCAGCACATCCTCCAGGGTCACCAGGCCGTCCACGCCACCGTGCTCGTTCACTACCAGGGCCAGGTGCTGCTTGCGTTGCTGGAACTCCAGCAGCAGGCCCTGGATGGGCTTCATCTCCGGCACGAAGAAGGCGGGGCGGGCCAGGGCCCGCAGGTCTACCAGACTGGGCCCATCCTGCATGGCCCAGAGCAGTTCCTTGAGGTGGATGACCCCCACCACCTGGTCGAGGTCCCCCTCCACCAGGGGAATGCGGGTGTGGATGGTGGTGCGGGCCAAGGTGAGGTTGGCCTCCAGATCCCGGTGCAGGTCGAAGCACACCACCTGGGCCCGCGGCACCGCGATCTCCTTCACCGTGCGGCGGCTGAAGTCGAAGAGGTTCTCAATGAGCTCCTTGCGATCGAGCTCCAGGTGGCCCTCGGCTTGGCTGCGTTCGAGCATGCGGCGGAATTCGGCTTCTGAAGGGAGCAGATCCTCGGCCCCGGCTTCGGGGTGGACCCCCACAACCCGCAGTACCAGGTGGCTCAAGCGGATGAGGACCCAGGTCAGAGGGCGCACCAGGCGCGACCAGGCCAGCAGAGGTGCGGCGGTGCGCAGGGCCCAGGGCAACGCAGCCCGGATGGCGAGGCTCCGGGGCACCAGTTCCGCCAGCACGACATCCAAGGTGGTCATCACCAGGAGGGCGAGGCCAGAGCTCACGGGTGCGACCAGGGCCGGCCAGGGCAAGTGGCCGAACAGGCCTCGGAAGGCCTCGCTGAACAACTCCTCACCCACGGCGCCCAGGGCCAGGGCGCACAGCACGATGCCCGCCTGGATGGCCGAGAGGTGATGGCCCAGGCCCCGATGAACCTCCAGGGCTGCAACCGCCCGGGGATCGGTGTCCGCCAGGGCCTCCAGTTGGGTGGACCGCACGCGCACCGCCGCGAATTCCGCCATCACGAAAAAGGCGCTGGCCAAGAGCAGGGCGACGCAGATGAGGGCCGCGGCTAACGTCACGGCTGTCAGCCCTTCGCGAGGTCGGATCCCCGCCGCAGATGTTCCTGGACCTCCTGGAGCAGGGTCTCCAGGTTCTTGAGGCGATCGCGGTGCTCGGACAGCTTCCCGTGGGCGGCCTGCTTCTCGCGCTCCAGGGCCGTGTAGGCCTCCCGCTGCTCCGTCAGGGTATGGGCCATCCGGGCCAGCTCCGCATCCTTCTGGTCCAGCCCGTTCATCAACTCCAGCCGTTCGCCCTCATGCTGGACGGTGCTTTCATCGAGCTGCTGACGCAGCCCCGAAACCTGCACCGTCAGCCGGGTGATCTCCTCCTGGCGCATCTGAAGCTGTTCCTGCAGCGTCTGCGCCTGCTGCTCCCGCTCCCCGGACTGCGCCCGGGCGGCCTCGAGTTCAGCTTCCACCTGTTTGAGACGGTCGCTGAGTCCAGCGAGATCGCGGTCCTGACCCCGCGACGCGGCTTCGACCCCGGCTAGCTTGAGCTGAAGGATATGGGCCTGCTCCTTGGCGTCATTGGCTTCCTTTTGGGCCGCCGCGAGCATCTCGTCCCGGGCGGACATCTCGTCGAGGTTCAGGGTTGTGGCGCCGATCTGCTGATGAAGGTAATCCTCGGCCTCCTGGAGTTGCTGACCCCGCAACCTCAGTTCCTCCCGGAGGGCGACCACCTGCTCCTCCAAGAGGTGGGCACGGGTGGTGTCCGGTGGCTGGGTAGCCCGACTGGATTTTGGCACTGTGGGCGCAGGAGCTGCAGGGGCCGGTCGGGAGGGCGTGGGCGGTGGTGGTGGCGGTTCGGCGACCGAGGCCTTCAAGCCATCGAGCCAATCGTCGCCCATTTCCGTATCCGCCAAGTCGCCCAGGGGGTTGTCGGGATCCACGCTGCGGCCGGGCACCAAGGGGGCCAGCGCGGCCACCAGCGCGCTGGGAGCAATGGGCTTGTGCAGGTAGAGATCGGCCCGGCCCTTGAGGCTCTGGTGCCGGCGGTACTCCTCCTCCGTGGCCTTGGCACTGATGAGAGCGATCTTGATGCCACTCAGGGCCGCCTGCTTGCGGATGGTGGAACAGAGGGCGTACCCCTTGTTGTCCGCCACTTCAACGCAGATGAGCACCGCCGCGAAGTCGCCCATTTCCAGGAAGGTCGTCACGCCTTCCGGCGACTTGGCTACCTCTAGATCGAAGGCTGCTTCCAGGCTGACCTGGTGCTCCTTGAGGAAGCTCCGGTCGCTGTCCACAAGTAGGAGGCGTTGGCCCATGGTCGTTCCTTACCCTGGTTGAACCTGTGAGTTTACCCTGAACAGCAGAAGCCCCGGAGAACCGGGGCTTCGGGAAGGTGGTGGACCCGTTCAGCGCGGGGGGATGGCCAAGGTCACCTTCTGGCTGCCATTGGGGCTCTGGATGAACAACAGCAGGGTTCTGCCGCCAGCTTTCTTCACCTGGGCATTGAACTCGGCCAGGCTGTTCACGGGCTGCCGCCCCACCTCGGTAATGACCATGCCGGGCGCCATGCCGCGTTCGGCGGCTGGGGAGCGGGGATCCACGGAGGTCACCACCACGCCTTTGAGCCGGTGCTTCACATCCATCGGCTCCACGGTGAAGCCGTAGAGCTTGTCCAGGTTGAGGCTCTTTGCCTCGCCCTGAGGCTTCTGACCGCTCTCATCCTCGGAATCCTCGCCCGAGTCACCCCGGCGCTGGGCTTCCAGGGCTTTGCGGTCGCCCAGGGTGGCGGTGAGGGTGAGGGTTTTGCCATCGCGCCAAACGGACAGCTTGATGGTCTCGCCGGCCCGGCGGCTGGAAATCACGCTCACCAGCTCGTCCTGGCTGCGCACGGGATGTCCGTCCACAGCAGTGATCACATCCAGCCGCTGCACGCCGGCCTTGTCGGCCGCCTGGCCCTTCTCCACCGTGCTGACCACCACGCCCTCCTTCACGCCCAGCGCGTCCTGGTAGGCCTGATCCAGATCAGTGGGGCCGACACCCAGGTAGCCACGGCTTACGGGCTTGCCGCTGCGGAGGTCCTTGAGGATGCGGTTGACCTGGCTGATGGGCACGGCAAAGCCGATGTTCTGACCCGCGGGGTTGATGGCGGTGTTGATACCCACCACCTCACCCTTCAGGTTGAGCAGAGGGCCGCCGGAATTGCCGCGGTTGATGGCGGCGTCGGTCTGGAGGAAGGAACTCACGCCCGTATCCAGCTTGCGGCCCTTGGCGCTGATGATGCCCTGGGTGACGGTGTGCTCCAGGCCGAAGGGGTTGCCGATGGCCACCACCCACTCGCCGATGCGCAGGGAATCCGACTCGCCCAGCTTGGCGAAGGGCAGGTGAGCCGCATCGATCTTGATGAGCGCAATATCCAGCTCCTTGTCCTTGCCGAGCACCGTGGCCTTGAAGCTGCGCCCATCGGAGGTCTTCACCTCCAGGGCGTTGTCGCTGGCGCCCATGCTGGCGATGACATGGTAGTTCGTGAGGATCTCACCCTGAGGGCTGATGATCACGCCGGATCCGCCCGACACGGCCCGCTGCTCGTCATTCCCCCCCCGGGGCGTCCGCCGCTGCTGCGGCCCACCAGGGCCGAAGAAGAAGTCAAAGAAGTCCTCGCCCCCGATCTGGGGGTGCTCGAAGCGCTGATTTTTTACGAAACTGGTGTTGGTGATGGCCACCACCGTGGGGTTGAGCTTCTCTGCCACGTCCGCGATGGGGGGCAGGCGGTCCATCCCTTTCGTTTCCACCATGACGGGCTTCTCTTCCTGCGCCTGGGCCTGCCAGCCATGGCTGAGCCCCATCCCGAGAGCCATGCACCCAGCCGCGAAGGCCGACAACCCCAAGACCTGCTTTACCTGACGATTCATGCGATCCCTCACTCCGCCGGATCCCCGGCATGTCTTTCGGTGACTGCAGTCCCCTTAAGGTTCCCGCTGGCCTTCCCGAGCCGACCAGGATAATCTGAGCAGTCCAACGGCGGCTGTAGCTCAGTTGGTTAGAGTACTGGATTGTGATTCCAGGTGTCGCCGGTTCGAGTCCGGTCAGCCGCCCCAGAATGAAAAGGCCCCCGCACGGGGGCTTTTTCATTCTGGGACACCTGGACTCGACCCGGCGACAATGGGCTCGCGGAGACAGCCCGGTGGGCTGTCGGAGCGAGACCGGCAGGCCGCGCAGCGGGATGCGGACGGTTCGAGGCCGGTCTGGGTGGGTCGGGTTCCTCGGCCAGATCCCGACCCGGCGACAATGGGCTCGCGGAGACAGCCCGGTGGGCTGTCGGAGCGAGACCGGCAGACCGCAAAGCGGGTTGCGGACGGTTCGAGGCCGGTCTGGGTGGGTCAGGTTCCTTGGCCAGATCCCGACCCGGCGACAAGGGGCTCACGGAGACAGCCCGGTGGGCTGTCGGAAGCGAGACCGGCAGACCGCAAAGCGGGATGCGGACGGTTCGAGTCCGGTCCGAGTGGGCCTGGGGCTGCCCGGAGCCGCCGGAAGCATGGCTACCCCCCGAACCTGGCTTGGCAATCCAATGATAATCTTTTATTTTAACATATTGCTTATGGCTAAAAGGAAGCTATTGTTAAAATCCTTCATTGTGGATTCGTCATGCGTGAGAATGCCCAAGCCTCCCCGGACATTGAAACACTCAGGTCACTGACCATCCTGAAACGGCCGGCCGTCAGGCAGGGCTGCAAGCTGATCCTGGACGCGGGCGTGGCGGCGCTTGCCTGGATTGTCGCCACCAGCCAAGTCCGCCAGGATCTGCCGACCCTGTACGGCACCCTCTCGTGGGTGGCCTTCGCCATGCTGGTGAACCTCGCCTTCCGCTACACAGGCCAGCACTTTCGCCTTCTGGGAATTGAGGAGGCCGAATCCTTCATCTTCGGAACCGTGGTCATGGTGGCATCCCTCACGCTGGTTTCCGCCTTCGGGGACAGGTTGGGGCTGGACCTCGAATCGCACAACCTGCTCCTGGTCGCCGGGCTCATCACTTGTCCCATGTGGCTCACCCTGCGGATCATCTTCCTGGCCTCCTATCAGCGCCTGTCACGGCGTGCGTATACCGCTCGCCAAAGGTTGAACACCTCGGGAGAAGGCGGCCGGGAAGTGCAGCGGACCCTCATTGTTGGCGCGGGCAGGGCGGGCGCCGTCCTCTGCCAAGAACTGCGCACCAATCTCCAGCTTCAATGCGAGGTGGTGGGTTTCGTGGATGACGCCCTGGAGAAGCAGGGGGTCCGGATCCAGGGCATTCCAGTCCTCGGGCACAGCCAACTGCTGCCGGTCTTCCTCAAGGAGCGCCATGCCACCCAGGTGATCCTGGCCATGCCGCGGGCATCGGGCGCCCGGTTGAAGGAGCTGAGCGACATGCTCCAGGCCGAGGGAGTCCGGGTGAAGACCGTTCCCGGCATCTTCAACCTCATCGGCGACCGGCCCTGGAAGCCTGAGCTCAGGGATATCGCGATCGAAGACCTCCTTCGGCGCGAGCCCGTCAGCCAGGACCTCAGCGCCATCAGCCAGGAGGTGGAAGGCTCGGTGGTACTCATCACCGGAGCGGGCGGTTCCATCGGCAGCGAGCTGGCCCGTCAGGTGGCCCCCTTCCGCCCCAGCCGCCTGGTGCTGCTGGGGCGGGGGGAGAACAGCCTGTGGGAAGTGGAACGGGAACTCCACCAACGCTTCCCGGGACTGAACCTCGCCGTGGAGCTCTGCGACATCCGCAACACCCTCCGGCTTGGGCGGGCCTTCGAAGCCTGCCGCCCACAGATCGTCTTCCATGCCGCGGCCCACAAGCACGTCCCCTTCCTCGAGCGGAACCCCGAGGAAGCCATTGAAAACAACGTCTTCGGCACGCTCAATGTCCTGCAGGCCGCATTGGCCTGCGACACGCGGATCTTTGTCAACATCTCCACCGACAAGGCCGTAAACCCCACAAATGTACTGGGTGTTTCCAAGCGGATTGCGGAATCCCTGGTGCTGCAGGCGGCGGACGAGGCCCCGGCGGGCCGCCGATTCGTGAGTGTCCGGTTCGGAAATGTGCTAGGGAGCCGGGGGAGTGTGATTCCGATCTTCCGCGACCAAATCAAGTCGGGGGGCCCCCTCACGGTCACTCACCCGGACATGACTCGCTATTTCATGACGATCCCCGAAGCCAGCCAGCTGGTGCTCCAGGCCGGCGTGCTCGGGCAGACGGGCAAGACGTTCGTCCTCAACATGGGCGACCCGGTGCGGATCGTGGACATGGCCATGGACATGGCCCGCCTCTCCGGCCTCTCGCCGGGCGTGGACATCGACATCCAGTTCACGGGCATGCGCCCCGGGGAGAAGCTCTTCGAAGAGCTCTTCACGGACGGCGAACAAGGGAATGCCGATGTGCATGCGAAGGTCTTCGAGGCAGTGCAGACACCCCACGACCCCATGCTCCTGGACCTTTCCCTGCGCCAGCTCAGGGAGGTCATCCACCTGCCGGATGGGGAGCGCCAGCGACAGATGCTCCGCTGCTTCAAGCGGCTCGTGCCCTCCTATCAGCCCTCTCCCATCGGCCTGGGCAAGTACGCCGGGGCGGAGACGGGTACCGCTCCGCCCATGTCTGAGGAGGTCCCCTTGTTCAACTAGAATCAGGGGAACGTCGGCTCAGCCCTGGGCTCCCTACCAGACGCCCTTCGTCAGGCCCGTCCAGAGGTAGCCACAGAGCGTGGGGTGATGGAACTGCTCAGATGGAAGGCTCGGCTTGAAGGGCTTGAGCTCACCCCGCAAGGCCTCCTCGATGGCCTTCACGGCCAAAGGGCGGATGGCAGCCGCCTGCAGGTAGAAATAAGTGGAGAATTTGTCCTGCTTCCCGGCCTTGAAGGTGATTGGGCTCCGGGTTGAGGCCTTGCTCTTGGAGGATCTCAGCCATGCGGGCCCGGTTTCTGTTCGCGATGAATCGCTGCAGGAGCACGAACCCGATCGGGCCAGCCAAGGTCACGGGCCCGTGCCGCTTGAGGCGGCGCCGGATGGCCTCCCTCCGGGGTCCCTTGTCCTCAGTGAGGGCAGTGACCAGCCCGAACCGGTCCACGATCGCATTGAGGATGATCCAGGAGTGGGGCGAGCCCTTGGTGAGCGCTACGATCGCAGGTAGTTAGCTTTGACGTTGTCACGACGGCCCAGCCACCCTCGGATCGGGCAGCACCTTGACGCCGCATCCAACCGAGTTGCCCTTAGCGGATAAAAAAGGACACCAAAACACCAAGGCACCAAGAACAGCAACAGTTCATACCCTTCTGGGTGTCTTTGGAAGCGAATCCGATGGACCCCGGACCACCTCGTTCGCGGCGGCATCGCCCGAAAGCATGGTGATCGCACCTTAATCTCCTTCACGGCTTCGGCAAGCGGGTTGGCCTCAAGGCCCTCCCCGAGTTGACAAGAGATTTCGCACGACCTCGCGAGTGCGGTTGCAGCCCGTGACCGTTTGCCCCCGTCCCATGGGGTTCCGGACCTCAGGCAGGCCCATCTGCACGAAACCAACGAAGCCATTGCGTACGCAATCGCCTGGCGGCAATTCTCTTAAAAAAACCTTCGATCCATACGCGTTTATACCTTGTCGGGGTTCTTAAGATCTCACGACAGCTCGGGCTTATGACCTTGGATCCACCTTTTTAATCAACAGGCCATTCCAAACGGTATCGAGGGGTGCCAATCTGTCACTTGAAGTGATTCCGGAAGGAGCCCGTGTGAATTCCGACGGTCCATTTCCGATCCAATCCCGATCCAATATCCCGCCTCGGCATGGTTTCACTGAGTCTCTTTCCGAGAACATGCTGCGGGATTCGGTGCTCATTGCGGCGGCACTTACGGGCGCGCAGGTGGCTCTGGTCCTGCAGGACGAAATCGGCACCTGGTACCGGGATGGCAGTGGCCTCACGAGCGAACAGCTTGCGGGTTTAGAGCCAGCCGACTCCCAAGGACTCAACCCTGAATCGAAAGTCCGCCTTCTGGAGAAATACGGGCTTCTGGTGGTCGAAGCCCTGCCTCTGGTTGATGATCGGCACCTGGTCATTGGCACCCTGTGCGCGCTTTCACCGGAACCGCTCGCTCTTTCCGAGGTCCAGCGAGAAGGGCTGAGATTACTGGCAGAACATATCCAGATCATCGTGGCCATGGATCATCAAAAATCCGAATCGCGCACCACCCCTCGCGCACCTTCGGCTGCGTCATTTGTGCCCGGGCTCGTCCATGAGCTCGGCAGCTTCATATTCGGAATCTCGGCGAGCCTAGATGCTTTTGAGGCAAGGTTCGCAGACGTGGAAGGGATGAGTAAGTACGGAGCCAACATCCGAAGAAGCCTGGACCGGATGAGCGCCTTCATTGTGGAGTTGAGAGAATACGGGTACCCACAGAGGCTCTCCTGGACCGTGCTCGCGCTCGAGCCCTTGCTGCAGGAAGCCATCGAGCACAACCTTCCCCTGGCGGTGAAAAACGGCCTTGATCTTCAACTCCACATCGAAGGGCCCTTGCCAGCGATCAACGCTGACAAGCAGGGGCTGCAGTCGGCCTTCACCCGCATGATCAACCTTGTTCTGCAGCATGAGGAACCAGGTGGGCACGTGGTACTCCATGTCGCAAGCAGCCATCCGGGAAACAGGACCGTGGTCTCCGGGCACCTGGAATTTTCCAGTGCGAAGATGGAAAACATCGATACGGCCCGGCTGTTCGAGCCTTTCTACTTCCGCGTTTCTGGAATGGGCCGGCTCACACTGCCAGGAGCCCGGCGGGTTTTCGAGTCCCACGGAGGGACCCTGACCGCAGGTCCTGGAGCCGAAGGAAGGATGCGGATCAGTTTCATGTTGCCCTCGGAATTGTCCTATTCTTTGCGAGCAGCCAGTCAACCTTGAGGGTTCCATGGCGAAGGCGAAGATTCTGGTTGTGGACGATGACGAAATCATTGTCTTTGCGATTCGGGATTACCTAGAGCTCCACGGCTTCACCGTCGATGAGGCGGAAACCTGCGCTGAAGCGGAGATCAGGTACCGCGCAGATGTGTATGATGCCGTCACGCTGGATTACTCTCTGCCGGATGGGAACGCCATCGAGCTGCTACCGAAGCTCAAGGCCATCGATGCCGGAGTCCCCATCATCCTTCTCACCGGCTATGCAAGCATTGAACTCGCCGTTCGAGCCATCCAGCTTGGTGCTGAGCAATTCCTGGTGAAGCCTCTGGATCTTCCTGCCCTTCTTTTCGTGATCGAGCGGGCGCTAGAAAACCAGAAGAACCGCAGGAAGCAACTGGCTCGTGACTCGGCCGATCAACCCCAGCGCGCGATAGATCCCTTCATTGGAGAGAGTCTTGCCATCCATAAGCTGGAGGAGCAGTCCCGCCTTGCGGCTGCGACCGATAGCCCCATTCTCATCCAGGGCGAGACGGGTACGGGGAAGAGCGAACTGGCCCGGTGGCTGCATCGAAACAGTTCGAGGGCCTCAGAGCCGATACTTGAGCTCAATTGCGGGGGGTTAAGCAAGGATTTCCTGGAATCAGAGCTGTTTGGGCACGAGAAGGGGGCTTTCACGGGGGCGATCGGGGTCAAGGTTGGCCTGCTTGAAGCCGCCCATCGCGGGACCGTCTTCCTGGATGAAATCGGGGACATGGATATACAGATTCAGCCGAAAGTCCTTAAGGCGCTGGAAGAAAAGCGCTTTCGTCGACTGGGTGGGCTCCAGGACCGGAAAGTGGATTTCCGCTTGATCGCTGCCACCCACCAGCAGCTGGATCGGCTTGTCCAGGAGCAACTCTTCCGACCGGACCTCTTCTACCGCATCAGTGCCATTCAGATCTATGTACCCCCACTGCGCGAGCGTGCCGAGGATATCCCCACCTTCGGCCAGATCCTCCTGAACCGGCTGACCAATGATTGCGGGCGGGAGCAGATGCGTCTCTCCCAGGGCGCACTGATGAAACTCAAGCATCATTCCTGGCCTGGGAACATCCGGGAACTGCGCAACGTCCTGGAAAGGGCACTGATGGGGGCCAAGTCTCCCATCATCGAGGCGCAGGACCTGGATTTCGCCTCCAGTCCCGACAGTAAGGGGTCTGTGGGGCTCTCCAACATGACCCTGAAGGAACTTGAGCAGCATTACATCACCCAAGTCCTCCTTGAGGAGGACGGCCATGTGGATCGGGCTGCCAAGCGACTCAATATCCCCCGAAGCACCCTCTACCAGAAACTCAAGGCTTACGGACCTGAACCGTCCAAATTCTAGAATTCAGATCCAAAGCTCAGACTTGCTCCTGGCCAAGGGATCGTTCTGCCCCTATATAAAAAATCTTAGTGCTGGTAACAGATACCTTAAGCCTTTGTGATCTGATTGATTTGTTGTGGCACCTCCGTTGCCTTTGGTTAGCAGTGGAGGTACTAATGCAGATCGGAAAATTATTCACTGCGCTTCAGGGGAGTGCCGTGGTTGGAATGCTGATTCTGACCGGCGCATGCTCCGGAAGTGGCGGCAACAGTTCGGGAAATGCAGGCACGACTGCCCCGGCGCCCACCGTGGCTGTCGCCCTGGTAGGTGTCCCAACCGATATCAATGTCAGTGACACCGTGCCCGTCACGGCCCAGGTCCAGGGCGCCACCAATATGGCTGTGACCTGGACGGTAGATAACATCCCGAACGGCAGCAGCGATGTAGGTACGATCGCCGGCAACGGAAACGCCGTCACTTACACAGCCCCCACGACGGAAGGCAACTATGTACTGGCTGCCACCAGCGTCATGGACACCACCAAGTCCGCCAAGACTCAGGTGCATGTCCGCAAAGCCACCAACACGGCTACCGTGACGTTGAGCCCTGCCGGCGCGACCATCAGCACCGGTGCCACCCAGGCCTACTACGCGGCGGTGTCCGGCACCGAAAGCCAGACGATCACCTGGTTCGTGGATAACGTCTCCAACGGCAATGCCACGGTCGGCGCCCTCACCCCCAACGGCGACGGGGCCCACATGCTCTATACGGCCCCGGCAACAGGCGGGACACACACGATCAAGGCCGTGGCCACCAATTCTGTCAACGCCAGCGTAAGCGGGTCCACCACCGTCACGGTGCAGGGAACCCTCGCCCCTTCCGTGGCTCCCGCCATCACGACCCAGCCCCTAAGCATTGCCGTGAACGCGGGCCAAACGGCCACCTTCACCGTCGTCGCCACGGGTACCGCTACCTTGAACTATCAGTGGAGCAAGAATGGGACCGCGATCAGCGGCGCCACCTCCGCCAGCTATACCACTCCAGTCACCAGCACTGCGGACAGCGGCGCTGGGTTCACGGTGGTGGTGACCAATGCCTCGGGCAGCGTGACCTCCAGCGCAGCGACTCTCACGGTGAACGCTGTGAGCGGCGTCCAAACAGGAGTTGTCGGTTTCGGCTATGCCACCACCGGAGGCGCTGGGCAGCAGGTGGTCCACGTCACGAACCTTAACGACTCGGGAGCTGGAAGCCTCCGCGCCGCGGTAGGTTCAAACCGGACCATCGTGTTTGACGTGGCGGGGACACTTCCAGTGTCGAGTCCTATCGGTTTCAGTTCCTGCGCCAACGTCACCATTGACGGAACCACAGCACCCTCTCCAGGCATCACCTTTACCGGTTATCAAATGGTATTCTCTAGTTGCAATAATATTATCGTAAGGGGAATACGGAACCGATGTGGAGTCAGTGGAAGCAATGGTGAGGGCATCCAGTTCCAGCCTGATAACTACAACGTGGTGATCGATCATTGCTCCTTCTCTAATTATGGGGATGAAGGGATCGACCTCTGGCACGGGAACCATGACTTCACGATCCAGAACTGCATCATCGGAGCAGGAATGGCGGGGAGCCCCAACTACCCTTGCTTGATCGGTGGTGGTAATTACAACATCACCTTCTACCACAACCTCATCTCAAACGGTTACTACCGCATCCCAGCGATTGGTTGGGATGACGCCAACGGAACCGCCGCTCCTGGGATCTGCGCCGAAGTCATCAACAATGTCGGATGGAAATACTCATCCAACTACGGCATTGAAATCTACTGGGGCGCGAAGGCCAACGTGCTTGGGAACTACATGTATAACGCGGTCAATCCAGGCAATACGGCCGCCGTTCACGTTGACACGAGCAGTGGCGCCCCGGCTCAGTGCTATTCGAGTGGAAACTTCTCAAAGGATGGATCCAGCATCGGTAACAACATGTCTTCGCCATTCACGGTGCCTACTGCGGCCCGGATCACTGCGACCAGCGCATTGGATGGCGCCAACTACGTGAAGGCCAACGCCGGATGCCGCGTGGGTGGACTCGATGCTTATGATCAAGCCCTCATCAACGACTTGAGTTTCTAGGCAAGTCTAGAACCAGCCTCCTTGGTCATCGCGGTGTAGAAGTTTCACCAGATGACCAAGGAGTTGCTGCGTGCGGAAGGACGTTCCATTGTTGCGGATCGCGACGAGCGCGGATGCGGCGGCCTTCCCCCTGTCGCACCGGACGAAACGGTACGTCCCAGGCCTGCCCTGGATCCGGTCAGCGCTGCAGTCCGTTCCCCGACAAGGTGTTGCGGGAGACGCCCTCCACGGACGAATCGGAGGAATTGATCCCGCGGCCCAGGTTGCCCGTCACGGTGTTTCCGGTGATGGTGTTCCCCTTGCAGAGGTATTGGAGGATGCCATCTCCGGCATTGCCAGTGACGGAGTTCCCCGTCACGGTGCAGTGATCTGCCCCGTTCCGCAGGAGGAGGCCGAGGCCGTTCCTCTCCACCCGATTGTTGGTGATCTGCACGCCCGCGCAATTGGAGACCTCGATGCCGGCGCGCGGTGAGGGGCTGAGCGTGTGCGCCCCATTGCCTGTGCTGGTGTTGCCGTTCACCACGACGCGGGAGATCCAGGCCCGGCCCGTGTGGGCCTGCGGCACGCCAATCTCGAGGCCGTATCCGCCGTTGTCCAGGAACTTGCATCCGGAGATGAGGACGTCGTCCACTGTATCGCCGGCATTGGGCTCGATGTCGAGGCCGTCTTCAGGAAGGGTTCCTGCGGTATTCCTGAAGGTGGAATCCCGAACCACGATGCCCTTCCCGCTGGTGATGGACATTCCTTGGCGCCGGTTGTGGTCCGCGACTACCCCGCAGAAGGTCACCTCATGGCTGGAGGCCACATAAAAACCGTCGCCCCAGCACTCCCTGGCGGTGACCCCCGCCACGACTACCTGCCGGGCCTGCGCGAGCGAGAGCCCGTGGCCCCACTCGCCTCCCTTGCCGGTGTGGCCCGCCCGCTCACCCAGGAGTGTGCCGCCGGTGATGGTCACGCGCTCCGCCTTGGCGACCAGGAGGATGGCAGAATGCGCCGAATTGTTCGGGATGGCCTTCAGGACGGCGCCAGGAGCCAGGGCTAGCGTCATGTCGCTCCTCAGGCGTACCGATATGAGCGCGTTGACGAGGTAGGTCCCTTTCGGGATGCTCACGGTCCCCCCCGTGCCGGCCACCATGTCCACCGCCCGCTGGATGGCCTGGGTATCGTCGGTGATCCCGTCGCCCTGGGCTCCTATCCTGCTGTTCCGGACATTCATGACCAAGGTGGATCTAGGGACGGGCACACACCCTTGGCCGGGCAGGCCCGTGGATTGTCGACCTGGCCCGGCTGAAGCGCTGCTGGTGATGCCAAGAAGGCCCGCCAGAAGCACTCGGAGCAACGGAGAAGGAGTGTTCATCGCGTGCATGGCGGCCACCTGTTGGGTGTCTGTGGGGATGATAGTCCCATCCCGAGAACCCATCAAGACATGCCATGCCTCATGATTGCCTTATAACTCCGAGCATGATGCTAGAATATTTCGATGTTGAATGTTCACTCTATGGGGATTTTATGAGGGAAGCCTTCCTGCCCTTCAGCCCGCCTTCCATCGGCAACGAGGAGCGCGACGAGGTGATGGACACCCTGAGATCCGACTGGATCACCACGGGTCCGAAAACCAAGGCGTTCGAGACCAAGCTGAAGGACTACTTCGGCGCGCCCGCTGTGGTGGGCTTCAACTCCTGTACGGCGGGCCTCCATGTGGGCCTGTTGGCCCTGGGTGCCGGACCCGGTGACGAAGTGCTCGTCCCCTCCATGACCTTCTGCGCCACAGCGAATGTTGTCGAACACGTCGGGGCGAAGCCGATCCTCGTGGATGTCTCCCCGGACACCCTCAACATGGACCCCGAAGCCGCCGCCCGGGCCATCACGTCCAGGACGAAGGCCATCCTCCCAGTCCATTACGCGGGGCACCCAGTGGATCTGGACGCCATCTTCGCCCTGGCCGACCGCCACGGCCTCCAGGTCCTGGAGGACGCCGCGCACGCCATTTCCGCCCGCTACCGGGGTCGCCTGGTGGGCTCCAGGTCCAACCTCGCGGCGTTCAGTTTCTACGCCACCAAGAACATCACCACCTCGGAGGGCGGCTGCCTGACCGGGGACGAGGCGCTGGTCGAGAAGGCGCACATCTACGGCCATCACGGGATGAACCGCGACGCCTGGAAACGTTTCGACCGGAGCGGCTCCTGGTACTACGAAGTCGTCCTGCCAGGGTTCAAGTACAACATGACGGACATCCAGGCGGCCCTTGGCCTCCACCAGCTGGATCGACTGCAAGGGTTCCAGCGGCGGCGGCGGGAAGTGGTGACCGCGTACAGGGATCGGCTAGGGAAGCTCCCCTGCCTGGAGCTCCCCGTCGAACGCCCGGAGGTGGAGTCGAGCTGGCATCTGTATGTGCTCCGCCTGCGGCCAGACCAGCTCAGGATCGATCGAAACGCCCTCATCGAGGGGCTCAAGGCGCGCAACATCGGGACCTCGGTGCACTATCTCCCGGTGCACATGCACCCCTATTACCGGGAGAAGTACGGCTATCGGACCGAAGATTGCCCCGTGGCCGCGGACGCCTTCAGCCGGATGCTGAGCCTCCCACTGCATCCGGGGATGACTGATCGGGATGTCTCAGACGTCTGCGAGGCCCTGGAAGACCTCCTCGGTTCGAACCAGGCCTAGCCATGACGCGGCTCTTCGACTTCCTGGGCGCGCTCCTCGGGCTCGTCCTGTTGTCTCCGGGGCTGCTCCTCATCGCGGCCATCATCAAGCTCGCAGACCGCGGCCCGGTCTTCTACCGGCAGGTGAGGGTCGGCCGGGAGGGGCGTCTGTTCCGGATCTGGAAATTCCGGACGATGGTCGTGGGTGCCGACCGGATCGGTCGCTCCCTCACCGTGGGCGGGGATCCCCGGGTGACGCGGGTGGGAGCCTACCTGCGGCGCTGGAAACTCGATGAACTCCCGCAACTGCTCAACGTGGTCACGGGCGAGATGGGGTTCGTGGGGCCCCGGCCCGAAGTTCCACGTTACGTCGCGCTCTACACCGAAACCCAGCGGCGGGTGCTGGACCTCCGACCGGGCATCACGGACCTGGCTTCGATCGCCTACCGGAACGAAAGCGATCTGCTGGACGGCCACGAGGATCCGGAGGCCCACTACATCAGGACAATCCTCCCGGACAAGATCCGCATCAACCTCGACTACGCCGCGAAGGCGGGTGTCTGGCGCAACTTCAAGGTGATCCTGGCCACCCTAGGCCTCCTCGCCCCGGAGCGGGTCTGATCCCGGGCCGCGTTCCACCGTGAAGGACGCGTCGCGGTACAGCCCTCAGGTCATGGGCCAATGCGGGATCGCCGTCCCCCTCTCCCGGGCTTCCATCAGGGCGGACAGGTGCATGACCCCGATGGGGATCGGCGTCTGCTTGGCATACCCCGCCGGGGTCCGGCGGAAGAGGGTGGTGGTGTAGACGTCGTTCAGCACGAAGGTCATCGAGATCTCTCCGATGACCCAGCCCTTCGGCCCCTGCATGAAATCGTAGGCCATGGAGGTGAAACCATGCCGGTTGCTGATTTCCAGGGCCAGGTCGCACGCCTCTGTCGGCAGATCCGCAGGCTCCACCATCTCCCACAAACCGCTTCCACTGGCCCGGAAATCATCAGGCCGGTTCCTTCGGACGAAGACCGACAGGAGGTCGGTGCCCAGGGTCGTGATGCGCCAGTCCGAATCGGCCTCGATGAATTCCTGGGCATAGATGTACCTGGGGCAGGCGTTCAGGTACCGGAGTTTCCTCGCCAGCAGGAGATCCCCTTTCTCCAGGCGCGGCAGGTAGTGGAATTTCATCACCACCTTTTCCAAGAGGCTCTGCGGCCGGAAGATGCCCTTCAGCAGCTCCTCGGCCGCGGCACGATCCCGCACGCGGACCACCCCGCTCGCCGAGGCGCCCATGTGCGTCTTGGCGATCAGGGGGTAGATCGCCTTGTCCAAGTACGCCCGCGCCTCCATTTCGCTGTAACTGATGAAGGTCTCTGGCACCGGATGGCCGTGGGCCTTCAGGAACAACGTCTCCCGGATCTTGTCGTCGTAGAGCCAGAGCATGAGGGAATTGGGGAAACAGGGGACTCCCATCGCCTCGACGAGCGGAATCTTGGTCCGGATCTCCGCCATTTCGCTCGGGTCGCCCATCGTCGGGCGCCACACGAAGAGATCGACGCCTCTGACCGCCTCCATCCAGGCATTGTCATCCACCGGCACACTGCGCACTTCCAGGCCAAGCGTGGCACAGGCCTTTTCGAACTCTCCCCGCCAGTTCGCGGGGGCCTGGCACATCCGATCACTCAATCCAACGATCATGGCTCGCCCTTCAAGGCAGTGGATTCCTGGAATGAGGTCTGGCGCATCCGGTGAGCGCCATAGGCGCCCGCCACCAGCCCCACGATGAAGTAGAAATGCCAATGGAAGGCGATGTTCGCAGTGGTGCAGGCCGTGAGGACGCACGGAAGGGCCAGGGCGAAAGGCAGGCCACCCTCAAGCGCACGGACGCGCCAGGCTTGGCTGAGCAGCAGGCCGCACATGATCAGGAAGGGAATGAGGCCGAAGAGTCCCATTTCCACGGCAAACATGGCCATCTGGTTATGCGCCACGATGCCAACGTCGGAATCCCCAGTCTTGGACCGGTGGCCGAGTTCCACGCGGTAATTCTCGGGGCCCAAACCATACAGCGGGGAACGGAAGAACTGCTCGATGAGCACCGGCGCCATCCGGGCGCGGTCCTCGCTGCTGATGTCGGCGCTCACCACGCGTTCGGATCGCTTCTCGATGATCGACTTGGCCAGGCTTCCACCCACGACCGCGGCCATGACGATCACTGAGGCCAGAACAGCGGGTGGGGACCACCGCGCACGCCGCGTTTCGATGGCCACCAACGTCACCACTCCGATGACGGCGAGGAGGGCCGCCGTGCGTGAGCCCGTCAACAGAAGGCCCAAGATCACGATGATCCCCCCACCGGCGAACAACAGCCGCGTCGCCCACCCATAGCCCGTGCGGGGCTGGATCACCCTGGCGATGGCAATGACAAAGGCGGTTGCGTAGATGACGCCAAGCACATTCGCGTTCTGCTCGAATGCGGAAATGCGCTGCTCCCCGAGCGCTTCGACGATCGGGGCAGCGGCCCCGATGCCCATCAGATGGAGGATTCCTGCCAGGGCACAACCCAGAACGAAGAAGTCGCAGGCCCGCTTCCTCAGCCGGTCCTCCCTCATGACGGCCGCCAGAATCCAGGCCCAGAGCAGGGGCCGGATCATGTTGCGGGTTGAATCAGCCATCTGGTTCGGCAGGGTCGACAGCAGCGAACCGTAGACGTACCGCGTGCCGAACAGGACCGCCATCCAGATGAGGATGGGTGAAAAGCCCCGTTTGAGGACCCGCGGGGAGAGCAGGAGACAAGCCCAGAAGAACAGCTGCGTCACGCTCATCAGCGAATACTGACGGTTCGTCATCGGAACGAAGACATTCGTGAAGGGAACGAGGGCGATGGTGATCATTGCCCCCCAGGTCACAAAGGCCCAGGTCCCACGCAATTCATAGTTCTGTCCCTCTCCATCCTTGAATAAATCCGCGACCCAAGATCGGGCTGAGCCTGGCTCTGGAAGGTCGGTCGTTCGGTGTTCCGTCATCCTCGACCCTCCTCCGGCGGAATCGTCCGATCTATCAGGTTATCGAGGGAGGTCCGAAGGGCGCTCCGATGGCTTTCGCAACTGACCAAGTTGTAGATCCTGAGCAAGTCGGGCGGGGTCAAGTGGCGGAACAGCCATTCACGACGGTTCAATCGCTGGAGCCACCTTCCGAACCCGAACAACCGCGTCAGGAATCCAGCGCGGTGCTGATCACAGAAGGCGCTCCACACCTGGAGGTACCGTTCCGGGTCCCCCAGCACCTCAGACTGAACCCGCAAGGTCTCCAGGAGGGCCTGAGCCTCCCGTTCGGAGGATCGCCGGATGCCCCCCCCACCAGCAACCTGCTCAATCGGATGCAGAGCCACTTCCGCCGGTTGCCCATTTTGGAAGGTGAGGACCAACCCCAGGCCCTGGCCGCCCAGCGGTCCATGATCGGCGTAATCGAAAATGAAGTTTCCTTGGCCATAGAGGATCGTTCCACCCTGATAGACCTCCATGGAGCCGACGCAGTGGGAGTGCTGGCAGACCACCACATCGGCCCCCTGCTCCACCAGGAACCGGGAGGTCTCCCTCAGCCAGGGCGCCGGATACGGGAAGCCTTCAGTTCCTCCGTGCAGGAGGACCACCAACCGATCGAACTGACCCCGATGCTCGGCCAAGGTGCGGACGACCCAGATCGGGTCGACGGGGTTCGCCCCCGGACGCGAGACGGTCGCCAGGCAACGCTCATCTTCGGCGACGGCCAGGAAGGCGATGCGCACGCCGTTCCGCACGACGATGAGGGGCTTGCGGGCTTCCGACAAAGACGCGCCGGCCCCGAAGGTCGCGAGCTCCGCAGAGGCACAGGTGGTCAGGGTGTCCTTCAGGCCGGCCGCCCCGAAATCCATGATGTGATTGTTGGCGAGACCCACGGCGCCGAACCCACTCCGATGCAGGGTCGCCGCCGACCTGGGGAGGGCGCGGAGGTTGGGGCCGGATTTCGGGATCGGCCGACGGCTCCCCTCGGCGAGCGGGCACTCCAGGTTCGCCACGGCGAAGTCGCACCCTCGGATGAGGTCGAGCACATCACCGAAGATGAGGTCGGATTCGCCCCTGCCAAAGGGGCCGGACATGCGACCGACCGGGCAGATGTCCCCACCGACGAAGACCCGTACGCCCCCTTCAGCCATGGCTCACAACTCCTCTGCACCGCTTGTCCAGCAGCCACCAGACGGACACCGAGACGCAGGTGAAGGCCACCATGGAGACCCCCAGGGACGAGGCCGCGATTCCCGGGGCACCCATCCGTTGCATGAAGACCCAGTCGAGGACCGCGTTCAGGATCGCCTGCAGGACCGCGATCGCAGCCAGGATTTGGTTGGCGCGCATGGCATTGAGGGCCCGCACCAGCAAGGTTGCGGTGATCGGGATCGGCAGGCGCAGGAGATAGAACATCTGGATTCGGGACACGAGCCCGGTGTCCTGGGCCGAGAACCGACCTCGTTCGTAGAGGATGGTCGTGATCAACGTGGACCCTGCCGCAAGCAGACAGGCCATGAGGATGCTCAGGGCCCCTACGATGAGAAGGTACTTCCAAAGGGTCCGGCGGAATTCCAGCCAGTTTTCCTCGCTTGCGAACTGCGAGAACCGCGGCAGAACGGCGGTGCCCAGGGCCGCCATGCCCAAGCCGGCGAAGGCCGTGGGGATCTTCATTCCGTAGCTCAGTGCGCTGTTGCTCCCGGGGCCAAGCATGGAGGCCATGCCCTGGTCCACCAACGACATGGAGGTGATCAGGAAGGCGCCGCTGATGGTGGCCCCATACTGCGCGAGGACAGCCCGGACATGCACGGTCATCCCGTGCCAGTGGGGCAGGAGGGAATTCCCTCTTCGAAACAGGCTGACGCCGATCACCACTGCTTCCAGGGCAGCTCCAAGGAGGGTTCCGGCCAACAGAGCGCCAATGCCCCAGACCTTGTAAGCCACCGCCAAGGCGACCAGGATCGCGAGGGGATTCAGTGCCGGGGCCATGGCCACGACGCCGAACTTCTCGTGCGCGTTGAGGATCGCTCCCCAGGTCGTGGACAACCCTGTCGCCACCACCATGGGCATGGACCAGTAGACCAGTCGCTGAGCCAAGGCCAGCTTCTCGGGCGAGTACCCCGAGGCGATGATAGGCAGCCACCGAGGCGAGGTCAGGGCCACCACCAGGGAGAGGGCTGTCAGTAGGGCGAGATTGAGTAGGAGCACAGTCGCATAGAGTCGCCCAGCGGAGGCCTGCCCCTCCTTGGTGCGAACATCGATGTAGGTGGGGATCAGGGCTGCATTCAGGGAATTGGAAATAAGGCCGACAGCCACTGAAGGAGCCAGGGTGGCGATCACGAAGGCGTCGAAGGCGTTGGAAGTCCCGAAGGCGGCCGCGACCACCGATTCCTTCACGACGGACACCACCTTGACGCCCACCGCGAAGAACCCGACGGTAAGCACGGCCCGCAGCACGCCCCGGTTGGCCGCAGCCAGGGGGAGCCGGGCCCAGACTCGTCGCAGCGCGACCACCACCATGTAGGCATCCACCTCTAGCTTGGGCGTCTCAGGGATCTTAGGTTCTGATTCGACAGGGTGACGAACTCCGCCGAATGCTCAGCCAGTCGACCAGGTTCACTGGTTTTCGTCATGGTTCCATGTTCTCGTTTCCTGTCAAGGTGCCAATATGTTAATAACATTTATTATTTTATGACTTGCGTGTTTTTATCCAATGACCTTTGCAACATGATCCGAGGGTTCATCGAGGATTGTCCCTCATCGCCTTGGCATCCGATTCGAGCAGGCGCACCAGGCGGCTGGTGAGCGCCGTGCGAAGCGCGAGGAACCTCCACGACGGAAGTTCAGGCCCCATCCGGGCTTTGACAGCCCGGATCCAAGGAGTAGGGATGACCCGCTTGAGGGCGGCTCTCACCGTTCGAGTGGAGGCCGGTGTAAAGGAGGTCTCCGAAAGGTGGCCCAGGAGGCGGGCCCGCAACGAAGCCGGCAGCAGGGTCTCCACAGTTCCCGTCCCCAGTTCCTCGCGGAACCAGCACCTGTAGGCCTCCGAGCGCAGGTAGTCGTTTCGGTCGTCGTCGGCACCCATCGTCGCATAGGGCAGCGGTGGGCCCACAGCCTTCGCAATCTGGCGGAACGCCAGCTTGTCGGTGCGCAGTTCGTCTGGCATCTCGCGGACGAAGGTCAGCACTTCACGCGCAAGCAGGGGGCTCGAGATCTCGACGTAGGGAGCCTTCACATCGTTCAAGGCGGCGAGGCCGATGGGGATCCGGTGGCCATGATACAGGCGGTCCCGATAGGCGGGGATGGATTCGCCGGCTCGGTGTTCCAGCGTTTCCGGGAGCCGCTGCGCGCCATCTGCAAGTTCCTCGGCCACATCCTCCGCCAGGAAATCCCTCAGCATGGTCAGGCCCACGGAGGTCCTCGCGTGCTGCACGGTCCGCACGGGGATCCAGCCGAAGCCCTCATCACCCCGGATCACCCCCGAGATTCCACTCGTCGCGAAGGAAGCCCACATGCACAGGCCATCCAGGTAGGGAAAGAGCTGATCCGTGCCGCCCCCACTGGCGGCCAGGAACCGATCCACGACCGCCGTGGGCGAATCCTCCGACCGCTCCGAAAGCAGGTAGTCATGAGGGAGGCCATAGTGCGCGGCGAGCTTCCGGGCGATGAACGCATCGTTGCCGGGCTGGTCGAGGGAGGACGCGAGTCCCCAGGTCATGGTGGGGGGCCGCATCCCGGCTTCCACCAGGACGCCGAGGATGAACCGGCTGTCATAGCCTCCCGACAGGGGCAGGGCCCAGCGGGCGGAGCTGAAATCGAACCGCTGGATGGCGGCCCGCATGATCCCCAGCAGTTGCTCTCGGCAGGCCGCGGCTTCCATCGGCCTGGGGCTGAACTCAATCGGGATGGTGCGCAGGTCCAGGGTCCACCGCTGGCGGTCCAGTACCAGACGGGCGTTCTGGGGCAGGCGGTGAAGGCGCCGGTCCCAGCCGTCGGAGGGGCCGAGCGTGCTCGAGGACAGGAACCACGCAAAGGCCGCCCGGTTGAAATCCAGGCCCTCCAGAAGCGCGACCAGCGCCCGCTGGGACGTCGAGGCGAGAAAGCGGGTCTCCGTGAGGACGTACCAGAGCGTCCTGGATCCTGCGAAATCGCTGCACAGCTCCACGCGCCCGCCATCGGATCGGACCAGGGCGAAGGATCCATCTGGCACGGGGGACCCAGGCTCGTACCAGGCCGGCCACGAACCCGCGAAAGCGCCCAAATGAGCCGAGGTTTCCCTCGCCGTGGCCGCCCCCACGGGCCCCGTGAGGCACAGGCCCTCCTGTGTCCCCATCCCGATCCGATGGGGGTGGCCGGTCACGTTGGAGGGCGTGATCTGGTCCGCCACACGCCTCAGATCGCCCTCGCTGAACGCACCCTGGGGCCCACGCCAGCAGGCAAAGATCAAATTGGACATGCAGTACCTCCCGCGGAAGGCTTCCGGCCCCTGGCCTGCTGGATGGCCCCCTCCCACAGGGCCAGGACCCGGTCGCCCGAAAACCGCTGAACCACCTCACCAGCCCGTGCGGAGAGGCGTGCACGGCCTGCGGGGTCCGACATCAGGGTGACCAGGGCCTCGGCCAGGGCCGAGGGATCCTCCGGGGGCACCAGGCGCCCATTCACACCGTCCAGAATGATCTCTCTTGCCGCGCCCCCAAAATCTGTGCACACCACGGGAAGCCCGCAGGCCATCGCCTCCACCAGGGCATTCGGGAATCCTTCGGCCCGGGACGACATGACAAACAGGTCCGCGCTGCGCAGGACCGCGTAGGGATGCTCGGTCAGGCCCGGGAGTCGGGTGCACCCGGACAGCCCCAGGCTCAGGGCCTGGGCCTCCAGCGCTTTTCGCTCAGGCCCCTCGCCCCAGATCTCCAGAGTCCACCCTGGCGCCTGCCGCCTGGCGGTTGCAAAAGCCTGCAGCAGGAGATCGAACCCTTTGACAGGAAACAGTCTTCCGATCGCGACGAGCCGGTGGGAGGAAGCTTTCCCGGGATCTCCCCCCTGGACCGGCGGTGGCGGAGGTACCGGGTTGGGAATGACCAGTCCCTTCCTGCGGACCCCGGCGGGAAACCACTCCAGCACGGCCTGCGACTGGAAGACGACGGTATCGGCTTGGGGGTAGGCTAGATTGCGCAGGAGGCCCCAACGCCATCCGAGAGATCTCCTGGAGGGATCCGTGCGCTCCGAGATGATGACGGGGATGCCGAGCCCTCGCGATGCCAGGACCGCCAGGATATTGGCCTTGTCGATGAAAGCGATCAGCACGTCGGGCTGAGCCTCGCGGATCGCCCTGCGAATGCTGCGGAGGCGGCGGAGGTTGTTGAAGAGCCCAGATAGCAGGGAATGACTTTCTCCCAACAGATCCAGGGGTCGCACCTCGATGGCACGGCCCAGGGGGTAGAAAGGTGTCTTCCCCTCATCCTCCATGGTCAGGACCACGACCCGTCTCCCCCTCGCCGCCCAATCATTCGCGAGAAAGGAGAGCACCCGCTCCGCACCAGCGGCTCGAAGGCCCCAAACGAAAAAGCAGATCTTCACGCGTTCCTTCCTCAGGCAGGGGTGGGAGGCTGGCCGAAATCAGGGATAGACACGATCATGAAACGTCATTCTATCGATTTTTGCCATCCGAAGGTATTGTAGATGAAGTCTTGTTGGAGAACCTTGGCTCTATGGAAATCGGAAACCTTCCCAACCGATTGCCGCTCCCCTCTTGGCCATCGAATCCGTGGTGAAGGAGACGATCCACATGACCGACAGCCGATACCTGGTCCGTTTCGACGACATCTGTCCGACCATGAATTGGCCAGTGTGGGAGGCTATCGAGGCCCGCCTGGTCCAGTTCGGAGTGAAGCCCATCCTGGCAGTGGTGCCCGACAACCGTGACCGCAAATTGATGGTCGGCGCTCCCCAAGCTGAATTCTGGACTCGTGTCCGTCGTTGGCAGGCCATGGGGTACACCATCGCCCTCCACGGGTACCAGCACGTCTACGTGAACAAGGACCCTGGGATGTTGAAGCTGACCCCTCAGAGCGAGTTCGCCGGTCTTCCGCGAGCGGAACAGGAGGCCAAGCTGAGAGCGGGGCTCGCGATCTTCGATCAGCAGGGCGTCCGGGCCGAGGCCTGGGTGGCGCCTTCCCACTCCTTCGACCGCACCACCGTGGAGATCCTCGCAGACCTCGGCTTGACCCGCATCAGTGACGGCCTCTGGCCTCGGCCTTTCACCGAGGCCAATGGCATCACATGGATACCCCAGCAGCTCTGGGATTTCCAACCCAGGCCCGCGGGCGTCTGGACCGTGTGCAATCACCACAACCACTGGACCCCGCAGCGGCTGGAGCTGTTTGCCGAATCCCTTCGCACCTTTGCGTCCCGTCTGACGGATGTTCCCTCCGTGCTCCAGGACTACGCAGGGCGGAGGCTCTCTCTTTCCGACCGTTGGCAAGGGTTTTCAGAATACGTCTGGACCCACCGCATCATGGGGCCCCTCTGGGCCGCCCGGCGGCGCCTGCGCGAACGAAGGGTGATGACTCCATGACCCGGAAACCCCGCGTGCTGTTCCTCATCAATTCCCTGGCGGCCGGCGGCGCCGAACGGCAGCTGACGCAATTGGTGCGGGGGATGGACCAGGATCGGTTCGACCTCCACGTCGCCGTCCTCCACGACTCCGGATACAGCAACCGAGGCGAGTTTTGGGCAGAGGTGGCCTCGACCCCGGGTGTGACCCTTCACAGCCTCCACAAGCGGCAGGGCCTCCTGGGCTACCTGATCGCGCTTCCCCGCCTCATCAACCTGGTCTCGCGGATCGAACCCGACATCTTGCATGGCTACCTGCAGGGCAACCTGACGGCCCTCGTGGTGGGTGGCCTGCTCCACAAGCCGGTCGCGTGGGGTATCCGCCGCACGAGCATCGACATCTCCAAGATGGATCTCAAGTCCCGGATTCTCCTCAGGATCGAGGTGCGGCTCTCCCGCTTCGCCGATCTCATCATCTTCAACTCCCAAGCGGGCTTCCGGAACCACCGAGCCATGGGCATGCACGCCCGGCGCATGCAGATCATCCCGAACAGCCACGGCATCTCCCTGTTCAGTCCGGATCCCGGCCGGGGGCCTTTGCATCGGAAGGTCCTGGCCCCGGCTGTCTTGGATATCCCCCCGGAGGCACGGGAATCCCACTCAGCCCGCCGGGCAGCCTGGCGAGCCCCGATCTCGACGCGGTTCAGCGACCAGGCTCTGGCTCGAGAAACCGAAAAGGCCCTTCTTGACCTCCTCTCGAGAGACCCCCTTCCCGTCCAGCCCGCCAGAGCAGCCTCGAGGAACGCCCTCTCCGGCGGCCCACGCTACCTGCTCCGCTTCGACGACATCTGCCCAACCATGGATTGGTCGACCTGGAACGCCGTCGAGGAGATCCTGGTCGCCCAGGGTGTGAAGCCGATCCTCGCGGTGGTTCCCGATAACCAGGATCCGAAGCTGATGGTCGACCCGCCGGCATCCGACTTCTGGGATCGGGTGCGGGGCTGGCAGGCGCGGGGATGGGCCATCGGACTCCACGGGTACCAGCACCTCCGCGTGAATTCGGAGCCTGGCATCCTGGGCTTCCCGTCGAAAAGCGAATTCGCCGGCCTGCCCTACGAGGAACAGCTGCGCAAGCTGAAACTCGGACTGGAGATCTTCGCCCGCGAAGGGGTCCGGCCGGACGTTTGGATCGCACCATCCCATTCCTTTGATCTGGTCACCGTGGCCGCGTTGAGGGAACTTGGGATCCGGACCATCAGCGATGGCATGGCCTTCCGGCCCTATCAGGACGACCGGGGGACCGTGTGGATTCCCCAGCAGTACGCGATCATGCGGCCCATGCCTTGGGGGGTGTGGACCTTCTGCTACCACCTCGGTCTTCTCTCTGGGGGGGCCATGGCCCACTTCCGGAAGAGTCTGGAGCAGCTGGGGCCGAGAATGATCTCCCTCAGCGAGGCGAGGGCTCTCGGCGGCCGACGCCTCTCCCCGCTGGACCGGATGGTGGGCCTCTCCCGGAAGATCCTGACCATGACCCGGAGGCAACGGACGAGGTGGGCGTCGTGATCCGGACCCGCGTCGTGTTCCTCATTCCTTCCCTGATCGCCCATGGGGCCGAGCGGCAGCTTTGCGAGTTGGTGCGGGGGATGAACAAGGACCTCTTCGAGGTCCACGTCGTGGTGTTCTATGGTCCCGAGGCGCACGGCGAGAACCACCTGTGGGGCGAGACGGAGAGGATCCCGGACAGCACGTGGCATTGCCTCCACAAGCGGAGGGGCAGTGGGGGGTACCTGATTGCGCTTCCTCGCCTACTGACCCTGCTGCGGCGGATCCAGCCGGACGTTCTCCATGGGTACATGGATGCGAACCTGCCGGCCCTGCTCCTTGGGCGTCTCATCGGCATCCCGGTGGTCTGGGGCATCCGCCGCACGAGCAGTGACCATTCACTGTTGGATGGCCGCTCCCGGTGGCTGCTGAGAATCTCCGCGCGCCTGTCCCGGTTCACGGATCTGATCATCTTCAACTCCGAGGCAGGGCGGGCCAGTCATCAATCCATGGGCATGCAGGCGCCCCGGATGCTGGTCATCCCCAACGGCTTCGATGTCACCAGGTTCGCGCCGGCTTTGGCCCAGGGCCTGGAGCAGCGCCGGGCCTGGAACGTGCCGGCGGAGGCGCCGCTCATCGGCATCGTGGGCCGTCTGGAACCGGTGAAGGACCACCCCACCTTCCTGCGCGCGGCTGCACGGATTGCCCGTGATTGGCCTGGAACCCGCTTCGTCTGCGTGGGCAGCGGGCCGACGGGCTATTCGGAGTCCCTGAAGCGACAGGCGGAGTCCCTCGGTCTCCGCGACAGCGTCCTGTGGCCTGGTGCATGCACAGAGATGCCCGCCGTCTATAACGCCCTGACTGTACTCGCCCTGTCCTCGACCGACGAAGGCTTCCCCAATGTCCTGGGGGAGGCCATGGCTTGCGGCATCCCCTGTGTCTCGACCCGGGCCGGGGATTCCGAGCGGCTCGTGGACGACCCTGAGGCCGTCGTGGACCCTCGCGATGATGAGGCCCTGGCAGCGGCCATCTCCCGCCTCCTGGGAGAGCCCGCGGCGTCCCGCACCGAGAAGGGCCTGGCCCAGCGGTCTCGGATGTGCTCGGAATTCAGCACTGAGACTCTCGTCCGCAGAACGGAAGCCGCGCTGGCGTCCTTGCGTCGCGCCCCATCGACCCGCCCTTTTCCCGCCGGTGCCTGAATGTACGACATCGTGTTTCTCACTGATCAATTGGGCCGTGGGGGGGCCGAGACTCAACTGGTCCGGATCTGCATATCCCTGCACCGAAGGGGCTGGAAGGTGGGCATCCTCTCCCTTTTTCCCGGCAGTGATTTCGACGAGGAACTCCAGGCCGATGGCATCCCCCATCTGTCGTGTGAGCCCCACCGCATGCCGAAGGACCACCCCATGGTCCCGCTACGCCTCACGCTACGGCTCATCCGGCACCTGCGCGCCTGGAAGCCTTCCACGCTGATCTGCTTCAGCTACCATTCCGACGTCATCGGCCGAGTGTGCGGCCGAATGGCGGGCGTCCCGGTCATCATCGGCTCCCTTCGGACCGCCTTCGCCAAGACCCCGCTGCGTGAAAAGGTCTACCGGATCACCGAACCGCTGATCGATCTGACCGTTTCCAACTCCCAGGCCGGAATCAATTACATGGTCTCGCGGAAAATCCTCACGCCGAGAAAGACGCTCGTGATCCCGAATGGCATGTTCACCTCGGATTACCCTTCGCCTGTTCCCCGAGAAGAAGTAAGGGCCAACCTCGGAATCGCCCCAGAAGCTTTCCTGTGGCTCGCGGTCGGCACCCTCAACCCGGCGAAGGACTACCCCACCATGCTCGAGGCGGCGGCGCGATGTGCGGCGGCCGACCCCCGGTTCCGCTTGATCATCGCAGGAGGAGGCGAGCAGATCGACACCCTCAGGGCGGATGCGTACGCGCGCGGGGTGGGACAGGTGGTGCGCTTCCTTGGGAAGCGCACCGACGTGGCGCGGCTCATGAAGGGAGCGGATGCTTTCGTGCTCTCTTCGGCCTGGGAAGGCCTTCCCAACGCCGTAATGGAGGCACTGGCATCAGGCCTTCCCGTGGTGGCGACAGATGTCGGGGGGGTCAGAGAGCTGGTCGTCCCTGGTCGCTCGGGATGGATCGTTCCGCCGCGTGATCCCGCTGCCCTTGCAGACCAGATGCTGGCCGCGATGGCCCTGGATGCCCCCGCGCGTGACGAGATGGGCGCGATCGGCCGAGAGCACATGGCCACCCGCTACGACCAGGAGCGCATAACCGAGCGGTGGGAGGACCTGGTCCGGCAGACCTCCGCAACGGCCCGGAAGCTCCTGCCGAAGCAGGCGCCCGCCTTCGTCATTTCCCTGGACTTTGAGCTGCTCTGGGGCATGCGCGACAAGCAAACCATCCAAACTTATGGCGACCACATCCTGGGGGAGCGCGAAGCCATTCCTGCCATGCTCGGCTTGTTCAGGCGATACGGCATCAAGGCCACCTGGGCAGCGGTGGGCATGACACTCTTCGACCGCCGCGAGGAACTCCTCAAATACTTGCCTGACCTGCGACCCACCTACGACTGCGAGGTGTTGAATCCCTACCTGGCCCTGGATGAGGTCGGAGAAGACGAGCGCTCCGACCCCTACCACTTCGGGCTGTCCATGGTCCGCCAGATCCTCGACTGCGACGGCATGGAGCTCGGGAGCCACACTTTCTCCCATTTCTACTGCCTGGAGAGAGGCCAGACCGAGGCCCAGTTCCGGGCCGATCTGGAGGCCTCCATCGCCGCCATCCAACGGTTGGGGGAGCGCCCGGTCAGCTTCGTGTTCCCCCGGAACCAGTACAACCACGAGTACCTGTCCATCTGCGCCGATGCCGGATTCACCTGCTTCCGCGGCAACGAAAGGGCCTGGATGTACCGCGGGGGCGCCAACGAATCTCATTCTTCGACCCTGCGGACGACCCGCCTGTTAGACCACTACCTGAACCTTTCCGGCTCCAATGGATTCACCCCGCATGAAGAGGGGAGGCTGATCAACTGCCCCTCCAGCCGGTTTCTGCGGCCGATCAACCCCTACCTGGAGTCCATGGATGGGTTGCGTCTGCGGCGGATCAAGCGCGCCATGGAGGCGTCAGCCAAGGCTGGTGAGTGCTTCCACCTCTGGTGGCACCCCCATAACTTCGGCACTCATCTCAAGGAGAATCTGGCGAACCTGGAGGAGCTCCTCCGGTTCCATATCACCTTGCGGGACCGGTACGGCGTGGTTCCCATGAACATGGGGGAGATCGCCGCCAGGGCCCGGACTGCCCGCAGCTTGATTCCTTCACCAGATCCCCGGGCTGTCGTAGGAGCGAGTTGATGGGCCGCTTATCACAGAACCAACGTACCACCGCAGCCCCCAAAGGCGGAGGGCACGGTGTTTGTCGCTCGCGCTACGACTTGGGCGAAGGCTTGGTGGTGGAGCATGGTCCCAGTCCAGGAGAGCGGCCGGTTTCAGAGACCGGCGTCATCCTGATGCCACCCCTCGGCTACCAAGACACCTACGGCTACCGGTTCAGGCCGCGCATGGATCCGGCAGCCTCCTTCAGGGCGGAGCTAAGCGCGCTCAATCTCCGCGAATCCGTCCCGCTTCGGGACAACGCCTGACCCCTCGGCCCTCAATGTGGGGCGAGTTTTACAATTCGTACTATTACAAAAATTCCTATTAGGAGTATACATCTGATTAAGAAATAATCGCCCTGGAAACCTCGCCACAGAGCAAACTGAAGAGCCATCCAACGCAGGTCACTCGGAGTGGAGCATCATGCGCATCGCGGTCGTGGGTCTCGGATACGTAGGACTGCCTCTGGCGCTTGAACTCGCCAAGGCATTCCCGAATACGGTGGGGTTCGACATCCACGCGTCAAAGGTGGCCGAACTCCAGGCCGGGGTGGACCGTACCCAGGAAGTGGAGTCCGAGGCCCTGAAGCGCACCACGCTGAAGATGACCGCGAATCCCGAAGACATGCGAGGTGCCGACTTCATCATCGTCGCCGTGCCCACGCCCATCGACGGCTGGAATCGGCCGGACCTCACACCCATGCTCAAGGCCAGCGAAACCGTCGGCAAGGTGCTCGGCAAGGGCGCCATCATCGTCTACGAATCGACGGTCTTCCCCGGCGTCACCGAGGAGATCTGCGGGCCCGTCCTGGAGCAGTACTCTGGACTCAAGAGCGGCCAGGACTTCAAGCTCGGCTACTCCCCGGAGCGCATCAATCCCGGTGACAAGGTCCACACGGTGGATCAGATCGTAAAGGTGGTCTCGGGCCAGGACGCTGAGACCTGCCAAACCATCGCCAGTGTCTACGGGGCCGTCATCCGCGCGGGCATCCACCAGGCCAGTTCCATCAAGGTCGCCGAGACGGCCAAGGTCATCGAAAACACCCAGCGCGACATCAACATCGCCCTCATGAACGAGCTGGCCATCATCTGCGAAAAGGTCGGGATCCGGACGGCGGATGTGCTGGCCGCGGCCCGCACCAAGTGGAACTTCCTGCCCTTCAGCCCCGGGCTCGTTGGCGGGCACTGCATCGGCGTGGACCCCTACTACCTCACCACCAAGGCCGAGGAGCTGGGCTACCAGCCCCAGGTCATCCTGGCGGGCCGGCGCATCAACGACACCATGGGCGCCTACGTGGCCCAGAAGCTCGTGAAGCTCCTCATCCAGCAGCAGCTCCCCGTGAAGACCGCGAAGGTCGGCATCCTCGGCCTCACCTTCAAGGAAAACGTGCACGACATCCGGAACAGCAAAGTGCCCGACATCGTCGAGGAACTCCGCCAGTTCGGGGTTCACCCCCTGGTCCATGATCCGATGGCCGACCAGGAGGCGACCCATGAGGAGTACGGGATCCAACTCGCGCCCTTCGAGGCCTTCCACGACCTCGATGCCCTGGTCTTCGCCGTCAGCCACCAGGCCTTCCTCGCCGGCGGGGCCGCCTCCATCCGCGCCTGCCTCAAGCCGACTTCCGTGGTCGTGGACGTGAAGTCCTGCTTCCAGCCGACGGACTTCCCGGAACCCATCGCCTACTGGAGTCTTTGATGAGCCTGTACCAGGCGCTCTGCCAGGACCTTCAGGCCCACCCCAAGCGCTGGCTCGTGACCGGGGTCGCCGGTTTCATCGGCTCCTCGATCCTCCAGAAGCTGCTGGAGTTGGACCAGACCGTGGTCGGCCTGGACAATTTCTCCACCGGGAGCCCAGCGAACCTGGAGAACGTGCGCCTGGGGCTCCCCGCCGGGGCGTGGGAGCGCTTCACCTTCATCGAGGGGGACACCCGGAACCTGGAGACTTGCCAGCGGGCCTGCCAGGGCGCCGAGGTGGTGTTGCACCAGGCCGCCTTGGGCTCCGTGCCTCGTTCCATCAAGGATCCGATTGCCAGCCATCAATCCAACGTGGACGGCCTCCTCAACATGCTGGTGGCCGCCCGGGATGCGGGCGTCCGGCGGATGGCGTACGCCTCCTCCAGTTCCGTCTACGGAGACGACCCGGGGCTGCCCAAGGTCGAAGCCCGGACGGGGCGGCCCCTTTCCCCCTATGCCCTGACCAAGGTCATCGGCGAGCAGTACGCAGCCATCTTCGCCCGGACCTACGGCTTCAAGACCCTCGGCTTCCGCTACTTCAACGTCTTCGGCCTGCGGCAGAACCCCAACGGCCCCTACGCCGCCGTCATGCCCAAGTGGCTCCAGGCCTTGATCGATGGAGAGACCTGCACCATCCACGGGGACGGCGAAACCAGCCGGGATTTCTGCTACATCGCCAACGCCGTCCAGGCCAACCTCCTGGTCAGCGCGGCCCCGGAAGGCTCCCTGGGCGAAGTCTTCAACGTCTCCTACGGCGGCACAACCTCGTTGACCAAGCTCTACTGGATGATCGCCGATCGCCTCGCCACCGCGCAGCCTGGCTTCCAGCGGAAAGACCCGATCTACGGGCCTTGGCGCGAAGGCGATATCCAGCATTCCCAGGCCGATCTCTCCAAGATCAAGGCGCACCTGGGTTACGAGCCCACCCACTCCGTGGCGCAGGGCCTGGATGAGCTGGTCCCCTGGTTCGCAGCCCGGGCGGCCCAGGTCTGATGCGAATCGCAGTCTTAGGGGGCGCGGCCAGAGATCTGGTGAACTTCCGGGGGCACCTCATCTCGGAGCTGGCCCGGGCCGGGCACACGGTCTACGGGATCGCGCCCGGCGGCACGCCTGCGATCCGGGAGGAGCTCCGGAAGCTGGGCGCCACCTACGTCCCCGTCGACATCGACCGCACCGGCCTGAACCCCCTCCACGATCTCCGGACCCTCTTCCGGCTGTGGACCCTGTTCCGCCGCCTCCGCCTCGAGGCGCTCCTGGCCTATGAGATCAAGGCCGTGGTCTTCGGGACCCTCGCCGCCGAACGGGCGGGCGTGCCCCACCGCTTCGCCATGATCACGGGCCGGGGCACCACCCTCCAGGGGGAAGCCACCGGGTTCCGGCTGCGGGCCGTCCGCAGTGCCGTCAAGGCCCTCTACCGGCTCGCCCTGCGGCGTTGCCGGGGCGTGCTGTTCCAGAACGAGGACGACCTCGCCTTCTTCAGGGAGGAGGGCCTGCTGCCCGAAGGCAAAGCCTCGCGGATCGTCAACGGCTCGGGCGTAGACCTGGACCACTTCGCCCCCGCCCCCCTCCCGGACGGCCCCGCGTCCTTCCTGTTCGTGGGCCGCCTCCTCCGGGACAAGGGCCTGCAGGAGTACGTGGAGGCCTGTCGCGCCGTCGCTGGCGGCCCGGTCCCGGCGCGGTTCCAGATCCTGGGGCCTCTCGACAGCAACCCGAACGCGATCCACGCCGATCAGGTGGCGGCCTGGGGCCGGGAAGGCATCGTGACCTACCTGGGCGAGACGGAGGACGTGCGCCCGGCCCTGGCTTCCGCCCACGTCCTGGTGCTGCCCTCCTACGGGGAAGGCACCCCCCGCTCGGTCCTGGAAGCCATGGCCATGGGGCGGGCCATCGTGACCACCGATGCCCCCGGCTGCCGGGCCACGGTCCGGGACGGACGCAACGGCTTCCTCGTCCCGGTGCGGAACAGCGACGCCCTCGCCAAAGCCATGACGAAGCTGGCCACGGACCGGAGCTTGATCGCCCGCTTCGGGGCGGAGGGCCGGCGGATCGCCGAGGAAACCTACGATGTCCGCCGTGTAACAGCGGACATCCTGGCGTTCATGGAGCTGGCCCCTGCTCATCTCTAGCGCGTCCTGAGGCTCTTGTTCCTCCCGCCAACCACCGGTTGCTGATTCGTGCTCCGTGCGGGGTGGCTCGGTGGGCGCTCCAGGGCGTGTTTGTGAATTCTAGAGATGTACCGGCCCATCACCGTCGCCGCGATTGAGGTGGAAGCATAAGGCGCTGTCATCAAGGGGTTGGAGCAGTTCGGCTAACTTGGGGGACATGAAAAATGGAAAATTCGATGGGCCTTCTATAAAGCCCGCGTTTCGTAACGCCAGGCACCAGGCTTGGCTAGCCTGATTCGAGATGACCAAGTCTGACCCGCCGGCTTCGAGAACCTTCCTGGAGCAGGCGACGACCTCCGGGGCATCGGCGGGCTTTGCGAGGCAATCCACCAAGGTGCCCACCCGCATATCACCAAATTGCTTGTGTCCGGACATCTGAGTATTGAGCAATACCGCCCAGCCCACGACCTGTCGATCCCGCATGACCTTCAGGCGTATGAATCGTGGGTTGGTGGCCGGGTAGAGGGCGTTCAAGATCCGCTGATCGCGCACTGCGATCAGTGAATAGTCGTTTTTACAGCTATCCCAGATGGCGTCGGTCCATTCAGAGAACTCGGGAACAATCTCGTAGGACACATCAGCCGAGGGACGATGACCGCGTCTCAGGCCGAAGAGCGTCTTGATGCCCAGCCAGCCCAAGCCACTGAACCTAAGGACGTCGAAGACGATCCGCCGAAGGGGGCTGTTCCGCAATATGGTGATGTTGCGCAGGAATGCATTGGGATGAATGACCCTGAACCAAAACGGGACCGGGGTCGTCTGCCATCCGGCTGAAAGCAGGAATTTCGCCATGGGAATGTGGAGGCCTCCAATACCCAGCCCCCACATGTGAGGATGCCGGCGAAGGGCATCCCAGTACAACTTCGCCCCGATCATGGCGTAGGTTCGGTCGGCGATCCCTTCGGAAATCGGGTTCTGGTAATCCTGCATGACCAGATATTCCCCCTTCAGCAGAAAGGGCTGATGTTTCAAACCGTAACCGCCGTGCATGCCCCCTTGTTCATCGACAGCCACGAAATATTCCTGGTACAGATCGAATCCCTCCCTCCGGGGCAGCCACTTGGGAACATGCGATTCCGTGAAATGAAAGGTATACAAGTCGGGGTCGAGGTTTGCCGCGGCGAGTCGTGTGTTGAACGCCCGCACAGCCTCTTCGTGTGCAGCGGTATAAGGGGTGATTTCAATGCGCATGCCACACCTGATGGTTTGAATGAACGGCCTGATTCCGGGTGCGATTCCACTGGGTGGCCATTCCAGGGCGAAGGCGGCATTTCGAGAGGTCAGGAATGGAGCCCACGGGACTCGGACCCCTGGTGTTGTCCGGCGCTGGCCGACAAGCTTGTAGCAATCCGTTGTTGAACATGATATGACCTTTATTCTTCTGAGGCGATTCCATTAGATGACAGCTCTCGGTTACGAGTCCCCGTGGATGACCGACGATACACGGATCTTCCGGCGGACGGTCCAGCACTTCGTCGAACACGACCTCGCCCCGCACCAGGCCCCCTGGGCGGCGCAGGGCCACCCGGATCCCGGCGTGTGGATCAAAGCCGGCCAAGCGGGGTTGCTGCTGCCAGACGTGCCTGAAGCCTATGGCGGGGGCGGCGGAACTTTCGCGCACGAAGCCGTCGTCGTGGAGGAGTTGGCGCGCGCGGGGATTCCGTTCGGCGCCGGAGTCCAGAGCATCGTGGCCCACTACATTCTCGCCTATGGCAGCGAAGAGCAGAAACGCGCCTGGCTCCCCCGCATGGCCAACGGAACCCTCGTCGGTGCGATCGGGATGACGGAACCCGACTCTGGGTCCGATCTGGCCTCCCTCAGGACGCTCGCCCGCAGGGAGGGCGATGATTACGTGATCGACGGTTCCAAGACCTTCATCACCAATGGATGGCATGCGGGTCTCGTGTGTCTCGCCGTGCGGACGGACCCCAAGGCCACCGGCATGAGGGCGCTGTCGTTGCTGGTCGTCGAGACCGAAAACCTGCCCGGCTACCGGACTGGCCAGATCCTGCAAAAGATAGGTCGGCACCCTCTGGATACGTGCGAACTGTTCTTTGACGGCGTGCGGGTCCCCTCCAGGAACCTGCTTGGCGCCGGCGAGGGCCGCGGACTATTGCAACTCATGGAGCAGCTCACCTACGAGCGGCTGTCGATCGGGCTCGCCGCCGTCGCCTCCGCGGAAAGCGCGGTGGAGATGACAACACGCTACGCGAAGGAGCGGCGGATTTACGGCAACCCGCTCATCGATCTGCAGCACACACGGTTCAAGCTGGCAGAGTGCAAGACCGAGGCTCGCATCGGGCGTGTGTTCGTGGACAACTGCATCCAACAGCACATCGCCGGGCGGCTGGACCCGGTGAGCGCGGCGATGGCCAAGTACTGGCTGACCGACTGCCAATGCCGGATCATCGACGAGTGCGTCCAGCTTCACGGGGGATACGGGTACATGGAGGAATACCCGATCGCCCGCATGTGGCGCGATAGCCGGGCACAGCGTATTTATGGCGGCACCAATGAGGTCATGAAAGAAATCGTGGGGCGGTCCCTATGACAATCAGCGATACGCACGCCGAATTCCCACCTGTTTGCACACACGAGCTGTTCGAGCAGCAGGCGGCCCGGACCCCCGACGCCGTCGCCCTCGCTTTCGGAGCGCGACAGGTCAGCTACCGGGAATTGAATGAGCGCGCGAATAAGGTGGCGCACCACCTCCGCGAACGCGGCGTGGGTCCGAACGTGCTCGTAGGGGTCTGTCTTGAGCGTTCCCCGGATATGGTCGTGGCGTTGTTGGGGGTATGGAAGGCAGGTGGCGCCTATGTTCCTCTGGATCCGACCTACCCACCAGAGCGGCTGTCCTTCATGATCGACGATGCAGCCACGCGGTTGCTGCTGACCGAGGAGAAGTGCCGTCCGGTGCTCGGGTCTCTGAGCGCCGAGGCGATCTACCTGGACAGCGGCTGGCCGCTGATCGAACACCAAGCCCACGACAATCCTGCGCCGGTCGCCCATCCGTCCCATCTAGCCTATGTCATGTACACCTCTGGATCGACCGGCCGCCCCAAAGGCGCGATGATCGTCCATAGCGGCCTGGTCAATTATTTGTGGTGGGCGATTCAGGCCTATGCCGTCGGCCCCAGCCACAGGGTTCCGGTTCATTCCTCCGTGTCGTTCGACCTCACGGTGACCAGCCTGTACACGCCGCTGATGGCGGGCGGCACGGTCGAGCTCCTGCCGGAGGATGCCGGCGCGCAGAACCTGGTGGCGGCCTTGCAGCGAACCGGGGGGCACGGTCTCGTCAAGATCACGCCGTCGCACCTGGAACTGCTGAGCAAGCAGGTCAACCCGATCCATGTGCCGGGCATGGCGAGGGTCTTCGTGGTCGGGGGCGAGAATCTGCTGGCCGAAAGCCTCCAACTCTGGCGCGATCTGGCGCCTGACACGCGGATCATCAACGAATATGGCCCTACCGAGACAGTCGTCGGTTGTTGTGTCCACGAAGTGCGGCCAGAGGATCCGACCAGCGGACCAGTGCCCATCGGGCGACCGATCGCGAACACCTCCCTGTATGTGCTCGATCCCAGCCTGCGGCCGGTTCCGCCCGGCGAGATGGGCGAGCTCTACATTGGTGGTGCTGGCGTGGCACGCGGTTACCTGAACCGGCCGGAGCTCACGGCCGAGCGTTTCCTGCCCGATCCCTTCAGTGACGTTCCAGGCGCCACCATGTATAAGACGGGAGACCTCTCAAGGTACCGGGCGGATGGAATCCTGGAATACCTGGGCCGGATCGACGACCAGGTCAAAATCCGCGGCTACCGGGTCGAGCTTGGCGAGATCGAAGCGGCCCTCGCGGCACAACCAAAGGTATGGTCCTGCGCGGTCCTCGCGCGAGAGGACGACTCTGGGGTCAAGCAGCTTCTCGCGTATGTGGTCGCACGCGACGACGGTAGGCCGGATGCCGGGGAGCTACGGTCGTTCCTCAAGGAGCGGATTCCGGGGTACATGATTCCGGCCCATTTCGTCTTCCTGGACGCCCTCCCGCTCACGCCAAATGGAAAGGTCGACCGGAAGGCCCTGCCGCCCTGGACCGGCGTAACCGCTAGCGCCGAAAAAGGTGGAAAGCCCCGTACCCGGACCGAGCAGGCCCTCGCGGCGATATGGTGCGATCTGCTGAAGCGGGATACGGTCGGCATTGACGATGACTTCTTCGACCTGGGGGGCGACTCGATGAGTGGCATTGGACTGCTCATCCAAATCAAGAACACGTTTGGCGTGGACCTCGAACTCGCAGGCCTGTTCGATCAGCTACAGCTATCCGCGCTCGCAAAGGCCATCGATAACCTGGCGCTGGCAAAGATCCCATCAGACACAGGAGATGGGTCGGCTGAACCGGGCACTTTGAATTACACATAGCCTCCCAATTTATGCCACATGGTTTACGCAGGGTGATGGTGAATTGGTGCCATCCGACACGGCAGGTTCCAACTGTTTCGATGACCCTTGCCAAGAATCAGAGGACGTGCGCCCGGCGCTGACCGCCGCCCATGTCCTGGCGCTGCCCTCCTACGGAGAAGACACCCCTCGCTCGGCACTGGAAGCCATGGCTATGGGGCGGGCCATCGTGACCACCGATGCGCCTGGCTGCCGGGCCACAGTCCAGGACGGACGCAACGACTTCCTCGTCCCGGTGCGGGACAGCCGAGCCCTCACGAACCCAGTCGTGCGGCTCGCGGCGGATCCCGCCCTGATCGCCCGGTTCGGAGACGAAGGCCGGCGGATTGCCGAGGAGAAGCACGATGTGCGCCGCGTGACGGAGGGTGTCCTGGTCTTCATGGCGCTGCCTCCGGTGGCCTCCCGCGAGGCAGACCCGACGACTCCCTCACCGCAGACATCCTCACGGCTGAGATCGACCTCACGGGCGCCATCCTCTACCTGGCCAATCCCTTCGGAAGGGCCACCATCGGCGGTTGACCCTTCACCCAGAAGCCATCATTCGTACCGATAGTGGTAGGCATAACGGTAGCGCGTGCGGTTGCCCCCCATGCGGAGAGGCTGCACATCGTTGAAGACGCAGCCCAACACTGGGATGTTCTGGCGCTCAAGGCGCTTCAGGCAGGTCCGGAGTTCCTCCATCGGGTGCTTCCCATATTTCGCCACCACCAGCACGCTGTCGACACTGCCGCCGATGATCAGGGCGTCCGTGACCGCCAACACTGGTGGGGCGTCGAGAATCACATAGTCGTAGACCTTCGAGGTTTCCACGAGGAACTCCTCGAAGGAATCCGACATCAAGAGTTCCGATGGGTTCATGGGAATGGACCCGGACATGATCAAGTCCAGCCTGGGGACGGCCGTCTTATGGACCACCGCCTTCCACTCCGCCATCCGGGAGAGGACATCTGACAGACCGCCCGCCCGATCCCTCGACCAGAATTGGCGGTGCAGGGATCCCTTCCGGAGGTCCGCATCCACCACCAGCACTCGGTTGCCCGGCCGGGCCAGCACGACGGCCAGGTTGCCGCTGACGAAAGATTTACCGATGCCCGGCGAGGGGCCGGTCACCATCACAGTCTGACTGGAGGCCTTCTTCTTCGAGAAGTGGAGGCTCGTGCGCAGGCTGCGGAGGCTTTCGGTCGCCAGGTCATCCGGATTGAGCGCCGCCAGCAGATGCAGACCGTCCTCCCCGTTCTGCATGGCCTGCGAATGCGCCTCCTGGGCCTTGCTGTGGGGAATGGTCACCAGCACCGGGAGACCCAGCTTGGATTCGATGAGGCGATGATCCTCGATGCCCGGGCTGAAGGTCTTCCTCAGGATGGCCAGGCCCACCCCGGACAACAACCCAAGGAAAAGGAAGAGCCCCATCAGCATCGTCTTCCTGGGCGCGATGGGCGTCGGATCCGGCTTGGCGGGATCCACAATGGTGATTCCCCCCACTTCGCCGGCACTGGCGATCCCCAGTTGCTGGATATTGTTCAAGAGCGCCGTGTAGAGTTCCGTGTTGATCGCCACCTGGCGGGACAGACGCACCACCTCCTGCTGCGCGTTGGGGAGGGTTCGCACCTTGGCATCGATCCGGCTCCCTTCGGACCGGAGCTGGGCGATCTGCCGATTGAGGGTGGCCACCACATCCGAGTCCTCGCGGTAGGTCCGCAGGAGTTCCTGTTTCTTCTGTTGCAGCGCCGAGATCTGCACGCTCAAGTTGGAGTTCTGCTGCAGCAGAGCGTCCCCTTCACGAGCGAGGTCCACAGACCCGGTGCGGCTTCGGAATTGATTGAGGCGATTCTCCGATTCATCCAGCTTGGCCTTCACCTGGGGGAGTTGCTCCTTGAGGATGGCCAGGGTTTGGGAAGTACCGGAGTTCTTCCGTTCGATCTTGTGCTGGACGTACTGATTCACGATTTCGTTGAGGATCTCTGCGCCAACGTTGGGATCGGCACATTTGAGGGTCAGCCCCAGCACGTTTGTGAGCTTGCCCCTCTCGGCCACATCGAGATTCCTGCGCAGCACCTCAAGCGCCTGAAGCTCGGGTTGCCGCTCCAAGGTGAACTTCTGGCCGGGCTTGCCACTGAGGGTCCGAACCACCAGCTTCAAGGCATTGCCTTCATTGCCCAAGGTTAATGGCTTGCCCACCTCACCCGTGCCCAGCACCGTGCCCAACGGGGATTCCAGCCGATAGGTACCGCCTGTGAGGGCGGTCAGGCCAAATACCTGCCCTCGCAGGTTGTCCGGAACATCAAAGGATTCCACCTCGATCCTGGGTGCCTCAGGGTTCCCACGGTTGAAGGCCGCTCCCACGAAGGGAAAGAACTTTGGCGCGGCCAGGATGTCCAGGTGGAGAGCCTCCACCGTGCGGCCGAGCACCAGGCTGCTCTGGATGATCTCGATCTCGCTCTGGGCCTCGGTCGGTCCTGAAAACAGACCCTCCATCTTGGCAAAGGCCGGGTCGGCGGACCCCGTCCGCCTGCCTTCGACTTGCAACAGGGCCTGGGCCTGATAGGTCGGAGCGGTTCGCCAGACATACAGGCCGCCAAGGCAGACGAACAGGAACAGGGAGGCAAAGATGAAATACCTGCCCTCCCAAAGATTGGCGAACCACTCGAAGAACCCCAACTCTTCGGACTCGTCGAAGCGCCGCGTGGGCATGGGTGGATACTCGCCGTGATCCGTGTGGTTGGGCTGGGTTCCGTGGTTAAGCTGGGAGTTCATGCCGACCTTTGCTTGGGTGTCAGGCGGGGCGGCCAGTCTGACGAGGCTTGGCGCACGCTTTCAAAAGCCACACGGAAGGCCTCGGGCCCTTGTCTGAAGGGATCCAGGATCTCTCTGGCGGTGGGGGATTGCCAGTGCCCCAGGAGGAAGATCCGCCCGAGGGAGCTGGGGAACATCTGTCCGCACCATGCTTTCTGGGATAGTTCCATGACCAGGATGAGATCTGCGGCGACGGTCATCTCGTAGGTCAACTGGCGGCCAACGTGGGCGGAGATGTCCAAGCCGATGTCAGCCATGAGGCGCTGGGCCTCCAGATCCGCCGGAGCCCCCTCCAGAGCGGCCAAACCGGCGGATTCTACCTTGATGTCCTGGGGGAGCATGGCGCGCAGGAAGGCCTCCGCCATGGGGCCACGGCAATGGTTGCCCTCGCAGACGACCAGAATGTGGCTGATGGCATTAGCAGATCCTGCATTCATGGTCTTGAATTCGATGAAAATCCCAGGTACTTGGCGGTGGTTGCCGTCTGCAGAAGGGTCGAGTAGGTGGGCAGGATGAGATTCATGACCTGCCCCCAGCGGACCACGGTGCCCTTGTCCACATAGACGATGTCACGGGCGTAGAGGGGAAAGCGGTCCGCCAGGATCATGGCTGTGGGATTGCGAGCATCCAGATGGAAGACATCCACCGCGTTGGTGGCGGAGCCCTGACGAATCACGTAGATCGAATGTGCATCAGCCGTCAGACCCTGAATCCCGCCCGAGTCCTGGATGGCCTTGGCGAGGGAGAGATTTCCGTGAATGAGGGGCGTGGTCCCCGGCCTTACGAGTTCGCCCAGCATGTAGACCGGGGAGTCCGTCAGATTCGGGACTTGCAGCGAGTCCCCGTCCTGCAAAAGAATCTGTCCCACGCGGTTGCCTTGGGTCATCAGAGCCTGGAAGTTCAGCTGCCAAGTCTGCTTGCCCCTGGACAGGAGAATCCGGCTGTCATCCGCCGTCGGAAGGAAACCACCGGCCCGGTTCACGGCCTCGGTCAGGGTGAATGGTACGTCAGTGACCGGATAGACCCCGGGATTGCGGACCTCACCCCCGATGTAGGCCTTCTGCGATCGGAAGGCGATCACCTTCACATCCACCTGCGGATTCTGAAGCACCTTGCCCAGCAGGGAGACGAGCTTGTCCCGAACCTGCCCGACGGTCAGGCCGGCGACGTGGAATTTGCCCACATAGGGGAAAAAGAAATTGCCATCTTCATCAATGACCGTGCCGGCGGCCGTATCTTGCCGGTACTGCCCGAGGGGCAGCGTGATCTCCGGGTGGTCCCAGACTGTGACCAACAGGATGTCCTGCGGTCCGAGCTTGTAGGGCGTGGCGGCCTTCTCCAGAAGGCCAGCAGCCGGACCCGGTTCGGAGGCCCGCCGTTCCTGCTCCTGGAGGGTGGCGGTGTTCAGCGGACGCAAGGTGACATTGAGCCCATCGAGGCGGGAGCTCTCGGTCTTGGAGGGATGGACGTTCAGCTTCATCCCAGGAGCCGCGCAGGCTGCCAGCAGCAGGGTGGCGCACAGCGCCATCCAGCCCCCGGCACGGAATCGCACATGCCCCCTCGGAAGGTCAGGCTGGCGGGCTGAAGGAAGGGGCCACCTTGAAAGCTGGGTCTGGAATGAATCGGAAGGGCACATGGCACTCTCCGTGATGAGGGACCTAGATATATCGCTATTTCCCACGGTCATACAAGCAAAATCAGCACTATTTTGGCTTCGGCCAAGTGTTAACCTTTGACCAGATCCCAAGGTCCCCGCATGAGTTGGCCCTTCTTTCGTCTTCGCCTCGCGCAAGCTTCGCCCCGGGAAACCGCTTGGCCTCCGAAGAGCCGCCCGGCAGGCCATCCATGGGATCCCGCCCTGAGGCTGAAGGGGGCCTTAGGCCGGAAGCCAGACCACTGACCTCATGCCCCGAGGAGAATCCTTTGACCCGTGAGGAGGCACGGGAAGGCGCACCACGTGAATGGAGGCCTGGCGACGGCCAAGTCATCGCATGGGCGACTCCTTCGCGGGGAGGAGCGTTCCAGCAGTTCCCCGCTTGGGCGGTTGGAACTCTCCGGGCCGCGGTCGGGACCAGTGGTCCTTCCACGTTCCCGAATGGACGGTTTTTTCTTGGGGCAGGCCTTTCTCCGTGGCGCAGCCCGGCCAGGTGCCTTAGGATTCAATAGCCATACGGAGCCCATTTGCCGAACGAGCGTCCCCACGGTCTGGATCTCAAGGGCTTCATGCTCAAGATCGACCGTCTCGATGCGATCAGCCGCCTGCGGAACGCGGAGCGGCGGATTGATGCGCTGGAACAGCGGGTGTCGGAACTGAGCCTGCTGGATGCCGTCACCGGGCTACCCAACCACCGCCATTTCGAGGACCGGCTCTCCCAGGCCCTGCTCATGGCTCAGCGCCATGGGCACATCGTCGCCTTCCTCCTCCTGGACCTTGATCGGTTCAAGCGCGTGAACGATCTGCTCGGGCATGCGGGCGGCGATGAGGTGTTGAGGATGGTGGGTCAGCGTCTCCAGGAAGCCCTGCGCCAGGGCGACACGCTGGCCTGCATGGGTGGCGACCGGTTTTTGGTCCTGCTGCAGGAGATCAAGGATGTGGTAGCGGCCGCCCGTGTGGGACAGAAGCTGCTGGAGGCGCTCCAGGCGCCTTTCCGCGCCGGGTCCCGGGAGCTGGACATCACCGCCAGTCTGGGGGTCTGCGTCTACCCCAACGATGGCCAGGACGCCCACGTCCTGGAGGCCCACGCGGAATCCGCCCTGGTCCGCGCCAAGGAGCGCGGCGGCAATCGCATCGAATGCTTCACCAGCACCCTCAACGAAGTCTCCCTCGAGCGCCAGGAACTGGAGAGCTGCCTGCGGTCCGCCTTGCAGAATGGCGAACTGCAGATGTACTACCAGCCCCAGTTCTTCATGGACGGTCGCCTCGCCGGCGCCGAGGCGCTGATGCGCTGGAACCATCCCCTCCTCGGCTCCGTCCCCCCCGTGAAGTTCATCCCCCTGGCCGAGGAGAGCCGCCTCATCCTGCCCATCGGTGAGTGGGCCCTCCGCGAGACCTGCGGGCAAATGGCGAAGTGGCAGTCCATCAGCCCCTCGCCCCTGATCCTCGCCGTGAACGTGTCCGTCCTCCAGTTCGCCAACGGGGACTGGGATGCCTGTGTGGCGCGGGCCCTGGCGGATACGGGCCTGGAGCCCGGCTGCCTGGAGCTCGAACTCACGGAAAGCCTGGTGATGCGGCAGGGTCATGAAGATCTGGCTCCGCTCCATCGGCTGCGCGAGATCGGCACGCGGATCGCCATCGATGATTTCGGCACGGGCTACAGCTCCCTGGGCTACCTTCAGCGCCTGCCCATCACGACCCTGAAGCTGGACCAGTCGTTCATCGCAGCGCTGACCTCCGAAGATCCTGGGCTCTCGTCCGAGGCCATCGTGCGGGCCGTCATCCAGCTGGCCCACAGCCTCAACCTCACCGTCGTGGCCGAGGGTGTGGAGACCGAGGGCCAGCGGGACATGTTGGAACTGCTCGGCTGTGACTGCCTCCAGGGCTTCCTGCTGGGCCGGCCCCTGCCCGCGGACGCCTTCGAAGCGATGCTGGAGTTCATGTCGACGAAGCAGTTCCTCAGGAAGGCCGGGCGCGCCCAGGAAGAGGTCAAAGTCCCCCGGCTGGCCCCTGCGGGCCGGGGACGCGCAGCCCGATAAGGGTTCGGGACCTTTCCAGCTGGATCGGCCGCAGCCCGCGAGGGTTGTAAAAAACAAAGTGTGACGCCAACAATCCTCCAGATACGGAAGAATCAAGCTGTCCCTGTGCCTCCGGACCGTACGGACCCTCCCCGGGCCCCGGAGATCGGCGCATTCTCCAAGCGCTTCGGCAGGGTCCCACCCGCCGAGGCCCCCATGCAGCGCCGCACCATCGACGTCGACGAACGCCTGCCCCTGCTGCAGACCGCCCCCCTGAGCCTCCAGCACCTCTTCGCCATGTTCGGCGCCACGGTGCTGGTGCCCTTCCTCTTCAAGGTGAACCCGGCCACCTGCCTGCTGATGAATGGGGTGGGCACGCTGATCTACCTGGTCGTGGCCAAGGGCCGCATCCCCGCCTACCTGGGGTCGAGTTTCGCGTTCCTCTCGCCGGTCTTCGCCGTGCTGGCGGCGGGGCTGAGCTACTCCGCCGCCCAGGGCGGCTTCATCGTCTTCGGCCTCATCTTCATGCTGCTTTCCCAGGTGGTGCGTGTCGCGGGCACCCGCTGGATCGACATCATCTTCCCCCCGGCCGCCATGGGCGCCATCGTGGCCATCATCGGCCTGGAGCTGGCCCCCGTGGCCACCAACATGGCGGGACTCACCGCTGGCCCCGCGGTGCTGGGCATGCCGCTGCGCCTGGCCCTGGTGGTGTCGCTGTCCACCCTGGCCGTGACCATCCTGGCCTCCATCCTGCTGCGCGGGTTCCTGGCGGTGATCCCGGTCCTGCTTGGCGTCATCGCGGGCTACCTGATCTCCCTCGGGCTTGGTGTGGTCGATTTTCAGGCGGTGCGTCTGGCGCCCTGGTTCCAGGTGCCCACGCTCTACGCGCCCAGCTACAACCTCCAGGCCATCCTCATCATCCTGCCCGCCACGCTGGTGGTGCTCGCCGAACACGTAGGGCACTTGGTGGTGACCGGGAACATCGTGGGCAAGGACCTGCTGAAGAACCCCGGCCTGCATCGCTCCCTGCTGGGGGATGGCCTCTCCAACGTGCTGTCGGGGCTGGTGGGGGCGACGCCCAACACCACCTACGGCGAGAACATCGGCGTCATGGCCATCACCAAGGTCTACAGCGTGTGGGTCATCGGCGGCACGGCCGTCATCGCTATCCTGGTGTCTTTCTCCGGCAAGCTGGCGGCTTTGATTCGCAGCATCCCCGTGCCCGTCATGGGCGGCGTCTGCATCCTGCTCTTCGGCGTCATCGCCGCCGCCGGCATCCGCATGCTCATCGAGAAGAAGGTCGACTACACCCAGTCTCGCAACCTGATCCTCACCTCGGTGGTGCTCATCAGCGGCATCAGTGGCGCGGCGGTGAAGCTCCACACGGTGGAGCTGCGCGGCATGGCCCTGGGCACCGTGGTGGCCATCGTCCTGAGCCTGGTCTTCTGGTCCTTCGATCGCTTCGGCATCAGCAACGACTCTCAACCCTGATTCAAAGGAGCGCGGCATGGAACGGTTCTTCCATCTGAAGGCCAAGGGCACCACGGTGGCCACGGAGGTGCTCGCGGGCACCACCACCTTCATCTCGATGGCCTACGTGATCTCGCTGATCCCCAACGCCTTCCTCAAGGTGGCGGGCATCGCACCGGCGCAGGGCTTCACGGCTTTCGTGATCTGCGCCATCCTCGCCACCCTCATCGGCGCCTTCTACGCGAACCTGCCCATCGCCTTCGCCTCGGGCATCGGCCTCTCGGCCTTCTTCGCGTTCACGGTCTGCGCCCCGGCCAACCAAGGTGGCATGGGCTACACCATCCAGGTGGCCCTCACGGCCCTGCTGCTGGAGGGCCTCGTCTTCATCGCCCTCAGCGCCATGAAGGTCCGCGAGGCGTTCATGGATGCCATCCCCTTCTCCCTGAAGAAGGGCATCTCCGTGGGCATCGGCCTCTTCATCGCCATCATCGGCTTCGTGGATTCCGGCGTCACCCAGGTGGGCCTGAAGTTCGAGCCCGACACCATCTTCCCTGTGCTGAAGAACGACCCGTCGGCCCTCTTCGGGCTGCATGACGTGAACAACCTCTTCATCGCGAAGTTCTGGGACCACGGCCACCTCACCCCCGCCTTCTGGTCCGTGGTGGGCCTCTTCCTCATCGCCGTGCTGGTGGCCAAGCGCGTGAAGGGCGCCATCCTCCTGGGCATCCTGGCCATCACCCTGGTGGGCCTGCTGCCCGTGAGCTTCGGCGGCGGCTTCACCCACCTGCCTAAGGGCACGCTCTTCCAGATCCCCAGCTGGCCGAAGATGTTCCAGTACGACTGGACCTGGACCAGGTCCCTGGGCGGCATGATCAACATCTTCATCATCCTGTTCACCCTGCTCTTCGTGGACATGTTCGACACCATCGGCACCCTCATGGGCATCGGCGCCCAGGGCAAGCTGCTGGACAAGGAGGGTAAGTTCCCGGGCGCGTCCAAGGCCTTCATGGCCGACGCCGTGGGCACCACCTTCGCGTCCATGTTTGGCACCACGGCCATCACCGCCTACATCGAGAGCGCGTCGGGCGTGGCCGAGGGCGGCAAGACGGGCCTCACAGCCCTGGTGGTGGCGGGCTGGCTGGCCCTGGCCCTCTTCCTCTCGCCCCTTTTCCTCATGGTGCCGCTCCAGGCCACGGCCCCGGCGCTCATGATGATCGGCTTCTTCATGCTGTCGGAGATCAAGGAGATCAAGTTCGACGACGTCACCGACGCCATCCCCGCCTACCTGGCCGTGGTGGTCATGCCCTTCACCTTTTCCATCGTCAACGGCATCGCCCTCGGCATGATCGCCTACACCGTGCTGAAGGCCGCCACCGGGCGCTTCAAGGAGATCAACCCGATCATCCTCGTGCTCTCGGTCATCTTCCTCCTCAAGCTCCTCTTCCTGTCCGCCTAGGACCCCGCCCCAACCTGGAGAACCCATGACCAAGCTCGCCCTCGCCCTCCTCGTGGCGGCCGCCCTGCCCCTGGCCGCCGCCGACTGGAGCGACACCTTCATCGGCTACCGCTACGGCACCCAGTTCCGGGAACCCGGCATCGACGGCACCCTGACCAAGAACATCCTGCAGCTGGGCCACGCCAGCGGCTGGGCCTACGGCTCGAACTTCTTCAATGTCGACATGCTCATGTCCGACAAGAACGACCCCACCGCCAGCGGCAACGGCGGCGCCAACGAGGTCTACGTGGTCTACCGCGGCTCCCTGAGCCTCGGCAAGCTCACGGGCAAGAGCCTGGCCTTCGGCCCCGTGCGCGACCTCTCCCTCACCGCCGGCTTCGACTTCAACGCCAAGGACAACGCCTTCGCCTCCAAGAAGCGCTTCCTGGTCGCCGGGCCCACCTTCCACTTCGCCGTGCCCAAGGGCTTCTGGGACCTGAGCCTCTTCGCCTGCCACGAGCAGAACTACAACGGCATCGTGGGCCAGTCCGTGGACTTCAAGACCACCTACCAGATCGCCACCGCCTGGGGCATCCCCTTCCAGATGGGCCAGGTGGGCGCCGAGTTCAAGGGCTACGCCAACTACGAAGGCGCCAAGGGAAAGGACGGCTTCGGGGTGGAAACCAAGCCCGAGACCCTGGCCAACCTCTCCCTGATGTTCGACATCAGCCCCCTCTTCGGCACCAAGAAGAAGGTCTATGTGGGCCCCGGCTTCGAGTACTGGAACAACAAGTTCGGCGGCCCGAACCACGACGGCCCCGCCCCCGCCACCAACAAGCGCGTCACCGCGCCCATGGCTCAGCTGCAGATCCACTTCTGAATCATCCCAACCTTGCGAAAAGGGGGCCTCGCAGGGCCCCCTTGTTCGTCTGGATGAGGACCCTCACCCCAGGAGCTTGGCCATCAGGTCGGAGTGCAGGTTCCAGTGGAGGAATCCCGCCAGGCCGAAGACCAGGCCGATGCTCGCGAAGACCCCCGCCACGACGAACAGCCACCGCTTCCGGGTGAGGGCCGTGACGCCCGCCAGCGCCACGGCCACGCTCAGGCAGGCCTCGGCGAGGTCGAACTGGTCGTCATGGACATTCATCGCCTCGTAGTCCTTGGCGGCCTGCTCCGCCTCGGCCTTGATCTGCTCCTTCTCTTTTTCATACTTCTTCCCGGCCGCCTCCTGGGCGGCGATCCGGGCCTGCACCTTGGCCAGCGCCTCCGGCTTCAACCCCGGGCTCATGTCGAGCTGGACCCTCAGCATCTCCACCGCGTTCTCCGCGATGTGCTGCTTGGTGCTCTTGCTCTGGTAGAAGGCCCACTGGTCCACCGCCTTGGCCTGGGACTGCTGCATGGCCTGGACGACGTTGCCATCCTTCACGTTGCACAGGGCCATGAAGGTCGCCACCACCGCCACGAACAGGGCGATGAACCCGTTGAACCGGCTGTCCCTCGCGTGGTCCTGCACCTCATCCTGGATGGGGTCGAGGGTCTCCGGCATGGCAGCCTCCTTGAGGCCCCCAGTCTAGGGCAAGGTCCCAGCCCGCCGAACCCGTCCACCCCCACCCCGACCCGCTAGACTATCCCTTGCGCGCCCATAGCTCAGGTGGATAGAGCAGCAGCCTTCTAAGCTGCAGGTCGCTGGTTCGAGTCCAGCTGGGCGCACCAAGTGCGCCCAGCTGGACTCGGGCCAGCGAATGGGATCGTGGAGACAGCGCGGGGCGCTGTCGGAGCGAGACCGGCGATCGGCGCAGCCGAGCACAGTTCGAGGCCAGCGTTAAGTGGGTCGGCGCGCCTCCGTGCGCCCAGCTGGACTCGAATCAGCGAATGGGATTCTGAAGGCAGGACTTGATGTCCTGCCGCAGGAAGACCGGCGATCGGCGCAGCCGAGCGCAGTTCGAGGCCAGCGTGACGTGGGTCGGCGCCCATCCCTGCGCCCAGCTGAATTCGACCCCGCGGGCTCAAACCGCGCGAAGCGTCTTCAGGTAGCCCGCCATGGCCAGATCGGACTCGCAGATGTGGTGGTCCAGCCCCTCCCTGACCAGTTCCACCGCCTCCAGGCCCAGTTTTTGGCCCTTCGCCCGCCGGTACTGGAGGTCGCGGACGCCAAGAACCAGATCCTGGTGCTGGTTCGCGTGGACGATGCGGCCAGAAAACCCCGCCTCCTTCATGAGGGTCTCTTCGGTCTGGCAGTGCTTGATGAGATGCTGTGCCAAGGAGGCCAACCCCTCGTCCAGCTGGTCCCTTGGCGCCCCCGTTTCGATGGCGCCGGCCAACTGGCCCAGCGTCTCAAAGAGCTCCCGGTGCTGCTGGTCGATGGGCTCCAGTCCGGTTTCGAACTGTCTGCGCCAGCGTACGAAAGATCGCGCGCTTCGAGTGACAGCAGCGGGATTCACACACCAAGAATACCAGAGCATCGGGAGGCCCCGTCCTGGAGGGAAGCTCGGCATCCGTCTGCAGCCCCTGCTACCCCTGGAACATGCCTTCGCCCACAGGATCCGCCACCGCCGAGGCCGCACAGCAGCTCGTGGCCCGGACGCTGGAGGCGGCGCTGATCTGGTGAAGGGCTACAGCTCGAGGACGGCCACCCTCGGACGGCCCTGGGCATCCCCCACGAACCGGAGGGTGGAATAGCGCCGGTTCCGTTCCACCAAGGCCCGGATTAGTCCGTCCTGTCCCAGCCCAAACTCGAACAGGAGGTGCCCCCCTGGATTCAGGAAGGCCGGCGCCTCCTGCAAGAGCCGCGTGAGGATCGTGATCCCGTAGGGGCCGCCGTCGAAGGCCGCCCTAGGCTCATGCTCAAGCAGGCCGGCCAGGGAGGCCTCCAGCACATGGGAGGGGATGTAGGGAGGGTTCATCACCACCAGGTCCATGGTGCCTTCAAGCCCCATGTTCGCGAGCGGGGCGAAGAGGTCCCCTTGGGTGACCACGACTTGATCTTCCAGGCCAAGCCGGGCCACATTTGCCCGCGTCAGGAGGGCGCAGGAGTCCGTGGTGTCCGAAGCCCAGACTCGCACGGAGGGCCCCCCCAGCGCCGCGGTGCAGGCGAGATTCCCCGATCCGCAGCCCATGTCGATCATCCGCAACTCCCGCTCCGGTTCCTCAAGCGACAGGGCGCGGATGATGGCCAGGACTTCCCGCCCCAAGATTTCCGTCTCCTCCCGGGGGACTAGGACACCCTTCCCCACCAGCAGGTCGACTCCCAGGAAGCTGTGGTGGCCGACCTCAAGCAGAGCAGCGGGGCCTCGGTCCTCCGCGGGAATCGCAGAACTCGCGCTTTCACCCACCTTGTCGTCTACCATCGGTTCCTCCTTGGCCGTAATGGCTGCCTCTTGCGTGTCCGGATGTCGGTAGCCTCAGCCTCCGGTCTGACTGGACTGGTCTCCCCGCCCCTCGATGACGTCCACGATGCGCCGTCCCAGGAGCGGAGCAGCCTTCCCGGCAAAGGCCCGGGAGGGATGGGCATTGGTGGGCCCGTCAGCGTTGGCCGGCTTCAGGAATAGGCCTCCCTCCGTTTCCAGGTCGCGGAAGTCCCAGACGAAGATGTTGTCGCCCTTCTCGTCCCAGGTCTCCTTCACCCAAGTGGCGAACTGCCGGGCGCGCTCGGCCTCCTCGGGGGTGGTGGAGGCCTCCGTCAGCGCCGGGCCGGTCCATACGATGAAGGTGGTGTGGGGGAACTGGTGCAGGCGGGTCTTCAGGGCTTCGTACTGCAGGCGGTAATTGGCGAGGGTCCGCTTCGAGGAGGCCACATTGGGGGTTCCGTCCTCAGGCAGCACCCGGCTAACAGGGAAGCAATGCTTGAAGACGATGACGTCGTGGGACGCGACGAGGTCATCCAGGTTGGGCTCCTGCCGGTCTCTCGCGGTCCCGGTGTGGGCCACCCACAGGTTCCAGTAGTCATAGGGGTAGTTGTCCCAGGGATAGCGGTCGTGCACCAGACGCCGGAACACCCGGGTGGGAAGCATCCGGTCCAGCCAGGTGTGTCCCCCGTTGGCCATGGGATACGTCATCTCCGTGATGGCGTAATGGGTGCCATGGTCCGCGTTCCAGGCCTGGAAGAACTGAGGCAGACCAGCCTCCCAGATGGCCTCGCCAGTGCTGTGGTGCAGGAAGAGGATCCTTGAGGCAGACTCAGACACGGCGCGCTCCTTGGGCTTGGCGGCTCCGGCGGTCTCTGCCCCCGGGGCACAGGTCAGGAGGAGGAGGGCCGCCACCGCAGGAAGGAAGCTCCTCCCAACCCACCCAGGGGCGGGCTTCGGGAGCGGAGGTTCGAGTTTCAACATCATGGTGGGGCCTTCCAAGAGGCGAGAAGGGAATCAGCGGCCCGTCAAGACCGGAGTTCCGAGGGAGGCCATGGTCAGGGGAGGGGTCCGCAGGTAATACGTCGAGCGCTTCTTCTGGTTGAAGTCCTCGAAGGCGCGCCGAACCTGGTCGGCCGTCATGTCCAGGGTTGTGGCCGTCTCCTCCGCGGAGATCTGGTTCTCCTGGGCGTACCAGAGCAGGTCCATGGTCCGGAAGGGGATGCGGAAGAAGAACTCCTCCTGGGTCGTAGGCGCACTGTACGTGTCCGAGGTCGGCGGCCGCTTCTGGATGATCTCGGGGACATCCAGGTGGCGGGCCAGCTGATACACCTGCGTCTTGTAGAGGTGGACGATGGGCATCAGGTCCACGCCGCCATCGCCGTATTTCACGAAAAAGCCCTGGTCGTGCTCGTTCTTGTTGGGCGTCCCGATGACCGCGTAGTTCCTGAGCTCGGCATGGTAGTAGAGCATCGCCGTACGGGTGCGCTGCTTGAAATTGGACGCAGCCACGATCTGGGCCAGGTCGGCCGGCCGCAGGCGCGCGCTCTTCTCCTCGCCCTGGGGGGTGATGATCGTCAGGGAGAAGACGTTCAGCGTGCCCTGGTCCAGCAGTCCCGGGGGCAGGACGATCTTCGCCTTGTACCCAGCGCCGGCGTTGTACTCGGGGAACACCCGCGCGATGGCCTCGTCCCGCCGCTGGTAGCAGGCGTAGCCGTCCAGGGCCGGCGTGATGACTTCCAGCACCGGGGTGACGCCGTAGTGGGCCGCCAGCATCCGGGCCAGCTCCTCGGACGCGGGATCCGAATCCTTCTCCGGCAGAAGAAGGGGCACCACCCGCTCGGGTCCGAACGCCTTGACGCAGAGCGCCAGGCAGACCGAGGAATCGATCCCCCCACTGATGCCGAGCACAGCGCCCATGCGGTGGAGGCCCCGCATGTTCTCCTTCAGCCACTGCACGATCCGGTCTGTTTCGGCGGCAGCATCGATATCCAGGACTCGCGGGCTCATGGGCATGGGCATTCCTCAGGGGCAGACGCCCCGACCGATCACGACCTTCACATCGTCGCCATCGTCCAGGGGAGGGGAGAGTGCGAATCCGGACAGGAACTGTGCGTCCACGAGCTGGGTGGAGATGATGCCGGCCAGGGCCATGTCGTCGGTTTCGCCCAAGTCTTGGCCCCGCCGGGCCTTGGCGACCAGATGGTCCACGGCCACGGGGTTGAAGACGCCCGAAGCGCGGATGGCGTGGGGCGAGAGCAATGCCTCGAGGTAGTCCGGAGGTGAATCGTTGAAGAAGGCGCGGTGGATGGGCGCGCGATAGGGCTGCTTGGGCCGGTCGGTAATCTCCGCGGGAAGCCATTCGCGGCTGATCTTCTTCAGCAGGTATTTCTCCTTGAGCCCACGGAGTTTCAGGTTCGGGGGCAGCCGGTTGCAGAAATCGACCACGCGATGATCCAGGAAGGGGAACCGCCCCTCCACCGAGTGCCCCATGGCCACCCGGTCGCTCTGGGACGACAGCAGGTACTGGGACAGGAAGATCGAGATCTCCAGGTACTGGGCCCGGTGGAGGGGATCCCAGCCATCGAAGCCCTCGGGGAAGGCGGGATCGAGGTGGGTTCCCGAGCCCACGGCCCGGATCCGGTCCGCCATGTCTTCGCTGAAGAAACGCTTGGCCCGGCTGGTGGTGCGCCAGCGGAGGCTGTGGGAATAGCTGGAGGAGGCGGTCTCCTCCAGGCCCAGGCCGAAAAAGGCCGTCGCATAGGCCGATCCGCCCTGAGTCAGGCCGGAGATCCAGGGGTAGATCCGGCTGAACAGGGCCGGACGGAGCTTGGAATGGGGCTGGACCGCCCAGAATCGGCGGATCTTGGCTTCCTTGAACAGGTCGTAGCCGGCCAGGAACTCATCGGCTCCCTCGCCCGTGAGGACCACCTTGAACCCCTTCTCCCGGACCAGCCCGGACAGGAGAAACATCGGCGCCGGAGAGGTCCTCAGGAGCGGGGTCTCGGCGTGCCAGACCACCTCCGGGAACACCCTTCCGATGTCAGCGTAGGAGGCCTGGATCACGTGGTGATCGGTGCCTAGGTGCCGGGCCATTTGCGTCTGGAAACGGCTTTCGTCGTAGCCCGCGTCCGAGAAGGAGATCGAGAAGGTCTCCAGCGGGCTCGCCGTGTGGTGACGGATGATCGCCGTGATGGTGGAAGAATCCAGCCCTCCGCTCAGGTAGGCGCCCACGGGCACGTCCGCCCGGAGTCGGATCTGCGTGGCATCAATGAGCAGTTCCCGCAGCTCCGCGGCGTACTCATCCTGGGAGCGGGCCGACTCCGGTCGCCCCTCCGGAAAGGTCAGCTGCCAGTACGGCTCCAGAGCGGCGCGCCCTTCCTGCAGCCGCAGGAAGTGGCCCGGCGGAACTTCTTCGATCCCCTGAAAGAAGGAGCGTGGCGAAAGGGGACTCCAGAACGTGAAGATCTGGTCCAGGGCCAGGGGGTCCATCGCGGCCCGCACGCCGGGGCAGGCCAGGATCGCCTTGATCTCGGAGCCGAACACCAGGCGGCCATCGGAGAAGGTGTAGAACAGGGGCCGCACGCCCAGCCGGTCCCGGGCCAGGAACAGGGTGCGATTCCGCGTATCCCAGATGGCGATGGCGAACTGGCCGTTGAACATCGCCAGGCAGCCTGAGCCGTACTCCTCGTAGGCATGGAGGACCGTTTCCGTATCGCAGGCGGTGGTGAACCGGTGTCCTCTCCGCTCCAGCTCCTGGCGGAGCTCCGGGTGGTTGAAGATCTCCCCGTTGAACACGATCCAGAGGGTGCCGTCCTCGTTGGTGATGGGCTGCTGGCCGGTGCTCAGGTCGATGATGCTGAGCCGGGCGCTGCCCAGGGCCGCGTGGTCATCCACGTAGATCCCGAACTGGTCGGGGCCCCGGTGGCGGATCATCCCCAGCATGCGGCGAAGGGTCGAGACTTCAGTCGGGGGTCCCCCGTTGAGCCCGCAGATGCCCACGATGCCGCACATTGACGCTCCTATTGCAGTCCGAGCCGGCTGATCTTCCCGGAGGAGGTCATGGGCAGATCGGTCCTGAATTCGACGTATTTCGGAACCATGAATTCCTCCAGGTGCGCCCGGCAATGGGCGATCACCTGGGCTTCCGTCAGGGAGGCACCGCTGGCCACGACGAAGGCCTTCACGACCTCTCCCGCCGTGGGGTCGGGAACGCCCACCACCACGGCCGTGACGCCAGGGAGCATGTGGAGGACGTTCTCCACCTCCTTGGGTGCCACCTTCTCCCCGCGACTCTTGATGATGTCGTCCTTACGGCTGAGGAAGTAGAAGTACCCTTCGGCGTCCTGGCGGAACAGGTCCCCGGAGTAGCAGAGCCGCTCCCCCGGGATGGGGCCAGGGCGGAACCGGTGGGCCGTCGCCTCCGGGGCCTCCCAGTAGCCGCGCATCACATGCCGGCCACGCACCACCAGCTCGCCCGTCTCCCCGGGGCCCAGGCGCCGCCCGGACTCGTCCTCGATCCAGGCCTCGGTGCCGGGAATGGGGATGCCGACGGAGCCGGGCCGGGAGGTGAGCTGGTCCGGGGGCAGGTAGAGGGTGCGCTTGGTCTCGGTGAGCCCGTACATCGAATAGAGCGCCACGCCCGGGAAGGCGGCCTGCAGCTCGAGGATGCGGCTGGGCGGCAGGGAGGCCGCGGTGTTGGTGAGGTAGCGGAGGCTGGAGGTGTCGTAGGCGCCGAGGTCCTTCTGGAGCAGCATGGCGAAGATGGTCGGAACCCCGGGGAATCCCGTGGGACGTTCCTCCTGGATCTGCTGGAGGATCACCGTCGGATACATGAAGGACCGCTCCAGCACCAGCGTCCCGCCCATCTTGAACGCCATCAGGAGCTGGTACAGGCCGTAGTCGAAGGACAGGGGCAGGGCGCTGAGGATGACGTCCTCCGCCCGGTTCTCCAGGTAGGTCATGATGGCGGTGCTGGCGAAATCCACGTTGCTGTGGTCGCACATCACGCCCTTGGGTTCGCCCGTGCTGCCCGAGGTGTAGACCAGGCAGGCCAAGTCCAGGTCGATGTTGCGGTGGGACAGGGGGGTCGCCGGAGCTTCGGCCAGGAGGTCCTCGAAGCGCCGCAGGTGCGGATCCGCGGGCGTCTCCTGAGACCCGCAGAGGATGCCGAGGGAGAGGGACGGGACACTATCCCACAGGCGCTCCGCACCCCCGGTCCGCTCCTGCATCAACAGCGCCTTGGCGCGACAGTCGTTCAGGATGTAGCCCAGCTTCTCTGCCTTGGTGGAGGCGTTGATGCACACAAAGGTGCCGCCCGCCTTCAGCGCGGCGAAGATTCCGACCACTGCCTCCACGGAGTTCGGCAGGTGCAGGGCGACCCGATCGCCACGGCCCACGCCTCCCCGGACGAGGGCGTTCCCGAGCCGGTCCGCCATGTCGTCCAGCTCGGCGTAGGTCAGCCGGCGGCCGTCGCACACCAGGGCGACCTTCTGCGGGAAGCGGGCGGCCGAGCGGGTCAGGAATTCGTGGACAAGCACCCGGAACCCCTCATGAATGCCCTTCCAGCTTGCTGGTGATGAACGAGCTCAGCCGGTTCACGGAATCGAAATTGCTGGGCAGGAGTTCGTGGTCAGCCACCGCGATGCCGTACTGCTTCTCCACGAAGCTCACCAATTCCATGACTCCCAGCGAATCGATGATGCCTTCCCGGAGGAAAGAGGCGTCATCTCCGTACTTGAAGCCCTGGTCACTGAACAGGAAATTCCGCGAGATGAACTCGCGGAGCTCGGGAGCGACGGAATGGAGGTCCGCGGCCATGGTCCTTCTCCTTCCTTCGGTGTCATGAATCCGGTGCTTGAGGCAATTCATTCCTGGCATCAGCATCGACACAATGTATGCTTGTTTTACATCCATTCAATGGATAGGACTATTGAAAAAGCGATTCTGATCATTCTCAGACCCGTGAATGTGCCACTTCCATCTCCTCCAAAACCGGAAGGGCAGTTATACCGCAAGCCTCGCGCCGATCGGGCCTTCTCCGCGATCCAGGGGCCCCCAGGGGGATCAATGCTCATCGTCAGTTCTGTGCGTAAATTTTACAATCGCCTCCGGCTCTGGCAGCTCCGACGGGCCGGCCTGACCCTTCCCGACGATTGCAAGCTGGGGGGGCTTCCGAACTTCGGGTCAGAACCGTACCTGATCACCATCGGGCACCATGTGGCCATGGCGGCGGAAGTCTGCTTTCTCACGCATGACGGAGGCACCCACATCTTCCGCGACCAGGAACCCTACAAGAAGGTCATCAAGTTCGGTCGGATCACGGTACTGGACAACTGCGTGATAGGCCAACGGGCCATCATCCTCCCGGGAGTGACCATTGGTCCCAACTCTGTGATCGCCGCGGGGTCCGTCGTGTCACGGAACATCCCTCCGGATGTCCTGGCTTGCGGCAACCCCGCCAAGCCCGTCATGTCCATCCACCAGTACGCCGAATGGTGTCTGGCAGGCACCCCCGACTACGACGAGGAGGAGTATCGCCGGGACAAGCGGGCCGTCCTGTTAAGGCTCCCCATGCGGGGATCACGGCGCCCGACCACGGCCGGATCGAAGGCGTTTCCCGGAGAATCCGACCCAACCTGAAGGGTTGGCACCCCGTCACAGGCCGTTCTCCGACGTCCGCGCCGATCCGCCTAGGCGGATTCGAACTGCGTCTGGCTTCGCCAGCCGCCGGTCTTGCTCCGGCGCTCATCCGAGACACATTCAGCATCAGGACTTTCTGGCCGTTCTCCATGTTTCGCGCCGACTCATCAGGACAGGATTCGAACTGCGTCTGGCTTCGCCAGCCGCCGGTCTTGCTCCGGCGCTCCTCTGATACGCCTTCACCACCAGGACTTTCTGGCCGTTCTCCGTATTTCGCGCCGACTCATCAGGGCAGGATTCGAACTGCGTCTGGCTTCGCCAGCCGCCGGTCTTGCTCCGGCGCGACATCTAGTCGCGCCTCCACAAGCCCACTCGACGCTGGATCCTGGCCACGCATGCGTGGCCAGGGAGAGTTCGAATCTCAGTTCTATCAAAGATAGTGGGGGTGGGGGGGGGGGGGGCCCCCCCCCCCCCCCCCCGGCGTGGGCGCGGGGAGGGGGAAGCTCGCCCCCCCGGG
>NZ_JANHMQ010000003.1:0-270927 GCF_024609325.1 Geothrix fuzhouensis | reverse complement strand
GCCCCCCCTGGGGGGGCCTGGGTGCTTTCCAAGCCCATTAATAAAAACTTTGGGGGGGGGGGGGCCCCCCCCCCCCCACCCCCACTATCTTTGGTCGGAGCGGAGAGATTCGAACTCTCGACCCCCTGCTCCCAAAGCAGGTGCGCTACCAGGCTGCGCCACGCTCCGATGGAACCAGTTTACTTACTTTCCGCCGATGGCGACGCTGCGGAGGTTGAGGCCGGCGCGCTGGAGGTCGAAGATCCGGGAGGCGAGGCCCACCATGAGCTGGATCTCCATGTCCTCGCGACCGCGCTTGGTGGCGCCCGCCGGGGGGATGGCGATGAGCTCGTTGGGGGTGTGGGTCCTGGACCAGGCCAAGTTCATGGCGAAGGAGATCTTCTTGTCCTGGCTGGTCAACTCGCCAGCCACGTTGGACATGAGGCCGTCGCCGCCGTAGCCCACGCGGAGCCAGCCCGGACCTTCGAAGCCGCGACTGCTGTTGGTGAGGTTGACGGCTTGCAGCTTGTTCCCAGCGCCATAGGAGAAGTCCATGCGGGTGTGGACGCCCTGCTCGTCATTCCGGAAATCCAGGTGGTGGGGCATCTGGGTGGCCTTGTCCACGGTGACTTCCAGCCGGCCCCGCTTCCAAAAGCCGAGGCTCTGGGCCATGCTCTGCTCCCGCCGCTTGGCGTCCCAGGGCTTGGTGGGGGCGTTGAAGACGAGGTGCTGGAGGGTCCGGCCGCCCGCGGTCTCCTCGCCAGCCAGGCTGGCCTTGAAGGTGGGGGCATCGATGTAGACGGCCTTGATGTCGTTGAGGGTCTGCCGGAACCAGGCCATGTAGGTGGTGGGGGCATCGGAGGGGGGCAGGTCCACCCGGGTGGTGTAGGCGTTCTGCTCCTTGCTGTAGAGGAAGCCGCGGGTGCCGCGCCGGGTGTAGAGCAGGGTGCCGAAGTCCCCGGCCAGATCCGTCCGGAAATCGCCATTGGCGAAGTAGGTGCCCCTGAGGCGGAGGTTGGCCTGGCCGCCCTGGCTGTTGCCCTTCACCTGCCCCTCGCTGAGGCTATCGACCTTCTGGTTCACGGCGGCGCCACTGAGGGCCACGCCGAGGGTGCCCTGCATCTCCACGGAGGTGATGCCCTGGTAGGGCTGGCCGAACCAGCCGGCGTCCACGGCGTCGAGCATCTGGAGAAACGCCCGGCGGGCGACTTCAGACGTGGGCTCGGGCTTGGGAGCGGTCCTGATGGCCGTGGGCTTGGTTTTAGATTTGGCGGGGCCCTGGGCAGGCAATAGGGAGGCGGTGAGCAACAAAGACAGCATGGTGAAACGCATTAGATCTCCTGACTCATGAACGGGAGTGCCGTGGAGCGGCCTTGGGTTCCGGTCGCTCTTTGGCGAAGCAGGCACGGCAGAGGGCCTTGGCGGGGTCGTCCGGGAGGAAGGGCAGGTATTCCTGGGCTCCGCAAGCCGCGCAGGTGATGTGCGAGAGGACGCGGGCACCATCCTTTTCCCCCTTCCGCTTGTACGTGAAGGAGCGGCGGTAGCAATCGGGGCAAAGGTAGAACTTCTGGCCGGTTTCCACCTTGAAATGCAGACCACACTCGGCGCAAATCTTCTCCCGGGGGGCCTTGGGGTCCGGGGGCGGCACGGAGGCACGCTTGGTGAGCCGGACGGGCACCTTGGCCGGGCCCGCAACGGCCTTGGCCTCCGGTGCCGCATCCCCGGAAGCGGGGTCATTCGAGGGTTTCAGCCCTTTGATCATCGTTGATGGTCCTACTGCGGCGCGGGCCGAAAGAACAAGGGTACCGTAAGCGGACCCCATCCGCGAGTTTCGGTCCAAGACGCCCTGGGGCTCACACTCTGGCATCCTGGGCCCATGTCCTCTGCCACCGATCTCCTGGAGCCCCTGCGCCGCGGCGAACCCCGGGCCCTGGGCAGAGCCATTTCCTGGATGGAAAATGGCCACCCCGGCGCCCGCGAGCTGATGGCCCAGCTCTGGCCGCATCTGGGCCGGGCATCGGTGATCGGCATCACAGGTCCTCCAGGAGCCGGCAAGAGCACCCTCACGGACCAGCTGGCCCGGACCCTGCGCGCCGAAGGCCAGAAGGTGGGCATCCTCGCCGTGGATCCCACCTCGCCCTTCAGTGGCGGCGCCATCCTGGGCGACCGCATCCGCATGCAGCGCATCGCGGCGGACCCGGGCGTCTTCATCCGCAGCATGGCCACGCGTGGGGCCCTGGGCGGCCTGGCGCGGGCCACCCAGGATGCCATCGACCTGCTGGACGCCGCGGGCTTCGGCACCATCCTTGTGGAGACCGTGGGCGTGGGCCAGGACGAAGTGGACGTGGTGAGCTGTGTCCAGACCTGCTGCGTGGTGCTGGTGCCGGGCATGGGCGACGAGATCCAGGCCATCAAGGCCGGCATCATGGAGGTCGCCGACCTCTTCGTGATCAACAAGGCCGATCGCGACGGCGCCGATCAGGTGGAACAGGAGCTGACGGCCATGAAGTCCCTGTCCGCCGTGCGGCCCTGGGACCCGCCGGTGCTGCGCACCATCGCCCAGCAAGGCATCGGCGTGGCGGAATTGTTGGCCGGGATTCGCGAGCACGGCGTCTGGCTCCGCGCGCACGGAGGCCTGGCGCGGAAGGCCCGGGAGCGGGCGCGGCTGCGCTTCGAGTCCCTGCTAGCCGAAGCGGCCCTGCGCCGGGCCCGGGCCCAGGCCGGCCCCGCCCGGGTGGAGGCGATCATCCAGGCCATCGCCGACCGCACCCTGGACCCCTACACAGCCGTGGCCGGGATCCTTGGCGAAGACTGACCTCCCAGGCGTCCGATTCAGACCTGGGCGATGATGCCGTAGAGATCCGGCCGGCGGTCCCTGAAGAAGCCGAAGGAGGCGCGGTTGCGGCGGATCTCGTCGAGATCCAGGTCCGCTGTGATCACCCCGGATTCGCTGCGACCCAGCTCTGCCACCTTGTCACCGCGGTGGTTCGCGATGAAGGAGTGGCCGTAGAAAGTCTGATCGCCTTCGACCCCGATACGGTTGGCGGCCACCACAGGCACCACGTTGGACACGGCGTGGCCGATCATGGCGCGCTGCCACAGGTCCTTGGTATCCAGCTCGGGGTTCTCGGGCTCGGTACCGATGGCGGTGGGATAGAGCAGGATCTCTGCGCCCAGCAGCATCATGGCCCGGGCGCATTCGGGGTACCACTGGTCCCAGCAGATGCCCACGCCCAGCTTGCCGAAGCGGGTGGGCCACACCTTGAAGCCCGTGTTGCCGGGCCGGAAGTAGAACTTCTCCTCATAGCCAGGGCCATCCGGGATGTGGCTCTTGCGGTAGATGCCCAGCATGGAACCATCGGCATCCATCATGGCCAAGCTGTTGTAGAAGGCGTGACCGTCCCGCTCGAAGAAGGAGACGGGGATCACGACGCCCAATTCCTTGGCCAAGGCCTGGAACCGGGCGAGGGTCGGGTGGCCTGCGACAGGCTTCGCCCAGTCGAAGAAGGCGTCCTTCTCCTCGCGGCAGAAATAGGGGCCCTCGAACAGCTCGGAAGGCAGGATCACCTGGGCCCCCGTGGCCGCGGCCTCGCGGACAAGGGCCTCCACCTGCGCGACGTTCTGTTCGAGGCTGTCCGTGAAGGCGCACTGGAGTGCGGCGACGCGAACGGGGCTGGTCGGCTGGCTCCTGGATTCGCTCATGGTACCTCCGGCTGCTGCTGGGTGATGCAGTGGAAGGCGCCGCCCCCGCTGAGGATGGCGCGGGCGGACCGGCCGATGACGCGATGGTCCGGGAAGAGCGGCGTCAGGGCCGCCACGGCCTCCTCATCGTAGGCCGTGCCGTAGGTGGGCACCACCACGCTACGGTTGCCGATGTAGAAGTTCACGAAGCTGGCGGGCATCAGCTCGCCGTCTTCGTCGCGCACCACGCCCGGCGAGGGGATGCGCAGCACCTGGAGCCGCCGGCCCTTGGCATCGGTAAAGCCCGCCAGATCCGCGGCCAGGCGGTCCAAGGTGGCAGCGTTGGGATCGGCGGGGTCGCGGGCCTCCATGCAGACCACCACGCCTGGTGCCACGAACCGCGCCAGGGTGTCGATGTGGCCATCCGTGTGGTCGTTGAGGAGGCCCTCGTCCAGCCAGAGCACCCTTTCGGCCCCTAGGCCGTCACACAGGGCCGCCTCGATCTCGCCCTGGTCCAGGCCCGGATTGCGGTTGGGGTTCAGCAGGCACTGGCGCGTGGTGAGGATCGTGCCTTCACCATCCACGTCCACGGACCCGCCTTCGAGAATCCAGGCATGGTCGGTCCGGGGAACACCGCTGAGGGCCGCCACCCGACCCGCCACGCGATCGTCGTCGGGCAACAGGTACTTCCGGCCCCAGCCATTGAACCCGAAGCAGGCCGCCCGCAGGGCACCGGCAGCCGTCTTCACAAAGATCGGCGCCGTGTCCCGCAGCCAGATGTCCCCCACGGGCACCAGGTGGAAGCGCACTTGGCCGAGCACGGGGGCCAGGGCGGCGCGGGCCCCCGCTTCGGCGGTCGCGTCCTGCACCAGGATGTCCAGCGACTCGCCGCCCTCCTCGGCGATGGCGCGGCAGAGGTCCGCCCATTCCGCCTGGGCCGCGGCCAGGTGCTCCCGCCAGAGGTGGCCGTGGCTGGGCCAGGCCAGCCAGCAGGCGCTGTGGCGATCCCACTCGGCGGGTTGTCGGCAGGTCGGCTGGGACATGGTGCAACACCCCTGGAAACGGAAGCGCTCCGGATGGGAGCACCCTCCAGTTCAGCAAAAGGGCCTGCTCCCGTCGAGGTTTATTGCTCCCCCGCTGGCCTTACTGCTGCAAGGACAGGAATCACCCGAATGCGCTTCATGCCGCTTATCATGATGCCTCGCCCCCGGAGCCTCCATGTCCTTGATCCGCGCCCTGCGCGCCGCGCTCGTCCTGGTCGTTCTGTGTGGCTGGGGAATCGCGCCGGCCCAGGTATCCGGGACGGGATCCGCCGCCGTGCGAGAGCAGTACACCAAGCGCGAGGTCGAGATTCCCATGCGGGACGGTGTGAAGCTCTTCACGGCCATCTACGCGCCGAAGGACGCCAGCCGGACATACCCCTTCCTGCTCCAGCGCACCCCCTACAGCGTCTATCCCTACGGCCCCGAGGCTTACCCCGAGCACCTGGGGCCAGCGATGGCCTTCCAGAAAGAGGGCTTCATCTTCGTCTACCAGGACGTGCGCGGTCGGATGATGTCCGAAGGCGAGTTCGTGAACATGCGCCCCCAGCGGGCCGCCAGCGGGGCGGCGATCGACGAGAGCACGGATACCTACGACACCCTGGAATGGCTGCTGAAGCATGTGCCACGGAACAACGGGAAGGCCGGGCAGTGGGGCATCAGCTACCCCGCCTTCTACACCGCTGTGGGCATGCTGTCGGGCCATCCGGCCCTCAAGGCCGTCTCACCCCAGGCCCCCATCGTGGATTGGTTCGCGGGCGACGACTTTCACCGCAACGGCGCCCTTTGGTTGCCCCACGCCTTCAACTTCATGGTGAATTTCGGCAAGCCCCGGCCCAAGCCGACCTCCGACTGGGGCAAGCCCTTCCGCCGGACGACCTCGGATGGGTACGAGTGGTTCCTGCGCCTCGGGTCCACGGGTGCCACCCGGCAGTACACGCAGGACGTGGCCTTCTGGAACGAGATGCTGGATCACCCAAACTACGACGCCTTCTGGCAGGCCCGCAACCTGCGGCCCCAGATCAAGGACGTGAAACCCGCTGTGCTCACCGTGGGCGGCTGGTTCGACGCGGAGAACCTCTTCGGTACCTTGCAGGTGTTCAAGACCCTGGGCCGCCAGAGCCCCGCCACCGACAGCCATTTGGTCATGGGTCCCTGGTTCCACGGCGGCTGGGAACGCAGCAAGGGGGATCACCTGGGCCCCGTGCAATTCGGGACGGACGCCTCAGCCTGGTTCCAGGCCGAAGTGCTTTTCCCCTTCTTCATGCATCACCTGAAGGATGCGGCGACCCCGGCCTTGGCCAAGGCCACCGTCTTTGAAACGGGCGCCAACCGCTGGCACCAGTTGGATGCCTGGCCGCCGAAATCCGCCACACAAGCGCGGGTCTACTTCCAGCCCGGAGGCCGCCTGGCCTTCACGCCTCCGCCCGCCGATGGCGGCGCCGACAGCTACGTCTCCGACCCGGCCAAACCCGTGCCCTTCATCGAGCAGGTCGCCATCGGCATGCCGCGGGAATACATGACGGCGGATCAGCGCTTCGCCGGCCGCCGCCCGGACGTGCTGGTGTACCAGACGGACGCCCTCAACGAGGACCTGACCTTCGCGGGCCCTCTGCGGCCTGAACTCTTCGTCGCCACCACGGGCACGGACGCCGACTGGGTGGTGAAGCTCATCGATGTCTACCCGGATGATTTCAAGAACCCCGATTTCAAAGAGGGCGGTGCCTCCCCCTGGGATCGCACCCCCAACCCCATGGGTGACTACCAGCAGCTGGTGCGCGGTGAAGTCATGCGCGGCAAGTTCCGCGACAGCCTCGCGAAGCCCGCCCCCTTCGTCCCCAGCCAGCCCACCCGTGTGGCCTGGTCCATGAACGACATCTTCCACACCTTCAAGAAGGGCCACCGCGTCATGGTGCAGGTCCAGAGCACCTGGTTCCCCCTCATGGACCGCAATCCCCAGGTGTTCATGGACATCAATAAAGCGAAGCCAGAGGACTACAAGAAGGCCACCCACACCGTCTTCCACGACGCCGCGAGGCCCAGCGGGATCGGGGTCAGTGTGTGGTCCGAAACCAAAAAATAAACCACCGATGAACACCGATAAAAGCTGATGAACACTGCTAATTCATCCTAGATAGGATCAGACTTAGGGACTATTTTGGACCACCAGTCGGGCATACACGATTAGCGAACAGTGAAAATGAAGCCCAGTGTCGCAATGGATGGACTCTTAGGCTCCGCAAAGTGAGGCAAGGGCTATTTGGCGCCTGTAGCAAGGGCTGTATCGAGGTAGGTGGCGATCTCTGCAGCTGCTTCTGGGTTAGTCCGAGCTCGGTTGGTCATGGCCTTAATGTCATAACTGAGCGAGACGGCCACTACCCCCGTGTCGAGGCGGGCAATGGTCAAATTGACCTTAGTGACGACCTGGGAAGAGGCGTCGTAGAAGTAGTCGAGTTTCCCGACGAATTCGGACTTCATCCGGTGGATGTTCTGCCTAGTGATCAGCTCGTCCCCGGCGACCTTGGCGGCAGCCTTGGTGGCATCGTCGCTACTTGTAGTGACGGCACCGGCCTTGGCTTCACCGGTTTTCTTTTCCTGGGAGATGGTTTCTGAAACGAGATCCGAAATGACATTAAAGCCCTTGCGAATCATCTCTTTTTCAAGCTCTGGCTTAAATTTAACTCCGTCGTTACCAGCCGTGAGAGTGATCGTAGAGTCCTTGGTGAGCTTAGCACTTGCCCGAACGGCGACGTCCCCCGTGGTGGAAGGCGGATGGCATCCAGTGGTAATGCCAAACACGAGTCCGAACGCGAAGAGAACCGATAGGGACTTCATGGAGAACTCCTTGTAAGCGAACGAACGTTTGGTCTTGGTGGATTCTATGCCCTGGCCTTGCGGGACGGATTGCCTTGTGATTCCCATCACTCTGTTCTCAGACCTTGGGTTCTGCGAGAGCTGGATCCACGCGTGGTGGATGGGAACTCAACCGCCTCGTATTGACTCGTCTTCAGAGGGCTTCCCTAATACTGCGAGAAGCTGACCTGAAAGCATCGGGTATAGGTGTCGCCTCGTTGGTGCCAGACAGGCTTTTGCGGAAACTTGTTCAATTTTCCGGGGTGTTCATCGTGTCTTTCCCGGTGTTCACCCGGGTTTATCGGTGGTTAATCTTTCTTTCCCTTCCATCCTTCCAGCACCCGGAACCGGCTGCCCATCAGGTCAGGGAGGGTGAGCTGGAGGAGGTTCTCGGTGCGCTTCATGCGCTCGGGGGCCGGGAGGGTCATCCACACGGGGGCCCATTGCTCCAGGGGCGCATGGGTACGAATCCACTTGCTCAGTTCCATGTGGGAGAGGTCCGCCAGACCTTCGCCTTCGAGCAGCGCCGCCAGTCGCGTGAAGTCGACATCGGCTGTCAAATCAGCTTCGCCCAGGCCCTCGTGCCAGTTGCCATCCACACTGTGGGCCTTGAAGCGGCGCAGGTCCGCTCCCTTCGCCAGGAGTCGATCGGCGGATTCGCCGTAGTCCACCGTCAGGAAGAGACCCGCCTGCAGGGGCGAGGCCAGGTCGTGCACGAGTGCCGGCAGGCCTTCGCACCAGATGCTGCCGTCGCGGGGTTCCAGACCGTCGGTCCGGGCGGCGAACCAGGCGCCGGCCTCGCCGGGATCCGCCGCCTGCCACTGGGTGCCCGCGGCGGTCAGCACCTCGCGGGTCCAGCGCTCGCCGTCCCAGCGCCAAGGCTGGGCCGGCAGGGCATCGAAGAGTTCGTTGCTGAAGATGGCGCCGGTGAACGGCTCCAGAGGTTCTGATTCAGCAGCGAATCGCGCGCGATTCGCCGTCAGGAAAGGCGAAAGGGCCTCTTCCGCCGCGCGCTTCGCGGCGGGGTTGTCGTCGCGGTGGACGTAGACGAGGGCCTCGGCAAAGGGGCCGGTGACCGCATTCAGCACATCACGGCCCAGCCAACCCCGGCCCGCGCCGGGTTCCAGGGCGGTGAAGGTGGCCGGCCGGCCCAGGCGTTCCCAGGCCGCCTCCAGCCGCAGGGCGATGGTCTGGCCCAGCAGGGGCCCCAGATCCAGGGCCGTGTAGTAGTCCTTGCCTTCGAAACCCCAGGGCCCCTCTTGCCGACGGTAGTAGCCGTGCTCGGGGTGGTAGAGGCCCAGGGCCATCACCTCGGCGGCGGGGACGGGGCCTTCCTGGAGGCGGGACTGCAGCAGCTCGATCAGGGGGTTCACTTCTTCTCCCGGGACTTCGATTCCAGCGGCCACTTCTCGAGCAGCACGGGCAGCAACCACTGCGTGAGGATCAGGGCCAGGGCCACGCCGCCCAGGCAGGCGAGGCCGAGGCCGCGAAGGCCTCGGTACCCGCTGAACACCATGCCGCCGAACCCGGCCAGGGTGGTGCCCGCGCACACGGCGTTCACCCGGGCCACGCGCTGGGGGGCGTCAGCCTCGCCCCGGGCCCGGTGCAGCAGGTTGAAAGCAGTGTCCACGCTGACGCCCAGGGCGATGGGGATGGCCATGAGGGACAGGAAGGTGAGGGGCTCGCCCCCCCAACCCAGGGCGCCCAAGGCCCCGGCCTGGCTGGCCAGCAGGGGCACCAGGGCGAACAGGGCGAAACGCAGGCTGCGACCGAAGATGGCGATGACGACGAAGATCCCCACCAAGGCCAGGAGCACGGCCTGCTGGACGGCGTCCCGCGCGATGCCCTTGACCACACGGAACAGGGGCTGCGTGCCCACGAAGCGCCCGCCGGCCGCCTCGACTTCCGGCGTGAGGCGGAGGAGGGTGGCCTCGTCCAGGCGGATGGGCACCGTCAGGGCCGGGGCCAGCGGGGCGGGGATCCGCCCATGGTGCAGGTGACCCCAGAGGGTCCAGCGGTGGGTGGCTTGAGGCGGCTGGGCCGCCCGCGGCAACAGGGCCTGGAGGGCCCGCACGGGTTCGCCCGGGTCCGCCGCGGCAGAGGCCAGGGCGGACAGGGGGCCCTCCAGTCCCGCGGGATCCAGGCCCGCCTTGGCCGCAGCCTCCAGCATCTGATGCCGCCAGGTCTCGGAGCCCAGGGTGTGGCGCAGCTCCGGGTCCATGGCCTCCCAGTCCGGAATCGGGAGGCCCGCCTCCCGGAGAATGGGGCTCAGCTTGTTCCACCGGGCCGGGAGGCGGTCGGGATCTTCGAGGGGAATCTGCAGGGCGAGGGGCTGGAGGCTGGCGCCGAGGGTCTTCGTCAGCCGCGTCTGGAGCGTGAGGGCGGGGTTGCCCTGGGCGCGGAAGCGGCGCAGGTCTTCCTCCCAGCGGGTGCGCGGGGCGCCCGCGAGGGCCAGCACCAGCAGGCCCAGAGCCGCCCAGGGGGCCCAGGCCCGGCGGCGCGGCAGGGGTGGGGGCGGGCCCGGGGCGAAGGTGCCCTTGCCGCCATCCAGCCAGAGGAGCATGGGGGGCATCACCAGGAAGGTGGCGGCGAGGCAGGCCAGCAGGCCCAGGCCCGTGGTGAGGCCCAGATCCCGGATGCCGGGGAAGGGAGCGAAGGCCAGGGCCAGGAAAGCCAGGGCCGTGGCCAGGGCACCGGCCACCACGCCGGGGCCCGTGCCCAGGAGGGCCGCCTCCAGTGCCTGGGCCTTGGTCCGGCCCCCCCGGCGTTCCTCCCGATAGCGACTGAAGAGCAGGATGCCCACGTCATCGCCCACGCCCAGCAGCACCGCGCCGAAGCCCGCAGCCATGAGGTTCACGCGCCCCAGGATCCAGCCCGTGAGGCCCAGGGACCAGATCATGCCAATGAGCAGGGGGCCCATGACGAAGCCGTAGCCCGCGAGTGTGCGGAAGCCCAGCCAGTACACCAAGCCGATGAGAATGAAGCTGAGGGCCAGGCTGAGCAGCACCTCGAGAGTGAGCCGGTGCGATTCCCAGGCGGTGATGGCGTGGGCACCGGTGGCCTGCACCGGGAACGCTCGACCAGCCTGTGGCCCCAAGGCGGCTTCGGCGGCTTTCAGGGTGGCGGCTTCTGGCAGGGGACCCTCGGCCCCCCGGCCCAGCCACACCAGGGCGCGGGTGGTGGCTTTCACATCGGTGGCCGGGAAGCCCGCCACCAGGGGCAGCAGGACGAAACGGCCATCCTTGGTCTCCAGGTAGCCGGTCCGCATGCGCAAGGTGAAAGCCCGGCCCAGGGCCTGGGCCTTGGCCATGCCTTCGCCGTTCTGGGGGGCCAGGTCCCGGAGACCCAGGGGATCCAGCCGGGCCAGGGCTGCGGGCAGGGGTTCGGGCGAGGCCAGGGCTTTCGCGGTGGCCTGCATCCGCCGCTGCATTTCCGCCGGATCCTTCAGCGGCTCCAGGCGATCCCCCAGCCAGGCCGGCGCCAGGGCGTAGAGGGTCTCGGTGGTGAGACGGCTCACGGCGGCATCGCCCTCGGTGATGGCCCCCACGGCCAGGAGCGCCGGCCAGGGGCTCACGCCCTCGGGACCGGGCACCAGCACGGGGTCGGACAAGCGTCCTTCGGCGGCCAGGCCGTTGAGGGGCAGGCCGCCCTTCGTGAGGAGGCGGTCCACCAGGCCTTCGGCCCAGGCGCGGCGGGCCTCCAGATCGGCTTCGTTCCCCTCGGCCACCAGCCACAGCAGCTCTTGCTGGCCGACGCCGGCTTCCAGGTTGGCCCGCACGGCCGGGTTCTCCGCCGGCAGCAGGCTCATCAGATCCAGGGCCCGCTCCACTCGCAGCGTGCCCCAGCCCAGCACCAGGGTGAGGCCCGCCGTGAGAAGCCAGAGTCCCGAGGGCCGGGACAGGTGCAGGCGGAGGAGGCCGCGCAACAGGGCTTTCATGGGGCTACCCCCGCTCCATGCGCTCGATCCAGGGTTTCAGGGCCGGCACCATCTCCACGCGCTCGGCCCCACGGAGCCGTTCGAGAAGGCTGCCGTCCTCCAGGCGGGCGAGGGGGTGGTTTTCCCGGCGATCCATGGCCTCGGGGGGCCCGAGGGAGGTCAGGATGGTGGGCAGTTCTTCGCTGTAGCGATGGTCCAGAAGCTGGGCCAGCGCCGCTGCCACGCGGATATCCGTATCCATGCGGTCCCAGTCGTCCAGCACGAGAAGGGGTGGATCCTGCAGGGGTTCCACCAGGTCCCGCACGCTCTGGAAGGCCTGGTTCTGGAAGCTGCGGATGTCGTAGTAGGCATCCTTGATGGCCTGGCTCAGCGTCCGCACGGAGACGAACCGCCCACCCTTGCCTGTGCGCTCGGTCCAGGCTCGCAGGGCCGCGGCGGCGAGGGTGCTGCGGCCGCTCTGGGCGGGACCGTGGATCCACCACAGCTCCCAGCCGTGGCGGAACTTGTGCTTGCCGTTCGAAGCCCACTGGAAGAGCCATTCCGCCCCGGCGGGACGGATGCCGTGCTCGGGCCGCCGCTTGAGGGCCGCGAGCAGCTTCACCAGATCTTCGCGCCCCTCCAGCTCGCCCACCTCGTCGGCGGGTCGGGCCAGCAGATCCTCGAGGTCGGCCACGCGATCCAGCAGGGCACGGGCATGGCTGGCCTGGATGTTGTTCCACCACTTCCAGAATCGTGCGAAATCGGCTTCCCGATAACGGGCCGGCAGGCCCAGCGTTTCCGCGTCCGGCGCCACATCCGCCGTGCAGCCGCAGACCATCACCGGCTTCTGGGGATCCGGATCGAAAATGAGGCCCTGCCCCTGACAGCGGGGACAGTCGGGGCGGCCCTTCAGCATGGCCAGCCTCCGGTCATGGCCCGTCCCCGCCGCGGAGGAAGCCGCCCAGGACTTCACGGCGCCGCTCGCGGATGCGGGAGAAGGCCCGCTCTTCCAGCTGGCGCACACGCTCGCGAGAGATGGGGGGGACGAACTGCTTGCCGATCTGCTCCAAGGTGAGGGGATCCTCGCCGCCGAGGCCGAAGTGGAGGGTGATGATCTTCCGCTCCTTCTCGCTCAGCGTGGCCAGGCTGACCTCGATCTGCTCGAGGAAGGCCTCCTGATCCAGGGTCTGCATGGCGGAGGGCTCCACCTCCTGCTCCAGGCTGTCACCCACGGTGAGGTCCGAATCCCCCAGGCCCTGCTCGGTGGACACGGTGGACGTGGTCTGCTGGAGCAGCTGGAGGCGCTCCACCTCCTCTTCGGTGAGGTTGGCCGCCGCCGCGATTTCCTTGAGCATGGGCACGCGGCCCAGGGATTGGCTGAGTTTCTGGGTCACCCGGTTCAGGTGCACCAGGTGGCCCGCCACCTTCTGGGGCAGGCGGATCTTGTTCCCGTGCTCGGCGAGGGCGTGGAAGATGGCCTGGCGGACCCACCAGGAAGCGTAGGTGAGGAACTTGTTCAGGCGCTCGGGATCGAAGCGCTTCGCCGCCTCGATGAGGCCCAGGTTGCCCTCGCTGATGAGGTCCAGCAGATCCAGGCCCATGCCTTCGAACTTGCGGGCCTCCTTCACCACAAAGCGCAGGTTGCCCTCCACCAGCTTGCGGAGGCCTTCGGGATTGCGGTCGTTCTGCCACAGCCGCCCGTTGATGCGCTCCTCCTCTGCCGTAAGCAAAGGCAGGTGGCGGATCGAATCGAAATACTTGTCGAGCGAGCGCTCTTCGAGATGCCGGAGGGGCACAGATCACCTAGGGAGAAGGATCAGCATAGCAAGCGACCCGGCCTGCTTGCGAAGCCTCAGATCATGACCGTTTGCGGAGTCCATGCGGCGTCAGCTTCACCAGGCCTGTGCCAGTCATCGGCCGGGGCACGTCCTTCACGCCCGCGGCCTCCAGGGCCTGGGCCAGGCGCTCGAGTTCCTCCTGCATGCGGTTCAGGCGGTCCCGCAAGCCCAGCACCACCTCCACCCCGGCGAGGTTCACGCCCAGATCGCGAGTGAGATTAAGGATGAATTCCAACCGCTCCAGATCCTCGTCGCTGTAAAGGCGGGTCTTGCCCTCGGTCCGGCTGGGCGTGAGGAGGCCCTCCCGCTCGTAGAGGCGCAAGGTCTGGGGATGCACGCTGTAGCGCATGGACACCACGCCGATCATGTAGGCGCCGAGTCTCGGGTCTCTGGAGCTCATATCGCCTCCCCACAATGCCGCGATGGCAGCCGGCCGGGATGCACCGCCAGGAAGGGCCCGCAGGGCAACGTGGTTCGTTGTTCAAGGGGCCTGACGCCGCGGGGCGCCCGCCTGGCTTCATCCCTCCGGGCGAGGGGTGGCGGGCGTCGCGATGCCGCGTCACGCTCGTCGCGCGTAGTACCTGCTACGCTTCGACTCGCGTTCCTCGCCTCGCTCGCCCGGCACCCCTCGCGCGGCGCCGTGGGGAGGTGATATGAGCTCCTAGCCATGGCTTGCACTCCGTTGCTTCCGCACGTCCGCGTCGTTGAGGTCCGCCAGTTCCCGCAGCAGTTCCTTGCTGCGCTCGTCCTGGATCACAGGAGTCACCACGGCCACCTCCGCGATGAGGTCGCCTCGCTGGCTGCTCCTGGGAATGGGCATGCCCTGGCCCTTGAGCCGGAGCCGAGCGCCGGTCTGGGTGCCGGGGGGCACCTTGATGGTCTGCTGGCCCCCGGGGGTGGGCACGTCCACCTTGGCCCCCAGGGCTGCCTCGGAGAAGCTGATGGGCAAGCGCACGTACAGGTTCGGCCCCTTGCGTTCGAAGCGGGCGTCCGGTTCCATGCTGATCTGCAGGAAGAGGTCGCCGGGACCGCCGCCTCGGCGTCCGGCCTCGCCCTTGCCGGCCACCCGCAGCCGGGCGCCATCCTCCACCCCCGCCGGGATGGCAATGGTGACAGTCTCCTGCCGAGGATGCCGGCCGGCGCCGCCGCACTCGGGACACGCCGGGGCGCGCGTGCCGCGGCCCTGGCAGTCGGGGCAGGTGCGGCCAAAGGAGAGGAAGCCCGAGCCCCCGCCCACCTTGCCCTTGCCGTGGCAGGTGCGGCACAGCTCCTGTTTCTTGGTGGCCTCGCCCGTGCCGTGACAAGCCAGACACGGCTCGGAGCGGTTGATACGCAGGTTGAGGCGCGTGCCCTCGAAGGCCTCTCGGAATCCCAGGCGCACGGAGTGGACCAGGTCCTCGCCGCGCTCGGGCCCGTGGCGCATGGGCCGCCCGCCAAAGCCCGCGAAGATGTCCTCGATGGAAATCCCCCCGCCCTGATCGAAGCCAGGAGGAACCTGGGCTCCGGGGCCGCTGGGATCGCCGTAGGTGTCGTAGTTCTTCCGCTTCTCCGGGTCCGACAGCACATCGTTGGCCTCGGCCAGCTTCTTGAACTCCGCCTCGGCCTTGGCGTCGCCGGGATTCAGGTCCGGGTGGTGCTTTCGCGCCAATTTCCGGTACGCCTTCTTGATCTCCTCCTCCGAGGCGGTTCGGGGGACGCCCAGGATCTTGTAGTAGTCGGGGTGGGACATGGGTTTAGTCTAGAGCACTCAGATTTCATTCAAGGTGAAAAAAGCAGGGCCCCAGCTCTGCCGGGGCCCTGCGTGGGGGTCCCGGGGGTGTTCGCGCAGCGAGGAACCCCCGGACAGAGCTAACTGACGACTTCCGCGTCGATCACATTGTCGTCGCCCTTCTTCTCGCCGGGCTGGGCGCCAGGGGCGCCGGGGGTGCCGCCGCCATCCTGGGGGGGTTCCTGCTTGTAGAGGCTTTCCGCCAGCTTGTGGCTCTTGGCGGTGAGCACCTCCAGGGCCTTCTTGATGCGGTCCTGGTCCAGGCTGGCCAGGGCGGCCTTGGCCTCGACGATGGCCTCCTCGGCCTCCTTCTTGTCGCCCTCGGGCAGCTTGTCGCCGCTGTCCTTCAGGAGCTTCTCCACCTGGTAGACCATCTGGTCGAGGTGGTTCTTCTCCTCCAGCAGGGCCTTGCGGGCCTCGTCGTCGGCCTTGTGGGCCTCGGCGTCCTTCACCTTGGCGTCGATCTCCTCCTTGGAGAGGCCGGTGCTGCCCGTCAGCGTGATGCTGGCGTCCTTGCCCGTGCCCTTGTCCTTGGCGGTGACGTGGACAATGCCGTTGGCGTCGATGTCGAAGGTGACCTCGATCTGGGGCATGCCCCGCGGCGCTGGCGCGATGTTGCCGAGGTGGAACTGGCCCAGCAGCTTGTTCCCTTCGACCACGGGCCGCTCACCCTGGAAGACCTCGATGTCCACGCCGGGCTGGTTGTCCACGGCGGTGGTGTAGATCTCTGAACGCTTGGTGGGGATGGTGGTGTTGCGGGGGATGATGACGCTCATCTGGCCGCCGTTGGCGTTGATGCCGAGGGAGAGCGGCGTCACGTCCAGGAGCAGCACGCCCTTGACGTCGCCCGCCAGCACGCCCGCCTGCACGGCGGCGCCCAGCGCCACGACCTCGTCGGGGTTCACGCTGTGGTTGGGGTCCTTGCCGAAGATCGACTTCACCATCTCCAGCACCTTGGGGATGCGGGTGGAACCACCCACCATCACCACTTCGTCGATCTCGTGGTGGGCCAGCTTGGCGTCCTTCACCGCGTTCTCGCAGGGGCCCTTCAGCTTCTGCAGGATGGGCTCGATCATCAGTTCGAACTTGGCGCGGGAGAGCGTCTGGTTCACGTGCTTGGGGCCGCTGGCGTCCGCCGTGATGTAGGGCAGGCTGATGTCGGTCTGCGTGGTGCTGGAGAGCTCGATCTTGGCCTTCTCGGCGGCCTCCTTGAGGCGCTGCATGGCGTCGGCCTGCTTGCGGAGGTCGATGCCCTCGGCCTTCTGGAACTCGTCCGCCAGCCAGTCGATGATGGCCTGGTCGATGTTGTCGCCGCCCAGGTGGGTGTCGCCGTTGGTGGACTTCACCTCGACCACGCCTTCGGAGACTTCGAGGATGGAGATGTCGAAGGTGCCGCCGCCGAAGTCGAAGACGGCGATGGTGCCGTCCTTCTTCTTGTCCAGACCATAGGCAAGCGCGGCAGCCGTGGGCTCGTTGACGATGCGCTTCACGTCTAGGCCCGCGATGGCGCCGGCGTCCTTGGTGGCCTGGCGCTGGGCGTCGTTGAAGTAGGCGGGCACCGTGATGACGGCCTCGGTGATCTTCTCACCCAGGTAGGCCTCGGCGGCCTCCTTCATCTTGTTCAGCACCGCGGCGCTGATCTCCTCGGGGCTGAGGTGCTTGCCGTTCACCACCACGGCGCAGCCGCCCTTGTCGGCACGCTCCACGGTGTAGGGGACGAGCTTCTGCTCCTTGTCGGAGTCGGCGTAGGGCAGGCCCATGAACCGCTTGATGGAATAGATGGTGCTCTTTGGCTGGGCCACGGCCTGGCGCTTGGCCGGGGCGCCCACGAGTCGCTCGCTGGTCTTGGGGTTGAAGCCCACCACGGAAGGCGTGGTGTCCGCGCCCTCGGGATTCGGGATCACCTTGGGCTGCCCGCCTTCCATGACGGCCACGCAGCTGTTGGTGGTACCGAGGTCAATGCCGATGATCTTGCCCATGGGGTTGCTCCTTCTGTGGGTTGCTGCTGGGGGACAGGCCGGGCTGCGCCCATCCTGTCCCTATGAGGATACAAGTCGGGTGCTCATTGTCAATATGATCTTCCAAATTAGACTCATATTTTCTTCTTTATTGTTCAACGCCCTTCAAGGGATATCCTGACTTCATGACGCTTCGCCCCTGCCCCACGTGCCGCACCCCCACCTCCTGGGAGGGCAACCCCTTCAAGCCCTTCTGCTCGGAGCGCTGCCAGACCCGGGACCTGGGCGCCTGGTCGAACGAAAGCTACCGCATCCCCGAGAAGCCCCAGGAGGAGGACGGTGAGGGGTGGAGCGCCGAGGGGGAGGAAGGCTGATCAGGCCGGATTGCCCTTCCTCGCCACGATGAAGAGGCGCCGGAACCGGAAGGGTGTCCGCCCGGACGCATCGACTGGGTAGGCCGCGCTCAGCCGGTCCCGGTAGGCCGCGAGGAAGGCTTCGCGCTCCCCGGCCTCAAGGACCTCCAGCAGGGGCACGAGCAGGCTGCCTCGCGTCCAGGCGACCACCGGATCGGGCCCCTCCAGTCGGTGGAGGTAGTCCGTCTCCCAGATGTCGAGGCTGGCGGCCCACGGCGTGAGCCATTCCAGGTAGGCCTCGGGCTCTGCCACGGGCTGGCGGCGGAGGCGCGGTTCAAGGCGATCCCGCCAGGGGCCTTCCCCCGCCACGGCGAAGGCCGCCTGATGGGAGGGCCGGTCCTGGTTGCGGGGCATCTGCACGGCCAGACAGCCGCCGGGTGCAAGGAAACCCATCAAGCGCGGGAAAAGGGCTGCGTGCTCCTCCAGCCAATGCAGGGAGGCGTTGGCGTAGAGCAGATCCACCGGCCCCTCGGGGGCCCACGTGGCCAAGTCCGCCTGCGGCCAGGCCAGCCCGGGACCATCGGCCGCAGCTCGCGCCAGCATGTCTGGCGACCGGTCCACCCCGAGCACCCGGGCCGAGGGCCAGCGGGCCTGGAGGATCCTCGTGACGTGGCCGGGACCGCAGCCCAGGTCTACCACGACGCGGGGGGCTTCCAGGGGCACTCGCGCCAGCAGGTCCAGGGCCGGACGCAGGCGTTCGGAATCGAAGCCGAGGTACTGGGCCGGATCCCAGGGCATGGCCTACTTCGCCTGGTGGGTCTTCTTCACCATGTAGCGGGGCCGGTCGCGCACCTCCTGGTAGATGCGGCCGATGTATTCGCCCAGCAACCCGAATGCAATGAACTGACAGCCCACGAAGAAGAAGAGGATGGCGAAGAGCGTGAACACGCCCTGGGCCGTGCCTTCGGGGTGCAGGAAGCGGTAGACCACCAGGCCCAGGAAGAGAAGGAACCCGAAGGCCGCCGTGATCACCCCGAAGACACTCAGGGCCTGAAGGGGCAGGAGGCTGAAGCTGGTGAGCAGATCAAACTGGAGGTTGATGAGCTTCCAGAGGCCGTACTTGCTTTCCCCCGCGGCGCGTTCCGCATGGGCCACGGGCACTTCGGTGATGTGCTTTGCGAAGCTGTTGGCCAGGGCCGGGATGAAGCTCGAGCGCTCCTTGCAAAGCAGCATGGCGTCCACCACCTCGCGGCTGTAGGCCCGCAGCATGCAGCCGTAGTCGTGCAGCTTCACGCCCGTGGTTTTGCGGGTGACGGCATTGACGATCATGCTGGGCATGGTACGGAAGAAGCTGTCGTTCGCCTGGCGGCCCTGGCGCCACCCGCCCACCACGTCGAAGCCCTCCTCGACTTTGGCCACGAGCTTGGGGATCTCCTCGGGGGGATTCTGGAGATCTGCATCCAGGGTGACGATGACCTGGCCCTTCACCTCGGCAAAGGCCCCGAAGATGGCGCTGTGCTGGCCGTAGTTCCGGTTGAACTCCACCACCTTGATTCGGGGCTCGGCCTTGGCAAGGTCCAGGAGCATGACCAGGCTGCGATCCCGGCTGCCGTCGTCCGTGAAGACGACCTCCCAGGGTTTTGCCGGATCCGCGAAGTGTTCCGCCAGCACCTTGGACAGGCGCGCCCACAGCGTGGGGATGTTCTCCTCCTCGTTGTAGATGGGGATGACGATGCTGAGATACGGGTCCATGGGCGCTCCAGGCCCCTATTCTAGTAGGATCAACGAGTTGCTGGAGTTTGCCATGCCCGAACCCAAGATCCTGCTGGTGGAAGACGAGCTCAGCCTCGCCGAGGGCATCAAGCTCAACCTCGAGCTGGAGGGCCTCGCCTGCACCTGGATCCCGCGGGGCGACCAGGCCCTGAAGCAGATCCTGGTCGAGGCCTATGACCTCGTGATTCTCGACGTCATGCTGCCCGGCATGGACGGCTTCACCATCTGCGAGAAGGTGCGCGAGGCGAAGAACTTCACGCCCATCCTTTTCCTTACGGCCAAGAACACGGACGACGACCGGGTGCACGGCTTCGAGACCGGCGCCGACGACTACCTGGGCAAGCCCTTCCAGGTGAAGGAGCTGCTCCTCAGGGTGCGAGCCATCCTCCGCCGCGAGGCCTGGTACCGGGGCCGCGAGATGAGCAGCCGCCAGGCCTTCGGCGCCCACTGGGTGGACTTTGACAACTACTGCGGCGAAGGTCCAAATGGCCCCTTCCAGCTGGGCATGAAGGAATGCATGATCCTCCGCCTGCTCATGGAGCGGCCTGGCCAGGTGGTGAGCCGCACGGACATCCTGGACAAGGTCTGGGGCGAGGATGCGTACCCCACCAGCCGCACCGTGGACAACTTCATCGTCCGCATCCGCCGCGTGATGGAGCTTGATCCCCATCACCCCCGCTGGGTCCACACCATCCGCAGCGTCGGCTACCAGTTCGATCCGGAAGGGAAGCAGCGGAAGGGCGAGGAGTGAGTATCCTCGACTGATCCGAGGCGGGAACTTAGGGTGAGGTGCGGCCATCCATGGGGGTATCTTTTACCCACTCATCCCCAATGGGATGCCTCCAGGAGGCTTCATGCCTGTTTGTCCTCGTTTGTTCACCGCATTGGCCGTGGCCATCGCCTTCGGGACGGTTCAGGCCCGGGCAGAGGAGCCGCGCTTCGGCCTTCAACTTCACGCGAGCCTTCCAACCGGTGATCTGAAGGATGCGGTCGATAACAAGCCTGGCGCTGGCGTCGGCGCCCACGTCACGTTTGATTTGGGTGCGGGTCATGTTCTCCGGCCAAGGTTCGACACCGTGTTCTATCCCGAAAGTTCGGTCAACGGCTTCAAAACGAAGGCGAATGATCTCAGCCTAGGCGTGGACTACCTGTACTTTCCGGGCGGTAAGCCGGACGGCCTTTACCTGACCGCTGGGCTGGGGCTTCACCGTTGGAAAGTGGACACCACAACCCCTGCCATGGCTCCGTTCCCTGCAACTTCGGATTCCCAGACCTCGTCCCGATTCGGCTACTCGGCGGGCTTTGGGTACAACTTCAGTCATTCCGTTGGTGCCGAACTTCGGTACGTCAGCTCCCATTACGCCAACCGGACCGCCTGGGATCCCACCGCCAATGCCTTCCAAATGGGCCTGACGTACCGATTCTGATCGCGAGCTGAATCTCCGTTGCGGCATTCCTAGACAAGCAGAACGGGGCGCGGTCGCGCCCCGTTCTGTTATTAGGAAGGTCTACTTAACCTCGAACTCCCGGCTGCGGCCCAGCTTCTCGAAGGCGGCCATCTGCTCAGCGAGGCTGGCAGCGGGGGCCCCCTCCTTCACGTCGGAAAGCACCAGGCGCTTCTCGTCGCCCTTGCTGAACTTGCTCTCGACCATCACGGGCTCAAGGGTCGGCAGCAGGGTCAGCTCGCCCGCGGGGCCTTCAGGGGCCTTGGAGGTGGCGATGTCGTTGGCATGGGCCATCAGGGCGGCGCCGGGCGTGGCGCCCAGGCGGCGCAGATCGAGCCAGCTGAAGCCGGGATCCCGAAGCAGGTCGAGGTCCTCGTTCTCCAGCCAGATCATCAGGGCGTTCAGGGCCTTGGTCTGCGCGGGATCGGGCATGCTGCGCATCTTCTTCTCGCCCTTGACGTCCACCTCCTGTCGGGTGTTGTCGATCCAGGCCTGGGCCCGTTTCACCCACAGGGCCATGATGGCCTTCTGGTTGGCGAAGCCCTCAGGCGCCTTGGGTCCCTTGGCCGCCTTGGCCTTCTTGCCCTTGGCGGGAGGTTCGGGCGCAGTCCAGGTAGGAGCGGCCGCGTCCACCTTGGGATCGAGCAGGAGGCCCCGCAGCTTGGCGAGGCGCGGCTCCAGCCCCTTGGCGTCGGCCTTCGCGGCGGCACGGGCGGCGGTTTGGAGGTTCTTCCAGGTGGTCTCGAGGAGGAGCTTCTTCCCGTCCGCGTCGTAGAGCCCGTGCTGGGCGCGCACCTTGGCCAGGTAGGCCTCGACGGCGGGGATGGCGGCGGAGGCCTTCTCCGGGAGGATGGCCTTCACGGCCAGGAGGGCGCCAAGGGCCTCGCGGGCCTCCACGGCCTTGGGGTGGCTCCGGTAGTAGCCCAGCTCATGAGCGGAGAGGGCGGCCCGCTGTAGCGTGTAAGCCAGCTTCCGCTGGCTGGGACGAAGTTGGTTGAACGCGTTTGGTTCTGGCTGCGGTTCCGGTTTCGGCACCACCGGAACCTCCACCTTCATCTCGGCGGGCTTGGGCTCGGTTGGAGGGGCCTGGGGTGGGACCTGGGCCGGATCGGTGGTTGGCGCGGGAGCCGGCGCCGGAGGCGGAGGAACTGGAGGGGGCGTCTGGGCCAGGAGGCCCGAACTCACGATGACTGCCAAAACCCAGCGGCGCTGCATAGGAGGCTCCTCGTTGAGGGTGCGATGAGAGGCTCCAGTATGCCGCAGGAATAAGCGTTACGCCTCGATCGGAGTCTCTAGCAAATGCTCCAGGCTTTGTCTTAGTTGCTTTAGATCGAAAGGTTTACCCAGATAGGGCACCTGATTGGCCTCTAGGAAGCCACGGGTCTTCGCATCAAACGAATCGCCCGTGGTGTAGAGGATGCGCCGGGTCATGGCGGGGCGCTGGGCGCGCAGCCACTCGAAGAGGTCCACGCCCGAAAGGCCGGGCATCCGGATATCGGAAACGATCAGATCGAAGGCACCCGCCTCGAGGCATTGGATCGCCTCCTCACCCCGGCCGGCGGACGTGACCTCCAGGCCCCAGAGCTGGAGCGCGTCCACCAGGCACTCCAGCAGGAAGGCCTCGTCGTCCACCACCAGAGCCCGGCGACCCTGCAGGCCGGGGATTTGCACCAAGGGGGCCGCCAAAACCTCCGGCATTTCCGATTCCGCCTGCAGAGGCAGCTCCAGGAGATAGGCGTTCCCCAGGCCCTCCTGGCTTCGCACCGTGAGCCGACCGCCGTGCTGGCGGAGGATGATGCTCGCCACCGGAAGGCCCAGGGCTTCCGGCGTGGCGGCCGAAGCGGCGTCGAAGAGATCCTCCAGCCCAGCCTCGGGCAGGGTGGCCCCCGAATCCTGGATCACCACCTGCACCTGACCGTCCACCGCCCGGGTGGCGATGCGCAGCCGCCTCGTCGTAGCCGTGGCCATGGCCTGGAGCCCGTTCAAAAGCAGGTTCGTCAGGGCCTGTCTCATGAGGTCCGGATCGAAGGCCGCCTCGGGCAGGGCCGGATCCAGATTGAGGTCCAGGGAGACCTCCATGCGCCGGGCCTTCACCTCCACGAGGGCCACGGCCTCCTGGAGCACCAGGTTCAGCTGGGCTCGGACCCGCTTCGGCGCCGGGGGGTTCAGCACGGTCTGGAGGGGCCCCAGCAGGCTCTGCACCGAATCCACCGCCTTCACCAGGCGGGCCGCCTGCTCGGCCTGGTGGGGATCCATGGCGGATTCAGAAATGAGCCGGGCTTCCAGCAGCACGGGGGTGAGCCGGTTTGAGGCCTCGTGGAAGAGGGCCGGGACCAGCCGCCCCAGGGCCTCGTGTTTCTGCGAGTGGACCAGCTGCTCTTCCAGGGCCTGGGTCTCACTGGTATCGCGCACGAGCGCCGACAGGGCGAGCACACGGTCGTCGGCACCGCGCACCGGGGCGTAGGTGATGCTGGCCGGGAAGGCCCCGCCCCCTTTGCGGAGGCGCACCGTCTCAGGGTCGCGAACCACCTGGCCGCGGCTGACCTGATGCGTGATCTGATCCAGTTCGCCCACCAGGTGACTGGGCGAGAGCTGGGAGATGCTGCGGCCCACAATCTCGGCCCGGGTGTAGCCGAAGATGCGCTCGGCCGCCACGTTCCAAGTGAGGATCTTCCCGTCAGGCGCGAAGGAAACCACCGCCTCGCCCATGTTCTGGACGAGGCCCTCCAGGTACTTCCGGGTCTTGTGGTTGTCCTGGTTCACGCGCTCCAGTTGGGCGTAGAGCTGGCTCAGCTCCTCGTTCTTCTTTTCCAGAGACTCCTTGACCTGCTTCAGCTCCGAATAGAGCCGGGCGGTCTCCATGTTCGACTTGAGCGCGTTTTCCAGCAGCTCCTGGGGATCCGCCGCCTGGCCCGGCTGGAGATCGGCGACACTCACGTTGCCGTGCTTCAGCACCGTCGCATCCGCGGTGGGGACCGGGTCCGCGGCGGGCCCCGCGGCCGCCTGCGCAGGAATCGGAGGCTCCCGCAGGGTGGTGCGCACGTTGGATTCGATGAGGGTGAGCATCTCGTCGAAGTCTTTGATCTTCTTGTCCAGATGGTACTTCTTGAAGGTGTAGGCCACCGTCTCCCGGGTAATGGCCAGGAAGGTGTCCAGCACGCCGGTCCCGCGGTTGGCGACGGATTCGAAGTAGGGAACGCTGCGGAAATTCAGGCGGCGATTCATGACACCCACGGCCATGGCGTCCGGCAGGTCCCGTTTGTTGTACTGGAGGATGAAGGGTATCTGTTTGATGTTCAGGCGGTTCGCATTGAGGTTGTGGTACAGGTTCGACAGCGAATCCACGTTGTCCTGCATCTTGGCTTCACTGGAATCCGCCACGAAGACCACGCCATCTGCGCCGCCCAGCACCACCCGGCGGCTGGCGTCGTACTGCACCTGGCCCGGCACCGTGTAGATCTGCAGGTGGATGGAATTGCCGTAGATGTAGCCCAGGTTGATGGGCAGCAGGTCGAAAAAGAGGGTGCGGTCCTCTTGGGTGTTGACGGAGAACAGCTCGCCCCGCTGCCGGTCCGAGCACATGGCGTGCAGGGACTGCAGATTGGTCGTCTTGCCCGATAACCCCGGCCCGTAGTAGACCAGCTTGAGCAGGATCTCATTGGCACGGGTATTGAACTGAACCATGGGTTCGCCAGGGAAAAAGTGGAGTCAAGCCTATCACGGGGCTTTGGAAGACTAGCCGCTTCCCAGCTCTACGGCAGGCCACGTGCTAGCATGATCTTTTTCACCTTTCCGAGGTTTCCGGCGGATGACCGTCCCGACCCACGTCGCGATCATTTTCTCGGTATGCCCTCCAGGCATGCGCGAGGTCGGCCACGCGAAACCAGCCGGTCAGACCGGTCGCTAGGCACGCGATGCGCATCCCGACCCATGTCGCCATCATTATCTCGGTATGCCCTGCGGGCATATGCGAGGCCGGTCACGTGGGGGTGACAGGCTTCCACTCGTCCGGGAGCACACGATGACCGTGCCAACCCATGTCGCCATCATTATCTCGGTATGCCCTGCGGGCATATGCGAGGCCGGCCACGTGGGGGTGACAGGCTTCCACTCGTCCGGGAGCTCGCGATGACCGTGCCAACCCATGTCGCCATCATTATGGACGGCAACGGCCGCTGGGCGGCGCAACGGGGGTGGCCGCGCATCAAGGGGCACAAGGCCGGGGTGCAGGCGGTGGAGCGCATCCTCGAGGCCGCCTCGGATGCGGGCATCCGGCACCTGAGCCTCTACGCCTTCTCCACCGAGAACTGGAAGCGCCCGGCTCTGGAGGTGGGGGCCCTCATGGCTCTCCTCCGCATGTACCTCCGCATGTTCGTCCATCAGTTGTCCCGGAAAGGCATCCGGTTCCACCACCTGGGAGCCTTGGAAGGCATGCCTGCCGGCATCCAGGCCGACATGAGGGCACTGGAGGCGGCCACCGCCCCCAACTCAGGCATGACTTTCCATCTGGCTGTGAACTACGGCTCCCGGTTGGAGCTGGCCCAGGCGGCCCGGCGCTGCGTGGAGGACGGCCTCCGTCCCGAGCAGGTGGACGAGGCCGCGCTGGGCGCCCGTCTCTGGACCGCCGGGGTGCCCGACGTGGACCTGCTCATCCGCACCAGCGGCGAACACCGGATTTCCAATTTCCTGCTTTGGCAGTCGGCGTACGCTGAACTCTACATGACCGATCTCCTGTGGCCGGACTTCGGCCCCGCGGAGCTGAAGGAAGCGCTCGAGGACTACACCCAGCGTGAACGGCGCTTCGGGGGGATCTGATGGAACGGACCACACCCAAGGTGGACACGAAGAACATGACCGTGCGCGTCACCACGGCCCTGGTCTTCGGCGCCTTCTTCTTCAGCCTCCTCTGGTTCGGCGACCAGCCCTGGGCCCCATGGACGTACCTGGTCGTCATGTCCATGGCCATCCTCATGGGTGTGCGCGAGATGACGCTCATGGCCCAGGTGCGGGGTTTCAATCCTTCCCTGGCCACCGGAACCCTGGTGGGCTGGGGCATCCTTGCCCACTTCTTCCTGGCCACGGGCGGGCAGGATCCGCTGCCCCTCTGGCTGGTCTTTGCCACGGGGGGCCTGGCCATCCACTTCGGTGCCCTGTTTTTTGACTCCAAGCTGGAAGAGGCCCTGCCCAGCCAGGCCATCACCTGGCTCGGTGCCCTCTACTTGGGTTTCGGCCTGGGCTTCCAGCAGAAGCTGTTCATGCTCCAGGGTTCCCTGCCGAAAACCGGCAGCCGCTTCATCCTCGCGCTCTTCATCATCACGTGGTTCGGCGACACCGCCGCCTACTTCGTGGGCAGCTACCTCGGCAAACACAAGCTCGCGCGCCGCGTCAGCCCCAAGAAGAGCTGGGAAGGCGCCCTTGGCAACCTGGGTGGCAACCTCCTGGGCGCCTGGCTCATGCACGCCACTGTCTGCCCCGAGTGGTCCCTGGTGGACGTGGTGGCCCTGGGCCTCCTGCTGGGCATCGCGGGCCAGTTGGGCGATCTGGTGGAAAGCACCTGGAAGCGTAGCGCGGGCGTGAAGGACTCCTGCATGGGTGGCGTGAGCATCCCCGGCCATGGCGGGGTGCTGGACCGCGTGGACAGCCTGGTGTTCGCGGCACCCGTCCTGTATGCCTACGTGCACTTCGTGCACGGGTTCAATTGACGTGAGGCGCCTCGCCCTCCTCGGCTCCACCGGGAGCATCGGCACTTCCACGTTGGATGTCGTGCAGGCCCATCCCGGGCGGTTGTCCGTGGCGGCCCTGGCGGGGGGACGGAATCGGGAGCTGCTGAAGGCGCAATGCGAGACCTTCCGGCCCCGCTGCGTGTCCGTGGGCTCCCAGGCGGATGCCGCCTGGCTGCGGACCAGCCTCTCCTATCACCCCGAGCTGCACTGGGGCGACGAGGGCCTCCTCGCCTGCGCGCTGCACCCCGACGCCGACACGGTGGTGGCCGCCATCGTGGGCAGCGCGGGGCTGGCCAGCACCGAGGCCGCGCTCCGCGCCGGTCGCCGGGTCTGCGTGGCCAACAAGGAATCCCTGGTGGTGGGCGGCGCCCTCATGCACGAGGCCGCGCGCGCCGGTGGCGGCGAGCTGCTGCCCGTGGACAGCGAGCACGCCGCCCTGCACCAGCTGCTGGATGGGCGCGACCCGGCCTCCATCCGCGAGGTGCGCATCACCGCCAGCGGCGGGCCGTTTCGCGACTGGCCCCTGGCCCGCATCCAGGCCGCCACCATCGAGGAGGCGCTCAACCATCCCACCTGGAAGATGGGCCCCAAGATCACCATCGACAGCGCCACGCTCATGAACAAGGGGCTGGAGGTCATCGAGGCCTCGGTCCTCTTCGGGCTCACGGCCGACCAGGTGGCCGTCACGGTGCATCCCCAGAGCCAGGTCCACGCCATGGTGGGCTTCCACGACGGCAGCTACCAGCTGCAGGTCTGCGCCAACGACATGAAGCTGCCCATCCAGTACTGCCTGCTCTTCCCCGACAAGCAGCCGGGCCCCGTGGCGCCGTACCCCTGGGAGGAGGCCCGCGCCTGGACCTTCGAGGCCCCGGACCTGACCCGCTTTCCCTGCCTGGGCCTGGCCTTCGAGGCCCTGCGGGAGGGGGGCACGGCCCCGGCCCTGCTGAATGCCGCCAACGAGGTGGCCGTGGCCGCTTTCCTCCAAGGGCAGCTTGGGTTCTGGGACATCCAGGCCTGCAACCGGGACACCTTGACCCAGATTCCCGCCCAGCCTCTGGAGTCCCTCCCCCAGGTGCTGGATGCAGACCGGGCCGCAAGGCGTCATGCTGAAGGATGGGTCCGAACCAGGGTCCGATCTTTTGGGTGTCCATGAACCGCTTTCGCCTGTCCCTGTCGTCTGTTTTCGCCCTCTTCGCCGTCTCCGTCCTCGCCCTGAAAGTGCCGGGCGTCGGGTTCTGGGGCCCCATCCTCATGCTGGGCGGCCTTATCTTCCTGCACGAAGGCGGCCACTTCCTGGCCGCCAAGGGCATGGGCATGCCTGTGGAGGTCTTCTCCCTGGGCTTCGGCCCCCGGCTGTTCGGCTTCAAGTGGCGCGAGACGGATGTCCGCCTCTCCCTCTTGCCTCTGGGCGGCTACGTCAAACTGGCTGGCTTCAACCCCGAGGAACCTGGTGCCGAGGACCCCTACGGTTTCCTCCAGCAGCCCTTCTCCAAGCGCATGCTCTTCTACAGCGGCGGCATCCTGGCCAATCTGGCCACGACACTGATCCTGTTCACCTACGTCGGGGCGGACCAGGCCCGCATCATCAAGGCTGAACCCCGCGCCGGATCTGCCCTCGTGGTGGATCAGGTGGTCAAGGGACAACCCGCCGACCTGGCCGGACTTCGGGCCGGGGATGAACTGCGGCGCGTGGGGCCGTTCGCCCTACCGGAAAAGCGCTGGGAGGATGCGGTGGCCTATATCCAGGCGCATCCCGCCCAGCCCCTTCCCATCGAGGTGGTCCGCGAAGGCAAAGCGCTCTCCTTTTCGGTCACGCCCGCGACCGAGGGTGGCACCGGCCGCATCGGCATCGCGGCCGGCCCCATCGCCTATGATTTCCAGCGCCGCGCCTTCCGCCCCGGAGACCTCCTGATGGGCGGACGCTTCGCCGCCGAGACCTCCTGGCACATGAGCGGCCAGGTGTTCGGCTTCCTCAAGAAGCTCGTCACCTTCCAGGCCAGGAGCGCCGAGGTGGCCGGGCCCATCGGGATCATCCGGGCCGGGAGCCGCGCCGCCAAGTCCGGGTGGCAAGAGTTCCTCTTCATGTGCGCGGCCATCAGCCTCCAGTTGGCCATCCTCAACGCCCTGCCCATTCCGGCCCTGGACGGCGGGCACATGGCCCTGCTTGCCTTCGAGAAGCTGCGCCGCAAGGACCTCACCGTCGAGCTGAAGGAGAAGATCCTCACCGGCGGCTTCCTCCTGCTGGCCTCCCTCATGGCCCTGGTGATCTTCCTGGACCTGATGAAGCTGCGGAAGTAGGGCCTACTCCTCTTCTTCTTCTTCTTCTTTCGGGTCCTTTGGCTCCTTGGGCGCCTCCACCACCACCTTGGCCTTGAGCTGCTGCCCGGCGGCCTCCAGGGTCAGGGTGTAGTCCCCGGGGAGCACGAAGGGGCGCCGACCAGCCGGCAGGCCTGCCCGGGTGGCCGGATCCACCTGCAGGTCCCAGTCCACGCGGCCCAGCCCCGCCTCGGGCTTCAGCGTCCAGACGCGCAGCACGGTGTCTTTGCTGTCCCGCAGGGTGAGGGTGGCCGCGCTGGCCTGGGCGCGGTGGAACCAGAAGCTGTAGCGCTCGGGCTCACGGGTGGCGAACCAGCCGGGGCGATCCTGCTTCCACCAGGCCTGGGCCTTCACCTTGGCGGGCTCGAAGAGGTGGGCGGCCTGGGTTCGAACCTCTGGCGTGAGCAGCTCCAGGGCCCCGATGGGTGCCACGAAGGCGCTGCGGCCGTGGGTGCCCACCACCAGATCCTTCGCCTTGGGCTGGATGGCCAGGTCATGCACGGGCACATGGGGCAGGTCCCGCCCCAGCACGTCCCAGCGCTGGCCGCCATCCAGCGAGACGAACACGCCGAAGTCCGAGCCCACGAAGAGGAGCTTCGGGTTCGCCGGGTCCTCGCGGATCACGTTGAGGTTTTCCGCCGGCAGGTTGCCTTTGAGGGACACCCAGGTGGCTCCGTAATCCGTGGTCCGGAAGATGAGCGCCTCGTTGGCATCGTTGCGGTAGGCGCTGAACGTGGCGTAGGCCGTGCCCTCGTCGTGGGCACTGGCCTCCACCCGCGTCACCCAGCGATCCTTGGGCAACCCCTTCTCGGCGTGCTTCCAGGTGAACCCGCCATCACGGCTCACGTGCACCCGGCCGTCGTCCGTGCCCGCGTAGAGCAGGCCGAAGCGCTTGGGGCTTTCCGCCAGGGTGGTGAGGGTGCCGAAAGGCACGTTCCCGACCTTGGGATGGGTGGTGAGGTCGCCGCTGACGGCCGTCCAGGTGGCGCCCCGATCCAGGCTGCGCAGCACTTCCTGGCTGCCCGTGTAGAGGATGTCGGGGCTGTGGGGTGACATCAGCAGGGGCGTCATCCAGTTGAACCGATGGGGCGTCTCCTTCAGCTTGTGGATGGGCCGGATGGCCGTGCGGCCCGCCTTCTCCAGGCGGCTCATGTGGCCGAACTGGCTTTCGGTGTAGATCGTGGTGTTGCCCCGAGGGCTCACCTGCACGAAACCGCCGTCGCCCCCGTAGATGGCATGCCAGGCATCCGTCTGCTGATTCGGCTTCAGGGGGGTGGCGGGACCCGCCATCACGCCGTTGTCCTGGAGGCCGCCATAGATCTTGTAGGGCTCGGCGCGATCGGTGGTGATGGCGTAGAACTGGCCCACGGGCAGGTTCTTCACGTTGCGCCAGGTGCCACCGCCGTCCGTGGAGACGTTCAGCCCGCCGTCGTTGCCCAGCACCAGGCGACGGCCGTCCCTCGGATCGATCCACAGGGCATGGTGGTCGGGATGCATGACCTTCCAGTCGTCCCCGTTGATGCCCTTGAAGGTGCGGCCCCCGTCCTCGCTCTGGATGGCGGGCATGCCCAGCAGGTAGACCTTGCGGTCGTTGGTGGGGTCCACCCGCACCTGGCCGAAGTAGTAGCCGTAGGTGTAGGTGAACTGGTCCAGGCGGCCCTCATGGGTCCGCTTCCAGGTGGCTCCGCCATCTTCCGTGGCGTAGAGTTCCGGGCCGATGATGGTCGTATCGAACAGGGCCTGGTCCGCGTCGCCCAACCAGTCCAGCAGGTCCTTCACCTTGACCTTGCCGGCCTTCAGATCCGCCAGGAGGCCCTCCGCCGTGAGGGTCTTGGGATAGCCGTTCTCCTTGAGGAAGTCCTTCAGGTGCTTGGGCTCCACCTTGGCCAGGGCAGCCTCGTCCATGGTCCGGAGGCGTTTGGCCGTGACCTTGTCCGGATCCTCGAAGGGATCCTTCTCGTCCTCGGGCCGCGGGGTCTGGTTGTCCAGGAAGGCATAGAGCTTCTTGGGATCCTGGCGGCTTTGCGCCAGCCCCATGCGGCCCAGGCCCTCGCCCTTGGGCAGTCCGCCCTCCAGGCGTGTCCAGGTCTTCCCGCCGTCCGTCGTCTTGAAGAGGCCCGACCCCGGGCCGCTCTCCAGGAAGTCCCAGGGCTTGCGGTCCTTCTCCCAGAGCGTGGCGTACAGCGTGTCGGGATCCGCGACATCCATGAGCAGATCCGTGGCCCCGGTGCGGGCCGGCGCCTTCAGCACCTGGGTCCAGGTCTTCCCGCCATCGGTGGTCTTGAAGATGCCTCGTTCGCCACCCTCGGTGTAGAGCGGGCCCTGAGCCGCAACGTAGGCCACCTCCGGGTTCGTCGGATGGGGCACGATCCGCGCGATGCGGTGGCTGTCCCCAAGGCCGGCAGCCTGCCAAGTCTTGCCCCCATCCAATGAGCGGAAAACGCCGGCCCCGGCGTACGAGCTGCGGCTGGCATTGGCCTCGCCGGTACCCAGCCAGATCACCTTGGGCACGCCCGGCGCGCCCCACACCACGGCCACATCGCCCAGGGCGATGGCGGGGCCCCGGTCGAAGAGAGGTGTCCAGGTGGCGCCCTCGGTGTCGGTCCACCACAGGCCCCCGGTGGCGAAGGCGGCCAGCCAGTGCTGGGGCGCCCGGTCGTCCACCGCCAGGGCCACCACGCGGCCCCCCTGGCCCATGGGGCCGACATTGCGGAGGGGAACCGAGGCGAAAGGCGTGGCGGCCTCCATCACGAGCCGCTGGTCGAAGGCCTGCCGGCGGGCGGCAGGGCCGGGCGTCGCCACCTTGGGATGGAAGGCCGCGGCCTCCTGGAGCTTGGTGAGGGGGGCTTCGCCTGCCACGAGCAGGAGGGGGAGCAGGGCCAGGCAGGCAGATCGCATATTAGCCTCGTGTCGTGAGGCTAGGATAGCCGGAACGGGCCGCTTCAGGGTTGGCCGGTGCCCGCCGCCCCTTCGGTTCCGGCCCGGGGGAACAGGACCCGGAAGGTCGTGCCCCTACCGGGGAGGGTCTCCACCTGAAGGGCCCCCTGGTGTTGGCGGACGATCCCGCGGACCATGGCCAACCCCAGCCCCGTGCCATGCCCCGAGGGCTTGGTGGTGAAGAAGGGCTCGAAGATGTTGGCCTGTACTTCGGGCGCGATGCCGCTTCCGGTGTCCGAGACCTGGATCCCCACGAATTGGCCCGAACCGGGCTCGGTCCAGTCCGCGCAGTCCCTTTCCCGGAGGGTCCAATTCGCAGTTTCCAGTGTGATCTGGCCTGGGCCCTGGATCGCGTCGCGGGCGTTGACCACCAGGTTGGTTAACACCTGCTCCAACTGGAGGCGATCCACCCACGCGGTCCACGGGTTTGGGCCTGGTTTCCAGGTGAGTTCGATGCCCTCGCCCGCCAAGCGCCCGAGCAGGGGCAGCAGGTCCGCCACGGCCCGGTTGAAGTCCATTGCCTGCGGGTCCGAGGGCTGACGGCGGGCGAAGCCCAGCATCCGGGTGGTGAGTTCCGCCGAGTGCCGGGCGGCCTTGACGATCTCCTCGAGGTACTTCCGCTCGGGCCGGCTCTCGCCCATCTGGTAAAGGGCCAGGTCCGCGTTCGAAAGAATCACGCTCAGCATGTTGTTGTAGTCGTGGGCCACGCCGCCGGCGAAACGGCCGAGGGCCTCCAGCTTCTGGGCCTCGTAAAGCTGGGCCTGGAGTTTCGCCCGCTCCCGGGAGTGGCTGTCCTGTTGGGTGATGTCTCGGCCAATGCCCAGCACGCCGACGAGGACCCCGGACTGATCCAGCATCGGCGTCTTCAAGGTCTCAATCAGGACCCGCGCACCCCCCGCCGCCAGAGTGATCCACTCCTCGTTCACCCGGGGTTCCCCGGCCGCCATGGCCTCCCGATCCTTCTGCCGGAAGAAGTCCGCCTGCTCCTTGGGGACGAAATCGTAGTCGGACTTGCCCAGGATCTCCGATTCGGGGGCGCCGAAGAAGCGTTCGAAGGCCTGATTGCAGGCGAGGTAGACGCCCTCCGGATCCTTCAACCACACCAGATCGGGAATGGTGTGGATCAGGGTGCGGAGTTGGGCCTTCCGGTTGGCCACGCCAGCCACCAGGCGTTTCACCATGTAGTACAGCAGGGTGGCGGTCACGGCCACGAACACCCAGCCCTTGAGGATGCCCAGACCGGTCATCCACGCGGGGTCCGGCGCCAGGACCTGCACGAGGCGGTCCGAGAGCAGGATCCACACCCCGGCAATGAGCGCATAGGTCAGGGCAATCTTCGCGGCGCCCGTGATGGCGGCTCTCGGTGGCGACGCTGGATTGTGCCTGGATTCGGGCATGGGCATGTCCGGTTGCCCATGAGGCTAGCGCAAATCCCGCTCAAGTCCTCCCGTCCCCGCTTGTTTTTTCCGGGGCCTGGCATGACCGTGCCGGAGTGGGCATCAAAGGGGTGCCCATCAGGAGCCTGCATGCGTGCCACCCCCGTCTTCGTCCTGCTCGCCGCCCTTATCCTGCCTGCCGCCGAAAGGAAGGTCCCCATGTCCCTGCACGAAATCGCCCTCCCCGCCCTGGATGGCAAGCCGCAGTCCCTGGCCACCTACAAAGGCAAGGTCGTATTGGCCGTGAACGTGGCCAGCGAATGCGGCTTCACGCCCCAGTACGCCGGACTCCAGAAGCTCTACACCGACTACAAGGATCGCGGCCTGGTGATCCTGGGCTTCCCGTGCAACCAGTTCGGCGCCCAGGAGCCCGGCACCGCGGCCCAGATCGAAACCTTCTGCCAGACAAACTACGGCGTGACCTTCCCCCTTTTCGAGAAACTCGATGTGAAAGGCCCGCACCAGGCCCCGGTCTACCAGTTCCTCACGGCCAAGCACGGCGAGCCCGCCTGGAACTTCCACAAGTACCTCGTGGGCAAAGACGGGCAAGTGATCGCAGCCTTCCCCAGCAAGGTCGCCCCCGATAGTCCCGAGCTGAGGGTCGCCATCGAATCCGCCTTGAAGTAGAAAAGGCAACTGAGGAACACAGAAGACACAGAAACCCACAGAGGACACAGAAGAATGCTTTTCCCTCTGTGTCTTCTGTGAACCTCCGTGTTCTCTGGGTTCCAGCTCCCTGACGCTGGGGTTATTTCGTCGCCACGATGGCCGCCGGCGGCGCTTCGCGCATCTCGATGTAGAGGGCCTTCACACCGTTGATGAGGAACTGCATGGCCACAGCGGCCAGGATAAGGCCCATGAGCTTGTTCACCACCTTGGTGCCGATGGCGCCCAGGCGAGCGAACACCACCGGGGCCTTGCGCAGAAAGAGGTAGACGATCCAGGTGTTCATGAGGATGGCGAGGAGCACCACGCCGTACTCCAGCCAGCTGATCCCCGCGATCATGCCCATCACCGTGGACAGCGTGCCGGGGCCGGCCACCAGCGGGATGCCGAAGGGAATGATGGCGAAGTCCTCGGGCAGTTTGCGGCTGGCCTCGGCCTTCTCGTCCTCGGTACTGCGTTCGCGGGGATCCTCGCCGTAAAGCATGGCGATGGCCCGATAGAGCACCAGCACTCCGCCCACGAAACGCATGGCCAGCGCCGTGAAGCCGAAGAGGCTGAACATGAACTGGCCCACCAGGGCGAAGGCCAGCATGGCCGCGCCCGCCGTGAGCGAGGCCTTCTTCGCGCTGCGGCGCAGGGCCGGCGCCTCCATCCCCACCGTGGCGCTGGCGAAGATCGCCGCGGCGCTGATGGGGTTCAGCACCGAGAACAGCGAGGTCGTCACGCCGAGGGCGAAAGACAAGGTGGGCAGGGGGCCGAGGTGGGGCATGGCCTACTGTAGCCGCTAGGGCCTGTTTTCAAAGGGGGACGTGGCCGCGCAAGGGGCGCCGCCCAAGCGAGGCCAGGAAAGCGACGAAGGCGATAGCGGGTCCTATCGATGAGGAGATTGACGCAGCATCGCGCCGGGGGCCGCCCCTTGCCCTCCGGGACGATGGCCAGCCGCACCCCTGGCTGCGTTGCCAGCCTCGAGCGATGTCCCGCATCGCCCTTCGGCCGGCGCCTAGCCATGGGCGCGGCTGGACACCGTCCCGGCGGCGTCCCACTTTGAAAACAGGCCCTAAACTTCTCCCATGCGCGACCTCGAGGCCCTCCGGGAGCAGCACCAGCGCCGCCTGGCCTGGATGCCCTGGCTGTACTTCGCCCTGAAGCCGCGCCACCGCGCCTGGGCGGAGGCCTGGCAGGCCGAGGTGCAGGCCCGACTCGTGGCCCAGGAGACGCTGACCCTCGGAACCGGCTGTTTCATCGCGCCGGACGCCGCCATCTTCGGCGAGCCGGGGCGGGCTGTGGTGCTGGGCGATCGCTGCGCCATCGCGGCCCAGGCCTTTCTGCACGGGCCCCTCACCCTGGGCAGGGATGTCAGCGTGAATGCGGGCGCCCGTCTGGATGGCGGCCGCAAGGGCCTGGTCATCGGCGACGGCACCCGCATCGCCAGCGGCGCGGCCCTCTACGCCTTCGATCACGGCCTGAGGCCCGACCGTGACATCAAGGATCAGCCGGTGCGCTCCCGCGGTATTCGCATCGGACGCGACGTGTGGATTGGCGCCAACGCCGGCGTCACGGATGGCGTCTGCATCGGGGATCACGCCGTGGTGGCCATGGGCGCCGTGGTGACGAAGGATGTGCCCGAATGGGCCATCGTGGCGGGTGTGCCCGCGGTCGTGGTGGGAGACCGGCGGTCCCGCTGATCCCACGTCGCCCCCTGCCACGCGGCAAGCCCAGGATGTTGCATTTTGCGCGACAACCCCGGGTTGACGGGACGGCAACCGCCCTGGTTGTTGGTTTTATGGTCTGGCACGGGACGTGACCTACCTGTGCCGTGAGGTAGAAGCCCCTGCTCCTCAAAAGGAGGTCCCATGCGCCCCTTGCTCCCCCTCGCCCTCGCAGCCCTCGCGGCGTTCCCCCTGTCCGCCCACGGCTACTGGCGCCGCCCCCATCGAGTCGTGATCGTACAGGAGGATGCCTGCCGCGACGCCTATCGGCGCTGGGATGGTGACCGCTGGGAAGGCCGGGCCCCTGTCTACCGTCATGGTTACTTCCGTGATGATGACCGCCGCTACGACTGCGATGACGACCGCGTGGTCCTCCGGCCCCTGCCTCGCCCCTTGGTGCCGCCCTTCCAGGGGCGTCTGGAACTCTGGCTCCACTGAGCTCCGGACGATTGGACAACCGCTGTCCTAGGACCCGCAGGAAGCTGGAAGGGCTCCACCGTGGCCGCACACGACTTTTTTCGCCTTTGGGTCTTGACGAACGCGAAAAAAAGACGAATATCGTATGAACGGGACAGATGGAGCCCCCATGCGGATCTCTTTTCGTAGTTACGGTTACAAGTTCAGCGGCTACTTCATGGAATACGGCCCCCTGGAGGCCGAAAGCCTGGACGCCGCCAAGGCCCAGATCCGGAAACGTCTGGGCGTGACTCGCCTCCCCCTCGGCGTGCAGGTCTGGGATCTGGCGGAGCGACCCCTCACCCGCTGGCGGGTGGCGGCCGCCAGCTAGAGGGGATCCCGCCTACCCGCGCGAGGCCGCCCACCAGGCTTTCCCGGCGGCCACGTCCCGGGCGATTTGGGCCCGGAGCTCGTCCACGGAGGCGAAGCGCGCTTCACCGCGGATTCGATGGAGGAAGCGCAGCTGCAACCGCGCGCCATAGAGGTCGGCTTCGAAATCCGGCAGGTGCGTCTCCACGGTGAGGCGCTGGCCCTCGAAGGTGGGCTTCTCGCCCACGTTGGTGAGGCCCAGGCGGGGGCCTCCCAACGAAGGATGGTGGTGCGGGAGGAAGGCTTCGGTCACGTAGACCCCATAGGCCGGCAGCTGCTCCTGCTCCCAGGCCAGGTTCGCCGTGGGGAAACCCAGGTGGCGGCCCCGCCGGTCGCCCTCGACCACCACCCCCGACAGGGTGTAGGGATGGCCCAACAGCTCGGCAGCAGCCTCGACCTCGCCGCGATCCAGGGCCTCCCGGATGCGCGTGCTGGAGAGGCGACCGCCATCGGGCGCGCGCAGGGCCAGGGTATGGACGGCGCAGTCATGCTTCGCACCCCAGGCCGCCAGGGTCTCCACGGTGCCGGCGCGGTCCCGCCCAAAACAGAAGGCCCGCCCCACGTGGAGCTCCACGGGCGAGAGGGCGCGGCGCATGCCCTCAAGAAAGTCGGCGGGGCTCAGCTCGGAGAAGGCCCGGCTGAAGGGGATCACCCAGGCCAGGTCCATGCCCTCGGCTTCGAAGGCCTCCAGGCGCTGTTCAAGAGTCATCAGGAGTTTGGGCCGGCGCTGGGGGGCCACCACCACCGTGGGGTGGGGATCGAAGGTGACCACGGCCGCTTTCAGGCCCACAGCCTGCGCTCTTCCCGCGGCGATTCGCAGCAGTTCCCGATGGCCGGCATGGACGCCATCGAAGTTGCCCAGCGTGGCCACGCAGGGACCTGCCACCGGGGCCGCTTCCAGGGTGTGGTGCCACACCTCCATCATTCGACCCCATCCTGCTCCAGGGGCCAGGCCAGGCTGGCGATCACACTTCCCCCCAGCACGGCGGCGATGACCAGCAGGCTGTACTGCACGGGGATGTGGATCCAATCCGTGATGCACATCTTCACGCCCACGAAGGCCAGCACCACGGCCAGCCCGGTCTTTAGGCGATGGAAGCGGTCCATCATCTTGGCCAGCAGGAAGTAGAGGCTCCGCAGACCCAGGATGGCGAAGATGTTCGAGGTGTAGACCACGAAGGGATCCCGGCTCACGGCGAGCACCGCCGGAATGGAATCCACCGCGAACACCAAGTCTGTCACTTCGATGGTGATGAGCACCAGCAGCATGGGCGTGGCGAAGCGGCGGCCATTCTTGTACGACCAGAAGTGCTCGTGGCCGCCTTTCTCGTCATAGGGCACGAAGCGGCGGAAGGCCCTCACCATGGGGTTCTGCGTGGGATCGGTGTCTTCGCCTCTCACCAGGAGCATCTTCACGCCTGTGTAAACGAGGAAGCCACCGAAGACGTACATCATCCATTCGAAGCGGTTGAGCAGGGCGGTGCCCGCCAGGATCATGACCGCCCGCATGACCAGGGCCCCGAGCACGCCCCAGAACAGCACCCGGTGTTGATGCCGCAGATCCACCTGGAAGCTCTGGAACACCAGGACGAACACGAAGAGGTTGTCCACGCTGAGGGACTTCTCCAGCACGTAGCCCGTGAACCACTCCAGGCCCTTCTGGGTGCCCTCGGCCTGGAAGATCAGCACGTTGAAGAGGAGGGCCAGCGTGATCCAGACCGCGCTCCAGATTCCCGCCTCCCGCATGCTGGGCGCGTGGATCTTCCGGTTGAACACGCCCAGGTCCAGGGTGAGCATCATGAAGACGAAGGCAGTGAAGCCCCCCCAGGCCCACCAGGGAGCAGCTTGCAGCAGGGCGTCGAGCAAAGGTCCTCCAGGACATCCAGCTTATCGAGAGGGGGAAGCCCCGTGGGATGACCGTGAATTCCTTATGGGATGATTTCTCCGTGAGCCGCCCCCGCCTCTTCCTCGATCCCCTGCCCGGTGCTTTTCCGGCGGCTGCCGCCGAGAACCTGGCCGTGCCCTTGGGTGCCGAGGCCGCCCGGCATCTGCGCGCCCTGCGCCTACAGCCCGGCGACGCCCTGGAGCTGGTGCTGGGCGACCAGCCCTGGACGGCGGACCTGGCCGAGCTGGACCGGGGTCACGCCCTGGCGCGCCTGGTGGCGCCCCTCCACGAGGACCGCGAGCCGCCCATCCCCCTCCAGGCGTGCCTGCCGCTGCCCGCGCAGCTCAGCCTCTTCGACGAATGGCTGGCGCCGCTGGTGGAGCTGGGCGCCACCCTCATCCAGCCCGTGGTCTATGCCCGCAGCGAGTTCGATCCCGCCAAGACTGCCGCCCGCATGGAGCGCTGGGCCCGGATCATCCAGTCCGCCTGCGAGCAGAGCCACCGCAGCCGCCGCCCGGAATTGCGCCCGCCCCTACCCTTCGACGCCCTCCTGGTCTGGGAGACACCCCAGAAGTGGGTCGCCTACGAGCTGGCCACGGATCAGGCCAACCCGGTCCTGCGGCGCGAGCCCCTGGCTTTCACCAGCGGCCCCGAAGGCGGCATCACCGATGCGGAGTTCGCCGCCCTCCTTACCGCAGGGTGGCAGCCCGTGAGCCTCGGGCGAAGCATCCTGCGCGCCGTCACCGCCCCCGTGGCCTTGCTGGGGGCCGTGCAGTTTTCGCTCGCCCAGGCGCCGCCGGTCCGGTGATCCAGCCCCACTTGGCGAAGATGGCCCGTCCCTCGGCGGATTCCAGGAAGGCCAGGAACGCCCCCGCCAGGGCCGGCTCCGGCGTCCGGGTGGTCACCGCCGCCCCGCAGGAGCGATAGACCGTCCAGGCGGGTTCGGTGGGCACCACCTCCGCCAGCTCTGGGCTGGCCTTCTGCCAGATGTTCCAGATCAACCAGGCATCCAGGGTCGGATCGGCCACCCAGGCCTTGCGGGCTTCGGCACTGTTGGCGGCGTGGAGGGCGATCCGCTGCCGGAAGGCCCGCACCAGGGTCACATCGCCCGTCCGCCCGAGCACATCCTCCCAGAGGCCCAGCTGGCCCGCGCCCTGCACCACCAGCACGCGCAGGCCGGGCCTGACCAGGTCCCGCACACCGCGGAGGCCCTTCGGGTTCCCCGGTCGCACCAGGATCGCCGAGGGGCGCAGGTAGAGGGTCCGCACGGCCTCCGGCTGCAGGAGCCCTGGCAGGTCCCGCTGGATGAAGTCCGTCATCATGTATTCACTGCCGCTGAAGATGAGGTCGGCGTCCTTCAGGGCCTGCTCTTTCCAGGTCGGCGTCGGCCCCGCTGTGACTTCCACGCCCACCTTCCGCTGGGTGGCGAAGGCCTGGGCCGCCTCCTTCATGGCCGGTGCCGGTCCGCCGGGGCCGTAGACCCGCAGGATCGGAGCCTCAGGCTTGGGGGCTTCCGCCGGAGCCGCGACCGGGGCCTTGACCTGGGCCTGGGCCAGCAGGGGAAGCGTGAGCAGGAGGGACAGGAGCCAGCGCATGGGGCACCTCCAGACGCCCCGAGGATAGTCGCGATATCCCACAGAATCCCCCTCGAATCTCTGACGAGTCCTGGCCTTCCGACCCAAGTGATGCGAGGTATGCTGAAGGATCCCTTCCGGAGTCTTCCATGCGCCTTCTGCTTCCCTGCCTGGCTGCGTCCTGCCTGCTGGCCCAGGTCCCGGCGAGCCTGCCCCGCGTGTCCGAGACCCCCTTGCGCGCCCACCTGGCCTTCCTGGCCGACGACCTGCTGGAGGGCCGGGGCACGGGCCAGCGCGGCGCCGAACTGACGGTGCGCTACCTGGAGACCCAGCTGCAGGTCCTGGGCCTGAAGCCGGCACGTGGGACCTCGTACCGCCAGCCGGTCGCCCTCCTGGGCCTGCGCACGCTGACGGGCCGGAGCACCCTCAGCTTCATGGGCGGCGGCGCGTGCAGCACCCCGACGTTCGGCACCGAGATCGTCTACGGCTCTGGCATCGCGCAGGCGGAGCAGACGTTTGACGCGCCCGTGGTCTTCGCGGGCTTCGGCATCCATTCGCCCGCGGACCACTGGGACGACTTCAAGGGCGTGGACCTCAAGGGCAAGATTCTGCTCGTGCTCGTGAACGAGCCGGCCCCCACCGCCGCCGAGCCCGGCCTGTTCGAAGGCCCCGATCTCAGCTTCTTCGGCCGGTGGACCTACAAGTTCGAGGAGGCCGCCCGCCAGGGGGCCGCCGGCATCCTGCTGATCCACACCACGGCCTCCGCCAGCTACGGCTGGCCCGTGGTGCGCAATGGCTGGGACGCCGAGCGCTTCCAGCTGGCCAAGGGGCCCGCGGGAACCCCGCTCCAGGGTTGGGTCACCGAGGCGGTCGCCCAGGCCCTGGTGAAGCGGGGCGGCCAGGACCTGGACGCCCTGCGCGCCCAGGCCCAGGGCCGCGATTTCCGGCCCGTCCCCCTGGACCTGCACCTCAAGGGGACCCTGGCCAGCGCCGTGCGCACCGTCGAGCAGTTCAACGTGGCAGGCGTGGTGACCGGCTCCGACCCGGCGCTGCGGGGCGAGGTGGTGGTCTACTCGGCCCACTGGGATCACCTCGGCAAGGGCGCCGCCCCGGCCCCGGACAGCCATCCGGGCCACGAAGGCGATGACATCTACAACGGCGCCGTGGACAACGCCTCGGGCTGCGCGGCCCTCCTGGCCATGGCCCAGGCCGCCATCCACGCGCCCGCCCGGCGCAGCCAGATGTTCCTCTTCGTGTGCGGAGAGGAACAGGGGCTGCTGGGGTCCAAGGCCTATGCCGCCGATCCCCTCTGGCCCCTGGCGAAGACCGCGGCCGACCTCAACCTGGACAGCCTCAACTTCGTGGCCCCCACGCGGGACATCGGCCTGCCCTTCGGCAACCGCAGCACCCTGGGCGACCTGGGCGCGGCCGTGGCCAAGGCCTCGGGCCTCGCCGTCGCCTCCTCGCGCCCCGACACTGCCGGCGGCTACTTCCGCTCAGACCACTACAGCTTTGTCCAGGCCGGCGTGCCCGCCCTGTCCGTGGGCGGGGGCCGGGACTACCTCGGCGCCGATCCCGCCGCGCTGAAGGCCAAGGCCGCCGCGTTCGGCCGGCGCTACCACCAGGTCACCGACGAGTACGACCCCACCTGGGATCTGCGCGGCATGCTCCAGCAGGCCCAGTTCACCTTCGACCTCGGCCAGGCCGTCGCCAACACCCCCACCAAGCCGACCTTTAAAAGCGCCCGCTGATTCCTGTCTGGACGACTCGTGAAGGTGACCGGGCTCAGCCCAACCTTGTCGCTCCCGCCTACCCAAAGGTGGGAGGATCATTTCGAAACGCATCTCCCATAACCGGCAGGCCCACGCTCCCACCCGGGATTAATCACCTAATTTACGGTTAGGCGTTTCAACCACCAGGAGCTATGAATGGCGGAACCAGGATTTCCGGGCGGTTCAAAGTCCAGAGTCAATCGAGCTGGCGAAAATGTTCGTGCGGGCAAAGCTACTTTTGAAGATCTCCGTGTAATTGAAGAATGGAGGGCGGCGCATCGTGCTGTTCTAAACACTTTCCAGTCAATTTTACGCTTCAGAACAAGAGGAAGAAGAATCACTGTAGCCCAGCGGCATAAGCGCAAACGAACAATTTTTGACAAACTGTTTCGATTTTCACATATGCACTTGGCTCGAATGGACGATGTCGCTGGGTGCCGTTTGATCTTTAGAACCGTGAAGGATCTGTATCAGTTCCGTACTGATTTTCATCAAGCCAGATTCAACCACCGACTCCGAAACGAACTCGATCAATATGATTACATTAAGAAACCGAAAGCGACTGGATATAGAGGTATCCATGATGTTTACGAGTACGATGTCCAGTCAACAATTGGGAAAAGGCTCACCGGGTTATATGTCGAAATTCAATATAGAACACTAGTTCAACACGCATGGGCCACTACTGTAGAAGTAATCGGGTTCATTACAGAGAGTCAGCCCAAATTTCAGCAAGGTGACAAGAGATACGAGCATGCAATGGCTCTGGCCAGCGAAATCCTGGCAAGAGCCTATGAAGGCACCACAGGCCCCTTCCCCGAGCTTGAAAGCAAGGATTTGATAGATCGATTTTTGGCTATCGATAGCGAACTTTCTCTCCTTCAGACGCTTCGCGGTTTAAACGCAGCAGATAAGGCTGTTTCCGAAAACAAAAACGCCATTCTCATTTTTTCGGCATCCACTGACCTTGAGATACGCACATACCGGGATGCACCTGAAGCACTTCGGGCACTCTTTGAACTTGAGAAGGAGTTCTCAGATCGCGACATCGTCCTCGTCAGGGCCGATTCAGGCGACCAGGTGCGGTTGGCATTCACAAATTATTTCTCTGACGCCACGGATTTCATTCGAATGGTTGAAAATAGCTGCGCCAAATTGGCAGGCGTGCATGAATTGAATAAGCCGATTCGAACAAAAAGATAGAGAATTGCCCCAATTGGCCCAGCGCCTAACCCTCCGCTCAACTCGGACCCGGCCTTCATTCCGTAAGCTTCTCTCCCATGTCAAAACGCCGCCCGTTTGGTTTCGTCAACCGCCTTGTCGCGGCGATTCTTTCGTTGGCCTGGGGTTGTGGCGCCGTGTGGGGGCTGTCGGCCGTCTTCACCCATGGCCGTTGGGTGCTGGTATTCGCGGCGGCCTTCGCGCTTTGGTTTTCTGTCCTTTGGGCCCGCGTGGCTTGCCGGGCACGGCGGCTAACATGGCAGGAAGCTCTCAGACCCTGGCATACAAGCGCCTGAACCTCGCCTGATTCAAAGCCAGGTGGCTTCGGCGAAACGCAATACGATCCGCCCTCTCCTCCGGCCCCGCTCAGAGGAACCCATGACCACCCTCGTCTGCACGGCACTCCTCGTGGTTCTCTTCTTCGGCCTCGCCCTCTATGCCATCCGGCGGGAGGATCGGCGCACGGCCGATCGCCGGCAGCAGTCCGTGCCGAGCCTCCCCTCGGACCAGCGGCAGGCCGAGCGGCGCAGCGGCAGCGTGGTGGCGTTCCTGCGCTGGGCGCTGGGCTCGCTCGCGGCGCGGTTCAAGCGGTAGCGGGACCGTATCCCGGCCGCGCCTACCGGAGCGGCCGCGTGACGGCGAATGCCTGGAAGCCTTCTCCTTCCCAGCGCGCGGGATGGGGCCGGAAGAAGGCGGTGGTGTCGCCGTCGGCCTCCGAGGCCACGCCCAGGGCCGCGGGCCACACCGGGGCCGGGCGCAGGTCGGGCCGGACGTCGGCCAGCCATTCGCGGTGGGCCTCGCCTTCTTCGGGAAGCCAGGAGCAGACCGCGTAGATGAGCAGGCCCCCGGGGGCCAGGCGCCCGGCGGCGGCGGCGAGGAGGCGCCGCTGGATCCCCGTGAGCCGGGGCAGGTCGTCATGGGCCAGCCAGGGCCACTCGGGATGCTTCTGGAGGGTGCCGCTGCCGGAGCAGGGGGCGTCCAGCAGGATGAGGTCGAAGGTCGCGTCGTTGGTTTCCAGCCATTCGGCGGCGTCGGCCTGGATCACCTGGGCGGCGAGCCCCCGCTGCTGGAGGGTCTGCCGGAGCCGGGCGACCCGCCGCGGATGCACCTCCAGGGCCGTGAGCGCGGCCCCGGGATGGCGCAGGGCCAGGGTGGTGGTCTTCCCGCCCGGGGCCGCGCAGGCATCGAGGATGCGGGTAACGGGGCGCTCCCAGGCATAGGCCAGCAGGGCCTGGGAGCTGCGGTCCTGTACCATCCCCGCGCCGGATTCCAGCCAGGGGCGGGGGAAGGGGGCGCTCTCGGCCAGGCGCAGGCACCCGGGCAGGTCCGCGTCGGGCTCCAGGCCTTCGGGCACCTCGCCTTCCAGGCGCCGGAAGGAGAGCCGGGGGGGCTGCTGGAGGCGGGCCCAGAGGGTCTCCAGATCGCTTTCAGCGCCCTCGCTTGATGGCTTGACGCCATGGGGGGCCAGGGCCGCCCGCAGGGCCCGCTCGGCGGCGGCGGGGCGGTCAAGGGTGGCGGGCAGGGCGTCCAGCTCGGCGGCCAGGGCGGCGCGATCCTTGGCGGCGCGGCGCAGGATGGCGTTCACCAGGCCCTTGTGGGGAAGGAAGCCCAGGTCGCGGGTCGCGGCCAGCTCGACGGCTTCGTTCACGGCGGCGTGATCGCTGACTCCGGGCAGCCAGGCCAACTGGACCAGCCCCACGGCCAGCGCCACCTGCGTGCCCAGGGGAACCCCCCGATCGGGGTCCTTCAGCTTGGGCTTCACCCAGGCCTGGAGGCGGCCCCACCGGCGCAGGCAGAGGCCCAGCATGGCTTGGGCCAGATGCGCATCCTCGCCAAGCTCCCGGTCCCAGATATCCGGGACCCGGCCCTTCTCCCCGAACACTTCGTGCAAGGCGTGGGCGACGTGGAGGCGGGCGGGCGTGGGCATGGGGCTCCGAAGGACAGAACCCCGATTATCCCGCGTCGGGGCCTATAACTCCTTCAGGATCTCGGCTTTCTTGGCGTCGTATTCCCTCTTGTCTAGCAGACCCTTCTTGTAGAGCGCCTGGAGCTTCTGGAGCCGCGCCTCGGGGCTGGCCTTGGTGGGTTCAGACATAGCGGGCGCAGGGCGGGATGAGGCGGTGGGGGCGGTGGCCGGCTCACTGCGGCTTTCGGCCCGGCGCAGGGCCTCCTGGAGGGTGACGGCCTCCTGGCACTCCTTCAGGGCGGTCTGGAAGATGCTCGCGTCGGGCTGCATGTCCAGGGCGGCGCGGAGGTAGGGCAGGGCCTCCTCGTAGTGCCCAAGGGCGAACTGGATGATGCCGACGTTGTACTCGGCGCGCGGGTAGTACTTGGGCTTCTGGCCCTTGTCCTGCTTCGACTGCTCCAGGCCGTCCAAGGCCAGCTCCAGGGCGCCGCGGGTGTCGCGGGCCTTGAGCCGGTCGTGGGCCTGGGCCATGCCGAAAACGTCATCGTCAAAGAAGGTGAGCTTGCGGGTTTCGCTCCAGGCCAGGAGCAGGTGCAGCACCTTCCCCTTGGCGGTCTCAAACGCCAGGCGACGCACATCGGAATCCCGCGGGTAGGCCGGGAAGCCGTCGTACGAGCTGTTGCTGAGGCTGGGGGCGTCCTCCAGGCGCTGCGCGCCGAACACGCGGCCGGTGCTGAGGTCCACCACCTGGACGGTGGCGCTGAAATCCAGGCTCGTGATGCTGGTGCGCTTGTGGCGCACGATCTCCTGCTTGGTTTTGTAGTCGGTGCTGCGCTCTTCCTTGCTGGACTGGTTCCGGCTCACTTCCGAGCGGTTCACGTTCACGATCACCAGCACGCTGGGGCCCAGGAGCTTGCCCAGACGGGCGATGGTGGCGGGCTCCACGTAGCCGCTGGCACCCAGTTCCTGCTCCTTCAGCACGGCGTCGAGGTGGGCCCGGTCCACCACCTCCACCTGGTGGCTCTGCACCAGATCGGCCGTGAGGGCGTCGGCCAACTCGCGGGAGTTCAGGTCCCGGGAGGGGGCGAAGGCCAGCCGCTCCACCTTGAGGCCCAGGCCCGGCGGATGGACAACCACCACCTCCACCTTGGGATTGGCCAGCTCGCTCCAGAACTGGGCCTGGACGGGCAGTGACAGCAGAGCCAGGACGGTGGCGGGCAGCAAGCGCATGGAGACTCCGGGGGTGGATCCAGGCTAGCAGGTGGGCGCTGTGGCATCCTGGGCGCAGGCTTCCCCGAGGAGAACCCCATGGCCCACCACTATCCCCTCACGCTCTCCTGGACCGGCAACACCCACGACGCCAGCTACTCCCGCAACGCCACCGTCACCACCCCCGGCAAGCACGCGCTCGCCGTCAGCAGCGCGCCGGAATACGCCGGCGACGCCGACCGCTGGAACCCCGAAGATCTGCTGGGCTCGGCCCTGGCCACCTGCCACATGCTCACCTTCCTGGCGCTCTGCGCGAAGGCCAAGGTCGAGGTGGTGGGCTACGAGGATCACGCCGAAGCCGTGCTCGACACCATCGACAAGATCACGCGCATCACCCAGGTGCACCTGCGCCCGATCCTCCGCGTGCCCCGGGGCACCAGCATGGCCAAGGTGACCGAGCTCTTTGAGAAGGCCCACAAGTACTGCTTCGTGGCCAATTCCGTCACCTGCGAGGTGGTGATGACGCCTCGCGTGGTGGAGGTCTAGGAACGATCCGGGAGCAACCGTGCGCTGTCCCTTCTGCGGGCACATCGAGGACAAGGTGGTGGACTCGCGCGAGTCCCGCGAGGGCGATTCCATCCGCCGACGCCGGGAGTGCCTGTCCTGCGCCCGGCGCTTCACCAGCTACGAGCGGGTGGAGGAAGTGCCCCTGGTGATCCTCAAGAAGGACGGCCGGCGCGAGCCCTTCGACCGGCAGAAGCTCATGAAGGGCCTGCTGCTGGCCTGCCAGAAACGGCCCGTCTCCCTGGCCCGCATCGAGGAGCTGGTGGCGGACGTGCAGGCCCGGCTCATGGAGCGGCCCGACCGCGAGATCCGCAGCCGCGAGCTGGGCGAGCTGGTCATGGATGAGCTGAAGGCCCTGGATCAGGTGGCCTACGTGCGCTTCGCCAGCGTGTATCGCGATTTCAAGGACCTGCCGGACTTCGTGAAGGCCCTGGAGGGCCTCATGCACAAGGAGGCCCACAAGGAGGCGACGGCAGGGCGGGGCGGGCCGCCGCCTGCGGCCACGCCACCCTCCTCGGAACCCACCAAACCCATCTCCCCGGCGCTGTTCCCGGGCGAAGCCGAGGCCCCAACCCTGAGGACCCGCAAGAAGTGAGAGTGCCCAACAAAACCCGACGATGCCGCGAGGAAGCCAGGCGGGATGCACCGTAAGGAAGGGCCCGCGGGGCGATGCGGGACATCGTTCAAGGGCCCTGACGCCGCGGGGCGCCCGTCTGGCTTCCTCCCTTCGGGCGAGGGGTGGCGGGGAGGCTCCACCTCCGCAAGCCTGCGAGCGGAAGGGCCCTGCGGGGCAGGGCTCGTCAGGTGGAGGGCGATGCTTCATCACGCTCGTCGCGCGTAGTACCCGCTACGCTTCGACTCGCGTTCCTCGCCTCGCTCGCCCGGCCGCCCTCGCGCGGCGCCGTGGGGTTTTGTTGGGCACTCTGAGGGTATCCTAGGGTCCGAGGTTTTTGTGGCTGACGATATCCTCCTGCCCCCCACCCCTGACGAAACCCCTAAGCTGCCCGAGGAACTGCCGGTGCTGCCCCTGCGGGACGTGGTGGTCTACCCCTACGTGATCCTGCCCCTCAGCGTCAGCCGGGAGAAGTCCATCCGCGCCATCGACACGGCCCTGGTGGAGAACCGGATGATCCTGCTGCTGTCACAGAAGCAGACGGAGATGGACAACCCCCGGCCCGAAGACCTCTACCAGGTGGGCACGGCAGCCCTGATCATGCGGGTGCTGAAGCTGCCGGACGGCCGCATCCGGGCCCTGGTGCAGGGCCTCCAGCGGGTGCGCGTGGAGTACTTCACGGAGACGGAGAACCTCTTCAAGGCGCGGGTGGAGCCCCTGGCCGAGCCCGAGATGAAATCCCCGGATCTGGAGCAGGATGCCTTGCTGCGCAGCGTGAAGCAGACGCTCGAAAAGGCCGTGGCCCTGGGCAAGACCCTGCCTCAGGAAGTGCTGGTCATCGCCAGCAACCTGGACAACCCGGGCCGCCTGGCGGATCTGGTGGCCTCCAACCTCGACCTCAAGCTCGCGCAGACCCAGGAAGTGCTGGAGATCGCCCATCCCGGCCTGCGGCTGAAGCGCGTGAACGAGCTGCTCCAGCGGGAGATCCAGCTGCTGGAGGTGCAGCAGAAGATCACCATGGAAGCGCGCGGCGAGATGGACAAGAGCCAGCGGGAGTACTACCTCCGCCAGCAGCTCAAGGCCATCCAGCAGGAGCTGGGCGAGGGTTCGGAGCTGGCCGAGGAGATCACGGCCTTCCGCGACAAGCTGGCCAAGATGACGGTGCCCGAGGATCCCATGGTGGAGATCGAGCGCAACCTCAAGAAGCTGGAGCGCATGCATCCGGATTCCAGCGAGACCGCCGTGACGCGGACCTACCTGGAGTGGATGACGGAGCTGCCCTGGGGCACCTTCACCGAGGACAACCTGGACCTCACGCAGGCCCAGACCGTGCTGGACGAGGACCACTTCGGCCTGGCGAAGATCAAGGACCGCATCCTGGAATTCCTCGCCGTCCGCAAGCTGAAGCCCGATCTGCGCGGCACCATCCTTTGCTTCGTGGGCCCTCCGGGCGTGGGCAAGACCTCACTCGGCAAGTCCATCGCCCGGGCCCTCGGCCGCAAGTACTCGCGCATCTCGCTCGGCGGCGTGCATGACGAGAGCGAGATCCGGGGCCACCGCCGCACCTACGTCGGCGCCATGCCGGGCCGCATCGTGCAGGCCCTCCACCAGGTGAAGAGCATGAACCCCGTGATCATGCTCGACGAGGTGGACAAGATCGGCCGCGACCAGCGGGGCGACCCCAGCGCGGCGTTGCTGGAGGTGCTGGATCCCGAGCAGAACCACACCTTCCGCGACCACTACCTGAACGTGCCCCTGGACCTCAGCCAGGTGCTCTTCCTGGCCAACGCCAACGAGCTGGAGCCTATCCACCCGGCCTTCAAGGACCGCATGGAGATCATCTACCTCAACAGCTACACGCTGGAGGAGAAGCTGGGCATCGCCGAGCAGCACCTGATCCCCAAGCAGCTGGAGAAGCACGGCGTCACGCGGAAGCAGCTCTCCATCCCCAAGAAGGCGCTGAAGGCCATCATCACGGGCTACACCCGCGAGGCCGGCCTGCGCCAGCTGGAACGCGAGATCGGTGCCGTCTGCCGCAAGGTGGCCCGCCGGGTGGCCGAGGGCGCGCTGAAGAAGAAACTCGTGCTTACCGACGAATCCATCCACGAGCTGCTGGGGCCCGTGAAGCTCCTGCAGGACGAGCGGCTGAAAGCGCCAAGGGTGGGCGTGGTGACGGGCCTGGCTTGGACCTCGGTGGGCGGCGACGTCCTCTTCGTCGAGGCCCTCCGAATGCCGGGTAAAGGCCTGCTCACCCTCACGGGGCAGCTGGGCGATGTCATGAAGGAAAGCGCCCAGGCGGCCCTGAGCTACATCCGCAGCCGGGGCGAGGCCTTCCAGATTGATCCGGAGGTCTTCCAGAAGCAGGATCTCCACATCCACTTCCCCGAAGGCGCCATCCCCAAGGACGGTCCCAGCGCGGGCCTAGCCATTGCCACCGTGCTGCTGTCCGTGCTCAAGGACATCCCCGTGAAGAACACCCTGGCCATGACCGGCGAGATCGATCTCCGCGGCGAGGCCCTGGCCATCGGCGGCCTCAAGGAAAAGGCCCTGGCGGCCCTCCGGCTCGGGATCAAGGACATCCTCATCCCCCACGCCAACCAGAAGGATCTGGAGGAGATCGATCCCGAATTGCGCAAACAGCTGCACTTCCACCCCGTGAAGCACGTCGAGGAAGTCTTTGAGTACGCACTGGTGGGCTGGAAGCGGCCCGAATCCGTGGCCTCCAAGTCCAAGCCCAAATCCAAACCTAAACGCTGAGGTCGTCATGCTGATGTTGTTCACCGCGGCTCCCCCGCCCAAGCCCTCGGCTGTCCAGACCCAGGTACTCGAGCTGGGCACCGACAAGGGCCTTCCCCCCGCCATGGAGGCCCTGTTGCAGGCCGACGACTGGCCGGGTCTCGCGGACTGGTTCGAGAAGGCTTCGCCCAAGGTCCGCCGCCAGCACTACGAGTACTGGCTCCAGGCCCTCAATCGGAGCCAGCGCTGGGCCCGCCTCGCCGAGGCCTGCAGGACCCTCACGCCCCAGATTGAAGGCAGAGGCAAGCCCCGCCTAGGCACCTACCGGCTCTACCGGGCCCAGGCCCTCAGCCAGCTCGGCCGACACCGGGAGGCCATGGCGGCCCACGCGGAGAATGGCCGGCTGGGCCAGCCCGACGGCTACGCCAACGCCTGTGTCGAAGCCCGGCTGGCCGGGGACTGGAAGGCCCTCCTTGCCCTCTCCGGCACCATCCTCACTCGGAAGCCTGGGGATGCCGAGGCCCTGGGCTGGAAGGGCGAGGCCCTCTCCCACCTGGGGCGCTTCGACGAGGCGACCGCCGTGCTCAAGCAGGCGGTGCAGGCCAATCCCAAGGCCGCCCATGCCTGGAACAACCTGGGGCGTGCCGCCCTGCAGCACAAAGCCTGGGCCGACGCCCAGGCGGCCTTCGACCAGGCCCTGAAGCTGGAGCCGGGTCAGATGGAGGCCCTGTTCAACCGCGGGATCGCCCGGTTCAACCTGAAGCAGTACGCCGCCAGCCGCGACGACTTCAAGGCCGCCCTGGCCTTGCGCCCCGGCGACCCGGTGCTCCAGGAGAACCTGCGGCAAGCGGACAAGATGGCGGCCGCCTACCCCCAGCAACCCTGAAGAACCTTGCCCAGGCCAAGGCCGGGGCCGACCCTTCCACGGGGTGACCCATGCTCACCGAAGCCTTCACCCTCGTCCTCCAGTTGCCGCCCCTGGCCTTCAACCAGGCGCCTCTGCCCGGCGCATTCCAAGCACCCAGGGAACTGGTCTGCCCGGTCGAGGAGCTGGGGCGGCCGTGGTCGCCGCCCGCGCCCAGGCCCCTCTGGACCGCCCGGCTTTCGGTGGATCCCCGCAGCCTGCGCCCCGGGGGACCCGAGCCTCTGGTGAATCCTCTCGCGGATCTTTTGTTGTTGTTGGGTTTGGCGGGGTTGGCCTCGAGCACGGGGGGGAGCGTGAATTTCAACCCGTGGCCTTGGCCCGATCGCACCCCCACTTGGGCCGCCCCCCTGGCAGCCCCGTTCACGCCTTCCCAATTCAGGGCAAAGCCTGGGTTCTAGACCAGTTGTTCCACGTGGAACTCCGTGAAAGAAGGGCAGGAACCGGGCCCCCTTCGGTAGACTGGATCCGCGAGGTGGGCGTGGGTCTTCTGGGTGGCCTGTTCGACAAGTTCAAGCAGGGGCTGAAACGCACCCAGGAGCTGGTGCTGGCGCCCATGGGCCGCCTGCTGGGCCTGCAGCGCCTGGACGAGGACCAGCTCGAAGAACTGGAAGACCTGCTGCTCCAGGCGGACCTGGGCGTGAGGGCCGTGGACCAGCTCATGGCGCGGCTCCGCTTCGAGCTGAGGGGTGGGTCTGAGATCAACCCCAAGGCCGTGCTGAAGGATGAGTTGCTGAAACTCCTCCGGCAGCGGGCGGCCCAGCCCTTCGCGGCGACCGGAACGCAGGTGGTGATGCTGGTGGGCGTCAACGGCGTCGGCAAGACCACCACCCTGGGCAAGCTCGCCGCCCATCTGAAGCAACGAGGCGAGGGCGTCCTGGTGGTGGCGGGGGACACCTTCCGCGCCGCCGCCATCGACCAGCTGGAACGCTGGGGCGAGCGGGCCGGGGTGCCCGTCATCCGCAACCAGATGGGGGGCGACCCGGCCGCCATCGCCTTCGATGGGGCCACCAGCGCCCAGGCCAAGGGCACGCCCTGGGTGCTCATCGACACGGCGGGTCGACTCCACACCAAGGACCACCTCATGAAGGAGCTGGACAAGATCCGCCGCAGCCTCCAGAAGGTGATTCCGGACGCGCCCCACCGGGTGCTCCTGGTGCTGGACGCCACCACGGGCCAGAACGGCCTGCAGCAGGCCGAGGTGTTCGCCCGGGTCGCCGGTGTCACGGACTTGGTGCTCACCAAGCTGGACGGTAGCGCGAAGGGGGGCGTGGTGGTGCCCATCCTGGACCGCCTGAAGCTCCCCATCGCCTTCGTGGGCGTCGGCGAGGGGGTTGACGACCTCGTCCCCTTCGACGCCGAAGCCTTCGTGGATGGGCTCTTGGATGCTTGAGCCGGACCTGACTCCTGAGGTCGCCTGGGCCCTGGCCACGGGCGGCCCCTGGCCGGATCCCGAGGGTCTGGAAGGCGACGCCCGTTTCATGGCCCTGGCCCTGCGGGAGGGCCTCAAGGGCGTGGGCCTCTCCAGCCCCAACCCGCCGGTGGGCTGCGTCCTGGTGAAAGAGGGTCGCGTCTTGGGCGCTGGCGCCCACACCCGGGCGGGGGATCCCCACGGCGAGATCATGGCCCTGCGGGACGCCGAGGCGCGGGACGAAGATGTGCGGGGCGCCACCGCCTACGTGACGCTGGAGCCTTGCTGCCACCAGGGGCGCACGGGGCCGTGCACCCTGGCACTCCTCCAGGCGGGTATTTCCCGGGTGGTGGTGGGCGTGCGCGATCCCAACCCCCGGGTGGATGGGGGTGGCTTGGCCATCCTCCGGGCCCAGGGGGTCAGGGTGGAGGAGGGCCTGCTGGGCGAGGCCTGCGCCCGGTTCCACGCCCCCTTCTTCAAGCTCATCCATACGGGCTTGCCCTGGGTGAGCCTCAAGCTGGCGTTGGGAGCGGACGGTTCCCTGGGTCCTCCGGGACGAACAACCCCCATCACGCCACCAGCGGTTCAGCGCCTGGGCCACGCCCTGCGGCGGGCCTCGGAAGCCATCGTGGTTGGCCGGCACACGGCTGAAGTGGATGATCCCCAGCTCACGGACCGCTGGCCCGCGCCCACGGCCCCCCACCGGCTCTTCCACCGGGTGGTCCTGGACAATGCCGGTCAGGTGCCCGCCGGGGCCCGGGTCTGGCAACCCGTGGCCGGCCAGCCCGCCCTGCGGGCCGTCACAGGAGATCCGGAACCCCTGCGGGGCGTGGAGGATCTGCGCCTGCCTCCGGGACCTCAGGGATGCAGTTTGCGCCATCTGTTGCATGAACTGACCGCGCGCGGCGTGGGCCGGGTGCTGGTAGAAGGCGGCGGCACCCTGGCCAGGGCTTTCCTGGACCAGGGCCTGGTCGACGAATTCCACCGCTTTCAGAGCGAGGCCCCCGCGGGCGGATCCCCGGTCCCACTGGTCCTTCCGACCGCCTGGGCCCTCCGCGCCCTGGGCCGGTGGCCGGGCGGCCGCTGGGAAGTTTGGCGCTAGACACCTTGGGTCTGGCCTTGGGCCGATCCTGGCACGACCCTTGACCCTGGACGTTTCTACCCACCCCGGAGCCCCCATGCGCCTACCCACCTGGCGATTCCTCACCGGCCTTATTGGCCTCTCGCTCCTGTTCGCCTGCGGCGGAGGCAGCTCCAGTTCCTCCTACGGGTCCGACGCCCAGATCACCCTCCAGGCCCAGTTCGAGAAGCCAGCCCTCAGCACCAATGGCCTGGGCACCATCACCCTCCGCCCCGCCCGGTACTGCTGGGCGGAGGTCAGGGACCTGGCCTCGGGCGCCCTGCTGTCCTCCGGCTACCTCGGCAGCGATGGGACGGGCCTGACCAGTGTGCCTCGGGGCCTGTCCGTCTATGTGCAGGTGTTCGCCCAATACCAGGTGCCCAGCGCAGATCCCACCAGCTTCTTCATGCGGGGCAGCGTGAAGAACGCTCCTCTGCCGTCCGGGGCCGTAAGCCTCAGCGCGTTCACCGCCATCCCCACCTGGAGCGTCACCAGCGGGACCTTCCTGGCGGATCGGGACGGCACCCTGTCCGTCACCGCCCTGGCCAGCAACCGCATCGCCGGGGCCTTCAACATCGCCGACCAGGGCGTGACCTTCGCGGCCGCCGTGCGCGACATGGATGGCTCCACCACCCTGCGCCTGCCCAACCTCCACACCTTCTGGACCACCAGCACGAACGGGGCGGACCAGCAGCGCACCTATCCCACGGTCCTGACCAGCTCCGGATCCACCATCCTGGTCTCCGACAGCGGCCGCGCCCTCTTCGGCCATCAGGTGTACGGTCTGGACAGCGGGGCCGCCGGCACAGAAACAGATGAGTGGGACGACGGCGTGCTGCAGGAAACCTATGCCCGTCTGCTCTTCGCGGACTATAGCTTCAAGGCCGATGGCAGCAGCAGCCTCTCCCTCCTCCGCCGGGACAACGACAACGTCTGGGTGGACCGCGGCGTGCAGAGCGAATCCACAGCCGCCTTCGTGGCGGGGTTCTCGGACTTCCTCTCCGCAGCAGCCCGCAACAATAGCCAGATCCTCGACAGCTATGTGGATGCCGGCGGAGTGCCCCGGGTAGATGTCTTCGACCTCACTGATCACACGTACGTGCCCACCGCCGCCAAGGGCGAGTTCGCCCGGGGTTCCGTCGCCGTGACCCTCTGGGGCATCTGGAAGAACGCCGCCATCTTCAACGGCACCCCAGCGGGTCTGCAGACGATGTGGAAGGCCGCAAACCCGGCCTTCACCCCGAACGACTATGAATTCGGGCATACGCCCCTTGCCTGTTACCCCACCTACCTCACGGGTCTCAAGCGCCTGGCGGGGCTCACCGCCGCCACCCCTCTCGCCAATGAGCTGAACCTGGAGAACGTGGGGAACGGAACAGATCCCACATCCTCCATCTACCTGAATGGCCCCACGCTGTGGACCGTATCCCCCCTCCCAATCAATGTCTCCGGGAGCTTCCCCACCGATTGGCCGGCCCTGGGTTACTTCTATGACCGCGACACGGCCCAGGCCTTCCGCTTTGTCCAGGGTTCCCCGGGCCCCCGAACCCTGACCCTCACCGCCCCCGGCCCCGGCCTCCTGATGGAACTCTTCGACACGTTCGGCCTGCTGACCTGGGCTGAAGCTTCGAGCGCCGGCAACGGGGTCATCAACGAAACGAGCCTGCCCGCGGGAACCTACGTGGTGCGGGTCCGGGTGGACCCCCTTCGGACCTACTCAAGCGGCACCGTCTCCTACGGCCTGACGGTGAACTGAGGCTCAGCCCCCACCCACCAGCCGCACCACCTCCAGCCGGTCGCCCTCCCTCAGGGGGGTGGCCGGATGGTCGGCCCGGCGGATGACTTCTCCGTTCAGTTCCACGGCGCTGCCGAAGGCCGGCAGGTCCAGCCAGGCGGCCAGATCGGCCAAGGTCGCCAGATCCGGCGCCTCCCGGATCTCGCCATTGAGGTGCAGCTTCACGGAGCCCCCTTTGCGGCAGCCTGGAAGCCCTGCTCCAGATCCGCCACAAGATCCGCCTGATCCTCGATGCCGACAGAAAACCGCAGGAGGCCGTCCGTGATGCCCAGGCGGGCCTTCACTTCCGGGGCCGTCTTCAGGTGGCTCATGCTGGCGGGGTGCTGGATGAGGCTTTCCACCCCACCCAGGCTCACGCCCCGGGTGATGATCTCCAGGGCCTCGCAGAAGCGGCGACCCGCCTCCAATCCCGCCCTCAGTTCGAAGCTGATCATGGCGCCGAACCCCGTGTCCATCTGCCGAGCCGCGATCTCGTGGCCGGGGTGAGTGGGCAGGCCGGGAAAGTCGACCCTCGCCACGTGCGGCTGCCAGAGCAGCCACTGGGCCAGGGCCTGGGCATTGTCCGAGGCGCGGCGCACCCTCAAGGCCAGCGTCTTGAGGCCCCGGTGCAGCAGCCAGGCGGCCATGGGATCGAGGGTGGGGCCCATGACCTTGGTCAAGTGCCAGCAGGCCACCACATCAGCATCGGAACCGGCGATGACACCCGCCACCACGTCGGAATGGCCCGCGAGGTACTTGGTGGCCGAGGCCACGCTGAGGTCGATGCCAAAGCGCAGGGGCTTCGTGTGGATGGGGCTGGGGAAGGTGTTGTCCGCGACTGTGCGGACGCCGTGCTTCCGGCCGAGGGCCGCCACGCCGGCAAGGTCCGTCAAGGCCAGGGTGGGGTTGGAGGGGGTCTCCACCCAGATCATGCGGGTGCCGGGGCGGATGGCCGCCTCCCATTCGCCCAGGTCCAGGGTGTTCTGAATCCAGGTGACCTGGAGGCCCCGCTCGGCCTCCCAGCGGCGGATGAGCTGCTCCGTGCCCAGGTAGATGGCGGCCGGGGCCACCAGGTGGTCGCCCTGCTTCAGGAACGCCTCGAACACCAGGGAGAAGGCCGCCATGCCCGACGCGGCCACGAGGGCCCGCTCGGCGCCCTCCAGTTCCGCCAGCACGGCCTCGACTTCGCTGCTGTTGGGGTTGCCCCAGCGGGTGTAGAAGGCCGGCGGCTCGATGCTGGCCGCGAACTCTGCGCCTTCGCGATTCTCCATGAGCTGGAACACGGAGGTCTGGAAGATGGGCGTGGTCACGGCCCGGGTGGGATTGAAGCGTCTGCCGGCATGGATGGCGGTGGTGGTGGGTCCCCAGGGTGTGGGCATGTGGGCCTCAACGCGAGCGGCGGAGCCCCGCGGCTCCTCCCTTTCAGCATAGGCGCGGAAGCCCTGCCCGGCCTACCACTTCCAGAAGACCAGGGCGAGGGCCACCACGGCAAAGGCGATGACCGCCACCAACCGCCAGACCGTGGGCTGGCCCTGGGGCGGTGCGGTGGGCTCCTGATCCGCCAGGGCCGCGCGGGTCAGTTCCTCTTCAGGGGCGGGCTCGGAGGGTCGGCAGTCCGGACAAAGGAAGGCTTCGCCGGGCACCTCCACCGCATCCACGATCAACCGCCCGCACCCCTGGCACACATGCCCCACGCCAGGAAGGCAGGCCGAGAGGGAAGGGGGGATCTCGTTGCTCATGGGCCCAGCATGCGGTGGGAATCACTCCCTGGCCAGCCCCTCGGCCAAGACTTCATTCACCGCCTTGGGATCCAGCCGACCACCTCCGGCCTTCAAGATCTGGCCCACCAGGAAGCCCTGGAGGCTGGTCTTCCCGGCCCGGAACTGGGCCACAGGGCCGGGGTTCGCCGCCAGCACCTGGGCCACCAGGCGCTCAATGGCGGCCCGGTCGCTGACCTGGGCCAGTCCCTTCCGGGCCACGATGGTCGCGGCGCTGCCCTCGCCGGCCACCAGGGCGGGATAGACCTGGTCCTTGGCGGTGCCGAAGCTGATCTGCCGGGTTTCCACGAGGCACACCAGTTCAGCCAAAGCTGCCGGCGTCACCGGGAAGGCTTCGATGCCGCTGCCCCGCTCATTCAAGGTGCGGCTGACCTCGCCGAGCATCCAGTGGGCAGCGGCCTTGCCATGTCCCGAAGCGGCCGCCAGGGCCTCGAAATAACCGGCGAAGGCCGGGTCCTGAAGCAGAGTGGCCGCCTCGTCGGCCCCGAGACCAAAGGCTGAGCGCCAGCGGAGGCTGCGGGCCTCCGGAAGTTCAGGAAGGGCGGACCGGACGGCGGCGATCTCGGCCTCGGTCACGTCCAGGGCGGGCAGATCCGGTTCCGGAAAGTAGCGGTAGTCCATGGCGGCTTCCTTGCTTCGCTGGGACCGGGTCTCGCCCCTCTCCGAGTCCCAGCCCCGGGTCTCCTGGACCACGGTGCCCTCCGCCCCCAGCAGGGTAGCCTGCCGCTCGATCTCAAAGGCCAGCGCCTGCTTCACGAACCGGAAGGAGTTGAGGTTCTTCACTTCCACCCGGGTCCCAAAGGTGGCTTCGCCGACCCGCCGGAGGCTCACGTTGGCGTCGCAACGGAACCCACCCTCCTCCAGGTTGCCTTCGCAGATGCCCAGAAACACCACCAGCCGGTGCAGAGCCTTCAGGAAGTCCGAGGCTTCCTGGGGACTCCTCAAGTCCGGCGCTCCCACCACTTCCAGCAATGGGACCCCGGCCCGGTTCAGGTCCACCAAGGTGGCTTCGGGCCGCTGATCGTGGCTGCTCTTCCCCGCGTCCTCTTCCAGGTGGGCCCGTTCCAGACCGATGCGTACGGGTCCACTCCCTGGGCGCACGGCGGGGTCGCCGGGAATCTCCAGGACGCCGCCCTCCACCAAGGCCACGGGACCCTGGGTGATCTGGTAGCCCTTGGGCAGATCGGGATAGAAGTACTGCTTCCGGTAGAAGGTGCTCCGCTCCCGGATCCGGGCCCCCACCGCCAGGCCCAGGGCGATGCCCATGCGGACGGCCTCCCCGTTGAGGACGGGCAGGGCCCCGGGCAGCCCGAGACACACGGGGCAGGTCTGGGTGTTGGGGGGGGCGCCGTAGGCGTTGCGGCAGGCACAGAACAGCTTGGACCGGGTCCGCAGCTGGAGGTGGACCTCAAGACCGATGATGGCTTCCAACCCTGGCTTCACGCGCCCCCCTCGCGACAGTCTACGTTGCCGGATCTACTTCCCGAGGCAGAAGCCGCTGAAGAGTTCGTCCAGGGTGCGTTCGGCCCGGTCCTCGCCCGTCAGCCGGGCCAGGAGACCCCAGGCCCCTTGCAACAGGGAGGCCGGCAGCTCGGGCGGGCAGCTTGGTTCCAGGTCCGCCAGCAGATCCAACTGGCGAACCAACTCGTCCAGGAGGTCCACCTGCCGTTGGGTGGCCAGGGCCCCCAGGCAGGCATCCGGGGCCAGCCCGCCCAGGATCCGATCCTTGAGGGCGACTTCCAGGGCATCCAATTCCCCCCGGTGAGCTGCGATGGCCACGCCCGGGGCCTCGGCCAGGTCCGCGAAGGTGCGGACCTCCAGAACCTTGCCGGCAAAGGGGGCCAGTGCGGCCAGGAGCACGGGATCAGGTGCCGGATCTTGCGTCGGCCGGAGGTGCAAGACCAAGTCCGCCCCCTCCAGAACGGGGCGCACCCGGGCCATACCAAGACGCTCCACGGGATCCACCGAGTCCCGAAGGCCGGCGGTATCGAACAGCCGCAAGGGCAGGCCCCGCCATTCGCAGCGCACCTCCAGCACGTCGCGGGTGGTGCCCGGCACCTCGGTCACGATGGCACGATCCTCCCCCGCCAGGGCGTTGAAGAGGGTACTCTTCCCGGCATTCGGACGGCCCACCAGGGCCAGGCGAAGACCATCCTGGATGTGCCGGGCGGCGCGGGATCGGGATTGTTCCACGTGGAACCGCTGCCGAATGGGCTCAAAAGCGGTTTTCAAGTCGAGAAGATTCAATAAGATGCCCTCTTCCTCGCCATAATCCACGGCCGCCTCGGCCCGGGCCACCCAGGGGGCGAGGGCTTGGCGGGCCTCCTGGATCCAGGAGGGAAGGCCCCCGGCGCGGGCCTGGGCCAACCGGAGTTGGGTGTCGGTCTCGGCGGCCACCAGGTCGCGCAGGGCTTCGGCCTCCAGCAGGCCCTGCTTCCCGTTCAGGAGGGCCCGACGGGTGAACTCGCCCGGTTCCGCCAGGCGGATCCCCAGGATGCCCAGGCGTTCCACCAGACGCCGGACCAGCAGCGGGTTGCCGTGCACCTGGAACTCCACGAGGTCCTCCCCCGTATAGCTGGCGGGCGCCGGGAAGAACAGCACCAGCGCCCGCTCCTGGAAGCCCTCCCAGCGCAAGGTGCGCAGCGAGGCCCGGCGGGGCTTCGGCAAGGTCAGCAACGGCGCGAGAAGGGTGGCCAATTCGGTACCGGAGACGCGCACCAAGGCCACCGCCGAGGGGACCGGCGGGGTGGCGGGGGCGCAGATGGGAGCGGTGGTGGGCACCGGGCCAGCCTACTTCCGGAATACCCTCACGGGTTTGAAGGTGCCGGTACCTTCGCTTTCGGTGCCCAGGCCGTCTTCACGGCTCACCACGAGATGCACCCAGCGGCGCTCACGGGCGCTCAGGGCGCCCAGGGTGTGGCTGCCCAGCTCTCGGGCGCGGTCCGCGGCGAAGCGGCCCATGGCCATGACCTCCTGCATGCGGAAGAGGCGGGCGCCTTTCACGTCCAGGTAGGCCAACTTCGTATCTTCACGCTCGCCCTGGGCCTCGTGGACCAGGAACTGGAGGGCGTCCAGGGCCGCGCCGCGGTCCGCGGCGAGCCAACCTGCGTCGGGCCCGGACACGGACAGGCGGTTGGGGAAGGCTTCCTCGTCGCCGGAGGGCGCGGGCTTGGCTTCCACGGACAGGCCGAGATGGGCTGTCCAGCGGGCGATCAGCTCGGGCACGGATTCCAGACTGGCGCCGCTCTTCCGCATGGCCGGACTCCTAGACTTTGATGGGCTGGGGCTCGTAGGTCCGCATGATCCACCAGGTCTGGGCGAGGCCGATCATGTTGAACACGAAGTAGTAGATCGTAAGGCCGGCGGGGCTCTGCGCGAAGAAGAAGGTCATCATCGCGGGCATGAGCACCAGCATCATCTTGCGCTGGGCGGGATCGCCCACGGCGGGCGTGATGGCCTGCTGGGCGAACATGGAGGCGCCCATGAGCACGGGGAAGATGTAGTAGGGGTCCTTGGCCGAGAGATCTGTGATCCAGCCGAAGAAATGCGCGTGACGCAGCTCGAAGACGGCGTTCAGCATGGACCAGAGGGCCAGGAAGATGGGCATCTGCAGCAACATGGGCAGGCAGCCGCCCATGGGGTTGTGGCCGTTCTTCTTGTAGAGGGCCATGAGCTCTTTCTGCATCTCGGCCTTCTTTGTCATGTCGCCACCGAACTTCTCGTACTTGGCCTGGAGGGCCTTCTGGTGTGGCTCGAAGTCCTTCATGCGCAGCATGGAGATGGTCTGCTTGGTGTTCAGGTGCCAGGTGGCCAGGCGGATGATCACCGTGAAGAGCACGATGGCCCAGCCCCAGTTGCCCACCACACGGTAGACCATGCGGAGGAGCCAAAAGAGCAGCTGGGCCACGGCGCCGAAGAAGCCGTAGTCGATGATCCGGGTGAAGGGCTTGTCGAAGGCGGCCAGGGGTTCGGCCTGCTTGGGGCCCAGGTAGAGGCTGGCATCCAGACGCCCATCCGCCGGCAGCAGCTGGTAGCCCGAGGCCTCCCGGCTCGCAGGGCGGGGCAGCTTCCAAAGGGCGGCGAAGTAGTGGTTGCGCTGGCTTTTGGCGTTCAGCTCCACGCCAGCGTCCAGGCCCAGGCGGGCGGCCGTGGGCGGCAGCTCCTTGCGCTTGGCGCCCAGGAAGCTGAAGAAGGGGTTGTGCAGCGTCTCCACCCAGGTCACGGCGTCGACGGATTTCTCAGAGACGGTGAAGACGCGGCCCAGGTGCTTCACGGGCTCGTCGTTGGCGGGGTTGGCCACCAGCTGGAGGGCGGTGTTCCGGGGCGAAAGGCCCTCCACCTGGATCACGAGGCCCTTCTGGGGCACCAGGTAGCTCAAACGCTCCCCGGCGGCGTTCTCGAAGATGACGCGGGTGTCCGCCGCCCCCTTCTCTTCGCGCACCGTCTCGAAGCCGGCGCCCTGGAAGGCGCCCACACCCAGGAAGGTGTCGGGGAAGAACGGCGTGCCGTCCTGGAGCCAGATGGCCTGCTTCAAGGCGCCGGTGGCCACCTGCCAGGTCAGGCGGAAATCCGCGGTGGCCAGGGTGTGCATGACCGCGGGATCCGCGGCCTTCACGCCGGGCTGGAGCGAGGCCTGGGCGCCGGGAACCGGCGCGGGGGCCGCGATCGGAGCCTGGGGCTTGGGGGCCTCCGCCGGAATCGGCTGGACCTGGGCCTGCGGAACCGGCTTGGCGTAGCGGGAGCTCAGCCAGAACTGGGCGGCCAGCAGGATCACGCTGCCGATGACAAAGTAGAGGACGTTGCGGTTTTTCATGGCGTGTCCGTGGCGGGGAGACGACCCAGGGCCAGCCCGAGCTGGCCCTCGATGTCCCGGAAGGTGAGCCGGTCGAGGGGTGGGGCGCTGCGAGCGGGGCGCACCCAGATGACCCAGGGCTGCCCGGCGAGGCGCCCGGAGAGCGCCAGGAAAGCCATGCGGACCTGGCGGCGGAAACGATTCCTGCGCACGGCCGGGCCGGTCTTCCGGGGGGAGGTCACCAGCAGCAGGGGCCCGGGGGCACTGGTACAGCGCCAGGCGCGGATATCCAGATACGCGTCATGCCCCAGCAGTGGCCGGGGCGGTGGCGTGGGCACCGCGTGGTCCTTGTGGCGGACCGTGCAAAAGCGGCCCTTGAAGATCACGGGACGGGCGTCAGACCGCCAGGACGTGGCGGCCCTTCGCGCGACGACGCTTGAGCACCAGACGGCCGTTCTTGGTCTTCATGCGGCTCAGGAAGCCGTGGGTCTTCGCGCGGCGGCGATTGTTGGGCTGAAAGGTGCGCTTCATGGTTCCACCTCGGGGGTCCCCTCCCGGGGAGGAGGACGAACCTTCGAGGGTATCAGCGGTGGGCGCGCGGCTCAAGGCCATTTCCATCCTCCCATCCACCCCCGGGGGTGCTAGATTTGGGATCCTCCCCGCGAGTCTCCCGTGGTCGATGGCGTGCGAAGCCCGCCCCCGAAGTTGCGTGCCTGCGCGCCTCGCCACGTCTGCCGCTCCCACCACCGCACCTGGTGAACCCATGCGCTCCGCCGATCCCACCGCCCTCTGGGACACCATCCGACTTGGACTGTCCAAACAGCTTCCTGAAGCCAGCTTCAAGGAGTGGATCGCGCCCTGCGCACCCCTGAAGGTCGAGGACGGCATCCTCTGGATCCAGGTTCCGAGCGCCGCCGCCAAGCTCTGGATCGAGCAGCAGCTGCCCGAGGAGTTCAATGACGCCTTGGCCCAGGGCGGGCTCGCGGATCTCCAACTGGTGTTCCAGGTGTCGGGCGTCTCACCCGTGGAGCCGAAGGCCGCGCCGCGGAAGCATGAATCCGGCAGCCATCCGGCACTGGAAGCGCCCACCACCTCCTTCCCCTACCTCTTCAATCGCTACACCCTCGACCGCTTCGTGGTGGGCCCGGGCAGCCAGTTGGCGTTCGCCGCCGCCAAGGCCGTGGTGGACAGCTACGGCAAGGCGGCTACCCCCCTCAGCATGAACCCGCTGTTCATCTACGGCGGCGCCGGCCTGGGCAAGACGCACCTCATGGTGGGCATTGGCAAGGGCCTGCTGGCGCGGAACCCCAAGCTGCGCGTGGCCTACCTCAAGGTGGACAACTTCTTCAACGAGCTCACCGTGGCCATCAAGGCCAAGAACACCGAGCCCATGCGTAAAAAATACCAGCAGAACGACGTGCTGCTGCTGGATGACGTGCAGACCCTGGGCAAGATGGAGCGCACGCAGGAGGAGATTTTCTACATCCTGGAATACCTCCTCCAGCACGGGAAGCAGATCGTCCTCACCTCGGACAAGCCCCCGCAGCGGCTGGAGGGCTGCCACGAGCGGCTCATCACCCGCTTCAAATGGGGCCTCACGGCTGACATCCAGCCCCCCGACTTCGAAACCCGCATCGCCATCCTGAAGAAGAAGCTTGAGGACGCGGATTTCAAGAGCGTTCCGCCCATCCCCGAGGACGTGCTCACCTTCATCGCCCACAAGGCCAAGGGCAGCGTGCGGGATCTGGAAGGCTTCCTCACCCGGGTGATCTTCCAGGCCAGCCTCATCGGGATACCCCCCACCCTGGAGGTGGCCCATGCGGCCTTCCAGGGCCAGAGCGGGGAGGAGCCCACGGCCGTCGTGCCGCCGGATCGGATCTACCGCATGACGGCCGAGACTTTCAACCTATCCTTCGTGGACCTGATGAAGAAGCGTTCACGCCAGCAAGCCGTCCTCGTGCCGCGCCAAGTGGCCATGTACCTGGCCCGGGAGATCGCCTCCGCCCCCTTCGCCGATATCGGGCGGTCGTTCAGCATGCATCACTCCACTGTGATGAACGCCATCGACTCGGTACGGGAACGCATGAAGCGCGATCCTGATTTCCACAGGATGGTCCAGGCCCTCTTGAATAGTATTCATTGATTTACAAGGGTTTAATATGTTTTCCACAGACCGACGGTCGACGGAATCCGCAACACGCCCTGTTCGCCCACAAGGATCTCGCCAGGATCCCTGGTTCCGCAGCACCGCAAGGGGTCTCCACAGCCTGTCCCATGCAGGGAAACTCCGGTAAGATAGGGCTTTGAGACGTCTTTCCACAGGTTGTCCTGGGCTTCAGCATCATCAAGGGTGATTCATGAGTCTTCAGTTACAGGTTTCCAAGGATCGTCTGGATCGCACCCTTGGGATCCTGAAGCACGCCTTGGACCGCCGGGTCACGTTGCCCATCCTCCAGCACATCCTTGTGGACGTGCGGCCGAAGGAGGTGGTGCTCAAGGCCACGGACATGGAGCTGGCCTTCGAAGCCACCGTGCCTGGCGAGGGCCAGGGCGAGTGGACCATGGCCGTACCCGGCAAGAAGTTCATCGAGACTGTGCGAGTCTTCCCGGAAGGAATCCTGAGTTTGGAATGCCCGGACGCTGGAGGCCGTTTATGGCTCCGGGCGAAGGGGATGAACTCCGAACACAACATTCAGCCCGGAGAGGGCTTCCCGGAGCTCCCAGGGCCCAGCAAACAGCTTCCTGTCGTGAAGATCCCCGTGCTTCGCTTCAAAAGGGCCATTCAGCTCGGTTCCATCGCCGTCAGCAAGGACGCCACCAAGCCCACCTTGTCCGCGGTGCTGGTGCACCTCTCCAAGCACCACGTGCGCGTGGTGTCCACGGACGGGTTCCGGCTCGCCGTGGCCGAGGTTCCCTGCGACACGAAGCTGAAGGAGGAAGTCCGCCTCATCGTCCCCAAGCGGGCCCTGGACCTCATTCCCACGCTGCTGGGAGACGAGGGCGAGGTCGAGCTCTGCTGGGACGGCACGACCCTCTTCCTGGACCAACCGGGCCTGAAATTCAGCACCCGCCTCGTCACGGGCAACTACCCAGCCTACGAGAAGGTCCTGCCCGCCGAGTTGCCCAAGCGCGTGATCATGGATCGCGAAGTCTTCCTCCGCACCCTCCGCTTCGTGGGCCTGAAGAAGGACGACTACAACAAGAACGTGCGCCTGTTCTACGAATTCCCCAACCTGCGCACGGTCTTCCAGCACCCGGACGAGGGTGTGAACCAGGCCACGCTGCCCTTCACGGGCGAAGAACAGCCCTTCGAACTGGCCTTCAACATCGACTACCTCACCGAGCTGCTGGAGCGGCTGCCGGGCGACGAGGTGGTCTACCAGTTCAAGGACGAGGTGGGCCAGGGCGTCTTCATGTCCCCCAGCCTCGAGGATTTCAGCTTCCGTTATGTCCTCATGCCTGTTCGCTTTGCCACCAGCGCCACGGCCTGATCGGCGCCTGCAGCACCGTACCGCACACCACCGTACCCAACCAAGTGAGTTTTGATGTCTGAAGAAGTCTCCCGCGCCCGCGTTCACACCCCCCTGGAAACCGACAGCTACACCGCCGACAACATCACAGTCTTGAGGGATCTCGAGGCCGTGCGCAAGCGTCCCGGCATGTACATCGGCGACACCGATGACGGCAGCGGCCTGCACCACATGGTCTACGAGGTGGTGGACAACTCCGTCGACGAAGCCCTGGCGGGTTTCTGCAGCCGCGTGGACGTCATTCTCCACAACGATGGCAGCTGCACGGTGGAGGACAACGGCCGCGGCATCCCTGTGGACATCCACAAGGAGGAGGGCCGCAGCGCCGCCGAAGTGATCATGACGGTGCTCCATGCCGGTGGGAAATTCGACAACACTAGCACCGAGGGCAAGAACGCCTACAAGGTGTCCGGCGGCCTGCACGGGGTGGGTGTTTCCTGCGTGAACGCCCTGTCCTCCAAGCTTTGGCTCACGGTCTGGAAGGAGGGTCAGGAGTACGCCATGACCTTCTCCCAGGGCAAGGCCGACGCCCCCCTCAAGCCCGTCGGGCCCACGGCCAGGCGCGGCACCCGCGTGCGCTTCCAGCCTGACCCGGAAGTGTTCAACAACGTCCTCGACTTCAGCTTCGAGACCCTGAGCCAGCGCCTGCGCGAGCTGAGCTACCTCAACCAGGGCGTCCACATCCGCATCACAGATGAGCGCACTGGCGACACCCACGATTTCATGAACGCCGGCGGCATCAGCGCCTTCGTGGAGCACCTGAACCGCAACAAGCCGGTCCTCCACAAGCCCCCGATCTACATCAAGGACGAGAAGCAGGACACCACGGTCGAGGTGGCCCTCCAGTGGAACGACTCCTACCAGGAGACCCTCTACTGCTTCACCAACAACATCCGCAACCGCGATGGCGGCGCGCATCTGGAGGGCTTCCGGGCCGCCATGACGCGTGTCATCAACAGCTATGCCGAGAAGAACAACCTGCTGAAGAGCGCCAAGGTGACCCTCTCCGGCGAGGACGTCCGCGAAGGCCTGACGGCGGTCTTGAGCGCCAAGGTTCCTGATCCCAAGTTTTCCAGTCAGACCAAAGACCGCCTCGTCTCCAGCGAGGTGAAGGGCATCGTCCAGACCATCGTCTATGAGAAGCTCTCGGCGTTCTTCGAGGAGAACCCCCGGGAAGCCAAGGCCATCTTGGAAAAGGCCATCGAAGCCGCCCGCGCCCGCGAAGCGGCCCGCCGGGCCCGCGACCTGACCCGCCGCAAGGGTGCCCTGGACGGGGGCGGCCTGCCCGGCAAGCTGGCGGACTGCCAGGAGAAGGATCCGGCCCTCAGTGAGATCTTCCTGGTGGAAGGCGACTCCGCCGGCGGCAGCGCCAAGCAGGGTCGCCACCGGGCCACCCAGGCCATCCTGCCCCTCAAGGGCAAGGTCCTGAACGTGGAGAAGGCCCGCTTCGACAAGATTCTCGGGCACAACGAGCTGCGCGTGCTCATCCAGGCGCTGGGCACGGGCATCGGCAAGGAGGAGTTCAAGGTCGAGAACCTCCGCTACCACAAGATCGTGCTGATGACCGACGCCGACGTGGACGGCTCCCACATCCGCACCCTCCTCCTCACGTTCTTCTACCGGCAGATGCCCGAGCTCGTGGCGCGCGGTCACCTCTACATCGCCCAGCCGCCGCTCTACAAGGTGAAGAAGGGCAAGACGGAAAAGTACCTCAAGGACGAACGGGCCCTGGAGGAGTTCCTCTTCCAGAAGGCCCTGGACGGCTGGACCCTCAGCCTGCCGGACGGCACGGAGCACAAGGGCGCGACCCTGGTGCGCGAGATGAAGAAGTGGGGCGAGGTGCAGCAGCTCTTCAGCAAGCTGGACCGCCGCGGTTATGCCCGGCCCCTGGTGCGCGCCCTCCTGGCCGATGGCCTCCTGGACGCCGATCGGTTCCAGAGCCGCGAAGGCCTCGAGGAACTGGCCGCCGCCATCACCCGCGAGAAGCTCGGCACCTGCGAGATCGAGACCGTCGAGGCCATGGAACTGCCCGGAGAAGGGGAGGGCGCCGATCCCCTACAGGTTCCCGCCTCCCACCGCCTCCGGCTGGTGCGTATGCACTTAAGCCGACCCATTACCCTCTGGATCGACAGCCAGGTGGCTCACTGGGGCGAGTTCCGCCGGCTAGCCACCCTCCAGGTCGAACTGGCCGGGTTCCGCGGGGGCGAGCTGCGGCTCCGCCGACTCAAGGACGTCAAGGACGCGCCCAAGGACAAGGACGCCGAGGATGAGGTCGAGGAGGGCGCGCCCAAGCTCAACAAGGAGCACGTGTTCACCGACCCGGAGGACATGCTGGCCATGGTCCTGGAAGAGGGCAAACGGGGCCTGGGCATCCAGCGCTACAAGGGCCTGGGCGAGATGAACCCCGAGCAGCTCTGGGAGACCACCATGGATCCCGAGCGCCGCACCCTGCTGCAGGTCCGCGTGGACGACGCCGTGGAGGCCGACGAGATCTTCACCGTCCTCATGGGCGACGCCGTGGAACCTCGACGCCGCTTCATCGAGACCAACGCCCTCCTCGCGGAGAACATCGACATCTAAGTCTTGTTTTTGCAGGATGTCGAGCAGAGTTCCACGTAGAACACCGGGAAACCCATGAGCCTGAATCGTATCGAACCCCTGGAAATCGAAAAGGAAATGCGGAAGTCCTACCTGGACTACGCCATGAGCGTCATCGTGGGGCGGGCCCTGCCCGACGTGCGGGACGGCCTCAAGCCGGTGCACCGGCGGGTGCTGTACGCCATGAAGGAGGCCGGGAACGAGTGGAACCGGGCCTACAAGAAGTCCGCCCGCACCGTGGGCGATGTGATGGGTAAGTACCACCCCCATGGCGACTCGGCCATCTACGACACCCTGGTCCGCATGGCCCAGCCCTTTTCCATGCGGCATGTGCTGGTGGACGGCCAGGGCAACTTCGGTTCCATCGACGGTGATTCTGCCGCGGCCATGCGCTACACCGAGGCCCGCCTCTCCCGGGTCGCCAACGAAATGATGGCCGACATCGACCAGGACACGGTGGACTTCGGACCCAACTACGACGGCAGCATGCAGGAGCCCCTCGTCCTGCCGGCCCGGTTCCCGAACCTCCTGGTGAACGGCTCTCAGGGCATCGCCGTGGGCATGGCCACCAGCATCCCGCCCCACAACCTGCGGGAGTGCTGCCGGGCCCTGATCGACCTGATCGACCGCCCCAGCATCGCCATGGAAGCCCTGATGGCCCACATCAAGGGCCCCGATTTCCCGGGCGGCGGCATCATGCTGGGCACCGAAGGGGTCGTGGACGCCTATCGGACAGGCCGCGGCCGCTGTGTGGTGCGCGCGAAGTCCCACGTGGAGCAGATCAAGCGGGCGGGTGACCGCGAGCAGCTGGTCTTCACAGAACTGCCCTACCAGGTGAACAAGTCCACCCTTATCGAGAAGATCGCCGAGCTGGTCCGCGACAAGAAGATCGACGGCATCAGCGACCTGCGCGACGAAAGCGATCGCGAGGGCATCCGCCTGGTGGTGGAGCTGAAGAAGAACGAGCCCAGCGACATCGTGCTCAACCAGCTCTACCAGCAGACCCAGCTCCAGAACAGCTTCCCCATCACCATGCTGGCCATCGTGAACGGCCAGCCCCGCGTCTGCACCCTTCGCGAGATCCTGCAGGAGTTCATCGGCTTCCGCCGCGAGGTGGTGACCCGCCGGACCCTGTTCCAGCTGCGGAAAGCCGAGGAGCGCCACCACGTCCTGATGGGCCTCAAGATCGCCCTGGACCACCTGGACGCGGTCATCAAGCTCATCCGAGCCGCCAAGAGCCCCGAAGAAGCCAAGGCTGGCCTCATGGCCGGGGCCTTTGCCACCGCAGCAGCGATCAAGAAGGACCGCAGCCTCTGCCTTTCGGCCGTGCAGGCCCAGGCCATCCTGGACATGCGCCTCCAGCGCCTCACTGGCCTGGAGCGCGAGAAGATCCTCGACGAGCTGGCCGAACTGGAAAAGGTCATCGCGAAGCTCAAGGCCATCCTGGCCGACGAGACGCTGCTCCTGAAGGTCATCAAGGAAGAGCTGCAGCAGGTGGCCGACCAGTTCGGCAATGACCGTCGCACCGAGATCGTAGGCTACTCCGGCGAGATCCGCATGGAGGACGTGGTGCCTGACGACCCCATGGTCGTCACCATGTCCAAGGCCGGTTACATCAAGCGCACCGACCTCAACGCCTACCGCCGCCAGCGCCGGGGCGGCAGGGGCAAGGTGGGCATGAAGACCAAGGACGAAGATTTCGTCGAGCAGCTCTTCATGACCAAGGCCCATGACACCCTCATGGCCTTCACGGACAAGGGCATTGTCTATGCGCTGAAGGTCTATGACCTGCCCGAGGCGGCCGCCTCCACCCGGGGCAAGCACATCCGCAACCTCATTTCCCTGAAGGATGGGGAGAGTGTGGTGACCCTGATGGCCCTGCGGGAGTTCCCAGAGGGGGAAAACCTGGTCTTCGCCACCAGTGACGGCACCGTGAAGAAGTCCAGCCTGGCGGCCTACGCCAACATCCGGGCCAACGGCCTCATCGCCCTCAACATCGATGACGGGAACGCCCTCGTGGCCGTGCGGCGGTCCACGGGTACCCAGCAGATCGTCCTCGCCACGGCCCAGGGCAAGGCCATCCGCTTCCCCGAGGAGGATGTCCGCGCCACGGGTCGCGCCACCACGGGTGTGCGGGGCATGAAGCTGGCCGCCAAGGACCACATCGTGGATATGGAAGTGGCCGACCCCCTGCCGGACCTGCCGGAAGGTGTGGAGCCCGACGAAAGCACCGAAGACCACGGCATGCTGCTCACGGTCTGCGAGAAGGGCTACGGCAAGCGCAGCCTCCTCCAGGACTACCGGCTCCAGGGCCGGGGCGGCACGGGCGTCATCAACATCCGCGCCGGCGTCCGCAACGGCCAGGTGGTGGGCTTCAAGCTCGTCAAGCCCGGGGAAGGGTGCCTGCTCATCAGCCAGGAGGGCATGGTCATCCGCTTCCTCATCGACGAGGTCCGCAAGACCGGCCGCAACGCCCAGGGTGTCGGCCTCCTCAAGTTGGCCAGCGCCGAGGACCGCGTCGTGGGCCTCGCCAAGATCGATGCCAGCGCCATGGCCCTGGACGAAGAAGAGGAGCTCATTGAAGGGGAACCGGCCCATCCGGGCCCGGACGAAAGCGGCGAACAGCCGAAGCTCGGTCTGTAGTTCTCCACTCTTTTTGGTACGCACAGAACGGCGCGGGCTTGCTCGCGCCGTTCTGTGTCACAGGTAGGCCGCCCAGTCTCCGTCCGGCAGCTCCACGGCCTCCCGCTCCAGCCTGGGCAGGCGTTCCACATGGAACACATAGACCCAGGCCCGGTAGCGGTGGCCCCCCTCGAGGGTCACGGGCAGGATCTCGCGGGTGAAGAGGCCTTCCTCCACCCCCTCCAGCGGGTCCAGGTCCGCCAGGGCCGAATCGAGGTCCTTCTCGTCCTCATAGCCCACAAAATCGCCACGTATCCAGCCGGAGCCCGGAGGGGGCGTGGCGGGTTCAGGTCCGGGCACCAGGGCCGGGTGGCCCGTGGGCAGGTGGAAGAGCCGCCCGGCCACCCAGGCCCGAGTCAGCCCCTCGGGATGAGTACGCAGCAGCCACGCGTGGTTCGACCCACTTTCCCGAAGCGCCCCGTACACGAACAACCCATCGGCCGCGATCATGCTCACCCCACAAAAACATACCGCCAAAACGCAGAGCGCTTTGGCGGCGGTCGAGTTTCCCGAAAGCGAGCGCGCTATTCCGGAATGGGGAATTGGTCCGTGAGGTGGAAGACCTCCTGCCGGACGCGGGCGAAGGTGCTTTCGTCGCCCCGGTGCCGCAGAGTGACGTCGAAGAAGCGGGCGATCTGATCCATCTCCTCCTCCTTCATGCCGCGGGTGGTGAGGGCAGGGCTGCCCAGGCGGACACCCGAGGGCTTGAGGGGCGGGTTGGGGTCGAAGGGGATGCCGTTCTTGTTGGTGGTCATGCCGGCCCGGTGCAGGCAGGCCTCGGCCTCGTGGCCCAGGAGATCGTGATCGCGCAAATCCACCAGGAAGAGGTGGTTGTCTGTGCCGCCACTAACGATGCGCCAGCCGCGTTCCTGGAGGCCCTTGGCCAGGGCATGGGCGTTGCGGATCACCTGGCCGCTGTAAGCCTTGAACTCGGGCTGCATGATTTCGTGGTAAGCCACGGCCTTGGCGGCGATGACATGCATGAGGGGCCCGCCCTGGACGCCGGGGAAGACGGCGCGATCGATGTCCTTGGCATACTGGGACTTGCAGAGAATCATGCCGCCCCGGGGGCCGCGCATCGTCTTGTGAGTGGTGGTGGTGACATAATCCGCGTGGGGCACGGGGCTGGGGTGGTGGCCCGTAGCAACCAAGCCGGCGATGTGGGCCATGTCCACCATGAGGAGGGCACCCACCTCGTCGCAGATCTCCCGGAAGAGGGGGAAGTTCCAGGTGCGGCTGTAGGCCGAGGCCCCGACCACGATCATCTTCGGCTTGTGCTGCCGGGCCAGGTCGCGGACCTCGTCCATGTCCACCCGCTCGTCCTCCTGGCGCACGTGATAGGGCACGAACTTGTAGAGGATGCCGGAGCTGTTCAGGGGGTGGCCGTGGGTGAGGTGGCCGCCGTGGGCCAGGTCCAGGCCCATGACCGTATCGCCGGGCTTCAGGGCCGCGAGGTAGACCGCCATGTTGGCCTGCGCGCCACTGTGGGGCTGCACATTGGCGTGCTCGGCCCCGAAGATCTGCTTGGCGCGGTCGCGGGCGAGGTTTTCGACGATGTCCACCTGGCTGCAGCCGCCGTAGTAGCGCTTGCCCGGGTAGCCCTCGGCGTACTTGTTGGTGAAGTGCGAGCCCATGGTCTGCATGACGGCCCGGGAGGCGTAGTTCTCCGAGGCGATGAGTTCCAGGTGGTGCCGCTGGCGCTGGACCTCCAGCTCCAGGGCCTGGAACACAGCGGGATCGGCAGTTCGGATCACTTCGTACATGGCGGCGGCTCCAGGGTGATGCCCCTATCCTAGCCGCGGAGAGCCCCGGCCAAGGCACCCTCTTCGTGAGCGGAATCACAGGTCGGGGCCTGTGAGACACTGGAGGGCCGGAGTTCCCATGTCTTTCCTGCCGCCCCATGATGGTCCCGAATTGGAGCGCTTCGAGCATCCCCTGGCCAGCCGCTATGCCAGCAGGGCCATGGTGCGCCTGCTGTCGCCGCTGTACCGCCAGCGCGTCTGGCGGCGGCTCTGGATCGCGCTCGCAGAAGCCGAATCCGAGCTGGGCCTGCCGGTGACGGCCGCCCAGATCGCGGAACTGAAGGCCACCCAGGACGCCGTCGATCTCGAGGCCATCGCGAAGCACGAATCCGCCCTGCGCCACGATGTCATGGCCGCCATCCACGCCTGGGGCGAGCAGGCCCCCGGCGCCCGACCCATCCTCCACCTGGGCGCCACGAGCTGTTTCGTCACCGACAACGGGGACCTGCTCATCGCGCAGGAGGCCCTCGTCCTGCTGCGCCGTCGCCTCCAGGATGTCATCGCAGCCCTGGCCGCGTTTGCGGACCAGTGGCAGGATCAGCCCACCCTGGGCTTCACCCACTTCCAGCCCGCCCAGCCGACCACGGTGGGCAAACGGGCCACGCTCTGGATCCAGGACCTGCTCCTGGATCTGGAGGACCTGGACCACCTGATCCGCACGACGCCAGTGCGCGGCGTGAAGGGCACCACGGGCACCCAGGCCAGTTTCCTGGAGTTGTTTGAGGGGAACGGGGACAAGGTGGAGGCCCTGGAGCAGCGCTTCTGCGCCAAGGTGGGTTTCCCGGCCATCCCCGTCAGTGGCCAGACGGCCACCCGCAAGCTGGAAGACCGTATCGGCCAGGTACTCTGCGGCATCGCGGCCTCGGCCTCGAAATTCGCCTGCGACCTGCGCCTGCTCCAGCACCTGAAGGAAGTCGAGGAGCCCTTCGAGTCGAAGCAGATCGGTTCCAGCGCCATGCCCTACAAGCGCAACCCCATGCGCTCGGAGCGCATCAACAGCCTCGCCCGCTTCGTGCTGGGCCTCATGCCCTCCAGCTACCAGACCAGCGCCACGCAGTGGATGGAACGCACCCTGGACGACAGCGCCCACCGCCGCCTCACCATCAGCCAGGGCCTGCTGGCCGCGGACGCCATCCTGGTGCTGTTCCGCAACGTGGCCTCGGGCCTGGTGGTCTACCCGAAGATGATCGAGGCGCGCCTGGGCCAGGAGCTGCCCTTCATGGCCGCCGAAGTGCTGCTCATGGAGGCCGTGAAGCGCGGCGGCGACCGCCAGGATCTCCACGAACGCTTCCGGGGGGCGGCGCTGGAGGCGGGCCGTCGCATCAAGGCCGAGGGCCGGCCCAACGAGCTACTGAAGCTGCTGGCGGCGGACCCCGCCTGGGCCATGACCGAGGCCGAGCTGGCCGCCCTGCTGGACGCCCACCGCTTCACGGGCCGCGCCGGGGAGCAGGTGCGCCGGTTCCTGGCGGGACCCGTGGCCGCCGCCCTGAAAGACCATGCCCCGGCCGATGAAGCTACCGTCCGCGTTTGACCCCGCCCGCCACCAAGAGGATTTGACATGCTGAAACTTGCCGTGATCGGCGCCCAGACCCTGCTGGGTCGTGAACTTGTGGGGGCCCTCGAGGCCCGGGACGCATCGGTGCTGCCGTTGTCGATCGGTGCCCTCACCGTCGAGGAGGAGGTGGGCGACCTGGTGGTCTTCGCGCCCAGCCAGGCGCTCTTAGAAGGGATGGATGTGGTGATCCTGGCGGATACCCCCGACCTGGCCCTGCTGGAAGGCTTCCCGGGGCGCATCCTGGACCTCCGTTCCGAACCCGAAGCCCGGATTGATCCCATGCCCCTGGCGGGCCCCTGGCCCAAAGGGGCGAAATCCCTGCGGGGCCGGCCCGCTCTGGAACAGGTGCTGGCCCTCCTGCCCTCGCTGATCGAGGGCTTGGGCGAGGTCGGTGGCACCCACCTGCGTTCCGTGGCCTGGATGGGCGACCGGGGTCTGGACGGCCTCGTGGAACAGACCCTCGCCGTCCTCAACGGCGAGGACCCCGATCTGGCCAAGCTGGGCTACCGCCAGGCCTTCGAGGTGGTACCGGTCACCCCCGCCGCGGGCAAGGGCCGGCTCATGGAAATCCGGGTGCCCTCCTTCCATGGGGACCTGTTGATCCTCCAGATTCGCGCGGCGGAGGGGAAGACCCTGGCGAAGAAGGCGGCCCCGGCGGGCGTGGCCTGGGTGGACGCGGCGCCCAGCTCCCGGGACGTGGCCATCAGCCCCGACCTCCTGGCCTACCTGGACCTCGCGAGTGGTGGGCAGGCCGCCGTCCTCACCCTGGGCTTCGATCCCGTGCTGTGGGGGACGTTGCGGCCCACCATGCGCGTGTTGGGGCTGATGGACTGAAGGAACCATGGCGAAGAGCTCATGACAACACCCGACGAGGCCGCGATGAAGCCAGGCAGGAGGCACCACAAGGAAGGGCCCGCAGGGCAACGTGGTTCGTTGTTCAAGGGCGCTGACGCCGTGGGGCGCCTGCCTGGCTTCATCCCTCCGGGCGAGGGGCGGCGGGCGTCGCGATGCTTCGTCAGGCTCGTTTTGCGTAGTACCCGCTACGCTGCCACTCGCCTTCCTTGCCTCACTCGCCCGGCGCCCCTCGCGCGGCCCTGTGGGGTGTTGTCATGAGCTCTAGGAAGCTCGATGAACCCCAGGAACGCGGCGACTTCTTCAAGTCCCTGGGGAGCCTCTTTGCGGGCTTCGTGGCGAACCGTCTCGAGGAGGCAGTGACGAACCTGGGGCCCAAGCTGCTGCGCCCCCCCGGCGCCCTGGACGAGCTGGAATTCCTCACCAAGTGCACGCGCTGCGACAAGTGCATGCGAGCCTGCCCCGAGAACGCCATCCTCAAAGCCGGTCCCAGCGCGGGCCTGGGCCTGAACACCCCCTACCTCGATCCGAGGAGCATCCCCTGCTTCCTCTGCACCACGCTACCCTGCATCGCGGAGTGTGACGACGAGGCCCTGGTGTGGCCCCAGATCGTCCGGACCGACGGCACGGTGCTCGAGGGGCCGCGGGCCGTGCGCATGGGCACCGCCCGGGTGAAGCCGGGCCTCTGTGTCACCTGGGGCGACCTGGACCGGGAACCGCGCGCCTGCCGGGTCTGTGTGGACCGCTGTCCCTATCCCGAGGAGGCGATCCGGATCACGGCGCCCCGGGAAGGCGAGACCGTGGGCCATCCGGCGGTGGATGCGGACGTCTGCACGGGCTGCGGCTTGTGCGTCTTCGCCTGTCCCGCTGAACCGGTGGCCATCATCGTGGAACCGCGGCGGGGCTGAGGGTCAGGCGATGCTGATGCCCTGCAGCTCGGCCACCTCGTGGGCGTTGAAGCTGGAGCGCACCAGGGGACCGGCGTAGACGGTCTGAAACCCGAAGGCCTTGGCCTTGGTCCCCAGCTCCGCGAACGCCTCGGGGGGCACGTAGCGCTTCACGGGCAACTGGTGACGGGTGGGGCGCAGGTACTGGCCCAGGGTGAGGATGTCCACGCCATGCGCGGCCAGGGCCTCGAAGGTGGTCATGAGCTCGGTCTCGGTTTCGCCGAGCCCGAGCATGAGGCCGCTCTTGGTGCGGAACCCGGACCCATACAAGGCCGATCCGAGAGCCTTCGCGTGCGCCAGTACCCGAAGGCTCCGCTCGAACCGTCCCGCGGGCCGTACTTCAGGGTAGAGGCTGGGCACGGTTTCGGTGTTGTGGTTGAACACGGTAGGGCCCGCGGCCACCACCCGGGCGACGGCATCGAGATCGCCCAGGAAGTCTGGCACCAGCACCTCCACGCCCACGCCGGGATTGCGGCGCTTGATGGCCAGCACGGTTTCGGCGAAGTGGGCGGCACCGCCGTCTGGCAGGTCATCGCGGTTCACGCTGGTGAGCACGGCGAAGCGCAGGTTGAGGGCCGCCACGCGCTCGGCGGTCTCCTGGGGTTCGTGGGGGTCCAGGAGCCGGGGCCTGCCGCTCTGGATGCTGCAGAACCCGCAGGCCCGGGTGCAGACCTCGCCCATGAGCAGGAAGGTGGCGGTGCCATGGGTGAAGCAGTGGGTGCGGTTGGGGCAGCGGGCCTCTTCACAGACCGTGTGGAGGTGCGAGTCCCGCAGGTCCTTCTTCATGCCGTGCAGATCCCCGAGCTTCACCCGCTCCTTGGTGATCCAGTCGGGGAGGCGGGGGTGGCCATCGAGGACTTCGCGGCCCACGCGCTTGGAGAAACGGGCCATCGGGCCTCCTAGCGTTCCAGTCTCCCGTAGCACACCGGAATCTCCAAGCGTCCTTCCTCGCCGTGGGGAGGAAGAAGACGGGGCTCAGGCGCACCAGGGCCGCCGCCTGTGGCGTCCGTCAACCATTGTCCCCACAGGCTGCGCCAACCGCCATAATGAGTTCCTTTGGAGTGTGCCGGGTATGGCGTGGTTGGGCTGGGCAATGGCGGCGATGGTCCTCATGGGCCTGGGCAACGTGGGCATGAAGGCCGCAGGCCACCACGGGCTGCCGCCGGCGGCAGTCCTCTTCTGGGTGGTGGCCGGGGAGATGCCCCTGGCGCTGGCCTACTGGTGGTGGCGTGGGCGCCCCGGTGCGCCGGCCGGAGCCACGGCGTGGGCCCTGGTGGCGGGGATCTTCACCGCGGCCGCCCTGATCGCCGTGAACGAAAGCTTCTTTCGGGGCGCCAAGGCCGCCGTGGGCGTGGGCATCATGAATGCGAACTTCGTCCTCGTGGCCCTGATGGCCTTCTTTCTCTTCCGTGAGCACCTCCAGCCCTCCAAGCTGGTGGGACTCGCGGCCACCCTTTCCGGCCTCTGGCTGATGACCCGCTGAACCAGGATCCCAAAGATGGCCAATGTCCGACGCCTCCTGCTGGGCCGCCGCCTCGCCAGCGAGGAAAGCCACGAAGCTCGCATCAGCAACCCCATCGCCTTGGCGGTGTTCAGCTCGGATGCGCTCTCCTCTGTCGCCTACGCGACCGGCGAGATCATGGCCGTGCTCGGCCCCTACATGGCCATGGCCGCCTTCGGGCCGGCTGTGCTGTCCTGGTCCTGGCCCGTGGCCGTGGGCATCGTCCTGCTGTTGACGATCCTGACCATCAGCTATCGGCAGACCATCTTCGCCTACCCCAGTGGGGGCGGCGCCTACATCGTCGCCAAGGAGAACCTGGGCGAGCTGCCGGCCCAGGTGGCGGGGGCTTCCCTGCTGGTGGATTACGTGCTGACGGTGGCGGTGAGCGTCTCCGCGGGTGTCACCGCCATCACCAGCGCCTTCCCCGCTGCGGATGCCCACCGGGTGGTGCTCGCCTTCATGGTGGTCGCGGTCATCGGGCTGATCAACCTGCGGGGCGTCAAGGAAAGCGGGGCCGTGTTCTCGGTGCCCACCTATGGCTTCGTGATCTCGATGTTCGCGATCATCGGCCTCGGGTTCTGGCGCTATTTCACGGGCGGTGTCTCCATCGGCGAGCACCACGCGGTGGTGCCGCCACCCTTGCCGGGATGGCTGGCCGTCTGGGTATTCATGAAGGCCTACAGTGCGGGCTGCACGGCCCTGACCGGGGTGGAGGCCATCTCCAATGGCGTTTCCGCTTTCCGTGAGCCCACCGCCCGGAACGCGGGCAAGACCATGGTGTCCATGGTGCTGATGCTGGGCGCCATGTTCCTGGGCATCACATGGTTGGCCAATCACTTCGGCATCATGTATACCGGCGAGGGTGAATCCCTGCTCTCCATGCTGGAGCACCGGATTCTGGGGACCGGCCCTGGCCTTCCCCACCTCACCTACCTGATCATCCAGACCTTCACCATGCTGATCCTTTGCCTGGCCGCCAACACGGCCTATGCAGATTTCCCGCGGCTGGCGGCCATGATGGCCCGGGACGGGTTCCTGCCGCGCCAGTTCGCCAGCCAGGGGGATCGGCTGGTGTTCTCCAACGGCATCTTCATCCTGTCGTTTCTGTCGGGGGTCCTGCTCTGGCTCTTCAACGCTCGGGAGCACCACCTGCTGCCGCTGTATGCCGTGGGCGTGTTCCTGGGCTTCACCCTCTCCCAGACCGGCATGGTCCGCCATTGGCTCAAACTGCGGGGCCAGCGCTGGGCCCTCAAGTCGGTCATCAATGGGGCCGGCGCCCTGACGACGCTGATCGTGATGGCCGTCATCATCGTGACGAAGTTCACGCACGGTGCCTGGGTGGTGGTCCTGGTCCTGCCCGTGATGGTCATGGGCTTCTTCAACATCCACCGCCACTACATCCGCGTGAAGTCCATCCTGGCGGGCAGCCGGGCGGACTTCATCAGCCCCCGCAAGAACCGGGTGGTGGTGCTGGTGTCCGGCATCCACTCCGGGGTGGTGCAGGCCTTGAACTACGCCAAAGTGATCGCGGATCACGGGGAGGTCGAGGCCCTCACCGTGGACTTCCCCGATGAGCACGGTCGCGACAGCGCCGCTCTGGAGCGCCTGCGTTCAGACTGGCCCCGCTACTGCGAGGGCATCCCGCTCCGGTCCATCCGCAGCCCCTACCGGAAGATCGTGGAGCCGATCGTGGAGGAGCTGGATCGCATGCGGCGCGTGGAACCGGAGTACACCATCACCGTCATCCTGCCGGAATTCGTGACGGGTCACTGGTGGGCCAACATCCTGCACAATCAGACGGCCTGGCGCATCAAGGGCACCCTGCTCATGAAGCCCAAGACGGTGGTGATCTCCATTCCCTACCACCTGGAGCCCATACTGGAGTAGCTTTCTGTCCGGGAGACACGGATGCAGAGCTTGAGGCGGATCCTGCTGGGACGGCGGCTATCCAGCGAAGAGACGCAGCACACCAAGATCAGCAATCCCATCGCCCTGGCGGTGTTCAGCTCCGACGCGCTGTCCTCGGTGGCCTACGCCACCCAGGAGATCATGGCCTCCCTCTCGAGCACGATGGGCCAGGCCCTCGGGGCTGGGGCCCTGGCGGGCGCGTCGGCCTATGCCATGTTCGGCTGGTCCATCCCCGTGGCCTTGAGCATCGTGGGCCTGCTGGCCATCCTGGCTTTCAGTTACCGGCAGACGATCCTGGCCTACCCTGGGGGCGGCGGGGCCTACATCGTCGCCATGGAGAATCTGGGTGATCTCGCCGCCCTGACCGCCGGCGCCTCGCTCCTGCTCGACTACATCCTGACGGTGGCGGTGTCCGCATCCTCGGGTGTGGCGGCCATCACGGCCGCCCTGCCGGCCCTGGAGGGCCACAACGTCTCCTTGACGCTGCTGGCCATTGGGTTCATCGCCCTGATGAACTTGCGGGGGGTCAAGGAAAGCGGTGGCCTGTTCGCCATCCCCACCTACGGGTTCGTGGTCAGCGTCCTCCTGGTCCTGGGCTATGGAACCCTGAAGCTTGCCCTTCATGGGGGGCCCACGCCAGTCCAGGTCCAGCAGGCCGCTCAGCAAGGCACCCATCTGGCGGGCCTCACCATGGTGTGGGTGTTCATGCGGGCCTACAGCGCCGGCTGCACCGCCCTGACCGGGGTGGAGGCCATCAGCAACGGCACCACGGCCTTCCGCGACCCGGCCGGGCCCAATGCCGCCAAGACCATGATGTGGATGGTCGGCCTCCTGGCGGTCATGTTCTTGGGCATCACCCTCCTGGCGCATCGGTTCGGCGTGACCTATCAGCACAGCGCGGATCCATCCCTGGTCGCAGAAACCCTCCTGTCCAAGCTGAACAAGGCCGTCCTTGGGGACGTCAGCCATGGCCTCCCCAAGCTGATCTACTACGTGGCCCAAGGCTTCACCTTCGCCATCCTGGTGGTGGCGGCGAACACGGCCTTTGCGGATTTCCCTCGCCTGGCGGCCCTCCAGGCTCGGGATGGGTTTCTGCCGCGGCAGTTCGCCAGCCAGGGCGATCGCCTGGTGTTCTCCAATGGCATCCTCATCCTGTTCTTCTTCTCCGGCCTCCTGGTCTGGGCTTTCCATGCCAACACGGACATGCTGCTGCCTCTCTATGCGGCCGGCGTGTTCATGGGCTTCACCATCAGCCAGACGGGCATGGTGGCGCACTGGCGGAAGGTCCGGGGGCCCCACTGGCACGCCAAGGCAGCGGTGAACGGCCTGGGCGCCCTCACCGCCTGTGTCGTCCTGCTGGACATCGCCATCACCAAGTTCATTCACGGGGCCTGGATCGTGATCCTGCTGGTGCCCGTGCTGGTGGTGATCCACTACAACATCCGGCGCCACTACGTGGGCGTGAAGGGCAAACTCGCCGCCAGCCGGACGGACGCCACCCTACCCACCAAGCACCACGCCCTGGTGCTGGTGAACAGCATCCACCGCGGGGTGGTGCAGTCCCTGCTATACGGCCGCCATATCGCCGGGGACCGGGTGGAGGCCTTGACCGTGGACCTGGGTTCTGACGGCACACGGGAAAGCCGGGCCATGGAGAAGCTGCGATCGGACTGGAACATCTACGGCATGGGCGTACCCCTGCGCTGCATCCCCAGTCCCTACCGGAAGATCGTAGAGCCCATCCTGGTGGAGGTGGAGCGCATCAGGAACGCAGAGCCGGAGCTGGTCCTCACGGTGATCCTGCCGGAGTTCATCGCCCCCAAGTGGTGGCAGCAGTTCCTCCACAACCAGAGCGCCCTGCGGATCAAGGCCGCTCTGCTGACGAAGCCCGGCGTGATCGTGACGTCGGTGCCCCTGCTCCTGCCCTAGCGCATCCGGCCCGTGGGCCGGGCCAGCAGTTCCTGGCCGCTGAGCAGTTCCCCCAGGGTCCGGTGGCGGGGATCCAGGACCATGCACAGGAAGCTCAGGGGGAAGCAGAGCACGGACAGCATGTGGACCAGCGAGAAGGCCATCCGTCGCTCCGGCGAATTCTCGGGGAGGGTCACGCCGAAGGAGGCCATGAGGGGCGATTGTCCCGTGAGCGCCAAGGGGGCCATGAAGAGAATCCAGGACACGGCCAGGAGATAGGGCAATACCAGGGGCCAGGCTCCCGTCAGGAGCCGAGAGGGAGAGATACCCAAGACCCAGGCGGGAAGGGCCAGGGCCAGGCCCTGGACCAGGAGAAGCAGCAGGGCTTCGGTGGCCTCGACCTTCACCAAGGGCCAGAAGCTGGAAACCGGCTCTTGGAAGCCAAGGGCGGCCTGAGCGTGCGGCCCCTGACTGGGTGAGGGCGGGTGCGTGTCGGGCCGCTCCAGCTCCTCGGCGGTCACGTCCACGGCCACGGCCGCCACTCGGCCCAGGGCGGGGGCGGTCAGAGCGCGGGGAGGCGCTTCCAGGGGAACCTGGGCCAGGGCTGAGGCCTGGAAGAGCATGGGCCGGCCCTGCCGCGGCGGCGCCAACGTCAGGCCGCACTCCGGGCACTCCGCCGCGAGGGGGGAAAGCCGGGTCTGACAGCTGGGGCAGGTGCGCCGGGTGGAGGCGGTCATCATGCACCACTATCGGCCAGGGACCACCCATAGGGAAGGGCGGCCCGAACGGACAGCGCCCCAGCCAAGGCCGGGGCGCTGTCTGGAACAGGGGTAGGACTAAAGAACGTTCACAGCCTTCCAGGCGTTGTTCACGGTGGTGTACTCGACGGACCCGGCACCATAGAGATCCGTGGCGGCGTTCAGGGTGGCGACGCGGGCACCGGCGTAGTTGGTGCTGCTGGTCATGTAGACCGTCAGGGCGCGGAACCAGATGCGGGCGGCCTTGTCGTTACCCAGGCCGGCGATGCTGGTGACGCCGTTGGCCATGGGGGACTGGATGCCGTCCGAGAAGGTGTCGATCTGGCTGCCATGGGACAGCAGGAAGAAGAAGTGGTTCGCCACGCCCGAGCTGTAGTGGACATCCAGGCGGCCGAGGCTCTTGGACCAGGCGTCGGGGCTCTTGCCGTCCAGGCTGGGCTTGTGCATGAAGCGCAGGGGCCGGTAGTAGCTGGCGGTGGCCAGCTGCTCGCCGATGTAGTAGTTCGCCGCGGGCACGGCCTTGCTGGTGGAGGGCGTGGGAGTCGTGGTGCCCGTCCAGTAGACGTTGATGGTGGAGGTGATGTTGGTGTAGTTCGGCACAGTGGTGGTGCCGCCCCCGTGGGCCATGAATTCCACCATGGTGCCGTTGATATCCGAGTTGGCTTCGTTCAGGCCACCGGACTCGCCGCGGTAGGTGAGGTTGGCGGTGCGGGCGCAGACGCCGTGGCTCATCTCGTGGCCGGCCACGTCGATGGACTCGAGGGACTTGAAGGAGGAGCCGTCGCCGTAGGTCATGCAGAAACAACTGTCGGACCAGAAGGCGTTGTCATAGGCGCTGCTGTAGTGGACGCGGCTGTAGGTGGCCGTGCCGATGCCGTCAATGCCGTTCCGGCCGAAGATGTTCTTGTAGTAGTCGTAGGTGAGGCCCACACCGTAGTGGGCGTCCACGGCCGCCGTCTGGCCGTTGGCGTTGGTGGTACTCCCGCCGGCGATGTAGTTGGCGCCATCGCCCCAGGTGTTGTCGGCATCGTTATAGAGGGTGCCGGTGCCGGTGGTGGCGTGGTTGAGGTTGTAGGTCGCGAAGTTCATGCCACGGGCGGTGTCACGCAGGTCGTAGGTGGCGCCGTTGGCGGTGGTGTTGATGGCCACGGTGCCTGAGTACTGGGAGTTGCCGGTGCCGCTCACGGTGTGCAGGGTGCTCCACTGCTCCAGGATGGCGCCGCTGTGGGCGTCCACGAGGAAGTCGGTGTGGCGGGTCTCGGCGGCGCCGTTCTCCAGCTCAGTGTGGATGTGGTAGGCCAGGGTGGGCTGGCCGACGGTAGCGACCACCAGCTCGGAGGTGGGGGTGCTGGCATAGGCGCCCTTGGGGGCCAGGAACTGGTGGGCCGCAGCCAGGGCTTCCGAGGCACCGAGGGTGGGGGTGACGTTCAGGTTGAGGCCACGGACCAGCGCATCCGTGCGGCCGGTGATGGCGCCGCCCTTCATGTGCACGATGGTCTCGCCTTCAAAGACGCGGACGCCCTTGTAGAACTGGTTCATGCGGACGTGGGCCTCGCCGGTGGCCTCCTCGAATACGTTCTTGGTGGCGAAACCGGCGTTCCGGTCCAGGCCCAGCTGGAAGACGCGGGCGTCCAGGTGACGACGGGCCTCGTCGGCAATGGCGCTATCCACGGGACGGGCGGCAAAAGCCGGAACCATCAGGACGGCGGCGGCGGCAAGGCGAAGGGCGAGACGGGATGGCAAGGTGACCTCCAGGGAGCTTGAGCTCCAGATGGGTGGATGGGGATGACAAGGATTGAGGTGCGTGGATGAATGCTAGGTGCCAGAAGGCAAAAAACCCCTGTTAAGAGTTATGAATTTTTATGAGAATCAATTCTATTTGAGAGTTGGAAGCCCGCCCTGTCACCATCGGGGTTTTGGGGCCATGGAGGTCCCACCCCAGATACCTGGTGACGCCCGGCCCAAAAAAAGGACCCCCCGATGACCACCGCGATCCCCGGCGCCTTCCATCCGAGTACCCGGCTCTACCGATTCACCATCCTGATCTTCATCAGCCTGCTGGTGCTCGGGAGCTACTTCGCCTACGACAGCATCGGCGCCCTCGAGAACACCCTGATGGTCGAGCTGCATCTGGACCGCAGCACCATCGGGACGCTCTACGCGGCCTATTCGATCGCGGCCATCTTCATCGTGTTCTTCGGCGGCATGCTCTATGACCGGCTGGGGCCTCGGAAGGCCAGCCTGCTCTTCAGTCTCCTGGTCTTCGTGGGGGCGGCCGTCGTGGCAGTCGCTCAGGGCAAGTGGATGCTGATCTTCGGCCGCCTGATCTTCGGGGCGGGCTCGGAATCCCTCATCGTGGTCCAAAGCGCCATCATCAGTCGCTGGTTCAAAGGCAAGGAGATGGCCATGGCCTTCGGCATCGCCCTCACCCTCAGCCGGGTGGGCACGATGTTCGCTTTCAACACCGAGGAGCTCATCGCGGCCCATTTCCACAGCTTCCGCGCCGCCCTATGGGCTGCGGCCCTGCTCTGCCTCTTCTCGGTCCTCTGCAACCTCGTCTTCATCGCCATGGACCGCCACGGCGAGCGGGAGCTGTCCCTGCCCAAGGCCGCGGCCGGGGACACGATCGTTTTCGCCGACATCAAGAAGTTCACGTCCTCGTACTGGTTTGTGGTGCTGCTCTGCGTGACCTTCTATAGCGCCATCTTCCCCTTCACGGCGCTCTCCACGGACATGTTCCACGACAAGTGGGGCATTGCCTCGGTGCATGAGATGACCGGGGGCTTCATGACCAAGGTCTTCTTCAACTTCACCCACATGTTCAGCACGGCGCCGGGCATCACCAGCATCACCATCGCGGCCTCCATGCTCTTCGCGCCCTTCGCGGGCGGGCTGGTGGACCGCATCGGCCGTCGCGCCTCCCTGATGGTGGTGGGGTCCCTGCTCATGATCCCCGCGCACCTGCTCATGGGCATCACCCGCTGGAACCCCATCCCCATGATGGCCGTGCTCGGAGTGTCCTTCGTGCTGGTGCCCGCCGCCATGTGGCCTTCGGTACCCCTGGTGGTCGAGGAGAAGAGGGTAGGCACGGCCTTCGGGCTGATGACCATGATCCAGAATGGTGGACTGGCCCTGTTCCCCGTCCTCAACGGCTGGTTGCGGGACAAGACCGGAACCTACACCTCCACCCAAGTCATGTTCTCGGGCCTGGGCGTGGTGGGCCTGGTCTTCGCCTTCCTGCTCCTGCGCTCCGACAAGCGACATGGCGGCGTGCTTGAGGCCGGATCCTCCCCCCGGGGGTGAGCCCGGCGAGAGTAGACTGGGACCGGTTTTGGGAGGCCCAATGACCCCTTGGCGGAGAACCCTCGCGCACCTGGCCGGGGGCTTGGTCGCCTTGGCCGCCCTGCTGATGCCGGTGGCCTGCGGTCCCGAGGCGGCGCCCCCGACGCAACCTCCAGCCCAGGTGCAGTCGACACCGCAAGATGCGATACCCCCGCATGCCCGCGAAACCCTGGCCTACATCCGCCAGCACGGCTACGCCCCGCCGGGCTATGTGGGCGGGCGCGTCTTCGGGAACTACGAAGGCGCCCTGCCTCGCTACGACGCCCGCCGCAGACGGATCGTCTACCGGGAATGGGATGTGCATCCCAAGGCGGAGGGGCGCAATCGCGGCGCCGAGCGTCTGGTCACGGGCAGCGACGGCCGGGCCTGGTACAGCGCGGACCACTACCGCACCTTCCTTGAGGTGAAGTGATGGCCGGAGGGGTGGACTGGTCCTTCCTGGCCTCGACTCAGCGGCCGCGGGTCCACGTGTGGTCCGGCTCCGCTTCCGACCTGGTGGACGAGGCCCCAGCCGAGGGCGCCCGCATGCTCCGTTGGCTGCGAGGCAGCCGCATGCGGACCCGCCAGGGGCTCATGGACGAATGGGCCGCCGCGGCCCAGTTCCCGCCCCACTTCGGCGGCACCTGGGACAGCCTGCGGGACTGCCTCTCGGACCTGCCTGAAGGCGGGGCCTTCCTGATCCTGGAGGCGGACCAGCTGCTCCAGGATGCCCCGCCGGAGGACGGGACCACCCTGATGGCGGTGCTCTCGGACGTGGCCGAGGATCTGGCCCCCCAGCCGTTCCACCTCGTGCTCCAGGTAGAACCCGCCCGACGCGCGAACCTGGTCGAGGGCCTTCGCGCCTTGACGGTGACCTTCCGGGATCTGTGAAGGACCAAGAACAGACGCTAGAACTGGGCCTTGAAGGCCTCGAAGGCTTCGCGCAGTTCTGCGAGTTCTTCGCGGAGGGTGGAGACTTCGGCCTCGAGTTGGTCCATCCGACCCGGGGCCAGGGGTACCGTGGGGCCCTGTGGGGCCGTCTCTGGGGCCACAGGGCCACTTAACAGGTGTGCCGTTCGCGCCTCTCGTGCACCGGGGGCACGGGGCAGGCGCAGGGCCAGGGGTGGCTCGGCCTCCATCAAGGCCGTAAGGCAGCTCTCCAGTTCAGCCAGGTCGGGGAAGACGTACATGCGACGGGTGTTCGTGCGCAGTTCACCGGGTGTTTGCGGGCCGCGCAGCAGCAGCTCGGCCAGGAGGGCCGCCTCCTGGACCGAGAGGTTCCAGGTGGGCTTGGCGGTGTGGGCAACCTTCAGCACCCGGCCCGGCCAAGGTTCCGCCAGGCCGCGGGCGATCAGAGCATCCACCGCTGCCTGCACCTCGGCTTCGGTCATTGCCAGGACGGGTTCGCGGTTGCTGGACTGGTTACAGGCGTTCACCAGGGCGTTCAAGGACAGGGGATAGATGTCTGGCGTGCTGAGCTGCTTCTCCAGCAGGCAACCCAGCACGCGGCATTCGAAGGGGGCGAGCTCGAAGTCGGGCACGGTGCGCCTAGCGTCCCACCACGCCCGCCACGGGGCTGCTGGCGCTGGCATAGAGGCGCTTGGGCATGCGGCCGCTCTCGAAGGCCAGGCGGCCGGCGATGACGGCGTGATCCATGGCCTGGGCCATCTTGGTGGGCTCGCCGGCCTCGGCCACGGCGGTGTTGAGCAGCACGCCATCGGCACCCAGCTCCATGGCGAGCGCGGCATCGGAAGCCGTGCCCACGCCGGCATCCACGATCATGGGCAGCTGGTAGGCTTCCACGACCTCCTTGATGAGCAGAAGGGTCATGGGGTTCTGCACACCCAGGCCCGAGCCGATGGCGCTGCCCAGGGGCATGACGGCGGCGCAGCCCGCGTCGCAGAGCTTCTTGGCCAGGATGGGATCGGCGTTCACGTAGGGCAGCACCGTGAAGCCCTCCTTCACGAGGATCTTCGCGGCCTCCAGGGTTTCCTCGTTGTCGGGGTAGAGCGATTTCTGGTCCCCGATGACCTCCAGCTTCACCCAGTCGGTGTTCAAGGCCTCGCGGGCCAGGCGGGCCACGCGCAGGGCCTCCTCACGGGTGTAGCAGCCGGCGGTGTTGGGCAGCAGGGCGATGTCCTTGGGGATCCAGTTGAGGATGTTGTCCTCGCCCTTGGCCCCCAGGTCGAAGCGACGCACGGCCAGGGTGATCATCTCCACCCGCGCGGCCCGGTAGCAGGCCTGCATGGTGGCGAAGTCCTTGTACTTGCCCGTGCCGAGGACGAGGCGGTTGCTGAAGGTCTTGCCGGCGATGACGAGGGACATGGCGCGCTCCGAATCTCCAGTCTAGCCCCGCCGGCCTCTGCCTAGAGGGGCCGCGCGCCCGGACCAACCAGCGCCAAGGTCCGTTCCCTGGCCTGATCCCGGTAGAGGATCTGCAGGGGCAGGGGCGCATAGGGATCCGGGGCCCGCAGGAACACCAGCCCCCGCCGAGTCTGGCCGGCCCTCAGTGCTCCCGGAGACCAGGCCTGGTCTCGAAAGAAGGCCTCCAGGCGTCGGTTGCTCCGGGCCGCGATGACGGCGTTGGGGATCCCGATGCAGGCACCGACGATGGCCAGACCCTGGAAGATGGCTTGATCCGAAGGGCCCACGGAACCGCTGGCGGCCTTGTCCGCGGCCCCCAGACTGGCCAGGCCCGGGAGCAGGGGATAGAGGATGTAGGCGAGGCTCTGCTGTTTCACAAGGCTTGCTGCGGCCTCGGGCGGCAGGGCGGTGGCTCCCTCCGGGAGGTCCAGGCGCAGAATCTCGAGGTCAGCCGGCGAGGTGTTCTCGAGGGTCAGCACGAAGACGCGCAGGTTCGCCTGAAGGGCCTTCCGCTCGTACCTTGAGTTGTCCCCCCAGGGCTGCACCACGACTTGCCCCGCAAGCCCGTCACCGCGAACACTGGCAGGTGGCGTGGCGAGGGCCACCGGCCGGTAGATCCGGGCGCAACCCAGGCCTCCTATGATCACAAGCAGGGTGCAGAGCAGCCTTCTCATGGGACCTCCTCAAGAGGTGGCGATCAGGCGGGATGGGGGCGGGGCCGGGGCGGCAGCGCGGAAGCGAAGCCCAGGAGCGCCCCCCAGAGGTGGGCGGCGGGCAGGGTCCGCCAACCTTCCGGGTGAAGCAGGAAGCCCCTGCCAAGGACCGTTTCGGCCCCCAGTTTCAGCAGGAGACCCCCCAGCATCAACAGACCGAGGGGTAGGGAGCCTTGTCGCCCCGCCAGGCGTAGGCCCACCAAGGCCCAGAGGGCGCAGGCCAAGCCCGAGGCGCCGCGGTATTCGCTGGCGCCCAGGGATGGCAGGAGGAGCAGGCTCAGCAGGGGCGGAAGGACGAGCAGCGCCAGGGCCAGCCGCCGCCGATCCCCGGGCGGGGCCAGGATCCAGGGCACGGCCAAGGCCACGGCGTTGGCCAGGGCGTGCTCCCAGCCGAAGTGAACCAGATGGCCGGTCCAAAGGCGCCAGGGCTCCCGGAGGGCCTCGGCGGTGAGGGCGAAGGCGTCCATCAGGCCCGCCGGAACCTCAGGGCGAAGCCGAGCAGGACGAGGGCGCCCAGGACTTCGATCCAGCTGGTGCTGCCGCCGAAGTTCCGCCCACCGCTCTGGCGCAGGGACACGCCCTGGCGGTCCACCACATCCACATCCTTGCGCTCGCCCCGGGCCACCTCGGCCTTGAAGGCGCCCACCTCGGCGTCCAGGTTCTTGGCCAGATCCGCCATGGCCAGCTGCAGGCCCTTCGCCGAGTGTTCCCGGAGCTGCTTCTCGCGGTTGGCCCAGGTGGAGCTGCCCTTGACCTGGCTCTGGCCGGGGGCGCGCAGCAGGAAGGTGTGGCTGGCCACGTCGTAGACGGCGGCGTCGATGAGGGTGTTCGTGTCGTTGGCATCGCCGGGCAGCACATAGGCGCCCACGATGGAAAGGTAGGTGAAGCTGTACCAGCGGGGATCGGTGTTCTGCACCTGGTCCACGCTCACCAGGGCCATGACGTCCACACCGTACATCCGGGCCACCTGGTCCATGTTCTCGAACCCGCCGCTGCTGCGGAGGTAGGCGCTGGGTACGGGCTTGATCTCGGAAATCCAGGGCCGGTCCTTGAAGCTCTGCTTCACCACATCCAGCAGCTGCTTCTCCTGGCCCGGAGCCAGGAGGTTCTGGACCCGCCAGGACGCGTTGCCGCCGGGAACGAAGGCGATGCCCAGCTTCAGGGGCAGCTTGAGGCGGGCCCCGGCGGGGTTCGGCACGGGAGCGGCTTTCTCCTTGGGGTAGAGGTAGTCCATGAGGCTGCTGCGACGGACGTGGGTCTCTGGCGTGTTGCAGCCGACAGCGGCCATCAGGGCCAAGGTGGCGGCGAGGAGGGGGCGGCAGGGCATGGGTTCTCCTTGGAAGACAGACTCAGCGGCGGGTGGGGTCATAGGCAGCGCTGCCCAGCGGGTTCCCGGCCTTGTCGATCAGCTGCACATCCTTCCGGGCCCCCTGGAGGATGTCCTGTTTGAACGCCGCGACTCCCTGATCAAGGGAGGTGGAGAGTTGGGTCATGGCTAGGGCGAGGCTGTCCCGGGCCTGCTGCCGGAAGGCTTCCTCCCGGCCGGACCAGGTGGAGCTGCCCTTGATGGTGCCCACGCCCCCGGCCCGGAACAGGAAGGTGCGGGAGGGCACGTGGTAGACGGCGGCGTCCACCAGGGTGGTGGTGTCGTTCTTGTCGCCCTTCACCATGTAGGCCCCCACCAGGGTCCAGTAGGTCCACGAGTACCACCGGGGGCTGCTGAACTGGACCTGGTCCACGCTCACGAGGGCCACCACCTCCACCCCGAAGGTCCGGCCGACCTGATCCAGGTCGGCGAACCCACCGCCCTGGGTGAGGTAATGGCTGGGGATCACCTTGAAGGAGGCGGTCCACGGCTTCGCCTGGAAGACTTCCGCCACCTTCTGTTCCTGGAGGAGCTCCTGCTCGGGTGAGAACAATCCATCGGGCCCTTCGCCCAGCCCGCCACCGTGCCCCTTTCGTACTGTCGCTTCCTTCGGTACGAAGGCGATGCCGAGGCGGAGGGGCAACTGCAAGCGGGCCGGCCCGGTGGCTTCCGTGGCGGTGGGGGCCTCCCGGGCCCCCAAGTAGGCGGTCAGGCTGCTGCGACGCTGGACGGTTTCGGGCGTGGCGCAGCCGGTGAAGACCAAGGCAAGGACTGCGAGCAGGGGGAGGAGCGAGGTTCGCATGGGGCCTCCGAATCAATACGCATGCGTATGGTTGCCATACGGTATGGTATGGTAAGCTGACCCGGTCACCTGTCAAGGCGGTCATGCCCACGCCCCGCAAGAACCTCCCTCGCCCTGCCACGCCGCTGTCCCCCGAGGCCTGGGTGAAGGCGGCGCAGGCCCTCATCATCCGGGAAGGAGTCTCGTCCGTGGCGGTGGAACCCCTGGCGCATGAACTGGGGGTCACGAAGGGAAGTTTCTACTGGCACTTCGATAGCCGGGACGCCCTCATCAAGGCTGCGCTGGCTGACTGGGAGCAGGATCAGAGCGCCGACGTGGTGACACGCTACGGGGGCATCGCCGACCCGCGGCGGCGCCTGCGCGTGCTGCTTTTCGCGGCGTTCGAGGATGTGGAGAACGGGCTCTTCTTTGCGGCCCTGGCGCTGTCCGGCGAAGATCCCCGCGTGGCCCCCTTCCTTCGGCGCGCCACGGAACGCCGCCTGGCCTTCGGCGCGGAGGCCTTCATGGCCCTGGGCCTATCGGAGGCGGAGGCCCGCCAGCGGGCTCTGCTGGCTTACGCGGCCTACACAGGCTACTTCCAGCTGCTGCGTGCGACGCCCAAGGCCGTGAAGGAGGTGACGGACCTCAGCGGGTACGTGCACCAGCTGGCGGACGCCCTGGTGCCGGCGCGATCTCCACGGAAGGCTTGAACTCCGGCGCCCGAAGGCGTTCCATGGAGCCATCCCACGGTGATCCATGGCCGCCATCCTGATCGTCCCCGGCTACCAGAATTCGGGCCCTGGCCATTGGCAGAGCCTGTGGGAGGGGAGCCTCCGGGATGCGAAGCGGGTGGAGATGCCCAACTGGGACTTCCCCCGCAAGGTGGAGTGGGTGGAGGCCCTGGACGAGGCCATCGCCGACTGCACGGAGCCACCCCTGCTGGTGGGTCATTCGCTGGGCTGCCTGGTCATCGCGCACTGGGCGGAAGACCACGATCGCGAGATCAAGGGCGCGCTGCTGGCGACCCCGGTGGATCCAGAGCGGCCGGAAGCCCTGCCGGCCATCCGGGGCTTCGCCCCGATCCCCAGGGTGCGGTTGCCCTTCGAGGCCATCCTGGCCGCCTCGGCGGACGATGCCTACTTGAGCCTCTCCCGGGCCCGGTCCCTGGCGGCGGATTGGGGGGCCCGCTTCGTGGACCTGGGCCGCTGTGGGCACCTGAACCTGGCCTCGGGCCACGGACCCTGGCCCCGGGGCGAGGCGCTGCTAACAGAATTAAGCTAGCCGGTTGCAGAATGGGCCCCTGGCATGGGAAGGTGGACCTTCCGATGGAGGAGCGATCCCCATCAGTACCGACGGCGAGGGCGATGAACCCGATGACCCGGCGGGAAAGGGGAGGATCGCCGAAGGGTTCACGAATCATCAGCGTGGCCCCTGGACGTCGAGGCGAAAGCCCGGCGGCTGTCGTGCCGGTCACCCGGCGCGGAGGGCCTGAGGCGCGGCGGCGGGACCCCACCCACCGCGTTCCTGATGGCACCGTCGGCCCGCCGAGGTTTCCATGAACGCCACCACCGCTGATCTCCGACGCTGGCTCACCGGCAGCCTCCAGCGGTTGTGCGCCTGCGAGACCACCTCGGGCCAGGAGGACGCGGGGAAGCCGGAGCTGCGGACCCTCCTGTTGGCACTCGGCGCGAAGGTCATCGAGCAGCCCGTGGCGGAGGGCCGCACCAATGTCCTGGCCCTCTGGGGCAACCCGCGCGTGCTCTTCTCTACCCACCTCGATACGGTGCCGCCCTATCTGCCGCCACGGCTGGAGGGTGAGGTCTTCCTGGGCCGCGGCACCTGCGATGCCAAGGGCCAGATCGCGGCCCAGCTCGGGGCGATCCGGACCCTGCTGGCGGAGGGTCACGAACATCTGGCCTGGTTGGGGGTGGTGGGCGAGGAGACGGATAGCGCCGGAGCCTCGGCGGCCCTGGGCCTGGCGGGCCGGTTGCGGGAGCTGCGCGTCCTCGTCAATGGCGAGCCCACGGACCTGAAGCTGGCCACGGGCCAACGGGGCGCCCAGCACCTGCGCCTCCACTGCAGGGGCCGGGCCGCCCACAGCGGCAGCCCCGAGCTGGGCCACGACGCGACCTGGCCCCTGCTGGACTGGCTCCAGCGCCTGCGCGAGCAGCCGCGCCCCGTCGATTCCGCCCTGGGGCCTGAGGTCTGGAACCTGGGCCTGCTTCGGGCCGGCGAGGCCCTCAACTCCGTGCCGGCCTCGGCGGAGGCCCGGATCATGGCCCGCACCCTGCCCGACAGCACCTTTGTCGTGGAAGCCCGCCGCCTGGCCCCGCCCGAGGGTTCGGTGGCCCTCACCCTCGACGAAGCGCCGGACCGCTATCCCGAGATTCCCGGCTTCGACTATGCCGCCATGCCCTTCGGCTCCGACGCCCCCACGTTGCGTGCCCTGGTGCCCGACCGCACGGTGGTGCTGGCCGGGCCGGGCAGCATCCGCGTGGCACACACGCTGGAGGAGCGCCTTACCCTCGCCGATTTGGAGGAGGGCGTGGAACTCAACCGCCGATTGGCCTTGCACTTCCTGGGAGACTGAACCATGACCACCAGAATTCCTGTCACCGTCCTGGGCGCCACTGGCGTCGTCGGCCAGCGCTTCGTGCGCCGGTTGGCCAACCATCCCCTCTTCCGCGTCGAGCACCTCGCCGCCAGCGAACGCAGCGCCGGCAAGCGCTACCGCGATGCCTGCGCCTGGCGCCTGGACGGCGAGCCCTACGGGGGCCTGGGCGACCAGGTGATGGCCGAGGGCACCCCGGAGTTCGCCCTCTCGCCGGTGATCTTCAGCGCCTTGGACACGGGACCCGCCAAGGATCTCGAACCTGCCTTCGCTCGCGCCGGGGCGATGGTGTTTTCCAACGCCGCGGCCTACCGCATGTCGCCGGAAGTGCCGCTGCTGGTGCCGGAGGTCAACGCGGACCATCTGGGCCTGCTGGATGTCCAGCGCCACCACCATGGGTGGAGCGGCGGCATCATCACCAACGCCAACTGCACCTCCACCGTGCTGGTGATGGCCCTGGCGCCGCTGCACCAGGCCTTCGGCGTGGAGGCCGTGATGATGACCTCCATGCAGGCCATCAGCGGGGCGGGCTATCCCGGCGTGGCCAGCCTGGACATCCTGGGCAACGTCATCCCCTTCATCCGCAATGAGGAGCCGAAAGTGGAGGAGGAGACCCCCAAGATGCTCGGCCATTTCACGGGCAAGGAAGTGGAACTGGCCCCCATGCTGGTGAGTGCCCTTTGCCACCGCGTGCCTGTCATCGAGGGCCACACGGAGGCCGTGAGCGTGAAGCTGAAGGGCAACCCCTCCTTGGAGGCCGTGCGTGACGCCTGGCTGGCCTGGAGGCCCGAGCCTCAGAGGCTCAAGCTGTTTTCGGCCCCGCCCATTCCCATCCATGTCCACACGCTGGAGGATCGCCCCCAGGTGCGCCGCGATGTGGAGCGGGACGAGGGCATGAGTGTCCACGTGGGCCGCCTTCGGGCCTGCCCCATCCTCGGCGTGAAGTTCGCCCTCCTTGGCCACAACACTGAGCGAGGGGCGGCGGGCGGCAGCATCCTGAACGCCGAACTGGCGCATGCGAAGGGGTACCTCCGATGATCCGTTCCTCGAACCGCCTCTCGCACGTGTTGTCTGGCAGCCCGCGATCGGACATGCCATCAAGGCATGTCCTCATGCTCCCCGCTGCGCGGGATCGCAGAGCGGGGCCCCCCCGAGCGGGCGCGGCGGGCGGCAGCATCCTGAACGCCGAACTGGCGCATGCGAAGGGGTACCTCCGATGATCCGTTCCTCGAACCGCCTCTCGCACGTGTTGTCTGGCAGCCCGCGATCGGGCGCGGCGGGCGGCAGCATCCTCAATGCGGAACTCGCCCATGCGAAGGGGTACCTCCGATGATCGTCCTCAAGTTCGGTGGCAGCAGCGTGGCCGATGCGGCCTGCATGCGGCAGGTGGCGGGCCTGGTGAAGGCGGCCCTGCCCCAGTCGCCCCTGGTGGTGCTGTCCGCCATGGGCAAGACCACCAACGGTCTCTTCGAGGCGGCGAAGGCGGCGGAGGCCGGGGACCTTGGTGGCGCCATGGAGCGCCAGCGGAAGCTCATGGCGTCCCACCGGAAGGCGGCGGAGGACCTCTTCGCCGGCGAGGTGCCCGAGGAACTGGATGTGGCGCTCACGGACCTCTTCGGGGAGCTGGAGCTCCTGCTCCGCGGCGTGGCCATGCTGCGCGAGCTGAGCCCCCGCAGCATGGATGCCATCGCCTCTCTGGGCGAGCGGCTGTCCACGCGAATCTTCTCGGCTTATGTAGGCGGCGCCTGGGTGGACGCTCGGACCGTGCTGCGCACGGATGCCGTGTTCGGCGAGGCCGCGCCCCAGCAGGACGCCATCCGCTCCCTGGCCGCAGAACACCTGCAGCCGCTGCTGGGGCCCGGCCGAGCCGTGGTCACCCAGGGCTACATCGGCGCCACGGAGGATGGGCTCACCACCACCCTGGGTCGCGGCGGCAGTGATTTCTCGGCGGCCCTCTTCGGCGCGGCCCTGGGCGCGGCGGAGGTGCAGATCTGGACCGATGTCGAAGGCGTGCTCACCGCCGATCCCCGCATCGTCCCCGAGGCCCTGCCCATTCCCGAGCTGAGCTTCGCGGAGGCGGCGGAGCTGGCGGCCTTCGGGGCCAAGGTCCTCCATCCGGCGACCATCCAGCCCGCCGTCGAGGCCCGCATCCCCGTCACTGTCCGGCATACGCAAAAACCCGAGGGCCGCTTCACCACCATTTCGGCCGAGGTCCGAACCGGCCGCCCCATCACGGCCCTGGCCAGTCGCGGCCCGGTGACGGTGCTCACCGTGAGCAGCTCCCGCATGTTGGCCCAGAGCGGCTTCCTGGCGCGCCTCTTCGAGGTGTTTGGCCGCCGCGGGGTGAGCGTGGATCTGGTGGCCACCGCCGAGGTGAGCGTGTCCCTCACCGTGGAGGCGGGCATGCCGCTGAAGGCGCTGATCAAGGACCTCTCGGCTTTCGCCACGGTGGAGGTGAACGAGGGCCGGGCGATCATCGCCGCCGTGGGAGAACGCCTGAAGTCCACGCCTGGCCTGGGTGCCCGTCTGCTTTCCTCGCTGGGTGACATCAACGTGGAAATGATCAGCATGGGCGCCAACGAGATCAACCTGAGCCTCGTGGTGCGCCAGGAACAGGGCGATGAGGCCCTGCGCCGACTCCACCACGTGCTGGTGGGAGGGACGCCGTGACGCCCTTCCGCATCGGTCTGTTCGGAAAGGGCCGTCTGGGGGCCGCCATCGCCGCGGTAGCCGCGGAGTCCCTGACCTGGCAGGTGGGCCGTGGCGACACCCCGGAAGCCAAGGCCGACGTGGCCATCGACGCCAGCGTGGCCGAGGCGGTGGAAGCGCACCTGGCCTGGGCCCTGGCGACGGGGACGGATCTGGTGATCGGCACCACGGGCTGGGCCATTCCGGAACTTGAGGCCCGCGTGGCAGGCCGCATCGGCGTGCTCTCGGCCTCAAACTTCTCGATTTCCGTGGCCCTCATGGCGCGCTTTGCCACGGTACTGGGCCGCTTCGCCGCCCTCGATCCGGCACGAGACCCCTACCTGGTGGAGCATCACCACCGCCTCAAGGTCGACGCCCCCTCGGGCACGGCCAAGACCCTGGCGGCGGCCCTGATGGTGGGCTGTCCCCGCAAAACGGAATGGACCCTCGGCACCCCGGCGCCGCACCAGCTGAGCGTCGGCGTGGTGCGGGCCGGGGCCGAGTTCGGCACGCACACCGTGGGGATCGATGCCCCGGCCGAGGTGCTGGAGCTGACGCACCGGGCCCGGTCCCGCGCCCCCTTCGCGCAAGGCGCCCTGGTCGCCGCCCGCTGGGTTCATGGCCGCAAGGGCGTCTTCACCATGGATGACCTGGCCGCCGATCTGCTCGACCCCCTCTTTGTGTTTGGAGGAAGACCATGACCCTTGATCTCTCCGGCCTCGCTGTCGCCCTGGCCACGCCCTTCAAGGCCTCGGGCGAGGTGGACCTGCCCGCCTTCCGGAAGCTGGTGCGCCACGTAGTGGCCGGCGGTGTGGACTTCCTCGTACCCCTGGGCTCCACGGGCGAGGCCGCCACCATCGTCGAAGTCGAGCGCGACATCCTCATCACCGCCTGCCTGGAGGAAAGCAGCGGCCGCCCCGTGGTCGTGGGGACGGGCCACAACGCCACCCGCCAAGCCGCGGCGATGACGAAACGGGCCCAGGCCCTCGGCGCCCAGGGCGCCTTGGTGGTCACGCCCTACTACAACAAGCCCACGCCCGATGGCCTGGTGGCACACTTCGCCGCTGTGGCCGAGGCGGCGCCCGGATTCCCGCTCATCGCCTACAACGTGCCGGGCCGCACCGGGTTGAACGTGACGCCGCCCGTTCTGGCGCGGCTCTGGGAGAACCCCCAGGTGGTGGCCGTGAAGGAGAGCAGCGGCAACCTCGCCCAGATCGCGGAGATCGTCCGCCAGCTGCCGCGGGGGAAGGTCCTGTTGTCGGGGGACGACAACCTGGCCCTGGCCGCCATCGCCGTGGGGGCCTCGGGCCTGATCTCGGTGCTGGGCAACGCCCTGCCCCGGGAGACCGCTGCCCTGGTCGCCGCCGCCCGCCGGGGCGACCGGGCCGAGGCGCTCCGCCTCCACCAGCAGCTGCTGCCCCTCATGGACGCCCTGTTCGTCGAGAGCAATCCCATCCCCCTGAAGGCGGCTCTGAAGATGCTGGGGCTCTGCGGGGATGGCTTGCGTCTGCCCCTGGTCCCCGCGGTCGCGGCCACCCGCACCCGCCTGGCCGAAGCCCTCTGCCTCTCCACCGAGGGCACCTTCCCCGGAGTGATCTGATGGTCGTCGATCTGGATACCGTCCACCGCTTCTTCAGCCGTTCCCCGGAGGAACTGACGACTGATCCCGAAGCGCCCGCCATGCACCAGGTGCTCCTCTCCGCCCTGGAGAGCGGGATCGTGCGGGCCGCCGAACAGCGGTCGGACGGCAGCTGGCAGGCCAACCCGTGGGTGAAGCAGGCCATCCTCTGCGGCTTCCGCCGCACCAGCCTCGTGGAGATGCCCGGGCCCGGCTTTCCCATGTTCGACAAGACCGCCTACCCGGCCCGCCACTTCGGCCTGGAGGACGGGGTGCGCCTCGTGCCTGGCGGCTCCTCCGTGCGCCGCGGCGCCCACATCGCGAAGGGGGTGGTGATCATGCCCCCGGCCTACGTCAACGTGGGCGCCTTCGTGGACGAGGGCACCATGGTGGACAGCCACGCCCTGGTGGGCAGCTGCGCTCAGATCGGCAAGCGGGTGCACCTCTCCGCTGCCGCCCAGATCGGCGGCGTGCTGGAGCCCGCGGGCGCCCGGCCCGTGGTGGTGGAGGACGACGCCTTCGTGGGTGGCCTCGTGGGCCTGTTCGAGGGCATCGTCGTGCGGAAGCGGGCGGTGCTGGCCTCGGGCGTGGTCATCACGGGCAGCACCGTGATCTACGACCTGGTGCACGGCCGGGAGCTGCGCCAGGAGGTGCCCGAAGGCGCCGTGGTGGTGCCGGGGTCCCGCCCGGCCTCGGGCGACTATGCCAAGGCGCACGGACTCCAGGTGTCCGCCCCCTGTATCGTGAAGTACCGCGACGACCGGACCGACGCGGCGACTGCCCTTGAGCAAGCGCTGAGGTAGAGGTATCAACGAAATGCAAACCACCAAGACGCCAAGGCGCCAAGAACTGCAAAAGGCTTTTGTCCTTACTTGGTGACTTGGTGGTGATCTGTTGCTTTTGATCTTTTCTTGAGGATTCCGTGCGACCCGCCTCCCGCCTATCGCTGCTCAAGCCCTCACCCATCCGCGCCATCACGGACGGCACGCCGCCCGGGGCCATCCCCCTGGGCCTGGGCGAGCCCACCTGGGACCTGCCGGAGGTGGGCCGGAAGGCCCTGCTGCGGAACCCGGGCCCCTGTCCCTATGTGCCCCACGTGGGCCTGCTGGACCTGCGGAAGGCGGTGGCCGCCTTCCACGGCGCTCACGTGGACGAGGTGCTCATCACCACCGGCTCCCAGGGGGCGCTATTCTCGCTCTTCCAGGCCTGGGTGGAGCCGGGCACGAAGGTGCTGGTGCCTGATCCCGGCTTCGTGGCTTATCCGGCCCTCGCGCTGATGGCGGGCGCCGAGGCCGTGCCTTATCCGTTGTCCAAGGACCGCTTCCGCTTGGATGCGGAGGCCCTGATCCGCGTGTTGGACGCCACCCCGGACGTGTCCGCGGTGGTCCTCAACCTGCCCTCGAACCCCACGGGCGGCGGCGGGAGCCTGGAGGCCCTCAAGCGCGTGGCCGACGCCTGCATCGCCCGCGGCGTGCTGCTCATCTCCGACGAGGTCTACCGTGACCTGCACTTCGGCACCCGCTGCCCCAGCCTGCGGGACGTGACGGACCGCGGCGTGGTGACCAGCTCCGTCAGCAAGGGCTGGGGCGCCCCGGGCCTGCGCGTGGGTTGGGCCGTGGGCGATCCCGCCTGGCTCCTTCCCGCCCGCACGGTGCACGGCTACGCGGTGACGGGCACGGCCACGCCCGCGCAATGGGCGGCGCTGGCCTTGATCGAACACTCCGACACGGTGCTCGCCGAGGCCCGCGCGGCCGCGGGCGAGCGCTGGCAGGCCCTGGCCGCAGCCCTGCGCGAGGAGTTGGGTCAGGTCGTGACACCCCCGGACGGCACCTTCTACCACTTCATGGCCCTGCCCGAGGCGGCCCATGCGGATCCCGTGGCTTTCTGCCTGAAGCTGCGCGACGAGGCCAAGGTGGTGCTCATCCCGGGCCTGGCTTTCGGCGAGGGCGGCCGCGGCCACGCCCGCCTCAGCTTCGCTGCCACCCCCGAGCAGCTAAGGGAAGGCGTGCGGCGGCTGGCGACGTACTGGAAGCCCTGACGAGGGCGTTCTCCGCGGTTCGAGGTTCCCATGCTATTCGCGCTCGATGATGCTCAATGCCAATCCCTCGCCGAGACCCACGGCACGCCCTGTTTTGCTTATTCGGGAGCAGTGGCGGAGGCGGGCTTCCGGGCGCTGCGCGCGGCCCTGCCGGAGCGGGTGCGGATCGCCTATGCGGTGAAGGCCAACCCGCACGCGGACCTGCTGAGGTGTTTCGACGCCCTGGGCGCCAGCTTCGACTGCGCGTCCATCGGGGAGCTGGAGCGGGTGGAGGCGCTGAACCTGCCAGCGGGACGCACCTTCTTTGCCGGGCCCGGCAAGCGGGGGCCCGAGCTGCAGAAGGCCCTGTACATGGGTGTCCGCGTGCAGGCCGAGGGCTTCGAGGACCTGGCCCGCATCGACGCCATGGCCACCCGGGAGACGGCGGTGAACCTGCGGGTGCACCCGGCCTTCGACATCGATGAGGGCAACCGCATCATCGGCGGCAGCGGGCCCTCGGCCTTCGGCGTGGACGAGGAGGACGTGCCGGCGCTGATGGAGAAGGCGGCCAGGCTGACGCATGTGCGCATCAAGGGCCTCCACGTCTTCGCCGCCAGCAACCAGCGGGATGCCGCCAAGCTGAAGGCCATCCACGGCGCGGTGCTGGACCTGGCGAAGCGCCTGCACGAGGCCCACGGGCTGGCCTTCGAGCAGATCGACCTGGGCGGCGGCCTGGGCGTGCCGTATGCGCCGGACGAAGCGCCCCTGGACCTGACGGATTTTGGACAAGGACTGTCCGATCTGCTGACACGACACGCCTGGTTCAAGGGCGAGCTGATCCTGGAGCCGGGCCGCTTCCTGGCCGGCCCCTGCGGCATCTACCTGGCCCGGGTGGTGCGCCTCAAGGAGAGCCGCGGCACCCGCTTCGCCATCCTGGAGGGCGGCATCAACCACCTCATCCGGCCTCTCCTCACAGGCCAGCCCTTCCCGGTGAAGGCCGTGGGAAAAGGCGAGGGAAATGTGCCCTACACCCTGGCGGGGCCCCTCTGCACCAGCCTGGACCGCCTGGGCGAGGTGCGCCTGCCGGAGCTGGCGGCGGGGGATCTGCTGGCCTTCGGCACCACCGGTGCCTACGGCCTGAACGAGGGCATGACCCACTTCCTGAGCCACCCGGTGCCGCCGGAGGTCTGGGTGGCGGGCTGATCCCCGCAAGATCCGGGTGGGTGCGGGTCGTCCGTGATCGCATCTTGGCCTGGGAGGTCCTCATGTCTAGCAGCGACTACAGCCGGGTGGAGCGGGCCATCCGCTTCCTCGCCGATCACGCGGAGGAGCAGCCGAGCCTGGAGCAGGTGGCGGAGGAGGTGGGCCTCAGCCCCTTCCACTTCCAGCGGCTCTTCCAGCGGTGGGCGGGGGTGAGCCCCAAGCGCTTCCTCCAGGTCCTGACCCTGGCGGAGGCGAAGCGCATGCTCGCCGAATCCCGGAGCCTGCTCGAGGTGAGCCACGCGGTGGGCCTCTCGGGCCCCGGCCGCCTGCACGACCTCTTCCTCTCCCTTGAGCGGATGACCCCAGGGGAGTACAAGGCCCAGGCTGGAGGTCTCACGGTCCACTGGGGCCTGGAGGAGACGCCCTTCGGCCCGGCGCTCTTCGCGGCCCTCGACCGGGGCCTCTGCGGCCTGACCTTCCTCGGCGAGGAGGGCCGCGACGGCGCCCTGGCCGAGCTCCAGGCCCGCTGGCCCGGGGCACGCCTGGAGCGAGGGGACGCCCTCATCCGCCCCTATGCGGAGGCCTTTCAGGCGCGCCTGCGGGATGGCGTGGGCCAACCCCTCAGCCTCGTCCTCAAGGGCACGCCCTTCCAGCTCCGGGCCTGGGAGGCCCTCCTGCGGGTTCCCCCGGGCCAGGCCGTGTCCTACCGCGACCTGGCCACCCTGTCCGGCGCCCCGGACGCCGTGCGCGCCGTGGGCACGGCCGTGGGGCAGAACCCCATCGCCTGGCTCATCCCGTGCCACCGCGTGATCCAGGCCACCGGGGCCCTGGGCCAGTACCACTGGGGCGCCGCGCGGAAGCAGGCCATCCTCGCCTTCGAGCGGGCGAGGACGGCCTGAATTCAGGAGGCTACGGGCGGGCGCCAGGCCCGGGCCAGCCGGGACGGCAGGAGGGGCGTCCCGCTCAGGCCGAAGAAGTCGCAGAAGCTCATGATCAGGGGCTGCCAGAGCTGGGGGTCGATATAGTCCCCTTCCCGCGGCAGCATCAGGGCCTCGTCGATGTGGACGCGCACCACCTGGGTCTCGATGGCGGCCAGGTGGCTGTCCTCGTCGCCGATCCGGCGAATCCCGCGGACCCGGGCCTCCAGGTGGACGGGGCACTCCAGCGCCCTCGGGGGCTTCACCAGGTCCGCGGGGACCGGGGTCAGGCCCGCGGCCTCGAACTTCCGGGCCTCGTACCGGTAGCCCAGGGCGGCCTTGTAGGGCGGCACGGGATCGCTCCCCGTGAGGAGGGCCAAGCGGTCCACGGCGGCCACCAGCGCCTGGGAAGGGAGGTTGAGGACGCACTCCCCCTCGCGGGCGAGGTTCTCCACGGTCCGTGACCGGCTGCTCATCCCCAGCTGGCAGGTGTCCCCCAGCCACCAGGCCGAGGACATGGGCGCCAGGTTGGGCGAGCCATCGGGATTCAGCGTGCTGATGAGGACCACCGGGGTCCCGAAGTACAGCATCTTCGGACGGACGACCTTGTGCATGGCGCACCTCCCAGGCGGGAGGCGGAAACGGCTCCCGTGGGCCCAGGATCCGGCGCACCGGGGGCCCCGGGCGACCCGGTTCTTGCCGCGAAATAGGTGGCGGTCTGCGGCCTAGCCGAGCAGGGGAAGCCAGGCGGCCTGCTGGGATTTGGGCAGGGTCTTCAAGCGCTCAAGGAGTTTGAGCCGGGCCTGCCAGGATTTGTCGCTGGGAGAAATCGCCCGACCCTGGCGCAGATCTTCGGCGGCCTCATCCCACTTGGCCTGGCCGGCATGGGCCCCGCATAAGGTCAGGTACAGCCGGGCCGCCCGGGACCGAAGGCCGGGGTCATCGGGTTGGGCCCGCAGGAGGGCGTCCATGACCTTGGCCGCAGCGTCCAGATCACCGTCCTGCAGGTGTTTCTGAAATTCCAGGAGGCTCGCCCCTGTGGCACCTCCGGGCAGGGCAGCCCGGGCCTTCTCGAGCAGCTGCGCCGCCGCGGCGTCGCCGGGGTTCTGGGCCAGCACGGTCTGGGCCCGGAAGTAGGCCCGCAGCGGGTCTCTGTCAAGGATGCGTTCCCCTTCGTGGAGGATCGCCGCGGGCGTTTCGGAGAGATCGGGCGACTGGGCCTGCTGGAGCACGGGGGCCACAGCCGCCTGGCGCGCAGCCTTGACGGCCTCCTTCAGCTCCTGGTCCTGGCGGTAGGTATGGAGGGCGTAGAGGCTTCCCGCCAGCACCAGGATGCCCCCTCCGGTCATGGCCCAGACCTTGGGCTCCCGCAGCCAGGGGAGGTTGACGGAGGCCTTCTGCAGGCGGTCCGGAAGGCTGATCCCCTCCCGGGGCGCCGAGGCGGTCCGGGTCATGGAGGCGGGGGGTTCCACCTGGGCGGAACTCGGCATGATCAGGGTGGCGTCCTCTTCCATCAGGGTGATGGGGCCTCGAGTATCCAGTGTGATGCCATGCGCCGTAGGCGACATGGAGGCCTGGGGCCGGCGACAACGTTCGAGGCCCGCCAAGGCTTCCGGATGCCCTGGGGCCAGTTGGAGGGCCTGCTGGTAGGTGAAGGCCGCCTCGTCGTGACGTTGGAGCGACAGCAGGTGTTCCGCCTGCCGGAGCTTCAGGGCCAGGGCCTCTTCGTCGGGAGTCGCAGCGGGGCCTGGCGCAGGGGTTGGCGCGGAGGGCAAGGCTGGAGCCTGGGTCGAGGTCTGCGCCCCCGGCAGCGTCAGTTCCTGTCGGGCCATGCGCAGGTAGCTCTGGATCTCTTCCCGGTGGGGTTCCAGGACAAGTACATGTTCCCATTTGGAAATGGCCTCTTCCGTCAGTCCCATGTCGTAGAGCTGGACGGCTTCCCGGAGCAGCTTGTCCACGTCTTCTTCGGCGGCGGGAGCTGGTTCCTCCGTGGGTGCCGCGGAGGCGGACGTCTGGAGGGGTGAAAGGCCCAGCTCGCGGCGGGCGCCGTTGGCGTAGCCCAGGGCCAGGCTGTGGGTGGGGTCGATGGCCAGCACCTGTTCCCATTTCTGGAGGGCGTCGGGCACCTGGCCCATGTCATAGAGCGTGCAGCCTTCGATCAGCAGCCGATCGGGCTCCATCGATGCGAGGACCGGAGCTGGCACGGGAACTGACGCTGGGGCCGGCGCTGGGGGGGCGGCGGGGCCTGGCGGAGGAATCGGGGCCGGCGTGGGGGGTGGTGGTGCCGCCATCGTAACGGGAACGGGTTCTGGAATGGGTTCAGGGGCGGGCGATGCCGCCGGGGGAGCTGCGGCGGCCGCAGCCTCCCGTTGGGCCTGCAGGTACCCCCGCAAGGCCACCAGGCGTTCACGAGCTTCGGCATGACCCGGTTGCTGCTTGAGGATGGCCTGCCAGATCTGCCCCGCCTTGATGACCTCCCCTTGGGCGAACAGCTGATCCGCCTGGCGGAGGTGGGGCGCATAGGGGTCTGGCGTCATGGCGTCGCTCGGGTTCGGGTCGGTGGAATCGCGGGGCTCAGTGCAGGGGGTATTCGTTGGTATTGCGGATCAGCAGCATGAAGGTGCTGTTCCCGCAGATGAACTCCTGCTGGCTGAGGAGCTGGACCGGACCCGTAATGCGTTCGCCATTGACCTGGGTGCCGTTGGTGGATTCCTGGTCGGTGATCCACACGGTCCCGTCTCCCCGAATTTCCAGCACCGCGTGGCGGCGGGAAGTCTCGGGATCCTGGGTGATGACATCGCCCTCCTCGCGGCCGATGACGATCAGAGGCCGCTCAAGCACCTGCACGGTGGAGGCCTGGGGGCCCGTGAGGAAGGCCAAGCTGAACTTGAACCCCGCCGGCAGGCCGGCCCCCTGAAGGCCTGCGGCCACCAGGATGGAATCTCTGTCCCGGCGGGCTGTGGTGAACGCGGAGGCCATGGTGGATTCGGAGGCAGGATCCTGCTCAGGCATGGGCACCGGCATCGTCAGCGGCATCGTGAGCGGCACCGGAGCCGCCTGGGCGGGCGGAAGGGCTGTCACCGCCGGGTTCGCCACCTCGAACAGGTGGGCACACTTCGGGCACTTGAACCGCTTGGCTCGGGCTTGACCGAACCGGCTGTCGTCGTACTGGAAGCGGGCCTGGCAGGCCGGGCACACCACAATCATCGGGCCCCCGTGGGATCTCTCATGCAGTCTACCGCTACTTCTTCCGGGTGGCGAAGAAGCTGAAGTCGCTTTGCAAGGGGATGCCCTCGGGAAGCTTGAAGCCGGTCACGGCGGGAGGCAGGGGCTGATTGATCCGGAGGGCCCCCAGTTCCACCAGCCAGGAATCCCCGCTGCGTTCGATCCACTGGATCTGCCGGGGCAGCCAGCTCTCACGATCCACCCAGAGGTTGAGATTCTGCATCCGCTTGCGCATGGACAAGGTGCGGGGCGTCATGGCCAGCAGCCAGGTACCCGGCAGGTCCTTCGATTCGCTCAGGTGGATCTGAAAGTATTCCGACAGGTAGCTGAGCTTCTGACCGAGCCCCAGGAACTTACGATTGGCATTCTTGATGATGCCAATCTTCATCAACTCCCCGGACCGGGCCTCGGGGCTGTAGGAGATGAGCGCCTTGGGGGTGAGGTGCAGGATCAGGTCCTCGGGTGGCAGGAAGACGAAGTGGACAAAGTCGGAACCCTGGAGGTAGAGGGTTCCTTTCGTCACGGAGGGCGTTTTCAGGAGGGCTCGCCGCAAGGTCAAGGTGAAGGGGCATTGCAGGGTCTGGACCTGCGCCTGGGCGGCGTCGAAGCGTTCCACGGCCTCGCGCAGAGAGGGCGGAGCGCCCTGAGCGCTCAGGGTCGGGATCAAGGCTGGCAGAGTCAGGAGAACAAGGTGGATCAGGGTGCGTCGTAACATCGGACTCCTTAGGCCACGGCCGGGGTGATGGCGAGGGGTTCCCGTTGGTGAGCCACATGCAAGGCCACCGCGGTTCCCCGGAGGATCTCCTCGGCGGCGAAGCGGGCCAGGCCGGGGTCGTTGTTCGATTCGCTCAAGTGGGCCAGGACCACCTGCTTCAACCGCGAGGAAAGCGCCCGGCCCAGCAGGTCGGCCATGGCGGCGTTGCTCAGATGGCCGACGCGACTCAGGATGCGGGCCTTGAGCTGGGGGGGGTAGTCCCCCTCGCGCAGCATGTCCACGTCATGGTTGGCCTCCAGCACCAGCAAGTCCAGATCCTGGAGGTGGTCGGCCACCAGGGCCGTGGGGTGCCCCAGGTCCGTCACCACGGCGGCGGCGGTTCCCCCGGCCTCGATCCGGTAGGCCACGGGATCCTCTGCATCATGGGGCAACGCGAAGGGCAGCAGGCGCCAGCCGCACCAGTCGCTGGGTCGGCCGGCCTCCACCTCGATCCAACGGGACGGTGAAATGGTGATGCCCTGGATCCGCTCCACGGCGATGCGGGTGGCGGCGGTGGCGAGGATGGCCCAGTCCGTGTTGCGGAGAATCACGCCCACCGCGCCGATATGGTCCGAGTGCTCGTGGGTGAGGGCCAGGGCGCGTACGGTTCCGGAATCCAGACCCAGGATCTCCATGCGGCGACGGATCTGGAGCAGGGAGATGCCGGCATCAATGAGCAGCGTCCGGCCGCCCTCGGAAAGGGCATGGCAGTTCCCCTTGGAACCGGAGGCCAGGGCCGCGTAGTGCATGGCCCAGGATAGCGCCTACACTGACCGCATGAAGCTCTCTCTCCGCGCCTCCACGACCGCCGACCTCGAGACCCATGTGGCCCACCGCCTGGCCCTGTTCCGTGACTTGGAGGCTGGTTCCGAAGAAGGGCTGCGGCGCATGGCTGACACCTTCCGGGTCCAGTTGCGGAACTGGCTGGTAGCGGGCCAGTGCCGGGGCTTCCTCATGGAAGATGATGGCCGTCCCGTGGCCGGCGTGCTGATGCTCATGCGTGAAACCCTCCCCACCCCGGTGACGCCGCTCTCGGTGCGGGGCTACCTGTTCAACATCTACACGGAACCTTCGCATCGCCGCCAGGGCCTCGCCGCGCGCCTCACGGACGCGGCCTTGGACCTGGCCCGGGACATCGGGTTGGAGGTCATGGAACTGCACGCGAGCCTGGAAGCCGAAGGCCTCTACCAGCGCATGGGTTTCGTGCCCACCAGCGAGATGCGCCTGGTGATGGGCGCTGGGATCAAGACCCCGAAGCTGTGGAAGAACCGCCGCTAGGCACCGCACCTTTCCACCGCCACAGTCCGAGCAGGGCCGCGCCACACACCAGGGCGCAGACAGCGCTGGCCTCCAGGCCGAAGGCGCCGCCCGTGAGCCACTCCGGGCGGCCGTGGAAGACCGGCGTCCACCAACCTGGGGCCTCGGTGCCGCTCACGCCGAAGCCGAGGAGGTTGCCCTGGGTCCAGTTCCAGCCCAGGTGGACGCCGATGGGGAGGGCCAGGCTGCCCGTGCGGCGCCAGCAGAAGGCCAGCAGGAGGGACGCCAAGGCGATGTTCAGCGTGGCCCAGGCTTTGGTGGCCCCGACCATGCCCGGGTTGTCCCAATGCACCCACGCGAAGGTCAGGGCGAACACGATCTGGGCCGCCGCGAACCCCAGGCCCCGCACGGCCCGCTGGAAGGCATAGCCACGGAAAAGGAGTTCCTCGAAGCAGGCCACCGCGAGGAAGAACCACGCCCCCTTGACCAGGTCCGTGGGGCCAGTGCCCGGAGTGCGGACCCAATGGAACGCGCCCGACCCGTGGATGAGCGCCGCAGTGGCCAGCATCAGCGCAAACCCGCCCAGGCTGCCCAGGGCGACCTCCAGGAAGAAACGCCGATTGAAGCGGAGGCCGACCTCGGCCAAGCAGGTCCCTTCCGTCCGGACGCAGAGCCAGGTGACCCCAAGGCAGATGGCGACGTCGAACCAGTGGCCCGGAAGCAGGCCCTGCCAGGCCGCCGGCCATAGGCGGGTGAGGGGGGAGGTGCCAAAGCCCACGACGCCGAGGAGAACCGCGAATTCGAGAATCCGCCATCCATTGCGCACGGCGCCTTGGTCATCGATGAACACCCTGCGCATAAGGCTCTCGAAGGCCCCGTCACGAACCAGGTTTCACCGGGGTGGCCGGGGCCGCGGAGAGGGCCTCCAGGTAGGTTTCTGTGGGACGCAGGTCCCACTCCACGTCGAAGGTCACCTGCAGCGCGGGCCCCGCCTTGGACTCCGTTCCAGCCCGCCAGGCCGTGAGGGTGTTGGTTCCGCGCCAACGGCCTGGGTTCCGGGAGTCCGGGCGCATGTCCCAGGTCTGTTCCTGACGACCCGAGTCGTTGGGCTCACCTTGAGTCTCCCGGTACCCGACCAGGTAGAGGCGGCTGGCATCGAGGAAGCCGGACACGGGTGGCTGGGCGGTGCCCTCGACCCAATGGGCCGCAGCCCCCACCTGGAGCAGGTCTGTGGTTCCATCGGGCTTGGCGACCCAGCCCTTGGGCCAGGATTCGGATTCCTTCAGGAGGGTCTTGTCGCCGCCAGAGACGTTCCGGATCTTGATCCGCTGCTTGGTGACCCGGTAGCTCCGCACGATCAGGGGGCCCACGGTCGGGTCCGGGTGGCCAAGCTCCACCGCCTTGAGCAGCGACTCATAGTCGAACATCGTCAGGGTGTTCTCGGCCGCGGCGTGCAGGTTTTCCAGCTTCCCACCCTGGGCCGTGAGCGCCTGCGCGTACTTCCTCATGGCAGTCCATTCGCCCAGGTGGGCGGAGACGAAGAAGCAGTGGACGAGCTCGCGGACATTCAGGTTGGGCTGGGCGGCCACCGCCGGGTAGGCCGTCCGCATCCGGTCGAGGTCCACCAGGTGCCAGGCGATTTCCAGCCGCAGGTCGTCGCGGGAGCGGGCGAGGTCCCCGCCCACGGTTTCGAGCAGGGACCAGGCCTTCAGGAGATCGGCCTGCCCGCGGGCGGCCTGCAGGTAGGTCTGATCCTTGCCGTGCTGGAACCCGCGGATCAAGTTGGTGGCCCAAAGCCAGGTGGCGGCGGCGTAGCGGTCCCTCTCGTTCGCCTTGATGGGATCCATGGCCAGGGCGGCGGCGCGGAGGGGACTGGCGTCCTCGAGATCCTTCTTGCCGGCGGGATCCTGCCGCTCGAGTCGATTCATGGAGGCCATGAAGGCCCGTTCGTCCTGCGCGGAGAGTGCGAGGGTGGCGAAGACGAGGAGGGCGGTACGCATGGGAACTCCCGGGGTGGCGCCATGATAGGACACTTCCCCGTCCAACTTCCGAGTGGCCTCCTACAGGGGGATGTTGCCGTGCTTCTTGGGCGGCATGGTGTCGCGCTTCGTTTCGAGGAAGGCGAGGGCCTTGACCAGCTTCTGGCGGGTCTCGCGGGGGAGGATGACCTCGTCCACGAAGCCATGCTCGGCGGCGATGTAGGGGTTGGCAAACTTCTCGTTGTACTCGGCCACCAACTCAGCTTTCTTGGCGGCAGGATCGGGCGCGTTGGCGATGGACTTGCCGTGCAGCACGTTCATGGCCCCCTCGGCGCCCATGACGGCGATCTCGGCGGTGGGGTAGGCGAAGTTGAAGTCGGTGCGGATGTGCTTGCTGGCCATCACGCAGTAGGCGCCGCCGTAGGCCTTGCGGGTGATGATGGTGATCTTGGGCACCGTGGCCTCGCAGAAGGCGAAGAGCAGCTTGGCGCCGTGGCGGATGATGCCGCCGTGTTCCTGGGTGACGCCTGGCAGGAAGCCCGGCACGTCCTCGAAGGTGATCAGCGGGATGTTGAAGGCATCGCAGAACCGCACGAAGCGGGCGCCCTTCTCGGCGGAGGAGATGTCCAGCACGCCGGCGTAGAAGGCCGGCTGGTTGGCGACGATGCCCACACTGCGGCCATCGATGCGGGCGAAGCCCACGACGAGGTTGGGCGCGAAGGCCTCATGCACCTCGAAGAAGTGGGCGTCGTCCACCACGCCCCGGATGATGTCCCGGATGTCGTAGGGCTTGCTGGGATCGTCCGGCACCACCTTGTCCAGATCCGGGTTCTCCAGGGGCATCTGGTTTTTCGGGGCGCGCCGCGGGGCCTCGCCCAGGTTGTTGCTGGGCAGGAAGGAGAGCAGCTCGCGGGTGTGGGCCAAGGCCGCCAGGTCGCTCGGCGTGACGAAGTGAGCGACGCCAGACTTGGCGGCATGGGTGTTGGCACCGCCCAGTTCCTCCTTCGTCACCTCTTCGTGAGTGACGGCCTTGATGACATCGGGCCCTGTCACGAACATGTAGCTGGTGCCCTTCACCATGGTGATGAAGTCGGTGATGGCGGGGCTGTAGACCGCGCCACCGGCGCAGGGGCCCATGATGAGGCTGATCTGGGGGATGACCCCGGAGGCCAGGGTGTTGCGCAGGAAGATGTCGGCATAGCCGCCCAGGCTCACCACACCCTCCTGGATGCGGGCGCCGCCGCTGTCGTTGAGGCCGACCACGGGGCAGCCCACCTTCATGGCGAGGTCCATGATCTTGCAGATCTTCTTGGCGTAGGCTTCGCTTAGCGAGCCGCCAAACACCGTGAAGTCCTGAGCGAAGATGGCCACGGGGCGGCCGTCCACGCGGCCGAAGCCGGTCACCACGCCATCCCCTGGGATCTTCTCCACGCCCCAGGCCCGGTGGACCATGAGGGCGTCCATTTCCTCAAACGAGCCCTCGTCCAGGAAGGCGGCGATGCGCTCGCGGGCCGTGAGTTTGCCCCCCTCGTGCTGCTTCTGGATCCGGGCCTCGCCACCCCCGGCCAGCGCCTGGGCGTGCTTGGCCTTGAGGATCTCGATCTTCTTTTCGAGGGACATGGGAACTCCCGGGGTACAGAGAACTGGCAGCGGATCTCGTGGGGATCTGCTGCCAGTTTAACCGACCAGATGGCGGAAGCCCCTACCGGATGGGCCGAGGCTGGGTCATGGCCTCCAGGCTGAAGGCTTCATCCAGCTCGGCGGGGGTCAGATAACCCTTGCGAAGGATCAACTCGCGCACAGACGCGCCGGTTTCCAAAGCCTCTTTCGCCACCTCAGTGGCACGTTTGTAGCCGATGGCAGGCATGACGGCGGTGACGATGCCGATGCTGTGTTCCACTAGATCGCGGCAGCGGTCGCGGTTGGCGGTGATCCCCACGATGCATTTGGTGGTGAGCACGTGGACGGCGGCCGTGAGGTTGCGCAGGTTGGTGGCCAGGCTGTAGGCCAGGATGGGCTCCATCACGTTGAGCTGAAGCTGGCCCGCCTCGGCGGCCAGGGTGATGGTGAGGTCGTTGCCGATGACCTGGAAGGCCACCTGGTTCACCACCTCGGGGATCACGGGGTTCACCTTGCCGGGCATGATGCTGCTGCCGGGCTGCATGGGAGGCAGGTTGAGCTCGCCGAACCCGCAGCGGGGGCCGCTGCTGAGCAGGCGCAGGTCGTTGCAGAGTTTGCTGAGTTTCACGGCGGCGCGCTTGACCACGCCGGAGAACATGACGAAGGCACCCGTATCCGGTGTAGCCTCCACCAGGTTTTCCGCCAGCACGACCTCCAGGCCCGTCACCTTGCGCAGCTCATCCACCACGATCTGGGGGTAGCGGGGATCGGCACAGATGCCCGTGCCGATGGCCGTGCCGCCCATGTTCACTTCGAGGAAGAACCGCGCGGTCTCCTGCAGGCGCTGGATGTCCTCTCCCGTGGTGATGGCGTAGGCTTCGAATTCCTGGCCGAGCGTCATGGGCACGGCATCCTGCAATTGGGTGCGGCCCATCTTGATGACATCGGAGAACTCGCGGCCCTTGGCGTGCAGAGCCGCCTTCAGGCGCTCCATGGCGTCGAGCAGGTTCCGCAGCATGAAGATGGTGCTGAGGCGCAGGGCCGTGGGGTAGACGTCGTTGGTACTCTGGCCCAGGTTCACGTGGTCGTTGGGGTGGCAGTGGGCGTAGTCCCCGCGCTTGTGGCCCAGCAGTTCAAGGGCCCGGTTGGCGATGACTTCGTTGGCGTTCATGTTGGTGGAGGTGCCCGCGCCACCCTGAACCATGTCCGTGGGGAAGTGGCCGTGCCAGTGGCCGTCGATGATCTCCTGGGAGGCGCGGTCGATGGCGTCCGCGATGGCAAGATCCAGCAAACCCAGCTGGGCGTTGGCCCGGGCCGCCGCCTGTTTGACCATGGCCAGGGCGCGGATCATGGCGGGGAAATGGCTGGTGGGGGTGCCCGTGATGGGAAAGTTGTGGACGGCGCGGAGGGTCTGCACGCCGAAGAGCGCGTCTTCAGGCACGTCCAGGGGGCCGAGAAGATCCGATTCGTGGCGGGTCCGGCCACTGGCGTAGGCCTGTTCGCGGCCGGTGCGCGGCGTGGCCGAGTAGAGAATGCGCTGATGGAGGACGTTGGCGATCTTGCTGAGCACCGCGATAGCCGCGGCCCCGTTCTGGCCCAGGCTCTGGAGGACGGCCTCGCGGTCCAGGTCCAGCAGCACGGCCGGGGTGAGGGCCTCACCCGTGGCGGTGTGGGTGCTGGCCGCCAGGAAGGACTGCTCGCCCGCCACGTCCCCAGGTCCAAGGATGACCACCGGTTCGGCCCCCTCGCCGTTATCGCGGGTGATCTCCACGCGGCCCTCGGCGATGACCGTGGCCCCCTTCCTTGGTTCGCCCTGGGTGAAGAGGCGTGTTCCTGCGGGAACCTCACGCCAGCGGGCGTCCTTGGCGATCAGGCCAAGGTCCGTGTCGGACAGCCCAGAGAAGATTTCGCAGCGGCGAAGGACAGTCGAAATGGCATCCATGAAAGACCTCCGGCCCGGTCCGAGCCTGGGGCCATGCTACCGGGGCCCTTTTACGATTCGGTCACGAATCCCCGCACTGGAAGACGAGCGAGGTGTTGATGCCGCCAAAAGCGAAATTGTTGGAGATGAAGCAGACCGCTTTCAGCTCGCGGTGGTCGAACTGGATGTAGTCCAGGTCGGCACAGCGGGGATCAGGCTCGACCAGGTTCAGGGTGGGGGCGATGCGCCCGGCTCGGGACATCTCGATGCCCATCCACGCTTCGAGGGAACCGCAGGCGCCCAGGGGGTGGCCCATGTAGCTTTTGAAGGAGGTGATGGGGACGCGCCTCTGGAAGACATCCCGCGTGGCGTGGCTTTCGGCGATATCCCCGTACTCCGTGGCAGTACCATGGGCATTGACCCAGTCGATGGCGTCGGGGTGGAGGCCGGCATCGGCCAGGGCCAGGCGCATGGTTTCGGCCATGGTTGGCCGCTGGGGCTGGGTGATGTGGGCGCCATCCGAGTTGGTCCCGAAACCCCGTACCTCGGCGTGGATGCGGGCGCCACGGGCCAGGGCATGCTCCCGGTCCTCGAGGATGAGCGTGCAGCCGCCTTCCCCGACCACCAGCCCGTCGCGATCCCGATCGAAGGGCCGGGGGGACTGGTCGGGGGCGTCATTGCGCTGGCTGGTGGCGTACAGGGTGTCGAAGACGGCCGCCGTGAAGACGGACAGCTCGTCCGACCCCCCCGCCACCATGATGGTCTGGCGGCCCTCCCGGATGCATTCGTAGGCGTAGCCGATGGCCTGGCTGCTGCTGGTGCAGGCGGTGCTGGTGGGGATGACGCGGCCCGTGAGGCCGAAGTACACCCCGATGTTGACGGCGGCCGTGTGGCTCATGGCCTGGATGTACCCGGTGGCGCTGAGGCCGCCGATCCGGCCCGACGCCAGGCTGCGGCCCAGGGACACGATGGGATCCACGCTGCCGAAGGAGGAACCGTACGCCACGCCGACCCGCCCGCTCCCCAGGATCGCGTCGCCCAGGAGGCCGGCATCCTGCAGGGCGAGTTCCGTGGCGCGGACGCCCAGGAGGGCTACCCGGCCCATGGAGCGCACCATCTTTCGCGGGTAGTGGGCCGGGACCTCGAAGCCTTCGATGGGCACGCCGAGCCGCGTCTGAAGCTCGGGATACTGGTCCCACTGCCGCATGACCTTCACGCCATTCCGACCCGTGGATACGGCGCGGTCGATGGCCTCCCAGGTCTCGCCGAAGGGGGTGACGCCCCCCATGCCGGTCACCACAACGCGGCGCATCAGACCATGCCCCCGTTCACCCCGATGACCTGGCGGGTGATGTAGCCCGCAGAGTTCGAACAGAGGAAGCCGACGAGGGCGGCCACATCCTCGGGCTGGCCGACCCGGTTCATGGGAATGGCCTGCAGGGCATGCTCGAGCACCAGCTCGTCCACCAGCTCGGATTCGATGAGCCCGGGCGCGATGCAGTTCACGGTGATCCCGCGGCTGGCCACTTCGACTGCCAGGGCCTTGGCGGCCCCGATCAGGCCCGCCTTCGCCGCGCTGTAGTTCACCTGCCCGCGGTTGCCGACCACGCCCGAGACGCTGGAGATGCACACGATGCGTCCTCCCGAGCGGGTCTTGATCATGGGGATCAGGAGCGGCTGGACCACATTGAAGAAGCCGTCGAGGCCCACACCCAAAACCTGGTCCCAGTCCTCGCCGCTGAGGGCCGGGAAGGCCCCGTCCCGCGTGATCCCCGCATTGCACACGATGCAGTGGTAGGGGCCGTCGGCGGCGACCTTCACCTCAAGGAGGCGCCCGGCTTCCGTCCGGTCGGAGACATCGAAGGCGATCCAGTCGGCTTCACCCCCCGCCGCGCGGATGGCGTCCACCACCACTTGGGCCTCATCGACGCGGCTGCGGCAGTGCACGGTCACGCGGTACCCATCTCGCGCCAACCGGTGGGCGATGGCCCGGCCGATACGGCCGCTACCGCCCGTGACGAGCGCGTTCCTGGGGGTGTCGGAGGAGGGTGGGTTCATGGGACTTCGATGGCCTTTAACGTAGCACGGGCAAGGATGTCGGCCCCGTCCCGGACCAGGCAGGCGAAGGCGCTGGGGCCGAGGTCATCGATGAAGATGAGTCGGGCTTCGACTTCGAATTCGGTGCCCACCGGGAAGGCCGGTACCACCGTTTCGAAGCGCCGGGTCCCCAGCAGGAAGCCGACCCGGGGCGCGCGGCCCGCCCGGAGATGGCGGGAACCACTGAAGGCCGAAGCGGCCTGGGCCATCCACTCAAGGGCGACCCACGCCGGGGCCTCGCCGCGTTCATCCAGGTACCAGGCGCCCGGTGCCACGCGGACGCGGGCGAGGCAGTGCTCGTCGGATCGTTCGAGGATCCTGTCCAGGAGAAGGGACGGCCCCCGGTGGGGGAGCAGCGTCTCTGGAGTGGGCTGTTCCCGGCTCATCGGGCGGGCCCCAGGATCAGGCTGAGGTTGTTGCCACCGAAGGCGAAGGCGTTGGACATGCAGATCCGGGATCCACGGTAGGCGGGGAAGGTGGCGCCGTTCTGGGTGAGCCTGAGGGCCGGGAGTTCGGGGTCGGCCTGGCCGTCCCAGCGGTGGGGAGGCAGAAGGCCCTCGGGGTTCCATACGTCCTGGGCCAGGAGCCAGCAGAACGCCAGTTCCGTGGCGGCGGCGGCCCCGAGGAGGTGCCCGGTGAGCGGCTTGGTCCCACTGCAGTCCACGCCATCAGGGAAGATGGCCGCGGTGGCGCGGCTTTCCATTTCATCGTTCTTCACCGTGGCCGTGGCATGCAGGTTGAGGTAGCCCACCTCCAGACCTGGACCCGCCTCGGCCAAAGCCGCGCGCATGGCCGCTTCCGCGCCGGCGCCGGAGGGATCCGGCGAGGAGATGTGGTACGCGTCGCTGGAGGCTCCGGCGCCTAGGAAGGCGATCTCCGCGGGCTCCCGGCGGAGGATGAACAGGGCCGCACCTTCCCCCACATTGATCCCGGCGCGGTTCCGGCTCATGGGATTGCACGGGGCCGGCGAGACGGACTCCAAGGAGGCGAACCCGTTGAGGGTCAGCCGGCAGAGCGAGTCCGCGCCGCCCGTGATCACCGCGTCGCAGAGGCCGAGGCGGAGCAGGCTCCGGGCGGTGACCAGGGCCTTTCCGCCGGACGTGCAGGCCGTGGAGACGGTGAGGGCGGGGCCCTGGAGCCCCAGGTATGCCGCCAGGAACGGGGCCAGGCGACCGATCTCCTGCTGCTGGTAGTGGAAGTCGCCGGGAAGGGTCTGGTGCTGCCGGTGATGGGCGACGGCCCGCTCGGCGGCTTCGATGCCTGAGGTGCTGGTGCCGAGCACCACGCCGACGCGATGGGCGCCGTGGCGGCGGATCTCCCGGTCCACGTCGTCGCGGATCTCCTCCAGGGCGAGCAGGGCCAGGCGGGTGTTCCGCGAATCGTCCGCGGCGAAGCGGCTGGGCAGGGGCTCCAGGGGACTCCGCACCCGGCCCACCCGGGCCGTGCGCTCGGGCAGCCAGCCCGATTCCTCGACCAGTCCCGAGGTGTCTCCGCGCAGCAGCCCAGCGGCCACCTCGCGCTTGCCTCGCCCCAGTGCGTTGACGAGGCCCAGGGCCGAGAGGTAGCAGGGGGCTGCGAGCGCGGTCATCCGAGCGCCCGCTCGATGGCGGCGATCATGCCAGGAGGGGTGCCCGGGCAAAGCTCTCCGGTGGCCGAATCGATGGGCAGCTGCCGGGTGCGGCCGCGCGTGAGGCGCTCGCCGGTGGTCTCGTCCCGCACGGTGTAGGCAATGCCGATGCGGAACTCGTACTCCTCAAGGTAGGCCTCCACCAGAATCCGCTGCCCGTACCGGAGGGGCCGGATGTACTTCACCTCGCAGGTGACCACGGGCCAGGCGCATCCGGTGGCCAGCATGTCCGCCACGTCCAGGCCGGCACGGCGCATGAGGGCGGTGCGGGCGATCTCGAAGTACTTCAAATAGTGCCCATGCCAGACGATCCCCATCGAGTCCACATCGTGGAAGGGGATTTCCAGGGTCACGGAGGTCTGCAGGAAGGTCATGGTCGGGGATCAGGCGGTGGTGTTGCGGTGGGCGGCAGGGGCGGAAGGGAGCTCGCCTCTCCCCAGAAGTCATAGAAATTAAACCATTGGAAGGGCGTCTCCCGGCACCGGGTCTCGACCGCCTGGGCATAGCGCTCGAGCCAGGTCCGGAGGGCGGCCTCCCTTCCCTTGCGGGGCAGGTCCACGCGGTCGGCGAAGGGCTCCATGTGGATCCGGTACCGGGGTCCATCTTTGACACAGAAGAAAAGGTAGACGGGGCATTGGAGCAGGTGCGCGAGGAAGAGCGGTCCGATGGGGAAGGGGGCCTCGCGACCCAGGAAGGGGATGGCGAGGGTGCGCCCATTCTCGGAGGCGGGGGGGCGGTCTCCGACGATGAAGAGGCTTTCGCCGCGGGCGATGCGCTCCTCCAGCAGCAGGGCGGTTTCGGGCCCGGCCTCCGCCACGTGGATGAGGTTCGCCGAGTATCCAGGGTTGATCCGGCTTAGGAGTTCCTGGAAGCGGATGACGTGTTCGGAGTAGATCACGGCGTTCAGGCCGGAGATGCCGCGGGCCGCGCCCAGCCCCCGCAGCATGTCGAGGTTGCCCAGGTGGGCGCTGAGGAAGAGGGTGCCTCGGCCGGAGTGGACGAGCGTCTGGAAGGCCTGTTCTTCAGGGAAGACCACCTCGGCGTCACTGGCGTCCATCCAGGCCAGGAAGCGATCCACATAAGACAGGGCGAAGGTCCGAATGTGCCGGTAGCGCGCCCGCATTCCCGGTTTCGTGGGGAGATCCGCGAGCGGGCCCGCGTACGCGAAGAGGCGATCGAGGTACTGGCCCGAGGCCCGGCGCGCGGAGCGGCCGGTCAGGAAGAAGTAGGCGGCCAAGAGCTCGGTGAGCCAACGGAGGCCGCGCGCGCCGGTCAGACGGAAGACCAGGTGAGCGGCCCGCAGGCCCAGGGCGGTGCCCCGTTCCTGGATCTTGGTCCACTGGTGGTCGCGGGGGGCATTGCCGCGCCAACGCCGTGCGACCAGGGTCGGCAGGCGGCGGAGCATGCCCAGCACCAACCGAGTGTGCATCCGGGTCAGCCGCAGGTTGTCGCGGAGCAGGTGGAAGTGGGAGACGCCATCTTCCGGGTAGATCACTCTGACCGGAGCGTTCACCACCGGTACGCCCTCCCAGTGGAGGCGCACGATGGTCGCAGTGTCGAAGTCCATGCGGGCGGGCAGCGTCGTGCGCGAAAGGACCCGAAACATGGCATCGAGCGGATACAGCCGGAAGCCGCAGAGGGAGTCTCCGATGTCGAAGGAAAGGGTCTCCAGCCAGACCCAGGCGTGGGTGAACCACCGCCCGTACTTGCGTGCCGCTGGAACAGAACCGTTGTAGACAGGAACCCCCGCGATCACCGCGTCGGGCCGCGCCGCGCCCAGGGCGAGAAACGGGGCGATGGCCCCGGCATCGTGCTGGCCGTCCGCATCCACCTGGAGGGCATGGGTGAAGCCCTCGGCCTGGGCGCGGCGAAAGGCCTCCACCACGGCCGCGCCCTTGCCCCGGTTGTCAGGCCACCGGGACAACCGGAGGCCGGGGTGGGCCATGGCCACAGCCTCGAGCTGGAGCCGGGTGGCCTCATCGCTGCCGTCGTCGTGAAGGAAGAGGGGGTGTCCGCAGGTCAGGAGGGCGTCGAGCGTCCGGCCCAAGGCTGGGCCCGGGTTGTAGACCGGCACCACGAGACAGGGGCGGAAGGTCATGGGGCCGGCGTGTAGACGAGGGTGCCCCCGGATTTCGGCCCGTGGCTCCCGATGTACCGGAACCGCAACTGCCTGGCCGCAGGCTCCCAATCCAGGCGCAGTTCCAGGGGTTCGTCCGGAAGGATGGGGGACTGGAACTTCAGGTGCTCCAAGCCCCGGAAACATCCCAGGGGGCCGAAGGTCTCTTCCCCGAGGCGAGCGGCCCAGTCGACTTGGATGAGGCCGGAGAGGATGGGCTGGCCGGGAAAGTGGCCGGAGAAGGCCGGGTGTCCGGGTTCTACGCGCAGTGAGTATCCCCCGGGAACCGAAGGCAGCGCCTCCAGCGCCTGGGGGTAGGGGATCACGACAGCATCTTTTGGAGCGTCGCCACCACGTCCCCCACGGTCCGCACGTCCTTGAATTCCTGGGCGCTCACGCGGCGCCCCGTGAACTCCTGCAGTTGGATCGCGAGCTCGACGGCGTCGATGCTATCCAGGTCCAGATCCTTGAACAGGTGGGAGTCGAGATGGATGGACTCGGGGTCCAGCTGGAAAGAATCGGAAAGGACGTCGCGCAGCTTGCTGAAAATGTCCTGCTCGGTCATCACCATGGCGGTACTCCGGAATTCAGATGGTTACCTGGCGGTGGCTCGACACGAAGGCGGCCAGGCTGGCCGGCGTGCGGAAATGGTGGGCGAAGCTGGAGACGTCCTCGCTGTCGAGATTGAGCCGGTAGGCCTTCTTCAGGGCCAGGCCCAGCTCGAAAGCATCGATGGAGTCGAGGCCGAGACCGTCCTTGAAAAGGGGCTGCTCATCTTCGATCTCTTCGGGCTGGATGTCCTCGAGGTCAAGGGTTCGGATGATGAAGTGCTTGATCTCGGTCGTCGTGATGTCCTGCATGGGTGGTTTCCTGGTTGAAGCGACCTTCGAGCCAGCGGGTCAGCTTTCGAGCGGCCAAAGGCGCCGGTAGACCCTCAAGGTCCGACCAGGGCACCCCCAGCTGCTCAGTGGCTCGAATGCAATAATCGCATGAATCCCGGGGGATCTCGAACCACCTGTGACCCTTGGCCAGCAGGGGTGGGGCGCAGGTGAGCAGGAGGGGCAGAACCGGGGGCCGGGACCGCAGGATCAGATGGGCAGCCCCCCGGTGGAAGGCGTGCGGCTGGTGTGGATCCGTACGGGTGCCCTCGGGGAAGAGCAGCAGGGCCTCGCCCCGTTCCAAAGCCAGGGCGCCCGATTCGATGACCGAGTCAGGGCCCAGCGCGGGGAGGTAGCCCGCGGCCCGCACCACCCGGCCGAACAAGGGGTTGGTCCAGATGCCGATTTTCACCACGCAGGTCAGCTGCTCGAGGAGGGAGAGCAGCAGGACGACATCGAGGTAACCCGGGTGGGTGGCCAGGATCAAGGTCCCATCCAGGTCCTTGCGTTCCGGCAGACCCTCGGTCCGGATCTGGAACAGACCGGCCGTGGAGAGGAACCAGACCATCGCCTTGAAGAACCGATGGATGACCCACCGTGTGCGTCTCTGCAGCGCGGAAGGCCCTCCGGGGAACAGGTGCAGCAGGGGCAGTCCGATCAGCGAGAAGAGGATGCCGCCGAGCCCCAGCGCGGTAAAGCCAGCGGCGCTGGCGGGAATCTTGATGATCCGGCGCATGCTTTCAATCCACGCGCCAGATCCAGGCGCCATCCGCACTCGACCAGGGCCCCCCGGGCGCTTCGAAGTCGGTGGCCCTCGGGCCCTCCCGCAGGCCCTGGACGCCTGGCGTGCGAGCCTCGGGCGCCCAGGTCAGGACCAGATGGTGGCGGGCGGGAAGGCCGATCAACAAGGCCAACGCATGGAGCGGCTGGGGAACCACGTCGAAGGTGGCCAGCAGGGGCGGCAGGGGGGCGTCCCCGTGAACGAGGAGCACGGGAACATCAGGCCCCGCCGTGTGGATGGCGTGCGCTTCGACCAGACCCCAGGCAAACGTCTCGGGGCCGGCGGCTAGCGAGAGGGAGGGGCTGGGGTCTCGGCGCGCGATGGACCAGATGCCGGCCGTGGCGTTGTGGACGTTCATCGTGAACTGCGCAGGGGAAGGCTGGAGGCCCTGGGCCAGATCATCCAGTACGGGCAGGGTTCGGGACGCCTCGCCGTGTCGGGAGCAAAACACCGAGGGCATGGGCCCCAGGTTGCCCACGGCCCGATGAGCGCAGTGCAGCATGCCCCGGCCCAGGGGACTGAGGCGGCGCCGGATCAGGGGATCGAGGAAGGCCACGTCTGGGGCACCCGCGGCCTGGTCCAGGAAGGGGGATAGGCTGACCGGCCCCGCCTGGGACCAGACCGAAGCCCTGAGGAGGGGGATCTTGAAGGTATGGGGCATCGGGTGGTCCCGGGGGCCGGGCGGCGGGAACAGGTCTGCTTAGGGAACGGCCACGACCCTGGCCTTGCCGGCCAGGACGCTCATGAAGACTTCGTCTGTCAGAAGGTGGGTGAGGACGTCCATCACGGTGTCGCTGAGCACTTCGTGATAGTTCTCGAGCTTGTAGGACCGGCCGAAGCGGGTGGCCTTGCCCGACACCATGCCCCGCCAGACCACCTTGTCCCCGGCCTTCACCTGGAGGATGAGCCTCAGCTCACCTTGGTAGGTGCCGGTCTCGATGACGGAAAACCGGACCAGCTCACTGCTGACGACCAGGCTGCCGGCGGTGGGCTTGTCCACGATGGGAAGGCCGACGCCCTGCAACTGCTCGACCAGCTGCTTGGTCAGGTAGGCCGGCACATCGTCCGAGGTGGTGACATAGCGCACCTGGGCCTTCTCCCGGTTCTCGCCGATCACGGTCTTGTCCTTGCGGGTGTCCGTGATGGGCAGGAAAACGATCTGCTTGCCCGTGAAGGGGGTGAGGTTGAGGGTTCCCACGGAATCCAGGAGCTTCGACGTGGGCTTCCACACCAGGGGTGTGGCCAGGCTGGGGCCATCGGCCGCCAGGAGCCCGGACATCAGACCGGCGCAGAGGAGGAGGGATCGGAGGGGTGAGCGGAGACGCATGGAGGCTCCTTGGTGAAGGGCAAGGCTCTGGACCAGGAGGCGAACAAGGCTGGAGGCTCACACCCGGGTCCGGACCCAAGAGTCAGGAAAGGACAGATGCAGGAACGATACCCTGTGAAACAAGGCTTTGGCTACCAGTCTGGGGATCTTTTCGGGGCTCAGCGGCCGGTTGGATCCTTCGTGATGGCGTCTTCCCGGAGCCGTTCGCCGCCCACCACATGGAAGTGAAGATGGAAGACGCTCTGGCTGGCGTTGGTCCCAGAGTTCGAGATGAGCCGGAACCCATCCTCGAGGATGCCCTGGTCCTTGGCCACCTTCACGCAGGCGCTGAGCAGGGCGGCCCGGGCTTCCACGGACAGGTCATCCAGTTCCTTGAGGCTGGCCACATGCTGTTTGGGGATCACCAGGAGGTGGACCTTCGCCCGGGGTCGGATGTCCCAGAACGCCAGCACGAACTGATTCTCGTACACCTTTCGCGAGGGGGCGGTGCCGGCCACGATGCGGCAGAAGACACAGTCGGGATGAGCGTTCGTGGCGGAGTCCGGAGCCAGGGCCGAGGCGGACGGAACCTGGCCTGGCAGCGCAGCGCCAAGGATCAGGACGGCAACTGCGGCCCGCAGGCTCTGGCGAATCATCGTTCGCTCTTCTTGTTCGCCTCGTGCCGAGGCTCACATGGGTTCGACCCACCGAAGCGCATCGAACGCATCGTTCTGTTCGCCTCGCGCCGAGGCTCACATGAGTTCGACACACCGAAGCGTATCGAACGCGTCGTTCTGTTCGCCTCGTGCCGAGGCTCGCATGGATTCGACCCAACCATGCGTTACCTTCCGCTCTTCTTCCAATCGGCCAAGAACCCTTCGACGCCCTTGTCCGTGAGGGGGTGCTTCAGCATCTGGTCGAAAACCTTGGTGGGGATGGTGGCCACGTGGGCGCCCGCCAAGGCCGCGTCGGTAACGTGGCGGGGCTGGCGGATGCTGGCGGCGAGGCACTGGGTGTCGAAGCCGTAGTTGTCGAAGATGGCCACGATCTCCCGGATCAGCTCCATGCCGTCCAGGTTGATGTCGTCCAGGCGGCCCACGAAGGGCGAGACGTAGGTGGCACCGGCCTTGGCGGCCATGAGGGCCTGGGTGGCGCTGAAGCAGAGGGTGACATTGGTGTGGATGCCCTCGGCACTGAGCGCCTTGCAGGCCTTGAGGCCTTCGGCGATGAGCGGCAGCTTCACCACCACGTTCTTGTGGATCTTCGAAAGGCGACGGCCCTCCTCGATCATGCCGGGGGCCTCCAGGCCGATGACTTCGGCGCTGATGGGGCCGTCCACGATGCCGCAGATCTCCGCGATGATCTGCTCGAAGGGCTTGCCCGTCTCCTTGGCAATGAGACTGGGGTTGGTGGTCACCCCGTCCAGCACACCCAGGGCGTTGATGCGCTTGATCTCGTCTATGTTGGCGGTGTCGATAAAGAACTGCATGGGAACTCCGTAGAGGCGGGAGGTTGAATGTGAGACGGACCAACCGAAGGATTCAGGCTCTTTCGGCCCTGAGCCTCGCAGAGGCGAGGAGGAACGGCATGCGTGGCTCCCGAAAGAAAGGTCAAGGAAGACCCGTGAGGAATCTCCCTTGGACGGCCAACCATCTTCTCAGGGATTGGCCCGACAGGCACGTGCTCTAATCGGGAAAGGGCCTTGGGCCGGCAGGCTAGGGCTGCTCCTGGTAGAGCACCCAGAGGCGACTCAATCCGTCAGGTGCGCCATACATCTGAGGGAGAAGCAGGTAAAACCTGTCGGAGGGGTCGAAACCCAGAAGTGGACCCTGAATGGGGTCGAAATACCCAAGCGGAACACCGAGCAGGGTGCCCGAGCTCCAGACGCTCAACATGTTGCCCGTGGAAGTGGAACTGTAGGCGAGGGCAAAGCGTTGTCTGCTCCCCGTGACTGCGAGGGAGGAAATCGTGAAGGCGTCCGGGAAGGAAGTTGTGGCCAGGACCTTCTCGGGGAGCCAGGAGCCGGCTTCCTTCTGGAACATAACCAGCTCCGTCGTGCCGCTGTCCGGCGTGTAGTCCCGGGACACGAAGGCCCTGAAGGCGTCAGGGGCGGGGGCGAACCCTGCCATGGAGCCATAGTTGCGTCCGGAGGTGATCGTCTCGGCCGTCCAGATCCCATTCGCCCGCGTCAAGTGGAGGAGATTCACTGGCGTTCGGGCCAGGATGTGGGGCTGGCCGGTGGGGTCGACGACCAGCTGGAAACCATAGAGAGCAGTGGAATCGTTGAGGCCGCTCAGGTCATCAACCACATAGCTGCCATCCGATTGCCTGACTGCGTACATCAGGTCCTGAACCTGAGGTCCCTTCTGCCAGGCGACGTGCAGGTGATCCTGTGCATCGAGGGAGAAGGTCGGGGGGCCCACGATGGACTGGGGCATTTCCTCGGTCTGCCAGCCACTGGAAGCCTTCCAGGCGTGTTCATTGATGATGTCCTGGACGCCCGGAGCGACCTGGTGGGAATAGACGAGGTGGGGCTGATCGAGGCTGTCCAGCAGAAAGTAAGGGGTGTTCCAGAACTGTGCATTGGCCGGGGTGAAGGAGGTCCAGGAATCGCCTACCGGCGTGTTCACCTGGATCTCCATATTTCCCGGAGCCCCCGACAGGTACCAGGCTCCCTGGCTGCTGCGGCGGACTGCACGCGCAGAAGGCAGGACGACGGTGGACGGGATGACGGTCGAGCCGAATCCAGGGAGCAGGGTGGCCATGGGGACAAACGGGGAGGAGGCGGGGTTCACCCCGGGTTTCCGGTTCTCCAGGCGGTAGGTGTAGTAGCCGGTCGTGAGGTGCAGATCGTCGTAGGAGGTGGCTCCGGGTGGCAAGGAGGCCACTTCTGTTTCCAGGGCGCCCAGCCCGTCATCGAATCCCGAGACTCTCAGGATGGCGACCGTCGAGGCGATGTTGCTGGGGTTGAGCCAGGTGATCCGGGCGCCTTCCAGCAGCGGCGTGATCCGGACCTGTTCCGGGGACTGCATGAGCATGTAGGCACCATCGTAGGAGGTGTCCTGGGCGAAGTCCTGGCCCTTGCTGTAGGTCACACGGTAGCGGCTCAGGGACTCTTCCGGGGCGTCCCGGTCGGCCCAGAAGGTGACACCGAAAGGAACGCCCGGAACGGGGGTCCAGACGGTGTCTGCGCCCACCTGGTTTCCCCGTTCGAGCTTGAGGGTATCGGCCGTCAGGCTGTTGTTCTGCCAAGAGATGCCGATGGCGTTCGCCGGGTGGGAGAAGGGACCGAGGGTGGGGGGCCGCAGTCCGGTGCGGGCGGTCGCTTCGTTGCTGTAGTCCGAGGCCGTGCCGTAATTGAGCGCCCGCATCCGAAATGCAAAGGTCGTGATCTCCGGAGCGTCTGCCCCCGCATCATAGAACACCACGCTCTCGGAAGTGGGGCCCGGACCGCTGTAGATTGTGGTGTAAGGGGCGGTCCCGACGCGGACCTGGATCTCCAACCCCGTGGTGGGCGTGTCCGGTGGTAGCCACGCCAACCGGAACAAGGCGGGAGCCTTATAGATGCTGGCGGTCAGCGCGGTGGGGCCGGTGCGGGTCGCCTGCGGGTCCTGTCCCCCTGCGCCACCGCAACCCAAGAGGACTAGGGTGAACATGAAAACAAGAAGCCGGTGAGCCGGAGTGCCAGCCATTGATGACCTCGGAGGATTCGACAATGGTAGGCCGTTTCCTTATCCGCAACCGATCAGAGGGTGTGCAAGAGGGGGCGACCCGGGCGGGATAGGAGGGTCCCGGAAAGGCTACACTGTCGGAACTGCGGAGGAATGCGCCATGGTCAAGCCCGAGATCAAGGTGCTGGACAAAGGCTTCGTCCGGCTCATCGACCACATGGGGTCGGACCTGTCCGTGGTGAACGCGGCGCGGGTGTCCTTCGGCAAGCGGAAGGAGGCCTTCGAGGAGGGCGATGCGAAGCTGATCGGCTACCTGGCGGAGCACGAGCACACCTCGCCCTTCCGCCATACGGCGCTGACGCTGCATGTGAAGGCACCCATCTTCGTGTTCCGCCAGTGGATGAAGCACCGCATCGGGTCGGAGTTCAATGAGATCAGCGGCCGCTATGTGGAGTTCCCCGAGGATGAGTTCTTCGTGCCCGAGACCTTCCGGAAGCAGGCCAAGGTGAACAAACAGGGCAGCGAAGGCGAGATCGACGAGGCCAACCGCGCCCGGGCCATGGAGAGCTACCTGGCGAGCTGCCGGGGTGCCGTGGCCCACTACAAGGAACTGCTCTCGCTCGGCGTCTGCCGGGAGCAGGCCCGCTGCGTGCTGCCCGTGGGGCTCTACTCCGAGGTCTACTGGACCGTGAGCCTGCAGGCCGTGGCCCACTTCATCCGCCTGCGGACGGACAGCCATGCCCAGTGGGAGATCCAGCAGTACGCCGCCGCCGTGCGGTCGGTGGTGGAGCCGATCTACCCCGTGGGCCTCAAGGCCCTGCTGACCTCCGGCAAGGGATGACCGCGCCGCCCCTCAATCCCGCCCTGTTCCATTTGGACAAGGAGCACCTCTGGGTCATGCACTGCTCCGAGGGCCCCGTGCCCCGGGCCACCCTGCGCGTGGTGCGGTCCTTCATGTTGAAGGAGCTGCGCCCCTGGGAGGTGTGCTGGGAGGAGGACTTCCAGGGCATTCCGGCCGCTTTGCGCGCCGAGGCAGCGGCCCTGCTGGGTGGGCGGGCCGAGGACATCAGCCTCAGTCCCAGCACTTCCACGGGTCTGGTGACGGTGGCCCAGGGTTTCTCCTGGGTCCCCGGCGACGAGGTGCTGGCGCCGCTGGGCGAGTTCCCCTCCAACGCCTGGCCCTGGCTGGCCCTGAAAGCACGGGGCGTGACCTTTCGCGAAGTGCCCCTGTGGACAGGCCACCGGGCTGGAGCCGAGGCATGGTCCAGCCTTCCCCCCACGGCCGAGGCGGACCCCGAGGCGCGGCTCATCGCGGCCCTGGGTCCCCGCACCCGCGTCCTGGCCGTCTCCTGGGTGCGCTTCCAGGACGGGCTGAAGCTGGACCTGCAGCGCCTCGGGAAAGCCTGCCGGGAACGGGGCGTCCATCTGGTGGTGGATGGCATCCAGGCCGCCGGCACGGTGCCGGTGGAGTTGACCGACCTCTCCGCCTTCGCCACGGGGGGGCACAAGGGCCTGCTGGCGCCTCAGGGCATGGGCTTCTTATGGACGGAAGCAGGGTTTAGACAGTCCCTGTCGCCTTCAGGCACCTGGCTGTCGGTGGAGCAGGCCACGGACTTCTCGCGGCCTTCCACGGACTTCGCGCGGGCCTGGCTGCCGGACGGCCGGGTCCTGGAGCCGGGTGGACCGAACCTGCTGCAAGCCTCGGCCCTGCTGGAATCCCTCCGCCTGCTCAACGGGGCGGGAGTCGCGGCCATCGCCACCCATGCCGCAGGGCTTCAGGCCCGGCTCTTGGACGCCCTGGAAGGCACCACCTGGGCCGCGGAAGGGAGGCGCTTGCGGAGGCTGCTGATGGCAGGACGGCTGGGGTCCTTCCTGGCCTTCCACCATGGGGGGGCGGGAGCGGATCACCTGCAAACCCTGCTTCAGACGGGGTACCAGAGGGGCATCTTCACCTCCGTGCGGGAGGGTTATCTGCGGGTCGCCTTCCATGGATTCCACACGGAAGCGGATGTCGACCGCATCGCGACGTGGCTCCACGGATCAGCCAGCTGACCTTGGCCCGGATCACAGCGTCCCGGCTCATGTTGCCACATCTAGCGAGGTATCATCGCTATCAGAAGCCATCGCCCGTCTCCAAGCACTTCATTGATAATGGCCTTCTGAGGAGTTGCCATGCGCATGCTGTTCGCCGCCCTGCTGTCCCTCCCCCTGTTGGCGGGCGGTGGGGGCACCGTGGCCTTCAAACAGACGGCCTTCATGGCCGAGGTGGCGGCCACGGACCAGGAAAAGGCAAAGGGCCTGATGTACCGCCAGAGCCTGGCCAAGGACCGCTGCATGTTCTTCGTCTACAGCGAGGATGGCGACCATGCCATCTGGATGAAGAACTGCCTCATCGCTCTGGACGTGGCCTGGGTGGACGCCGAGGGCCGGGTGGTGGAGACGGCTGAACATGTGCCCCCGTGCAGCCCCATGCGCGGCGACGACTGCCCCACCTACGGGGGGACAGTGCCCGCGCGCCACTTCATCGAATTTGCCGCCGGCACGTTCAAGCGCATCGGATTGAAGAAGGGCGACCGGCTGGGCTGGGAACTCGTCCTGGACGAGGGCCGCACCCTTCGTGGCGGGGCCCCCCTGCCCAAGGCCCGCAAGAAGTAGCGCGCCCTATTCAGCGCCTTTGGGCACGCCCTTGCGGGGCGGGCGGGTAAGGGTGCGCAGGTGCTCAGGAGCGGGTGGGAGGTCTGCCAGTTCCAGGGGGCTCAGGCGGTCCGCCAACAGCTTCCACGCACGGGCCTGGCGGGGCAGGCGCTCGGCTTGGATGACCTCGAAGCCCTGGGCATAGCTCACGAAAGGCGGCATGACCAGGGCGAAGCCGGTGTACAGAAAGGCGGGCAGGCGCATCCAGTCCGGCTCTGCCGCGGGGCCCGGGCTGGGCACGGCGAAGAGGGGGTGCACGCCGCCATTGATCCAGAAACCCTGGGGCGAGTCGTGGCGGGGGTAGACGAAGACCCGGCGGCGGTGCATCAGGGTGAAGGGTCCCACTCGATGTTGTTCCACGGGTTCGATGCCGGTGCCCTCCAGGGCTGGGCCAGCGCTGCGGTCCGGATGGCCCACCACCTGCACCACCTGCCGTCCACCCCCCTTGAGCTTCCGGAAGATGGTGCGCAACTCCTCGGCTTCGTCTCCCTCCACCGTGCCCTGGCTGGGCTTGAGATCTCCCAGGAGGGCGATCTGGGCGGGCGCGTAATCATCGATGAGGCTGAACACCCGCTCCCAGATCTCCGTCTGCTGAGGGGGTGGCAGGGGATCCGGGCGGCGGCGGCGGGCAGCGCCCATGCCGAAGAAGAGGTCGGCCAGCACCAGTGTCTTCTGGCGGGGCAGCCACACGGCCCGCCGGCTGTCCAGCACCACATCCGGGTTGAGCTTGACCTGCAAGGGAGCCTCCGACCTTCCATTGGAACACAGGGGGCCCCAGAATCCGGTGATGGGGGTTGGGCCTGCTTCGAGGCCCAACCATTGGAGGCACTGTGAGCCTGGATCCAAACCACCTGCTGGCGGGCCTGGGCACGGGCCTTTGTGGCGGCCTGCTGTCCGGCCTGTTCGGTGTGGGCGGGGGCGTCGTGATGGTGCCCTTGCTGGGTCTGGTGCTGCACCTGGACCAGCATCGCGCGCAAGGCGCCACGCTGGCCGCCATGCTGCTGCCTACCGGCCTGCCCGCCGTCATCCAGTACCGCAGCCGGGGCATCCACACCAGCCTGCGCCTGGTGGGAGTGTTGGTGCTGGCCTTCCTTTTTGGCATCTACGGGGGCTCGGTGGCGGCCAACCTCATCCCTTCCGAGCCACTGCGCTGGGGCTACGCGGCCTTCCTGGTGTTCCTGGCCCTCAAGACGTTCTTCCGCCACGAGCCGCCACCTGTGGATCGGACCGTGGAGCCCTTGGATCTTTCCTCGGGCCTCTGGACGGCCGGGCTGCCCATCGGCCTGCTGGCCGGGGTGGTCTCGGGGCTCACAGGACTGGGCGGTGCGGTGGTGGTGATTCCCCTGCTGGCTGCGCGCTTCCGCATGACTCAGCATGAAGCCCAACTTACGAGCCTCGCCATGTTGTTGCCGCCCATCGGCCTGCCGGGCGTGTATGTCTACGCCAAGGCCCAGGGTGGCCTGCCCTGGATGGTGATCGCGGGCGTGGCTGTGGGGTTCGCTGCCGGGGCCCTGGCGGGTGCCCGCGTGGCCACTCGTGTGCATGGGGGGAAACTGAAGCAAACCTACGCCGTGGTGGTGCTCCTCATGGCCCTGCTGGTGGTGTTGCGGGGCCGCTAGGCCCCTCTTGCGCTATCCTCGAGCCGGAGGTTGCCGTGTCCCTGGATGCCCCGACTCCCCTCTACGTGGGGGAGCGCCTGCGAGACCTGATCCTGTGCTACGCGGGGCCCTGGGCCTTCCTTCCTTACATGCGGAACCGCGAGGACGCGGAGCTGCTTTGGCATGCCCGCCAGGGCGTCATCCTGGCCTTCGCGGAATGCACCGTGACTCTGGCCCTGCTCATCCTGGGCCTGTTCCCCATCTTCGGGGCGGTCTCGGTGCGCTTCTTTCTGCCGCTCTGGCTGCTCTGGTGCCTCGGCATGTCGGTGACCAGCGTCCTCCAGGCCACCAAGGGCAAGAAACACCGCATCCCGGTGGTCCACCAGTTTGTGGATTACCTGTAGTCGCGCCCATGTGGGTCGCGGAGTGCGCGACTGAATGTCGCGCACGGAGCGGGGCCCCACAGGAAGCGAATCACGCCGGGCTGGGTCCGACATTCAGGATCAGCATCGCGTCGCCGTAGCTGAAGAACCGGTAGCGCTCGCGCACGGCCTCGGCGTAGGCGGCCTGGGCCAGGTCCAGGCCGAGCAACGTCGACACCAGCACGAAGAGGGTGCTTTCCGGCAGATGGAAATTGGTGAGCAGGTGGTCCGCGGTGCGCAGGCGATAGCCGGGTGTGATGAAGAGGCGGGTGGCGCCGCTACGCGCCAGACGTGAGCCGTCCCAGGCCCCTTCAAGGGTGCGCAGGGCGGTGGTGCCCACACAGAGCAGGGGCTGTGCTCGGTTTCGGAGCACGGGTTCCAGGACCTCGGCCGTGGCCTCCGGGATCTCGAAGCGCTCTTCGTGCATGGCGTGGTCTTCGAGGCGTTCGGCCGTCATGGGCCGGAAGGTGCCCAGGCCCACGTGGAGCCGCACCGGATGCCAGCCACAGCCGCGGGCCTTCAGCGCGTCGATAAGCGCCGGTGTGAAGTGGAGGCCTGCCGTGGGAGCCGCCACGGCCTCGCCCTCTCTGGCTGCAAAGACGGTCTGGTAGCGGGTCTCGTCCTCGCCGTCGGCCAGGTGGTCGATGTAGGGCGGCAGGGGCAGACGGCCGATGCGGTCAATCTCGTCCCAGTCCAGGCCGTGGTCGGCGTGGACCCGCACCGTACGCAGGCCCTCGGGCAGGGTGGCCAGGATGTCCAGGCGGGCCAGGTCCGCGCCGGAGACGGGATCCACCACGGTGGCCGAGGCCCCCGGCTTCAGCCGCGCGCCGGGCTTCACCAGGGCCTCGAAGGTGCCGCCCCCAAGGCTCCGCAACAGCAGGGCTTCGCCCGCCCCGCCCCCCGCGCGCCGCAGGAAGAGGCGGGCGTGGCGCACCCGCACATCATTGGGCACGCAGAGGCTGCCCGCGGGAACGAGACCGGGCAGCTCCCGGATGGCGCGGTGAGACCAGGTGCCCGTCCGCGCATCCACCACCAGCAGCCGCGCCCCATCGCGGTCGGCCGTCGGGTGCTGGGCGATGAGTTCCGGCGGGAGGTCGAAGTGGAAGTCGGAGCGGAGCATCAGGCTGGCGTCACGCTTCGGCGAACTGCAGCCGATGCAGTCGCGCGTACTCGCCATGGCGGGAAAGCAGATCATCGTGGTTGCCTTGCTCCACGATACGGCCCTGCTTCATGGCGCAGATGCGGGTGGCGCGCTGGACGGTGCTGAGGCGGTGGGCGATGACGAGGGTGGTGCGGTCCTGCATGAGGGTTTCCAGGGCGGCCTGCACAGCGCGTTCGCTCTCGGTGTCCAGGGCGCTGGTGGCTTCGTCGAGGATGAGAATCGGCGGATCCTGCAACAGGGCCCGGGCGATGGCGAGGCGCTGGCGCTGACCTCCGCTCACACTGGAGCCTGTCTCCGCCAGGGGGGTGTCATAGCCGTGGGGCAGGCCCATGATGAAGTCGTGGGCGTGGGCCTTCTTCGCGGCCACGATGACTGCTTCGCGGCTGGCCTGCTTGCCATAGGCGATGTTGTCGTGGACGGTGTCCATGAAGAGCAGGGTCTCCTGGGTGACGATGCCGATGATCTTGCGGAGTTCGCGGGGATCGAAGTCGCGCAGGTCGATGCCGTCGAGGGTGATCCGCCCGGCGGTGGGGTCGAAGAAGCGGGGTACCAGGTTCACGAGGGTGGTCTTGCCCCCGCCGCTGCCACCCACCAGGGCCACGGTCTCCCCGGCGCGCACCTCGAGGTCGATGCCGCGCAGGACGGGGTGCTTGTCGTCGTAGGCGAACTCCACGCCTTCGAAGCGCAGGAGGGCGGGTCTTGCGGGCACGGGCTTCGGATGCGGGCTCAAGGGCAGCTCCGGCTTCCGGTCCAGCATGGAATAGACCCGATCCAGGCTGGCGGAGGCCACCTGGATCTCGTTGTTGAGCTTGGTGAGCCGGCGGAGGGGATCGTACAGAGCGTAGATGGCCAGGATGTAGGTGAGGAAGTTCTCGGTGGTGAGCGTGCCTGCCTTGAAGCGTCCCGCGGCATAGGCGGCAAGGCCCGCCAGCAGGAAGCCCCCCACCAGCTCCATGATCGGGGTGGAGAGGGCCGAGGCGCGGGCGCTCTTCATGCCCAGGCGGTAGAGCTCGTTGTTCTGGACCTGGAAGCGGCTGACCTCGTAGGATTCCCGGGCGAAGGCCTGGACCACACGGATGTTGCTGAACACTTCCTTCAGGCGCTGCAGCAGGCGGCTGGAGGCCTCCTGGTTCCGGTGGTTCACTTTCCGGATGCGCTGGCTGAGGCGCTTCACGGGCAGCACCACGAGGGGGCCGGCCAGGAACAGCGTGAGGCTCAGCTTCCAATCCATGTAGAGAACCGTGGCCAGCATGGTGACGGCCACGCAGGTCTCGCGCACAGCCTCCGCCAGCTGGTTGCTGGCGATGCCCTGGACGGCGCCCACATCGCTGATGCTGCGCGTGATCAGCTCGCCCACGGGATGCTTCTGGAAGAAGGCCGGCTCCTGGGTCAGCAGGTGGGCGAAGAGGCGTTCGCGGAAGGCCTGGGTGGCGCGGATGCCACTGCGCACCATGAGCAGGGTGCCGGCGTAGGTGAAGAGGCCCTTCAGGGCGAAGAGCAGCACCAGCACCAGGGGCACCAGCAGGCCCGTGCGCAGGGCGGAGGCCTCGGGCAGGTGGGCCAGGACCCAGGCGCGCAGGTGCTCCAGTTGGCCGAAGAGGCCGCCCTGGGCGAGTCCCATGGCGTGGGCCTTGCCATCGTCGAACACGAATTTGATGGAGGCGATGAGGGCGCCCTGGCAAAGGCCGGCCAGGAGCAGGAGCAGCGAGGCCCCCGCGATAAGGGGGGCATGGGCTCGAAGGTGGTCGTTGAAGAAACGCAGGAGTCGCGACATGGTCAGCGACCAGCTTAGCCGGTCCGGCCTGCGCTACCGTCACGGTCGGCTATTCGACTGTCACCGTCACCGTGCTCTTGCCGTCATCCAGGCTGAAGAGTTCCGTGCCCTTGGGGGCGTTCAAGGCCTGGTCCATGAGGCGCTCCAGGTCCACCCCCTGCTTCTTGGCCTGGCGCAACTGCTCATCGGAAAGGTACCCCCCCACGGCCCGGGCCAGACCCAGGGTCAGCCGCACGGTCAGGGCCTCAGGCTTGGTCCGCTCCTTCACCCGGATCACCAGAAAGCGGCCCTGGGTGGGCCCGGTGGCCAGGGGCTGGACACCCATGGACTGCAGCGCCAGGCGGCAGGCCTCGGAGGAGAGGTCCGCCCGGAGCCCGGCCTGGAGCACCGGCACGGCGCGGGCATCCCTGCGCTTGGCCAGCTGGAGGGCCGCGGCGATGCGGATTTCCTCGCGCTCGTCGGAAAGGGCCGCCGCCAGACCGGCCTGGGCGGCAGGGTTGTCCCACTGGCGGATGCCCCAGCAGCGCACACGGTTGAGCTTGGCTTCCTTGCCCAGCATGCGCTGATCCGGATGTCTGGCCAGAAAGTCGGTGTAGGCGTCGGCGGCTTCATCCCACCGCTGGTCCTGCTCGAGGCTGGAGGCCAACCAGTAGCGGGCATCTACAGCCCGGGACGAGGCGGGGAATTCCCGGAGCAGTGTGCGGTAGGCCTGGGCGGCCTGGTACCAGCGCTGAGCGTACCGCAGGTCGCGGGCCTGCCGGAACAGGGCCTCCGCGGGGTTCTCCGGGGCCACCAGCACAACCGCGACAGGCATTGGAGCGGCGGGGATCACCAGGGCCGATGCGGCCAGGAGGAAAGCCAGGGTCATGCGCCGTCTCCCCTCAGGCGACGCTCCATGCGCTCCGCTTGGCCTTCCAGGTTGTGGGCGGCGGCCCACTGCCGGAGCTCGCGGACTCGCTCGACGCTGAGACAGTCATCCTCGAAGGCCACCTCAGAGAGCCAGGCGTGCAGGTTGGCGCGGGTGGCTTCGGCCTCTTGGATGGGCGCGCCCTGGGCGGCGAGTTGGTGGCTGGCTTCCAGCAGAACCAAGGCCGTCTCGCGCTCCTGACGGCGGTCCTCCTCGCCCTTCTTGCACAGGGCCGGGTTCTGCTCGAAATCCTGGAGCAGGCTGGAGCTCTGCCGGAAGAAGGCGATCCAGGCGCGGTCCTGGGTGCGCTTGCGAGCCAGCTGCTCGAGGCGGGCGGTGTCCTGGGCCTGGGCCCGGAGGCTCTGGGTGTGCTGCACGGTATAAGCGGCAGGGATCAGGGCCACCAGGAGGACGGCGGCCGCGGCCAAGGTCCAAGAGCTGGTCCAGCGGGTACGAGGGGCGGGGGCCAGGCTCTCGGCCAGGACGGGGCCGTGGCAGCCAAGGGCCAGATGGAGCTCCAGCAGCTCGGCCAGCTCCGCCTGTTGGGTGGGATCCTCCGGCCAGAGCTCGGGCTGTTCGAGCAGCTCGAAGCCCCGGGCCTCGTCCAGGAGGCGGGGATCAGGTCGGTGGAGAGGGGCGGGGGTCATGGCTGGGGTCCAAGGGTCTTGCGGAGCTTCTGGAGGCTTTGGAACAGGGTGGCTTTCACGGTGCCTTCGGCGCAGCCCAGATCCTGGGCGATCCGTTTCACCGGATGTTCCTGGACGTAGTAAGCGAGCACCATGGCTCGCTGGCGGGGGGTCAGGCCGTCCAAGGCTCCGCGCAGAGCCTGGATCCGCCGGCTTTGGTCCACGGATTCCCAGGGTGAAGCCTGGTCGGGGTCCGGAGCGTCAAAGGTCTCGGGAGGGGGTACCTCTCGCCCTCGTCTACGCAGATGGTCCGTCGCCGCATTAGCCGCCAGCGTAAAAAGCCAGGCGGCCACGGGCCGGCCCTCCTCGAAACGTTGACAATGCTGGAGACACTTGAGAAAAACCTCCTGGACCAGTTCCTGGACCACCCCGGCCTCGCCCTGCAGGCGCCGGTGGAGGAATGCGCAGAGGGGGCGCTCGAAGCGGGCCATGAGGTGGGCCAGGGCCTCCTCCCGGCCGGCTTTGAGCTGGGCCATCCAGAACTCAGGGGACGTGGTCTCCGACGGAAGGGCTCCGGGGGCGCCCGCAGGCTGGGGTGTGGCCTCGCTCATGCCCTGGGGATCCTGGTCGGCAGACTGAAAGAGAAGCCCGGCTGGCCCAGCTTCTCCATGACCAGTTTGAGCTGCTCTGGGGTGAGGGCGCAATGCAGGCCCACGCGGCGCTTCTCCTGCATCAATTGGGGGGCTGCGCCAGGGGCGGACTGCACGGCATTGGCGGCGGCCACCAGCCGCTGGAGCCAGGGCGTGACCTGGTTGATGCCCTCGGGTGTGCCCGCGAGGGCCAGTTCGAACCGGATGGGCTGGTCCGTCTGCGCCGGTGGTGTGATGCTCCAGAAGAGCGCGTCGACACCTTGAGGCAGATCCTGGACGAAGCTGCCTTGCAGGTTCTTGCGCAGGCCGCCCAGCAGGGCCTCGGGTTGGAGGTAGCCCTGGAACGGGGCGCGGGCGCTGATCCACTCTGCCGCGAGCGCCGCGTCCGGTTGGGAGGCGAGACTGTCCTTGGCGGCCATGCGCTGGAGGGCCTCCAGTGACCCGATCCAAAGCTGCCCCTTTTCGTCGCTCGCGGCGCGGATATGGGCCTTCGCTCCCTGGGCCTCCAGATCAAGGATCACGTGGAGGGGCCAGTCCCGGCCGTGGAGGCGCAGGCTTCCCTCCTGGGGGAAGGACTCGGCCAGAGCCGCCACCAGGGCCGTTGGATCCGCGAACTGGTTCAGTTGGATGAGCACATGCTCAAGGCCCTTCTGAAGGTTCTGCTCGCCCTGTTGCGGCACGCCCATGACATGGAAGGTCACCCGGCCGGTTTCGGTCCGCGGGTTGATGCGGGCCTTCTGGAGGAAGATGTCGAGGGCCCGCTCCACCATGGGATCCCGGGAAATCAGGGACTGGACCTCCTTGTGCGTGAGCATCCAGGCCGCTTCGCCGGAAAAGGCCGCCACGCTATCGGCCGGTGCCGCCTCCACCCAACCGGGAACGCGCGGCTTGGGCCGGCAGGAACCCGCGAAGGGCAGGCAGAGCACAACCACCGCGGCGGGAATCAGAATGGCGGCGGGGCGGCGCATGAGGGCTCCTGGACTTGGGTTACGGGGCGGTGGTGCTCCCGTTTACCCGAGGGTCCGCAAGGTCGCGGGAAGGTGGGGGCTGCGAAGAAGTTGCTGCTGCTCGGCCTCGGATAACAGCCCCCAGATCCGGGCGGAGGCTTCTTTCGGGGTTTTGGGGTTCAGCAACAGCTCGGACATGATCGCGGCGTGGGCCATCAGGACCGGGTGGCTGGCGATCTGCTCGAGTACGGCGCGCGGGGTCAGCTTGTTGCGGGCCAACCGGAGCAGGATGCCCGGGTCCAGCTGGCGGTCGGACACCATGCGCCGCAGCGTCTCCTCGTCCTGGAGCACTTCCTGGGGCAGGTGGCGCATCAGCTCGCCACCGGAGGCGCGGAGGGCGGCAATCCGCTCGGACACATCCATGTCCTGGTAGAGGGTGCGAAGGGTTTCCAGGGCCTGGCGCTTGACCTCCAGGTGCTGGAGCCGGGGGTCCCGCAGGATCTCGATGGCGGGCTTGAGGCCCGGCAGGTTCGCCAGAAGGCGAAGGGCCGTGGTTTCCGTCAGATGGGGATGGTGGATCAGGGTCTCGGCCACCAGTGGATCCTTCTGCCAATTGGCGTGGGAGGCCACTTGCTCAGCCCGGCCACGGTCCAGGGCGGGCAGGGTGGACGCCAGCATCCGGGAAGTGAGCGCCGGATTCTCCAGGGCCAGGCGGAAGACTTGCGGATCCGGGTCCTTGAGCACCTGGATGATCTGGTCCTCCTGCGTGGCCTGGGTGGCGAGAAAGACCCGCTCTTCCATGCTGGCCCAGCGCCCGTCCTCGCCGCGCTCAGGCAGGGCCGACGAAAGCCCAGACCGTTGACGCACCAGGCGATCATAGAAGTACTTCACCACCCGCAGCAGCTGTGGGGACTGCCGTTTGGCCCAGTAGGTGACGTACTGGTACTCGCCCTCCTCCAGCTGGGTGAAGAGGCTCACGATGCGTCGGAGGGAGGCCGGGTGCGCCGCGCCCCGTTCCAGCGCCGCCACCAGGTGGGAGGCGAGGGCCAGGCGGCGGGAGAGGCCAGCTGGACAGCCCGGGGCCTCCTGGATGCTCTCGCGCACAGGTTCCCGGAAATACCAGCGAGCCTCGGCGTAGACCTCTTCAAAGAACTCCGGCACGGCGCACAGTCCCAGGGCACGGCGGATGAGATCCTCGGAAATCAGGGGATTCTGGAGGGCGACCATCCGCAGCTCGGCGTCGGCATCCACCAGGAAACCCAGGAGTTCATCGGGCTGGGCGGTCTGCTGGGCTCGGGCGAGACGGTCGCCCCGGTGCAGGATGGGGGCCGAGGCCTGGGGCGGCGGGGCTTCCGGCAGGGCCGTGAGAGCCTCCCAATCCGTGTCCTCGCCAGGCAGCGGAGGCAGTTCCTGGGTGTTCCCGGTGGCGGAGACGGATTTGGCAATCAGCTTGGCCAGCAGCTTGGCCACGGGTTTCAGGTCGGGATTCAGCTGCGAGTAGAGCGCCTTGACGGCCTCCGAGCGGTCCTTCTTATCCGCTGGGGGCGCCTGGTCCATCTCCCTCATCTGGTCGAAGAGGGAGACCACCATCTCCAAGTCGCGGCGGATGGCCTCGGGGGTGGCCTCGTTCTCGGCCAGGCTGAGGAGGATGGGCCAGTGGGCCAGCCAGTGGGGTGTGCGGGCCATGAGGGTCAGCAGCCGGGGGGAGGCCAAGGACCGGGCCAGGCCCTCCAGCATGTAGACCTGGCTTTCCGTGGGCAGCTGGGGGCGGATCAACGCCAGATGGCGGAAGTGGATCTGCTCAGGTTCCGTGAGGCTGGCGAGGAACGCGCCTTCCGCTTCCTTCACGGTCCCTCCGGTCAGGCGCAGGCGGCTTGCAGGAGGGCCAGAAGTCCGGGATCTTCGCGGAAGAGCAGGGCGTCCACCAAGGCGCCCTTGAGGCCAAGATGGGCGCGGGCCGCGTCCAGATGCCGGAGGGAGGTGATGCTGCCGCCCATCACCAGGGGCAGGCCCGTGGCCGTGGCCAGGGCCTCGGCGGTGGCAAAGTCGGGATCGGCGCCAGGAACCTCGGGGATGTCCACGAAGAGCAGACGCTTGAAGCCGTAAGCCTTGGCCCGCAGGGCGAGGTCAAGGGCGCTGAGGTTGGCGGTGTCCACCCAGCCCGAGCGATGCACCTGGCCTCCGCGGGCGTCGATGGCCGCGGTGAGGAAGGGCTGGAACCGCGCCATGAGCTGTTCCGAGACGAGTGACGACTTGTGGAGGATCGTTCCCGCCACGAGCCAGACCGCGCCCTGATCAATGAAGAACTGGGCCTGATCGGAGCTGCGGATGCCGCCGGCCACCTGGATGCAGACTTTGCGATCCCGGGCCTGGCAGCGTTGGAGGATCTGGGCGATGAGGTCGCGGTTGTTGCCCTTGCCCAGGGCGGCGTCCACATCCACGAGGGCCATGCGTTTGGCGCCCTCATCGAGGAGGCGGGCCGCGAGGTCCAGCGGTGCTTCCGCAGAGGGACCGCCCTGTCCCGTCGTCGGGATGACACGGCCATGCTGGAGATTCAAGGTTGGGTAGATCTTCAAGCGGACACCCCGGTAGACCGGTAGATGGGAGTGTAACGCAAGGGTCAGGCCTGTGAGGATTCCGTGAGCAGGTCGAGGAGCTGCCGGGCGGCATCACTCTCCGCCCGCTTGCGGGAGGAACCCCTGGCCTCCACGCTGAGGTGGCCCACGACCGCCCGCACGGTAAAGAGGGGAGCGTGGCCGGGACCGGACTGAGCGACCTGGTCATAGGAAGGGGCCGGCAATCCTAGCCGGGCGGCCGTTTCCTGAAGGGTGGTCTTGGGGTCCAGCCGAGACCAAGCCTCCGGATCGGCCTGGCGGATGGGTTCCAGGAAGCGGGCTTCCACCAGGGCCATGGCGGCGGCGTTCCCGTCCCGGCCCGAGGCCTGGGCGTCCAGGTAGACCGCCGCCAGCAGGGCTTCCAGGGCATCGGCCAGGGGCTTGGGCCCCATGGGCGGGGCCTTGCGCGGATGGATGGCGCGCAGAGTCTGATCGAGGCCGAGATCCAGGGCCCACTGATACAGCGAATCCGTGCGGACCAGAACGCCTCGGAACTTGCTCATGGGCCCTTCCTGCCAATCCGGCCGCTCCCGGTGAAGCAGCAGCGCCACCGAGAAGTTCAGCAGCGCATCCCCGAGGAATTCCAGCCGCTGGTTATCTCGCACCTTGCCAGCCGAGGTGTGCGTGAGCGCCTCCTGGAGCAGGGTCCGGTCTGAGAACTGGTAACCCAGCCCGACCTCCAGGTCCGCCAGTCCATCGGAGCGCTTCGCCATGGTCAATCCGCCAGATCCGGGGGGAGCTTCCGGTTGAACCGGGCCTGATTGAGGACCGATCGGAACCGGATGTTCCGCGTGGCCATCTGCCCCAGGATGCCCTGGCGGCGAGCCTCCCGGAGTTCCTGGACGAACTCACCGGAGCGGCCCTGATCATGGAGCACGACGGCCAACCACGCGTGCGCGTTCACATTATAGGGATCGGCCTTGATGGCCTGCCGGAACCCGTGGATGGCCTTATCGGGCTGGCTGTCCGCCAGCTGGATGGCTTCACTCAGGGACACATTGCCCAGGTTCAGCCGCTCGTGGGTCTGCAGCTTGTCGAGCTTCTCGGGTTGATAGAGTTCGGGCTGGTCGATGGCGCGCGGTTCAGCGACCTTGGGGCCTGCCGGCCGGGATTCCTGGGGGCGGCTTTCCGCTGTCACTGTTTCCGCCACCTGGGCCGTTCGCAGGGCCTCAGGCTTCGCCTTCACGTCCCCGTGGTTCGCAGCGCCCAGGTTGGCCGGGGCAGCGCCCTCCGGCGCGGGGTGGGAGGTATCGGTCTTCGTATCAACCTGGCTTGGGAGGGCGGGCGTGACGTCCGCGGTCGGAGCGCCATTCCGGTGGAGAGCCCACCAGCCCGTGCCTCCAGCTGCTGCGAGGACCAGGGCCGCGAGTCCGATCCAAACGCCCCGCTTCCCGCTGGCGGGCCGGGTCGGAGGGGTGGTGGCCACCGGGGGAACCAGGACTGCCGGGGCCTGAATGGTGGGGGCGGAAGCGGCTGGCAGGGCCGGGGCGGGGGCCGTGGGCGCGGCGGCCTGAAGCCGCGATGTCGCCTCCTCCAACTCTCCGGTCCATGAGGGATCCTTCGCGGCGCGCAGAGCCTTGGCGAGGTCCTCCGCGGTCTGGAAGCGTTCGTCAGGATTCTTCGCCAGAGCACGGTCCAGCACGGTGCGGATGGCGGGGCTGATCCCCTGGAGTTTCTCGGTCTCGATGGGATCCGGGGGCTCGTTCACGATCTTGTAGAGCACCGTGGGCGTGGTATCACCGGAGAAGGGTTTCCGGCCGCTCAGGCTCTCGTACAGCATCACGCCTACGGCGAAGAGGTCACTGCGAGGGTCAGGCTTGCCGGTGCGGATGTATTCCGGCGCCATGTAGCTCACCGTGCCCATGACCATGCCCGTGGCGGTCATGTCCGAGTTGCTGATCTTGGCCACCCCGAAGTCCATGACCTTGGCGTGCAGGCGCCGCCCGTCGCGCTGGACACGGACGTTGGTGGGCTTGATGTCGCGGTGGACGATCTGCTGGCGGTGGGCGAAGCCGAGGCCGTCGCAGACCTGGGCCAGGACTTCAAGGGTCTCTGAACGGCTGAGCGACTGATCCTGGAGCAGCTCGTCCAGGTCGTGGCCCTTCACGAACTCCATGGCGATGTAGAGCACGCCCTGGTCCTCGCCGAATTCATAGATGGTGACGAGGTTCGGGTGGTTCAGCACGCCAGCGGCCCGCGCCTCCCGGGCGAACCGTTCTTTGGCCTCGCCACCCTGAGCCGCCGCCGGGAGGATGGTCTTGATGGCCACCTCCCGGCCGATGGAGGGATCGACACCGAGGTAGACTTCACCCATAGCGCCATTCCCGAGGACACGCTTGATCTCGAATTTCCCGAGCTTCTCGAACATGGGAAGGTCCCCTGGATGCGATGAGGATGGAGGGACAGCATAGGTCCTGTCCTCTTCCGGGCCAAGGGACTTGGGATAATGCGGCATTCAGGAGGCTCGTTTGGACTGGCGCCCTGGCGAGGAACATGCAAACTAGAATTCACACTCCGGAGCCACCGGTGCCCGAAGTCCGCCTTCGCCACTTCCTGCCAGCCCTCATGGGATCGTTGCATCAGCAGCAGGCCGAAGGCGAACTCGTGCTGGAACAGAACGATGGCACCCGCAGGCTCTACTGGCGCGGAGGCGATCTCGTCTACCTGCGGAGTGATGCCGTCGGGGAGCAGTTCGGGAACTTCCTCATCCGGCGCGGCGTGCTGGACATGGCGTCCCTGAAGGGTTTGCTGGCCGATGGCGAAGGCTCCCGCATGGGAGACCGCGTGGTGCAAAGCGGGCTCATGACCGTGGCCGAACGGGACAAGCGCCTGCATGAGTTGCTGGGCTCGGTGCTGCTGCACGCCATGGAACACACGATCCTGAAGATGACCTGGATTCCCGGCGTGCTGGAAGACAACCTCAGCGGGGATCTGCAGTTCTGGCTGGACCATCGCCGGCTCGTGTGGGACACCTTCCAGAACGCCAAGATCGACAATGAGTTGGTGGAAATGTTCCGCAGCGAACTGGATTGGCGGTGGGGAGCCGGACCGGATCTGCTGAATTCCCTCAGCGACCTGCCGCTCACCCCCACGCTGGCCTACGCGCTGTCGTTGCTGGGCTCCGAACCCCTCGGCTACGAGACCATCGGCTCGCTCTCCGGCATGTCGCCTGCGGACTCCGCCCGACTGGTGGCGACGCTGTGGGCCCTGGGTGGGTTGAGTCTGGTTCGAGGCGAACTCCCGCTGTTGCCCAAGGAATCCGCCGCGCCCTCCCCCGCATCCAGCGAGACCCCCGAACCCGTATTCGAGGCCAGTCCGGTGCTCGAACTCGAAGCGGATCCAGAGCCGATCCTGTTGATCGAGGAGGATTACGGTCCTCCTCCCAGGGCCCACACGCCGCGTTCCTTGCCGCCCCCACCCCTAGAGGCCATAGAGCGGGCCTTTTCCGAACCGACACCTTCGGTCCTCCCCCTGCTCCAGTCCACGGCCGATGAAGAATCACTGTCAGCCCCGGAACGGGCCCATCATCTATTGGTGAAGGCCAAGTCCTACGTGATGCAGAACCGCACCAGCGAGGCCATCCGCGCCCTCGAGCAGGCCATCAAGCTGGACGGCGATTCCCCGGCAGCCTACGAGGCGTGGTTGCTGCTAGGCCGGCTGCGGCTGGGGAATCCCGCCTGGTCCACTCGTGCCGTCGAGGCGCTACAGGTGGCCTCGCGCATCCGGCCCCAGGCCGCCGAACCCTGGGCCCTGATGGGCGAGCTCTACCACCGCAAAGGCTTCCACGCCAACGCCCAGGGCTGCTTCCGCCGCGCGCTGGAACTGGATCCTTCGGTAGCGGTGCCATCCGACTATGGCGGCGAGGCCGGTTCCGAAATGGCGCGGGGCGAGAGTGGGATCATGGGCCGCCTGCGCGCCATGCTCGGCCGCGAAAAAGGCTGATCGCGTACGAGCCCCCGCCACCGCCTAGGCTGTTCCGAAGAGCCGGTCACCGGCGTCGCCGAGGCCGGGGAGGATGTAGCCCTTTTCGTTGAGCTGGCGGTCCACGGCGCCCACGACAATGGCCAAGTCCGGGTGGTCTGCCTGGAGACGCTCCAGACCTTCGGGAGCCGCGAGCAAGGCGACGAGGGTGAGGTTCACCGCACCCGCGCTCTTGAGCTGGCGCACGGCCTCAGAGGCGCTGCCTCCCGTGGCGAGCATGGGGTCCAGAACGAAAACGGGCCGGGCCTCGAGCATGGGTGGGAAGTTGCGGTAGTAGGGAACGGGCACGAGGGAATCGTGATCGCGGTAGAGCCCGAGATGACCCACCTTCGCGGTCGGCAGCAGCTTGAGGAAGGAGGGGAGGAGGCCGAGTCCCGCCCTCAGCACCGGCACCAGCACGGGATCCAGTACCCTCAAGCGAAGCGTGCTTGTGCGTTCCAGCGGCGTCTCCACGACCACGGACTCCACAGGGAGATTCCGCGTCGATTCCGTCGCGAGGATCAAGCCGACCTCCTCGATGAGGGAGCGGAAGAGGCTTCCGGACGTCTTCCGGTCGCGGATGAGGGAGAGCTTGTGATGCACCAGGGGGTGGTCGAGCACTTGGATCGTCATGGGGACCTCTCGTCGCTTCCGGCGGGACCCTGAAGGCCGCATGCACTGAGCCCCGGAGCGGGAAGCGCGAAGGAAAGGGTAGCAGGCGGAACCCTTGATGGTGGACACGAACACCCCGCTCGGTCTTGGCTCCACGGAAGCGATTCCGCGCTCGTGATCCAGACGCAGTGGGTCCGCGCGGTTGGCTTGCGGAGAGATGCGGATCGAGTGATGGCGGGGTTTCGCGACGATCTTGACCTTGACGCGCAGCCCGGCAATTCCGGATTGCAGAGGCTTTCACGGGATCGGATTTCGCCCTTGGCGATGGTCGCGGCGTCGGAAACGAATGGGGGGAAGACGAGGCGGTAGCGTCAAAAAAAATGAAGATTTTTAAGATTTCTCTGTTGACCTCATCCAAATCACTGGTTTGATGTTGAATCAGAGGAAAAACGACCGATCATCTTCCCCATAGGGCCAGCAGCGAGGTATCTGAGATTTGGAGCGTGGGAAATGCTAAAGAAAGTCGCCATCTTCAAGGCCCTCGACGTGGAAATCAAGAAGCAGAGGGGCCCTGTGGCGGTGAAAGATGCCTACAAGGGTCACCACTCCTTGAAGGAAGAGCTCAGCCAGCCTGGAATCACTATTTTGGGTGAAGTGGCCGGGGGGGATCCGGGCCGGGGTCAGGTCCGTGAGTCCTACAAGGCCTCCACCCACGCCAAGAGTCTGGCCGAAAACGGGGCCCGAGCCCTGTCCATCGCCACGGACAAGTTCCTTTACCACGGCGAGGACAAGCACCTGTCCGAGGTTCGCAGCCAGGTGAAGCTCCCCTTGATCCGCCGGGATTTCATCTTCGAGGAATACCAGGTCGAGGAAAGCAAGATCCTCGGCGCCGACGCCATCTACCTCATGCCTGCCCTGCTTAGCCAGGACCGGCTGGAGACGCTGCTCAAGTTCGCCACCAGCAAGGGGCTCGATGTGGTGGTCGAAGTGACCTCCGAGGCTGAACTCCAGCGGGCGTTGGAGGCTGGCGCCGACATCATCTGCGCCGTGGGCCGCAACCTCGACACCTGGGAAGCCTCCTGGGACATGGCCGTGTCGCTGGTCAAGAAGATCCCCAAAAGCTGTCTCAAACTGGTCGAAGGCGGTATCCATAACCTTGATCAAATCAAGGAGATGGAGGCATTGGGAATCCACGGACTCCTGATTGGTGACGCCCTTCTCGATGACTACTATCCCGGCAAGCGCCTGGCGCAGATCCTGGCAGGCGTTGAGCCCCCGAAAAAAGCCGCGAAGCCCAAGGGCAAGACCGGCTCTGCCGCCGATGCGGCGCATCCCCCCGCGGCTGCTGCCGCAGCCAAGGAACGCATATCCACCCAGCGGAAAGACGCGATCCAAATTGGCATAAAAGATGCCACTGGGAAGCCATCTTCCCGCACGACCCCTTCCAACCTCGCCCAAAAGGGCGTAAAGGAGCCACCCATGGCCGAACTGACCAACATGGTCGCCACCCCTGCCGCCCCCGCGGCCGCGAAGCCCGCCGCCAAGAAGCCGGCTGCGAAGAAGGCTGCGCCGAAGAAGAAGGCTGCCGCCAAGAAGCCGGCCGCCAAGAAGGCTGCGCCGAAGAAGGCCGCTGCCAAGAAGCCGGCCGTTAAGAAGGCCGTCAAGAAGGCCGTGAAGAAGGCCGCGCCGAAGAAGGCTGCCGCCAAGAAGGTCGTCAAGAAGGCCGTGAAGAAGGCCGCGCCGAAGAAGGCCGCTGCCAAGAAGGCCGCGCCGAAGAAGAAGGCCGTTGCCAAGAAGCCGGCCGTCAAGAAGGCCGTGAAGAAGGCCGCGCCGAAGAAGGTTGCCGCCAAGAAGCCGGCCGCCAAGAAGGTCGTGAAGAAGGCCGCGCCGAAGAAGGCTGCCGCCAAGAAGCCGGCCGCCAAGAAGGTCGTCAAGAAGGCCGTGAAGAAGGCCACGAAGAAGTAGACGGATTCCACGGAATCCTTCTGCGCAACCGGGCTAACATCAGAGAGGCGCGCTAGCGCGCCTCTCTGAGCCGGGTGCCGCCATGATGACCATCGAACGCGTCTCTGCCCTTGAAGTCCTCGACAGCCGGGGGAACCCCACGGTTCTTGCCCGGGTCGAGCTTTCCGATGGGACGATGGGCCAGGCTCTCGTTCCCTCCGGCGCCTCGACCGGCAGCCGGGAAGCCCTCGAGCGGCGGGACGGCGACAAGAAGCGCTACCTCGGCAAGGGAGTCCTGGGCGCCGTGGATGCGGTCAATGTGGAGCTGGCCCAGGCCCTCCAGGGGATGGATCCCTTCCAGCAGGCCGAGCTCGACGAGCTGATGTGCGACCTGGACGGGACCGAGAACAAGGGCCGTCTGGGCGCGAACGCCATCCTGGGCGTCTCCATGGCCATCGCGGACGCCGCGGCGAAGGCGTCCCGCCTGCCGCTGTACCGGTACCTCGGGGGTGCCTCGGCCCGGCTGCTCCCCGTGCCGATGATGAATATCCTCAACGGCGGTGCCCACGCAGACAACAACGTGGACATCCAGGAGTTCATGGTGCTGCCCGTGGGCGCTCCCAGCTTCCGGGAGGGCCTCCGTTGGGGCGCCGAGGTCTACCACGCCCTGAAGGGGGTCCTGAAGGCCCGCAAGCTGTCCACAGGCGTGGGGGATGAAGGCGGGTTCGCACCGAACCTGGCCTCCAACGAGGAGGCCCTCGAATTGATCGGGGAAGCCGTCAAGAAGGCGGGCTATAAGCTGGGGAAGGATGTCTTCCTGGCGTTGGACTGCGCTGCCAGTGAATTCCTTAACGGCAAGACCTACACCCTGGATGGCGTCCAGAAGACCCCCACCCAGCTGGTGGAGTACTACCAGGGTCTGGTCTCCCGGCACCCGATCATCTCCATCGAGGACGGCTTCGCCGAGGGCGACTGGAAAGGCTGGAAGGCCCAGACCGAGGCTATGGGGGCCAAGACCCAGCTGGTGGGGGATGACATCTTCGTCACCAACCCCATCCTCCTGGCCAAGGCCATCCAGGAGGGCGTGGCCAACGCCATCCTGATCAAGCTGAACCAGATCGGCACCGTCACCGAGACCCTCCGGGCCGTGGACATGGCCCACAAGGCGGGCTACCGGGCCGTCATCAGCCACCGCAGCGGCGAGACCGAGGACAGCTTCATCGCGGATCTGGCCGTGGCCACGGGCGCGGGGCAGATCAAGACCGGCGCTCCCTGCCGCACGGACCGGATCGCCAAATACAACCGCCTGCTCCAGATCGAGTGGGAACTGGGGGCCGCCGCCCGCTACGCGGGTCGTGAGGCCTTCGGGTCCCGCCTCAGTTAGGAGGACCCCGGCATGAATGCCAACTGGCTCCTGAAGTCCTCCACCGTGTGGGGCGTGCTTGGAGCCTCCGGGTTCCTGTCCCTCATGGCCCTGCTCTTCTCTCAAGGGGGGCTGCCTGAACTGCGGAAGCGCGAAGGGGAGCTGGTCGCGACCCGCGCCCGCCTGGTCGAGCTGAACCGGCGGAACCGCGAACTGCTGGAGGAGGTCCAGCGCCTCGCCGCCAAGGACCCGGAGCTGATGGAGGCCCTGGCGCGGCGCCAAGGCTATGCGCGTCCCGGCGAGACCGTGTACACCTTCGGGAATCGCGAGAAATAGGTTGGATCTCTTCCTCGCCTCTGCCGCTGGCAACGTGTTCGGCTACCTCTGGGGGGAGGAGGCTAAAGATTGTCCAGGCTCGGATTGGGCCAGGATCCTCTGTCCCAGGGGGCGAGGGTTTGGTTTAGATGGCCTTTTTTTGATGCAAAGGCCTGGAATGGGTCCATGGATCCTGGAGCACTGGGATACAGATGGTGCCAAGTCCTTTTGTTCCAACGGTAGTAGGGCTGCCCTAGCTGTCCCCGGGGCCCCGGAAGGCGACTTGGTCGAGGTGATCTCCAGCGGCGAAGCCGTCCTCCTCCGACGCGATGCGAAAGGTGGCGTCGGCATCCGCATGCCGGAGGGCGAGGGCTTCGGACTTCGTCCCGTGCCCATGCCGACCGCGCATCCGGCAGGGTTCGGGTGGATCGGGAATCCGCAGCTGGTGTTGCGCGTGCCGTCGGTGACCTCGATCGATCTTCCGGTCTTCGCGCCGCCGCTCCGCCACCACGCCGCGCTCCCTGGCGGCACGAACGTGAGTGTGGTCGAAGTGATCGCACCGGGCGAGGCGAGCATCCGTTCCTGGGAGCGTGGCGTCGAAGGGGAGACTCTCTGCTGCGGGACCGGTTGCGCCGTCGCCGCCGCCTGGTTGGCCCACATGGAGGGACCCACTCGCTGGCGTCTGCATACCGCGGGGGGCGAGGACGTTTCCGTGACCCTCACCCCAGAAGGCGGTGGCGGTTGGCGCGACTTGTGGCTTTCCGGCTCGGTGCGGAGGCTGGGTCACGTGCAGCCGGACCCTTCGCTGCGGCCCTGATCACACGGGCACTTTGCCGTGGAACCTGACCTGCTAGACTGGCGTGTTCCACACCCAAGGGGATGCCGAGATGCGTGGTTTGACGAGCGCCTGCGCAATGATGAGGGCCGCCTGATGCGCGCCCGGGTGGTGGCTCTGGCGAACCAGAAGGGTGGGGTGGGCAAGACCACCACGGCCATCAATCTCGCCGCGTCCCTCGCGATGATGGAGAAAATGGTGCTGCTGGTGGACTTCGATCCCCAGGGCCACAGCACCACGGGCCTGGGCTTCCCCAAGCCGGACCACCGGGCCGGAGCCTACGCGCTGATGAAGGGCGCCCCCGCCGAAGCCCTGGTGTTGAGCACCGAAGTCCCCATGATGCAGGTGATCCCCGCAGGCAAGGATCTCGCCCAGCTGGAGTTCGAGCTCTTCGAACTGCCCCAGCTCCAGGTGCTGAAGCAGGGCCTGGCGCCACTCATGGACCGCTTCGATTACATCCTCATCGACCCGCCCCCCAGCCTCGGCATGATCACGTTGAACGCCCTCACTGCCGCGGACGAGGTGATCGTTCCCATGCCCTGCGAGTTCTTCGCCCTGGATGGCCTGGCGGAGTTGACCGAGACCCTGCGCCGCATCCAGGCCGGCCCGAACCCGCGCCTCCAGCTGGGCGGCATCCTGCTGACCATGGCGGAAGAGCGAACCAACCTCGGTGCTGCGGTGGCGAACGAGGTGCGCCACGCCTTTCCGGGCAAAGTCTTTCAGACCATGATCCCCCGCAACATCCGGCTCGCCGAGGCACCCAGTCACGGCAAACCCGTCGCCTTCTATGACCTACGCTCCAAGGGCGCCCAGGCCTACCTCAGCCTCGCGAAGGAATGGCTGGGTCTGGAGATCCCCGCGAGGAGGGAAGCCTGATGACCCAGCTGAAGCGTCCGGCCCTGGGCCGGGGACTCACTTCGCTCATGAGCCAGATGGCGCCTGAGGATGCCAACCAGCGGGAGCTGCCGCTGGGCAGCCTTGTCCCGAACCGGGCGCAGCCCCGCACGCACTTCGACGAGACGGCCTTGGCCGAACTCGCCGAGAGCCTGAAGCAGCACGGCATGGTCCAGCCCATCGTCGTGCGCAAGGTGGGTCAGCAGTTCGAGATCATCGCCGGCGAGCGCCGCTGGCGGGCCGCACGGCTCGCCGGGATCGCGATGGTCCCGGTGGTCATCAAAGAAGTGCCGGACGATCGCCTGTTGGAGTTCGCCCTGGTGGAGAACATCCAGCGGCAGGAGCTCAATCCCATCGAGGAGGCCACGGCCTACTGGCAGCTGGGCGAGCATCTGCGCCTCACGCAGGAACAGGTGGCGGATCGGGTGGGCAAGTCTCGCCCCCAGGTGGCCAACACCTTGCGGCTGTTGCGCCTTTCCGCCGAGCTGAAAGCCGACGTCGCCCATGGTCGCCTCAGCACCGGGCACGCCAAAGTCCTGCTGGGGGTTCCCGATCCCCGGTTGCAGGAGCAGCTCGCCCACGAAGTGGTGGCGCAGCAGCTCAGCGTGCGCGCCCTGGAAGCCCGGATCCAGCAACTCCAGAAGCAGGCCAAGGCCAAGGGGGGGCGGAAGAAGCATCCCCAGGAGTTGTTCATCAAGGCGGCCGCGGAAGAATTGACCCAGTCCTGGGGTACCCGCATCGAGATCAAGGCCAAGGGCAAGGCGGGTGCCCTGGTGATGCACTATGGCAGCGAAGCGGAGCTGGACCGGCTCTTCGAGGCCCTCAAGCACGGTCCGGCCAAGGGCCGGTAGGAGTCGTCATGTCCTGGTTCGTGAAGAAGCGTCAACAGAAGACTGCTGTCGAAGAAAAGACCGTCCGGGTGCCTGAGGGGCTCTGGATCAAGTGCGAGGCCTGCAAGGAACTGATCTACCGCAAGGAACTGGTCAACACGCACAACGTCTGTCCCAAGTGCGGCTACCACTTCCGCATCGGTGTGGATGAGCGGCTCGAGAACCTGATGGACGAGGGCTGGACGACCCTCTTCAGTGACCTGCGGAGCGGGGACCCCCTTGGCTTCGTCTCCACCAAGAGCTACAAGGACCAGCTGAAGAAGCTGGAGCAGGCGGGCCAGACTGAGGATGCGGTGGTCGTGGTGGAAGGCACCTTGTCCGGCCAGCCGGTGGTGACGGCCATCATGAACTTCGACTTCCTGGCCGCCAGCATGGGCAGCGTGGTGGGCGAGAAGCTGCGCCTGGGCGCCGAGCGCGCGCTGGAGAAGCAGTGCGCCTTCATCATTGTGAGCTGCAGCGGCGGGGCCCGCATGCAGGAGGGCACCCTCTCGCTCATGCAGATGGCCAAGGTCAGCGCCGCCCTGGCCAAGCTGGACAAGGCCGGACTGCCGTACCTGAGCCTCTTGACGGATCCCACCACGGGCGGCGTGAGCGCCAGCTACGCCATGCTGGGCGACCTGAACATCGCCGAGCCCAAGGCCCTCATCGGCTTCGCCGGTCCCCGCGTCATCGAGCAGACCATCAAGCAGAGCCTGCCCGAGGGCTTCCAGCGCTCGGAGTTCCTCCAGACCCACGGCATGGTCGATAAGGTTGTCACCCGTGATCACCTCAAGGACTTCATCACCGCTTGCCTGGTCTGGATGATGCCCTCGCCCAGGGACTGATGCGCCCCGACATCGAACCCGTCTTCATTCCACGCCTGCAGGCGCGCGGCCACCTCGGGATCAAGTGCGGCCTGGAGAACATCCACGCGCTGCTCGAAGGCCTGGGACGCCCCGATGCGGGCTTTCCCGTCATCCTCATCGCGGGCACCAATGGCAAGGGCAGCACTGGGGCTTTCCTCGCCCACATGCTGAAGGCGGCGGGTTTCGTCGTCGGATGGACGACCTCGCCCCACCTGGTGGACCCCACCGAGCGGGTTTGGGTGGACGGTGGGTTCATCGGCGAGGGGGCCCTGGAACTCCTACTGGGAGAAGCTTTCGACGCTGAAGCCCGGACCGGTGTGAACGCCACCTACTTCGAGCTGATGATCACGGCCGCCCTATCAGCCTTCCGCATGACCGGCGTGGAAGTGGCCCTGGTGGAAGTGGGCCTGGGAGGGCGCTGGGACGCCACCAACGCCACCGATCCCATCCTCACGGTGCTGACCAGCGTGGGTCTGGACCACCAGCAGTACCTGGGGGACACCCGGGAGGCCATCGCGCGGGAGAAGCTCTGCACAGCCCGAGACGGCCGCCCCCTCATTCTGGGACCCACCCTCGATCCCGAATGGATTCGCCTGCTGCTCTCGAATGAGCCGGTGCTCTGCCCGGCGTCGCGCCTGGGTCCCGCGGACATCCGCTGGGACCATTCCCGTGTGAATGGGCATCGGGTGGGTCTGGCGGGGTTGCATCAGCTGGACAACCTGGCCACGGCGTTCGAAACGATCCGCCAGCTGCGGGAGCTGGGGTTCCCCATCCCGGAGGATCGCCTCTGGGATGGCGTGGCGGCCACCCGCTGGCCCGGCAGGCTCTGGGCCCCGCCGGGCCTCCAGGGCATCTGGATGGATGGCGCCCACAACCCCGACGGCGCCCGCGCCCTGGCCGATCATGCTCTGGCCTGCGGGGTGCGGCCGCATCTGTACTTCGGCGCCATGGGCGACAAAGATCTGGCTGGTGTGGCCCGGGAACTGAAACGCATGCGCCCCCTGTCCGTCACCTTCATCCAGGGGGATGCGCCCCGCTATGCGAAGGCGCCGGATCTTAGGGAAGCCTGGGGCAACGAGGCCCCGCTGCTCACCGTGCGCGAGGCGGCGGCCCACTTGAAGGCTCCCGCCGAAGCCCCACGGCTCGTGACCGGTTCCCTCTACCTGCTGGGTGACCTGCTGAGGGAGTTGGACATCCAGGTGTCCTGAGCAACCTGGTCATGCCCGGTCTGCGGAGGGAAGCCGCTAACCTGGAGCCATGTCCACCGGATCCTCCCGCGCCGTTGCCCTCGCGCTCGCCGCCAATGGCGGCATCGCCATCTCCAAGTTCGGCGTGTTTCTCCTGACGGGAAGCTCCAGCCTCCTGACGGAGGCGATCCATTCCACGGCGGACTGCGCGAACCAGGTGCTGCTCTTCCTGGGCATGCGCCAGGGATCGAAGCCCGCGGGACCCAAGCACCCGCTAGGCCACGGCCAGGCCGCCTTCGTGGCGAGTTTCCTCGTGGCCCTGCTGCTCTTCAGCGTGGGCGGCCTCTATTCGCTGGTGGAGGGCCTCCACAAGATCCACCATCCCGAGCAGCCGCATCACCTGGGTTGGGCCGTGGCCCTGCTCCTCTTCGCCACGGCCCTGGAGGGCTGGTCCCTGCGGGGCGCCCTCCGCGCCGCGGGGCCCGAACGCCGCGGCCGGTCGCTGCTGCGGTACTTGCGCCAGTCCAGCAGCACGGAGCTGGTGGTGGTGGTGGCCGAGGACATCGCGGCCCTGCTGGGTCTGGTGTTTGCCCTCGCCGCCGTGCTGCTTACCCTGCTCACCGGAAATCCCGTGTGGGATGGCATCGGCAGCGTGGCCATCGGCCTCCTGCTCATCGGCGTGGCGGCCTTCGTGGGCACGGAGGTGACGAGTCTGTTGTTGAACGAGGCCCCGCCCCTGGTCCTGCGGGCCGCCATCCGCGCCGCGGTGGATGAGGACCCGGCGGTGGACCAGGTGCTGAACCTGGTGGCCGTGATCGTCGGCAGCGACCGGCTGATGGTGGCGCTGAAAGTGAAATTCCGGGACCAGCCCAGTGGGATGGCCATGGTGGCGGTCATCAACGCCCTGGAGCGGAATCTCCACCAGCGCTTCCCCCAGATCCAGCACCTGTTCGTGGAGCCGGACGAAGATTGAGCCTGGAGCCGATCAGGGCAGCTCGGACGGCCCCAAACGGAAGGTCTCGCCCAGGGCGCCGTAGTTGGGCCCCACCACTGAGGCCAGCCGGACGATGGGCGTCCATTGGCTGGCATCGGCGCAGTCCTGGTCGGCGTTCCAGATGCGTTCTGCGGCATGGGCCACCACCACATCCAGCAGGAGGAGGGTGCTGGCGGGACCCAGCTCCAGCTCCCGGTTCAGCCGGCACTCCAGGGCCACCGGCGCATCCTTCAGGCGGGGCGGCGCCACGCGCTGAGAGGGCTCCGTGGCCAGGCCCAGGCGCTCCACCTCACTGATGTCCGGTTCCACCTCCGCCCCACTGGCGTGGAGGGGCGCCAGAAGCGGCAGATCCGCCAGGTGGACCACGGCCTGGCCGTTCGCCTTCAGGTTGCCGTGGGTGTCCTTGAGGGATCCGTCTCGGCGGCGGCCCGCCGTGAAGGCCACCATGGGCGGCCCGAAGATGCCCATGAAGCTGCTGAAGGGGGCCAGGTTCACCCGCCCGGCCGTATCCACCGTCGTGATCCAGGCGATGGGGCGCGGGATCACCAGGCTGGACAGGATGCGGTAGACATCGCGCTTGGGCAGGGAAGCGAGGTCGCGAGTGATCATGTCATTCCCCGATGATCTTAATAAGGACGCGCTTGTCCCGGCGGCCATCGAACTCGCCATAGAAGATTTGCTCCCAGGTGCCGAAGTCCAACTGTCCCCCGGTGATGGCCACCACCACCTCACGGCCCATGATCTGCCGTTTGTGATGGGCGTCGCCGTTATCCTCGCCGGTCCGGTTGTGGAGGTAGCCGCCGGCGGCCGGATCGCTCCCGGCGTTGAAGGGGGCCAGCTTCTCCAGCCAGCGGAGGTAGTCCTGCTTAAGGCCGGACTCCTCGTCATTGATGAAGACGCTGGAGGTGATGTGCATGGAGTTGACCAGGCAGAGCCCCTCCCGGATGCCGCTGTCGCGGACGGCGCCGGCCACCTCGGCCGTGATGTTCACGAAGCCGGTCCGGCCGGGGAGGTGGAGCGTGAGGACCTTCCGGTGGCTCTTCATGGGCGAAGCATAACGAAAAACCCCGGGCCTGGGGCCCGGGGTTGGTGGAGCGAGGACGCTCAGTAGCCAGCGATCTGGAAATCGTCGAAGTTTACGCGGTTGGCGCTGCCGTCCGTCTTGCGGAGCTCGAAGCGGATGGCGCCCGCCACGTTCACGGTGAAGGAGGCCGTGGCCAGGGTGGTGGACGAGGTGGTCACGGTGCTTCCGGCCTGAGTCCAGGTAGAGCCGCTGTTGGTGGAGTACCACAGGCCCCAGGTGGAATTGCCATCGGTCCCGTATTTCGCGTGCTTCACCGAAACGGTCTTGGCGCCGGTGGCGAAGTTGAACATCATCGTCACCTTGCCGCTGTTGCGGGTGCGGACGCTCTGGGTGCCCACTTTGGGATCGGAGGAGGTGTTGCCGAGGAGGGCGTCGTTCAAGGTCCATGTGCCCGTGGGGAGAGCGACGGTGCCCGTGGCATACGCGGTCTTGGTGCCGGTGTCGAAGGTCTCCTTCAGGCTGCTGCCGGCGCTGGCGGCGAAGGCGGCGGTGATGGTGTGGCTGGCCGTGACATTGCTGAAGGTGTACGAGCCGAGGGCGCCCTGGTTCACGCCATCCACGGTGAGGCTGCTGATGACGTAGCCGGTGGCGGGGGTGATGGTGAAGGTCTGGCTGCCGCCTTTGGCTATGGTGACTGTGCCCGCGGGGCTGATGGTGCCGCCGGTCCCGGCGCTGGCCGTGAGGGTATAGGAGGCTGCATTCACGGTGATGGTGCGGGTGGCCGAGGCGGACTTGCCCTGATTGCTGGTGGCGGTGAAGGTGGCCGTATAGGTGCCGGCCGTGGTGTAGGTGTGGTTGACGGGGCCCAGCACCGCGGCGGAGGACCCGTCGCCGAAGGACCAGTTGTAGGTGAGGGCGCTGCCGTCGGAGATGCTGGCGCTGCCCTGGAAGCTGACGGATCCGCCGGCGAGGATCGTCGGGTTGGAGGACGGGGAGACGATGCTCACCGAGGGGACCGGGGCGGAGGTGGTGCCCGCCAGGTAGGTGGTGGCATTCAGGTAGAAGGCCCGGTTGCTATTGATGCCGTAGCTGGCGTGGAGGGATTTCCCAGCGGTCGTGGTCGTGCCGTCATCGGAAGGGGAGCTGTCGCTGATGGCCACCACCCGGCCGGCCCCCACAGTGCAGGTCACGATGAAGGAGCCCGTGTCGCCGCTGATCTGGGTATGGAGGATCTCCTGCACGTTGGGGTTCTGGGCCGTGTTGAAGTTCAGGTACGAGTAGGAATGGAAGTCCATCAGGCCCAGGCCGCCATAGGCGCCGTGGATGATGGCCTGGGCTGCCGGCGAGGTGCTGGTGCTGAAGGCGGTGCTGGTGGTGTTGGCCAGCGCATCGCCGGGGCCATGGCCCGGGACGAAGGTGAAGCCGAAGGGGTTGCCGCCGTTCACAGCCACCAGGTCATTGAACACCGTGTAGGCATCCGTGCCCCCGGTGCCGCTGTAGCGGATGGCGCCGGGGTGGTTGCACACCATGAACAGGCCGCCGCCATTCTGGACGAAGGTGAGGATGGCCTGCTTTTCCGCGGCCGTGAACTTGAGATAGGGCTCGGGGATGACGTAGACGGCGTAGTTGGCGAGATCCTGGGCGTTGGTGGTGTCCCGGTAGCTGACGCGACCGGTGGGGGGAAGGGTCTGGACGGTGTAGCCGGCCTTGTAGAGATCGAAGGCCCAGGCGCTGATGCCACCGTTCCAGTCGGCCTCGGAGGCAGGGGCGGCTGGGCTGGGATTGGGCTCGCTGGCCGAGCAGATGACCCACTCGGCCGACGTGCCGGCCTCCTCGTGGCGGGTGTGGTCGAACAGGATCTTCTTCGGGGTCTGGGCCCCCAGAGCCAGGGCCAGAGACAGGCTCAGGAGAACGCGGAACAGGCGCATGATCACCTCGCAGGAAAGTAGGGTTCTCCCCATTCCACCCAGACCGGGCGTGACCGCGAGGTGAATTTGCTGCACTTAACAACAATTAACATCCCAGTGGCGCGCCCCCCTCGCGGCACACTGGAAGGACTCCTCCAGGATCCGACATGCTGCTCGTTCCCGCCCTCCTTCTCCTGATGCAGGCCCCACCAGCCCCGGCTCCGGCCAAGCCGGACCCGGTGCCGCCGGCCCGCATCGAACTCACCACGCCGTTCCCCGTCCACCTGGGCAGCGTGGGCCCGCGTGAGATCCGGGAGGCGGCCTACGGCATTAAGAGCATCCACGACCGGCCCTTCCACCTGCGGGTGCTCGACCTGTCGCTGGGACTCAGCCTGGACCCGGCGCAGCTGGCCGCGCCCCTGCAGCCCGGTGAGGTCCGCCTGGTGAGGGTGAAGGTGGATCCCACGGGGCTGGTGGGTCCCGTCAAGGGTGCCGTGCGCCTGGGCACCGATGATCCCGGCCAGCCCAACTACATCCTCCGCTACGACATGCTGGTGCGGCCCGAGGTGACGGTGGATGCCGAGCGCAAGAGCCTTGGCGAGGTCGCGCCCCACGAGAGTCCGGAGTTGGACTTCCACTTCCGGCGGGAAGGCGGCGAACCCCTGAAGCTCGCGCTGGCCTCGGCGGCGCCCTCGTACCTCGAGATGGAGCTGGTTCCCCGGGAGGGCGGGTCGGACCTGCGCGTGACCTTGCGGCCCAGGCACCTGGAGCCGGGGGTCACCGCAGGGCTAGAGGTGCTGAAGGTGGCCACCAACGCACCGAAGCAGCCCCTCTTCACCCTGTACCTGGATTGGCGGATTGCGTTCCCGGTCATCCCCGAGCCTTCCCGGGTAGTGTTCACGGAGCCGAAGAACACCCTGCTGGCCCTGGAGCTCCGTGCCCGGGACGGAAAGCCCTTCCGCATCCTGAAGACGGAGGTCCAGGGACGCGGGTTCCAGGTGCTGGACGCGCCCGAGGCGGAATCCGCCCGGCAGGTCCTGCGGATCCGGCGCACGGGGACCGCGGCGGAAGCCCTCCTGCTGGTCCATTGCTCGAACCTGGGGGAGCCCCTCAAGGTGCCGCTGCGTTATCTGGATCCCAGGGCACGGCCCCCGAAGGGCGCCGTGCCGCCCCCGCCGCCCGCAGAGGAACACCACCACCACTAGCTGATTTCAGATGCTGGTGGGCACGGCTTTCTTCGCGGCCTTGAGGTTCAATGTCACCTTGATGACCCTGCCCTCGCGGAGGACATCGAAGACCACCTCATCGGCCGGAGCCTCGAGCTCCAGCATCGCCATGAACTGGCCTTCGCTCTCGATCTGTCTCCCCTGGTAGGCCAGAAGGATATCCCCCATGGCCTTGACGCGGCCCTCGGCATCCACCTCGAGGGGTTTGAGCCCGGCCCGGCCGGCAGGAGAATCCGCATCCACCTCCCGTATGACGAGGCCCCGGGTGATGCCGAAGACTTGCTGGGCTTCGTAGCTGCCCATGGTCACAAAACCCATGCTGGGTGGTTCCAGGCGGCCCCGGGCGATGAGCAGGGGCACCACGCGGTTCAAGGTATCCACAGGGATGGCGAAGCCGATGCCCACGGAGGCGCCTGTGGCGGCGGCGATGGCGGTATTCATGCCCACCAGACGCCCGCCGCTGTCCAGCAGGGGGCCGCCGGAATTGCCCGGATTCACCGCGGCGTCCGTTTGGATGACGTTCAGGATATGGGTGTTGTAGCCCGTGGCGATCTCCCGCCCCAGGGCGGAGATGACGCCCTTCGTGAGGGTGTGGTCCAGACCGAAGGGGTTGCCGATGGCGGTCACCGCCTGGCCCACCTGGAGGTCGGAGCTGCGCCCGATGGGGATGGGGCGCATGGCGTTGAGGGGCGCGAAGACCTGCAACACGGAGATGTCATAGGCGAAGCTGGTGCCGATGACCCGGCCCTTGTAGGTCTTGCCGTCTGCGAGGGTGACTTCCACTTCGTTCACGTCGCCGATCCTCTTGCCCTGTTCCTCCACGGTGATGACGTGGTGGTTGGTGACCACATGACCCCACTCGTCCCACACGAAGCCGGTGCCGGTGCCGGTGGGGATCTTGGTGATGTCGAGGGTCCGCAGGTCCTGCACGGGAAAGATCGCGGAGACGTAGACCACGCTGGGTTTGGCCTCCTTGAACCGCCGGATGGTGTTCCGCTCTTCGGTGCTGAGGGGGGGGCGCTGCGCGACGGCGCGGGGGGCCGCATGGGCCCGGAACCGCTGGATGGTGCCTTCCTCGCTGGGGGCATGAGTGGGGGGCGGTGGGGTCTGGGTTGGTGCCTGGGCCAGAAGGGGCAGGGCCATGAGGATGGCGAGACCCAGGGAGAAGCATCGGGGGCTGGGGATCATGGCGGCTCCTTGACGATTATGCGGCTTCCCGGGGCGTTCCGGGCCGGCGGAGGTGCCGGGGTCCAGCGGCCAGGCGGCAACCTTCGCCCTTTGGCCCTCCATGGAAAGCCCGTAATCTGAAACGAACCCATGCGCGAATCCACCGCTCGCCCCCGCCGCCCGGCTCTGCTCCTGGGCCTGTTGTTTCTCCTCATTCTCGGAGTCGGCGGTGGCCTAGCCTGGTTCCTGGCCGTCCGGGGATTGCGCAGCCCGCTGCACGTGCTGCTGATCACTCAGCCCAGGGAAGGGGCCATGGGGCTCGACCCCGCCACCTGTCGGGCCATCGGGGCCCTGGTGCAGGACCATCTGGAGCTCTTCGGTCAGGCGGCCGTCACCAGCGTCACCGAGGTGCCGGAGAATCTGGAAGCGGTCCGTGCCCGCCACCAGAGCCTGATGCTGCAGCTGGAACCCTCCCGGCAAGGGGATGCGCTGGTCCTCTCCTACCGCTATGTCTGGGGCGATCGCCTGACCCACGGAACCCCTCCCGCCTGGATCCGGTGCCAGGGGCAGGCGCTGAAGCCCGCGGAGGCCTTCGAGGCTTTTGTGAAAGGGTTCCCCAAGCACCTCCGCATGCCCGACGCCTCGCCCTTGGTTCCCCGCCAACCTGCCTGTTTCTGGGATCTGATCGCGGCGAGCGCCTTGCGCCTTCGGAATGAGCACCTGGAAGAGGCCACGGCGCTGGCGGAACGATGCACCTCGCAGGAGCCCTCCTGCGCCAGTTCCTGGATCCTCCTGGGCAACCTGCGCTACCGGCACATGCTGAACAGCCCGGCGGCCTTCCGGCAGGAACAGGCGGATACCGAGGCCATGATCCAGCGGGGGCTGGGCCTGGCGGCGCATCACCCCAGGGGTGTCTTCCTCCTGTCGCTGCTCAAGACCGATGGTGGCAATCAGGCCGATTCCCTGGACCTCCTGATCGAGGCCCGGCGGTGGCAGCCCCACAACCCGACCCTGCTCACAGGCATTGCTTACGCGGCTCGGGGTGCGGGTCTGCTCCCCCTGGCGCGGCGGGCCATGGACCTGCGGGACGAACTGGCCTTTGCCAGCCTCCAGCCTCAGGCGGTGGATATCACCTGCCTGTATACCGGCGAGATCCAGCGCTTCGAGGCCAGCCTCCAGGAACAGCCTGGGCATCTGCGTAGCACGTCCGGGGTGCTGCCCTTCTACCGTGGCTACCTGGCTCTGGTACGGGGAGACCAGCCCCTCGCCCGGCGGGAGTTCCAGGCCGCGGCGACCATGGCCAACGGCTACCCGAACATCCTCCGCCTGAGCCAGATCTACGACCTGATCCTGGAGGGCCGGAAGGACGAAGCTTGGAAGAAATTGCGGGAGTACGACCAGGAACGCATCGGCATGCGCGAGCCCGATGGCGAATTCACCCTCCGGCTGGCAGAGGCGTACGCCCTCATCGGCGATCGGGCCAGCGCCATGGACATGGCAGGACGGGCCTTTGCCCGTGGCTTCGGCTGCACCGCCTGGTACGAACGCAGCCCCATGCTGGAGCCGCTGCGAGGCCTGCCCAAGTGGAAGGCGCTCATGCAGCACCTGAAGGAGCGGCAGGGTCTGATGGAGGATCGCTTCCCCGTCGGCCTGCTGGAGAACAATTGACCTTGGCGTGAACCGTGATTTCGGAAGAAGCGGGGGCCCCGGTAGACTGAGGGTTCGCCCGACCGGGGGATCCATGGCCACACTCATCACGCCCGACCCAACCGCCCCTGCGGCCGAGGGCTATGTGCCGAAGCACAAGGTCCGCATCGTCACCGCCGCCAGCCTGTTCGATGGCCACGACGCCGCCATCAACATCATGCGCCGCATCATCCAGGCCACCGGCTGCGAGGTGATCCACCTGGGCCACAACCGCTCGGTGCAGGACATCGTGGAGACCGCCATCCAGGAGGATGCCCAGGGCATCGCCCTCTCCAGCTATCAGGGCGGCCACGTCGAGTTCTTCAAGTACATGGTCGACCTGCTCAAGGAACGCGGCGCGGGGCACATCCAGATCTTCGGTGGCGGTGGCGGTGTCATTTCGCCCGAAGAAATCCGCGAGTTGGAAGCCTATGGCGTGGCTCGCATCTACAGCCCCGAGGACGGCCGCCACATGGGCCTCCAGGGCATGATTGACGACATGGTCCGTCGTTGCGACGTGGATCCCCGCACCACCCCCGAGTTCCACCGCCTGGCCCGTCGCATCACGAAGATCGAGCTTGGTGATCTGACGGGACAACCCACCACCACCCCGGAGCCTGTCACCGTGCCCGTTCTCGGCATCACCGGCACGGGCGGCGCAGGGAAGTCGTCCCTCATCGACGAGCTGCTGCGGCGCTTCCTGGTGGACTTCGCGGACAAGCGCGTGGCCGTGCTCAGCGTGGACCCCACCAAGCGCAAGACCGGCGGCGCCCTGCTGGGCGACCGCATCCGCATGAACTCGCTCTACCACCCCGAGCTGCGCGATCGCGTCTTCATGCGCAGCCTCGCCACCCGCGGCGCGGCCCACCGCGCCACGAGCGAGGCCCTGGTGGCCAGCATCGCCGCCGCCAAGGCCGAAGGCTACGACCTGGTGATCGTGGAGACCGCGGGCATCGGCCAGAGCGACAGCGAGATCGCGGATCTGGTCGACTTGGCGATGTACGTGATGACGCCCGAATACGGCGCCGCCAGCCAGCTCGAGAAGATCGACATGCTGGATTTCGCGGACATGGTCGTGCTCAACAAGGCCGACAAACGCGGGGCGGAGGATGCCCTGCGGGACGTGCGCAAGCAGTACCAGCGTGCCCACAAGCGCTTCAATGAGGCCGCGGATGACATGCCGGTCTACGCCACCTGCGCCAGCCAGTTCAATGATCCCGCCACCAACTGGCTGTTCGTGAACCTGGTGAAGGCCCTGGCCGCCAAGACCGGTCTGGACTGGACACCGAAGCTGGAGGCCGAGGCCGGAACCCCCCGCCGGTCCGCCATCATCCCGCCCGAGCGGGTGCGCTACCTGGCCGAGATCGCCGACACCGTGCAGGGCTACAAAGCCTGGGCCCGCCGCCAGGCCGAGACCGCCGAGCTGGCCCACGCCCTCTGGACGAGCCTCCTGACCCTGGGCGACAAGGTGCCTTCGGCCGGGGCCTTCTACGACTCGGCCCACCTCGCCGAGGCGGCTGAGGGTGATCAGGGCGCCGCCATCCTCCTGCTCCGGCAGCGCTACCAGGAGCACCTGGGCGAATTGCACGCCGAAAGCCGCCGGCTCATCCACGACTGGACCGAGCTGAAGCGCAGCTACACGGAACCCGAGAACATCTACGTGGTGCGAGGCAGGGAGATCCGCACGGCCAACTACACCCAGTCCCTCAGTGGTTCCATGGTCCCCAAGGTGGCCCTGCCACCCTACGCAGGCTGGGGCGAGCTGCTCCGCTGGCAACTGCTGGAAAACCTGCCGGGCCGCTTCCCCTTCACAGCCGGAGTCTTCGAATACAAGCGCGTCGGCGAGGATCCCACCCGCATGTTCGCAGGCGAAGGCACCCCGGAGCGCACCAACAAGCGCTTCCACTACGTGAGCAAGGGCCAACCCGCCGTGCGGCTCAGCACCGCCTTCGACAGTGTGACGCTGTACGGAGAGGATCCCCATGTCCGCCCGGACATTTACGGGAAGATCGGCAACAGCGGCGTCTCCGTCTGCACCGTGGACGACGCCAAGAAGCTCTACTCGGGCTTCGACTTGCTTTGCCCGTCCACCAGCGTGAGCATGACCATCAACGGTCCCGCGCCAACCATGCTGGCTTTCTTTCTCAACGCGGCCATCGATCAGCGGGCGGAACTCTGGCTGAAGGAACACGGCCAATTGGAGGCTGCCCAGGCCAAGATCAACGCGACGTACGCGGCCAAGGGGCTGACCCGTCCGAGTTATGGAGAAACGCTGCCCGATGGCAACGACGGCCTGGGTCTGGCGCTGCTGGGTGCCACCGCCGATGAGGTGCTGCCGCCGGATGTCTATGCCAAGCTGCGGACCGAGGCGCTCCAGACCGTGCGAGGCACGGTGCAGGCCGACATCCTGAAGGAGGATCAGGCCCAGAACACCTGCATCTTCAGCACGGAGTTCAGCCTCAAGGTCATGGGTGACATCCAGCAGACCTTCATCGAGGAGAAGGTCCGCAATTTCTACTCGGTGAGCATCAGCGGCTATCACATCGCCGAGGCGGGGGCGAACCCCATCACCCAGCTCGCCTTCACGCTCGCCAACGGGTTCACCTTCGTCGAGTACTACCTATCCCGTGGCATGCACATCGACGACTTCGCGCCGAACCTCTCCTTCTTCTTCAGCAATGGCCTGGATCCCGAGTACAGCGTCATCGGCCGCGTGGCCCGCCGCATCTGGTCCGTGGCCATGAAGGAGAAGTACGGAGCCAACGACCGCAGCCAGAAGCTGAAGTACCACATCCAGACCTCGGGCCGCTCCCTGCACGCGCAGGAGATCGACTTCAACGACATCCGCACCACGCTGCAAGCGCTGTACGCCATCTACGACAACTGCAACAGCCTGCACACCAACGCCTACGATGAGGCCATCACCACGCCCACCGAGGAGAGCGTGCGCCGGGCCATCGCCATCCAGCTCATCATCAACCGCGAGCTGGGCCAGGCAAAGAACGAGAACCCGCTCCAGGGCGCCTTCCTCATTGAGCAGATGACGGAACTGGTGGAGGAGGCTGTGCTGACGGAGTTCCGGCGCCTGACCGACCGCGGCGGCGTGCTGGGCGCCATGGAGACCATGTACCAGCGCGGCAAGATCCAGGAAGAGTCCATGCACTACGAGCACCTCAAGCACAGCGGGGAGCTGCCCATCGTGGGCGTGAACACTTTCTTGAACCCCCAGGCTGCCGAACCCGGCACGCCCGAGCTGATCCGCAGCACCGAGGCGGAGAAGCAGCAGCAAATCCGGAACCTCGAAGCCTTCCATGCCCGCAACGCCGACAAGGCCCCGGCGGCCTTGGCCCGGCTCAAGGACATCGCCCGCTCGGGTGGCAACCTCTTCGGCGCCCTTCTGGATGCCGGCAAGGTCTGCAGCCTCGGTCAGATCAGCCAGGCGCTCTACGAAGTGGGCGGACAGTACCGGAGAAACATGTAACCCGAGAGGCTTGTCCTCCCAGGCCAGGCGAAGCGTGGAAATTTCCGTGCGCGTATCATGAGACCCGATGGCTCGCCGCGCCCTGATCCTTTTCCTCGTCTTCCTGGCACCCACCGTGATGTTGGCCGCCAGGGCGCCGAAGGCTTCCAGGGGTCCGGGGAAACCAGGGGTCACCTACCTCTACACCTACTACGACCGGCAGGGCCGCCTGGTGATCAACAACCTGCCTCCCAGCTACATGAAGGGGCAGGGGCTGATCCTCAAGCACGTGGGCGTCGGCAAGGTGCGTCTCGCGGTCACCCCCGCGGAGATGGCCCGGGCCTTGAAGAGCCCTGAGCTCATCGCGCTGGTGGACGAGATCGCCCAGGCCGAGGGGGTGGATACCCACCTGGCCCGGGCCATCATTCAGGCGGAAAGCGCCTTCAATTACCGGGCCCGGTCCAAGGCTGGAGCCCTGGGGCTCATGCAGCTCATGCCCTCCACGGCGGAACGCTTCGGTGTGCTGGATCCCTTCGACCCGCGGCAGAACATCAGCGGCGGCGTGAAGTACCTGAAGTGGCTCCACGGCTACTACGAGGGCGACTTGAACAAGGTGGTGGCCGCCTACAACGCCGGGGAAGGCGCGGTCAACCGCTACCAGGGGATTCCACCCTTCCGCGAGACGCGGGCCTACGTGCCGAAGGTGCTGGACCTCTACCACCGCAAGGCCGTGCAGCCCGATCCGAAACTGGCTGGCAGCATGGCCCTGCTGAAGAAGGGGCGTGGCGGCTTCAAGGTCGACGAGGAGAAGACGGTGGCCGAGCCCACCAGGGAGCAGCGGGCTTCCACGCGCATCTATCAGTGGACCGACGCCACCGGCCGGGTCCAGATCAGTGATCAGCCGCCCCCCAAGGGCACGGTTGGTGTGAGGCCCTTCGGCGGGCCCTGATCGGGGATCAGCTCCGCTGGGTCTCGCCTTCCCGCACGAAGGCCTCCAGGGCCGCGAGGCTGGCCTGGAAGAGCGATTCGAGGCGGTCCCGCAAGTCCGCGCCAGCCTCCACGGAGCCACCGCGACCCAGGGCCTCCAGCTCCGCGGCCAGGGCGCGCAGGGCCTTGGCACCCAGGGCCCCGGCGCCACCCTTGAGGGCGTGCGAAGCCCGGGAGAATTCCTCGGCATCCTGGCGCGTGGCGGCCGCGAGGATATCCTCGATGCGCCGCTGAGTGTCCTCCCGGAAGATGCCCATCATCTCGAGCACCAGCCCAAAGCTGCCGTCATCCAATTCCACCAGATTCTGGAGGGTCGTCAGATCGAGCAGGTCCGATGGGGCCACGGGAACTCCTGGCTTCCATGCTGACCCAGGGGCGCCCGTCCGTCCAATGGGAGGCGCCAAGGCCAGGCAGTAGTAGGCTGGGAGCATGACTGAAGCTGTTCCCATGTCCGCGGCGGAAACCGCCCTCTCGCTGTTGTTCCGCAAGCTGCATCCCCATTTGGAGGACGCGGCCCACGCGCTGGCCAAGGGGGCCGTCCGGCGGGACCTGGAACGCCTGCATCTCAAACTCCTCGCAGCGCGCCTCAAAACAGTGGCGCTGCTCGAGGCGGAGGCGGAGGGCCTGCCTGAAGATGCGCCGGTGGTGGAGATCCTGGAGACCCTGGCCGCCAATCTCACCCCCGTGGGGGAGAGCTACCGGCAGAGCCTGATTCTCACCCAACTTTGTCTGGAGGAGGCCCCGGCGGAACTGCTGCCCCATGCGCCGGAGGGCTGCGTGGCGGGATCGGCCTGGGGCCCCCGCATGACGGACTTCCTCACCCGCCTCGAAGATCCCGCCTTCCAGGCCCACCGCCGCTGGGCGGCCATCGAGGAGGACATCGGGGAGACGGAGGAGGAGTAGCCGCTCCGTTCGACCCCCTGGATCTGCCATTCGACCCCCTGGGTCTGCAGTCTGAAGGGAAGCCTCCACCAAAGGCCGCCCGAGGGCATCTCCTGGTGTGGACGGATGATCCGCCCCCGCCACCAGGAGCTCCCATGAACACCCATCCTCTTCGTTTTGCCGTCCTCGCCGGGGCCCTGCTGGCCTTTGGCGCTTCCCTTTCGGCCCAGGGCCCCGGCCCCGGATTCGGCCCCGGTTCCCGCGCGGGCCGCGGCCTCATGGCCCTGAACCTCACCGAGGCTCAGCAAGCCCAGGTGAAGGCCATCCATGAACGCCACCAGGGCGCCCTCAAGGCCAAGGGCGAGACTGCGTCGGCAGCCCACAAGGCCCTGCGCGAAGCCATGGCCAACTCGGCCACGGATGCCAAGACCCTGCAGGCCCTCCACGAGAAGGCCTCGGCCGCCCAGTTCGACCTGATGCTCGAGCACCGGGCCGTTCGGCAGGAGATCCTGCCCCTCCTCACCGTCGAGCAGAAGGCCCAGTTCGAAAAGCGGGGCATGGGTTCAGGTTTCGGCCCCGGCGCCGGCATGATGGGGCCCCGTAGGGGACATGGCCGTGGCCCCGGCCTGAACCCCGATTGCCCGATGACCAAGTAGTCCCGGGCTATTCTGGAGCCTCATGCGCGCTTCAGCGGTCCTCCAGGCCACCTGGCAGCGGACGCGGCGCCCCCGGACTTGGGGCGCCGCGCTGCTGTTCGGGTTGGTGTGGAATGGCACCCGGGCCTTGATGGGGCTTCCGGAGCCCAGCCTTCTGGAACTGCTCGCGCCGTCGCTGTGGGTGGCCCTCTTCCTCCTCCTTGCGCCGCTGCCTTGGCAGTGGACTGGCGATGACCGCCCCATGGCGGGGTCGTTGCGGGGGGCGGTCCAGGCCCTTCCCTGGATGACAGCCCTGACCCTCGGCGTCCTCCTGCTCCTGGGTTCGGCCGGTGGCCTGCAGCCCTTTGGCCGCGGTCCGGGCCCCGGAGCTGGCCCCGGCGCGGGCATGGGCATGATGGAGCGGGGCGGGCCGCGGCGTGGCATGGGGCCCCACCGGGAGGAGCCAAGGCTCATGCCCGTCCATCCCCGGTTCTGGGTCCTCGGCGTGGCCCACCTCTGCTTCGGGCTGCTGCTGGGCTGGGTTCTGGCGGACCGGGAGCGGGCCGAGTTCCAGGTGGCCGCGGCGCGACGGGCGGCGGATGAGGCGCAGGCGCGCACCCTCCAAGGCCAGATGAACCCCCATGTACTCTTCAACGCCATCAGCGGCCTGACAGAACTGGTACGCGAGGATCCGGCGGCGGCAGAGGCCGCCTTGGTGAACCTGTCGGAACTGCTGCGGACCCTGCTGGGCCACGGCTCGCGCCTCCGGGCTCCGCTGGGAGATGAGCGCCGCCTGGTGGAGCGGCACCTGGCTCTGGAACGCCTCCGCCTGGGGCACCGCCTGCGCGAAACCTGGGACTGGCCCGAGGCCCTGGATGCCCTGGAGGTCCCGCCCCTCATGATCCAGCCCCTGGTGGAGAATGCGCTGAAACACGGCGTGTCCATGGCCCTGGGCGGCGGGGCCCTGGACGTGAAGGTGGCCCGCCGGGACGACCACCTCTGGGTGCGGGTCGCCAACACGGGACCGGCACCCGCGGCGGAGGAAGGGCCGGGGTTGGGCCTGCGGAACCTTCGGGAACGGCTGCGCCTGCTGGGGGCCCCGGCGGACGCTCTGCGGCTCCAGCGGGAAGGCGAATGGACTGTGGCCGAGCTGAGCCTGGAGGTGAAGGCATGAGTGGGCACCCACTGCGCGTGCTGGTGGCCGAGGACGAACCGTTCAACCTGCGCCGGCTGTCGCGGCTGCTCCGGGAGGCGGGCTGCGAGGTGGTGGCGGAATTGGAGGACGGGCCCTCCGTGCTGGCATGGCTGGCCCACGGCGAAGGCGTGGATGCGCTGTTCCTGGACATCCAGATGCCCGGTCTCACCGGGCTGGATGTGAACGCGGACCTGCCGAGACCGATTCCGGTGGTCTTCGTGACAGCCTATGCGGAGCATGCCGTGCGGGCTTTTGAGCAGGCCGCCACGGACTACCTGCTTAAACCCGTGACGGCCGAGCGGCTGGCGGCCACCCTCCTCCGCCTGCGCACCCTTATGGGGAATGGGGTCAGTCACGACCCGGCCACGCGCCTGACAGGCCCTTTCCGGTTCCCCGTGAAGGCCGGCGAGGGCCTGGTGTTGGTGGATCTCGCCAAGACCACGCACTTCCTGTTCGAGGATGGCGCCGTGTGGGCCTTTGCCGGCGACCGGCTGCGCACGACCTGGAAGACCCTGGCAGAGGCGGAACTGGCCCTGGGCCCCCGGGTGGTTCGCGGTCATCGCCACCTGCTACTCCGGCCAGAGGCCGTGCTCGGGGTACGGGCAGGGGATTCGGGCCGTCTGCTCGTGCGCCTCGCCGGGGGGACGGAGCTGGAGGTCAGCCGAGGCGCCGCCCCGGCCCTGAAGGCCCGACTGGGGCTCAGCTGAGCGAGCCCAGTCGGGTTCGACGACGGCCGAATTGATTGGTAAAATTTATAGTAATTTGATCAAGAGATACTAGACTTGGAGGAGTTCTGCTTTGGGACGAGTACCCGGCCAACCTTGCCGGGGGCTCGTCCTCCTTGTCTCCAGGAGTCTCCATGCGTTCGCTCTTCCTTGCCCTTTCGGCCAGCACCCTGCTGCTCAGCCAAGGGGTTGCCCAGCACACACCCAAGCTGGATCCCAATCTGCCCTCCTACGCGCCGACTCAGAATGTCAATGCGGTGATCGAAAGCGTCGGCGCCGACTCCCTGACGGATGTCTGGGAGGAGTGGAAGGCCGGGTTCAAGACCTTCCAGCCCCAGGCCCAGTTCAAGGTCACCCAAGGTCTGTCCACCACCGCCGTGAAGGCCCTGCTCGACAACACGGCCCCCATGATCCACATGGCCCGGGAGCTCACCTTGGAGGAGCACCAGGCTTTCGAGAAGAAGTTCGGCTACACCCCCACCAAGCTGGTGGTCTGCTACGACGCCTTCATCGTCTTCGTGAACGCCGGCAACCCCATCAAGGACATCGGGATGGATCAGCTGGATGCGGCCTTCTCCACCACCTACAACGCCGGCTACAAGAAGAATGCGCCCGTGGACACCTGGGGGGACCTGGGCGTCCGGGGAGATTACACCAAGCGCCCCATCCATCCCTACATGCGCGCGGAGGGTACCGCCGCGCGGTCCGGGATCCGCGATCTGGTGCTCCTGAAGGGCACGTACAAGACCACCGTCCATGACGAGGTGGATTGGCCGAGCATCGCCGAAGCCGTGATGACGGATGCCAACGGCATCGGCATCGCCACCCTGTCCAACTGGCTGGCCCGCAACAAGACCCTGGCGGTGACGCCGCTGCAGGCCAAGGATCCGGTGCCTCCAACCCAGGAGAACGTGGTCTCGGGCAAGTACCCTCTGGCCCGGACCTACTACTTCTACGTGAACCGTGCCCCCGGCAAGCCCCTGTCTCCGGCGATCACGGAGTTCCTGCAGTACCTTCTCTCCCGCCAGGGCCAGGCGGCCGTCGCCCAGGCCTCCCTCTACCCGCTGCCCGCCGACATCGCCCAGCTGTACCGGAAGCGCTTGCGCAGCAACTGAAGTCGAGTGAACCACGGGAAAGGCGCGGGATCCCCGCGCCTTTCCCGTGGTGGAAACCGGATCAGCCAAGACTTCGGCGATGAGCTCGATTTCGACTTTCTCGCCGCGGGGCAGGGCCGCCACCGGGGGCCCCGCTCCTCGAGCCGGAGGCGAGTGGGAGCACAGGGCGAGGCCCTGTGCGATCGCGGGCGGCCAGAGCAGCGTGCGTCGAGGCGAAGCCGAGCGCTCAGCGGCTCAGGTGGCAACTGGTCTGGACATCAAACTTCGGCGATGAGCTCGATCTCGACTTTCGCGCCGCGGGGCAGTGCCGCCACCTGCACCGTGCTGCGGGCGGGTTTGGCGTCGCCGAGGGCCTTTTCGTAGACGGCGTTGAAGGCCGCGAAGTCGGCCATGTCCGTCAGGAAGACCGTGGTCTTCACCACGCGGTCCCAACCGGTATTGGCGGCCAGGAGAACCGCATGGAGGTTCTTCATGACCTGTTCGGTCTGTCCCTCGATGGGACCCGTGACCATCTCCATGGTCTCGGGGACCAGGGGGATCTGGCCCGCCGTGAAGAGGTGGCCACCAGAGATCTGGGCCTGGCTGTAGGGGCCGATGGCGGCGGGGGCATTCGGGGTGGTGATGGTGCGCATAAGGAAACTCCTCGAACGAGTTATTGTCCGCCCTTTTTTCCCCAGCGCCGCTTCTTGTGGCGCCAGTTGCGACCGGGCCGGGCGGGGGGTGGGAGCGGGGTATCAAAGGGAGAGGCGGGCTGCTCGAACTCGGTTTCGGATTCACCGTCATCCAGGCGGCGCGGCCCTTCTTCGATCTGCTGCAGCACCCACTGGGCGGTCCGGTGCATGAGCGCCGCCAGGCAGAGGCTGGTCTCGATGCGGGCGTGGGGCAGGGGCCCCAGCTGGGTGAACACGGACGGATCCGGCGGGATCACGCGGGGGATGGCGATCTCGGGGAGGGGCATGGGCAGCGCATCGTAGGCCTCCTCCGGCAGGTGGCGCCAGGGCTCAGGCTGGGGTTGCTCACGCTTGAGAAGGTCCGCAACCGTTTGCTGTTTCTTGGGGGGCCGTCCGCGCTTCTTGGGGGCCGCAACCGCGGCGGCTTCGAGGGCGGACTGCAGGGCCTGCATCACCTCGTCGCGGCTCTTGCCCCGCAGATCGAAGAGCAGCCAGGGATCGCGGTCCAGAGCCTCGGCCATGACGTAGCAGACCGCGGCCACGTGCTTGCAGGGGTTGGCCCAATCGGGACAGTCGCAGTGGGTCTGCAGCTCCTTGGGCACGCGCGGATAGAGGCTGGCACCGGCTTCACGGAAGGTCTCGTCCAGGCCCTGAGGCATCTCGCCGGCCAGCAGCGAGGCCACGAAGCGGCTCTCCTGGGCAATGCGGGTCAGGGCCTTCTCCCACTGGGCGGCCGTGAGGGCCGGCAGGCCCAGAGTCACGTTGTAGGTCTTGCGGCCGTGGACGCGGGCCTGGATCTCGCCAGGCACCACGCCGAAGTGGGAGACGTGGCCATCCTCCGCGTACTTCTTGCCCCGGGGCAGGCGGTTCTCGTAGTCGTCGCCCAGTTTTTCAAGGCCGTTGATCCAGAGGCGGCCCCACCAGGTGGCGCCGAAGCGGTCGGTGTGGCTCATCATGGCGCCACCTCCTTGGCCTTCCGGCGGATGGGTTTCGGCGTGGGTTCCTCTCCGTTGCCTTCATCGGGATCCATCAGCTCAGCATCCGGATCCAGCGCCACCAGGCGCCGGAGCGCATCGTCATCGAGTTCGGTGAGCCACCCTTCGCCGCTGCCCACCACGCGGTCCGCGAGGTCACGCTTGGATTCCAGCAGGGCGTCGATCTTCTCCTCCAAGGTGCCGATGGTGACGAGCTTGTGGACCTGCACGTTCTTCGTCTGGCCGATGCGGTAGGTGCGGTCCGTGGCCTGGTCTTCCACGGCCGGATTCCACCAGCGGTCGAAGTGGAAGACATGGGTGGCGGCCGTGAGGTTGAGACCCACGCCGCCCGCCTTCAAACTCAGCAGCAACACCGGCGACGAGTCCGGATCCTCCTGGAAGCTGCGCACCAGTTCGTCGCGGCCTTCCCGTGTGGTGCCGCCGTGCAGGAAGGGCGGCTCAAAGCCCAGCGCATCCTGGAGATGGATCTGGAGCCGGTCGCCCATCTCCTTGAACTGGGTGAAGACCAGGGCGCGCTCACCCGCCTCGACCACTTCCTCGAGCATTTCGGTGAGGCGATCCAGCTTGCCGCTGCGGCCGCGGTAAGGCCCCTGGGCCTTCAGGAACTGGCTCGGGTGGTTGCAGATCTGCTTGAGGTGCGTGAGCAGGGCCAGGATGCGGCCCCGACGCTCGATGCCCGTGGCGGTGTCCAGCTCCTCGTCCATCTTGGCCACGCGGTACTGGTAGAGCTCCGCCTGTTCTCGGCTCAGCGTGGTGAAGACCTTCATCTCCTGCTTCTCGGGCAGATCCTGGATGATGGATTTATCACTCTTCAGGCGGCGCAGGATGAAGGGCCCGATGCGCTGGCGCAGCTCGCCGGCGACGTCGGGATCGCGGTACTTCTCGATGGGTGTGGCGAAGTGTTCCTTGAACTGGGACTCGCTGCCGAGGTAGCCGGGCAGGCCGGCGCTCATGATGGCCCACAGCTCGGTGAGGCGGTTCTCGATGGGGGTGCCCGTGAGGGCCAGGCGGAAGCTCCCCCGCAGCTTCCGCACGGCCTTGGCCTGGGCGGAGCCGGCGTTCTTGATGGCCTGGGCCTCGTCCACCACCACCATGCCCCAGGCGTGGGTCGAGAAGGTGTCCTCTTCTCGGCGGACCACGCCGTAGGTGGTGAGTACCAGCGTGTGCGGTTTGAAGGTGGCGGGCAGACGGTCCCGGTTGTTGCCGTGGTGCACGAAGACCGGCAGGCTGGGCGCGAACTTGGCCAGCTCGCGCTCCCAGTTGCCCAGCAGGGAGGTGGGGCAGACCAGCAGCGTGGCGGGGCCATGCTTGGGGTTCTGTTCCTGGCGATGCAGCAGCAAGGCCAGCACCTGGATGGTCTTGCCGAGACCCATGTCATCGGCCAGGATGCCGCCCAGGCCCAGGCGGGCCAGGCCCTCCAGCCACGCCAGGCCCCGCAGCTGGTAGGGGCGCAGCTGGCCGTGGAAGCTGGCGGGCTGGGTGATGGGCTTGTCGGGGAGGATCTTCAGATCCTCGAGCGCGGCGCCGAAGTCCCCGGCCACCTCGACTTCGATGGCCTCACTCACGCCGGGAATGCGCGCCGTGCCGGTGAGGGCGGCGGCCAGGGCCTCCCCCTTGGTCATGCTTTCAAAACCGGCGCCGCGGCTGGCCTGCAGGACCGTGGAGATCTGCTTGAGGGTCTCCGGATCCAGGGCCACCCACTTGCCCTTCCAGGCCACGAGGGGATGCTTCAGGCTCGCCATCTGGGCGAAGTCTTCCACGCTGAGGGCGTCATCCCCCAGCATGAGGGACCAGTCGGCGCTGACGTTGCCCTCCAGACCCGCCTGGACCTGGATGTCGGCCGCCTCCACGCTGCGGGCGCCCAGGCGCACCTTGGCACGCAGGCGCTTGGCCCCGCCGAAGTCCGCCAGGGCTTCGGGAATGTGGACGAGGAAGCCGGCCTCTTTCAACTGGGCCGCGCCCCGGGTCAGGAAGCCCCAGGCCTCGGTGGGGCGGAGCAGCAGATCCTCAGGACGCTGCCCCGAGAGGGTCCGTTCAAGCGCGGGGAAGAAGGGCATGGCGCGGGCCAGGCCCCGCAAGAGCACCTGACGGGCCTGGAGGACCTCGGGTTCCGTGCTGGGCTCCCAAAGCTTGGCCACGCTGATATCCACCCCCGCCTCGGTCTCCAGGCCCACCTTGAGGATCCAGCCTTCCTCCGCCAGCCGGTCGGCCTCCTGGACCTCCTGGCTGTGGGTCGGTACGAGCGGCGCCTCGAGGCGCAGACTGGGCCTCACCCACTGGGGATGGGCTCCCTCGCTCCACTGGGCCAGTTGCTCGCCCAGGGTGCGCTCGGTGATGCCGATGGTGGGGAACTCGGGCAGCTGGTGGGACAGGGCCACCATGAGGCGTTCGTCCCAGGGCAGGCGGTCGCGCTTGTGGCCCCGCAGCCGGTGGACGAGGCCCAGGCGGGGATCGTCCCCCGCCCGCAGGCCCCCGGCCACGAACCGCATGACGAAGTCGGCGCCATCTTCCAGGAAAGCGGCCAGCACGGCGTCCACGGAGGGCGGCATGGCCAGATCATCCTCGATGTCGAAGGCGTCCAGCTCGCCCAGCGCCACGGTCTTGGTGAAGGCCCAGGTGTCGTTTTCGGGGAAGGCGAGGGCCGCGGGCGGCATGGCTTCCGCCAGCTGGCGCAGGGCCGTGCGGTCGGAGGGGCTGGTGAGGCTCACGCCCCAGCGGGCCTTCCAGGGGTTGCCATTGGTATCCAGCTGGGGCAGCAGGGCGCCGCGGACCACGAGCGACTGGAGCAGGCGCAAGGCGGTGGCCCAGTAGCGGAGGGTGGGGCCGGCGTTGCCGGGCCGCAGGGCCAGGGTGGACAACCAGGGGTAGGCTCGCTGCCAGCGAAGGGGCAAGGCGTGCATCTCCACCAGGGAGGCGTCCGGCAGGAAGATCTGAGCCTTGGCGGGGGTCAGGCGTTCCCGTCCTTGCAGCTCGCCCGGCAGGGTGCGGAGGGCCCGGGCCCACTCGGCGGGTTCCACCGCTTCGGGCATGCAGAGCAGGAAGCCCCGATCCTGGGGTCGGTACTGGAGGAAGGGGTTCAGCATGGAGTGGCGCTAGGCTGGCAAGGGACATCTGCCAGCACCTGCGCTGACGGATGGAGGCGGGTCATAGACATCGAGCGGCGCCTGCGCCGGCCGATGTAGGCTGAGAGCCAGGGGGCTGGGTGATGAGACTCGGGTTTGCAAGCGATCATGCGGGGTTCGACCTGAAAGAACGGCTCAAGGCCTGGGCGCTGGGTCAGGGACATGAGGTGGTGGACTTCGGCACGGACGGGGCGGCCTCGGTGGACTATCCAGATTTCGCACATCGGGCGGCGGAGGGCCTGGACCGGTGGGAGCGTCTGGTGCTGGTCTGCGGATCCGGCATCGGCATCAGCATCGCGGCCAACCGCCATGCTGGCATCCGCTGCGCGCTGGTAACCTCCCCTGAGCACGCGGCACTGGCACGGCAGCACAATGACGCAAACGCCATCGCTTTCGGCCAGCGGCTGACGGATCCGCTCAAGGCGGAATATTACCTGAAATTGTTCCTGGAAACACCTTTTGAAGGTGGGCGTCACCAAAGGCGCGTCGACAAGATTGAATGGAAGGGTTGCTGATGCGCCGTAGCGACGAGTTCCGACGCCTGGAATTTGAAACCGGCATCCAACTCCATGCCGCCGGATCCTGCCTGGTGAAGCTGGGCCGGACCCACGTGCTGTGCTCGGCCACGCTGGAGGACAAGGTGCCCGCGTGGATGAAAGGTCGGACCACTGGCTGGCTCACCGCCGAGTACGGCATGCTGCCTGCGGCCACGAATACGCGGTCAGACCGGGAAGCCTCCCGGGGCAAGCAGCAGGGTCGCACGGTGGAGATCCAGCGGCTCATCGGCCGCAGCCTCCGCCAGGCCATCGACCTGGCTGGCCTGGGTGAGCGCACCCTCACGGTGGACTGCGATGTGCTGAACGCCGATGGGGGCACCCGTTGCGCCGCCATCACCGGGGCTTGGGTGGCCGTGGCGCTCGCGCTGAAGTCGAGGAGCCTGGAGGCGGCCCTGGTCCGCCAGGTGGCCGCGGTGAGCGCGGGCATCGTGGAGTCCGGCGAAGGCCGCCGCGGCTTGGTGTTGGACCTGGAATACGAGGAGGACCACCGGGCCGCCGTGGACTGCAATCTGGTGGCGGCCCGGCCCGCCCTGGGCGAGGGGGCCGGTGGCGACTTGATGCTGGTGGAGCTGCAGGGTACGGGCGAAGGCAGGCCCTTCAGCCGGGGCGAGGCGGATGGCCTGGTGGATCTGGGCCTGACCGGCTGCGCCGCCCTCATGGAGGCACAGCGGGCGGCCCTCGCATGAGCCCCAGTCCGCTCGCCACGGCCCGAAGCCTGCTGATGTTGGGGCTGCCGGTCCTGCTGGCGGGTCAGGTCGTTCCCTTGGTGACGCCGCCGGACTCATCTGCGGGTCCGCGGCGTATCGAGGTCAAGGTCCAGCCGCCAGACATGGTGTTCCGCTTCGCGCCGAGGGTGGTGATTCCGGGCATGCCGCGGGTCGGTCTGGCCCTCAGCGGGGGCGGTGCCCGGGGCCTGGCTCACATTGGCGTACTGCAGCGCTTCGAGGAGGTGGGCTTCCCCCTGGACAGCATCACCGGCACCAGTGCCGGGGCCCTGGTGGGAGCCCTCTATGCCAGCGGGTTCTCGGGCCGCGAGATCGAGGACCTCTTCCGCCGCCTGGACCTCACCCGGGCCTTCCTGGAACCCCTGCTCCGCAACCCTGGCGAGACCCTGGGCGAGCAGGAGGACCGCGAGTCCACCTTCATGTCCATCGAGCGGAAGAACGGGCAGACCACCTTCGCCCAGGGCCTGCGGAGCGGCCTGGAGGTGCAGCGCACGCTGCAGAGTCTCCTGGCCCGGGGCGCCTATTTCTCAGGGGGCGATTTCGACCTGCTGCAGCGTCCCCTCCGGGTCCTGGCCACGAACCTGGAAACCGGGCAGGGACGGGTGTTCGGGAAGGGCGACCTGGTGGAGGCCGTGCGCGCCTCCATGGCCGTTCCCGGCGGCTTCCGACCCGTGGTGATCGAAGGGCAGCAGTACGTGGACGGCGCCCTGGTGGAGAACCTGCCCGTCTCCACGGCGAAGGAGGCGTTCCATCCCGACGTGATCATCGCCGTGGACATCAGCAGCCCCTTGGAGCGCCGCCCGGCCACGAGCATTTTCTCCGTGGCCTCCCGCAGCTTGGACCTGGTGGTGGAACGCCGCCAGTGGGAGAGCCGCGCCGCGGCGGACTTCCTCATCCGGCCCGACATCCGCGAGGCCCCCTTCCTGGAGTACGGAAGCCTGGCGCCCAGGCTGGTGCTTGATGGCCGCGAAGCCTTCGACGCGCGCCTGGATGACCTCGGGGCGTTCCTGCGGGGGAAATCGGGTGGGCAGGAGGTCCTTGCGGCGGACCGGTTGGTCTTCGAAAGCCCCACGCCCATTGATGAATCCCTGGAGGGGACGCTGGCCACGACCCTCCAGCGCGTGCAAGGAGGATTCCACCTGCTGGACGTCCAGATCCTGCTCCAGCAGATCCTCGTCCACGGCCTCGCCCAGGAAGCCTGGGCCACCGTGGAGGCGAATCGGACCCTGACCATCCACATGAAGCCCTATCCAGCGGTGACCGAGCTGGCCGTGGAGGCTCCGGAAGCCTGGCTCCCCTTGGCCCAGCAGGCTCTGGCCGACCAGATCAAGCTCGGCGTGCCCTTCAATCCGCAGGTCTTCGGCAGCCTGATGTCCCAGCTGGTCTATCGCCTGCTCATGACGGGCAACCCCCTCGTCGATGCCCGGGGGTCCGCCTTCGACATCGAATCCGGGCGCCTCAAGGTGGTCCTGCGGGAACCCCTGCTCACCCAGGTCGAGGTGTGGCCCGTGCCTGGCCCGGCGGTGGACGAGGCCCACCTTCGGCGGATCCTGGGCGACCTGGAGGGGCGTCCCTTCCGGCCCGTGAATCTCCAGCAACGCATCGCCCTGGCGGAACATCGCCTCCACCTTCGGGAGTTGCATTACCTCATCCGCCCGGACGGCTTGGGCGGGACCATCCTCACCCTCATCCCCGTGCCTCAGCAGCAGGATCGGTTGGACCTGTCCCTGGGCTACGAGAGCACGCTCGGTGGCCAGCTGGGCTTGACCTACCACGCCCTGAACCTGGGCTTCCATGGCTCTGAAATAGAACTGAGCGCGGCTCGCAACCGGTTGCAGCAGCAGGCAGGTCTGGCCCTGCGGGCCCCCTTCAGCTTTTCACCGGGCGCCGGCGTGGAACTCAGCGGGAACTACTGGCAGCAGCGCTTGGAATTGCCCATCAACTGGCCCACCCCCCAGCTGCCGATCAGCGGGCCGGAGGCCCGCATCAGTGCCTCGGACCTGGTGCTGCGGACCTACTTCCGGTTCAGCAACCTGGGCACGGGCAAGGTGAGTCTCGACCTGGGCCACCGGAACGTGGCCTTCCGGGAGGCCGGTCTGCGGATGACCCAGACCCAGGACGCCATCTTCCTGTCCGCCGAGTGGGACAACCTCGACCGCCATACGCTGCCCCGGGAGGGTCTGCTCTTGCGGGCCCGGGGTGGCGCGGGCGAGGTGAAGGCCGGCGCCCTTCCTGGCGGCGGCTTCCAGGAGGCCTACTTCCGCGCCCGCGGTCTGCATTCCTTCAGCGAGGTCCTCGGGGCCGACCTCGATCTGGAGTGGGGTCAGGGTCGCCGCTTGCCCCCAGACCGGTGGTGGGTCCTCGGGGGCTCCTCCTTCGTCATTGGCTCCAGGGCCTCTGGCTACCTGGTGCCCGATTTCGGCGTCGTGCGCTTCGGGATGCCCCTCCGGTTCTACGCGGGCCTGGGTCTCACCCTCGAGTTGGTACCCCGCTTCGATCTCGCCTGGATGTCCCATCAGAGGGATCTGCTCTTCCATCCAGAGACCGGCTACCGGGCCCAGGGCACGGGCCTCCTGGTGCGCACCACCTTTTCCAATTTCTATGTGGAGTTGTCCTACGGGTTTCTCAAGATGAGGTCCCCCCAGGGAACCAGCCCGGCCACTGGCAGCTTTGACGTCGTCATCGGAACCCAGCCCTTCGACCTCTGGAAGCGTCGGTAGATGCTGTCCGGGGGTTCCGCGCTTCGCGCACACCCCCGGGCCTCGCTTGAATACCTCCTTGGCGGGGCAGAGAGGGCGGTGGTCTGTGCGGAGGTGGTCTGTGATCACCTGCACAGGAGGCTCTGACACCCCGGCCTGATACGCTGAAGAGCTGCGAATTTATCCGCTTCCTTGCCGAGGCCGCCATGCGCTACCTGCCTTCCTCTCCTGCCGAAGATCGGGCCCTTCTGGACACGATCGGCGTCACCCGCGCCGAAGACCTGCTTACGGGCATCCCGGAGTCGTTGCGCCTGAAGCGAGGCCTCGACCTGCCCGAGCAGGGCTCCGAACAGGAAGTGACCTGGCAGATGCTGGACCTGGCCAACAAGAACACGCGGTTCTGCGCCCAGTTCCTCGGGGCCGGCGCCTACGACCATTTCGTTCCCTCGGCCATCGATGCCATGGTGAGCCGCCAGGAGTGGTTCACGGCTTACACGCCCTACCAGCCCGAGATCAGCCAAGGCACGCTCCAGCACATCTTCGAATACCAGACGCTCATCTGCGACCTGACGGGCCTGGACGTGACCAACGCCAGCCTCTATGACGGTGGCACCGCCTGCGTGGAGACGGCCCTCATGGCCGTGCGCGTCCAGAAGAAGCGCCACACGGTGCTGGTGAGCCGGGGTCTCCACCCCCTCTACCGCGAGGTGCTGAAGACCAACTTCGCCCCGCACGACGGCCTGAACCTCGTGGAAGTGGATCTGAAGGATGGCGTCACGGACCTGGCCGATCTCCAGGCCAAGCTGAACGGTGACGTGGCCGCGGTGATGGTGGGCTACCCCAACTTCCTGGGCGCTGTGGAGGACCTCACGGCCCTGGCGGGTCCCGTCCACGCGGCCGGCGCGCTGCTGGTGAGCGTCACCCAGGAGGCCCTGGCCTTCGGGTGGCTGGAGGCGCCCGGCAAGGCCGGCGCCGACATGGCCTGCGGCGAGGCCATGTCCTTCGGCAACAAGCCCACCTTCGGCGGCCCCTTCCTGGGCTTCCTGGCGGTCAAGGACGCCCACAAGCGCGAGATCCCCGGCCGCGTGGTGGGCCAGACGAAAGACCTGGATGGCAAGACGGGCTACGTGCTGACGCTCACCGCCCGCGAGCAGCACATTCGCCGCGACAAGGCCACCAGCAACATCTGCTCGAACCAGGGCCTCGTGGCCCTGCGGGCCAACATCTACCTGCAGCTGGCGGGCCCCGAAGGGCTGAAGGGCCTGGCGGAGCAGAACGTGGCCAAGGCCCAGTATCTGCGCCAGCGCCTGCTGGAGTTGCCGGACATGGAGCCGGTCTTCGACCCACCCTTCTTCAACGAGTTCGTGCTGCGCTACAAGGGCGACATGGCCGCGCTCCAGGAGGCCTGCCTCGCGGAGAGCCTATTGCCGGGCCTGGACCTGGGCCGCTTCTATCCCGAATACCAGGGCTGCCTCCTCTGGTGCGCCACGGAACTCCACACCCGCCGGATGATCGAGAGCCTCGTCGAGATCCTGGCCCGCGTCCCCGCCACGGTTTAGGGAGAGTCGACATGTTCCTTCGTCAGCGCGAATCCCTCGCCTTCGACCGCTCCGTCCCCGGCAAGCGGGGCATGGATCTGCCCAAGCTCGACGTGCCCGCCGCCCGAGACACCCGCCCCGCCCATCTCAAGCGCACCGGCTTCGAGGCCCTGCCCGAGCTGAGCGAGGTGGAGGTCATCCGCCACTTCACCCGGCTTTCCAAGTGGAACTACGGCGTAGACGACGGCATCTACCCGCTGGGTTCCTGCACCATGAAGCACAACCCCCGGCTCAATGAGAAGGTCGCCGGGCTGCCCGGCTTCACGGACAGCCACCCCATGGCACCGGACGCCTTGGTGCAGGGCAATCTCGAACTCCTTTACACCCTCCAGGCGTGGCTGAAGGAGATCACGGGTCTGCCCGGCGTCACCCTCCAGCCCAGCGCCGGGGCAGCCGGCGAGCTCACGGGCGTCATGCTCATCCGGGCCTACCACGTGGCCCAGGGCGCCAAGCGCCGCGTGATCCTCATCCCCGACAGCGGCCATGGCACCAACCCCGCCACCGCCGCCATGGCGGGTTACGAGGTGGTGGAGCTGCCCTCGCGACCCGACGGCACCATCAGCTTCGACGACGTGACCGACCCCGTGAACGGCAAGGTCCGCAAGGGGCTGAAGACCCTGGTAAGCGAACTGGGCACCGAGATCGCCGGCGCCATGATCACCAACCCCAACACCGTGGGCGTCTTCGAGTACCGCTTCAAGGAGATCAGCGACCTGCTGCACAGCGTGGGCGCCCTGGTCTACATGGACGGCGCCAACATGAACGCCCTCGTGGGCGTGGCGCGGCCCGGCGACTTCGGCGTGGACGTCATGCACCTGAACCTGCACAAGACCTTCTCCACGCCCCACGGCGGAGGCGGCCCTGGCGCCGGCCCCGTCTGCTGTGTCGAGAAGCTCCTGCCCTTCCTGCCCGTGCCCGTCGTCGTGCGCGATACGGTGAAGGTGGGCGAAGGCGAAGTGCCCCGGCACACCTATCGCATGGAGTGGAACCGGCCCCAGAGCATCGGCAAGGTGCACACCTTCTACGGCAACTTCGGAATCCTGGTGCGGGCGCTGACCTACTGCCTGAGCCACGGCTCCGACGGCCTGCGCGAGGCCACCCTGCGCGCCATCGTGAATGCCAACTACGTCCGTGCCCGGCTCAAGGGCGCCTATGCCCTGCACATCGATTCCCCAAGCCTCCACGAGGTGGTGTTCAGCGACACGCTCCAGGCGAAGCACGACGTCCACACCCTGGACATCGCCAAGCGCCTCATCGACCACGGCTACCATCCGCCCACGATCTACTTCCCTCTGATCGTGCCTGGCGCACTCATGATCGAGCCCACGGAAAGCGAGGACAAGGGCGAGCTGGACGCCTTCTGCGACACCATGCTGGCCATCGCGAAGGAAGTGGAGACGGACCCCGAGGCCCTGCACCAGGCCCCCACCCTCGCCCCCTTGCGCCGTATGGACGAGACCACCGCCGCCCGGAAGCCCGTGCTGAGGTGGACGAAGGCGTAATCCTTTCTCATGCGAAAATCGCGGGCCATCCGGCCCGCGATTTTCATTGGCCTCCGCCTGCGGCGGAGCCGAAATCAATCGTGTGGAATCAGGTGGACGGCGGCGGCCTTGAGGATGGCGCAGACCCGATCGCCTTCGGTCAGGTGCAGATCCGCGCAGGCCTGGCGGGTGACGAGGCTCTCCAGCGGGAAGCCGGCGTCGAGGGCGATGCGCACGAGAGAGCCCTCGGGGTGCAGGGCGGTGATCCTCGCCGGAAGGCGGTTGCGCACGGTGGACCCCGGTCCGGGTCCGCAGCCGCGCTCCACGGCCACATCCTCGCCCCGGATGCAGACGAAGGCATGCTGGCCAAGGCTGCCGGGATCCGCGGCGAAGATGCGGGCGGTTCCCACGGCCAGGGTGGCCATACCCTCGGTGACGGCTTCCACGCGGCCCAGCACCACGGTCTCCACGCCCAGGATCGTCGCCACAGCCGGGTCGGTGGGCCGGTCGAAGACCTGCTGAATATCGCCGCTCTGGCAGACGCGGCCTTGGTCCATCACCACCAGGCGGTCGCCCAACTGGAGGGCTTCGGCACGGTCGTGCGTGACCAGGATCGTGGGGATGTCCAAGGACCGGAGTAGGTCTCGCAGCTCTTTGCGCAGGCGCAGCTGCGAGGGCCGATCCAGGGCGGACAGCGGCTCGTCCAGCAGCAGCAGTCTGGGCTTCCGCGCCAGGGCCCGGCCCAGGGCCACGCGCTGCTGCTGGCCGCCCGAAAGCTGGCCGGGATGCCGTTCACCGAGGCCCGTCAGATCCAGCAGGGCCAGTAGCTCATCCACGCGGGCCTGGCGCGCCTGTGGGCCTTGCGACGTCAGACCGTAGCTCAGGTTCGCCGCCACGCTGAGGTGCGGGAACAGGTGGTAGGCCTGAGGCAGGAAGCCGAGGTCCCGGGCCTGAGGGGGCAGGTGGATGTGACGCTCGGCGTTCGACCAGACGGCTCCTCCGACCCGGATGCTGCCGCGATCCACCCGTTCCAGCCCGGCCAGCAGTCGCAGGGTCGTGGTCTTGCCGGAACCCGAGGGGCCGAAGAGCACGGTGACGGAAAAGCCTGGCCGCGGAATCTCGAAATGGGCCTCGATGGTGGTGCCACCGGGGAAACAACGCTCGGCCACAGCCTGCAGGTAGGGGCCGGGGATCAGATGAGCGTCCACGGCTTCCTCTGTCGGCGCCGCAGCGCGTAGGTGAAGGCCAGGACGAGGAATGACACGCCCAGCAGCAGGGCAGCCGTGCGGGCCGCCGGGGCGTAGTCCATGGCCTGCACCTGGTCGTAGATGGCGATGCTCACGGTGCGGGTGCGGCCCGGCAGGTTGCCGCCCACCATGAGCACCACGCCAAATTCGCCCAGGGTGTGCGCGAAGCTGAGCACCAGCCCCGTGAGGATGCCTGCCCAGGAGAGGGGCGCGATCACGCGGAGGAACGTGCGGGGTCGCGATACGCCCAGGCACCAGGAGGCTTCGATGAGGCCCCGGTCCACCGAGGCGAAGGCCGCCGCCAGGGGCTGGATCATGAAGGGCAGGCTGTAGAGCACCGAGGCGATGAGCAGGCCCTCGAAGGAGAAGGGCAGCGTGCTGCCGAAGAGGCCTTCCCAAGCGCGGCCCAGGGGGCTGCGCGGTCCCATGGCCATGAGCAGGTAGAAGCCCAGCACCGTGGGCGGCAGCACCAGGGGCATGGCCACCACGGCCTCCACGAGGAACTTCCACCGCCGGCGGGAGAAGGCCAGCCAGTAGGCCAGAGGCAGGCCGAGGATCAGCAGGAGCGCGGTGGTGAGGGAGGCGAGCCAAAGGCTCAGGCGGATGGCTTCCCAGTCCATCAACGTGGCCATCAGCGGCCTCCCGTGGTGAAGCCGTACCGGCGGAGGATCGCCAACCCTTCCGGTGACCGCAGGAAGTCCCGGAAGGCCAGCGCGGCGGGCCGGTTGCGGGCATGGTTCAGAATCACGCCGCCTTGATCCAAGGGCGGGTAGGCGTCCTGTGAGACCTCCCACATCCGGCCCGAGGCGACCATGACCGGGGCTTTGGCCAGGGAGAGGGCGAGGATGCCGATATCGGCGGCGCCGGTCTGCACGAACTGGGCGGTCTGGCCGATGTTCTCACCGAACACGAGGCGGGGCGTCACAGCTTCCAGCAGGCCGAGGCTCTTCAGCGCCGCCTCGGCGGCCTTCCCATAGGGGGCATGGCGGGGATTGGCGATGGCCACCTTGCGGGCGGCGGGATGGAGGAGGGCCTGCATGCCCAGCTGCTCCAGGGGGATGGAGGAATGCTTCGGCACCCAGAGCACCAGGCGGCCCCGACTGTAGCGGAACTCCGTGGCCCCATCCGCCAGCCCGGCCGCCACCAGCTTCTCCGGATAGACGAGGTCGGCGGAAAGGAAGAGGTCGAAGGGGGCTTTGTTGGTGAGCTGGGTGTAGAAGTTGCCCGAGGACCCGTAGGTGATGGCCACCTCCAGGCCGGGTTGGGTCTTTGCGAAGGCGGCCTTCACCTCGGTCAGGGCGAACTGCAGGTCCGCGGCGGCCGCAATGCTCAGGGTGGCCGAGGGAGGGGCCGAGCGACCCGTAACCCCGAGTACGAAGATCCCGAGGAAGGTCAGCGTGGCTCGAAGGTGGTGTCGGAGATCGGGCATGGCGGCTCCGGGCGGGGTGCATCGGGCGGCAGCGCGCCTATCCGATTCTATGCCGTTCAGTCGTGAAAGATTGCGGCAGGTGGGTAGGCCCGTCATCATTCCACGGGAATGCCGCCACTCCACTGACTGGACCGACCAGGTTTCCCGCCTGCATGGCTCCAGTTGCCTGGCCCCGAAGGGATGTCGCATGCCCGCGTTCCTCAGCCGGTTCCGCATCGCCGCCAAGCTCTGGCTGGGCTACAGCGCCGTGGCGGCGATCCTGGCGGGGTTGGCCCTGATCCTGCTCGGCATCCTCCATCAGGAAGAAGCTCAGGCCCTCCGGATCTTCGAAAACCGCCTAGTGCCCGTGCGCCAATTGAAGATCGTATCGGACGCCTACGGCATCCGCATCCTCTTCGCCGCCCGGCAGGTGCGAGGCGGCACCCTGGAACCTGCCGAGGGGCTCGCGAGGGTGCGCGCCGCCCGGCAGGAGGCGGGCCGCCAGTGGGCGGCGTTCAAGGCCTCGGCCCCGGCCCAGACGGATGCCGAGGTGCTCGCCCGCATGGACGGCCTCACGGGCTATGTGGCGAAGGATCTCGACCGCTTGGAGCAGCTCCTGGCCGAAGGGCGGCTGCCGGAGCTCGGACGGTTCGTGGACGACGACCTGCTGCCGGAGATCCTGCCGCTCACGAACCTTCTGGCGGGTCTGGTGCAGGCGCAGGAGGATGCCGCCCAGCAGACCATGGAGGAGATGGCGGCCCGGGCCCAGCGGACCCGGGCCTGGTCCTACGCCATGATCCTGGCGGGCCTGGCCACGGCCCTGGCCCTGGGCTACCTGATCACCCGGGATCTCTCCGGAAGCATCCGGGGGGTGGTGGATCAGGTGCGCCGCGCCGCCGGGGGCGACCTGATGGCCCGAGTGGAGACCAAAGGGCGGGACGAACTCGCGGACATGGGGCGTGAGCTGAACCGCATGATCGCGCGGCTGCGGGATACCATCCATGCCCTGGCCGAACGGGAGGCCAGCGAGCGGGCGGTGCTGGAAAACGCGCGGGTGGCCATCGTCGTCCGGGACAACGAGGGGGTGGTGCGCCGCTTCAACCCCTATGCCGAAGATCTCCTGGGCTACCGCGCCGAGGAGGTGATCGGGCAAAGTTCGGCGATCTGGCTTGATCCCCAGGAGGTGGCGGCTCGCACCCAGGCATTGACTCCGCACGACGGGCGGCCGCTGGTTTCAGACATTGAGGTCATCCGGTTGTTAACGGGTGCCGGTCCAGATCAGCGGGAATGGACCTTCGTGGCCCGGGATGGGCGGCGCATCCCCATGCTGGTGGCCCTTTCCCGTGTGGTGGGGGCAGCGGGAGAACAGGTCGGCTACCTGAGCGTCGCGTCAGACCTGTCGGAACGGAAGGCCCTGGAGGCCGACCTGCGGGCCAGCGAGGCGCGGGCCCAGCTGGCCAATCGGGCGAAGAGCGCGTTCCTCTCCAACATGAGCCATGAGCTGCGGACGCCGCTGAACGCCATCCTCGGCTATACCCAGCTCATGGCGCGCCGTCCAGGACGCAGCGCGGAAGACCACGACCAGCTGGGGCGGATCCTGGGGGCCGGCGAGCACCTGCTGACCCTCATCAACGACGTGCTGTCACTAAGCAAGATCGAATCGGGCAGTCTCGAGGTGCGCACAGCCTCCTTAGGTACGGTGGCCCTGCTGGAGGGCGTGCTGGACATGCAGCGGATCCGGGCCGGGGCCAAAGGCCTGGAGCTGCGATTAGAGGTAGACCACGCCCTCCCGGCCTACCTTGAGGGCGACGCCGCCAAACTCCGGCAGATCCTGGTGAACCTGCTGGGCAACGCGGTGAAGTTCACCCAGCGCGGGTCGGTGGTCCTCCGGGCCGGGTACGCCTCGGGACGGGCCACCTTCGCCGTGGCCGACACAGGTCCCGGGATCTCCGAGGAGGACCAGCGCCAACTCTTCCAGGCCTTCTTCCAGGCCGCCAGCCAGCCGCTCGCCGCGGAAGGCACGGGTCTGGGGCTCCACATCAGCCGTTCCCTGGTGCACCTCCTGGGTGGGGAATTGCATCTCGAAAGCCGCCTTGGTGAGGGCAGTCGGTTCAGCTTCAGCCTGCCCATGACCGAGGGGGAGGCCCCGCTGGAACTGGAGGGTGGCGGCCAGGTCATCAGCCTTGAACCAGGGCAGCGCCCCACGAAGATGCTCGTGGTCGATGATCGGCCCGAGAACCGGGACCTCCTCGCCCAGCTGCTGGTCTCTGTAGGATTCCAAGCCATTACCGCCGCTGATGGCGTCGAGGCCCTGGAACTCTGGGAACGCCAGCGCCCGGACCTGATCTGGATGGACCTGCGCATGCCCCGCATGAGTGGCTTCGAGGCGCTCCAGATCCTGCGGGGAAGGGAACTGGAGCAGAACCTGTCCCACACCTCCGTGGTGGCGATTTCCGCGAGCGTCATCGACCTGGACCGCGAGACCCTTCGCAAGTCAGGGTTCGACGACTTCCTCGGCAAGCCGTTTCGTGAATCCCAGCTCTTCGAAGTGGCGGGCCGCCTGCTGGGACTGCGCTTCCTGACCCGGGAACCCGAAGGCGCGCCCCCAGCTTCCGGCGACCTGGCCAGTCTGAAGCTTCAGCCCGAGGACTGGCAGGCCGATCTAAAGAATGCAGTTCTGATCGGCGATACCGAGGCGGCCCTGGCCTTGGTCAACCAGTTGGAGGCCCACCCCATCGCCGAGGGGCTCCGGCACCTGCTTCGGAACTACAAACTCCAGGAACTGCTTGATGCTTTGAACGGATGAATTCGGAGATCGACATGCTGGTGCCCCAGGGCGACATCCTCATCGTGGACGACAATGCGGCCAACCTCGACCTGCTGGGGGCGGTGCTGCGGGAGCGGGAGTACCGGGTGAGAGCTGTGCCGTCCGGCGCCATGGCCCTGGAAGCGGCCCGCCGCCACCCGCCCGAACTGGTCATGCTCGATGTGAACATGCCGGGCATGGACGGCTACGAGACCTGCGAGGCCTTCAAGAAGGAGCCGGTGCTGGCCCGCATCCCCATCATCTTCATCAGTGCCCTGGACGATCCGCTGGACAAGGTGAAGGCCTTCCGAGTGGGCGGCCGCGACTACGTGACCAAGCCCTTCAGTGCCGAGGAGGTGCTGGTGCGGGTGGAGCATCAGGTGAACCTGGGCCGGCTCCAGCGGGAGTTGGAGATCCAGAACCAGAACCTGCTGGATGCCAATCTCAAGCTGAAGGAGGTGAACACCCTCAAGACCAACTTCACCACCATGCTGGTGCACGATCTCCGCTCGCCGCTCACCGTCCTCGGGCTCGTCCTCGAAAAACTTCGGGGCGGGGGCGTGGTTCGCGACGACACGCTGGGCAAGGCCGAAGACTCCTGCACGCGGATCAAGAACCTGCTCGACGAGATGCTGGAGATCTACCGCAGCGACACCGGGCAGATTCCCATGGAGTTCAGTGAGATCCACCCGGCACCTTGGCTGGCGGCCCTGCTGGGTCAGTACCACCTGCGCGCGGCCTCGGCTGGCGTGGAATTCCAGGTGGCGATCCCCGAGAGTCTGCCCGTGTTGCGAGGCGACCAGCTGAAACTGGACCGGGCTCTGGTGAACCTGGTGGACAACGCCTTCAAGTTCACCTCCCGGGGCGGGGCCGTGCGGGTGGAGGCCGGGATCGAATTCGGCTCTGGCGTGGAGGCGGGCCTGCGGTTCCTCCGACTCTCCGTGATCGACACGGGGCGCGGCATTCCGGCGGGAGACCTCCCCTTCATCTTCGACCCCTTCCGGCAGACCGAGCGCAGCGATGCCAGCCAGGGCGTGGGACTGGGGCTGGCCATCGTCCAGCGCCTGGTGGCCGCGCACCGGGGGCAAATCCGCGCCCAGAGCCAGGTGGGCTTTGGGTCGAACTTCAGCATCCTCCTCCCCTGCTGACGGCCGCCCGCCACGAAGGCACAATAGGGGGTTCCCTGGAGCCCCCCCATGCGCTTCCTCCCCGCCCTTATGCTTGGTATCCCCCTCATGGCCCAGGCCATCTCCCCCCTTCAAGACCGGGCCGACCGCTTCCTCAAGCTGGTGAACGCCGGCTACCAGTCCCTCTACTACGTGAACCAGGAGGCCACCTGGGCTGCCTCCACGGATGTGAAGCCGGAGCATGACGCCGCCGCCGAGTGGGCGGGCAAGGCCTTCGCCGCCTTCAACGGCAACCCCATGGTGATCACCGAGGCCAAGGAGCTGCTCACGCACCGGACGGAGCTCGATGAGAAGACCGTGCGCCAGCTGGAGCGGGTGCTGCTCATGCCCTACGGCGCCGAGGGGCCCATGACCAAGCCCAAGCTCGTCGCCGAGCGCATCGAGGCGGAGACGAAGCAGGTCTCGCTCATGAACGGCTACCAGTTCAAGGTGGGCGGCCGGCCCGTCAGCGCCAACGACATCGACAACAAGCTCGCCTCCAGCCGCGACCTGGCCGAGCGCCGCATGTGGTGGGAGGCCAGCAAGGAGATTGGCATCCCCCTGAAGGACGGTCTGGTGCGTCTGCGCGACCTCCGCAACGGCGTGGCCCAGGAGCTGGGCTACCCCGACTACTTCGCCCTCCAGGTGGCCCGCTACGGCCTCACCACCGACGAGATGATGGCCTTCAACCGGAAGTTCCTGGCCGAGCTGAAGCCCCTCTACTTGCAGCTCCACACCTGGGTGAAGTACGAGATGGCGAAGAAGTACGGCCAGCCCGTGCCCAAGGCCATCCCCGCCCACTGGATCAACAACCGCTGGAGCCAGAACTGGACCGGGTTCGTCAGCGCCGTGGACCTCGATCCCTACTTCAAGGGCTGGCAGCCCGAGCGCATCGTGAAGACCGCCGAGGCGTTCTACGTGGGCCTGGGTTTCGAGCCGCTGCCCGCCAGCTTCTGGGCCAAGTCCGACCTCTACCCCGTGAAGGCCGGCGATCCCCGCAAGAAGAACGCCCACGCCTCCTGCTGGCATCTGGACCTGGACCACGACATCCGCTCCCTGATGAGCGTGGAGCCCAACGCCGAGTGGTTCGAGACGGTGCACCACGAGCTGGGCCACGGCTACTACTTCCTGAGCTACACCCGGCCCGACGTGCCGCCCCTCCTGCGGGACGGCGCCAACCCCAGCTTCCACGAGGGCGTGGGCGAGCTCATCGCCATGGCCACCCGGCAGATCCCGTACCTGAAGACCGCGGGCGTGCTGCCGGCGGACTACAAGGTCGACCAGATGCAGGTGCTGCTCAACGACGCGCTGGAGGTGGCCATCCCCTTCATGTACTGGTCCTGCGGCACCATGCCCGAGTGGGAGGCGGAGTTCTACGGCAAGAACATGCCCGCCGACCAGATGAACGCCCGCTGGTGGAAGCTCGTGCGCGACGAGCAGGGTGTGGAGCCGCCCAGCCCGCGCGGCGAGCAGTTCTGCGACGCCGCCACCAAGACCCACATCAACGACAACCCTGCCTACTACTACAGCTACGGCTGGGCCACGGTCTTCAAGTTCCAGATGCACGACCACATCGCGCGGAAGATCCTCCACCAGGATCCCCGCAGCTGCAACTACGCCGGTAACAAGGAGGTGGGTGCCTTCCTGAAGAAGATCCTCGAGAAGGGCGCCACCGAGGACTGGCGGAAGGTGCTGAAGGAGGCCACGGGCGAGGACCTCTCCACCCGCGCCATGATGGACTACTTCAAGCCTCTGATGGCCTGGCTGCAGGAGCAGAACAAGGGCCGCCAGATCGGCTGGGATTGAATCGATGACGGAGACTGTGCCCCAGGCCCGGGTGGTCAAGTCCCTCACCAAGGACCGCCACATCCGGCTGTCCTCGGTGGACGCCAGCCCCCTGTGGGACGGCGTGCGGCGGGCCCATCCGCATCTGGATCCGGCCGCCTGCGCCTGCCTCACAGAGCTGCTCACGTCCACGGCCCTGCTCCAAGGCCGCACGCTCTTTGCCGAGCGCCTGCAGCTGCTGGTGAAGGGCTCGGGCCGGGCCAAGGCCGTGGTGACCGACAGCTGGCCGGATGGCACCATCCGGGGCGTCCTGGACCCGGGACCCGAGCAGGCTGAGGCTTGGATCCTGGGCCCGGGGGTCTTCCAGGTGATGCGTTCCAATGCCTCGGGCCAGCCCTATGTGGGTCATCTCCCCCTGGTGGAAGGTGGCATCCAGGTCCAAGTGGAGCATTACCTCCAGCAGTCGGAGCAGATCCAGGCCAGCCTCACCCTGTGGTGCGATTCAGGCACTGGCGAGGCCGGGGGCCTGCTGGTGGAACCCCTGCCGGACTGCCCTCCGGAACGCCTGGCTCGGCTTGTCCAGGCCATCGAAGGCCTGGAGGTGGTGCCTTTCTGGGAACGCACACCGGACTTCCTGGCCACCTGGGTGTCCCAGGGTCAGGGTGCCGATGACCTGGTGGCCACGGAGATCTTCTACCGCTGCCGCTGCACGCGCGAAGCACTGCTGGAAACCCTGCGCCGGTTTCCGGAAGCTCAGAAGGAGGATCTGTTCCACGAGCCCGGTCCGGTGGAGGTCCGCTGCGACTACTGCGGAACAATGTACCCCATCACGCGCGACGACCTGCTGCCGGGCGGCGCCTGATGGGCGCTCGCATCGCCATCGCCGAGCGGGGGCGACCGCTCGGCTCGCCTGTGTCCGTCTGGCTGAACTTCCGGGTGGTGCCTTTCCTGGTGGCGGGCCTCACCAAGCTCTGGTCCTACACCTTGCGGGTCCGCCGCGAAGGCTTCGAGGCCGTGGAGAGCCTGGTGGAAAGTGACCAGCGCTTCATCCTCGCCTTCTGGCACCGCCGCCTCTTCATGATGCCCCTGGCCTATCCGTTCCGTCGCCGGAACGCCGAAGGGGAGACCCGCGGCGTGGCCATCCTTTCCAGCGACAGCAAGGACGGCGAACGCAGCGCCGCCACCTGGCGCTGGTTCGGCATCCACGCCGTGCGCGGCACCGCCAGTGAGGATGGTGCCAGGGCCCTGGTGCGCATGATCCAGGCCGTGAAGCACGGTTGGGACTTCGGCATCACGCCCGACGGCCCCCGCGGCCCCCTCATGGCGCTCAAGCCCGGCACCGTGGCCCTGGCCCGCAAGACCGGCGCCTGGATCGTTCCCGTGAGCCTCGCCTACGACCACAGCTTTGAACTGAAGACCTGGGACCGCATGGTGATCCCCTATCCCTTCGCCACCTGCATCATTCGCTACGGTGAGCCGTACCAGGTTCCACCGAAGGCGGAGGATGGCGCTGAAGCCGCTAGGCTTCAGCGCGAGATGGACGAACTGGAAGCGTGGGCGGAGGGGATCAAGCATGTCTGAACTCGCCGTCGTCTCCCTCTCCGGCGGCATGGACAGCTGCGTCACCGCCGCCATCGCCAAGGCCCAAGGCTTCGAGCTGGCCCTGTTGCATGCGGACTACGGCCAGCGTACTCAAGATCGCGAAAGGCAAGCCTTTCACGATATCGCGGACTTCTACGAAGTCCACGCTTCCAGGCGCTTGGTGATTGGTTTCGACACCCTCAAGACCATCGGCGGCTCGGCGCTCACGGACACTTCCATCGCCCTGCCTGAGGGTGAGCTGGACCGCCCGGGCGTACCCGTGAGCTACGTGCCCTTCCGCAACGCGCACCTGCTGGCCACCTGCGTGAGCTGGGCTGAGGTGCTGGGCGCGACCGCCATCTTCGTCGGCTTCGTGGAGGAGGACAGCAGCGGCTACCCCGACTGCCGCGAGGTCTTCCTGCGCAGCTTCGAGCAGACCGCCAACCTCGGCACCAAGCCCGAGACGCGCCTCGCCTTCCACGCGCCCCTCATCCACCTCCGCAAAGCCGAGATCGTGCGGAAGGGCCGCGACCTGGGCGCCCCCCTGCACCTGAGCTGGTCCTGCTACCAGGGCGAAACCGAAGCCTGCGGCCACTGCGACTCCTGCCACCTGCGCCTCCGCGGCTTCCAGGAGGCGGGCCTCGTCGATCCGATCCCCTACGCGTTCATCCCCGAGGGGCTGCGGCCCTGAGAGCCCGCTAGGCTCGCTTGACCACCAGCGTGTCTTCCAGAACCAGGGCATCGAGCCCAGTCCCCAGGAAGCACCGGATGGCGTCCTCCGGAGAGCAGACGATGGGCTCGCCTCGCACGTTGAACGAGGTGTTCAGCAGGATCGGCACACCGGTGCGCCGACCCTGGCGCGAGAGGAGGTCCCAGTAGCGGGGGTTGGCCTCCCGCCGCACCACCTGCACCCGGGACGTGCCGTTCACGTGGACCACGGCGGGGATCTCCGGGGCACGCCCGGGGCGGGTCTTCACGGCCAGGGTCATGTGCTCGTACTGATCCAGGTTCCGCAGGTGGAAGAAGGCATCCGCGCCTTCCGCGGTGACGGAGGGGGCGAAGGGGCGGAACTCCTCGCGCTTCTTCACGGCCCGGTTGACGCGGTCCTTCATGTCCGGGCGCCGGGGATCGGCGAGGATCGAGCGGTTGCCCAGGGCCCGCGGTCCGAATTCCATGCGGCCCTGGAACCAGCCCACCACCTGCCCCGTGCCGATCAGGTCGAGGGTGCGGTCCAGAAGGTCTTCCGGGCGCTCCCAGGCGAGGGCTGAGGCGTGGGCTTGGAGGGCCCTCTCGATCTCGTCCGCCGTGAAGGCCGGCCCCAGGTAGGGGGTCGCCATCCGACCCTGCGGCACGGCACCACGGCGTCGGCGCTCGGCCACCAGGGCGGCGCCCAGGGCCGCGCCGGGGTCGCCCGCGGCGGGCTGCACGAACATGCGGTCGAACAGCCCGCAGCGATCCAGCACGCCGTTCAGGCTGCAGTTCAGGGCCACACCGCCGGCGAGGCAGAGGTGGCGCGTGTGGTGGGCGGCCTCGACGGGCTCGATGAGCCGGAGCACGGCTCGCTCCAGGGCCTTCTGCAGGCCTGCCGCCAGGGCCATGTGCCGAGCCTCGATGGGATCTTCCGGCTGACGCGCCGGGCCCAGCTGCCGGCTCCAGCGCACGGTGCGGCTGGCCGGCTCCTTGAGCAGGGCCGGGATGGTGAAGCGCGCGTTCCCCTCCCATTGGAGCTGGCCCTCGAAGAAGGGCAGGTAGGTGTCGTCGCCTTCGCCGTAGGCGGCGAGGCCCATGACCTTGTACTCGTCCTCGATGGGCTCGAACCCAAGGAAATGCGTGCCGAAGGCGTAGAGCAGGCCCAGCGAGCTGGTGGTGGGCAAGGACAGAAGAAGTCGGAGGTTGGGACCCTCGCCCAGATAGAGGCTGAAGGAGGCGGATTCGCCGTTGCCGTCCATGACGAGCACCAGGCTCCGTTCGAAGCCGGAAAGGTAGTAGGCGCTGGCCGCGTGGCCCAGATGGTGATCCACGGTCACTAGGTTCGGGAAGGTTTCCCGGAACGCGCCGGCGGCCTCGCGGGTCCGCTGGTACTCCGCCCGGATAGCCTGTTCCACCCGGGGATCGGCACCGCCCGTGGCCTGGAGATGCCGGCGAAGGTGGTCGTCGTTCAGATCGAGGTAATGGGCTGTGGGGAGCTGCGCGACAGAGATGCCGGCGGCCTCGGCGCAGGCCTGGGCCGCGCGCGCAGGCAGACCCATGGTGTGCTTGAAGCGGCTCAGGCGCTCCTCCTCCACCGCGAAGACCGCCTGGCCCTCATGGACCAGCACCGCCGCCGCGTCGTGGCCGATGTCGCCGACTGGCAAAGGCACGTCCGGGTGCCGCCGGGCGTTCTCCCGGATGTGCCGGAAGGCGTGGAGGTCATAGCCTGGGAGGCCGCTGAGGCCGAGTTGGAAAGGCATGGATACCAAGGAGAAAGGACTGTCGCCACGCCAATGGTATCGTTTGACGAGGCTACCCAACCGTGATCCTGGACACGGAAAGGCGCTCAGAATAAGGCCGTCCATGCGCGTCACCCTCGTCCACCCCTCAGGATTCAACTTTGTCCCCGGTCAGCCGGATTTCTCGGTGCTGGCGAACCGCCTCGCGCCCGTGGGCATCCTGTCGCTGGCGGCCTGGCTGGAGCAGCACGGCCATCCCACGGCGGTGCACGACTGCCTCGGGCCTCAAGCCCCGACCCGCCTGGAGGACCAGGTGGTCCGGATCCTGGCCACGTGGCCGGACCTGGTGGGCTTCTCGGCCACCACTTCGGGGTTCATGGATGCCGTGGACCTGGCGGCCCTGCTGAAGGCCGCGCGGCCCGATCTGCCCATCGTGGTGGGGAATGCCCACGCATCAAGCCTGGGCGCGCCGTTGCTGGAGAGCTTCCCCGAACTCGACTACCTCTGCCTGGGGGAAGGCGAGGGGCCGCTGCTGGACCTGGCGGAGGGGAAGCCCCCGGCCGAGATCCCGAACCTGGTCTGGCGCGACAGGGACCGCATCGTCACGAACCCGCGACGCCCCCGCATCCTCGATCTGGACGAGCTGCCCTTCCCGGCCTACGAGAAGCTGGCGGGCTTCCCCAGGGGCTATCACCTGCCCCTCTTCAGCTACGTGAAGCGGTACGGGGCCACGATGATCACCTCGCGGGGTTGCCCCTACACCTGCTCCTTCTGCGACCGCACGGTGTTTGAGCACCAGTACCGCTTCCACAGCCCGGCCTACATCCACGCCCACATGAAGCACCTGCGGGACCGTTTCGGTGTCCGCCACATCAACTTCTACGACGACCTCTTCACGGCCCACCAGGGCCGCATCACCGAGCTGTGCCAGCGCCTCCTCGACGAACCCCTGGGCATGGACTTCAACTGCATCATCCGCACGGGCCACACCTCGGTGGAGCTGCTGCAGCTGCTGAAACGGGCCGGCTGCATCATGGTGAGCCTCGGCGTGGAAAGCGCCGATCCGGGCATGATGGCGCGCCACAAGGCGGGGGTGACCTTGGAATCGGTGCGCGACACCGTGGAGAAGGTCCACGCCGCCGGCCTGCGGGCCAAGGGGCTGTTCATCTTCGGCCTGCCCGGGGAAACGCCGGAGACCTTCCAGCGCACCAGCGATTTCATCCTCTCGCTGGACCTGGATGACATGAACCTCACCAAGTTCAGTCCCCTGCACGGCGCGCCGCTCTGGGCCGAGTGTGTCGCCGGCACGGATGGCGATTTCATCGAGGACTGGCGGCTGCTCAACTGCGTCAACCCGGTCTTCCGACCCGCAGGGTTTGCCTCGAGGGCCCAGATGGAAGAGCTCTACAACGGGCACATCAAACGCTTCTACAGCAGCGAGGGCTATCGCCACCGCTTCGGGCGACGCCTGTGGGAGCACCGATGGAGCCTGTGGCACCTGCTCCGCCACCTGCCCCAGACCCTCGCCGCCAAGCGCTACTTCGGCTCCAAGGGAGACGCCGGAGCCGGCACCTACACGTGCCACCCCCGACAGCCCGTGGGCCTGAAGCCCATGCCCCTGGGCCGGTGAGGGTAATCTGGAGGGCCGCACGTCCTTATTCCTCCGGATGACCCATGGCCACCAAGAAACACACCAAGCCCACGAAGCCCACGCTCCCCGACCAGCTGCCGACCTACGTGGTGACCCGCCCCACAGGGAAGCTCGACACCTTCACCAGCCCCCGGCCGGGACGGCCCTTCACCATCACCTTCGAGACCGAAGAATTCACCTGCCTCTGCCCGCTCACGGGCCAGCCGGACTTCGCCAAGCTGCGCATCCTCTACCAGCCCGACCAGCTGTGCGTGGAGTCCAAGTCCCTCAAGCTCTACCTCTGGAGCTTCCGCGACCAGGGCGCCTTCCACGAAGCCGTCACCAACCAGATCCTCGACGACCTGGTGAAAGCGACGAAGCCCCAGTGGATGCGCATCGAGGGCGACTTCCTCATCCGCGGTGGCATCCGGACGCTGGTCGTGGCGGAGCACGGGAAGAAGCAGTGACTTCATGAAGGCCGTCATCGCCCTCGGCTCGAACCTCGGTGACCGCCGGGCGCACCTGGCGGCGGGGCTGGCGGCGCTGCGGACGCTGGGGGCGGTGGTGCCCTCGCCGCTGGTGATGGAGACACCGGACGAATCGGGCCGCGGGCCCGCCTACCTCAACACGGTGGCCATCCTGGTGACGGAGGAGGCGGATCCGTGCCGCCTCCTGGAGGCCCTGCTGCGCCTGGAACTGGCGAACGGCCGCGACCGTAGCGCGGGCCGGAACGCGCCCCGCACGCTCGATTTGGATCTCATCACCACGGATGGTCCGCCGGGAAGCTGGACCTGGGAGGCACCGGAAGACCTGCGTGTGCTCAGCCCCGAACTGAGCCTGGAACTGCCCCACCCCCGCGCCTTCAATCGGCCTTTCGTGCTGGAGCCCTGGCGCGCCCTGTCCGACCCCGGAACCTGCAGCGGGGTCATTCCAAAAGAGAAAGAGCATTAACCGCAGATGTCGCAGATGGCCGCAGATAAAGAATGCTTTTCATCTGCGTGAATCTGCGACATCTGCGGTTAAACATCAGTCCTGATTTTACTTCGTCCACTTCTCGCACCAGCCCAGCACGGTGTCGTACCAGAGCTTGCTGTTCTGGGGCTTGAGGACGAAGTGGAACTCGTCGGGGAAGTAGAGCAGCTCGCTGGGGACACCGCGGAGCTGGAGGGTGTTGAAGAGCTGGAAGGCTTCGCCCACGGGCACGCGGTAATCCTGTTCGCCGTGGACGACGAGCATGGGCTTCTTGAAGTTGGCGGCGCCGCTGCTGGGGCTCTGGGCCTGCCAGCGGGCCTTGGTCTCCGGGTTCTCCCAGGGCCAGCCCTTGAACTCCCAGCGGGGGAACCACAGCTCCTCGCTGCCCAGTTGCATGCTCTCCGTGTTGTAGATGCCGGCATGGGTCACGAAGGCGGCGAAGCGATCCGCCTCGTGCCCGGCCAGCCAGTTGGTGGCGTAGCCCCCGTAGCTGCCGCCAGCCGCCACCACCCGCTTGGGGTCGGCGTTGGGGAACTGCTTGAGGACGGCGTCCAGGGTATTCATGAGGTCGGTCATGACGGCGCCGTTCCAGTCGCCGCTGATGGCGTCGCAGTAGGCCTGGCCGAAACCCGTCGACCCGCGGGGATTGGGCAGCACGGTGATGAAGCCGCGGCCGGCCCAGGCCTGCGCGTTCCACCGGGGGTGCCAGCTGTCGGCCCAGGCGCCCTGAGGCCCGCCGTGGATGACGAAAGCCACGGGGTAGGACTTCTTGGGATCGAAGCCCACGGGCTTCACCACGAAGGCGTGGGTCTTGGTGGCCTTTCCGTTCACGGGCAGGGTGTCCACCCAGAGATCCTCGCCGGGGTTCAGACCCAGCTCCTTGGCCAAGGCCTCGTTGTGGTGCGTGGCGCGGGCCACCTTGCCGGTCTTCAGATCCAGGGTGTAGAGATCCTGGGGCGTGGTGAGGCTGGTGGAGACCAGCACGGCGTGGTCCTTGGCCAGCGTGAATCCCTCAACGTGCAGGCCCGTGCTGAGGCGCTGGAGGGCCTTGCCGTCCCAGCGGAAGAGGTCCGCGTGGCCCTGCTGGTCACTGACGCCCACCAGGTCCTGGCCCTGCCACTGGAAGTCGCCGAAGCTCTGGTCAAAGGCCTGGGTGGTGCGCACAATCTGGCCGGTGGCGCGGTCCATGACCCACAGCTCGAACTTGTCGGACTCGAAGCCGGGGCGGCGCTGGGCGCGCCAGGCCACGAACTTGCCGTCCGGCGAGTAGCGGGGCGTGGTGTCCATGGCCGGGTTGTCGGAGAGCTTCTTCGCGGGGCCACCTGCGAGGGCCACCTCGTAGACCTCGCCGTTGGTGCTGGTGGCCTTGGTCTGCTCGGGATGGGTCTCGAAGGCCAAGGCCTTGCTGTCGGGAGCCCAGGCGAAGCCGTCGCCGGCCGCCACATCCGCGAAGTTGGGCACGTCCGTCGTGAGGCCCGCCGTGAGATCCCGGGGTGCGGCGCTGCCGTCGGCGGGCACCACGAAGAGGTGGCTCACCTGCCGGTCGTCCTTCCACTCATTCCAGTGGCGGTACATCAGGTGGGTGATGACCCGGGCCTTGACCTTGTTCTCCTCCTGCTGCTTCAGGTAGGCCGCGTTCTCCGCGTCGTTGCCTGAAGGCACCGTGGTGGAGAGGAAGGCCAGCCACTTGCCGTCCGGGCTCCACACCTGGCCTTCGGCGCCGCCGCTCAGCCTGGTGAGCTGATGCTTTTCCTTGGTGCCCAGGTCCACGATCCAGACCTGGCCGCCGAACTGGTAGGCCAGCTTCTTGCCATCGGGGCTGAAGCGGGGCCGGCTCTGGCTGCCTGTGCCCAGATCCAGGGCCTTCGGCGCGCCGCCGGTGGGCTCGTACCAGATGTGGGTGGTGGACTTGTTGGCCTGGAAGTCGACGGCGCTCACCTGGTAGGCCAGGGCACCGACGGCAGACAACTGGGGGTCCGTGACGCGCTTGACCTTGAACAGGTCATCCACCTGCATGGGGCGCGAAGCGAGCAGGGCCACGGAAACCGTGAAGAGGAGTGCGGTGCGCATGGGTACTCCAGGAATCAGTATTCGGACAGCAGGTACCGGGCGATCACGGTGCGCTGGATCTCGCTGGTGCCTTCACCGATGGTGCAGAGCTTCACGTCCCGGTAGTACTTCTCCACCGGATAGTCCTTGATGTAGCCGTAGCCGCCGAGGATCTGCACGGCCTGGTCCGCCACGCGGCAGGCCACTTCGGAGCTGTAGAGCTTGGCCATGCTGGCGGCCTTGGCGTAAGGCAGACCCTGGTCCTTCAGGCCCGCGGCCCGGTAGATGAGCAGGCGGGCGGCCTCGATCTCCGTGCCCATGTCCGCCAGCTTGAACTGGATGCCCTGGTGATCGGCCAGGGGGTGCCCGAAGGTGTGGCGGATCTTGCTGTAGCGGAGGGCTTCCTCGAAGGCGCCCTGGGCCATGCCGAGGCCCAGAGCCCCGATGCTGATGCGGCCGCCGTCCAGGGTCTTCATGGCCTGCTTGAAGCCCACGCCGTCCTCACCCAGGAGGTTGGCCTCGGGCACCTTGACGTCCTCCATGATCAGCTCGGAGGTGTCGCTGGCCCGCAGGCCCAGCTTGTTCTCCTGCTTGCCGGCCCGGAAGCCGTTCATGCCTTTTTCCAGCACGAAGGCACTGATGCCGTCGGCGCTGCTGCGGCCAGGCTCGGCGGGCCGGGTGCGGGCCATCACCACGAAGATGTCGCCCACGGTGCCGTGCGTGATGAAGGTCTTGGTGCCGTTCAGGATGTAGTGGGAGCCCTCCTTCTTCGCGGAGGTGCGCAGGGAACCCGCATCGCTGCCCGAGCCCGGTTCTGTGAGCCCCCAGGCGCCGATGGCCTGGCCGCTGGCAAGCGGCTTCAGGTAGGCCTGCTTCTGGGCCTCGCTACCCATGGTGTAGATGTGGTTGCTGCACAGGCTGTTGTGGGCGGCCACGGTGATGCCCACGGAGCCGTCCACCCGGGACAGTTCCTCCACCACCACGGCGTATTCCTGGTAGCCCATGCCGGCGCCGCCGTACTCCTCGGGGAAGATGACGCCCATCATGCCCATCTCACCCAGCTGCTTGACCACATTCATGGGGAAGGTCTTGGCCTCATCCCAGGCCATGACGTGGGGCCGGATCTCCTTTTCCGCGAATTTGCGGACTTCCTGGCGCAGGGCCTCGACGTGCTCGGGGAGCGTGACATCCATGGAGACCTCAGTTCAGCGAAGGGTGGCGACAGGGGTGGGGGTGGCACGGGTAAGGAGCTGCTTTTTGCGGAGCAGAGCCTCGGCCTCGGGCATCACCTCCAGGGCCTTGAGAATCACCGGATCCTTCACGCACTGGAGCTTGAAACCGGCTTCCACACCGAACGCGACGTTCTGCATTTCGATGGAGAGCTGCTCGCGCATGGCCTCCAGGTTGTCGGCCCACTCCTTGTCGCTGATGGGGAGCTTCTGCTCCAGGGCCCAGGCGCGGAACCGCGCCATCACCACGTCATCGGCGGACTCGCCGGGGCGGATGCCGAAGTGCTCTTTCTCCTGCACGGCGTAGCGGAAGAAGGCGGACTGGCGGAAACGGAGGTTGATCATGAACTCGTTGAGCCGGATCAGGGGAAGCCGATAGTCCGGGTTGATGCCGCCTCCGCCGTAGACCGTGCGCCCCAGGTCGGTCTTGAAGGCCGGACCCTCAGTCTTGGGATCCTTTTCCTCGTCGGGGTTGTAGTAGTCGTCCAGGCCGTGGGTGTAGTCGCGCTGGATGCTGCGGCCCGAGGGGGTGTAATAGCGGGCCGTGGTCAGCGCCAGGCCCCGGGAGCGGTTGATGGGCAGCACGCTCTGGACAAGGCCCTTGCCCCAGCTGGTCTGGCCTACCACGAGGCCGCGGTCGTGGTCCTGCACGGCGCCGGTGACGATCTCGCTGGCGCTGGCGGACCCGCGGTTGATGAGGACCACCAGGGGGAAGGGGTCAAGCTGGGCGCCCTTGCTGGTGCGCGTCTGGTTCTCGTCCCGGCCGTCCCGGCCCTTCTGGCTGACGATGAGCTGGTCAGGGCCCAGGAGCTGGCGGCAGATGCCAATGGCCGCGTCGAGCACCCCGCCGCCGTTGCCGCGGAGGTCGAGGATGAGCTGCTTCATGCCCTGCTTCTTGAGGGCGGCCACGGCCTTCTCGAACTCGTCGGAGGTGGTCTCGCCGAAATCCTTGATGAGGATGAGGCCCGTGGTGGGGGCCAGCATGAAGCTGTAATAGACGCTGTTGGTGGGGACTTCGGCCCTGGGAATGGAGAAACGCAGCAACCCCGCGATGCCGGACCGCTGGATGGCGAGCTCCACCAGGGCGCCCTTCTCGCCACGGAGCTTCTGGAGGGCGGCGTTGGAGGTCATTCCTTCGGTGCTCGTGCCGTCGATTTCCTTGATGATGTCGCCGGAGCGGATGCCCATGCGCTCGGCGGGCCCGCCCTTCATGGGGCTGATGATGGCGATGCCCTGGTCGTGCTGCTGGATGATGGCCCCGATGCCATAGAAGGAGCCCTTCTGTTCCTCGCGAAGCAGGCGGAACTCGCTCTCGTCCATGTAGTTCGAGTGGGGATCCAGGGTGTGGAGCATGCCCTGGATGGTGGCGTGGGTGATCTGGCGGGGGGTGGGGGGCTCCGGGCTCTGCTTCTGCACCAGATCCATGACCTCGGTCAGGGTCTCCAGGCTCCGCTGGCGCGCGCCTTCCGCGCCGGATCGGGCCAGCAGGGGCCCTGCCACGGCCACCGTGGCGGCCATCACCATCCACATCCAATTGCGCTTGAGGAAACGGGCCATGAGGCTCCCGGGGAGAATGTCTCCAGGATACGCCCGCACCGTTCCGGGGGCGAATGGTGGTTCTTCTAGAAACCCTCGAGGATTCTCCGGGCCTCGGGCGCCATGCGCTCCCGGCTGGCCCGGGTGGCGTAGATCACGCTTTCGAATTGCCGGTAGGCGAGTTCGAGGTCGTCATTCAGCACCAGGTAGTCGTACGCATGGTACAGCTCCATCTCGTGGCGGGCGTGCTGCATGCGGATGCGGATCTGCTCGTCCGAGTCCTTGCCCCGGCTGCGCAGGCGCTGCTCCAGGGAAGCGGCCGAGGGCGGCAGGATGAAGATCATGCGGGCATCGGGGATGGCCCGGCGCATGTTGAGGGCGCCGGTGGTCTCGATGTCGAGCAGCACGTCCTGACCCGTGGCCAGCACACCGCTCAGCCAGTCCCGGCCGGTGCCATAGCGATGGCCGTAGATTTGCACCCACTCCACGAAGCCGCCCCCGCGCACCATCGCGTCGAACCGGGCGTCGTCGATGAAGAAGTAGTCGCGGCCGTCCACCTCGCCTGGGCGGGGGCTCCGGGTGGTGAAGGAGATGGAGAAGATCAGGTCCGGCACGGTCCGCACCAGCCGCTGGGTTAGCGTGGACTTGCCCGCTCCCGACGGCGCGGAGACCACGAACACGTTGCCGGGATGCTGGATCAAGGGCCCCTCCTCTTCCCACTTTAGCGGAACCGCCATGATGCTGGTTCTTCAGGGCCGTAGCATGGGCCGCTGGAGGTTCTATGCGTGCCCTGACCTCGCCCTCGGCTGTGTCCTGACCCTGGCCGCCCAGGACAACCCGCTGCCCAAGCCCACGGCCCGTCACCTGGCCATGCAGGACCAGGCGGGCACCTGAATGGCTGTGTCCAAGGGGCCTGCGCCAAGAACTGCCGTGAGCAGACGCTCTTCTTCGAGGGCTACGACGAGGCGGAGAAACCCCTCACGTTAAAAGAAGTCCACACCCAAGTCGACGGCGACCACCGCACCGCGATCATGTGTGTGAAGGGCAAGGACGGCGCCTTCGTGAAGATGATGGAGATGGAATACACCCGAGCGAAGCAGGCGCACTTACCGGCACCCGTTACTGGAATTCTTCGAGCTCTTCGGGCACCGGCTCCGGCGCGCGCTTGAAGATGGCGGAGGCACTTCGCCGCCCGTCCATGACGATGTGTACGGGTTCGTCCAGGCGGGTATGCACCAGGCAGCCCGAACGCCAGGTCTCGGGCTGCCGGCGCAGCCAGTCCCAGTCGAGAATGCTGGAACCGCGTGGGTAGGGCACGGTGAAGTAGCCGATGTTCAGGGACGTCACGTTGTGGAAGAAGTGGGAGCCCAGCGAGGCATCCGCCTGGAAGTTCTCCATGGCGTACTCCACGATCACCTGGGCGCAGGAGATCATGGACCACACGATGGGGATGCCCAGGTGGCGGTCGTTGCTGCCCCAGCGGCCGGGCCCGAGCAGGGCATACTTCCCCCCTTCGGTGCGGAAGCGGTCGTTGAGCTTCTCGAGCTCGGCCGCCAGGGCGGGCGTCTCGAACTTGTCGAAGCCTTCCGGATCCACCCAGACGATGTCCCGCAGGCCTTCGACAATCCCGTTGCCCACGCACCGCTCGGAAAAGAGGAAGACTTCGGCTGGGTTCAGGTCCTCGATCGAGAGGTTGACGTCGCCGGCCTCCATGAGCTGGTGCTTGATCTGGAGGAGGGTGAAGGTGGGCTTACCGTTCTCGGGGTCGGGATCGAGGTTCACGGCGAACTCCAGCTCCACCGGCGTCTCCATGGCCTCGCGGATCAGCTCCAGCAGGCGCTGGAGGATATTTGGCAGGGGGAACTGGTCGTACTTGAGGATGTCGCGGAAGTTCACGATGCGCGGGCCCACATGGTCAAGGCCGTCCTGGATGCGGTCGTCGTTCCAGTCCCAGACGGAGGCGCAATGCTGCAGGGCGCCATCCTTTTCCGCATCCTGGATATCCAGGTTGAGCAGCGTGGCGTCCTCGCCGCTGTAGAGGTCCACCGAGGTGCGGCTCATGTCCAGGGCATAGAAGCGCTTTTGCGTGGTGCGCAGCTGCTCCTTGGGGGGGAGCATGTCCATCTCGGGGTAGGGGGGCGAGAAGCGGTAGGCCTTTTCCCCCTCCACCACGTACTTGCCCAGCCCCACGGCGATGTTGGCGATGCCATCCTGCGGCAGCGTATAGGCCACGGGGTAGTAGTTGAAGGACTGCGCCACGCCGGAGATGTGCGGGTAGAAGCGGTTCCCGAAACGGCGACCGGAGACTTCCTGGATGAGGATGGCCATCTGCTCCTCTTCGATCTTGTAGTCGATGGCCTGGAAGTAGGCGCGGGAGGCCTTGGAATACACGGAGGCGTAGACCAGCTTGATGGCCTCCATGAGCTGGACCTCGCGCACGGCCGGATCAGGATCGTTGTTGGGCAGGAAGAAGGTGCTGTAGAGACCCGCGAAGGGATGCGAAAGGCTGTCCTCCAACAGGCCCGAGGAGCGCACCGCCAAGGGCACCTTCGCGTGCTTCGTCAGGAAGAGCCGCAGCTTGGCCATCAGCTCCGGCGACAGCGAGCCCATGAGGAACCGCCGCTTGATGGCATCGTCGTCGGCGTCGCTCTGGACCATCTGTCTCAGCCCGTTCCGGTGGATGAAGCCGGAGAACTCCTCGGTGCCGATGATGGCCGAGCGCGGGATGCGGATATTGGCGCCGGGGACCAGGTGCTCCAGGTCCAGGCGGGAGAGCAGTGAGTGGGTGAAGGCCACGCCGCGCGCCTTGCCCCCCATGGAGCCCGGGGCCAGGCGGAGGATGTTGGGCTCGTCCCGGGGCGTGAATTCCGTGAGGGGGATCACCTTGCCCAGCGTCTTCATGCGTTGCACGTAGTCGCCCACATTGATGAGGAAGGTGCGCATCTCTTCTGGATCGCGGTAGTCCGAGATGCGGAAGCGCGCCAGGACCTTGGCGACCTGGACCTCGCCGCGCGCCATGATCCAGGAGGAGAAGTGGTTGCGCATGGCGTGGTAGACCAGGGACTCGGCGGGCACGGTCCGCAGCTTCTCCCGCAGGTCCTCCATATCGGTGGCCCGCGCGATCTCTTCGCCCTGGGGGTCGCGGAAGATGAAGTCGCCGAAGCCCAGGCGCTCGTAGAAGAAGGCGGATAGTTCGGCCCCCAGCGTGTACGAGTTCTTGTTGAGGAAGCCGCTCCCCAGGGCCGTGGCCCAGGATTCCTTGAGGGGATCCGAGGACTGGAGCAGGGTCGGCAGGTCGGGGATGCGCTCCTTCAGGGCCCGGATCAGCTTGATGCCGGCCTCCCGGTCCAGGGCGCCGTCCTTGGGGAACTTGCGGTCCGAGATGACGCAGAGCAGGTAGTCCTGGAACTGGTCGCAGAAGGCCATGGCCTCCTCGTACGAGGTGGCCAGGATCACCTTGGGGCGGACGCGCATGGCCAGGGTGCGCGTCATGCGGTCCATGTTCTGTTCCTTGGCCAGGCGCGTGGTCTGCTTGAGGATCTCGCTGTAGAGGATGGGCAGGTACCGCGAGTAGTAGCGGATGCTGTCCTCCACCAGGAGGATCACGCGGGTGAGGCCCACCTTGGTGTCGTTGAGGACGTTGGCGCGGTCCTCCATGAACTTCACCATGGCCATGAAGATCTCGGGATTCCCATTCCACACGAAGATCTGGTCGAAGTGGCGCAGCAGTTCCTGCCGCCGCCGGTCCATGACGCCCACTTCCACGTTGTCGTTGAGCAGCAGGTAGATGGGGATCCGCGGCGCGGCCTGCCGCAGGGCCCGCGACAGCTCCACGTGCCCACCCTGGCCCAGGCGGCTCATGACGATGATGATGTCGAAGTGCCGGCTGCTGCAGCGCTCCAGGGCCTCTTCCGTGGTGGACACATTGGTCACCCGCGGCGGGTTGCTCATGTTGAGCTGGTAGTAGCCGTCGAAGAGGATCTCGGTCAGCAGGCCGTCCTGCTCCAGCGTGAAGGCGTCGAAGGCTGGGGCCACCAGGAGGATCTCCCGGGTGCGCAGGGGCATGAGCTCGTGGAAGATCTCCTTGTCCGTCGCGTACTTGTGGAAGATTTCATTGAAGTCGCGACTGATCATCTAGGGCTCCTAACAAAATCCCACGCCGCCGCGCGAGGGGTGCTGGGCGAGCGAGGCGAGGAACGCGAGTCGAAGCGTAGCAGGCACTACGCGCGACGAGCGTGACGAAGCATCGAGAAGCCCACCACCCCTCGCCCGGAGGGATGAAGCCAGGCGGGCGCCCCGCGGCGTCAGGCCCCTTGAACGATGTCCCGCATCGCCCTGCGGGTCCTTCCTTTCGGTGCATCCCGCCTGGCTTCATCGCGGCATCGTCGGATTTTATTAGGAGCTCTTAGGGGCCTCGTCTCCCCCGCAGTTTACTGGCCTGGACATAAAAAGGGGGGCCGCTGGCGGCCCCCCTTTTCGTGCCTTGGTGGAAAGCAGAAAGCAGTTACACCAGACCCTGATCGATCATGGAGTCGGCCACCTTGAGGAAGCCGGCGATGTTCGCGCCGTTCACGTAGTTGCCTGGGGTGCCGAAGCGGGCCGCGGCATCGGCGCAGGACTTGTGGATGTTGATCATGATCTGGTGCAGGCGGGCGTCCACTTCCTCGGCGGTCCAGCCCAGGCGCATGGAGTTCTGGCTCATCTCCAGGCCCGAGGTGGCCACGCCGCCGGCGTTGGAGGCCTTGCCGGGGGAGAAGATGATCTTGCCGGTGTTGGCCTGGAAGAACTCCACGGCATCCAGGGTGCTGGGCATGTTGGCGCCCTCAATCACGGCCATGCAGCCGTTGGCCATCAGGTTCTTGGCCTCGTCGAGGTTCAGCTCGTTCTGGATGGCGCAGGGCAGGGCCACGTCCACCTTCTGTTCCCAGGGGCGCTTGCCCGCGTGGAACTGGGCGGTCTTGAACTTCTGGGCGTAGGGGGCCACGGACATGCGGTCGATGCGGAGCATCTCGGTCATGTACTCGATCTTCTCGCCGCTGATGCCGTCCGCGTCGTAGATGTAGCCGTCGGGGCCGGAGATGGTGACGACCTTGGCGCCCAGCTGGGTGGCCTTGGCAACGGCGCCCCAGGCCACGTTGCCGAAGCCGGAGACCGCCACCTTCTTGCCTTGCATGGACTCGCCCTTGGTCTTCAGCGCCTCTTCGGCGAAGTAGACCACGCCGTAGCCCGTGGCTTCGGGGCGCACGAGGCTGCCGCCCCAGTACTGGCCCTTGCCCGTGAGCACGCCCGTGAACTCGTTGGCGAGCTTCTTGTACATGCCGAACATGTAGCCGACCTCGCGGCCGCCCACGCCGATGTCACCGGCCGGCACGTCCGTGTCGGGGCCGATGTGGCGGAACAGCTCCATCATGAAGGACTGGCAGAAGCGCATCACTTCGGCGTCGGACTTGCCGTTGGGATCGAAGTTGGAGCCGCCCTTGCCGCCGCCCATGGGCAGGCCGGTGAGGCTGTTCTTGAAGATCTGCTCGAAGCCCAGGAACTTCAGGGTGTCGAGGGTGACGTTGGGATGGAAGCGGATGCCGCCCTTGTAGGGCCCGATGGCGCTGCTGAACTGCACGCGCCAGCCCGGATTGACGCGGATCTGGCCCTTGTCGTCCACCCAGGGCACGCGGAAACCGATGGCGCGCTCGGGCTCCACGATGCGCTCGAGGATGGCGTTCTTCTTGTACTTGGGCTCCTTCTCGAGGACGGGTGCCAGGGAGTGGAGGATCTCAGTCGCGGCCTGGATGAACAGGCTTTCCCAGGGGGCCTTCTTCTTGAGGCCCTCTAGGACTTCATTGACGTACTGGCTCATGGTTCCTCCGGGAGGAAGGGGGTGTGAAGGCGAAGCCGGAGCTCCGGTCGAATGGGGTCTTGGAGGTGGTGGCCGCTGCGCCCGTCCCGAGGCTGCCGCGGCGTGGTTCAAGGGCCGAAAACAGGACGACATGACTCTAGCCTCAGGAACCGGGCCGGGCGAGGGGCAGGTATCAAGAGGTGATGGGAAGCACTAAAAGGGGGCCATTTGATGGGCGCGCAAGTCATTATCTTGACGATGCGTCAAGAATGGTCCCTGGGCGCGGGGGTGGCGTCCGGCCACCCGGCCCGCACCTCCACCCGGTTGTCGTAGAACGTGCTGCCGCCGCCCCGGTCCGTGAGCCGCTGGGAGGTCAGCGCGTTCACGGTGCGGTCGCCCGGCGCGTAGCGGCGCCACCACACGCCCTCGGCCACCGCGACCCCGGCGGGCACCTTGTCCGTCACCTTCAGCGTGAAGGCGACCTCGCCCAGGCCGTTGAAGGCCGTCACCGGGTCGCCGTCCGTCAGGCCCCGGGCCGCGGCTTCCGCGGGGTTCAGCTGGAGGGCCATGGCTCCCATGCGCCGGCGCAGGTCCTCTCGCTCGTGGAAGGTGGAGTTGAGCCCCTGCACGGCGGGCGCCGTGACGAGCTGGAGCGAGTGCGGGTCCCCGTCGCTGTGGGGCGGCAGGAAGCGGGGCAGGGGCTCCGGGTCGCGGGGGTTGAGGACCTCCACCTTGCCGCTGGGCGTGTGGAAGCGGAGGCCCGCGCCGCGGCCCGGGTCCAACTCCACGGCGAAGCCCGCCGCCAGGCGGCCTTGGTCCAGGCCCGCCCGCCACGGGTGGGGCTCGGCCAGGAGCGCGTCGATGAGGTTGTCCGCGGACTGCGAGAACACCGCTTCCGTGAAGCCCATGGCCCGGGCAAGGACCTGGAACACCTCGAGGTTCGAGCGGCTCTCCCCCACGGGCGCCACGACGGGCCGCGCCCGCTGCACGCAGTAGGAGCCGAAGGCCCGGTAGAGGTCGCTGTGCTCCAGGGAGGAGGTGGCGGGCAGCACCAGGTCGGCGAAGCGGGCCGTGTCCGTCATGAACCGCTCGTGCACCACCGTGAAGAGGTCCTCCCGGCCGAGCCCCCGCAGCACGGCGTTCTGGTCCGGCGCCACCACGGCGGGGTTCGAGTGGTAGACGTAGAGCGAGGCCACCGGCGGATCCTGAAGCTCGTTCAGGGCCCAGCCCAGGCGGTTCATGTTGAGGGTGCGCACGGGGCCGGGCAGCAGGTCCTCCCGCTCGATGAGGCGCATGGGGAAGGCGCCCCCGGTGCTGGTGGACGCGAAGGCGCCGCCGCCGGGCTTGGCGTAGGCCCCCACGAAGGCGGGCAGGCAGGCCAGGGTGCGCAGGGTCATGGCCCCGTTGCCGTAGCGCGAGATCCCGTTCCCCGGGCGCAGGAACGGGTCGCGGGCGCGACCATAGGCCTCCGCCAGCTCCCGGACCGTGGCCGCGGGCACGCCGGTGATCGCCTCCACCCGCTCGGGCGGGTAGTCCGGCAGGATGCGCGCCCGCAGCTCCGCCGCGCCCTGGACGTGGGCCGCGAGGAAGGCCTCGTCGCAGAGGGTCATCCGGTCCAGCAGGTGGAGGATGCCCAGGGCCAGGGCGCCGTCCGTGCCCGGGCGCACGAGCACCACGCGGTCGCAGAGGGGCGCGGTGGCGTGGGCGTAGGTGTCGATGAGCCAGACCTGCGCGCCCTTCCGCTTGGCCTCGCGCACGGCGTGGAGGCCGTGGACCTGGGTGGCGGCGGCGTTGATGCCCCAGAGCAGGATGAGGTCGCTGGCGGCGCAGGCGTCCGGATGCGGCGCGGGCGTGCCGCCCAGCACCAGGGCCCAGCCCTCGTTCTTGGCGGGCGAGCAGATGGTGCGGTCCAGCTTCGAGGCCCCCAGGCGATGGAAGAAGGCGTGCCCGGCGTTGCGCTGGACCAGGCCCATGGTGCCCGCGTAGGAGTAGGGCAGGATGGCCTCGGCGCCGTGGATGGCGATGATCCGCCGCCAGCGCTCGGCAATTTCCCCGATGGCCTCGTCCCAGGAGATGGGTGCGAACACGCCCTCGCCCTTGGCGCCAGTGCGGCGCAGGGGCATCGTCAGCCGCTCGGGATGGTGCACCGTGTCCTGGTAGCGGTTCATCTTGGGGCAGAGGGCACCCCGGGTGAGCGGGTGCTCGGGATCGCCCGCCACGGCCACGGCGCGGCCGTCCTCCACCGTCACCAGGAGGCCGCAGGTGTCGGGGCAGTCGTAGGGGCAGACAGAGCGGTGGAGGCTGGTCGGCATGGGCCCTCCGTCGGAAGGCTCCATTGTCACCATTTTTGGGAAGAATCCCAGTCCCGGGGCCGGAGGTCCCGGGGGCCTCCTCCACCCTCGGGTCGCCGCGGCGCCTCGGATGTTATTCTCTGGGCCGGCCGACTCCCGGGACTATCCTGGCGGCAGGAAGCCCCCATGGCCTATGCCACCCTCCGCCCCGGACACGGCGCCTACGAGCGCCTGGTGGCCCGTCTGAACCGCTTCCCCCAGGGTGCCCCGCCCTCGGAGCGCCTGTTCCAGATCCTCCGCCTGCTGGTGAGCGAGGAGGAGGCCGGCCTGCTGGCCCAGGTGCCCATCCGCCCCTTCACGGCCCGCCGCGCGGCCGCCCTCTGGAGGCTCCCGGAGGCCAAGGCCCGCGCCGTGCTTGATGCCTTGGCCGAGCGGGCCATGCTGCTGGACCTCGTCCACGACGGGGAGACGCGGTACGTGCTGCCCCCACCCATGGCGGGCTTCTTCGAGTTCTCCATGATGCGGGTGCGGGGGGACGTGGACCAGAAGGCCCTGGCCGAGCTGTTTCACCAGTACCTCAACGTGGAGGAGGACTTCGTCCGGGCCCTGTTCGCCAACGGCCAAACGCAGCTGGGCCGCGTGTTCGTGGACGAGACGGCGTTGCCCCGGGAGGACAGCCTGGTGGTCCTGGACCATGAACGGGCCAGCGAGGTGGTGCGGTCGGCCAAGGCCATCGGCATCGGCACCTGCTACTGCCGCCACAAGATGGCCCATATGGGGAAAGCTTGCGACGCGCCCATGGACATCTGCATGACCTTCGGCACCTGCGCGGATTCCCTGACGCGGCACCACGTGGCGCGGCGAGTGGAGGCCGCGGAATGCCTCGACCTCCTGCAGCTGGCGCGGGAGCGGGGCCTCGTGCAGTTCGGGGAGAACGTCCGGGAGAAGGTGAGCTTCATCTGCAACTGCTGCGGCTGCTGCTGCGAGGCCATGATCGCCGCGCGGCGGTTCTCCTTCATGAAGCCCGTCCACACCACCAACTACCTACCGGAGTTGGACCTCGACCGCTGCAACGGGTGCGGCAAGTGCGTCAACGCCTGTCCCGTGGAGGCCCTCAGTCTCGTCTCGGCCCATGACCCCCACCATGCGGCGGCGAAGCGTGCGCAGTTGGACGAAGAGCGCTGCCTGGGCTGCGGCGTGTGTGTCCGGGCCTGCACGAAGAATGCGCTCCGGTTGAAGTCGCGCCGGGCGCGCGTGCTCACCCCTGCCAACACCGCTCATCGCACGGTGATGATGGCCATCGAGCGGGGCCAGCTGGCGGAGCTGCTGGTGGACGGTCAGTCGGGCTACGGGCACCGGGCCACCGCCGCCATCCTCGGTGCCGTGCTCAAGCTCCCGCCCCTCAAGCAAGCCCTCGCCTCCAGGCAGGTGAAGTCACGCTACTTGGACCGCCTGATGGCGGGATTCTGAGCGAGCCCGGTCCGGGACACTTGCGCCGCGAACGTTCCGGCGCCGGCCCAGGGGCTTCCACCCTAGGATGGTCCTTACCATGTCCCGGATGCGCCCCCTTCTCCGCCTAAGGGCCAGGATCACCCTCCTGGTCAGCCTGATCCTGGGTCTGGCCCTGCTGGTGACAGGTGTCCTGGTCGACTGGAAGATGGAACAGCAGGCCCGCGAGGCCCTGAGCAATAAGGTGATGCTGCTGTCCCGGCTCGTGGCCGAGGCTGAGACGGTGCGCGAGGGCCTGATGGGTCAGCGGCCGCCTGAACAGATCCAGGACCTCGCCGAACGGATCCGGGTCGAGGCGGGCGTGGATTATGTCGTGGTGATGAACATGAACGGCCTCCGGCTTTCGCATCCCAATCCGGCCCTGATCGGGGCCCGATTCGTGGGTGGGGATGATGCGAACGTCTACCGCGGCCAGTCCTACCTCTCGGTGGCCAAGGGCACACTCGGCGTGTCCCTGCGCGCTTTCACCCCCGTGTGGCAGGGGGATCGGCAGGTGGGGGCTGTGGCCGTGGGTCTGCTCCAATCGGGCGTGGACCGGGCCATCGTGAGTGTGCAGAGACGCATCGTGTTCGGGGGCGTCATCGGCTTCGCGGCCGGGATTCTCGGGGCCGCCTACCTGGCCGGCCGCATCAAGCGGATCCTGATGGGCATGGAGCCCCAGGAGATCTCCACCGTGCTCCAGCAGCGCAACGCGATGCTGCATTCGGTGCGTGAGGGCATCATCGGGGTGAATCGGGAGCTGGTGGTCACCATCGTCAACGAGGAGGCCCTGCGCCTGTTCGCGCTGGCGGGAAGCCACGGCGAGCTGGTGGGTCATCCGGTGGAGGAGGTGCTGCCCAGCTCCAGGCTTGGGACGGTGATGGAGACGGGCCAGGCGGAGTATGACCAGGAGGGCGACATCCTGGGCCTGAAGATCCTCACGAACCGGGTGCCCGTGCTGGTCGATGGCCGCATCACCGGGGCGCTGGCCACCTTCCGCGACATCACCGAGATGAACCGGCTGGCCGAACAGCTCACGGGCGTGCGCTTGTATGCCAACGCCCTCCGGGCCCAGGCCCACGAGTTCATGAACAAGCTCCACGTGATCCTCGGGCTGGTCCGGCTGGAGGAGTACGAGCGCCTCAAGACCTACATCACCGGCGTGGTCGGCAGGCTGGACGACGAAGTGGGCTTCGTGGTCCAGCGCATCAAGGACCCGGTCATCGCGGGGTTCCTGCTTGCCCGGTTCGCGTCGGCGCGGGAACAGAACATCCTCATGGAACTGGACCAGGACGCCTCGCTGCCCCCGTGTCCCGATGACGCGGCCTCCCACGACCTCGTCACGGTGCTCGGCAACCTGCTGGAAAATGCCGTCGAAGCCATCGGTGAAGGCGTCCGCCGCGAGATCCACGTGTCCCTCCGGCCCGAGGGAGCGCTCCTGCATGTGTCGGTCGCGGACAGCGGTCCAGGGCTGCCCGAGGAGGTCCTGGCCCAGACCTTCACCCTGGGCTTCTCCACGAAGGGTGAGAACCGCGGTTTCGGGCTCTGGCAGGCCGCCCGGGCCATCGAGGCCCGGGGGGGGCGGCTGGTCGCGAGGAACCGGGAGGGTGGGGGCGCCGTCTTCACGACTGCGTTCACGCTGTTTCCGGCGGAGGAGCCATGATCCGCGTGCTGCTGGTCGAAGACGATCCCATGGTGGCCGAGCTCAACCGGATGTATCTGAGTCGTGTGCCAGGCTTCGAGACGGTGGCTTCCGCACGCAGCACCGCCGAGGCCTTGGAGCTGCTGCGAAGCCACACCGTGGACCTCCTGCTGCTGGACATCTTCATGCCCGGCCAGAGCGGCATCGAGCTCATGGAATCGATCCGGCGACAGGGCCTGGATGTGGACGTCATCTTCGTGACCGCCGCCCGGGATGCGGCGACCATCGACCGGGCCCTGAAGCTGGGCGCGGTGGACTACCTCATCAAGCCCTTCGAGTTCGAGCGGCTCAAGCAGGCCTTGGATCGCTACGGCGAGACCCGCCGCCTGATCCGGGATGGCCAGACGCTCGACCAGGCTGAGCTCGACAAGCGCCTGGCCCGCCGGACCCCCGAAGGCCGGAGGGCGGAGGGGCTGCCCAAAGGCCTCGATCGGAACACGCTGGACAAGGTGTTGCAGGCCATCTCGGCGTGGCCGGAGACGACGCCGTGGTTCACCAGCGAGGAGATCGGCCAGTTGGTGGGCATCTCGCGGGTCTCGGTCCGGAAATACTTCGAGTTCCTCAGCACCCTCAAGGTCCTTCGCATGGAGCCCGGGTACGGCACGGGCGGACGGCCAGTCCACCGCTTCCTGCTGCAGAAAGCCTATCTGCGTGAGGCCAAGCGGTATTTATGATTCTCCGGGGGTTCTCCCTGCCACGCATGCGTGGCCGGGATCTAAGGGCACGCTGCGCGCACACCCCCGGACCCCCGCGCTCAACCCAGCTGAGCTGGGGCTCGCTTCGATTCTCCCGGGGGCTCCGCGTCGCGCCCGCGAGACAGGTCTGCTTACAAAAGTTTCAAATCCTGGAATCAACTTCCAGAACGACCATCCTCTGGCCGGGTGACGCAGCATAAGGAAAACCACCGGTAGGTCGCGTGAGTACGACGCCCGCTCGGCAACGGGGACCTTCCCCGCCGCGCACCTCCCACACCGGCATCTTTTCCACCGCGTTCACCTCCGGCCCTTCCAGGGCCGCCAGCCTCTCCTGGCTGGAGTTTCTGAAAGGACCAACCGCATGATCAAGCGAGCTGCATCAAAGCTGTACAACTGGGTCGCGTTCATGATCGTCCTCGGCGCGCTGCTGGGCCACTTCTATCCCGGCGTGGCGGTGAAGATGCAACCCCTGGCCGACGGGTTCATCAACTTGATCAAGATGCTCATCCCACCGGTGATCCTTTGCAGTGTGGTGCTGGGCATCGCGGGCTCCGGCAGCATCAAGAAGGCCGGTCGCGTGGGCGGGAAGGCCATCCTCTACTTTGAGATCGTCAGCACCCTGGCCCTGGTGGTCGGCCTCGTCATGGCCAACGTGTTCGGGCCCGGGCGCAGCTTCCACGCGGATCCCGCGAAGCTCGACCCCAAGCTCGTGGCCAACTACGTCACCCAGGCCCAGCATCTGACCATCACGGATCACCTGCTGAAGATGATCCCCAAGACCATGTTCAGCGCCTTCACGGATGGCGACATCCTCCAGGTGCTGCTCATTTCCGTGCTGCTCGGCTTCGCCGTGGCGGCCCTGAATGAGAAGCACAAGGCGCCCCTCATCGGCTTCCTGGAGAACCTCAGCAAGATGTTCTTCGGCGTCATGCGCCAGATCCTCTACCTCGCCCCTCTGGGCGCCGGTGCGGCCATTGCCTACACCATCGGCAAGTTCGGCCTGAAGTCACTGATCCCCATGGCGCAACTGATCTTCCTCTTTTACGCGACCTGCGCCGTGTTCGTCTTCGTCGTGTTGGGGACCATCGCTCGGTTGGCGGGCTTCAACATCTTCAAGGTGGTGGGCTACATCAAGGATGAGCTTCTGCTGGTCATGGCCACCAGTTCCTCCGAATCCGCGCTGATTCCCCTCATGGAGAAGATGGAGAAGCTGGGCCTATCCAAGTCCGTGGTCGGCCTGGTGATCCCCACCGGCTACTCCTTCAACCTGGATGGGACCAACATCTACATGACCCTGGCCTCGCTCTTCATCGCCCAGGCCCTGGGCATCGAGCTCACCCTGGGTCAGCAGCTCGGCATCCTGGTGGTGGCGATGATCACCAGCAAGGGCGCCGCCGGCGTCACCGGGTCCGGCTTCATCACCCTGGCCGCCACGCTGGCGGTGGTGCCCACGATCCCCGTGGCGGGCATGGCCCTCATCCTCGGCATCGACAAGTTCATGTCCGAAGCCCGCGCCATCACCAACCACATCGGCAATTGCATTGCCGCCGTGGTGATGGCCAGCTGGGAGAAGGAACTGGACTGGGATACGTTCCACGCCGTTCTGGGAAAGGCGAAAGACGTCACTCCCGTGGTCGAGGTGCCGGTGCTGGCGAACGAGATGGAGTGAAGCCCGGGCACGAACAGAAGCATTCGTTCTTCATCACAGAAAAGCCCCCGCGACGCGGGGGCTTTTCTGTGATCAGGGGTGGTGGAGACGGGGTGCTCAGGGCCCACCTGGAGCTTTGAGCTAGAAGTTCGGAGCATTAGGCAAGCCCGAAGACTCGCGGATCCCTAGACTTCTTCCTGTTGGCACGTTGGTCTCGAACCCTGTGGGTGGGAAGAACTCGCAGATATGGCCGAAATCAAATTTCACCGATTCTGGAGAAAACAATGACCCTGAACGTTCTTGGCTACGCCGCCCAATCTCCCACCTCGGCGCTGGCGCCCTTCCCCTTCGAGCGGCGTGACCCCCGGCCCGACGATGTGGTGATCGATATCCTCTACTGCGGCGTCTGCCACTCGGACCTGCACACGGCCCGCAACGACTGGGGCTGGACCACGTACCCCATCGTCCCCGGCCACGAGATCATCGGCCGCGTGCGCGCCGTGGGCGCCGCCGTGACCCGCTTCAAGGCCGGCGACGCCGTGGGTGTGGGCTGCCTGGTGGACTCCTGCCGCCACTGCCAGCCCTGCGAGCACGGCGAGGAGCAGTACTGCCAGAACGGCTTCACCGGCACCTACGGCGGCACGGACCGCCACGACGGCCGGCCTACCCAGGGCGGCTACTCGGACCAGATCGTGGTCTCCGACCGCTTCGTGCTGAAGGTGCCGGACAGCCTGGATCTCCAGGGCGCCGCGCCGCTCCTCTGCGCCGGGATCACCACCTGGTCGCCCCTGCGCCACTGGAAGGTCGGGCAGGACAGCCAGGTGGCCGTGGTGGGCCTCGGCGGCCTGGGCCACATGGGGCTGAAGCTGGCCAAGGCCCTGGGCGCCGAGGTGACCCTCTTCACGCGCTCCCAGGGCAAGGAGGTCGATGCCCGACGCCTGGGCGCGGACCGCGTGGTGCTGTCCACGGACCCCGCCCAGATGGCCTCGGTCGCGGGCCGCTTCGACCTCATCGTCGACACCGTGCCCTACGTCCACGACCTGAACCCCTACCTCCCCACCCTGGCCACGAACGGCACCCTCGTGCTGGTGGGCTACCTGGGCGGTCTGGAACCCATGCTCAACACCGTGCCCATGGTCCTCGGCCGCAAGTCCGTGGCGGGCTCCCTCATCGGCGGCATCCCGGAGACCCAGGAGATGCTCGACTTCTGCGGCGAGCACGGCATCACGTCCGACGTGGAGGTGATCCGCATGCAGGACATCAATGGGGCCTACGAGCGCCTGCTGAAGAGCGACGTGAAGTACCGCTTCGTCATCGACATGGCCTCGCTGAAGGCGAAGAACTGAACCCGACCCACAAAGGAGATCGTCATGCAGAAACGAATACTTGGAAATAACGGCCTGGATGTCTCCGCCCTCGGCCTGGGCTGCATGGGCCTGAGCTTCGGGCTTGGCCCCGCCGTCGAGAAACAGGAAGGCACCGCCCTCATCCGGGCCGCCGTGGAGAAGGGCGTCACCTTTTTCGATACGGCCGAGGTCTACGGCCCCTGGGTGAACGAGGAGCTGGTGGGCGAGGCCCTGGCGCCCTTCAAGGGCCGGGTGGCCATCGCCACCAAGTTTGGCTTCGCCATTGATCAGGTCACGGGCCAGAACCCGGGCGGCCTGAACAGCCGGCCCGAGCGCATCCGGGCCGTGGCCGAAGCCTCGCTGAAGCGCCTGCGCGTCGACGCCATCGACCTCTTCTACCAGCACCGGGTTGATCCCGAGGTGCCCATCGAGGACGTGGCCGGCACGGTCAAGGATCTCATCCGGGAAGGCAAGGTCCGGCACTTCGGCCTGTCGGAGGCCGGCGCGGCCACCATCCGCAGGGCCCACGCCGTGCAGCCCGTGACGGCCCTTCAGAGCGAGTACTCCCTGTTCTGGCGGGAGCCGGAAGCAGAGATCATTCCCACCCTCGAAGAACTGGGCATCGGCTTCGTGCCCTTCAGCCCCCTCGGCAAGGGCTTCCTCACCGGCAAGATCGACGAGACCACCACCTTCGATCCCACGGACTTCCGGAACATCGTGCCGCGGTTCACCCCGGAGGCGCGCAAAGCGAACCTCGCCCTGGTGCAGGTGCTGAAGGCCCTGGCCGCGGCGAAAGGTGTGACTCCGGCCCAGCTGGCCCTCGCCTGGCTGCTGGCGCAGAAACCCTGGATCGTCCCGATTCCCGGCACCACGAAGCTGCACCGACTCGAGGAGAACCTGGGGGGCGCCGCCCTCGACCTCACCACCGATGATCTGAAGGCCATCGAGGCCGCCGCGTCCAAAGTCGAGCTGCAGGGCGCCCGGTACCCGGAGCACCTGCAGAAGCTGGTGGGCCGCTGATCGACCGGAAACCAGGAAACGAGGGAGACCGACCCGTGAACGTTCTCATCATCAATGCCCACCTGGCCTATCCCGGATGGTCCGAGGGCAAGCTGAACCTCGCCTTCATGGACCAGGCGAAGGCGTTCTTCCTGGCGCGCGGACATCAGGTCGCCGAGACCTTCATCGAGCGCGGCTATGACCCGGAAGAAGAGGTGGGCAAGCATGTGGCCGCCGACCTGGTCATCCTCCAGACGCCGGTGAACTGGTTCTCCGCGCCGTGGATCTACAAAAAGTACGTGGATGAGGTCTTCAACGCAGGCCTGACCACCAAGGCCCTGCTCGAAGGCGATGGCCGCACGCGCCAGGATCCGAGCCGGCAGTACGGGACCGGCGGCCTCATGCAAGGGCGGGCCTTCATGATCTCCGCCACCTGGAATGCCCCAAGAGAAGCCTTCGACAACCCCAACGGCGTGCTGTATGGCGGCAAGGGAACGGCCGACCTGTTCCTCCACATCACCTCGAACTACAGATTCATGGGGTTCGACATTCTCCCGGACTACGGGGTGTTCGACATCTTCAAGGCGCCGGACATCCCGCGTGCCCTCGAGGACTACCAGCGGCACCTGCAGGAACACTGCCTCGGAGAAGGTTCATGACGAGGCAGCGATCCCTCCCGCAGATCCCCAAGAGCCACCCAGCGGAGGTTTGATGGCGTGCCTGCCACGTGGAAACGTCCATTAACTCCGTCGCCAGTTTGAGGAATCACGAACCAGAGAGAGGCGCCGATGGTCCTGTCTGAAACCGCCCACCGGAACCACGACCGCTGGTTCCCGGGCCACACGTCCACCCTGAAGGTCACCGATCCGGAGTTCATCGAGCTGTTCGACACCTTCGCTTTCGACGAGGCGGATTCCCAGGTTCACCTGGACGACCGGACCCGCCTGATGGTCATCCTGGCGGCCCTGATCGCGAGCCAGGCGCTCGGAGAGTACAAGGTCATGCTCCGGGCCGCCCTGACCGTGGGCGTCACGCCGGTCGAGTTGAAGGAGCTCGTCTACCAGGCGGTGCCTTATTGCGGCATCGCCGTTGTCTTCGACTTCCTCCACGCCACCAACGAGCTCCTGACGGACGCCGGGGTGAAGCTGCCGCTGGAGGGCCAGTCCTCGACCACGCCCGCGACCCGGGTCGAGCGGGGACTGGCGATCCAGAAGGCGATCTTCGGCGAGGCGATCGACCGCATGCGCGAGGCCTCGCCGGCCGACCAGCTGCACATCCAGGACCACCTGTCTGGCAACTGCTTCGGGGACTACTACACCCGGACGGGCCTGGACCTGCGCCAGCGCGAGCTGCTCACGTTCTCGATGCTGCTCGCGCTGCGGGGCTGTGAAGCCCAGGTGAAGGGGCACGTCCGGGGCAACCTCCAGGTCGGCAACGACCGGGCCACCCTGCTGAGTGTCATCACGCAGCTGCTGCCCTACCTCGGCTATCCGAGGACCCTCAATGCCCTGCAGGCCCTGAATGAGGTCCTGCCCGCCTCCGAGTAGGCACGGGTCGGCCCTGAACGTGGAGCAGCCCGTGAACCGGCTCGCCGGACTGGCCTGAAAGGAGACAATGGCTCATGGCCCGCATCTCGACGCCACCCCTCCCCCCAGGTCCCGAACCGGAACCCCTTCGGCCCGACCTGGCCCGGCTCGCGGATCTGCTGCTGGCCCACGCTCCCTATGACGGCACCTTCGAGCTGCGGCTTCCGGGCGTCCACGTCTCCCGGGCCTCGCGCGCCCACAAGGACTTCCACCATGCCGTGCAGCGGCCGGCGCTCTGCCTGGTGGCCCAGGGCGCGAAGCGGGTACTGCTGGGCCCGGAGCTCTACGAGTACGACGCCTCGCGGGTGCTGGTCTATTCCGTGGATGTGCCCGTGTCCGCCCAGGTCACCCAGGCCAGCCTGGAGGCGCCCTACCTCGGCGTCCGCATCGACCTGGATCCGGCGCGGATCGCCGACCTGACGGCCAAAGTCTACCCCCTTGGCCTGCCCCGCCGGGGCGAGGGGCGCGCCATCTGCGTGGACCAGCTGGACGCGCCGGTGATCAACGCGGTGGTCCGGCTCCTGGAGTTGGCCTCCCGGCCGGACGAGGCGGAGCTCCTGGCGCCCCTGGTCCTTGACGAGATCCTCATCCGGCTCCTGCGAAGTCCGCTGGGCCCGCGGGTGGCGCTGATCGGCCAGGAGGAGAGCCAGCTCCACCGGGTGGCCAAGGCCGTGTCCTGGGTCCGCACCCACTTCGACCAGCCGCTGGATGTGGAGCGCCTGGCCACGCTGGTGCACATGAGCCCCTCCTCCTTCCACCAGCACTTCAAGGCCGTCACCGCCATGAGCCCCCTGCAGTACCAGAAGGCCATCCGCCTCCAGGAGGCGCGGCGCCTCATGCTGCTCACCCGCCTCGACGCCGGAACCGCCGGCCGCCGTGTCGGCTACCAGAGCCCCTCGCAGTTCGCCCGGGAATACGGGCGGTACTTCGGCAGCGCGCCGACCAAGGACGTGGCGCGGTTGCGGGAGGAGGCGGGATCGGCTCGGCCCGTTCCTGCGGAGTGACCGGCTAGCCACTTGGCCAGAAGGTGGCGGCTTCAGGTTTCCCGTCGCCCTTGGCACGGACAATCATGGAATGCCAAATTCAGACGGCCTCGATCCGCTCCCGGTGGCGGGCCATGCCTCCGACAAGCGCCAGACCGGTGCTTGGGCCCATCCGTCTTGACCTGGTGCTGTTTCAGAATGATCGACGAACGGGGCTTGCTCTAGAATCGTATTCATAAATACAAGAAAAAGAACGTGTTATTTAGTGGTCCGAAAGATGCTTTGTTGCCAGGGCCACCGCTTTGGTGCGCCCTGTTGTGGTCTAGGCAGGTAGACAACCCCTGTGGTCGAGGCCTCCTGAACGGGAGCCCCATCTGAAAGGAACACATCATGTTGTGGACCATCGCCGTCATCCTTGTCGTCCTCTGGGTCCTGGGGCTCGTGACCGCCTACACCATGGGCGGGCTCATTCACGTGCTGCTGGTGCTCGCCGTCATTGCCATCATCGTCCAGGTCATTCAGGGACGACGGTTGCTCTAGGTCAGCCATGTCCCATCCGCCCAAACCCGGCGGCACAGGACGGGGTGCGACCGGCCTGTGGTCTGCGGTCATAAGGTCCGCGGGGCGGCTATTGGTCTGGTTGGAAGGCCAGCCACCGGTGGTCATGTTCATCCTGCTGGCCTTGGTCGTCCTGATCACGGCCGCCGGTTTGTATTCTTCCAGTCTGACCCAGAAACGGGCCGCGCTCGCCGGGCAGGTCGAGGCCATGGTCGCCGAGGGCCAGGCGGGCGGCGGGGTGGGGTCGCTCAAGGACAACCTGCCCGTGGTCGTTGGCCCCAGCTCGCTGCTGAGCTTTCTGGAAACCAACCCGGTCGAGCGGGTCAATGTGATCTATAAGCCACTGACGTGGGATGTCTCCGAGCGCATGGTCCTGATCGAATCGCGCGGCAAGTATTACGCGTACTACCCGAGCGACCTGGAGACCAAGATCTTCACCGACAAGGCCGTCACCGCGCCCTGGGGTGGCAAGCTGGTCTTCATCCCGCGCAGCGAGCTCAGCGCCGGCGACCTCAGATTGATCGAGCGCCTGGACGTGCGCTTTTCCGGGGCCCGTCCGCGGTCCGAGAAATACGCCTGGCTGACCGTCGCCAGTGGCCTGTTGTCGGGGGTGCTGGTACTGGGCATGCTGGGGTTCGTCTACCTGCAGCTCAAGGGCCACTTCAAGGCGCTCAAATTCATCGAGCCATCGCAGGTGCATGGCTCCATCGACGACCTGGTCGGCATGGACGACATCAAGGCCGAAGTGGCCCAGATCAAGGACCAATACGAGCGCCGGGCGGAGTATGCCGAGTACGGCATCGTGAAGCCCTTCAATGTGATGTTCAGTGGTCCGGCAGGTACCGGGAAGACCAAGCTGGCCAGCTACCTGGCCAAGGAGCTTCGACTGCCGATCCTGTTCCACTCCGCGGCCAACCTGGAGACCGGCCTCGTCGCCGGGGGGTCGAACACGCTGACTCGCATCCTGGCGCAGGCGACGAAGCGCAAGCGCTGCATCGTCTTCCTGGACGAGGCCCAGGATCTTTTCATGAAGCGCGGGGGGCGCCGCAAATTCGACGACGATACCTCGAACACCTTCCTGTCTGTGCTGGACGGTGTGCAAAGCAAAAACGGAGCCGAGATCATCTGGATCGTAGCCAGCAACTTCAGTAGCGAAACCATGCCGATGGATGAAGCCATGCTGCGCCGCTTCCAGATGAAGGTGGACTTTCGCATGCCAAACCAGGAAGAGCGCCTGGCGATCATCACCCACTACCTGGGGCGACGCGCCGACAAGGTGCTGCCGGACCTGGACCTTCGCCACCTGGTCGCCGTGACCGAGGGCCGCAGCCCCGCGGACCTGGAGACCATCGTCAATCAAGCCGGCATCACCGCGGTGCAAGCGGGCAGCATGATCGGGGAAGACACCCTGATGCAGGCCGCCGAGCGGGTGCTTGTGGGCAACGTCAATATCGAAACCACCCTGGAACGCCAGCGCGACCGCCGCATCATCGCCACCCATGAGTGGGGTCACTTCCTGGTGGACCTCGACCACGAACGCAAGCTGACCCACGACAACTGGGAGCAGATGCTGGCCGAGGTGAAGACCATCAAGATTTCGCTCAAGGCCAACCCCCGCACCAACGCGCTGGGGTTCGTCTTCCACAAGCAGGGGGTCAACCTGCTCAAGACCAAGGGCGACATCGAACATGAGGTGCACGTGCTCCTGGGCGGCATGGCCAACGAGGAGCTGTTCTTCGGCGAGGAGGGCACCACCAACGGCGCCCACAACGACATCACCCGCGTGACGAAGCTGCTTCACCACGCCGTGGGTGAGATGGGCATGTACCGCAAGACCCGCCTCAATTTTGGCGCGCTCAGTCAGAACCGATCCGAGGGCACCCCTGACCTGGACGAGGAAACCCGCAGCATCATGGAAGGGCAGAGCGAGCGCCTGTATGGCGAAACGAAGGCCATCCTGGCCGGGCTCATGCCCCTGACCGAGCACCTGGTTGGCAAGCTGCTGGAAAAGCATGAGATGACTCTGGGTGAGGCGCTGCTCGAAATCCGCACCTTCGAATCAAGCTGAGGCCGCATCAGGGTCGGCATGGAGCGGTCCATCAGCGAAGGTGATTCGGGTGCCCCTCTCCGAGAGCCCCCGTGGGGGTCAGGGTGGGCGGCCACCTCTTCGGCGAGATCCATATCCGATGACCAGGGCGCCTGTAGCACCGGCTCGTACAATAGACGAAGGACTCGGTCCGGGTCATTCTGACGCGCTCAATCATGGAAACGAGTCGGCAAGACTCACTTGCTGTCGATAACCCCTGTGCAATCAGGTGGCACGGTCCTTGAACTACCGACCTCGGAGTAGACAGCCGAACGCGACTCACGGCGTTCGACTCCCGCCTCTCCAAATCCATCCATCACCATCTGCCCTGGGAGCACCCCATGATCCGGACACCGCGCACGGCCTTCACCCTCGCCCTCAGCTTGCTCAGCACGGGTTTCGCCATGGCCCAGATGTCCGGCGGCGGCATGACGGGAGGGAGCACGAAACCCACGTCGATGAGTGGCCAGATGGCCTCCCAGATGATGGGCGGTCAGATGATGAAGGCCGAGATGATGCGCGGGATGGTCGGCACGATGAACCAGATGCACCAGATGATGGAGAAGATGGCTGGCACCATGGAGCGTAGCCAGGGTAGGGACCCGAAAACGATGGCCGAGATGTCCAGGATGATGGACGCCATGGCCGGAATGATGAAGACCATGGCGGCTCGGATGCGGGACGGCCGGATGGATGCGGCCCTGCTGAAGACCACGAACGAGCGACTGGAGGCCATGGGCAAATCCCTGGCCGCCATGGAACCCAAGCCCAGTGTCAAATCCTGAACGTTCACCTGTCCTGGACGAACGCCAAGCGCATCCGTGTAGGAGCACCTCGTGAACGACTGCTGTGAACCCAGTGTCAAGGCCCGCAAGCGGGCACTTTGGCGGACCGTCTGGATCGTGGGCGGCGTGATCGCCCTGGTGCTGGCCTCGACTTGTCTTTCAGCGCAGGACCCCGCGCTTTACCTGGAGGGTGGCGTCGGCCACAAACAAGGCGATTTCGGAACGTCCACCTTGAGCAAGCTGAACTTGGCCTACGGCACAGTCGGTTATGCCTCCTCCACCTTCGACCTGAATGTGACGGTTCCCGTGCTCCACCTCACCGCCCAGGGCGGCGGGGTGGATGCCTCCGCTTCGGGCGTGGGAGACGTCCTGCTCCGGGGCGTGCATCGCTTCATCCCTGAGACGGCCACCGGCTATGCGCTGGATGGCGGACTGGCCTTGAAGCTTCCCACGGCGAACAGCGACAAGGGACTGGGAACGGGCAAAGCCGATGTGGGAGGATTTCTGGCGATCCACCAGCGCTGGGATCGGATCCAGCTGAATCTGCTCGGGGGGTGGATCCAGAGTGGGTCTGCGAGTGGAACCAGCACCCCGGCGACCCGCGACGGAATCTATACCGCCGGCGTTGGGCTCTCCTACTACACGAGTACCGCGAAATTCTCCCTCGGATACGAGGCCCGGGGGGCGCTTTACGAGGGTACCCAGGCTCCGAGAGACCTCTCGCTGGATGTATTCAAGATGCTCAGCCCCAAGCTGGCGATGAAAGCATCCCTCATTGCCGGGCTCACGGATGGATCCCCGAAAACCAGCGTGGGCCTTGGCTTCGTGTACTGGCCGTGAATCTCCCCATTCCACCTCGACAACTGTTCCATGGGAGGTAGTGCTCTGAGGTCTCTCTGGCCCGCATTGGCTGCCGCCCTTGTGCTCATGCTGCAATTATCGGGGGCCTTGTCTCCGGTCGAGCTGCTCGTTCGCGATGCCATGCTCAGGAACCTTCCCTCCAGGCCCGCTTCCAAAGTCGCGGTGGTGCTCATTGATGAAGAGGCCATCCGGTTGGCGGGCCGTTGGCCCTGGGACCGGGCTCAGCTTGCGCGATTGGTGGATCAAGTGTTTTCCGCTGGAGCGAAGGGCATTGCGGTGGATCTCTTGTTCCCCGAGGCGCGAGAGGGAGACGACCTTCTGGCGCAGGCGTTGAAGAAAGGGCCCTCCGTGATCGCAACGGGCCTGGACGAGACGGGCCATTGGCTGTCACCGAATCGCGTCCTGGGCGCCACGGCGACGGGGCATGTGAGCTTTGATCTGGATCGGGATGGCGTGGTCAGGAGGTTCGCCTCCATGAAGCAACTGGGCGACAGGGTGCTGCCCGCGATGCCCGTGGCGGCAGCGCGGCTCGCGGATGCCAGGCTTCCCATCCCGGTGGGCCTGATGCTTCGGCCCGGATTCCAGACACGGCCGATCCCGCAGATCAGCGCTGCAGCCGTCCTTGAATCTCATGGAACAGAGATCCTTCAGGGCCGAATCGTCTTCATCGGCACCAGTGCCGCGGGCGTGGGTGACCGGTTTGTCTCTCCCATCTCCCAGGGCGGGTCACCGGAGCCCGGTGTCATGGTGGAGGCGATCTCAGCCGAGGCCATCCTGTCGAAGGATCTGCTTCACCTGGCCTCTCCACTCGCCAATGCCTTGCTGGCCTTGGCCCTGGGCTGGCTGGGAACCTTCATGCTGGCCCGCCCCGGTCGCACGATTCCCCTGCTGGCCCCTGGCGTCATCCTGGCGCCGCTCCTGATTGCTGTGCTATCGCTCCGATTCCTCCATCTGGAGTGGGCCCCCGTGACGATCCTGATGGCGCTGGCTCTTGTCGGGGCCTTGATGGGATTCCTCAGATCCCGCCGCACCCAGCTGGCCATGGGCAACGCCCAGACACGCATTGCCGAGTTGGAAGGGCTTCAAGAGAGCCTCTCCGAGATCCGGAAACAGGATGCGGAAGCCCGCCGCGTGGTGGCCCACGAACTTAAGACACCCCTGACTTCCGTGAAAGGGTTGGCCCAGCTTTTGGCTCAGTTCGACCTCTCCGCCCCCGAACGGAACCGGGTGGCCCAGATGGTGGTGTCAGAGACCTCCCGCCTCGCAGAGATGGTGGATGCCCTGCTCGATCTGGAGCGGCTGCGCCTGAGAGTCTTCGCGCGGGATGCCAGGCCGTTGGAGCTATCGTCCATCTGCACCGAGCGGGCTGCTCTCCTGCGGGCTGGCACCAGGCGCGAGATTTTCACGGAGATCCAGCCCGACCTGCACGTTCTGGGGGACAAGGGTCTTCTGGAAAGGGTCATCGAAAACCTGGTGGCCAACGCCCTCAAATTCTCCCCGGATGAAACACCGATTCTGATCCGCTTGAAGGCAGATGAGCATTCCGCGTGTCTGGACGTCGAAGACCAGGGACCAGGCATTCCCGCTCAGGAACGGCAGAAGATCTTCGGGCGTTTTGCCCGTGGAAGCACCCAGGGTCTTGCGCCGGGCCTTGGCCTGGGGCTGGCTTTGGTGGCAGAAGTGGTCAACTGGCACGGTGGGACCGTGGAAGCTGATGAAAGAGCCGGGGGTGGTAGTGTTTTTCGGATTCGGCTTCCGTTGAACTTGTCCCGAAAAGCCGAATGAGGCTGGCATGAAACACATTCTCGTCGTGGATGACGACCTGGCGATTCGAGAGATGGTCGCCATGGCCTTGGAGAAGAGTGGGTACCGGGTGGAACGGGCCGACGGCTACGCCGCCGCCCGTGCGGCACTCCGCAAGTTCCGGCCGGATCTCATCCTCAGTGATATCTACATGCCCGGGGGGAACGGCCTGGATCTGCTGAAGGAAGTCCGGGAACAAGCGGATCCGCCTCCCCTGATCCTGATGACGGCCAAGGGCAGCATCGAATCGGCCGCGGAGGCGATGAAGGACGGTGTGTTCGACTACCTGGCGAAGCCCTTCGACCTTGAGGTCATGCTGGAGCGGGTACGGGCCGCACTCAAGGAACAGCCTTCCGTCCTGCCCGGCGCTGAGGACGGACCTGGAAGCATGATCGTCGGCTCCCATCCCAGCATTGTGGAGGTCTACAAGTCCATCGGGCGGGTGGCCCCCATGAAAGTGCCGGTGCTGATCTATGGCGAAACCGGAACGGGCAAGGAGCTCGTGGCCCAGGGGCTCCACCGGTTCGGTCCCCACCCGAACGGGCCCTTTGTTCCCGTTCATTGCGGGGCCATCCCCGACACGCTGATCGAAAGTGAACTGTTCGGCCATCGGCGAGGGGCCTATACCGATGCCAAGACAGACCGGCGCGGTGCCCTGGCTCAGGCGAATGGCGGCACAGTCTTCCTGGATGAGATCGGGGAGATCTCTCCGACGTTTCAGGTCAAGCTCCTCCGGTTCCTGGAGGACGGGCTGGTCCTGCCCCTCGGCGCGGAGAAGCCAGAGTCTGTGGACGTTCGGGTGGTCGCCGCAACCCATCGGGACCTGAAAGCCATGGTCGCTTCGGGGACGTTCAGGCAGGATCTCTACTACCGCCTGGCCGGTTACGAAATTTCCATCCCGGCTTTGCAGGACCGCATCTCCGACCTCCCGACCTTGGTCACCCATTTCCAGCAGCGCTTCCATCGCGAACTCGGCCAGCCAGAGTCGGGGCCTGCGACGAAGGACGTGCTTGCCCTTCTGGCGGCGCACCCGTGGCCAGGGAATATCCGGGAACTTGGGCATGTGATCCGGCGGATGATCATCGAGACCGGGGCGCTTGAAGATGCGGTGGTGCTCCGGAAGATCCTGGGGGCCGTGACCTCAGTGGAGCCACATGGGTCCCCCGCGATGTTCACTCACATGAGCTTCCAGGAGCCCTTCGTCTCCCTGGAAGAGATGGAGCGGACCTACATCCTTTCGGTGCTGACTCACACCAAGGGCAATAAGACCGAAGCCGCCCGGATCCTGGGCATCGAGCGCAAGACCCTTTCCCGCAAGCTCAGGCGGACTGAAGGTGACGCTATGGAAGATCTTGAGGGAGGTGAATGATGATTCCCATGCTTGCCCCGCTGATGTTCACTCTGCTCCAGGTTCCAGCACCCGTGCCCGACACGCTCACCTACCGGTTCGAAGAGACCAAGCGGTCTGTCTACCGCTTGCCGGGAGGTGAGAAGGGTAAAGCGGTCAAGGTCGCCAAGGGTGATTCAGCCCGGTCCGGGGATGGGGTGACGACGGGCTGGTGGGCTCGGGCGGTGATCGCCGTCCCCGAACGCATGTCGCGATTCGAGGTGTATGCGAACACCCAGGTCAAGCTCGCGGGCGGAGAACCCGGCGTTCTGCTCGTCGTCGAGAAGGGGCGGATCAAGGCCTTCTTCCAGGCCCTCGTCGCTGGCAACCGGCAGGAGCGGCAGGTCGCAGTTCCGGGTGCCCTCCTGGCCGTGCGCGGGACCCGGTACGGGGTCGAAGTGGGCAAGGAAGGGAAGTCCACGCTGGTCGTCTTCGAGGGGGTGGTGGAAGTCCTTCCCAAGGCTGTCCATGCGGAGCCGGTCCGGGTCAAGGCCGGTGAATGGGCTAGGTTCGGACCCGACCTGCTGCCTCAGATCCAGCCCATCTCCATGCGAGGCTTCGACGAGAAGGCCTGGACCCAGGGGATGCTCCCGGATGGAACCATGGGTCCTGGGGCCATGTCACCCGGGTCCATGCCGAAGGGGATGCCTTCCGGATCCGGGCCCATGCATCACTGATCCTCGGTATCCAGAGGTGCAATCAAAATAGGTATTTATAATAATATAACCATTTTGGAACAAAAGAATCTTTCAGAACATCCAATGCCTGAACAGCATCCTTGGGTACCACCCTGCGGTGCGTCCTGCCTGAGGAGACTCATCATGAGACACCCTGCATTCATAACCAGGCTGCTCGCTTCCTCTCTTCTTGTCGTCTTGTCGACTGGAGGGGCATTTCTTCGAGCGGAGGAGAAGGTGGATGCCAAGGCTCCTCACGCGATCCACATTGATGTTCCGATCACTTTGAAGAAGGCCCACGTGGTCTTCAATCTGGACCACCTGGCCTTCAGCGGAGACATGCCGGTCGGCATGAAATACATGGGTTTGTTGGCCAAGCGGTTCAAGGAACTCCATACGGAAGGGGACATCATCGGGCTTTTTCATGGAGATGCTGCCTACCTGATCCTCAATGACCAGGCGTACAACGGTTACCGGCAAGTCAATACGGGCAACCCCTACAAGGGACTTGTGCTGGAGCTGCAGAAGCAGGGGGTCCAGATCGAGGAGTGCGCCGTTTCCATGAAAGCCCACAACTGGGGCAACGAGGATCTTTTGCCAGGCGTGAAGGTGAATACGGGGGCCGTGGGGCGCCTCATCGATCTCGTACAACAGGGCTACGTCCAGATCCAACCCTGACCCGCATTTCCACGTTGCTTCCAGGCTTCCCGTGCCCAGGTCGAATGGGTTCAAAGTCGATCTTGCCAGCTGCTGCGAGGGCAACCTGCATGTTCCCCATCCATCTGAACCTTGGTTTCAAAGTCTTCTATTTCTACGAAGGATTCTATTTCCTGCTCAGCATCCTGGGGGGCTCTTGGCTGGTCAGCCTCCGGTTAAGGAAGGCAAGGCTCAGTCCCCAACTCTTCCTGGACAACCTCATATGGATTCTTGTGGGGGCCATCCTTGGGGCCAGGATTTCTCATTTTCTGTTTTGGGACTTCAAGGCCATCCCTGCTGATCCTTTGAGCTTCTTCAGGTTCTGGGAGGGGGGTTTATCGATCACGGGGGGCATCGCAGGCGGAGTCCTGGCGGCCTTCATTCGCTTCAAAAAGGAGCGGGTGGATTTCTGGCACTACTTCGCCGTGGCCAGTCCAGCGGTGCTCATCGGTCAGGCCCTTGGACGGGTTGGCTGTTTCTTGAATGGGGATGCCTGGGGCACCCCTACCAGCTTGCCCTGGGGAATATCCCTGCCCAGATTCGGGGTCACCCTTCCAAGCTTTGTGGCCAACCACCAGGTCGATAGCGAGGCCTGGATCTGGAGTGTCGCCAAAGGCTTCACCGACCCTTCAGCATTGCGCACCGTCCCGCTTCACCCCGTCCAGCTTTACGAAGCTCTTGGAGACCTGGCACTGGCGGGTCTGGTCATCCTCTTGATGCGTACTCTGACCGCCAAGAATGGCCCTTGGTCGAGGGTGTTCTGGCTCCATCTTGGTGGCTATTCCTTCCTTCGGTTTGGTCTTGAATTTCTCCACGGTGATCGGGATGTCACCGTCTGGGCTGGGATGACCGCGCTTCAGCTGGGGCTGATCGCGTTCGGAATGGTGAGCGGTGCGATGTATGCAAGAGCGATGGATCACACCGGGGCTCATCGCCCATGAGTCGCCTCGGTGCGCTGCCACCCGCTGAAGGTGGGACCAAGGGGCCAGGTGGGCTTCCAGCACCGGGACAATCTGACCCGAAGCGGTGGAATGTTCGGGTCAGATTGCCCCAGCCATTGGCGTAACCCGTTTAGATACAGTTGGCACGCCTCTTGAACTGTCCTTGATTGACGTACCAGGGCTGGCCTTCACGGCATCCAAGAGATGCGTTCCCCATTCGACCCAGGAGGAAGACATGTTGCTTCGAAACAGGACCCGGTTGGCCGCAGGAGCACTTCTCCTGGTCGGCGGTTTCGGCTTGATGGGTTGTGGCGGCGGAAGTTCCTCATCCGCCTCATCCGGGACGTCTTCTCCTGCCCCGACGCCCACGGCCACAACCATCCAGGTGAGCCTGGGTGATGCTCCGGCGGATTGGATCATGGCCTTCGGAATGACCGTGAACTCGATCTCGCTCATGAATTCCAATGGGACTTCGGTGAATGTGGTGCCCACGTCCACCCCGATGGAAATGATGCAGTTGATGGCCACTGTGCAGCCGGTCTCGGCCATGAAGGTGCCCCAGGGGACCTACACCCAGGCCACGGTCACGGTTGCATCCGTGTCCATGGGCTACATGGATCCTGTCTCGCACAGCTACACCCAGAAGACGATGGCGGGCCCATTCACGGCCACGGTGCCGTTCAGTCCTTCCATGACCGTGGGGACCTCGCCCATGGCCCTGAACTTCGACATGAACATGGCCTCTTCGGTGTCCATTGATGGCCTCGGGAACGTCACCTTCAGCCCGGTCATGACGGCCGCCATGGGGTCCGTGTCCGGCACCGCGCTCAACCCCTTCCAGGGCGGCGTGCAGCACATGGTGGGCAGCGTCACCAGCCAGTCCAGTTCCCAATTCACCATGAGTTCGCTGATGGGGATGCAGACCTCCACCTTCACGACCAACAGCAGCACTCAGTTCCCCAGCTCGGGCATGACCAGCATGGGGATGATGGGCAGCGGCATGATGGTGGCGGTGGATGCCATGATGCAGGCGGATGGCTCGTACCTGGCCCAGCGGGTTGAGTACATGGGCACAGGATCGACGGGCATGATGGGCGGCGGCCTGGTCTCCTCGATCACCGGGAATCCCCCGACCCAACTCACGCTGGTCACCAACAGCGGCATGGGCAGCGGCATGATGGCCTCTTCCATCGCTGGGACGATCACCGTCTCGCTGCCGTCCTCGGTCCCCTACAACATCGATTCGGATGGGGTTGATCTCACGGGGCTTTCCTTCGCGCCCACCTTCGATGCCACCCATCTGGTGAAGGGCCAGAAGGTGGAAGTGGTGAGCGGCAGCGGCATGATGGCGGGTGGCATGATGGGCGGCCTTGGGACCGTGACGGCCAGCCAGGTGCGCCTTGAACAGCAGGGCCTCCACGGCTCCGTGTCGGCCTACACTTCCAGCGGTTCCCAGGCCTCCTTTACCCTGACCCTGCCGACCGATTCGGCCTTCACCACCCTCACGGGCGCCGCCTCCATCCAGGTCTACCAGCAGGCGGGGACCGACCTTCGCGGACTCACGACCGTCTCGAATGGAACCAACATCCAGACCCGTGGCCTGCTCTTCTATGACGCCGGAACCTACAAACTCGTCGCAACGGTCATTGAACCGGGTGCCGCCGTGACCGTGGCACCTCCAGTCGCAGGTTCCACGGCCATGCAGGTGGGCCTGGGCGACGCGCCCGCTGACTGGATCATGGCCTTCGGGAACACCGTCAACTCGATCCTACTCACGAAGACCGATGGCAGCACCGTGAACGTGATGCCCACGGCCGCGCCGGTGGAGATGATGCAGACCATGGGCACGATGCAGCCGATCTCCGCCCTGAACGTGCCCCAGGGCTCCTACACTCAGGCCGCCATCACCCTTTCAGGGGTGTCCATGGGTTACGTGGACCCAACGACTCACACCTATACGCAGAAGACGATGGCCGGGCCCTTCACGGCGATGGTTCCCTTCAGCCCGACGCTGACCGTGGGAACCTCGCCCATGGCCCTGAACTTCGACATGAACATGGCCTCATCGGTTTCCATCGATGCTTCCGGCAACGTCGCCTTCACGCCCACCCTGACGGCCATGACCTCTGCCGTGGCGGCGAACGGGGCGAATCCCTGGCAAGGGGGCATGCAGCAGCAGGTGGGTCTGGTGTCCAGCATGGCCGGGCCGCAGTTCACGATGGGGTCCATGATGGGCGTCCAGGCGACGACCTTCACCACGACCAGCGCCACCCAGTTCCCCAGTGCCGGCCTGACCGGGATGGGCATGCTGAGCACCGGCATGATGGTGGCCGTGGATGCGACGCTTCAGGCTGATGGTTCCTACCTAGCGCAGCGCGTGGAATACATGGGCACGGACTCGACCGGCATGATGGGGAGTGGCCTCGTCACTTCCATCACCGGGAATCCCCCGACCCAGCTGACTCTGGTGGCCAATGGCGGCATGGGCGGCGGCATGATGGCGTCCTCCATCGGCGGCACCATCACCGTCGCCCTGCCTGCTTCCGTTCCCTACAGCTACGATGCGGATGACGTCGACCTCACCAACCTGCCCTTCACCCCCGCCTTCGGCCCCACCAGCCTCGTCAAGGGCCAGAAGCTCGCAGTGGTCAGCACCAGCAGCATGATGGGCGGCGGCATGATGAGTGGTGGTTCCGGCCTCGGCACCCTCACCGCCAGCCAAGTCCGCCTTGAACAGCAGGGACTCCACGGCGTGGTGTCGGCCTACGCCGCCAGCGGCTCCCAGGCGACCTTCACCCTGACCCTGCCTTCCGATTCGGCGTTTGCCTCCTTCGCCGGGACCACCACCATCCAGGTCTACCAGCAGGCGGGGACTCAGCTGCAGGGCCTCGGAGCCATCACCAACGGCAGCGATGTCCAGGTCCGAGGATTGCTGTTCTATGACGCCGGCACCTACAAGCTCGTTTCAAGTTGGGTGACCGTCCACTGACGGCAGTCCTCAAGGGATGGTTCGGCCCCATTCGCCAGGACTGGCGAATGGGGCCGGCGCCCAGGATGGGCCCGAGTCAGCCTGCCAGCCCTTCTGCGATTTCGACTCCCGCCTTTCTTATTTCCACCACAAAATAAGGCCCCGATTGGGAGGCACTTGGCGTGTCGCTGCTGGGCACGGCGCTGATCCTCCGGGCAGGACATCAAGTCCTGCCCGGAGGGCGCCTACCTGCCCGCAGCGGCAATTCCACCAAAGAAAAACCCCCGCGGGCGGGGGCTTTTCTTTGGTGGAGGTGGTGGGACTCGAACCCACGTCCAAGACATGCCGGATGGCGGCTCTTCCACAGGCTTGGTCCGCTCTTGAAACCTCCCGGCGGGGAACGGACGAGCCGCTCGGGACGTGTGCCCCCTTATCTCGGCCGCTGTCAGGGGGCGTCGCGGCGGCCTATCTGGTACCTCCGTCCGGCAGGCCGAAGCCACCCTTTCGGAGGTTTAACGAGCTCGGTACCCAGAGATCCCGAGGACTCGCTCGGAGCCTAGGTTGCCCTAGGCAGCGAGAGCCAGTTCGAAGTTATCGTTGGCAGTTTGATTTGGGCGGCTTGATAAGGGGGCCAGCCGTCCAACCCCCGCCTGCACCGAACACCTGGATCACGACCTGTCGAAACCGGTCACCCCCATGCGTCGAGCGGCTTCTTCTTCCCCCCCTCGAAGGTTCAGTTGAAGCGGATCCTGAGTATGAGGACTCCTCCCCGGATCCACAAGGGACGGGAGTTACTTCCCCTGCTTCCGCCGCGCGGTGATGGTCTCCCCACCGATGCCCCAGTTGTCCAGGTCCACCTCGTCGATGGTCACCACGGTGGTCTGGGGATTCTTGCCCAACACGTCCACCAGGAGCTGGGTGGCGCCTTGGATGAGCCGGGCCTTCTGTTCGGCGGTGGCGCCCTCACGGGTGATGCGGATGTTCACGTAGGGCATGGCGACCTCCCGGGGGAAGCATAGACGGATTCAGAGGGGCCTGAGGGCCTTGCGTTGCAGGACGGCACGGCTGCCGGCATCGGCGAAACGCCAGGGGCGGGCCTGGTCCTCCGGGGTGGCGAAAGCGATGCCTAGGCGGGGGCCTGCGAGGATGCCCGTGGGCGGCGTCCCGGGCCGCAGCTCGAGCCCTCCTGGGGTCATCAAATTGTGGCCTGTGAACGTCCGGTCCAGGCCCAGGGCCTGGGCCACCTTGCCGGGGCCCGCGCAGAGCTGGGGTGTGAGCTTCGCGGTCTTCCGTCGTTGCAGCACGGTATCGAGCCCTGCCACGACCTCGGCGCCTCGGATGAGCACGGCGGACGCTTCACCTCCGGGCCCCGTCACCACGTTCAGCATCCAGTGCATGCCATAACAGAAGTAGAGGTAGGCGTGCCCCGGCGGCCCCCACATGGGCGCGTTGCGGGTCGTGCGTTGGTGCCGTGCGTGGCTCGCACTGTCCTCCGGGCCGCCGTAGGCCTCGACCTCCGTGATGCGGAGGACGACCTCCCCGCACGTCAGCTCCATGCCCAGCAGGGCCTGGGCGACGAGGTCTGCGGGGCCTTCGAGGTTCATCACTGCATCAGCTTCCGGGCCCGGAGGAAGACCTCCAGCTCCGTGGCGGCGGCGGCATCCAGGGCCCGCTCGGGCAGGAGCACGGCTCGGGAGGGGGCTGTGCGGAAGATCCAGAAGCCGCTCTGGCGCTGGATCTTAGCGAAGTCGGCCCAAGGCAGGCCGCCTTCGCTGGCTTCGGTGCGGAGGGTGAGCCCCTCGTCGTCGAAGACCACCTCCACTGGGGTGTAGGCATCGACGCCGCGCCGGCGCCGAGCCAGGCGCAGGACGGCTTCCGGCAGCAGCGAGAAGAGCAGGCCGTTCAGGATCAGGAACACGCCCGGCACCCGCTGCGGCCCCGTGGCGAGGCTGTAGGCGCCCAGCAGCACCAGCCCCACGCCCGCGCCCACGGATACCTGGTACCAGATGCGCTTGAAGCTCCGCGCGCCCCGGAGGGCCTCGTCGGCGGTGAGGGTGTAGTGGGCCGTGATGTGCATGGGCATCCCTGTGGGGTTGGGAAAAGCATTCCATCAAAACGGGCCCGCAACGCGGGCCCGCTTTTCTCAGATCGCGCAGCGATTCGAGCCTGCCTCACACTTCGTCGAAGAAGTACGGCTTCAGCACCTGGATGCGCTCCTCGAAGTCCTCGGGGTGGATGAAGCGCAGGGCGGCGGCCACGCTGGAGAGCAGGCTGTTGCCGTCCTGGGGGGTGAAGCAGAAGCCCACCACGCGGTTCTCGTTGGGCATGGTCATGGTGCTGATGGGGATCACGGTCTGGTTGAGGATGCGGCCGTAGTGGCCCTGGTCGCGGCCGAAGGAGAACACGGTGTTGGCGTCCTTCTTCTCGGTGACGGCGATGCGGTCGTTGGCCTTGATGCGAGCCTTGAGGGTCTCCAGGTCGGTGGGGCGCTTGAGGCGCAGGTCGAACCAGAGGCTGTGCATGTACTGGGTGGAGAGCTTGATGGCGCTGCTGAAGAGGTTCAGCTCCAGGCCCCGGGTCTGGAACAGGTGGTAGGCGTCGCGGGCGTGGTGGGTGCCGAACTTGCCGTCCTTGTGGGAGCCCACCTGGGGCGCGGGGCAGAAGTCCTTCACCTGGCTGATGTCGTTGGCGCGGCGCATGCAAACGAAGCTGCCTTCAAGCAGGTTGTCCTCGCCCTCGGCCAGGGCCAGGGTGTCGATGATGCAGGAGAGGTTGTGGGTGTTGCAGCTCACGACCTGCACGTACTGGCCGCTCTTCTTGAGCACGTCATCGTTGATGCCCCGCGCGTACATGGTGCCGAAGCCGAACTCGCTGCCCTGGGCGATGAAGCCCTTGGTGTTGTGCTCGTAGTGCGTGTAGAGCTTCTCCTTCATGTCCAGGCCCTTGGGGCTGCAGTCGATGACCACCGTGGCCTCGTTGAGCGCCTGGTCGTGGAGCATGGCGGGCTCGATGCCCCAGGCCTTGAAGCCTTCCAGCTTGTCGGGATCCACCACGAGCTTGGCGCCGCGGCGCAGCAGGGCCTTCACCTTGGGGCGCTCACTGACGGTGTTCTTGTGGAACGTCACGTCGTCGATGCCCAGTTCCTTCTTGTACTCCGTCAGCAGACCGATCAGCGGTTCACCGATGGTGCCCGTGCCGACCACATGGACGACATTCCTGTTGGACATGAATCCTCCTCGGGCCGGTGTCTAGGGACGCCCCGCCAGCCCAATAGGGGATTTTCCCAGGCGTCAGAAGGAAAAGCCACCCGCAAAAGCCGGGCGGGGCTGTGTTGTGACGGGTGGCGTGTCCGCCATGCAGCTCGTTGAGCTTTCTCACCCACTGAAGCGCCAGGGCCAGGGCTCCGGTTCCCAGTGCCACTTCAGCTTCTCCTCCACATCCTGGAAGGCTTGCAGCAGGGTCGGCCCAAGCATGGCGCAGCCCCGGTTACCCGGGGCTGCGCTGGGGGAAAGCGGTGCTGCTACTGCTTCAGGCTCTTGACGGACACCAGGTAGCGCATGAAGGAGACGCCATAATTGCCATCCGGCTTCTTGAGGCAGCTGACGGAAAGGATCTTGGTGCCGTCGAAGCCCAGCGTCATGTCCTTCACGACGGTCTGGGAGCCGAACTGCCGGGCGGCCGCGTTGTCGGTGATGCCCATGTGTCGCATCTTGCCCCAGGACTTGGCGGTGAGGCCCTTGGTCAGGCGGTAGATGCCGGCGTTGTAGGCCAACCGGGCTTCCTTCACGGTGTAGTCGGGGAAGTTGACGGGATCAGGGCCCCCCGGCAGCTCGTCGAGCTTGGATGCTATCTGCTCGACGCCCAGGCCCTTCAGTTCCTCGGGGGTGAGGGTGAGGCCCAGCGCCTTGGCGTCCATGTGCATCTGCCGGGCCGAAGGGAACACCACGTCGGGCGTGATGGGGGCGATGAGGGCGATGTGCTTGAAGTCCTTGCGGACGGCGAGGTACTGCAGATGGTAGAGGATATCGGCGGGCTCGGTGGCGGCAGCAGGCGGGGTGGTCGGAATCTCGTCACCACCGCAGCCCATGAATGCGGGCACGAGGAGCAGGCTTGCGAGGGGCAGCATCAGGGTACGTCGCACGAGATAACCTCCGGAACGGGATGGTCGGGATGATTGGATGTTGCAGTCTTCCCGCTGCGCTGCCAAGGGAAATTCATCACAATGGGATCATGTATCCCATCGGGTTGATCGCCTTCGGCCGCCTGCGCCTGGAACCCTGCCGGGGGCTGGAGCGCCACTACCTGGACATGCTTCGCCCCTATGCCCGGATCGAGGTGACCGAATTGGCCGAAGGCAAAGGGAGCCCAGCCCGCCAGCTGAAAGAGGAGGCCGAGCGCCTGCGCCCGAAGCTGAAGGCCGTGGCATGCCCTGTCCTGCTCACGCCGGAAGGAAAACTCCGGGATAGCGCGGCGCTGGCGAAGTGGCTGGGCGAGCACATGGATCGGGGCGAGAGCCTGGCCTTCATCCTGGGCAGCAGCCATGGCTTCGACCCGGCCCTCAAGGCCGAGGTGCGCGAGCAGCTGAGCCTGTCGCCCCTGACCTTCCCCCACGAGCTGAGCCGGGTGATGCTCCTGGAACAGCTGTACCGGGCGTTCACCATCCTGCGAGGCAAGGATTATCACAAATAATCAAGGGGGACCCGCCCGGCAGCTGCGCCGCCTCTGCGTCCCCCTTGAATCCTGGGCTTGGGTGTCGCTGATCCTCGCGACCCACCCGGTCGGGACCGTCCGGTCATTCGCCCTTTTTCCGCCTTTGCCCCAGACTGGGGAGATGGCGCACCCCATGGACCGCTACTTCGCCCCGCCGGAGGGACGGATCTTCGCCTGCTTCCCGGGCGCCGAGGACCGACCCGGCCAGCGGCGCATGGCGGAATTGGTACACAACACGGTGGTGGACGGCACGGCGCGCTTCCAGAAATGGCGCGACGGTGGCGGCGAGTCGGACGCCCGGCCCGAGGCCGTGATCCAGGCCGTGGAGGCGGGTACGGGCACCGGCAAGAGCCTGGGCTACCTGGTCCCGGCCCTGGCGGCAGGGCGCCACCCCATCCTGGTGGCCACCCGCACCAAGCAGCTCCAGCGTCAGCTCCTGGAGGAGGATGTTCCCCGGGCCGCGGGCATCCTGGGCCGCCCCGTCAAGGCCGTCCTGGCCAAGGGCCGCGCCAACTACCTCTGCCGGACCGCCTGGGAAGCCGTGTCGTCGGACGCCCACCTGGAGTTCACCCGCGCGGATCAGCAGCTCTGGCTGGCCCTCCAGCGCTGGACCCGGGAAACCCAGGATGGCGACCGCGAAGGCCTGGGGCGCTTCGGGGAGGGCGAATCGCCTCTGTGGGACAAGATCAACGCCCGCGCCGAGCGCTGCACGGGCCGCCAGTGCCCCCGCTACGAGGACTGCTTCCTCACGAAGCTGCGGGCCGAAGTGGCCGAGGCCGACCTCATCATCGTGAACCACGCGCTGCTGCTGGCGGACCGGGTGCTGCGCGAATCCGCCTTCGGCCAGGTGCTGCCGGACGCGCCGGTGCTCATCCTCGACGAGGCCCACGACCTGGAGGAGCAGCTCACGGAAAGCTGCGCCGAAGCCTGGTCCAGCCGCGCCATGAACCTGCTCTTCACGGATCTGCGCGACGCCGCCAAGGGCTCGGGCGCGGGCCTCGCGGCCCTGCTGGAGCCCTGGGAGCGGGCCTGGTCCGATATTCTGTCCTGGGTGCCGTTGGAAGGCGGCGTCCTGCCCTTGCTGGCGCCGGGTCCGCAGATGAAGGCTCTGGCGGACGCCGTGGGCACCTGGGTGGAGGCGGGCCATCCCCTGTGGATGGAGGCACGCCGCCTCGGCGCCGCCGATCCTGAGAACCCCGCCTGGATGCGCCTCGCCGAACGCGTAGGCACGGCTTTCTCCCGCATGGAGCAGATCTTCGCCCAGCCCGACGGCTGGGTGTCCACGCTCAACCGGGAAGGCCCGAACCTCGTCCACTTCAAGTCGAACCCCGTGGACGTGCGGCCCTTCTTCCACCAGCATGTGCGACGCGGCTTCGAGAGTGTGATCCTCACCAGCGCCACCTTGCGCGATGGCCGTGGCTTCAATGGCCTTGGCCTGCGGCTGGGCCTCTCGAAAGCCGAGGTGGAGGCCTCCGAGCACGTGGAAAGCCCCTTCGATTTCGAAGCCCAGGGTCTGCTCTTCGTGCCGCCGGATCTGCCCGAACGCCGCCCGGGCAGCGGCGGTGGCGTGGGCGATCCCGCTTGGATCGAAGCCTCGCTTTCGGCCATGGAACGCATGCTGCGGGCCAGCCGGGGCCGGGCTCTGCTGCTCTTCACCAGCCGCAAGATGCTGGCCGCCTTCCGGCCGCGCCTGGAGCAAGCCCTGCCGGAGATGACCTTCTTTGTGCAGGGCGATGGTTTGTCGCGCACGCAGCTGCTGGATCGCTTCCGCGCCACGCCCCAGGCCGCCCTGCTGGGCCTTGCCAGCTTCTGGCAGGGCGTGGACCTGCCCGGGGATGCCCTCAGCCTCGTGGTGGTCTCGGCGCTGCCCTTCGCGCCCCCGGACGATCCCGTACTCCAGGCCCGCATCCGCGAGGCGGATGCCCAGCGCGACGGTCTCGGCTTCATCGGCATCCAGGTGCCCCAGATGACGCTGAAGCTCAAGCAGGGCATCGGCCGCCTCATCCGCACCCGCGGCGACCGCGGCGTGGTGGCGGTGCTGGACCCACGCCTCATGCTGCCCAGCGAGGATCGCCTGGGAAAGCGCTACGCCGCCCAGGTCCGCGCCGCCCTCCCACCCTTCCCGGTGACCCGGGACTGGGAGCGGGTGGAGGCCTTTCTGCGGCAGTTGTGAGTCCAGCGTGAATCGGCAGTCTTTCCCGCGGGGTCGCCATCGGCGATCATGAGGGAGGAACCCCCAAGACTTCGTAAAACCAGGTTGGCCCAGGAGATCCTTCGGCGATCGCCGTCGAATGAGTTCAAGCCCTGGAGGACTTGGCAGGAGGCTTCATTGATCCGACACCTTCTGTTGCTGCTCGCCGTGGTGATGCCTGCCCGTGGGATCAGGGCGGCAGCTTGGGAACCCATCCCGGCCGAGGTCTGGGCCATGAAAGAGAACGCCGCACCTGGCACTTCGGGTGCAATCGTGCTCGAAGATAAGTACGGCATCGAGAAATCGAAATTGATCAGGACGTACAGGGTGAGAATCCTGGCAGACCAGGGGAGGGAGGCGGCCAGCCTGCTTCTTTTCCTGGGCGACGCTCCAAGCATCGAAGGTCGAACCTGTTATCCGGACGGCAAATCCATCGGGTTTGATAGCCTGAAGGACTTCCAAGTGAAGTCGAAGATTGAGACCAGCAGATGGGAAGCCAAACGGACCGTGGTCATCCCGCCTGGAATCAATGGTGATTGCGTGTTCGAGGCGCGTTGGGAAGAGCCTCAGCTGGGCTTCCGTTCGTCCCGCTACATTCACTATCTCGGGAGCAAGTTCCCCGTTCGAAAGGCGGTGATCGAGATTGCAAAGGATGTTCGCCGTTCCTATATGGTCATGCCCGGCAAGGGAGTCCGCTCCGAGGTGATCGATGAGGCGCGGCTCAGACGGTTTGTCCTCTCGGATCTTCTGCCGGAGCAGAACGTTCCCTTCGGACTGAAAACGGTCCTGGATCTGCCCAGAATCGTGGTGTTCGATCGGCAGGTTGTGCGTGGCCTCACGAAGGGCGCCGCAAAGGAACAGGATCCGCGAGCGCGCGCGATTCTGTTCTGGAACGAGCATGCCACGCAAGACCTGCGACCGGTCTTTGAGCGCGGGTGGCACACGGGGGATGCCTACCACGCGCTCCAGGAGGCACTCTTCAAGGATCTTCCCGCGACACCACATGCCCGTGCGAGCGCCCTCCTCATGCGCCTGAACGCCCGCATCCGAAATATCGACCAGAGCACATTCGCGGAAATGTCTGCTGACAAGGGGATTCATTCTTACAGCGATTGGCTGGATTACTGGAACATGCGGAAATCCTGGAACCTGAATGTGATCGCTGAACTGGGCGTGACCACCCGATACGGCATGCAGTCCATGTATTACTACCTACTCCGGGAATCAGGGATCAAACCATTGCTCTGCCTCGTGGCCGATCGGAACCTCCTTCTGTTCGACTACAACGTTCTGGATACAAATCAGTACTCCCACTACCTGATTGGAGTAGAGGAATCCGGCAAGGGCATTCTCTGGCTGGATCCGACCTTGCGCTTCGCATCACCAGGGCTCATCCTCCCCGAATATCAAGGGACGAACGCCGTCTTGATCGATACTGGGACCTGGAAGGCCACGCCTTATACCGTGCCAGTCCAGTCTGCGTTGGCCAATCAACAGCAGTTCCAATACCAGGTATCCCTGGACGATGAGGGGGAGTCGTTTTCGGCCACCGCGGAATTCTCCGGGCTTCCCGACTACCTCGCTCGGAATCGGCTTCGTCCTCTTGATGGTCCGGGCCAGAACCGCCTGCTGAGGGAGGATCTCGAGCATGCGAGTAAGTACCTGGCGCTCGCGAAGGCGGAAGTTCTGCATGCCCAGGACCCCTACCACAACCTGTCCTGGAGCGTGGAAGGCCGCTGCGAATTCGATTCAGCAGGGGAACGAGACGTTCGTCCATTTCCGGCCTTGCCTGAGCCGCTGGAGATGCCCAGTGCGTTTCCCGGCTTGCGTTCCGAACCCATCCTCCTTCCCTACCGGAGCACCCTGCTCGCGGTCTCGCGTTTCAAGATTCCTTCCGGGTACCGCTGCGCGTCACTCACGCCCTTGTTGCGCCAGAACCGGTTTGGTTCGGTGAATTGGCTCGCCGCACTGGAAACCCAGGGTGGTGTGAGCTCCGTGCGGGTGGTTCTGCGGTTGGACGTGACGGGGTTCTTCGAGAAGGCAGAGGCGTACGATGATCTGCGGACCTTCTGCGGTTGGATCAAGGAATCGCTGGAGAAAACGATCCGGCTGGAGCAGGTTCGATGAACCGGCTTGCCCTCTTCCTTCTTCCGCTGTCGATCAGCCTTCTCGCGAATGACCTTCGAGACCTGCCTTCATGGGTTGCCCGTGCCACCATGGCCGCTTCGGGGGACCCCGAACCCGCTGAGGCCGATGCGTGGGTTCTTCTCGATCGCACCGAATTTGCTTATGTCGGCGATGGAGAAATTCGGATCCATCGATACCGGGTTGTCAAAGTGCTGGATGATCGCGGCCTGGGAGAAGCTTCGTACTTCCTGTTTGGGTTGGGGGGTGGCAAGAGCAAGGTACGGCGGCTGAAAGGGTGGAACCTGCGGCCGGACGGGGATCTCACCCAACTGGATACCGACGCCGTGGTCACACTGGACGGCGATCTCAGTGGAGAGATCACCACGGCTGTCGCCACAGGCTTCCGGTTGCCCAGAGCCATGAAGGGCAGCATCCTGGCTTTCGAATCGCTGGAGTCCCTCCGACACCCGATGGGTCCGACTGCCGTCGCTGGGATCATGCAGAGGCACCCGGTTCGCAGATGGGAACTCGAAGCCGCCGCTTCTGGAGGATGGTTCACCGACCTCAAGAACGTGTCGATTCAGCTGGATGTCCGCCACGCAGAGCCCTGGCTCAAGAACCCCCAGGTGGTGCCAGGTCGATTCGTGAAAGCGGACGCCATCCCAGCCATCCCGAAGGATGAGGGTGCCTCATCTCATCCCCGGAATACCTTCCCATCCGTGACGATCCGGTTCCTGGATCCGGATTTTCGCGAGGGCCCTTCCACCGAGAACTGGGACAAGCTGGCCGAGTGGGTGGATCAGCAATACCAGCCCCGGTTCCAGCCATCGAAGCCAATGGACACCCGCGGCATGGAGATCCGGGAGGCCCTCAAGACCATTTCTCGCTGGATGGCGAAGGAACTCACCTACAAGCAGGTCTACCTCAGCCCGGACCGTGGCTGGTTCCCCGACCCGGGCCCCGAGGTTGTGCGTCACCGCTACGGTGACTGCAAGGATCTCACCTGCTGTCTGCTGAGCGAGGCGAAGGGTCTGGACCTTGAGGTTCATCCGGTATTGGCCCTCATCGGCCACGGGCTCATCGAAGAAGATGAGGTGCCGAGTCCCAATGTTTTCGACCATGCCATCGGCGCCATCAAGCTGGAGAAGAGTCTCGGGTTCCCGGCAGAGATAGGCACACCCCAAGGCCGATTTCTCCTGGTGGACCCGACCAGCCGCCTCACGCCACTCGGCCTATTGCCTGCCTACCTCCGGGACCAACGGGTGATGATCTGCACCTCAAGAGGCGCCGTCTGGGTGCGCATTCCGACCTCCGCCGTCGAGGTTCCCGCTGGTTGGATCTCCCTGGAGGGGGAGGTCGATACCGCCCGAAAGTGCACGGCCAAGCTGAGGGTCGTGGAGACCGGCGATCTATTCGGACTGAGGAATGGCATGCTCAAGGAGGGCGACAAAGGCATCCAGCAGCGCCTGGCGGCTGTGTTGGATCTTTCTCCTGCCGCGACGCTCGAGATCGACCGAATCGGGGACCCGCTAGACCTTTCCCAGCCCTTCACCGTGACCGCCAAGGTCGTACAGCCGGGGGCGCTCCGGCCGGAAGCCAACGGCGAGACCCTTGTCGCTTGGGGACTGCCCCCCGTACCCCAGATCATTCAAAAGGTGGGAGTGGCCCGCCGACTCCCTGTCCTGGTTCGCCTCCAGGGGAGGCTTGAGCTTCAGGCCACCTATCACCTTCCATGGGTGGTCGAACCACTGCTTCCCAGGTTGACCATCGATTCCCCGTTTCGGACCCTCAACTGGACGGCGAAGGTTCAAAGGGAAGGGCCCGCATCAAGGGTGACGTTGAGGTGCACCCAGGAACTTCGACCGGCCTTCTTCGATGACAAGGCACGGGAACAGGGGTTGGCGGAGTGGAAGAGGGATCGAGCTCAGGTTCTCCGCCTCCACCGGGATGGGGTGGCCTTGTCACACGCCGACTGAGGGCGGGCTCCCTCCCGCTACAAGGACTAGGCCGGGGGCGTCAAAAAGGTTCTGGGATCTATTGGCGGTCAGGTCCGGGATTTGTCGGTGGTGTTGGAGGCGCTGGTGGAGCGGGCGGCGCTGGCGGCACCGGAGGAGGCGGCGGTACGACAACGCCCCTCGGCGCTTCGGCCATCTGCTTCTGGAGCTGGTCCAGGCGCTTCTGCATGGACTTCATGGCGGACTGGAGGGCGCGGATCTCCACCTGGGGATCGGCTTCGACGCCCGGGTGACCGATGTGGATCTCGGGAATGTGGATGGGGGGGACGGTGATGTCCCCAGGGACTTCCACGACCATGTCCTCCTCATCCTCGGGGTTGACGGAAGTCCCGGTGCCGCCATGGCCCTTGCCCGCCACCCTCGCGCGCTTCTCGATGACATCCTTGCCGTCCACCCTCTTGCGGATTACGACCATGTCGGGGCCCACGTCCTCGGTGAGGATTTCCACATCCTTCCCGGCCTCGCCCTTCTTCCGGATCACCTCCATCCGCACCTTCCGGCGCTCGGCGCGGGCCTTCTCGAGGTCCGCCCTCGCCTTGTCCAGGTCGGCGCGGACCTTGGCGCGCTCCTCGGGGCTCAGCTCCGGGAGGCGATCGAGATCCTTCAGGTGCGCGTCCAGATCCTTCAGGTGGGCGTCAAGTTCGCGGGTCTGCGCGTCCATGCGCCGCGTGCGGATCTCGATGCGCTGGGCCTTGTCCTTGGCCTTTTGAGCCTTGGCTGCATCCTTAACGGTCTCCCGCAGCCAGGCCTCACCCTCGGCGTCGAGAGGCTGCTCCTGGCCGTCCACCGTGTAGGTGCGCTTGTCCTTGGTGGCGGTATAGGTCCGGGCCTTCCCGGCCTTCTTCTCTTCGACGCGGAAGCTGCCGGCGCCGGGTACCGTCACCGGCTCCTTCGCCGCGGGATCGAGCTTGACCTCGCCCTCCAGGCGCACATCCATCTGGCGGTCGCCGTCGATCACCTTCACGCGCGTGGTCTGGGCGGCCTTGGGTGAGGGCTCCTTGTCCTTGCCCTGAAAAGCCACGCCCGCGGCGCCCAGGAGGGAGGCCGTCAACAGGGCCAGGGCGGCCGTACGAGCGCTGCTGGTGGTGGGGGTGGTGGGCTGCAGCAGGTGGCGGACGCGGTGCATGAGGGAACCTCCGTTGGCGGCCAGGGCCAGATGGGTGGGAGTAGAGGAGGCCGGCTCGCGCAGGGCCTCGAGGTCGGTGAGGGCGCGGGCCAGGATCAAGGGATCACCGCAGAGGCCCGCTGCCACGTCGTCGCAGCAGAGCTCGCGCTCGGCGCGGATGCGGCCGGAGAGCCACCACACGGCTGGGTGGTAGAAGAGCACGACTTCGACCAGGGACTGGAGCAGGTTCACCAGGAAGTCGCCACGCCGGATGTGAGCCAGCTCATGGGCGAGCACGGCCTCCAGCTGGAGGGGGGCCAGGCCCGTGAGGGCGCAGGCCGGCAGCAGGATGATGGGGCGCAGCCAGCCCAGGGCCGTGGGCACTTCCACGGCGGCGGATTGGAGCAGGCGCACCGTGCGGGAGAGCTTCAATTCCCGGCAGAGCCGCGACAGCACCAGGTGCCATTCGGCGGGGACGGGGGAGGCGCTGTGGCGACGCAGGCGCTGCACGCGGACCCAACTGCCGAGGAACCTGGTGGACAGCAGCAGCACGCCCAGGGCCCAGGTGCCGAGCAGCCAGGGCAGGGCGGGATCCAGGGCGGTCTTGACGCGCAGGGCGAGCGGGGCATCGACGAGGGTGGGGGCCACCGCGGATCCGGCCGCTGCCACAGTCACACGCGGGGGTTGGGCCAGGGCGGGGGTCTGCCGCTGGATGAGCAGGAACGTGGCCACCGGGGCCGCCGCCATCAGCAGGAGGAAGGCGCAGGCGGCTCCGTAGCGCGCCTGGGCAGGGGCACCCCGCAGGAGGGCCAGCAGCAGCCAGGCCAGCAGCGCCAGGGCGGCGCCCTGCCAGAGGAAATGCAGCAGGCTCCAACCCAAAGCCTGGGCCCAGGGTTCCTGGACAAGCGACAACAGCTGATTCATCGCTTCCCTCCTTCCGCCTGATCGAGCATCCTCCGGATCTCCGCCAGGTCTTCGCGGCTAGCCTTGCGCGTGGCCAGGGCCTGCATCACCAGGCTCAGGGACGAGCCACCGAATGCCTTGTCCAGCAGGTCACCAAGCAGGTTCCGCTGGGTCTGAACCTGGGTCTGGGTGGCCGAAAACACATGGGTGCGGTCCGTGACATCCCGCTGTACCAGGCCCTTCTCATGCATGATCTGGAGCATCTTCAGCGCGGTCGTGTAGCCGAGTTCGCGGTCCGCCGACAGCACCTCAAAGACCTGCCGGACCGTGCTCGGTCCCCGCTCCCATAGCACCCGGAGGATGGCGAGTTCGGCATCGGTGGGACGAGGGGCAGGCTGCATGGGCTCGGACTCCGCGATAGGAATGCCGAAAAGATACGACAGGTTTCGTAGCTGTCAACGAAAACCTTCGTAATTTATTTATCTTGATTATTGTCAATGTTAATGATTGTCACCATGGGAAGCGCCGAGGGCTCCCCTCTCCAGGGCGGAGCCTTCCCCGTTGAACGGAAAGGGGTGGCCGTGGCCAGTCCCTTTCTTGCCTCAGGTCCGGGATGGTGGGAGTGCCGGGCCGGTGTGGATGGGCTCAGGCCTGCAAGGCGGCGAGCAGATCATCCAGGGGGACGCTGGCGATGGTCGAGACTTTGTCGCTCATGGCGAAGGGCAGAATGAGGTCGCGCCCATGGAGGAGGGATCCACAGCTGTAGACGACATTGGGCACGTAGCCTTCCCGTCCCGTGCCCTCAGGCTCCAGGAGGGGTTCGCGCAAGCGCCCGATGACTTTGGTGGGGTCATGCAGATCGAGCAGGGCGGCGCCGATGCAGTACCTGCGCATGGGGCCGACACCGTGGGTGAGCACCAGCCACCCGGCCTCGGTCTCGATGGGCGAGCCGCAGTTGCCGATCTTCACGGACTCCCACATCTGGGCGGGCCGGAGGAGCACGGTCGAATCGCTCCAGTGGTGGGGGTTGTCCGAGAACATGATGAAGAGGTTCTCGTCATCCTGGCGGGACAGCATCACGTAGTTGCCGTCGATCCGCCGGGGGAAGAGCGCCATGCCTTTGTTCTGCACGGCGGAACCGTTGAGCGTGAGGATGCGGTAGTGGAGGAAGTCCTTGGTTTCGATGAGCTGGGGCAGGATGGCGTGCCCGTTGTAGGCCGTGTAGGTGGCGTAGTACATGGCCGAGCCATCGTCCTCGACGAGGCGGACAAAGCGCGCATCCTCGATGCCGTGGCTCTCGTTCGTCGACACCGGGAAGATGATCCGCTCGCTCATGGCGAGCTTCGGGGAGAAGTGGAGTTCGTAGTTGGAATCGGCGAGCCACTGGATGCAGCGGAGCGTGTTGTTGAGATCCTGGGTGATGGGTCGGGTTTCGCGCCGGATGCGGAGGACGCAACGATTCAGATCGCTCCGCGTGAAGCTGTCCCCGAGGGAGTCCATCACCGAGGCCGCATTGCCGTTGTTGAAGCCCATTTCGTGCAGCTTGACGATGAACGGCAGCTTCTTGTAGCTGGGATTGGGATTGAGCAGCGGCAACGTGACGAAACGGGAGATGGGATCCAGCTGGACTGCTCCTTCCGGGTCGATGAGGCCTGTCCGGAACTCGATGGAGGAGATGTGCCCCTCTCCGGTGGCGCGCAGGCTCATGATGAACCGCAGGCCACCAGCAGCAACGCCCTCCTGGTCGGGATGGGGGACGATCGAGGGGTTGAACAGAGCCGCGGATTCCAGCGCGTACTCCCCCGAGAACATGGCACCGATGAGCAGTTTGCGCGCGTGGGTGAGAGGGCGGTGCGTGAAGATGTGCGGAAGCACCCGCTCGTAATTCGCCAGCAAAGGCGATTCGATATCGAGGTGCCGGGAGGCGAATTCTCCCAGCATCGATTCCAGATCGTGCAGGGCCTCCTCTTCACTCAGGGCGAGAACCCGCCCGAGGATGGTGGTGATGCGGTGCACGCTGGAGGGGATGAAGGGACGGATCAGGACCCGGTCGCTCTGGGGAACGAGGGTCACATCGTGGCGGCGGATCGGGATGGTAGTCATGAGGCGTGGGTCGGTCCTGGGGTGATGGCGTGTTCGGCGACATTCATTTCGGCGAGGGCCAAGTGGAAGGCCAAGGTGGATTCCGCGCCCTGGTTTTCGCTGACCCGGTCTGGATGCAGCCCGTCGCTGCAGCCGCCGCTGTTGGAATCGTACAGGGGCACACCGAGGTCGTTGCGGCCGAGGAACCATTCGAAGGCCCGCTTCGCTTCCCGCAGCCAGGCGGCATCCTGAGTGACACGGAAGGCTTCCAGGCAGGCTGAGACCATGGCTTGCGCCTCGACCGGTTGTTGATCGAAGTAGGCGTGGGCGCCTCCTTTCACATAGAAACCGTTGCTGCCGATGGGGCGGAAATGCCCAGCCTGGGTCTTCTGCACGGAAGCGAGCCAGCTCAGGGCCTTGAGGGCGATCTCCTGGGCTTCGGCATCACCCGTGGTCTCGCCGCTGATGAGCAGGGCCTGACAGAGCCGGGCGTTATCGTAGGTGGCGCTGCATTCGAACCAGGGCCAGTCCTCGGTCGCATAGGCCTTCCACAGTCCGACAAGTCGGGCCGTCAGGATTTCCCGCATGGCCCTTCCTTGCGGATGCTCCGGGAAGGGACGCAGGAACTCCTGGAGTCCCAGCAGCGTGAACGACCAGGCACGCGGGGACGAGAAGGCCTCCACCACGGCCAGGCCACGTTCGAAGAGCTGGGTCGACAGCCGTTGATGGCCGGGATTGCGGGAACGGCCCGCGCCCACGCCAACGGCCCAGAGGGCGCGCGCGTGGCTATCCTCGCTGCCGGATTCCTCCAGCCATTGGCGCCCGTGGCTCATGAAATTCCGGAACCGGCCCATGCCGGGATTCAAGGCGGCGGCCAGGAAGGCGAGGTAGCTCGTGGCCAGGCGGTCGATGTTCTCTGAGGGAGGGTGATCTCCGAGCTCATCCAGCAGGTTGCACAGGATGAACGCCCGCGCGTTGTCATCCGTGCAGTAGCCTTCGTTGAAATTCGGCACGTTGAAGGTGGCGTGCTGAAGGATGCCCGTGCCGTCGCTCATGCGCACGACATGATCGAGCCGGAGCGGGGGGAGCTCGTAGGGGCGGCTGGCGAGCGTCCAGCCGGCGAAGGCCGAACGGGGTGCGGCTCTCCGTTCCGTCCGGGCTCGCTGGAAGGATTCGATGAATCGCACTGCCACGGCGGGCCAGATCATCGACCGCCCCATCTGGTAGGCCTCATTCCGCGTCGCCTTCAAGCGGTCCGGGTCATCCAGGAAGGTGCACACGCCCTCGGCAATGGCCTGCGGATCCCGAAACGGCACGAGGATGCCGCGACCTTCGGCAAGCAGTTCCTGCGCGTGCCAGTAGGGCGTGGACACCACCGCCTTGCCGGCGCCGAAAACATAGGCGAGGGTGCCCGAAGTGATCTGCGCCTCATTGAGATAGGGCGTGAGGTAGATGTCCGTGGCGCCGATGAATTCCTTGAGGTCGTCGAGGGACACGAAGCGGTTGTAGAAGATCACGTGTTCCTTGACGCCAAGATCCTCGGCCAGCCGCTCCAGGCCGAGACGATAGCTTTCGCCTTCGCGGGCGACCAGATGGGGGTGGGTGGCGCCAAGCACGAGGTAGACCACGTTCGGATGCCGCTTTACGATCTCCGGCAGCGCCTGGATGGCGTACTCGATGCCCTTGCCCGGGCCGAGCAGACCGAAGGTGAGGAGCACCATGCGGCCCTCCACGCCTAGCTGGGCCTTGTAGAAGCTGGAGTCGATGAAGGGCATGTCGGGAATGCCGTGGGGGATGATGTCCACCTTGTCGTCCGACACCTGATACGTCTCGCGCAGGATCTCGGCGCCCTTATCGGCCATGACCACCAGACGGTCACTGCGACGGAGCAGTTCCTCCATCACCCGCCGCTGCGTGGCATTCGGCTCGCGAAGGATCGTGTGCAGGGTGGTCACCACCGGCATCCGGACTTCCCTGAGCAGGGCCAGCAGGTGGCTTCCGGCTCCGCCTCCGAAGATGCCGAACTCATGCTGGATGCAGAGCACGCCCGCATTGTTGAAGTTCAGGAAATCCGCCGCCCGCCGGTAGGAATCCAGGTCCTTTTCATCCAGCTCGAAGCGCACCCGGGGGGGGTACTCGTAGCCTTCGATGCGGTCATTCACCGCCCCGGCGAAGCACTGGGACTCGGGGGCCGCCTGAGCCACGGCTTCACACAGATCATGGGTGAAGGTCGCGATGCCGCAGAGCCGCGGCAGGTAACCGCCCAGGAAGGCGATGCGATCTGGCAAGGGTGACGGCATCTCGATCTCTCTCAGGGAAACGGAGGAACCGTCGCCCGGACTGGCCTGACATGGATATTCATGAAGCTAGCCCAGGTATTTCCCGGGCTGGGATGAGGGTGGGTGTGCCATAGGTTCCCGCGCGCCTGACCGGGACATCCCTCCCTTGATCCTGCGCTCGAAACGTCTCACAAGCCAGGGGTTTTGATGGGAAAAAATCGAGCAGGCTAGGCGGCCCAGGAAACCCAGGGCTCCGCAAAACAGGACTACACTCCCAGGAATCAGGAGGGTTCCGCCATGGCGCAGATCGAATCCACTCCCTCGTTTGTGAAAGCGGTCTACGACCGCATGGCCGCCAACCTAAAGGTAGTGCGCCCGCGCCTGAACCGGCCCCTCTCCCTGGCCGAGAAGATCGTCTACGGCCACCTGGACCACCCGGATCGGGCCGAGCTCCTGCGGGGGAAGAGCTACCTGGAGCTGCGGCCGGACCGCGTGGCCATGCAGGACGCCACGGCCCAGATGGCCCTGCTCCAGTTCATGACCTCGGGCCTGCCCGAGGTGGCCGTGCCCTCCACGGTCCACTGCGACCACCTCATCCAGGCCGAGGTGGGCTCCAGCCCGGACCTGGCCCGCGCCAACACCGAGAACAAGGAGGTCTACGACTTCCTTTCATCCGTGTGTGACAAGTACGGCCTCGGCTTCTGGCGGCCCGGCAGCGGCATCATCCACCAGGTGGTGCTGGAGACCTACGCCTTCCCCGGCGGCCTCATGATCGGCACGGACTCGCACACGCCCAACGCGGGCGGCCTGGGCATGGTGGCCATCGGCGTGGGCGGGGCGGACGCCGTGGATGTCATGGCGGGCCTGCCCTGGGAGCTGAAGGCGCCGAAGCTCATCGGCGTGAAGCTCACCGGCGCCTTCCGGGGCTGGACCTCCCCCAAGGACGTCATCCTCAAGCTGGCGGGCATCCTCACGGTGAAGGGCGGCACCGGCGCCATCGCGGAGTACTTCGGCCCCGGCGTGGACGCCATCTCCTGCACGGGCATGGGCACCATCTGCAACATGGGTGCGGAGATCGGCGCCACCACGAGCCTCTTCCCCTTCAACCACCGCATGGCGGACTACCTGCGGGCCACGGGCCGCGGCGAGATCGCGGCGCTGGCCGAAGGCTTCGCCGAGCAGCTGAAGGCCGATGAGGGCTGCGCGTACGACCAGGTGGTGGAGATCGACCTCAGCACGCTGGAACCCCACATCAACGGTCCCTTCACGCCGGACCTGGCCTGGCCCCTCTCAAAGTTCGCCGCGGCCGTGAGGGAGAAGGGCTATCCGGAGGAGCTGAAGGTGGGCCTCATCGGCAGCTGCACCAACTCCAGCTACGAGGACATGGAGCGGGCCGCCAGCGTGGCGAGGCAGGCCCTGGACCACGGCGTGAAGGCCAAGTCCACCTTCACCATCACGCCGGGCAGCGAGCAAATCCGCGCCACCATCGAGCGCGATGGGCAGATGGCGACCTTCACCGCGGTGGGTGGCATGGTGCTCGCCAACGCCTGCGGCCCCTGCATCGGGCAGTGGAAGCGCCACGACATCCAGAAGGGCGACCGGAACTCCATCATCACGAGCTTCAACCGCAACTTCGCCGCGCGGAACGACGCCAACCCCGAGACCTGCGCCTTCGTGGCCTCGCCGGAGATCGTCACGGCCTTCGTGCTGGCGGGCCGCCTCACCTTCAACCCCGAGACGGATTCGCTCATGGGGGCCGACGGCAAGCCCTTCAAGCTGGTGCCACCCAGCGGCGACAGCCTGCCGAAGAAGGGCTACGACCCTGGCCAGGCCACCTACCAGGCCCCGCCCCAGGACCGCCATCGCATCGACGTGAAGATCGATCCCGCCAGCCAGCGCCTCCAGAAGCTGGAGCCCTTCAAGGCCTGGGAGGGCACGGACCTCACGGATCTGTACTTGCTCATCAAGGCCCAGGGCAAGTGCACCACCGACCACATCTCCGCCGCCGGGCCCTGGCTGCGGTTCCGCGGGCACCTGGACAACATCAGCAACAACCTCCTCATCGGCGCCACCAACGCCTTCAACGGCGCCGTCAACCGCGTGAAGAACCAGCTCACGGGCGACTATGAGGAGGTGCCCAAGGTGGCCCGGGCCTACAAGGCCGCGGGCATCGACTGGGTGGTCATCGGCGACGAGAACTACGGCGAAGGCTCCAGCCGCGAGCATGCCGCTATGGAGCCCCGGCACCTGGGCGGCCGCGCCATCATCGTGAAGAGTTTCGCCCGCATCCACGAGACCAACCTCAAGAAGCAGGGCATGCTGCCCCTCACCTTCGCGGACCCCAAGGACTACGACAAGCTCCTGGAGGACGACCACCTCTCCATCCTCGGGTTGACCGCCTTCGCACCCGGCGTGCCCCTCGCGCTGGTGGCGAGGCACGCGGATGGCCGCGAGGACCGGATCACCCTGAACCACACCTTCAACGCGGGCCAGATCGCCTGGTTCAAGGCTGGTTCGGCGCTGAACCTCATGGGGCGCACGGCGAAGCAGTAGCTGTTCAGCTCCCGGAGCCTGCCTCGCGCCGCCCGAATCGGGGCATGTTCCAGCCGAACCGCAGCGACAGGTAGCGCAGCCCGAAGCAGGCCAGGAGACCGGGCCAGGTGGTCCCGGCCGGGCCCCAATGGAAGCGATCGCCCACCACCACCAGCAGCGACCCCAGCAGGGCCGCGGAGGCGTAGATCTCCCGCTCCAGTACCACCGCCACCCGGCTGAGCAGCATGTCGCGGAGAATGCCGCCGCCCACGGCGGTCATCATCCCCAGGAGGACGGCGGTCTCGGCGTTGCGGCCCAGTCCCAGCGCCTTCTGGGTGCCGGCCACGGCGAACATGGCCATCCCCACCGCGTCGAAGAGGAGCACCGGGTAGCGCAGGCGCCGCACCCACCCGTAGGCGCCGAGGGTGGCCAGGGCGCCCAGGGTGGCGCAGGCCAGGTAGCGCCAGTCCGCCAGGCCCACGGGGGGCAGGGCGCCCAGGCAGAGGTCGCGCACGATGCCGCCGCCGCAGGCGGTGACGAAGGCCAGGGCCACGATGCCGAACAGGTCCAGGTCCCGCTCCCGGGCGGCCGCGGCGCCGCTGATGGCGAAGACGAAGATGCCCGCTAGGTCGAGGAACTCGAAGAGCGCGTGCTCAGGCATGGCCGGTGGACCCCTCGTTGCAGAGCCAGGCCCCGGCCGCGGCCAGCATGGCTTGGAGGCCGGTCTTCAGGGTGGGATGCAGCACGGGGGCGAACCTCGACGAGTGGTTGCTGGGGAGGCGGTTTATCTGTCCGTCGGCCTTGGCCTTGGCGAAGACATCAGGCTCGGTTCCCCCCACGATCCAGAACACGTAGGGCGTCTTCCAGGCGCGGCCGAAGAGGCTGAAGTCCTCACTGGCCGCGGCGGGTGCCGTTTCGTAGGCCCCCTCGCCGAACTGGGCCCGGAAAGCCTCCGCCACCCGCGCCGTGGCTTCCGTGTCGTTCACGGTCATGGGGTAGCTGTTCAGGGGCGTGAACTCGGGCTCCCGCGGGGCGTTCGAGGCCGCGCACTCGGCGCGGCAGATCCGCTTCACCGCGGCCAGGACGTGGTCGCGCACACCCTCGTCATAGGTGCGGATGTTCAGCTTGAGGGTGGCGTCCTCGGGGATGATGTTCTCCTTGGTGCCGGCCTGGAGCGAGCCGATGGTCAGCACGGCGCTGTCCAGGGGGTCGACCTCGCGGGAGACGATGGTCTGGAGCCGCAGGACGGTCGAGGCCGCCATCACCACGGGATCGATGGAAGTCTGGGGCTGGGAGCCGTGGGAGCCGCGCCCGAAGAGCCGGATCTTGAGGCTGTCCCCGGCCGACAGGATGGTGCCGCTGCGGGTGCCCACCGTGCCCGCCGCCCCCACCATCACGTGCTGGCCTAGGATGACGTCAGGGCGGGGGAAGCGCGTGGTCATACCGTCGTCCACCATGGCCTGGGCACCCTGGGCGACCTCCTCGCCCGGCTGGAACACGGCCAGGAGGGTGCCCTTCCAGAGGTCCCGGTGCTCACTCAACACCCGGGCCGCGCCCATGAGCCAGGTCACGTGCAGGTCGTGGCCACAGGCATGGGACACGCCCACCTCCACGCCCTCGTCGTTCGTGGCCAGGGTCGTGCTCGCATAGGGCAGGCCGGTGGCTTCCGTGACGGGCAGGGCGTCCATGTCCGCCCGCAGCATGACCGTGGGTCCGGGTCCGTTGCGCAGGAGCCCCACCACGCCTGTGCCGCCCACGCCGGACGTCACCTCGAACCCGTGCCGGGCCAGGTGATCCGCCGCGAGCTTCGCGGTGCGCACTTCTTGCATGGACAGCTCCGGGTGGCTGTGGAGGTCCTTGTAGATCGCCTCCAGCTCCGGCAGGAGGACGTCCAGGTGGGGATCGAGCGCCTTGGCCAGCCGGTCCATGGGTCCTCCGTGGGCAGATATCTTGCGCTGATTCCAGGCCAGGGTGGGAATTCCATGGGGTGAGCCGTATGAGTGCTTCTGGCGCCATGCGGAGGCTGGAGGCAAGGCGGTTTCCTTGTAGAATCAAGGGTTCTACCGGAGTTTCGCCATGCCCTTCCAGCCCCTGACCCAGGAACCCGAGATCCAGCGCCGCTGGCTCGAGTCCGGCGCCTTCCACGCCAAGCGGGCCTCGGAGCTGCTGCCCGGGTCGAAGACCTTCTACATGCTGGTGATGCTGCCCTACCCCAGCGGGCGCATCCACATGGGGCATGTGCGCAACTACACCCTGGGCGATGTCACGGCCCGCTTCCGCCGCATGAAGGGCTACGAGGTGATGCACCCGCTGGGCTGGGACAGCTTTGGGCTGCCAGCCGAAAATGCCGCCATCAAGAACGGCATCCACCCCGCCATCTGGACCCGCCAGAACATCGAGGAGATGAAGGGCCAGATCCAGAAGATGGGCATCAGCTATGACTGGGACCGCGAGATTGCCAGCTTCCAGGACGACTACTACCGCTGGAACCAGTGGCTCTTCCTCAAGATGTGGGAGCAGGGCGACGTGTTCCGCGCCATGCGCACCGTGAACTGGTGCGAGGCGCTGGGTACGGTGCTGGCCAACGAGCAGGTGGTGGACGGCAAGGACGAGCGCACGGGCTTCCCGGTCACCCAGAAGCCGTTGGAGCAGTATTTCTTCAAGACCACGAAGTATGCCGACGAGCTGCTGGAGTGCCTCGACGGCCTGGACTGGCCCGAGAACGTGAAGACCATGCAGCGCAACTGGATCGGCCGCTCCGAGGGCGCGCGCCTGGCCTTCGACCTTGAGGGTGATGGCCAGATCGAGGTCTTCACCACGCGCCTGGACACCCTCTTCGGCGTCACGTTCATGGCCCTCAGCACGGAGCATCCGGCCATCGAGAAGGCCGCGGAAACGGATGCCGCGCTGAAGGCTTTCTGCGACCAGGTGGCCTCGGTGAGCCGTGAGGAGCGCCTCACCAGCGACGTGAAGCTGGGCCACCGCACCGCGCTCCACGTGATCCACCCCTTCACGGGCGAGAAGGTGCCGGTCTTTGCCGCCAACTACGTGCTCATGGACTACGGCACGGGCGCGGTCATGGGCGTGCCCGCCCACGACGAGCGCGACCATGAGTTCGCCCTGAAGTACGGTCTGCCCATCCCCAAGGTGATTGAATCCGAAAGCGAGTGGGATCTCGGCACCCTGGTGAACAGCGGCGAATTCACGGGCCTGAAGAGCGAAGACGCCGTCACGGCCATGGTGGCGAAACTGAATGGCCGCGCCGAAAAGACCACGACCTACAAGCTCAAGGACTGGGGTCTCAGCCGCCAGCGCTACTGGGGCACGCCCATTCCCACCGTGCATTGCGAGGCCTGCGGGGTCGTCCCCGAGAAGCCCGAGCACCTCCCCGTGCGCCTGCCCGAGGATGTGGCCTTCACGGGCGTGGGCCCCTCGCCCCTCACCACGTCCAGATCCTTCCTGGACTGTGCCTGCCCCGTCTGCGGCCAGCCCGCCCGGCGCGAGACCGACACCATGGACACCTTCGTGGACAGCAGTTGGTACTGGCTGCGCTACCTGGATCCCAAGAACACCGAGCTGCCCTTCGCCAAGGCCGAAAGCGACGCCTGGATGCCCGTGGATCTTTATGTGGGCGGCATCGAGCACGCCACCATGCACCTCATCTACGCGCGCTTCTTCTATAAGGTGCTGCGCGACCTGGGCCTAGCCAGCGGCCCCGAGCCTTTCCAGAAGCTCATCTGCCAGGGCATGGTGCTGAAGGACGGCTCGAAGATGAGCAAGTCCAAGGGCAACATCGTGGACCCCGACGCGGTGATCTCGAAATACGGGGCCGACGCGCTGCGACTCTTCATGATCTTCGCCGCGCCCATCGAGAAGGAGATCGACTGGACGGGCTTCGAGGGCATCGAAGGCGCCAGCCGCTTCCTCAAGCGCGTCACCCGCATGGTCGAAGATCACGGGGTCACGGGCGAGGCGCTGCCCGCCAAGGACCAGCTGACGCCTGCGGAGAAGACCCTCCTCATCAAGCTCAACCAGACCATCGCCCGGCTCACGGACGACCTGGAGCGCCGCTACCAGTTCAACACCGTGGTCTCGGGCCTCATGGAGCTCTCCAACGCGCTGGGCGACCTGCCGGCGGACGCGCCGCATCGCGGGGCGGTGCTGCAGCACGCGCTCGACGCCTTTGTGCGCATGATGTCGCCCGTGGCGCCCCACCTGGCCGAGCAGCTTTGGAGCCAGCTCGGGAACCAGCTTGAGGATCGGGGCCTCTGCATGCAGGCCGCGTGGCCCGAAGCGGATCCCGCCTTCCTGGAGGCCGACGAGGTGCTGGTGGTGGTGCAGGTGAACGGCAAGGTCCGCGGCCGTGTCACCCTGCCTGTCCACGCCGGCGAGGAACAGCGCCGCGAGGCGGCCCTGGCCTGCGCCGAAGCCCAGCCCCACCTGGCGGGCAAGGAGATCGTGAAAGTGGTCCTGCCTCCCGGCGGCAAGCTGGTGAGCATCGTGGTGAAAGGCTGATGACATGACGAAGCCCATGCCCCCTGTCGTCGATTCGGTCCTGGACCTGGTGGGGAACACACCCCTGCTGCGCTTGACTCGCTTCGCGCCGGGCTTCCAGCTCTTCTCCAAGCTTGAGTACCTGAATCCCGGCGGCAGCGTGAAGGACCGCATCGGGGTGGGCATGATCAAGGTCGCCGAGGCCCTGGGCCAGATCAAGCCCGGCGTGAGCACCATCATCGAGCCCACGGCCGGCAACACGGGCGTGGGCCTCGCCATCGCCGCCAAGGCCCTGGGCTACCGCTGCATCCTCTGCGTGCCGACGAAGTACAGCCGGGAGAAGATGATGCTCATGAAGGCCCTGGGGGCCGAGCTGGTGCTCATCCCCAAGGAGCAGGGCATGAAGGGCGCCATCGCCAAGTGCCAGGAGCTGGCGACGAGCATCCCCCATGCCTTCGTGCCCCAGCAGTTCGACAATCCCAGCAATCCCGACAGCCACTACGCCACCACGGGCCCCGAGATCTGGCAGCAGATGGAAGGCCGCGTAGATGCCGTGGTGCTGGGCGCGGGCAGCGGCGGCACCTTCACGGGCATCGCCCGCTACCTGAAGGAGAAGAACCCCGCCCTCAAGGCCGTCGTGGTGCAGCCCGTGGGGTCTGTCTACTGCGGCGCCCCACTGAAGGAATGGGTGGTGGAGGGTGTGGGCAACGGCTTCATCCCCGCCAGCCTCGACCTCTCCCTGGCGGACCGCATCATGGACGTGGCCGATGCCGACAGCCTGGCCACGGCCCGGGAGCTCATTGCCACCGAGGGCTGCCTGGTGGGGGCCTCCGCGGGCGCCAACGCCTGGGCCGCCCGCGAGTTCGCGAAGACCCTGCCCGCCGGTTCCCGGGTGGTGACGCTCTTCCCCGACGGGGCCGAGCGCTACATGTCCAAGCAGCCCGTGGCCGACCTGGAGATCTGATGCCCCTCTCGCCCCGGGATCTCGCCGCCTGCCTGCTGGACGCCGGCGCCGTGCGCCTCCAGCCCCTGGACCCCTTCACCTGGGCCAGCGGCCTGAAGGCGCCCATCTACTGCGACAACCGGCAGCTGCTGGGCTTCCCCGAGGCCCGTGGCCTGATCGTAGAAGCGCTGGTGGCCCGGACGGCCACCTTCGCCCCCACCCTCATCGCCGGGGCGGCCACGGCGGGCGTGCCCTGGGCGGCCATGGTGGCCGACCGCCTGGGCCTGCCCATGGCCTACGTGCGGCCCACCCCCAAGAACCACGGCATGGGCCGCCAGGTGGAGGGTCCCCTGGCCAAGGGGCACCGCGCGGTGCTCATCGAGGACTTGATCTCCACGGGCATGTCCAGCCTCAAGTGCGCGGATGCGCTCCGGGCCGAGGGTGCCGAGGTGCCGGCGGTGCTGGCCCTCTTCAGCTACGGACTGCCCCAAGCGGAAAAGGCCTTTGCCTCGGCGCACATCCCGTTCGAGGTGCTGGGCTCGTTCCAGGTGCTGGCCGAGGAGGCCGGCCATCGCGGCATCCTGGACGCCGCCGGCCTGGCCGCCCTGGCAGACTGGCGCACCGACACCGTCGCCTGGAGCCGCGCCCGCGGCGGGGCGTAGGCGCCGACCCACACCGGCGGAAGGCGTGGACAGGATTAACAGGATGAAAAGATGGATTAACAGGATTAAAGAAGAAAAATAGTTCTGATTTTGCTTTCGGCATTTGTTTTTGAATCCTGTTCATCCTTCAGAATCCTGTTAATGCTGTCCCTGTTTTTCGAGGTCCGATCATGAAGCTCTACACGCGTACCGGTGACGACGGTTCCTCGGGCCTCTTTGGCGGGGACCGGGTCAGCAAGTCCCACCTGCGTCTGGTGGCCTATGGCACGCTGGACGAGCTGAACAGCGTCATGGGCCTGCTGCTGCTCTACGCCACGGCTCCCTGCGCCACGCAGGAGACCCTGCAGCGCGTCCAGCACGACCTCTTCGTGCTGGGGGCCATCCTCGCCACGCCCGCCAACCGCCAAGAGTTGCTGGGGGCCCGCATGAGCGCTCCCACCTGGACCCTGGCGGACATGGAGGCGGACATCGACCGCCTCACGGCGCTGGCGCCGCCCATGACCGCCTTCGTGCTACCGGGCGGCACGTCCGCCTCCGCCCACGCGCACCTGGCCCGCACGGTCTGCCGCCGGGCCGAGCGCGAGGTGGTGGCCCTCACCCACGAGGAACCGCTGAACCCCGCCGTCCTGGCCTATCTGAATCGCCTCAGCGACTGGCTCTTCGCCCTCGCCCGCGCCGAGAACGCCACCGCCGGTGTGGCCGACATCCAGTGGATGCCGAAGGACTGAACGCCCCCTACTTCATTCTTCTTCAGACACAAAAGAACGGGCCCTTGCGGGCCCGTTCTTTTTGCGGTCGTGGGTTCCGATTAGAACTGGAACTTCACGCCGAACCGGTAGCGGCGGCCGACCTGCCAGGCACTGGCAGCCCCGTAGCGGACGTCGGGATTGGCGCCCTGGTCCGTGGCCTGCTGGTACTGGTTGGTGGCGTAGCGTGCGTTGAAGAGGTTGAACACGTCCACGCTGGGGACCAGCCGGTAGCGCTTGCCGATCTTGTAAACCCAGTCGAGGTGCATGTCCACGTTGTTGAGGGCGGGCGAACGGCCGGCGTCGCCCTGCTTCCCGTTGGCGGCCACGGCGTCGCCGTAGAAGCCGATGTCCAGGAACTTGTGTGAACCGCCCGCGCCGTTGAAGTCACCACTGCCGACCGATCCACCGGACCAGTTGGAATCTGTGTTGAACGCCGTGTCGCTGTTGGCGACAACGGGATGCCCGGCGGCATCGTAGTACTGGTGAGCCGTGTCGTAGCCGGGCGCGTAGCCGTTGGTGGTGGAGCCGTCATCCCACAGGCTGTTGGGGGTGCCGCTCTGGTAGGTCCAGTTGAAGCCCACGTTCAGATCGCCGCCGAAGAAGTCGAAGCGGTGGCTGGCGAAGAGCTTGACCACGTGGGTGCGGTCGTTGGGCAGCAGGCCGTAGCCCACGTAGGGGAAGTAGTCGAAGCTGGCGGTGATGTTGCCGTCCGCCTGGCCATTGGAGCTGGACACCACGCCCTCGTAGTTGCCTTCCAGGCGGCTCCAGGTGTAGCTGAAGCTGAAGGTTTCGCGGTCGGTCTTCTTGTCCAGGGTGAAGTCCACGCTGGAGTACTTGTTGCCGGCCTTCTCGTACCCGGTGTTCTGGACGGTGAAGAGGCCGGTGGCTGGGTTGTAGTAGTCCAGGATGTTGATGCCGTAGTTGTTGGTGGTGATGCCCTGGCCCAGCAGGACGTTGGTCATGCTCCTGGAGTTGGGACGCCACTGCTGGAAGGCCCCGGGGTTGCCGATGACAGCGGCGCCCGCGCCGTACTGGGGGTTCCCCGCGGCATCGAGCACGATGGCCGGACCCTCATCATAGGGGTTGCCGTACTGGTCGGTGAAGACCATGTCTTCCATGGGGTCCTTCAACTCGCGGTACTTGGCGTGCACGCCCGCGGTCCAGCCGCTGGCGAAGGTGTGGTCCACGCCCAGGATGTACTCGGAGCGCTTGGGGAGCTTGGTGCCCTCGGCAATGGGATCGAAGCTGAAGGGCGTGCCGTAGTCCACGATGCTGCTCGGGGTCGCGCCATAGGTGTAGGCGCCCGTGGTGTTGTTGTAAGAGGAGTTGGAGGCGCTGTAGTTGTAGCGCAGGTAGGTCTCATTCGCGTAGACGCGGATGGCCATGCGCTGGGGGATCTGCTCGAAATAGGTGGCGTAGTTGCCGCTGATCTTGGTCTTGCCGTCCTGGTTCACGTCCCAGGTGAAGCCCAGGCGGGGCTGCACGTAGTCGCTGAACTTGTCGAACTTCATGAAGGACCGGTCGTGAAGATCCCGCTGGTCCTGGGTCTCGAAGCGGAAACCATACATGAGCTTGACGCCGGCGCCCACATCCCAGGTGTCCTGGGCGTAGACAGCGTTGATGATGGCCTTCACGGTGGCGTTGGTGTGGAGGAACTGGCGGTTCAGTCCCCTGAAGGACGCGCCAGAGTTGATCGACACGCGCTCACCGCCGGAGGTGGCGGCGATCTCGGAATACTTGGACACGAGCTGGGACAGGCCGAACTTCATGTTGTGGTTGCCCACGAACCAGCTCAGGTCAACCTTGGCCTGGGTGGTCTTCGTCTTGTCCTCGCTCACGTAGTAGCCCGCGCCGCCACGGACGAAGGGCAGGCCGCTGAGGGCATTGGGATCGCCGCTGTTGAAGCCGGGGCCGTTCTGCTCCCACTGGTAGTCCGTCACGCGGACATCCGTGGTATCCGTGGGGTCAATGGTGGTCTTGTACTCGGTGGTGCCGACCTTGGCGCTGAGGAACAGGCTGGGATTGATGTTCCAGTCGTAGTTCAGCACGAAGTTCTGGACGGTATCCTTGCGATTGCGGCCCAGTTGCGCGTTGCCCAGGGTGCCGGGGTACTGGTTCGGGAAGTCGTCTTTCCCGTCGTTGATGTTGGCCGAGAAGGTGATCTGCTGGTCCTGGGTGAGGTACCAGTTGATCTTGCCGATGACCTGGACGTTGTCGATCGTCTGCTTGCCATTGCGGAGGCCGCTGAGGTTGGGCAGGTTGTTGCTCTCGTTGGTTTCGGTCTTGGCACCGTCGACGCCCAGGAAGAAGAAGAGCTTGTCCTTGATGATGGGACCGCTCACTTCGGCGCCGAGGTCGTAGCGGCTGTTCGGGGGATCCTGCTTGAAGTACTCGTTCCTCTTGGGCACGGCCTGGATGCCGATGGCGTCCCAGGTGGCCCAGGCCGAACCCTTGAAGGCGTTGGTGCCGGACTTGGTGATGGCGTTGATCACGCCGCCGAGGGCGCTGAACTCGGGCTTGAAGCCGCCGGTCTGGATTTCCACCTGATCGATGAAATCGGTGACGAGGGAGGCGCCCTGGTAGCCGCGGGCCGTGTTGGTGGTGGACAGGCCGTCCACGACGTAGCTGTTCTCAGCGGCGGAACCGCCACCGATGGAGGGATCGTTGGTGCCGGGCATGCCGCCGGTGACCACGCCGGGGGCCAGCATGGCGATGGTGCTCATGTCGCGGCCCTTGGGAATGGCCGAGAGGTTGTCCATGGAGGTCACGAGACCCGTCTGGGTGGTGGTGGTGTCCACGGTGGCGGTGGTGCCGAGCACCTCGACCACGGTGGCGGCCTCGCCAGCCAGCTTGAAGTTCACGGGCTGGGTCTGGTTCACCAGCACGGTGATGTTCTGGGTGATCTTCTGGAAGCCGCTCTTGGTGACTTCAACCGTCCAGGCACCGGGGTTCATGAGGCCGAGGCGGAAGTTGCCATCGGCGCCGGTGACCGCCTGACGCGTCGTCTGGGTGGAGGTCAGGCGGACGGTCGCACCAGCGACCGGGGCGCCCTTGGCATCCGTCACGGAGCCGCTGACGGCACCAGTGGTGGCCGTCTGCGCGTGCGCGACGATGCCGCTCCCAGCGACGATGGCTGCGGCCGTGAAGCCGAGCCGGGTCAAGATTCGATTCATAGAAACTCCTTTTGGGGGGAAGGCGGCAGAGCCGCAGGGTGCTAGTGTAAAATCGACAAGATGTGAGTACAGGAAGGGGAAAGCAAACCCGCCGCAGAATCTGCGGCGGTGGCGGTGCGACATCGGAGGACAGCCAAAGATCGGGGGGACGAGTGTCGAAAGCATAGGCCAGGTTCCAAGAACATTACAAACAATTTTGATTCTGGAGCTGAGACAGGCCCTCAAGTTGCGAGGCATAAACAGGGGTAGTCCTTTCGATCGATATTTCTTAGTACATAAAGAAAGAGGCCCTTGCGGGCCTCTTTCTTTGGAGCGGCAGTTCCTAGAAGCGGAAGCCGGCAGAAATTGCGATGCCGCGGGCGGCACCGTAGTACGTGGACGAAGGGTACGTCCCGTAGTTGGCGTTCCGGACCCAGGGAGAATTGACGCCCCCCGTGGCCGTGCCGTAGGTTCCCGTCGCGGCGTTCCAGGCGGTGTTCCAGCTGATCTGCTGCTGGTGGTTGAAGACGTTGGTGATCATCACCTTGGCGAAGGCCGTTACATCCTTGCTCACAATCTTGAAGAGCGGGAAGTCGTGGGTGATGGCCAGATCCAGGTAGGAGGCGGCGTTGAAGACGCCGGCACCGCGCGTCTGGTCCATGTACTGGACGCCGGAGGTTCCGAACTGGCTTGAGATGGTGGGGCCACCCAGTCGGGCCCGGGTGATGCTCCGGGTCTGGCTGTAGTGCGAGCCGGAATCGAAGCTGTAGACCAGGCCGACGGAAGTCTTGCCGAAGACATTGGTCATGGTGCGGTTGCCGGTGATGCGCATGCGGATGGGCTGGTGGCCGGCCAGGTAGCCATTGGGGGTCGTCCACTGGTTATCGTAGAGAGCCACGCCGTCCTGGACATTGAAGTTGTTGAGGCCCTCACCGCGACCAGGGCTGCTGGTGCCTTCACCCTCGTAGTTGCCCTTCAGCTGGCTCCAGCTGATGTTGCCGAGGAAGCTCCACTGGTTGTGGTTGAACTGGGATTCGAGTTCCAGGCCCTTATATTTGCGCTCGGCATTGGGGTTGTTGTCCCACTGGCGCACGTAGATCACGGATCCCGTGGGATCGGTGACTGTGCCCACGTTGCCGACGCTGTAATCGATGAGGTTTTCCCACTTCTTGTAGACGCCGGTCAGCTTCACGTAGCCGTCGCCGAAGCTCCCGAAGTTGAAGGAGTAGGCATAGCTCGCCTGCAGCTCATCCACCGTGGGGGCCTTGAGGTCGTTGCTCAGCTTCACGTTCAGCTTGGGGTCGTTGTAGTAGGTGGGAACGCCGCCGATATCGTAGAGGGACAGGTCCTGCAAGGCCGTCAGGCTCATGGGCTGGAAAGGCCCGATGTAGGCGTAGTCGATCTCGGTGGGGTTGCCCTGGCTGGTGACGGAGTTGGTGATGCCCTCCAGCACCTTGGCGTTGTAGCGGGCGGCACTCAGGCCAAAGATATGCTTGCTGTCGCCGAAGAGGTCGTACTTGACGCCGACGCGGGGGGAGATGCCGTTGGCACCGGCCGTGGAGGTGCCGCCTTCGTTCTTGGCGTCGTACTTGTCGAAGCGCACGCCCAGCTGGAAGTTCCAGTGTTGGTTGAGGCTCCACTTGTCGTTGACGTAGAGGCCGTAGGAGTAGTTCTTGGCGGAGCCGGAACCACTCTGGTAGACCCACACGTCGGCACCATAGGCCTCGCGGGTGGCCAGGTTCAGGCCATAGACGCCGAAGATGTAACCGGTGGGCGTCTGCTCGTTCTTGGCCTGGCGCTTGCCCTGGTAGTAGTCGATGCCGAAATCCGTCTGGTGGCTGCCGGCGGCATCCCAGAAGAGGCTGGCCTTGAGGTTCAGGGTCTGGTTGTCGCGCTCGTCGCCGCCATCCGTGCTGTTGAAGATGCCGTTGTTGCTGTAGCCGCCGACCCCGTAGGTGTAGAAGGGGCTCTGGCCGTTGGCGAGGCCGCCGGCGGAGAGGTTCTGCTTCTTGTTGCCGGCGCGGAACTCAGTGGTGAAATTGGTGGCCCAGGCGGCGCGCCAGGTCACGTTGGCGAACTCGGAGGTGTTGATCTGCGGGACCAGCGAGCGCAGCTCAGCCGCGGAGTAGTTGCGGTTGATCTGGTCCATGCGCGCGTTCATGAACGAGGCGATCAGGGTGTGATCCTGATTGATGGCCCAGGTCAGCTTGGCCTGGCGGCGGATTTCCTTGTTCCGGGCCATGTAACCGGCGTTCAGGCCTTCGGGCCCGTTCAGATTGGTGCCGGCGGGCCAGAGTCTATAGACGTCCGACTGGTTGATGCCGATGGCGCCCGCGGTGTTCTGATCCGTGAAGAAGTAGGAGGCTGCGAACCAGAGCTTGTCCTTGAGGATGGGGCCGCTCAAGTAGAGGGTCTTCTCCTCGTTCATGACGTTGTTGACCTTGGTGCGGTCCTGCAGGGGCTGCATGGCATTCCAGGCGGCATCCTTAAGTTCCCAGCGCAGAGAGCCGCTGAACTCGTTGCCACCGGAGCGGGTGATGGAGTTGACGACGCCGCCATCCACATCGCCGTACTCGGCGGACATGGCGCCCGTGACGACCTGGGTTTCTTCGATGGCATCATCAATGGTGCGGACGCCACGGTTGTTGTAGGCGTTGTCGGAGATGTTCTGGCCGTCCAGCAGGAAGAGGTTGCCGGAGGTCATGGCGCCGCGGATCTGCACGCGGCCACCCACGCCGACGGTGACGCCGGGGGTGAGGAGGGCGACGCCTTCCATGGAGCGGGCGGTGGGCAGGAGGTCGACGGTGTCGTTGCGGTAGTTGCTGGCGGTCTTCACGTCGGTCTTGTCGACGGCGGGTGCCGCGGCGACCACTTCAACGACCGCGCCACCGACCTTACCCAGGGTGACCCTGGGGCTGTAGGTCTGGTCGATGCCGAGCTGCTCGGTGATCTTGCGGGTCTCCAGGCCATCCTTGGTGTACTGGATGGTGTAGAAGCCGGGAGGCAGCAGGCGGGCGATGAACTTGCCAGTGGCATCCGTGGTGTAGGTGCGGACGCCCTGCAGGGCGGGGGAAGTGAGGCGCACAACCACGCCGGCGAGGGGGGCGCCAGCGGCATCGACGACTGTGCCGGTGATGTTCGCGGTCTGCGTGCCCTGTGAATACAGAGCAGCCCCGCCCAGGGCGATGAGGGCCGTAATGCGGCCCAGGCGGTTGTTCAAGAGATGCATAGCATCCTCCAGGAAACCAGAGCCGGACAGGTGCGGCCCCGTGGTGAAAAAAGCATCTGTGACCCCTCGTGGAGCACGGGGATTTGCCCGGGCAGAGGGTGTGACAGAAGGCAGTAGAAAGAGAAAGATCCGAGATTGATGATGGAGCCATTGTATTGCGAGGGGTGTTAATTTTTGTGAATTCTTGCGGAAAGATGGGAACCGAATCGGTCGAGACGGCATCACAACTTGAATTTCGAACAGCGTGTATCGGCTTACGATGCCGGGTGATTTCTGGAGTGTAATCTATTGTGGGCGATTTTATCCAAGTAAGTCCCAGCGGATGGGTGGACCAGGCCTAACAAGGAAACTTTGACCTACTGCGACGGACATAAGCACGGGCCCCGAAGGGCCCGCTCTTATGGGTGACCGACTGCGGATCAGAACTGGTACTTCAAGCCCAGCCGTACCCGGCGGGCCGTCTGGTAGGTCAGCACGTTCATGAAGTTGGCGTTCGGGGCATCCACGGCCTGCTCGAAGTCCTGGTCATAGGTGACCGGCTTGTGGACGTTCCACAGGTTGAAGATGTCGGCGCGGAGGGAGATCTGGTGCTTGTTGGCCAGCTTCCAGACGTACTGGCCGCTCAGGTCGAAGTTCAGGGTGTTGGGGGTGCGCCCCATGGATCCGCGGCCTCCGGCGGCAAGCTCGCCGTTGTTGTCGTAGTCGATCAGGCCGTAAAACTTGTTCAGGGGGGTGCCCGTCTGGAACTTCACCAGGGTGGTGAGCGAGAACCCGAAGTCCCACTGGTAGGTCACGCCGCCGTTGGCCACGACGGTGCGGTCATTGGGGAGCGGTCCGGAGGCAAAGGCCTCCTCACCGGTCAGCCCGCGGGGGTGGTAGTCCGGGTTGTTCGGATCCTCATACTTCTTCATGTATTCCAGCGAGAAATCAAAGAGCGATGTGATGTTCGGATCACTCTGGCCGTTGTCGTTGCGGAACAAGCCTTCGTAGTTCCCCTCAAGCCTGGAGAGTCTGAGGTTGAAGAAGGCCATCCAATTCTTGGCATTCTTCGTGGCCTCGAATTCGAAGGCCCAGTAATCCCGCTTTGGTTTTGGCCAAGAGGCCGTGGGGGTCACGCTGTTCCCCAAGGTGGGATCAATCGCGGCCGCCATGGCGGTGATCACGTCCGTATTCTCACCAGGATTGCCGATGAAGTAGGGCAGGTTGTTGCCGCCGTCAACGCCGAGGTCCTCAAGGACGCGGCCCACGGAACGGTAGATGATCCGGTTGCTGATCGTAAGGCCCTCGGCTGGGCGCATGTCCCATCCGAGCACATATTCCGTGGTGTAGGGCAGTTTAGTGTTGGGCAACACCGGAGTCAGGAAGCCCGCACTGCCGACGAAGTGAAGATCGGTGGTGGAACCGGCCACGCCATAGGCGCCGGATGGCCGGACGTCCCGAATGGAGACACCATTCTCGATGGGATTGGAGAGGGAATTATAGGCGCTGTTGATGGTGTAGAAATCGGAGCGGCTGACACCAATCTCCCGGCTGAGGGAACGGACCGCCAAATCCAGTGGGACCTTTTCGAAGTACTTGCCGTAGAAGGCGTAGATCTTGTTCCGGCCATCGCCTTCCGGATCCCAGGTGATGGACAGGCGCGGGGCCATGGAATCGGCGGCCTTGAACTTGTAGGTCTCCTGCGCGCCCTGCATATTCTCCTCTTCCCAGCGGAACCCGGCCTTCACGAACAGGCGGTTGTTCCAGGAATATTTCCCCTGGATGAAGTAGCCCTCCCAGGGTGCCTTCGTGGTGAGGAGCGGCGGTGAGGTGCGTGCACGGACAATGCGGTAGTAGGGGGCAATGTTGCTCAGGGGTGTGTGCCCGTCGGCATCCACGAGATTGGGATCGAGCATGTAGTACCGCTGGCGGACCTGCGCGCCGCTGGAATACGGCTGGCCGGTGGCGGTTGTGTGAGGATCCAGGAAGCCGGGAGGGCCCTGGTAGATGTTGCCGCCCTTGTGCTCAATGTCCTCCTTGAAGTAACCAGCCTTCAATTCGAACGGACCAAAGGTCTTGGTCAGCTTCAGGTCGTACTGGCGGTTACGGTCATCGGTGCCATCCACAAAACCGGGACCTGGGGCATAGCCGAATCCGGTGTAGACATCCAAAACCTGGAAGTGGGACTGGGTAGTGGGCCCCAGCTTCCGCCGGAACTTGTTGTTGGCCTGGGAAACCCGGGCCTCCACGAGGAAGTCGTTGAAGAACACGCCGTTGTACTTCAAGGTCCAATTGCGGCCGCCGAATTCCACCTCTTCCCAGGAGTCGGGAGGATCATATAGCGCGTTGTTAAGGTTGGGGCCGAAGGGCAGCTTGCCGGGATCCCCGAAAACGCTGAACTCCAAGGACTGGGTGGTGGTGATCATCCAGTTCAACTTTCCGTAGTAAGTGTTCGTCTCGGTCTTCTGCTCGACCTGGCGCCCGTAGAAGGGCTGATCAGGATCCACCTGCGTCCGCTTGATTGACGTGCGGATCGGGTTGTAACCGATGAAGTAGAAAAGGCGGTCCTTGATGATCGGGCCGGCGACCGTGAACCCGATCTCGTACCGGTTCCTGCTATCGAAAGACAGGGGAATGCGCAGGCTCGGGTCGATGCGGGGCGGAACCTTGTCCTTGGCCTGGAGACTGTCGATGTCGAAGTAGGCGAACACCTGGGCGTGCAGCGAGTTGTCACCCGTCTTGGTGACGGCGTTGACCATACCGCCGGTGGCGCCGCCGAACTCCGCGTCCATGCCGAAGCTCTTGATCTGCACCTCGCTGATGAAGTCGGTGTTGATGCCAGTGCCGAGGGAGCCGTAGACGATGGAATACGACCCGCTGGCCCCGTAGCCGGCGCCGGTGGTGTTGACGCCGTCGATGATGTACTGGTTCTCCAAGCCGGAGGAGCCACCCACGGAGGGATTGTTGGCATCGATGCCGCTGCTGGACACGCCAGGCGCGAGGTTCACCACGGAGGAGAATGACCGGCCCAGGGGAAGGGCGGAGATCGTCTCGGCGTTGTAGGTGGAGCCCGAGGTCTGGGTTGTGGTGTCCAGGGTCTGGGAGGCGGCCACCACTTCGACGACGGCCCCGGCCGCCCGTGTCATGACAAGTCGGACGGGGGTCAGGGTGTTGATGGAGGCGGTTGCGGTGAGTTTGGTCGCGGTCTCGAAGCCAGCCGCTGTCACCGTGAGGAGGTACTGGCCGGGGATGAGGGCCGAGGCCTTGAAGGATCCGTTGGCATCGGTCACGCGCACCACCTGCCCGCGGCCGCCGTCGAGGATGACCTTCGCCCCGGCGATCAGGGCGCCATTCGGACCGGTCACGGTGCCAGAAATGGCCCCCGTGGTGGAATCCTGGGCACATAGCATCACCCCGCCCAGGGCGATGAGGGCCGTCAGACGGCCGATGGAAGAAATGGTTCCCTGCATACAACCTCCGAAAGAAATCGGGGCCATGCACACCAGGTCCCGAGGGTGAGTACGGGTCCTCCCTCAGAAGCCGCATTCTTCGAGCCCGCCTGGGCTCGCATTCATGACCTCTGAGACATCTGCTTAGAAAAGATCGAGGGTCTCGGGTCGCATTGTAGTTGAAGTCCAAAAAAAAGGGAATTTTTTGGACTAGATCGGGAACCCTTGGTAATAAGGGCGCATGTTCTGGACTTATTGAGACTCAGCAGCCGATGGAATCCAACAGCCAGGGTTCCTGCCCGGGCCGGCCTGCCTTGAGCTCCAGGGTGGCTAGGTAGGCATCTTTCTTCAGCTGGTACCCGCCCTTGGTGTGGGCCGTGAACACCACGTCCCCCTTCTCGATCCTTTGCCCGACGCGCGTGTGCACGCGGATCCCCACGCCCAGGTCGAGCACATCGTTTCGGTCCTTGCGGCCGGCGCCCAGGTCCATGGCCAGCAGGCCGAGGGCCCGGCCGTCGATGGCGGTGACGTAGCCGGGCTGATCGGCCAGGATGTCGACCTTCTGCCCGGCCTGGGGCAGGCGGCTGAAGTCGTCCAGGGCCTTGGCGTCCCCGCCGTTGAGGGCCGTGAAGCGCCGCAGGGTCTCCAGGGCCGAGCCGTCCTGGATGGCGCTCTGCACCTTGGTCTCGGCCTCGGGGAGGGTCTGCGCGGCGCCGCCCATGATCAGCATTTCCGCGGCGAGGCGGAAGCTCATCTGGGCCAGCTCGGAATCGCCATGCTCGCCGCGGAGGATCTCGACGGACTCCATGACTTCCAGGGCGTTGCCGATGGCCCAGCCCAGGGGGGCGTCCATGCGGGTGATGAGCGCCCGGATCTGCATGCCATGGGCTGTGCCCACGTCCACCATGCTCTGAGCCAGGGTGCGGGCATCTTCCGGAGTCTTCATGAACGCCGAAGGCCCGCATTTCACGTCCAGCACCAGGGCGTCGGCGCCACCGGCCAGTTTCTTGGACATGATGCTGGCGGTGATGAGGGGGATGCTCTCGACCGTGGCCGTGATGTCGCGCAGCGCGTAGAGCTTCTTGTCCGCCGGAGCGATGTCGCCGGTGGGCGCCGAGTTGGCGAAGCGGGTCTCCTTGAGACTGCGGATGAACTCAGCGTCCGTGAGCTCGACTTTGAGCCCCGGAATGGCGGCGAACTTGTCCACGGTGCCGCCGGTGTGGCCCAGGCCGCGGCCGCTGAACATGGGGCAGGGCACGCCACAGGCCGCCACGATGGGGCCGAGGATGAGGGTCGTCTTGTCGCCCACGCCGCCGGTGCTGTGCTTGTCGACCTTGATGCCCGGCACGGCGGAGAGATCCATCCGCTTGCCGGAATCCCGCATGGCCAGCGTGAGGGCGAGGGTTTCCTCGGTGGTCATGCCGCGCCAGCAGATGGCCATCAGCAGGGAGGCGCTCTGCTCATCGGGAACGCTGCCGTCGGCGGCCCCCTTGACCCAGAAGGCGATCTGCTCGGGCGACAGGGCGCCGCCCAGTTTTTTCGTATAGATCAGGTCGTACATCCGCATGGGATGACTCCTTGCCTGAAGTCGCTCAGATGCTCTGGATCAGGCCTTCGAAGGCGCTGGTGTCGCTGCGGCCCTTGAAACGGGCCTTGTACTCAGCCAGGTCCTTCAAGGCCTGGGCGCGATCCCCGGCCAGGCGGTCGGTGTCCATCTGGCTGGCCCAAAAAGCCTCGGCCCAGGACACCCCGGGGGTGGCCTTGGCCCGCAAGCCGTCAAGTTGCGCGCGGGCGGCCTGGGCCTGGCCCAGAGCCAAGGCCCGCTGGGCAAGACGGATCTTGCCCCAAGCATCCTTGGCTTCGGCGGGAGCCTGCTCTTTGCCATCCAAGGCCAAGCGCCAGCTGGCCAGCAGCCCGGCGGTGGCGGCCTTGCGGGACGAGGGTGCCTCGGCCACCAGGGCCTCCAGGCGCCCCAGCCGTTCGCGCATGCGCTTCTCCATGTCGGCCGGTGGCACGGGCGTCACGCCGTCGCCTTCCACTTCCATCTGGAGGGCGGAAAGAGCCGCCTCGTGCTTTTCCGTGGCCTGGGTCTGGTAGGCACCCCAGGCGCCGTAGGCCACGCCCACGAGCACCAGGGCCGCGACCCCGATGAGGATGGATTTCAACAGCCCGCCATCCTCTTCTTCGCCCTTGCTCAGCTTGGTCTGGAAGTGGGCGAGACTCTGCGCGGGTTTCTGAACCTGGATTTCACGATTCTTGGGGGTCTGGGCCATGACAAACCTCTCTGACGGAGCAGCACTCAAACCATTGAGGATGCACCAATCCACTCGTTTCCGGCACTTGAAAATGCGTCACCGCCTGATATCCTTACCCTTCCTGCCTGGGTAGCTCAGTTGGTAGAGCAATGGATTGAAAATCCATGTGTCGGCGGTTCGATTCCGTCTCCAGGCACCACAAGAACACAGCCCCCGGCATGGGGGCTGTGTTCTTGTGGAGAGACGGGATCGAAATCACAGCAGTCTCGGGGCGCGTTTCGGAGGGCGGAAGACGCATCGCGTCTGGAGGCTGGAGGCGCCCATAGACTGCGTGCGGCGGAGGGGATGTGCGCGAGCGCAGCCCCGGAGGATTCCGTCTCCAGGCACCAACACCAAGGCCCCCAACCGGGGGCCTTGGTCTGTGAACGCGCGAAAAGGTGCCTATTCCGCTCCCGCCGGCCGGTAGTCGTCAGCCAGGGTGACGGGGACCTTCTGCTTGACCTCGTTCTGGATCTGGTCGCTGAGGGTCTGCATGTGCTGCTGCCGCCAGAGCTCAGGCAGCTGGGCCTTGACGGTCTCGAAGGGGGGGATGCCCTGGGCATGACCCTGGGTCTTGAGGGCTTCGACCCGCTCTTTGTAGAAGGTCTGGAGCTGCTCGTCGGTGGGGGTGAGCCCCGCCATGCGCTTCTTCATGAGGGCCTGGAAGTAGATGTTGGCCTGCTGCTGCTCCAGCTGACGCTTCACGGACGGGTCCTTGTCGAGCCCGGTCTGCGCGGCATAGGTGGTGACAGCCCTGGACATGGCAATGCGCTGGGCGAGCTGGGCACGGTCGTTCCGGGCGCCCGCGTCGGTGAGGAAGGCCTGGGCCTCCTTGGGATCCGGCGACAGGCTCTTCACGATGTCCTGGAACTCGGCCTCGGTGAGCTTGCTGCCGCCGATATTGGCGATGACGCGGCTGGAGTCGGGTGTGACGTTCTTGCCGCAACCCAGGGCGAGCGCCAGAAAGAGGGCCGGCGCTGCGACGAGCCCGGCCTGGATGGTCATCTTGGACATGAAACCCCCCAACAAAGCATCAAAGGATCCAGAATGACAGGTCCAGGAGGATCTCATGAGCCGAATTGCTGCCCTCGAAGGCCTGGATCTGGCGGTCTACAGCGCCACCTGGTGCCCGGATTGCCGCCGCCTGGAGGCCTGGCTGACCGACCATGGTGTCGCCCATCACAAAGTGGATCTCGAGGCTGAACCGGGGGCGGCGGAAAAGCTGGAGGCCGAGACTGGGAAGCGGGCCATTCCGTTCGTGCTGGTGAACGGGAGGCGCTGGGTCCGGGGCTACCACAAGGAACTGCCCCAGCGGCTGGATGGGGACCTGTTGGTGGCGGAGTTGGTGGCGGCCGGTAAGGCTTAGGGTGGAGCGCATCCAGGCCTGATTCGCTCCCTGTGGGGC
>NZ_JANHMQ010000002.1:808309-909294 GCF_024609325.1 Geothrix fuzhouensis | reverse complement strand
GTTCTGGTCGAAAAATTGTTCTGAATTCTGCGCAGCATCCTTAGACGCCCCACAGAACCCTCAAAGGCTTCCTATCTTCTATCCGGTTTTCAAAGACGCTCACCATGCTTCCACACGGTCCGAGGTCACCTTCCGGCCCCCTCCAGCACCTCGCAGCCTCAACTGCGCAGGACATTCAGACTAGCATCGCGCAGCCAACATGCAAGGGGAAATTTCAAAATAAGCCCTGAAACCGAGTGTTCCGGCCCTGTTACGGCTCGTACAAGGGCTCCTGAAACCCGAAGGAACCGGCCCCTGACGTAGAATCAACCCCTTGGAGGAGGATGCGTGATCCACATCATCGGGGCGGGCCTGGCTGGCTCTGAAGCGGCATGGCAACTAGCCTCACGTGGCCACGAGGTCCGGATCTCCGAAATGCGGCCCAATTGGACGACCCCGGCTCATACCACGGAGAGGGCCGCTGAGATGGTCTGCTCCAATTCCTTCAAGAGTGACGATCCGAACTCGGCGACGGGAATCCTCAAGGCCGAGATGCGCCGGATGGATTCGCTGATCCTGCGCTGTGCCGAGGCCACCCGCGTACCCGCGGGAAACAGCCTCGCCGTGGACCGTGACGCCTTCTCCGAAGCCGTCACCTCCGCCCTCAAGGGACACCCGCGAATCCGCTGGGAAACGGCTCGCATCGAGGCCCCGGAACCAGGAACCCCGACCATCCTCGCCACGGGACCGCTCACTGCGGAGCCCCTGGCGGACTGGCTCGCGAAGATCACCGGCAGCGACCAGCTGCATTTCTACGACGCCATCGCCCCGATCGTGGAACGTGACAGTGTGGACATGGACATCGCCTGGATGGCCGCCCGCTATGACAAGGGCGGGGCCGACTTCATCAACTGCCCCTTGGACAAGCCGCAATACGAGCGGTTTCTGGACGCGCTGATCGCGGCCGAGCTCGTCCCCCTCCACGAGGTGGATACGCCCTATTTCGAAGCCTGTCTGCCCATCGAAGTCATGGCGGACCGGGGCCGTGAAACGCTCCGGCACGGCCCCATGAAGCCTGTGGGCCTGGACGATCCACGGACCGGACGCTGGCCGCACGCCGTCGTTCAGCTGCGCCAGGACACTCTGGCAGGAGACCTCTTCAACCTGGTGGGTTTCCAAACTCGCCTGAAGTGGGGGGCACAGCAGGAAGTCTTCCGGCTGATCCCCGGCCTCGAGAAGGCTGAATTCGCTCGGCTTGGCAGCATCCACCGGAACACCTACATCCAGGCCCCGAAAGTGCTCGATGCGACACTCGCTGTCAAATCAGTCCAGGGCCTCTGGATCGCGGGGCAACTTTCCGGCGTTGAGGGTTACCTCGAATCAGCCGCGGGCGGCCTCGCCGCCGCCTTCGCCGTGGATCGCACGGTGCGTAATCTCGAGCCGCTGCCTTTCCCGCCCGACACCATGCTTGGCAGCCTGCTGCGCTATCTGGCCCACGCCTCCACCTCCGACTTTGGCCCGACCAATGCCATGCTGGGATTGATGCCCCCGCTGCCAGAGGACCTCCTGGACCTGCGCGGGCTCAAACGCGCCGGGGGAACCCGCGCCGTGAAGGCTGCCAAAGGTCAGGCCCACCGGGAAAGGGCGCTCCAGTCGCTGGAGCAATATCTGAGGCTTACTGGAGGCATGCCATGACTCGCACCACCCTGGCCCTGGGCGCCGCCGCCCTGACCATTACTCTTGGCGCCGGGGTATGGTGGGCGACCCGCCGGAACCCGGGGGCCCCGCCCCAGGAGGAGGTCCTGGAACCCTTCCGGGCCTCGGCGATGGGTGCCGGCCAACTCATTGACCTCCAGCCACCCACCGTACCGCTGAGGCAAGTCCGCTGGACGCCCCCCCTGCCCGGCGGCGCAGCCGTAGCCCAGGTCCTCAGCCAGACTGGCCGGCAGCAGGCCGTTCTCTTCCTTCAGGGGACACCCGGCCCTGCAATCACCTTGGCTGAACCGACGGGCATCCCCGCCAGATTCTTCCAGTTTGCGGATCTGGTGGATGCGGCCCTCGCCCCAGATGATGCATTGGTGCTGCTCTACCGCAGCTCAGAGGATGCCGCCGCCCCAGGGCTCGTCATGGCCTGGGATTTGAAGACCCAACAGACCAGGTGGTCCCAGCAGGCGCCGGGAGAGCATCTCGCCCTGTCCCCTAACCACCGGAGCGCGTTCCTCTTCGGCGCGGGAACACCCGTCACCATCCTTGATCTGGCAAACCGGGCCGGCAGCCACAAACCCGTGTCCACCCTGGTCGAACTCCCACCGGAGGTGAAGGGAATCGCCAGCCTGCTGCCCCTCGGGCCCCGCTCCTTCCGGGTGGCCCATGACTTGGGACTCTCCACCTGGCGGAATGGAGCCTGGACCCATATCCAAGCCCCGCCCCCGTCGCCTCTGGGCTTCTCCCGCGGACTGGGCCTGGTCGCCGGCACCGCCAAGGCAGGGTGGTGGCAGCCTGAGCCAGGCACCCTGATTCCCCTGAATCCCGATGGCAAAGCTGGTGAGCCCCGAGACCTGAAGGCGCTGCTGCCTGAAGCGTCGAGCCTGGACGCCGGCTTGCTTCATCTGCTCGGCGGCGGAGCCGACGGGCACCTGTGGTTCAGCCTGGCGCGGCCCACCCTGCCAGCACCCGCCCCGGTTCCTGCACCGGCTCCTGCACCAACCTTGGCTCCAGCTTCGGGTGCTTCGGATCCGCCCCTTCTGGAGAACACCGCCCCCCCGGTGCCACCCCCGCCGGCCTTGCCCACCCTCGAACCATCCAGGGAAGTCTGGGAGGCGCACATCAGCCGAGGGTTGGACCGGCTCTACCTCTGGAAGCCCGGAGAGGACCATATGAAGGTGATCCTCTTGGCCGACGCATGGAAACGCCTAGCTGCGCCTCCGGGAATTCCCGTTCCTCGCTGGGATGGTGGGGACCTGCGCCCCGAGGCCGGAGCCCTTCTCTGTGGCGGCCCTGACCAGGTGTGGTGGCTTCCGCTGACGGCCCTTCAGCCCCGATAAACCCTAACGATCCGTCTTCTCCGGCTTCTCCAGGTACTCACGGATCACACCTTCAGCCACCGCCCCTTCATCAGGGTGGTAGGTTCCCGAATCCAGCTGCCGCTTGAGGGCCTTGAGCTTCTCGGATCGAATATCCGGCGTTTCGGCCAGCACTTCATGCGCCACGGCCACGAGATGCTCGGCCTCGGAGTCCTTCGGCCCTGGGGCGGGCTGGCTGCCGCCGTGACGGTGTGGTTTGCCACTGCTGCTCATGTCCACCTCAAGAACGTACTTATCGGCAAGAAGTCAGGATCTCTGAAGCAACTCGCCCCTGATTTCTTAGCCCCGAGGCCTGATGGTGGATTCTTCTGGATTGTCCGGCCCGCTCAGGCCAGGGCCACCAGAACCCGATCGTGACCCGCAAAATCCTGATGGATCATAGCCTTGGACCAGCCAGCCCCAAGGGCGCTGCGGCACAATTCGCCCCCCTGCCCAGCCCCGATCTCCAGCAGGCAGGCCGGCGCGTGACGAGCGTGGGCCTGCCGCAGCAACTCCGCCGACAGCGCCAGGCCCCGATCCGGGGCGAAGAGGGCCGAGGCGGGTTCGAAGGCCAACTCCGGTTGGAGGCTAGGCTCGTCGGCCGGGTCCACATACGGGAGGTTCGCCACCACCAGGCCCAGGGGATCGGGGACAGGATTCAGCAGACTTCCCTCAAAGAAGGCCACCGTGGCACCGAGGGCTGCCGCGTTCTCCCGGGCCACGGCCAAGGCACCTGGACTCAGATCCGTGGCCGACACCTGCCAATCCGTCTCCAGGGCCAAACTCACCGCGATGATGCCACTGCCGGTGCCCACATCCACGCAGCGCGCCACACCCAGGCGCTTCCCCACCTCCAGAGCCGCCTCGACCAACAGGTCGGTCTCTGGGCGGGGAATCAGCGTGTCCCGGCTGACCAGGAACCGGCGGTCCCGGAAGAGGCACCAGCCCAGGATGTAGGCCCAGGGCTCACCCGTCTTCCGCCGGTGCACCCAGGCACTCACCTGCCGCTGGACTGACTCGGGCGCGGGCTCACCCCCATGGGCCGCCATCCAGCTGCGCGTCAGCTCCAGCCCCTCCTCGAACCAGCGGACACTCTCCGCACGGGCCTCAGACGGTTCGAGAAAAGCGGCGAGGGCTGCGCTCAGGTCGAGGCGGAGCTGTCGGTAAGTCTGGACCATCCCTCCAGCCTAGCCGCCTTCGTCAAACGATCCTTCCCCCTCGGCGCAGGGGCGGCATAAGGGGCCGTTACGAACTAACCGGGAGTGCACCGGCGATTCCGTAACGGCCTCTCATCGCAGGAGGGATGGTTCCAGAATGCCTGGTTGTCAGGCGGTTAGGACCTTGGCGCGCTCCTGGCTCTGCTGGGCCACGATCTCGTGGAGGCTGCCGCCATGGCTGTCCATGGTCACCACCAGCGGGAAATCCTCGACCTCGATGATCCAGAAGGCCTCGGGGCTGCCGAATTCCTCCAGCATTTTCACGTCCACCACGCGCTTGCAGCGCTCGGCCAGCAAGCTGCCGGCACCGCCGGTGGCGTGGAGGTAGACGGCCCCGGTCTTCTGGAGCCCCTCGCTGGTCTTCTTGCCCATGCCGCCCTTGCCGATGACGCCGCGCACCTTGTAGGTCTCGATGACGTCGGCCTGGTAGGGCTCTTCGCGGATGGAGGTGGTGGGGCCCGCAGCGACGAAGGACCAGGTGCCATCCTCGTTCTTCTTCACCACCGGGCCGCAGTGGTAGATGACCATGTTCTCGAGGATGGGCCTCAGCCACTCAGGCTTCTGCTCCTTCATGTACTTGTGGCCCATGTCGCGGCTGAGGACGACGCGGCCGTTGAGCAGCACTTCGTCGCCGACCTTGAGCTGGCGGATCTGGTCTTCGGTGATGGGAGTGGTGAGACGGATCATGGGGGCCTCGTATCAGTCGAAGGACACTTCGCCGTTGGTCTTGAGCGTGATCGAGCCCCGGCGGCTGCTCCAGCACATGTAGCTGATGCTCACGTAGAAGCTGGCGGGATGCCGGTACATCTCCTCGACCAGGACGCCCAGCACGGTGGTGTTGCCGCCGTAGCCCATAGGGCCGATGCCCAGGGTGTTGAGATCGTTCGTGATCTCCTTCTCGAAGGCATCCATCTTCGGGTCAGGATTCGGAGTGCCAAGCTTGCGGAGGATCACTTCCTTGCTCTTCTCGTAGCTGGAAACGCGGTCGCCGCCAATGGCCACGCCGAGGATGCCGGGGCTGCAGCCCTGGCCCTGGGCCTTCACCACGGCGTCGATGATGCACTTGCGCACGCCCTTGATGTCGCGGCCTGCGCCGATGGCGGCGTCCGGCAGGCGGTACTGGGCGCCCACGTTCTCGCAGCCACCGCCCTTCTGCATGACGGCGATCTCGACCTCCGGCTTGTCCCACTCCTCGAAGTGGACGGCCGGGTGGCCTTCATGGAAGGGATCCATGTTGTTGCCCGTGTTCTTGCCGCTGAGGGCTTCCACGCAGTTCGGGCGCAGCCAGGACCGCTTGGTGGCCTCGGCCACGGCCGCCCGGATCTGCTGCTTGGCCGCGCGCTGACTGAGACCGAAGGGGTGGCGCACCCAGACGATGATGGTGCCTGTGTCCTGGCAGAGCGGGGTCACATGCCCATCCGCGAGGATGATGTTGCGCACCATGTCATTGAGCGTATTGAAAGCCCGGCTGCCTTCCTCCTCGGCGTCGCGGCCCTTCACCAGGGCGTCGATCACATCCTGGGGCAGGCGGCTGGTGGACCGGCGCAGCAGCTCCAGCATGGGCAGGGTGAGATCCAGGGACTTGAGGTCCTTGAGATTGGGTTCCCATCCGGCGGGCAACACGGACTTGGACGCCACCACCTCATTTGAGGTCAGGGTGGGAATGACGCATTCAGACATGGGCCCTCCGGAATCCAGACCCCCATCATCCGCCCGGCGAAGCCGAGGCTCAAGTGATCAATGCCCGGTTCCCCTGCCAGCGGGCTGGAATTGGGCCGGGGCTACACTGGGTCCTCACCCCACGGAGGCCCCGTGAGCAAGCACCTGTTCATCCTCAACGATCCCCCCTACGGCACCGAGCGCAGCTACAACGGGCTGCGGCTTGCAGGCGCCACCGCCAAGCGAGAGGGCGCTGAAGTCCGCGTCTTCCTGATGGGTGACGCCGCCGCCTGCGCCAAGCAGGGCCAGATCACGCCCAACGGCTACTACAACCTGGAACGAATGCTGAAGGCCATCACCACCCGCCATGGCCAGGTGGGCGTGTGCGGAACCTGCATGGACGCCCGGGGGCTCACCGAAACCGAACTGGCCGAAGGCTGCCGTCGCAGCAACTTGGAGGAACTTACGGACTGGACGCTGTGGGCGGACCGGGTCCTGGTGTTCTAGGGCGGCGCCATGGCCGCGACTGGTAAACCACACCCTTGTTCCTGCTGCGGGGAATCCGAAGGCCCGGCTTCCAGCGATATCTGCCCTGCCTGTGCTGGGGCTGGAAAATCCGTGCCGTCCGCGACCATGAGGGCCCTGTTGGACCCCCGCGAGGTGGGCGAGATGGGCCAGGGCAATTGGCGTTTCTGCGCGACCCCTGGCTGTGAGGTGGTCTACTTCAGCCCGGCATCAGGACAGACCTTCCGCAAGAATCAGCTCACGGTGCGCGTGGGAATCAAGGAGACCAGGGCCCCCCGCCCCTTGTGCTACTGCTTCGGCCACAGCCTGGAAAGCCTGCGGACGGAGTGGGAAGCCACGGGCCGCCTGGATTCAGTAGAGGCCATCCGGACTGCCGTGAAGGAAGGCCGCTGCCGGTGCGACCAAGTGAACCCCTCCGGCGCTTGCTGTCTGGGCGATATCCTTAAGGCCGCCAAGAAGATCCAGGCAACTAACGCCCCCAGGCCCGGCATAGGGTGAGGGTCAGGTCCAACAGGGGCGAGTCGCTACGGGAGATGGCCATACCTTTGAGGTCGCGCTCGCACTGGTTCAGGCGGCCCAACAAAGCCTTCACGCCCTTCGGCTTCAGCCTGTCGAAAGCGCCGCGATAGCCGTCCATCAGGAAAGCCTGCTTGGGCGAAAGACCCAGGGCTGAGGTCAGCTCGGCCCCTTTGAACCCTGCGGCCTGGGCCTCGGAGTACCGCAGCAGGCGGTCCACCTCGCGCCGGGCCTGACCCAGCAGCATCAAGGGCTCATCACCATCTTCCAGGGCCATGCGGAGCGCCCTGAGAGCCCCGGCCGCATCCCCCCGCTGCCAGGCCCCGGACCAGGCAAAGGCCTTCTGTTCTGCCAGCCGGAAGGTCACCTGATCCACCATCGCTTCGGTGACGCGGCGGTCCTCTGCCAGCAGGTCCAGCACCTCCAGGGCCCGTTTGATGAGGCCCGGGTTTCCACCCTGGCGCTGGGCCAGCATCGTGGCCACCGCCCCCTGAAGCGACAGGCCCAGGCGGTTGGCCTCGGCTTCGATGAAACGGGGGATCTCTGCGGGTTCCAAGGCCCCCACTTTAAGGATGCGCCCCGCCTTGGCCCAATCCGTCCACGGCTTGGCGCCTAGAGCCTTGCCTGGCGCGGCCGGCAGCGTATTCCAGGCCACCAGCAGCAGGTTCACGCCCTGGGGCGGTTTCTCCAGCAGCGCCTTCACGGCGCCTGGCAGTTCCTTGGCGCGGGTGAACAGGTTGTCGGCGGCGGGCACGATCACCGTGCGCGCCTCGGCACCCAGTGGCGCCGCTTCCTGCAGGGCCGCCATCACTTCGGGCCAGGGACACCCCTCGGCGCAGACCGTCAGAGTGAAATCCGCCCACTCCGGGTCCACGTGGAGCCGGGTCCATTCCGCCACGGACGTGCGGCGGCCATCGCTATCTTCGCCGTGGATCAGCGCAAAGGTATGGTCCAGCCAGGCCGGGGCGGCGGCCATCAGTCCGTGCCTTCCAGCAGCTGAGTCAGGAAGCTTTCCGCGAAATCGTCCGCCAGGCTCTCCAGCACCTGGAGTTCCCGGCTGTCGAAGCTGGCGAAGTTCTGGTCCACCCGGTACTGGTTGGTGAAGGTCAGCCCCCGGCGGGACAGCACCACCGTGCCCGTCTGGCCATCCAGGAGCTCCACACTGGCCACCACGGCCACTTCCACGCGAGAGGCAGACCCGGCGCTGGCTTTGGTCTTGTCATTGCCAAGGGTGAGGCCGATGGGGCGCGAGGTGTAGCTCTCCAGCGTGCCCTGGAGCACCCAACGGGACGGTTCGCCAGTCCCCACCAGGCGCCAGGGGCTGGCCGCGACGATGCGGTTCTCCAGGGCCTTGGTGAAGCGATCCTCCAACCCCAGCCGCGGGGTCAGATTGCGGAATCGCGCCAGCCGGATCGTCTCGCCTTTTTTCGCCCACGCCGCCGACCGCGGCTGCCGGTCCAGGCGGTGGTACCCGCAGCCCAGGGAGGCCGCAAGCACGAGAGAGAAAAGAACAAAGCGGAACACAGAGGACACTGAGATCACACAGAGGGCGCAGAGGAAGAATGGGACATCAGAAACCTCCGGATGCCACGCTTGGCAAGAGGTTGGAGGGCGAAGTTCATGAGTAATCCTACGGGTTTCTCTGAAAATCGCAGATAGCTCATCACCTGGGCTTCATGCTCCTGCGTGATGGCTTCGGCCACCTTCAACTCGACGACGAGAAGCCCATCAACCAATAGGTCCATTCTGAAAGCCTTGGGCACGACCAGATCACGATACCGAATGGGCACGGAAACCTGCCTTTCCACGGTATGCCCAGACAACTCCATTTCATAGGTGAGGCAGGCTTCATACGCTGATTCAAGCAACCCAGGGCCAAGGCGTTTCTGTACTTCGATCCCCGCACGAATCACAGACCAAGTCAGCTCCGCGTATGGACCTGCCCCGCCCGAAGCCTCTTCGTGCTCATGCGGATCCATGGTGCAGATTCTCCTAAGACTCTGTGCCTTCTGTGGCTCTCTGTGCCCTCTGTGTTCCGACTCTTTAAAACTATGGGTGGTAGACACCCACGTAAGGCAGGTTGCGGAGCTTGCCGTCGAAGTCTAGGCCGTAGCCCACCACGAAGTGATCCTCGATGGTGAAACCGATGTAATCGACCGGCACCTCGACCTTGCGGCGACTGGGCTTGGAGAGCAATGTGCAGATCTTCAGGCTTAGAGGTTCCCGATCCTGGAGCAGGTTGCGGACCTTGAACAGGGTGAGCCCGGTGTCCACGATGTCTTCGACCACCAGGGCATGGCGCCCCTGGATGGAGCGATCCAGGTCCTTGAGAATATGCACTTCGCCGGTGCTTTCGGTGCCTGCGCCGTAGCTGGAGACCTGCATGAAGCTCACATCGATATCCAGGTCCATGGCCCGCACGAGATCCGCGAAAAAGGGGAACACCCCGTTCAGCAGCCCGATCACCACCAGATCCTGGCCTGCGTAGTCCTTGGCCAGCTGGGCACCCAGCTCCTGGACCCGGGTCTGGATCTGCGCTTCCGTGAGCAGCGGGGTGATGCGGTCACGCATGGAAACTCCTGAAGACTGAAGATTGAAGACTTGCACCATTTCCATTCAACCCCAGAAGGGCTTCCCGGGTCCATCCAGGGACGGCGTTTCTCCTCCACCGCCCTTGACGCCGGAGCCTAACATGATGGCGGAAGCCACTTTGAACGACTCCCAGATACCCCAGACGGCCCCCCGCGCCGCGGACCGGATCCCCGATCCGGCTTCGCCGTACCACACCCCCGAAGTGCTGGCCTGGGTCGAGGCAGCCCAGGGCGGAGATCAGGCGGCTTTCGCCAGCCTGGTGCGCCTGTTCTCCCGGGATGTCTACGGGAAGGCCTACTCCATCGTCAGGAACCACCAGGATGCCGACGACGTCGTGCAGGAAACCTTCATCCGCGTCTTCCGGGCGCTGCCCGGTTTCCGCTTTGAATCCTCCTTCCGGACCTGGCTCATCACCATCGCCACCCGCCAGGCCCTGAATTTCCGGGAACGCATGGCCCGTGAACACGAATGCCTAGAGGGACCGGAGGGCACCCTGGAACACCCGGCCCTGCGGGTGGAGGAAACCCAGGCCTCCGCCCTGCTGGACCTGGAGGCCAGGCGGCTGTTGCACGAGGCTCTCCCAAAGCTGCCCCGCCGCCAGAAGGAAGCCCTCACCCTGAAGTTGCAGCACGACTGGAAATACGAGCAGATCGCCCAGCAGATGGGCACCTCCGTGGGCAGTGTGAAGGCCCACATCTTCCACGCCATCCAGAACCTCACCCGCCATGTCAAAGGAGGCCGAGCATGAACCCCGGGCCCCTTCCCCTCCCCGAAGCCTGTGCCGCGACCCTTTCGGCCATTGAAGCCGATCCTCTGGAACCCGGTCCGGCCGCTGAGGCACACCTGAAGGTCTGCACCGCCTGTGCCGAGGCCCGGGTGTGCTTCCTGGCTCAGGAAGACAGTGCCGATGCCCTGGCACCCGCGGGCTACTTTGAACGCCTGCCGGGCCGCATCCTCCGGAAGCTTCCCCCCCGCCCCGCCCTGCGCCACCGGCTGGGGCCGCTTGGCTGGGCCGCGGCGGCAGCCTTGCTCTTGGCCGTGGGCACTGGTGCCTTCCTGGCTGGTCGTGCCAACCGGACGCCCTACGTGGAAGCCACACTGCCCCGGCAGCCCGATATTCTCGAGCTTTCCACCATCGACACGCCCTTCCACAACCGCGAGGAAGAGGCCGCTCAGGTCCAGGCCCTCAGTCCTGAGGAAATGAAGGCGCTCTTGAAGCGTCTGGACGCGGCTCCGGCCCCGACGAGGTGATCTCCATGCTCCGCCCCACCCTGCTGATGCCCCTCTTGCTGCTTGCCAGCCTGCCCGCCGTCGCCCAAACGGTAGATGAACGCCCCCTGGTCCGCTTCCGCATGGACCAGCTCCAACAGACCGTCGGACTCCCCGAGGAACAGGCTCGAGCGGTGGTGGAGCGCTGGTCCCTCTATGACCGGGAGCAGTTCGAAAAAACCCAGCAGATCCAGCAGATCCGGCGCCGGTTTAGCGACATTCTGATGGGCCCCGGTTCAGAGGAGGAGAAGAACGCGAAGGTCCGGCCTTTGCTCGATCACTTCGTGGAGTTGCGGCGCCAACAGGCGGAGCTCAAGTTCAAATTCGAGGAAGACATCCGGGCCCGGCTGAGCCCCGCCCAGCAGGTGCGCCTCATCACCCATGTCGAGGAGATGCAGCGGCGCACGGTGGAAGCCCTCCGGCAGGGGCTCGGCAACCGGGTCGAACCTGGTTTCCGCCCCGGCGCCGGAATCCGTCGGGGACGTCGCTAGCAACGGACTTCAGTTCTGGGGGGACTCCAGAATCACTGGAATCACGAGGGGGCGGGTCTGGGTGGTTTTGCGGATGACCCTCCGCAGCGCCAGGCGCAGGGTATCGCGCAGAGCCTCCCCATCCTTACGGACCGCAGGCGGCGCCTCCTCGTAGGTCTTGCGGGCCACCCCTGCCAGCAGCTCCGCATAGGCTTCATCGTCTGAGAGCATCACGAACCCGCGACTGAGAATGGTGGGATCTGCGGCCAGGTCGCCGGTTTGTGGGTCGACCAGGAGGGTGGCGAACACCACGCCATCCTCCTGGAGGATGAGCCGGTCCTTCACCACGCGGGCATCCACCATATGGTCCACGCCTTCGCTCACGAAACACTTGCCCACGGGTACCGCTCCGGGCATGTCCATCCGGCCATCCGCGAACAGCCGCAGGCAGAGACCACCATCCAGCAAGGAGATGCGCTCCGGCGTCCAGCCCAGCGAAGCCGCGAGCTTGCCATGGGCCCGCAGGTTCCGGTAAGTGCCATGCACAGGCACCATCTGGACCGGCCGCACCGCGCGGATGAGATCCGCCAGTTCGTCGCGGCTACCGTGGCCGGAGGCATGCACTAAACCCAGCCCCTCCAGCGATGTTTCCGCCCCCAGGCGCTCGGCCTGATCCAGCATTCGCGAGATGGACACTTCGTTGCCGGGGATGGCACGTGCGCTCACCACCAACCGGTCGCCGGGTTCGATGCGCAGGCCTTTCACCTCCCGGCGCAGCAGCCGGGCCAGTCCGCTCATGGGCTCGCCCTGGCTGCCGGTGCAAAGCACGAGCAGCTCATCTGGATCGTAGAGCTGGGCATCCTTGACGTCGATCAGGATGTCATCCGGCAGGTCCAGCCGCTTGAGCGACCGGGCCAGGCCCAGGTTGCGGTCCAGGCTGCGCCCCAGCAGCACCACCCGGCGACGGAACTCGTAGGCCAGGTCGATCACCGTCTGCAGCCGGTGGATGTTGGAGCTGAAAGTGGTGACGAAGAGCCGCCCCTTGGTCTGCTCGAAGGCGGCCTCCAGGCCTTCGCGGCAGGCTGATTCCGAGGGCGAGCGGCCCGGACGCCCCACGTTGGTCGAATCCGCCATGAGCAGGCGCACCCCGGCGTCGCCCAGAGCCTTCAACCGGTCCATGCCTGTGTGCCGGCCATCCGAAGGCTCGGGATCGATCTTGAAATCGCCAGAGTGCACCAGCACGCCCTGGGGGGTATGGAGCACCAGGGCGCAGGCGTCGGGAAGGCTGTGGGTCACGGGGATCCACTCGGCCTCGATCTCGCCATCTCCCACTTGCACGCGGCCATAATCCCGCATGGGATGCAGCAGCCCCAGGTCCAGGCCATGCTCCCGCAGCTTCCCTTCCACCAGACCCAGGGTGAACGCCGTGCCATACACGGGTACCGGCCAGCGCCGCAGGAAGTACGGCAGCGCGCCGATGTGATCCTCGTGGCCGTGCGTGAGCAGCACTGCCTGGACACGCTCCGCGAAGGGCTCCAGGTAGGCGAAGTCCGGCACGATGGAATCGATGCCCGGCTGGTCATCCGATGGGAAGAGCTGGCCGCAGTCCACCAGGAAGAGGCTGCGGGCGCTGTGCACCACCAGGGCGTTCATGCCGAACTCGCCAAGCCCGCCGATGGGGATCAGCCGCAGTTCATCGGCGGCAGGAGCCTCCGTCCAGGTTTCGAATTCGGGAGCCACGGGCATCACGATGGGAACACCTCCGGGTGTTGATTCAACAGAGTACGAGTTGCGGATAGCCACGTCGCGGGCGCGATCACCTCGGCGCGCAGCGCCGGAGGCAGTCCCACCTCGGTCAGCACCTCGGCCGACAATGTTCCTTGCCAGTTGTTCGCCAGGGTCTTGCGCCGGTGGAGGAAGGAGCGGTGCAGGACGGTGAGCAAGGCCCTGCGTTCAGCCAGACTGGGCGCATCCACCCGGGGCTCGAACTGGACCACGGCGGATTCCACCTTGGGTGCGGGCCGGAAGGAGCCAGGTCCCAGTTTCACGAGCCGGGACAGCCGGGCGCAAAGCTGAGCCAGCACCGATAGCGGCCCGTAGGCCTTGGTGCCGGGCTCGCCCATCAGCTTCTGGGCCACCTCCAGTTGGAACATCAAGGCCATGCGATCCCAAGGGATGCCCTCCGTGAGCAGCCTCGCCAGGATGGGCGTGGCGGCGTTGTAGGGCAGATTGCCCACCACTGACCAGGGCCCACCCTCCGGGAAGGGGATGCGCACCGCATCGCCTTCCAGCAGATGGAAATGGGGGAGTGAGGCGAAGCGTTGCCGCAGCAGTGCGCAAGCCTCAGGGTCCAGATCCACCGCCCACAGCGGCCGGCCATCCGCCAGCAGGCGCTCCGTCAGCACCCCAGGCCCCGGGCCGATTTCCAGAAGCAGCGGCGCCGACGAACCCAGCGCCGAGCCCACAATGGTGGCGATGGCCCCCTCGTTCACCAAGAAGTTCTGGCCGAGCCGCTTCTTTGCCCGGAGTCTCGGAAGCTGGGCGGATTCGGACACGATTCAGGTTAGCACGCGCATTCCCTGGAGGTGAGTTCCCACTTGATCTCTGTATATTTTTTTTACATATCTTTAATCAATCTTGTTTTTTAACCATGCTGTATACTCTTACTTATTAATTCAATTTGATTTATTTTTTTGGAAGACGCCGGCTTTCCTTTCTTACCATTTTCTACCGAGGCGCCTATGGAACCCATATCGCACGATACCTCCTCCGACCGGGGGTACACCTTGATCGAACTACTGGTCGTGCTGGTCATCGTGGGCGTTCTGGCGATGGTTTCCATTCAGAGTCTGACTCCGAACAGCACGAAGGCAGTAAAGAGTGCGGTCCAGGAGTTCGAAGCCACCCTCAAGTCTGCACGAGAAGCCGCCATCGCCAGTGGCCGCGACGTGAACCTGCTCTTCTCGACAAATGCCAGTGGCAAGCTTCAGTTGATCGTAGTGAATCCAGACATTTACGATCCCTCGGATACAACTAAGGCGGCTCAAGGCACTTTCTTCAGTCACGCATTTGAAGGTTCCTGGCAGCGCTACGCAAGCCCGGTTTCCTCACTACCCATTGTGCCCAGTGAGTCTTCGCCGCTGAAAGATCTGGTGCCGTTGAAGACGCTCGGATTCACAGGTTGGAGCCATCCTCTGATCACGGATGTCACGACACCAATAGGCCTATCCGCACGTGGACTCCCCCAGATCGTCTCATCCACCGGCCGCATCTCCGCTTCGGGCGGCGCATGGATTGGGGTCAGGGGCAATCGAATCAACGAAACAGGGCTTCCCTACGGGTTTGTTTTCATCACGGATTCTGGTGTGGTCGGGGCCTACTACAAGCCTGATTCCATATCCACCAATGCCGACCATCAGTGGCAACGATTGGAGTAGCCATGCGCATTTCTCGTGTTCATTTTAAGGGTCCCAAGCATGGATTTTCCATGGTGGAACTGCTTCTGGCTGCATTCATCCTTGGCGTCGCCCTCCTGGGACTGGCCGCCCTGATGACCGTCTCCGTCGCCCAGGGTGGTAGTTCCCGGAAACGCGGAACAGCTGCCCTACTTGCCCACTCCTTGCTTGACCGCATCCAAGCCGAAGGGGCTCTCTCTGCAGCCGAGCGCAACAATTCTGGCACTGGGGCAATAACCACCACGGATTGGTACTTCATTGATCCGGTCGGATTCAGCGCCCATACCAGCGCCGCCGGAGAAGCTGCCAAGAATGGGTACGGCACTTATGACATCCAGGGGACCTTCGTTCCTGCGACCGACCCCAACAAGATCTTCACTGTTACTTGGCAACGCCTTGCAGGGGACAGCGCCAATTTCTCCATAAACGCGGCGCAACAGTATTACATCGTCAACGTGTCCTGGCAGGAGGTCAACCCTCAGACCCCCACTACTCCCATGAACAAGACCATCTCTGTGAGCCGCTATGTCCGCCTCTAACCGAGCCCTCCATCTTCGACGACGCGGGTTCTCACTCGTAGAACTGATGGTGGCACTAGTCTTCATCTCCATTTTGATGGCCGGCATGCTCAAGATCTTCCAAGCCAGCACCTCCACGTTCGCGTCCCTCAGTGAAACCCTCGCCATTCAGCGAAATGCGCGTTGGGGACTCAATCTGCTCCAAGAAGAGGTGCTGCAAGCCGGGTTCCTTCTCCCGCCATACCAGACTCCCGGCCTGAACCCGACCTCAGCCTCGGCCCAACCACCACTATTAATGCAAAAGACCGGCTACACCCCTCCCGATGAGACCGTTCCCGTGGATGAACTCCAGATGGTCGTCGATATGCCCTTGAACGTGGAAGGGACTCTGACGAAGGACCCAACCAAAGGCGATATCACGCTTTCTGTCAAGATTCCTTCCGGCGCCTCGGACGTAAGGGATGGGGATTTGTTGATGGTTCAGGATTCCAACTGGGAAGTCTTCCTCGTCCAGGACGCCAGCAGCGACACCGTGAATATCAAACCAATTACCGCGACCCCCACTCAGGACGCCTACGGCAACCAGACACAACCTTTCGCTCACTCCTCCGTTCAATTCGCTCACAGGGCCACCGCCGAGTTCGCGTTCTATCGGCCCATGTCCGTGGTTCGCTACACCGTGGTGCCGCGCAAACTCGATCCCTCGGACCCCACGGCTGTTGTGCCCTGCCTGGTGCGACAGCGCCGCCCCCTCAGCGTCAGCCCCAATACCATCTGGGCTCCAGACATGAATACTCCCCAGACCACCTTACCTGCCGACGAGCAGATCCTTCTTGAAGGAGTGACCGGCTTCCGGGTGGATTGGAGTTTCGATGCAGGGAAGACCTGGATCCGCGCCAGCGGGAGTGGGGATGACTGGGCCAACATTCGAGGAGTTGTTAACACCCTGCTCACCACCAGCAGCAGTTCAGTGGTCAATTTGTCCCAGGGTGTCACCAATCTGCAGGATCCCTATTGGCCGCGCTACACACCCATCCTTATCCGCCTCGATATCTCCACTCGAACTCGACTCAAACGAACCGAATACAACGCCAATCTGGATCCGAACAATCCCAAGGCCGAATTCCGGACACGCACAGAAACCCTTCTTCTGAGCCCGCGGAATTTCGGCCTCGGCGCCCTCTGAACCATCGAGGTATCACCATGCGTTACGCATTCACATCCCATGGCACCAACGGTCAGCGCGGGGGTATCACCATCCTGCTGGCGCTTATTCTCCTGAGCGCCATGACAGTGGGAGCCCTTTCCCTCAGCCAGAATTCCCTCCGGGAAATCGGCATCACCGGCAACGAGACCACTGGTCGCAAATCCTTTGAAATGGCCGATGCTGGCCTCGACTGGTTGATGACATGGGCCGGACCCAATGTGCCCATACAGACTGAACCCGCCAGGAAAGCTCTGCAGGATGCCATGACCTTCCTGCCATCGGCCCAAGATCGTCAGGATATCTCCGGCTTTGTCGGAACTCAGGATGCCACTCTGAACAGCCCTGGCGATGGCTACATCAGTCCCACCAATGGAACCATCCGGGCCTATCTCAGCAGCCTCGACCCTACCCTGGCATCCAGTGAACTCTTTCCAAGCACCGCGAACTACCAGCAGACCGGCAGCATCATCCAGCCAGCCTTCGATATCGAGATCCGGTTTCTGGGCTATCTACCAGATCAGAACGGAGGCACTAAGCAACATGCCTTTTTCTTGGTGCGCTCGGTGGGCCGAGCCAACCTCAGCGGTACGGGCCAGTCCTTCATATCCCGCCGCGACACCTTCATGGAAAGCAACTAAATGAACGACCGCGACCGTCGAAAGGATTGTCCCATGCGACTCCGCGCTCTATCTCCCTTGGTAGGTCTTCTGTTGAGCTTCGCTTCGGGCCTCCAGGCCCAGGTGGAACCCCAGCTGGCCACCAAGACAGATCTCCTGGATGTATACCAGAAGGATTCCGGCAAGCCAGAGATGATCGTCATCTATGACTTCACCAGTCCCAGTCGCGGTGTCTTCGAACCGGCCTGGTACATGACCTCCAAGACCCATGCGCACTTCATCGGTGGGAACCAGGGAGTGAGGACCCAGGACAATCACTATGTGACCGTCTTTGGAGCCTTCAAAAGTGAAACAGCACCCAAAGATTTCGGCATGGCCTTCGGCATTCGAAGCGGAGCCGTGTTCTCCGCCACGGAACTCTTGGCCACTTTCCCGAACTTATTCAGCCGTATCTCGGACGGATCCGGAGGACTCCAAGCGGCCTATCAGAACATCCCCACGATCCGCATGTGGACCTGGCCGACGACCGCCAACCGATTCAAGCAAGGCACCCCAGCTGTACCCATCCATGGCGTACCGCTCATGTACGACGCGGGGCAGAAACGCATGGTTCCAGTCAATTGGAATTCGGGCGATACGGTCAACGATGTTATCAGCCGCATCACCCATGTGCGCTTCAGGATCACGGGTGATACTGGGATCTCCCGCACGGTGGATCTACCCTGTCCAACCATACTTGCGGACAACCCTGCCGCCGCAGATAGCCAGAACCCCCGCATCGCCGCCGACCCCAACGTTAAGAACTTCCAGCGCCGTCAGGCCGCTGTCGGGTCAGACACGGTCGTGTACGACCCCTGGTCCGATGGTCATTTGACCAACTCCGCCACAAGCACCCTCACGGAAGCGGGCGTCACCGACACCATAATTGGCAACTTTTTCTATTCCTTTGATTATCTATCGTTCATATACGGTTCCACCATCGTTCGCAATGCGAGTTCCACTGGGCTCGTCACGGCGACAACTGCTCTCGATCCGTACATGTCCAATTCCGGGTACGCAGTCCCCGGGGCGACCGAGTCCCTAAGTGGCACCCTCACGACCTATCCCGTGAGCGGAACCACAAGTGGTGAAGGCTGGAACAACGGCCTGCCTGTCATGACCCGGTACCAGGCCGTGAAGTATGTCTCCACGAATGTCTTGTTGGACAAAGATGGCGCCATCAACTGGGTTTACCGCTTCCTGGCACCAGCCTATCCCAACAATTCCATCGCTGGTCACCCCACCTGGACCAGTGACGATGGTGACAGCCCGGAAGAGTTGGGAAACACCACAGGCAGTTTCCCACCCGCCAATGACGGCAGCCGGAATAGCACCAAGTTGCGCTACCTGCGCCGTCTCGTCTCTTCGGATCTGAAGGCGGGTGCCACGAGCCTTCAGAACATGGGACCGTCTAACTATCTGCCGGCCAGCCCTTATAACCCCATGGACATGACCAACTTCGGCAGCTTCAAGAACGTGGACCCGAAGACCCCCCAGCCATGGGCCTATGCACTGGCCAACACCTATTATCGCGTCGCGGTCGAGCGACCCAGCCTGACGGGCTTGGTGAGCGATGCCACTTCGGTGTTCGACGACCAGAACACTTCCTGTCCTGGCAAAACCTTCGTGGTGGCCTTCCCAACGGCACCGATGAACGATTCAATCACCAATGCGCTGGATGCTGTCGGCACTTCCAGTTACTACACAGCCGTCACGAACGGCAACAGTGACCTGACCGGGGGCAGCTATACTGCCCTTTCAGTCCATCCTGTGTCATCGCTAGTCCCCGGCCAGGAATCCTTCTTCCCTGGCGTGCTCGCATCCACCGCGGCTTTCCGGAAGAATCTCTCCGTACTCGATACCTTCGGTCCCAATGGCGACACTCCCTGGGGGGCCCCCTGGAACATCGGTTCAGACCCCCACCAGGCCAAGATCCAGACCATGGTTGTGAGCATCGCCATCCCTGGTGCCTATAAGTTCCAGAGCGATAACAGTGGGCGAAATTCCCACGAATGGTACTTCCGGGTGGCCCAGTGGGCAGATCCCTACCGCACCGATGCAGGTTACGGAAGGTGGCGTAGTGCCAACGGCAATCCCGATGACTATCCCATCACGGATGTCGCGGATAACGGCAAAGTCCGCTATTACCCTTCTGCGGACCCGGCGGCACTCAAGAAAAATTTCGACGACCTGGCGAACTACATCGTGGCCGCTCGCGCCACCCTGTCAGCCCCGGCTACGCCCAGCACTGGCGCCCGCACCACCACTCAGGCCTACTTCGGCATCTTCAAGACCCAGCAGACCACCCCTGTATGGAGCGGCAACCTTTTCGCCGTCGGTATCGCCCGCACCGAAACAACCGACGCTGCTGGAATCAAACGCGAAACCTTCACTTTCTATGGGTCCCAAGGCGAGGACACCCGGGCCGTCCTGGATGCTACGACAAACCCAATCAAATACGGCATCTCCGACTTCGACCATCACCACCTCTGGTCGGCTTATGACATCTTCGGTGTATACAACACGGCTGATGTCGCGCTTGATCGCCCGGTGTACACCAATGGAGTCCTGGGCAACCCGTTGCTCTGGTCTAGCCGCACGGTCTACACCATTGATCCCCTAGGCACGGCCAATGCTCTGGTGAGCTTCAATTCTGGCAATACCACACTAACAGGCCACTTGCAGACCTACCTTGGCGCTTCGGCGACGGAGGTGGCGAACTTCATCGACTTCATCCGTGGGAAGAACACGAACGATAGCGGGGCCACCAACCGAATCGACATCATGGGTGACATCATCAACAGCGCCCCGCTGGCTGTGGAACTCTCCAAGGACCGCATCAGCGGCGCCATGCTCAGCCAGTGGTCCACCTTCCAAGGCGCCCCAACCACCTGGGACGACCTGCACGCTCGTCTCCTCATGGTGGGCACCAACATGGGCCAGTTCCACTGCTTCGGAGAGGTGGCGGCCACCGGAAAGGCCGACACTTCAGATGCCAATGGCGTAGTGGTTTCAAGGCTTGGGAAAGTCACGGCCTACGCCACTGAATTATGGTCCTTTATCCCCCAGGATGTCCTCAGGAAGCTCTACGAGGTCTATGTCAACAGGGGGCCCAATGGCAAGCACGCGTATCTAGTGGACGGTGATCCAGTCCTCTACTTCAAGGACATGCCATCCAGCACTTCGCTGCGTGGCGACACTCGGGTCAGTGCTGGGGAGGATGCGGTAGCAGTCTTCGGGGAGCGCAAAGGTGGGCGAAGCTACTGGGCCCTGGCTATCAGTGGAAGCACAAATAACAACACAGGTGCCTCGCCGACCAATCCCTTAGTCGCCTGGTCCGTGCAACCGCTCCTTTCGAGTGACCCGGCTATCAAAACCATGGGCATGAGCAGTTCCGTTCCCACCTTCGCCACCGTAAAGAACGGAACCGACGATGTAAGGGGAACCCCAGCTGTCTTCCTCGGTGGCGGCTATGCCAACAATGAGGTCAACGCACGTTACCGCGCCCTGGGTACCATCACCTCCGAACAAGGCATGGGCCAACTCATCTTGGCTCTTAATCCCCTGGATGGCAGTCGGCTCAAGCTCTGGGATTTCAAGGACGATGCCGAAGCTGGTGCCATTGGGGGCGGTGTCACTCCAGTCCAGATGTTCTTGGGCGATGACCAGACCCAACGTATTTATTGGGCTGACTACAAGGGGAACATCTCCGCCATCGGCTCCACCCTCAACACGGGAGCTGCCACTGGATTCCGCCTGGATTACAGCGATATCAAGAGTTGGGGTTCCCCACGCTTCCTCCGTCGAGCCAGTAAGAACGCCACCGTTCCCCAGCAGCGCTTCACCAACAAGCCGGAGGCATTTAAGCTTTCCACCGGGTTCCCGGTCTACGTGACCGAAGCGGACGGTACCCAACTCCGCCCGGTCACTGTGATGGTCGCCGCAGGAGCTGGTGACCGAAACAATCCCACAGATGCTGACGAATCCATGAGCATAAGCGGCTACTCAGCCCCCGCTGCTCCACCGACCACCGATCGACTCTATGTGATCGCGGATCGTCAAGATAGTGCTGCCCAGAGCCTGGATGCCAATGGCATTCTCGATTCTGACCTCCAACTCATTGATGACAACACCGCAGGCACGGCTGCATGGGCGACCTCTTATAGCGATCCTCGCCTGGATTCTTCGAATGCTACCTACCTGTGGAAGAACCACAATGGGTACTACTTCAGCCTGTTGAACGGAACTCTGCCCGGCGCCTACGGCGGAAATACCCACGACAAGTTGCTGGTGAGTCCCCTTGCCAAGGAAGGCGCACTTTTCCTCAGCCTATTCAGTATCAAGGGCAATACCGGATTTGACTGCTCTTCCAACCAGTTCACTCGAACTTTCCGCGAATGCGACATCCTGCGACCACTCGCCTTGCGCACCCAGGTAGAGCCAGATGCCACCGGCACTACTCCAGGCACCGTAGGCAACACCGATGACGCAAACCGGGGCGACGACTCCTGCAACGGTCTTGCCTTCTACTTCAACTCCCTGAGCAGTCAGCTCACCGATGCTGGCGACCGGGTAGTCCAGGGGGGGGCCATCAGTTCCAAGCAAGGCACCTTCAACGCTCAGATCGGAGAAAACACACCTGACATCAAGGCCGTGAAGGACACCTCTAGAAAACCCGGGTTCCGTCTCCGCACCTGGCGCATCGTTCGCTAGATTCGTCTTTTAACCAAACCACGGGCCCCTTCGGGGGCCCTTTTTTCTACCCAAACTGGATGGGATCCCGATCGAGGCTGATGGGACCGCCCGGGGCTAAGGGATGGCGGGCGAGGACTTCGCCGAGGGCGCCGCGGGGGCCCTTGAGCAGCAGGTGCATGCGCCAGCGGTCGCGCACGCGGGGCACGGGCGCCTCCAGGGGGCCGAGCACACGCAGGCCGGGGACGGAGAGCCGTTGCCTGAACCCATCCAGGGCCTCCTGCGCCTCCCGCAGGGTGTCGGCTTCGGCTCGGTAGAGGGAGAGCGCCGTGAAGGGCGGATAACCCAGGCCCTCGCGGAAGGGCAGTTCCGAGGCCGCGAAGCCTTCGAAGTCCTGGGCCAGGGCGTAGGTGATGGCCGGATGCTCCGGCGAGTAGGTCTGGAGGATCACCCGGCCCGCCAGTTCCGCACGTCCGGCCCGGCCCGCCACCTGGGTGAGCAGCTGGAAGGTGCGCTCGGAGGCCCGGAAGTCGGCCACCTTCAGGCCTTGGTCCGCGTTGAGCACACCCACGAGCGTGAGCTTCGGGAAGGTGTGGCCCTTGGCCAGCATCTGGGTACCCACCAGGATGTCCACTTCCCCGGCCTCGGCGGCCAGCAGGCCGGCCTCGAAGGAACCCCGGCGGCGTGTGGTGTCGCGGTCCAGGCGCAGGATGCGGGCAGTGGGGAAGAGCTGGTTCAGGTGTTCCTCCACCTGCTCGGTGCCTTCGCCCACACCGCGCAGGTGATCGGCGCCACAGTCGGGGCAGGTCTCGGGTGGCACGGTCTCGTGGCCGCAGAGGTGGCAGCGCAGCCGAAAGTCGCCCCGGTGATAGGTGAGCGAGATGGCACAGTGTGGGCAGCCCAGGGTTTTGCCACAGGCCCGGCACATCCAGAAATTCTCATAGCCCCGGCGGTTCAGCAGCAGGAGAGCCTGCTCCTTTTTCACCAGGATGTCTGACAGGGCCTGCATCAACGTCGGCGTGAGGATCACCTTCCTCCGCAGCTGACGGTAGGCCTCCCGCAAATCCACGATCTCCACCGTGGGCAGCGTGATGCCCTCGGGCCGCTGCTTCAGCCGCAGCAGATGATACCGACCAGCCTGCGCAGCCTGCCAGCTTTCCAGGCTCGGCGTGGCGCTACCCAGCACGATGGGGCATCCCTCGAGCTGGGCCCGCTTGATGGCCAGATCCCGGGCGTGGATGCGGGGATGTTCCTCCGACTTGTAGGAACCCTCATGCTCCTCGTCCACGATGATGAGGCCGATATCACGCATAGGCGCCAGCACCGCATTCCGCACACCCACGAAGAGATCAGCCCCGTTGAACAGCAGGCGCACCACGTCGCCATGCTTCTCTCCCGCGTTGAGCCCCGCGTGGCCCACGGCGATGCGCCCCGGGAACCTGGCCTCCAGACGATCGAGCAACCGGGCTGTGAGTCCGATCTCCGGCACCAGCCAGAGCACTCGCCGACCCGCCGCCAGCACCCGCTCGGCCAATTCGAGGTACACCTCCGTCTTGCCGGACCCCGTGACACCCTGGAGCAGGTGGACGCCAAAGGCCCCGAGCGTCACCGCCTCCAAGGCCGTCCGCTGTTCTTCGTTCAGGACCACCGTGCGGTCCACCCCCGCCTCGCGCCGCTGACCCAGCAGATCCACCCGCTTCATCCGTTCGATGAGCCCCCGCTTTTCCAGGGTGCCCAGTACCGAGGCGCCCACATCTGCGGCTCCCAGCAGCTCCGGTTCCATCAGCGCCCCGCCCGCGTCCTCCAGCGCTAGCAGCACCTTGGCTTGAGATGGCGTCACTCGTGGCGGATGCGGCGCGCCGGTGAGGCGGACCTCCGTGAATCCGGCCCCGCGCAGGGCAGCCCGGTGCAATAGGGTCGGCAGGATGGACGGGTCGCGGTGCCAGGCCTCACCCAGCTCGGCAAGCACCTCCCAGGCACCCCGGTCGCGGTGGAAGGAGAGCCGCTGGCCATCTTCCTCCGCCTCCCAGTGAGGCAGCAAGGCCTGTGGCAGGCTCAAGGGCAATAGGTGGGCCTCCAGGCAGCCGTAGTAGCGCGCGGCGAAGGCCTGCAGCTCCCGCAGCTTCGGCGGCAGTAGCGGGAAGGGATCGATGACCGCATCTACGGGCCGCAGCTTCGCCGCCGGCGGCGCAGGGTCGGGCCCCATGGCCAACCCCACCGCCAAACTGTTCCGCACCCGCACCCGCACCCGCACGCCCGCCGGCAGGCCCTCGGGAGCCAGATAGGTGAGGGGCGGTAGCGGACGGTTCAGCTGGATGCGAGTGGGGACGAGGGCCATTGGGGCCAGGATACACTTGACGGATGCTGATCCTCGGCCTGGAATCCTCCTGCGACGACTGCTCCGCCGCGGTGGTGGAGGAGACGGCCGCAGGCCCCATGCTGCGCTCCCTGGTGCGGGAGAGCCAGGATGCCATCCATGGCCCTTTCGGGGGCGTGGTGCCTGAGTTGGCGGCGCGGGAGCACCTGCTGCAGGTGCGCGCGGTCATGGCCGGAGCCCTGGCGCAAGCCGGAATCGGGCTGAGGGACCTCGACCGCATCGCCGTCACTCGTGGCCCCGGTCTGGTGGGCAGCCTGCTGGCGACCTTCAGCGCCAGCAAGGCCGTAGCCTGGCGCGAGGGCCTGCCCTGGGTGGGCGTCCACCACCTGCTGGGACACCTCAACGCCGCACGCTTCGCCAACCCTGGCCTGCCTTTCCCGGCCCTGGTGCTGCTGGTGTCCGGGGGACACACCCATCTCTATCTGGCGAAGGACTGGACGTCGCTCCAGCTCCTTCAGAAGACCCGCGATGATGCCGCGGGCGAAGCCTTCGACAAGACCGCCCGGATGCTGAACCTGGGCTACCCCGGTGGCCCGGTGGTGGATGCCTGCGCCCAGGTGGCGGCTCGCTCCGCAGAGCCCTTCACGCCGCCGAAGTTCCGTGACGGCAAAGCCTCCTGGAGCTTTTCCGGCCTGAAGACCGGGGTAAAACTGCGGGTGGAGCGGAACCCGCGCCTTGCCGCGGCGGGGGCCGAGGATCCTGAGGTGCAGGGACTCTGCCGCAGCCTGCAGGAAGCCATCTCCACCTGGCTGCTGAAGCCCATTCCCACCCTGGCGGAGGAACACGGTGCCCGCAGCCTGGTGATCAGCGGCGGCGTGGCCTGCAATTCGCGGTTGCGGGCCGAAGCCGCCGTGCTGACCTTGAAGACTGGCCTGATCCTGGCCATTCCTGAACCGCGCCTCTGCACCGACAATGGCGCCATGATCGCCGCGGCCGGCGCGCTGCTGGAGCCCGACCGCGAGCCCTGGCTCCAGAACGCCGACGCCGACCTCAAACTGGGAGCCTGATATGGACGTCACCCGCGAGGATGTGCTGCGCTGCGCTGCCCTGGCCCACCTGAGCCTGCGGGAGGAGGAGATCGAACCCATGCGCCTGGCCATGGCGCGGATGCTCACCCATGCGGCCAGCCTGGACGAGCTGGCCCTGGACGGGGTGGAGCCCATGCTCGCCGGTCTCGGCAAGCCCCTGCCCCGACGGGAAGATGAGCCGCGCGACACCTTCACCCAGGCCGAGGCCTTGGCCAACGCGCCAGAGCAGGACCGGGGGCACTTTGTGGTACCGAAGGTGCTGTAGGACGTAAGAACAGAGCGGCCCCCGAAGGAGCCGCTCCACTGATGATTTTTTCGAAATCAGAAGCTGTAGCGAACGCCCAAGCGCACGGACCGAGGTGCCTGGAACCCGAAGGGCCCCTTGTAGTTCGTGTTCGTCTGACCCACGTCTCCTTGGGCGAAGTTGTAGCGCTGATCGATGACCGTGGCGGTCTGGGAATCCAGGAGGTTCGTCACCTCCACCACGAACCGGAGCCGCTGCTTGTTGGCCATTTTCATGGTGTAGGCCACGTTCACGTCGAGCCGCGCGGTGTCGGGGGTGCGGCCCTCCGTGCCCCGCTGGACGAGGAACAGCTCATAGCGCCCATACCCGTCGTGATAGCCCAATCGGCTGATGGGCGTACCGGTCTGGTAGGTGAGCGAGGCACCGGCCGTGAGGCCGAAGTCCCACTCGTAGGAGCCGTTCGCCTTGACCTGGTGGGTGCGGTCGCCACTGAGACGTCCATAGCTGTTGACGATGAACTCAGGCAGGTCGAAGGCGCTGTTGATGTTGGGATCCAGCTGACCGGTGCCATCGGTGCCACCGATGCCCTGGTAGGCGCCCTCGTAGTTGCCCTTGAGCTGGCTCCACAAGTAGCTGAACTGCCACGTGTAGTGGTCCGCGAACTTGCGCTGGGCGGTCAACTCAATGCCCGTATAGTCACGCACGGCCTTGGGGTACGTCACACCTGCCGGGGAGCTGAGGCCTGGGTTCATGATGAAGTAGTCACCCAGCGGGGAGTTCACGTCCAGACCATCTTCGACGGCCCTTCCCAGATAGCGGCGAATGTACTTGGCACCTACGACGTACACATCCCGGAAAGTGGATTCGACACCGAGGATGATCTCATCGGTGTAGGAGCCCTTGAGGTTCGTATCCACAGGTTCCACGTAGGAACCGACGATGGAGGAAGAGGTCCCAAGGTAGGTTTCGGCCAGGGCGGAAGGCGCCATGTCAGTCTGGCTGAAGTTGTAGGTGGTGGGATTGCGCTCCACGCTGAAGGACCGGATCACCAGATCCAGGGGAATCTGCTCGAAGAAGCGGGAGAAACTGGCGTACACCTTGTCCTGGCCCTTCCCACGGAAGTCGTAGATGATCCCCGCCCGCGGTGCCCACTCGTTCTTGAGCGAGATGACCGTATTGCCGAACTGGTCTTTGATGTTCGTCTGGTCCGTGCGGGCGCCCAGGTTCACCGTGAGTGTGGGCATGACACTCCACTTGTCCTGTAGGAAGAAGGCCTGACTTTCATGCTTGGGCTTGGAGGCAAAGACGATGCTGGGTGCGTCGAATGTCGGCGTCAGTTGGCCTGCGGCCGTGGTCCACCAGTAGTGACTGTAGATGTCCCCACCCGGGCTGGCCTGGAGGCGAGTCAACAACTGACCTCCGGTGTAGCTCCGGTGGATATCGGCCTTGTCGGCCTGGAGATCGAATCCGCCCTTCACCTCATGGGATCCGAGGTAGCCCGTGAGGGAGCCGGTGATGTTATCGCGGGTGAATTTCTTGTCGTCCCAGCGCCCGAAACCACCACTCTGAGCGCCCCCGTTCATCTGGTCCACGTACTGGACCTGGTCGCCGCCCCCCTCGGGCAGCTTCGAGTTGGTCTCCTGGTGACGACTCACCTGGAGTTGGCCGAACCACCGCTCGCCAGTGACTTCGTAGCGCAAGCTCAAGTCCGTGCCACCTACTTTGTCACGACCGTTCCAGGTCCCAATGGTCCCCTGGGCGTCCTTCACGGCCCCCGTGATGGTTTCGGGGTCGCCGACCACTGAGGCGATGAGGCTCTGGCCCTCCGTCAGGCGCCAAGTGAGCTTGCCGGCAAAGAGGTCGCGCGTGGAATCCTTCGGGGCCTGCTGGCCGGCGTCAGGCCCGAGCCGGATGCCGAAGGTCTGGTTCTCCTTGCGCCGATCATAGGCGATGAAGTACCAGAGCTTGTCCTTGATGATCGCGCCGCCCACATCGAAGCCCAGTTCGAGCGTCTTGTCCTCGAGCGGAAGTGGCTTGGATAGATTGGAGTCGTTCTGATGCTTGTTCCCAGTCTTGAGGAAGGCACCTTCGGAATAGACGAAGACATCCCCCGTGAAGTCATTGCCGCCCGACTTGGTGATGACGTTGATGATTCCGCCCATGGCCTTGCCGTACTCCGCCTCGTAGCCACCGGTCTTCACCTGGAATTCCTGGATGAACTCCATGGGCACGTTCTTGCCTTTGGTGCCGAATTCCACGTTGGTCGCGTTGATGCCATCCACCACGAAGTTGTTCTCCGCGCCCGTGGACCCGTAGACCTTGAATCCGGCGGTGTCCTGGCTCACTCCGGGGGCGAGTAGGGCGATGTTGGCGAAATCGCGCGAAACGTTCAACTTCGCCAGGGTATCGGTGGTGTAGTTCGCACCCACCGTCGTGGCCTTCATGTCCACTGTGCTGGTTGCGTCCGTCACTTCCACTGTCGCCGTGGCCACAGGATTTATCGTCAGATCCACCGTGGACGTGCGATCCAGCCCAACCTGAAGCTGCGATTTCGCGGTATTTAGTCCTTCCTTGGTGGCTGTGATGACGCATGGTCCGGGCGGCAGCAGGCCAAACCGGAAGGATCCAGTCTCATCCGTCACGGCCGAGCGCCCGCCCTGCATGGCGCTGCCGCTCAGAACCACTCGGGCCCCGGCCACCGGCCGCCCCTTGGTGTCCAGAACGCGGCCCTGGAGGGACCCGGTGGTCTGGGCGGACAGGATGGCCCCAGAGGCTAGAAGCAGGGTCAGATAGCGCATGCGATGGCAAGCCACAGCCGCTCCAGAAATAATTGACCACCACGGGATGGCCAGGATCAGAAAGAAAGTGGCTTCATATTGGACATTTGAATGTCCATATCAAGGAAAATATCCAGTAAGTTTATTAATGATACAAATATCGTTATTCCTGGACATAAGGCTATCTCGTTGACCTCAAATAAGATCAATCGAGTTGACTACCTTGTCCCGGTGATCCGGAATCTACCAATCCCCGCCGGAATCTCCACCACCCGAATCGCCACCACCCCAGTCGCCTTCCCCGCCACCGGAGTCGCCCCAATCACTGGAGGAGCCGTCTGAGGAGCCGCCGCTCCAGCCATCGCCGCCACCCTGCCCGTCGTGGTGATGATGGTCGCCACCGCCCATCATGCTGCCGATCATCATGCCTGTAAGCAGCCCGCCCATGCCCCCACCGGGCTGACCGTAGCCACCCGGCTGCATCGTGACCGAACCCTGCGGCGCGTCCAGGCCCAGGCGCCGCCGGGCCGATGGCGGAAGCTCCTCATCCTTGAGGGTCTGCACACCTGCCAGGGCGCCGCAGTAGCCGCAGGTCCATTTCACGGCACGCAGCCCATCCCAGTCCTGGACCATCTTGTCGCCCGAGGCGCCGCAGGCGGGGCACTTGGGGTGGGGGCAAGGAAAGGTGTAGGGCTCCAGGGGCCCCGTGGGCAGGGCGCGGCGCGAGGCGCCAAGCTGTTCCGTGCGGTCCTGCTTCCCGCGCAAAACGAAAAAAAGCACGATGCCGACGATGAGGATGATCCAGAACATGGGGAACCCCCGGGGTCATTCAGAGTACTCGCAATCCAGCCTCCTACACTTGCTGGCATGATCAGCGTCATGCACTCCCGCATCCCGCTCCCGGAGGACCGCCCCTGGCGCGTGCTGGGCCTCATGTCCGGCACCAGCGCGGACGGCGTGGACGTGGTGGCGGTGGAGGTGGATCCGGTCGCTTTTCCAGACGGGCGGCCCCTCCGTGCCCTGCTTGGCCACCAGGCCGCGCCTTACCCTGAAACCCTGAAAACGGAAGTTCTCGCGGCCGCTTCAAACCGACTGGACCCCGCGGGCCTCTGCATCCTCCAGCGGCGGTTGGGGGATCACCACGCCCGGGCCGCGGCGGACCTCTGCGCGGCCCTGAATCTGCAACCCGACCTGGCCTCCCTCCATGGCCAGACCGTTCAGCACCACCCAACGGAGGGGGCCACCCTGCAACTGGCGGATCCCTATGTGCTGGCCGAGGCTCTGGGTTGTCCAGTGGTGTGGGATCTCCGCCGCCGCGACCTGGCCCTGGGCGGCCAGGGCGCCCCCCTGGTGCCCCTGCCCGAGCGCTGGCTGCGCGGCGCGGAGCCTTGGCTGGCCCTGAACCTGGGTGGCATCGCGAACCTGGCGTACTGGGACGGAGCCCGCCTCCAGGCCTGGGACACCGGCCCCGGCATGTCGCTCCTCGATCTGGCGGCCCGGCGCTGGCTGGGACTGGCGTTCGATCCCGGCGGCAGAACGGCCTCGGGGGACGTTCATCCTGAACTGCTGGAGCGATGGCTGGACCATTCTTACTTCCACCAGGCTCCGCCTAAATCCACTGGCCGGGAGGTCTTCGGGGAGGCCTGGCTCATAGCGGAGGCAGGCGTGCTGGAGGCCATTCCCCTGGCAGATCGCCTGGCCACCCTGGCGGCGTTCAGCGCCGAGGCCGTGGCGCGGGAGACCGCCCGGCTCGCCCCTCTGGCCCGAGGTCTCCGCGGACTGGTCAGTGGGGGGGGAGCGCACCACGAGCGCCTGCGCTCTGAGTTGGCCTCCCGTTTGAGGCTGCCCCTGGAAGCCGACACGGCCTTCCCGTCGGGTGCGAGAGAAGCTGTGAGCTGGGCCCTGCTCGGCGCAGCGAGCGCCTTGGGCCTGCCTGGGAACCTCCCCGAGGTGACTGGCGCCAGGCGGCCGGCGGTGCTCGGGAGCTGGGTCTGGCCGTGAGGTGGGCCCGCTGGATCGACCACCTTCCCCTCTGGGTGGCCTTGGGGGCGGCCGTGTCCACGGGCATCTACGAGCCCGGGGAACTGGGGGTCATGGCGCTTCCTCTGGTGGCGGCGGCCGGCGTCGAGGCCCTGCGCCTGGACCTCGGCCGGCACCATCGCTGGCTGGAGGTGGGCGCTCTGATCTTCTTTCTGGCCGACCTCGCCCGGGGGCATGGCATCTTCCCCGTGGCCATCCACACCCTGTTCGTCCTGGCCGGGCTGCGACTGGCGCTGCCCAGGGAACTCCCCCAGCGGCGCCAGCTGGTGCTCATGGGTTTCCTGCTCTTCCTCACCACGGCCGTGAGCACCACGGATCTGGTGTTTCTGTTTTGGGCCCTGCTCTGGCTGGGCTCGGCTGCGGCGGCCCTGCTCCAGCAGAGCTGGGAGGCCTCCGCCAGCTTTCGTCGGGGCGTCCTATCACGTCCCCCTTACGGCCACCTTCCCGCCTGGATGGGCGGGACCCTGGTCTTGGGAGTGGGGTTCTTTCTGATCCTCCCGCGCCTGAACACCGGCTTCCGGCCCGCAGCCTTCCTGGGGACCGCCGCCATGGCTGCCCGGGCGGGCTTCGGCGACCAGATGGACCTCGCCAGCGGCGGTCCCATCGAACCGAACCCCGAAGTCGTCCTGCGCATCGCCCCGCCTCCAGGCGCAGACCCAGCCACCCTGCCTGGGCTGAGTCTGTTGCGCGGCGTGGCCCTGGAAACTGTCCAGGGAATGCGTTGGAGCATCTCCGATCTCACACCACCAGCGGTACGGAACCCACGCAGCGCTTCTGGGGACCTGCAGGCGGAATTCCTGTTCTACCCCAGTGCCCAGGGCATTCTGACCCTGCCCTACGGGACTTCCGGCGTGAGGCCGGAACTGGCTCTGCGCCGAAGCGGCGGCGGGAGTCTCCGGTGGCGCTTCCCACAAACCCGCCCCGTTCCTCTGGAAGTGACCTGGGGTTCCAGGGGCCCGGATGCTTCTGAACCCTGGCTGCCCCCCCGACGACTCGGCCACCTCTTGGAAATGGGACCCGAGCACGAAGTGGCCCGGCGGTGGAGCCTCCGCCTGGCCCCGGGGATCCTGCCGACGCCGGAGTTGGCGCACGTGCTGGAACGGGCCCTGCGCGGCTTCCGCTACACCCTGGAGAACCCTTCCGGCCGGGCGGCGAATCCGCTGGAGGATTTCCTGGACCGCACCCAGGCCGGCCACTGCGAGTACTTCGCCTCGGCCATGGCCCTCATGCTCCGGGCCCGCGGGGTGCCCAGCCGGGTGGTGAACGGTTTCCGCCTGGGCCCCTGGATCCCGGAAGGCGGCTACTTCCGCGTCAGCCAGGACCAGGCGCATAGCTGGGTGGAGTACTGGGACCAGGGTCGTTGGCACGTGGCGGATCCCACCCCTGCGGCCGTCGGCCAGGACTCGCAGGGAGGCCCGCTCAGCTTAGGCGTGCTCTCCCGCTGGCTTGACACCCTTCGCTACCACTGGGATCGCCACGTGGTGCGCTTCTCGGATCAGGACCAGGTGGCCGGGTTGTCCTGGCTCCAGACTCAGGTCCAGGGTTGGGAGTGGCGCTGGAAGGCGCCGCCAACCGGCTTGTCCTGGGGACTCGCCTTGTTGGCGGTGGCCTGGATCGTGTGGCGAACCCGGAAACGCTGGCGGCTGGTGCCCCTGGGCCCCGGCAACATCCGCGCCCTGCGTCCTCTGCTGGCTCGGACGCGGCGCGTGGCGACCCCGATAGCCGGCGAGACAGCCCGTGCCTGGCTGCTGCGGCTCGCGGCCCTCCGGCCTGAACGGGCCGAGTTCCTGGGGGAACTGGCAGACGCCGTGGATGCGGAGGCTTATGGCGGCCGGAACAGCGCGGCCCCCGCCCTGGCGAAAGCGGAGGCCGCGGCCTGGCGAAAGTGGGAGCCTTCTAGCTCTTCGTGAATTTCTCGAAGGCCTTCATGAGTTCCATGGGCAGCGGGAAGACGATGGTGCTGTTCTTCTCCACGGCGATCTCGGTGAGGGTCTGCAGGTAGCGCATCTGAATGGCTGTGGGATTCTGGCTGATCTTGTTGGCGGCTTCCAGCAGCTGCTCCGAAGCCAGGAGTTCGCCTTCGGCGGCAATGACCTTGGCCCGCTTTTCCCGTTCAGCCTCGGCCTGCTTGCCCATGGCGCGCTGGATCTGCTCGGGCAGGTCCACACTCTTCAGCTCGACACTGCTCACCTCCACACCCCAGGGCTCGGTGGAACGGTCGATGATTTCCCGCAGGCGGGCGCTGAGCTTCTCGCGATCGGCCAGCAATTCATCCAGACTCACTTCGCCCAGGATGGAACGCAGGGTGGTCTGGGCGATCTGGCTGGTGGCGTAGTAGTAGTTCTCCACGCCGATGATGGCCTGCTTGGGATCCAGCACCCGGGAGTAGACGACGGCGCTCACCTTGAGGCTCACGTTGTCGCGGGTGATGACATCCTGGCTCGGAACTTCCAGCACCGTGGTGCGCAGGCTCACGGTGATGGCGGTCTGAAAGGGCCGCCACACGAAGCAGAGGCCTGGCCCCTTGGGCTTGTCCTCCACCTTGCCGAGGGTGAAGACCACCAGCCGCTCGTACTCGTTCACGACCTTGAGACAGGCGAAGAAGTAGATGAGCAGGATGATCGCAACGGGGCCGAAGCAGCCGAAGGATGAGGCGAGCAGGGTGTCCATGGAGGGTCTCCGAAGGGTTGACCCATCATGCCATCAGTCATCCGGGAGACCAGTAAAAAGCAACCCGTAGATCTGCTATTCTTGCGGCGCTTTCTTCGCGGAGGAACCATGCGATCCCTGGCACTTCCCCTTCTTCTCGCGGGCTCAAGCCTCCTGGCCCAGTCGACCACCCTCAACGCCGGGCTGCAGGCAGGCCTGAACTTCCCCATCGGTGACTTCGCCGACAAGAAGACGCCCTACGGCGATTACCTGGGTGCCAACGACGGCCTGGGCGTGCATTTCGGTGGCCACCTCGATTTCAATTTCACGCAGAACCACCAGCTGCGGCTCATCCTCAACGCGAACGGCTTCGCGAGCAAGGAACAGACCCTCTTCGGCAATACCCAACAGAACACCTTCAGCGTGGCTCAGCTTGGGGCCGACTACCTGTTCAACATGACTTCTCCCTCCCATGGCGGATATTTCTTCGCGGGGCTGAACGTAAATAAAGTGAAGGCCACCTACGAACTTGCGGGCTACCCGGATGTGGAAGCGAACCAGTCTGGACGCATGGGCCTCCGCGTCGGCGGCGGCTACACCTTCAACCGCCTCTTCAGCCTCGAAGGCCACCTGAACAGCGTCTCGGTGGAAAAGAACGGGAGTGATGGCCTGGGCATGGATGCCCTCACCTGGCTGTCGGTGAGTGCCGTCTTCCGCTTCGGTCGCTGACCTACCGTTTCACGAACGGGTTGTGCGCCGCTTCCTCACCGAGGATCGTGGCGGGGCCATGTCCGGGGATGACCAGGGTGGCGTCGTCCAGCACGTAGAGTTCCCGGCGGATGCTCTGTTCCAGCGCTTCCCAGTTGCCGCCCCAGAGATCGGTACGGCCCACGCCACCACGGAAGAGCGTGTCCCCCGCCAGCAGCACCTCGCCCTTCTCGAACGCGCCGTGGAAGCAGCAAGAGCCCGGGGTGTGGCCCGGCGTATGCAGGGTCGTGAGGTCCTGATGGCGGTCCCCCGCATGCAGGGCGGTCATGTCCGGCTGAGGAATGGTGGGCATCCCGAAGGCCGAGGTCTGCTGGGCCAGGGCGGCGATGAGAAAGTCGTCATCCTCGTGCAGATGGGCCGGGCACTGCCAAAGGTCCTGCAATTCCTTCGTGGCGCCCACATGGTCGAAGTGGGCGTGGGTGTGCAACAGGGCTGTCACTTTGAAACCCATGGCCTCCACGCGCTTGCGGATCTTCGCGCCATCGCCACCCGGATCCACCACCACACCCAGGCCCGTGGCGGGCTCCCACAGCAGTGAGCAGTTGCAGCCCAGCGGGCCCACGGGGAAGGTTTCGAGGTTCAGCATCCCCCCATTGTCCCCGAACCCCACCCGAACGATAGCTGACAGCTACACTGAGTCGTGGCCACTATCCGGAACAATGCCGACAAGTCCCCTGCCCTGCAGCGGAAGCTCTCGGACCTTCCGCTCCGCCCCGGCTGCTACCTCTATCGCGACCAGAAGGGGAACCTGCTTTACATCGGCAAGGCCAAGGTGCTGCGGAACCGGGTGAAGTCCTACTTCCAGAACAAGCACCTGGACGCCAAGACCCGGCGGCTGGTGGCCCGCATCTGGGACCTGGAGTTCATCGTCTGCGAGACGGAACTCGAGGCCCTGGTGTTGGAGAACAACCTCATCAACGAGCACCTGCCACCCTTCAACATCCTGCTGCGGGACGACAAGAGCTACCCCTACGTGAAGCTGACCTGGAAGGAGGCCTTCCCGAAGGTCTTCGTCACACGCAAGGTCCGCAAGGATGGCAGCCTCTACTACGGGCCATTCTTTCCCGCCAGCACCGCCTATCGCACCGCGGAGCTGGTCTATCGCTTCTTCCAGATCCGCGACTGCGACATCGAGATCGATGGCAAGCGCGGCCGTGCCTGCCTGAAATACCAGCTCCACCGATGCACGGCGCCCTGCATCGCCGCCGTGGGCAAGGAAGCCTATCGGGAGCAGGCGAAGGAGGCCCGCCTGTTCCTGGAGGGCAAGCGCGACGAGCTGAAGGCGCGGCTGGAGGCGGCCATGTGGAAGGCCGCCGAAGCCGCCGCCTTCGAGCAGGCCGCCCAGCACCGGGACGCCCTCCAGCAGGTAGACGCTTGGTTCACGCGACAGAAGGCCGCCGGTCCGAACCTGGAGGACATGGATGTCTACGGCAGCGCCGTGCTGGACGGCCGGGCCTGCGTCCATCGCCTGATGCTGCGGGATGGCCGCATGATGGGGCGCCAGGAGTACGTGCTGGAAGATGTGGAAGTCTTCGACGGCGCCGTGCTGGCGGAAGTGCTCCAGCGGGTCTATAGCGCGGATCCCGTGCCCGGCCGCATCCTGACCGAGATCGAGCCGGAGGATGTGGAACTCCTGAGGGACTGGCTGGGTGGCATGCGCGGGTCCCGGCCCCAGATCCAGGTGCCGAAGAAGGGCGAGAAGGTGGACCTGCTGGCCATGGCTCAGGAGAATGCGCGGCTGGCCCTGGAGCGCAAGTTCGAGCCGGCGCGATTGAACGAGGCGGTGCTGGAGGGCCTGCAGGCTTTCCTCGGCCTGAGCCACCTGCCCCGGCGCCTCGAATGCTTCGACATCAGCCATGGCCAGGGCCGCGAAGTCGTGGCCAGCTGTGTGGTGTTCAGCGACGGCGTCCCCGACAAGGCCAGGTATCGCCGCTTCAAGATGACCAACGAGCAGAACGACGACTTCGCCAACATGTTCGAGGCGGTGACGCGCCGCTACCGGCGCCTGCGGGATGAAAAGCAGGAGTTCCCGGATCTCGTGCTGATCGACGGCGGCCTCGGCCAGCTGCACGCGGCAGAGGCCGCCTTGAAGGACCTGGGCATCGACCAGCTGGAGCTGGGCAGCCTGGCGAAGAAGGAGGAGCTGGTCTTCCGGCCCGGCTCCAGCGAGCCGCTGCGCATCCCGAAGTCCTCCCCTGTGCTGCAGCTGCTCCAGCGCATCCGGGACGAGGCCCACCGCTTCGCCATCACCTATCACCGCGCCCTGCGGGCCAAGCGCACGCTGCAGACCGAGCTCACGCAGATCCCCGGCATCGGCCCCGCCACCGCGAAGAAGCTGCTCCAGGCCTTCGGCAGCGCCACCCGGGTGCGGGAGGCCAGCGAGGCCGATTTGGCGCAGACGGTTGGCCCAGCCGCCACAGGGCGCATCGAGGCCTGGAAACGCGATCAATCACAAGGGAGCGCGCAAGGAAGCGGCTGATTCCATCGACCCTGACGTCAATTGGATTCCCTTCAACCAACGGTGCTGGCTACCCCTCTCTCCAGATGTGCGGCACCTTCCGCACCTCCACCTGGAGGCACTCATGAAGACCCTGATCTGCCTGGCCGCGGCGCTTGGCGCGGCCCTCGCCCTCTCAGCACAGACCCCCCAGAAAGACCAGACACGAACCCAGGCCCGGGAGCAGGCCCAGACCCAGACCCGCGATCAGGACCAGGTCCGAACCCGCGATCAGGCGAGAACTCGGGACCAGCTCCGCAAGCGCGATGGCAGTTGCGGCCAGACGCCGGGCACGGGCCAGAGGTTCGGGCGAATGGCCGGTAAGGGTGGCCGGGGCCGCTGAACGGCCCCACCCTTGTCGAACCTGATCCACAGACCTGGAGTTCCGATGCCGAAGCGCTCCGCGATGCTCCTGCTGGCCTGCCTGGGGCTGTCCGCTCAGGAGGATCCGTTCGACTTCGACCTTCCCCAGCCCTCCACCCTCACGCGCGTGGCCATCGGAGGCTACGACCAGGCGTTCTCGGATGGCTACGGCCGATGGAAAGGCTGGACGCTTGAGGGCACCATCTATCCCACCCGTGGCGGGCCCTGGCAGCTCGCCGCAGTGGGATTCGATCGGCCCGAGGGCAAGGGCACGCTTTTCTCCGTGGGCAATTACCTGCTCATCGGCAAGGCCTCTTCGATCTACCTGGGCGTCAGCGGTGGCACCAACACGGACATCCTGCCGAGAGGCCGGGTGGAAGTGGATCTGCACCTGGACGTCACCCGCGGATGGAAGGTGGATCTGGGAGGGGCGCTCAGCCGCTTCGACGGGAACCAGGAAGTCCGGCTGCTCCAGGCTGGCCCTGGCTATCAGGGCCGGTCCTGGAGCGCCTCTGCCTGGTACCAGCGGCTCCAGTACGAACCCTACGGGGATTCTGATAACGGCTGCATCCTGAACCTCAGGTTCGGAGGCAACGACTTCGCCACGTGGCACAACCTCCGGCTGGCCTGGGGGCGGGGCATCATCGAGAGCACCGCTTCCGGGGGGGGCCTCGCCTCCACGACCACGGCCATGGCCACGGGGGGCAGCGGCTATGGGGGCCGATTCGGTTATGGCGGCGCCGGCTCATCCATGATGGGCAGCACGACCAGCATCGCGACCTCCCTTCTCGGCTCCCGTCCCCAGGAACGCCTCGCCAGCCTCACGGGGCACTGGCCGCTGAACCCATCCCTGGCCTTGAAGGCGGAAGCCACCTGGGGCGAGAAGGCCTCGACCTACCACTTCTGGGGTGGCAGCCTGCAGGTGGTGGTCACCTTCTGATGCCTACTTCGCGGCGCCCACCTGGAGCCTGGCAAGATCCTCGCGGGCCGCGTCGCTGCCTTTCTCCGCCGCCTGTCGGTACCAACGGAGGCCCTCCTCGCGGTCCTGCGGCACATTGAGGCCGTAGTAGTACATCACGCCGAGCATCCGCATGGCGTGGACATCCCCCGTTTGAGCCTGGTCCAGGTAGGCCCGGATTGCATCAGGCGTCCCCACCTTGGAGGCCTCACCCTGAGGTTTGGGCACCCGGGCCTCCGGGCCCCGCGAGGACAGCAGGAAGACCGCTCCCCCCAGCACGAGAATGCCTCCGAAGCCCAGGAGCAGTTTCCAGGTCCACGGCCGGGAGGCACCCTCCTGGGCCTCGGAGGCTTGGGTCTGCCCGGAGGTTCCGGCCTGGATGGAGATCTTCTGAGTCCGCTGGACAGGATCCGAGGTCATGGGCAGAACCAGCTTCTGAGTTTGATCCGGGGAACCTTCCTGGCCTGGTCGGGTCTCACCTTCGCGCATGGGTCCCCCTGGGATCTAGAACAACAATCCACAGGATAACGTCCGCTGCCTCATCAGGCCTCCCCAGGGGCTGGTTCCAAGGCCTTCCTCCAGTGCCCGAGCCGGGGCGCGAGAACCAGGAACAGGAGCGGAGAGAGAATGATGAAGCCGAACGCATGGCGCGCAGAATGCTTTCCCACCAGGACCCAGTAGACCAAACCGTAAATACTGCTCAGCTCGAACAGCGCTGCGTAGAGCAGGGTCTCCCGCAGCACCACGCCGGCCCGGCGAGGCTCGGAGACTTGATGGAAGGCCTTCAACATGGTTCCGCGGCGCCAAAGCACCCAGGCGGCCGACAGGAAGACCAGACCCGTGAAGACGTGACCAAGCTGGAGATAGGTGCCCTCGGGCAGTTGCTCCCCCGGGGGCACCAGGCCGGCGAGAATCAGGCCGCCGATGAGCACCGGCGTGCCGATGCAAAGGGCCAAGCCCACCAGCCGAGCCAGGTGGCAGGCGCTGCGCAGCGAAATCGGCGCGTCGTTCACGCGGCCTCGGCGGCCTTGACGCGGATCTCCCCGAAGGTCTCACCCTGGACCAAGGCGATGCGACCCGTACGGACCAATTCAAGCAGCGCGAGGAAAGTGAGCACCAGTTCCTCCCGGCTGCGGGCCTGTCCCAGCAGGCCCTGGAAAGGCTTCCACAAGCCATCCTGCAAGTCGCGCAGCACTTCCACCACCCGCTGCTCCAGCGTCTTGGGCTGGGTTCGCACCTCCACGGGGGGCGGCGGCAGCAGGCGCTTCAGGGCCTCCCGGTAGGCGCCCAGAAGATCGAAGAGGGTGGCGCGGATGGGCTCCTCCTCCACGCGCTTGTGGTCCTCCAGATCCAGGCCCGGCGCGAAGGCGATCTTCTGCCAGTCGGATTCGCGATCCGATAGAACCATGGCCGCGGCCTTCACCTGCTGATAGTCCAGCAGCCGCTGCACCAGCGCCTCGCGGGGATCCTCCTCGCCGGTCTCCTGGGGCGGGCGAGGCAGCATGAGCCGCGACTTGATCTGCAACAGCTGGGCGGCCATGGCCACGAACTCCGCCGCGATCTCCAGGTTCAGCTCCTCCATGAGCGCGAGGTAGTCCATGTACTGCCGCGTGACATCCGCCATGGGCAGGTTCAGGAGGTCCAGCTTCTGTTCATGGATGAGGTGCAGCAGGAGATCCAGGGGACCGTCGAAAGCGGACAAGTGCAGGGCCAACCCCCGGAACTTTGTTTCGAAGCCCTTGGGCGCCTCGAAGGTTTTCGGGGCCTCTGGCGCAGGCGAAACCTCAGCTACCGATTCGGGGATTTCCTGGGGGGTGTCGGACATGCGTTCATTCTACCCGGGACGAGGCGGCCTCAACCTGCGGGACGAAGCAGGATCTGCCATGAATGAACACGGATAAACACTGATTAAAATAAAGATGCCCTATGCCCGGCCAAACCCATCTGTGTTCATCCATGTTTATCCGTGGCTAATCCCTCCACAATGGAGGGCTATGGCCCGCCCCCCCGTCCTCCCCGGTCCCCGTCCCGATTGGCTGAAGATCCGCGTGCCGGCGCCGGAGGTGGTGGCGGAAGTTGAAAGCCTCATCCGCGAGCAGCGGCTGGTGACGGTCTGCGAGGAAGCCCGCTGCCCCAACCTGCACGAGTGCTGGGGCGTGCATCGCACGGCCACCTTCATGCTCATGGGCGACGTCTGCACCCGGCACTGCGGCTTCTGCAATGTGGGCAAAGGGCGCCCCGGCGAGCTGGATCCGGGTGAGCCCCAGCGTGTGGCGGAAGCCGTGGCCCGGCTGGGCCTGAAGTTCGCCGTGGTCACCTCCGTGAACCGGGACGACCTGCCGGACGGGGGCTCCACGCACTTCGCCGCCACCATCCAGTGGATCCGCACCCTGTCGCCTCACTGCGGCGTGGAGGTGCTCATCCCCGATTTCCGCGGCAGCGAAGCCGCGCTGCTCACGGTGCTGGAGGCCCGACCCGACGTGCTGAACCACAATGTCGAGACGGTGCCCCACCTCTACCGGCGGGTGCGGCCCGATGCCGACTACCTCCAGAGCCTCGCGGTACTGCGCCGGACGGCGGAGTGGCGCGACGCCCACGCCCCGGCCATGCGCGTGAAGAGCGGGATCATGGTGGGTCTGGGGGAGACCCCGGACCAGGTGCTGGCGCTCATGTCCGACTGGCGTGCCTCCCGCGTGGATATCGCCACCATCGGGCAATACCTTCCGCCCTCGGAACTGCACCTGCCCCTTGAGCGTTTCGTGGAGCCGACCGAGTTCGACCTGTACCGGCGGAAGGGGATCGAGATGGGCTTTCAGCGCGTGGAATCCGCGCCCCTGGTGCGGTCCAGCTACCACGCGAAAGAGAGCTTCGAAGCCTAGGCTTCGAAGCTCTCCAGGGCTTTCCGGCCATCAGACCTTGGCGTGCTCGCTCTGGCCCAGGAACTGCCGCTCGAAAATGGACCAGTCAAGGGCACCAGCCCCGGTCACCTGGGGTGAATCGGGATTCCGCAGCCGGGTGATCTCATCCTGGTACCAGTCGATGACGGGCTGACCGATCTTCAGGGCCGGCAGCTCACCGGCCAGATCGCTCGGCGTCATGAGGCAGACCCAGCCGCGATCATAGGGGCTGTGCATCAGTTCGGCCGGTTCCGTAAGCAGACCGGCGTTGTCGTGCTCGATGCGGCCGCTGAGCGGCGCGGCGACGTGCACGAGCCCCTCGGGCCCCTTCAGCGTGAACAGGGTCTCGCCTTGCCGGAAGGTCTTCCCGCGTTCCGGCAGCACCACGGCCTTCACGGTGCCAAGCGCCTTCCGCACGAAATCATCGATGCCCACGCGAACCAGGCCTTCCGGCTCGATCCGCACCCAGGCGTGGCCTGGGGACAGGAAGGCGCCGCCGGGCACGCAGAACTCGCTCGCAGAGACCACCTCGGCCATCTCCGGAGCCACCACGCGCACGTTGGGTCGCCGCTGGGCCTCGATGCGGGCCTCACGCTTGATGAGCAGCTTCTTCGCGAAGTCCGCCAGTTCGTCGGCGGTGAACGGCTTCTGGATGTATTCGCAGGCGCCGTGCTGGAGGGTCTCCACGGCCGTCTCGATGCTGCCGTAACCCGTGATCACCACCACGTCCACGTCCGGCCGTAGGTGCTTCGCCGCCTTCACCACTTCGACGCCATCCATATCCGGCATCTTGAGATCGGTGAAGAGGAAGTCGTAATCGTGCCGCTGGATCAGCCCCAGGGCCTCGGGACCGTGCTCGACGGTATCGACGCTGAAGCCTTCCAGCACCAGGATGCGGCGGAAGGAATCGAGCACCACCGACTCGTCATCGACGGCCAGAATGCGAGCCTTGGGATTGGGCACCTCCACGCGTTTGAGGCTCTTGGCCTCGTAGGTGAAGTCGAGGTGGATGGCAGTGTTCAGCACGGCCTCGCGAGCTTGCCGCTCCTTCTTCTCCCGCATTCGGCGAAGGCTCGTGCGCACCAAAAAGTCGATGCCCACAAAAGCGACGAACATGAAGATGATCAATAGGGCGGTCATGGAAAACCTCCTAGGTGGTGGTGGGAATGACGATCTGGCCGCCGCCGGCGGACGTGGGAATGCGAAGGGTGAAGCAGGTGCCCTGCCCGGGATCGCTGCGGACCTCGAGGGCCCCGCCGTGGGCTTCCACGATGCCCCAGCTGACCGCGAGGCCCAGGCCGGTGCCGTGATTGCCCTTGGTGGTGTAGAAGGGCTCGAAGATGCGCGGCAGGTCTTCCGGCGGTATGCCCCGCCCGTTGTCATGGACCAGGAGCTCCACGGTGCCCTCTGCGCCAAGGCGCGTCGTGACGCGGATGGTGCCGCCTCCGTCGCCGATGGCGTCCCCGGCGTTGAGCAGCAAGTTCACCGCCACCTGCTGGATCTGATTGGCGTCCGCCAGAACCACGGGCAGCTCGGTTGCCAGGTCCAACGAAAGGTCCACCTGGTTGAGGGACAGCTGGGTCATCACGACCGATACGGCCCGTCGCACCACCTCGTTCAGGTCCATGGGCTTGCGGGCGGGTGGCGTGGGCCTGGCGAAATCAAGGAGCCCTCGGATGATCCCCCGGCAGCGCACCGTCTCCCGGACGATCACATCCAGGTCGTCGCAGGCCGACACATCTCCATCCAGCCGCTTGCGGAGCAGGGAGGCATAGCTGAGCACGCCCGTCAGTGGATTATTGATCTCGTGGGCGACCCCTGCCGCCAGGCGGCCCACCGAGGCCAGCTTGTCCGCCTGGGCCAGCTGGCGCTGCGTTTCCGCCAGGCGATGGGTCATGGCGTTGAAGGCTCCGGCCAGCTCGCCCAATTCATGATTGCCACTGACGGGGATGGTGGTGCCGAGATCCCCTTCCCCCACCCGCCGGGTGCCGGCCACCAGGGCCGCAACCGGCCGGACCACCAGCTGCCGGTTGAGCCACCAGAGGATCAAGCTGCCTGCCAGGATGGCCAGGACAGCGGAGGCAGTGATCAGTATCCGGCTATGGGCGATTTCTCGGTCCACCTCGGCGAGGGAGACGTTCACATCCAGCACGCCCAGAAGGCTCTGTTTCGCGTTGTGCGCGTGGCAGCCGGCGGTGGAGCAGGACGGGTCGTTGGGAATGGGATTGATGAGCCCCAGCAACCGGGTGCCGTCCGGAGCGCGGAACGTCCGTGCCCGGGCCTGGATGCCCAGCCGTTCGAGGGGCCGGCCCTCCGCGTGGCAGACGTAGCAGGCCTCCCCCCGGATATCGAGGCTGGTCCCGATCTCCTCCTCGGCGGAGGAGAACATGATGCGTCCCTCCTTGTTGAAGACCCGGACCTTCTGGATGCCCTCCCCCGCGAGCCCTCCCACGGCACGGATCTGCCGGTGCAGGTTCTCGCGGCGATTCTCAAGCATGTCGTAATGGGTGGCGCTCTTGATCGTCTCGCTCAGCTGGTCGGCACTGCGGGTGCGCTCCGCCAGGAGCTGGGCCGTGTGCGATCGGAGGATCACCACCGCCATGCCGCCGATCACCAACGCGGTGGCGAGGCCAGCGCCGAGGATCAGACGGGTGCCGATGCGGGTCCGCATGGCTTAGGCTCCTACTGCTGGTTCCTTGGGGCGACCGGCCACGGGGCCTTCTGGGAAGATGGAGAAGTTCCGCACCGCGAAGGCGAAGACCGCCATGCCTGTGCCCACCAAGCCCAGCGAGACGATGATCTCCATGGCGGAGGGGAGGTAGCGGGTGCCGGAGGCCGCTTCCATGCCGGTGATGCTGACATTCAGCCGGTTCATGACGAAGCCGAGCACAGCCAGGAAGGCGCCGCCCACCAGCCAGTCCTGGTTGGTGCGCAGGCGGCGGAAAGACATCAGGATCACCGGCAGCACGACACCGAGCGTGAACTCGATGAGGAACATCCGGCCCTCATAGCTGAGGTTGGTAATCGTCCCGAAGGCGTGGTTGCGGGCGATCCCCTGCAGGCGCATGAGGCCGTAGATGCCGAGGGCCACCACCATGCCGCGGGCCAAGGGCTCCAGCAGGTCCATCTCCAGGTGGTGGTGGAAGGCACGCTTGCTGAGATACGACTCCAGGATGATCATGCCGATGCCCGCCCCGATGGCGGAAATGTAGAAGTGCAGCGGCAGCATCGGTGAGTACCAGAGCGGGTGGAGCTTGCTGGGGACGATGAGGTAGAGCGAGCCCAGCGAGGACTGGTGGAGGGTCGAGAGGATCACACCGAGGATCACCAGGGGCGTGATGAGCTGGTGGATGAGCCGAGCTGGCGCGTGGAAGCCGAACCGCTCCAGCACCACCGGTGCAAACTCCACTGCCAGCACCGTGGTGTAGAGCATCACGCACCAGGCCACCTCGAACATGACAGAATGGGTATTCCAGTAGACGATGGCGTGCCAGATGCGCCAGGGCTGGCCCAGATCCAGCAGCAGCGCCACGATCACGAAGGCATAGCCCAGGAACCCGGTGAGGATCGTGGGACGCACGATGGGCTCGAAACGCTTGAGGTTGAAGAGGTGCACCACGGCGGTGAGGGTGAAGGCGCCGGCCGCCAGGCCCACACCGCAGAGCAGGTCGAAGCCGATCCAGAGCCCCCAAGGGAACTGGTCGCTGAGATTGGTGACCGCGCCCAGCCCCTTGGTGTAGCGAATGATGGTCACGGCACAGAAGGCCAAGAAAAGGATGACGAAAACCCCAGTCCAGAAGCCGGGACGGAACCGGCGGGGTGCGAGCGTGGCGAGGGTATTCATGACCGGTCCTCCCGTCCATTACCTTGTCCATGGCCGCCATTGCCATTGGTTCCGGCCTTGGCCACAACCTCTCTCCGCGCGGTGATCCAGTGGACTCCGTAGAGGAAGACAGCCCATACCGCGACAAAGTCGGGGATGTTGGACAGCACCTGCCAGGTCTTCATGGCCGGCGGTTCTCCCGGCAGATTGGTCTTCAAGCCCAGCTTGTCGAAGGACACGTTGGAGATCATCAGGACCGAAGTGCCACCAGCCTCGGTGAGCCCATAGATGTGGTCCACATAGGCACCCGGCTTCTGGCGGATGCGAGTCCGGGCCTCCCAGATCAGGTCCTCCTTCTTCCCGAAGATGGTGGCCTCCGCCGGGCAGGCCTCGGCGCAGGCGGTGGGCTTGCCTTCCTTGAGGCGACCGGCGCACAGGATGCACTTGCCGACCACGGGGACAGGCCGATCCCATTGGTATTTCGGGATCTCGAAGGGGCAGGCCATCATGCAATACCGGCAGCCCATGCACCGCTCGGCATCGTAGACCACGGGGCCCTCCGGGGTCTTGGTCAGGGCGCCGACGGGACAGACGGAGGCGCAGGTGGGCACCTCGCAGTGCATGCAGAGCCGGCGCACGTTGAGGCCCTCCTTCTCCTGGACTGTCGTCCAGGTGTAGGCCGTCAACACCTCCTCTACCTTGCCGGGTAGCTTGTTCTGCTCCTTGCATGCGGAGCTACAGGCGCCGCAACCAATGCAGCGCGTGGCGTCGAAGAGAAGGCCCATGCCCATGGGTTCCCCTGCCTTTTCAAGGTCCCTGGGAGGTATTCCCGGGGGTTCGACAGGAAGCATCCGCCCGGCTGATTCCATAGTCAACCCATTGGTGTGAATTAAAAATGACTATGTTGTCGTATATAAGAAAAAGGCCTCGTTTGTACGAGACACTTCCCAGAAACAACGCGGGTTAGGCCTGTCCTTGCACTGGGTTGTCCTGCCGGGCCCGGGTAGGTTTTTTTCTCTAGACCTCAACCCCCGTGCGGGTATTTTTTTATCACTTCGTGAGGGTGTTTACTGGATCTCCAAGTCCCCTTTTCGCGAGGCGCCCAGGTGGCCCGACCCATAAGAAACGCCCCGCGAAGGCGAGGCGTTTCTTTGGACCTTAAAGCGGTCAGCTGAGAGCTCTTAAGACATGTCTTCCATGCCGCCCATGCCGGGGCCCGCGGGGGCCGCGGACTTGGGCTCGGGGAGCTCGGTGATGATGGCTTCGGTGGTCAGCATCATCGCGGCCACGGAGGCACCGGCGCCGAAGGTGCACACGGCATCCTTCGCAGGGCGGACTTGGTCACCTTGGCGGGATCAACCACGCCAAACTCACCATGTCGCGACCATGTGGGTCGCGAAGCAGGCTCCAGCGGAGCCTGCGAAGCGGGGCCCCAGAGGGAGCGAATCACACCCGTGAGGGCCCCCCAAACTCTCCCCCAGTTGCACCAGAAAAAAGGCCCCGCAACCGCGGGGCCTTTCCATGAACCGCAAGTCGCGGCTGATTAGTACATGTCTTCCATGCCGCCCATGCCGGGGCCCGCGGGAGCCGCGGACTTGGGCTCGGGGAGCTCGGTGATGATGGCTTCGGTGGTCAGCATCATCGCGGCCACGGACGCAGCGTTGCGCAGGGCGGACTTGGTCACCTTGGCGGGATCGACCACACCGAACTTCACCATGTCGCCGTACTCGTTGGTGGCCGCGTTGTAGCCGTGGTTGCCCTTGCTCTCGCGGACGGTGTTCACGACCACGGAACCCTCGACACCAGCATTGTTGGCGATTTGGCGGAGGGGCTCCTCCAGGGACTTGCGGACGATGTCCACGCCGGTGGCCTGGTCGCCGGTGACCTTCAGCTCGGCGAGCTTGGTCAGGCTGCGGAGCAGCGCGACGCCGCCGCCAGCCACGATGCCGTCCTCGACGGCGGCCTTGGTGGCATGCATGGCGTCTTCCACACGGGCCTTCTTCTCCTTCATCTCGGTTTCAGAGGCCGCGCCCACCTTGATGACGGCGACGCCACCCACGAGCTTGGCCAGACGCTCCTGCAGCTTCTCCTTGTCGTAGTCGCTGGTGGAGGTCTCCACCTGGGCGCGGATCTGCTTTACGCGGCCCTGGATCGCCTCGGTGGCGCCGGCGCCCTCGACGATGGTGGTGTTCTCCTTGTCGATGACGATCTTCTTGGCGCTGCCAAGGTCAGCCAGCGTGAGGTTCTCGAGCTTGAGGCCCAGATCCTCGCTGATGGCCTTGCCGCCGGTCAGGGTGGCGATGTCCTCGAGCATGGCTTTGCGACGGTCGCCGAAGCCGGGGGCCTTCACGGCGGCCACGTTCAGGGTGCCGCGGATCTTGTTCACCACCAGGGTGGCCAGCGCTTCGCCGTCCACGTCCTCGGCGATGATCAGCAGGGGGCGGCGGCTGTTGACGACCTGCTCCAGCAGGGGCAGGAGGTCGCGCATGTTGGAGACCTTCTTCTCGTAAGCGAGAATGTAGGGATTCTCCAACTCGACCTTCATCTGATCGGGGTTGGTCACGAAGTAGGGGCTGAGGTAGCCACGGTCGAACTGCATGCCCTCGACCACGGTCAGCTCGGTGTCGCGGCCCTTGGCCTCTTCCACCGTGATGACGCCATCCTTGCCGACCTTGGCCATGGCTTCCGCGATGATCTTGCCGATCTCCTCGTCGCCGTTGGCAGAGATGGTGCCGACCTGGGCGATGGCGTTGCCCTCGACAGGCTTCTTGATCTCGTCGATGGCCTTCACGACGGTCTCGACCGCGAGGTCGATGCCCTTCTTGATCTCCATGGTGTTGGCGCCGCTCACGACGGCCTTGATGCCCTCACGATAGATGGCGCGGGCCAGGACCGTGGCGGTGGTGGTGCCGTCCCCGGCGATGTCGGAGGTCTTGGAGGCGACCTCACGCACCAACTGGGCGCCCATGTTCTCGTGCTTGTCCTTGAGCTCGATCTCCTTGGCGACGGTGACGCCGTCCTTGGTCATGAGCGGGGAACCGAACTTCTTCTCGATGAGGACGTTGCGGCCTTTGGGGCCGAGGGTGACCTGCACCGCGTCGGCGAGCTTGTTCACGCCGCGCAGGATCGCCTGGCGGGCATCTTCGGCATAAATGATGGACTTGGCCATGTATGTCTCCTTGGTCTCTGAGTCGTTAGCTGACGATGGCGAGGATTTCGTCTTCGCGCACGATGACGTGGTCCACGTCGTCGATCCGCACTTCCGTGCCGCTGTACTTGCCGATCAGCACCTTCTGGCCGGCCTTCACAGACATGGGATTGCGGGTGCCGTTCTCGTTGATCTTGCCCTCACCGACGGCCACCACTTCAGCCTCCATGGGCTTCTCCTTGGCGGTGTCGGGGATGATGATGCCGCCCTTGACGGTTTCGGCTGCGTCGACGCGCTTCAGCACGACACGGTCGGACAGAGGCTTGATGGCCATGGGACCTCCTTGGAAAGATAGAGAAATGGGACAGATGGAGCTGTTAGCACTCAGCCACAGCGAGTGCCAAGTTTGTCATCCGCCCTTCTCTTGGTCAAGCAGGATTTTTCAAAGTCTCTGCAAATTTTAGTGCAAATGATTCATATTTTCTTCTCAAGAATGTCAGATATCCAAATTCCAGATGCGGGCCTCGGGTGGGTGTAGCCTTATGGCATGGAACACCTTGCCATCCTGCGCGACCTGCAAGCCACACTGGACTACCTTCGGACCATCGAGCGCGACCTGTCGGCCCTGCCCCCGGATCTGGCGGTCATGGAAAGTCGGCTCAAGGCCATCGAGAAACAGACGGCAGAAAAGACCAGGGCACTGGACACTGCCCGGAACTATATCCAGATCAAGTCCAAGGAGCTGACCCAGGCCCTGAAGGACGAAGACCGCGCCCGCGCCGCGGTGAAGACCACCAGCCAGAAGGTCCAGTACACCTCCGCCATCCGCGAACTGGATGAGAAGGAGCGCATGCGGGCTCAGATCGCCCGGCCTCTGAAGGCGCTGGAAACCGAGGCCCTGGCCCTTGAGCAGGCCCTGGCGACGCTTGAGGCCGAGCGCCTCACGCTCAAGGCCCAGTTCGATGAACTCCATGCCGTCTTCCTGGGGGAACATGCCAACCAGGTCGAGGGACGCAAGCAGCTCAAGGCCAAGCAGGCCGCCCTGGAGGCCAAGCTGGCCGTACCTGAGGTGACGCATTTCCATCGCCTCGCCGCCGCTCGGCAGGGACGTGTGGTGGTAGCCGTGGAGAACGGCGCCTGCTCGGGATGCCACGTGAAGCTGCGAGGCCCCTTCCTCTTCCAGTTGAAAGAAGCCAAGGGTGCCGTGGCCTGTGAATCCTGCCAGCGGATTCTCTTCCTGCCGTGAACCTGGCCGATCGCATCGAGGGCCTGCGGACCCGCATCACCCGCGCCTGTGAGGCCGCGAACCGCGATCCGGAAAGCATCGAGCTGCTGCCAGTATCGAAGAAACAGCCCCTGGCGTTGATCCGGGAGGCAGCTGTCCTGGGTTTCACGCGCTTCGGCGAAAACTACGTCCAGGAAGGTGCCGACAAGGCCATTGCCGCCCCGGATCTGGCCTTCGTGCTCCTGGGGCCCCTGCAGCGCAACAAGGCCAAGCCAGCCCTCCAGCACTTTGCGGAAATCCAGAGCCTGGACCGTCCGGACCTGGCGGAACGCCTGCGTCGGCTGGCGCAGGAGCAGGAAGTGAGCTGTCCCGTCTGGATCCAGGTGGATCTCTGGGATGAAGCCACCAAGCTGGGCGGATGCACCGAGGCCGATCTGCCTGCCCTGATCGAAAGCCTGGGCGGCGATGCCCGCCTGCCCTTGCGAGGCCTCATGGCCATCCCGCCCCCCGGCCTGGAAGCCGCCTTCCGCCAGATGGCCGATCTCCGCGAGCGCCTCCAGCAGACGCTCGGCCAGCCCCTGCGGCTCAGCATGGGCATGAGCGATGACCTCGAAGAAGCCATCGCCGCCGGTACGGACCAGATCCGCATCGGCACGGCGTTCTTCGGCGAGCGGGTGTACGCCCGGTGAGCCACCCTGTCCGGAGGTAGGGCCTCGCGGCCCCGCTCGCTTCGTGGTTCGATGGATCCTTCGTCCCCGGAGCCTCCATGACCACCATCAAGACCGCCACGGCCTCGCTGCCCGTCTCCGCCGACGCGCTGTATGCCTTCCTCTCGGACCTCTCGAAGCACCGGGCCTTCCTCGAGCCGGCCGCCATGGCCTTCCAGGGCGACGCCGACAAGCACAGCTACGTCATCGAGGTCATGGGCATGAAGATGCCCCAGGAGCTGGTGGTGAAGGAGCGCGTGCCCGGCCAGCGGGTGGTGCTGGTGCCCGGCGCCCGGAAGATGTTCGACCACGAGCTGCGCTTCGAGATCGCTCCCGCCGGCGAGGGCTGCACCCTGCGCCTGGTGGATGAAGCCGACATCCCCATGATGATGGCCATGATGGGTGCCGAGAAACTGCTCCAGGGCCAGCTGGACAGCGGCCTGGCGCGCATCCAGGAGCTGGCGGGGGCCGGGCAGATCTGATGGGTTACGGAAGGGGAATAAGCGGAGGAGAGCAGTGAGGCGGAGGAAAGCGGAGGAAAACATCCAGATAAGGCTTTCCTTTTCCGCTCTCCTCAGTTCCTCCGCTTCCCTCCGCGTACTTCATTTCCTTTCTTTTCGTGAAAGGATGTCCCCGATCCCGGCATGACCCTGTACCGGGTACTCGCCCACGCCCCGGAGGTTCCATGCGCCCCACCCTGCTCCTCGCCGCCCTGCCCTCGCTTCTGGTCGCCCAGGAATCCGTCACCACGCTGAAGGACCAGAAGGCCCTGGCGGTCACGATCTACAACGACAACCTGGCCCTGGTGAAGGACACCCGGGAGGTGCGGCTGCCGAAAGGGGAGTCCCGCCTGGCCTTCCAGGAAGTGTCGGCCCAGATCCGGCCCGAGACGGCCTTGCTGCGGAACCTCACTCACCCGAAGGACTTCTGGGTGGCGGAGCAGAACTTCGACTTCGACCTGCTCACGCCCCAGAAGCTGCTGGAGAAGTATGTGGGCGAGAAGGTGACCGTGGTGCGCAGCGTGCCCAACGAATCCGGCGCGGGGGCGAAGGAGGTCCGCGAGGAGGCCACGGTGCTGGCCACCAACAACGGCACGGTGCTCCAGTTCGCAGACCGCATCGAGACCAGCATCCCCGGCCGCCTCATCTTCCCCAAGGTGCCCGGCAACCTGCGGGCCCGGCCCACCCTGGTGATCAGCCTCAACAGCGGGGCCGACCGGGAGCAGAAGCTGGAGCTGAGCTACCTCACGGGCGGCCTGTCCTGGCGCGCGGACTACGTGGCCAACCTGGCACCGGACGAGAAGACCCTCGACCTCAGCGGCTGGGTGACCCTCACCAATCAGAGCGGCGCCGCCTATCCCAATGCCACCCTCCAGCTGGTGGCGGGGGATGTGAACCGGACCCAACCGAGGGCCGAGCGAGTTTATGAGATGGCAGGGCTGGCCCCGAAGGCCGCGCCTCCCGCTCCCCGCATGGCCGAGGAGAGCCTCTTCGAGTACCACCTCTACACGCTGGACCGCCCCACCACCCTGGCGGTAAACCAGACCAAGCAGGTGGCCCTGCTCAGCGCCAGCGCCGTGCCCGTCCGCAAGGAGTACCTGCTCCAGGGGCAGACCTACTATTACACCGGCAGCTACGGCGACCTGGGCGACAAGCAGAAGGTGGGCGTGTTCGTCGAGTTCGACAACAAGGAGGCCAGCCGCCTGGGCATGCCGCTCCCCAAGGGCATCATCCGCGTCTACAAGCGGGACAGCGAGGGTCGTGCGCAGTTCGTGGGCGAGGACAGCGTGGACCACACCCCGAAGAACGAGCTGGTTCGCCTGAAGTTGGGCGATGCCTTCGACGTCACGGCGAGGCGGAAGCAGACCGACTACAAGAGCCTCGGCAAGCAGGGAAAGTTCGGCTTCGTGCATGAGTCCGCCTTCGAGATCGAGCTGAAGAACGCCAAGAAGGAGCCCATCACTGTCACCGTGCTGGAGCCCATGCCCGGCGACTGGGAGGTGCTCCAAAGCAGCCACCCCTGCACCAAGGCCGCCGCCGGCACCGGGAAGTTCCAGGTGACCGTCCCGGCAGAAGGCAAGGCCATGCTGACCTACCGCGTGCGGGTGCGGTGGTAGATAAGGAACTCGGTCTGGAGTCTGGAGGTACGGTTTTCTGGTGCGGCGCTTTGCGCCGCGCCTGTTTTTTATCTGGCGCCGCCCCATGGGGAGCGGCCTCGCTCAAAGGTAAAGACACGTGCGGCCAAAGGCCGCCGCAGGAATCGGTACCTCCGGTCTCCAGTCTCCAGACTCCAACCTAAAGATTCCGCCATACTGAACCTCCATGCCCCTTCCCGCCCGCTTCCTCGCCCGCTTGCGTCGCCTGCCTCTGCGCCTGCGCGGACGCCTGAGTGGCGGGACCGAGGGTTTGCATCCCTCGAAGCTCATGGGTTCTGGGCTCTCTTTCGTGGAAAACCGGCCCTATGTGCCGGGCGATGATCCGCGCTTCATCAACTGGCCTCTGACGGCCCGCATGGGCGAGCCGATCATGAAGCGCTTCGAAAGCAGCCGTGACCTGGTGTTGTGGCTGGTGGTGGATCCCTCGCCCTCCATGTTCCTGGGCGACCCCGTCTCGCCCCTGCGCTGGGCCATGGAACTCTGCGGCGCGGCCTTTGCCACGCTCCAGGCCACGGGCGACCGGCTGGGGCTCATCGTTCCCGGGGACGGCCGCACGCCGGCCCTGCGCATCGCTCCCAAGCGGGGCCGCATCCACGGCCTGCGCATCCTGGAAACGCTGGCCGAGCGGGGCCCAGCCATCCCCACGGAGGCCAGCTGGCGGGAAGCCCTGGGCCTCTGGGGCCAGCATGGGAAAGGGCATCGTCTTTGGCTCTTCAGCAACGGCGCGGGCCTGCAAGGTCTGGCGCCGCTGCTGAAACCCCTGGCTACGCGACATCGCCTGGTGTGGTTCCAACCGGAGGCCCAGGAGGGCCCCAATGCTCCAGCCTGGCCCGATCCAGGCTTTTCTCCCGCCATCGAGCGGCAGCGCTGGGACCTGATCGAGGATCCCGTGGTGAAGCTGAACGCCTGGCTGCGGGCGGGAGGCGCATGAGGCCAGGTGGTTCCATTCATCGCCCGGCCTTGCCAGGAATCCGTTCGCGAATTCCCAGCTTTGGCAGGACCGTCTGCATGGCCGCCATGGGGCTGCTGGCCGAGGCCGCCCCCACCTGGAAGGCACCGGCTCAGCTGAAGCTTGGGGAACTGCAGGTGCTGGAGCTGCGGGAGGCGGATCCCGCCCTGCCCGCACCGCCGCGGCCCACGGTGGAGGATCGCCTGGGGCCGCTGCGGCTGCGTTCCATGGAGCCCCTGCCCGATGGCCGCGGCTGGCGGTTCCAGGTGCAGGCCCTGGAGCCCGGGTCCGCGGTGATCCCGGCCCTGGACCTGGGCAACGGGCAGCGGAGCCCTGAGCTGCGCATCGAGGTGCCCCGCACCATCCCCTTCGGCGGCCCGTGGGTGGGCTTCGGGGGCGGCAACGACGACCTCCTGCCGGCCATCCCCTTCCCCTGGGCCTGGGCCAGCCTGCTGCTGCTGCCGCCCCTGGGCCTGGCCGCCTGGGCCATTCGCCGCTGGCGGAAGAGCTCGGCCAGGCGTCACCTGCACCATGTGGCCCACACCTTCCGTCGACACTGGCCTCCGGCCCGGCGGGACCGCGCCACCCTCGACGCCGCCCATGCCCTGGGACGCGACCTGCTGGCCGCCCGCTTCGGGGACGCCGCCCGCGCCTGGGGACCCGCCGAGTTCCAGGCCCGCAACCTCGACCCCTGGGACCAGTGGACGAAGAGCCTCGACGCCGCCCGCTTCGGCCGCACCGAACCGCCCTTCCCGGCCCCGGAACCCCTGGTGGCCGCGTTGGACGCCCGCGGCGACCGGAAGGGGAACGCATGATCGCCCTGCGCCATCCCCTGCTGCTGCTGGTGGCGGTGCCCCTGCTCATCTGGGCCTGGCGGGTGGTCTACCGCTGGGGCATCCCCTCCTCCCGACCATCGAGCGCCCTGGCGCGCCTCAGCTCCCACTGGCTGCCGCCGGTGCTGGCCCTGGCCCTGGGCCTGGCCGCTGCCGGGCCTGAATGGCGCCGCCCTGTGCGCGGCGAGGCACCCGTGGTTGACTTCGCAGTGGTGCTGGATGGCAGCAGCAGCATGCAGATCCTCGACCGGCCCGAGGAGGACCGCTGGCACGCGGCCCGTCGCACCCTGGCCCAATTCGTCCAGCGCCGCCCCGACGACCGCTTCGCCCTCATCCTCTTCAGCGCCCATCCCGTCACCCTCAGCCCCCTCACCGCCGATCACACACGGCTGCTGCGCATGCTGGCGCGGCTCGACCTGGACAGCCGCGACGACGGTACCGCCATCGGCTCGGCCCTGATGACCGCCGTGCGCCGCCTGGAGGACAGCCCGGCCCGCAGCCGCGTGATCCTGCTCATCACGGACGGTGTGCAGAACCGGGGCCGGGTTACCCCTATGGAAGCTGCCGAGGAGGCCCGCCGAAACGGCATCCGCATCCACGCTGTGGCCCTCGGGACCGACGGCGAGAGTCTGGTGCCCCTGGAAGGCGGCGGCTTCGCTCGCCTTCGGGTGGAAGTGGACCATGCCACCCTGCAGCAGGTGGCCCACCTCACGGGCGGTGAGTCCTTCAGCGCCGAGGACCCCGGCGGCCTGGCCCGCAGTCTCGCCGCCGTGGATCAGCTGGAGAAGACGCTCCTGCCGGTGGATCAGCCCACCGAAGGCCAGCCCCTGGCCCCCTGGTGCCTCCTCGTGGCCGCCCTCGTGGCCCTGCCTCTGGCCGCCGACCTCGCCTTCAAGCGGGGCAAGCCCCGGCCCGCCTGGGTGGAGGGTCCATGAGCCTGCCCTTCACCCATCCCTGGCTGCTGGCGCCTTTTGCGGCGGCGGCGGTCGTCGTATTGGCCTTGGGCTTCCGGGCCCACCTCCGGACCGGCCAGAGCGTGCAGGTCGTGGGCCAGCGCCCGCTCTGGCAGGGCCTGGGCATGGCCCTGATGCTGGCAGGCTTGGGCCTTGGCCTGGCGGAACCCCGCTGGGGCCTGCCGGAGTTTCCTCGGCTCACGGTGCAGGTGGTGCTGGATGCCAGCCGTTCCATGACCGTGCCCGACGCCGGTGGACGCCCGCGCTGGGATGCCGCCGTGGCCGCCCTGGACCGCCTCTGGTCCCAACCCCAGACGGGTCTCCGCTGGAGCCTGGACCTGCTCACGGGCGACGACATCCCTCTCCAGCCGCCGGGCGAGGACCGCACCCTGCTGCGCGAGGCGCTGCGGGCCGTGGTGCCCGGCGAGGTGGGTTCCCCCGGCACGAGCCTGGGCCGGGGCCTGCCCCAGGTGGCCGCCCAGGCCGACCGGGACGCCCCCGCCGTGATCCTGCTGCTCAGCGATGGCGAGGAGACCTGGGAGACCCCCGAGGCGGCGCTGGAGCGAGCTGCCTCAGCCCTGAAGAAGGCGAAGCTACCGGTCTGCGTGTTGGCCTTCGGCGACGGCCAACCCCATGCCGTTCCGGCCAAACCCGGCCCTGAGGGTCAACTTCCGGCGGGGGAACCCGCCGTGAGCACCGCCCACCCTGAGTTTCTGGCGCGCCTGGCCCAGGCCACTGGGGGTCAGGTCTTCACCAATGGCGAAACCGCCGCCGTGGGCCTCCAGGCCCTGGCCGCCGGCAAACTCCCTCTGCCGACCCAACGTTCCCTCCAGCCGGCCCATCCCGAGGTGGGGGCCTGGTTGGCCCTGGCGGGGCTGGCCCTGTGGCTGGCCTTTGCCGGGAAACCCATGGCCCGCTGGCGCCCCGCCCTGCTCCTCCTGCTGGGCCTGGCGGCCCCCCTCCAGGCCCAGGCTGGGAAACTCTGGGCCCCCCCCAGCGTGAAAGCCTGGTTCGCCCAGCAGGCCCTGGAGAATGGCGACCTGCCTGGCGCCCGCCGCTGGCGGCCCGCGGATGCCAAGCCCTCCCATGTGCTCCTGGCCGCTCAGATCGACCTGCGGACGGGGTTTCCCGAGGATGCCCTCAAGACGCTGTCCCCTCTCGTGGGTCAAGGCGCCCCGCGCCCCCTGCCGCCCTGGCGTGCCCAAGCCTTGCTCCTGGCCGCCCGCGCCCACCTGGAAGCCCAGCGCCCGGCCGAGGCCCGCGCCCTGCTGGAACGGCTCCTCCTGGAACAGCCGGGCCAACGCGAGGCCATCCACGACCTGCAGACCCTGGTGAAGGACGCGACCCCACCGCCGCCTCCTGATCCCAAGAAACCCCCGCCACCTCCGCCGCCCCGCCCCAGCATGGGTGCCCAACAGGACGAACTGGAGGGCCTCAAACAGCGCCTACCCAAACCACCGAAAACCCCGGGCGGAGTGAAGGATCTTTAGCCGTTCTCAGCTGTCGGCTCTCGGCTTTCAGCTAAAGAAACGGCGGCCCGCAGGCCGCCGTGCTTTTACTGATAGCTGATAGCTATTTCGCCCCCAGCCACGTCGCGAACTCAGCGCCGGTGCGGAAAGCACCCACCTGGCGGCGAACTTCTTTTCCGTTGGCGTCCAGGATCACCATGGTCGGGAAGGCTTCGAGGCCGAACTTGTCAGCCAGCTTCTTCCCCTCGGGCAGGGGCGTGCGGTCCCGCTTTTCCACGAGGGCAGAGAAGGGCACCACTTTGGCCAGGGCGGCCTGGCCCTCGGCGCTGGGGAAGACATTCTTCTGCAGGTACTGGCATGGCGGGCACCACTCGGTCCAGAGGTCCATGAAGATGACCTTCTTTTCGGCCTTGGCGCGCTTGAGGGCGGTCTGGTAATTGTGCTCCCACTTCACAGGGCCCTGGGCGACCAGGGGCGCGGCGATGAGCAGGAGGGCGGCGAGAGCTTTCATGCTGGGACTCCGGAATGAGGGCGGACTGGCCGCACCTGGACCTTGGATGGAAGCAGGCGGCTTTCCGTTCCATCTTCCAGGATATCCGGGCTAATCCTCCACATCAGCCCCCCGTAATCTCTATCGACCCGGCGAGTGCCGACCCGTTCCTTCCAAGGAGGCCGCCCATGCGCGCCATCATGATCCCGCTGGCCCTGGTGGCCAGCCTCGCCCTCCCTCTGGCCGCACAGACCGCGCGGTTCCTCAAGGTGGACATCGTCTCCAAATCCTTCCATCACCATGTCAAGCGCCAGGGCGCGGATGGTCCCAACGAAGTGCATATCCGCATGCCCATCAGCCTGGCCAGCGGCATCCTCGATATGGCGGGCGAGAGCGAGATCAAGATCAACGGCGAATCGAAGAAGGGCCTAAAGCCCGAACAGCTCCAGAAGTTGCTCGCCGACGCCAAGCCGGGCGACCTGCTGCTGGAAGTCACCACGGACAAGGGCGATCACATCCGCGTCACCATCGAGTAGCCGGGAGCCCGGTCCGCGCGCACCACAAGCCCCGCCCCTGCGGGGCTTCTTTGTGTACGCTGGAGCCATGGAATCGCTGACCGAATTCCGAGTGCGCTACGCCGAAACCGACGCCATGGGCATCGTCCACCACGGGGCCCCATCCGCGATCGCAAGCGCAGCGCCTCGGGAGCGGGAGGACAGCGCGAGGCGCTGTCCGATATGGGGGTAGTCAGAGTGGTGGATAATCCAGCCATGGAATCCTTGACTGAACTCCGGGTGCGCTACGCCGAAACCGACGCCATGGGCATCGTCCACCACGCGACGTATCCCGTATGGATGGAGCTTGGCCGCAGTGATTTCCTTCGTGAACTCGGCCAGAGTTACGCGGACTGGGAAGCCCGAGGGGTGCGTCTCGTGGTGAATGAGATCCGCGTGCGCTTCCGGGCACCGGCCTACTACGACGAACTGGTGCAAGTCCGGACTTTCCTGCGGGAGACAGGCCGCCGCCGCATCGTCTTCGGCTACCGCATTGAGCGGGGCGGCGTGCTTCTGGCCGAGGGCGAAAGCATCCACCTGGTCGCCGGTTCCGACAACCGGGCACGGGTGCTGCCAGACGACCTGCTGGCCCTGGTCCAACGGACCTGACAACCCCTTCAGTGCCGCTGAACCATCTCCTGCGTACACATGCAGGTCGACATCAAGGCTGCCAGGGCATCCATGACCCGGCGGCGGCGCTCACTGAAGGCGTCAGTCTGGAAGCTCTGGAAGCTCACGAGCCCAGCTGGCCGGGGCTCGCCGCCCAGGGGCACCCCGTACCAGGAATGGGGGATAAGTCCTGTGGCTTGTTCTGCCGCCGTCAGGAGGCTTCCGGCGGCGGAGCCTTCCTCCAGGGTCCGAATGTAGATCGCCCGCCGACTGGAGAGGACCCGCTCGGACAGGCCGGCCCGGTCGGAGAGTTTCCGGGAGGGATGCTGCCGGACCCGTCCACCTTCGTGGTAGAGCACGAACTCCAGCTGATCGCGATCCCAGTCCGCCAGGGCCACATAAAAGCAGGCCAGGCCAAGGGGCTTGAAGCAGACCTCCAGGAGGGCCGCCCCCAGTTCTTTCGGGGAAAGCCCCGGTTGGAGCCGCTCAATGGCCCCCAACAGGAGATCCCGGTCTTCATCCAGGTGGCGCACCAATTCCTGGGTTTCTTCTAGGCGGCTCTTGAGGGCCCGATTCTCAGCCTCTAGTTGGTGCAGACGATCGTCCCGCCCAATGGGCTCCTGGTCCCTGGATTTTCCACCGAAGAGGCCCATAAGCACACACGAAGCCTTCAGAAGAACGGATAAAGATGGTTACCTAGAGCCATGAAGATGCGGCGGCAGATCTCCCTTTTCAACACCCTGACCCGAAAGATCGAACCGGTGGTGCCGGTGGTACCCGGGACAGTCTCTTTGTACACCTGTGGCCCCACCGTCTACAACTATGCTCACATTGGAAATTTGCGCACCTTCCTCTTCCAGGACTTGCTCAAGCGCACCTTCCAGGCCGCCGGGCACGACGTTCGCCATTGCATGAACATCACGGATGTCGAGGACAAGATCATCCGGGATTCTCAGGTCGCCCTCCCCATGGACGCCTCCAATGAGGCTCGCCACGCGGCCATGAAGGCGCTCACCGATCGGTTCACAGCCATCTTCCTTGAGGATCTGGAGACGCTGGGCGTCCAGCAGGCGGACTTCCTGCCCCGAGCCACGGCCTACATTCCCCAGATGATCCACCTCATCCAGGCCCTTGAGGCCAAGGGGCTGGCCTACGTCCGTGAAGGCAGCGTCTACTACCGCATCGCTGGCCTGCCCCAGTACGGCTGCCTGGCCCACCTGGACCGGGAGGGCATGCAAGCGGGCGCCTCGGTGGACGCCGACGAGTACGAACGCGATTCCGTCACGGACTTCGTGCTGTGGAAGGCCGCCAAGCCCGGCGAGCCCTGGTGGGACAGCCCCTGGGGCCCCGGCCGGCCCGGCTGGCACATTGAGTGTTCCGCCATGGGCATGGAGCTGCTGGGTGAGCGCGTGGACATCCACAGCGGGGGCGTGGACCTCATCTTCCCCCACCACGAGAACGAGATCGCCCAGAGCGAGGGCTGCCTGGGCCACCGCTGGGTGAACCACTGGGTCCACGGCGAGTTCCTCATGGTCGAAGGCCAGAAGATGGCCAAGAGCCTAGGGAACTTCTTCACCCTGCGTGACCTCGTGGCCAAGGGTGTGGACGCCATCGCGCTCCGCTACGCCATCCAGAGCAACCACTACCGCAAGGTTCTGAACTTCAGCTTCGAGGGCCTGCGCGCCGCCGAGAACTCCCTCAAGCGCATCCGGGCCTTCCGCAAGCGCATGGAGGGCGAAGGCCAGGCCGGCGGCGGCCCCTGGGCGGAAGCCATCGATCCCCTGGCCCGTCTGGAGCAAGCGCGCGAGGCCTTCTGGGCCGGCATGGCCGACGACCTCAACACCCCCGAGGCCCTGGCAGCGATCTTCACCCTCATCAGCGATCTCAACGCCCAGGATGACCACATGGCGCTCACCCGGGAGGAGCGTGATGCAGTCCTGGCCTTCCTGAACGAGACCGACACCATCTTCGCCGCCTGGCCCCACGAGGAGGCCAGCCTGGACGCCGAGGTGGAGGCGCTCATCGAGGCCCGGAGGGCCGCCAAAGCCGCAAAGAACTGGGCCGAGGCCGACCGGGTGCGCGACCAGCTCAAGGCCATGGGCATCGTGCTGGAGGACCGCAAGGACGGCACGGTGGGCTGGCGTAAAGGATGATTTTTCATCGCGAAAAAAGGCCCTCGTGCCTGCGCACGAGGGCCTTTTTTCGCGAGGGCCTCAGCGGCTGAGGCGCTTCAGGGCGATCTGGATGAACTCCGGCGGGCCGGGCAGCAGCCCCGAATCCGCCACGGCGTTCTGGCCTTCCTGGGTCAGGAGGAAGTGGATGACTTCGTTGACCGGCCCGGGCAGGGGCTGGCCGGGGGTCCGGTTCAGGTAGGCGTAGAACAGGCGGGGCATGGGGTACTTGCTGGTGGTAACGGCCTCCTGGTTCGGGAACCGGGCATCCTCGATGTGATAGGGCACCACAGGGAGCACCTTGTTGGCGAAATACCAGGAAGCCATCGTGCCGAAGGCGATGCCCGCCCTATCTGTCATAACGGCTTCCGCCAGCGCGGAGGAATCGCCGCGCTCCTGGATGCCGGGCCGGTACTCGCCCTTGAGCATGGCCTGGGCGGCGAACGAGGTGCGGGTGTTCGTGCCTTCCGCCCGAGCGTAGGCGACGATGGGCAGCTTGGCCCATTCGCCCCTGACGCCCAGGTCGCCCCACACCATTGCGGGGGCCTTGCTGCCACCGAGGCGTGTCCTGGAATAGATGGCGTCGAGCTGCTCCATGGAGATGGAGGTGATGGGATTGGCCTTGTTGACGAAGACAATGTTGGCGTCCAGACAGACGGGAATGCGCATCGGCATGTAGCCGAACTTGGTCTGGAAGGTCTTGGTCTCCTCCGGCGAGAGTTCCCGGTCTGCGAGGATGAGCAGGGCGGAGCCCTCCTGGAAGTCCTTCACGGCATCCTTGGTGAGCTTCGACCGGTAGATCAAGTTGGCTTCAGGGTGGAACTTCTTGAATCCGCTCGACCATTCGTCGCCGAGGTCCATGAGCTCGTCCGCCCCCGGTAGATCGATGGGGCCTTTCACCGCAACCTGCGGCTGGTAGTGGGGGATGGTGGTCGGCACCTTCGCCCGCGTCTGGGCGGTCTGGGCATGAAGCCCCGTGAAACTGGACATCCCCAACACCACGGCCAAACCCGCGGCGAAGTGCGTGCGGTTCCCTCTCATATGGACCCCTTGTTGATTCAGGGCGCCGGGGGGAATAGCCCCCGCGTCGATCGCCTGAAAGTTCATCGGTTAACTAGCAATGATCTGGAAAGATGCCTTCATAGATGCCTTCTGGGTCATGATCCTACACCTGAACCTTCGAGGTCCGTCCAAGTGGACTCAAACGTGATTGAGGTCACGCGTTTGCCAAAATCCCAATCAGGGCCTGGATCTCGTAGGCCACTCCAGGCAGGCTGCTCGGACAAGGCCCGTGCCTTTTGTAACCTGCTCTGGAATCTGGTGGCTGCCACCACCAGGAATTGAGGAATCGCCATGACCCCTGCCCGTTGCATTGCCAATCTTCTTTGCGGCCTGCTCCTGGCGGTGCCAGCCCAGGCCCAGGAAGCCGGTGGCCGCAAGCTGCCTGAGCATCACGTCAAGGCCGGCGTCCACTGCTTCGACTGCCACCATGAGGAAAAACCCACCAAAAAGGCTGTGGCTTCAGATTCATGCATGACCTGCCACGGCGACTATCCCGCCATGAAAGCCCTGACGAAGGATGTGAAGCCCAATCCCCACGATTCCCACTTGGGGGAGATCCCCTGCACGGAATGCCACCGCCAGCACCAGCCCCCCAAGGTGAAGTGTCTGGAGTGCCACGAGGGCAAATTCAAGTTCAACATCCGCTAGCCACGCTCTGGCAACGCCGCACCGACCACCTCTGGCGACAGGTCCTCCAGGCATTGCCGACGCTGGCAGGCGCGCTCCCGGCAGGGGGAACAGCTGATGCCCGTGCGGAGGACCTGTCCCACACCCGGCGGCAGGCCCGCCACCACAGGATCGCTGGACCCGTAGAGGCCCAGGGCAGGCACGCCAAGCACCACGGCCAGGTGCAGCAGGCCCGTGTCCGGGGCAACCACTTGGTCCGCTTGCCTGAGCGCGGCGGCCAGCTGCCAGAAACTCAGGCGCGGGAGCGCGGGCACCCCCGTCAGCTCCGGCAACCAACCGCGAAGATCCTCTTCCTCAGGACCTAGGGACCACCGCAAATCCCAACGGTCCTTCAGCATCCGGGCCAAGGTGATCCAGTGGCGCAGGGGCCAGCGTTTGATGGCGCCGCGTCGGGAAGCACCAGGCACCAGCACGGCTCGCGGCCTCGCGGCCTGAAGCCAGATCGGGCCGGGCTCCGGGAGGGCCACCGCTTTCAGCACGGGGCGGAATCGGCCCAATCCCTGGATGCCACGACTGCTCCCGAAGGCCTCGGCAAGCCCCAGAGCCTGGTCGTACCGGGTCTGGTGCCGGAAGGGCAGCGGATGGGTCTGGAGCGAACCGGCGAACTCCTTGGTGACCCCGTCCCCCCAGCGCTCGGGGATGGCTGCCAGTCGTGGGATGAGGGCTGCTTTCAGGATGCCGTGGAAGTCCAGGCTGGCCTCGGCGTCCCGGAGCAGGCCCGCCACACGCTGCAGTTCCGGCAGGGCCGTCAGGGGGTTGGAGAGCCGCTTCCGCCGCACGACCACCGGCTCCAGCCACGGGAGCGGCTCCAGCAGGAAGGCGTGGCGGTCCTCCACCACGGCCCGGAACCGTGCCTCCGGAAAGGCCTCCCGCAGGTTCGCCCAGGCGGGCAGCACACGGAGGATGTCGCCGAGGGCGGAGAGACGGAGCAGCACCAGATCCATGCCCCCATGCTACCTGCCGATGCCGCTAGGAGCCTGTCCAAGGATTGGAGGGCCCCGCGCGCGTGGCGCCGCGCGAGCGAGGCCAGGAAGGTGAGGTGAGCGTAGCGGGTACTACGCGATCCGAACCTGACGCCGCATCGAGACGCGCGCCGCCACACGCCCTCCGGGATGGCCCCAGGCGGGCGCCCCGCGGCGTCAGCGCCCTTGAACGATGCCACCACATCGCTCTGCGGGCCCTTCCTTGTGGCGCATCCCGCCTGGAGCCATCGCGGGGCTTTCGAATGCTTGGACAGGCTCCTAGGCTGGAGGCATGAAGCCCTTTGCCAAGGATCAGTCCAAGAATCCGCCGCCCGCGAACGGGCTGGACCGCTTGTTGCGGCGATTTTCCCGGTTCGCCTACGCTGCGGCCGTCCTGCTCATGTACACCCTGGCCTCCACGGCCTTGGGCTTGGCCCTGGCCCCGGCGCTGTGGGCCTGGCCCATCTTCCAGCGGTGGTCTACGGGATTACCGGGGCCCCTGCCCTGGATCCTGTCCGGCTTTGCCTTGGCCCTGTGCTTCTTCGTCTTCGGCCTGACGCTGCTGGTGGTGATCCCCATCTACAACTGGGTGCTGCCCACCCGCGTCAAGCCTTTCAAAGGTGGCTATTACACCCTGCAGGCTCTGCCCTGGTTCCTGCACAACGGGCTCTTCTACCTGGTGCGGTTCACCTTCCTGCCCTTCGTGACGCTCACTCCCTTCGGCGTGTGGTTCCTGAAGGCCATGGGCATGAAGATTGGCCGCCACGCCTTCATCAACACGGAATACATCAGCGATCCCCAACTCATCACCATCGGGGATGACGCGGCTCTGGGCGGCAGCGTGCGGATCTTCGCCCACTATGGTGGCGCGGGGAATCTGGTCATCGCTCCAGTGACGGTGGGGAACCGGGCCACCCTGGGCCTGGCCTGCTGCGTCATGGGCGATGTCGTCATCGGGGACGGCGCCACCATCCTGCCGGAGAGCGTGGTGCTGCCAGGTAGCCGGGTAGGGGCGGGCGAGACCTGGGGCGGCGTGCCCGCGCGGAGGATCGAGCGGGAGGAGATGGAGCGGATCAAGACCGAGATCCGGGGGATGTCTGAAGCTCTTGGCTGACGCCCGCCAGGCCGGGTCGACCCACTCAAGCGAGGTTCCCTCCTCGCCGGGTCCCTGCGGTCGGGAGTCCGAAGCCTTGGGATAAGCCGACATCCGATCCTGGGACTAGCCAAGTTTGGTAGATCTCGGAACAATGGAGGTTTCCCCCCGGGGTCTCCCCCCTTCATCTTGGGTCATGCTGATGCGCACACTAGCCCTTCTTCCCGCCCTTCTCTTTTCCGCCGCCCTGATGGCCCAGGCACCCGCGCCGTCCCTTGGGGACCGCGTGAAGGCCGAGCGCCCCGCCGTGGAAAAGCTGATGGCGGACCTCCAGTACCCCGAGGCGCTGAAGCGGGCCGAGAGTCTGCTCCCCGCCACGAAGCCGGTCTTCGACAAGACCGACAACCAGACGATGGTCCAGAGCAGTGCCGTCTATATGGATATCTGCCAGGCCTACCGGATGGCCGTTGAAACCGCCGACGCGGCTGGCCAGTGGGAGAAGGCCCTGGACTATGCGAAGGCGGCCAAGGCCATGAGCGCCGAGAGTTACGCCGCGATTCAGGACCCATTCACCAAGACGGCCGCCTACTACACCCAGGCTGCGGCCCGGGCCAAGCAGGTCCTTGAGGAAAACGACGCCCGCATCAAGGAACTGAAGGGGAAGAGCGTCCTGGATCCCGGCGAGCGCCAGGAACTGGATCTGGCCCTTGGGGTGGAGAAGGAACTGGTGGACGACACCAAATGGGTGAAGTTCTTCCAGACCTACCTGGAAGTAACCAAGCGCGAGACTGAGGCCTACGATCCCCTCGTGAAGGTCATGGAGGGCAAGCTCAAGGGTGAAGCCGACCAGATAGCCGACTACAAGGCAGGCAAGGGCGACAAGCTCAAGTGGGTCGAAGCCGTGGTGTCCAGCCCCGCCTACCTCGAAGCGCAGGGCGACAAGGCCGGCAAGGCCCGTTTCCTCTATCGCCTGGCGGTCCTGGATCCCGAAAGCAAGAAGGTTCAGCATCAGTTGGACGTCCTGTTGGGGAAGGTTCCGGCCTCTCCCGTCAAGGCCGCCAAGCCCGCCAGGAAGGGAAAGAAGGGCTGAACCCCTCTGGGCCCTGTACCCTGAGGACATGGCCCGACGTTCCGCCCCCCGCATCCCCGTCCGTGCTCCATCGCGCACGCCCGACCGGCGGGAACCACCTCGAGCCCCGCGACCCCAGGCCGCGGGGCTTCGTCCGTACGAGACCTTCGAGGCCACCTTCCTGGGCCATCCGGAAGGCGCCGGCGGCTTTTTGAGGTTGGCTGGTGCCCGCAAGGGGCCGGGCATGGATCTGCTGGTGGATTGGCGGGATGCCCATGGCGCCATCCATGGCGATCGCGTGGTGGCCGAGGTCAGCGGCGAAGGCTGGGATGGCCGGCTCAAGGCCCGGGTGCTGGAGATCAAGGGCCGGGGCGAGATCCCCCTGCCCGGAACGCTCCAGCAGCAGCCCTGGGGTTGGCGCGTGGTGCCGCTCGAACCCCGCCTGCCCCAGATCATCACCGTGCCGCCCACGGACCTGGCCCAGGACGGTGAGCTGGTCAGCGTGAAGCTGGACGCCGACCCCGCGGCCAAGCAACTGCGCGGCACCGTGGTGGCGCGGCTCGGGAAGAAGACCGACCTGAAGATCGAGAACAAGCTCACGGCGGCCCTCTTCAACCTGCGCACCGCCTTCCCGGACGCCGTCATGCGCGAGCTGGCGCCCTTCCCCACGGCCATCCCTCCCGAGTGGATCCAGGGCCGTGAGGACCTCCGGGGTACGCTCACGTGCACGGTGGATCCGCCCACGGCCAAGGACTTCGACGACGCCATCAGCCTCGAAGTCCTTCCCAAGTCTGAAGGCGGCGGCTGGCTCCTGGGCGTTCACATCGCGGACGTGAGCCACTACGTCAAGGAGGGTGGCCCCCTGGACGAGGAGGCCCGACTGCGGGGCACCTCCGTCTATTTCCCGGACGAGGCCATCCCCATGATCCCGGACCGCCTCAGCGGTGATCTGTGCAGCCTCCGCGAAGGGGTGGACCGGCTCACCATGACGGCCTGGATGACCATCTCGCCCGAGCTTGAGGTGGTGGAGACGCGGCTTTCCGAAAGCGTCATCCGCAGCGCGAAGCGCCTCACTTACGACGAAGTGAAGGAAGCCAGCATCGACTTGTCGACCCGCAAGCGCGCCGAGCTGGACGAGCCACTCTGCGCCTTGCTGGACGAATCCCTGGTGCTATCGCGCCGCCTCACGGAGGTCCGCCTGGGCCGTGGTGCCATGAACCTGGATACCGAAGAGGCCGAGTTCATCTTCGACGCCGAAGGCCGCCCGGTGGACGCCCGCCGCTACCCCCGCCACGACGCCCACCGCATGATCGAGGAATTCATGCTGCTGGCGAACGAAAACGTGGCGCGGTTCTTCACGCGGAAGAAGATCCCCACCATCTACCGCATCCACGATGAACCCGACCCTCTCAAGCTGGAGATCTTCGCGGAAGTCGCCCGCACCTTCGGCCTGCTCAAGCCCAAAGAAGTGCCTACCCCCGAGCACCTGAACGCCATGCTCGACAAGATCCGCGGCGGCCCCCTGGAGGCCATGATCAATACCCTGCTCTTGCGCAGCCTTAAGCGAGCCGAATACAGCGTTGAGAACATCGGGCACTCGGGTTTGGCGCTCCAGGATTACCTTCACTTCACCAGCCCCATCCGGCGCTACCCGGATCTCGTCGTCCATCGCTACCTGCGGAAGGTTCTGCGCGGTGAGCTCCTGCCCGAGGCCCTGCAGAGCCACCTGGCCGTGCTGGCCAAGGGCGCCAGCGACGCCGAGCAGAAGGCTACCGAGGCCGAGCGCGAGAACGACAAGTGGAAGGCCTGCCTGCTGATGAAGTCCCGGATTGGCCAGCGATTCCAGGGCCGCATCCAGGGCTTCTCCGCCAAGGTCGTGTTCATCACGCTCGACGCCCCGTTCGTGGAGGTCGGCGTGCCTCTCGCGGCCCTGGGCGGCAACTTCTGGATCGATGAGCACCGCACCAAGGCCACGGGCCTGCGCGGCACAGTGGTTCTCACCATCGGTGACGCAGTCGCGGTGGAGATCACCGCCGTGGACGAGGACCTGCGTCGCATCAGCGCCTGGGTCACGGAAGCGAAGGCGCAGGATGCGCATGGGAAGGCGTTCCAGTTCGTGCCCACGCTCGCGGCACCCGCGATGCTGCAGGAGGGGGACCTGGAAAAGCCGAGGCGGGGAAGGTCCCAGACACAGGAGACGCGGAGCCGGCGCGACACCGCGCCCAAAGGCCGGCCACCCAAAAGGGCCCGCGAGGCGGGGGGGAAGACCCGCGAAGCCCACCCCAAGCCACCGAAAGGCAGTGTCCGGGGCGTCGGCAAGCGGAAGGGCCGATGATCGTCGCACCGTCGCCGGTCCGTTGCCTGGGGGTGGATCCGGGCTCCCTGGCCTGTGGCTGGGCCGTGGTGGAACGTTTCGGATCCCGGATGACCCTGGTCGAGGCCGGTGTCATCCGCAGCCCCCGGGGAGCCGATTTCGACCAGCGGATCTTCCACATCCACGAACGGTTGACGGAAGCCATCGCCGCTCACCACCCCGGCTTCATGGCCGTGGAATCGCCCTTCGTGGAAAAGAATGCCGCCACCGCCCTGAAGCTGGGCCAGATCCGGGGGGGGATCCTGCTCACGGGGGCCCTGCACGGCCTGCCCGTGGGCGACTACAACCCCATGCAGGTGAAGAAGGCCGTGAGCGGCTACGGCTGGGCGGACAAGAGCCAGGTGGGGAAGATGGTGATGACCCTGCTGAACCTCAAGGAGCCCCTGGCGGTCGATGCGGCCGACGCGGCGGCCGTGGCGATCGGCCATTTACTGGCTTCCAGGCGGGCCTGATCCCGCCATGCGTGACCTGAAGGTCATGTTTTTCAAGGCTTTGATAAATTGTCACGCAAGACATGACAAAAAGTCGCGTAACTCGTGACATTTCTTGTGATGTCTATCACTAGCATTGGTGATCATCAAAGACGATGATGATGTCCAGCAAGCACGGAGCCGCCATGCACATGGATACCAGCGTTCGACAGCACAACCCGGCCTTCTGGACCACCGCTGAGCGGCTGCACGAAGTCTTCAACCAGCTTGAGCGCCAGATGAGCGCGTCCCCGCGCGGCCTCGCTGTCCTCCGTCAGGTCCAGGCCCTTGAGGCCGAGCTCGAAGCCGAAGTCATGCACCGGAGCCACCGGACCTTCGCGGCCTGAGGCCGGCTCCTGCGCAGAACGGCCCGGCGATGCCGGGCCGTTCTGCGTACGGGGAAGCTCAGGGTTTGGAAGGCTGCATCCGGAAGGTGAACGTCTTCCAGGGGCCATCCAGCGGCGCAAGGATTTCGCCCTTCCAGCCGGTGCCGGGATCCTCGCAATGGATCAGCAGGGCCACTCCGGCCTTGGGAGCCTTGACCACGACCTTCGGTCGGAATTCCATCCACGGACCCACGTTGAAGGTCCCACCAGGTTCCTTCCCCCCGATGCGGACCGTCCCGATGGCCTTGGAGCCATCTGCGGGCAGAAGGTCCACCTTCAGGTTCCCGCGTCCGTTGGCGCGCAGGTGGATCATCAGTTCGTCGCCTCTCGTGCGCCGGATGACCCCCTGGACTTCTCCTTCCGCCAACGGGATCTCGGGCTGCACGGCTTTCGCGGCCAGCACATCCAACACCAGGGCCCGGTAGCGGGTGGCTTCCTCAGTGATGCGCCCTTCCTCCAGGGCCTTCTCGCCGCAGTTGTAGGCCGCCACGGCCTTCGGCACATCTCCCTGATAACGGTCCAGGAGCACCCGCAGGTATTTCGCGCCCGCCGCCATCACCTGGGCGGGATCGCCCGGATCCACCGCCCCGTATTTCCGGGCCGTCTCGGGCATGACCTGGAGCAGGCCTGTGGCGCCTCTGGGGCTCCTGGCCGCGGTGTTGAAGCCACTCTCCACCCAGGCCATGCTGCGGAGCAGCTGGGGATCCAGGCCTTCTTTGGCCGCCAGGGCATCAAGCTTGGCGATCACGTCTGGAGGGGCGCCGATGGGGGGCTGGCCCGGCAGGGCCGCCCGCAAGGCCAGCGCGGCGCAGGGAATCAGCAGCAGGGTGAGTAGCCCCCAGGGGGAGCCCGCCCGGGGGCGAGGCGAGAGCAGATGTTCGATGCGCGTGAGCAAGGTTCCTCCACGGGCCGCAAGGGCCGGGAACACGGGGTGGTTGGCAGGCTGGAGGTCATCCAGCGCATTGAGGGCCAGGGCCAGCTGTCGCGGGTCGCCCAGGCACTGGGCTGCAAGGTCGTCGGAGTGTTCCTCCCGTTCGGCCCGGATGCGGGCCGAGAGCCACCAGATGGCCGGGTGGAAGAAGAGCAGGGTTTCGGCGAGGCCCTGGAGCAGGTTGCTGAGGTAGTCCAGCCGATGCACGTGCGCCAGTTCATGGGCCAGCAGCGCCTCCAGGTAGGCCGGCGGGAGGCTGGTGAGAAAAGCCGCTGGAAGGAGGATCACGGGTTTCCACAGGCCCATGGTCATGGGGGTATGCCCCCGCGCTGCCAGCAGCAGACGAACGGGCCGCAGGATGCCCAGGCGCCGGGCCAGGGTGCCCAGCCTGGTCTGCCATTCCTCGGGCGCCGGAAGCCCCTGGCGCTGCCGGCGAAGGTTGAGGGCGAACCCGCCCACCAGGCGCAGGGCCATGAGGCCGGCGCCCACGGCCCACAGAAGCACCAGCCCTGGCAACTTGGGCTGGAGCGATGCCTCCAGGCGTTCGAGCCAAGGTTCAGCAACCGGCCGAGCTGGGTGCCGGAGGGTTGAGGACACTTCCTGAACCGGCAGGGTCCGGTCGGCCATCCCGGGTCCCCCCCCAGGCCCGTGGACGTTCCAGGCGGTGGCGACCGGTAGCACGAGGCACAAAAGCAGGATCAGACCGTTCAACCGGTGACGCGCCCTTCCAGGTAGGGAACGCCCACCCCAGGCCGCCACCAGCACGAGCAGGCAGCCCTGCCAGAGCGCGTGGATGAGGGCCCACCCAAGCATCTGGATGAAGGAATCCATCACTCCTCCCTGCCCAGCAGGTCGCGGATGCGGGCCTTCTCCTCGGGGCTGACCGGTCCGGACTGGAGGGCCGCAAGCACGAGCGTCGCGGCGGAGCCTCCGAAGAGGCGCTCGGTCAGGTCCGCCACCAGGCCACCTTCCATGGCCGCGCGGCTGTGGGCCGGGGCATAGACATGGCTGCGCTGCCGTTCGTCGCGAGTCACCAGCCCCTTGTCCAGCATCACCTGCAGCATCCGCAACACGCCGGTATAGGCGTAGGCCTCCCTGCGGTTCAGGCAGGCATGGACTTCCTTCACGGTGGAGGGGCCCAAATCCCACAAAATGCGCAGGAACTTGAGCTCCACGTCAGTTGGCTTGAGGGGGCGTGTCACGAGAATCCTACACAAGATTGTGTAGACTATTTTGTGTAGTTCCATCCCCTTGTCAAGGCCTGCTCAGAAGGCCCTGGCGGAAAAGGCCAGAACCAGGGAGCCACGCAAGGCATTGCCATCCATGGAGGCGCGAAGCCCAAGGCCCCCCGGACGAAAGAACAGCGCAGGGCCCAAGGGACCTGGAGCCAGGCAAAGCCCGGCTCTGCCGGGTTTTGCCGCGGGGGCCCGGGGGTGTGCGCGCAAGCGCGCCCATTGATCCTGGCAACGCATGCGTTGCCGGGAGGACCCCCGGACAATAGAAAGGGCACCCCGAAGGGTGCCCAAGTGTCTCGGCCGGTTGGTGCATGGGCCGGAAGGGGCTGGCGTAAACGGTCGCCCCGAGGGAGGAAAGAGAGTCTCTTCCCGACCTCAAAGGCTAGGCCAGCCCCCGGCACCCTCAAGGGGAAAATCTGTCCTGGCATCAATCCGAGTGGCGAGGCGTTCCCGCGCGATAGGCGGTGTAATGCGGATCCCACTGGGCCTTGACGATGATGGCGTCCAACTGCTCGTCATTCAGCAGCCGGCCGAGCCCCGCGTCCCGCGCCTCCTTGCTCACAGCCTTGGCCACGGCGGCCGAGACTTGGCGGATGTCCTTCATCTCCGGCAGCAGCAGGCCCGTGGCCTCCTGTTCCGGTGTCACGAAGGCGCTGATGGCCTTGCTGCCCGCCAGGAACATGCTGTCCGTGATCCGGGTGGCCTTGCAGACCAGGGCGCCGAGGCCCACGCCAGGGAAGATATACATGTTGTTGCACTGGGAGGCCTGGAGCTTGCGGCCCTTCCAGTCCATGGGCGCGAAGGGACTGCCCGTGGCCACCAGGCCCTTGCCGTCGGTGGCCTTCCAGACCGCTTCAGGCGAGCACTCGCACTTGTGGGTGGGGTTCGAGAGGGCCAGCACGATGGGGCGCTCGGAATGCTTGGCGGTCTCCGCCAGGATGGCCTCGTCGAAGAGGTTCGGCTGGGCTGTGACGCCGATGAGCACGGTGGGATGCGCGTTGCGTACCACGTCCTGCAGGCTGATGCGGGAGGGATCGTCCAGCTTCCAGCCCTCCACCGCGGACCGGCACTGGGCTAGCGGCAGCTGCGGGCCCTCCAGCAGGGGATCGCCTTCGATGAGCAGGCCCTGCATGTCCACGGCGAAGATGCGCTTGCGGGCCTCCTCGTCGGACAGGCCCTCCGCCTTCAGGGCCGCGCGGATGTTCATGGCGATGCCGGTGCCGGCCTGGCCCATGCCCACGATGACGTAGCGCTCGTCCTGGAAGCGGCTCTTCTTGATGCGCATGGCCGTCATCAGGGCTGCGAGGGCTGTGGAGCCCGTGCCTTGGATGTCGTCGTTGAAAGAGAGAATCCGTTCGCGGTAGCGGTCGAGATTCTTGAAGGCCGTGTGTTTGGCGAAATCCTCCCACTGGAGCAGCGCGCCGGGGAAATTGCGCTTCACGCCGAGCACGAACTTCTCGACCAGTTCCTCGTACTCGGCGCCACGCAGCCGGGGCCTGCGGATGCCCAGATACAGCGGATCCTCCAGCAGGCGGGGGTTGTTGGTGCCCACATCAAGGGTGACGGGCAGGCAGACGCCAGGATGGACCCCACCGGCGGCCACATAGAGGCTCACCTTGCCCACGGGGATGCCCATGCCGTCGGAGCCCAAGTCGCCCAGGCCGAGGATGCGCTCGCCATCCGTCACCACGATGAGGTTGACCTGCGGCTGGGAGAGCCCCTGGAAAATCTGGTCGATGTTCGCGATGTTCTCGGGCGTGATGTAGATGCCCCGGTACCGACGCTGGATGTGGCTCAACTGGAGGCAGGCCTGGCCGACGGTGGGGGTGTAGATGATGGGCACCATCTCGTCCAGGTGGTCCACCAGGAGGCGATAGAACAGCACCTCGTTACGGTCCAGGAGCCCCGACAGGTAGATGTACTTCTCCAGGTCGTCGGGCTTCCGCAGGAATGCCTCATAGGTCCGGTCGAGTTGGGATTCCAGGGTGGAGATGCCAGGCCGCAGCATGCCATCCAGGCCCAGGCCCAGGCGCTCCTCCTTGGTGAAGGCGGAAGCCTTGTTCAGATGGGGATTGTTCAGCAGCTGCCGGCCCCTGACATAGACCTCGTAGTACTCCTCGCCCGTCAGCGGGTCGATGTTCAACACAAAGGTCTTCATGGCAGCCCCTTTTTACATGACCATGCGCAGACCACGGAGTCCGCGGACGCCCGCGTGGTGTGGTCCCAGTGTAGCCTTCCTACCCCAGAGGATCGGGTCACATCCAGGTGATCAGTAGAGGAGCGCGGCCAGATCCTCCGGGGTGCTCACCGGCCGGGCACAGGTGCGGCCGCGGCACACGAAGACCAAGGGACCTTCCCCCGAGGCCACCCGATCCTCATGGAGCGGCAGGAACTGATCCTCGGACACGGACAGGACCCGACCAGGCAGGTGGCGACGATGGACCTCCGCCAGCAGGTCCCGCATCTTGGGGTGTTCCGGATCACCGGAGATGGCCACCTCCACGGGCTCGCGCAAGGCCAGGTCCAACGCACTGAGCATGCCCAGAAAGGCCCGCGGGGCCCGCTGCAGCCAAGGCGTGAAGCAGCGGAGGGCGCCTTCGGCAGCCTGCCGGAAGTCCTCCCGTTGGAGGTGCCGCGACAGGCGCAGCAGGGCCCGCGCGGCCAGTGTGTTGCCACTGGGGAGGGCGTTATCGAAGCCCGGCTTCTGCCGGAAGATCAGGTCTTTCTGGTCGGCCTCGGTGCTGAAGAAACCACCTTCCGCCGGATCCTGGAAGCGGGCCAGCAGGCTCTCGGCCAGCGTTTCGGCCCAGCGCAGCCAGGCCGGATCGAAGCCGGCCTCGTAGAGGTCCACCAGGCCCTCCACCACCGCCGCATGATCCTCCAGGAAGCCCCGGGTGTGGGCCTGGCCCTGCCGCCACACTCGCAGGAGGTGCCCCTCCGGCCACAACTCCCGGCGCAGGAACGTGGCACACTCCCGCGCCGCCTCGAGATAGCGCGGGTCACCCAGCACCTGGAACCCCCGGGCCAACGCCGACAGCGTCAGACCGTTCCAGGCGGTCAGCACCTTGTCATCCTTGCCAGGACGCACGCGCCGGTCTCGCCAGAGCCTCAGCTTGTCGCGCAGGGCGCGGTCCTCCTTCTCCGCCAGGCCCACCCCGGCGGGGCAGGAGAACCGGTGGACCACGCTGTGGCCATGTTCGAAGTTCCCCGGCTCGGTGATGCCGAAGGCGGCGCAGAAGCGGGCGCCATCGGCCTCACCCAGGGCTTCGCGGACCTCGGCGGGTGTAAAGAGGTAGAACTTTCCCTCCTCGCCCTCGCTGTCCGCATCCTCACTGGAATGGAAGCCGCCTTGGGGACCGCGCAGATCCCGCAGGAGGTAGTCCAGCGTCTCCCGCGCCACTTGGCCGTAGCGGACCTCTCCCGTGGCCTGGAAGGCGGCCAGGTAGCAGGCAGCCAGCTGGGCGTTGTCGTAGAGCATCTTCTCGAAATGGGGCACCAGCCACTGGCCGTCCACGCTGTAGCGGGCGAAGCCGCCACCCAGGTGGTCGTACATGCCGCCTTCCCGCATGGCGTCCAGGGTGCGGAGGGCCATGGCCCGATCCTCCACTGTCCCCCGGGCCAGGATCAGTTCCACCGCCATGGCCTGCGGAAATTTGGGCGCCGGGCCGAAGCCACCCCAACGGGCATCGAAGCCCTGGCGGAGCTGCTGAAAGGCGGCCTCGAAGACCGACGCGTCCGGCAAGCCGTCGCCCGGTTCCACGGCCGCCTGGCGCTGAAGTTCCGCCGCCAGTTTGCCGGCCTGGGTCACCACCCCAGCCCGATCCTCTCGCCAAACCTCCGCGATGCGGGTGAGTAGCGGAATGAAGCCCGGCATCCCGCCCCGGGGCTCCGGCGGGAAGTAGGTGCCCCCGTAGAAGGGCTCCAGGTCCGGCGTGAGCCACACGCTCATGGGCCAGCCGCCCCGGCCGGTCATGGCCTGCACGGCGTCCATGTAGAGGTCGTCCAGATCGGGCCGCTCCTCGCGGTCCACCTTGATGCTCACGAAGTGGGCGTTCAGGACCTCGGCCACGGCGGGATTCTCGAAACTCTCCCGCTCCATGACATGGCACCAGTGGCACGCGCTGTAACCGATGCTGAGAAAGATGGGCTTCTGTTCCGCCTTCGCCTTGGCCATGGCCGCTTCGCCCCAAGGATGCCAATCCACGGGGTTGTGGGCGTGCTGGAGCAGGTAGGGGCTGAGGCTTCCGACCAGATGATTCGGCATATCCGACTCCGCTAGTCAGGATTATGCCCCAGGATGTCCTTCCGAACCGGGGAAACCCCTTCCCCGCCGGTAGAATGGACCTTTTGGTACGTACCGGAGTCCCATGTTCGACAATCTCACCCAGAAACTCAGCCAGGCGATGAAGTCTCTCCGGGGCCAGTCGAAGCTGACGGAAGCCAACCTCGAAGCCGTGCTGCGCGAAGTACGGATGGCCCTGCTGGAGGCGGATGTCCACGTGAGCGTGGCCCGCACCTTCCTCCAGCGGGTGAAGGAGAAGGCCCTGGGCGCGGAGGTCCTGCAGGGCCTCAACCCGACCCAAGCCTTCATCGACATCGTCCACCGGGAACTGGTGGAGATCATGGGCGGCCAGGCGCCGGAATATCCCCTCACCTTCGCGGCCAAGCCGCCGACGGTGGTCATGATGGTGGGCCTGCAGGGGGCCGGCAAGACCACCACCTGCGGCAAGCTGGCGGTGTTTCTCAAGAAGCTGGGCCGCTCGCCCCTGCTGGTGCCGGCCGACGTCTACCGCCCCGCCGCCATCGAGCAGCTGCACGTGGTGGCCAAGGATGCCGGAGTGCCCTCTTTCCGCACCGAGGAAAAGGATCCGGTTGCCATCTGCGCGGCAGCCGTGGCCGAGGCGAAGCTGAAGGGCTGGGACGTGGTGGTGCTGGACACCGCCGGCCGCCTGCATCTCGATGAAACCCTGATGGAGGAGCTGGCCCGCATCAAGGCCGCCACCTCGCCCGATGAGATCCTCTTCGTGGCCGATGCCATGACCGGTCAGGACGCCGTCCGCAGCGCCACGGCCTTCCACGAGAAGCTGGGCATCACCGGCGTGGTGCTCACCAAGACGGATGGCGACACCCGCGGCGGCGCGGCCTTCAGCATCAAGCAGGCCACGGGCCAGCCCCTGAAATTCGTAGGCGAGGGCGAAAAACTAGAGGATTTCCAGCGCTTCCATCCCGATCGCATGGCCCAACGCATCCTCGGCATGGGCGACGTCCTCAGCCTCATCGAGCACGCCAAGGACAAGATCGACGAGAAGGAAGCCGAGGTCATGGCCAAGCGTCTGGCCAAGAACCAGTTCACTCTGGAAGACATGCGCAAGCAGTTCCAGCAGGTGCAGAAGCTGGGCTCCATGAACAAGATCCTGGGCATGCTGCCGGGCCTGGGGCAGATGAAGGAACAGTTGGCGAGCGTGGCCACCGACAAGCGCATCAAGCACCTGGAGGCCATCATCAATTCGATGACGCCCGCCGAGCGTGCCAACCACAACCTGCTGGACGGCAAGCGCAAGCGCCGCATCGCCGCAGGCTGCGGGCGTCCCGTGAGCGAGATCAACCAGCTCATCAAGCAGTACGTGGAGACGAAGAAGATGATGGGCCAGATGAACGATCCCAAGTTCATGGCTCGCATGCAGCGCATGGCCAAGATGGGCGGCGCCCCCAACCTTCCCTTCTAGGGGCCACCTCTGGTGCGACGTCCTCTCCTGACCCCTGCCCGAACCTGGATGCTTCTGGGCGCGGTTCTGGGCATCAGCCTGGCCGGGGCGTGGTTGTGGCGATCCAACGCCCACTACCCAAGCCCAAGGCGGGTGCTCATGATCAGCCCCGAGCCTTCGCTGCAGACCGAGCTGAACCTCGGCCTGGAGACCCTAATCAAGGACCACTTCGAGGTGCTGGCCGGTCTGACAGTCACCCAAGCCCCCGCCGTCCCCACCCCGGCAGAGCTGCGGAAGCTCCCCGCCGACATGGCACTGTTCCGTTTCCAGGGGTGGCGGGATGGCCAACGGCTGGCCTTGACCACCCAGTGGACCACGCCCGCCAAACTGCTGGCAGGCCAACCCTGGAACCGCAGCAGACAACCCCCCATGGAGCCTGCACTGGCCCTGGACACCTGGTTGGCGCACTGGCCGATGGAGCGGCGCCATCGCTTTGCGGCAGACCTCTACCCCCGCCAGACGGACCATTTCTGGGGCCTCCTGCATGCCATGGCCGTGCGGGATGACCAGGAGGCCACGGAGCAACTGGCCACGACCCAGGCCCTGGCCGAAGCGGAACCCATGTGTGCCACCGCCTGGGCCACCCTGGGTGACCACCTCTACCGCAGCCTCTGGGTGGATCCCGCCAAGGCGGGCATTGGCCTTAATTCCCGCACCCACAAAGCGTTCCAGCGGGCCGTGAGCCTTGTTCCGGGCCATCCCCGGGCCACCTTTCTATGGTCCCTGATGCTCACCGACACGGGGAACCAGGACATGGCGCTGCGAATCCTCGGCGAGGCGGTCCGTCTACGCCCGAGCGTGCCTGATCTCTACCTCGGCTTGACCTATGCTGGCCGGACCTCGGGCTTGCTGGCCGGCGCCCACTCGGCCATGGTCCGGCGGAAGGCCCTCCTCGCCCCGCTGCCCCCGACCTCCTACTGGACTGTCGAAACCACCAACCTCTACCTCGGCGACTGGGCAGCCTTCGAGGAGGACCTGCAGCAGGCCAAGGCTGTGCGCGAAGATGCCAGCTTCCTGTTCTACCAGGGCTACCTCGCCTTGCTGAAGGGCGATCGCCAGGCCGCCCTCACGCACATGAAGGCTGCCGAAGCGGCAGCGGGCTCCAGCCCTTTCCAGGGCCTCAGCCGGGTCTATCGCGCGTACCTTGATGGGCGGACGGCGGAGGGACTGGCCGAGCTTCGACGCATCGACGAGGTGCGAGGGAAGTTGCGCATCCCCGATGGCGAATTGACCTTCAAGCAAGCCGAGGCCTACTCGCTGCTGGGCGAGGCGGGCTTGGCCGTGGATTGCGCCACGCGGGCTTTCGTCCAGGGATTCAGCTGCGCCCGCTGGTATGAGACTTCGCCTTTCCTCGAGAAAATGCGTAGCCATCCCCGCTGGCCGACGTTGCGGCGGAACGTCCGGGAACGCCAGGCCGTCCTCGAAGGCAGCTTCCCACCCGCCAGCTTCGAGCCGTGAGAGACACTGCCCAGACGCCCAAATTTGCGCTTGGGAACGGGTGAATTCCGCGATACACTCTCCTGCTCAGGGAGTGCCCATGCTTTCGATCCGACTTGCTCGCAATGGTGCCAAGAAGCGCCCGTTCTACCACATCGTCGTCTCCGAGAATGACCGCATCCCCACCGGCCGCGCCGTGGAGGTGTTGGGCTTCGTGAACCCCATCGCCGGTTCCGGCGAAGAGGTCCGCATCGACGCCGAGAAGGCGAAGTCCTGGCTCCAGAAGGGCGCCCAGCCCTCCAAGACCGTGCTCGATCTGTTCAAGAAGAACCAGATCCTGTAATCCGGTTTCCGACGTCCGAAAGCCGGGCCCTGGTCCGGCTTTCTTTGTTCGTGGAGCGATGATGAACCCCGAAGCCTTCCTGCGTGATGTGCTGACTCCCCTGCTGGACCATCCGGAGGCGCTCCGGGTCGAGGTCAGCGGCGAAGGGAAGAAGCGCGACGTGCTGGTCTTCGCCGATCCCCGGGACCGCGGGCGCATTATCGGCAAGCATGGGCGCATGATCTCGGCCCTCCGCACCCTCTGCAAGGTCGCCGGCGAGAAGGCCGGTCTGATGGTGAACCTCGAACTGGATGACGAGGACGAACGGGAGGTCTAGGGCCTGGCCTCAGAATGGGGCGCGGCCGCGCAAGGGGCGCCGCCCAAGCGAGAAAAGGAAAGCGACGATGGCAATAGCGGCACTATTGACGAGGAGCTTGACGCAGGTTCGCGCCGGGCGCCGCCCCTTGCCCTTCGGGACGGGCCCAGCCGCGCGCCCAGGTGCGTCACCGCGCTTGAACGATGTCCCGCATCGCCCTGCGCGCGCTTCCTTCCTAGATCACGCGGCTGGACCCGTCGCGGCTCGCATCCATTTTGAAGGCAGGCCCTAGATGCTGCTGGCAGGTCATCTGGCCAAGATCCAGGGACTCAAGGGCGAGTTCCTCTTTCATTCCGTCATGGATGAGCCAGAACGGCTGGAAGGCATGGCGGGCCTGGTGCTGGCGCCGCCTCAGCTGGATCTGGAACACGGACAGGACGCTGCCCCGGCCCGGCCTGTGAAGCTGCGAAGCTTCCGCTGGCACCAGGACCGGCCCTGCCTCGCCTTCGCCGAGGTGCCCGACCGTACCGCCGCCGAGCCTCTGAAGGGCTGGGCCCTGTGGATGCCGGAAGCGGCCGCCACGCTGGAAGAAGGTGAAACCTTCCGCCACCAGTGGATCGGCTGTGACGTCTTCGTGGGAGGGCGCAAGGTGGGCGAGGTGCTGCGCCTGGATCCCGGCCCTGCCGGTTACGACATGGTGGTCATGCGTGACCTGCGGCCCGGCCGCACGGGCCAGCGCGACATCCCCTACATCAAGGCCTGGTGGAGGCTGGACCTGCCGAACCGCCGCCTGGACCTGGATCCCCCGGAAGGTCTGCTGGACGTGAACCTGGTGGGCGACTGACAATCGAAACCATGTCCCCCTCCTTGGAACGCCTGAAACAGACCTTCGGCATGCGCCTGTTCGGGTGGCTGAAGATCCCCCTCCTGGCCTCCGTGCATCCCAGCGTGGTCGAGCTGACGGAAGCCCGCTGCGTCGTGCGGATCCCGCTCCGGCGCTGGACGAAGAACCACCTCGGTTCCATGTATTTCGGTGCCTTGGCCATCGGTGCCGACTGCGCCGGAGGGCTGCTGGCCATGGATCAGATCAAGCGCTCAGGGCAGGCCGTGGCCCTGGTCTTCAAGACCTTCCAGGCCACCTTCCTGAAGCGCCCCGAAGCCGATGTCTACTTCATCTGCGAGGAAGGTGCCGCCATCCGGGACCAGGTGCGCCGCACCCTGGCCTCTGAGGAGCGCATCACCGAGCCCATGCACATCCAGGCGGCGGTAAAGCTGGCGGACGGCACCTTCGAGCCCGTGGCGGAGTTCACGCTGGAGCTGAGCCTGAAGCGAAAGGCCTAGGCCGCGCGCAGCTGCAGCACGAACTTCTGGATGCCCGCCAGCAGCATCTCGATAGCCATGGCCGTGAGCACCAGGCCCATGAGCCGCTCGAAGGCCAGGGTGACCTTCTCGCCCAGGAAGGCCGCGATCTTCTCGGCGAAACCCAGCACCACCGCCGAAATGGCCATGGCCACGGTCAGGGCGCCCAGCCACTCCCAGAGCCGGTGCGGCTCCCGGCTCACGAGCAGCAGCACGGTGGCGATGGCCGAGGGCCCCGCGATGAAGGGGATGGCCAGCGGCACGAGGAAGGGCTCTCCGTGGACGGGTAGGTCCGTGGGTCCCTCGGGATGGGGGAAGACCATTTTCAGGGCGATGAGGAAGAGGATCACACCACCGGCGATGCCCAGCGACGTGTCGGTAAGGTGCATGAGATGCAGCACCGTCTGACCGAAGAGGGCGAAGAAGAGCAGGATGGCGAAGGCAAACAGCACCTCGCGGACGATGATCCGCTGGCGCCGGGCCGGATCCACCTGGCGCAGCAGCCCGATGAAGACGGGGATGTTGCCCAGGGGATCCGTCACCAGCACCAGCAGGATGATGGCCGAAACAAAGGAGGCCGAATCCACTGGCTATTTCAGCTCAAGTTCGAAGGGCAGCCGGGCGTAGACGCCCTGCGGATCGTTCAGCGAGGTCAGCAGGTCCAGCTGATGGCGGAACGAATCCACCAGCCCATCCACCGGGCCGGTCCTGGTGAGCTTCCTGGGCTTGCCGCCCAGATTCTTCAGGATCTCCCGGAGGGTGTCCGGCTCCCGTTCAGGCCCCACAACCTGGTAGTTGTCGCCCGCCTTGAGCCGGCCGGCGGAGTACTTCACCGCGGCATCCAGCCCCCCGAGCTCGTCCACCAAGCCCAGCTTCACGGCCTCCTGGCCGGACCAGACGCGGCCCTGGGCAATCTCATGGACCGCCTCCTTCTTCATCTTCCGGCTGTCCGCCACCTTGGAGACGAACTGATCGTAGATGCGGTCCACCAAGCCCTGGATGCGAGCCAGCTCCAAGTCGTTCTTGGGCCGGGCCAAGGTCATGGGATTCGCCATCTTGGCGGTCTGCACGCTATCCCAGGTGATGCCGTGCTCATTGGCCAGCTTCTTGACGTTGGGCAGCAGGCCGAAGACCCCAATGGAGCCAGTGATGGTGCTGGGCTCCGCGAAAATGCGGTCGCCGTAGGTGCTGATCCAGTAGCCGCCTGAGGCCGCCAGGTGGCCCATGGACACCACGAGGGGCTTCACCTTCTTCGTGAGGATGACTTCGCGTTGGATGAGCTCCGAGGCCGCCGCGCTACCGCCGGGGCTGTTCACGCGGAGCACCACCGCTTTGATGCGGTCGTCCAGGCGCAGCTGGCGCAGCTCGCGGCTGAGGCGCTCGCCGCCCACCTGATTGGCCTTGCCTTCGCCATCCACGATCTCGCCTTCAGCCACGACCACGGCGATGCGCGTCCGCCCAGTCTTCGCCTCGCCAGCGATGCCGGCGTACGTGGCCAAGGCGATCTGGGGGAAGTCCTTGTCCTTGGCTTGCTTACCGGCCAGTTTCTTCAGCTCGTCCAGCACTTCGTCATAGGGCGCGATGCGGTCCACGAGGCCCAGCTTCTTCGCCTCCTCGGCCTCCACGATTCCCTTCTCATCCGCGATGGTCTGGAAATCTGCGGGGGTCTTCTTGCGGTCCTTGGCGACGGTCTCCTTCCACTCGCTCCAGATGTCATCCAGCAGCTTCTGCACCTGCTCCCGGTTGGGATCGCTCATGTGGTCGGTGATGAAGGGCTCCACCGCGCTCTTGTACTTGCCCACGCGGGTGACCTGTACTTCCACGCCGTACTTCTTGAAAGCCTCACCGAAGAACATCGGCTCGCTCGCCAGGCCGTTCACCTCCATCTGGCCGAAGGGATTGATGAACACAGTGGTGGCGCCGGCCGCCAGGTAGTAGTCCCGCTTGCTCCAGCCCAGGTTGTAGGCCAGCACAGGTTTCTTCGCCTTGAACCGCTGGATGGCCTCGCGCAGCTCGCGCAGCTGAGCCGGACCCGCGCCCTGGAGGTTCCCCGTGAGGAACAGCGCCGTGATGTGATTGTCCGAGGCCGCCCGATCCAGAGCCTCGATGGCCGCCGGCAGAGCCTGGCTGTGGCCCCCCCCGCCGCCAAGGGCTTCGCTGAGGGCCTCGCTGGGTTCAGGATCGCGCTCCGCATCGGACAGGCTGGTGTCCAGGTCGAAGACCAGCACGGCCTTGCTGGGCACCGTGGGCTTGCCCGCGGAGCCGATGACGGTCAGCAGGCCGAAGAACAGGAAGACGGCCACACCTCCGGCCACCATCAGGGCCAGCAGCGTAGCGAAGAAGCTCTTGAAAAAGTCCTTCATGACGGCTCCGGAAGACAGTTCAGGATCGCATACCTCTGGGGCTACGAACGGAGCCGGGTCACCAGGGACAGGAAGCTGTCCAGGATCTTCGGCACGGCGGCGAGGGTGCGGGGGTCTCTCGGTGCCCCCTGCTCATCGAGCTGTTGATCCGCATGGGGCACCGTGAGGGCCTCGGGCAGGGCCAGGGCGCCCATGTTTGCCAAGGTGGTCCGCCAGGTCACGAGGCCGCGGGCGCCGCCGAAGGCGCCGGGGCTCGCCGCGCAGAGCAGTACAGGCAGGCCGTGCCAGGGACTGGGCTTCAGGGTGCTGAGCCAATCCACCGCGTTCTTCAGATGGCCCGGAATGCCCGCGTTGTATTCCGGCGAGACGATCACCAGGCCTTGGGCGGCCTGAAGGGCTCCGTGAAGCGCCAGGATCTCAGCCGTGGCCACATTACCCTCCTCATAGAGCGGCCAACGCAGGGCCTCTCCCGCAAAGGTGGACACCTCATGGCCCCGGGCTTCCAACTGGGCGGCCAGCTGGCGCAGCAGGCGGGTATTCAGGGAACCCGGACGAAGACTCCCACCCATCAAGGCCAGCCGCATGGTCACTCCTCATCAGCCCTGAATTGTGACCTGGATCAATCCTTACTTAATCGGTAAACTTTACTGTCCGAGGAGGAAGTTGTGTCGAATTACCCCGAATACATGGTTGCCCCGATGCGTGAGGAATTGGTGCGGGAGGGCTTCCAGCAGCTCTTGACGCCCGCCCAGGTGGACCAGGCCCTCCAGCGGCCCGGCACCACTCTGTTGGTGGTGAACAGCGTCTGCGGATGCGCTGCGGCGGGCGCGCGACCCGGCGTCACCGAGGCCCTGCGGTCACAGGATCTGCGCTTCGATCATCTGGTGACCGTCTTTGCAGGCATGGAAAAGGAAGCCACGGCCCAGGCGCGGGAATACTTTGAGGGCGCCATGCCCACCAGCCCCCAGGCCGCCATCTTCAAGGACGGCCAGCTGGTCCACCTCATGCAGCGCCAGGATTTCCTCGCCCACAGCCCCGAGGAGATCGCCGCGACCCTGACCGCGGCCTATCGCCAGACCATCGCCGCAAGCTGATCCCGCCCGAAGACATGAAGTAGGCTTGAACCCGGAGAACCCGATGCTCAAGCCCTTGTCCCACTTCAGGATCGTGGATCTGTCCTGCGTGCTGGCAGGCCCCTTCTCGACCCAGCTGCTGGCGGACCTGGGGGCGGAGGTGCAAAAGCTCGAACCCCCCGGAGGGGATCCCACCCGCGGCTGGGGCCCACCCTTCGAGGATGGCGACGCTGGCGAAAGCGCCTATTTCCGTTGCGCGAACCGAGGCAAGCGGAGTCAGGCCATCGATCTCCACACCGAGGAAGGGAAGGCCGATCTCTTCGACCTGCTGAAGGAGGCCGATGTCCTGGTGGAGAACTTCCGCGCCGATTCCGCGGATCGCCTGGGCCTGGGTTGGAAACGGCTCCACGCGAAATTTCCGAAGCTCATTCTGGCGTCCATCCGCGGCTTCGCCTCGGATGTCACCGCCTCCCGCCGCGCCGGCTACGACTTCATCATCCAGGCGGAGAGCGGCTGGATGGCCATCACCGGCGAACCCGAAGGCCGCCCCATGAAAGTGGGCGTGGCCCTGGTGGATGTGCTGGCGGGCCTCTACTGCGCCAACGGCATTCAGGCCGCCTTGCTCCATCGCGAGCGCACCGGCGAAGCCATCCACATCGAGGTGCCGCTCATGGAGGCCGCCTTGGCGGGCCTGTCCAACGTCGCCGCGGGAGCCCTCATGACCGGAACGGCTCCGCAGCGGTGGGGCAATGCTCATGCCCAGATCGTGCCCTACCAGTCCTTCCGTTGCACCGATGGCGACGTGGCCATCGCCGTAGGCAGCGACCGGCAATTCGAGGTGCTGGCCATGTGGCTGGGCCTGGACCTGGAAACGCGCCCCGAGTGGCGGAAAAACCGGGGCCGCGTGAAGGATCGCGAGGAGCTGATCGCCCTCATCGAGGCCCGCACCCAAACCAACACGGTGGGCGAGGTGCTCGCCTTCTGCGAACCCAACGCCATCCCCGCCAGTCAGGTGCGCAGTGTGGACGAGGTCCTGTTCCGCCACGGCGGTGAGCTCCACAACCTGCTCCAGCCCCTCTTTGAACCCGAGACCAACGTCGTGGTGCCCACCCTCGCCTCGCCCCTTCTGCTCAATGGTGAACGAGCCTGCGCGCCCCTTCCCCCGCCCCGCTGGACGTCATGAGCCCGAACCGCCGTCGCACCCCTCGCCTGGTGCCCCTCGGGGCCCGCCAGCCGGATCAGAAGGCCCTGGCCCGCCTCCGCCGGGCATGGTCGTTCGTCGTCGGGCCCGCCCTGGCCGACCGCACCCGCCCCCTGCGCGTGCAGCGGAACGTATTGGTGATGGGCTGCTGGGAACTCACCCGCATCGGCTCCCTCCGTGAGGCCGCCGAAGCCGTGTGGCCACAGATCCGCGACCGAATCCACCGGGCCCTGGACCTCAGCCTGACCGGCCTCCAGATCGTGCCTTGCGATCCCCCCGCGGAAACGCCCACCCAGCCCGAGGATCCCGACCCCCTGCGCCGCGCCCTGCACCTCCTCGACGTCCGCCGCAAAGAGCGCGTCCGCCTCGGCCTTGAGAAGGAATAGCGCCAGACTGGACGCCCCCGCCCGTTTCCAGTAAAGTCAAACCTTCGTCGGGGCGTGGCTCAGCCTGGTAGAGCGCTCGGTTCGGGACCGAGAGGTCGGAGGTTCGAATCCTCTCGCCCCGACCAATAAGAAAGGGGCCTGCGGGCCCCTTTCTTATTGGTCGGAAGCAGGCGAGAGGGTTCGAACCTCCGAGTGGGATCGTGGAGGCGCGACTAGATGTCGCGCCGGAACGAGACCGGCGGCTGGCGCAGCCAGACGCAGTTCGAATCCCGACCAGGTGGGTCGAAACCTCAGAAGGGTAAGCGGCCAACCTCCGAGTGGGATCGCCCGAGGCGTGGCTTGCTGGCACGCCGGAGCGAGACCGGCACACGGCGCAGCCAGACGCGCTCAAACCCGGTGCCAAGGCTGATCAGCACCAACAACGAAGCAGGGCAACCAAACGTGTGCTTTGCGGTCAGACCACCCAAACCCCCCAGACAGGCTGCCTGGCCTTTCGTGATCCGCGATATCCCCGCTCCCAAGCTACAATGACCGGTTCCGCCCGCCGGGCGGGGAGTCCACCCGATGAGCGACGCCTGCACCATCATGACCACCTGCGGCAGCGAGGAGACAGCTCTGACCATCGCCGCGGCCCTGGTGGATCAGGCCTATGCCGCCTGCGTGAACATCGTCCCCAGCATCAAGAGCTACTACTACTTCAAGGGCGAAACCCACCTCGACGAAGAGGTGATGCTCATCATCAAGACCACCCGTGAACTGTTCCCCCAGGTGTCGGAAGTGATTGCGGACCTCCACACCTACGAAGTCCCGGAGATCCTGATGTTTCCGGTGGAAGCCGGGTCCGAGGGCTTCCTCGACTGGATCCATCAGAGCGTGAACCGGCTCGCTTGAGCCCATCCGACCAGCCTCCCCCGGAGCCCCCCATGGAACAGACCCTGTCCCTCGAATTCCTGCGCGTGGTCGAACAGGCCGCCATTGCCTGCGCCTCTTCCGTTGGCCACGGCCGGCGGAAGTACAGCGACCAGCTCGCGGTGGAGGCCATGCGCCACGCCATGGAGACCGTCCGTATGGACGGCACCATCGTCATCGGCGAAGGTGAGCGGGACGAGGCACCCATGCTCTTCATCGGCGAGAAGGTCGGCATGGGGGCGGACCTGGACGGAGACCACCCGGCGGTGGACATCGCGGTGGATCCCCTGGAAGGCACGAACCTCTGCGCCACCGGCGCCCCCAACGCCATCGCAGTGCTGGCCGCCACCGAGAAGGGCGGCCTGCTGCACGCGCCGGACCTTTACATGGAGAAACTCGTCGTGGGCCCGGCCGCCAAGGGCAAGGTGAGCCTTGACGCGCCCGTCCAGGAGAACCTGGAGATCATCGCGAAGTCCCTGGACCGCAAGGTCGAGGAGATCACCGTCACCGTCCTCGACCGGGAGCGCCACGCCCAGCTCATCGCGGACATCCGCAAGGCCGGCGCCCGCATCCAGCTCATCGGCGACGGCGACCTCAGCGCCGCCATCAGCGCCGCCGTCAGCGGCACGGGCATCCACGCAGTCATGGGCACCGGCGGGGCGCCCGAAGGCGTGCTTTCCGCCGCCGCCCTCAAGTGCCTCAACGGCGAGATCCAGGGCCGCCTCAAGGTGGACACCAACACCGCCAGCCGCGAGAAGGCCGAGGCCATGGGCGTCGACTTCAACCGCATCTATTTCACGGACGACCTCTGCCCCGGCAAGGAGATCGTCTTCGCCGCCTGCGGCGTCACCCATGGCAATCTCCTCAAGGGCGTGCTGCATTTTGGCCACGGCGTCCGCACCCAGAGTCTTGTCCTTACCTACCAGGACCGGAAGGTGCACTTCATCGACACGGTCCACATGAAGGAAGGCGAACAGGTCACGGTCCGCTTCTAGCCCCGGCGAATCCCCTTGCGCGAATCCCTCCGCACCCGCCTCTTCCGCTGGGCGTTCAACGTCTGGCCCTGCTTCCGGGGCACCGGCGCCCGGGTGGCCTTCATCGCCTCGGACTGGTCGGAAGTGCGCGTGCGTCTGCCCCTCTCGTGGCGGACCCGGAACTATGTCGGCACCATCTTCGGCGGGAGCCTCTACGCCGGGGTGGACCCCTTCTACATGCTCATGCTGATCCACCGGCTGGGGCCGGACTACGTGGTGTGGGACAAGGCCGCCTCCATCCGCTTCCGCAAACCGGGCCGCAGCACCCTCTTCGCCACCTTCCGGGTGGATGAGGCCGAGGTGGCCGAGATCCACCGCCTGCTCCAGGACCAGCCAAAGGTCGACCGCATCTACCCAGTAGAACTGCGGGATGCCCAGGGGGTGGTCCATGCGGAAATCCAGAAAGTGATCCACATATCCCTTCGCACCCGTTCCTGATAGGCTTTTACCCTCATCTTACGAGGTTATTTATGGCATCCTCCCTTCGAGCCTCCGTCTGCCTCTGTCTGGGCCTGGCGGCCTTCACCCTGGTGGCCCAGTCCAAGCCCGGAGTGGACCCCGCCAACCTCGATACCTCCGTGAAGCCCTGCGACGACTTCTATCGGTTCGCCAACGGCGGTTGGCTCAAATCCCACAGCCTGCCTGCGGACAAATCCCGCTACGGCGCCATGGAGGAGCTGAGCGAGCGCAACCGCGCCATTCTCCAGAAGATCCTGACCGAGACCAGCGCCAAGACCACCTGGGCCAAAGGCAGCGTCCAGCAGAAGGTGGGTGACTTCTACACCTCCGGCATGAACGAAGCCGCCATTGAGAAGCGGGGCCTGGGGCCCATGAAGCCGATCTTCGCCACCATTGACGGCCTGAAGGACACGAAGCAGCTCCCCGCCTTGCTGGCGAAGCTGCACAACCAGGGCCTGCCCGGTGGCTTCGGCTTTTACGTGCGCCAGGACGCCAAGGCCTCCACCCAGTACCTCGGCTACCTGGGCCAGGGCGGCACGGGCCTGCCCGACCGCGACTACTACCTGAAGGATGACGCCCGCAGCCGCGACATCCGCGCCAAGTACGAAGCCCACATCGCCAAGATGCTGGAGCTGGCGGGCGACGCGCCGGACCTCGCCCGGGTCCGCGCCAAGGTGGTGCTGGATCTGGAGACCCGCTTGGCCCAGGCCCAGTGGACCCGCGTGGAGCTGCGGAACCCCCAGAAAACCTACAACAAGCGCACCCTCGACCAGGTCATGACAGAGGCCCCGGGCTTCGACTGGAAGGCCTATTTCGCCGCCCGCGGCGTGAAGCTCGCCGACCTGAACCTCAGCCAGCCCTCGTTCTTCCAGGCCTTCAGCAAGCTGGCGTCCGAGGTGCCCGCCCCCCAGTGGCGCACCTACCTGCGCTGGCACGCCCTCAGCGCCACGGCCAACCTGCTGCCGAAAGCCTTCGGCGAAGAGGCCTTCGCCTTCCACGGCAAGGTGCTGAACGGCACGCCCGAACGGGAACCCCGCACCAAGCGCATCGAAGCCATGACGGATGGCACCCTGGGCGAGGCCCTTGGTCAGCTCTATGTGAAGGTGGCCTTCCCGCCCGAATCCAAGAAGAAGGTCCTGGAGCTGGTGGAGAACCTCCGCGTCGCCCTGCGCGAGCGCATCACGAACCTGGACTGGATGAGCCCTGAGACCAAGCAGCAGGCCCTCACGAAGCTCAACGCCTTCGGCGTGAAGATCGGCTACCCGGACAAGTGGAAGACCTACGCCTTCGACGTGAAGCGGGATGATTTCTTCGGCAACGTGCGCCGCGCGGTCGCCTTCCGCGTCCACGAAAACCTGGCCAAGCTCGGCAAGCCCATCGACCGCACGGAGTGGGGCATGACCCCGCCCACCGTGAACGCCTACTACAGCCCCACCATGAACGAGATCGTGTTCCCGGCGGGTATCCTCCAGCCGCCCTTCTTCGATGCAAAGGCCGATGACGCCGTGAACTACGGCGCGCTGGGCTACGTCATCGGCCACGAGATGACTCACGGCTTCGACGACAGCGGCAGCCAGTTCGATGCCCAGGGCAACCTCAAGAACTGGTGGACTGACGCGGACAAGAAGGCCTACCAGTCCCGCACGGACCTGGTGGTGAAGCAGTACGACGCCTACGAACCTCTCAAGGGCGAGCACGTAAACGGCAAGCTCACCCTCGGCGAGAACATCGCCGACATCGGCGGCCTGAAGATCGCCTTCGCGGCCTACCAGAACAGCCTCAAGGGCAAGCCCGCCCCCGCCCCCATCGACGGCTTCACGGGGCCCCAGCGCTTCTTCCTGGGCGCCGCGGCGGTGTGGCGCAACCACATCCGCGAGGCCGCCGCCTCCGTGCGTCTCAAGACCGATCCCCACAGCCCCGGCCGGGAGCGCGTCATCGGCCCCCTGTCCAACCTGCCGGAGTTCTACGACGCCTTCGGCTGCACCGATGGCCAGCCCTTGAAGCGGGACATCAAGGTGCGGCCAGCCATCTGGTAGCCCCTGCTCCGGAAGGCCGCGGCGTCCGGAACTAGATAAAAGGAAATGGTGTGAATACGCGATCCGCACTGCTCGTACTGGCGCTGATGGCGCCGCTCTCCGCCCAGGTGTCCTACAAGGGCTTCAATCCGGCGAACCTCGATCCCTCGGTGAAGCCCTGCCAGGATTTCTTCCAATACGCCGTGGGCGGGTGGGCCAAGCGCACCACCATTCCCGCCGAGTACGAGCGGTACGGCGTGGACCAGGAGATCGATACCCGGACTCACCAGATCCTGCGGGAGATCATGGAAGCCGCGGCGGCCGCCAAGGCCGCTCCGGGTTCCGAGGCCCAGAAAGTCGGCGACTTCTATGCCAGCGGGATGGACGAGGCCGGCATCGAGGCCGCGGGGATCGCTCCCCTCAAGCCGCTTTTCACCCGCATCGACGGCGTGAAGGATGCCGCCTCCCTCGCAGATGTCCTGGCGGATCTGCATCGCCTGGGTGCCTTCGCAGGCTTCTCCTTCAGCATCGAGCAGGACGACAAGGAGAGCAGCCGCTATTCCATGGCGCTGGCCCAGGGCGGCCTCGGCCTGCCCGACCGGGACTACTACGTGAAGGACGACCCCAAGTCCAAGGAACTCCTCGCCGCCTACCGGGCCCACGTGGCGAAGATGATGGCCATGGCCGGCTTCCAGGCCGGGGACGCCGACCGCATCCTGGCTCTTGAGACGCGCCTCGCCAAGGCCAGCATGACCCGCGTCGAACAGCGGGACCCCAACGCCACTTACCACGCCATGACCCCGGCCCAGCTCAAGTCCGCGGCGCCGGGCTTTCCCATGGAGCTTTACCTGAAGGCGCTGGGTGTGCCGGCCCCAGACCGTTTCGTGGTGCGCCAGCCGGCCTTCCTGGCAGAGCTGGGACGCATGATGCAGCACTTGCCGGCAGACCAATGGCGCGTCTATCTGCGCTGGACCCTTCTCCGCAACGCCGCACCCGCCCTCTCCAGGGCCTTCGAGCAGGAGGCCTTCGCCTTCTATGGCACCAAACTGCAAGGCACCACCGCCCAGCATCCCCGTTGGAAGCGTGTGATGTTCGCCGCCGACCGCGGCCTGGGCGAAGCCCTGGGCAAGCTCTACGTCCAGCGCGCTTTCCCAGCCACAAGCAAGGCCAAGGTGCTGGAAATGGTCGAAAACCTCCGCACCGCACTGGGGGCCCGCATCGACGGCCTCGATTGGATGAGCGCTCCCACCAAGGCAAGGGCCCGGCAGAAGCTGGCCGCCATGCGCGTGAAAATCGGCTACCCCGATGTCTGGCGTGACTACGCCAGGCTCGAAGTCAAGCGCCAGCCGTACGTCCTCAACTACCTCGAGACCCACCGCTTTGAGTTCCAGCGGCGCCTGGCGAAGCTCGGCCAACCCATCGACCGCAACGAATGGAGCATGACGCCCCAGACCAACAATGCCTACTACAGCCCCACCATGAACGAGATCGTGTTCCCGGCGGGCATCCTCCAGCCGCCCTACTTCGACGCCACGGCCGACGATGCCGTCAACTACGGGAACATCGGCGCCACCATCGGCCATGAGATGACCCATGGCTTCGACGACGAGGGCCGCCAATACGACGCCGACGGCAACCTCAAGAGTTGGTGGACACCCGAGGACGAAAAGGCCTACAACCTCCGCGCTGAGCTGGTGGTGAAGCAATTCGACGCCTTCGAGCCCCTGCCCGGCCTCCATCTCAACGGAAGGCTCACCTTGGGCGAGAACATCGCCGACCTGGGCGGCCTCAAGATCGCCTGGAGCGCCTGGAAGCTGAGCCAGAAGGGCAAGACCCCCGTCGGAAAGATCGGGGGTTTCTCACCTGAACAGCGATTCTTCCTGGGCTACGCCGAGACCTGGCGCACCCTCACCCGCGAGGAGTCCTTGCGCCTCCGAACCATTACCGATCCGCACAGCCCTGCGAAATTCCGCGTCAACGGACCTCTGGCCAACCTTCCGGAGTTCTATGAGGCTTTTGGCTGTAAGGATGGAGATCTCATGAAGCGCCCCCTCGGCGAACGACCTTCCATCTGGTGATCCGCATGACCCGATCCATCCTCTCCCTCCTGCTCCTGTCCGCCTTGGCCCTGCCCCTCAGCGCCCAGGACAACCCTGGCGGGGAACGCACCGGGATCGGGGTGTCCTACCTGGCTCCGGTGGATAACCTGGAGTCGGTGTTCAATCCCGGCTTCCAGGTGGGCTTCCAGATTCACTTCAACCGCGAAAGTCGCCATCTGGGGCGCTTCCGCATGGACTACCTGCGCATGGATGCCAAACGCCCCGTGCTGGCGGGCGCCCTGACCACCTGGAACGGCACTGCTTGGGTGTACTCCCCGTTGATGGCCGATAGCCGCATGGAGGCCTATAGCGTGGCCTACGAGTGGATGCCCCATGTGGAAGAGCCCGCCCGCCACGGCCTGTTCGGCATCTTCGGCGTGGGGGGGACCCTCTGGAACGAAACCATGCGTGCCCCCAACCTTTTCGACGGCAGCCACACCGACACCAAGTGGGGCCTCACCCTCAGCGGCGGCGCGGGCTGGCGCTTCAACCCCACCTTCTCGGTGGAGGCCCGCTATGTCTACAGCGACCTGACCTTCCATCAGCAGCGCGAGGTCCGCTACGGTGCCACCCGATCCTTCCTGACCTGCGGCGCCACCGTCCGCTTCTGAACAACCTGATTCAAGGATTATTCATGCATCTTCGCCCCCTCGTTCTCCTCGCCACCCTCCTGACCGCCGGCGCGGCCCTGGAAGCCTGCACCAACCTGCTCGTGACCAAGGGCGCGACCAAAGACGGGTCGACGATGATCACCTATGCCGCTGACAGCCACACGCTCTACGGCGAGCTCTACTTCAAGCCCGGCGCGAAGCACAGCCCCGGCGAGGTGCGCGTGATCCGGGAGTGGGACAGCGGCTTCACCTTCGACACGGGCAAGGTGCTGGGCAGCATTCCCGAAGCACCGGTGACCTACACCCGCGTCGGCAACATGAATGAAAACCAGGTCACCATCGCCGAGACGACGTTTGGCGGCCGCAAAGAGCTGCAGGTCCCCAGCGGCATCATCGACTACGGCAGCCTCATCTACATCGGCCTGGAGCGCGCGAAGACCGCCCGGGAGGCCATCCAGGTGATGACTTCCCTCGCCGAGCAGTACGGCTATGCCTCCGAGGGCGAGAGCTTCTCCATCGCGGATCCCAACGAAGTCTGGATCCTCGAGATGATCGGCAAGGGTAAGGGGCAGACAGGCGCCCTCTGGGTGGCCTACCACCTGCCAGACGGCACCATCAGTGCCCACGCCAACCAGTCCCGCATCCGCCAGTTCCCCCTGAACGATCCCAGCACCGCCATCTACAGCAAGGACCTCATCCCCTTTGCCCGGGAGAAGGGCTACTTCAAGGGCGCGGACAAGGACTTCAGCTTCGCGGACACCTACGCGCCCCTCAGCTTCGGGGCCCTGCGCGCCTGCGAGGCCCGCGTGTGGAGCCTGTTCCGCCGCGCGGCGCCCAGCCTGAACCTCTCGATCGACTACGTGAAGGCCGTGAAGGGCGCCAAGCCCATGCCACTCTTCATCAAGCCCGATCAGAAGCTGGGCGTGCATGACGTCATGCAGCTCATGCGCGACCACTTCGAAGGCACCGAGTTCGACATGACCAAGGACGTGGGCGCCGGGCCCTACAAGCTGCCCTACCGCTGGCGGCCCATGACCTGGAAGGTGGACGGGCAGGAGTATCTCCACGAGCGCGCCATCAGCACCCAGCAGACCGGCTTCTCCTTCGTGAGCCAGGCCCGCGGCTGGATGCCCGGCCCCGTGGGTGGTGTGCTCTGGTTCGGCGTGGACGACACCTACACCACCGTCTACCAGCCCATCTCCTGCGCGATCACGGCGCCCCCCAAGGCCTTCGCCATCGGCACGGGCAACTTCGATGCCTTCAGCTGGGACAGCGCGTTCTGGACCTTCAACTTCGTCAGCAACTACACCTACACCCGCTGGAGCGACATGATCGTAGACGTCCAGAAGGTGCAGGGCGAGTTCGAAGGCCGCTACCTGGCCGACCAGGCGGAGGTGGACCGCAAGGCCCTGGAACTCTACAAGAAGGATCCGGCCCTGGCCCAGGCCTTCCTCACCCAGCGGGCCGCCAGCCAGTCCGAGGAGCTCATGGGCCGCTGGAAGAAGCTGGGCGAGTTCCTCATCTGGAAGTACCTCGATGGCAACGTGCGCAATGGGAAGGGCGAGGTCACCCACCCCAAGGCCCCCGAGGACTGGCTGCGCTGCATCGTCAAGGACCACGGCGACGTCATCCAGATGAAGAAGGTGGAAGGGCTGGCGCCGGACGAGGAATAGGGCTCAAATCAACCCATGGCGCCCGACACATCCCAATTCGCCACGGGCATCTGGGGATCTCCACCTCCTCTGGAACTCGCCGCCTTCCGCAGGCAGAACAGCACCCTCATCCTGCTCAGCCTGGGGGTGCTGCTCTGCCTGCTCGGCATCCACCTGGTCTTCCGCCCCCTCCTCGGGCCCCTGCCCTTCGCCATCGCGCTGGCGCTCTGCCTCCGCTTCCTGCTCCTCCTCGGCGAGCTCTGGCTCATGTCCGGCCGGGAGTGGCTGCGGCCCGCCACCTTCGCCCGGGTCTCGGTGGCGGTGCATCTCCTGTTTGCGGTCATCCTCGCCCGGATCAACTCGGGGCAGGAGAGCCACTATGTGGTCCTGCTCGTCATCCCGGTCCTGGCCTCGGCGTTCTGGCTCTCCCTGGCCGGTCTGGCAGCCACGGTGCTGGTGGCCAGCGGCCTCACCATCTTCCAGGTCTGGACCCCCGCTGGATCAACACCGGCAGGGGTGCTCGTCGAGTACTTCGAGGCCACCACCGTGGCGCTCACCTTTCTCCTGTTCGCGATCATCGTCCGCCTGCTCGTGGTCCAGCAGTGGCACCAGGAAGCCGAAGTGCGCGCCGGCATGGCCGAACTGGCCCGGACCCGGGACCGCCTGGTCCAGGAAGAGAAGCTGGCGGCCATCGGCCGGCTGTCTGGGGCCATCGCCCATGAGATCCGCAACCCTGTCGCCATGATCCGCACAGCCCTTACAGCGACCAGCCGCCCCGACGCCTCCCCCGAGAATCGGGATGAATTCTTCTCGATCCTGGCCCAGGAGTCCCTGCGCCTGGAGCGGCTCACGGAGGATTTCCTGGCTTATGCCCGGCAGCGGCCGCCTGAGCGGAGGAGCTTGGAGACCGCCACGGCCCTCGGTTCGGCCGCGGGACTGGCCCGGGCCAGGGCCGAGGAGGCCGGGCTGCAGCTGGAGGTCGCCCCCGCCGAAAACCGGCTGGCCAGCTTTGATCCCTTCCAGGTCCAGCAGGCGCTGCTCAACCTGCTCCTCAATGCCATCGACGCCACGCCCCGCGGAGGTAGGATCCGCATGGGCGCCCGGCAGGAGGGAGGACGTGTGGTCTTCTTCGTGGAAAACGAAGGTGACGCGATCCCTCCTGCCGTGGCCGCCCGGCTGGGGGAGCCCTTCTTCACCACCAAGCCCCGGGGAACCGGGCTGGGCTTGGCAATCGCCCGCTCCATGGCGCGTGGGCATGGGGGGGATCTGCTCCTGGAGGAGAATCGGGCGGGCTGTGTCCGCTTCGGTTTGCGGATCCCTGAGGAGGAGGCCCCATGGGCACCATCCTGATCGTGGATGACGAGGCCAACCTCCGCCGTCTGTTGCGGATGGTGCTTCAGGAAGCAGGACACCGGGTGGTGGAGGCAGCTTCGGTCGCCGAGGCCAGGCAGCGCCTGGAGGACGAGGCCCCGGACCTGGTGATCACGGACCAGAAGCTCGGCGATGGCGAGGGCCTGGATGTCATGGCGGCGGCTCGGCAGGCAGAGGATGCTGTCCCCATTGTCTTCCTCACGGCCTACGCCACCGTCGAGTTGGCCGTGGCGGCTATGCGTCAAGGGGCCTTTGACGTGGTGCAGAAACCCTTCGATCCGGAGGGGATCCAGGCCGCCGTGCACCGCGCCCTCGAGCATGGCGGGCTCCTGAAGGAGAACCGCCGCCTGCGCCGGCAGGCCGGCCACCCGGAAGGACTCCGCGGCCTGCTGGGCCTCAGCGCCCCCATGGCCGAGCTCCGGGACACCCTCCAGCGGGTGGCCCCCACCCAGGCGACAGCGCTGATCACCGGAGAGACGGGCACCGGCAAGGAACTGGTGGCGCGGGCCCTGCATGCACTCAGCCCGCGGGCGCCGAAGCCCTTCGTCGCCGTGAACTGCGCCGCGATGCCCGAAACGCTCCTCGAGAGCGAACTCTTCGGCCATGAGCGGGGGGCCTTCACCGGAGCCGACCGGGCTCGCGAGGGGCTGTTCGAGGCCGCTCATGGCGGGACCCTGTTCCTGGACGAGGCCGGTGAGATGCCACCTTCCCTCCAGGCCAAGCTGCTCCGCGTGATGATGGACGGGATGGTCCAGCGCGTGGGCAGCCGGACCCCCCGCCACGTGGACGTCCGGTTGATCGCGGCCACCCACCGCGACTTGCCGGCGCGGGTGCGGGAGGGCTTGTTCCGCGAAGACCTCTACTTCCGCCTCGCCGTGGTGCCCATCCGGGTCCCGCCCTTGCGTGAGCATCTGGAGGATCTCCCGGAGTTGTGTTCCCACTTCCTCGACCATGCCATCCGGGACATGGGCCTGCCGCGCCGTTCCCTGACCCCCGAGGCCCTGGCCCGGCTCCAGGCCTATCCGTTCCCCGGCAACATCCGGGAACTCCGGAACCTCATCGAGCGGGCCTGCATCCTGGCGAAGGGTCCCGACATCGGACCGGAAGATTTCCCCCTCGAGCCCGGCCTGGGCGCGCCGAGCCCGCCCGACCTCGAGACCTTCGCGGGGGGGCTTCCCCTCCCGACGGACCTGCCTGCCCTGGTCTCGGCCCTGGAGGAACACCTGGTCGACCGGGCCCTTCTCGAAAGCCGGGGGGTGCAGGCCGAAGCCGCTCGGCGCCTGGGCATCTCGCGGAGCGATCTGCACTACCGGCTGAAGCGTCGCGGCGTTCAAGGATCCTGACGGCCGTTCGAATATTGGGACGGATGTCGGGTTACGACTCGTGGACATAACAAAATAAAACCTTTATTTTCAATATATTCAGGCCTTTTGGATGACTGGCACGCGCCCTGCACCATCCGGTCCGGGCCGTGCCCCACACCGGAGGACCTCCATGATCCGATTCCGATCCGCTTTCCTCAGCCCCCTGGCCCTGACCGCCACCCTCCTGTCGGCCGCCGGGCCCGCGACCCCCGCGCCCCAGACCGGCACCTTGAGCAACCTGCAGGCGGCCTACAACGGCGAGTCCAACGCCCGCGCCACCTACCTGGCCTACGCGACGAAGGCCCAGAACGAAGGTTACGCCAAGGCTGCTGCGCTCTTCCGGGCGGCCGCGAAGGCTGAGGAGATCCACGCTTCCAACCACGCCCAGGTGATCAAGGCTATGGGCGCCGAACCGAAGGCCGACATCAAGGCGCCCGAGGTCAAGTCCACCCGCGAGAATCTCCAGGCAGCCATCAAGGGGGAGAGCTACGAGCGGGATGTGATGTATCCGGGATTCCTCACCCAGGCCCGCAAGGAGGGCAAGGTGGACGCCATCCGCACCTTCAACTACGCCAAGACGGCCGAGGCGGAGCATGCCCGGCTCTACCAGGAGGCCCTCGACAACCTGGATGGCTGGAAGACCCAGAACGTCAGCTTCTTCGTCTGCCCGGTCTGCGGGTACACCAGCACCACCCGGCCGCAGGAGAAGTGCCCCTCTTCCTTCACCCCGAGCGCTCGTTTCCTCACTGTCGGCTGAGGGGGTCACCATGCCTCCCATCCCCGCCTGGACCAGCCTCCATCCCCTGATTATCCATTTCCCGATCGCACTGCTCTATGTCGCCCCCCTCTTCATCCTGGTGGCGATCTTCTGGCGCCGGGCCCGGGAGGGCTGGTTCCTGGCGGCGCTGGTCTTGATGGGACTCGGAACCCTCAGCCTGTTCCTGGCCGTGGCCACCGGGGAGGCCGCCGGCCGGCTGGCGGAACGCACGCCGGAGATCACCGCCGCCCTGGAGCGTCATGAGTCCCTGGCGGAGACCGGGCAGGTGGTGTTCAGTTTCCTCACCCTCGCCTTCGCGATCCTGGTGCTCGTCCCGCTCGTGCTCAAACGGGAGCCCAAGGCCTGGCTCCGGCAGACCGTGTCGGTGGTGTTCCTGTTCGCCTATCTCGTCGGCCTGGGCCAACTGACTCGGGTGGCCCATGAAGGGGGACGGCTGGTCCACGAATTCGGTGTCCGTTCGATCGTGGCCACCTCGGGACCGGATGTTCCGGCCCCGAGCCCGGAGGCACGCCAGGAGGAATCCCACGAGCGTGAGGATCACTGAAGCGTCTACCACCACCCTTTTCGTCAGGAGGCCCCGCTCGCGGGGCCTCCTAGTTGTGACGCTTGCCAATCCATGCCCTGTGGGATCATGGCCGGTCTCCCGAGGTCCCCATGCACCGCCCTGATCCGCATTCCCACTACGATGCCGCCCAGCCGAAGACTCGGAGGCTGCGCCTGAAGCTGGGGGTGGACTTCGCCGCCAAGCGCATCGATGGGGAAGTGGTGCTGGAGTTTGGCGGCGCGGTGTCGGGTCCACTCGACCTGGATACCAAAGGTCTGGAAATCCACACCGTGCAGGTGCCCGGCCACGGTCCGATCCCCTGGGAACTGGGGGAGGCCGACGCCATCCTGGGCCAGCGCCTGCGGCTGGAGGTGCCCGCGGGCACGCAGGAAGTGGCCATCGCCTACCGGACCGGCGCGGACGCCATGGCCCTCCAGTGGCTGGATCCCGAGCAGACCGAGGGCAAGGTCGCGCCCTACCTCTTCAGCCAGTGTCAGCAGATCCACGCTCGCACCATGGTGCCCTGCCAGGACACGCCCCTGGCCCGCATCGCCTACCAGGCCGAGGTCACGGTTCCCGAAGGCCTCACCGCCGTCATGTCCGCGGGTCCGGACGGCGACGAGGCCACCGGCGATGGCCGCCACATCTTCCGCTTCACCATGCCCCAGCCCATCCCCAGCTACCTGCTGGCCCTGGCCGTGGGGCGCCTGGAATCCCGGGACCTGAGCCCGCGCGCCCGGGTGTGGGCTGAACCCGAGACAGTCGAAGCCGCCGCCTGGGAATTCGTGGACGTGGAGAACATGATCCTGAAGGCCGAGGGACTGTTCGGGCCCTACCCCTGGGACCGCTACGACATGCTGGTGCTGCCGCCCTCCTTTCCCTACGGCGGAATGGAGAATCCCCGCATGACCTTCCTCACACCCACGCTGTTGGCAGGGGACCGCAGCCTGGTGGACGTGGTGGCCCACGAGCTGGCCCACAGCTGGACCGGCAACCTCGTCACCAACGCCAGCATGGAGCACTTCTGGCTGAACGAGGGCTTCACCGTCTGGGCCGAGCGCAAGATCCTGCGCACCCTGCACGGTGATGATGCCGCGGCCCTGGGCTGGGCCATGGGCCAGAAGGCGCTGGAGGACAGCCTGGAGCGTTTCAAGAATGAGCCCCAGCTCACCGTCCTGCGCATGCACCTCGAAGGCATCGATCCCGACGACGCCTTCTCCAGCATCCCCTACGAGAAGGGTGCCCGCCTGGTGGCCGCCCTGGAGCGCGAGGCCGGCGAGGCGCGCTTCCAGCGCTTCCTCCGTGAGTACATGGACGCCTTCCGGTTCACCTCCATCACCACGGAGCAGTTCTGCGCCTTCGTGGACGAGAAGCTGCCCGGCGCCCTGGTGGCCGTGAACGCCAAGGATTATCTCGACGAGCCCGGAATCCCCGCGACGGCGCCCCAGTTCCGTAGCGCGCAGCTGGATGGCCTCACGGCCCTGGCGGAAAGCTGGACCACGGGTGGTCGGCCCAGTCCGCAGCAGATCGCGGCCTGGACGCCCTCGGAGCTACTGGTCTACCTCCAGAAGCTGCCCCGGCAGCTCAGCCAGGCCGACTGCGCCTGGCTGGATGGCCACCTCCAGCTCATGGGCCGGGGCAACTACGAGATCCTCGTGGAGTGGCTCACCCTGGCCGCGGCGGCGGACTACGAAGTGGCCTTCCCGCGCATCCGCGAGGTGCTGACGCGCGTGGGCCGCATGAAGTACCTCCGCCCCCTCTATGGCGCCTTGGGCCAGCACGCCCGCACCCGCGCCCTGGCTCGCGAGATCTTTACCGCCGCCAGCCCTGGCTACCACGGCCTGTCACGCCGCGTGGTCCAGTCCGTCCTCGAGTCCTATCCCGCCTGAAGTCTCACCACCAAGGCACCAAGACACCAAGAACTGAAAAAGATTTCTTTTCTGCCTTTCTTGGTGCCTTGGTGTCTTGGTGGTGATCAGTTTTCTCTAGTTCCAGGAGACCTCCATGTCCCACGGATCCGAACCCCAGGAGATCAAGGGTCTGCCCTTGAATGCGCGGCGTCCCCTGAGCCCCGGCGAGGCCTACGTGCCGCTCGTGCCCCAGGACGGCGTGCCGGAGACCACGCCCCGGGCCATCACCATGGGCCTCATCTTCTGCGCGATCTTCAGCATGGCCGCCGCCTACCTGGCCCTGAAGCTGGGCCAGGGCATCGAGGCCGCCATCCCCATCGCGATCCTGGCCGTGGGCATCAGCCGCTTCTTCTCCCGCAAGAACACGATCCTGGAGAACGTCATCGTCCAGAGCATTGGCGCCAACAGCAGCCATGTGGTGAGCGGCGCGGCCTTCACCATCCCGGCCCTCTACATCCTGGCGCAGACGCCCGGCAGCGGCGTGCCCACGCCCACCCTCTGGCAGGTGGTGCTGGTGAGTTTCCTGGGCGGCTGCATCGGCATCCTGTTCCTGGTGCCCCTGCGCCACCACTTCATGGTGGAGAACCACGGCATCTTCCCCTGGCCCGAAGCCACCGCCACAGCCGAGATCCTGGTGACGGGCGAAAAGGCCGGCAACCAGGCCAAGGAGCTGGCGGTCGCTGCCGGCATCGGCGCGCTGTACGACGGCATCACCTCGATCTTCCGCGGCATGGGTGAGTACCTGCGCCTGGAGCATCTCTGGGTGGGCCGGGCGCTGCGCGACAAGTTCATGTCCTTCAATTTCCTGAACAGCGCGGCCACGCTGGGCATCGGCTACATCATCGGCCTGAAGTACTCCGCCGTAATCGCCGCCGGATCGTTCTTCAGCATGTTCGTGCTGGTGCCCCTCTTCCACGCCATCGGCCAGTACGTGCCCCTGATCGTGGCTCCCGGCACCAAGCTCATTGCCGACATGACGCCGGAGCAGGTCTTCTTCTCCTACATCCGCATCGTGGGTGTGGGCGCCATCGCCGGCGCGGGCGTCATGGGCGTGCTGGCCTCCATGCCCAACATGATCCGCAGCATCATCAGCAACATGAAGGCCCTGATGAACCGCGACGCGGCGGCTGAATCACCCAAGGCCGTCCGCACCGAGCGCAGCCTGTCCGGCTCCATGATCGCCGTGGGCCTGGTCACCTGCACCGTGGGCACCATGGCCTTCCTGAGCTTCGGCGTAGGCATCCAACACGCCTTCGTGCCCGCTCTCGTGGCCACCCTCGTCGTCATGATCATCTCGTTCTTCTTCGCGCCCGTGGCAGCCCGGGCCATCGCCACCATCGGCACCAACCCCATCAGCGGCATGACCATGCTGACCCTCGTCATCACCGGCGTGCTGATGCTCAAGCTGAACTTCACCGGCGGCTACGGCATGTTCCTCACCATGATGGTGGGCGGCATCGTCTGCACCGCTCTGGCAGCCTCCGGCGCTTTCAGCACCGATCTCAAGATCGGTCACTGGATCGGCTCGACCCCCGCCCGGCAGATTGGCTGGAAGTTCGTGGGCACCCTCGTGGCGGCGATCTTCACCGGCATCGCCATGTGGCTCATGGCCAAGCAGGTGAACCTGGACGGCACCATGGCCCTGGGCACCTCCATCCCCGCGCCCCAGGCCAGCGCCATGAAGGCCATCCTCGAAGGCATCTTCGGCACCGTGTCCATGCCCTTGCGCTGGTACGCCTTCGGCCTCGGCGTCATGCTGTCCATCGTCCTGCGCATGGTGGAACTGCCCGCCCTCGGCTTCGCCCTGGGCATGTACCTCCCCATCGAGCTGAACACGCCGCTGTTTCTCGGCGGCCTGCTGGCCCACTGGGTGAACCGGCCCAAGGCCGGCACCAGCGAGGCCGATGCCAAGGCTCGCGAGAACCGCGGTGTGCTCATCGCCAGCGGCCTCATGGCCGGCGGCGCGATCATGGGCGTGGTGGCCAGCTTCATCAAGCTGAAGTGGACCGAAGGTTTCCCCATCCTCACCGCCCACCAGGCCGAGGGCGCCCTTGGCGAGTGGCTCGGTGTCGCGGCGCTGGTGGCCCTATGCCTCTATGTCGTCGTCTACAGCCGCCAGGCCAAGGGCGAGGCGTAGCAGTACGCCCAGCGAAAGAAAGGAAAGAAGCGGAGGGGAACAGAGGTGGGGGGGGGAGCGGGGAGAGGGTGGCGGGGGGGAGGCGGGGTACGGCGCGCCGCCGGGTGGGG
>NZ_JANHMQ010000002.1:0-808299 GCF_024609325.1 Geothrix fuzhouensis | reverse complement strand
CGGCCACGGGCGGGGCGTCGCAGAACGCCCCGCTAATGAACGCAATCATGGGGAGGGGAACAGAGGTGCGGAGGAAAGCGGAGAGACTGAGCAGGTCTCTCTCCGCTTTCCCCCGCACCTCGGCTTTCCTCCGCTTCTTTTATTCCGCTCTCATTTCCGGATTTCGGATCAACACTTTGCCTACTTCACCGGTATGGATAGGTGAGGGAGGAACTGTGACGTGTTCCCGGGAACCCAGGCCGTGCTGATGGAGGAGGGGCTTTCGCCCCTTCCAGAGGCTCCGGCGGCGGACCCGCTGGAGCACTTGGTCCGGCGCATCCGCTCGGGCGAAGTCGAGGCGTTCGAGGACCTGATGGCCCGCACAGAAGGCCGGATCCTGGCCCTGGCCTGGCGGATGCTCGGGGACCGGCACCTGGCCGAGGATGCCGCCCAGGAGACCTACCTGCGCGTGTTCCGGTCCCTGAATTCCTTCCGGCTGGGCGAGCGCTTCGAGGCCTGGCTGATCCGCATCGCTGTGAACGTCTGCTGTGACCTCGCCCGGAAGCGGGGCCCCGCGCCCGCGCCAGTGGAGTCCCTGGAAACGCTTGAGGGGGATGCCGTGCCCATGGGCGCTGAGGAGGCCGTTCTGTTCCACCAACGCCGCACCCTGGTCCGGCAGGCCGTGGCCGCGCTTCCCCCGGCCGAACGCGCGGCTCTCGTGCTGCGCGACCTGGAAGGCCTCTCCACGGAAGAAGCGGCCCGCATCCTGGGGGTCCGCCCCGTCACCGTTCGTTCCCAGGCCGCCTCGGCCCGCGCCAAGGTGCAGGCCTTCTGTGCCCGGCGAATGAAACCCACACCCGGAGGACGTCCATGACCACCCATGTCCTCGACCAGCTACCCCTCTGGGTCGGGGGCGACCTGGAGGCGGCGGAGATGGCCGCCGTCGACCGCCACATGGAGGGATGCCCCACCTGCCGCGCGGCATCCGAAGACCTGCGGGCCAGCCAGGCCTGGACGCAGGAGGCCATGGCGTCGCCCTTCGGGGCCGCCGACCACGCGCGGCTCCGGCGCGCGGTGATGGATCGGGTGGTGGTCGAATCCCGCCCGCGGCCACGCTCCCCGCGGATGCGCCCCTCCCTCCTGGCCGCCGCGGCGGCATTGCTCCTGGCCAGCCTCACCTGGGCCCTGCACCAACCCCGGCCGGCGACCCCCGTTCCCGTGACCGGACCCGCGGTGCCCGCGCCCGCTCCCCAGGACCCGAAACCCGCCCCGCCCCTGCCCCACCCGGCCTTCGCCCGTGTCGCGCCAGCCCCGGCCCGCGCGGAACCTCCAACCACCCCCACAGGCCCCACCCGCATCGAATTCCAGACCGCCGACCCCACCATCCGCATCATCTGGCTGGCCCAGGCCAAGCCCCTTCCTGAAACCGAATCATCCACGGAGAAACCATGAGCGTTCGCCTCGCCCTCGCCCTCGCCACCCTGATCGGCACGGCCCCCCCCGCCTTGGCCCAGACCGCCACGCCGCCTGCCGCCGCCCAGCCCAAGGCCCCTGAACCCGATCCCGATCCCGCCATGCTCCGCGCCATGAAGAGCAAGGTCTTCGTGGTTCAGCACTGCAGCCCACTCTGGCTGGTCAACTCCCTTCGCGCTCTAGGCAGCGGAACGCGGGGGGCCCTGCTCAACTCCACCGAAATGGGTGGCCTCAATACCGTCAGCGTCCGGGATTTCCCCGAAAACCTCGCGGCCATCGAAGAGGCGATCAAGCGGCTGGATGTGCCCTCGACCGCACAGAAGGCCGCTGATGTGGAACTGACCCTCCACGTGCTCTTCGCGTCCAAGGGGCCGGTTCCCGAGGCGGGGCTGCCGGCGGATCTCCAAGTGGTCGTGAAGCAGCTCATGAATACCCTCACCTACCGCGGCTACGCGTTGGCCGCCAGCTTCGTCCAGCGGGTCGGCGTGAACGGTAACCAGGCCACCTACGGTCGCGGACAACTCGAAGGCAACGCCCTGACGCCTGGGGAAGCCACGGGTTCTCCTCTGCTGTTCGCGGATTGGGAATCCGACCGGGTCATGAGTCTGGAGTCTGAAGCCGCAAAACCGGGGCGCTACTTCCTCCGGAAATTCTATTTCCTGCTCCGGGAGCGGCGCGGCGCTGAAAGCCTGGAATTGGCTCGAATGGGTTCTGACATCAATTTGAAGGAAGGCGAAAAGGTGGTGGTCGGCACCTCGGTCGTGAAAGGCCGCGGAATCATCGTCGTGATCAGTGCCAAACGAGTTGATTAGCGATCATTTTCAGAAACCAAAGCGTCCATAAGCGGAGGATCGCGGAGCGGCTGAGGAAAGCGGAGAAAAGATTTCTGGATAGCTGTTCCTCCGCTTTCCTCCGTTCTTCAGTCTTTCTCCGCTTACGTCACGCCTTTCCATGACGCCGTTCAACCCTTCAGTGTTTCCAGCAGGTCCTTCGCCACGCATGGTGTTCCCGTCACCAGGCTCCCGCTCTGGAACCAGGTCTGCCCACCTTCCCAGTCAGTGATCACGCCGCCAGCCTCCTGCACCAGCAGGGCGCCGGCGGCGATGTCCCAGGGCTTGAGGCCCAGCTCGAAGTAGCCGTCGAAGATGCCGCAGGCCACATGGGCCAAATCCAGGGCGGCGCTGCCGGCGCGGCGGATGCCCTTGGCCCTCGGAAAGACGCGGCCCAGGGCGGCGTTGAAGGCCGGCCAGCGCTCGCCCAGCTGGAAGGCGAAACCCGTGGCCAGGAAGGCGCCGTCCAGACCCGCCTGCTGCGATACGTGCATGGGCTGGCCGTTCCAGGTGGCGCCCATGCCCCGCACGGCCAGGAAACAGTCCTCCCGCAGGGGATCCAACACGCAGCCCACCACCGGGCCCTCGGCATCCCACAAGGCCACGGACACGCACCAGTGAGGGAAGCCCTGGACGAAGTTCAGGGTGCCGTCCAGAGGATCGACAATCCAGCGGCGCTCGATGTCTCCGGAAGCTCCGCCCTCCTCCCCCATGAAACCGTATTGCGGGAAACGGAAGTCCAGCTCGGCCTGGATGGCCGCTTCGGCGGCGCGATCCGCTTCGCTCACCACATCGTTCTTGGTCTTTTCGGTGATGGTGGCGGGATCGAGCTTCCGGAAAAACCCAAGGAGCACCTTCCCTCCAGCCTGGGCCGCGGCCAAGCAGGCATCGCGTTGCGCGTCGTACATGGTCACCACCCCGGTTCGATTGTCTTATGGATTCCTGCAACCATCCAAAAGCCTTGCTGGTCACGGAAGGCACGGAATGGAAGGGAGGACACGGAAGGGTTCGTGCTCCACGCTGCGCCAGTGCCCTCCGGGGTGCAGCCCGCCCTTTCGGAGCGGCCGCCCATGCCCTTTTCCGTGCATTCCTGCTCTCTTCCGTGACTTCTGTGACCAGCGCTTTGCTCTTTGAATCCTGATAAAAATCACCTGCCCGCCTCGGCCCGTTTTTTGAGCGCCCGGATCATGCCGGGAAAGACAAACAGGTGGAACGGGAGCATCGCGTACCAATAGATAAGGCCCAGCACACCATGAGGCTCGAAGAAGGCCATCTGTTCCAGGCGCGAGCCCGCCCCTTCCGGTCGCACCGTGAACTGGAGCCAGGCATGGCCGTCCAGCTTCATCTCAGACCGCAGGCGCAGGAGGCGGTCATCCTCGACGGCCTCCACGCGCCAGAAGTCCACGGGATCGCCCACGCGGAGCTGCCGTGGATGACGCCGCCCGCGGCGCATGCCCATGCCCCCGAGGAGGCGATCCAAAAGGCCCCGGATCTGCCACAGCCAATTGCCGGCGGGCCAGCCGTTTTCCCCGCCCAGGGCGCAGAAAGTGTCGAACACCACGTGTGGCGGGGCCTTGACGTGCCGGTGGTGGCGTTCCAGGAACATGCCCTCGTGGGAACCGAGGACCTGCTCCTCCTGTTCGCGCGAAAGGCTCGTGGCCCAGGTGGTTTCCACGGCATCCTCGTCCAGGCGCTGCAAGGCCAGGGCCAAGGCCTCCTTGTAGGCCATGGGACGCACCCGGAAGACTTCCAGAGCCCTAGGGTCCTGGACCACCACCTCGGTGGTCATCCCCTCGATCAGGGGCTTGGCCAGTTCCAGGGGGATGGGCGTGACGAGATCCACCCAGAGCACCGAAAGGATCGGGAGCGGGACATGCATGGGCACGATGATGCGGCGCAGACCTCGCGCCTCGGCATAGCCCAGCATCATCCGCCGGTAGTCGAGGATGTCCCGGCCGCCGATCTCGAAGATGCCCGTGATCTCCGGGTGTTCCAGAGCTTCGATGAGGTAACCCAGCACGTTGCGCACGCCGATGGGCTGGCACCGTGTGTTCACCCAGCGCGGGGTGATCATGATGGGCAGACGTTCGGTGAGGTGACGGATCATTTCGAAGCTGGCGCTGCCGCTGCCGACGATCACGGCTGCCCGGAACTCCAGCACTGGCACCCCCGTCGACCCCAGGGCAGCCCCCACTTCCTGGCGGCTGGCCAGATGCTCGCTGCGGTGGTGCGTGGGATCCCCCAGCCCCCCCAGGTAGATGATCCGTTGCACACCCGCCTTGGCGCAGGCCGCGGCAAAGATGAGGGCATGACCCAGGTCCCGTCCCCGGAAATCCGGCCGGTCCTCACCCATGGCGTGGACCAGGTAGTAGGCCTGTGTCACGCCCTTCAGGGCCGCCTCCAGCGAAGCCGGGTCTCCCACGTCGCCCTTCACGGCCTCCACCCCTGGCCAGGAGCGGCCGGCCAGGCGGTCGGGATTGCGCGCCATGCAACGGACGCGGTGGCCAGCGGCAAGCAGCCGGGGCACCAGGCGCCCCCCGATATAGCCCGTGGCCCCAGTCACCAGGATGAGCGGTTTGCCGGGGTCCATCAGGCTGGCGCCGGTGGCCTGGGAAGCGCTCATGCCGGCACCAGATCCGCGAAGATGAAGCCGTCCCGTTCCACGACGTCGCCGCGCTGGACCGGCACAGGATGTTGGAACATGGGCCCATCCCAAGCGAAGCTGTGGAACTCGCCCCGCTCGCCGCAGGGATCCACTCCAGCCGGCAGATCCGCCAGCAGCTGGGCGTCGAAGTCCCGGCCGGCGAAGGACGCAGCCAGAGCCCGGGGGTCCACGCAGGTCAGGGTGGCCTTCAGGCCTGCAGCCAGCATGCTGCGGGCGAGCGAGGCGGTGTCCGAGTTCCAGATGGGGAAGCGGGGCTTCAGGCCCGTGCCTGCCAGCTTCTGGATGCGGTATTCCCGCACGTCCTCCAGAAACAGGTCGCCGAAGGCCATGACCTCGATCCCGTCCGCCACGGCCCGGGCGCAGGCCTGGGCCATGAGCGCCTCGTAGGCCTCGTTCGGGCAAGGCCACGGCAAGGGCACCTTCCAGAGCGGCAGGCCCGCGGCCTCGGCCTGGGCTTCCAGCAGGGCCTCCCGGACCCCATGCATGGCCACCCGTTCAAAGGCGGCGTTCGTGGTGGTCAGCAGGCCCACCACCTCCACGTCTTCCGATTGCTGAAGGATATGCAGGGCCCAGGCGGCGTCTTTGCCGCTGGACCAGCTGAGAAGGGCTTTGGGTCGGGTCATGACCTAAGGATACGTATCGAAAATCCTGACAGATTTGGTAAACTTTGCTGGGAGCCTTCCATGCCCAAGGTCATCAACATCGAACCCACCCCCAATCCGGACGCCCTGAAGTTCCTGGTGCATCCGGCGATCCTCAAGGCCGGCTCCCGGTCCTTCAAGGATTTCGGCGCGGCGGTGGGGGATCCGCTCGGCTCGGCGCTGTTCGCCCTGGGCAAGGTGACCTCCGTGTTCTACATGGACCGCTTCGTGACGGTGAACAAAGAGCCGTCGGCCGAATGGACCGACCTCATCGACCCCATCTGCGAATCCATCGAGGATCTGAAGCTGCCGGAGAACGACACGGGTGATGCCGCTGGTCTGACGCCCGGCGGCGACGCCGACGCCACCCTGGAGCGCATCAACCAGCTACTGGACACCCGGATCCGCCCAGGTCTGGCCGGGGACGGCGGCGGCCTGGAGGTCATCTCCTTCGACGGCCAGACCCTCCAGATCAGCTACCACGGCGCCTGTGGCTCCTGTCCCTCCTCCACCAGCGGCACCCTGCGCTACATCGAGGGGTTGCTGCAGGAGGAAGTGAGTCCCAGCATTCGCGTTGTGAGTTGGTGAAATGCCCGTGAGAGGACTGGCCCCATCCCCTATACGGCACCTCGGTCACGGCCGCAGGCCGTGCCGAGTGGAGATCAGCCCGAGCCTCCGCGTGGTGAGCTGGTAAATCCGTTCGCTCCTGCCTCTTGCACTATGGCAAAAAGCCGGCAACCTAGGGACACCTTCTGGAGACAAGCGTGAGCCCTGGAAAGGCGGTCAAGCGTCGCAGCGCCAAGGGAGATCACCTGGCCGCGCTGGCGGATCTGCTCAATGCCAGCCGGACGGATCCGGCCCGGCTCTTCGAACACGGCCTCGCCCTGCTGGTGGACCGTCTCGGCGTGGACCGCGCCTTGCTCACCCGGGTCACGGGGCTGGGCTACGAAGTCTTCTGGTGGGCCGTGGCGGAGGGCGCCGACATGGAGGGTGTGTTCGAGGCGCCGGAGAAGGGGTTCTGCCCTTGGGTGATGGCCCATCCGGATCGTCCCCTCACCATCCGGGACGCCTCCCTCGAGTCGCGCTGGCGGAAGAGTTCCGGCTTCAAGGAACTTGGCATCCGGGCCTACTCCGGCGTGGCCCTGAAGGAGCGCGAGAACGTGGTGGGAACCCTGTGCGTGCAGCACCGCGCCCCCAAACCCTTCGACCGCGGTGAGACCGAGCTCATCCGCGCGATGGGCCATCTGATGGCGCGAACCCTTGAATCCGAGAACATGAAGCAGGAACTCCACGGAGCCCTCGACGCCTTGGAACTCAGCGGCGCGATCGTGGAAGACAGCGCCCTCCAGAGCGCCCGCTCCGGCCTGCCCAATCGGCGCTACCTCGACATCTGGCTCCGCGCTTCGCTGTTCATGGCGCGCCGGCGCAAAGAACCCATCGCCTTGGCCCTCTGGTCCCAGCCCCTCATCACGGGCACCCGAGGCCGCCTGGCTGCTGCCGCCGCCCGTCTGCGCGGCGAGGACCTGCTCATCGAGTTGTCGGCGGATCAGTACCTGCTGATCATGCCCCACACCAGCGAAGAAGGCGCAGAAGTCCTGATCACGCGGCTTCGCGGGATCGTGGGAGACCATCCCACCGGCGCCACCCTGTGGTTCCCCGGCGAGGACGACATGACCTTGAAGTCAGCTTTGACGCGCGTCGCGAACGCCTTTACTGAGGCCAATCGCGAAGGTTCAGCCCTGGTTTGGATCCATCATCGGAAATGATCCGAGGCCTGTGAGCTGGCCCACCAGGCGGGTCCATGGGAAGATGAAGGGCTCTGGTACAGCCGGTGGAACCCGGCCTCGTGGAGGTGGAAGTTGGAAACCCCGACCCTGGTGAAAGCGGCCCTGAACGCGCTGGATGGACAGACCGCCCCCAGCCATGAAGAGCTCTGCCACTGGTATGAACTGATGCAGCTCGGACGCCTGCTCGATGACAAGGCGCCCAACTACCTCAAGCAGGCCATCGGCTGGTCGTACCACGCCCCCTGCGCGGGTCACGATGGCATCCAGCTGGCAGCAGGTCTGGCCTTCCGGGCCGGGCAGGATTTCCTGTTCCCGTACTACCGCGACATGATGACCTGCCTCGCCGCCGGAATCACGCCCGAGGAGCTCATCCTCAACGGCATCTCCAAGGCCACGGATCCCGCCAGCGGGGGGCGCCACATGAGCAACCACTTCGCGAAGCCGTCCATCGGCATCCAGAACGTGTCCAGCCTCACGGGCAATCACACCCAGCACGCCGTAGGCTTGGCTCGCGCCGTGAAATACTACCAGCGCGACAGTGTCGTGTTCTGCAGCCAGGGCGAGTCGTCACTATCCGAAGGTTACTGCTCCGAGAGCATCAACGGCGCGGACCGCGAAAAGCTCCCCGTGATCTTCATTGTCCAGGACAACGGCTACGGCATCTCCGTGCCCAAGCGCGATCAGAGCGCCAACGAGTTCCTCTGCGACAACTTCAGCGGCTACTCGAACCTGAAGATCATCAAGTGCGACGGCCTCGACCTCCAGGATTCCAGGCGCGCCATGGCGGAGGCCCTGGCTTACATCCGCACCGGCCAGGGCCCGGCCATGGTGTACGCCACCTGCGTGCGCCTCGGCAGCCACTCCAACTCCGATCGCCACGAGCTCTACCGCGACGACGCCGAGCGGGCCGAGGCCAAGGCCAAGGATCCCCTGCCCAAGTTCCGCGCCTACTGCCTGGCGCATGGCCTCACCGAGGACGAGCTCAAGGCCATCGAGACGGAGAACCAGGCCCGCTACCTGGCGGCTCACGACAAGGCCATGGCCGCCCCCAACCCGGATCCCGCCACCATCTACGATTTCGTCATTCCCGAAGGCTGGGCCTCCGCGCAGTTCCCGGACGGCACACACCAGGCCGAAGGCACCCCCGTCAGCGTGATCACGGCCTTGAACCAGACCCTCAAGGAGGAGTTCCGCCTCAACCCTGACACCTTCATCTGGGGCCAGGACATGGCCAACAAGGAGAAGGGCGGAATCTTCAACGTCTCCAAGGGCCTGCAGCAGGAGTTCGGCGAGAAACGCGTCTTCAACGCCCCCATCGCCGAGGACTTCATCGTCGGTACCGCCAATGGTTTCTCCCGCCTCGATGACAAGATCCGCGTGGTGGTGGAAGGCGCCGAGTTCGCCGACTACATCTGGCCCGCCGCCGAGCAGATCGTCGAATGCAGCCACGACTACTGGCGCAGCAACGGCCAGTTCTGCCCCAACATCACCATCCGCCTCGCCTCCGGCGGCTACATCGGGGGCGGCCTCTACCACTCGCAGAATGTCGAAGGCTGGCTCACCACCCTGCCCGGCATCCGCGTGGTGGTGCCCGCCTTCGCCGATGACGCCGCGGGCCTCCTGCGGACGGCCCTGCGCAGCCGCGGGACCACCCTCTACCTGGAACCGAAATTCCTCTACAACGCGAAGATGGCCCACGCCGTCGTGCCGCCGGACTTCGCCGTACCCTTCGGCAAGGCCCGGGTCCGCCGGCCTGGCACCGACCTCACCATCCTGGCCTACGGCACGCCCGTCCATTTCGCCCTGGAGGCCGCGGCGAAGCTGGAGAAGGAAGGCAAATCCGCCGAGGTGATCGACCTCCGCAGCCTCAGCCCCCTGGACACGCCCGCCATCCTCAAGTCCGTCAAGAAGACCCACCGCGTGCTCATCGCCCACGAGGACAAGGTCTTCGGCGGCTTCGGCGGCGAGCTGGCGGCCATCTGCGCCTCCGAGTGCTTCGTCTGGCTGGACGCCCCGGTGGAGCGCGTCGGTTCCGAGTTCACGCCCGTGGGCTTCAACCGCATCCTCGAACGCGCCATCCTCCCCAACGCCGACAAGGTGCTGGCGGCTGCGCGGAAGGTCCTCGCGTTTTAGAATATTTGAATTTGAAACCGCAGATGTCGCAGATGGCCGCAGATACCACTTCTTTGTTTTCATCTGCGAAATCTGCGTCATCTGCGGTTAATACTTTCAGTTTCTTTTCCTGAATTGACCAAGCACAGGAGCGCTCATGCAGTTCGGTCCCTGGGATGTCCAAATCGTCAGCGGCGGCACCTTCCGACTGGATGGCGGCGCCATGTTCGGCACGGTGCCGAAAGTGGTGTGGAACAAGATCTACCCCGCCGACGATGAGAACCAGATCCTCATGGCCACCAACTGCCTGCTGATCCGCGGCGAGGTGGACGGGAAGCAGCACGTCATCCTCGTGGACAACGGCAACGGTGACAAGGAGAGCGACGACTTCATGACCCGCTTCAAGTTCGAGGGCCGCGGCGTGCTGGACGCCAACCTCGCCCGCCATGGCGTGAAGCCCGGGGACATCACCCTCTGCATCCTCACCCACCTGCACTTCGACCACGCGGGCGGCAGCACACGTCTCGGCGCGGACGGCCAGCCAGTGCCCAGCTTCCCCAACGCCCGCTACGTGGTCCAGGCCAAAGATCTCGCCGATGCCAAGCATCCGCATCTGCGCGTGAAGGCCAGCTACCTGCCCCAGAACTGGGAACCCTTGGAAGCCGCGGGCATTCTCGACACGGTGAATGGCATCGCGGAGCTCCTGCCCGGCATCTCCGTGCGGCCCGCCCCGGGCCACATCGAGGGCCTCCAGAACGTCGTCGTCGAAGGCGGCGGCAAGCGCCTGGTGTACCTGGCCGATCTCATCCCCACCGCCCGCCACATCCAGCCCGCCTGGGTCATGGGCTACGACCTCGATGTCGTCACCTGCGTGGACGAGCGCCAGAAGCTCCTCGCCGAAGTCTCGGGCACCGATACCATCCTCGTCTTTGAACACGACCCCGAGATCCCGGCAGGCACCGTGAGCCGCGATGCAAAGGGGAGGTACGCCGTGACCCCGGTGGCGGTCTAGGCCGCGCTAAACTGGAACCTCCCCGAGCGAGGTCCCCGTGTCATTCACTCCAGGCAGCAGGCGCGGCGCCATGGCCGACATCAACATGACGCCGCTCATCGACGTGATGCTGGTGCTGCTGATCATCTTCATGATCGCGGCCCCCATGATGATGACGGGCGTGGACGTGAAGCTGCCGGAGAGCCGCACGGGCAGGAACCTGGAGAGCGAGGCCCTCACAGTGTCCATCACCTTCGACGGCCGCCTGCAGTTCGACAAGACCTTCCTGGCTCTGCCGGTCCTCGCGAACCAGCTGAAGGCCAAGGCCCAGAGCGGCGGCAAGCGGCCCGTGCTTGTGCGCGCTGACCACAACGTGCCCTATGGCCGCGTCATTCAGGTGGTGGATGCCATCCGGGAGGCGGGCTTCACCCAGGTGGGCTTCGTCACCGCCGCCGCGCCCATCGCCGCCCCCAACGCCGCGTCAGCCACCGAAGCGAAATGAGCCAGGACCTCCAGGCCTACCTTCGCACCCGCGCCCACCTGGGCGAGCTCCGCTGGGGGCCCGGACTGGCCCTGAGCCTGGCCCTCCACCTCGCCGTCGGCGTGGCCTTTTTCTGGCACAAGGGCGGCGGCGCGGAAAAGGCCGAGGACGTCAAGATCACGTGGGTGAACCTGCCCGCGGCCATGGGCGGCCAATCCGGTGGCGCCGAGGCCATGGAAGTGGGCAAGACCGGCGAGCGCCTGAGGCGCGTGGAGGAGGTGGCACCCGTCCGCGACACCTCTCCGTCCGCCACGGCCCCGGATCCCTTCGCCATGAAAACCACCAAGTCCGCCGCCAAGGGGGACAGCAAGGATGCCGCCAGCACCGGCACGGGCACCACCGCCGCCAAGGGCAAGACCGCCACGGCCAATCCCGTGGCGGGTGCCGTGGGCTCGGGCAATGGCGCGGCCTTCGGAGCAGGCAGCGGGATTCCAGGCCTGAACCCAACCTCGGGCGTCCAGGGCGGTGTGGGCCTCGTGGGAGGTGTTGACGGCAACTTCCCCTTTGTGTGGTACCTGCAGCAGGTCCAGGCCCGCATCACCTCCAACTGGAACCGGGTCTCCAGCACCCAGGGCCGCGTGCAGATCTACTTCCGCATCGCCCGGGACGGCAGCCTCGATCGCGTGCGCGTGGAGATCCCCAGTGGCAACGCCGCCATGGATGAGAGCGCGCGCATGGCCGTCTTGCGTGCCGCCCCCCTCCAGCGTCTGCCCGAGGGCTATGACGGCTCGTATCTGGGTGTTCGGTTCTGGTTCACGTACCTGGGGAACTGACCAGGAACCCCGGCCAACTGCCGGCCCTATCGGAGGCGGGTCGGTCGGAGTCCCCCCTCCCCTGTTCCTCCCCCGGCCCTCCAGGAGGCCGTTCCAGGCCTACCTTTGGGGTGTGCGCACCAGCGCCCCAGAAAGGGGGATTTATGCCAGCGCTCATCAACCTCGCATCCGCCTCTCTCGCCTGGAAGAAGACCGGCGGGGCCGGTCCCACCTTCAGCCTGGAGTCCAAGGGGGGAACCGCCGCCACCCTCACCTTCCTTCCCGAGGATCCCACCCTGGCCAGGGTGGAAACCTCCGGCGGAGCCTGGACCCTCAAGCACAGCCGCTTCCCGGCCAGTTCCGTCACCCTCCGCCAGGCAGGCTCCAAGACGGACCTGGCCATGTTCCATCCCCACCTGGTGGGAAACGGGAAGCTGGTCTTCCAGGGTGACGAGACCTTCGACTGGGTCCCCATCGGAGGCATCCACCCCGGCGCGGCGTTCCTGGACGCGGACGGCCTGCCGCTGGTCCAGCTCACCGTGAACCCGGACGGCACCAGCCGGTCGGCCCCGGTCGACACCCCCCTCGCCCTGGTGGACATCTCCCAGCCCCACCGGCGCCTGGCTGATCCGGCCTTGCTGGCCGCCATCGGGTGGTACCTGCTCCAGCTCGAGACCCTGCTGGAGGATCCGGGCGTGGCTGCGGAAACCAGCCTGCGGATGTAGGTACCGGAACCGGTGACGTCTGACAAAACGCCAGGGCGCCGGGGGGTCGGGTGCACTAAACTCCCCTGATGCGCACAGCCCTCTGGATGACGGTGGCCCTCGGGTTTCTTCAGGCCCAGCCGCCCTGCACCGTAACCGCCGAGCCTCGCGAAATCCGCCCGGGCGACTCGGTGCTGCTGGCCTGGGCCTGCCCCCAGGCGACACAGGTGCGCCTGGAACCCGGCGGCATGATCCTGCCAGGGCGGTCCCAGGTAACGGTGCGACCCGCCTATACGACGAGGTACAGCCTCTTCGACGCGGGGTCTGGCGGCAAGGAACTCGGCCACGCGGAGGTGCGCGTGACGCCCGGGATGCCCCTGGGCGAGGCCGCCCGCATCTGCGCGTTCGATGCCAGCGCCAAGGCTGTGCTCCCCGGCGAACCGGTCGTCCTGAAGTGGGAATGCGCGGGCAGCGCCAAGGTGCGCCTGGAGCCGGGCGGCCTCGAACTGGACGGCAAGAGTGAAGTCACCGTCACGCCCCTCGAAAACACACGCTACACCATCACCGCCAACAACGCCGCCGGTGGCCAGAGCCGCACGGTCGAAGTCGCCGTGCTCGGACACCAGGCCCTGGCCAAGGCCACCAAGACCCCCACGGTCAGCGTTTGCAGCTTCGAGGCCAATCGCACGGTGGTAAAGCCTGGCGAGCAGGTGGACCTGAAGTGGATATGCCAGGGTGATGCCAAGGTCCGGCTGGAGCCCGGCGGTCTGGAACTGGACGGCCAGTCCAGCATCGCCGTGGTGCCAGACAAGACCACGGTCTACACCCTGAGCGTCAGCGACCTCCTGGGTGGTTCCTCACGCAGCGTCGAAATCCAGGTCGAGGCGCCCCGCCGGGTACTCACGGAAAAGGATCTGGTCGATCCCGAGGAGGCTGCGAAGCCTCTGGAACGCATGGACCTGAAGGAGGCCCTGCACCGCGGTGCCGCCCTGCGGGCCGCTGCCCCCGAAGGATCCTGGACCCTGCGTCTGGTGGTGTCCGGCCGCGCGGATGGCCTGAAAGTGGTGGCCCGCGCCGCGGGAGCCCAGGCGCCGGAGGTGCTGGTATTGCCCTACGTACGCGCGGACGGCTTCCGCTGGTGGCAGGCCTGCTACGGCGCCTACCCCACGCGCGCCGCCGCCCTGAAGGCCTGGAGCCACGCCCCCGCCCCTCTGAAGAAAGCTTTCAGCGACGCGCTGCCCCTCAGGCTCCAGAAGCTGCCGGGAATCCCCGAGGTGGCTACAGCCTCAGGAACGTTCTAAAGCCGCACCCCTAGCGTGAGCCGGATGTCCCGACTCGGTCGGACCTGGGCAAGGTAGGCTTCGCTCATCCGCCAATCGCTGGGACCCGGGTTCACGGTTGGAATCGACGAACCGAAGCCCGTTCCCAGGGAGATTTTCTGGAAAGAGCGGAAGCTCCCCTGGTCCTGGGTCACCGTGAAGCTGAGGGCGACGAGCACGTCCCGATAGCTATGGCTGACGGAATACTGGTCGTAGGTGAAGGTGCCATCCACCTGAGTCTGGCGCCGCCCGCTAATAGTCATGTCATGGGAACGCGAACCCACGCTCAGGCCGATCTCACCGGCGGAAAGCTGCCGGGTCACGGTCAGCCCCAGAAGCATGGATTTGTAATCCGCCGAGCCATTGAAGGTCTCGCGGAGGGTGGAACCAACTGCGTAGTTATCGCCGGAATGGTAGAGCGAGGGGTGGGACAACCCCTCGGAATACTGGCCTTGGAGCCACAGTCCCCAGGGGCCACGATGGACCACCTGATAGCCCACATGCACACCGCCCTGGTTCCAGGAGCCCGAGAACCGGCTGGTGACTATCGTGTAGGGCATCGAGGGAAAGTTGCCGTTGTTGCTGATGCTCGAATTCGATTTCGGCCCAACCGCGAAGGAAGCGCCCAGTTCCCACTCCCCAGCCTGGGCATGAATGCCCGCGCAAATCAGCGGCACGAGGACCCTTAGCATCCGCTGCAGATTGATTCCCATGCTCGCACCTGTAATTTGACCGGGCCGGGGCGCACAAGCGTCCGGGCGTCCGAGGAGCCCTCTGCACCCAGACGGTGCATTAGGCAGACAGTTGAACGAACCGGACGGCTCCACAGGAAGTCCTGCCGGATCAATCGAACCAATGGTTTCTTTTGACTCTGCCCGGCCGCCACAGTCCGGTCAAGTCCATGAGCCCGAGGTTAGAATGCTGCTAGTCGCGGATGACGTCGATGGTATATGGCTCGCCGACCATGTTGGCGTCGAGGGTGTCCACGATGAAGTAGACGGTGCGCGTTTCCTTGCTCACGTTCTCGTAGGTGGCCTGGGGTTCGCCGGTGGGGATTCGGTTCTGGAGCAGCCCGGGCTCATCCTGCCCCCAGGCGTTCACGCCCAGCACTCGGAACCAAGCTTTCCGACCCTCCACCACCTGCACCTTCACCTTGCCGCCCGCCGGCACCTCGATGGCGAAGGCCCGCCACCCGCTCAGGTCGGGGACCTTGTCCGTCACCCGGACGCTGCCCGCCGGAAGCTGGAGGGCCGGGATGGACGGGCCTTTCCGGGCCCCTCGCCGGGACTCGCCCAGGAGGCTGGCCTCGCCGCCGGGATCCGGGCGATGGGGGGTCATGGGACCCCGCGGGGCCTTGGGAAGGTCCTTGGCCTCCACCACCGGCAGGGGCGCCGGGGCCTGGAGGACCGCCATGGGAAGCATCAGCAGACTGGGAAGCATGGGCACCTCCGCGCACATCCACCTTTAGGATGCTCCAAGCCCGGGAAGGGTTTAGGGGTTCTGACAATACCCTGCGCCGGGCCGGAAAGCGGCCCATGCCCCCCCGGTGAACTGTTTGTTGCGACAGGCGTGGCCAGTGGCTATCGTCTTACAGCCCAATGCGGGCTTTCTACAAGGAGGAGGCAATGCGGATATCACCTTCAAGGCTTTTCGTGCTTCCCTCGGCCTTGCTCGCCGGGGCCCTGGCCCTCGCGCCCAGCGCCCACGCCGGGGAAACCCCCGGCAAGGCCGTCGCCCTCGCCGCCGACCAGCTTTCCTGGGAGGACCTGGCGGCCAAGGGCGTCGGCGTGATGGTGGCCGATGTCGAGGGCCACCACGCCAAGGGGGCCTGGCACGGCTTCGTCAAGTTCCCCGTGGCCAGCAAGAGCGGCGTCCACGCCCACTCCAGCGCCCTGAGGCTCGTCGTGGTGTCGGGCACCTTCCGTTACGGAAGCGACCCCGACCACGAGCAGCCCTATGGGCCCGGCTCGTACGTCTTCATCCCGGCGAACCACCCCCACTCCAACAGCCAGCCGGACGGAGCCGTGGTCTACGTCGAGCAGTCGGGCAAGTACGACAACAAGCCGGCGGGCCACTAGGGCCGGTCATCAGATGGGACGGAGCCACCCGGTCAGTGGAGTATCTCGTACTCGCTCTGGACCAGCCCGCTCGGGAAGGACCGGGTGGCGACGTGACGCAGGCTCACATCGCGAGGCAGGGTGCTGAACAGCGGGATGCCCTCGCCGATCAGCACCGGAACCCGGGTGATGATGAGGCGGTCCACCAGCCCCGCCCGCAAGAACCGCTGGATGGTGATGCCGCCATCCACGTAGAGATTCGCGGCGCCGCTCGCCGCCAGCCGGGCCACGATCTCCGCCGGCGAGCCGGCCATCTGCTCGACATTGCTGCCGATGGCGCTCGGCAGCTGGAGCGGGCGGCCGCTCAGCACCACCACCCGCTTGGCGCCGTATGGCCAGGGATCGAACGTGAGCACCTTCTTGAAGGTCTTGCGGCCGATGACCAGGGCATCGACCCCCGCGAGGAACTCGTCGTACCCATGCGGCTCCCCACCTCCCTCCGGCAGCCAGTCCAGGTCGTCATTCAGGCGCGCGATGAACCCATCCACGCTCGCCCCCACAAAGACGGATACCGTCATCGGTCCCCCTCACCTTTGGGTGGCACGGGATGGGTAAAAGTGACCGGATTTGCCTGCGGCCAGTTGCCTCCCAGCGCTCGGATCAGGACCTCAGCGCCCGGCCGAAGGGCTTGCCGGCGCTCCGAGCACCTGGCCGAGGGAGAAGGCCAGGTTCCGGCTGATCTGCTCGCTCCCGCCGGTGCTGGCCACGGCGAGGTTTCCCTGGCGGTCGAGGATCAGGTGCGTCGGGAACACCACGCTGGACCCCGACATGGCCAGCTGTTTGAGTGCCGCGAACGGGATGCAGGCCACCGGGAACTGGAAGGGCCGGGTTTTCAGGAATTCCCGGACCTTCGACTCGTCGTCGTAGGTGAGGGCCAGCATGACCAGGTCCGGATGGGATCCGAACCGGGCGTGGAGGGCGTTGAGGTCCGGGATCTCCTTCACGCAGGGCGGGCACCCTGTGAACCAGACGTTGAGGTAGACCACCTTCCCCCGCAGGGCCGACAGAGACCACGCCTTCCCTTCCAGGTCCGCGAACTGGACGTCGGCCACCGGCTGGCCGATCCGGGCCTCGAGCGCCTCGGCGGAGCGCAGCCCCTGCGGAGCCTGGGCGGTGGCGGCGGAAGCCCCCTCGGGCTTGGAGGCGGCCGGGGCCTGGCCCAGGAGCCCCAACGTCGAAAGCCCCGCGGCCAGCAGAAGTCGTGTGGAAGTCATGGAGACCCCCTCTTGGGTAGGCCCCGATCATGGGGGCGTGGAAGATTGGGTCAGGGCTCAGTGCGGCAGTGGAAACAGGGGGAAGCGCACAGCGTGGTAGGCCGTGCAGGATGAGCCCGAATCGAGTGAAGGATCGGGCTCAATTCGTAATTTTGTATACATTCCCAGCGGAGTCCTTGGCCACACCTTGCAAAGTGGCTTCGTGTTCGGAATGCCGGTAGAACTCAGCCAGAATTTCAGAGCCCTTGTCTCCAACCAGCTTGGCCTTCACTCGGTTTCTCGATCCCTGGATGTTTTTCAGGAAATAGCCCTGCCCGTAGATGAGATCCCAGTCACTGGAGAGGCCCGTTTCAGATTGCGTTTGGGGGACAGGGCTCCACTCGCCTTTGCAGGATTCACCGGTGGGTAATTTCATGGAAATTGAACCAGACGTAAGCCCACTGGCGGACCCAGCAACCACAGTGTTGGGATATTGATCGAGGATTGGGCCTTTAACCGGGTGGAAATAGAGGCTCCTCGGAATGGTCATATTCGCAACCGTCAGGATGGCTGGCGCGCAGCCTGTAAGCGACAGCAACCCAAGGCAGACTGAAGTGGCACCTCGGAGACTCATGAGCAGTCCTTTCCGGTATGGCCCCTTGAATGGGGACTGAGTGAGAGCGCCAGGCGAGTAAAACAAACCGGCCCCGCCTGCGCCGAGGCGATTAGTTGAGCCGAGGAAGCGAGATGTTGCGAAAGCACGAAAGGCCATGCAGGCGGGGTTCGAATTAAGCGAGAGATTAGGAGCTTTCAATGGCTAATAACTAGCTGCGTGACCACTTTTAACAGTGTTTGACCCGAGAAGTCTCTACCGGCAGAACTGAATGAAACGGTCGTGTCGAATGTGGCACTCCCGTTCGCGACTCGGAGTTTGTAAGGGACTTTTGTGAGGGTCGTCATGCGTTCCTTATCGACCTTCCATTTCAGAATGGTCAAGCCTGGAATGTCTTCAGCAATGATTTCCGCCCTTGTACCATCTTCGAATTCAGCATTCCACGAAGGGGCCTTGTCTTGGCGCTTAACGCTTAGGCTAACCAAGGTGATTTCAGGCTCACCATATGTGATGAGTTCTCCTGAAATATCTAATCCGCGTGGATACGATTGGGTAAGAACAGCGGGAGCACAAGCAAAGGCAGAGACCAGGATTAGAGATGCCATTGCCGCTCGAAAGTGGTGTTGATACATGGTGTGGCTCCTAACTTTGTACCAGACGGCCAACCCGCCATGAGCCTGCCGTCTGTGAGAGTTCGGAGAACCATACTCCCATAGCGGATCGCCGGGTCGGTTCTCTTCTGATCGGTATGAAACGCAGGTCGAACGGGAGGGGCCAGGCTCAGAGAAAACCAGCCACGAAGAACACAAAGCCCACAGAGAAAATCCTTCTTTCTTGTGCCCTTAGTGTTCCTCGTGGCCCGTTCTTTCGTTTGCGGTCACACGCCCAGCTTGTGGAGCAGATCCTCGGCCACCCGGCCAGCGGCGCCGGGTTCACCTAGGTGGCCACGCACCTCCCCCAGCTCGGCACGGATGCGGCGGGCGGTGTCGGGCTCCAGCAGCCGCGTCAGTTCCACGCCCAGCCGCTCGGGGTTGACCTCGCCCTGCAGCAGCTCGGGGGCCACTTCGCGGTGAGCCACGACGTTGGCGAGGCCGAAGTGGGGGACTTTCACGAAGCGCTTGGCCATTTGATAGGTGAGGGCGTTCAGCTTGTAGGCGATGGCGAAGGGGGTGCCCAGCAGGGCGGTCTCCAGGGTGGCGGTGCCCGAGGCCACCAGGGCCGCGTCCGCGTGGGCGCGGGCGGCGTACGGGCGGTCCTGCACCAGCGTCACTGGGGCCAGATCCTGCGTTGGGCCCAGGTGGGCGCGCACGAAGGCGGGCTCCAGCGTGGGCGCCACGGGCAGGACCCACTGCACCTCGGGCCGGGCCGTGCGCCAGCGCCGGGCCAGTTCGGCCATGGGCGGCAGCAGCCGCTCGATCTCGCCCTTGCGGCTGCCCGGCAGCAGGGCCACCAAGGGCCGCGCAGGATCGAGGCCCGTCTCTGCGAAGAAGGTGGCGCGGTCGCACTCGGGCTTCACCACCTCCACCAGGGGATGGCCCACGAAGCGGGCATCCACGGGGTAGCCGCGGAACAGCTCTGGTTCAAAGTCGAAGAGGCAATAGAGGGTATTCAGCACCGTGCCCAGCTCGGGGATGCGCCCCTTCTTCCAGGCCCACACCTGGGGGCATACATACTGGTGCAGCGACACAGCCGGCATCCGCTTCCGCAGGGCCCTGGCCAGGCGCAGGTTGAAACCCGGGTAGTCGATGAGCAGGGCGCCGGCGATGTGCTCCTCCTGCGCGGCGGCCAGGATCTGCTGGAAGAGGCGGTTGAGGCGCGGCAGGTGCTTGATGACCTCCACGAAGCCCACCACGGCCAGATCCTTCACGTCCGCCAGCTTCCGGTCCAGGAAGGGCGTCATGCGCGGGCCGCCCACGCCGATGATCCGCAGGTCGGGCCGGCGGGCTTTGAGCTCTCTCAGGAGCTCGGCGCCGTGCAAATCGCCCGAATCTTCGCCGGCAATGACAAGCAGGGACTGGATCATGAAGGGTCTCGCGGCTCGTCGGCTAAAAGGTGCCTGCCAAACACCACGCTGTCATCGGGCACCACCGGGCGACCCAGGGCGGTGGCGGGCATCTCGGCGGGGAAGAGCACCGGCGGATGGGCGGCTTCCAGCGCGGCGGCCTGAACACGGAAGGTGGCAGGATCCTCGGCAGGCAGCGCCATGTCCCAGCGGTAGCCGAGCCTCTGGAGCGGGCGCAGATCAGAGCCTGGCGCGCAGACGCCGCACCAGAGACGATCCGCGAGCAGTTCGGCGTCGGCGGTGCCCGGGTGCCAGCAGAACCCCACGGCTTCGGCCCGGGCCTGCCGGAGCAGCTCCACCACGTCGGCCTCGGCCCCGCCTTCGATCCGCAGGGCCAGCTTCACACCCCGGCCGCTGGTGGCCTCCAGCAAGGTTTCCAGGTGGCCCAGGAGGCGGAAGCCCGCCTCGCGATTCTCCGGGCGCGCGGCAGGCAGGACGAGGAAATCCGGGCCCAGGGTGGCCTGGAGGGCCGCCAGGGCCTCCGCCACGGGAGCCTGGCCCGGCAGGTGAATGGCATGGACCGCCAGCCCCCGGCGGACGGCGGGGGACCAGTCCGGGTGCAGCTGGCCGTCCCACCGCAACACCAGGGGGGCGAAGGGGAGCCAGGATTCGGGGGCAAAACTGGATGGTATCTGGGGCACGAACCGCATCGGCTTATCATGGAGCAATGGAGGCGCCATGGGCCGCATTTTCACCCTCGACGAAGCCCGGGCCCTGATGCCGCAGGTGAGGGCCGTGACGGAACCTGTCTACACACTTGCCGCGAGCCTCGCCGAGGAGCTCACCCACGCGGAGGACGCCAAGGACGAGGCCCGAGCCGAGAACCTCCGCGATCGGCTGCAGACGCTGGTCGAGATCTGGCAGCAGAGCATGCAAGATCTGGAAGCCGACGTGAAGGGCCTCTGGCTCGTGGATTTCGATTCCGGCGATGGCTACTGGTGCTGGGCCTATCCCGAGGAATCCCTCGACCACTGGCACAGCTATGAAGGCGGCTTCCGCTCCCGCGTGCCCGCCGACCAGCGCCCCGGCGTTCAGGCCTGAAGCGAACTCCGGAGCGGAAACCCTCGCGGAGATTGCAGAGGGAATAGGGGTACGCCGAGAAAAGCCGTGCGGTCTTTTCTGGCTCTTGGCGAATTGGCGTGATGAACCGACTGTCATTGCCACCGATTTCAGTGATTGCAGTGATAAAAGAGTGATGAAAAAGATGGGCCCTGTCCCGAGGCAGCATGGGCTCCATGGGGGGCGTCAGGGGCGTGTCCTCCTGGGGATGCGCGACCCTGGCGCCCCCCAATGACTTCCGGCGGAGCCGGAAGCGGCCTTCGGCCGGCCCATGCGAGAAACATCCGAGGTGCCATCAGCGGAATCACTGTAATCGGTGGCGAAAAACATCTTGTTCTTTGACGGAAGGGTGAGGGGTAGTGGTTGCTTCCGGGACGGCGGCCACCTTGCCGTGAACCACGCTCACCCTTCTCCGGAAGGACGCGATGAACCTCTTTCTCTTTCCTTCACGAACCTCCGTTTCCTCTGCGACCCTCTGCGTGAGTCGTTTCCTTCCTTGGAGCCTTCGAATGGCTGCGAAGTCCCCCAGACGCATCGAGCCCTCGGCCCCGCCCCGGGATTTCCGTGCGGCGGTGCTGGCTGTGGTGGCGCGGATCCCGGAGGGCAGTCTGGCCTCCTACGGCCAGGTGGCCTTGCTGGCGGGTTTCCCCCAGCGCCCGCGCCAGGTGGGCATGGTGCTGTCGGGCCTGCCCGAAGGCACGGACGTGCCCTGGCACCGCGTGGTGAACACCCGCGGTTATGTGCCCAGCCGGGGCCGCTGGTGGGGCGCCTTTGAGCAGATCGGCCGCCTGCGGGACGAAGGCATCGTGGTGGATGATCTTGGCAACCTGGACCTGGAGGCCCACCGCTGGGATGGGGTGGACCGAAAGTCGAAGACTGCCGCCGAACGTCCGCCGACGCGGAACAAGGCCTGATTCTGGGGGTTCTCTGGCCGCCCTTCACCCGCCAGGCACCGGGCCGCTCAGGTACACTGGGGGGGCGGAGGGCTCCATGAAGGTGCGCGTGTCGGTGCAGTTGAAGCCGGGGATCCTGGATCCCCAGGGCAAAGCGGTGGAACAAGGACTGCACGGCTTCGCCTTCGAGGTGGAACACGTCCGTATCGGCCGGCTCATCGAGATGGACATCCCGGGCACCGATCCGGCTGAGGTGAAGGCCAAGGCCCAGGCCATGTGCGACAAGCTGCTGGTCAATCCCGTGATGGAGAAGGCCTCCATCGAGGTGTTGTGATGCGCGTGGCCGTCCCGGTCTTCCCGGGCTCCAACTGCGATCACGACGCCCTCCACGCCTGCGGCACGGTACTGGGCTGGGAGACGATCTCCGTCTGGCACCAGGACGCGCGGCTGCCCGAAAACACGGACCTGGTCTTCATTCCCGGCGGCTTCAGCTACGGCGACTACCTGCGCTGCGGCGCCATCGCGGCCCTGGCGCCCATCATGGCGGATGTGAAGCGGCACGCCGACAACGGCGGCCTGGTGCTGGGCGTATGCAATGGGTTCCAGATCCTCTGCGAAGCCCAGTTGCTGCCTGGCGCCCTGCTGCGGAACGAATCCCTGCGCTTCATCCACGCGGATGTGCACCTGCGCGTCGAGCGCACCGACCTGCCCTTCACCCGCGCCATGAAGGCCGGCGACGTGTTCCGGGTGCCCATCGCCCATGCCGAGGGCAACTTCACCCTGGAGCCCGAGGATCTGACGGATCTGGAGGCCCGGGGCGGCGTGGCCTTCCGGTACTGCTCGGCCCAGGGCGAGATCGGCGCGGACCACGTGCCCAACGGCGCCATGAACGGCATCGCCGGCATCGTGAACCTCAAGGGCAACGTGCTGGGCATGATGCCCCACCCCGAGCGGGCCGTGGACCCGAAGCTGGGCCCCACGGGCGGCCTGGGTATATTCAGGAGCCTGGAAGCGGCCTTTGCCAAGGCCTGACGTGGGTTTCCCACCCCTGGAAAAAATTTCTGCCCAGGCTTGTGAAAATTTCCCATCTTGCAAAAAGTTTTCCTGTCATCCTTCCGGATAGCCCCGATGGGCATGCCTGTTTATTCCTGAGCCATGAGCGAACCTGAAGCCAAGAACCTCCAAACCTACACCAGCGGCCCCCTTCGGCTGGCAGTGCTCAAACGGGACCCGGTCCCCACGAAGCTGCTGCCCGCGCGGGATGCCTGGACGCTGCTCCAGCCCACACATGCGGTGCGCGTCTGCACCAGCGAGGACCGCGAAGAGGGCGTGATCCGCTCCGGCGACCTGGCCCTGCTGCTGCCGGGCTTCGGGCACACCCTGAAGCGCCACCATGCGAACGCGCCCTTCGGTTTCACGGCGTTGTTCATGGAAGGCCCCTTCCCTGAGCCGCTGCTGTCCGCGCTCCAGAATCCGCCGCGGAAGTGGCAGGAATCCAGCTTCGCCGTGCTGCGCAGCCTCAGCCTCAAGCAACTGTTCAGCATCTTCTCCCAGGAGCTGGCCAATCCCGACGGCGTGCAGCTCATGACTCGGGAGCTCTTCCTCATCCTGCTGGGGGCCGAGCTTTCGCGCCTGACAGAGAAGGAGGATCGGGGCCGCTTCCCCTACCGCCTGAACCGTTCGACCCTGCAGCTGGTGCTGGATCACATGGAAGTCCAGATCGGCGCCAAGAACAGCGTGCCCGAGCTGGCCACCATGGCCCGTTGCACCCCGGACCACTTCATCCGCCTCTTCCGCGAGGCCACCAGCACCACGCCGCACCAGTACCTCATCGAGCGGCGCCTCCAGCGTGCCGTCACCCTGCTGGCCAACGGCGAGCGCCCCAGCGACGTGGCGAAGATCCTCGGCTTCTATGACGCCAGCGCCTTCACCCGTGCCTTCAAGCGCCGCTTCGGGGTCCCCCCCAGCGAGTACGCCCAGGAAGCCTACGACCGGCAGTTCCCCAAGAAGTGAGGCAAAGCCTCTGCTGAGAAAAAAGGGCGCCGGATGGCGCCCTTTTTTCTCAGCTTGGACCAAAGTCTACTTGGCGACCTTTTCAGTCACGGTCTTGGCCTTCTGGGCGCCTTTGGTGGTGCCCTTCCTTGACTTGGCCTTGGCCTTGTCGGTGCCGGTCTTTGCGGCACCCTCACCCTTGGCGGTGGCGGCCTTCACGTGTTCACCGGCCACGGGAACCGACCCGGCCTTGGCATCCGCCTTGGCCTTGGCGTCCACGGCCTTTTTGTCAGCCTTCGCCTTGGCTTCATCAGCCTTGGTGTCCGCCTTGGTTTGGCCCTTGTCCACCGCTGCATTCGCGGCGCCCTTCAGCTCATCTTTGCTGGGAACCTGCGCCACGAGCGCTAGCGAAGTACCCAGCATCAAGCACAGAACCACTTTCATTGGAACCTCCCCTGGAACGTGAGAACTGAGGACTGCCCATCAGGGCTTGCACACCTTGCAGGCCTTGTAGCCAGCCTTGTCGGCCTCGGCGGCGGAGGCGAAGGAAACCCGGTTCGAGTCCTTCATCTTCGAGGCGAGTTTGCAGTCGGCCCGGTGGTAGATCTTGGAGTCCTTGTTGGCGATGATGGCGGAAGAGGTCGCCGCAGTCCTGGCCGGAGCGGTCTTGGCAGCCGCGGCCGCAGCGGCGGCTGGCGCGGGTGCAGGAGCAGGCTTCGGAGCCGCAGCCGGCACAGGGATGGGCTTCGCAGCAGGTGCGGGAGCAGGCTTCGCGAGAGCAGCCTTGGCCTCCGCGGCCTTCTTCTCCGCTTCCGCCTTCTTGGCGTCCTTCTCAGCCTTCTTTTCGGCTTTCTTCTCCGCTTTCAGTTCAGCGGCGGTCTTGGGTGCGGCAGGCTTCGCGACAGCAGTCTTCGCCTCGGCCGCCTTCTTCTCCGCTTCCGCTTTCTTGGCCTTCTTCTCAGCCTTCTTCTCCGCTTTCAGTTCGGCGGCGGTCTTGGGAGCGGCAGGCGTAGTCTTGGGTTCCTGGGCCACGGCCACCATGGAGGCCGCCAACAGGAGGGCGAGCAGAGCGCGGTTCATGAGTTCTCCTTGAAAGGGTGACCAAGGGTGGGCTGCGGGTCCCTCGCTGTCAACGTGTGAGACGGCAAGAAGGGGCAAAACGGGGCGGACGGCGGGCCTTAGAGGTCTGTTCGTAGGCATAGGCCAGCTTCAAGAGGGTGCCCTCCTGCCAAGGCGCGCCCACAAAAGAGAGCCCCACCGGCAGGCCGGCGGCAAACCCCGCAGGCACGGTGATGTGCGGGCAGCCCGCCACCGCGGCGGGGCTGGAGAAGCTGAGGCCGGAGCTATCCCCGTTGAGGTGGTCGATCAGCCAGGCCGGGCCGCCCGTGGGCGCCACGATGGCCTGGGCAGCGTGCTTCTCCAGCAGACCCAGGATGTCCTTCCGGGCCTGGGCGCACGCATCCAGGGCCTTCCGGTAGGCGGCCTCCGTCAGCGGCCCCTTGGCCTGGGCCTGAACGAGGATCTCCTGACCAAAGAAGGGCATCTCCCGGGCCTTTTCACGCTCGTCGAAGGCCATGAGGCTCGTGAGATCCGTCACGGCGCCGCCCCGATTCCCCAGGTAGGCGTTGAGACCCGCCTTGAACTCGTAGAGCAGCACCTCGAATTCGGCATCGTCATAGGCGGCGGACTTCAGTTCCACTTCCACCAGCACGGCGCCGGCGGCTTTGAGCTGTTCCAGGGCGGGACGGATGATGGCATCCACGTGGGCATGGACGCCCAGGAGATTCTTGACCACCGCCAGCCGTGCCCCCTTGAGGCCGTCGGCGACCAGGAACTGGGTGTAGTCCTTCTCGCGGCGGGCGGCGGGATCGCCGGTGGCGGCGTCCTTGGGATCGGCGCCGGCGAGAGCGGTCAGCAGGAGGGCCGCGTCCCGCACCGTCCGCGCCATGGGGCCGGCGGTGTCCTGGGTGGCGGAAATGGGGATGATGCCACTGCGGCTCACCAGGCCCACGGTGGGTTTCAGGCCCACCAGGCCGTTGGCGTTGCTGGGACTCACGATGGAACCATCGGTCTCGGTGCCCACCGCGACGGCACAGAGGCTGGCGGCGGCAGCGACGCCCGAACCGGAGCTGGAGCCGCTGGGGGTGCGGTCCAGGGCGTAGGGATTGCGGGTCTGCCCGCCGCGCCCGCTCCAACCGCTGCTGCTGCGGGTGGATCGGAAGTTGGCCCATTCGCTGAGGTTCGTCTTGCCCAAAATGACGGCCCCGGCCGCGCGCAACTGCTTCACCACGAAGGCGTCCTCGCTGGGAGCCGGGGCGCCGGCCAGGGCCAGGGAGCCCGCGGTGGTTTTCATGCGGTCCGCGGTATCGATGTTGTCCTTGATGAGCACGGGAATGCCATGGAGCGGTCCGCGCACTTTCCCAGCCTTCCGTTCGGCATCGAGAGACTTCGCGACGGCCATGGCCTCCGGGTTTAGCTCGATCACCGCGTTCAATCTGGGGCCAGCCTGATCCACAGCCTTGATACGTGTGTGGTACCGCCGCACCAGATCAGCCGAGGTCCACTGGCCCGCCGTCATGCCGGCCTGCAAGCCGTCCACCGTGGCCTCTTCCAGAACCAGCCCCTTGGTCGCGGGAGCCGTCTTCAGATCGCCCCCCACCAGCGCCGCCGCGCTCGTGGCCAGCCCCGCAGCCAGGAAGGCCCGGCGGTCGAACGTCATGGGATCGTCTCGGTGTGGCATGCGGATTCCTTGGAGGTGATGGAAAGGATCTTACCTCCTGTCGACCACCGGCCCCCGCGGCACATTCGCCGATCTGAACCTGCGCCTTGGCCGCCAGAGGCCGATCCTGGACCATCGGAGGCTTTCATGGCTGCGTTCCTGCTCTGGCTGATCCTGCTGCTGATCTGTTGGCCCGTGGCGATCTTGGCCCTGCTCCTATACCCGCTGATCTGGCTGCTGCTCCTGCCCTTTCGGCTCCTCGGCTTCGCGGTGGAGGGGGCTTTCGGGATCGTGAAGGGGTTGTTCCTGCTGCCGGCAAGGCTCCTGGGAGGGCGCTGATCCGCCAGGAAGGCGACGAGACTGGCGTGAAGGCCGCCGGGACCTGATATTGGCTGCGAACGCGGCCTGGTACGGTGGTCGCGCGGGTAGGAGGGACCCATGGAACTCTACCTGGACACCAAGGAAACCGATCTCCTCATGCGGCTCCTGGATCGCAGCCTCGAAGAGATCCAGCGGGAGATCAACCACACGGACCACGCCGCCTTCAAGGCTGGCCTGAAGGTGGATCAGAACCTGATGTACGGCATCCTCGCCAAGATCAAGGCCCCGGCCGCCATGGGGATCTGAATCCCCAGACGAACGCTATTTGGGGACGTTTTCCGGCTCTGGCTTCGGGGCCGGTTCGGGTTTGGAGGCGGCGTCAACCTTAGCTTTCGAAGTCGGTTCCGCCTTGGCTTTCGGGCTCGGCTCGGCCTTGGGGGAAGGCTCGGCCTCCGGCTTGGCGCCCGGTTTGCCGGACTTGGCCGGCTTGGCCTTGGCGCCCTTGAGACTGGCCACCCGTTGCTGAGCCTCGCGGGCCTTCACGCGGGCCTCGCTGGCCTTATTGGAGGCGGCCTTCGCCTCGGCCTCGGCGGCCTTGGCGCGGGCTTCCGAAGCCCGGATCTGAAGGTCAGCCGCGCGGGTTTCCGCCTCCTTGGCTTTGGCCGCGGCGGTCTTCGCCTGCGTTTCCGCCCGGGCCGCGCCCGCCTTCAGCCGGTCGGCGGAAGCCCTGGCGCGTTTCGCTTCCGACTCCAGCCGGGAAGCCTCGGCGCCCACCGCCGACGGCCGTGGTTTCCCGGATTTCTGGGCGACGCCGGCGGCGACGAGGGATGAAGCCAGGAGGAGCAGGACCGGCAGACGCATAAAACCCTCGGGGAAGATCCTCAGAATTTCCGGGCAAATCCCGCCTGTCAACCCAACGCACGCTCCAGGGCCTGGGCGTGCAGATCCTTCAGCTCGGCGGCCTCCGCATCCAGCAGGGGCTGGCCATCCACGGCGACGGTGATCCGGGAGCCGCCCGTGGCGCCAATCTTGGCGACGGGCACGCGGTGGGTGGCGCAGAGGGTGGCTAGGCTGCCCTCGGCCTCGGGGCTCACGCTCACCACGATGCGGCCGGCGGTCTCGCCGAAGAGCAGGCTGTCCAGGCGCAGGGCGCCCTTGACCAGCATCAGCTGGCAGCCCATGCCCTCACCATCATTCGCGCCGAAGGCGCTCTCCAGCGCAGCGACCACCAGGCCGCCCTCGCTGGTGTCGTGGGCACTGCGGATGAGCCCCAGGCGGATGCCCTCGCGCACGCAGGCCTGGAGGCGCAGCTCCTCGTCCAGGCGCAGCTCGGGGCAGGCGCCCTCCACCTTGCCCGTGCGCAGCTTCAGGTACTCGCTGCCCCCCAATTCGTCGCGGGTCTCGCCCAGCAGGAAGATGCCGTCGTGGGCGGTGCGGAAGCTGGATCCGCAGAGGCGGTTGCCCACCCTCGAGAGGGCCGTGGCGTCGGGCGCATCAATGGCCACTTGGCCCGCGCAGTCCTCGATGAGTCCCACCGCCGCGATCATGGGCGTGGGGAAGATGCTCTGGCCTTCGGTGTCGTTGTAGAGGCTCACGTTGCCGCTGACGATGGGCACATCAAGCGCCAGACAGGCCTGGCGGATGCCCAGGCAGCCCTGCTCGAAGGTCCACATGTTCTCGGGCTTCTCGGGATTGCCGTAGTTGAGGCAGTCCGTGAGGCCGATGGGTTCGGCGCCCACGCAGGCCAGGTTGCGGCAGGCCTCGGCCACGGCGTGGGCGGCGCCCCAGAAGGGGTCCAGGTAGCAGAAGCGGCTGTTGCAGTCGCTGCTCATGGCCACGGCCTTGCCCGTGTCCTGGCCGGCCTCGTCCTTCACGCGGATGATGCCGGCGTCGCCGCGGCCCATGCCCAGCAGGGTGTTGCTGCGCACCGTGCCGTCGTACTGCCCGAAGATCCACCGCTTGCTGGCCACGGTGGGCGCCACAAGGATCTGGCGCAGGGTGCGCTCCACCTCGGCGGGCTTGAGGTCCGCGGGCAGCGGGGCGGTGTTCACTGCGTCGAGGTAGCCCGGGCGCTGGCGAGGCCGGTCGTACTTGGGCGCGGCGTCCACCAGGGGCTGGATGGGCAGGTTGATGACGGGCTCCCCGTGCCAGCTGCCGATGAACCGGCCGCTGTCGGTCACTTCGCCCACCACGCAGGCATCGAGGCCCCAATTGTGCAGCACGGCGATGATCTTCTCCTCGCAGCCGGGCCGGGCGACCAACAGCATGCGTTCCTGGCTCTCGCTGAGCATCAACTCGAAGGGCGTCATGCCCTCTTCGCGCATGGGCACCTGGTCGAGGCGGATCTCCAGGCCCGTGCCCGCGCGGCTGGCCATCTCGAAGCTGCTGGAGGTGAGGCCCGCGGCGCCCATGTCCTGGATGCCGATGACCCAATCGGTCTGGAAGATCTCCAGGCAGGCCTCGAGCAGCAGCTTTTCCGTGAAGGGATCGCCCACCTGCACCGTGGGGCGCTTCTCCTCGCTGCCTTCGCCGAATTCCGCCGAGGCCATGCTGGCGCCGTGGATGCCATCGCGCCCCGTCTTCGAGCCGATGTACATCATCTTGTTGCCGATGCCGGAGGCGAAGCCCTTGAAGATCTTGTCGCTGCGCAGCACGCCGAGCGTGAAAGCGTTCACCAGGATGTTGCCGTTGTAGCTGGCGTCGAAAGCGCAATCGCCACCCAGCATGGGGATGCCCATGCAGTTGCCGTAGCCCGCGATGCCCGCTGCAACCCCCTTCACGAGCCCCTTCATGCGCGGGGCATCGATCTCTCCGAAACGAAGCGAATTCAGGTTGGCCAGGGGCCGCGCGCCCATGGTGAACACATCGCGCAGGATGCCGCCCACGCCGGTGGCCGCGCCCTGGTAGGGCTCGATGAAGCTGGGGTGGTTGTGGCTCTCCATCTTGAAGGCCACGGCCCAGCCGTCGCCGAGGTCCACCACGCCCGCGTTCTCGCCCGGGCCCTGGATGACGCGGGGGCCTTCCGTGGGCAGGTTCTTCAGGTGGATGCGGCTGGACTTGTAGGAGCAGTGCTCGCTCCACATGGCGCTGAACACGCCCAGCTCCGGGTAGGTGGGCATCCGCCCGTCCAGAAGGCGCAGAAGCACCTGCCACTCATCCTTCGACAAGCCCAGCTCCAGAGCCAGGGATTCAGTGACGGCCGGTTCGTGGGCAACGGACATGGAGGCTCCGGAAGCCTTGATTCTAGCGGCTCCGGGGTTTCTGGACGAGGCTTGACATCCGTACAGGGAATGTCCGCTTCCCTCGGGAATCCCTTTCCGTACACTGGAAAGTCACGCCATCGGAGCCCATGACCTCTCCCCGCACCCTGCTCACCTACAGCGCCCCCCGCAGCGGCTTCGGGGACGAGTGGATGACCTTCCTCCCCATCGGACTGGGCTACCTCCAGGCCATGCTCAAGGCCCGGGACCTGCCCTGCCGGGTGGCAAACCTGAGCGGCAAGGGGCGGAAGGAGGTCCTGGCCTACCTGAGGGCCCAGAACCCGTCGGTGGTGGGCGTCTCCATGTTCACCTTCAACCGGAAGCGCTCCTACGAGCTGCTGGCCTGGGCCCGCGAGGCCTGCCCTGATGCCGTCCTCCTGGCGGGCGGGCCGCACCCCACGCACCTGGCCGAGGAGGTCTTCGAGGACTGCCCGGCCCTGGACGCCATCGTGCAAGGCGAGGGCGAGGCCGTGCTGCTGGGCATCGCGGAGCGCCTCCAGACCGCGCCCGGCTCGGACCTGTGGAAGCGCACGCCGGGCCTCATCCTGCGCGACGGCCGCACCCTGCCCCAGCCACCGCTGGAGGATCTGGACGCCATTGGCATTCCCGCCGAGCACCTGGAGGCGGACTTCCTGAACGACGTGGGTCAGCTGGCCTACCTCAGCACCAGCCGGGGCTGCCCGGCCACCTGCAACTTCTGCAACACACCGGAGTTCTGGGGCGCCTCCATCCGCTTCCGCAGCGCCCCCTCGGTGCTTCGCGAGATGCGGCTGCTGCGCGAGCGGCACGGCCTCACCTACTTCAGCTTCCGGGATGACACTTTCACGGCCAACCGGGACCGGGTGCTGACGCTGATGCAGGGCATTCAGGAGAGCGGCCTGCACCCCCTGTGGAACTGCCAGAGCCGGGTGAACCTGGTGGACGAGGACCGCCTGGTGGCCATGAAGCGCGCGGGCTGCGAGTTCATGCAGTTCGGCGTGGAGCACGGCAGCGAGCGCGTGCTGCAGCTGCTGGACAAGGGCACCAACCTTCGCCACGCCCGCCGCGCCCTGGGCCAGGTGCGCAAGGTGGGCATGAACCTGGGCATCTACCTCATCACCGGCATCCCCGGCGAGACCTGGGCGGACGTGGAGGAGACCGCCGCCTTCGTCCGCGATACCCGGCCCCAGGACTGCCAGATCAGTCCCCTGGCGCTGTATCCGGGCACCCGCATGTTCGACCAGTACCGCGCCGAAGGCCGCATCCAGAAGGACTTCTACCGCGCCAGCGGCGATGCCGAGATCTTCGCCCGGGTGGACGCGCACACGGAGAAGGCCCTGCGCCACATCGACCACGTCGCCCAGCAGGCTCGGGCAAAGTCGCGGTTCACGCCCGCCGAGTTCGCCGAACAGAAGGCCTGGCTGGGCTTCTGCGCCGTCACTAACCTGCTCTGCGGCGAGGCTGCCGAGGAGGAGGGCCGCCTCACCGAGGCCGAGGCCGAGTACTCCGAGATCATCGCGAAGGAACCGGCCAACCCCTGGGGCTTCATGAAGCGGGCCCTGCTACGGGAGAAGCTGGGCCGGCTGGGCCCGGCCCGGGCTGATCTGGCCGAGGTGCTGGCCCTCGCCCCCGGCAATCCTGAGGCCACGGAACTGGCCACCCTCTGGGGCCTGCAGCAGCGCAAGGCCCGGGTGAAGAAACCCGCCCACGGCCCCACGGCGGAGATGAAGGGCGCCGAGGCCTACCTCAGCCGGCCGAAGATGTGACGCCATCCTGCAGACCCGGCATGGCCTGGCCGTCCCGGAGCGCCCGCCGCCAGGCCACCCAGCCGAGGATGCAGAGCACCTGGTAGACCAGGTAGAGGCCACTGGTGACGTAGAGCCCCTTGTAGATCAGCAGGCCCACCGACAGGGAGTTGGCCAGGATCCAGACCAGCCAGTTCTCGACCCACTTGCGGGTCATCATGAACTGGGCCACGAGACTGAGGGCCGTGATGAGCGAATCCAGCACCGGCACCGTGCTGTTCGTGTAGTGGCGCAGCAGCCAGGCCAGCAGACCAGTGGCCGCCGCCACCGCCAGTGCCAGGAGGCCGGCCATGGCGGTCCTCACCCGGCTGACCTCCAGGGCGCCGTGATCCCGGCCCCCGTGCAGCCAGCTCCACCAGCCGTAGACGGAGATGGCGATGTAGAACCCCTGCAGGCCGACGTCGGCGTAGAGGCCCGTCCGGTAGAACAGCACGATGAACACCAGGTTGTTGGCGATGCCGAGCGGCCAGTTCCAGATGTTCTGGCGCACCAGCAGGCCCACGCAGGCGGCGCCCGTGACGAACCCGGAGACTTCCATGAGTGAGGGCATCACTCCTCGTGCTTCAGATTCGGACTGCGCTCCAGGATCGTGAACACCAGCCGCTCCAGCTCATCCACCATGAGGAAGCGGAGGGTGGGATCCTTCGGCCCGTGATGCTCCGGCTCACCGCCGCCCCGCAGCACGAAGAACGGGCCGGAGTGTTCGAGGCGGGTGATCCGCTTCCAGGGCAGGCGCCCGGCGCCCAGCTTGCGGGCCAGGGGCGCGGGCAGGGCGTTGTGCTCCACGGCGAGCCCCAGCTCGTCCACCAGCACCTGCGAACCCTCCACCAGGAGCAGACCCAGAAGGGTGGCCAGGAGGAGGAAGCTGCCCACCACCACGGCGCCGACGGCCGCCACCAGGGCGACCCAGAAGGACCAGGTCGGCTCACTGGCGGCTTCGGCCACCTTCATGGAGGCGCGCAGGACGGGCAGGCGTTCCATGATCTGCGCCAAGGCGCGGACGCCCACCATCCAGGACCCCGCGAAGAGCAGGACAGCCATGGCCCGTTGGGCGAAGGAGGGCCGGAAGACAAGGGGCGAGCCAACCGACATCAGGCTTCCATCTCGGCCACGATGGCTTCCGCCGCGGTAGCGGGGTCCGCCGCGTGGGTGATGGGCCGTCCCACCACCAGCCACGTCGAGCCCTGCTTCAAGGCCTGGGCGGGCGTCATGACTCGGGCCTGGTCCTGGAGGGCGGCCCCGGCGGGGCGGATGCCCGGCGTGAGGCAGTGGAACCCTTCGCCGCAGGCTTCCCGGATGGTCGCGGCCTCCCAGGCCGAGCACACCACACCGTCACAGCCGGCCTGGCGGGCCAGCTTCGCGTAGGCCAGGGCCAAGTCCTCAGCCCGACCCGCGTGCCCCAGGGCGGCCATGGCCTCGCGATCCAGGCTGGTCAGCACGGTCACGCCCAACAGTTCCGTCCGGCCGCCCGCAGCGCGATGGGCGCGCACAGCCTCCACGGCCGCCTCCAGCATGGCGGGCCCACCTTGCACGTGGACGTTGACCAGGCGCGGATCCAGCTTCAGGACAGCCTCCAGGGCCCGGCGGACCGTGGTCGGAATGTCATGGAGCTTCAGATCCAGGAAGACCGGCACCTGCTTCTGGAGCTCACGGACAAAGGCCGGCCCCTCGGCGCAGAACAGTTCCAGCCCCACCTTCAGCATCCCAACCCGGCCCGCCAGCCGCCCAGCCATGGCCAGGGCTTCCTGGGCCGAGGGCAGGTCCAGGGCCACCACGAGGCGCTCCCGGGGTGTGAGATTTGAAGGGGTTGGGCTCAAGGCGACTCCCGTATGATGCGGAGAATCATTCTGCCACTAAGGAAGCCCCATGCCGCTATTGACCGCTCCGCCGCCCACGCCACCCGCAGAGGTCCGACTCGCTCCGCCCACGGCCGCCGAACTGCAGGATCGGCTGCTGGAGGCCTATGACTGGGGCCGCTCCCTGCCCGAGGCGCCCAAAGGTCCTGGCGCCAAGGCCTACCGGTGGCTCCAGGCAGCCGCCACGTTTGATCCGCAGCAGGAATTACCGGCCGATCCCTTTCCGCCGGGGGCCGCCCACCGGGAGGCGGAAGCCCTGCGGGCCCTGATGAAGGCTCCCAGAGCCCGCCTGGCTCCGCGCCTCGTCGCGCTGCCCCTCCACGAGCCGGGCACTGCCCTGGCCCTGTGGCGGTGGGGGCAGATCCAGGTTCGCGAAGGCCACTTCACCCCCGCGTTGCGGCGAGCCTGGGAGGATCGCCTCCTCGGGAAGGGGCCGGGACTCATCCGCGGCTATGCCCTGCGCCATGCCCTGTGCTGGGCCCTGGCGGAGCAGGACGAGACCAGGTTCGCCTCGCTCAAGGTCCGGGCGGATGAGTCGGCCAATCCCGTCATCTCCCAGTTCCAGCGGCTCTTCGGCCTGCTGGGTGGACCGTCACCGATCCTGCGCCTCTGGAACCTACCTGGGCAGAACTACCAGGATTCGCGGCTGGATCAACTGGGCGCCCGCCGGCTCTGGATCCTCCCTGCCAGCGATGCAACCCTGCCGGAGCTTCCAGCCGACGTGGCCTGGATCATCCCCAGTCTCGATGCGGGGCGGGACGACCGCAGCGCGAGCCTTCCCGGGGGCCTGTTGGCCGAAGCCCAGGCCCTGTCCGCCCGCCTCCAGGCCGCAAGCCGGACTGCCTACTACATCCCGAGCCGCGCGGCCTTCGAGCAACTTGGCATGGCCTGGTTCCCCATCCTCGTCGAGTTGGACGGCCTGGGGAACATCAAGACCGTCCGCATGGGGGACGCGGCGCCGCAGAAACCTTAGGCTCTCCAGAGATTTCAGGAACAGCAGGAACACAGAAGACGCAGAGCACCACAGAAGGCACAGAGCAGAGTGCTGGTCGTAGAGAGTCGTAGAGAATTGGCGGGCCCTTGCGGTGGAACCACGCCGCAGCCCTTCTCTGCGTCCTCTGCGGAATCCTATGACCTGTGTGCTTCGCTATTCTGGCCCCGGAATTCCTGGGTGAATCGAAGCCTGGACGGATCAGCCGATCCCGCACCCCTGCAGCCACCCGGCCACGGCGCCCCAGACCATCTGGGACCAGTAGTAGAAGCCCCGCTTGATGGGCTTCGGCGTGTAGCTGGCGTGGAGTCGGTCCTTCAGCATGGGGTAGTTGCCGTCAGGGTCCAGCACCGCCGCGGCGACGGGGGAGTCGAAGTCGTAGGTGATCCAGCGGTCCTGCCCATCCCACACGAGCCGCTGCTCGTCCTTGTTCTCCAGGCGCACCCAGAGCGTGATGGGCACCTTCAGACCGCCCTTCCGCTCCAGGGTGATGGACCCCACCCGGCCCGGCGCCGCGGGCTGCGGGGCCGCGAAGACCGGTGCTTTGTCTGAGAACAGCCAGCCGCCCTGGGTGACCTCCCGGGTCTTCACGCCCCGGATGGCATAGTCGAGGACCTCCGTGCCCTCCACGAAATCCCGCCAGAAGGCCGACAAATCGCGGCCCGACACCCGCTCGGCGATCCGCTTGAAGTCCTGCCGGGTCGGGTGATGGAAGGCCATCTCCTGGGTGTAGGCCCGGAGGATCTGTTCCATCACCGGCCGGCCCAGCATGGCCTCGAGCTGATTCAGGACCAGGGTGGGCTTGCCGTAGGCAGTGACGAAGTAGCTTTGCAGGTCCACCGTCAAGAACCCGAACCGGGTGAGCGGATCGGCGGAAGGCAGGGACCAGTAGCCGGCCCACTCGAGGAAGTCCGTGGGTACCTGGAAGCGCCGGCCGCCCAGCAGGGTGTGGTAGGTGCGCTCCATGGCCTTGTGGGTGAACCAGCTGGTGAAGCCCTCGTCCAGCCAGGGTTCCTCGAATTCGTTGCTGGCCAGCATGCCGTAGAAGAACTGGTGGCCGTACTCATGCATGGTCACGACCTCCGGCTCGAAGCGCTGCGGCAAGGGATCGAAGGCCACCGAACTGGCCGTGATCAGCGTCGGGTATTCCATGCCGTCGGCCCCCCGGGCCTCCTTCGGTGTATCGATGACCATGAGCGTGGGATACGGGTATTTGAAATACCATTCCTCGCTCCAACGCAGGGCATTCTCCACCGCGCGCCGCTGGCGCTGGAAGCTGCCCCTGTTGCGATCATTGATGAAGTAGAAGACCTGCACCCCGCGGTACTCGATCATGGTGGGCTTGCGCCAGCTCTCGCGCGGCATCACCGCCCAGGCGAAGTCGTGGACGTCCTCTGCGTGCAGGCGCCAGATCACATTTAGGGGCCGCTTGGGATCCGTTTCGACTTCATTGATGAAGTTGGTCTGCGTCCCCGTGTGGGCCAGACCCAGCGCGTTCGGCAGGGACAGCGCCACGTCGTAGACGCCGAAATCCGCAAAGAACTCCGTATTCGCGTGGTAGGCGTGGCAGTTCCAACGATCACCCTGGTATACCCCCACCTTGGGGAACCACTGCCCCGACATGAGGAAATCCTCCGCCCATCCGCTGCGCGCGAAGACTTTCGGATAACGATTCTCCCAGGCGATCTCCACCTGGATGGTCTCGCCCGGCGTCACCGGTCGCGGCAGCTTCAGCCAATAGACCGTTTCGTCCTCGCCGGCGTGACCTTGCAGGTCCCGGCCTTCCAACTGGGCACTGAGCAAGCGGCAGTAGCCCCAGGAGGAGGCCTCCGAAGGCCGGTCCATGTGGTCCGTCCGCAGGCGTCCGCCGCTCTCTTTCACGAAGAGGCTCTGGGGACCCTTGAAGGCATTGAGATACAAGTGGAGCGGGAGTTCCTGCGTGGCGGCCGTGCCCGTGTTGCGCCAGGACAGGGTCTCTGTCGCCTCCAGCGTCTTATGCTCGAAGTCGAGGGTTGCCTCGATCCGGTAGTTGGCGATCCGTGGCGATTTCGGCTTGTCGAACCACTTATCCGGCGTCCAGGTTCGGGGCGCCGCGCCCAGTCCCATGGCCGCGAACAGCACCAGCGCAGCCACCATGCGGCGTCCCATCGGATCCTCCAAGAGCGTCCGTCGAGCATACCAACACTCGCCCAGCCTGCGTCCTTGCTACTGCCCAGATCCCTGCTACAATCAAGTTCTACCGCGGGGTGGAGCAGTCCGGTAGCTCGTTGGGCTCATAACCCAAAGGTCGCAGGTTCAAATCCTGCCCCCGCTACCAACGAAGAGGGCCGACTTTAAGTCGGCCCTTTTGTTTAGGTTACGAGAAGTCGCCAGCCCCTAAGCTGAGACCCGACTGAGCAGGATTTGAACGTCCTGCATTTCGGGTTATGTGGGCCACTTGTGGCCGCTGAAAATCCAGCATCTACGGGCTTCTCAGAGGGTTTTGGGCACCAGAAAGAGCCTTGGGTTAAGGATCGGAGAGTTCGTGCCCGAATCGCTCTCACCGCGCATGGTTCACATCCTGGCCGCTGGTCCGCGCGTGATGTGAACGACGCCTTCAGCAGCGCAGAAGGCGGGTCAGGAAGCGGCCCAGGCGATAGACCTCCAGCGGCTGGAACCGCCCGGATTCACGCTCTGTAAACTCCACATGCCGAACTAGGTCCGAGACCAGTACATGGGTTTCTGTGGATGCTCCGGCCCAGCGCGCCAAGGCGCGCGTTTCCGAGGGCGGGATCAGGTCGTCCGCGCTGCCGTGCAGGAGGAAGACGGGGCATTCCGGCACGGGGCCACGCAGGGGTGAGAGCAAGGGATCTGCATGGATGCGCCCCACAAGGGGTCTAAGTAGGTCGCAGACGCCCTTGGCATCCCATTTCAGGCAGAGTTCGGCAATCCGCCGGGATTCTCGGGGAAGGGAGGCTACGGAATCTGCGAAGGCCCCATGGGGCTCCTGGAGGAAGATCAGCAAGGAGGCACGCAGCGCCTCCCTCTGCTCCGGCGGGACCAGCTGGCCGGCGTAGAGCCGCAGGAGCACGGCCTGTCCGTAGGGGTGCGGGAGGAGGTGGCCTCCTCCCTCCGGAAGTTCCCCCGTGGAGAGGTATCCCATCACCCGGTCCAGGTCCCCGTGTCCCCCGATGGAGAAGACGCAGGCCAGACGCGCCCGGAGCGAGGGCCGAGTCGCCACGGACAGGCAAAGTCCCCCGGCGAAGCTGATGCCGCATAGGATGGGTCTGTGCCGGGGGACCTCGGCGCGCAGCAAAGGATCCTCAAGGACAGAGCGGGTCGTGGCTTCGATGTCGTCGAGGGTTCGAGCGGTGAGGTCATAGGCTTTCAAATCCGGGATCTCAGGCGTCGCCACGAGAATCCCCTGGCCCGCCATGAACCGCGCGCTTCGGACCAGCCGGGTCTCGTCGTACCCGGTGCCGTGGATGCCGTGCACCAGTACGAGGACCCTCTCCACGGCCCCCATGGGGCGGTACAGGCGAAGGGCGAGGAGCCTGCCGCCTGCGGGGATCGAGCGCTCTTCCACCACGCAGCTCCCCGGATTCTGCCCGTCGGCCGCGCGGCTCAGGCTCGCCACCCAACGCAGGCCGGGACCGGCCAGACATCCGAAGGTGCCCGCCAAGAGGCCCAAGGCGCCCAAAATCAGGGTCAGGATCCAGAACCATCGTCGGCGTCGGTTCGAGCGGGGGCGCATGGCGCCAATGGTAGCGCAGGGCCTAGAGCCGTTCGCTGCGGACCACCCAGGAATCAGAGCTTTCCCAGGGATGGTGAATGGTTGCCTCAGAGCGGGCGCCCCAACGCCTGGCACACGGCCATGAAGGCGTGGATGTCCTGCTTCTGGCCGCTTGCCTGCAGCCTAGCTCTCACCGAACCTGGACGTGAGGTCGAGGTGGAGGATGTGCAGGGCGCCACCATGAAGTCCAACCCAATCGAATCAATCGTTTAGACCTGAAAGGAAGGGCCATGTGCCTCGCCACCCTCAAAGGGGCTGTGGCCACCATCCACCTGTGGGCTCCGGTCAACGAAGTGGAAGGTCAGGCGCTTGACCAGCTCAAGCAGGTGGCCGCCCTCCCCTGGGTCTTCCACCATGTGGCCGTCATGCCCGATGTCCACTTCGGGAAAGGCGCCACCGTGGGCAGTGTCATTGCCATGAAGCAGGCTGTGTCCCCGGCGGCCGTGGGTGTGGACATCGGTTGCGGCATGGCCGCGGTGCGGACAAGCCTCCTGGCTGAGGATCTGCCGGACAGCCTCATCGGCCTCCGGAGCGACATCGAAGCCTCCATCCCGGTCGGCTTCAATCAGCACAGGTCCGTGCTTCGTGGCGTTGAGCATTTGGACCTCTGGCGTGGCTTCGGTGATCTGGTGCCTCAGGTGCAGGATCTCCGGAACAAGGCTATGGCCCAGTGCGGCACCCTGGGCGGCGGCAACCACTTCATCGAGGTCTGCCTGGATGAGGCACATCGGGTGTGGCTCATGCTCCACTCTGGCTCCCGCAACATTGGCAAAGTCCTCGCCGAGATCCACATCAACCGTGCGAAAAAGCTGGCCCACAATGCCCATCTCCCGGACAAGGATCTGGCCGTCTTCCTCGCGGGAACCCCCGACATGGCCGCCTACCGCCGGGACCTGATGTGGGCCCAGACTTATGCCTTCGCCAATCGCCAGGCCATGCTCAATGAGCTCACCTGGGTCATGAAGGCAGCCTTCCCTGGCGTGTCCTTCGAGAGCCCCATCCTCTGCCATCACAACTACGTGTCAGAGGAGATCCATTACGGGGAGAAGGTGATGGTGACCCGCAAGGGTGCCATCCGGGCCGAGAAGGGTGAGATGGGCATCATTCCTGGATCCATGGGCGCCAAGAGCTACATCGTCCGGGGCCTCGGCAACCCGGACTCCTTCTGCTCCGCCGCTCACGGAGCTGGGCGGCGCATGAGCCGTCACGAGGCCAAGCGCAGGTTCTCCGTGCAGGATCTGTCCTCCCAGACCTATGGCGTGGAGTGCCGGAAGGATCCTGGCGTGATCGACGAGATCCCAGGTGCCTACAAGGACATCGATGAGGTCATGGCCAACCAGGCCGACCTCGTCGAGACGGTCCACAGCCTGAAGCAGGTTCTTTGCGTCAAAGGGTGACCATGGGAAGCGAACCTGCGGCATGATACCCGCGGGGTAAGAGCCCGCATGAATGAACCTGGACAAGTCTACCGGGGTTGATTCCGCACGGTCGCCATGGCTGGCCTCGTCACGCTGTCGAAAAGGTGCAGCTTCTGCGCAGGCTCATCGCACCCAGACCTCAAAGGAGGCTTACCGGAACCACTCGTTTTAGACGCATGTGAGTTCGGGCATGTTCAGATCGCGGGTTCGCGGTGAAGGTGAGGGTCTCCGCCTCCGCATCGCGCAGTCCTTCGTCGTCGAGCACGCCGGTGGCGTGGAGCTTGGCGAGCAGGTCGTCCACTCGCGCTTCCCAGGCGGGTGTGAGTGCGCCTCGCCGGCGGTACATTTCATAGCGCACCGGGTTCGGGATCACGGTTGCGAGCAGGGCAGCCTCCTTGGGGCTCAGGGTGCGTGCATCCTTGCCGAACCAGTGCTGGGCGGCCTCGCCGATCCCGTTCACACCGTCACCCCACTCTGCCAGGTTGAGATACACCTCGAGGATCCGGCGTTTCCCCACTGCCACCTCGAGCGCGATGGTTGCCAGTGCCTCGCGAACCTTGCGCGAGAGCGTGCGGTCGCGAGACAGGAAGAGGTTCTTCGCGAGCTGCTGGGTGAGGGTGGAGGCGCCGCGCAGTCGGCCCCCGTTGGACAGGGCCTCCTGGACTTCCGCCAGGTCGAACCCCTGGTGCCCGTAGAAGCCGGCATCCTCGCTTTCGAGCACCGCGCGCACGAGGTGGGTCGGAAGCTCGCCCAGCGGCACGAACGCGGGGTTCTCCGGGCCGATGGTCACCTGTCGCGTACCGCCACGCGTGAGATGCGCCTCGTACACAAAGGGGCCCGCCAGATCAGATCCACCCTTGGCCTGCGCTGGCGCAAGGTGGCTCAGATCCACTTCTCCCTTGATCCGCCATTCGGCCGACTGGCGAAGCGGACTGGCGACGGTGAGAGCGCCGGCGAGGATGCCCGTGAGCCCCGGGGCTCCGCGAGGTGGTCCGAGCGTCGGGGGGAGTGCTGCGGCGAGGGCCGTCCAGTCCACCGAGGTCGCACGAAGGGCGAGCTCGAAGTGAGGCTCTGGGTGCGCTGCGACCGAGAGCGCGACCTTCAGCGCGGCCCGGCCCGCGTCGTCCAGGGCCACCGTTGCCTCCATCAGAGCCGCAGTCCGCGCCCCAGCGTCCCAGCGCAGGCGACCCGCGACGTGTAGCGAGAGCGGGCCCACCGGCTCGGGAGCGAGCCGCCTCGCGAAAACCGTGAGGTTGCGCGTGGCGAGCGTGAGCTGACCCTCGCCCTGGGAGAGCGCCCCAAGGTGCGGCGCCTCGAACGAGAGGTCGACCATGCCGGCTCGGATCTCAAAGGGAAGGATCGCCCGCAGGCTTTCTGGGAGCGCCTCAGCGCCCAGCCCCTGGAGCCGGACCTGCAGTGCGCCAGGGCCACCGCCCCAGGTGGCCTCGATCGCACCCTCCGCGCGCCCTGGCCCCACGGTCGCGATCGAGGCATGGGTGCGTTCCCCCAGACGATCGAGGTGAATGTGTCCGCCCATCGGACCGAGTACCACGGACGGTCGCCCGGATGGCGAGCCCTCGAACCGCACCTCCAGCCCGGAGAAGGCGACCACCGGCGGCGCAGCCGCGTTGCGTCCCGACCCCGAACTGATCGTCCCCATCTGGTCAGGGCGGAGGGCGCGTGCGAGGTTCGCGAAGCGCTTCCCCTGCCAACCCGCCTGGATATGCACGCCTTGCAGGGTGACCGTCCCGACTTCCAGATGACCACCGACGAGGCGCCACAGACGCGGTTGAACGGTGACTCGGTCGACCACGAGGAGCGGGGTTCTGTCACCAGGTGGGCCGAGCACGAGCGGTCCCATCACAGGCCGGAACGCCGCATCAACGCTGACCGTTCCCTCGAGGCGCGCGCCTGGGAACCGGGCGGCGAGTTCGGCGACGGCGCGTTCGCGGAGCGCGCGTCGGGCGGGTGCAGAACGGAGCAGGGCCAGGGCGCCAAGGTAAAGGAAGGCTCCCAGGACCAGGGCCGCGCCGAGCACAATCCACCGCCCCTGGCCGCGGGTCCGGGTGCCCGCCGGTAGCAGCGGCAGACGACCTTCAGGCTGAAGCCGGGGCAACTGGGTGGAAGGGGCGTGAGGCACGGGATTCTGCGGTTGAGAGACCAGGGAAGATGACACACCAGGGCGCGGGAGGGGCCCCCGCCCATCATGGCGCCAAAGCTATCGAAGGTCACAGTTTGATCCTCAGGTTTGGCCGTGCCACCTCCTGGCGCGACCAAGGCCGGCAATCGAGCCATCCTCCCTTTCCGACCATACTGTTCGAGGCGTCAACCCGCCGGTGATGACCCACGTGGTTCGACCACGTGCGAACGCAGGTGAGGATGCGCATAGATCGGATGAAGGAATGGCTCTGACCTTGACCCACTTGCAACAACCCCGCGGTGGCCGCTGGCGTCGTCTGGCGCTCCTGATGCTGGGCCTGGTCCAGGGCCTGGCCGCCTGGGGCCAGCAGGCCCAGAGCATCATCGCGACCTGTCCCCCGCTGCCGGCTGGGATCAGCTCCGTCACGGTGCTCGATAGCCACGGCCGGTACGTGGGCCGCATTCCGCCCCAAAATCGCTACTGGGTACCTCTTGAACGGATCCCCAGCTTCCTTCAGCAGGCGTTGTTGGCCGTGGAAGATGCCAGATTCTACGAGCACGGCGGCATCGATTACCGGAGCATCGCCCGGGCCGCGGTCAAGGATGTGCTCAAAGGGAAGATGGCCGAAGGCGGCTCGACCATCACCCAGCAGCTGATCAAGAACAAATACCTGAGCTCGGCCCGGACCCTGGACCGGAAACTCGAGGAAGCCAAGCTGGCCCTGGCGTTCGAGAAGCGGTACACCAAACCCCAGATCCTGGAGATGTATTTCAACGAGATCTATTTCGGGAATGGCGCCCTGGGCATTGCCCAGGCGGCCCGCCTCTATTTCGACAAGAGCCCGGAGGAACTGACCGAGGGCGAATGCATTCTCCTGGCGGGCGTGCCGAAGAACCCAGGCCGCTACAACCCCTTCGGCAAGCCGGTGGAGGTGGCGGGGCGGAGGGACATCGTCCTCAAGCGCATGGAGGATCTCCGGCTCATCTCGCACCAGCGGAGGCGGGCGCTCCAGGCCCACGGCGCCGCCACGCGTCCCCTGGGGCAGGCCCCGCAGTACCTGGCCCAGATCCGGGCGCAGCTGGTCGGACGCCTGGGGGCCGATGCCGTTGAGCAGGGGGGCTTGGAGGTGATCGCCGCCCTCGATCTGGACCTGCAACACCAGGCTGAACGGACCCTGCGGGAGGGCGTCAAGCGCCTCGCCCCTGGGCTGCAGGGCGCCCTGGTGTGCATGGATCCCGCCACGGGCGACGTCCTGGCTGCTGTTGGGGATATGGATGGGGTCCAGAACGCCCTCAACCGGGCCTTCCTTTCCAGGCGCCAGCCTGGCTCGGCGATCAAGCCCCTCATCTATGCGGCAGCCCTGGAGAAGGGCCTCACGACCGCCAGCCTCTGGAGCGATGAACCCGTGGCCTACGACGCCGGGAACGGCCGGGTCTGGAAACCCCAGAACTATGGCCACGAACACTTTGGTGAGCTCTCCCTAAGGCAGGCCTTGGCCCACTCCGACAACATCATCACGGTCAAGGTGCTGGAGGCCGTCGGAGTGCCGGCCTTCGTGGATCTTGCCGGGAAGGCGGGCCTCCCGCTGCACGCCCAGAATGGCCTCTCGCTGGCCCTGGGCACGGACGAAGTCACCCTGAAGGACCTGGTGCAGGCGTACACCCCCCTGGCCAATGGGGGCATGAAGGCCGAAGCCCGGACCATCCTCCGGATCTATGACCGCAAGCACCAGACCTGGATCGAGAACCCACCGGTCGTTTCCCAGGTGCTGTCGCCAGCGGCCTCCTTCATCACCACGCAGATGCTGAAGGATGTCCTGACCTACGGCACCGCCAAATCCCTTCGATCCTTCAGCCAGGCCCACTCCTCCGCCGGAAAGACAGGCACCACGGACAACTACGTGGACGCCTGGTTCGTCGGCTATACCCCGAACCTGGTGACGGGCATCTGGATCGGGCACGACCAGCCCAAGTCCGGCGGGAAAGGGTTCACCGGGGGAGCGGTCGCAGCCCCGATCTGGGAACGATTCATGAGCAAGGTCGTCGCCTCGCGGCCCGAGGTGGATTTCCCCCAGCCGGAGACCGTCGTGACCTGCCGCATCGACCCCACCACAGGCCTCCTGGCCCGGGATGAATGTCCCCAGAAGCTGGATGAGTTTTTCATCTCCGGCACCGAGCCGACGGACTATTGCACCGCCCATGGAGAAGTCCAGAGCGAGCCCGGGGACCGATCAGCAGGGCCAGTTCAACGCGGAGAACGGTGAGGCCGAACTTTCCGAGCTTCGGGTTATCGGCCCCATGGCCGGTACGCCACGGTCAAGGAGCCAGGGTGCCGCTCTTCCCCAGAGCCAGTCCAAGAACGCGGTGGTTTTGCGATTCCCGTTCGTGCCAAGTGCGGCAGGGCACTCATTTCAGGACGCCTCACTGGAAATCGACCCCATCCGACAACTCGTTGCGGTCCGCGGCTCCGGCGGAGGGGAAGTGGGTGGCCAGGCTGTCTCCCACCATGCGGATGCCTTCCACCAGGCCCTCGGTGAACGCCCCCCGGCGGAAATGGGAGGAAAGGCAGGTCGACACCTCGTTCCAGAAGGCCTGGCCGACCTTTTCGTGGATGCCGGTGTCGCCCAGGATGGCGAAGCGCCGGCGACTGGGCACCAGGAAGATGAGCACCGCATTGCGGTCGGCGGTGTACGCCATGCCGAGGCGGCGGAAGGCCTTGCCCGCCGTCTTTTCGACATTCCCCCAGAAAAAGGGCGCCACCGAAACCCGGATCTCCCCCGAGGTGACCTGTTCCGCCGCCCGGATGGCCGCTACAACCTGCGCCTGATCCACGCACTTCCTCAGACTTCTGCGGCTCATACCCACCATGGGGACCCTCCGTCTCTCACCATGACCCCGAGGCTCCGCCGCCGCCGGAACGGCCGCCGCCTCCGGACCAGCCGCCATCGCCACCGCCGCCGCTGCCCCGCCCCCCGGAAAGGATGTTGAACAGAAGCCAGATGGCCATGCCTGGATGCGTGACGGCCAGTACCAGGAAAGCCAAGCCCAGCACGCCGATGAGGATCCATCCGCCGAGTCCGATGGGTGGGCCGCCCCGTCGGCCCTGGTCCTGGGGTTCCCGGGCCGAGGCATCCCCGCCGACCACCTTCAGGATGCGGTCCACACCTTCGCTCAGGGCCCCATCGGCGTCTCCGTCCTTGAGGCGCGGCAGGACCGTCTCCCGGATGATCTGCGAGGCCAGGATGTCGGGCACCTGCCCCTCCAGGCCATAGCCCACTTCGATGCGGACCTTCTGGTCCCCGGTGAATACGAAAAGGACCAGGCCATCGTCCAGTCCCTGGCGGCCCACCTTCCAGGCGGCGAAGGCCCTCACCGTCCAGTCCTCCAGGGGATCCCCCCCGGTGGTGCCGCCGATCCACACCAGCACCTGGTGCCCGGTGCTCGCCTGGTAGGCCTTGAGGCGCTGGTCCAGACCCTCCCGCATGGCCGGGGAGAGCAGGTTCGATCCGTCCGTCACCCAACGCACAGGTGCGGGTGGCGGAACGGCCTGGGCCCTCAGGCACACCCCACCCCAGAGGCCCGCGAGCAAACCGATCAGGACAAGAATTCGCCGCATGGGAGCGGGTGGCTAGAAGGCGACTTTAGGCGCCACGTCAGCCCCGGCTTGGGCCTTGAAGTAGGCCCGTTCCCGGAACCGGTCGCCGAAGAACCCCGCCACCATGACTGTGGGGAAACTGTTGCGCCGGGTGTTGAAGGCTTGCGCCGCCTGGTTGAACCGCATGCGCTCCACGGCGATGCGGTTCTCCGTGCCTTCCAGCTGGGCCTGCAAGTCCCGGAAATTCTGGGTGGCCTTGAGGTCGGGATATTTCTCCACCACCACGAGCAGCCGGGACAGCGCCGAGCCCAGGCCTTCCTGGGCCTTCTGGAAATTGGCCATGGCCTCAGGGGTATCTGGCACCTTGCCGCCGGTGGAAACCTGGCCTACCTTGGCCCGGGCCTCGGTGACCGCCTGGAACGTGTCCTTCTCGAACGCCGCGGCACCCTTCACTGTTTCCACCAGGTTCGGGACCAAGTCGGACCGCCGCTGGTAGACGTTCTCCACCTGCCCCCACTGAGCGTCCACGGCCTGGCTGAGGCTGTTCAGGCCGTTGTAGGCTCCCACCGCCCCCAGGCCCAGCACCACCAGCAGCAGCACCACCAGCCCGCCGCACCCCAAGGCAATCTTGCCACCCAGTCCCATGGTTCCTCCTTCAAGGAAGTGCAGTCAGGATACTCGTTAGCGGGACCAGAGTGCGCCGAAGCGTTCAGGAAACTGGGAAGAGCCGGTCTGTTGAACGCATCCCGGTAGACTCTCCGTGCCAGGTCGACCCGAACCGAGTGCCGGATCACTCCGGAAACTTGCCCAGGCCCATGCCGAATCCGTCTTCGCCTCCTCCGCCACCTCACCCATGTTCATCACCCTCGGCCGCCTTCCGGACCATCCCTCCGCCATCGCCCGCGCGGCCCAGCTCGCGGGCCTAGCGCCGTCCGACGCGGCACGCCTGCTCGCAGGGACCTTCCCGCGCATCCTCGTGCGCGCGGCGGCGGAGCCTGACGCCCTGGTCACGGCCCTCACCGCGGAGGGCTTCCTGGCCTGGTCTTCGGATCCCGCACAGGTGCCCACCGATGCCCGCCGCATCCTGGTTCGGGGGCTCTCCTGGACGGCGGATGGGTTCCTGGCCCAGGACAGCCAGGGCGCCGTGCACACCTGCCCGTTCGCGGCCGTGCGACTGCTGCAACGCGGCGCCCGCACCCACACGTCCACCGAAGTGGAAAAGACGACGAAGCGTGAGCTGAACCTGGGCCGGGCGGTGCTCAGCGGCGGCATGATGCTGACGAAGAAGGTGACGGAAACGAAGGAGCGCACCACCCATGCCAAAGAGCCCTTCCTTCTCGTGCAACGCAGTGACGGCGCTCCGGATCTGATGATCTATGAGCACCGCATGAGCTACCAGTGCCTGGGCGCGGAGATGGCGCCGGCTACCTTGGCGAACCTCCTTCTGCTGGCGGCGCGGTTCCAGAAGCTCTGCCCGCAGGCCCCGCTGGACGACCGCGTGGGCCGCCCGGGCTTTGTCGCAGGCCTGCCGCTGATCGCCGGAGATCCCGTGGACCTGGGCCTCCACCTGGTATCGGAGGCGCGGCGGCGGGGCTGCTGATCGAGCCTGCCTGGACCAGGCTCCCCACCCAGGGCCCCAGCGCGAGCAGGATTTCGCCAGTCCGGGCATCATGCCATCCATGTGCGGCCGCTACACCTTCACCTTCGACGCCAAATCCTTGGCCGAGGCCTTCGCGCTGGTCCCCCCTGGTTTCACCATCGTGAAGGGCTACAACATCGCACCGGGCCAACACATCGTCATCGTGCGTCCCGAGCGGGATCACCTGGTGGCCGATGTCGCCCACTGGGGCCTCATTCCAGGCTGGAGCAAGGATCCCAACACCAGCCCGAAGCCATTCAATGCGCGCGCAGAGACCCTGGCCGTGAAGCCCACCTTCCGGGGCGCCTTCCGCCGCAAGCGGTGCCTCGTCCCGGCCTCGGGTTTCTATGAATGGAGGACCGAGGGCAAGGTGAAACAACCGTTCTACATCTACCCCAAGGACAATGACCTGTTTGCCTTCGCCGGGCTGATGGAGGATTGGCAGGGACCGAATGGCGAGGTGATGATCAGCGCCTGCATCATCACGATCCCGCCCAACGACCTCATGGCCGCGATTCATGGCCGGATGCCGGCCATCCTCCCCAAAACCCAGTGGAAAGCCTGGCTGGACCCGGCCGCTCAGGTGCGCGAGCTGCAGCCGCTGCTGGTGCCCTACCCCAGCGACCTGATGCGCGCCCATCCGGTGGGCCAGGCCGTAGGCAATGTCCACAACGATGGGCCGGAGTTGATTCTGCCCGTCGTTTAGGGGCCGGCGATTGCAGGGGCAACCAGGGCAGCGCGCTGGGTGGGCTGATGTTCGGCGCGAAGCCCTGGCGCCAAGCTGGGTCAGCTCGATTGGGGAAGGGCGTCCGGCGTGCGGAACAGGCTGAAAGCCCAAGCCAGGCCAACCACCGCGAGGCAACCGATGACGTTGTACCAGAGGAAGGAGATGCTGGTGAACTTGAAGCAGGCGAACACGCCGACTTCCGCGACGAGGGCGGCGTAGAAGGCCGTGCCACCCCTGGCGCGCTTGACGTAGAACGCCGTGATGAAGATGCCGAGGATGGTGCCGTAGAACAGGGACCCGAGGATGTTCACGGCCTCGATGAGGGAGCCCAGGCGGGCCGCGTACTCCGCGAAGGCCATGGCGAAGCAGCCCCAGGCGAAGGTGGCGATGCGCCCCACCCAGACCTCGCGCACGCCCCGGCTGCCCCCGATGAGGCGCCGCCACAGATCCACCACCGTGGTCGCCCCCAGGGCGCTGATCTCCCCGGACATGGAAGACATGGAGCCCGAGAACACGGCGGCGAGCACGAGGCCCACCAGCCCCGCGGGCAGGCTGCTCAGCACGTAGGCGAGGAAGATGTAGTTGACGTCGCTGGGATGGGTGCCCGGATTGGCCTTCTCGATGATCGCCAGGCCCTTCTGCCGCACCGATTCACTTTCCGCCTGGGCCTGCTGGAGCTGCTGCTTGGCGGCGGCGACCAGCCCCGCCTCCCCACCGTGGCGGGCCGCCACGAAGGCTTCGGCCCGTTGGCGCTGGACCTCCCGTGCCTTCGCGTACTCGGCCTCAGTGGCCCGGTAGGCGGGCCCATCCGGACCCGCCATGACCTGTTTCACAGGACCCGGGTTGAAGAAGAGCGGCGGCGCGTTGAACTGGTAGAAGGCGAACACCAGCACGCCGAGCAGCAGGATGAGGAACTGCAGGGGCACCTTGACCATGCCGTTCAGCAGGAGGCCGAGCCGGCTCTGGGTGACGGAACTCCCCGCCAGGTAGCGCTGCACCTGGGACTGGTCCGTGCCGAAATAGGACAGCATGAGGAAGAACCCGCCAATCAGCCCGGACCATAGGTTGTAGCGGTTATTGAGGTCGAACTTGAGGTCGATGGCATTCAGGCGCCCCAGCCCGCCCGCCACATGCAGGGCATCGCTGAGGCTCACGTGGGCCGGCAGCCGGTGCGCGGTCATCACCCCCGCGAGAATCATCCCGAAGGCGATGATCACCATCTGCGACGTATGGGCCCAGGCCACCGCCCGGGTGCCGCCCACCACGGTGTAGGTCATGACCAGCACCCCGACCAGGAGGATGTTGGCGTGGATGCTCCAGCCCAGCAGCACCGACAGGACGAGGGCGGGTGCGAAAATGGTGATGCCCACGGCGAGGCTGCGTTGGATGAGGAAGAGGCTCGCGGCGAGCAGCCGGGTCTTCAGATCGAAGCGGTTCTCCAGTATCTCGTAGGCCGTGGACACCTTCAGGCGGTGGTAGAGCGGAATGACCGTGATGGAAAGCGCAATGGCCGCGAGAGGCAGGCCGAAGTAGAACTGCACGAAGCGCATGCCATCCACGTAGGCCAGGCCTGGGGTGGAGAGGAAGGTGATCGCGCTCATCTGTGTGGCGATGATGGACAGGCCGATCAGCCACCAGCGATGATCGCGGCCGCCGCCGATGTAGCCCTCACCGGTGGTGGCACCACGCCCCTTGTAGAGGCCCCAGAGGACCACGAACAGCAGCGCGCCGCCGAGCACGATCCAGTCGATCCGGCTCATGAGAAGAACCAGGAAAACAAGCGGAAGCCCAGCACGCAGAGCAGCAGTTCGCCCAGCACGAGCAGGTAGAGGCGCTTCCAGCTCCCGAGGATGGGCGGGGCTCCCTCAGTCATGGGCATGCCCCAGGGCCAGCAGGTTGGCGAAGAGTCGGGTGGCCCCGGGCACCCCATCCGGCAGCTGGCGGAAGAAGGAAAGGCCCGTGTACACGTAGTGGCCTTTCCCGTACTTGGTCACGATCAGGGCGCCGCCATCCTCGTGTTCGCCCGGGTCGGCCATGCCCAGCAGGGCCGTGTAGCGGGCATCCCAGCCTTCGGCGTGGTAGAGGCTCCGTTCCTGCACCCAGCCGTCGAAATCCTTGGCGGTGATCTCGTTGGGCCAGTGGAACACGGGGTGGCCGGGTTGGAGGAGGCGCACCGGCACGGTCTCGACGGTGACGCGCTTCCTTCCCACTTTGAAGGGATAGGGGCCGATGGCTTCCGTGACCATGGCGGCATTGATGCCCGGGAAGCCGACGTTCACGGTGTAGAGCACCACCTCGGTGCCGCCTGCGGCGACGTAGGCGTGGAGGCGCTCCTTGAGGGTCTGCAGGGCCGGACGAGTGTTGAAGGCGCGGATACCCAGCACGATGGCGTCGAAGCGGGCGAGGTCCTCCCGGGCCAGCGCTTCGTCCGACAGGAGCTCCACCTCGTAGCCGATCCGGCGCAGGGCCTGGGGGATGTCATCGCCCGCCCCCATGACGTAGCCGATGCGGCGGCCATCGTGCTTCAGGTCGAAGCGCTCCAGGCGCGCCTTCGCTTCGGGCAGGAGCGTCTGCAGGGGGATGTGCGGATAGTCAACGGTCACGAGGCTGTGCGCGGGGAAAAAGCCCACCCCGGTGTCCACCTCAGCGCGCAGTTCCCCGGAGGCCACCGCCGCAGGCGGCGTGAGGCGGAAGGCCAATTCGCGCGCCTCCCCGGCGTGGGTCAGCGTGAAGGGTTGTTCGGCAGGCTCCACCTGCCACCCTTCAGGCACCTTCAACCGCAGCCGTCCCGCGATGGATGCCCCGCCGGCCAGCACCTTGAGGCGCACCTCCTTCGCCGTGGGCGCTTCAAACATCTGCACCGGTTCTGCGAGGTTGACCAGGGCGGCGGGCACCACGGCCAGGGGCTGGTACCGCTCGCCCAGGACCGGATCGCGGAACCGGAATTGTACTGGCACGACGACGTCGAAGGTGCCTTCCGGCAGCCTCAGGTGGGCCCTGAGGCGGAATGGCGCAGGGGATTCGGGCCGGCCCGCCCAGGCTTCGGCGCCCGGGCCCCCCAGCCAATGGGGTTGGCTGAGCGGTGTATTCATGGGCAGGGTGAAGGTGAACACTTCCTTCTCAGGTGCATTGTCAGGCAGGGGTTTCCCGGGTTTGCGCGTCTGCAGTACGCGGGCTCCTTCGGGCCGATGCGACTCCAGGGCGAGGGTATCCAGCACCAGCGGGCCGCCTTCGCGGGCCAGCACCGCGACGTTCACAGTGAGGGGGTCGCCAGGCGCCACGCGCTGCCGATCGGCGATGGCTTCCACCCAGAGACCGGCGGCGGAACGTATCGCCTCGCCCAATTCCGCGGCCTTGGCCTGGACGATGGGCTTGGTTCGGATCTCGGCGGGCAGGCCTCGCAGCTCCGTCAGCGCCCGCACGAGCTGCGGCAGGATGCGAGCAGGCTGTTCGGGGCGGAAGCCTTGTCGGGCCTCGCGCAGGAGCGCCGCAAGGCCACCGGTACCGGGAAAGCGGGACCAGGTGAGATCAACTCCGTCGAAGAGATCACTTTTCGCGGGCCGGCCTTGTAGCAGCTCGAAGCTTTCCTCCCGCTGGCCCCGCTGAGCCAGCACGCCGAACCCCTGGCTGCGATGCTGGCTGCGGCTTTCGGCGGCGAGTTCACCGTAGGAACGGCCGAGCAGCGGATCGAAGGCGCCCACGTCCAGCGTGAGGCTTCCGGCGGGGGGCTTGGGCGCATCCTCCGTGAAACGGAAGTGGTTCCACAGCAGCCGCGTGGCCTGCCAGGGCCGGAGACCAGCCTTGAGCTGCTCAGGGAAGCGGGCCGGGTCTGCCGCGGCTTTGAAGGCTTCGATGGCCAGCATGGCGGAGGCGATGTGGTGGCCGTGCCCTGCCCTCGCGTCCGGCGGGAACCGGGTGAGGATGACATCCGGCTGGAAGACACGGATGGTCCGCACCACCTCAGCGAGGACCCGGTCGTGGCCCCAGATCCGAAGGGACTCTTCCGCCGTCTTGGAAAACCCGAAATCCACCGCCGACGTGAAGAACTGCTCGGCACCATCGATCCGCCGCGCGGCCAGCAGTTCCTGGGTCCGGATGGCCGCGAGGCTATCGCCCAGTTCGTGGCCGATGAGGTTCTGGCCGCCGCCTCCTCGGGTGATGGCAAGGTAGGCCGTACGAAGGTTGCGGCCCCGGGAGAGGGTGGCGAGCACGGCGGTGTTCTCGTCATCGGGGTGGGCGGCGATATACAGGACACTGCCCACGGTCTGGAGCCGGTCGAGCTGTTTCTGCAGCTCCGCAGCGTCCCGCACCGGGACCTGGGCCTGGAGGCACGCCACCAACGTGGCCCCTAGAACGAAGACGAGGATCCGGTACAGGGTCCGCATGGACTACCGCTTGAGGCCAGCGGGAGATGGAAAAGCACCTGCGCAGGGATCGGAATTCATGAGGGTTCCTTTGGCGGAATGGCCAGCATAGCGCCAGGCCGGAAGGTTCATGGGCTCTTTCGAAGCCACCCAAGCTACCGACCTTGATGTAGAGAATCCCCTAATCTCGCTTGATGGCAGAGGCAGCCCGTGCGCTGGGCCTGCGTGAATCGCAGCCATGGCTCGGAGCGTGTTGAATGAGCCTAAATAATTGAAATAATAAATATTAGCTGCTTGACTTGGTAACCTTGGCGGTGATCTTTATCTCTGAACGCAACTCCGTATCGGGACCTCTGGGCAAGCCGGATCCAGCGATGGCTTCGCAAAGCCGGCTCCGCCCTAACCTTTCTGAATGAAAGGCCGGAAGAGCTCACTCGGCAGTGGGATGAAGCTGGTGGTGTTGTGCTCGCTGGAGATCTCCACCATGGTCTGGAGGAAGCGCAGCTGAAGCGAGATGGGCTGCTCCGCCATCATGGCGGCGGCCTGCACCATCTTCTCCGCGGCCTGGAATTCCCCCTCGGCGTTGACGACCTTGGCGCGCCGTTCGCGCTCAGCTTCGGCCTGCTTGGCCATGGCGCGTTTCATGCCATCGGGCAGCACCACGTCGCGCACCTCCACGGTGCTCACCTTCACGCCCCATGGCGCGGTCTGGCGGTCGATGATCTCCTGCAGCTGGACATTGATCTTTTCGCGATGGGCCAGCAGCTCATCCAGTTCCGACTGGCCAAGCACCTTCCGCAAGGTGGTTTGCGCGATCAGGGAGGAGGCCTTGAGGAAGTTCTCCACCTTGACCACCGCCGACTCCGGATCCACCACCCGGAAATAGACCACGGCATCCACCGTCGCCGGGACGTTGTCGCGGGTCATGACCTCCTGCTTGGGCACGTCGATGGTCACCACGCGCAGGTCCATCCGCACCATGCGGTCGATGAAGGGGATCAGGAAGATCAGACCCGGCCCCTTGGCGCCCTTGAGCTTGCCCCAGCGGAAGATCACGCCCCGTTCGTACTCACGCAGGATGCGCGCCGCCTGGGGCAGGACGATCAGTCCCAGCGCCAGGAGCACGGCGATCCAGGGGCCCAGGTACAACAGGAATTCGTTCATGGTTGCTCCTCCTTGGAAGTCCCCATCGGTTTCACCGTCAAGGTCAACCCGTTCAGGGCGACGATCTCGACTGCCTGGCCGGCCGCGATGGCCTCCGCACTGATGGCATTCCAGTACTCGCCCTCGATGAATACCTTCCCGCCGGTGGGATCGATCGGTTCCACGGCCGGGACGACCCGGCCCAGCATCGTCTCGGCGCCGGCCCTGGCGGGAAGCCGCTGGGCGCGGATGCCTGCCCCGGCCACAAAGATGAAGAACAGGGCCGTGACGACGGTAGCCGGCACCATCCATATCAGCGACAGGCGCAGGAAGGGCTCACCCCGATCGAAGAGCATGACCAGGCCGAGGAAGAAGGCGATGACGCCGCCGACCGTGAGCACACCGTGCGTTGGGGCGAACGCGTCGATGGTGAACAGCAGGATCCCCACGGCGATCAGCGCCAGCCCGGTGACATTCATCGGCAGCACCGAGGAGAGGTACAGCAGCAACAGCAGGGCGATCACGCCCACCACACCCGGCAGGATGGCCCCGGGGCTGGTGAGCTCCCCGATGATCCCGTACACCACGACCAGCATCAGGATCAGCATCACCTGGGGATGCGCGATGGCCTGGAATGCCTTCTCCCTCGCCGACATCGGGATCTCGAGAATGGCGGCCCCCGCGGTCTCCAGGCGCCGCTCACCGACCTCCCTGCCCTGGAGCTGTTTTAGCAGGTCGGACCGATCATTGGCGATGAGGTCCACCACGTTCAACTGGAGGGCTTTGTCAGCGGTGATGGAGGCGCTTTCGCGCACCGAGGCCCTGGCCCACTCGATGTTGCGATGCCGCTTCCCGGCGATGGCCTCGAGGTAGCTGGAGGCGAAATTCTCCAGCTTCTGCTTCATCACCTCATCCTGTTTTTCGCCGCCAGAGCCGATCCCGACCGGGTGCGCCGCCCCGATGCTGGTGGAGGGCGCCATCACCGCCACGTCGGCGGCCATCGTGATGAAGCACCCCGCGCTGCCGGCCCAGGCTCCCTGGGGCGACACGTACACGACGATGGGAACGGGCGACCGGAGGAAGCTCTGGATGATCTCTTTCGTGGAGTCGAGGAGTCCGCCCGGCGTGTCGAGTTCGATGATCAGGCACTCGGCCTTCTGGCCCGCGGCCTCCCCGATGGCCCGCGCGAGGTAGCCTGCCGTCGCCGGACCGATGGTCCCCTGGACCCGGGCGACACCCACCGTCCGCTCAGCGGCCTGGGATCCCCACGCCACCATGGTGATCAGAGCCATCAGGGTAGCCAGGGTCGCGAAAAGGAAACGCCAGGCTGAACACCTCAACGGTGCTGAAGATTCGACCGACCGGATCCTTCCGCGACCTGCTCGCATGGAGACCTCGCGGGAACGCGATCAGTCTACCAGGGAGGAGTATCCTGCCTCGCGCACCACCCTGCGCCTCATGCCCCTTCAACCCCTGATTCCCAGGGATGCGGGAGAATGGCTCATGCGCTACGACGAACCCCTCTTCCGCCCGCCCAGCGAGGCGGATTCGTTCATCCTGCAGGCCACCCTCGGGTGTTCGTGGAACGCCTGTAACTACTGCGCCATGTACCGGGACAAGCGCTATCGGGTGCGCCCCCTGGAGGAGGTCCTGGCAGACATCGCCGAGGCTGGCGCCCGCTACGCGGAGGAGGTGCGGCACGTCTTCGTGGCCGACGGTGATCCGCTGGGCATGGAGCTCGGCATGTGGGAGCCCATCCTGGTCGCCCTGGCCGCGGCCTTCCCCCGCTTACGGCGCGTCAGCACCTACGCGACGGCGCGCAACCTCCTGGCGAAATCAGCTGGCGATTTGAAGCGGCTCCGGGAGCTCGGACTCGCACTCCTCTACATCGGGCCAGAATCGGGCGATGACGTGACCCTCCACCGCCTTGCGAAGGGGGCCACGGCGGCGGAGCACATCGAAGCGGCGCGCAAGGCCCGAGAGGCTGGGATGGAGCAATCGCTAATCTTCCTGCTGGGCGCCGGCGGCCGCGAGCGCAGCGAAATCCATGCACGGGCTTCCGGCCAGCTCGCCACGGCAATGGATCCGCGCTTCCTCTCCACGCTGACGCTGACGGTGGTTCCCCGCACGCCCATCGCCCGGCTGGCCGAGCAGGGTCGTTTCGAGCTGCCGGATGTCCGGGGGCTGCTGACCGAGTTGCTCTGGTTCGTCGAGGAAGCCCACCCCCGCGGCGCCATTTTCCGCTCCAACCACGCCTCCAATTACCTGCCCATCGGCGGGCGGCTGCCCCGCGACCGGGACGCCATTCTGGCTGCCATCGACGCGGCGCTCGCAGGCCGAACCCAGCTGCGGCCGGAGTGGGCGCGGGGGCTGTAGGAACGACAGGGGTCGACGGTCGCGCCGTGTCAAATGTGGGTCAGGGCAGCCTTGATCCGATCCGGTGTCATGGGGAGCTGGAACAGCCTCACTCCGATGGCGTCATGGATGGCATTGGCCAGGAGGGCGCCCATGACGGTGATGGCTGGCTCGCCACCGCCCTGGGCCGGGACGTCCGGGTTGTGGATGAGGATCGTCTCAATCTTCGGGAGCCAGGAAAAACGCGGGATTCCGTAGGTGTCGAAGTTCTTCTGCAGCACATCCCCGCCCTTGAACCGGACCTCCTCTGAAAGCGCGTAGCCCAGGCCCATGGTGATGCAACCCTCCAGCTGCTGGAGGGCCCCATCGGGGTTCACCACAACTCCCATGTCCTGTGCCATGACCACCCGCTTCACCTGCACCTGGCCGGTGGTCTTGTCCACGGCCACCTCGGCCATGGCGGCCACATAGGTACCGCGGTAGACCGCGCAGGCGAGGCCCACGCCGCGGCCGCTGGGTGCTGGCTTGGGCACCCAGCGGAACCGTTCGGCGACCTGGTTCAGCACGTGGGCCATCCGGGGATCCGCGAGGTTGTCCAGCCTGAAGGCGAGGGGATCCCGGCCTGCCAGCGTGGCCAGCGCATCGATGTGCGACTCCCGCGCAAAGCCGTTGGTGTTGGCGGACGGGGCCCGCCAGGGTCCGACCCCGAAGGGGTGCATGCCCGGAGGGTTTCCGCCCTGCCAGCTGCCCGCGGAAGTGGTTCGCTGGTGCGGGATGGCATAGAAGGGCTTGGCCTCCCGCTCGCCGGCCCCCACCACCTGGCCGTCCCAGAAGGTGATCTTCCCGGAGGCGGAGAGACCCGCAAGGAGCTTGACGACGGCGGCGGGGCGGAAGGTGTCGTGGAAGAACTCCTCGGCGCGGTCCCACACCACCTGCACAGGCACCCCGGCCGCCCGCGCGAGCCGGGCTGCTTCCACGGCCTGGGGGCCGGAGCTCTTGCCTCCGAAACCACCGCCGACGAAGGGCGTGATCACCCGCACCTTCTGCGTGGGGAGGCCGAGGGCCCGGGCCACCTCGGTCCGCACGATGAACGGCGCCTGAGTACTGGCCCAGACCGTGGCCTTCCCATCGACGACCTGCGCCACGGCCGAGTGGGTCTCGATGGGGGCATGGGCCACGTAGCTGTTTAGGTAGGTGGCTTCGAGCGTCCGGGTGGCCTGACGTTCTCCCGCCCGCAGATCGCCAGCCTCGTGCACCAGCTGGGCCGGAGGCGCTGTCTTCAGCAGGTGGTCGAAGATGCTGGTGTCATCAGGGCCCGCCTCGGGATGGCTGAAGTCGGCCTTGATGGCTTGCCGAGCCTGGGTGGCCATGTCAGGGCGCTCGTGGAGCACGGCGAGCAGGTCGCCGTCCCGCACGATGCGGACGCCAGGCATCCGCTCGGCGGCGCCCGTGTCCACCCGCTGCAGCTTCGCGCCATGAACCGGCGGCCGCAGGACACACGCGTGCAAGGTGCCAGGGAGGCCGGTGTCCGCGGCGTACTTCGCCCGGCCGGTCACCTTCTCCAGGGCGTCTTTGCGCGCCGCCGACTTGCCGACGAGACGGAAGGCGGAAACTGGCTTCACGGTCACCTTCTCCAGGTGGCGCTCGATCCGCCGCCCCTGGACGAGCTGCCCGTAGCTCACCTGCAGCCTGGGCTCGCCGAGCACCGAGATGACCCCATCCTTCACCTGCAGACGCTCCGCCGGCACCGACCACTTCTCGCCCGCCATCTGGAGCAGCACGGCCCGGGCTTCGGCCGCGGCGCCACGCAGGACGGGACCGAACTGCCAGATGCTCAAGGAACCGAAGGTGCCCATGTCCCAGGGGCAGAGGTCCGTATCACCCATGACCATGTCCACCTGGTCCAACGCCACATCCAGTTCCTCGGCGAGAAGCATGGCCAGGGCCGTCATGGCCCCCTGGCCCAGCTCCACTTTGCCCACCAGGCAGGTGACGCGGTCATCGGGACCGATCCTGAGGTAGGCGTTGAAGTCCTTGGGATAGCCCGGCCGGGCGGCGGTCTGTTCCGTCTCCTGCGCCTGGAGGGATCCTTCAAGCGGGAACCAGAGCACCAGGCCCGCGGCGCCGGTGGCCAGGAGGAAGTCGCGGCGCTTCATGCCACACCTGCCTTTCGGGACGCCACAGCCTCGATGGCATCCAGGATGCGGACATGGGAACCGCAGCGGCAGAGATTCCCTTCCAGGTGCTGGCGGATCTGGTCGCGGGAGGGTCGCGGTTTCTTTAGCAGCAGTGCGTAGGCGCTCAGGATCATGCCGGACGTGCAGAACCCGCACTGGAAGGCATGGTGGTCGAGGAAGGCCTGCTGCAGCGCGTGGAGGCGGCCGTTCTTCGCCAAGCCTTCGATGGTGGTCACCTGTTTCCCGGCCACGGCCTTGAGGGAAACCGAGCAGGCATGCACGGCCTCCCCATCCAGGAGCACCGTACAGGCCCCGCACAGGGACTCACCACAGCCGAACTTGGTGCCCGTGAGCGCCAAGTCGGAACGCAGCACCCACAGGAGCCTCCGTTCATCGTCCGTGGTCAGGTTCACGCGTTTCCCGTTGAGCCTGAAGGAAATCGGCTTGATCATGGGCACCTCCGGCTGGGCCACACGGACGGTGCATCCGCAAATGGGGCAGCCCTCCAGGGCGTGGCAGACGGAAACACCGGAGGGACCCGGAATGGACCGCACGTGCGCAGCACTGTCCTCCCGATCCCGGTTAGCTGTCAACCCTGGCTGGGAGTTCGGGGTCTGGGGATGGGCTCAGGCGCGGGGATGGCTGGAGGACGGACGGACCGGAGCCTGAAAAGGGCACCGCTTCGAACAGGTGCCACAACCCGAGGCGCAGCCGTCCTTTTCCTTGAAATCCTCGATGATGCCCCACAGGAACCAGAGGGCTGAGGCACCCGCCATGGCGGCGGCGGCAAGGAGCTGGAGACTCATACGAACCCCATCCAGCGGCCGGCCACCACGGTGACCCAGGCCAAGCCCCAACCCAGGACCAGGCCGTAGGCGACCGTGAACCCGGCCCAGCCCCAGCTCCCCGCCTCGCGGCGGATCATGGCGATGGTGCCCAGGCAGGGCGTGTAGATCAGGGTGAAGACCATGAAGGCCAGAGCCGTGAGGGGGCTCAGGCCCGAGTTGTCGCGCAGCGCCACCTGGAGCGGGCTGAGGCGCTCGCCCACCTTGGGCTCATCACTGGCCTGATGAATGACGGCCATGGTGGAGACCACGATCTCCTTGGCGACAAAGCCCGCCGTGAGGGCGATGACATCCTTCCAGGCCTCCGGTCGCTTGTGGTCGGGGTCCAGGATGGGCTGGAGGAGGGGCGACGCCTTCTGGCCGAGCCGCGCCGCCAGACTTGTGTTCACGATGTGGCTTTCGTGGGCCAGCTGGAGGGCCTTCAGCCGGTCCTCCGTCTCAGTGGCAGGTAGCTTCAGGGCCTGCACGGCCAGACGCTGATCCTGGTACTGGGCCGTCCATTCCCGGTTGGCGATGCCCGGATAGCGGGAAAGAAACCAGATCAGCGTGGCACCCGCGAAGATGGTGGTGCCGGCGCGGGTGAGGAAGATGGAACCCTTCTCCCACATATGGATGGCCGTTGCCCTCAGGACCGGCAGCCGGTAGGGCGGCAGTTCCATCACGAAGGGGGAGCTGGGACCGTGGAAGAGGGCGCTGCGGAGCATCCGGCCCATGAGCACCGCCAAGCCCAGACCCAGGAAGTGCATGCCGATGATGGCCAGCGCGGCCTTGAAGGGCGTAAAGAAGGTCCCGGCGATGACGATGTAGACCTGCAGCCGCGCCGAGCAGCTCACCAGCGGCGTGACGAGGATCGTGATGAGCCGGTCCTGGGGGCTTTCGATGGTGCGGGCGGCCTGGATGGCGGGCACGTTGCAGCCGCTGCCCATGATGAGGGGGATGAAGCTCTTCCCATGCAGGCCCATGACGTGCATGAGCCGGTCCATGATGAAGGCCGCCCGGGCCATGTAGCCCGTGTCCTCCAGGAAGGCGATGCAGCCCATGAGGATCATGATCACGGGCACGAAGACGATCACTGCGCTCACGCCCGGGATGACGCCGTCCACCAGCAGGCTGGTGAGCTCGCCGGCGGGCAGCCGCGCCTCGGCGAATCCCGACAAGGCCTTGAAGCCCTCCGCAATCCAGTCCTGGGGAATCTTCCCCAGGATGAAAGACAGGGAGTACACCAGGGCCAGGATGCCCACGAAGATCGGAATACCCAGCCACCGGTTGGTGAGCACCGCATCGAGCCGGGACGTGGGCGTCCGGCGATCATCCGCGGCCGAGGCCACTTCCTTCACCAGACCGTGGGCGAAGCCATAGCGGCGTTCAGCGATCAGCGTGGCTCCATCGGCGCCCAGATGGGGCTCGAGGAACGCGAAGCTCTTCGTTAGTTGCTGGCCAATGGCCTCACTGGCGTGGCTCTCAGTTACAAGGCGCTTGGCATCCGCGTTGTTCTCCAGCAGCTGGAGGGCCAGCCAGCGCGGAGGCATGGACGCTTCGAGCTGCTCGTCCCGGCCGATCTCGGTTTCAAGCTTGGCCAGCTCACCTTCGATATCGTGGCCGTAGTCCACGGTGATGCGGCGGCAACGGCTGGTTTCACCCCGGGCCATGGCCGCCAGGAGGGCTTTGAGCTCGGGGATGCCCTGCTCACGGTTGCCCACGGTGGGAATCACGGGGCCGCCCAGCAAGGTCTCCAGGGCCGCCAGGTCGATGTGGACACCACGGTTCTCCGCGTCGTCCACCATGTTCAGGACGAACGCGACGGGCTTGCCCAGCTCCAGCAGCTGGGTGCTGAGGTAGAGATTGCGCTCCAGGTTCGAAGCGTCGAGCACGTTCAGGACCAGATCCACCTCGGGGGAGGCCAGGAACTTGGCGGCGACCCGTTCATCCTCACTGCGGGCCGCCAGGGAATAGGTGCCTGGGAGGTCCACCACCTCCAGGGTCGAGCCTTCCTGCTCGAAGGTCCCACTGCGACGCTCCACCGTAACGCCGGGCCAGTTGCCCACATGGTGGCGCGCCCCGGTGAGGGCATTGAACAGCGTCGTCTTCCCGCAGTTGGGATTCCCTGCGAGGGCGATGGTGAGGGACATCAGGCCACCCGGTGCACGAGGATGCAGGAGCTCTCGTCCCGCCGCAGCGAGAGGTGGTACCCCTTGATCACGAGTTCCATGGGATCACCCAGGGGGGCGAGTTTCTCCACCCGCAGCCGCACCCCCCGGATGAAGCCCATCTCTAACAGGCGCTGACGGATAGGACCCTGGGCCTTCACCTGGACCACCTCCCCCTGGTCCCCCGGCTGAAGGTCACTCAGAGGGATTAATAGATTTTGAGTCATAATCTCAACTCCGTGATCCAGTTTAGCCCAGCCTCAGAGTGCTACAAGGTCCAAGTCAAAGGATGTGATCTCCGTCTAAACTAGATCGCAATGAAAGCCACCAGCCCCCTGACCCTGCCCAACGCATTGACCTTGTTGCGGATCCTGGCGATTCCCTTTTTCGCCATCGCGGTCTGGTACGGGCACCACTGGCAGGCCTTCATCCTCTTCGCGGCGGCGGGGATCACAGATCTGCTGGACGGACTCATCGCCCGGGCCTTCAACCAGGGCTCGGACCTGGGTGCCGTCCTGGATCCCGCGGCGGACAAGCTGCTGATGACCACGGCCTTTGTCCTCTTGGCCTGGCGAACCCAGGGCATGACCGCCCCCATCCCCGTCTGGGTGGCCATTCTGGCCATCTCGCGTGATCTGCTGATCTCCTTCTACGCCTTCGCTTCCGTGGACCGCCTCAGTGACAACAAGTTCCACCCGAGCTTTCTGGGCAAGCTGAGCACCGCCGCCCAACTGGTCGTCGTCGCCCTCTGCCTGATGTTCAACGCCCTGGGCTACCGGTCCTGGATGGACCCGTTCCTGCCGGAAATGTTCTGGGTGGTGGGCGCGCTGGTGCTGGCCTCGGGCATCCACTACTTCGTACGAGCGACGCGGGCACCTGTGGCTTCCTGATGGAGAGCCGGAGCCGGATACCCCTGCGCTTCGCCCTGGCCGCAGCGACCGCCCTGCTGGCCCTCTGGCTGCTACGGAAAGCCCTGGCCCCCTTCTTCCTGGCCATGGTCCTCGCTTACCTGCTGGGCCCCCTGGTGGACCGTCTGGCTGGGCGCCTGGGCCGGCCCTGGAGCGTGGTGGCAGTACTCAGCGGTTTTGTGGCGTCGGTCGCGGGTCTCCTGCTGCTCCTGGTGCCCTGGCTGGCGGATCAAGGCGAGCGTCTCGCCGCCTCTCTGCCTGGCTGGAAACAGGCCCTGGATGCGAAGCTGCTGCCCTGGCTGCAGGCGCACCCGGCCTGGCAGGCCCGCCTGGATCGGGGGCTGGCGGGCCTGGACCCGGGCTTGCTGCTGCGCGGACTCCAGGCCACTGGCGGCGGCCTGCTGGGCTGCTTCCTCGATCTGCTGGCCCTCATCCTCGTGCCCCTGATCCTCTACTACCTGCTGCTGGAGGGTCCCCGGCTCGTGGCCAACCTCCAGACCCTGGCCCCCCCGCGGCATCGGGAACGCCTGGATCGCATGGTCGGATCCATCCACCAGCGCCTGGGCGGATACATCCGGGGTCAGGCGGCCGTGGCTGCCGCCATGGCCCTGCTTCAGGGGATCGCCCTGGCGATTCTCGGCGTGCCCTATGCTTGGCTGCTGGGTCTCGTCGCGGGCGTCTCCAATGTCGTGCCCTACTCCCCCTACCTGACCGCCCTGCCGCCCGCGATGGTGCTGGCTTATCTGGATGGGGGGCGCAGCGGACATCTCCTGACCATCGCCGCCGTCTTCATCGCCGTGCAGAAGGCTGAGGCCTTCTACTTCACCCCGGTGTGGGTGGGCCGCGCCAGCCGGCTCCACCCCCTGGAGGTGCTGCTGGCCCTCACCGCTTTCGGTTTCTGGTTCGGCGTCCTGGGGCTCATCTTCGCCGTGCCTCTGGCGGTGGTGCTGAAAGTCGTGGCCGAGGAACTGCTGATGGACTACCGCGCCCATCCCTGGTTCGGGGAAGAGAGCTGATAGACTTACCTTTCCGCGTCGGGAGACGCCGAAGGAGCTGTCATGAGAAAGCCCGCCCCGAAGGGGCCCCGCACCGCGCCCGCCACCCGCAAGCCCGCCGCTGGCCGCCCAACTAACGACGCGCCCCGGACATCGGCTTCAGCCCGCCCGGCCGCAGGCCCGGCCCGGCCCTCCACGGCGCCCCGGTCCTCGTCACCCTCCCGCCCGTCCTCCGGCACAGCCGCCCGCCCCACTTCCGGCGCTCCCCGCCGGCCCGCCATCGACAAAAGCCGACCTGCGGCCAAGCTGGCCCCGCGCAAGGCCGTGGCGCCCCGCCCCGCCGGTGGTTCACCCCGGCCTCCCCAGGCTGGCCAGGACCGTCTTCAGAAGATCCTCGCCGCCGCGGGCATCGACAGCCGCCGCGCCTGTGAGCAGATCATCCTCGACGGCCGCGTGCAGGTGAACGGAAAGACCGTCACGGAGCTGGGTACCCGTGCCGACCCGCGCCGGGACGAGATCACCGTGGATCTGATCCCCATCCAACGGGAGGCGCCGGTCTACATCCTCATGAACAAACCCAAGGGCTACGTCACCACGGTGAAGGACGACCAGGGCCGGCCCACGGTGATGGCCCTGCTCAAAGGCGTCCCAGGCCGGCTCTACCCGGTGGGTCGCCTTGATTTCAATTCCGAGGGCCTGCTGCTCATGACCAATGACGGCGCCCTGGCCCAGATCCTCATGGGCCCCGAGCACGAGATCCCCAAGGTCTACCTCGTGAAGGTGCACCGCAATCCCCGCCCCGAACTCCTTAAGGAGTTCCAGGAAGGCTTCCTGCTCAGTGGGCGTCGTCTGAAGCCCTGCCACATCGAAATCGCCGAGAAGGGCGACAACCCCTGGCTGAAGGTCACGCTCACCGAAGGCAAGAACCAGCAGATCCGGCGCATGTTTGCCGCCGTGGGGCACCCCGTCAGCAAGCTGCGCCGCGTACAGTTCGGCCCCCTGTCGGATCCCATGCTGAAGCCGGGAGCCTGGCGTTTCCTGCACCCGCAGGAGATCGCGGCGATCAAGAGCCTGTGATCCGGATTTTCCGCCAGAAGGAAAAACCACCACGGAGGCACGGAGGGAAACACGGAGAAGGGCCACAGAGGCTGGGTGTGGGCAGTGGCAAACTCCGGTAAAAGCCTTTTTTACCACCGATTTCGGTGATTTCAGTGATGAAAAGGATGGGCACTGCCCAGCGCAGCATGGGCTCCATGGGGGCGCCGGGGCCGAGCCCTCTTGGGGGTGCGCGGCCCTGGCGCCCCCATGACTTCCGGCGAGGCCGGAAGCAGCCTTCGGCCGGCCCATGCGAGGAGCCTCCAGAGCGCCATCACCGCAATCACCGAAATCGGTGGCGAAAAGATCTTTTCTCCGTGCCTTCCTTCGTGTCCGTGGTGAATCTTTCACCGACGGAAGCGAGCCGGGCGCGGGCCTCTACAGCAGGGACGAGATCGCCCCGCCATCCACCGCCAGGGTGCTGCCGGTGATGTAGGAGGCGTTCTGGCCCGCGAGAAAGGCCACGGCTTCGCCGAATTCCCGCGGCTCGCCGTAGCGCCCCACCGGGATGCGGGCCCCCTGCTCCGCCTGGATGTCCTCCATGGAGCGGCCGCCGGCCTTGGCGGCTTCGCCGTCGAGGAACCGCACCCGATCCGTGAAGATGCGTCCCGGCGCCACGCAGTTGACGGTGATGCCGTGCTTCGCCACCTGCCCGGCGAGGGTCTTGGCCATGGCCGTCACCGCGGCCCGCAGCGAATTGGACAGGACCAGCGCTGGGATGGGTTGTTTGACCGCGCTGGAGGTGATGAAGAGGATCCGGCCCCAGTTCCGCTCGGTCATGCCGGGCACCACGGATCGCGCCAGGCGCACCGCGGGCATCAGCAGGCTATCGAAGGCTCCCTGCCAGGCGGCGTCGTCGAAGGCCATGAAGGGCCCCGGCGGGGGACCTCCCGTGTTGGAGACCAGCACGTCCACCCGGCCATAGGCGGCCATGGCCGCCTCGAACACCCGCTGGACATCCTCAGCGCAGGCCAGGTCCGCGACCACCGGCAGTACGGCGCGGCCTGTGGCCCGGCGGATCTCCTCCGCCGCCCGGTCCAGAGAGGCCTGGTCCCGGCTGCAGATGGCCAGATCACAGCCGGCCCGCGCCAAAGCTTCGGCCGAAGCCCGGCCCAGCCCCCGGCTCGCCGCCGTCACGAGCGCCACTTTGCCATCCAGTTCCAGAGTCATGGGCGACCTCCCCTTGGGAATTGTGGCACTCCTGGCCCTGGTCCGAATCAGGCCAAGTGCAGGCTCCGCACCGCCAGCAGGATCTCCCGCAGGAAGAACACCAGCGCGGCGACGAAGGCCGCCATGGCCAGGATGAAGAGCGAGGCCACCGCCCCGGCCACTCCGGCTTTCAGGATGGCGCCCAGGAACACGGTGGCGATGCTGACGCAGACCAGCAGGGCCGCTGTCGTACCGAAAGTGATGGCGAAGTTGATCATCTGCCGCCGTCGGGCCAGCGTGTGCATCTCATCCTGGATGCCCGGGAGCCGCCGTTCCGGGGCGTTCTCCTTCAGCTCATTCAACGCCCGGGCCCGATCTACGATGCGGGCCAACCGTGTGGAAAGCACGCCCAGAATCGTCCCGATGGACGTGAGGAGGAAGACCGGCGCCACCGAGAGCTGGATGACATGGGAGATGTCGTAGATGGTCTGGCCGGAGACAGGAGCTGGGATCGGAACAGGCATGGCTCTATAGCTATCAGCTGTCAGCTGTCGACTGACAGTAAAAAGTGGCCCGCCTCCTCCGGGAGGGGTGCGCCTGTTTAAAGGACCTCTTCCTCGAAATCCAGCATGTGGCCGCTCTTGCGGGCCTTGGTCTTGAGGTAGCGCAGGTTGTGGGGATTGGAAGCCAGCTGGTGACGCTCCCGTTCGACCTCGATCCCGGCGGACTCCAGGGCCCCGATCTTGCGCGGATTGTTGGTGAGCAGCTTGACCTTGGTAATGCCGAAGAACTTCAGCATCTCCACAGCGCAATCGTACGTGCGCAGATCATCGGGGAAGCCCAGCGAGTGGTTGGCTTCCACGGTGTCGAGCCCCTGCTCCTGGAGCGCGTAGGCCTTGAGCTTGTTCAGGAGGCCGATGCCGCGGCCCTCCTGGCGGAGATAGAGCACCATGCCGCCATGCTCGGCGATGTGGCGGAAGCCTTCCTCCAGTTGCTGACGGCAGTCGCACCGGAGGCTGCCCAGCACATCACCCGTCCAGCACTCGGAGTGGATGCGCACGGGGATGCGTTGCCGGGCATCGATCTCACCGGACACGATGGCCAGGTGCTCCTTGCCCGTCGCGTGTTCCAGAAAGCCGTAGACCATGAACTTCCCGAAGATCGACGGCACGTTCGCCTTGGCGATGAAGGGCACCTTCTCCGCCTGGAGCTTGCAGAACAGTTCGAGTTTCGGGGCGCTGCTGGGTTCTTTGGGGGACATGGGGTTCCAGGAATAGGGTGCGGGTCCGTCCTTTGGATGCCGCCCGAGGGGAAAATGAAGTCTGGGACCAGAGCTTTTTCTGAGCAACCCAGGCGCCTCGAATCATGACCTAGACAATATCGCGTCCCATCTGGGCCACGACGGCGGCCTCCACCTGGGTGATAAAGGTCTCCAGGGGCATGGCCGCCTTGGCACCCGAGGCCAGACGATGCCCGCCCCCGCCGAACAGACGACAGACCGCGTTCACATCGACCCGCTCGCGGGAGCGGAGGCTCACCTTGGCCCGGCCGTCCGCGGCTTCGGAGAACAGGGCGGCTACCTCCACCCCCTTCAGCTTGCGGGGCTCTTCCACCAGCTCATCCAGATCCTCGTGGGTGGCGCCGCAGGCGGTGAGATCGGCCTGGGTGACGGCCACATAGGCAAAGCGGCCGTCGTTCCGCAGCTGGAGCCCACCCATGGCCCGGCCAAAGAGCTTGAGCTTGGCGGGCGTGGCGGTCTGGTAGAGGGCATTGAAGGTACGGGACGGGTGAATGCCCTGGGCGATGAGATCTGCAGCGGCGTGGTGAATTTTGGGTGTGCTGTTGGAATGCCTGAAGTTGCCCGTGTCGCTCACCATGCCCGCGTAGAGGGCCTGGGCCATCACCGGTGGGAGATCGCCGCCGATGCGGGGCCGCACCAAGTCGTAGACCAGCTCTGCGCTGGCGCTGGCAGTCGAATCCGTGAACTCGTCGTCGAAGCCCTTCGGCTCGTCCTTCATGTGGTGGTCGAGGCAGGCCCGTTCGGCCTTCGTCGTCTCGAAAGCGGCATAGAGCGGCCCCATGCGGTGGGGTTCGGAGGCGTCGATGAGCAGCCAGGCGTCCGGCCAGGTGGCCAGGTCCCGGTGAGTTCCACCGGGTTCGTAGGCCTCGATCCAGCCCTCGGGATCCAGGAACCTCAGATTCTCTGGCAGGACCGGCACCACGACGATGCGCGCCTCCTTGCCCTGCCCTTTCAAATGCGCGGCCAGGGCCACGGCAGCGCCCACCCCATCTCCGTCCGGATTCTCGTGCGTGGTGAGAAGAATCTTGGCGTGGCCATCGAGAAAGTCGGCGAAGCGATCGAGCATGAATCCTGACCTCAACAGTCAGGATACCAGGATCAGAGCTGCTCCCGTCTGCTCTCCAGGCTGCCCGGCTTGAAGGCCTTCAGCTCATGGACGACCTCCGCCAGAAGGGCCCGCTTCAGGGCGTAGGGCAGAAAGGCGCTCTTGAAGCCCATGATGATGAGCTCCTTGATCTCCTCGAGGTTGAAGTTGAGCTCCTCGTGGATGACCTTGAACTCCTGGCTCACGGTGGTGTTTGTGACCATGCGGTTGTCGGTGTTCACCGTGACCCGCAGGCCCAGGTCATAGAAGAGGCGGATGGGATGATCCGCCATCTTCTTCACGGCCTTGGTCTGCACGTTGCTCGACGGACAGCATTCCAGGGGGATGCGGTGGTCGTTCACGTAGTTCAGCAGGTCGCCGTCCTCGATGAGCCGCACGCCGTGGCCGATGCGGTGGGCGCCGCAGAGGTGGATGGCCTGGTGGATGCTTTCGGGGCCGTAGGCCTCACCCGCGTGCAGGGTGCAGTTGATGTTGTTCTGGAGCACGCGGCCGAAGGCGTCCTTGTGGCGTTTGGCGGGAAAGTTCTCCTCGGCGCCCGCCAGATCGAAGCCCACCACACCCTTGTTCTTGAAGGCCACGGTGAGGTCCGCCAGCCGCAGGGAGATGTCTGGCGAAATGTGGCGCATGCCGCAGAGGATGACGCCGGTCTTGATGTTGTACTGCCGCTCGGCCTGGGCCAGCCCCTCCAGCACGGCCTGCACGATGGCATGGAGCGTGAGTCCCTGCTGCTGGTGGAGGATGGGGCTGTAGCGCACCTCCATGTAGCGCACGTTCTCCTTGGCGGCGTCCTCCGCCAGCTCGAAGGCCGTGCGGACCAGGCTCTCGTAGGTCTGCATTACGGACAGGGTGACGTCGAAGGCGCGGAGGTACTCCACCAGCGACTTGCAGTCCTCGCCCACTTCCACGAAGGGCCGCAGGCCTTCGGGCGTCGTCGCGGGCAGCTTGACCTTCTGCTGTTCTGCCAGGTCAAGGATGGTGGGGATGCGGAGGCTGCCGTCGAGGTGGACGTGCAGATCCGTCTTGGGAAGGCGTTGGAGATCTTGGAGGCTGAGTTTCGACATGGCCTAGCCTAGCGCTTCGCCGAGTCGTGGGCTATCAGAGCGAGGGTACGCCCAGGTTGAACATGGGGCAGGAGTGCCAGACGAACTTGATGCACCGCGCCCTTGACCCGGTGTGATGAGGTGGACAAAGGCTTCTTCTGCGAGAATGTACTGATGATCCTCCAGGCCAGCACACGCCAGCGAACCGAGGAAGAGAAGGCTTGCTGGAGAGGCTCTGGGGGAAGAGTCACCCGAACACAAAGAGCTTCTGAGCAGATCGGCTCTTCGGGGCCTCCCATGGAAGCAGCTCGGGTGGTCCACCTCGACTCCTCCCAAGGGAATCACCAGTTTGTAGGCCGGAGTGGTGCTCTTCGGGCCGAAAGCGGGCCCCGAAGAGCGGCAAGGTCTGCAAATCGGAAATGGATTGAGGGGTGTATGCTCGCAACCCTGGGGCAAAGCTCTTGAGGTTATTGCCTCTGTGAACAGCAAGATTCCGAATCCACCTCGAATGTCTCACTGACATGCGAACGGAAAGGAATTGGCCATGAGCAAACGGCCTGGACTTCCTGGTGTACAGGGTCTGAGTGATTGCTCGGGCATGCAACAGAAGGAGGCCCTCGCCGGGTTCGAGGTCATCCAGTTCCACCCCTTTGATCCGGTGGGCAAACGCACGGAGGCTTCCCTGAAAGGGGCGGATGGGAAGTCGTTCCTGGTGAGCAAGGGAGCCCCTCAAGTCGTCCTAGCCCTGGTATCCAACGCCGCTCAGGTAGGATCTCAGGTCGAGAAGGCCATCCGCGAATTCGCCTCCCGGGGCTTCCGCTCCCTGGGTGTGGCCCGCACCGATGAACAGGGCCATTGGCAATTCCTTGGTGTGCTCCCCCTGTCCGACCCGCCTCGTGAGGACTCCAAGACCACCATCGCCACGGCCTTGTCCATGGGGATCCGGGTGAAAATGGTCACGGGCGATCAGGTCGCCATCGGCAAGGAGATCGCAGGTCAGGTTGGTCTGGGAACCAACATCCTGGATGCCAGCATGTTTGCCCATACGGATCCAACCCAGCAGGGTGGTATGGATGCAGCCATCGATGCCGCCGACGGATTCGCCCAAGTATTCCCTGAGCATAAGTTCCACATTGTCGAGGCCCTGCAGAGGCTTGGGCACATCACCGGAATGACAGGGGACGGCGTGAACGATGCCCCGACCCTGAAGAAGGCTGATGCCGGCATTGCGGTCTCGGGTGCCACGGATGCCGCCAGGGCCGCCGCGGACATCGTTCTGCTCACCCCTGGCCTGTCCGTCATCATCGACGCCATTCAGGAGAGCCGGAAGATCTTCCAGCGCATGAACAGCTACGCCATCTACCGCATTACTGAAACCATCCGCGTCCTGTTTTTCATGACGTTGTCAATTCTCGTTTTCAACTTCTATCCCGTCACGGCGGTCATGATCGTTCTGCTGGCGCTGCTCAATGATGGTGCGATCCTGTCCATCGCTTACGATCATGTGCACTACTCGGCAACGCCGGAGGCATGGAACATGCCCGCCGTGCTGAGTCTGGCCTCGGTCCTTGGCCTCGCGGGAGTGGTTGCTTCCTTTGGCCTCTTCTTTCTTGGCGGGCGGGTGTTCCACCTGGACCGGGAAACCATCCAGACTCTGATCTACCTGAAACTCTCGGTCGCCGGACACTTGACCATCTTCGTCACTCGCACCCGCGGACCGTTCTGGTCCACACGCCCGGCTCCCGACCTGCTGACAGCCGTGGTGGCCACGCAACTGATCGCCACCCTCATCGCGGTATTCGGGCTGGGCCTGATGCCTGCCATCGGATGGCGCTGGTCGCTCGTGGTGTGGGGTTATGCACTCGCCTGGTTCTTCCTCAACGACCTCATCAAACTTGCCGTTTATCGATTCCTGGATAGGCACCAATTCGCAGCAGCCCACGGATAGAGGAGAACAACATGCCCACCAACCGCTCCCAGGGGACCTTCACGGACAAGACCTATCTGGATCAATGCCTCTCCTACATCCACACGCAGGTTGAAGCAGGAAAAGTCACGGCCAAGCTCCATGGCCAAGCTCCGCCAAGACCTGCGATCACGATCTCTTACCAGGCTGGCTCGGGGGCCCATGAACTCGCTGTGAAACTCGCAGGAATCCTGCAATCGGGGAGTGTCAAAGGAGAACCGCCATGGACCGTGTTCGACCGCCATCTGGTAGAAAAGGTCCTCGAAGATCATCAGATGTCCCGGGCCCTTGCCAAATTCATCCCTGAGGACCGGCAGTCCGCTTTCCGGAAGATCATGGACTCCACGTTCGGGGTGATCCCTTCTGCCTGGGAGATCGTCCCGATGATCACCGAAACGGTCCTGCACCTGGCCGATGCCGGGAACGTGATTCTGGTCGGACGCGGCGCGAACGTCATTACCTCGCAACTTTCGAATGTCTTCCATGTGCGCTTGATCGGCTCCCTGGCGAAACGGCTCGAACGGGAGCGGGACCTTCGTGAATTGACGCTGGAACAAGCCAAGGAGTTGGTTCATGAAGAGGATCAGGCTCGTGGCCGCTACGTGAAGGCCCACTTCGGAGTGAGCATCGAAGACGACCTGCTCTATCACGTTGTCATCAACACGGACAGGATCCTCCCTTCAGACGCGGCCCAATTGATCGCCGATGGACTCGCGAAAACCATTCGACGTGCTGCCCGATGAGCAAGGAGAAGCCTGGCTCCGCCTGGCTTATCCTTGAGGGTGCGGAGGAGGCTCCATCTCCCGGGCCCTGGAAAGCCGAATGGGAGTGGCGCTTCGCCCCGCATCAGGCGGAGGCTAACGGCACACCCCCTAGATCGCAACGCATGCGTTCAGAGGGGGGGCTCCGTCAAACGTTCAGCTGGCTCATCCGGTGGGCGAGGGTTGCGCCGTCCGTGTCCTGGCCCTGGCAGGCCTTGCAGAGGCCGAAGATCTGGTGGCTGTGGTGCATGGGCCGGAAGCCGTACTCGCGACAGATGGTTTCCTGGAGGGCCTCCAGATCCGGGCGGAAGAACTCGATGATCGCGTCGCAGTTGAGGCAGATCAGGTGGTCGTGGTGCTCGTTGCTCCGCACCGCCTCGTAATGGGCATGCTGATCGCCGAAGCTGCTCTTCCGCACCAGGCCGCACTGCACCAGCAGATCAAGGGTGCGGTACACCGTGGCCCGGCTGATGGCCTTGCCCTTCTGCTTGAGGGCCATGTGCAGCTGATCCGCATCGAAGTGGTGGACCTGACCGAAGACCTCCTCCACGAGTTCGAGGCGCTCACCCGTTAACTTCAGTTGACGCGACCTCAGGAAGGTTTCGAAGCGCTGCTGTTCTTCGGGGCGTTCGATCTTGGGTTTGCGCATGGAGTCCTCGGTGAGAAGTCTATCCGGTCCACTCGACAGATCGTATTTTACAGATGAAAAATGATTAGGGTATTATGTATTCACCGTATATATATTGGAGCCCTTATGTCCATCGTCATTATTCAATCTCCCAGCCTGGCGCCGGACCAGAAGACCCGGATCGGTGAGCGGATCATCACGGCACTCCAGCAGGAGGGCCTCGCGCCAGGCTCCGTGGTGGTGCTCTTCCGCAGCGAACGTGGCGACATCTACCTCGACGGCATGCTCGTGCAGGCCCAAGCTTCCACCACCGCACCGGCCCCCCCGCCGCCCGCACCCAAGCCCGCCGCGCCGGCACCCGTGGTCGCCCCACCAGCGTTCAAGACCAAGGCCCGCCGCTCCAAGCCAGAGCTGGAGGACTTGAAAAAGGACCTGATGTTTGCCCTCCAGGACAAGGGTTCCCTCAGCAGCTTCGAGGCCCAGGTGGCCCTGGACCTCAAGGACTGCGACTGGGCCCCGGCTACCCTCCGTCGCCTCTTCACCGAACTGGAAGAGGCCAAGCTGATTTCCAAGAGCGGCCAGAAGCGCGGCACTCGCTATGTCTGGAAGGGCATCGTCAACACGCCCCAGTCGACGCCCATTGTCAAACTGGTCAAGGCGGACACTGACGAGGCCTGATGGGCTGAAGCTCTCCGCGGGTCCCGCGCTGCGCGCATACCCCCGGACCCCCGCGCAGAGGGCCGGCCGAGCCGGCCCTCTGCTTTTATTTCCCCCGAGGGTCGCTCATCGCAATGCATGCATTGCACGGGCCTAAGGCCGCGTTGCGCCACCAGGTGACGAGAGGCCCTGCCACACTTGGGCGATGGAATGGTTCGCCTGGGACTTCGATCACCCCGCCTATTTTCAGATCTATGCCGACAAAGCCGCAGACGCCGCTTCGGAAGGACCGGCGTTGGCGGCGCGGCTGGACTTGCCACCAGGCAGCGTCGTGCTGGATCTGCCCTGTGGTTGGGGGCGTCTGCATCCCCACCTGCAGGCCCAGGGTCTGGAGGTGGTCGGGGGCGATCTGAGTCGCCTGAACCTGCGCCGTCACGCCGCGGAACATCCCGCGCCTCTGACGCGCCTTGACCTTCGCGCCCTGCCCTTCCGGGGAGCCTGCGCCGATGGCGTCTTCTGCGCCTACACAAGCTGGGGCTACTTCGCCACGGAGGCGGAGAACCTCCGGCAGTTGACGGAGTTCGCCCGCGTGCTCCGGCCGGGCGGCGTTCTGCTCCTCGACCTGGCCGGCCGGAATTTCCTGAAGGAGGCCGTGGCGGAAGTCGAAGGCCATTGGCTGGTCTTCCCTGAGGAGGGCTACGAGGAACGCGCCACCTGGAGCCCCGACGGCCGGCGCATCCGCACCGAGCGGCGCTGCCAGGGGGAAGCCTTCCGCCATGACATCTGGATTCCCACGAATACCGAGGTCCGGGCCGCCCTTGCCGACGCGGGCTTCGGGCTAGTCACGGCCTTCGGCGGGCTGGACGGACGGCCCTGGACCGCCGCGGCGGAGCGGTGGATCTACCGGGCAATCAGGAAGTGATGCTCCGCGTAGCCAGCAGGTAGGCCCCGAAGCCCAGCCCTGAAAGCCCCATGGCCACGGGCAGGCCCAACCCCTGGACGAGGGCGCCACCCGCCAGCGGACCCACCATCAGGCCCACTGAGTAGGCCAGGTTCAGGATGGAGAAGGCCGAGGCGAAGCTCTGGCTGCCCAGGTGCTCCACCTGGTCGGCCACCGCCGGACTGCAGGGGCTCATGATGAAGCTGGCCGTGCTGCCCAGACCCATCATGGCCAGCACCACCATCCAGGGCCGAGGCAGCAGCGCCGGCAGCGGCAGGAGTACCACCGTCAGCGCCAGCCCCATCCGCAACACCCGCACCCGGCCGATGCGATCCGAGAGGCGCCCCATCAGGGGTGAGGTGAAGGTGTGGGTCAGGGCCGCGGCAGCGAAGAAGAGCCCGATCTGGGAGGGCGATTGGCCGAGGCGACGGTCCATGTCCAGCGGGAGGGTGGATTCGAGCAGGGCCCAGAAGCAGGATCCGAGGGCCATGGCCCCGGCGAACACCCGGATAACGGGATTGGACAGCAACTGTCGGAAGGGGAGCCGCGGCCCCCGCTCCGGCTCCGCCTCAGGCAGCAGAAAAGCCCGTCCGGCTGCATCCAGGGCCACCAGGACCGCGCCTAGCAGGAAGGGCGAGGAAGGCCCTGCGTGCTGGTCGAGAAAGCCCGAAAGCGGAGGACCAATCAGCACCCCCAGATTGGCCGCCGCGAAAGCGGTTCCCATGGCCCGGCCACGCGCTTCCTTGGGGAAATGATCCGCCAGCAGGGCCATGCCCGGCAGCCAGGTGGCCGCCCCCGCCACACCCTGGCAGAACCGCGCCAGCACCAGCAGCCAGTACTGGTTCGACACGGCGAAAACCAGAGTCGTGATCCCCAGGCCCGCGAGGCCCCAAAGCATCGGCCCGCGGCGCCCATACCGGTCCGTAAGGATGGCGACAGGGAAGGTGGCCAGCAGCAGGGCCACGGCATAGCTCCCGAAGAGAATGCCGATCTCCATCTGGTTCAGGTGCAGATCCCGCGCGTACCTGGGCAGCAGTGGCACCAGCAGGTAGTAGAGGAGCATGTCCACGTGGAAAGCCAGGGCCGTCACGAGGAGGGCGGCGGTGGGGGCGGCGGGGCGGCGCATCCCCCACTATCGCGTCAGTCCCGCGCCATCTCCACCTTGGGATAGGCCACGCGAAAACCGCAGGCCTCATAGGAGCGCTGGCTGGCAGTACCCGGAGCCGTGGAAGCGCAGGCCAGGTCACCACCCCGTTCCCGGGCGAAGGCCAGACGTGCGCGGATGAGGGCCCTCTGCAGGCCCCGGCCCCGGTAGCGGGGGAGCACGCCATCGCCTGACAACAGTGCCACGCCATCCACAATCCCCAGCATGCCGCCGCCGGCGGGTTCCCCGTTCACGAACGCGAGGAAGCCCCAGGCGTCGTCCACCTCAAGGGAAGCTTCGAAAGGTGGCTCCAGGTCGGACCAGTCATCGCGCTCCAGGAAACCTGCGCTGACAATCCGATTGAAGAGGGACACTTCCCCAGGCCCGGCAATCCGTATGGTGGGCAATGGTGTTGGCTCGACTTCGCAGAGGGGTCGCATCCACAGCTGCTGAAACTGATGGAGACGATACCCCCGCCGGGCCAACAGCGGCCACAGGGAGGGATCAGCGCCAGGGCTCAGTTCCAGCACGGTGGGGGCGCCGAGGAAGGCTTCGACGGCCTTCAGATCCGGCTCGGTCACAGCTTCGATGAGCCCCAGCGCTTGGTTGAGGGGGTGGCCTTCACCGCGGAAGTGGGCGAAGCCGCCGCCCACGGGGAGGCTGCGGCCACCGGCGGCCTGGTTGAAGCGCTCGTTCTGAAACGCCTGGGCGCGCTCAAGGCGGCGGGCCAGGCTGGTCAGGTCTTGGAACACGGACATCTCCGAAGGAACAGGTCTGGCTGGCCGCCTCAAGAATGATCGGCGGTGCCGCGACCTGAAAAATCTGACAAACACGACGCTGTCGCGCCCTTGGGTCAGCCGAGGCGCAGGGCTACGACGCCAAGTCCAGGCGTGCCACCGCGGGGATGGAGGGTGTGAGTCAGAGGCCTATCCAGAGAACAGAGATAGCCTAGCCGATGCCGGAACCGCAGAAAAGCGAAGCCCCTTGAGGGGCCTCCGGTGGGAGGTTCCATCCCCACGAGTTGAAGGCAAGTGTGAGCCACGCAGGGCGCGTCTCCCGTGGAGACGCAGCACAGATCTCCGATTGACGGTGCAAAGCGAAGCCCGGCTTCGCCGGGTTGAGCGCGGGGGTCCGGGGGGAGGCTCCACGTCCACGAGCCAAAGGCGAGTGGGAACGACGCGAAGCGTCGTGTCACGTGGAGGCGCGCAGCGCGCCCTTAGGTCCTCGCAACGCATGCGTTGCGAGGGGGACCCCCGGAGGATATAAGCGCGGCCCCCTTGCGGGGGCCGTGGTGGATCGGTAAGCCGGGTTCTGTCGTGGAGCGTCATTCCTCTGGGATGGATGTCGCCATCCAACTCAAGCGACCTACCCGCCGGCTCGGTCGGGTCAACCCTCGCCGCTTGCGCGGTGCGCCGGCCTATTTGGTCTTGCTCCCTGGGGGGTTTGCCGTGCCCGTCCTGTTGCCAGTCCGGCGGTGGGCTCTTACCCCACCGTTTCACCCTTACCTGATCCGGCCTGTGTTTCCACTGACCGGCCATCGGCGGTTTGCTCTCTGTTGCACTTTCCGTCGGGTCACCCCGCCCTGGTGTTACCAGGCCCAGCACCCTGTGGAGCCCGGACTTTCCTCTGCCCTTGCGAGCAGCGACGCCCTGATCCACAGGTTTGAGGCTAGCACGGTCTAGGTCTTCTCCGGGGTGGCGACCAGGGCGGGCACCACCTCCGGACGGGCGGCCTTGAGGGCATCCAGGACCCCGGTCGCCCGGCGCAGCGGCAAGGAGGGATGAACCCGCAGGACCACCTTCCCCGTCGTTGAACGCAACCGTCCGGACAGCTCCGCCAGGGTGATGGACGTCCCGTCCAGATCCAGGGAACCGTCCGCAGCCAGCGTAAGACGCAGGAGCGGCCCGGGTGCTCCAGCCCCGGCGCCGCCTGGGAGGGCGGCGTCGAGGGCCCGGGGCACCACCGGCACCAGGACGATGAAGACGATCAGGAGGACAAGCACGATGTCCACCAGGGGCGTGATGTTGATGTCGCGTCGAAGCTCCGTGGCCATGGCGCCCTCACCGCAGGCGGAAGTTCAGGGTGAGCCGGAAACTGGCGGCGACCGCCCGCCCGTCCATGCGGGCTGGCTCGAAGCGCCACTGGCGGGCCGCGTGGAGGGCGGCCTCCTGGAGGGCCGGAGGGCCGTCCAGCACTCGCACCTGGATGGGTACGCCCGCCTCGTCCACCACCATCAGCAGCACCACGGTGCCCTGGACGTGGGCCCGGCGAGCCAGATCCGGATAGAGGGGATCCACCTGGCGGAGGACCGCCGGGGCCGTGGCGGAGAAGTCGTGGATCACCGGACCGGAAGCAGGCACGGCGGCACCGGAAGCCGGGACGACGGGCCCTGGAAGCGCAGGCCCATCCACAGGGACCTCTGAGGAACGATCGACCGTGGGCAGGCCCGCCGCGGCCTCATCCGGATCCGCCCTCGGAGACGTGCCGGAAGGGGCTGCGACGGTCCCGCTTCCGGTGCCCCCTGCGACCGTGGGGATCACCCGTTCGACCGGACGGGTGCGCGGGGGCCCGTCCAATTCCACGGGCCTCCAGGGAGGGGCGGGCGGGAGAACTGGCGCCAGGATGGCCTTCGGCCCGAAGGACGCGAGGATCACCGCTCCGCCTGCAAGCAGGAGGTACGTCAGAGCGGACAGCGAGGCGGCGCGGAGGGTATCGGAAGGTGGCGCCGCAGCGAGGATGGCATGCGGCTGAAGGGTGGGCGGCAGGTCCGGGAAGGCAGGCCCCCGGCCGCGCCGGAGCGCGAGGATGGACATGGGATCTCCTGTGGGTGGCGCCTGTGGCCTCCCGCAGAACCCAGGCCCGCCGCAAGCGGCGAACATCGGTTGGTGGCAATCCCGGGCCCTGGATCACACACCGTCTGGAGGAGGTCCAAAGATCGCTTGCATCAGGTATCGGCGCGGCGGCGCCGCTGTCAACCCCATGCGGGTCATTCGGAGCTTCACGAACGCAGCAGCACTAGGGAAGCGGAAGGGCCCAACCCTTCCGCTGGAGGTCTTCCAACAGGGTCCAGGCCGCCCGATAGGGATTGCCATCCACGCCGCCCAGTACGTCCCGATAGAAGCGGGTGCGGAAGGGCGCCAGCTCGGAATGGGTGGAATCCGCCAGGCCTGCTCCTGACTGGAAGAGCCTCAAGAGCAAGGCTTCTGGATGGTCATGACCGAGACTGGTGACGCAGAGAATGGCACCCCCGTCCCCTTCCTCCGCCCCAGCCTGGACTAACCGATCACGCAGCGGGTGAAGGGCGGTGGGATCAGCAGCCAGGCCCACGCAGCGGACCTTCGGCCGCCCTTCGAGACAGTCTCCCGCCTCATGCTCAGTCAACCAGGGACAGGGCGGGCGGGACCCCTCATAGGGAAGCCACGGCATGAAGCTCTCGTGCTGGGGATCGTCCCGCAACCAGGCATGGACCAGGCGCATGAGCCCCGACCGCTGTGCGGGATCCATGTCCGGGCCGCACCAGAGGAGCCGCTGCAGGGGGACCACTTTCGTTCCCACCCCCCTGATCGGGGCGCTCCATTCCGCGGGATCCACAGGCATCTCCAGCCCGAGGCCTGCCAGGAATAGGGGAAGGCCCGGATAGGGAAAAGGCAGGCGGAGTTCGATGCCTTGGGCGGAGACCCGCACATTCGTTCCCGGCAGACAGGATTCCAGGGGGCTCTCCCGAATGACCTCCTGCAACGCGAGCCTGTGCGTTTCGGTCCTCAAACCCTCGATCAATTCCAACTGCCACACCCGGCCCTCCGAATCACAGGACCAGCCTCCGACGGCAGACGGCTCGGGCCGATCGAGAGCATCCAGATTGAGCAGGAGCAGCCGCACCCCGCCCACCGGGTCCAGGCGGCCAAGGGGCTGCAACGGACCTTCCGCCTCCACCAGGCGGGCATGGCGTTGGGCGCGGGCCCAGGTGGTGCGATTCCAGATGGAATCCGTGACTCCGTCCGGTCCCAGCAGGCGGGTCAGATCACCGGAAGCGATCTGACGGTAGGCCTCGCTCTGCCGCAAGGTCTGGTGCCCCCCGAGGATCTCCCAGATCTCCTCGGCATTCTTCCGACTGAGCTGGGAAAGTTCGCGACCCACTTCGGCCATGCGCTTGCCAGTGCGGAACAGCTGATCCACCTCGACGGCCGCCTTGGCCTCCACGCTCCATTGGCGGCTCAGGGCGGCCTGGATGGCCACCGAGCGTTCGCTGACCACGAGGAGGGATTGTTCCGCCCGTTCGGAGTCCTGCCGTACCTGGTCCACCAGCCCGACATGGGTTTCCAGCGAGCGTTCCAGATCCTGTCCTTGCTGATCCAGGTGGGCCGCCACATGGAGGAGTTCCTGGATACCCGCTCCCAGCCGCTGAGTCACCTCCTGGAGATCCCACAGCCCAGTGCTCTCCCGCTCGATACCCAGTTGGTGCGCATCCAGAGCGCGCTCCAAATCCCCAGCGCCCTGGGAGGTCTGGTCGGCCAGGCCGCGGAGGCGCGCCCCGATGGCCTGCATGCCGCCCCCGCCGCCGCCCTGCTGGGCCAGAATCGCAGCGTTCACCGCGAGCAGTCTCGTCTGTTGAGCTGCCTGGCCGATGGTATGAATGGCCGCCTGCGCGTCCCCGAAGGATTGAATGCGCCGTTGCGATTCGAGTCGGAAGGCCTCCAGGCGCCGGACCAGGGCTCCCGCCTGGTCCCGCAAGTCGTCAGCGGAGGTCCGGAACCGCCGCAGTTGCTCCGCCCGGACCTTTGTTTCCTCCAGCAGCCTGGGTGTATGGGCCGCCAGGCCTTTGACCGCCAGATCCAGGCATGCGCCCTGACGGACGCCAACATCCGCCAACCGGCCTAGCGCATCTTCCTCCTCCTGCAGGCGGGGGAAGGTACCTTGCAGTTCCTTCAGCAAGGTCTCGACCTGAACCAACCGAGTCTGCGCCTGCTCCAGAGCGGTCCTGAAGGCCTGACCCTGGAAGCGGTGCTGCCCGGCCCTGAGCCGCTGTTCCAATCCGATTTGGTCGAACTTCAGGGAGCCCTCCATGGCCTGCCGAAGTTCCTGGCCGTAGGTCGCCAGCCGTTCCCCGGCCGTGGCCCGGGCCGCCCGATCCGCACTCGACTGCTGCTGGATCTGCGCCAGCAGTGCGTCCAACTCGGCCCATTCCCGGATGACCCCCTGGTGGAGGGACTCCAGGCGTTCTTCGGTCCGGCGGCTTTCCCCCAGAAGCGCATTGAAGGCTCCCACCACCTGCCGGGCCTCCTTCCCCAGGTCCATCGGCAGTCTCAGCGGTGCGCGGTCGCCCCGGAGGATGCGGCTGGCCCAGTCGGACAGGAGGCTCTCCGGTGCGAGGCTGCGTTGCCAGGCGTACCACCGGCGCCCCAGCAAGACTAACCCTGCGACCGCCATCATCAGGATGGCGGCTTCCAGCGGCCGCAGTGAGGCGGCGTGCCTGACCAGGAGGTAGGCCGAGGCCCCCATGATGGGGAGCACAGCGAGATCCACCACCCAGCGGCGGATCGCACCGTATCTCATGAAGTAGCCTCCCAGCCGCATGCGCCCCCTCAAGTCTTGGCACTTCATCGGCTCGCGGGCCTTCCTGGCCAAGTATTAGAGTGTCCGCCAGAGCACGTCGTAGCTCCGCAGACCACCCCCCAGTTCCTGGAGCAGGCGGGCCCGCAGGAGGGCGGTGATGGCAGTCTGGGCCTCGTCGGCGGGATCCGGCCGGGGTGCGACCTCCGCGCCCCCGGCCCTAAGTCGGCGCAAGTGTTCCCGGGCTCCGGGCGGCAAGGCCTCCGTCGGATCCACCGGGGTGCATTCCCTGCAACACCAGCCGTGGTCCTGGCTGAGGAGGGCCAGGGGCGCGGTTGCGTTCCCGCAGCGCCCGCACACCCTCGGATGAGGCAGCAGCCCCAGGCAGTGCAGCAGCCAGTGCTCAGCGTAGGCCAGAATCCCCAAGGCGTTGTCCGGGTCCGCCTTGAGGGCCCGTCCGCAGGCGCTGAGCAGGCGGTAGAGACGGTCATCCTCTACACCCTCCTTGGCCACCCGGTCGAAGAGGTCCGCCAGGCAGGCCATCACCAGGCTGCACTCCAGGTGGCCCAGGGTGAGGGGGCTAAAGGCCAGCTCACAACGGGTGACTCGCTTCAAATCGGTCTGCTCCTTCCCGAAGAAGCTCACCCGCACCATGCTCAGGGGCTCGAAGGCCGCCACCCACTTGGCCGTGGGCTTCTTCACCCCCTTGGCCAGACCCGACAGGCGCTCCCCATGCTCGGAAAGGAACGACACCACGGCCCCGCCCTCGGCAAAGGGCACGGCCTTGAGCACGATGGCGGCGTAGGTCCGGAGCACCCATCCAGTCTGCCCGGATTCAACCGAAACCCCGGAGCCGTGTCTCACATGGCGAGGCTCCTGAGCCCGCCTGCCAAGGAGATGGCCATGACATCCCTGTTCCGACCCTTCGCGATCCTGTCTCTCGCCGTCATGCCCATCCTGGCCCAGCCCGCGCCGGGCCCCCGGGATGGCTGGATGGCCAGGGTCCTGAATCTCACCGAGGCCCAGCGAACCAGCATCCAGGCCATCCGCGAGAAGCATCGGCCCGACCTCGTGGCGCATCGGGACAAAGCCCGGCAGGCTCAAGCCGCCCTCCGGGCCGCGCTCCAGGATCCCGCCACGCCCGAGGCCCAGCTCCGCGTGCTGCACGACAAGGCCTCCGCGGCCCGGTTTGACCTGCTGCTGGCGGGCAGAGCCGTCCACCAGGAGGTGCAGGCCGTGCTCACGCCGGAGCAGCGGGGCAAGGCCGCCGAACTCCGAGCCATCCGCCAGGCCCATCGCCAGGAGCGCCTGCGCCACTTCCGCATGGCCATGGGAATGGCCGGCTGATCGACGCGCCACGGACCGGTAGACTGGGGGGATGCGTGCATTCCCCCTTTTCGTGGCGGCCATCAGCGGAGTTCTACTCCTCACCCAAGGGTCTCGGCTCTTCGCCCAGGAAGCTCCGACCCGGACTTTCCGGCAGTGGGTGGGTGGCCAGGAAGTGGGTGGTGCCTCCCAGGAGGCGAAGGCCCTGGGGCAAGCCCGCGAGGTGCGGAATCGCGAGTGGATGTCCATCTCACGTCTCGGGCAGGAGATCCGACAGGAAGTCGACCAGACCGCTCGGCGGGCTCCCGATGGCTCACTGACTTTCACCTGGCGGCTGCAACTGTCCAAAGAGCCCTTCGAAGGCAGGGCGGAATGGTCGCCGGCGGACCCGGGCTCGCTGAGCCTCCATCCCCTGAATGGGGCCGCCCTGCGCACCCAGGTGCCCGCCGGAGCCGTGCTCTGGCCCGAGGAGCTCGACGCCCGCCTGATGGAAGCCGCCCGGCTGCGCCGGCCCATCCAGGCCATCACCTTCTCCTTCCCCGTCCAGCAATGGAGCACCCTCACCCTCGCACCCGCGGGGCCCGATCCCCTGCCGGGCTTCCCGGACGCCGTGCATTTCACCGGACAGGAGACCCAAGGTGCCTCGACGGCCCCAGTGGAAGCCTGGATCTCCCCGAGCGCGGGCGAGCTCCGCCAGAGCACCGAGCTGGGTGGCCTCACCATCCTGATGCAGCGCGCTGAACTCCCCCCGCCCAAAGCCCGTGCCGGCGATACGGAAGGCTTCTTCGAGCGCACCCTCCAGAGGCTGCCACCCCACCCCTTTCAGCCCTGGCTGCGGAGCCTGACGCTGAGGGCCGAGGGCGCCGTGCCCATACTGCCGGAGGATGCCCAGCAGATCCGGCTGCCCGGGGGGCGATGGCGCCTGGTGCGCGCCGTGGCACCCAGTGCCGCCGAGGCCGCCCAGCTCCCGGTGACGGGCAGCCCGACGGGGGAAGAGGCCCGCTACCTGGCATCCAGCCCCCTGGTGCCCTTTCGCGATCCAGCCTTCAACGGCCTCCTCCAGCGCCTGGCCCTGCCCCCGGGACTGCCGCGCTGGGAGCTGGCGAAGCGGGTGACCTCCTTTGTCTTCGACTGGATCACCGAGAAGGATTTCACCGTGGGCTTTGCCTCTGCCCTGGAGGTCTGCCGCACGCCCCGGGGCGACTGCACCGAACACGGCGTCCTCGCCGTGGCCCTGCTGCGACGCCTGGGCGTCCCCGCCCGCGGCGTCACCGGCTGGGTGGGCCTGGGCGACACCCTGGGTCTGCACTTCTGGGTCGAGGTGAAGCTGCGGGACCGCTGGGTGCCGGTGGATCCCACGTTCGACCAGGCGCCGGCCTCGGCCTTCCGGATCAAGCTCGGTGACACGGATCTCTCCGACCTCGGGAGCGTGGGCTGGGACAGCGCGGCCCTGGCCTTTTCAGGCGTCCGCTGGATCCCGGAACGGGAAGGCACGGCGCCCTGGGGCGCAGGCACCCGCATCGAAGGCGATCAGGTCACGGCATCCGATGGCAGCCGCCTGCGCCTTCCGGGCGGCCGATGGCACCTGGACCACGGTGCCCTCACCTTGAACCGGATTTGGTCCGTCGAGGCCGTGTCGCGCCCTGGGCAGACCCAGCTAAAAGGGAACCGGCGACTGGCGGGCCCGCATACCTTCCGGGAGGGCTGGTGGGATCCGGCTACCCACCGCTTGTGGATGGATCTGGGCCAGGGGCGCTGGTTGCGCCTGGACAGCGTCTCCGAGGTCGCCGCCTACCAGCTGCTGGATCAGTTGATGGCGCCCACCAGTTCTTCCTGAAACCCTTCCTGCTGGGTGCAGTGTTCCCGCAGGCGCTCCAGCCAGTTCGAGATGTGCAGGCACTCCTGCTCGTCACAGCAGCTGGTGAGCTGCGTGGCCATGGCCTTCACAGGCTCGTCGAGGCGGTCCATGAGGCGGCGCCCCTTGGGGGTGATGACCACCCGGCTCACGCGGCGATCCTTGGGATCGGCCACCCGCTTGAGCAGCCCCTGCGCTTCGAGACGATCCACCAGCCGCGTCACATTTGCGAAACGGTAGATCATCCTCCGCTCGATCTCATAGATGGGATGGCCCTTGACCGGGCCGCCGCGGGCGATGCGCAGGACGTTGTACTGCTGGATCGTCAGTCCATGGGCCTCGAAAAGCCGCTCCTGGACCCGGACGACGGCCTCCCTCGTCAGCATCAGCTGAAGCATCAACTGAACGCCCGGAGCGGGGAGTTTCGACATCTGAAGTTCTTCCTGAAGGGACATGGCTACCTCACGGATTCTTTGCCGGCAAGCATCTCCCTATCCGTGGGATTCTGGAAGGTCGTAGGAGCCCTTCTTGCCCGCTATCGCCCTTAGTTTGATCAATGTCACGAAACGATATGGCGCGACAGCCATTCTGGACGGACTGAGCCTCGGTCTCTTCCAGGATGAAAAAGTTGGCCTCATCGGTCGCAACGGCGCGGGGAAGAGCACGCTGTTCCGGCTGCTGACCGGTGACGAAACCCCCGATTCCGGTGAGGTGGTCATCACCCAGGGCCTCCGCATCGCCCGCCTGAGCCAGGAACCTCACTTCGTACCGGGCGCCAGCATCCGGCAGGCCCTGGAGGCCTCGTTGGCTGATCACGCCCTCCTGCTGGCGCGCCATCAGGCGATCCACGAAGACCTTCACGGGGCCTCTGGGCAAACCGAGGCCCGACTTCTTGACGAACTGCAAAACGTGGAGCACCAGATCGAACGCTGGGGTTGGGACCTGGAGCCGCGCCTGAAAGCGGCGGCCACCACCTGGGGCCTGGTCGATCTCGAGGTTGAAGTGGAAACCCTCTCCGGCGGCTGGCGCAAGCGCGTGGCCCTGGCCCAGGCCTGGCTCAAAGAGCCGGATGTCCTGGTGCTGGACGAACCCACCAACCACCTGGATCCGGACCAGGTGGAAAAGCTCGAAGCCTGGCTCCAGGCCTATGGTGGGGCCCTTCTCCTCATCACCCATGACCGCCACCTGCTGGACGCGGTCGCGACCCGGATGCTCGAACTGGAGGACGGCGCCCTCCGCAGCTACGAGGGTGGCTACAGCGACTACCTGCTGGAGAAATCGGACCGGGAATTTCGCGAGTCCCGGCTCACGGAACACATGCAGAACCGCCTGCGCCGTGAGATGGCTTGGCTGCGCCGCGGCGCCAAGGCCCGCACCCGCAAGTCCAAGCTCCGCATCCAGGAAGTGTTGGACCTAAAGGATGATGTGGAGGACCGCACCCGCCTGGAGCTCCGGCAAGGGCTGACCTTCGCCACCGGCGGCAACCGCAGCGACGCCCTGATCCGCGCCGAAGGACTGCGCTTCGCCTATCCCGGCGGCGAGGAGCTGTTGGGCGGGCTGGACCTCAGCCTCCAGCGCGGCATGCGCATCGCCCTGTTGGGGCCCAACGGCTGTGGAAAGTCCACCCTGCTCAAGGTGCTGCTGGGCGAGCTTGAACCCTCCGCGGGCGAGGCCGTCCGCCACCCCAAGCTCGCCACCACCACCATCTCCCAAGGTCGCGGTGAGCTCGATGGAGGCCGCAGCATCCTCGACAACCTCGCGGAGCGCGCTGCGGTGGTGGACACCGGAAACGGCACCCTGCTGGCCCACGTCTACCTCACCCGCTTCGGTTTCCCCGTGGACCAGCAGGCGCGCCCGGCCGCCACCCTCAGCGGTGGCGAGCGGAACCGGCTCCTGCTGGCCAAGGCCATGCTGAGTCCCGCGGACCTCCTGGTGCTGGACGAGCCCACCAACGACCTGGACATCCCCACCCTCCAGAACCTGGAAGAGGCCCTCCTGGGTTTCAGCGGCACCCTGTTGCTGGTGAGCCATGACCGCTTCTTCCTGGACCAGGTGGCCACCCACACCCTGGCCTGGAACCCCGCCGGAACCCCGCGCTGGGAATTGTATGAAGGGGCACCCTCGACCGTGCGCAGCCTGCGGGAGGCCCGGGCGGCGGCCCAGGAGGCACCGAAGGCCGAGAGCTCGCGGGTGGTGGCCAAGGTGGATGCACCCCGCACCCGGAAACCTGGGCTCTCCCAGAAGGAGCAGCGGCGCCTCGCTGAGGTGGAACTGGAACTGGAGGTCCTCCACGCCCGGCTCACGGAACTGGATGGGCTGCTGGCTGATCCCGCCGCCTTCCTCCGCGCGGACAGCCCTGGCCACCAGGCCCTGCGGGATCGGGATGGGCTAAAGGCGGCCCTGGAGGTCCTGGAAGAGGCCTGGCTGGAACTCGAGGAAAAACGCGCCGGCCACTGATCCCATCACAAATTGTCAGGGCGACGGACAGGCCCGGGGCCTTTTCGCTACCCTGGAGCCTGGACTTATGTGGAGTGCCCATGCGCCCGATGCCCTTCCTCCTCTTCCCCGCGGTGGCGCTAGTGGCCCAGGCCCCGGCCCCCGCTGACCTGACCCAGCGGTTCAACGCAGAACTCCCGGGCATCAACCAGATGCTCAAGACCTTCCAGGCCCAGCAGGCCATGACGAAGGTGGAGGGCCTGATCCCCGCCGAGCGCCCTGCCTTCAATGGCACCAACCTGCAGACCATCGGCCAGAGCATGGACAACGCCCAGGGCCTCCTGTCCTTCTACCGCCTCTGGGCCAATACTGCGGCCGAGGCCGGCCAGTGGGAGAAGGCTGTCGAGATCCAGCAGAAGCGACTCACGGTTGCCCAGGGCATCAAGGCTGATCTAGACAAGGCCCAGGCACCCATCGCCGCGCAGTGGGATAAGGCTGCTAAGGATTCCCAGGACTACCTCGCCAAGAACGCTGCCCGCCAGCAGGAACTACAGACCACGCTGAACGGCCTCAAGGAAGAGATCGCCGCGGTGAACGCGAAGACAAAGAAGCCTGATGCCAAAGGCCTGGAAGACCTCAAGGCCCGAGCAGGCAAGGCCCCCGAGCAGCAGCTGGAACTCGACCAGATCAACGCTGCCCTGCCGGTCCACAAGCAGAACCTCGTCAATGCTCCGAAGGTGGCCAAGGTGCTCGCCGACAATCGCAAGGAGGCCGAGGGCATGGTGAAGGCCGCCGAGACCTCCCTCGCGAAGGCCAAGGCAGTCCTGGCCAGCCAGAACGACGAGATCACCAAGTTCAACACCGAGCAGGTGATGAAGAAGGCGAAGATCGTCGGGAAGAAGACCTGGGTGGACGCGGTCCTTCGCAATCACGAGAACGTCACCAAGCTGAACGGCACCCAGACCCAGGCCGCCTTCCTCAACCGCCTGCTGGTGCTGGATCCCGGCAACGCGGGTGCCGCGAAGGCCCTGGAGAACCTGAAGCAAGGCAAGGAGCCCTTCGCCAAGGAAGCCAGGCCCGCGAAGAAGGCCGCCAAAAAGAAGTGACCCTGTCGCACATGACTTGGAAGGAGCGACCATGAGCCGCCTCGGATTCCTGCTTGCCTGTGCCCTGGCCACGAGCCTGGGTGCCCAGAGTCTCACCGACCGCTTCAAGGAGGTCCGGGGCCCCTGGGAGCTCCAGCTGGAGCGGGGCGACGCCGCCACGGTCCGTCGCGGGGTGGAGGCCCTCCTGGGTCGGGAAGGCCTCACGGTCAATCCCTCCGACTACAACGACATGCACGCCCTGGCAGCCCTGCGCAGCCTGGCCGCCCGCGCCTGTGTAGCCGAAGGCAGCTGGGAGGAAGCCCTCGTCCATCTGCAGAAGGCTCAGGCCGCCGCAGAAGAGAATCTGGCCACCGCCGAGCCCCTGTTGGCCAAGACCCGCAATGAACACGAACTCAAGCTGCGGGAATTCCGGGATGCCATGGACAAGCAGGCGCCACGGCTCAAGGAACTGGAGGAAGCCCCTGGTTTGAACCAGGATCAGATGAAGCTCCGCCAGCAGCTCAGGATCTTCACAGACGAGCAGAAGGCCGCCATAGCCCATAGCGAACGCGCCCTGAAAGACATTGATGGCATTCTCGTCCGCCTGCGCCAGACCAAGGACAGCACCACCAAGGCCGCCGCGGACTGGAAGGCCTTCCTTGATCGGGAAAAGGCAGAGATAGCTGAAGCTGGGGGTACCGCCAGCTTCGTGGCGGGAAAGCTGGAGCAGGTGAAGGCCGACGATGCCCGGCCCCAGTCGGAACGTCTGGCCTATGCCCGCCGCCTCCAGAAGCTCGATCCCGCCAACAAGGGGGTCGCCCGATTGGTGAGCGGCCTCCTGGGCAAGGACGAGGAACCCGCACCCGTCAAGCCCAAGGCCCGGAAGAAGAAAGCTGCTGCTAAGAAATGATCAGTTCCATCCATGAAAAAGCGGCCCGCGAGGGCCGCTTTTTCATGGGGCGAGACGGTTCAGAAGACGAAACCGAAGCCGACTTTCACGAAGTCCGTGGCGGGGGGATCGCCGGCCTCCACATCGTGGGCAGTGAGGGTCTTGTGGAAGGTGGCTTCCAGGGTGAACCGTGTCCCGGCATCGTAGCCGAAGCTGTGCCCGAGGCCGATGGACCCGCCCATCCGGCTCTTCCGGGTGGTATCCGTGTAGTCGTAGAGGGGATCCCCGAAGCTGCGGTCGAACTGTTCGAAGTCAGCGGAGAGCCCCACCACGAAGTAGAGCCCCCGGTGGCGGAAGGCCGTGCCATCCGGGAAGATCTGCAGATCACCACCCAGGTTGAACATGGAGTGGCGCAGGTTGATGGTGTCGTACCCTGGGGCCCGGTTGGTTCCATTCTCGGCCGAACCGCTCAGGTTCAGCCGAATGGCCAGAGTCCGGTCCACAGGAAAACTGACCGTGAAGCTGCCGCCGAGGCCCACGTCGTAGGTCTCCTTCTGCGGCGGAACCAGGTTCCCCGAGGTGTTGAGGTAGGCAGGGTAGGTCGTGCTGGCGAACTCCCCAGTGGGGATCACCAGGTTCAGGCTGAAGCCCACGTGTGGGCTCTGGGCGTGAAGCGCGGCTCCTGAGGCGAGCAGCAGCGGCAACAAGAGCATCGTGGTTCGGCGCATAAGGCCTCCAGTGGATGTGGCGAGTGAGCTACGGAGCGAAGGGCGTGCCAGCTTACGGCAAGCGCCGTCAATCCTTAGATCCAGCGCAGCATACTCCGGTTGAGGACCTACGGCGATTGCTGCGATTTGCCTCGGTGTGGTGCGGGATTGCAACACCAGGCTTTGGGCCGGGGCCCCGATGGCCTACTCTGGACGAGACGAGGATGGTTCATGGCGTGGAAGCAGGATCTGGCGAAGTTGAAGCAGCAGTTGAAGCCGGAGGAGCCGGTTTCTCCTACGCCCAAGCCCCCGCCCAAACCCGCGCCCAAACCCCAGGGGCCCGGCAGCCTGATTGACGAGGATGCGGTCTTCCTTTCGGCTATGGGGCTGAAACCCGGGCCCTCCCCCCGCCCAGCCCCGGCTGGCCCCGTACCGGCCCCCATCTCAGCAGCCCAGGCCCCCGCCCAGCCACCTGCTCCCCCCACCCCACCGGAAACCTTCGAAGAAGCCCTCAAGGATCTGAAGGGTCTGAAGCCGCTGTCCCGAGGGCCGATGGCCAAGGCCGCCCCGGCCCAGGCCCCACCATCCCCTGTCGCACCTCCCGTGACAGCGGCCCCTTCGCTTCCGACCGAACCTCCGGTGGCCGAAGCGGCACCGGTGCATCTGGCTCCCGCTGACCAGGACGTTCCCCCGCCCTCCCCCCTGCCGGTCCGGTTCCAGCTGGCGGCAGGCATGGCGATCGAAGTGGACGGCGTGCTGGACCTGCGAGGGCATACGCTGCAGGACGCCATGGACCGGCTACAGGACCGCCTGGGAGACGGTCTCGTGCTGGGCTGGCGCACCCTCCAGGTCATCCTCGGCCCGGCCCCGCAGCTCCATGAGGGCCTGCTGGCCCTGCTGGCCTCTGGGGAACTTCCCACGGTGGCGCGCTACGCCCAGGCGCCGGTGCCCATGGGTGGCAGCCAGGCTTGGCTGCTTTATCTCACCCCCTCCCAGCCCCAATCCTAATTCGAGTTTGATGGAGCCTCCCGATGAGTCTGCTCGTGGTCGGCAGTGTGGCCTTTGATGACCTGGAGACGCCCTTCGGCAGGCGTGAGCACGCCCTGGGCGGCTCCGCGACCTACTTTTCCCTGAGCGCCAGCCGCTTCCACCCTGTACGCATCGTCGCCGTGGTGGGCGAGGATTTCGGCTCCGACCAGATGCGGGTCTTCGAAGGCCGGCCCATCGACCTGACGGGCCTTTCAAAGGTCAAGGGCCTGAGCTTCCATTGGAAGGGCGCCTACGGGTATGACCTGAACGAGGCCAAGACCCTGGCTACGGACCTGAACGTCTTCGCGGACTTCAAGCCCAACCTGCCCGTCAACTACCGCGAATCCGATTACCTGTTCCTTGGAAACATCGACCCGGTCCTGCAGTTGGATGTGGTGCGTCAGATGACCAGGCGGCCCCGCTGGATCGCCCTGGACACCATGAATTACTGGATCCGCGGGGCCCGCCCGGCCCTGGAGGCCGTCCTCCGGGAGGTCGACATCCTCCTGGTGAACGATGCCGAGGTGCGGGAACTCACCCAGGAATACAGCTTGATCAAGGCCTACAAGAAGGTCCGGGCGCTTGGCCCAAGCACGCTGGTGGTGAAGCGCGGCGAGTACGGCGTGGCCCTCTTCACACCAGAAGGGATCTTTGCCGCTCCGGCCTACCCGCTGGAGAGTGTCTTCGATCCCACGGGCGCCGGGGACACGTTCGCCGGGGGCTTCCTGGGCTACCTGGCCTGGATTGAGCGCACGGACGTCACCGCCCTGAAGCACGCGACCCTGGTGGGCTCGGTCATGGCCAGTTTCACCGTGGAGCAGTTCTCCACGGAACGACTCGAGCAGATTTCTCAGGATGAAGTTCGCAACCGCTTGGCATTATTTTCAGATATGATCCGCGTCGAAGACCTATAATCAGCACCACCTAATCCCCTGGGGGTTCCTGATGCACCAGCCTAATCGTCTGTCTGTCGGTCGGCGGCGCGCCCTCGCGGTGGCGCCCGGTCTCCTCATGGTCCTGGCACTCGCTGCTCCGGGCCTTGTGGCCCAGGAGCCCGCTGGCACGATCAAGGTCGAGACCCACAGCTCGAAATGGGATTATCCCAAGGAACTCACGGTACCTGAAGGCTCCCGCACCCACATCGTCGAGAAGGGCGACACCCTCTGGGACCTGTCCGGCAAGTACCTCGGCAACCCCTACGCCTGGCCCCAGATCTGGGAATTGAACCAGTGGATCAAGGACCCGCATTGGATCTACCCCGGGGATCCCCTGATCATCGATCTGAGCCGCGCCGTGGCCACCGCCGGTTCCGTTCCTGAGTCAGTTTCCGGCCTCCAGCCCGATCGGCGCCGTGCGGATTCAAGCGCCTTACGACGGCCGGAACTCGCCTTCAGTTTCCAGGATTTTATCCAACTGCCCTTCTTTGCCCCTGAAGGCGCCGAGGCGCACTACAAGAATCAGGGCGCCTTCACCCTAACCGGCAACCGTCGCGATGACCGCCGCTTCCTCCTGGAGGGTGAGACGGTCTACATGAACGCCGGCAGCGAGCAGGGCGTGAAGGTCGGCGACCGGTTCCTCATCCTCAAGACCGTCGCGCGCAAAGTCCAGCACCCCACCACTAAGCACAAGTTCGGTGACGTGGTGCAACAGGTCGGGGTCATCCGGGTGGTGACCCCCCTGGCCAAGGGCTCCGTGGCCACCATTGAGCGGTGCCTTGACGGCGTGGAAGTGGGCGATCATCTGGTGCGGTTCACGGAGCCCGCGAACCTGCCCCTGCAACTCAGGACCGACATCATCGACCCCGTGAAGGTTGCCCCGAATTCACCCGTGGTGGTCTATGCCCGGGACAACCACCAGCACACCGCAAACGGTGACATGGTGATCGTGGACAAGGGCACCAACGATGGCTTGAAGGTCGGTGATGTCCTGCTGGCCGTCCGCACAAAGACCTTCTCAGTAGGACCGGACGGCGACCGGAAGGCTGCTACGGAAACCACGACTCACTACATCGGCCAGGCCCTGGTGGTCCGCACCGACGCCCAGACCGCCACCTGCCGTCTGCTCAGAACCACAGAGGAGATCCTCCTCGGCGATACCCTGACCCACTGAGCGGGCACGCGTTCCACCCTGGGGCCCCTCTCTCGGGGGCCTCAGTTGTTTGGGTGCCGAAGGGCCACCACCACGCGCTGTCCCCGGGTGGGCAGAGCGTAGGGATGGGGCGTGGCCTCCCAGCCGGGCGGAAGGGACTCTCCCGTCCAGTCCGGCCCCTTGAGGGCCAGCAGGGGGGCCCCCGCTTTGCCGTGGCGGAGCCACCACTGCGTCAGCTGCCCCAGGGATCCCAGCGCCTTGGCAGTCCCGAGATCCGCTTCCAAGGGTGGCAGATCCTCGAGACGGCCATGCACCGGCTTCAGGTTGGGCACCGGGAGTTCCAGGGCCGCCTGACGGACGAAAGCCAGCTTCTTGGCGGAGGCGTCCACAGCGAGTACTTCCAGATCCGGGCGGGCCAGGGCCAGCACCACGGCCGGGCAACCCATTCCCGTCCCCAGGTCGGCCACTCGGCAGCCAGGGGCGAGGGGGGCCAGGAAGGGCAGGATCGCGGCGGCGTCCAGAATCAACTCTTCCCATCGCTCGGCTTGAGGAAGCGAGGTCAGGGAATGGGTGCGGTTCCAGCGGTCCAGCAGCACCAGGTAGCGGCGCAGGGTGGCTGGCAGATGGGGGGGCAGGCGAGGCTCCATACCTTCAGGATGCCAGGGATCACCTTCGAGCATTGAAACCTCTTCACCTCATCCTTTTCTTCTTTAGATTCAACATTTTTGTGACATTTTGAGCTGGAATGGTCACCCGCCCGATCTATCATCTGAACAGCGAACAATTGATGTAATTCATGCACCTAGAATGAAGACGTTGACGAATGGCTCAAAAGCCCTCATGATGAATCCCCTTTGACTGATCTTCCACAGGAGCCGGCCATGACTGAGACCAAGCTGCCTTTCCAGATCGATTGGTCGAGCCGGAGCAAAATGCGTGGGCCTGGCGAGCAGTCTCTTGGGAAGCTGCTTCATAGCTTGCGGGATCGACTCGCTCCAGATGCTCAGGGAGTATCGCTGACTTATGTCGATGATCGTGGCATGAGAAAACTCAACCGCGAACACCGCGGGAAAAACATGACGACGGATGTGCTGAGCTTCCCTTCAAGTGTGGAGAAAGGGGCCTTTCCTCACCTTGGTGACATCGTGATCAGCCTTCCCACCGCCGAAAAAATGGCCAAGAAGTTTGGCGTGAGCCGCCGCCGTGAAGTGGAGACCCTGGTGATCCACGGGTTCCTCCATCTCTGTGGCCATGACCATGAAAATGATCATGGCGAAATGATGGAACTGCAGGCTCGGCTCGAACGGGAACTGCTGGAGACGGAACCTCTGTCCATGAGCCTCAAGCGGGGCCGCAAGCCCGGCAGCAAGGTCAAGAAGCTCAAGGACGGCAGCCGGGTCGTGGTCACCGGTCGGGCCGCCGCCGCCCTCGTCCGCCGGGAGCGGGTGAAGAAAGAGAAGAAGATCAAAGTGCGTAAGGTGGCCAAGCCCAAGGATCCCGCCGTGAAGCGCGGGCCTGGCCGGCCCCGCAAGGAGGCCATTGCGGTTCCCACCAAGCGCGTGCTTCGCCGTCGCCGCCCAAGCCCCTCCCGCAGCGGGGTCATCGCGTAGGCTCCTGAAGCTCCTCATGGAAAAAGGGCCCGAAGGCCGATAAAATGGCCCTTTGGCCCGGTTCCGGGCCCCATCGGAGCCTCCGTGATCAATCTCCTGCTCGGCCTGGGTGCCGCCCTTGCCGTGATCCTGCTGTCCTTCGTGCTGCACATCAGCCCTTGGATCAGTGTTCCCATCGGCATCCTGGCCGGTGGCGGACTTTTCATCTGGCAGGGCCGCAAGGTCCAGCAGGAACTCGAGAAAATCTTCACCCGCGCGGGCGAGTCGCTGAAGAAGCAGCAGTTCGACAAGGCCATCGAGATCATGAAGGAGGGCTACCGCTTCGCCCCGAAACAGTTCCTCGTGAAGGGCAGCATCGACGGCCAGATCGGCGTGGTGCAGTACCTCCGCAAGAAGAACGAGGAGGCTGAGCCCCTGCTCGCGTCCGCTTCCATGCAGCACTACATCGCCAAGGCCATGCTGGGCATCCTCCAGTGGAAGCGCGGCGAGAAGAAGAAGGCCAAGGAGACCTTCGCCCTGGCCCTGAAGGCCGGCAAGAAGGAGAGCCTGCTCTATGCCGTCTACGCTTACGTGCTGGTGGAGATGGGTGAGCGGGACAAGGCCATCGAGGTCCTCAATCAGGGCCTCGGCATCTGCAAGGGCGACGAGCGCCTCATCACCAATCGCAATCTGCTGCAGAATGGCAAAGCCCTCAAGATGAAGGTCTACGGCGAACAGTGGTATCAGTTCCTCCTGGAACGCCCCATGATCCGGCAGGAGGCCCCGGCCTTCGCGCGGGTGTCGCGTCGGGCGCTGCGTGGGTGACGCCCATGCGGAATCGCCGGTGCGCGCCGATTTCGCAGCCTTGAAATGACCCTTTTTTACTTTCTCAGCGAACGCGGAGCGATTGCTGAACAGGATGAAATGAACGATTGAAGGAGCCACACCATGTCCGGCCACAGCAAATGGTCCACCATCAAGCACAAGAAGGGCGCCGCTGACGCCAAGCGCGGCAAGGTGTTCACGAAGATCCTCAAGGAGATCACCGTGGCGGCCCGCCTGGGCGGCGGCGACGTGAACGCCAACCCCCGCCTGCGCCTGGCCGTGGACCAGGCCAAGGGCAGCAACATGCCCAAGGACAACTGGGAACGCGCCATCAAGAAGGGCACCGGCGAACTCGAAGGCGTGACCTATGAGGAAGTGGTCTACGAAGCCTATGGCCCGGGCGGCGTGGCCATCATGGTCGAAGCCATGACCGACAACAAGAACCGCACCACCCCTGAGGTTCGCAGCTACTTCACCAAGTTCGGCGGCGAGTTGGGCGCCCATGGCTCCGTGGCCTACCTGTTCAGCAAGCAGGGCCAGATCGTGGTCGAACCTGAAGTCTCCGAGGACAAGGTCATGGAAGTGGCCCTGGATGCCGGCGCCGACGATGTGGTCAACGAGGGTGAGGCCTGGGTCATTAAGACTAGTCCCGAGGTCTACCAGGCCGTGAAGGATGCCGTGGATGCCGCCAAGCTCCCGGTCATCGAGGCCAAGATCATCATGGCCCCCAGCACCAGCACCGCCCTCGAAGGCTCCAAGCTCGCCAGCTTCCTCAAGCTCGTGGACCTGCTGGAGGACAACGACGACGTGCAGAACGTGTGGCACAACGGCGACTACGAGGAACCCGAGGACTGAGGTTCCGTGCCCCACGCCCTCCGGGCGAACGCTGAGCGACCGGCCTTGCCGGTCTCACGCGTTTCTGGCAGCCCGCGATCGCAGGCCGCACCGCGGCCTGCTCCCACTCCCCCGCTTCGCGGGCTCGTGGAGCGGGACCCCCGGCACAACGGCGACTACGAGGAACCCGAGGACTGAGGTTCCGAACTTGGAGATCGGCAACCTCGGGGCGCCTTTCGGCGCCCCGAGCTATTCCTGCGCCAAAGGCGCAGGAGAAGGCTGGGTTGTCACAAGGCCAGCATCTCCTTGTCCCACCGCCAGGATGGGAAACCTGGGTGGCTCACCCCACATGCCATTGCCCCGGAGCAGGACCGTGTGGAAAAGGCCCCAGAACGACAGGCTGTCGGTGCTGCGGGGGTCCAGCAGGTAGAAGGCGAGGCGGCCGAGGGGCTGGTCCAGGGGCACGTAGAGCGCCCGATCCAGGTCAGCAGGCGTCCAGGGCAGCTCCATCGGCTTCGGCGTGGCCCCAGCCTTCCAGGCGCCCTGGAGTTCCAGCGTGAACACGCCCTGGTAGGCCGACGGAGAGAGCTTGCGACCTGTCTCCTCGAAGCGGAGGAGGGGCAGGGTCCGCGGCCGGGCGAGGCCTTCCAGCACCTTCAGGCCATGGGCCTCCAGCAGGGGGCGGACCGTGGCGGCGTAGGCTGGATCCACCAGGTAGCCGGCCGGCACGGACACGAAGTCCCTCCCCTCAAAACCCACGAAGCTGGGCAGGATCAGGTGGGTGCGGCTCTTCTCGCCCACCACGCGGCCCTTTTCATCCCGGATGGGGTCCACCCAGTCGAATGCGGCGCGTTCGACTTCTTTCAGCTTCGCGGAAAGGGGTAGCGTGACGGGACCGCGGTTCCATCCGTCCGTCCAACGAGCCTGGGCTTCGTGAATCTGAGCGCGGATCTCGCTCCGGTGCTCCGCCATCCAGGTCAGGCAGGCCAGCACGAAGCGGCGGGTGTCCGAGATCCGGTCCGGCCAGGCCCGGTAGACATAGCTCTCGGAAAGCACCGCCAGGCGGTTCCGCAGGGCCGGGTAGTTGGTCAGCAGCCGGGGATGGGCGTCGTAGGTCTCCCAGGCGGTGGGCGGCTTCTCCGACGTAGGCTTGTAGGGCACGAAGTTGCCGTAGTCGTAGGTGGGCATGCCTTCGGCCTTCAGGCGCTCACGCACCTCCACCAGCATCTTCCGATTGAAGGCCAGCAAGCCCTCGTCCGCGCCCAGCGTGCAGGCGGGGCCGTGGGTGAGGTGGAAGCCGTGGGTGCTGCCATCGGTGGTGTGGAGGTCCAGCACGGCGGCAGGGTCGAAGTCCTGCAGCATGGCCAGGAGCCAGCGGGTGTTCGGCGCGGCGGCCTTCATGAGGTCGCGGTTGAGATCCAGGCCCAGGGCGTTCTCGCGGCGGCCCACACCGCTTTCCGTGGGATTGGGCTGCCAGGGCCGGATGGCGGGATCCAGCGCGTCCGTGCCATCGGCGTTGTAGGCGGGCATCACCACCAGATCGAGGTTCCGCCGCAACAGGGGATGCTTCCCCTGGAGCAGCTCCCGGACGATCTGCTGAATGGCCTCCTTGCCCTCCACCTCGCCAGCGTGGATGTTGGCATTCACGTAGACGCGAATGGGATCCTTCCCCGTGCCCTTCAGCCGCCAGGCCAGCAGGGGCTTGCCGCTCTCCGTGACCCGCGGCGCGCCCTTGGGCTGGTAGGGCTCCAGGCCCGGGGCCTGCTTTCGCAGGGCCTCCATGAAGGCGCGCACCTCCGCCACCGTGGACGTGCGTTTCAGCTGCGTGCGTTCAGGGACGGTCTGGGGCCACCCGGCGAGAAGCGTCGTCCCCGCCAGGGCAAGAAGCAGGCGCCACACAGGTCAGCGAGCGGTGAAGGTGCTGTCCGCGGTGGCGGGAATCACTGTGGCCGGGGCCGGAGAGCCACCGAAGAGCCCCTTGTTGTAGACAATGAAGCTGGAGGCCAGGAACAACACCAACGCCAGCAGGGCGGTGCCCCGCTTGCCCACCGCCAGGGCTTTGGGCGTCATCTCCGACAGACCCACCAACACCAGGACCAGGACCAGCTTGATGTGGAAGTAGTGGCCGTGCTTCAGGGGGTTCTGACCACCCTGGATCATCAGGATCAGCAGGCCGATCCCGGCGATGAGCGCCAACCGGAAGGACCAGGCCACCACCTTGGCCCAGATGGTGGCGGCGAGACCGCGGATATCCTCGCGGCCTTCCTCGAAGCCTGAGAGCAGTAGGGCCACCACAGCGGCGCCACCACCCACGGTGAGGGTGACGAAGTGCAGCCACCGGACAAGGTTCACAGCTTCGAGCTTGAAGTTCATGGTCGCCTCGGGAGTAGGAATCCCAGGGTAGCAGCCCTGGTAGGCTCAATGGATCAGATGGATCAGGAGGCTGTCATGTCCAAGCTGCGCGTCGCCGTCGTCGGTGTGGGACACCTCGGGCAGCACCACGCCCGGATTGCGGCTTCCGCACCGGACGCGATCCTGTCTGCCGTGGTGGATCCGGATCCCACCCGGGGCCCCGAGATCGCCGCGAAGTTCAAGGCCCCCTGGGCCGCCTCGCTGGACGAGGTGCTGGCGGAGGTGGACGCCGTGCAGATCGCCGCACCCACGGGCTTCCACCATGCCCTCGGCCTTCAGGCCCTGAAAGCGGGCAAGCACGTGCTCATGGAGAAGCCCCTGGCCGCGACCCTCGACGAGGGGTCAGCCCTCCTGAAAGCCCTGGCCCAGGCCCGCTTGGCGACGCCGGGAATCGTGGCCCAGGTGGGTCATCTGGAGCGCTTCAACCCAGCCGTTACCGCTTTGCGCGAACGGGGCTTCAAGCCCCGCTTCCTCGAGGCCGTGCGCGTCTCCCCCTTCCCGGCCCGCAGCCTCGAGGTTGATGTGGTGATGGACGTGATGATCCACGACCTGGACCTGCTTCGTGCCCTGGTGGGCCGCCCCGTGATCGAGGTGGAGGCCGTGGGTGTGCCCGTCCTGACTCCCTATGCTGATCTGGTGAACGCCCGGCTGAAGTTCGAGGGCGGCGCCTTCGCCACCGTCACCGCCAGCCGGGTGGCCCGCAAGAAGGAACGCACCCTCCGCGCTTTCGGCGACAAGGAGTACGCCAGCCTCGACTTCGCCGCCCAAAAACTGGAAATTCTGCGCCTCGTTATGGGCCCCGACGGCCCCGAAGTGCAGCCCGAAACCGCCGATATCGAGGAAGGCGAGCCCCTGCGCCTGGAGATCGAGGCCTTCCACGCCGCCTGCCTGGGCCAGGGCACCGAAGGCGTCACCTGGGAGGAGGGCCAGGAGGCCATGCGCGTCGCCGACCAGGTGCAGAAGGCCGTGGCCAAGAGCCTCGCGGAGATCAACAGGGCGTGAGCGCCTTCTACGACCTCGCCTCTCTCACCAAGCCCCTGGTGACGGCGCCGCTGGCGCTGGCCTTCCTGGACCTGGAGGCGGATCGGCGCTGGGCCCTGGGCTTCCATGACCGCTTGCTGCCGCTGACCGTGCGGCAGCTGCTGTCCCACAGCGCGGGCCTGCCACCATGGCGGCCCTATACGGGCGAAGCTGTGGCCGCGCAGTTGCGCCGCGCAGTCCCGGACCATCCCCTGCTGCGTCCCGCGACGCCCGGCCTGGCCACCTATTCGGACCTGAACTATCGGCTGCTGGCGGAGCTGTTGGAGGCTGAAACCCGCGTTCCCTTCCGCAAGCTCGGTCTGGCCTCAGGCCTGAGCCCTGCTCCCTGGGTGGAGGCACCCCAATACGTCCCGGACGGTCCCGATGCCGCGGCCTGGACCCTCGCTACAGATGCGCCACTGCCGCCCCGGGCGGCCCACCTGCCCCACGATGCCAATGCGCGTGCCGGGATGCCGGGGCATGCGGGCTTCGGCACCACCGCCCCCCAGCTGGAGGCGGCCTTGACCCGCTGGGTGGCCGCCGGCTGGCCGCACCGCATGGCGCTGGACGTGGCGGAAGGCGAGCAAGGCAGCCGGTGGGGCCTGGGTCTCCAGGTGCTCTTCTCAGGCACGGGGCGCTTTGGACAGTTGCTGTCGCGACTCCCTCAGGGCATCGGCATCCATGTCCTCGATGAGCCCACCCACGCGCTCCCCGCCGCGGCGCCAGCCCTGCGCTCGGAAACCGGCGGGCCTTCCGGCTGGTGGTTCCACCTGGGCTACACGGGCCCCGCGCTCTTCTACCGGCCGGCGGACCAGAGCTGCATCGCCCTCCTCCTCCACCGGAGCCGGCCAGACGGGCTGATGCTCGATGTCGAGGCCCTGCGAGCCCGACGCTGGGAGACCCTGGCGCGATTCGTGGGACAATGGAAAGGATGAAGCCACTCTTCGTTCCCGCCCTGGTTCTATCGCTCGCTTCCGCCTCCGCCGCCCTGCCCCCGCTGAAGATCGGCCTCGATACCCAGGCCACGGAATGGATCGTGTCGCTGGAAGGCGGCGGTCAGGTCTGTGATCGTGCGGGCAGGCCCCTGCTGAAACTGGCCCCGGATGAGAAGCTGCGTATCTGGTGGGATAGCCGCGGCGTCGCCGATCCCACCAGCGAGTACCGCGTCCAGGTGGGCCGGCCGCTGGGCCTTGAGGAAGCGGATGCCCTGATGAAGCGCCTGAAGAAGCTGGGGGTGCCCTCGAATCGGGTCAAGGTGCCGGACGCGGACACCTGGCGTGTGCTGGTGGGCCATTTCCCCGAGGCACCCAAGGCCGAACCGCTGCTCCAGAAGCTTCAGGACCTGGGTTTCGACGAACTGTGGGTGGCCTCGGAACCCCGCGATAGCCAGCCCCGCAAGGGCCGGGCCCTCTACGGGGTCACTGAACGCTACGAGCGCCGGGCCCTGCCCCTTGGCGGCGTGTGGTTGAAACCTTCCGGCGACCTGACCTCGCTCCAGGGCAAAGGGCGCTACCGCGGCAAGGTCGAGATCTTCCCCAACGCCCAGGGTCGCCTGACCGTGGTGAACACCCTCGACCTGGAGACCTACCTCCGTGGCGTGGTGCCCAAGGAGATGGGCGCCTGGGAATTCCCCTCCCTCGAGGCCCTCAAGGCCCAGGCCGTGGCAGCGCGAACCTACGCCGTGGCCAATCGGGGCAAGCGCCTGGCCGATGGCTTCGACATGGGCGACACCGTGGCCGACCAGGTCTACGGCGGGCACGACGGCGAGCAGCCCCTCACGGACCGGGCCATCCAGGAAACGGAAGGCCTGTTCGCCACCTATGGCGGCAAGCCCATCCTGGCCCTCTTCATGGCGAATTGCGGTGGCCACACCGTGGACGTGGCCTACGTATTCGGCGGCGACGCCCCCTATCTGAAGGCGGCTCCCTGCTATCCCGCCAAGCCGCTCACGCTGCCCTTCGCTTCAGGCGCAATCGTCACGACCGAGGCCCAGCAGCCCTGGCTCAGCTGGGAGCTGCTGAGGCTTGCGGCGGGCATTGTGCCGGTGGAATGGCTCTCCAGCGAACGCCTCGCGCGTCCTGCCACGGCGAACGACCTGGCCGCCCCGGTGCTGGCCCTCCAGCAGCGTCTCGGCATCGACCCCACACCCCTGGACCGCGCCGGGAACCTCACGCTCGCCCTGGCCCGGGCCCTGGGCCTTCATAAGGTGGTGGAAGGCCAGGAACGGCCCCAGGATGCCGCCTACTTCCTGCCCGCCGACCTGCCCGCGGGCGATCGCCTGTTGGCTGCGTTCCTCACCCGAAGAGGCATCGTCCCCGCAGCCACCTGGGCCGCCAAAGAAGCTCCCACCCTGCGGCAGGCCCTGCTGGCCCTGGGCCGGATGTGGCAGGACCTGGATCCCCTGGTCCCCGGCGAGGGCGCCTTGCTGATGGATCGGCAAGTGCGCCGGAAGCGGGGCGGCCCCGAACCCCTGGCTCTCTCGCCGAGGCTGCTCCTCGCGGAGGAGGCGCCCGACGGCAGCCTGCGCCTGGTGCCGAAGGCCGACATCCAGGTGGGTGACCGGCTGAGGTGGATCCCGGCCGAGGATGGTTCCGCCAGCGTGCTGGTGCGCCGGCTCGATCCCGATGGCGCGGCCTGGGACCGCTACAACCCCACGGCCCACTGGCGCGTGGAATACACCGAGGCCGACCTGCTGGCCCTGGTGCGCAAACGCATCAAGGTGTCCGGCATCCGCGAACTCAAAGCCCAATACAACGAAGAGGGCCGGGTGCTGGACCTGACCCTCGTGGACAGCCAGGGCGCGCCACACCGGGTCCGCGGCATGCACATCCGCGGCCTCCTTGGGCTGAAGGACAACGTCTTCCGCTGGATCACCCTGGGCCAGGGCGCCCAGCGCCGGTGGGTCTTTTACGGGCGGGGCTGGGGACACGGCGTGGGCATGTGCCAGACCGGCGCCTACGGCATGGCCCTCGAGGGCGCCACCTTCCAGCAGATCCTGCTGCACTACTACCCCGGGATTGAACTCAAGCGAGTCGATTGATTTTCAACCAACAAATCTCTTTCTGGGATTGACGGAAGCCCGGGGTCGACCCAGGCTTGCCTTCCTGGGAGGGGCCATGTCCCTGGACGCCTGGATCCTCGGTGCGCCGCTGAAGGTGTTGCGGCAAGAGGATCATCCGTACCACGAGACCACCCTGGCCACCCTGGGCCGGCATGAGCTGGGCCTGAGTCGGCGGCAGGGCCCGACGGCTCAGCCGGGCTGTGAGATCTTCCTGGATGGCCGGTCCATCTACCTGCCCGGGGCCTCTGCTCCGGACCGCGCCTGGTTCGACCTCTGCCGGGAGCTGGGCTACGAGCCCGCCCGCCACTGGGACTGGGATCCGGCCCTGATCCTCTTCCAGCAGGTGCTCCCGGCCCTCGCGGCGGACTGGCACGAACCGCCCCTCGCCCTGGACGCCCAGGGCCTCCCGGAGGGCGTGCTGAGCCTGGCCAGCCTCCGGCAGACCTTCGCGGAAGCCGTCTCCGAACTACGCCAGGAGAGCCTCGGTCCCGTGGGTGCCAAAGTGGCCGAGACCTTCGAGTGGCTTCCTCTTCGTGCGGTGGTCTTTCATGACGACGCCCAGTTGCCCCTCGATTTCGAAGGCGCCGGTTCCTGCGGACGGGTGTCCCTCTGGCTCGGTATCCACCGGGACCGGGCCGTGGCGCTGGATGGTCCCGCCCCCTTCGGACCCGGCCTGCGCCGTTGGGTGGCCGGGGGAGCCGGGGACCTCCCCCCGGCCGAGGCTTTCCTCCGGGCTGCCGGCCTGGATCCGGAACCGCCCAAGGGCTTCGAAGCCGCCTTCGAAGGTGCCCTCCACCGCCTCTGCTACCGGCTCGAAGGCCCCCTGGACAGCTATCGCCGCACCTATCCCGTGGGCATCCCCTGGCACCACGACCAGCGGGAGCGCCTTCTGGGCCGCACCATCGTCGATCTGCGTCCTGGGAATCCGCCCCTGCTGGTACTGGACGATGGTACCGAGGTGGCCTTGGATAACACGCCCCTGCCCACCTGGGAGCACGGCGGGATCTAGGTTCAATCGGCGGGTTCGGGCATTTGCCTCAACCGCCTCACCAGGACCACCACGAGCATGGTGAGGACGGCGCCGATCGCCGCGGCGGTCATGTCCTTCTGGGCGTCCCAGATATCCCCCTGCGTGCCCAGAAAAGCATCGCCCAGCTCCGGCGCGGCGAGGCGGGCCGTGATGCTCTCGATGATCTCGTAGACGGCGGAGGCCGCCAGCACCACGTCCAGGGGCAGGTAGTAGTTCCAGAAACCGCGGGTGCGGGCCACCCGCATGAACACCTCGCGCACGGGATAGGCGAGCAGCAGGCCGAAACTGAAGTGGACGATGCGGTCAAAGGGATTCCGCGTCAATCCCCATTGCGCCTTCATCCAGAAGCCGAGCGGAACGTTGGCATAGGTGTAGTGGGCTCCCACCGCATGCAGGGTGAGGAACACGGCGATCAACAGATAGCTGAGATCCGACAGCGGGAAACGGCGGTACGTCCACCCCAGGCCGCCCACCGCGAGCACCACCAACAGGTTCTCCATCCGCCAGTCGCTGGGATAGAGCGGCCGGATGGCCGCCACCATCCAGACGAGTCCGTAGGCCAGGCAGAGAACCTGGAGGAAGCGATTCTCGCGAAAGGTGCGCGGGTTGGGGCTGGCGGCGTGGCTGAGCATGTCCCAGATTACCGGCTCCCAGGACCGATGGCTGCGCGCAGGTTCACCGCGGTGACTTTGTACTCCGGCGTCCCGGTGACCGTGTCCCGACCCGGGCCTGTGGCCAGGTTCACGTAGGCGGCCACCGCGTGGAAGGTGGCGAAGGGCTCGCCCCGCCGCACTCGCTCCGTGGGACGGGCGCGGAGGGTGAAGGCCCCGTGGCGGCTCTGCACCTGGACCGCGTCCCCTGCGGCGAGGCCCAGGTCCGCCGCGTCGTCGGGATGGAGCTCCAGCTCGTCATCCGCCCGAAGTTCGTGGTTGCGGGTCCGCCCGGTCATGGTGGCGGCGTTGAAGTGGAAGAGGCTGCGCCCGGTGTTCAACAGGAAGGGGAACGCCTCATCGGGCCGCTCAGCGCTGGGCGTCCAGGCCAGGGGCCGGAAGGTCGCCCGCCCCCCCGGGAAACCGTCCGCGTGAAGCACTGGGGTGCCCGGGTGGTCCTCCGCGGGGCAGGGCCACTGGATCCCTCCCACGCGATCCAGCCGCTCATGGCTGATGCCGGCGATGGCCGGCCAGACCTGGCGTGCCTCGTCCCAGACGGCGGCGGCATCCGGGTGCCGGAAATGCTGTCCGGCGCCGAGCCGCTCCGCGAGGGCACCCAGGATCGCCAGGTCGGTGCGGCTTTCCCCCTTCGGCGCCACCACCCGGCGGATGCGTTGGACGCGCCGCTCACCGTTCATGAAAGTGCCTTCCTTCTCGAAGGGGCTGGCGGCGGGCAGAAAGACCGTGCCGAAGGCCTTGGCCGTCTCGGTGAGGAACAGATCCACCACGATGAGGGCATCCAACCCGTTCAGGTTCTCTGCCGTCTCCCGCGCGCCGGGGTGGCTGAGCAGGGGGTCGTAGCCGATCACCAGCAGGGCCTTCAACCGCCCTTCTCCGGCGGCGTCGATCATTTCCAGAGCGTTGAGTCCCGGCTCATGGGGCAGTTCGGCCCCCCACACTTGTGCATGGGTGCCTCGGGCCTGGGCCACCTTCTGGTAGCCGGTGAGCCGCGACGGCTCGCAACCCATCTGGGCACTGCCCTGGACGTTGTTCTGGCCCCGCAGGGGATTCACGCCGGCACCGGGAATGCCCACGTTCCCCGTGAGCAGGGCGAGATGCGCCAGGGCCGATACGCCGTCCGTCCCCTGACGGTGCTCGGTGACGCCCAGGCCATGGAAGATCATCGCGGGCCGCACCGTGGCGTAGAGGCGCGCCGCGCGCCGGATGGCCTCTGGCTCGATCCCGCAGATGGCGCCCGCCCGCTCGGGCGTCCACGCCTGCAGAGAAGCCGTGTAGGCTTCCAGGTCCTGAGTGCGGGCGGCGAGGAAGTCCAGGTCCGCGAGCCCCTCACCGAGGATCAGGTTCGCCATGGCTTGGAGCAGGGGCAGGTTCGTGCCGGGTCGCGGCGTGAGGTGGACCGTGGCCAGATCCGCCAGCTCCGTGCGCCGGGGATCGATCACGATGAGGGGCACACCGGCCCGAGCGCGCTGGCGGATGCGGGCTCCGACGATGGGATGGTTCTCGGTGGGGTTGGCGCCCACCACCATCAGCAGTCCGGTGAGTTCGATGTCCGCGTAGCTGTTGGTGGCCGCCCCGGTGCCGAAGGTCTGGCCAAGGCCCGCGGCACTGGGCGCGTGGCAGACCCGGGCACAACAGTCCACGTTGTGTGTGCCCAGCGCGAGGCGCGCAAATTTCTGCGTCAGGTAGTTCTCCTCGTTGGTGGAGCGGCTGGAAGCGAGCACGCCGATGGCGCCAGGGCCACCGGTCAGGCGGGCCGAGCGGAGAGCGGAGGCCGCGGCCTCCAACGCCTGGTCCCAGGTGGCCGATTCCCAGGTCCCGTTCCGCCGGATCATCGGCTCCGTGATCCGGTCGGGCGCATCGTTGAAACCCCAGCCGTATCGTCCCTTCACGCAGAGATGCCCGCGGTTCACCGGCGAGGCAAGCACCGGACGCGCCTCGGTGATGTATCCATCCTTCACACCTATATCCAGTTCGCAGCCGGTGCCGCAGTAGGGGCAGGTGGTGCGCACCCAGCGCTCTGGAAGCCCCACCGCCAACCGTGAGACATCCTCGATGGCCCCCGTGGGGCAGGTGTCGGCGCAGGCACCACAGCTCACGCAGGCACTCTCCCGCAGGCCGGGTGCAAGCTCCGGCGCCAAGGCCAGGTCTCCTCCGCGCCCCGTGAACGTCCAGATGTTCTGCCCCTGCACCTCGTCGCAGATGCGGACGCAGCGGCCGCAGGCTACGCACCAGGAGAGGTCCACGTCCAGGTACGGATGGTCTGGATGCTTCGCCTCCGGCCGCCGCACGCCCGAAGGCGCCACACCATAGGTGTCCAACAGCCTCCGGAAAGGCTTGCCCGCCATCCTGGCCGGATCTTCCGCCGGAATGCGCTCGGCCAGGCGCTCCAGCATGGCGCGGCGGAAGTCCTCCAGTGCTGGGGTGTGGGTCGCCACCTCCATGCCCTCCTCCACGGGTGTGGCGCAAGCGCATGGGGGGCGTTCGCGGCCCTTCACCTCCACCTCGCACAGCCGGCAGCTGGAGGCCGGCTTCAGCCGCGGATCCGAGCAGAGGGTGGGAATCTCGATGCCGTTCTGTCGGCAGGCCTCCAGCAGCATGGTTCCCACCTGTGCCACGACGTCGCGGCCATTCACCCGCAGGCGGATGAGGGTTCCGGTCACCAGCTTGTCTCCTGAAGGAAGGGGCGGTCAGAAGTATGCGCCACCTGCCCTGGAGTTCAAGGCTGGCCGTGCTGCTCCCACTTCACGCCGAAGTGGTCGAGGATGTGCTGGCGCTCCAGCCGCTCCTGCTCCGCGATGCTCGTGTAGGGGTGACGGAACACCACCCGGCGGATGCCCCGGCGCACCAGGGCCCGGCAGCAGATGAGGCAGGGCTCGTGCGTGACGAAAGCCGTGGCCACGGGGCCATCGCAGAAGCCCAGCGCGTTCTCCTCCGCGTGGCTCGTATGCAGGCAGCGCTGACCGGGCTTGCAGGTCTCCGGCGTGCAGTGGGGCATGCCCGGCAGCGCCCCGTTGAAGCCCGCCGCCGCGATGCCGCCATCGCCCCGCAGCAGGACTGCGCCCACCTGGAGGCGGCAGCAGGTCCCAAGGCGGCTGAGTTCCAGCGCCATGTTCATGAAGACTTCGTCCTTCAGCTGGGATCGCGTCACGGGCCCCTCGGGAAACCTTCATCATCGCAAGAAGTTCGGGGTCATGGACGGGCCAGGGAGGAATCAATGGACATCGACATCCTTGGAATAAATCGTGCGCTTCGTCACAGCCAAAGGGATTCAACTGCAGTCTTGCATGGGCATAATAAAATATAGGCAGGTAATATATGAGACTCCGCCTTCTGACCTTCCTTCTTGCCGCCTTGGCCCTCTGTGGTCTGAGCCCTCTGCGCGCCCAGGCCCCAGCCCAGGGATGGGACCCCACGCGCATCGCCGGGGGATGGGCCTATCAGGAAGTGGATGGGTCCCTGGTGTTCTTTGATCCGGCCACCCGATCGCTGCGGGCCTGGATGAAGGGCAGCGGTCTCCTGTCCACCTTGCCGATCACCCTTCCCGAGGTCCGCAAGCCCGCACCGATCGCAAAGACCGCCCCGGCCGCCAAGGCGGGGCCCATCGCGACCGACTATGACGCCGCGGGCGCGCTGCTGTACGGCATTCCGCATCGCCAGCGGCCCTCGACCACAGCGCCCAAACCCGTGCCCCAGCAGGCTCCCGTGGCTCCTGCCTGCGAGGCAGTCCCCGAGCGCTGGGTGATGGATTCCTACAGCCGGACCTGGATGGTCTGTGACGGGCGCCTGGTCATCCTCAACAAGGATGGACAGATCGAGAGCGCCTCGGCGCTCCCCGCCCCGGTCGAGGACATCGCCGTGGGCCGCGAAGGCATCCTCATCCTCTACCGCACCCTGAAACCCTGCTTGGAGAAGCGCGACCTCAGGACCGGCGGGGTGCTCTGGACTTACGGCGATCGCTCTCAACTGAAGGACGCCGCGGCCCAGCCCCTGCTGGTGCCCCTCAACCGCATGGCCCTGGGCGTGGACGGCACGGTCTACCTGGCGGAGGGCGCCAGCCTGGCCTTCACCGTCCTGGATCCCATCAAGGGCCCCAAGGAGCCCGGCCAGACCTTCTTCACCTGCCACGAAGCCCTGCCCGGCCGCGCCGTGCTGGGATCTGTGGGCCGCGGGCCTCTGCTCTCCTGGGCGGGCAAGGACGTGATCTTCGGTGTCTTCGCCCCCAGCCAGGTCAAGTCCTGCGGCGCGCCCGAATCCAAGGGCCTGATGCTCGCCCGGTTCGACCTGCGCAACGGCGCCCTGGAGTGGATCCCCACCACCCTCGCCGATGGCCACCGGCTGGTGGGCCTCCTCGATCACGAAGCCGTCTTCCTCGCTCCCGGCGCCGGGCTGGCCTACGCGCCCATCCACTGATCGCTTCAGATCCCTCCCATCGTTTCCGCATCCGAACAGAAGCTCCCAAGGAGCTTCTGTTCGGACGTGGGAAGAAGGGGAAAGGAAGCAACTCAAATGGTGGCCCCGATGCGATTTGAACGCACGACCTGCTCCTTAGGAGGGAGCTGCTCTATCCAGCTGAGCTACGGGACCCACGGCACTTACGTAGCTTCCAGATTACCAGTTGTGCCCATGTTGTGCCCTACGGGACCCCGATCCACCCGTTTCTCACAGCCTGGGCCCGGTCTCTGTCCCTCGGGCATGGCCCGGATCATCCGCGCCAAGAGGAGGCGATTCACGTTCAACCTCCTGGTTGGCGCCACGAATGGTTGAATTCAGCGAATATGTTCAGGATGTTACCTGTTTTTGCCCATCGTTAATCAATCCGCAGGCCGATGTACTGGCATATCATTTCATGTCATGTTCGATCCCCTCGCCTATCATGGAAGGGAGGATCCCAGATCGCCCACCCCATCCGACGAGCGAGCCCATGCCCCCCCTTTTTGATGCCCACAGCCACCTGCCCAGAGTCGGTGCCCTGGAAGGGCCGGTCCTGCGCAGGGACCATCGCCGGGTGGTCTGTGGCACCTGTGAAGCAGACTGGCCGGCGGTCCTGGCCCATGCGGCTTCCCATGGCCAGGTGCTCCCCATGCTCGGCCTGCACCCCTGGTTCGTGGAAGATGCCGCCCCGGGGTGGGCGGCACGGCTCGAAGGCCTGCTGCGCTCCACTCCCGCAGGCCTGGGAGAGTGCGGGCTCGACTTTGCCCGGAAGGAAGCGGACCGGGACGCCCAGGAATCGGCGCTGCGCGTCCAGCTGCAGCTGGCTCGTGTCCTGCGGCGACCGGTTGCTCTGCATGTCGTCAAGGCCTGGGGGGCCCTTCTGGACGTTCTCCGTGAAGAGGGTGTGCCTGCCAGCGGCGCCATGGTCCACGCCTATTCCGGAAGCCTGGAGATCGCCCGGGAACTCCAGGCCATGGGCGTCTTCCTGTCGTTCTCCGGCGACATCCAGAAACCGGATCGCCTGAGCTTGCGGGAAACCTTGCGGGCCGTATCCTCCGACCACCTTCTCCTGGAGACGGATGGCGCTTCGGAACTGGAGCACGTCTTCGAGACGGCCGCGAGAATCCGTGGCATCCCCGTGGCGGAACTGGAACTCCTGACCTGGGACAATGGCAGCCGTTGTTTCAGGGAGTTATGGCATGAGGTGGTATTCCCGCAGTGAGCTGCTGCTTGGCGAAGCGGCACTGGAACGGTTGCGCGCCTCCCGCGTCACCATTTTCGGCCTGGGCGGCGTGGGCTCGTTCGCGGTAGAGGCCCTGGCCCGCGCCGGCGTGGGCCACCTGCGCCTGGTGGACCACGATGTCATCGGCCCCAGCAACCTCAATCGGCAGCTCTACGCCCTGCGCTCCACCATCGGCCTGCCCAAGGCCGAGGTGGCCGCCGCTCGCGTGCGGGACATCAACCCCGACTGCGACGTGGAGCCCCGCGTCACCTTCATCCACACCGACACCCTGCCGGACCTGCTGACACCAAGGCCCGACGTGATGATCGACGCCATCGACTCCATGACCTGCAAGGTGGCCCTCATGCAAACCGCCCATGAGCAGGGCCTGCCGATCATCTCGGCCATGGGCGCGGGAGGACGCACGGACAGCAGTCGGCTTTTCGTGGGTGACCTCAGTGAAACCCGCCTCTGCCCTCTCGCCGCCCGCGTCCGGAAGGAGCTGCGCAAGGTGGGCATCACGAAGGGCATCCGCTGCGTCTATTCGCTGGAGCCCGCCGACAACAAGCGCCCAGCGAACCCCATCGACATCGAACCCCACCGTGGTCCCGGACGCCAGCGCCGCCCCGTGGGCACCATCTCCTACATGCCCGCCATCGTGGGGCTGAAGGTGGCCGAAGAGGTGTTGCGGCTGCTGCTGCAACCCTCGGCCTAGTCCCCTTCCACGGCCTGCCGCAGCACCGCCAGGAACTGCCCGCTCTGGTAGGGCTTTGCGAGGAACCCGGCCAGGCCGCGGCCCAGGAAATCCGCCAGCACGTCCTGTTCGCTGTAGCCGCTGGTGAGCACCACCGGGACGCCCGGATCCACCGCGTGCATCCGGAGGAAGGCCTGCCGCCCGTCCAGATGGGGCATGGTCAGGTCCATCAGCACCGCGGTGATCTCCCGATGACGCAACTCGAACAGGCCGACGGCTTCCTGGCCATCCGCGGCCTCCAGGACCTGGAAGCCCAGGTTCTCGGCCAGATCCCGGGCCACACCACGGGCTCCGGGCTCGTCATCGACCAGCAGGAGGATGCCCCGACCCTGCCAACCCACATCCCTCGCCGGGAGCAGGGGCGTCTCGGCCGCGGGGACCAGGGCCGGAAGGAACAGCTTGAAGACTGAACCTCGGCCCGGCTCGCTGTAGACCTTGAGGCTGCCGTGATGGCTCCGCAGGATGCCCAGCATGGCGGAGAGGCCCAGCCCCCGCCCCGTGAACTTGGTGGTGAAGAAGGGATCGAAGATCCGGTCCCGCACCTCTGGCGCCATGCCGCAGCCAGTGTCGCTCACCTCCAGGGTCACGTAGCTCCCGGCGGTGAGTGGCAGGGCGGGCAGCAGGCCGCCGTTGTAGGCCTCGTCCACCGCCTGGAGGCCGGTCCGGATGGTGATGAGGCCACTGATCTCGTCCCCGATGGCCTCGGACGCGTTGGTGACCAGGTTCATGACGAGCTGCTGCATTTGCGACGGATCCGCGGAGATGTGCGGCAGCCCGGGAGCAAGGTCATACCGCACCATCGCCTTCTTGGAGATGGACACCGTGAGGAGCTGAGTCATTTCCAGCACCAGGCGGTTCAGATCCACATCAATGACCTGCAATTGGCCCTTCCCCGCATAGGCCAGCAGCTGCCGGGTCAAGTCCGCGGCCCGCAGCGTGGCCTGCTCGATCTGGTGCAGATAAGGCAGGGCCGGGCTCTCCGGCGGCAGCTTCATCGCCCCCAGATTCGCGTTGCCAAGGATGGTGGTGAGCAGGTTGTTGAAGTCGTGGGCGATGCCGCCGGACAGGACGCCGAGGCTCTCCAGTTTCTGGGTCTGGCGCAGGGCCTCCTCCGCCTCTTTCCGCTGGGTGATGTCCGCCCGGATGGCCACGAACTGCACCGGCACGCCGCCCTCGCCCAGGAACGGGACGATGGTGGTGTCCACCCAGTAGGGACTCCCGTCCTTCGCTCGGTTCTTGATCTCACCCTTCCAGACCTTCCCAGCCTGGATCGTCTTCCACAACTGCGCCATGAACGCCTTGGGATGATGTCCCGAATTGATGATCCGGTGATCCTGGCCCAGCAGCTCTTCGCGGGAGTACTTGGAGATGGCACAGAATTTTTCGTTCACGTAGGTGATCCGGCCCCGGGCGTCGGTCACCGCCACGATGGCGTGCTCATCCAGGGCCCGCTTAAAGTTCTCCAGTTCCCGCAGGAGCCGGGTGACGCGCGAAGCCGACTTGCCCGACCCGCCGGGATCCGTGGGTTCATCGGAAGAGGTGTTCCTGGTTCCCTGCCGAAACGTCACGAAGGGTCCTCTTCAACAGGTCAGAGGTCAAAATAGACCTGGACTCAGTATAAACCACTCAATCACTAGGCAAGATAGGCCCAAAGCACTAGCGAGGTAGGCCTTCGGCCGGAACTGGAAGGGTTCCTCGCAGAAGGCTTGGCGGTTCAGCGCCCCAGCGGCGCGCCGTACTCCGCGTAGGTGCCCTGGAAATCCTCGATGCCGTCGTCGGTGAGGTGCCAGATGCGGGTGGCCACCTCGTCGATGATGTCTTCATCGTGGGTCACCAGGAGGATGGTCCCTTCATACCGCTGCAGGGCATCGTTCAGGGCGATGACGGCTTCCAGATCCAGATGGTTGGTGGGTTCGTCCAGCACCAGGATGTTGGGCTTCTGCAGCATCAGCTTGCAGAAGAGCAGGCGGCAGGATTCGCCGCCGCTGAGCACGTCCGTCATCTTGTTGCCTTCCTCGCCCCGGAAGAGCATCTGGCCCATGACGCCGCGGATCTGCTCCTTGGTGGCGTCGGGGTCGAACTGGTGCAGCCAGGTCACCAGCTCGTAGCCCTTGGGGATGCTTTCGGCGAAATCCTGGGAGAAGTAGCCCACGTTGGCCTCGTGGCCCCACTTCACCTCGCCCCCATCCAGCTTCAGCCCCAGCTCGGTGACCTGGGGAGCGTTGGCCAGCAGCGCGTTCAGCAGCGTGGTCTTGCCGATGCCGTTGCGGCCCAGGAGGGCCACCTTCTCGCCCCGCTGCACCATGGCCGAGAAGCCCTTGATGACCTCGAGGCGGCCCCCCTTCCCGGCTTTATCCGTGTCGTAGCCCTTTCTGACGCCCTCGAATTCCAGCGCGTAGCGGCCTCCGGGCTTCGCCTGGCTGAACTTGATGAAAGGGCGCTGGATGTTGCTGCGGGCCAGGTCGCTGGGCTGGAGTCGCTCCACTTCCTTGCGGCGGCTGTTCACCTGGCTGCTGCGGGTGCCCGCCGCGAAGCGCTGGATGAACTCGTTCAGCTGGGCGATCTTCTTTTCGCGCTGGGCGTTGTCCGACTCGATGCGGGACCGCACCTGGATCTTGGCCATGACCATGTCGTCGTAGCCGCCGGTGTACTGGATGATCGTCTGGTAGTCGATGTCGGCGATGTGCGTGCAGACGTTGTTCAGGAAGTGGCGGTCGTGGGAAATCACCACCACCGTGCCCTTGTAGCGGATGAGGAATTCCTCCAACCAGTGGATGGAATCCAGATCCAGGTGGTTGGTGGGCTCGTCCAGCAGCAAGGCCTGGGGATTCCCGAAGAGGGCCTGGGACAGCAGCACGCGGACCTTCTGCCCGCCCTGCAGCTCGCCCATCTTGCGCCCATGCAGGGACTCCGGGATGCCGAGGCCGTCCAGCAAGACCGCCGCATCGGCTTCGGCCGTGTAGCCATCCTCGTCGGCCACCACGCCCTCGAGCTCGGCCACGCGCATGCCGTCCTCATCCGTCATCTCCGCCTTCTCGTAGATGGCGTCCCGCTCCTGCAGAGCCTTCCAGAGGCCCGCGTTGCCCATGATCACCGTGTCGATGACCCGGAACTGATCGAAGGCGAACTGATCCTGGCGGAGGATGCCCATCTTGCGGGGACGGATCACGTTCCCCATCTGCTGTTCCAATTCGCCCGCGAGGATCTTCATGAACGTGGACTTCCCCGACCCGTTCGGCCCCGTCAGGCCGTAGCGGCGGCCAGGGTTGAAGGTCGTGGTGACGTCCTCAAAGAGGATCTTCGCGCCATAGCGCATGGTGACGTTCTGCACTGCAAGCATGGAAACTCCCGAACCCACCATTGTACGGGAAGAATCCGGTTTCTCCGAGCATCTAGCTCCAACCGGCGGCATCGTCGCCGGAAGATCTTTCCCTATCTACCAAACGGCGCCCGCATGGGCGCCGTTTGGTAACTGTGCCGAACCCCTCGGCGGGGCACCACCCCTCAGAACGGAATGTCGTCATCCGGGAAGCTGCCGCCTGCGGGGCTGGGGGCGCCGTGATCCTCGAAGTCCTGGGAGCCGCCACCGGTCGCCTTGCCGCCGTAGCCGCCGGAATCACGGCTGCCGCCGCCGTCCTCCATGCGGCCCAGCATGACGAAGTTGTCGCAGCGGATGTCGCAGGCGGTCTTCTTCACGCCGTCCTGGCCGGTGTACTCGCGGTACTGGATGCGGCCTTCCACCATCACCTGCTTGCCCTTGCGCAGGTACTTCTCGGCGATCTCGGCCTGCTTGCCCCACACGACGATGTTGTGCCACTCGGTCTTGCTCTGCTTCTCGCCAGCCTGGTTCTTCCAGGTCTCCGTGGTGGCCACGGAGAAGCGGGCGACGCTCTGGCCCGAGGGCGTGGACTTCAGCTCGGGGTCGCGCCCGAGGTTGCCGATGAGCAGAACTTTGTTCAATGAACCGGACATGATGTCCTCCTTTGTACCGGCGGAGCTCTCCGCCTCACCGTCGACTCAGACCATCTGAGGGGGTGGTAGGGTGAGAGGATTTCCCCGGGGAAGGACCATGTCAAGCGGCAACTCAAATCTTCTGGTGAGCTGTAAAAACAAGTCTGGCGCCGAGAAGCATTACCTTCCCGCGTTGAAGGCGGCTGGCTGGACGGGGCCCATCCAATTGGTGGCCCCCGGCGACCCCGTTCCGGACCTGGCCGGGATCGCCGGCCTCTTGCTGACAGGTGGCGACGACATCCATCCGCGGCACTGGGACGAGGCCGAGGCCGTCCACCCCAAGGCCGAAGTGGACACCGACCGCGACACCTTCGAGATCCCGCTCATCCAGGCGGCCTGGACGCGGAACCTGCCCATCCTAGGCATCTGCCGCGGCGAACAGATCCTCAACGTGGCCCTGGGCGGCAGCATGAGCCAGGATGTGCCGGACTACTACGGCTGCGAGCCATCCCGCCACCAGCACGGCACCCCGGACGTCCCCGACATGCGGCATCGCGTGCAGCTGGCCCCGGGCTCCCGCCTGCGGGCGCTGCTGGGCGAGGATGTCTTCCTCGTGAACAGCCGCCACCATCAGGCCGTGAAGCGCGTGGCCCCGCCTCTCGTGGCCGTGGGCTGGCATCTGGACACGACCCACCCGGTCAGCGGTCCCATCATCGAAGCCGTGGAAGCCATCGACGCCACGCGCTGGGTCTTCGGCGTCCAGTGGCATCCCGAGAACCTCGTGACCCTCAAAGGCCCCGCCGGAGACGCCGCGCGGGACCTGTTCGCGGCGTTTGTGAAAGTCCTCTGCTCTGGCGACCGTACTCCTTCGAATTGACCTCCAGGCGGATCAATTTGATCGGTCATTGCCGCTCCGGTTCAGCACAGCAAGACCATAAACATTAATTATGTTGTGTTTAATTATGGGACTACGGTTTGCATGGATAGGTCTGTCCGAGGGAGGCAGATCAGGAAGGCACAAGGGCTTCACCTTCATCCCGTCCTTCTTCTGAACTCTCATCAGCGCCCTGATGGGCGCGTAACCAGCGTATAGGGAGGTCCTGTTCTTGCGTCCGAGCCCCCAGGAAATGCATTCCGCCGAGGATGGTCCCGCGAGCGATGGGATGGTCCGCGTCCCAGATAGGGACAAGGGAACGACGAAGGTGCCCGTCCGGATCAAACCCGGCTCCCCCATCCAAAGTCGCAGCGGATTCGATGGCCTAGACCGTCTGGAACCAGTCGAGGAACCCCATGGCTACTGATCCGATGACGCCGACACCCGCAAACACCAGACTTGCCAAGTCCCTGGACCAAGCGCTCGGACAGAACGAACACATCGAGGGATTGATGGCAGCCAGTGCCGAGGACCTGGCCTCGGTCAACCTGACTCTCAAGCAGGAACTCGCCGACGGCAACAGTGGCCCTGGGATGGAGGCTGCCCTCGAGAAAAGCGAGGCCGTCGAGGAAAAAGTGCTGGAAGCCTCCGAGAAATTGTCGGACGTGAACCAGGCCCTGAAGGATGAAGTCAAGGAGCGGAGCGAACTGGAAGATGAGTTGGCGGCTGTCAAAGAACAGGGGGAAGCGGATCGCCATGCCTCCCTCCACGACCTGCTGACGGGCCTCCCCAACCGCAGCTTGTTCAACGATCGCCTGGAACATGGCTTGGCCCAGGCCTACCGACATGGCTGGACCCTGGCCGTGATGTTCGTGGACTTGGACGACTTCAAGACCATCAACGACTCGTATGGACACGATGCCGGCGATGCCGTGTTGCGGACCATCGCGGACCGCCTGCGGGAAAGCACCCGCGATGACGACACCGTCAGCCGCCATGGCGGCGATGAATTCCTGTACCTGCTGATGGAGGTCAAGGACGAACGGGATGTCACCGTCATCGCAGGCAAGCTGATCGAGGCGATCCAGGCGCCCTGCCACCTGGTGGTGGGCGGCCAGAGCATCAGCCTAAGCATTCATGCCAGCATCGGGATCTCGCTGTTCCCGAACCACGGCGCCACTGTGGAAGCCTTGATCAACCAGGCCGACAGCGCCATGTATGAAGCGAAACGGAACAGGTCGGGGGATTCCTTCGCGAGATAGGCAATGCGAAGCCTGGGATGCCCGGATTCCGGAGGCCCCCCGGAGGAGGCCAGCCCCTGAAGGCCCCGTAGAGCTGGCCGCCGACTTTGGGCACTATGAATGACCCCCCATGTGGTCACCCGGAGTGTTCATGCCCACCCCCATCCTCTTCGACGTGCACGACCGGATCGCGACCTTGACCCTGAATCGGCCTGACAAGCTCAACGCGCTGATTCCCGAGATGAAGGAGGGCTTCGAGGAGGCCCTGGCGAAGGCGGCGGCGCCCGGCGTGAAGGCGCTGTTTCTGCGTGGGGCGGGCCGGGCCTTTTGCGCGGGGGGCGACCTCGGTTGGATCTCGAAGGCCCTGGCTGAAGGCCGCTGGACGGAACTGGAAGCGCTGCTGGACCTGGGCGCCGCCGTGGCCCACGGCCTCGCCACCCTGCCCAAACCCGTGGTGGCCGTGGTGCAGGGACCGGCTGCGGGAGCCGGCATGAGCCTGGCCCTCTGCGCGGACTTGCGCCTCGCCACACCCGAGGCCGCCTTCGGCATGGCCTTCGTCAAGATCGGCCTGCATCCGGACTGGGGCGGCAGCGTCATGCTCTCGCGCCTAGTGAACTCGGCCATCGCGGCGGAACTGATGCTGATTGGCGAGACCCTCGACGCCGATCGGGCCCAGACCTTGGGCCTGGTCAACCGCGTGGAACCTGCGGCGCGGCTGGAAGCCGCAGTGGATACCCTGGCGCAGCGCCTCGCGGCCGGGCCTACTGAGACCTTCGCCCGCATCAAGGCCACACTGCTGCGCAACCAGGGTCTGGATTCGGAGAGCCTCCGCGCCCGCCTGATGGCCGAAGGCGCGCAGATGAAGGCCGCCATGCACCATCCCGACGCCCTGGAGGGGCTGGCCGCTTTCCTGGGCAAGCGGGCGCCTAAGTTCGCCTGACGGGCCTAACGGCCTTCTGCCAGGAGGGCGGCCCGCAGGGTCTCGAGTTCCGCTCGGATCTCCGGGGCCTGGCGGCGGGAGTCCTCTGAGGCACGGGCCAGTTCCGCCAGGGCCACGTCGCGTTGCCCCGTCCGGGAAGCGAGCCAGGCCTTCGCCCGATGCACGTAGGGCGAGTCCGCCTCTCTGGCGGGAATCGCCAGAAGCCGTGCCTCGGCCTGCTTCACGTCGGGCCTGGGCTTGCGGAGCAGGCACTCGGCGCCAGCGGCCTGGGCGTTCCACCGGACCTCGGGGGTCACGCCCTCGGAGAGTTGATCGAAGACTTTCCGGTAGCCGGCCAAGGCCTGGGAGTACCGCTGCTGAAGCCGATCCAGCTCAGCCACGTAAAACCGGCACTCGGCTTCGATGGTCCGCAGCCCCGAAGCCTCCGCCAGATCCAGGGCGCGCCCATGGAACCTGGCGGACTCGGCCACGTCCCCTTTCATCAAGGCCAGGATGCCGAGGTTCCTCAGACAGGTGATCCGCCCGACCCGGTCGCCCACGGATTCGCGAATGGTCAGGGCCGCGGTCAGCCGGCTCTCGGCGGCCGGCAGATCCCGGGTCATGAGCGCCACTACGCCCAGGTTGTTCTGGGCCAGGGCTTCACCCCAGCGGTTCCCGAGGGCCTGCTGCAGGCTCAGATTGTTCCGGTAGAGGGCCTCGGCCGTACCCAGATCCCCGCGCTTCAGTGCGAGGTTCGCCAGGTTGTTCTGGGCCAGAGACAGGTACACCTGATCTCCGGTCTGCTGGCTGAGCTTGAGCGAGCGCTCATAGAACTCGCCGGCTTCTTTGTCTTTCCCCCGCTCGGCGGCGATCAGGCCCAGGTGGTTGTACGCGATGGTCTCCCCATCCCGATCGCCCACCGCCTGGGCAAGCGTCAGGGTGGCCTCCCGGAGCTTCTGGGATTCGTCGAGGTGCCCCAGATCTTTGGCCAGGTAGGCCTTCAGAGCCAGGGCGCGTCCCTCCGCCCAGCGGTCCCCGGTGGCCTTGGCGGACATGAGCGCCCAGTTGGCCACAGCGGGCGCCTGATCCCGACCGAGGCGGCGGAGGCAGGCGGCATAGGCCGACACGGCGCTGGAGAAGGCCGGTGCCAGCATGGCTGCCTCCTGCAGGCGAGGCTCGCTGCCCTTGAAATCGCCCTTCAGGAACAAGGCCTTCCCCTCGGCGTAGGCCGCGAAGACCCCAGGCGGGACAGGCAGGTTCTGGGCCGCGTTCGACCGGAGCGGGTCCACTTTGTGGAGCAGGTCCTTGGCCGCCGGATCCACCAGTTCGTAGGGGGCGAACGATCCCTGGCGGGGGGCCCGCACGACCCCGGAAAAACGGGCCTGCCCGGCCCCGTCCACCAGCTCATAGGTCAGCATGTTCGCCTGTCCGGCAGGATCCCGGCTCAGGGCGCCCCGGAGGAACAGCTGCGCGCCCAGGGCCGTCGCGATCCTGGGCTGGCTGGCCGGCTTCATGGCATCGGCCGGGGAGATCCGCAGGTTGGAGATCACCCGGTTGACGGACTCGGGCTCCACCACGGTCATGTTGGGCGAGCCCTGCAGGGCCGTCGCGAGCAGCTCCGTCAGGCCCACCCCGACTTGGGCATCGAGGACCGGGTCCCCCGTGTCGTTGCGGATCGGCATGACCGCCATCCGGGGGGGAGTCTCCTTGACCAGATCCGCGATGATGCTGCGCCCGAACAGGTAGTAGCCACCTCCAAACACCGCGCCGAGGGCGACCAGGGCCACCGCGACCCACCACACCGCCGGCTTCCCCGCTAAGTGATGGTCAATGGCTTCGGCCACCTGACGACTTGTCGGCCGTTTGTCTGGATGCCGGTGGAGCATCGCCCGCAGCAGGGCGCCCAGGTGGCGGGGTAGCCCACGGCCCCGCAGCGGCTTGAGCTGTCCCTGGACGGTGGCGGTCATCCTCGCCCGCTCCTTGCCGGGGAACGGGTAGTCCCCCAGCAGCAGTTCCCAAGCCACCACGCCGAGGGAGAACACGTCGCTCGGCGGGCCGACACGCTTCCCGCACATCTGCTCGGGAGAGGCGTACGTGGGGCTGCCCATGAAGACGCCCGCCTCCGTCACCTCCCCCCAACTGGAGGAGGCTGGCGAGGGAGACGCCGAACCGACACTGGTTCTCTCCTCAGGGCCAGGCGTCGCCGGGACCACCACGGTAGGCTCGCCACCGGGTGGTTCGGGCAGCCTCAGAAGATGGGGGGCGTCCCCGGTCGGGTCATCCCCAGGGGCCGAAGCCGAATCAACCAGTCTGGCCAGGCCGAAGTCCAGGACTTTGATCTGCCCGCCTGCATCGACCATCACATTGCTGGGCTTCAGGTCCCGGTGGACGATCCCCTTGGCGTGGGCCGCCTCCAAGGCGTGGGCAATGGATCGGAGCACCTGCAGCTTCCGCCGGAGATCCAGCCGTTCCGCCACCTTGGACAGGATCTCCCCTTCGATGAACTCCATGGCGATGTAGGCACTTCCCCGAGCCTCCACCCAGTCATGCACTTGGCAGACATTCCGATGGTTGAGCTGGGCCAGCACTTTGGCCTCGCGGCGGAACCGGGTCTTGGCCGACGCCTTCCCATCCTCGCCCAGATGGATCGCCTTGAGCGCGACCCGCCGCTCCAGCACGGGATCCCAGGCCAGGTAGACCGCCCCCATGCCTCCTTGGCCGAGAAGAGCCTGCACCTGGAAACGGCCGATCTGGGCTCCGGCAGCCAGCACGGTAACCCCGGAAGGCCCTGGAGATCCCGGATCCGGGGACGCTGGCGCGGCTGGCTGCATGATCGTCCCCGGCTAGCGCATTCCCCGGCTCTGGGCCGCTTCGATGAGCTCCTTGATGCGGCGGGCGTCGGCCTTGGTGTGGCCATGGCTGGCCAAGGGGTCGCTGCCGCCGGTGCTTTCGACGGTGATGTCGGACCAGAGCAGCCCAGTCTCGATGCGGACGCTGGCCACTTTCGACAGGTGGATGCTGATCTCGTTCACGGTGAACCAGGATCGCTTGCGGCGGATCACGGCGGTATCCGTGACCTCGATGACGGTGGCGAACAGGTGGTTCCCCTGGGTCCAGCGGCTGGCCTGGAAGGTCTCGGTGGCCATCAGAGGGCCGCCTTCGCGGCGGCGGCCACGGCCTGGGGCGTGATGCCGTAGGCCTCCAGCAGCTTCTCAGGTTTGCCGCTCTGGCCGAACTGGTCCTGCACACCCACGCGCCGCAAAGGCATGGGATGGGCCTCGGAGAGGATCTCCGCCACCACGCCGCCCAGGCCGCCGTGGGCCTGGTGCTCCTCGCAGGTGACGACGGCCCGGTGGGCCTTCGCCAGCTTCAGCAGCGTCTCGCGGTCGAAGGGCTTGATCGTGGGGCTGTGCAGCACCGTGGCCTCGATGCCCTCGGCGGCCAGCATCTCCGCCGCGGCGAGGCAGATGGAAGTGCCCAGGCCGCAGCCTACCAGCAGCACGTCCGTGCCGGGACGCATCATCACGGCCTTGCCGATCTGGAAGCGGTAGTCCTCTGCATGGATGCGGGGGAACTTGTCCCGGGTGAGGCGGACGTAGACGGGGCCCTGGTGGGCGTAGGCCGCGCGGATGACCTGCTTGGTTTCGATGCCGTCCGCGGGCGAGATCACCGTCATGCCGGGGATCATCCGCATGAGGGCCAGGTCCTCCAGGCACTGGTGGGTGCCGCCGTCCTCGCCCACGGTGAGGCCCGCGTGGGTGGCCACGATCTTCACGTTCTGGTGGCCCACGCCCACGGCCTGGCGCACGAACTCGTAGGCCCGGCCCGTGGCAAACATGGCGAAAGTGCTCACGAAGGGCACCACGCCTGTGGTGCTCGCACCTGCGGCGGCGGCCACCATGCCCTGCTCGGCGGCCCCCATGTCGAAGAAGCGCTCCGGGAAGGCCTTGGCGAACCTGCTGGTGCGGGTGGATGACGCCAGGTCTGCGTCGAAAACGATGATGTTGGCGCCCTCGTTCCCCAGCTCCACCAGGGTGTCTCCGTAGGCGTCCCGCAAGCTGTCCATCACCCCGCCGACCTTGCCGCCCACGCCCGCCGTTTCCATACCCGCCATGCCAACTCCCCTCGAAGGCTCCATTCTACGCGAGGCGGCGCGGAGGCCGTAGGCTGGAGGGGTGCGCCAGCCCTTCCGACCCTCCACCCTGCTCTGGGGCCTCCTTGTCGCCCTGGGCGGATGGGGCCTGGACCTGCGCCTGCGGGCCCCTGGACACCGGGCCCTGCCCTGGATCTCGGCCGCGTTCCTGGGCCTATTGGCCTTGCGCGTGCTCGCCCTGATCCGGAACTGGCGGCAGGGCCGGATTCCTGGCACACGGGTCCTGTTGCCGATCCTGATTCTCGTGGAGGGCCTGGGACTCATCCTTACCCGAGCTTCAGGCTTGGCCCTCGAACTGCGCCTGGGAACCGTCCTGCCCCTGGAGGTGCTGCTGCTGGTCCTGGCGGTAGGCGCCTGGCGGCAAGCCCGGAATCTCCCCGGTGAATGGCCCGAGGACCGCATCGCCGCGGCCTTCGAGGCTTTCGTCCCACCGAAAGCCGCCAGGCTCATGGCGTTGGAACTGGTGATGCTGGGCAGCGCCCTGCGCTATCTGGGCGGCGGCTTCCGCGATACGGCACCCGAGGGGTTCAGCCATCACCGGGAATCGGGGCTCCACGCCTTCCTCCCCGCATTGCCACTGCTCATCCCCGGCGACTTCCTGCTCATGAAGGTGCTTTTCTCGGGACTGGCGCCCTGGCTGCGGTGGGTGCTGCACGGCTCCACGGTCTACGCCGTGCTCTGGCTGTTCGGTTTCTACGCCGCCCTCAAGGCCCGGCCCCATCAGATCCATGAGGGCCAAGTCCGCCTCCACCAGGGCCTGGTGAAGTCTGTGGCGTTTCCCGCCCCCTGGGTCCTGTCCGCCGCGCCCCTGCCGGAGTTCGACGACGACTGGGCCCGCCACGCCCACATGAAGGGCGTGCAGCGGCTGGTGGCCCGGGGGGCCCCGGTGCTCGAACTGAAGCTCTCCGAACCCGTCCGGGTGCTGGGCCTGCTAGGCCCCGGGTGCCCCACGGACCGACTTGCCGTCTCCGTGGACGATCCCGCCGCGTTCCTCACCGCCTTGGGTCAACCATGCGCCTGAGCCTGCCCATCGATCCCCTGCTGCCGCAGATCACGGAGAGTCTGCGCCGGCACCCGAACCTGGTGCTCCAGGCGGATCCAGGCGCGGGCAAGACCACGCGGGTGCCTCCGGCCCTACTGGAAGCGAGTCTGCTAGGGGACGGCGAGTGCTGGATCCTGGAGCCCCGGCGGCTCGCGGCGCGCCTGGCCGCCACCCGCGTGGCGGACGAACTGGGCGAGGCGCTGGGTGAGCGGGCGGGCTACGCCGTGCGCTTCGAGCAGAAGGTCTCGAAGGCCACGCGCCTTCGCTTCGTGACGGAGGGCCTGCTGCTGCGGCGCCTGCACGGCGATCCGCAGCTGCGAGGCATCGCCGCCGTGGTGCTGGACGAATTCCACGAGCGGCACCTACACACGGATCTGGGCGTCACCCTGCTGCGCCGCCTCCAGCTCGGGTCGCGGCCTGATCTGAAGCTGCTGGTCATGTCCGCTACCTTGGATCCGGGCCCCGTAGCCGCCTTCCTGGACGCCCCGGTCATCCGGAGCGAGGGCCGCGCCTTCCCCGTGGATACGGCGTTCCTGCCGCGTCCCGACGACCGGCCCATCGAGCTGCAGGTTGCAGACGCTCTGGACCGCCTCTATGGCGAGGGACTGAAGAACCACACCCTGGTCTTCCTGCCGGGGGCCGCGGAGATCCGAGCCTGCCTGAAAGGCTGCGACGCCGTGGCGGCGAGGCGCGGCCTGAGCCTCCGGCCTCTGCACGGCGAGCTTTCGCCCGACGCCCAGGCCCATGCGCTGGAAGCCACCGACACTCCCAAGGTCATCCTCAGCACCAACGTGGCGGAAAGCTCTGTGACGCTGGATGGCATCGGCGCCGTGGTGGATTCCGGCCTGGGCCGCGAGGCCTCGCACTCCCCCTGGTCCGGCCTCTCGGGCCTGCGCACGGTGCGCATCAGCCAGGCCCGCTGCACCCAGCGCACGGGCCGAGCCGGCCGCACGGGGCCGGGCCGCTGCCTGCGCCTCTACACCGAGGCCGATTTCGGGGCCCGTCCCGCCTTCGACACGCCGGAGTTGCAGCGCTCGGATCTGGCAGAACCCCTGCTCTCGCTGCATGGGATGGGCATCACCGATCCCGGCGCCCTGAACTGGTTCGAGGCCCCGCCCGCTGCGGCCATGACAGCCGCAGAAAGCCTGCTCACGCGCCTGGGCGCCCTGGCGGACGGCACCCTCACGCCCGTGGGCCGGCGCATGGCCGACCTGCCCCTGCACCCGCGCCTGGCCCGCCTCGCCGTGGCCGGCGACGATCTCGGCGTGCCCCAGTTGGCCTTGCGTGCGGCGGCCCTGCTGGAGACCGGCAACCTCACCGCCCGCCAGGGCCTCGACCGGGCGCCCGTGAAGACCGGCCATGGCGCGGACTCGGATCTGCTGCTGCGCCTGGACCAGTTCGAGGAGGCCGAGGCCGCGGGCTTCGGCGCCGGGGCTTGCCGGGCCGCGGGGCTGGATGCCGCCGCCGTGCACCGGGCCAAGCGGGCCGTGCAGTCCCTGTCGCGGCTGCTGCCCTCGCCTGCCGAACCGGCGGAGGCCGAAACCCGCCTGCTCAAAGCCCTGCTCCAGGCCTACCCGGATCGCGTGGGGCAGCTCTCGGCCAACGGCACCTGCGCCTTTGCGGGTGGCGGCGGTGCCAAGCTGGACCCCGCCAGCCGCGTGCGGCGGCCGGGCCTGATCCTGGCCCTGGAAGCGGAGGCTGTGAAGCAAGGCACGGGAGGCCAGACGCTCATCCGGCTGGCCTCCCGCTGCGAGGCGGACTGGCTGCTGGAGGCCTTCCCCGAGTACCTGCAGGACGTGGACGAAGTGTTGTTCAACGCTTCGGCGGGGCGCGTGGAGCGGCGCTCCGAGATCCGCTTTGAAGGCCTCCCCATCGACGCCAGCCGCGGCCCCGCGGATCCGTCGGACCCCCGGGTGGCCGTCCTGCTGGCCGAGGCCCTGCATGGCCGCCCGCTCGACGAGGTGCCTGCGCGTTTCCTGGCCCGCCTGGCCTTCCTCCGGAAGCATCGGCCAGACCTGGGCCTGCCGGAAGACCTGCTGGGTCCGCTGCTCGCGGGCGCCTGCCGGGGTCGCACGACCCTGCGCGAGGTGCAGGATGTGGATTGGCCCGGGGCCCTCCGCCAGGCCTTCCCCGCTGAGACCCTGCGCCTGCTGGACGCCTGGGCACCGGAAGCCATCCAGCTCCCCAAGGGCCGGCCCACCAAGGTCCACTACGAGGACGATCCACCCTGGATCGCCTCACGGCTCCAGGATTTCTGGGGTCTGAAGAAGACCCCCGCGGTGGCCGGCGGCGCGGTCCCCTTGGTGCTGCACCTGCTGGCCCCCAACATGCGGGCGCTTCAGGTCACCACCGACCTCGCCGGTTTCTGGCAGCGGGTCTACAAGGACCTGCGCCCGGGCCTGTCGCGGCGGTATCCAAAGCATCATTGGCCGGAGTGAGCTGGATCAGACCAACAAATGGCTGGTCACGGAAGACACAGAAGGAACTCCATCCTCTCGACGTACCTTCTGAATCCAGCCAAGCCCCAGAATAGATTTTCAGTGCGATATTCCGTGCTTTCCGGCTTTCTTCTGTGCCTTCCGTGACCAGGTTTTCCGATGGATCCCTGCTCAACCCCGAAGCTCGGCCAGCAGCGCCCGCGCGCCCGCTTCCAGCAGGGTGCCATCCAACCCAGTGGCCAGCAGGGTGAAGCCGTCATCCTCTTGGGTCCGGATCTCTGCGGCGGTCATGCGGAAGATGCCGAGGGGCATCGAAGCCTCGCGGCAGGTCCGGGCGATGGAAGCTACGGCGTCCAGGAAGGCCGGATGGCTGAACTGCTCGGAGATCCCCATGCTGGCGCTCAGGTCGTAGGGGCCCACGAACACGGCGTCCACGCCCGGCACCCGGGCGATGGCCCCGATGTTCATGACGGACTCGGCGGATTCCGCCTGCACCACGACGAGGCCCCGGCCCCGGACCGTGCGGACGGCGGCCTCCGCCTGGGCCGCGGTGTCCACGTGGGGCACGATGAGCCCCGCCGCGCTGCAGCCAGCCGCATCATCGAGGACCGCGGGATCCAAGGAGGGCACCCGCAGCAGACAGGGCACGGCCCCCTTCAGCGCAGCCAGGGTCCGCGACGTCTCCGCGGGACCGAAGCCGCCATGCTCGCCATCCAGGAAGAGCCAGTCGAAGCCCTGGCCGGCCAGGCGAACGGCCACCTCGGGCCGGGGGATCTGCACCAGGGTGCCGAGCAGGCGCTCCCCGGCGCGGAGACGGTCGCGGAACTGAGTCGGGGACATGGGTACCTCCACCCCAAGATTGGACCAGATCGGATCCGGAAGGTCCGGTTTGGGTAACCTGGACTCCATGCTGACCTTCCGCCCCATCCAGCCCGAGGACGACGCCGCCGTGGCCGCCATCATCCGCGCAGTCATGCCGGAATTCGGGGCGGACGGGCCAGGCTTCGCCCTCCACGATTCCGAGGTGGATTTCATGAGCCGGGCTTACGGGGTGCCGGGCGCAGCCTACTTCGTGGTGGTGGATGAGGCCGGACACCTCGTCGGCGGTGGCGGTGTCGCGGCCCTGGAGGGCGGTGATCCCGGCGTTTGTGAATTGCGGAAGATGTACTTCCTGCCCGAGGCCCGGGGCCAGGGCATGGGCGAGGCCCTGCTCCGCCATTGCCTCAGGGTGGCGAAGGACCTGGGCTACCGCACCTGCTATCTGGAGACCCTCACCGGCATGGACCAGGCGATCCGTCTTTACAACAAGGTCGGCTTCAAGCCCCTCTGCGCGCCCCTGGGCCGCACCGGGCATGGCGGCTGCGACCACTGGTTCACCGTGGAATTGAAATGAAAGCCCCCCACCGAAATCATTGCTTTTCTCACCGTTCATCACCGTTTATCACTGGTTTCTTCTATATCTGTTTGCTCCTCGATGGTGCCTCCTCCAAAGAAGAAAGAAAGATAAACCGGTGATGAACAGTGAGAAACGGTGATAAAGACAACGACATCCTCTCCTCGGTGAATCAGATTCTCGTCCCCCAATTGTCTTTACGGGACTGGAGGCTGAAGTGATCCTCGGACTAGGTACCGACCTCTGCCCCCCCAGCCGCTGGCGGCACCTGGTCGCGCGTTTCGGGGCTGAGAAGTGCGCGGGGCGGATCCTGCATCCGGAGGAGGCAGCCTACCTGCTGGCGGGCAACCGGGAGCGACTGCCGGAGCGGCTGGCTGGTCGCTGGGCGCTCCGGGAAGCCTTCGGCAAGGCCCTGGGCACGGGTCTGGATGGCTGGTCCTGGAAAGAGCTGCGGTACGTGAATGGGCGCCTGTGGGCCGTGGGGGCTCTTGAGGGCTTGCTGGCGGCCCGCGGCATCCGGCACCTCCATGGCAGCGTGACCCATGATGGAGATCTGGCCCTGGCCGTGGTCGTCATCGAGGACTGACCAGGCGGGACCCCCGCGGTTCCCCCATCGGGCCGAGGTTCGGAGCAGCACCTGAGCGGCGAGGAGCCGACCATGCCCATCACCCCCCACGAGCTCATCGCAAACCTCGGCGACCTCCCGCCCGTGCCCCGGGTGGCGGCCGAGGTGCTGCGGCTCTCCGCGGATCCACAAGCCACTGCTGGCGACTTCCACCGGATCATCGCCCTGGACCCGGCCCTCGCCGGCCAGGTTCTGAGAGTCTCGAACTCCACGGCCTTCGGCCTGATGCGCGAGGTGACCACCCTGACGCAGGCGATCACGACCTTGGGGGTCTCCGCCCTCAAGAGCGTGGTCCTCGCGAGCTCCGCCAGAACCCTCTACCTCCGCGGCACCGTGGGCCCTGAAGAGCGGCTGCTCTGGGAACACGCTCTGGTGACCGCCGTGGCCAGCCGCGCCTTCGCCGAGCGGCTGGGACTTCCGCATACGGAAGAAGCCTTTGTCGGCGGCCTGCTGCACGACCTCGGAAAATCGGTCCTGGGCGTGAAGTTCCCCGAGCGCTATGGGCCCCTGCTGCGCGCGGTCGACGAGCAGAATGGCGCCTGCCTCGAGCGGGAACAGGAGGCCTTCGGGTTCGATCACGCCATGGTCGGCGAGGCGCTGGCCGGCCAGTGGAGTCTGGCTCCCGGCCTGCAGGCCGCCGTGCGCTGGCACCACGAGCCCCTCCGGGCGGGCCTGGCCCATCGGAAGCTGACCGCCGTGGTGGCCCTGGCCAATCAGCTGGCCCTGGAGGTGAGGGCTGGCCTTGGCGACCCCTTGCGTCTGGAGGCGGCCTCCCGGCAGGCCGTGGACATCCTCCATCTGGCGCCTGGGGTGCTGGCCCGCCTCAAGACGGACGTCCGCGCCGCCGTCGAGCGGGACCAGGCCATGATCGCGGAGTTCTGAAGGGCTAGAGCGCCCCGCCCTTCCGCAACTGTTTCATGAGGCGCGGCAGGCGGTTCAGGGCGGCCTGGGCCTCGGTCCACTCCTTGTGGGGTCGGGCGGGGAAGCCCGTGACGAAGCTCCCCTCGGGCAGGCTCTTGGCCACCACGCTGTTGCCGCCCACCACGCTGCGGCTGCCGATCTCGATGTGGCCCACCACCCCCACCTTGCCGGCCAGCGTGACGTAGTCGCCCAGCTTCGTGGAGCCGCTGATGCCGGTCTGGCTCACCAGCAGGCAGTGGTTCCCCACCTGCACGTTGTGGCCCACCTGCACCTGGTTGTCGATCTTGGTGCCCAGGCCGATGCGCGTGGGGCCCAGCACGCCGCGGTCGATGCACACGCAGGCGCCGATCTCCACGTCGTCGCCCACCTCCACCCAGCCCACCTGGGGGATCTTGGCGTGCCGGCCCTCCACCAGCACGTAGCCGTAGCCGTCGCTGCCCACCACGGAGTTGGCGTGGATGGCCACGCGGTTCCCCAGCCGGGTGCGGCGGTAGAGCACGGCGCCGGAGAACAGCTCACAACCCTCGCCCAGCACGCAGTCATCGCCCACATGGACGCCCGGATGCACCACGCACCCCTTTCCCAGCACGGTGCGGGCCCCTATCGTGGCTCCGGGCGCGATGCGGCAGCCCGCGCCGATCATGGCCGTGGGATGCACGGGGCGGTCACTCCACTCGGGGGCCGGCTCCGGGTGCAGCCAGCCGATGGCCTGGGCGAAGGCCCAGTAGGGATGCTTCACCCGCAGCACGGGGTGCTCGCCCATGTCGGCGGTCGCGTCCACGAAGATCAGGCCCGCGGCACTTTCCTTGGCCTTCGCGGCATATTTCGGATTCGCCAGGAAGGATACAGAGCCCGCCCCCGCCTCTTCCAGGGGCTTCACTTCGGAAATGGGCCGATCCGGGGGACAATGCTCAAGGCTGCCACCCAGACGCTCCGCCAGGTCCTGAGCTGTGATGGTCGGCATGGCACCCTCCTCGTCAGTCTTCAGTCTTCAGTCTTCAGCCCTCAGTTTCCAGTCATCCGTTCGGAATCCACCATGCATCCAGTTCTTTTCGAGATCGGCTCCTTCCCCCTCGGGACCTACGGGCTGCTGCTGGCCATCGCGTTCTTCGCGGGCGCGGCCCTGGCCAAGCGGCAGGCGAAGCTGGATGGCCTGAATCCGGACGGCATCACGGACCTGGCCATCGCCGTGCTGATCGCCGCCATCGTGGGGTCCAAGCTCTTGATGATCATCGTGGGTCTCTTCACGCCCGCCGGCCAGGAAGGCGCCATGGCCCTCCGGGACGTCTTCACCCTCTCGACCCTGCGGGCCGGCGGCGCCATCCACGGCGGCATCATCGCCGCCACGGCGGTGTTCTTCTGGAAGCTCCGCAAGGGCCAGGGCCTGCCGCTGCGCCTCACGGGTGACGCCCTGGTGCCCGGTGTAGCCCTGGGCCAGGCCATCGGCCGCCTGGGCTGCTTCTCCGCCGGCTGCTGCTATGGCACCGAGACTCACGTGTCCTGGGCCGCCACGTTCACGAATCCGCTGGCCCAGGCCTTCAGCGGCACGCCCCTGGGCATCCCCCTACACCCGGTGCAGTTCTACAACTCCCTCGCCAACCTCACCGTGATGGCCATCCTGCTGGTGGCCCGCGGCAAGCGCTCGTTCCAGGGTCAGATCTTCGCCCTCTATTTCCTGGTGGAGGGCCTGGGCCGTGTCATCACGGAGACTTGGCGGGGCGATGTGGATCGAGGCACCGGCTGGCTGGGCTGGGTGTGGCTCAGCACGGGCCGCCTCACCGGCATCGCCTTCATGATGCTGGGCCTGGGTCTTTGGTTGTTCTGGCAGCGCCGGAAGGAAGCAAAATGATGCAACTCATCGCTGAAGAAGGCGCCCCCCGCCTGGACCGCTTCCTGGCCGACCGCTTTCCCGAAGTCCCCCGCGCCCGCTGGGATGTTCATGTCCGCACGGGTGAAATCAAGGTGAATGGCCAGCCCGTGACCAAGGGCGGTGTCAAGCTGCGCCCGGGCGACCTGGTGGAAACGGAACTGCCGGTGATCGCCGCTCCGGCGGCGCATCTGGAGGCCGAGGCCATCGACCTGCCCACCCTCTTCGAGGACGCCCATCTGTGGATCGTGGACAAGCCCGCGGGGATGGTTGTGCATCCGGGCCCCGGCCATGCGGGCGGGACCATCGTGAACGCCCTGCTGCACCGCCTCAAGGCGCCCGTGATCCTCGAGCCCACCGACGAGGCAGCGGAGGATGCCGAGGAACTGGCCTCCGGCTGGCCGGGCCTTGTGCATCGCCTGGATCGGTACACCACCGGTTGTCTCTGCCTCGCCAAGACCGCGGAAGCCCAGCGGGCCATCCAGGATCAGTTCAAGGCTCGCACCGTGGAGAAACGCTACCTGGCCCTGGTGCGCCATTCTCCGAAACTGCCCCAGCTGGGCAGCCTGCTCATCGACGAGCCCATTGCCCGCCACAAGCGGGACCGCCTGCGCATGGTGGTGGCGGATGGCGGGCGCCCCGCCCAGACCCGCATCCGCGTGCTGGCTCGCACCACGAGCATTGCCCTCGTGGAATGTGAGCTGCTCACGGGGCGCACCCACCAGATCCGCGTGCACCTGGCCCACCTCCGGGCCCCGCTCATGGGCGACCCGCTCTACGGCGGGCCGGGCCGCTGGAAGGATGTGGACGGCGGAGCTCTGTTGCTGCCCCATCCGGCCCTCCACGCCTGGAAGCTGTCGGTGGACCACCCCGTGACCGGCGCGCGGATCGACGCGGTGGCCCCCATCCCCGCAGCCTTCAGGGCCCTGGCCATCGCCTTGGGCTTGCCGGAGTTCTGAGGCGGGCGCATCATCCCCGTACCGGGGGAACCATGTCCGCTTTCGCCCAGGATCTGACGACGCTGAAAGACTGGATGGAAGCCTATCCCTTCCTGCCCGGCCTGGTCTTCGCGGCGTTCTGCCTCGTGCTGCTGTTCGCAGTGGCCCTGCCGCGGCTCCGATCCTGGCTCCGCGGGAAGGGGCGGCCCGTGCTGGACCCGCTGCAGGTCGAGGAACTCCTGCAGGGACCGGGTGTGCTGCTGGTGGATCTGCGGGAGGATGCCGCCTTCCGCCAGGGCCACATTCGAGGCTGCCTCCACGTCCCCTACGCGGAACTCGCGCAGCGCTTCAAGGCCCCGGATCCCATGGCCAAGCGGGCCCTCGTCCTGGTCGACGAGACCGACGCCCTCTCCCACCGCGCCCTGCGCCAGCTCCTGGCCCGGGGCTTCGAGTGGGTCTACGTGCTCAAGGGCGGCATGCGCGCCTGGCGCGGCGCGAACCGGCCGGTGGCCAAATAGCGATAGGACCTGGTCAGCCCCCAGAAGCGAAATCTGCGGTTTCCAGCGCTGGTTCTTTGCGATGATGCACAGATGCCCCCACGCTTCCGCCGTCTCGCTGTCTGGATCCCATTGGGCCTGGCCTCGGGCCTGCCCCTGAAGTTGATTGGGGACACGCTCCAGACATGGATGAAAAGGGAGAATGTCGACTACACCACCATCGGGCTCTTCGCCCTGGTGGGCCTTCCCTACAACCTGAAGTTCCTGTGGGCCCCCATCATGGATCGCCTTGCGCCGAGCTTCCCGGGGTTCCGGGGACGTCGGAAAGGCTGGCTGCTGTTGACCCAGGTGGGATTGGTACTGGCCCTGGTGGCCCTGGCGAACTTGCAGCCAGCCCGGAATCTGAGTCTGGTGGCTGCCTTGGCGCTGGTTGTGGCTTTCTTCAGTGCCAGCCAGGATGTGGTTTCTGATGCTTTCAGAGCCGAATCCCTGGAGCCATCAGAGCTGGGCTTAGGCAACGCCCTTCACATTGGCTCCTACCGGATCGCCATGCTGATTTCAGGCGCGGGGGCGCTGATCCTGGTGGGGCAGCATGTTTCATGGCGCACGGTGTACCTGCTTATGGCCACACTGATGGCAATGGGTGTAGTAGGCACCTGGTTATCTCCCCCATCCCTTCACGACTCCCCCCCGCCCAAGAATTTGCAAGAGGCTGTCGTGGAGCCCTTCCGCGAATTCATGGGCCGCCGTGGTGCCTGGGAGGTGCTGGCCTTCGCCGTGCTCTACAAACTGGGAGACATGCTGGCCCAAGCCCTGCCCACACTCTTCTACCTGGACGTCGGCTTCACCCTGACCCAGATCGGAACCATTACAAAGTTCGTGGGAACGGGCGCCATCATTGTGGGCATGGCGGCAGGCGGCACACTCATGCTGCACATGAAACTGAAGCGGGCCCTCGTAGTCTTCGGAATCCTGCAGGGGATCTCAAGCCTGGCCTACCTGTGGCTGGCCCATGCGGGGCCTAGGCTCTCCCTGCTGGCCCTCACTGTGTCCCTGGAGAACCTCTGCTACGGGCTGGGCCTTGCGGCCTTCACATCCTTCCTCATGGGCCAATGCCACCTCAAATACACCGCCACCCAGTTCGCCCTTCTGAGCAGCCTCACCGCCCTCACCCGCACCGTTCTTGCCGCCCCAGCCGGCTCGCTCGTGAAGCACTGGGGCTGGTCGAACTACTTTCTCTTCTGCACCGTGATCGCCGTGCCGGGGATGCTGATGCTGATGCGATTCGATCGCTGGGCGAAACCGGAAACAGAAGAAGCGGCCGCGGGGTGAGAATGCACCTCGCAAAGAAAGTATTTACCCCCGATAAACGCCGATAAAAAGATTGGTTTTGATCAGTGTGCATCGGTGTTTATCGGTGGTTCAAACTGCTTTTCTTTCTACGGTGGCTATGCGCCCCACGCCTCGCTGCGGCTGCGCTTGCTGGAAGAAGGTCTAATTTATCGACCTTGTCTTCGCTGACCTCGTGCCACAGGTACAGAGGGCGAAGCCTAGGAGTAGGAGGACGGTGTACTGGCGGGGCTTCATCCCATCAGCCCAACCGGAGTTGCGTTACCAGCCGTTCTGGGTGTCTCCCGCATGGGTGTGCAATTCGTGGACCATCCGAGCACCCTCATGGCCCGTGAGGACGAGTGTGACGACACCGCTAGCGCTGAGGAGCAGCCATAGGAGGAACAAGAGCCTGCCCAAACCTTGAGGAAGCTCCCGGTGGGAGAAGCGCAGGAATCCCAGGTATATAAGCCAGGAGGCGGCCAGCACCCCGAATATCGAAACCGTCCATTGGGCCAGGAACTCATGATGGTTCAAGGCGGCGCGCAGCTCCGGCGTGCGGTGGGCGAGTTTCTCCGCGGCATCCCCGGTGGCCAGGGCCAGCAGCCCGCCCAGGAGCCCCAGCAGCAGCAGGAGCAGCGCAACGGCGTGGATGCCCCGGCGCTGGGCCGGCCAGAGGCCGCCCAGCAGGAAGATGAGCGGGGCCGTCGCCAGCAGGGCGATGGGGAAATGCACGATGGCGGGGTGGACGTGATTGAAGGGAGGCACGGCGGGCTCCAGGCAGGGGTCGGACAGCATCTGCCAAGAGGATGCGCCCACCGCCGGGGCGAAGGCCAGACCGGATGGGCCGGTTTCTGCCATCCGGATCTGGGGGCTCCCCGGTCGCCGCCGCATTCTCATCCCCAAGCCAGTCCGCCATCGCTGCGGCCCCAACCCAGGGAGGTCCCATGTCTCAACCCGAACGCTCCACACCGGCCGGACCAGCCAGTGGTCTCGATCGCCGGGAATTCTGCGCCTGCGCCCTGGCCCTGGCCGCGGCCGCCGCGGTCGTCTCCTGCGGTGGAGGTGGGGGCGGAAGTTCTACCCCGGCTCCGCCACCGCCGCCACCTCCGCCCAGCCCGGTCACCACCTCCGAAACGAAGGCCAGCATGATGGGCCAACCCGCCGGAACGGTGCGGGACTACACCACCACCGCGTCCGGCAGCTGCCCCCTGGTCCTGGGGGCCGCCCAGGGCTACTACCTCGTCCGTGATAGCGCCGGCATCTACGCCTTCAACGCCAGCTGCCTGCACCAGGGCGGCCGCCTCAACACCACCCAGACCGGCTTCGGCTGCCCCTGCCACGGCAGCCAGTACGACCTCAACGGCACGGTGACCCTGGGACCGGCGCCGGTGGGGGCCATCCTCCAGCACTACCAGGTCAGCGAGTCCACGCCGGGCGGCGTGCTCGTGATCGATCCTTCCAAGCCCGTCTCCGCCACCACGCGGCTCACCTGATCCGCCCGGAACGCCCATGCTCATCCAATCGATCGTCCCGCCCTTCCTCCTGGCCCTAAGTTTGTCGACCACCCTGCTGGCCCAGGATTCCGAACTTCCCCTGGGCCTCAACCTGCCCACGGCCGACCACCTCCACGGCTGGCAACCCGCCATCCGCTTCACCCATCGCTTTGCCGAGCCGGCACGGGGGAACTCGAAAGATTTCTACGGTCTGGACGGCGGCAACTTCGCCGGCCTGGGCTTCGATCTCGGTATCGCCGCGATACCGGGCCTCAACGCCCAGGTCTACCGCACTTCCGATGGCAAGACTGTGATCCTGGCCCTCCAGGAGCGACTTCTCGACCGGCCGCACCTCCGCATGGCGGTTCGCGGTGAGCGCTTCGACGAAACCATCCAGCGCGCCACCTATGCCTTTGGAACCGTTGGCATCACCGGCGCAACCCTCCAACTGCCCACGGAGTTCCTGGCGGGGCCGGTGACCTTCAGCCTCGTCCCCACCTGGCTTTCCCGCACCACCACTCAGGATCGGGCCCTCTTTACCGCCGGCGCGGGTATCCGGTGGCGCATCGTGGAAGGCCAGTCCATCCTCGCGGAGTACTATCCCCGCCCCGCCCGCCTGGACTCCGCCACCTTCGAGCAGGGGTTCGCCTTCGGCTATCGATTCCAGACCAAGGGCCACCGTTTCACCCTGCTCGCCACCAACGTCCAGGGCACCACCGCCCACCAGGTGCTGGGAGGCGACTACGCCGGCGGCCCCAGGCCCCCGAGCCGGTGGGCTTTGGGGTTCAATCTCGTGCGGATCTTCTAGCTCACGGGGACAGCGAAAGCGAGGCGCGGCTCATCCGAGCCGAGTGCGGGGGCCCGGGGGTATGCGCGCAGCGAGGAACCCCCGGACAGCATCAATCAGCCAGCGTGCTCAGATCCCCCGGATCCTGCCCGAGGGCCTCGGCCTTGAGGGCGCGACGGACGATCTTGCCGGAGCGGGTCTTGGGCAGGCTGGCGCGGATCTGGATCTCGCTGGGCATGGCGATGCCGCCCAGGTCCTCACGGACATGATCCTTCAGGCTGGCGATGAGGCCAGGGCCCGTGTCAATGCCCGCCCGCACCACCACGAAGGCCATGATGCGCTCGCCCTTGATGGGATCGGGCAGCCCCACCACGGCGCTTTCGGCCACCGCCGGGTGGCGGATCAGGGACCCTTCCACATCGGAAGTGCCGATGCGGTGGCCCGCCACGTTCAGGACGTCATCGGAGCGGCCCAGCACGGCGATGTAGCCATCGGCGTCTTTCACGGCCACATCGCCCACCGTGTAGTACCCCGGAATCTCATTCCAGTAGTCCTCGTAGCGTTTGTGGTCATTCCACACGGTGCGCAGCATGTAGGGAAGCGGGAACTTGATGACCAGCAGCCCGCCCTGCCCGTCGGGAACGGGGGAGCCATCGTGATTCACCACGGCCAGCTGGGCCCCGGGCAGGGCCTTGCCAGCCTTGCCGGGCCGGACCTCGAAGGTGGGCAGCGTGCCGATCACCGGTCCGGCGATCTCCGTCTGCCACCAGTTGTCCACCACCTGGCCGTTGCCCTGGCCCACCAGGTGCTGCTGGGCCCAGCGGTGGGCCTCGGGATTCAAGGGCTCGCCGGCGCAGGCCATGAGGCGCAGCTTGCTGAGGTCGAACTTGGCCGGGGCCTCGGCGCCGTGGCTCATCCACATGCGCACGGCCGTAGGCGCCGTGAACATCACATTCACCCCAAAGCGCTCACAGATCTCCCAGGTGACCTCCGGGCTCGGATAGTCCGGCGCGCCCTCGCGGCAGAGCACCGTGGCGCCAATGCTGAGCGGGCCATAGACGATGAAGCTGTGCCCCACGATCCAGCCGATGTCCGAAGTGCTCCAGTAGATGTCCCGTTCCTGGATCTGGTAGAAGGCCTTACTCAGGTAGTTCACACCCACCAGATAACCACCAGTGGTGTGCACCACCCCCTTGGGTTTCCCGGTCGTTCCGCTGGTGTAGAGGATGAACAGCGGATGCTCGGCATCCACCATCTCCGCCTCGCAATGGATATCGCGGCCCTGCTGGATGTCGTAGAAGTCCTTTTCGCGCTCGCTGGCGAAGGTTACGGGCGCGTCGCCAGGGCGGGAACCCCGTCGGTGGACGATGACATGATCCACCGAGGTCAGATCGCGCACGGCCTCGTCCACGATGGGCTTCAGGGGAATGGCCTTCCCGCGGCGGTAGGTGAAATCGGAACACACCACCACTCGAGCCCCGGCGTCCTCGATGCGGGTGCGCAGGGCCGCCTGGCCCATGCCCGCGTAGACCACGCTGTGGATGGCGCCGATGCGGGCACAGGCCAGCATGGAGATGATCCCTTCCGGCGTGAGCGGCATGTAGAGGATGACGCGGTCGCCCTTCTTCACACCCAAGCGCTTGAGCGCGTTGGCGAAGCGGTTCATCTCGCGGTAGAGGCGGTTGTAGGTGTAGGAGCGTTCGTCGCCATCCTCGCCCACCCACAGCAGGGCGGCCTTGTTGCGCCGGTCGCTGTGCACATGGCGATCGATGCAGTTCACCGTGGCGTTCAGCTTGCCGCCAAGGAACCAGGCGTGGTTGGGCACGTTGAACTCGAACACCTTCGTCCAAGGCTCCGCCCAGTCCAGGCCCTTGGCCTTATCGCCCCAGAAGGCCGCAGGATCGTCCTCGGCCAGGGCCCGCTCCACCTCGTAGTTGATGGCAGCCTGCTTGGCCAGCCAGCCCCGCATGGGAATGGGGGCCTCCCCCTTCTGCAGCGCCTGGATGGTCTTCTGCTGGGTGATGCTGATTTCCACGTCGCTCATGGAGGACTCCGAGAACGGGATGAGGTGGATCGGATGGGGTTGATTGGGAGGGAAGGTAGCACGGGACTGCCACCCTCAGCCGGTAAAGGATGACGGTGATCACAGCTGTGCGTATCCCGGAGCCTCCAGGCCCCAGCCCACACCTCCCCATGCAATCTGCACACCAGATGGGTAAATGGAATGAGCGCTCTCAGTACCGGCTGGCCTCCTCCAACACGGCCATGTCCTCCGCAGCCAGTGCCAGGGAGGCGGCCTTGATGAGGCTGTCCACCTGGCCCAGGCTGGTGGCGCTGGCGATGGGCGCGGTGACCCCCAGGCGGGCCATCAGCCAGGCCAGGGCCACCTCAGCTGGTTTCGCCCCGTGCCGGCGGGCCACTTCGTCGAGCGCCTGAAGCGTGCGAAAGCCACGTTCATTGAGGTAGGCCTTGATGCCGCCCCCTCGCGGGCTCAACCCGAGGTCGGCTTCGCTGCGGTACTTGCCGCTGAGAAAGCCCCTGGCCAGGCTGTAGTAGGTGATGACGCCGAGGCCCTCAGTCATGGCCAGCTCGCGTAACGCGCCATCGTACTTTTGACGGTCGTAAAGGTTGTACTCCGGCTGCAGCACCTCGTAGCGCGGCAAGCCCTTGGCTTCGGCCACATCCAGGGCTGCGCGCAGCTGAGCCGCGTCGAAGTTGGAGGCCCCGATGGCCCGCACCTTGCCCGCCGCGATCAGCTTCTGGTAGGCGGCGAGGGTTTCCTCTTGCGGTGCATCAGGATCGAACTTGTGGGACAGGTAGACGTCGAGGTAATCGGTCTGCAGCCTTCGCAAGGAGTCTTCCACCGCGCGCTCGATCCAGGCCGCCGACAGGCCCTTCCGGTCCGGTGCCATCGGCATGCCGACCTTGGTGATCAGGGTGATCCGGTCACGACAGCCACGGGCGCGCATCCACTCGCCAAGGATGGTTTCCGACTCACCGCCCACATTGCCGGGCTTCCAGTATGAGTACACGTCGGCGGTATCCACCGTCTCGAAGCCGGCAGCCGTGAAGTGGTCGAGGAGGTCGAAGGAGGTCGGCTTATCGACGGTCCAGCCAAACACGTTTCCGCCGAAGATCAGCGGTGAGATCGAGAGGCCCGTGCGGCCGAGGGGGCGCTTGGTTCGCATCGTGAAGTCCTCCGAAGGTCCGCGGGGAACGAACAAATCTTTTTAACCGCAGATGACGCAGATGGCGCAGAGAAAGACAAAGATGATTTGGCTTTCAGCACTTTCTGCATTTCATCTGCGGAATCTGCGTCATCTGCGGTTAGACAACTCACTCACAGGTCTGCCGGCGCCTATGGAATCGCCACTGTCACGCGATTCACCTTCAGCACCTTGTCCAGCTCTTTCGGATCCAGCCCCACAAGGAAGCCGCGGCTGCCGCCGTTGAGGTAGATGCGGTCCAGCTCGAAGATCGTGGCCTCGGCGTGCACGGGCATGGGCTTCTTCGTGCCGAAGGGGCTGGTGCCCCCCACCAGGTAGCCGCTGTGGCGGTTGGCCACCTCGGGCTTGCAGGGCTGCACGGACTTCGCCCCGATCTGCCGGGCAAGTTCCTTGGTGCTCACCTCGCGATCCCCGTGCATGAGGATGATGAGGGGCGCCCCCTTGTCGTCCTCCATCACCAGGGTTTTGATGACGGCATGCTCGGCCACGCCCAGCTCCCGGGCGCTCACGGCCGTGCCACCGTGGTCCTCGTAGCGGTAGAAGTGTTCGGTGTAGGGCACGCCAGCCTGCCTGAGCAGACGTGTCGCATTGGTGGACGGGGCCTTGGACATGGCACCATGATTCCACCAATCGGAAGGAGGCCCGTGTCCATCTCGCCACCCGACCCCCTCCTCGCGATCGCCCTCGTCTTCGTGGCCCTCGGCCTCCTGGATCGCCTGGGGCTTTGGATGGAAAGCCGCGGCTGGATCTACTGGCGCAAGCGGAGGGCCCAGGGTTCCGCCCTGGGCGCCACCTTCCTGGAACTGCAGAAAATCTTCGAATCTGGCAAGGCCGAGCACATCATTGAAGCCGTGCACGACGGCCGGAAAGAATCCCCGGATCCCCTCGCCGCCAAGCTGACGGCGGACCACCACGAGATCGACCATCTGTTCGGGCAGGCCCGGGCCGCCGTGGAGCACAAGCTCCAAGCCGAGGCCCACCACGCCCTGGACAGGATTTGGATGCGTCTGGCCGTGCATATCCGTGCGGAGCACAGGGTGCTCTTCCCCGCCGTGGCGGAAGCCCAGCCGGACCTGGGAGCCACCCTCCAGTCCCTGCGCGAGGATCATGATTTCTTCATGTCCTCCCTGGCCACAGCTGTGAATGCCCTGAAAAGCCCCGTTGTGGACTGGACTGCGGTGAAAGCCACCCTGGCGTCGGTCCACCAGCGGCTGACCAGCCACAACACCCTCGAGGAAAACCGGATCTACTCCCTGGCTGGGCAGTTCCCCGAGGAGCAGCGGCGGCGGTTGACCGGCGACCTCTCCCGGGAATTGGCCGCCCTCCCCGAGCGTTACGGGAGCTGAGCCGGATCAGTCCTCGAAGGCCCGGAACCTCGCCCCCTCGGGCACATCCAGGCCGAAGGTCTCCCGCAGGACGGGGATCACCTCCTCCGGCGCCAACTCGCGACCGCTCACCTCGCTGCCCCGGATTTCAGCGTAGGCGCGATTCCGGAGGATGCGGCGCACGTCGGGCCCGACGAGCTGGGCAGTCAATGTCTTCACGAACCGGGACTCGGGGTGAGTGCTGGTGTAGTGGTTGGCCATCTCGTAGTCGACCGGGAACCGCTCCTCGGGGCGGAAGGCGTAGAGGTCCACCCATGCGCCGTTCTGGAAGGACTGGAGCACGTTCAGCCGTTCCCCATCCGCCTCCTCGACCACGCGGAAGGTGCTGAGGAACTGGGCGTGGGCCTGGCCATCCAGGGGCACGGGGAGCAGCGGACCATCGCCGCCGAAGCCCACGTCGCAGAGCCATCGGCCTCCCCCGGCCTGCACGATCAGCAGCATGTGGGTGCGGGGGAGCAGGGTGGTGGCGCCCCGGCGCACACGCGCTTCGCAAGGGATGACGGCGAAGCCCACCCGCCGCAGGACCGCCAGGAACAGGCTGTTCTGCTCGAAGCAGTAGCCGCCGCGGCGGCGCTGCACCAGCTTGGCCTGGAGCGAGGCCAGATCCAGCCGGATGGGCAGCCCCATCTGCACGTCCAGGTTCTCGAAGGGGATGGTCGAGGCGTGGGCCTGGTGCAGGGCCCGCAGGGTCGCCACGTCCGGCCGCGCCTCGCCGGAAAAACCGATGCGCCGCAGGTAGGCCTCCAGGTCGAGGTCAGCGGACATATTGGGCTTCACCCTTCCCGAAGGACCAGTCGGCCAGGTCGTTCTCCATCAGGCTGATCATCACATCCTCGGAACGGAGGCCCGGATCCTTTGCGAGGTTCTCGACGATCCGACGGTACAGCGCCTGCTTCATCTCCACGGTGCGCCCCTTCCGAAGCGTGATCTGGATGGCCACCCATTCGGGCGTTCGCTCAATGCCAAGGTAATGTGAGTCGAAGATCAGCCCCGTGGCGTGCTCCGTAAGGATGTGGAAGCGGTCGTCGGCAGGCACCTTCATGGCCGTGGCCAGGGCCTCCTGTACGCCATCCGACAGGGCCCGGCGATAGGCATCCGTCACTCCAGCCCGGTGGGAGATGCGAACGAGGGGCATGGGTCCTCCTGGGGTGGTTCCGGCTGATTGGAGATTAAATGCTTCTATCGGTGAGGAATAGTGGGGGCCGGTGAGCTATCGCTGTTGCCAGGCCGCCAGGTTCCGCTGGATCTGGGCGGTGTGGATCTCCAGGTGGGCTGCGTAGCTCCGCAGCCAGTCATCGGTGCCGTAGGTGCCGCTGTGCGTGTGCTGCCCCATGCGGCCCCAGGCCTCTTCCGGCAACCGGTCGAGGGTGGCCGCGGTGTGGGCCCGCACCATCTCGATCAGTCGCAGGGCCAGCTCCGGATCGGCAGCGTGGTAGTCGAACCGCTTCGCCCAGGCATTCTCGTCGTAGCCCACGATGAGCGGTTCGGGCTCGGCCAGCAGGAGCCGGATGCGGATGGCCGCATAGGTCTCCGAGTCCGCGCAATGCACCACCACCTCGTGGGCGCTCCACTTGCCTTCGCCGGGCTGCCAGGTGCGAGCCTCCGCCGGCATGTCCTCCCAGGCCTGGCGGAGCAGCGTGGGTCCCTGGCGATAGCGAGTGAGATGAGCTTCCCGGGTGGCGGCGTCGAAGGGCATGGGCACCTCGGGCCCAGTGTCACATCCTCCTGGCCCGCCAGGGAAGGCTCCAAGGGCATCTCGATCATAAGCCTCGAATTGCGAGGCAAGCCTGTCTATCATGGGCCAGATCCCCTGGAGTCCCCATGTCTTCCCGATGCCTGACCAGCCTCGCCTTGGCCCTCGCGGCCAGCCTGCTCACCGCCCAGCGTCCTACCATCCAAGCTCCGCCCACCAATGGGGGCACCGCCGCGCCGCGGCCGGCGGCCGCACCGGAGCCAGCGGAACCCAAACCCTACGACAAGGTCATCACCGCCGAGGCCAAGTCCCAGGAGGGCCTGATCAAGGTCCACCAGGTGAAGGGCAAGCTCTACTTGGAGATCCCCAAAGCGCGGCTGGATCGCGAACTGCTGCTGGTGGTCTCGGCCAACCGCACCCCGGCCAACATTGACCACGCTGGCCGGGTGCTCGATGCGGACACCGTGCGCTGGGTGCTGAAGGAGCATCGGGTCCTGCTCCAGCAAGTCTCCCATTCGGTGGTGGCCGATCCAACCCAGCCCATCGCCAAGGCCGTGGATGCTTCCACCAACGGCACCATTCTCATGAGCTTCCCCGTGGAGGCCTTCGCCAAGGACGGCTCACCGGTCATCGAGGCCACCCGCCTGTTCACCACGGAGATCCCCGAGTACAGCGCTCGCCAGCTGCTGGGCGCCCAGCTGTTCGACCCCTCGCGCAGCTTTGTGGACAAGGTGAAGGCCTTCCCGGCCAACCTGAACATCGAAGCCCTGCAGACTTACAGCGTGCCCTTCAGCCCCGCGGGCGCCGCGCCCTTCCCCGCACCGTCGCCCTTCGGCACACCCACGCTGCGGCCCGGCACCAGCGGCACCGTGACGATGTTCTACTCCTTCGTCGAGCTGCCGGAAAAGCCCATGATGCCCCGCGTCTTCGACGAGCGCCTGGGCTTCTTCAGCGTGCGGAACACCGACTATGGCCGCCCCGAGCATGAGGCTGCCCGCCGCACCTACATCACCCGCTGGCGCCTGGAGAAGAAGGATCCCGCCGCCGCCGTGAGCGAGCCCGTCAAGCCCATCACGTTCTACATCGATCGCGCCACCCCGGCCCAGTGGGTACCGTTCGTGAAGAAGGGCGTGGAGGCCTGGCAGCCGGCCTTCGCGGCCGCCGGCTTCAAGCAGGCCATCGTGGCCAAGCTGGCCCCGTCCAAGGAGGAGGATCCTGACTTCGACGCCGGAGACGCCCGCTACTCGGTGATCCGCGGGGTGCCTTCGCCGGTGGCCAACGCCTACGGGCCCCACATCAGCGACCCCCGCACCGGCGAGATCCTCGAAGCCGACATCGTGATCTACCACAACATCCTCCAGCTCCAGCGCGACTGGTACTTCACCCAGGTGGCGCCCCTGGACAAGCGGGCCCAGACCCTGCCCATGCCAGACGACCTCATGGGCGAGCTGCTGGCCTACGTGGTGACCCACGAGGTGGGCCACTCCCTGGGCTTCCCTCACAACTTCAAGGCCAGCTCCCAGTATCCCTTCGACAAGATCCGCGACAAGGCCTGGGTCAAGAAGATGGGCCACGTGTCCACCTTGATGGACTACTGCCGCTTCAACTACGTGGCCCAGCCCGAGGACGGCTTCGCCCCCGCAGACCTGATCCCGAAGATCGGCCCCTACGACACCTTCGCCGTGAAGTGGGGCTACACGCCCATTCCCGCGGCGAAGACCGCCGATGACGAGAAGGCCACCCTCAACGAGTGGCTGAAGGTCCAGGAGACAGAGCCCTGGCTCCGCTTCTCCACCGCCGGCGGCGCGGGCGTCGATCCTGGCGAGCAGACCGAAGCCGTGGGTGACGCGGACGCCGTGAAGGCCACGACGCTCGGCACGAAGAACCTCCAGCGCATCATGGGGTTCCTGCCGAAGGCCGCCCTGAAGCCCGGCGAGGATTTCAAGGACTTCGCCCACCTCTACGAGGCCATCTGGGGCCAGTGGCGCCGGGAGCTGGGCCACGTGGCCGTGCTCGTGGGCGGCTTCGACACCGAGAACAAGCACGCCGGGCAGGATGGCGGCCGGTTCACGCCCGTGCCCCGGACCCGCCAGGCCGAGGCTGTGAACTACCTCAACGGGGCCGTCTTCAAGACGCCCACTTGGCTGCTGGATCCCGCCTTGTTGGCCAAGCTGGAGCCCGACGCGGGGCAGGCCCGACTGCTCGCGGCCCAGCGTGGTGTGCTGACCACCCTGCTGGACCGCGCGCGCCTGTCCCGCCTGGAAGAGCAGGAGACTCTGCTGGGGGACAAGTCCTACACCGCCGCCCGGCTGCTGGCGGATCTGCGTGGCGGCGTCTTCACCGAGCTCCAGGCCCCCGGGGCGAAGGTCGCCCCCGCCCGCCGGAACCTCCAGCGCGCCTACCTGGAGCTCCTGGGCAACCTGCTGAACCAGGCGCCGGCCCCCAGCCTGGCCATGGGCGGGCTGGGCATGTCCCAGCTGCCCGTGAACACCAGCGACGACACCCGCGGCGTGGTCCGCGCCGAGCTGAAGGCCCTTCAGGCCCTGGTGGCCAGGCCCGGCGGCGACAAGGCCCTCCGCGCCCACCTCGATGACCTGAAGGATCAGATCACCCGAATCCTCGATCCCAAGTTCGCCGCTCCGACCGGCCTCACCACCGCGATCTCCACCCGTCGCGGCATCGAGACCTGCTGGCCCGGCGTGGACGACGACCAGAATTGATGCCCGGAGATCCCATGCGCCCGCTGTTCCGCTCCCTGCTCCCGGTTGCCGCCAGCCTGGTGGTCCTGTCCCCCCTGCTTGGTGGGGACCGGGTCACGGGTCGGGCCTTCGCCACCCGCTCCGAGGTGGCGGCCCAGCACGGCATGGCCTGTACCAGCCAGGCCCTGGTGACCCAGATCGCCCTGGATGTGCTTAAGCAGGGTGGCTCCGCCGTGGACGCGGCCATCGCGGCGGACGCGGCCCTGGGCCTCATGGAGCCCACGGGCAGCGGCATGGGCGGCGACCTCTACGCCATCGTGTGGGACGCCAAGACGAAGAAGCTGCATGGCCTCAACGGCAGCGGGCGCTCGCCGAAGTCCCTCACCCTCGACCATTTCAAGAAGCTGGGCCTCAAGCACATCCCGGCCCAGGGTCCCTTGCCCGTGAGCGTGCCCGGCTGCGTGGACGGCTGGTTCGAGCTGCACAAGAAGTTCGGCAAGCTGCCCATGGCGCAGGTGCTGGCGCCGGCCATCCGGTACGCCAAGGATGGGTTCCCGGTATCTGAGCTCATCGCCTACTACTGGGGCCGCAGCGTGCCCGCGCTGGGCAAGTACCCGGGCTTCCTAAAAACCTTCACCGTGGACGGCAAGCGCGGACCGGTGAGCGGAGAAGTATTCCGCAACCCGCGCCTGGCCAGGACCCTGGAGCTCCTGGCCAGGGACGGCCGCGACGCCTTCTACAAGGGGGAGATCGCCCGGAAGATCGACGCCTACATGAAGGCCAACGGCGGCTTCCTCAGCTACGACGACCTGGCCGCCCATCACTCGGACTGGGTGGAGCCGGTGAGCGTCAACTACCGCGGCTACGACGTGTGGGAACTGCCCCCCAACGGCCAGGGCATCGCCGCGCTCCAGATGCTCAACATCCTCGAAGGCTACGACTTCTCGAAGATCCCCTTCGGCAGCCCCCAGCATGTGCACCTGTTCGCGGAGGCCAAGAAGCTGGCCTTCGAGGACCGGGCCAAGTTCTATGCTGATGCGGATTTCATGAAGGTGCCCCTGTCCTGGCTGCTCTCGAAGGACTACGCCGCCCAGCGCCGGGCCCTCATCGGCGACCGCGCGTCGCGACGCCTGGAGGCGGGCCACCCGCCCCTGAAGGAAGGCGACACCGTCTACCTCACCACCGCCGACGGCGAAGGCAACATGGTGAGCCTCATCCAGAGCAACTACCGCGGCATGGGCAGCGGCATGACGCCCGGCGACCTGGGCTTCTGCCTCCAGGACCGCGGCGAGCTGTTCAACCTCGAAGAGGGCAATGCCAACACTTACGCGCCCGGCAAGCGGCCCTTCCACACCATCATCCCGGGCTTCATCACCAAGGACGGCGTGCCCTTCCTCAGCTACGGCGTCATGGGCGGCGAGTTCCAGCCCATGGGCCATGTCCAGATCGTCATGAACCTGATCGACTTCGGCATGAACGCCCAGGAGGCCGGCGACGCGCCCCGCATGAGCCACGACGGCTCACCTGAGCCCACGGGCGAGAAGGGCAAGCTGCCAGGTACCATCCAGCTGGAGAGTGGCTTCCCCTACGAGACCATCCGCGAGCTGATGAACCGCGGCCACGGCGTGGGCTGGATGTTCGGTGGCTACGGCGGCTACCAGGCCATCCGGTGGGATCCCAAACAGAAGGTCTACTTCGGGGCCAGCGAGTCGCGGAAGGACGGCCAGGCGGCAGGCTACTAGGAATTAGCCTCGATCAGAACCCTGACCGAAGATGCCCCAGGGCCGCCCATGTAGAATGGACGTGGCGGGAGACTGCGCCTGCCGACGCGGGGACGGTGCCCCGCACTGCCATCCGTTCGCGCCCAGTGGCGTTCTCAGGGGAGTTGACCGTGCTGCAAGCCTATCGCCAACATGTCGCCGAACGTGCCGCCCTTGGCATTCCCGCCCTGCCGCTCACCGAGGCACAGACGGCTGAGCTCACCGAGCTGCTGGCCAAGCCCCCCAAAGGCGAAGAGGCTTTCCTGCTGGATCTCCTGACGCATCGCGTCCCCGCTGGCGTGGATGATGCCGCCCGGGTGAAGGCTGCCTTCCTGGCCAGTGTGGCCAGCGGCAAGGAGAAGGTGGCCCTGGTCTCCCGCGAGAAGGCTACGGAGCTGCTGGGCACCATGCTGGGCGGCTTCAACGTGAAGCCCCTCATCGACCTGCTGGACGATGCCCAGGTGGGCACCCTCGCTGCCGAAGGCCTCAAGAAGACCCTGCTGGTCTTCGACGCCTTCGCGGACGTGAAGGCCAAGGCTGATGCGGGGAACAAGAACGCCCAGGCCGTGCTGAAGTCCTGGGCCGAGGCCGAGTGGTTCACCAGCCGCCCCGAGGTGCCCCAGAGCCTGACCCTGACGGTCTTCAAAGTCAGCGGCGAAACCAATACCGACGATCTCTCCCCGGCCCCCGACGCGTGGAGCCGCCCTGACATCCCGCTCCACGCCGTGGCCATGCTGAAGAACGCCCGCCCCGGCATCAACCCTGACGAGCCTGGCAAGGTGGGCCCCCTCAAGCAGCTGGAAGCGCTCAAGGCCAAGGGCCACCTGGTGGCTTACGTGGGCGACGTGGTGGGCACGGGTTCCTCCCGCAAGTCCGCCACCAACTCCGTGCTGTGGTTCACGGGCGAGGACATCCCCTTCGTGCCCAACAAACGCTTCGGCGGCGTCTGCCTCGGCTCCAAGATCGCCCCCATCTTCTACAACACCATGGAAGATGCCGGCGCCCTGCCCATCGAGCTGGACGTCAACGGCATGGAGATGGGTGATGTCATCGAGCTGCGCCCCTACGAGGGCAAGGCCCTGAAGAACGGCAAAGTCATCGCCGAATTCAAGGTGAAGTCCGACGTCATCTTCGACGAAGTCCGTGCCGGGGGCCGCATCCCCCTCATCATCGGTCGCGGCCTCACCGCCAAGGCCCGCGCGGCCCTGGGCCTGCCGGCCTCCACCACCTTCCGCCTGCCCGCAATCCCCAAGGACACCGGCAAGGGCTTCAGCCTGGCCCAGAAGATGGTCGGCAAAGCCTGTGGCGTGGCCGGCATCCGCCCCGGCACCTACTGCGAGCCCAGGATGACCACCGTGGGTTCCCAGGACACCACGGGCCCCATGACCCGCGACGAACTGAAGGACCTGGCCTGCCTGCAGTTCTCCGCCGACATGGTGATGCAGTCCTTCTGTCACACCGCGCCCTACCCCAAGCCTGTGGACGTGAAGACCCACCGCGAGCTGCCGCCCTTCATCACCAACCGCGGCGGCGTGTCGCTGAAGCCCGGAGACGGCGTCATCCACAGCTGGCTGAACCGCCTGCTCCTGCCCGATACGGTTGGCACCGGCGGCGACTCCCACACCCGCTTCCCCATCGGCATCTCCTTCCCCGCGGGCTCGGGCCTGGTGGCCTTCGCTGCCGCCACGGGCGTCATGCCCCTGGACATGCCGGAGTCCGTGCTGGTGCGCTTCAAGGGTGAGCTGCAGCCCGGCGTGACCCTCCGCGACCTGGTGAACGCCATCCCCTACTACGCCATCCAGCAGGGCCTCCTCACCGTCGAGAAGAAGGGCAAGAAGAACATCTTCAGCGGCCGCATCCTCGAGATCGAGGGGCTGCCCAAGCTGAAGGTGGAACAGGCCTTCGAGCTGTCTGACGCCTCCGCCGAGCGGTCCGCCGCCGGCTGCGCCGTGCGCTTGGACAAGGAACCGATCATCGAGTACATGACCTCGAACATCACGCTCATGAAGTGGATGATCGCCAACGGCTACGAGCACCGCCAGACCCTGGAGAACCGCATCAAGGCCATGCAGGCCTGGATCGCCAAGCCCGAGCTGCTGGCGCCCGATGCGGATGCCGAGTACGCCGCCGTCATCGAGATCAACCTCGCCGATGTCAAGGAACCCCTGGTGGCCTGCCCCAACGATCCGGACGACGTCAAGCTCCTGTCCACGGTCGCTGGCGACAAGATCGACGAGGTGTTCATCGGCTCCTGCATGACCAACATCGGCCACTTCCGCGCCGCCGGGAAGCTGCTGGACGGCAAGAGCGACATCCCCACCCGGCTCTGGATCGCCCCGCCCACCAAGATGGACGAGTATGTCCTCACCCAGGAGGGCTACTACGGCATCCTCGGCCGCACGGGCGCCCGCATGGAGATGCCCGGCTGCTCGCTGTGCATGGGCAACCAGGCCCAGATCCGCAAGGGCAGCACGGCCATGTCCACCTCCACCCGCAACTTCCCCAACCGCCTGGGCCTCGACACCCGCGTCTACCTGGGCTCCGCGGAGCTGGCCGCCATCTGCGCCTTGATCGGCAGGATCCCCACCGTGGCCGAATACATGGAGCAGGTCGGCATCGTCGGCCAGAAGTCCGCCGACATCTACCGCTACATGAACTTCGACCAGATCCCGGACTTCCGCGAGATCGCCGACACCGTCCAGGTTTAGGTTTTATCCACCTCGGAAAAGGCCCGGAGCCATGCCCCGGGCCTTTTCCGGGTGACCGCTCAGGCGGGGTATGCTAGTCTCATCAGTTCTTGACCACCTTTCGGGGGGTTCCCATGGGGATCTTTGAGGGCCACATCCGCGTCCACGACGGCGATCGCTTCGCGCTGGTGGCTTCGCGCTGGAACGATTTCATCGTCGACCGCCTCATCGAGGGCGCGAAGGACTGCATCCTCCGCCACGGCGGCCACGAGGAGCAGATGGACCTCATCCGCGTCCCGGGAAGCTTCGAGCTGCCGCAGGCGGCCAAGCTGGCCGCCCAGAGCGGCCGCTACGCCGGCATCATCGTGCTCGGCTCGGTGATCCGCGGCGGCACCCCCCACTTCGACATGATCGCCGCCGAGGTCACCAAGGGCGCCGCCCAGGTGGCCCTGGAGACCGGCTTGCCGCTGTCCTTCGGCGTGCTGACCACCGACAGCGTCGAGCAGGCCATCGATCGGGCCGGCGCCAAGATGGGCAACAAGGGCTGGGAGGCCGCCCAGAGCGTCCTTGAGATGGCCGACCTCGCCCACACGCTGAAGGCTGGAACCAAGGGGCGAAAGTAGATGGGTGTCCGTCGCCGAGGGCGCGAGTACGCCCTGCAAATGCTGTATGCCATGGACCTGACCGGCTACCAGCCGGACCAGGTGTTTGCGGGTTTCTACGCCATCCAGGATCTGAACCGGGATGCCTTCTACTATGCCCGGCGGCTGGTGGACGGCGTGCATGGCCACATGGACGAGATCGACGGCGTGCTGACGAAGTACGCTGAGCACTGGAAGATCCACCGCATGGCCGCCGTGGATCGCAACCTGCTGCGGCTGGGGCTCTACGAGCTGATGTACGTCAAGGAAGTGCCCTTCCCCATCGTCATCAACGAAGCCCTGGAGATCGTGAAGGAATTCAGCGACCAGGAAGGCACGCAATTCCTCAATGGCATTCTGGATGCTGCCCGCAAAGAGTTCCGCCCCGAAGAAACCGGCCCCCGGCTGCGCAAGAAGGCCCTGGCCGTGGATCCCCCCGAAGAATCGTGACCTGACCCTCTCAGGCTGGTTTGGTATGCTCGTTCCCTTCCCCAGCCTGATCCGATCGTTGGAGCCCTGATGAGCACCTCCCGCAAGAAATCTGCAGCCGCCAAGAAGCCCGCTCCGGCCCCCAAGCCTGCTGCCCTCAAGGCCGCCCCCAAGGCCACCCCACCCCGCACCACCTCGGGTGGCCCCCTGGGCCTGGAGGAAATCAAGGCGCTCATCGCCCTGGTCGGCCGGGAGCCCTTCCAGGAGTTCGAGTTCGAGGCCGGCGACATGCGCTTCCGCATCCGGAAGGATGGCCCGGTCCCCGTGGTCCAGGCCGCCCCGGTCATGCTCGCCGCGCCCGCGCCTCAACCTTTCCCTGCCATGGCGATTCCCGCGGCCCAGCCGGCGGCCCCCGCGGAGGAACCAGGGATCCACTACGTCACCAGTCCCATCGTCGGCACCTTCTACCGCGCCTCCAACCCCACCGCGACCCCCTACGCCTCCCCCGGCGATTTCGTGAAGCCTGGCCAGACCCTCTGCATCGTCGAGGCCATGAAACTCATGAACGAGATCGAGTGCGACGTGGCTGGTGAGATCGTCAAGGTGCTGGTGGAAAACGGTACTCCCGTCGAATACGGCGAGCGCCTCTTCGCGGTCCGGATCGGTTAGCCATGGCCTCCGCCATCAAGCGCAAGGGCTCGCAGCCCGCACCCCCCGCGCCGGACGAACCGCCGTTCAAGAAGATCCTCATCGCCAACCGCGGTGAGATCGCACTGCGCGTGATCCTGGCCTGCAAGGAGATGGGCATCCAGACCGTGGCCGTCTACTCCGAGGCCGACCGCAATGCGCTGCACGTGCGCTTCGCGGACGAGGAAGTGTGCATCGGTCCCGCCCCGTCCTCCAAGTCCTACCTCAACATCCCCCAGGTGATCGCGGCGGCGGAAGTGACCGGCGCCGAAGCCATCCATCCCGGCTACGGCTTCCTCAGCGAGAACGCGCACTTCGTGGAAGTCTGCCAAGCCTGCGGCATCACCTTCATCGGGCCCAGCCCCGAGATCATCCGCAAGATGGGCAACAAGGCCCAGGCCAAGGCCACCATGCTGGACGCGGGCGTGCCCCTCATGCCCGGCAGCGACGGCATCATCGAGACGGTCGAAGAGGCCCTGATCGTGGCCGAGCAGATCGGCTATCCCGTCATCGTCAAGGCCAGCGCGGGGGGCGGCGGACGCGGCATGCGCATCTGCAACAATCCCGAGGAGCTGCCGGACCTCTACAACAACGCCCGCAGCGAGGCCAAGGGCGCCTTCGGCGATGACAGCGTCTACATGGAGAAGTACCTCTTGGAGCCGCGCCACATCGAAGTCCAGATCATGGGCGACCTCTTCGGCAACGTGGTGCACCTCGGCGAGCGCGAGTGCTCCATCCAGCGCCGCCATCAGAAGCTCATCGAGGAAAGCCCCAGCGCTGTCCTCGATCCCGCCCTGCGCCAGCGCATCTGCGACACCGCCGTGCGCGCCGCGAAGTCCGTGGGTTACTACAATGCAGGCACCATCGAGTTCCTCCTCGACAAGCGCGGCGACTTCTTCTTCATGGAGATGAACACCCGCGTCCAGGTGGAGCACCCCGTCACCGAGCTGGTCACGGGCATCGACATCGTGAAGGAGCAGCTCCGCATCGCCGCCGGCCAGAAGCTGAGCTTCCGGCAGGAAGACGTGGTCCAGAAAGGCCACGCCATCGAGTGCCGCATCAATGCCGAGGATCCCTTCAAGTTCACGCCCTGCCCCGGCCGCATCACGGCCCTGCACTTCCCCGGCGGCCCCGGCATCCGCGTGGACACCGCCATGCACCAGGACGCCGTGATCCCCCCCCACTACGACTCCATGGTGGCGAAGCTCATCGCCTACGGCGCCAACCGCCCTGAGGCCATCGCCCGCATGCGCCGCGCCCTGGACACCCTGGTGATCGAAGGCATCAAGACCACCGCGCCCCTGCATCGCCGCATCATGGACCATCCCGACTTCATCGCTGGCACCTTCTCCACCAATTGGATGGAGGGCTTCCTCGAAGAACTGAAGCGGAATCCAGTCGGGGATCCGCGGTAGCGGGTCGAAGCGGATGCGGGTCCATGTTCAGGCGACTGAATGTCGCCTGAACATTGGGCCCCCGCACCGCTGAGAATAATAACCAGGTCGGCCACAGGCTTCCTCGACGACGTTTAGCAAAGCCGCAAAATCCGATAGACTGGATCCCGTGCCGCTATAGCTCAGTTGGTAGAGCGCCCGCCTTGTAAGCGGATGGTCGTTGGTTCAATTCCGACTAGCGGCTCCAATTCGGGGAGCCTCATGGACCACTTCGCCCAGTGCCGACCGTGAGCGATCCCACCCCCGTCCGCCCCAGCCTGCTCCGTTCCGCGGGAGTCGTGGGGTTCATGACCCTGTTGAGTCGGCTCACCGGCCTGCTCCAGACCTTCTTCCTTAGTCACGTGTTGGGGGCGGGCGCGGCGGCGGACGCTTACTTCGTGGCCTTCCGCCTGCCCAACCTCCTGCGCCGCTTCACGGCCGAGGGCACCATGACCGCGGCCTTCCTGCCCACGCTGGCGGAAGCCGAGGCCGCGGAGGGCGAAGCCGCCGTGAGGGCCGTGGCGGCCCGGTTCCTCGGCACCCTCCTGACCATCCTGCTACTCGGCGTGGCCCTGGTGCTGATCTTCATGGGTCCCCTCGCCGGCCTGCTCACCCTGGGGCGGCCCGAGGTCCAGGGCGAGTTGACCACCCGGCTGGGCCGGATCATGTTTCCCTACCTGGCCCTGGTGAGCCTTACCGCGGGCTTCGCGGGCCTGCTGAATCTGCGCCACCGCTTTGCGCTCGCGGCGTCGGTCTCGATCTTCTGGAACCTGGCCTTCATCGCCTTCGGCTGGACGAGCCTCCGGGTGCTGGAACGGACGGGGCGCGTCCCCTACGAGACGGTCGCCGTCGTGTGCGCCCTTGCCGTGCTGGCGGGTGGTGTGCTCCAACTCCTCGTCCTGCTGCCCGCCATTCGGAAGGAAGGCTTCGGGCTCTCCTTCGGCCTGCACCTGCGCGATCCATGGGTGTTCAAGACCCTCAAGCGCATGGGCCCGGGCCTGCTGGCCGCAGGCATCTACCCCATCAACGCCCTCATCAGCACCACCCTCGCCTCGAAGCTGCCCAACGGCGCCCAGACCGTGCTTTTCAACAGCGGCATGATGAGTGAAATGGTCATGGGCCTCTTCGCCATGAGCCTCGCCACCGCTGGCCTGCCCACCCTCTCGCGCCAGGCCGAAGCCCGGGACTGGCCGGCCCTGAACCGCAGCCTCACGCAATCCATTTCCGCCTCGGCCCTGCTGGTGCTGCCCGCTTCCGTGGGCCTGGCGGTGCTGTCACGGCCCATCTGCGCCCTGCTCTTCCGCACCGGCGCCTACACGCCAGCCGCTTCGGACTGGACGGCCCTGACGCTGGTGTTCCAGTCCGTGGGCCTGGTCTTCGTGGCGGCCCAGCGGCTGGGCAACCAGGCCCTCTACGCCCTCAAGGACTACCGTGGCCCCGCCGCCCTGGCTGGCGGAACGTTGCTGTTGAATGTGGCCCTCAGCCTCGCCCTGCTAAGGCCCCTCGGCACCGGTGGTCTCGCCCTGGCCAATGGCCTCGCCAGCCTCGCCGGCCTGCTGGGCGTGCTGCTGCGCCTGCGCCCGCGCCTGCCCGGCCTCAACCTGCGCCCCCTCCTGAACGCCACGGCCAAGGCCTTGGCCGCCTCGCTCCTCATGGGCCTGCTGGCCTGGGCGGGTGCGAGGCTGCTGGGGATGGACACTCCCCACGCCTTCCGCCGGGCGGGGTTGACCCTGCGCCTGCTGCCCCTCATCGGAGTCTGTGCGGCCGCCTACGGTCTCGCCACGGTGGTTCTGGGTCATCCCGAGGCCCGCCAACTATCCGACAAAATCCGGCAGAAGCTGGGGCGGTAACGGGAAAGGGCCGGGCGAAGCCCGGCCCTTTCATTAAGTCTCCAGCCTTCAGTTCTGCAGTTCCACCGTGACCACCGCGCCGCCCATCCGGGGGCTCGTCTCCACGGTCTTGAGCAGCTTGCGGCTGGTGGTGTCCACCCACAGGGTCTTGCTGCCGGGATCGCCCTCGGCGGAGGTCACCTCCACCTTCCAGGCCTTGAAGCTGCCCGCGGGCACCTTCAGCTCCTCCTGGCCCAGCACCTTGGCCTGCTTGAGCTGGACCTTCTGGCGCTGGATGTCCACGTTGCGGAAGGTGACGGTGTAGCCCTCCGCCAGAGGCAGACAGGCTAGGGCGTCCTCGGCCCCGGAGCCTTCCGCGTAGGCCCCGCCGCCCAGCTCGATGCTGAAGGGCTTGGCGTTGCCACCCATGGCCATGGTCCCGGTGGCCTTGCCGCCGTCGAAGGCCATCTCGATGACCACCGGGCCCTGCTTCACCTGGCGCTTCAGGGGCACCAAGGTAGCCAGAGCCATGGTGGTAGTGTCCACCGCTTCGCCGCCCGGCAGCTTGGTGGCATCCGTCACCACCCAGGTTCCGGTCTCTTCCTTCACCGTCCGGACCATGGAGATGGCCATGGAGCGCGGTCCCATGGCGAAGGTGCCCGCGTAGGTGAAGGTGCCGGCCGTGGGCTTGGCGACGGGCTTGGGAACGGTCACGGAGGCTGTGTCGGCCTTCTTCGCCAGCACCACGGTCTTGGGATCCACCGTGATCTCCGGCAGGCGCTTCATGACATCCGGCTTGCCACCCTCCTGGTAGCGGCCCTTGAGGTACTTGGCCAGGAACGTTTCCGCGGCCGCGAACATGGCCTGGTTGTTGACGGGGCGGGCGAAGCCGTGGCCCTCATCCGGCGCGCAGAGATACTCCACCGGGAAGCCCCGGTCCCGCAGGGCGATGACGATCTGGTCGCTCTCGGCCTTCTTCACGCGGGGATCATTGGCGCCCTGCACCACCATGAGGGGCGTGTGGATCTTCGCCGCGGAATTCAGCGGGGACTGGCGTTCCAGCTGCTTCTTGCCCTCCGGCGTGTTGGGGTCGCCCATGCGCTCGTGGAAAATGATGCGGCCCGCTTCCCAGTACGGGGGAATGGTTTCCAGCAAGGTCAGCAGGTTGGAGGGGCCCACGATGGAGACTGCTGCCGCGTAGAGGTCCGGTGTGAAGGCCACACCGGCCAGCGTGGCGTAGCCGCCGTAGGAGCCACCCAGGATGCCCACCCGCTTGGGATCCGCGATGCCCTGGGCCACGAGATGCTTCACGCCCCAGGTGAGGTCGTCCTGCATGAGGTCGCCCCACTGCTTGTTGCCGGCGTTGAGGAACTTCTTCCCGTAGCCGGTGGAGCCCCGGAAGTTCGGCTGCAGTACGGCGTAGCCACGATTGGCGAGGAACTGGGCCAGGCTGTTGTAGCCCCAGGTGTCCCGAGCCCAGGGGCCACCGTGCGGCACCACCACGAGGGGCAGGCCCTTGGCGGGCACGCCCTTGGGCAGGCTGAGGTAGGCGGGGATCTCCAGGCCATCGCTGGATTTGTAGCGGATGGGCTGCATGGCGACCATGTACTGGCGGGGCAGCTCCTCGCGGGAGACGTATTCGAGGCTCAGCTTCTTGGTGCGGCGGTCGAAGAGGTAGCGCGTGCCGGGGTCCCGGTCACTGTAGCTCGTCACCATCACCAGCTGCTCGTCAGTAGTCATGGATCCAAGGCTGATCTCCCGGCCCGGCAGCTTCTTCTGCAGCAGCTTGTAGTCCGCTTCCCAAGCCTTGTCCTTCCAGTAGATCCGGGTGCGGTCATCGTCGTAGGTCGTGGCGATCAACTCATCTGTGAGATCGGAGAACACGGCGGAACCGAAGTCCACGCGGCCCTTGGGATCGGATTCGAGCTTCTCCTCCTTGCCGCTGGTGGGGTCGAAGAGCACCAGCTCCGTGAGATCCCGGGCACCCTTGTTCGTTTCCAGATAGACCCGCTTGCCGTCCTTGTGGAAGTTGATCGGCGCCGCGGACTCGAAGACGGTGCACTCGTAGACCTTCTTGAAGCCCTCGGGATCCACGCGGAGGATCTCGGTATCGCCCTTGTCCGTGGTGCGCAGGGCGAGGCGCAAGTTTCCCTGCTTGTCGAACACCCAGCCGGCGATGCGCTCGGTGTTCTTGCGAATGAGCGTACGCTCACCCGTGGAGATCTTCACCTTGTAGACGTCATGCCAGGCCGCGTCGCGGTCGTTGAGGCCCACATAGATCGTGTCGGGATCCGCCTTGGGCACGGCATAGATCATGGCCCGGGCGCCCTTGGCGGCCGTCAGATTGCGAGCCTCGGGCGCGTCCTTGCCGGCTGCGGGCGCCGCGGCGGGATCCACAGCATAGACATTGAAGTTCTCGTCGCCGTCCTTGTCCTGCACGAAGAGGATCTGCTTGCCGTCCCGGCTCCAGAAGAAGGCCGGGATGGGGCGCTTGGGGTCCGCCGTGAGCAGTCGCCCCTTCGCGTAGGGCTCACCCACCTTCTTGACCCAGATGTTGCGGGTCTCCTTGTAGGGCTTGAGGAAGGCGATCCATTTCCCGTCGGGCGAAAGCTGGGCGCCGGCAATCTCGGGGTTGCCGAAGAACTTGTCCCGGTCGATGAGGGGCGGTAGCTGGCTCTTATTGACCTCGGCCACCGGGGGCACCTTGGCACCCAGGGCGGGCAGCGCCAGGGCCAGGACAAGGCCAGACCACAGGAGGCTGGACAGGGACACATGACGTTTCATGGGCTTGAGCTCCTTGGAAAGAATGGATGGGAAACCCAGGTTACGCCGAAGTTGACCCGAGGGTTGAGCATGAATCTCGGAGTCCGAACCACCCGATGACCGGGCCCCTCCGCCATGGCACAGTGCGGTGGGGGTCCTCCGATGAAAGCCGTCATCCAGCGTGTGCAGCGGGCCTCGGTGCGGTGCGGGGCGCTGGAGGCCAGCATCGGTCCCGGTCTGTTGGTGCTGGCGGGCCTGGAGACCGGGGACACGGAGGAGACCTGCGCCTGGGCTGCCGCCAAGATCGCCACGCTGCGCGTCTTCGAGGATGGGGACGGGAAGATGAACCTGGGCCTCCAGGATGTGGGCGGCGAGATCCTGGCCATCAGCCAGTTCACCCTGGCCGGCAGCATTGCCCGGGGGCGGCGCCCCTCCTTCGATCAGGCCATGGCGCCGGACGCAGCGCGGGTGCTTTTTCGCAGGTTCCTCGACTTGCTCAAGGCCCAGCATCCCCGCGTGAAGTCCGGCTTCTTCCAGGAACACATGGAGGTGGAATTGGTGAACGATGGCCCGGTGACCTTCATCCTGGAGCGCTGAAGCCCCGCCCGAGCCACCGGGAGAACGGAGGCGCCACGGCCAGGGTGAGGCCCGCCAGCAGGAGGCCCGCCGCCACGTCCGCCACGTAGTGAACGCCAATGTAGACGGTGGCGAACACGATGGCCAGGGCCCAGGCCCAGAGCAGCGGCGCCAGACGCGGGAAGGGCCGCGTGGCCAGGATGGCCGGCAGCACGGAGAGCACCGTGTGGCCGCTGGGAAAGGCGTCCAGGGTGGTGGCTTCGGCCCCGTGGAGGAAAGCCCGCACGGCCTGGGAGATCGCGCCGCCGCCCAGCTGTGCGGCGGCCACGGCCTCCGGCACCCGGGGGCCCTCGGCGGGCCACAGGAAGTAGCCCAGGAAGGAGAGGTAGAACCCGAGGAGGATCCGGAACGCCACCCGCTCGAAACCTTCAGGTCCCAGGCGGAACCAGGCCAGCATCGCCACGGTGATGGGCAGGAAGTAGAAGCTGGCGTAGGCGAGGTAGACCAGGTCCGTGAAGGCCGAGGGCCGGCCGAAGGCGCCCCGCCAGGCCTCGGCGAGAGGGCCGAACCAGCGGCCGTCGGCGGCGGCGAGCGCGGTGTCCCAGCGATGGGAATTCACGGCCACCACGAGCGGCTGAAGCAGGAGGAACACGAGGAGCACAACGAGGATCGGCAGGAAGTCGCGCAGCACCGCCCCCCGCTTCCCCTTCACTCGGTCCAGCAGCAGAACGGCCAGGAGCAGCCCGGCGAAAGTGAGGGCCCGGAGACCTCCCCCTTGGGGACGCGCCAGAACGGTAAGCGCCAGGAGGCCAGTCAGGACCAGGCCCGTCAGCCGCTCGGAGGGCCGCAGGGCCGCGATCGCCCCGGCGATCATGATTCGCGCGGGCCCGCTTCCAGGCCCCGCCAGACGGGCGTCCCTTCCGGTGGCCCCAGCCACCGCGCCGGATCCTCCAGGATCTTCTGCACGAGCACCATGGAGCGGGCGCAGGAGAAGGCATCATCGATGCGTTCGTCGAAGGTCCAGCGCACGGACAGCGCCTCCTCAGAGGTCACGCCGTCCCGGGTGGCGAACACCGCGCGCCGGGGCGCGGAGACAGCCCCGAAGATGGACACGGTGCCGTACTCATAGAGATGGTGGAACACGTCGGAGACGCCCACGGACCCCAGGTTGGCCAGGAAGACTGTCGAGTACATGGGGTCATCGCGGATCATGAAGCCCGGGAAGAGGTTCCAGTGGTCCAGCCCCCGCGCGAGGGCCACCAGCCCACGCACCAGCGGGCCGGGAAGCCGCATGATCAGAGCCACTTCCTTGTCCACGGCACAGTCCTTGTCCCGGGCCTCGTCCACCCGGGTCGAGATGCGCCGGGAGAAGTCCGGAAAGCCTTCGCCCTTGGGGCACGCCAGTTTCACCGTGACGTCCGGGCCATCGTCAGTGAAGACCTTCTTGGCCACGAAGGAAATGGACACGCCCCGACGCTGGTAGAGCCGCCCGCCGGAGACGAAGCGGTTCAGGCGCGGCCGGGTTTCCAAGGCCACGGCCGTCGCGTAGGCCACCAGGTGGAAGAGCGTGGCCCGGGGATGGTGCGCGCGGTTGTAGGCCTTGAGCCAGGTGCGCGCCGCGGCGATGCGATAGACAGATTCCTGATAGACGCAGCTCTCGTTCCGCCCCCGCATGAGGTACGGCATGATGCGCCGCACCGGGGCCTCGCCACGGACAAGGTCACCGTCAGGTCGGGAGAAGAGGGGCATGGACCAGAGTTGTCATCTGGACCTGAACTGTCAAGAACACCCAATCATCTTCTTTTCGCGTTGACACCTCGTGGCTCCGGGATTATTCCTGTGGCAACCCTTCCGGTGATGCCATGACGACGCGCCCCGTACGTCTCCGCCTACCCGCTTCCGGCCTGCTCGCCGTGGGCCTTTTCCTGGGGGGCACGACGGCCCGGGCCCAGGTGGAGTGGAACCCATGGACCGCCACCGTCTACGTCCAGCAGAGCTGGCCCAAGCAGACGGAGACGAACCGCCAGATCAAGGACATCAATGCGGCCATGGGTTCGTCCTTCAAGACCTGGGATGACGTGGCGAACCTGAATCTCGGCCTGCAGGTCTACCGCGATCTCCACCCGCTCTGGAAGGCCGGGGTCGAACTCGACTACTCCCGGGGGAAGATCGATGGCACGTCCACCGTAGACACCCCCGCGGGCCCGGCAACGCTCCGTTTTGAACAGAAGTACTCGGTCTATGCGGACCTCCTCTTCCTGGTCCAGTTCCGGCCCATCGGGACGGACCACCGCTGGATCCCCTTCTTCCAGGCGGGGGCCGGCATGGCCTACGAGAAGGACCGGACGCTCCTGACCCTCCGCAACGACGTGCTGGACGAAACCCTGGTCCGCGTGGACAACGATGGCTGGTTCCCCATGTTCACGGCGGGGATTGGTGTGGATCTCTACCTCTCCGACCATCGCACCTGGTACGCCGAGGCCGGCGCCAGCTACACCTGGGCCCGCCTCAAGCACGATGTCTCCGCCAGCGGTTCCCTGGTCCCACCCACCGTCAAGGCGGATACCGATTCCACCGGGCCCAACGTGTGGCTCGGCATCGGGCGGCGGTTCTAGGCCCTGGCCGACGGGAAGGAATCGCACTGATGACGCGGCTTTCCCTGGTCTGGCTGCTGGCGCTATCCATGGGCGCCACCATGCTGCAGGCCCAGGAGTTCCGGGCTGGAATCGGGGTGTTCCTCCTGGCTGATCAGGGGCAGGACTTCCAGATCAGCTTCCGGCCGGCTTCGAGCGCCTGGCAGTTCGGCTACCGGCACGTCCAGTGGCGGGACCACTTCAATGATCCTTTCACCGGTCGCAGGCTGACCGAAACGACCGAAACGCGATCCGGCCCGCTCGTGGCATATCTCCTCCGCCCTGGGTCACCAGGCACGTGGTACCTCGGCGGGGCCGTGTTCCGGTGGTCCAAGCGCGAAGCATCCCTGGTGACCGGAGAGGTGAGCCGGGCCGCCACCACCGCCCCCTTTCTCGGTGGTGGCTATACCCGGACCCTGGGCCGACACGCCTACTTCAACCTCGGCCTCTACCTCAGCCCCGGTGCCAAGGTGTCCACGAAGACCAGCGTCAGCTCCGAGGATGACAGCGGCGCCTTCGACATCCAGATCCAGATCGGGGCGCGGTTCTAAGGCGCCCGGCCAAGCCGGAAGCCACGGGAAGCCCTCCGCCCGATTAGGATGGAGCCATGTCCCAGACCCTTCCCGCCTTCATCGCCCGCTGGCAGGCCGCCGATGGCCCAGAGCGCGGCAACAAGGAGCTCTTCCTTCTCCAATTGGCAGAGGTGCTGGGGCTTCCGTCCCCCGAGCCGGCTGGCGCCTCCAGCGACTACTGCTTCGAGAAGCAGGTCCCCAACTACTCGCCCGAGGGAAAGTTCACCAAGAACTACATGGATCTCTACAAGGCCGGATGTTTCATCCTGGAAGCCAAGCGCACGTCCGATAAGCTGCGGGCGAAAGGGGCAACCGGCGCGGGCGGCGGTGGCGCCGCGCGTGGCAAGGGCGGCCAACGGCCCACGATCCATGCCCCCGGACTGCCGGGGCTGGTGGAAGAACCCTCCGCCGGAGGCTACCGCGCCCACGCCACCTACGACGCCCAACTCGAACGGGCCTTCGGCCAGGGGATCGAGTACGCCAAGACCCTCGCCCTGCACGGAACGCCGCCGCCCCCCTTTCTCATCGTGTGCGACATCGGGCACAGCTTTCACATCTGGAACCGCTTCGATCCCAAGGCCGGTGGCGGCTACGGCGGCTTCGGCGCCCGCCGCATCGTCCTGCTCGACGACCTTGAGCAGCCCGACATCCAGCAGCTCTTCCGCGACATCTGGACGAATCCCCGGGCCCTCGACACCAACCGCCGCATCGCCCAGGTGACTCGCGGCATCGCCGGGGAGCTGGGCGGCCTCGCCAAAGAGCTGCGCAGCACCACCCGCAGCAAGGCGGAGGTGGCCCACTTCCTCATGCGCTGCGTCTTCACCTGCTTCGCCGAGGACATCGGCCTGCTGCCGGGCAAGCCCTTCACCGAAGGCCTGCGCGACCTGGAGAAGGATCCCGATCAGGCCGTGCCCTTCCTCCAGGACTGGTGGAAGATCATGGACGAGGGCGGCAAGTGGGGCTGGAAGCGGGTGCTGCGCTTCAATGGCGGCCTCTTCAAGGAGGTCTCCGTGCCGCCCCTGTCGCAGCGGCAGATCGCCCTGCTGCGGATGGCGGCGGAGAAGGATTGGCAAGAGGTCGATCCCGCCATCTTCGGCACGCTGCTGGAAAGCGCCCTGGACGAGGACGAACGCCACCGCCTGGGCGCGCACTACACACCCAGGGCCTACATCCAGCGGCTGGTGGACGCCACCTTCGGCCTGGAACTGCGGGGCGAATGGGAAGCCATCGAAAGCGACCTCGCCACCCTCCTCGAACATGGGAATACGCCCGAAGCCGTGGCGGCGGCCAAGGCGCAGCTGCACGCGTTCCACCAGCGGCTGGCCACCCTGCGCTTCCTGGATCCCGCCTGCGGCAGCGGCAACTTCCTCTATGTGGCCTTCGACACCCTGAAGCGGCTCGAAGGCGAAGTGCTTCAGCGCCTGGAGGATCTCGGCGAAGGGTTCTCGGCCTTCGATTTGTCCCACGAGCGCATCTCGCCGGCCCAGTTCAAGGGCATCGAGCTCGATTCCTGGGCCGCGGGCATCGCCGAGCTGGTGCTGTGGATCGCCTACCTCCAGTGGTTCCATCGCCGCCACCCGGCGGGCACACCGCCCGAGCCCGTGCTCCAGAACTACGGCAGCATCGAGGAGCGCGACGCCGTGCTGGCTTGCGATGACGAAGAAGCCACCGGCGCCAGCCGCTGGGATGGCAAGACCTTCAAGGTGGATGCGCGGGGCCGCAAAGTGCCGGATGACAGCGCCCGCACCCACGCCACCCGGCTGCTGAACCCCCGGCCCGCCCTCTGGCCCGAGGCGGACTACATCATCGGCAACCCGCCCTTCCTGGGGAACGCCTCCATGCTGGGCGAGCTGGGCGTGGGCTACACGGAAGCCCTGCGGGCGGCCTATCCCGACGTGCCCGACACCGTGGATTTCGTCCTCTACTGGTGGCACCGTGCCGCGCTGGAAGTGCGCGAAGGCCGCGCCCGGCGCTTCGGCCTCATCACCACCAACAGCCTGAGCCAGGTCCGCCAGCGCGGCGTCATCGCCCACCACTGCGCCGTTCCCCTCACCGTCCATCACTGTTCATCACCGGTTGAAAAAACAAAATCAGCCGGTGATGAACGGAGATCAACGGTGATGAATGACCAGGATCTCCCTGGCTTGAAACTGCTCTGGGCCATTCCGGATCATCCCTGGCACGGCGGAGGCGCGGCCGTGCGCATCGCCATGACGGTGGGCGGCCTGGAGGGCTCGCCCGTGCTGGCCCGCGTCGCCGCTGAGCCCAAGACGCCCGATCCCGAGCACGCCGCCGAAGGCCTGGTGATCGATGAATTTCCCGTGGACGCCATCCATGAGGATCTGAGATCCGGGGCCCGGGTGACAGATGCCAAGGCCCTAAAGGCCAATGACGGGATCTGCACACCGGGCGTGAAGCTCCATGGCAACGGTTTCATCGTCACACCCGAGCAGTGGCAGGCATGGAAGCAGCCCGCCGTGGTGCATCCCTACCGCAATGGTCGTGATCTCGTGGATCAGCCCCGGGGAGTCATGGTCATTGACCTCCTCGGACTGACGGAAGAACAAGTTCGAAAGGCGTACCCAGCGATCTATCAGCACCTGCTTCAAACCGTGAAGCCTGAACGGGAACAGAACAATCGAGACATCAGAAAAAAGAACTGGTGGCTGTTCGGTGAACCCAACCCCGGACTCCACCAAATGCTCCAAGCTCTTCCCCGCTACATCGCCACGCCGGAAACAACCAAGCACCGTGTCTTTCAATTCCTCGATGGCACCACGGTACCTGACAATGCGGTCACAGCCATCGCCAGTGCCGATGCCTTCCACCTGGGCGTGCTCAGCAGCCGCATCCATGTGGTCTGGGCCCTGGCGGCCGGGGCGATGCTGGGCGTAGGCAATACACCGCGGTATTTCAAATCCCGCTGCTTCGATCCCTTCCCGTTCCCGGAGGCCACGAAGACCCAGGCCGCCCGCATCCGCGATCTGGCCGAGGAACTGGACCAGCACCGCAAGCGGGCCCAGGAAGCGGGCCTGGGCATCATCACCCAGTACAACCTGCTGGAGCGCCTGCGCAGCGGCGACGCGCTCACGGACAAGGAACAGGCGCTGGATGCGAAGGGCCTGGTGAGCCTGCTGCTGGACCTGCACCGGAAGCTGGATGCCGCCGTGGCCGACGCCTACGGCTGGCCTGCGGACCTGCCCGACGCCGCCATCCTCGACCGCCTGGTAACCCTCAACCACGAACGCGGCGCCGAAGAAGCCCAGGGCCACATCCGTTGGCTGCGTCCTGAATACCAGGCGGGGGCTTCATCGAACCGGAAGGAAACAGATCAAAGTCCTGAGAACAACATCAAGAAGCGGAGGAAAGCTGAGTAGCGGAGTAAGCGGAGAGAAGAACCTCCAGTGTCGAGAAGGTCTTCTCCGCTCTCCTCCACACCTCAGCTCTCCTCCGCTTACATAAGGCTTCCATCAGGCTTCCAGGTGCCTTGATCTGGCGGTTCTTCCGGCTGAACTCACGCGGCGCCGGAGAGGCCGCCGATCCAGGCGAGCACGTCGGCCCGCATCTGGGAATTCAGGGTGTGGCCGGTGGGGTAGAGGCGGGTGACGTGGGGGATGCCCAGGTCGTCCAGCCAGCGGTCCGCCCGCCGGGCCCAGGTCAGGGGCAGGGTCTGGTCCTGCTCGCCGTGGCTGATGAAGGCCCGCAGGTGCGCCAACCACTCCCGCTTGGCGATGCGGGGTTCGAGTTCCGGCAGGATGCGGCCCGAGAGGATGGCGAAGCCGCCCACGCGCTCGGGCGCGCTGAGGGCCACGCTGGCGCTCATGATGCCGCCCTGGCTGAAGCCGGCGAGGACGGTGCGGCGGGCCTCGATCCCGTGCTGGGACTGCAGGTGGTCGACGAGGCGGATGAGCGCATGGCGGCTGGCCTCGGCCTCGCTTTCCGTGATCTTCGGCCCCTCCGCTGTGAACGCCACGCGGAACCAGCCGAACTGCTGGGGACCGAGCTGCAGGCGGCTGCGGACGAGCACCACCAGGGTTGCGGGATCCACGCCCGCCGCGAGGTCGGCGAGGTCCGTCTCCTGACCGCCCACCCCGTGCAGGAGGACCACCAGCGCCCTGGGCTGGGCCGGGGGTGGCTGCATCACACGGTAGGACAGGCCCGATGAAGCGTCCAGTTGCAGGGCACCGGGGAATGGGGCCGGGGATGCCATGGCAAGCCTCCAGAAAAGAAGGGCAGAAAGACCCACCTCCGGTCGCTCCAGAGGAACGGCCGGAGGCAGATGGGGACAGCGTGATCGGAAGGGGCTTACTTCTTGGCGGCGGGCGCGACCTTGCCGGCCTCGGCGTTCAGGCTGACGGCCACGGTCTCGCCGATGACGCCGGGGAAGGTCTTGATGCCGAATTCGTTGCGGTTGAGGCTGAGCGCGCCATCAACAAAGCCTGCCACCACGGTGCCGGGCGCCATGCCCGCCTGCGTTCCCGCGTTGGTGATGGGGAAGGTGATGCGCTTGGTCACGCCGTGCATCGTGAAGTCGCCGGTGATCTCCAGCTTGCCCTTGGCCACTTCCTTCACGGCCGTGCTCTTGAAGGTGATGGTGGGGAACTTGGCCACGTCGAAGAAGTCGGGGGACTTGAGGTGCTTGTCCCGAGCCTCGTTGTCCGTGGTCAGGCTGGCGGCGTCGATGGCGACCGCCACGCTGGACTTGCTGATGTCAGCGGTGTCGACCTGGATGGTGCCTTCGAACTTCGTGAAGCGTCCGCTCACCTTGGCGAGCAGGTGGCTGACCTTGAAGCTCACCTCGCTATGGACGGGGTCGATCTTGTAGGTGTCTTCGCCGGCCAGGGCGGGCACGGCCGCCATGGCGAGGATGGCGAGCAGGGTGCGGAAGGGGTGTCGCATGGAGCCTCCAGGGAATAGGTGTTTCACCATGCAAATCAGTCTAGGTCTTTTTTCTAATGTTGCAACATCTTTTTTGGGATCGGCTGCCCCGCCCTGGACCCCAGGCCTGACGAAGGGCGCGGCGGGAAGGTTCGGGATCCCCGCCGGGGTCAGTTGGCCGTGTTCAGGTCCGCCAGCTGGCGGCGGCTGCCCGCCGGGCCGGGCTTGGCGCCGGGCCCGGCGCCCGGTCGCTCCCCCTCGGTCCGGAAGAAGCCGAGGGTCGTATGGAGATGCTCCGCCTGGGCGGACAGTTCTTCCGCGGTCGAGGCCATTTCCTCGGCGGCCCCGGCGTTCTGTTGGATCACGTGGCTCAGCTGCTGGATAGCCGAGCTGATGTGCCCCGCCCCCGTGGCCTGCTCCCGGGAGGCGGCGCTGATTTCCTGGACCAGCTCGGCGGTCTTGCGGATGTCGGGCACCAGCTTCTTGAGCATCTGGCCCGCCCGCTCCGCCACGTCGACACTGGCCGAGGACAACCGGCTGATCTCGCCGGCGGCGACCTGGCTGCGCTCGGCCAGCTTGCGGACTTCGGAGGCCACGACGGCGAAGCCCTTTCCGTGCTCCCCGGCCCGCGCCGCCTCGATGGCGGCGTTGAGCGCGAGGAGGTTGGTCTGCCAGGCAATGTCGTCGATGATCTCGATCCGGGCGGCGATGTCCTTCATGGCCGCCACGGCCTCGGCCACCGCCGCCCCGCTCTTCCCCGCATCGTCCGCGGCCTGCCTCGCCATCCGTTCCGTCTGGCCGGCATTGTCCGCGTTCTGTCGGATGGTGGCGTTCATCTCCTCGATGGAGGCGGCGGCTTCCTCGGCCGAGGTGGCCTGCTGGGAGGTGCCACCGGACATCTGCTCGGCGCCGATCGCGATCTGCTGGCTGCCCATGGCCACCTGGGCCGCGGCACTTCGGATCTCTGTCACCACCTGGTTCATGCTCTCCATCATCTTTTTCATGGCGAAAAGCACCCAGCTGGCCTCGTCCTTTCCGGGCACCTGGATCTTGACTGCCAGGTCTCCGCGGGCGAGCTGCTTGACCACCTCGATGCTCAGGCGGAGCGGCTTGGCGATGCTGCGGGCGATCGCCAAGGTAAACAGGATGAACAGGAGGCCGACGGCAGCCAGGCCGATGGCGAGGAGGTTCCGGGTCCTCGCCATGCTGGCGACCTCCGCATCCTTCCTGGCGGTGAAGGCCTTCTGCTGCTCCGCGATGAGCCCGAGCACGAGGGCCTTGGCCGCGCGCCAGGCCGGCTTCTCCTTCTGCACCAGCAACGTGGTGGCGGCCTCCTTGTGACCTAAGCCAGCCTCGCGCTGGACCTCGACCTGCAAGGCGTGGTCCTCGGCCCAGAGGGCCAGCAGGGTCGGCAGGCGCGCCCGCAGACTTTCAGGGGCCAACCGGCCCGCCTGTTCCAGAGCCTCGGTGGATTGCCGGAAGGCTTCCTCGAAATTCTGCTGGGCCTGGGCGTCGGACGGGTCGATCAGGACGTTCCGCGTGGCCTGGCCCATCTGCAGGCCTTCGGCCTGGGCCCGGTTGAGGTCCACGAGCAGTTGGAGGTCACGGTCGACCATCGACGTGATCGAGACCTCCATCTGGCGCCGCTGGAGATGCGACAGCACCCCGATCGTGCCAAGGCTCAGGACGGCGAACCCGAGGAGCAGGTTCAACTTCCATTTGATCGTCAGGTCCTTGAGCACCTGGAGATCCTCCGCAAAAGATGACGGAACAGCGGGTGACATAACAACTATCGACAGCAGGTTGGTTATATAAGCAACAGCAAAGCCAAGGAAAGGCCCTGGATCAACCCTTCGGAGCGGGAAGGTTAATGAACCCGACCTATCGGTGGGCGGCGGTCCGCCCAGGTAAATGTCTATCCACCTGGTCAGTCCCTGACCGGATACCCCTCACCGACCAAGGTGAGGCCTACACTGGGGCCATGGATCAGGGATCCCTGGCGCTTCAGCGCATGCCCCTACTCTCCGAGAACCCCGCCGACGAGGTATTGCTCCGGGCGGAGTACTTCCAGGGCCAGATCGACTTCCGGGCCTTCAGCACGGCCTACCCCCACTACCGGGTGCTGTCCACCAACCCCCTGGTGCTGGAACCAGAGGCCGGAGCTTGGGTGTACCTCGCCCGGTTCGGGGCGGCGGTGTTCTGGGGCGTCTCCCCTGAAGTCACGGCCGCGGTCCTCCAGGACCTCGTGCGGCTGCCGGGGACGGGCGCGCGGGCGGAGGCGGCCCGGGACGACCTGCGGGTCCACCTCGGTGCCGAGGCCGACCGGGTGGGTTTCTCTGAGGTCTGGCTCCGGGAGCTCACCCTGGACAAGCTGAAGGTCATCTCCCTGGCCCTGGCGCAGAGCGTCGCCCTGGACTCGGTGGAGGTGGAAGTGAGTCTGGCCATGTCCCGCTTTGGCCCTGTGGTGACAGCGCTCAGCGAGGAGGGACGGCTGGTGTTCGGGCAAAAGGAGCTGCTCCGCACTGTGGGCTTCGCCATGGCGGTGCGGGCGACGGTACTGGACACCCTCACCCTCTTCGACGATCCGCCGGAGACCTGGGAAAGCGAGGCCCTGGCCCACCTCGACAGCGCCCTCTTCGACCAGTTCGACCTGGAGGAGCGCCTCTCCGCCGTGAACCAGAAGGTGGCCTACCTCCAGGACGCGGGCGCCACCGTGCTGGACGTGCTGGCCCGCCGGAAGGATCAGCGGCTGGAGTGGATCATCATCGTGCTCATCCTGGTGGAGGTGGTCCTCTTCGTCTGGAAGGAGTTCCCCCTGAAGTAAGCGCGTCTACACCTTCGGGGCGGCCAGGCCGAACTGGGCCCAGCCTTCCTTTGTCGGTCCATAGATGCTGGGCACGTGCAGGCCCGCCTGGCGCATGAGGACCGTCATCTGGCCCCGGTGGTGCGCCTGGTGGCTCACGAGCACGTAGAGCGCGAAGGCACCGGTCCAGGTCTCGCCATAGAGGGTGAAGTTCCGGCCCAGCTCCGTATTGCTCCAGCTGCCGATATGGTCCAGCAGGGAGTCGCTCACGGCGCGGTAGGCGGCAATAATCTCCGCCATGGTGGGCGGCGGCGGGGTGGCGATGAAGCCGTCGGGCCCCAGGCCCACCGGTCCCTTCACCCTCAGGCCCAGGTTCTGGGGGAGTTCCAGGATGGTTTCCACCAGGTGCCAGGCCATGCGCCGCAGGTCCCGGTGCTGCTCATCCACGGCCTGGTGGGCCGCCGCGTCGGGGATGGCGGCGAAGACCGCGAGGGTCTTCTCCGCCTCCTGCCGCCAGATGGTCTTGAAGTCGTCCACGCGACGGAACATGCCAGCCTCCCGCAAAGCTGCCGGAAGCATAACGCAACGACCTGGGGATGGAGGGAAGAGCGCCTGGATCGGAGTGATCTCTGAACCGAACTCAACCTCGCCGACTGCAGACCGATAGCGAGTCGGTAGGGGACCTGGAATGCCATCCTGACCTCCCTGTGCAACCCACGCCTTTCCTCAAAGCAGAGCGTGTGATCATGCTTGCGCCTGGCACGCCCCTCTTGGATCTCCTTACGCACATGGAACAAGCCAAACCCAGAACCTCGATGTTCTACCGCCAGTGCCTTCTCGCCCTGGCCTACTTCGCAGCGGGATGGCTGGGCCTGAAGACTCCCTATTCGGGAATGCACATCACCCTCATCTGGCTGCCGACGGGCATCGCGGTGGCCGCTCTCCTCCAATGGGGCCGCGGGGTCTGGCCCGGCATCGCCCTGGGGGCCTTTCTGGTCAACCTCGCCATCGGTTCGGCCTGGCACCTCGCCGCTGGCATCGCGATTGGCAACACCCTCGCACCGCTCCTCAGCCTGGCCTACCTCACCCGATTCCAATTCGACACCGCCTTCTCGAGGCAGAAGGATGTCGGCCTGTTCATCGTCGGGGCCGCCCTTGGCATGACCGTATCGGCCACTTTCGGCACCGCGAGCCTCTTCCTCATGGGATCGATGTCGCTGAAGGCCGCAGGGCCCGCCTGGCTCTCCTGGTGGATGGGAGATACGGTGGGCGTGTTCCTGGCCGCTCCACTCCTCTTGTCCTTCAACCAGAAAAACTTCGATCGGCTGAGGCAGGTCCGGAGGGAATATGTCCTCTGGCTCATGATCGCCGCCACGGTCGTGTGGCTGGCCTTCATCCACCCTCCGTCGCAGGCAGGCCGATCTCTGCCCATCGCCTTGCTGACCCTCCCCTTGCTCACCTGGGCCGGCCTGCGCCTTGGGAGAACGGGTACGGCCCTGGCCGGGCTGGGGTTCTCCCTTGCGGCAGCCTGGGCCGTGCTCATGGGTCATGGGCTTTCCCGCTTCCTCAACCCCCAGCTCAGCCAATTGATCCTGTGGAGCTACATGACCGCCCTGGTCCTCACGGGTCTCCTGATCACGGCCCTGCAGGCCGAACGGCTGAGGATGGAGGAGCGCCTCCGCGACCGGGAAGCGAGGCTCCGGGGGCTGTACGAGATGTCCCCCCTGGGCATCGCGCTGACGGATATGCAGGGTCACTATCTGGAATTCAACGACGCCTTCCAGGCCATGACCGGCTACACCGCGCAGGAACTCGCCCATCTCGACTACTGGACGTTGACCCCTAAGTCCTTCGAGGCGGAGGAGGCCCGCCAGCTGGAATCCCTGAAGCGCACCGGGCGCTACGGACCCTACGAAAAGGAATACGTGCGCAGGGATGGCAGCCGCATCTCCATCCAGCTTAACGGCATGCTGATGAAGCTGCCGGATGGCCAGCCGTCCATCTGGTCCATCATCGAAGACATCACCGCCCGCAAGCGGATCGAGACGGACCTGAGGGTGGCGGCGACCGCCTTCGATTCCAGGGAGGCCATGATCGTCACGGACGCCCAGGAGACCATCCTGCGGGTCAACCAGGCTTTCACCGAGATCACCGGCTACACCGCAGAAGAGGTCGTGGGCCGGACGCCGCGCATGTTCAAGTCGGGCCGCCACAATCAGGACTTCTACAAGGCCATGTGGGAGGCCATCGGGCAGACCGGTGGTTGGCAGGGTGAGGTGTGGGACCGGCGCAAGAACGGTGAAGAATATCCCAAATGGCTCACCATCTCCGCCGTAGCGGGGGAGGATGGGGTGGTCACCCACTACATCGGCACCCACTTCGACATCACGGCACAGAAAAGGACCGAAGAGAGGATCCAGGCGTTGGCCTTCTTCGATCAGTTGACGGGACTTCCCAACCGCACCCTCCTCATGGACCGCCTGAAACAGACCATGACCGCCACCGCCCGGAATGAAGGCCACGGCGCCCTGCTCTTCATCGACCTCGACCACTTCAAGACGCTCAATGACACCTTGGGCCACGACCAGGGCGACCTCCTCCTGAAGCAGGTCGCGCAGCGGCTGACCGCCTGCATCCGGGAGGGCGACACCGTCGCGCGGATCGGGGGCGACGAATTCGTGGTGGTCCTGCCAGGGCTGAGTCCGGTCACGGAGGACGCCGCCCGGTCGACGGAACTGGTCGGGGAGAAGATCATCCAGGCGCTCAATGCGGACTACCAGCTGGGCGGACATCCCTACAGGAGCACGGCGAGCGTAGGGGCCACCCTGTTCATGGGCAAGGACGCCACCCTCGATGACCTGATGAAACAGGCCGACCTGGCCATGTACCGCGCGAAGGAATCCGGGCGCAACGCCTTGCGATTCTTCGACCCGGATATGGAAAGCGCCGTGATCAGTCGCGTTGCCCAGGAAAGGAGCCTGCGCGAGGCCATCGAGCACCAGCAATTTTGTATCCATTACCAGGCTCAGGTCCTGGAGAATGGGGCCCTGACCGGCGCTGAGGCTCTGGTGCGTTGGCAACATCCAGAACGGGGAACAGTGCCCCCTGCCGAGTTCATTCATTTGGCCGAGGAGACCGGCTTGATCCTGCCCTTGGGCCTGTGGGTCCTGCGGACGGCCTGCACTCAGCTGGCAAAGTGGGGCCAAGACCCCCGCATGGCCCATGTGACGGTCGCCGTGAATGTCAGCCCCCGCCAATTCCGGCAGGCAGGCTTCGTGGACCAGTTGTTCGAGGTGATTGGAAGCACAGGTGTGAACCCGGAGCGGCTGAAGCTGGAATTGACCGAAGGACTGCTGGTCGAGAACCCTGAGGAGGTCGCCGTAAAGATGACCCTCCTGAGGGCCAAGGGCGTGGGCTTCGCGCTGGATGATTTCGGAACGGGCTACTCCTCCCTGGCTTACCTGAAGCGGATGCCGTTCGATCAGCTAAAAATCGACCAGTCGTTCGTCCGGGATGTGTTGAGCGACCCCAATGATGCCGCCATCGCCAGCACCATCGTGGCGCTGGCCGAGAGCCTCGGCTTGGGCGTCATCGCCGAGGGGGTGGAGACCGTCGCGCAGAGGGACTTCCTGGCCAGCATCGGGTGTCATGCCTTCCAGGGGTGCCTGTTCAGCCACCCTCTTCCTGTCGATGAGTTCGAGGCACTCGTCAAACGGGGGTGACGGCCCGCCGCTTGGCGGGCCAGACGTCCCGGCGGCGAGCGCGGGCGAGGCGGGTGATGAGTTCGGCCCGGAGGTCCGTGGGAGCCACGATGGCATCCACGTGGAGATCGGCGCCCAGCTTCTTCAGGTTGATGTCCTCGTTGTACTCGTCGCGGAGCTGCTGGACGTAGGCGGCCCGTTCCTCTTCGGGCTTTTCCGCGATCTTGTTGGCGAAGACGGCGTTCACGGCGGCCTCGGCGCCCATGACGGCAATGCTGGCGGTGGGCAGCGCCAGGGTGGCATCCGGATCGAAGCCCGGCCCGCTCATGGCGTAGAGGCCCGCGCCGTAGGCCTTGCGCACCACCACGCAGATGCGCGGCGTGCTGCAGCTGGCCATGGCGCTGATCATCTTCGCGCCGTGGCGGATGATGCCCTGCTTCTCCACGGCGCTGCCGATCATGAAGCCCGGCACGTCGCTGAGGAACACCAGCGGAATGCCAAAGGCATCGCACAGCGTCATGAACCGCGTGGCCTTGTCCGCGCTGTCCACGAACAGCACACCGCCCTTTACCCGGGGCTGGTTGGCAAGGATGCCCACGGGCTTGCCGTCGAGGCGTGCCAGGCCCGTGATGATCTCGCCGGCATAGAGCTTCTTCACCTCCAGGAAGCTGCCCTCGTCCACCAGGCCCTCGATCAGGTCCTTCATCTGGAAGGGAGCCATGATGTCCATCGGCACCAGGTTGTCCAGCGCTTTCGCTTTGTGAGATACCGCCTTTGGCGGGACGGTGGGAAGCGCGGCTTCGCAGTGTTGCGGGAAGTAGGCCAGGTACTGACGACAGAGGGCGATGGCTTCCACTTCGGTCTTGCACAGGAAGTCGCCGCAGCCGCTCACGGAGCAGTGCATGCGGGCGCCGCCGAGGTCCTCGAGGCTAATTTTCTCTCCGATGACCATCTCCGCCATGCGCGGCGAACCCAGATACATGCTGGCGTTGCCCTCCACCATCATTACCACGTCGCAGAAGGCCGGGATGTAGGCGCCGCCGGCCGCCGAGGGCCCGAAGAGCAGGCAGACCTGGGGCACCAGGCCCGAGAGCGCCACCTCCATGTGGAAGATGGTGCCGGCGTGGCGGCGGCCCGGGAACATGTCGAGCTGGTCTGTGATGCGCGCCCCGGCGCTGTCCACCAGGTAAAGCATGGGGACCTTCATCCGCATCGCCACTTCCTGGATGCGGATGATCTTCTCCACGGTGCGGGCACCCCAGCTGCCGGCCTTGATGGTGCTGTCGTTGGCCATGAGCGCCACCGGGCGGCCGGCCACCGTGGCCGTGCCCGTGATCACGCCATCCGCCGGAAGCTCCTTGTGCAGTGCGTTCGCGAAGAGCCCGTCCTCCAGGAAGCTCCCCTCGTCCACCAGCAGGCGGATGCGCTCGCGGGCGAAGAGCTTGCCGGCTTCGGTGTTTTTCTCGTGGGCCTTCGTCGAGCCGCCCTTCTTGATGCGCTCAACTTCCGAATGGAACTGATCCAGCTGCATGGGAACCTCGGGATGGATCCTTCAGCATAGCGGCCTGGCATGCGACCCTGGAGGGATGCTGGACGCAGATGATTCGAGGCGGCCCGGGTTCCTGACGGTGCCCTTCTTCGTGGTCTGCGTTTTCTACTTTCTGGTGTTCGCCGCCGGCTACCAACTCTTTCCGGTGGTGCCTCTGCGTTTGCGGGAGCTGGGCGCGGACCTGGCGGAGAGCGGACGCTTCCAGACGGCCTTCATGCTGGGCTCGGGCTTCGGCGCGCTGTTCACAGGCCCCCTGGGCGACCGCCTGGGGCCGCGCCGCGTGCTGCGGGTGGCCTCCCTGGCGGTGGTGGGGATCCTCGTGATTTATGCCTTGCTGAAGGTGCGCTGGGTGTTCTACCTGCTGGCGCCGCTGCACGGCCTGCTGTGGTCGGCCCTGCGCACGGCCTCTGTCGCCAAAGTGGGCGGCATCCTGCCCCTGGCGCATCGGGCCCAGGGCCTGTCGATTTTCGGCCTGACCGGCCCCGGCGGCGTGGCGGTGGGGCCCCTGGTGGGCCTCTGGCTCATGCCCCACCTGGGCTTCACCTGGATGCTGGTGCTGCTGGCCGGGGTCTTCGCGCTGCTGTATGCCCTCATCGGGGCCCTGCCGCGCGAGGCGACCCGCGAAATCGAAGGCCCAGTCTTCCAGTGGCCGGACCGCTCCGTGTGGGGAGCCGTGGCGGTGATGGGGCTGGTGGGCCTAAGCTTTGGCCCCATGACGCCCTACAGCGCCCAGGAGGCCAAGGCCCTGGGCATGGCCTGGCCGGCGGCGTTCCTCACCTGCTTCGCCCTGGGCATGATGGCCATGCGCGGCGTGTTGGCGCTGACGGGCATGGGCCGGCGGCCGGTGGCGCTCATGCCGGGCATGGCCGCCCTGACCGCGGTGGGTTACGCCATGTTGGCCTTCCTGCCGGGCGGATTGGCCCGGCACCTGACCTCGGGCCTCGTCTACGGCGCGGGCTACGGCATGGTGCACACCCTGATGCTCACGCACCTCATGGAGACCACCCCACCCCAGCGTCGGGGCGCGGCCACCGGGGCCTTCTTCTTTGCTTTTGATGCAGCCACCGCGCTGGGATCCCTGGGCCTCGGCTGGGTCATGCAACGCGGTGGCTTCCGCTGGGGCTGGGCCATCGGGGCGGGCCTGATGACGCTGTGCATCCCCATGGCCCAGCGGGTCGTCCACAGACCGGGCGTTACATCCGCGTCGGCGCCCTCTGTCATCGTAGAGGGATGAAGGATCTTTCGAGCCCGCAGCCGCGCTTGATGACGCGGCAGTTCGCCCTGGTCTGGGCCATCACCTTCCTGACCTTTTTTGCGGCCTTCCAGCTCTTTCCCACGGTACCGCTCCGCCTGCGCGCCCTCGGGGCTTCGCTGGCGGAAAGCGGCCGGTTCATGAGCCTCTTCACGGCGGGCAGCGCCCTGGGCGCCCTGTTCACGGGTGCCCTGGGTGATCGGCTGGGCCATCGGCGGCTGGTGATCACCTCAGCCCTGCTCTACGCGCTTTTCCTCGGCGCCTACGCCGTGCTGCCCGTGCGCTGGGGCTTCTACGTCCTGGCCCTCCCCCATGGCATCGTGTGGTCGGGACTGCTCACCGCCACCATGGCCTCGCTGGCCCATGTGCTGCCGGATGGCCGCCATGCCGACGGCCTCAGCCTCTACGGCCTGGCCAGCCCCGGTGGCGTCATCGTGGGGCCGCTGCTGGGGCTGTGGATCCACCAGCACTGGGGTTTCGCACCCATCGGCTATTACCTGGCGATCCTCTTCGTCCTCCTGGGCGTGCTGGGAACCACCCTGCCGAAGGATCATCCCCACGGTCGCGCGGAAGGGTTCAAGTGGCCTGATGCCATCGTACTGGTGCCTTGCCTTGTCCTCTTTTGCGTGGCGCTGGGCTACGGCGCCCTGGGGAGCTATACGGCCCAGGAGGCCCTGGCCCTGGGAATGCCCGTGCCCTCGGCCTTCCTGTCCTCCATGGCGGTGGGCATGGTGCTCATGCGCATCGCCATGCTTCGACGGGGTTTCGGGAAGCGTCCCATCCGCCTGCTGCCGGCCATGCTCGTGGGTGCCTTCGCGGGGATGGCCCTGCTGGCGGCGCTGCCCGGCGGCACGCTCCGCCACGTGATTTCGGCCCTGCTCTACGGCGCGGGCTACAGCATGATGCACACGCTCATCAACGCGAAGCTGCTGGAGTCCGCGGATCCCAAGCGGCGGGGCTCGGCCTTCGGCGCCCTGCTTTTCGCCTTTGATTCGGGCATCGGCCTCGGCAGCTTCAGCCTCGGCTGGGTCATCGGCACCTACGGCTACCGCGCCGGCTGGGCCCTGGGTGCCCTGGCCATTCTCGCGTCGTTGCCGCTGGCGCTGAGGCTCAGCCGGGACTGATCATGCCCGCCGATGCAGCTTATGGACGCTGGCCTGGTCCACGCACTTCACGAGAATCTCGTCGATGTTCACGTGGTCGGGCAGCATGAGGCACCAGCGCACGCACTCGGCCACGTCGAAGGCGGTGAGGGGTTTCACGCCCTGGTAGACGGCCTTGGCCTTGTCCTCATCCTTCAAGCGCACGTTCGAAAATTCGGTCTCGGCCATGCCGGGATCCACGGAAGTCACGCGGATCTGCTCGCCGTTCAGTTCCAGGCGCAGGCTCTGGGCCATGGCCTTCACGCCGAACTTCGAGGCGCAGTAGACACTGCCGCCCTCATAAGGCTGGTGGCCGGCGGTGGAGCCGATGAAGAAGACGTGGCCCCAGCCGGCCTTGCGGAGGTGAGGCAGGCCCGCGCGGACCGTCTTCACGACGCCCTCGACATTGGTGCGCATCATGGCTTCCAGATCCTCGTCCGGCGTCTCCCACATCTTGAAGGTGCCGCTGGCCAGACCCGCGTTGGCCACCAGCACATGCAGCCCGCCGAGGGCCGCAGCGGCTTCCGTCACGAAGGTATCCACGCTGGCGGTGTGGCGTGTATCCACGGCCCCGGCGAAGACCTTCACGCCGTGAGCCTTCCCGAGCTCGTCGGCCAGGGCCTGCACGCGCTCCACGCGGCGGGCGCCCAAGGCCAAGTGGCAGCCCTGGGAGGCCAGCAGCCGCGCCATGGCTTCACCAAAGCCGCTGGACGCACCGGTGATGAGAACGATGGGATGCTCGGGACGCATGGCGACTCCTGGAGGATCTAGCGGTAGTTGCGGTGGAACTCGCCCAGGGCATCCACCACTTTCTGGATCTTCTCCGTGGGCGGCAGGATGGTGGTGCGGAAGTGGGCGGTGCCTTCGGCCTGGCCGAAGCCGGAACCCGGTACCACGCAGATGCCGGTCTGTTCCAGCAGGGCCATGGCATAGTCGGAATCGGTGCGCCCCTTCGGCAGGGTGATCCGGGGAAAGGCGTACATGGCTCCGGCGATCACATTACAAGAGATGCCTTCGATGCGGTTCAGCCCCTCGGCCAGCAGGATGGCCCGCTGCTTCAGCGCATCGAGGATGGCCCCCTTCTCCTGGAGGTACCGGGAATGGGAGGGAGACCCGGGCTTTGGTGGACGAACCATGGCATAAGTCGCCGCCTGGCCCGCGAGGTTCGCGCACAAGCTCACGCTTTGGAGCTTCAGGATCTGCGCGGCCACATCCTGAGGCACGTTCCGGAACTCAAAGTAGCCGCCCCGCACGCCGCACTCGCCCAGGAAGCCCTTGGAGCAGGAATGGAAGCTGAAAAGGGAGACCTCCTTCGCATCCGACTGGTGCAGCACCTTGGCGAAGGACACGAACTCGTCACCTGGCAGGTAGATGTTCTCCTGGTAGACCTCGTCCGCCAGGATCGTGAGCCCGTGGTCCCTGGCGAAGGCAATGATCATTTCGATGTTGGCTTCGTCCAGTACCGCGCCCGTGGGGTTGCCGGGGTTGATGACACAGATGGCCTTCACATGGGTGCCCTCGGCCTTGGCTTGGGCCAGGGAGGCCTCCAGCATGGGACGGCTCAGCTTCCAGCCGTTGGCCTCGTCCAGGTAGTAGGGCACCATGCGTCCTTCGTAGAGCGTGATGGTGGCGGAATACAGCGGGTACTGCGGGATGGGGATCATGATGCCGTCCGTGGGCCCGCTGATCAGCAGGCGCAGGGCGGTCTGCACGCCCTTGCTGGCGCCGTCCGTGAGGAAGATGGCGTCGGGATCCACCCCGATGTGATCGCGCTCCAGGATGAACTCGGCCACGGCCTCGCGGATGAATCGCACGCCCCGGCTTTCGCTGTAGGCGCCCAACCCGTACTTCGTGCCAGCGAGGATCGCCCGCGCGGCTTCGATCACGTCCGGCGGGAAGGCCCCGGGAGCCAGCTCCATGAGGGCCGGATACTCGCAAAGGGCCAGGATCTGCCGGTTCCAGGTGAGGGGCCGCTGACCCAGGGATTGGGGGTTGCCGATGTTGCAGTAGATGATCTCGCGGCCCTGCTTCTCCAGGTCCGCGGCCCGGGCCACGATGGGGCCCCGCACAGCGTATTCGGCCTCGAGCACGGCCTTGCCAAGATCGGTCAATCGGATGGTCATGGGTACTCCAACCCTTGAGTTTAACCCGAGCTCACGATGTGACCGTCGTCATCCTACTTCGCGTCAGGGCCTCAGAGTGTGTTTTAGAATTCGCACGGGCCGCGCTGGGAGCGCCGGGCGAGCATGGCTAGGACAGGGCCCGCAGGCATGGTGGTTCCATGTTTAGGGCCCTGGACGACGCCAGGCGACGCCCGCCGCCCCAGCCCGGAGGGACGGCTGCCAGCCGCGCGCCCAGTTGTGTCATCGCGCTTGGACGATGTCCCGCATCGCCCTGCGCACGCTTCCTTGCTGGATCACGCGGCTGGCCGCCGTCGCGGCTCGCGGGAATTCTAAATCACACTCTCAGGCCTTGGGCGGAAACGGGTGGGCAGATAGACTGATGCTTCCGGAATCTTCCAGCCACGTCACCTCCCCTCCATTTTTCATAGAGGTATTCATGCTCGGTTTCTCACTTTCCCCCGAACAGCAGGCCGAAAAAGATCGCGCCCATACGTTCGCTGAAAAAATCATGCGGCCCGTGGCGCGCAAGTACGATGAGACCGGCGAGTGGGCCGTGGACGTCTACAAGGCGGCCTGGGATCAGGGCTACCTTCAGGCCCTGGTGCCCGAGGATTGCGGCGGCCCCGGCGCCAAGCAGGTCGAGGAGGCCATCGTCTGCGAAGAGCTGGCCTGGGGCTGCGCCGGCCTCTACACCTCCATCATGGCCAACGGCCTGGCCATGACACCCATGCTCATCGCGGGCAGCCCCGAGCAGAAGAAAAAGTGGCTGGGCATGCTCGCGGAGGAACCCAAGTTCGCGGCCTTCTCCCTGTCCGAGCCCAACGCCGGCTCCGACGCCGGTGGCATGAGCTGCCGGGCCGAGAAGAAGGGTGACAAGTACATCATCAACGGCACCAAGTGCTACTGCACCAACGGCGGCTACGCCGACTGGTACGCGCTCTTTTGCAGCACCGATCCCAGCAAGGGGGCCCGTGGCACCAGCTGCATCGTGGTGCCCCGCGACACGCCGGGCCTGGTGGTGGGCAAGGCCATGGACAAGATGGGCCAGCGTGCATCCAACCAGGTGGAGCTCTACTTCAACGATGCCGAAGTACCCGTGGAGAACATCCTGGGCAAGGAAGGCATGGGCTTCGTCATCGCCATGAAGACCCTGGACCAGACGCGCGCCGCCGTGGCCGCTGGAGGCGTAGGCGTGGCCCGCGCCGCCTACGAGATCGCCCTGGACTACGCCAAGACCCGCATCCAGTTCGGCCAGCCCATCTTCGCCAACCAAGCCATCAGCTTCATGCTGGCGGACATGGCGAAGAAGATCGAGGCCAGCCGGTTGCTGACCTGGCAGGCTGCCTGGATGACCGACAACGGCATCAAGAACTCCAAGCAGAGCGCCATCGCCAAAACCTTCGCCACCGACACCGCCATGGAAGTCAGCACCGACGCCGTGCAGATCCTCGGCGGCAACGGCTACAGCCGCGACTACCTCGTCGAGAAGTGCATGCGCGACGCCAAGCTGCTCCAGATTTACGAAGGAACGAATCAGATCCAGCGTCTGGTCATCGCGAAAGAAATTCAGCAGGGGAACTAGTCGGACCCACTCCGGCCTGATTCCCTCCTCGCCGGATCCTGACTTCGCAGCCTCCCCCGGAGGCCGCGAAGTCATCCAGCGGTCGGGACATCCAGCGGCTGGTGATCGCGAAGGAAATTCAGCAGGGTATTTGATCGGAAGAGAACGCTCTATTCTCAGCAGGCGGCCTCCTGGCCGCCTTCTTTGTTCCGGGACCCCCATGCGCAGCTGGACCCTCCTCCTCATCGCCGGCTTTCTGGAGACGGCCTGGGCCATTGGCCTGAAATACACGCACGGGTTCACGCGACCCTTGGCTTCGATCCTCACAGGTTTGGCCATCGTGGGCAGCATGGTCCTGCTGGGCCTGGCCGCCCGGGATCTGCCCATCGGTACCGCCTACGCCGTCTGGGTGGGCATTGGCGCCTTCGGGGCCGCAGTGTTGGGGATGCTCCTCTTCCGGGAACCAGCGACCCCGGCACGGCTCTGCTTCCTCGCCTTGCTCCTGATCGGGGTCATCGGCCTGAAAGTGACCACACGAACCTGAGCCTCTGATTTGGGTCTTGCTGGACACAAACCCCGACCCTAGAATCCCTCTCAACCATCTATCTTTACCAACTCAACAACCGTGAAAGTGGGGCGGACTCCCGTCGGGGATCCCGTCCCTGCGCGGGCGCAAGCCCCCGCGATCCCCATGCCTGGTGCGGGTCGCGCGATCAACCTCCAGGCGTGAGGGGCCAGGTCCCCGGGAAGAAAGTCATGTCCGAAGGCAGCGTCAAGTGGTTCAACGCCGAGAAGGGGTTCGGGTTCATCACCCCCGATGAGGGTGGGGCCGATATCTTCGTCCACTACTCGGCCGTCCAGGCCAAGGGGTTCCGGACCCTGGAAGAAAAGCAGCGCGTCACCTTCGACGTGGTGCAAGGGCCCAAGGGCCCACAGGCGGCCAACGTCACCAAGGCCTGATCGCCCTAGTCCCCTGGATCCCGGTTTCGACCCTGGCTCGTCGCGTACCCTGGAGCCATGAAGAAGGTCTCCCTGCGTCCGGCCCTGGGCACCCTGCTGATCCTCCTGGCGGTCTTCCTGTCAGTGGAAGGCTTCCGACGCGATCCCGCCTTCGGATGGATCCTCCCCGTTGCCGTGGTGGCGGGGGCCTGGGTGGGCTGGGCACTACGCCAGACGTGGGTCTACCCGGCGCGGCTGGCCCAGGCGGAAGCGCTGTGGGCCGCGGGCGATCCCGCCTCTGCCGTGGCGGAGCGCCTGGCCCAGGCCCCCCTCGCCACGGGAGAGCTGGGCTACCGGATCCGCCTTCTGCGGAGCGTAGCGAACCAGGCCCTGGGCTACCGGGATCGGGCCTGGCTGGACGCCCTGGAAGCCCACCTTGCCCGCCTTCCTCTTTGGAAGCGCTTGGTGATATCCCAGATCTTCCGCCGAATCCCAGGTACGCCATCGGCCCGGCGGCTGGCCTGGGGGGATCGCCTGATTCGCCTGGCCCCGCGCATGGCACGGCTGCACCACCTGCAGGGGATTCTCCTGCTGCGCTCCGGCCACGAGGATGCGCTGCACGAAGCCTGGGCCCACTTCGAAGCCGCCCTGCCCCTGGCCTGGGACGACCCCTTGGTGCTTGAGGACCTGATGCTGGCCGGCCTCCAGCACGGCCGAGAGGACGTGGTCGAGCGGGCCCTGGCCGTGCTGGCCTCCCACCACGGCGATCCCCGCCTGCCCTGGGATCGGGGCGCCGCCGGCATGTACCTGCTGCGGAACGGCCGGCCGGCCGAGGCTCTGGCCCTGGTGGCGGGACTCCCCCGCGACCATCGCCGCGACCAGCCCTTGCTCTGGCTCACGGAGAGCGTGGCCCGGCGGCGGCTGGGGGATCTGGCCGGGGCCTGGCAGGTGGCGGAGGCTGCGGTCAGCCACCTGCCTGACGCCTTCCAGCTTTGGATGGAGCGGTACCAGATCGCCCTCGAACGGGGTGAGGCCGAACAGGCCCTGGGAAGTCTGGAGCGGGCCTGGCGAACCCTGCCCGCCGGACCCGAAGGGGAAGCCCTTCGCCAGGAGTGGCAGCTCCGCCGGGCTGAATTCGCCTTCTGGTGGGAAGACGACCCGACCTCCGCCAAGGAGCTGCTGGCGAAGCTGCCGCCCGAAGGCCGGGGTGACCATCATCCGCCGATCCTCTTGCAGGTCGAGGTGGCCCTGGGGCAGTACGAGACTGCCTACGGGGAGGTCGCCGCCCTGCTTCGAAACGCGCCAGATGACACAAGCCTTCTGCTGCTCCAGGCCGACTGCCTCGCCGGCATGGACGCCTGGGAGGCGCTGCTGCCCTACCTGAACGGCCTGAGTGAAGCCTGCCGCGGGCAGGCCGATTTCTGGCACCTGCGAGGGCTCGCCCAAGCCAACCTGAGTGAACAGGTGCCCGCCCGCCTGGACCTGGAACGCGCGGTGCGCATGGATTCTCGCAACCTCAGATACCTTCTGGACGCAGGTCACGGCTGCGCTGAACTCGGTGACTGGGATCGCGCCGAGAGCCACTGGCGGCAGGCCCTCCAGGTGGACGGCCAATCCGAGGAAGCCCTGCTCCACCTGGCCGAGGCCAGGCGGGAGTTGGAGGACCTGGACGGGGCCCGCCGCTACCTGCGCGAGTGCTTGCTGCACCACCCCGACAGTGAGGCTGCCCAGGCCGCCTTGGCGGAACTGGAGTCCAACTGACGTCCTCGGGCCTCACTCCGGCTTGATGTTCCGGAGCAGGCTGAGCTTGCTGTCATAGCGGGCCTGTGCTTCCGGTTGGGCCCACTTCCTGGCCTTCTCCAGGGCCTTGATGGCGTCCTTCGTCCGCCCCTGGGCCAGGGCCACCCGCGCCTGGATCCAGTAGAATTCGGGTTCCATGGGGAGGAGCCTGATGGCCTGCTTGATGCGCCGGGCCGCCTCATCCCACTGCTGCTCTCCGAGCGCCTCCTCGGCCAGGAAGGCGTTGAAGAACGGATCGCGCTTCCGGATCTCCAGCCCGCGCTCCCGATAGGCCTGGGCCTCTTCCAGCCGCCCCTGGGCCCGCAGCAGGTTTTCCAGATTCCCGCAGGGGGCGCCATCCTTGGGATCCACAACCAGGGACCTGCGGAAAGAGGCCTCGGCGTCGGCGTCCAGCCCCTGGGCCCGCTGGACTACGCCCAGGATGTTCCAGCCCACGCCCGAGCCAGGATCCACCTCGAGGGACCGGTGGGCCGACGCCAGGGCCTCTTCCATGCGGGACTCCGCCATCAGTTCCACGGCGCGGTTGCTGTAGAAGAGCGCCCGCACCCGGCTGGCTTCCAACGGGGCGATGAGCATGGTGTCCCGGCGCACTTCGGGCAGGAAGTCGGCCACCAGTTCCTGACCCGGGGTTCCACCCTGCACCACGGCCACCACGTGCCGTTCGAACCGCACAGTCGCTCCCACCCGCCGCCAGCGGCTGATGCGCAACGGTTCGCCATACCGGGCCTGAAGGCCGATGGATTTGCAGGCCACCACGTAGAGGGCCGTGAGGCTGAGGCAGTTGGCCTTGCGGTCACGCCAGACCTCCTTGGGAGTCCGGGTGTAGGCGTTGTCATAGACGATTCCCAGTCCGCCCTCCTCGGGGGGGGTGAAGAAGGCCTTGAGCAGGGCCGAAACCTTGGCGGGAACGCCCTCGCGGATGTTCGTGTGCTCGCGGGCGAAGGCTTGCACCTCCGGAGGCGCCTCGAAGGGATCCTCGCCCGCCATCATCAGCGCAGCGCCGAACAAGAGGGGCAGGACACGCAGGCGCATGGGGTGACTCCCTGGCACAACATAGGGCTACGCACAGGAAGGTCAACGGATTATGAGATGCTGATGGCGGAGGAACCATGCCGAGCCCAACCGCCGTGGTATGTGCCTATTCCAGCGTGGGGACCGCGGCCCTGGAGGGCCTGCTGGAGGCCGGGGTCGAGGTGAAGGCCCTATACACCTACGCCCAGGGAGTGGACGAGCAATGGTTCACCCCTCCCGCAGTCGTGGCCAAGGCGCATGGCATTCCGGTCCACCTGGCGCCATCCTTAAATACAGATGAGGTTTTCGGGGCCATCCGGGCCCACCAGCCCGACTTCCTCTTCAGCTTCTATTTCCGGGAGATGATCCAGGCGCGGTTCCTGGAGCTCCCCCGCCTCGGCGCCTACAACCTGCACGGGAGCCTGCTGCCGAAATATCGTGGCCGGGCGCCCATCAATTGGGTGCTGGTCAACGGCGAAACTGAAACCGGTGTCACCCTGCATGCCATGACGCCCAAACCCGATGACGGCCATATTCTGGCCCAGGCGCGGCTGTCCATCGACTGGGATGAGACGGCCTTGAGCCTCACCCTCAAGGCCGCAGATGCCGGCCGTGGCCTGGTTCGCGAAGCTGTGCCGGGACTGGTGGACGGCAGCCTCCCCCGCATCGACCAGAAAACCCTCGGCCCCTCCACTTACTTCGGTGGCCGGAAGCCCGCCGACTCCCGCCTCGACTTCACCATGAGCGTCGGAGCGGCGTTCAACCAGATCCGCGCCGTGGCCGACCCCTGGCCGAATGCGTTCGTCGAAACTGCGGAAGGGACGCTCAAGGTGGCCTGGGCCCTGCCCACGGAACTGCCCTGCCCTCAGGGCTGTTTCCGGACCTCGCGGGAAGGGGTGCTGCTGGGCTTCGCCGATGGCGCACTGCGAATCCTCACCCTGAGGACTGATGGAGCGCGCCTCGAGCGCCCCACCGAGCAGGCCACCGCCCTTCGGCTTCTGGGCCTGCCCGAACGGTGAAGGCACCCATCCGCCCCCCATCATCACGGGAGGGGTTTTGTTCGGCACTTCAAATCCGGCTATGCTGACGCGCTCCCGTCCTACCGAAAGGCGTTCCATGCAAAGTGTCATCACTGGAAGCGGCATTGGCTTGCCTCCGCATATCGTGACTAACGAAGCGCTGTCACGGCTCATGGATACATCGGATGAGTGGATCCGCGTGCGCAGTGGCATCCAGGAGCGGCGCTACGCGGAATCGGGGCAGGGTTCCACGGACCTCGGGGTCATCGCCGCCCGGGCCGCCATTGCCAAGGCCGGTCTCGGCATGGCGGATATCGACGCGGCCATCTTCGCCACAATGACACCGGACCATGTGCTCCCAGGCAACGGCCCACTGCTCCAGGCGGCCCTGGGCCTGCGCACGGACCTGCCCACCTTTGACCTCCGACAGCAATGCAGTGGCTTCCTGTACGGCCTGGAGCTGGCGGACCTCCTCATCCAGAGTGGCCGCTACCGGCGGGTCCTGCTGGTGGGGGCTGAGGTGCATACAGGTTTCATGCCCTGGCACCTGGGCTGGGATACCCTCATCGGCCAGTCCACCCGGGCGATCACTGAGGCCGAACGGGCGGAGAACACCCTGAGCCGCGACCGGACCGTGCTGTTCGGCGACGGCGCCGGGGCCATGGTGATCGAGGCGCGGGAAGGCGTGGCAGGCTTGCTGAAGACCCGTCTCTTCACCGATGGTTCCGGCGCGGGCGTGCTGACCATGCCGGGCGTCAGCTTCAAGCGACGCCCCTTCGTGACCGCCGAACAGATCCAGACCGGCGAGACGCTCCCCGTCATGTCCGGCAAGGAAGTCTTCAAGTCCGCCGTCACCCTGATGCCCCAGGCGGTGCGCGAGGTCTGCGCCGAGGCCGGCGTGGCCGTGGAGGATCTGGACCTGGTGCTGGTCCACCAGGCCAACCTCCGCATCATCGAAGGGGTGCAGAAGGCTCTGGGCTTGCCGCCGGAAAAGGTGCCCCACAACATAGAGCGTTACGGCAACACCACGGCCGCCACGCTGCCCATCCTCTTCCACGAATGCCTGGAGGACGGGCGGCTCCAGCCCGGCATGCTCGTGGCCTTCACGGCCCTGGGCTCCGGCCTGCACTGGGGGGCCACGCTCTATCGGGCCTGAGAGGAGGCCTGCCAAATCCCGCAGGCCGCGCTGGCAGGCCTCGTGTGGTGTTTTGTCAGGCGCTCCAATTGCAGACCACACCCGGGCAAGACTAGAATCCTGGCACACCCCGGAGTCACCATGCGTTCTCTGACCCTTGGCGCCGCCCTGGCGCTCGTCCCTGCCCTTGTCCTGTCCGCTGGCTCCACCAAGCCGCGCCGGCACCACGCGACCGGGCCGATCAGCTCCGCCAAGGAAGCCAAGGCCATCGCCGAACAAGAAACGGGTGGCCATGCCATCAGCGCCCGGCGCATCCCCCTGAACGGCGCTTCGGGCGGCTGGGAAGTGGATCTGCGGATGCCGAACGAAGAGCGCGGCTGGCGCTGCATCATCGACTCGGACACGCACATGGTCCACAGCAAGGCGCGCATCGATCAGCCGGGTGCCAAAAGCAAGGCCGACGGCTCCGTGCGCATGATCAAGGGGAGCCGCTGACGCCCACTGTCCGGCGGGCGGCGACCGTTCGCCGGTTTTTCCCATCGCGCAGCCTGTCCAGCTTGACAGCCCGGCCTAGAATCGTACCTGCGGCCAGTGCCGCAAGGAGAACGACACATGGGTCTGATGGACTGGGGCAAAGCCCAATTCCTCGACATCCTCGAATGGCTGGATGATTCCAACGACACACTGGCCTGGCGCTTCCCCATGCGGGGCCAGGAAATCCAGACCGGCGGCAAGCTCGTCGTGCGGGAAAGCCAGGAGGCCGTCTTCGTCAACGAAGGCCAGCTGGCGGACGTGTTCAAGCCCGGTACGCACAACCTCACCACCCAGAACCTGCCCATCCTCGCCACGTTGAAGGGCTGGAAGTACGGCTTCGAGAGCCCCTTCAAGAGCGATGTCTACTTCATCTCCACCAAGCTCTACAACGACCTGAAGTGGGGTACCTCGAACCCGATCATGATGCGCGACGCCGACTTTGGCATGCTGCGCATCCGGGCCTTCGGCATCTACTCCATCAAGGTGGTGGACAGCGGCACCTTCCTCAAGCAGCTGGTGGGCACCAACGGCGTCTACACCATGCCCGACATCTCGGAACAGCTCCGCAAGACCATCATGAGCCGCTTCACGGACGTGCTGGGTGAGTCCAAGATCCCCGCCCTGGACCTGGCCGCCAAGTACGACGAGCTATCGGACCTGGTTCGGCAGAAGCTCATGGACGAGTTCAAGACCATGGGCCTGGAACTGTCCAAGTTCTTCGTGGAGAACATCAGCCTGCCCGAGGAAGTGGAAGCCATGATGGACAAGCGCACCGGCGTGGGCATGATGGCCCCCGTCATGGGCGCCTACACCCAGATGCAGGTGGCCGACAGCATCCCGCTCGCCGCCCAGAACCCCGGCGGCGTCGCCGGCATGGGCATGGGCGTGGGCCTGGGCTTCGGCATGGGCAACATGATGGGCCAGCAGATGACCGGGGCCGCCCAGCAGATGGGCCAGCAGGGCTTCCCTGCCGGCAGCACCCCCGCCGCACCTGCGGTCCCCGCCAAGTCGCTCAAGGATGAGCTGACCGAGCTCAAGGAGCTCTTCGACGGCCAGCTCATCACCCAAGGCGAATACGACACCCAGCGCGCCGCCATCATGAAGAAGCATGGGATGGGAAACTGAGGCCAGTCCCGACTTCCGTTCTCCCCCCATCAGCAAAACCAAGGGCGGCCCCAGGCCGCCCTTGGTTTTGCCGTGCATGACATGCGGCTTAATGATGATGGTCGGCCTCCACCTCGTGCTGGTGGATGAACCGGTGGTGGTGGTGATCCGCCATCTCCCGGGTCTCGAAATGGACGGTGAGGTGGCGGACGCCATGGCGATCCCACAACAGGCGCTCGATGCGCTCGAGGTGAGCCTCGGTGTCCCCCAGCCGGTCTGCCTCCACGATGATGTGGGCCGTGGCGATGGTGAGGTGGCTGCACATCTTCCAGCTGCGGAAGTCCTCCACGCCGAGGATGCCCGGCAGCGCCATCAGCTCCGCCTTCACGGACTCGTGCTCGAAAGCGGCCCGGTGCATGAGGATGCCCACGGCATCCCGCAGCAGCAGCACAGCGCCCCGCAGGATGACCACCAGGATCACGAGCGCGATGGCCGGATCCACCCAGCGCCAACCCGTGAGCCGGATGAGGAGCATGCTCCCCACCAGCGAGACGCTGGTGAGGCTGTCGGCGAAGGCGTGCAGGTAGGCGGCACGCAGATTGGCATCCCGCTCCAGCAGGCTGCGGTCCCGAGGCACCAGCACCACCGTGGCCGCGATGTTCAGGAGGAGGCCGATGCCGGAGAACACCAGCACCCAGCCCGTATGGATGGGCACCGGATGGCGGAAGCGGGCCAGGGCCTCCCAGCCCACGGCCCCAGCGAGGAACAGGAGGAAACCCACGCCCACGAGGCTGTTGAACACCTCCAGTCGGTGCCAACCGAAGGTCCAGCGGTCGTCGGGATCCCGCCGGTTGGCCAGCCACAGGCTCAGGATGCCCAGGCTGTTCACCAGCACATCGTTAAGATTCTCCAGGCTGTCGCTGACCAGGCCGATGGAACCCGTCCACCACCCGCCGAGGCCCTGAAGGATGAAGCTGACGAAGAAGATGCCGGCGCTCCAGGCCAGGCGCCCGGTGATGCTGGGCCCGTGATGGTGGTGATCCGACATCACTCGCCCCGGTACTGGGGTTTCCGCTTCTCCCGGAAGGCGGCCAGCCCCTCGAGCCGGTCCTGGGTGGGGATGACCTGGGCGTAGCAGGCCTGCTCGAAGGCCAGGCCCGAGTCCCGGTCCAGTTCCATCCCCCGGTTGACGGCCAGCTTGGCCATCTTCAGGGCCACCGGCCCGTTGGGGAGAATCTCCCGCGCCAAGGCCAGGGCCGCGTCCAGGGCGCCGCCCGCGGGAACCCCCCGGTCCACGATCCCCAGGCGCCCGGCCTCTTCCGCTCCGATGCGGCGGGCCGTGAAGATCAGCTCCTTGGCGCGGGAAGCGCCGATGAGCCTCGGCAGGCGCTGGGTGCCTCCGGCGCCCGGAATGATCGCCAGGGACGCCTCCACCAGACCCAGCTTCGCCTCGGCCCCCGCCACGCGGAGGTCCGCCGCCAGGGCCAGCTCCAGCCCACCGCCGAAGGCCACGCCTTCCAGGACGGCGATGACCGGCATTGGCAGGTCCTCCAGCTCCGTGAAGGCGCTTCGCAGGCCATGCACGAAGGCGGCGGTCTCCGCCGGGGCCATGCCGGCCCGCTCCTTCAAGTCCGCCCCGGCGCAGAAGACGCCCGGCACGAGGCTATGCACCACCACCACCCGGACGGCCGGGTCGAAGCGCAGATCCGCGAGAGCCTGGCGGAACTCCGCCAGGAGCTGCCGCCCCAGCGCATTCTTCGCGGCAGGGCGGTCCAGACCCAGCAAGACGATGCCAGCATCGGTTCCCGCGAGGCGTTCGACGCGGAGTTCCATCAGCCCAGCTCGACGATGGAGTCCCCTTCGTTCAGGAACTGGTCCGGAGTCACAAAGACCTTCTTGACCGTCCCCTCCTCAGGGCTGCCCACGGGAATCTGCATCCTCTCGGTATCCCCTGCGGGAATACGCGAGACCTCAACACCAAGCATTCTGCGCACGAGGAACCTCACCCAAGTTCAACGATGGAGTCCCCTTCGTTCAGGAACTGGTCCGGAGTCACGAAGACCTTCTTGACCGTCCCCTCCTCAGGGCTGCCCACGGGAATCTGCATTTTCATGCTCTCGATGATGACCAGGTCCTGGTCCTCGCCCACGGCATCGCCTTCGGCGACACAAACCTCCAGAACCTTCCCAGCCATCTCGGCACGGACCAACGCCATCGAGCACCTCATCAGGACAATGGTTCCAGTCTAGCCGTGAGCGAGGCTATTCGTCCTTGTCGGAGTCGCCGATCACCACCAGGTCGTCGTCCTCATAGGCGAAGTCGCCCTCTTCCATGAGGATTTCCCGGACCTTCCCGCATTCCGGGGCATTGATGTAGAAGGCGGTGCGGGAGGAATCCGTGCCCTCAAGGATCATCAGGGGCTCGTCCTCCTCCACCTCCTGGCCGGGGCGGACGAGGACGTCCACCACATAGCCCGGCCATTCCGCCCGCACGATCATGCTGCCTCCCCTGGCCCATCTGTGACCTTGGCCGGGAGAGTATGGCGCCTGGAGCCCTCGCGCAAGTCCCGGAAGCCGTTCTTTTCGTCACATGTCCGGTACGTGATACTGGAAGGCTTGGAGGATTGCATGGCCGTCGCCTGTGGCATCGTGGGCTTGCCCAATGTGGGAAAGTCCACCCTTTTCAACGCCCTCACACGTGCGGGCGCGGCTTCGGCCAACTATCCCTTCTGCACCATCGAGCCCAACACGGGTGTGGTGGATGTGCCGGATCCGCGCCTGGCGGCCCTGGCGGAAATCGTGAAACCGCAGCGCATCCTGCCCGCGGCCCAGGAGTTCGTGGACATCGCGGGCCTGGTCCGAGGGGCCAGCAAGGGCGAGGGCCTGGGCAACGCCTTCCTGGGCCACATCCGGGAGACGGACGCCATCGTGCAGGTGGTCCGCTGCTTCGAGGATGGGAATGTCACGCACGTCGAGGGCAATGTGAGCCCCGAGCGGGACCTGGGCATCATCGAGACGGAGTTGGTCATCAAGGATCTGGATGCCGTGGAGAAGGGCCTGGAGCGCCATCGCAAGGTCGCCAAGACCGGCAACAAGGAATCCCTGGCCATGGTGGCCGTGCTGGAACGGGTCTTCGCGGCCCTGGACAACGGCAAATGGGCCAGCACCGCGGGGCTGTCGGCCGAGGACAAGGCCCTCATCAAGTCCTACGGCCTGCTCACCCTGAAGCCCACCCTCTTCGTGGGCAACATTGGGGAAGAGGACATCCGGAACCCCGAAGGCAACGCCCACTACCGGAAGCTCCAGGAGCTGGCCGCCGAGCGGCAGGCCCCCTGCATTCCCATCTGCTCCAAGCTGGAGGCCGAGATCCAGGATCTGCCGGAAGAAGACCGCCCCCTCTTCCTGGAGGAGGCTGGCCTGACCGAACCGGGCCTGAACGTCCTCATCCACGCCAGCTACGACCTGCTGGGCCTCCAGACCTACTTCACCGCCGGGGTGAAGGAGGTCCGCGCCTGGACCATCCACAAGGGCGACACGGCCCCCCAGGCCGCCGGCGTCATCCACACCGACTTCGAGAAGGGCTTCATCCGCGCCCAGGTCATCGCCTACGAGGACTTCATCCAGTACAAGGGCGAGCAGGGGGCCAAGGACGCCGGCAAGATGCGCACGGAAGGCAAGGACTACGTCGTGAAGGACGGGGACCTGATGAACTTCCTCTTCAACGTCTGATCAGGATCTACCGGGCCTCGATGGGCATGCGCCGCAGCCGCTCCACCCGCACCGCCATGGGGGGGTGGGTGGAGAAGAGGCTCATGAGGCCGCCCGCGCTCAGGGGGTTCACGATCATCATGTGCGCCGTGGCGGGCTGGGCAGATTGCATGGGCAGCTGCTGGTTGTAGCTCTGCAGGCGCTCCAGGGCCGAGGCCAGCATGTCGGGCCGACCCGTGAGGTGGGCGCTGTAGTCGTCCGCCAGGTACTCGCGGGAGCGGCTCACGGCCATCTGAAGCAGGATCGCGGCCAGGGGGCCGAGGATCATGATGGCGATGCCGGCCAGGGGGTTGGAGCGGCCCTCCTCGTCCCGGGGACTGACCCACATGGCCATGCGGGACAGGAACATGATGGCCTGGGCCAGCACCGCCGCCATGCTGCCGATGAGGATGTCCCGGTGCTTCACGTGGCCCAGCTCGTGGCCGATGACGGCTTCCAGCTCGGGCCGGCTGAGGATCCGCATGATGCCTTCGGTGACGGCCACCACGGCGTGCTCAGGGTTCCGACCCGTGGCAAAGGCGTTCGGGGTGTCCTCGGGGATGATGGCGATGCGGGGCATGGGCAGGCCGGCCCGCTGGGTCAGGTTCGCCACGATGGCGTAGAGTTCGGGGGCGTCGGCCTGCGTCACCACCTTGGCGCCATAGCTGGCCAGCACGATCTTGTCGGAGAAGAAGTAGCTCACCCCGTTCATCACGAGGCCGATGGCGAGGGCCAGCACCATGCCGGATTGGCCCCCGAAATAATCGCCGATCCACACCAGCAGCCCGGTCATGGCCACGATGATGAGAAGGGTTTTCGCCTGGTTCATGCAACTGCCTCCAGGTACCAGGATACGGAACGGATCAAGGGGCGTTCAGGCCCTGTGCTTCAGCCATGCGCTTGACGACCACCAGGGTCACGTCGTCCCGGAAGCGGCCCTCCTCGAGGTGCCGGAAGGCCTCCACCAGCAGGGCCTCGAACAGTTCATCCGCACCGGCCTGGGGGCGCCTCAGGATGACGTCGGCCAGCCGGCCGTCACCCAGTTCCTCGCCCGCGGCGTTCTCGGCTTCGACGAGGCCGTCGGTGAAGATCACGAGCACATCCCCCGACCCCATGGCCGCGCGACCCTCCGTGAAGGTGGCGCCGGGCAGCAGGCCCACCATGGGGCCGGTGGGGTCCAGCCGGACCACCTCGCCGCTGGCACGGATGAGCAGCGGTGGATTGTGACCCCCGTTCACGAACCGGAAATCGCCGTTAAGCGGATTGAGGCTCGCGGCAAACAGGGTGGTGTAGCGGTTGCCGTCCCGGACGTCGTTCATGCGACGGTTTAGCCGCTCCGCCAGCTTGCCCCAGTCCGACACCCGGCGCCCCCCCAGGGCTCGGAGGAAGGCGGAGAGCTGGGTCATCATCAGCGACGCGGGCAGACCCTTGCCCGAAATGTCACCCACCGCCATGTGGAGCCGCTCGCCCAGTTCCTCGTCCCGAGCCATCCAGAGGTCATAGAGATCGCCGCCCACGGCCTGGTAGGGCAGATTCGCCGCGGCGCATTGCCAGCCGCTGGGCTCGGGCAGCGTCTTGGGCAGCAGGCTGCGCTGGATGTCCCGGGCCAGGTCCAGGTCCTTTTCCATGCGCTCGGCCTGGATGCGGGCTTCGCGGAACTCCAGGCTCGACAGCTGGGAGGAGGTGAGATTCAGCAGGGTGTGCAGGAATACTTCGTCGTCCTCGGACAGCTTCCCCACCGCCGGATCCGCAGCGTAGGCAAAGCCGTGACTGTGGTTCTGGTCCAACAGTTCGACGGCGTGGACCAGGCCCTTCGCCTCCACCAGCGCATGCAGGCTATCCCCTTCCAGGACTTCCGGGAGTTGCCCGAGCCCCTTCCCGTGCAGGACGGCGCCCTGGGCATCCACCACCAGGAGGCGCATGATCCGGAATTCACCCATGAGCGTGTTGGCCATCAGCCGGACCAGATCCTGCCGGGTCTCCACCTGGCCCAGGTTGCGGGTGAGCTCGAAGACCGTATTCAGGCGGGACAACTGCAGGGCCAGAGCCTGGTTCTGGGAGCTGCGCACCGCCTCGGCCCGGCGCCAGGCCAGCAGAGGGGCGCTGATGGACAGCAGCAGCGGCACCGCCCCTGGCAGCGCCTCGGCCCGCAGGACCAGGTGGCCGTAGATCTCCTCACCGTAGGCCCAGGGCAGGACCTGCCAGCCCTCGCCGGGGTGAGTGGGAAAGGCTGGCGCCGCCCCCCTGAGGAACAGCCACTTGCCGCCATCCCACAGGCCGCCTTGCCCCGTCCTGGCGATGCCCATGACGGTGACCCCCACCAGATGGACAAGGTCCTCTTCGGTGCCCTGCTCCGGGAAAGTCTCCAGAAAGTCGATGAGCGGAAGCAGCTCCTGGGCTCCTTCCGGGATCTTCAGCGCCAGTTGGCGAAGGCGGTCGAAGGGATTGGTCGGCATGGCGGGCGGACCCAGGGCTTCAGTCCAGCTTCTTGATCAGGCAGCACTCGTTCCGGCCAGAGGCGTCATCCGCCTTAAACCGCACTTCATCCATGAAGCGGCTCATGAGCAGCAGACCGAGCCCGCCCTTCCGGGGGTGCTTGATGTACTCCTTCGGATCCGGCAGCACGACCTGGTCCTCGCGGAGGCCCTGACCGGAGTGGAGGATGTGGATCTCCAGCGCCAGCTCGGTGAAGCGCAGCTCCAGCTCGACGCTGTGCTCGCCCTCGCCGTGGTAGGCGTGGAGGATCACGTTGGTCACCGCCTCGTCCACGGCGATGCTCACCTTGGCAGCGGTGGCGTCGTCGAGGCCGGCCACCAGGGAAGCCCGCTTGGCCAGCCCCGTCACCAGATTCAGATAGCGGGTCTGACTCGGGATCACGAGTCGGAACTCGGCTGGTTCCATGGTGGCGGCCACGTTCACCCTTTCCACTCCGGCGTGACCGCGGCCAGCGCCTGGTCCTCATCGCCGAAGACCCGGTAGAGCTGGGTGAACCCCAGAGTGTCGAAGATGGCGAAGACGTTCGGCTGGAGGTCAGACAAGAGGATGTCGCCCTGATGATCCCGAACCGTCTCGATGAGGCCCATGATGGCCCCCAGTCCGGCGGAGCTTATGTAATTGAGATTCTTGCAGTTGAGAAGAATCGTATAGCGTCCGTCCCGGACCAGCCCTTCCAGGGCCTCCTCGAACTCGCGGACGGTATGGGCGTTGATGAAGCCTGCCGGCAGCAGCACCGCCACGTCACCAGCCTGCCTCACCGCAATGGAAAGATCCGCCATCCGCCATCTCCAAGGAACCTGGGCCATCCTATCGGTTCCCTGGGCCAATTGCCAGCAGACGGGGTTCCGCCCCGAACTGGGATACCCTGGACCGGAACCTTTCGCACGAGCCCCCAATGAGCGCCCCCCGCCCTGAGGACCAGCCCACCCACGACGCCCTTCGCGGGCCTCTGGAAACGTGGCTGAATCAGAAGAACCAGAGCCTGCTCGAGGAAGTGATCGCCACCTGGCAGCTAGCCATGGAGCGCTTCCATCCCGATGAGGCGCTCCTGGAGCGGCTGCGCCAGGCCCTCCCGGCCCAGGCTCCCGACGAGGCTGGATCCAGCAGCACCATGACGGCTTTCGCGGGGGCTCTCGACCTCATTGAAGGGGCCCCGTCCCAGGGCGATCTGCTCAAGCGCCTGCTGGATGGCCTGCAGCCCCTCGTGGAACGCAGTGCCCTCTTCATTCTCAAACAGGGGTTGGCCTCCTTCTATGCCCAGCGCGGCTTCGAGGCGACCGCTCCCCTGAAACCCGGTGCCGTGGTGCCACCCCCTGATCTGGAGGCGATCATCCAGGGCCTGGGCCGGTCTCTGCGGAAGAAGGGTGCCGGCTACTCGGCCCTGCTCTCCCTGCTCAGCCCCTACGAAGCCGCCGACGTCGTCATCCTCCCCATCCGCCACAAGCGGAAGACCGTGGCCCTGCTGCTCGTGGACAGCGGCCTCCGCCAGAACCTGGACCATCCCGAACTGGTGCGCGCCCTCGTGCTGGCAGCTTCCGCCGCCCTGGGCAGCCTGGCCGCAGGCAAGGACGAGCCAGCCCATGCCCCGCCGCCCTCTCTCCTGCCCCAGCCCAGCGCCAGCACCCAGCCCAGCGCAAGCACCCAGTCGAGCGCCCCCACGCAAATGGTGCCGGAGACCATCGAGGCCCCTCCCGTGGCGGACCTGGATCCCAAGACCCGCGCCGCCGCGGAACGGCTGGCCCGCGTCCTGGTGGGTGACGTGGAGCTGTACTTCCCGGAGAAGGTCGCCCAGGCCCGCGCCCAAGGCAACCTGTATGGGTTGCTCCGGGATGAGCTCGAACGCAGCCGTGCCACCTTCGTAGAACGTTTCGGAGAGGATGTCGAGGTTCGACACCGGCTTTTCACCAGCACCCTTGTTCATCAGTTATGCGATGACGATGCTTCCAAGCTGGGAAGAGTCCCCTGGCCCTGAACCCTCTCATCAGAAAAGGGTGACAACAGCGGCCGACTCTGGTAGAACCTTGTTCCTTTGGGCATGGGCGAGGAACAAGTCAATGGCAGATCTCGGCAAGAAGTTTACGTGTTTCCAATGTGCGACGAAGTTCTATGACTTCGGGAAGCCGGAGGCATTGTGTCCCAAGTGCGGCGCGAACCAGAAGGCGGCTCCCGCCAAACCTCGCGTCGTGAAGAAGGAGAAGAGCGTCCACGTCATCGAGGACGACTTCACTCCCGAGCCTGAAGCCGAGAACCTCGAGGAGGCTTTCAGCGAAAGCGGCGTGCCTCTCGAACGAGGCCGCGGTGAAGGCTTCGACCCCGGGGATCTCCGCATGGACGACTACGACGAGTAGCGAATGAGCTGCGCTCATTCGCTGTGAGGGAGAAGGCCATCTGGGAGAGGCCGGGATGAGTGATCCGTCGAGCCATCCTCTCGTGGACCGCCACACCCACCTGGAGGGGGCCCTGGATTCGGCCTGGGTCCGGAGCGAGGCGGAACGCCGCGGACTGGCGCTGCCGGGGCCGCTGGGAACCCTGTGGTCCGGCGGCGCCGTGCCCTTCGAGGGCTTCATCGAGGCCTTCCTCTTCGGTGCGGCGTTGCTGGACAGCCAACAGGCCGTGCAGGAAGCGGTCCGCGCCGTGGCGCGGCGCACCCGCCAGGCGGGAGGCGTGGGCTTCGACCTCTGGGCCTCACCCCATTTCCTGGTGGTTTATCGTGGCCAGATCACCCTCGATGCCTTCTGGCGCGGCCTGGAGGAGGGCCTGGCCGAGGCGCTGGCAGAGGGCGTCCGAGGCTGTGTGGTGGTGGATGCCGTGAACCACTTCGGCCCCAAGCATGGCCATGCGGTCCTCGACCTGGTGCTGCCGGACCTGCCGCCCTACGTGAAAGGCTTCTCCACCGGCGGGCTGGAGGGCTCCCCCTTCCGCGACTGGGCGCCGGTCTTCGAACGCGCCCAGGCCGCGGGCTTGCGCATCGCCGCCCATGCGGGCGAGAACGGCCCGGGCTCGAATGTCCGGGAGGCGGTCCTGGAAGGCGGCGTCGCCCGCATCGTCCATGGCCTCCGGGCCGACGACGCCACCCTGGACCTGCTGGCGGAGCGCCGCATCCCCGTGGACGTCTGCCCCAGCTCGAATGCGGCCCTGGCGGTCGACGTGGTCCCCCACCCCCTGCCCCGCATGCTGCGCGCCGGTGTGCGCTGCGCCCTGGGCACGGACGACCCTGGCCTCATCCCCTGCGACCTGGGGACCGAGGCCACCGCCGCCCGGTCCATGGGCCTGGATGACACCACCCTGGCCGTGTTGAGGCAGAACGGAGCCGAAGATGCCTGGTGTCTCCAGGCCTGATGCATCCGGGCTCGAAGCGTCCCGCCCTTCCAGGTAGACTAGTGGATTCGGTGCGCGCCCATAGCTCAGCTGGATAGAGCATCAGGCTTCGAACCTGAGGGTCGGGCGTTCGAGTCGCTCTGGGCGCACCACCGAAATGACAACTTGGCATCCCTGCGAGCGTGGCGGAACTGGTAGACGCACTGGATTTAGGTTCCAGCGGTTCACACCGTGTCGGTTCGAGTCCGACCGTTCGCACCACTTCAGAAGCACCTGCACCACGTCTGAAGTGAAGGAAGCCAAGCCAAGAGGACCGAAACAACCGCATCACACGGAGCACCCATGTCCGCCACCCTGCACCACCAGTCCCCCACCCGCAAGGCCGTCGAAGTGACGGTGCCCGCCGCCGAGGTGAGCGCCACCTTCAACGAGGTGGTGGCGAAGATCGCGCCGAAAGTCCGCATCCCCGGCTTCCGCCCCGGCAAGGCCCCCCGGCCCGTCCTGATGCAGCGTTACGCCCGGGAAATCCAGTCCGACGTGGCTCAGCAGCTGGTGGAGAAGCACTTCTGGAAGGCCGCCCAGGAAGCCGGCGCCCTGCCCATCTCCCATCCCTCCCTGGAGAAGCTGGACCTGAAGGAGGGCGCCGACGCCGTCTTCCGTGCCCAGTTCGACGTGGCGCCCGAGGTAACCCTGCCGGACTACAAGGCGATGGCCCTCACCAAGAAGAAGCGGGCCATTGATGAGGCCACGGTGGCCGAGCACCTGGAAGGGCTCCGCCAGCGGGCCACCAAGCTCCTGCCGGTCGAGGACAGCGCCGTGGCGCAGGGTCTGGTGGTCACTTGCGACATCCGTGTAAAACCCCAGGGCCTCAAGGCCCAGAGCTATCAGGACCAGGTGCTGGAAATCGACGGGACGCGTCCCTTTGATGCCCAAATCCTCGGCATGAAGATCGACGAGAAGAAGGCCTTCAACCTGACCCACCCCGAGGATGAGGCCAACAAGGTCCTCGCCGGCAAGACCCTGGCCTACGAGGTCCAGGTCAAGGACATCCGCCGCAAGGAAGTGCCCGTCCTGGGCGACGACTTCGCCAAGGACATGGGCGCCTTCGAGAATCTCGAAGCCCTGAAGGCCGCCGTGAAGAAGGACCTGGAAGAGGCTTCGGAACGGGACGCCATAGCCCGCCTCCACGCCACCATGCTCGACACCCTCCTGGAGGCCGCGCCCTTCGAGGTGCCTCGCTCCATGGTGGCTTTGCAGCTCGATGACTACTGCCAGGAGTTCGCCCAGCACGTGTCCCGCCAGGGCATGGATCCCAAGAAGGTCAACTGGCAGGCCTACCGCCAGTACCGCCAGAACGATGCCGAGCGCGCGGTCCGCAGCGGCTACCTGCTCCAGGCCATCGGGAACACCGAGTCCATCGAGGTGCCTGAGGCGGACATTGACGCCGAGATCCGGACCTTCATGGCCGAAAACCAGGTGCAGCAGCCCTTCGAGGCCTTCAAGGCTGAACTGGAGCGACGTGGTAACACCACCGAGATCAAAGGCCGCCTCCGCACCGACCGCATCTTCACCCACCTACTCAGCACCGCCAAGGTCACGGAAGAGCAGCTGGACAAGGCCGCCTTCGAGGCCCTGGTCGAGCTGGAGCGCAAGCGCGAGGCGGGCCTGCCCGTTAACCGCTTCGATGCCGGCGGCCTGGAGGGCGGCGACCTCGAAGGCCAGGAGGGCGGCGAGCCCGCTGCCGTAGCCCCCGCGGAGCACGTCCACGGCCCCGATTGTGACCACGACCACGAGCATGGCCACGAGGAAGACGCCGCGCCTGCCAAGAAGCCCGCGGCCAAGAAGGCCAAGGCCGAGCCCGAGGTCGAAGAGAAGCCCAAGAAGGCTACCAAGAAGGACGAGTCCGCCGCGGACAAGCCGAAGAAGGCCGCCGCCAAGAAGGATGAGCCCGCCGAGGAGAAGCCCAAGGCCAAGAAGCCCGCGGCCAAGAAGTAGCAGTCTGTGCGATTCCACGCGGAAGGCGCCTGCGGGCGCCTTCTTGCTTTATCCTGAAGGTTCAGCCGGAGGGCCCATGCCCAGCAGCTACTACCCCCCCATCGTCATCGAGCAGACGCCCCGCGGCGAGCGCAGCTACGACATCTATTCGCGCCTGCTGAAGGACAACATCATCTTCCTGGGCACCGCCATCGACGACAACGTGGCCAACGCCATCGTGGCCCAGATGCTCTTCCTCGAGAGCGAGGACCCGGACAAGGACATCCAGATCTACATCAACAGCCCCGGCGGGAGCGTCACCGCGGGCCTGGCCATCTACGACACCATGCAGTTCGTGAAGAACGACATCGTCACCTACTGCATCGGCCAGTGCGCCTCCATGGGCGCCCACCTGCTGGCCGCCGGCACGCGGGGCAAGCGCTTCGCCCTCCCCAACGCCCGCATCATGATCCACCAACCCAGCGGCGGCGCCCAGGGGCAGGCCACCGAAATCGAGATCACCTTCAAGGAGATCCAGCGGTTGAAAGAGAACCTCGCCGCCACCTTCGCCAAGCACACGGGCCAGCCGTTGAAGAAGGTCATGAAGGACATGGACCGCGACTACTTCATGGGCGCCGAAGAAGCCCTGGAATACGGCATCGTGGACAAGGTCCTCTCCGAGCGGCCCGCCTGATGAACTCCAGTCTTTCCGCCCTTCCCGCCTTCGAACACCTGGCGCGGATTCCGCTCTATGTTCCCGGCAAGCCCATCCAGGAGGTCCAGCGCGAGCTGGGCCTCACGTCCATCGTCAAGCTGGCCTCCAACGAGAATCCCTGGGGACCCACGGATGCCGTGAAGGCCCGCGTTGCCGCGGTCATCTCGGGCTCCGAGTTCGAGGGGCTGGGCCTCTACCCGGTGAGCGACGGCTACTACCTCCGCCAGCGCATCGCGGCGCGCAAGGGCCTGACCGTGGACCGCGTGGTGCTGGGCAACGGCAGCAGCGAGATCCTGGAGATGGTCGCCAAGGCCGCCTTCCTGGACGGCGGCAGTGCCGTCATCCCGAAGCACAGCTTCGCCATCTATGGCATTGCCACCCAGACCGCCGGCGGACGCGTCATCGAGTCCCGGGCCACGGCCGCGGAGCTCGACGCCGACGACATCTTGCGCGCCGTAGCGGAGGACACCCGCCTCGTCTACCTCGGCAATCCCAACAACCCCACGGGCATCCGCCTCGAGAAGGCCGCCCTGGAGCGCCTGGTGCGCGGCCTCCGCGAAGACATCGTCCTCGTGGTGGACCAGGCCTACGCCGAATACGAAGATCCCGCCAGTTACCCGGATGCCGCCGCCTACCTGGATCAGCGCCCGAACCTGCTGGTGCTTCACACCTTCTCCAAGATCCACTCCCTGGCGGCCCTTCGCATCGGCTACGGCCTGGGGTCGAAAGAGCTGATGGGCTTCCTCGAGCGGGTGCGCAGTCCTTTTAATACCAATCACCTGGCCCAGGCCGCTGCGGAAGTCGCCGTGCAGGATCTGGCCTTCGAGGCCTTCTCCCGCCAGAAGAACACCGAGGCCCGCGCGGCCTTCGTGGCAGAGGCTGCCAAACACCGCTGCCAACTTTCGGGAACCTCGGGGAACTTCATCCTCGTGGGAACCGCCTTCCCCGCCGCGGAGTTGTTCAAGGGACTGCTCCAGCGCGGCGTGATCGTGCGTCCCATGCAAGGCTACGGCCTGCCCAACCACATCCGCGTGACCTTCGGCAAGCCTGAGGAGATGCACGCCTTCTGGACTGCGGCCGGGCCCCTGCTCGACGGCGGTTGCTGATTGTCGCCGGTCTCCGGCGAGATCGGCCGCTTGCGCGGCCTGCTGGAAGGTGGTGATCGCGCCGCCTGCCGCGAGGGTCTGGACACCCTCCGCGCCCGCTACCGGCAGGATCCCGCCGCATTCGACCCCGCCGCCATCACCGCCCTCAAGACCCTGGCCACCGATCTGGAAAGAGTCCCAGACCTGGATTCGGCTCTCAAAGCCACCTTCGGCTACGGCGCCTTCCGGCCGGGCCAGCGGACCATCATCGAGGCCGTCATGGCGGGTCGCGACGTGGTGGGCATCATGCCCACGGGCGCCGGCAAATCCCTCACCTACCAGTTGCCGGCGCGACTGTTGGGGGGGATCACCCTGGTGGTGTCGCCCCTCATCGCCCTGATGAAAGATCAGGTGGACGCGTTGACGGAAGCTGGTCTCCGGGCCACCTTCCTTAATTCCAGCCTCAACGCGGAAGCACGCCGGGAGCGCATCCGCGCCCTCAAGAATGGCGAACTGGAGCTGGTGTACGCGGCGCCCGAGGGCCTCGAACTCTACCTCGCCGACCTGCTCCGCGAGGTGGACCTGCGCCTCATCGCCGTGGACGAAGCCCACTGCATCAGCCACTGGGGCCACGATTTCCGGCCGGCCTACCGTACCCTGGCCGGCCTGAAACGGCGGTTCCCCGGCGTGCCTGTGCTGGCCCTTACCGCCACCGCCACGCCCGAGGTCCGCCGCGACATCGCGGAGCAACTGGAGATGCGGAATCCGGTCGAGGTGCAGGGATCCTTCTTCCGGTCCAACCTGCGCATCAGCGCCTACCGCAAGGGCGTGGAAGGCCTGCCGCCCGTGCGCGAGGCCCTGCTGCGACTCGTGCTGGCGCGGCGCGGGGAGAGCGGGATCATCTACTGCCTGTCGCGCAAGTCCGTGGAATCCACGGCGGCCTTCCTCTCCGGTGAGGGCATCCGGGCTGCTGCCTATCATGCGGGCATGGACGCTGCGGCGCGGTCGACCGCCCAGGAGGCCTTCCAGCGCGATGACGTGGATGTCATTGTCGCCACCGTCGCCTTCGGCATGGGCATCGACAAAAGCAACATCCGCTACGTCATCCACCGCGACATGCCCAAGAGCGTGGAGGGCTGGTACCAGGAGATCGGCCGGGCGGGCCGCGACGGCGCGGACGCCGACTGCGTGATGTTCTACAGCTGGGGGGATGTGCTCAGCTACGACCGCTTCACCGACGGCCTGGATGCCAGCTTGGCCCAGGCGCAGCAGCGGCAGACCCGCGACCTCTTCCGCCTAGCCGACTCCCTCCGCTGCCGCCATCAGGCCCTGCTGGCCCACTTCGGCGAGCGCATGGAACCCTGCGGCGCTTCCTGCGATATCTGCTCCGGGGCCGATCCGTTGGAAGCTGCCCCGAAACCCGGCAAAGCCAAGAAGGGCTCGCCCCGCGGCACCCGGCCCGCCCTGCCTGAGGGTCCAGTGGATGGGGAAGAGGCGCTCTACCGCGACCTGAAGGCCCTCCGGAAACAGTTGGCCGACGCCAAGGGTGTGCCTGCCTACGTGATCTTCAGCGATGCCACCCTCCAGCAGATGGCCCGGTTCCAGCCGGCCACCGACGCCGAATTCTTAGCCTTGAGCGGTGTGGGGCCGAAGAAACTTCAGCAGTACGGCGAGACCTTCCTCCGGTTGCTGCGCGGGGCCTCTAGCTGAGGCCATCCGTCCCTCCCAGGACCTCTGTCACAACCTGGAACGCCCCTTGTTGATATCAAAGAAGATAAGTCGTCACCACCCCGGGGCAGCCTTGTCTCGGCCTCCTGGGGAATTTAGGGTGAGATGAGGACATTACCCACTCGGTTGTCATTTGTCTTTTGCCCCACGTCGCGGAGGTGGATACATGAGCTTGAAAGAACGCATCAGGGATCTCGTCAGGCTCGCCTTCCAGATGGGCAACAACTGGATGACTTTGCTGGGCGTGGCCCTGACGACCAGTTCGGCCTTTACGCTCGTCTGGTTCTGGTTCATGGAACTGACCAGCCCCCGGGCCATCCATCCGTACGTCGGCATTCTGCTGTTCCTCGCCCTTCCCGCCCTGTTCCTGGTGGGTCTGGTGTTCATTCCCGTCGGCATCCTCCGCACGCGCCGCAAGCGTCGGCTTGCGGGCGAGGCGATCCTGCCGCTCCAGAAAGTGGACTTCACCCAGCCCGGCATCCGCCGCCTGCTGCTGGTGGTGGGCGCGCTCACCTTCATCAACGTCGGCATCCTGGGCACCGCGGGCCTCAAGGGCGTGGAGTACATGGACTCCAACCGCTTCTGCGGCCTCACCTGCCACACCGTGATGAGCCCTGAATACACTGCCTTCCTGAACTCGCCCCACTCCCGCGTGGGCTGTGCCCAGTGCCACATCGGCCACGGTGCGCCCGCCCTGGTTCGGGCCAAGATCTCCGGCACCCGGCAGCTCTTCGCGGTGGCCTTCGGCACCTACTCCCGCCCGATCCCGAGCCCGGTCGAGCACCTGCGCCCCGCTCGCGAGACCTGCGAACAGTGCCACTGGCCCCAGAAGTTCACCGACGACAAGCTGCTGATCCGCACCAAGTACGCCGATGACGAGGCCAACACCCCCTCCACCAGCATCCTCCTGCTGAAGATCGGCGGACACACGCCGAACGGCACCACGGGCATCCACGGCCGCCACCTCGACGCCATGGAGCGCATCAGCTACATCAGCACGGACCACCGCCGCCAGGAGATCCCCAAGGTCATCTACCGCGATGACAGCGGCCAGCTCGTGGAGTACGTCACCGACGACTACAAGAAGCTCACGCCCGACCAGCTGGCCAAGGCCACCGAGCGCAAGATGGACTGCATCGACTGCCACAACCGCCCCACCCACACCTTCGAGCTGCCCGACCGCGCCGTGGACAAGTCCATGTCCAACGGCCTCATCAGCCCCGAGCTGCCCTACATCAAGAAGAAGGCTGTGGAACTGCTGAAGGTCGAATACGGCAGCCAGCAGGAGGCGGGCTCGAAGATCGTCCTCGGCCTCAACGAGTTCTACCGCACCACTTACCCCGACGTGTTCAAGCACAAACGGGCCCAGGTGGACGCGGCGGCCGAAGCCGTGAAGGCGATCTACCTGCGGAACGTGTTCCCCGAGATGAAGCTGACCTGGGGCACGCACCCGAACAACATCGGCCATGAGGAGTCCGTGGGCTGCTTCCGCTGCCACGACGGCAGCCACACCGCCGCCGATGGCCGCACCATCAAGGGCGATTGCGACACCTGCCACACGCTCCTGGCCCAGGACGAGAAGGATCCCAAGGTCCTCAAGGACCTCGGCATGAAGTGATGGAAGACGCGTGAGCGGTCCCCCAGAATGAAGGCATGACCGCTTCCGCCCTTCCCCTGATCGCGATCGACGGCCCGTCCGGCGTGGGAAAGTCCACCACAGCCCGGCGGGTCGCCGCGCGTCTGGGCTGGCAGTATCTCGACACCGGCGCCATGTACCGTGCCGCCACCCTGGCCCTCCAGCGCGCGGGCCTGTCCCTGGAGGACCGTCCCGCGCTGGAGCGCCTTCTGGCGGACCTGGACCTCGCCCAGGAGGGCACACGCGTCTTCCTCGCCGGTGAGGACGTCAGCGAGGCCATCCGCAGCCAGGATGTCACCCGCGGGGTGACGCCCGTGAGCGCGGACGCCCGCGTGCGGGATGTGCTCGTCGAGCAGCAGCGCCGCATCGGCGCCTCCGGCCGCTGGGTGGTGGACGGCCGCGACATCGGCACTGTCGTCTTTCCACAGGCCTGCTGCAAGATCTTCCTCACCGCCAGCCCCGAGGCCCGCGCCCGGCGGCGCTTCCTCGAACTGGAGGCCAAGGGGCAAGCCCCCGTCTTCGAAGACATTCTCGCCGACCAGCGCCGCCGCGATGAGGCCGACAGCACCCGCGCCGTGGCGCCCCTGCGCAAGGCCGCGGACGCCGTGGAGCTGGATTCCAGCGCCATGACCCTCGACCAGGTGGTGGACTGGATCGTGGCAAGGCATCTGGCGCATCCGTGATACCCCTTCCGGAGCCGCTGGCCGAAGCCTGGGAAGCCGAGTGGCAGCCCGTGGGGACCGCCGCCCTGGCCGGCGTCTCCCTGAGCCTCCTCCTACTTGCTGTGCTCGCGATCCGCTCTGACCAGGGCTGGATCCCGCTGCTGGACGGCGTGAACCTGGTGTTCCACGAGGCGGGCCATCCCCTCTTCGGCCTCCTGGGCTGGGAGGCCCTGACCATCCTCGGCGGGACCCTCATGCAGCTCCTGGTACCTACTGTGGCGGCGACCTCCTTCTGGTTGCGACGGGACGCCGTGGGCGCCACGGTCACCGGCATCTGGGTGTTCGAGAACCTCCTGAACATCGCGCGCTATGTGGCGGATGCCCGGGCACAGGCCCTCCCGCTGGTGGGCGGAGGCGAGCACGACTGGGCCACGCTGCTGGGGCGTTGGGGCCTGCTGGCCCAGGACACCACGCTGGCCCGCGGGCTCCAGAGCCTGGGTTGGCTGGGCATGGTGGGCTGCTGGGCCTGGCTGGCCTGGCAGTGGCACCGGAGCCGCCCGGAACAAGCCTAGGAGCACACCCCTTCGTCCTGTCCCACCTCAGGAAAAACGGGCGCCGGAAGGCGCCCGTTTTTCCTGAGCCATGCCGAAACCTGAGTCAGTATCCCTCTCCCTCGCCCGCAGCCTTCACCTTTCCCCGATTGAAGTGGAAGAGGAAGGCCAGGTAGCCGATGGCGATGGGAAACCCGATGAGCCACCATGCCAGGCCTGTCCGCAGGCCATGATCGCCCACGCTGGCGTTGAGGGCCGTCAGATCGAACTGCGGGTCCAGGGTGGACTTCAGCATCACGGGATAGAGGCAGGCCGCGCTGGCGGCGAGGAGACCGAGGATGAAGGCCCCGGAACCCAGGAAGGCCAGCAGGAACCGTTCCCGCTTGAGACCCACGAACACCAGGCTCAGACCCGCGAGGAAGATCATGGAGGCCACCCAGCCCAGCGGTGCCTGAGGCAGGCGGTGGAAGATGCCGGGGTTGACCATGGCGGTGGCGTAGCTTGCCACCATCCAGAGCACCAGCACCGCGCCCCAGAGTTTCAAGGCGACGGCCCGGGAGCGCTCGTGCACGGCGCCCCCGGTTTTCCACGCCAGGAACAGCGCGCCATGGGCGGCCACGGTCACCAGGGCGAACACACCGATCAGCACGGTATACCAGTCGAGGATGCCGGGCCGGCTGCCGATCCGGAAGTCCGTCCAGAGCGCCATTTCGAAGTAGCCAGTGCCATCGACGGGCACACCCCGCAGGACATTGCCCAGGGCCGCACCGAACAAGATCGGGAGCAGCACGCTGGAAAAGGCGAAGGTGCCATCCCAAAAGTGGCGCCAGAGGCCGTCCTGCAAGTGGGAGCGAAACTCAATGGAGATGCCCCGGAGCATCAGGCACCAGACCACCAGCCAGATGGCGAGGTAGAACCCCGAGAAGCCCGAGGCCAGCACCTTGGGGAAGGCCAGGAACAGCGAGCCACCGCCCGCCAGCAGCCAGACCTCGTTGCCGTCCCACAAGGGACCAATGGCACCCAGCACTTGGCGGCGCTCGTCATTGGTCTTGGCCACAACCAGGTGCAGGATGCCGGCGCCGAAGTCGAAGCCGTCCATCACCACGTAGATCGCGACCATTACGGAGACGAGCCAGAACCAGAGCATTTCCATGGCAGACTCCTAGGCCTTTGATGCGTGGGAGACGGGGCCGTGGGCGATCTCCCGGCCGATGAGGAAGAGCCACAGGACACTCAGCACCACGAAGATGCCGGCGAACCCGAGGGTGGTGAAGGCAGTCTGGCCCGCGTTCACGGTGGGGGAGCCGCCCTGGAGCGTGCGCAACAGACCGTAGATGAGCCAAGGCTGGCGGCCGAACTCGGCCACCGCCCAACCCGCGGCCGTGGCAATGTACGGGAAGGGGAAGGCCAGCATCAACACCCAGAGCATGGGTTTCGCCGAGTCGAGGCGGTTCTTCCAGAGCAGCAGGGCGGCCAGTCCCATCACCGCGATCATGATCGTGCCCAGTCCCGCCATGATGTGGAAACTGTAGTAGAGCAGCTCGATGTTCTGCGGCCACTGATCCTCGGGGAACTCAAGCAGACCCTTCACGTTGCTGGAGAAGCTGCCATAGGCGATGAAGCTCAGCACGGCGGGCAGCTGGATGGGATTCTCGATCCGCCGCTGGGCCACGTTGGGTTGGCCCACCAGGGTGAGGTTGGCGCGAGGGCCGCTCTCGAAACGACCCTCCATGGCCGCCAGGGTGATCGGTTGGTACTTGGCCACGAGCTTGCCGGAGATGTCCCCCGTGGGGAAGGCCACGAGCACACTGAAAAGGAGGCCCATGAGGGTGCCCGCCCGCAGGTTAAGCCGAGCCTGTTCGGGATGGATGCCCTTGAGGGTCCAGTAGGCGCCGATGGCCGCCACCACGAAGGCAGCCGTTACCACGGAGGCGAGCATGTTGTGGGCGTACTGGCCCAGCGCCCAGGGGTTGAGCAGGAAGGCCCAGAAGCTGGCCAGCTGGAGGCTCCCGTCGGCGGCATGGGTGTAACCCACGGGATGCTGCATGAACGCGTTGGTGGCGATGATGAAGTAGCCGGACAGCCAGCTACCGATCCACAGCGCCAGCGCGGCGCCAAAGTGGCCCTTCGGCGAGAGCTTTTTCTCGCCCCAGACCAGCAACCCCAGGAAGCTGCTCTCCAGGAAGAAGGCGAACATGCCTTCCATGGCCAGGGTCTGACCGATGATGCCGCCGGAGTAGCGCGAAAAGGCCGCCCAGTTGGTGCCGAACTGGAACTCCAGCGGAATGCCCGTCACCACGCCCACGGCGAAGTTGATGCCGAAGATCTTGATCCAGAAGCGGGCTGCATCGTTGTAGCGGGCCTCGCCGGTCTTGAGACCCATGGCCTTCAACACCACGATGACCAGGGCCAGCCCCATGGTCAGCTGCGGGAACAGGTAGTGATAGGTCGCCGTGAACCCGAACTGAAGCCTGTGCCAGAAAAGCGGATCCCCCATGATTTCTCCCGGAATGAATGCCTCGAGGTGTCTCTGGAGCCCTAGCGCGCGGCCAGTATCCCATGCCGGGCGCGGAGGATCCCGCTCAAAGAGTTGACACGACAGGAGAAGCTGCGGAGTGATGGGGATCACATAGATTTTTATAGTCTTAAATCGTTATTTAGTCATATTCTCTTTTAATCCCAGCACCGGACCGCTCGTCGAGTCCGCAAGGCTCAGGGGTAGGGGAGGCGGGCCCGGGGTGGGCCCGCCGTTTTTTAATAACCCCGCTAACCGACGACGACGATTTCCGAGGTGATGGGCACGGTGGGCCGCAGCATGGCGGACACGCCACAGTAGGTCTCCTCGGAGAGCTTCACGGCGCGCTCCAGCTTGTCCATGGGCAGGTCCTTGCCCCGGAAGACGTAGCGAACGTGGATGCCCGTGAAGATCTTCGGATGTTCCTCGCGGGCTTCGGCGCTCACTTGCACTTCGAGGCCATCCAGCTTCACCCGCATCTTCTCCAGGATGCTCACCACATCAATGGCGGTGCAGCCGCCCAATCCGGCCAGAACCAGCCCCTTGGGTCGGGGTCCCTTCGTGGGTGCTCCAGCCCCGCCTGGCACATCGATATAGTACCGGTGCCCTTCCTGATCCACCTCGAAGGTCAGGCCGGATTCCCAGCGGACATTGGCTTCCATGTTCGGCCCCCTATTTGGTTCCGGCCAGGTCCTTGAGGATCGGCGCGGCGGCGTCCAGAATACCGGCGGCCATCAGGTGCCGCGCGATGCGAACGGCGTCCAGGACCTCCTCCGCCGTCGCACCCTCCTGCATGGCCAGGTGCGCCTGGGAGCGGGCGCAACCGGCCTGGCGGCGTCCCAGGGCTGCGGCTACGGCCATCAGATGGCGGTATTTCAAGGGGATCGTGCTGTCAGGCCGCTGAACGCTGCCCTGGGAAAGCTGGGCCGTGGATACCAGCAGATCGGGCGCCAATTCCTTCAACCGCCCCGGCCACTCCGGCAGGGTGTCACCCATCTTGCCCTGCATCATCTGAAGCACCTGGTCGGGCGTGGGGGCGGTGGGCGCGCTCATGGGATGCTCCGGATCAGGGAAAGAAGGATTGGATGCGGTGCCAGGAACCCAGGTTGTGGACATTCTTGAAGCCCTTGCGCTTGAGGATGCCGGCGGCGAAGCCACTGCGGCTGCCGCTTTCGCAGCAGAGCAGCACCGGACGGGCGGGATCCAGCTCCTTGGCCCGCTGCTCGAGTTGGTCCGCGGGAATATTGATCGCCTTCGGATGGGCAGCTGAGCGGAATTCCGCCTTGGTGCGCACATCCACGATCTGGGCGCCCTGCTCGAGGAGGGCCTTCACGTCCGTGGCCGAGGCCGACCGCCGACTCCAGAGCAGATAACCCACCGCCGCCAACGGGATCAGGTAGATCCAGTAGTCCGCCATCAGGCCCCTGCCTTCTGAAGAGCCGCGATCAGAACCTGGGCCTGCTGGACGCCGACCAGGCGTTGCTGGATCTGCCCTGCCTTGAGGATCACGAGCGTGGGGATGCTCTGGACACCAAACTGGCTGGCCAGCTGGGGTTCTTCGTCCACATTGACCTTCGCGATGACGGCTTTGTCTCCGCTGGCCTTGGCGACCTCGTCGAGGATGGGGCCCTGCATGCGGCAGGGCCCGCACCACGGGGCCCAGAAGTCGATGAGGACCAGCTGGCCGAGGGTTGCGACCTTCTCGAAGGCGCCGGTGGTGAGGTGAATCACTTGGGACATGGAAACTCCGAAATCGGGGTTGGAAAAGACAGGAAAGCCGGGCCGCCTACCTCGCCAGGGCCCAGATGAGGCCCAGGACAGCGCCGTAGCTGATGCCCCGAAGGGGGGTGGCGGTCAGCGGGCAGGTGCCCGTGCTGCACCCCACCAGGCGGTGCCAGCCGTAGCCCAGAGCCCCGCCGATGACAAGGCCCAGGGCGATGCGGAGCGCGGTGGCCTTCACCGGGAACACCCCACGCCGACGCCTTCGGGCACACCGAGCTTGCGCAGGATCATGGACATCAGGCACCAGTTGGTGAGGCCGCTCTGCAGGAGGTTGGCGCCCACGAAGACCGTGAACCAGATCCAGTTCGGGTTGTGAAAACGGGCGAGCACGAGGCTCAGCAGGATGAAAGATCCCGCAACGGTGTGGACGATGCGATCGACATTCATGAGTGACTCCTATTCATCTACGGTATGGGTGGAGGCCTGGCGCTGAAGCTCCGCGGCGCGGCCACGGCGGGCGATAAGGTAGTACAGGACGGGAATGGAAGGCACCGAGAGCAGCGTAGCTGCCACGGAACCGGCCATGAGGCTGATGGCGAGGCCCTGGAAGATGGGATCCGCCAGCATCACCAGGGAGCCGACAATCACGGCCGCCGCGGTGAGCAGGATGGGTCGGAACCGCACCACGCCTGCTTCCTCCACCGCCAGGGCCAGAGGCATGCCCTCGCGCAGCTTCAGCTCGATGAAATCCACGAGGATGATGCTGTTGCGGACGATGATGCCGGCGCCGGCGATGAAGCCGATCATGCTGGTGGCCGTGAAGAAGGCGCCCAGCAGGCCGTGGGCAGGGATGATGCCGATAAGGGAGAGCGGGATCGGCACCAGGATCACCCAGGGGACTTCGAAGCTCTCGAACCAGCCCACCACCAGCACGAAGATCAGCACCAGCACAGCGGCGAAGGCCATGCCGAGATCCCGGAAGACTTCGAGGGTGATGTGCCACTCGCCGTCCCACTTCATGATCAGGTTCTCGGTGTTCTCGGGGTGGGCCAGGCCCAGGCGGACCACTTTGGCGCCGCCGGTGCCCTGCATGGCATCGATCTTCTTGTTGAGGGCGGCCAGGGCGTAGACGGGGCTTTCGATGGTGCCGGCCAGGTCGGAGAACACGTAGGCCACGGGCATGAGGTTCTTGTGGAAGATGACCGGCTCCTCGCGGCCTTCCTTCACGGTGACCAGCTGGCTGATCGGGATCATGCCCCGCGGGCCGGGCACGGTGAGCTGGAGAATCTGGGCCAGGTTCTGGCGCTTCTCGGAGGCGAGCTGCAGCACCACGGGCACCTGGCTGGACCCACGCAGCACATGGAAGGCGCCGGCGGTGTAGCCGTAGCCAGCCATGTAGAGCGTCTGGATCACGTGGGTTGGGGCCACTCCGAATAGGGCGGCCTTCTCCCGGTCCAGCACCAGACTGATCTTGGGACTGGTGGGGTTGAGGCTGGAATCCACGTCCACGATGCCGTCCACGCTCTGGAAAGCCTTGAGCACCTCCCCCGCGAGACGGGAGCGTTCGGCTTCCGAGGGCCCGTAGACCTCGGCCACGATGGTATCCATGACCGGCGGTCCGGGCGGGATCTCCACAAGCTTCATGCGGGCCCCGGCAGGCTTCGTGATCTTCTCCAACTCCGGGCGGAGCCGGACCACGATCTCGTGGCTCTGCTCCTTGCGGTCTCCCTTCGGCACCAGGTTCACCTGGACATCCACCATCTCCGCCTCCTGGCGGAGGAAGCTGTGCCGCACCATGCCCACGAACGTGAACGGGGCAGCTTCGCCGGCGTAGACCTGCACATCCTTGACGGTGGGCTCTTTCAGCATGCGGCGGGCGATGTCCTGGCCTACGGCAAGGGCATCCTCGCGCGGGGTTCCGGCCGGAAGGTCCAGCTGAACCATGAACTCCGACTTGTTGTCGAAGGGCAGCATCTTGACCTTCACCACGCCGAAACCCACCAGGGACATGGCGCCGATGAGCAGCACCACGACACCGCCGAAGAAACTCCAGCGGATCGCCGGCTTGAACAGCAGGGCCCGGATGACCTTGCGGTAAAGCGCGGAGAGCTTCGAATCTGGCGCCACCTCGGGGTTCTTGTCCTGCCAATCGTGGGTCGGCTCAGGCGAGGCCGTGTCAGGCGTCGCGGGATGGAGTCCCGACTCGTCGGTCTCCGGGAGATGGGCCTCCTTCTTGAACAGAATGAGACTCGCCCAGGGGCTGATGACGAAGGCGATGATCAGGCTGAAGATCATGGCCACACTGGCGCCCACGGGGATGGGCCGCATGTAGGGGCCCATGAGCCCGCGCACGAAAGCCATGGGCAGGATGGCGGCGATGACGGCGAAGGTGGCCAGGATGGTGGGATTGCCCACCTCGTCCACGGCTTCGATCACCACGGTGGCGAAGCTCTTCCGCAGCCCGGGGAGATGCATGTGCCGGTGGATGTTCTCCACCACCACGATGGCGTCGTCCACCAGGATGCCGATGGAGAAGATGAGCGCGAACAGCGTCACCCGGTTGAGCGTGTAGCCGAACAGATACGTGATCAGCAGCGTGAGGGCCAGGGTGACTGGCACGGCCACGCCCACCACCACGGCGCTGCGCCAGCCCATGGCGAGGAAGATGAGGGCGATGACGCTGAGGGTGGCGATGAGCAGATGCTCGATCAGTTCGTTGGATTTGTCGCCAGCGGTCTCCCCATAGTTGCGGGTGACAGTGACCTTGAGATCGCGTGGAATGAGGCTGCCGCGCAGGGCCTCCACCTTGGCCAGCACCTGCTCAGCCAAGGCCGTGGCATTGGTGCCGGCCCGCTTGGAGAGGGTGATGCTCACGGCGGGCTCGAAACCCGGCTTACCGGCCTCCCCGAAGAGGACCATGGGCGGCTCGGGTTCGGGCGCGTCCACCACCCGGGCGACATCCGCCAGATAGACGGGCCGCATGTTCCGGACGCCCACGACAAGGCGGCGCAATTCCGAAGCCTGCAGCACGAAGCCAGTGGCCTCAAGTTCTGTGCGTTTGCCATGGTTCACCAGGGCGCCCGCGGGCAGCTGGCCCTCGGCGGCCTGGAGGGCCGGTTGGAGTTCGCCGATGGACATGTTGATGGCCCGCAGGCGGTCGGGATCCGGTTCGATGCGGACCATGCGGCGGGCTCCGCCCACGACTTTCACCTGGGCCGTGCTGGGCACGTCTGACAATTCCCGGGCCAGGACATCACCCATCTTGCGGAGCTGGCCGGGCGTCTGGGCGGCGCCCTCCCCTTCACCGTGCAGGGTGAGCACGAGGAAAGGCACGTCATCGATGGTCTGCAGCTTGATGATGGGTTTCATAGCCCCAGGCGGCAGCATCTGGGGATTGGCCGCCAGTTCCTGGTAGATCTTCACCAGGCTGGGCTCCTGGGGTTCATTGACCTTGAACCGCACGGTGATGAGCGCCATGCCTGGTCGGCTCATGCTGTAGAGGTACTCGACGCCGGGAATGCCCCAGAGACGGCGTTCCATGGGGTTGGTGACCTGGCTTTCGATTTCCTGCGGGCTGGCCCCGGGATAGGGAATGTAGAGATCGACCATCGGCACGATGATCTGGGGCTCTTCTTCGCGGGGCGTCAGCACCACGGCAAGGACACCCAGCATCAGCGAGGCGAGGACGATGAGGGGGGTCAGCTTGCTGCGGAGGAATCCCTTGGCCAGCTTCCCGGCCAAGCCTAGCCGGAGTTCACTTGCCATGGCTCACCCCGCTGGAGATATCGATGGGCTGGCCATCCTGGAGCGCGCCGGGGTTGTCGATGACCTTCTCGCCGTCCTTCAGACCGGACCGCACGGGCAGGAAGCTCCCCTCCCCTTCCCCCAGGGAAAGCCAGCGGAGCTCGGCGTGGCCGTCCTTGGCGACGAACACGCCGGTGAGTTCACCGCGCTGCACCAGGGCGCTGCGGGGCACGGAGAGGCCCTGGGGGGCTGTCAGGCCGGGCACCAGGATGCGCGCGAAGGAGCCCTGACGCAGGCCCTTGGGCTTGAGCACCTTGGCGCGCAGGGTGCCTTTATGACTGTACGGGTCGCCGCCGGGCGCCAGACCCGTGATCTGGGCCTGCCCCTCGGTCCCCTCGGCTTCGAACGTTACCTTCGTGCCCGTCTTGAGGCCCTTGGCCTCATCCTCTGACACGGTCGCGACCAGTTCCTGTTCGCCGTCGCCCACCAGTTCCAGCAGGGGCATGCCCGGCCCGACGAAGTCGCCTTCGTTCACCTTGCGGGATTGCACCACACCGGAGAACGGCGCGCGGATCTGGGTATAGGCGATGTTGGCCTTGAGGGAGGAGACGCCGGCCTGGGCCTGGGCCACCTGGGCCTCCACCTGCTCCAGTTCCACGGCGGTGCTGGCCTTCTGGGCCTGGAGGGCCTGGATACGGCGATGGTAGGCCTCGACGGTGGCCAGGCCTGTCTGCGCGGCCTTCAACTGGCCCTGCAGATCCTCATCCCCCAGGGACAGCATCAGGGTTCCGGCGGCCACGCGCTGGCCCTCCTGCACATGGATGCGTTTCACTTGGGCGGCCATGCGCGTGGACATCATGGCCGTGCGCGTGGACTGGAGCGTGGCAGCCACCCAGGCGCCGCCCACAGGCGCGCCTTGACCCACCAGGGAGACCGCCACCTTCGGCAGATCCTTCGCGACCGGGCGTGCCTCCTGGTGGCCGCAGGCCAGGGTCCCGAGGAGTGCGCCGGACAGGGCCAGGGCGGGAAACAGGGTCTTCATGGCTTGACTCCTTCAATGGGATTGCCGCTGGCCAGATCGAGGCTGGCACGGCTCACGCGAAGCTCGAACAGGCTCTGGAGAATGAGGGTGTGAGCGCCCTGGACGGCGGCTTCCGCATCGAGCACCTCGATGAGGGGCGCGAGGCCCTCCTTGTGGCGGGCCTCCCGAAGACGCTTGGATTCCTCGGCGGCCACGAGCGATTCCTTCGCCGCGGCATAGCGCGCCTGGGCGGCGAGGACGGATTCCTTCGCCACGCGGACTTCGTGTTCGGCCTGCTGCTGCTTGAAGGTCCGCATCTCGCGGGCGGCGTTTTCCTGGGCGCGGGCGGCCCTCGCCTTGGCCCGGTCCGGCGCGGAGAACACCTTCCACTTCAGGCCCACGCCAGCCCAGGTCCAATTGCCTTTTTCGGACCAGGAATGGTGAAGGGTGCCCGCCCCCAGCTCCAGGCCCACTTCGGGGCGGAGGCTGCCGCTGGCGGCCTTGGCGCCTTCTCCGGCGGCTTTGGCCTGGAGGTCTGCGGCCAGCAGATCACCCCGCTGGCCAGGCGCTGGGGCCGCCATGGGCTCCGTGGGTTCGAGTGGCGTGGCGAGGGGGCCTTCCACCGGGCCGGTGCCGGTGAGCAGGCCCAGACCGGAGCGGGCGGAGCGCATCTGCTTGGTGACGTCGGCCTTTTGGGCGTCGATCTGCGCGTGGAAGGCCTTCAGGCGCTGGAGCTCCGATTCCAGCATCAGGCCCTGCTGTACGCGGGCGCCCACGAAGTCCTCCATGCCCTGGATCCAGGTCCTGGAATCCTCCACCCACTTGAGGGCCTGCTCGGCCACCTGGGTGCCGAAGTAGGCCTCCACCACGGCCTGGGCGGTCTCCTGCTTCCGACGCTCCTGGCTGGCGACCTCGGCCTGGGCCATGTAGTCGCCGGCCCGGCGGGCGGCGGTGATCCGCCCGCCAGCATAGAGCGGCTGTTGGATGACCGCGGAGCCCCCATAGGCGCCGATGGGATCCGGGTGGTTCAGCGACTGCGGATTGAAGTCCGCCGCGCCGATGCGCGCCTGGTTCAGCTTGATGCCGAAGGCCATCATCGGCTCGTTGGTACGGACGCCCTGGGCCTGCAAAGTGAGGCTGGGCAACCGCAGGTCCCGGAACCCCTCCGCCTCCGCTTGGCGGGATTCCACCATGGCCTGGCCGGCCCGGAGGCCCGCCTGGTCTGTCCAGGCTTTCCGGATGCTTTCAGCCAGAGTCAGGCCATCTTGCGCGAGAAGACTTCCCCCAGAAAGCAGCACCAAGCTCAATCCTGTGATGGCTTTAATGTTCATAAAGGAATACTCCTAGGCAAAAAAAAGCAACTACATATACAAGCATTCATTCATTTAAGGGCCTTGTAGGTCATCTTTGCGCGATCGCTCACATGGCCGCAGACCAGGTCGCAAAGTTCGCCCACCAGGGGCATCACCGGGGTGAAGTAGACGGCATTGCCTTCGGGCTCACGCGCCACAAGCCCGACCCGCACCAGGCAGGCCAGATGCTTGGAGGCATTGGCCTGGGACAGGCCGGAGGCTTCCGCAACGGCGCCCTGGCTCAGGGGTCCTTTGCTATCCAGGAGGGAGCGCAGGATCTTCAGCCTGGAGGCATCACCGAGCGCACTGAAGAGGCCGCTCACTTCGTCGATCATCGGGTTGCTGAGCTGGTGATTCACTGATTCAACTCCATGCGACTATGATCATCCCGTTCAGAACCATGTCAACCGGAAATTGACCAGCCCCCAAAAACTCTATACCCATCGGCTCATTCGACAAGGTCACATTCCTGTTTCCTGGCGGCTTCCCGGCCGGATCGTGACCGGCATCATTCTCCGGGGTAGGCTGGTCCTGGAGATTCCCGTGGACGACCTGGACCTGCGTGCCGCCAAGATCCGCCTGCTCTGCACTGACATCGACGGGGTCCTCACCACTGGGGCCCTGCGCTACGGCGCGGAGCCTGGCCACACCAAAGCCTTTCATGTGCGGGACGGGGCCGCCATCAAGTGGCTCCAGCGAGCCGGCATCCCCGTGGCCTTTATCTCCGGACTGGACGCCGGGGCTACCGTGAACCGCGCCCGGGACCTGGGCGTGGAGGACTGCTTCGTCGGCCACCTGGACAAGCTCCCGGTGCTGGACCAGCTTTGCGCCAAGTACGGCCTGACCTACGACCAGGTGGCCCACCTGGGCGACGACCTGCCAGACCTGCCCCTGCTGCGCCGGGTGGGCCTGGCCTGCTGCCCCTCCGATGCGGCGGATGAGGTGCGAGCCGTCTGCCACTGGACCGTGCCCGCCCCAGGAGGTCGAGGCGTGCTGCGGGCCGTGGCCGAACGGATCCTGAAGGCCCAGGGGCGCTGGGCCGAACTCGTGGGCAAGTACTGAGGCGTTCGCGAACAACTTCAGACTCTCTTGGGATTTCGGGAGAGCAGGAACACAGAAGTACACAGAAGACACAGAGAATTGCTTACGGAGGTTCCATTGAAGGAACCCGTCAATCCTTCGTGTTCCTGCTGGTCACGGAAGCCACGGAACTAAGCCTTGGGCACGGAATAAGGCGGGTGATCGTTCCGAAAGCGCGGCTGTCTCCTGGGGGGGACGCAGTGAGGGCCACGACCCATTCCAAAGCTTCCGCAAAGGTCCATGTGGCCAATGCTTTGCTCTGTGCATTCTGTGGCGCTCAGTGTCCTCTGTGTTCCTCTTTTCGGGCCCCGGAATTCCCAGATAAACCCTACTTCAGCCCGCGCTTCTCCAGCAGGGGCCCCACCTTGGGATCCCGCCCCCGGAAGTTTCGGTAGAGCTGCGCCGGATCGATCGTGCCGCCCTTGGAGAGCACCTCGGTGCGGAACTTGGCCGCCGTGGCGGGATCGAAGAGGTTCCCCTTTTCCTTGAAGGCCTGGAAGGCGTCGCTGTCCAGCACGGCGCTCCAGATGTAGCTGTAGTACCCCGCTGCATAACCGCCCATGATGTGGTTGAAGTAGGGGCTGCGGTAGCGGGGCGGGATCTCGGCGATGAGGCCCCACTTGGCGAGCGAAGCCTTCTCGAAGGCGGCCGTGTCCTGGGGCTTGGTGGTGGTGAGCGTGTGCCAGTCCATGTCCAGCAGGGAGGCCGCCATGTATTCCACGGTGGCGAAGCCCTGACCGAACTTCCCGGCCTTCTTCATCTTCGCCACCAGGGCATCGGGGATGACCTCGCCGGTCTTGTAGTGCCTGGCGTAGAGCTTCAGCACTTCGGGCTCCATGGACCAGTTCTCCATGACCTGGCTGGGCAGCTCCACGAAGTCCCGGGGCGTGCCGGCCGTACCCCGATACCGGCCCGCGTAGAATAGGCCGTGGAGGCCGTGGCCGAACTCGTGGAAGAGGGTCCGCACCTCGTCCGAGGTCAGCAGCGCGGGGCGATCGCCCGCCGGAGCCGTGAAGTTGCAGACGTTCACCACCACGGGATCCATCGGCTTCCCGTCCTGGATCCAGGCCTGCCGGTAGTTGCTCATCCAGGCGCCGCCGCGCTTGCCGGGCCGTGGATGGTAGTCCACGTAGATGAGGCCCAGGTGTCGGCCATCCTTCTCCTTCACCTCGAAGCAGCGCACGTCCTTCTGGTAGACGGGCATGTCCTTCAGCTCCGTGAAGGCGATGCCGTAGAGCTTCCCGGCCACGGTGAAGGCGCCCTGACGCACCTGGTCGATGGCGAAGTAGGGCTTCACCGATTCCTCGTCGAAGTCGTACTTGGCCTGCTTCACCTTCTCGGCGTAGTAGCGCCAGTCCCAGGGCTCAAGCTTCTGGCCCGGGAGATCCTTCGCCATCATGGCCTGCAGATCAGCGCGTTCCAGCTTGGCGACCTCCAGCGCGGGTTTCCAGATCTGGTCCAGCAGGCCGTAGACGCCTTTGGGATCCTTGGCCATGTTCTCTTCGAGCACGAATGCCGCCCAGGTCTTGTAGCCCAGCAGCTGCGCCTTCTCGACGCGCAGCGCCGCTACCTTGGCCACGATGGCATTGGTATCGGTGTCGCCGCCCTGGTTGCAGCGCTCCAGATAGCCCGTGAGCAGGCGCTTCCGCAACTCGCGGTTCTGGGCGTACTCCAGGAAGGGCCAGATGCTGGGGCCGTCCAAGGTGAACAGCCATTGGCCATCCTTGCCGGCCTTCTTCGCGGCGGCAGCCGCTGCCATGCGGGTGCCCTCGGGCAGGCCCGCCAGATCTTCAGGCTTCTCCACCACCAGCTGGAAAGCCTTGGTGGCCTTGAGCAGGCGATCGCCAAAGTCGACGCCCAGCTTGGACAGCTCGGCGTTGAGGGCGCGCATGCGGACCTGCTGGTCGGGCGTCAGCGCCGCGCCAGCCCGGACGAAGCCCTTGTAGGTGCGTTCCAGCAGCCGGGCCTGATCGGGATCCAGCTTCAGAGCGGCCCGGCCCTCCCACACGGCCTTCACGCGCCCGTAGAGTTTCGCGTTCAGCTGGATGTCATCGCGATGGGCGGCGAGCAGCGGCATGACCTCGCGATTCACCGCCTGCAGCTTCGGGTTGGTTTCCGCCCCCGTGAGGTTGAAGAACACCGAACCCACCCGGTCCATGAACTGGCCCGACAGATCCAGCGCCACGATGGTGTTGGCGAAGGTGGGGGCCTCCTTCGCATCCGCGATGATGGCCACCTCAGCCTTCTGGCGGACCATGCCCTCGCGGAAAGCCGGCAGGAAGTGGTCTTCCCTGATCTCGGCAAAGGGGGGCACGCCGAAGGGAGTCTTCCATTCCGCGAAGAAGGGATTGGTGGCCGTGACTGGGTCGGTGGCGAGGGCAGGCAGGGACATGAGGGCAGCCAGAACGGAAGCGGTGCGCATGGGGACTCCTGGAAGGTCGTTCATGACCATACCATCAACTTACGAGGCAGGCAGCTTCCAAGGCCTCGGGTATTCTCGGAGCATGATCCGCACGTTTACAACCCGGATGACTCAGGTCGGCGCCCTGCTCGGCCTCACCCTGTTGCTGGCCTGCCAGCCGCCGGCCGTGGTGGTGCCGCCACCCGTCGTGGTGGCCCCACCGAAGCCCCAGGGCCCGCCGCCCAAGCCGAAGATCGCGCTCGTCCTAGGCGGGGGCGCCGCGCGGGGCTTCGCGCACATCGGCGTCATCCGCACCCTGGAGCAGGAGAAGATCCCCGTCGATCTCGTGGTCGGAACCAGCGTGGGCAGCCTCATCGGTGCCATCTACGCCGCCGACCGCAACAGCTTCGACCTGGAGTGGACCGCCTTCCAGCTGCAGAAGGACGACCTCTTCGATTTCGGCGTCCTCTCCACCGTGGCGGGCATGGGCTTCGCCAAGGGCGACAAGCTCGAGGCCTGGGTCAAGAAGCACATCAAACCCGCCAACATCGAGCAGCTGAAGATCCCCTTCGCGGCCGTGGCCACGGATCTCAACTGGGGCCAGGAGGTGGTGCTGGACCGAGGCTCCGTGGCCCGCGCCGTGCGCGCCAGCTCGGCGATTCCCGGCGTGTTCCAGCCCGTGCAGCACATGGGCAAGATCCTGGTGGACGGCGGTGTGGTGGACAACATCCCCATCTCCGTGGCCCGGGCCAAGGGCGCCGACCTCGTCATCGCCGTGGACATCAGCGCCAACGTGGGCAACACGGACATCACCAACCTGCTGGGCGTGAGCCTTCAGGCCACCAACATCATGTTCGCCCTCAACGTGGAGCACTCGAAGAAGGATGCGGACGTGCTGATCTCGCCGGCCATCGGCGACGTGGGCACCCTGGACTTCACCCAGAAGAAGCGCTGCATGGAGGCCGGCATCGTGGCCGCCCAACAGGCCATGCCGGCCGTCCGCCAAGCCATCGACAAGTGGGTGGCCGCCCGAACCTCCGGCGCGGCCACCGCCAGCCAGCGACCCTGAGCCGGGTTGGTTCACGAACACCATGTCCCCATGGGATTGAAGGAGAAACGCTCGCCAAGGGCGCCCAGGTCGTAGAATCCGGTCATCCCGAGAAAGTCCGGAGTTCCCTGCCCCGCTGTCAGAGCGTCCCACGTCGAGGGTGCCATGCCCATTCCCCAGCACCGAGTGATGCCCTTCCAAAGCCTATGGCCTGCGGTGGTCGCGGGGCTTCTGGTGGCCTGCTCCACCCGCCCCCCGGTGGTCCACCCGGCGCCACCACCACCTCCGCCCGCGCCCGAGGCGTCCGCGCCTCCCGCGCCGGCCCCGTCCCCACGACCGCCGATCAACCTGGATGCACCCCGGGAACGCGATGCGCACCGGATGGAGGAAAGGGCCGACCTGCCTCGACGAGAGGCTTCCACTCGCCCGCCCCTACCGCCGCCGCGCCCCGCGCCCGTGGGGGCCAACCCCAATGTGGAGCGCGATCAGGCCTATGCCCGCGTGTCAGTGATGTTCGGTACCGATCGGAAGCTGGACCCCCGCACCGGAACCTTCGGCGGCGGCCGAGGAGAGCGGATCGCCTACGGCGAGGTGACGGTCAGCGTCCCGCACGGCCACAAGACCGGCGAGATCGAAGCTCCATCCATCTGGCGGCTGGAGTTCCGCGAGGATCCCCGCAAGCACATGACCATCCTGGACTGGACCCCGCACACCCGGATGGGCTTCCTGAACCGCGTAAAGGCCAAGGTCCAGGCGCAGGGTTCCTCCGGTTCCAGCTTCGTGTTCGTCCACGGCTACAACGTGTCCTTCAACGATGCGGCCCGGCGCACGGCCCAGATCACCTATGACCTGGACTACCGCGGTGTGCCCGTGTTCTACAGCTGGCCCTCCCAGGGCACCCTCCAGGGCTACACCACGGACGAGAACAACGTGCAGTGGAGCGAAGCGAACCTGAAGCGGTTCCTGATGGACTTCGCCCAGAAGAGCGGCGTGAAGGATATCTACCTCATCGCGCACTCCATGGGGAACCGCGCCCTCACCGGGGCCCTGCGCCAACTTTTCACGGAACAGCCGAAGCTCAAAGGGCGCTTCAAGGAGATCATCCTCACCGCCCCAGACATCGACGCGGAGATCTTCAAGCGGGACATCGCCCCTGCCCTCGCCGCCGGGTGCAAGCGCATTACCCTCTACGCCTCGGATGGCGACAACGCCCTGCTGGCCTCCAAGAAGGTCCATGGCTACCCGCGAGCCGGCGACACCGCCGAAGGCATCGTGGTGGTGCCGGGCATCGAGACCATCGACGCCTCGGGACTGGACACCAGCTTCCTGGAACACTCGTACTTCGCCACGGCTCCGCCGGTGATCAGCGACATCCGCCGGGTACTCCAGGACGGTCTCCGCGCCGCCCGCCGTGGCCTGGAGCAGCATGTGGCCGGAGCTGGGAGCTACTGGAAGCTGAAGGGCGCGAAACCCTGACGAAAATAATTCAATGGATTCCAGCCATTGCGCCCATCCTCGCGACGGGTTCCGGCTCGACTTGCCCGGGGCTCCGAAAAGAGGATGCATGTCCAACGACAAGAAACCCAAGAAAGCCAAACCCCCCGTCGTGCATGGGGCCACTTCTCGAGGTTCGGAATTGTCCGGCCGCTTGGCCGCGCCCGTGGCGCCGGCTGCCCTCACTCCGGCCAAGAAGAAGAAATAGGAAGGCTTGTGAGATCCGCTAGGCCTTGTGCGCGTGCGCCCGGGGCAGAAGGGCCGCGTCAGCCTTGGCGCCGTGGCACTTCCGGCAGAAGTCCAGGGTGGGCAGGACCAGGCCTGCGGCCTTGGCGGCCGCCAGGTTCTTCATGACGGACATGGCCTTGTAGTCGGCGCCGTTGCCGTGGCAGGCCTCGCAGTCGAGGCCCTTCTTGGCATGGGCCGTGGCCGACCAGGAATCATGCTGGAGGCGGTGGCACATCCTGCAGGCGCCTGCGCCCACCGCCGCGTGGCCGTTGCTGGCCAGGGAGGGCATGGGCCCCGCAGCGGCCGTGGGTGCCGGCTTGGGGGTGGGTGCCGGGGACGCGGCGGGCGCGGGAGCAGGCACGGGGACCGGCGCGGCCACGGGCGCAGGCGCTGGAGTGGGCGTGGCGGCGGGCGTGGGCGCGGCCGGTTTGGGGGCCGTCTCGGTGGTCTTGGGAGTAGGGGCCGTTGGCTCTGCCTTCGTCCCGGCAGGGGCCGGCTGGGCCGAGGGCTGGGCGGCGGGTGCGCCAGCGGCCGGGGTCGTGGCCGGAGTCGGAGCCGCGGCGGGAGTCGGCGCCTCCTTCTCGGCGCAGGCCAAGAGGAAGGCGAGCATCAGGGCAGGCGCGGCCGATCGACGCATGGGATCTCCTGGGGGCTGACCTGATGCTACTTCCCGGCGGAGCCGAACGCCAGGTTCCGCACCAAGTCCTCGGTCTTCCAGGGAGCGGCGGCGCCGCCCAGGTACTTCTGGAACCACTCGAGGTGGGCGTTGTAGTAGACGGGCATGGACCTCAGGTTGTCGGGCCAGTGACCGTCGTTCTTGAAGACGATGAGGCGGCTGGGCACGCCCATCTCCTGGAGGTCTGTGAAGAACTCCAGGCTCTGGGTGTAAGGCACGCGGTAGTCGCGCTCACCGGTGATGACGAGGCAGGGCGTCTTGAAGGCCTTCACGTGGCTGCTGGGGTTCATGCGCTCGTAGGCGGCGGCCTGGTCCCAGGGCGTGCCCGTGAGGTCATGCTCTGGGAACCACAGTTCCTCGGTGGCGCCGTGCATGGCGCGCAGATCGTAGACGCCCATCATGGCGGCGATGGCTTTGAAGCGCGTGGTGTGGCCTTCCAGCCACATCATGGCGTAGCCGCCCCAGCTCCAGCCCATGGCACCCATGCGGTCCTTGTCCACGTAGGGCAGCGCCGCGAGGTGATCGGCCACCTTCGCGATGTCCGTCTGCACCTTGCCGTCCCAGTCACCGCTGATGGCGTCCGTGAAGGCCTGGCCGAAGCCCGTGGAGCCATGCGGGTTCGGAAAGGCCACGATGTAGCCCGCGCCAGGGTAGACCTGCCAGTCGCCACGCAGCGTGTCGGACCACATCATCTGCGGGCCGCCGTGGACGTTGAGGATGAGCGGGTACTTCTTCGCAGGATCGAAGCCGTGGGGCTTCACCAGGAACACCTGGATATCCTTGCCGTCGGCGCCCTTCACGGTGAACTCCTCCGCCGGGCGGATGTCCACCTCATCGGCCACCGCCTGGTTGAAGTCGGTGAGGCGCTTCAGCTCCTTCCCCTCGAAGGTGTAGCGCCAGACCTCCACGGGCTCGCCCACGCGGGTCTTGCTGAGGTAGACGGCCTTCTGGTCGGGGCTCACCTGGAATTCGCGGATGCTCTGGCCGTCGAGCATGCGGGTGGTCTTCCCGGTGGCGACCTCCACGCGGAAGAGCGGCCAGCGGCCCTTCTCCTGCACCGTGAACCAGAGGGTCTTGCCGTCCTCGGACCACTGGAAGCTGTCCACCCAATTGTCGATGGCTTCGGTCAGGACCTTGCGCGCCTTCGTCTGGCGATCGTAGACCGCGAGGCGGAAGCGGTCGGACTCCACGGCAGGACGGGTCTGGAACTTGTAAGCGAGGTAGCGGCCGTCCGGTGAGTATTTGGGGTCACCGTCGTAAGCCGGGTTGTCGGTGATGCGGCGGGGCGTGCGGTCGCCATCCAGCGAGATCAGGAAGAGATCCTGGTTGGTCGAGCGGGCCGGCACGGGATCCATGTTGGTGACGACGCAGATTTCCTTGCCATCCGGGCTGAGGTCGAAACTCTGGGAGCTCGGCGTCGTGGCATCCGCCGGGTAGTCCTGCTTCCCGGAGGTGAGCGCCTCCACCTTGCCTCCGAAGGTGGCGGTGAAGAGGTGGCTGTATTGGAAGTCGCGCCACTCGGTCCAGTGGCGGTAGAGCAGCGTGTCCGCCAGATGCGCCTGCACGGGCCCCTTCTCCAGCTTGTCCGCCAGGTCCTTCTGCTTCGCCCCGTCGGCCATGGCTTCGGGGAAGACCGTGGCCTGGAACACCACCTGGTTCCCGCCCGGCATCAGCTTGGGCGATCCGACACCGGCCTCGAAGGCAGTCACTTTGCGGGCTTCGCCACCCGCCAAATCGAGCGCCCAGAGCTGGCTGCCCTCTGCGCGGCTGGAGAGGAAGTAGAGCGTCTTCCCATCCTTCGACCACTGGGGCGCCGTGTCCGCCTTGCCCGAGAAGGTGAGCTGCTTCGTGGTGCCCGTAGTTGTGTCGAGCAGCCAAATCTGCGTGTTCCGCGTGGCGGCCTTCAGGTCCTGGCTGGACACCTCAAAGGCGAGCTTCGATCCGTCCGGACTCAAGGCCAGGTGCTGCACACCCTTCAATCGGTAGAGATCCTCGATGTGAAAGGCCCGCTTCTCCGCGGCCCTCAGAGGCAACGCAAGCAGCAGGGCGGTGGCTGGGACGAGGCAAAAAAGGCGCACAAACCCTCCGAAGGAGGCCTTCAGCATCGCATAGAAGAAACGATGACCTTGTGATCATGTTCGACTGGCGCGGGACTACCATGGGGGCACTCCTCTTTCCAGCCGACCCATCCGCCGTGCCGGAGGCACCATGCTGATCGCTGCGCTCCTCCTGGGCCTGCTGCAGGCCCAACTTCCCCCCTCGCAGTCAGTCGCCCGCGTGTACGAGCCCTCCGCGCCGGCCCTGGCAGCCAAGGCACCAGGCGCTCCGGATTACGGCCTCCAGACCACGACCCGCTCGGGCAAGATCCTGCTCACCAACCTCCGATTCCATCCCGTCACCCACAAGGTGCAGGCGCAGCTCTACCGGTTTCTCGGGCCGGCGGGCATGGGGCCCTACCGGCTCGGGGTCCAGCTGCAGTTCCATCCGCAACAACAAGCCCCGAACAACGCCCTCCATCCGATCTGGTATGCCAACTATTTCGCCATCACGAGTGCCCAGGACGGCCTCCCGGCGAAGGAGGCCGGCCTGGAAGGGCGCTGGGTCATTGAACGCATCGATGGGAGCAACTTCGGATGGGATCTGGGAGCCCTCATCTTCCACATCTCCAACACCCCCGTCATCAACGTAGACGCAGCGAAATTGCCGATATTCGGAGGCCCGTCGCGGAAGACGTTCCGGATCACCATGCGCAAGCTGGACGGGCCCGTGGGCCCCGGTGATGGGACCCTAGAACCCGTCCAGGCCAACAGTGAGACCCAGGAATGGTTGAACGGCAGGCAGACCTGGCGGGATCTGCTCATCCTGCGGTCACAGCAGGCGCGATTCGTACCTCTTCCACTCGATTTGGCTGGCCGCAGGATCTGGGTGGTTCGCAACCCTGGAGAGCCGTCCCCGGACTCCTCCCTGATGCTCGAGTTCTGGCAGGAGGATCCACTCACCGGCAGTTGGGACACAGGGCTCGTCGACCTCTGGCCTGAGCCCCCGGATGGCCTCCGGCCTGGCAGGGCCATTCGGATTGAGGATCACTGGTACCGGATCCTTGGCAGCGGCCAGGATCCGGTGACCGGGCGCCTCGACCGCCTGGAGCTCCGTCCCTGGGAGCCAGACATAACCGCGCTATTGGGCGGTGCCACCCTGGCGAAGGACCTGGGCGGGCTGAACGCCCCTCCCCTCCAGGAGTCCATCGAACTGCTGGCCAACGAGTCCCTGGTGGAATGGAAGACGCGCACCCTGCCGGGCCTCCTGGCCGCGCAGAATCTCGGACCGGCGGAGGACCTCGTGATCCGGGTCGAGAAGGGCGTCCTCGCGCTCGATCTCGAGGCCAAGGGCATCCGCGCACGCCTGGACGTCGCTGCCCGCGCCGAGACCGAGCGCAAGGCCCAGGCGGAACTCGCCGCCAAGACCCGGCAGCCCGCGCCCCAAGTGCAGGCAACTCCGACCACGGAAAGCGAACGTCTCGCGGATCTACTGGACCAGCGCAAGGCCATCCTCATGGCCTTCCTGGGAAGCGCCAAGCAGTCCCTGCCCACCCTGAGGAGATGACCGTGTTCGCAGCCTTCCTGTTTGCCCTCCTCCAGACCACTCCTGCCGCCCCACCCGTTACCCCGCCGGCGGCCTTGGAAAGTCCTTCCCTGGGCCTCCAAGCCGCCCACCCAAATCTGGCAGCCAAGGCACCAGGCAAGCCAAATTACGGCGTTGTGGCCACCCTGCCTGCGGGCAAATACCTGTTCACCTCGCTCCGGTTCGATCTGGAAAAGGGTGCGGGGCCACGCATCCTGCGAATTCAGGGGCCGGTGGGCTACGGCCCCTACTATGTGGGCATTCAAATCCGTCCATGGGAGCCGCGACCCACCGATTTCAAGGAAAATTTCCCACCAATCATGGCCTCAGCCATCGACGGAAGCCCTGCCAAGAAGGCAGGATTCAAGCGTTTCATGATCCTGACTTCCGTGAATGGCTCGAACTTCAATTGGCAGGTCCCCTTATTGGCCTACGCAATGACCTCCGCACCTGAATGCGAGGTGACGGCCCTCGAATTCCATATGATCGGCAGGCCGACAAAGCACACCTACCGCATCAAGGCCGAGCGACGCGTTCCGCCAGCTGACCCCGCCGACGGCTGGCTGGAGCTCATCACCGACGACGAGAGCAGAATTCTGCGCTCTGACGCCATCTGGGATCCGACTATCCGCGCACTTCTCAAGACCCGCAGCGAGCTTCCCCGCTTCCATTCTGTGACGCTGGAGCTTCCCGATTCGCCTGGCAAGCGACAGGCGAATTTTGTAAGAGGCCTTGCTTATGCCCGTGTTCCCGGTGGGATGCTCCCGTCCCTGGAATGTTGGCTCGATGCCCCGCCGGAGAAGTCCGGCGGCCTCCGTCCGGAAGGGCTCTGGATCGAACCCCCTGGGGGCTTTGCAGCAGGCCAGATTCTCGGGGTGAACGGCCAGTTCTTCTTTATCCGCTCCATTCGGGTGGATGGCGCCTCGGAAGGCCTGACGGACCTTCGTCTCGATCCCTGGAAGCCGAATGTCGAGTCCCTTCTCAGTGGTGCTCGACCTAGTGCTCAAATGCCGCCTGCACGTTCCTCCCAGGGGGAATCCATCGAGGAGTTCTGCAATGATACGCTGGTCGAGTGGAAGACCCTGACCCTGCCCGGAGAATTGCTCTCCCAGGACCTGCAGTCGACGGGGAACCTCGTTGTCCGCCTTGAAAAGGGTCTCCTCAAGCTGGACCTAGAGGTGAAGGGCATCCGATCTCGCCTGGATGTCGCCGCCCGCGCCGAAGCCGAGCACCAAGCCCAGGCGGAACTCGCCGCCAAGACCGGGCAGCCTGCTACCCAAGTGCAGGCAACTCCGGCCACGGAAAGTGAACGTCTCGCGGATCTGCTGGAGCAGCGCAAGGCCATCCTCATGGCCATCCTCGGCAGCGCCAAACAGTCACTGGCCAACTTGCGGAGGTGATCCATGCGCCGACCAGCCATCTCGATCCTTGTCGTCTCCGTCTCGACCCTTCTCCGGGCCCAGATCGGCCTCCACAATGAAGCACCCCCACCCAAACCCCAGAGCAGCCAGAGTGGGGGCGCCCTCAGCCAACTGGAGGCGATCAGCAACGCCAAGGTGGATCGGAGCAAGGTCGGAACCTCCTTCCAGGTCAAAAAGACCGTCATCCCGAAGCTGAAACCAGTCCCGTGGATCAATACAACCAGTGGCCGGAACGCCACGCTGCTTGTGGGCATCTTCGGCGACCTCCTGAGCCAGGCCCTGACGCCCACGTCCCCAACGGGCCCCAGTCCCGCCGAGCTCGCCCGCATCGAGGCAGAGCGGCAGGCCGCGCTTCAGCGGGAGCAAGCCGAGTTGCAAGCCTGGACGAACAGTTATGCCACCCGCATGAATGGGCTCATTGACCACCAGCGACAGGAACGCACATCCCAGAACAAGGAAAGCCTGGAGGGCCTTCGGGCGTCCCTTTCGGACGGCTTCGATTCCGCCGCCGGGGGTGGCCTGGCCGGGGCCCTCAGCGATCCTGCACCCGTGGTGGACCTGAGCCAGAGCCAGACCTTTACGCCCAGCCTCCTCCGGGAGGCCAATGGCACCAAGCGCACCAAGCCCATTTCGGCGGACGATCTGCTGAAGCGCCGGGAGGCCGCCCAGGCCAGGCTCAAGAGGATGATGGCGGAAAACAAGGATCTGCGCGTGCTGGGTCAGCGCTTCTACGAACTGGAAGCCCAACTGGAACGGCTCAAGCGCCAGGCCGCCAGCCTCGGCTCCGAGGGCCGCGCCATCCAGCGGGACATGGAGTTCTGGGGCTGGAGAATCGATCAGGCAACCCAGGCCTGCATGGAGCGGGGCACAAGCCTGCTCACTGACATCATCATTCCGGAACGAAACAGCGCTTGGCTGGCCCGCCTCAAGAAGAATCCAAAAACCTTCAACAGGCTCGTCCAGGCCTGCTCGCACCTCAACGACTACACCGAGTTCACGACCACCCTGGGGGATCGCTACGATGCCGCGGGGCAGGCCCTGGATTGGCCCAAGGCCAAACACACCCTCATGGAGCATGTTGACTTCATCGCTTCCAACGTTCAGAACGTCTCGCCGGTCTTCAAGCCCGTGAGCACGACTTGGAATCTGGGCAAGACCATCATCGGCACCAGCGTGGACCTGGCCGCGGAGCTGGATGGCTGGGGCGCCATCCTGGAACGCCAGGGCGATGTGTCGCTGATCCTCCAGAAGCAGAAGGCCCTCAAGAGACCCCTCGAGGCCATGATCCGCGACCTCCAGGTCTCCCGCGCCCAGATCGCCGCCCAGTTGGGCGTGAAACCCGAGGACCTGATCCCCGTCCAGGCCCGGCCCAAGGGGCTGGGTTCCAATGTAACTCCACTTTGAGGCTGACATGATCCGCACCTCCGCCCTCCTGCTCGTCGCCGGCCTCTCCCTCCCGCTCCTGGCGGGGTGGAAGCCGCCCATCCCGCGCTATCCCGCTGTGGTGAAAGCGAATGACCTCCGTGAGGAGCCCATGCCAGCCCACTGGGGGCCCCAGCTCCCGGGCACGCCCCTCGCCGGGGCCATGCTCACCACCTACCTTGGTCGCTTCGTCGTCTATCCCACGCGCTTCGATGCCCAGGGGCGCCTGCTCTGGCGGGCACTGCGGGTGGAGGGCCCGGCCGGCCTGGGTCCCTATGAACACGGCCTGTCGCTGGAGATGGTCTCCGAGCCGGGAGACACCCAGGGCATGGCCCGGATCACGGCCATCCGAGACGACCTGGGCAGCGGCCGGCGTCATTCATGGGGTGTCGGGGACTTCATCGAGGACCCTGCCAAATACCATTACAATCCCGTCCTTCCCGACCTGTCCCTGGGGCTCTTCCTGTTCCAGTACCGGATGTCGAACATGGCAGCCTCCGTGTTCCCTGTGTATTTGCCGAATCGGCTCTTCGAAAAACGAGGTACCGGCGGGGTCCAGAGCGTGGCGCGCGCTGAGACGCCAGCCCAGCTGCCAGCCACCTTCAACCCGGATGGACCGATCCCCGTCGAGGCTGGCGCGTGGTTCAGACAAGCATCTGCGCGTCTCCTCCTCCTCCGCGCATCTCACCCGACCTACCAGCCCCTCGTCGTCGACTGGGCCGGCCGGAAGTGGGCGGTGGTGGGCCCATCCCGTTCCGGACGCCCCCTCCAGCTCGAATTCTGGGCCGATGCTCCCGGTCCTGACACCAGGGGTTCAAAACCAGAGGCCACCTTCGATCTTCCAGGGGCCTCCAGCGCCATCGGCGCGGTACTTTCTCCTGGGGGCCAGGCGGCCCGCATCCGCGAAGCGGTCTGGGATCCCGGCACAGGACGCCTGACCCGTCTCGAACTGGAGCCCTATGCGCCCGACGCCTTGGCCTTCCTCGTGTCGGGGAAGTCCGAAGCCATGGCGGCGGAGGGTTCCGCGCTGGCCCTCAACGATGCGCTGGTGGACTGGAAGGTGAAGTCCCTCGCCTCTCATCTGCGGAACCTCGATGCTGCTGCAGCAGAGGATTTTCTGGCCCGGCTGGAGAAGACCCTGCTGAGGATGGACATGGACATTCGGCGCCTGCGACAAGCCCGGGAATCCAAGGAGCAGGACGCCTTGAACCGTCAGGCGGCGGATGGCATCCAGCGGCTTCAGCAGGAAGCCTCCCGCCGCAGGTTCCTCCTGCCAGCGGAGTTGAGGGAGATGGGCGAGGACGATGGCCGTACCACCACCGCCACGAGCCCCGAGCTGATGGATCTTCTGGAACAGCGCAAGGCCATCGTGTCGGCCATCCTCACCAACGCCAAGCAGATTCTGGCGGCGACACGCCGCTGATGCCGCACCTTGGTATCCTGCCCTGGACATGGAAACCCTGGACAGCCCCCGCATTCTCCCCCCCGGCCGCGGCATTTACTGCAACCGGACGCTGAATCTCCGCTCCGTGCGGGCCATCGGCTACGACATGGACTACACCCTGGTGGACTACCGGGTGGCGGCCTTCGAGCAGATGGTCTACGGCCAGGCCCGGGAGCGGCTGGCTTCTGAGGGCTGGCCCGTGGAGGGCATGGAGTTCGATGCCCGGATGGTGGCCCGGGGTCTGGTGATCGATACCGAGCTGGGCAACCTGGTGAAGGCCAATCGCTTCGGCTTCGTGAAGCGGGCCATGCACGGCACACGGATGCTCGAACACGCCGAGCAGCGGGACGCCTACGCCCAGACGTTGGTGGATCTGAGTGATTCCCGCTGGGTCTTCCTCAACACCCTGTTCTCGCTCTCGGAGGGCTGTCTCTACGCTCAGGCCGTGGATTTGCTGGACCGTGGCGCCCTGCCCCGCCCCTTCGAGTACGTGAGCCTCTACCGCCACGTGCGGGCCCGGGTGGACGCCCAGCACCTCGAAGGCCACCTGAAAGCCGAGATCGCCGCCGCGCCCGAACGCTACGTGGTGCAGGATCCCGAGGCGGCCCTGGCTCTTCTGGATCAGAAGGCCGCGGGCAAGAAGCTGCTGCTCATCACCAACTCGGAGTGGACCTTCACCTCGAAGATGATGGCCCATGCCTATGACCGGCACCTGCCGGGGAACATGACCTGGCGCCAGCTCTTCGACGTGGTGATCGTCGCCGCGCGCAAACCCACCTTCTTCACCGAGCATGGCCCCTTCTTCGAGGTGGTGGACGAGGCGGGTCTGCTGCGTCCCCTCATGGGCCCCCTGCGTCCGGGCGGCCTCTATCTGGGCGGCTGTGCGGCCCAGGTGGAGCGTGACCTGGGGATCGCTGGCGACGAGATCCTCTACGTGGGCGACCACATGTTCGGCGACGTGCATGTGAGCAAGCGCACCCTGAGCTGGCGCACAGCCCTGGTACTGCGCGAATTGGATGCCGAGGTGGCGGCTCTGGAGGCCTTCCAGCCCACCGAACAGCGCCTCATGGCCATGATGCGGGAAAAGGAGGCCATGGAGGCCCGGCTTTCCCAAGCGCGCCTGGCCCTCCAGCGCCTCCATACGGGGTATGGCACCGCTCCTACGGCGGACGCGGCCACCTTGGAGGCGCGCATCCACGACCTCCGCGGCCAACTATTGGCCCTGGATGCCGAGATCGCCCCTCTGGCCAGGGCCGGCACTGAGCTCGTCAATGCCAGATGGGGTCTGCTCACGCGAGCTGGCAACGACAAGAGCCACCTTACGCGACAAATTGAGCGTTACGCCGACGTCTACACCAGCCGCGTGTCGAACTTCCTGCACGCCACTCCCTTTGCCTACTTCCGTTCACCGCGGGGAAGCCTGCCCCATGATCCAGGCGATCACTTCACCGCGTAGACCGTCACGCCGTAGTGTTCCGGATCCCATGGCGCGCCGCTGTTCCAATGGCCATAGGCATGGCTGTCGTCCGTCTTGAAGCGCAGGGTGTAGGTGCCCTTGGGCAGACTGATCACCTCGTCGGCCAGCCGGTTCTTGGTGGCGCCACCGGCGTGCTGGGAGCGGCTGCGATCCATGACCCACACATGCTTGCCAGAGGCATCCTCGATCCAGGCCTCGTCGGCCATCTCGTCGCCGCTCCCTTCCGCAATGGCGTAGATGCGGACCGACTGGGCCGAGGGCAGCGTGAAGGGCTGGCTGCGGTCCTGGTTGTTCCCAACCCTCACCAGCTCGGCCAGCACGGGCCAGGTCAAGGGTGTGGCCAGAGAGACCGCCGCCAGATCGGCGTTCGAGGGAACAGCAATCGTCAGGCCGTACAGCCGGGGATCGCAGGGTGGCGGGGCATTCCAGTCCGCCGGCGAATGGGAATCGTCCGTGATGAAGGTGGCCTCGTAGTCGCCTGCGGGCAACTGGATGGTCTCCACCTGCCTTCGGTTCTTCTGGGCCCCACCCGCAAACTGGCTCTTGTCCATGGTCATCTCCCAGACCCGGGCACGGGTGTGGGCTGCCGTGATCCAGCCATAGTCGTGCATGCGCCGTCCGCTGCCCTCGCCCTCGGCGTAGAGGTGGAGTGTCACGGGCTTGCGGACATGGAAGGCTTGGACCCAGTGGCCATTGTCGGTGGTGGCGGCGAGGGAGACGAGGATGTTCTTCCAGCGCAGAGGCGCCTCGAAGACGGGTACGTCCGATGGATTCCCGCCGGGGAGGTAGATCTCCAGGCCGTAGTTCCCCACCTGCTCCCGCCAGTGGCGCAGCAAGCTCGTCTTGTCCGCGCCGAAAGCCGCCAGGAACCCCCGGGGCCGTTCGGCCTGCTCGGCGGGGAGGGTCCGCCGATCAATGTTGCGGGTCCACTGGGCCAGGAACAGGCTCTGGCCGAAGCCGTGGTTGGCGAAGGTGGCCTCGTAGCTGCCGGCGGGCAGGTCGAGGTACTGATCCGCCACGCGGTAATCCCAGTCCCGCTTGGTATTCGACCCGTCCATCTGCCACACCACTTCGCGGGTAGCCGCGTTGAGGATCCAGCCGTAGGCGAAGAGGGGATTGTCGCCAGTATTGTGGCCGAAGCGGCGAAGCCCGCCACCCTTGGCGTAGACGTGGATCTTCATGGGCCGCGGCAGAGTGAAGCCCTGGCTACGAACCTCCACCGCTTCGAAGCCCTTGAGGGAGACGATGCGGGGTTCCGGTTTCACCTCCGCGCCATGCAAAACCATGGGCGCGAACACCGTGAAGAGGATGAAGGCCGCCACGGCCTGAAGGGTGCGGACCAGAGCGTTGGCTTCGGACATGAGGAAGGACGACATGGAACCCCCGACGGAACGCCTCCAAGGTAGGCCTAACTGTCCTGGCCATGGCCGCGGATCGGCGAACGGTGGATCCGGACCGGCCACCGATCTGAGGCTGGGGCTGGGGGTCACGGGCCCGCGGGCGTTCCGGTCCCGCGGCCAGCCACGGCATTCAGATAGAAGTCCAGCATTGCGGCGAGCGCGGCCGGGTCCCGCCGCAAGCGGCTGCGCAGGGCCGCGCCCTCCCAGCAATTCACCAGGAGATCCCCCAGCTGCCGCACATCGCAACCCTCGGGAAGTTCATGCCTCTGCCGGGCCTCGTCGAGGCAGGCGGCCAGGCGTGCCGCGATGGCGGCAAAGCAGGCCTCAATCTTGGCCCGGAAGGCCTCGCTCACGCCCGACAGCTCCTGGCCGAGGCCTCCCAGCAGGCAGCCCATGTAGCCCTGCTCCCGGTAAGCCTGCTGGGTCAGCTCGAAGAAAGCACGCACCCGAGCGAGGGGCGGCCGCGTCCGGTCCTGGAGGCAGACGTCCAGGCCCGCATGCACCTGGGTCATGTAGGCCTCCACGACCTGCAACGCGAAATCCTCCTTGTCCTTGAAGTGGTGGTAGAAGGAGCCCCTGGGAATGCCCGTGGCCGAGAGCAGGGCTTCGATGCCCAGACCGTTGTAGCCGCGCTCCAACAGCATGCGAAGCCCCGCCACGATCAGGTGCTGCTTCGTCGAATGTGTCATCCCCTCGTCTTCTCGATCAGGTGGTCAATGACGAGGCCATGTTCGTGCTGGGGGCTGAACATGATGAGGTCCGCGTCCTCGTCCACCCGGACGTTGTGGCCGGGGGGCCAGTGGAACAGGTCGTCAGCGGCCACGGTCTCCTGGCGGCCAGCCGCGTCGGTGGTGGTGATCCGGCCCTTCAGCACGAATCCCCAGTGCGGGCACTGGCACAGATCGCCGTCCAGCCCCTTGAACAGCGGCGTCGTGTCCACACCCGCCGCCAGGGAGAAGTACTCCCCGCTGACACGGGAGTACCCGCTCATGTCACCGAATCCGATGTGTTGACGAATGGTGACACCCGGGACTTTCAGCCTGGTTTCAACGTCTTCTTTTGCAATCCGCATAGACATCCTCCTTGGTTTTTTCCAGTATTAGACTGATCAGTCTAGGGACACGTTAGGCCCCCGGTCCGACCCGTCAAGCGGGAGAGTCGAAAAAAATCATCCGGCGAATTCAATGCCCCAGGGGCACCTTGCCCTCGGGCTCAATCCCCCAGCGCAGCCCACTCCGCCAGCACGCGCTGGGCCTGGATCACGGGGCCGTCCTGGGTGCCGAGCGCGGGCAGGCGCACGGCGCCGTCGGGGCTCAGGCTGGCCCCCTTCTGCCGGCCCACCCAGGCCATGAGCTTCACGGGGTCCACGGAGGTCTGCGGGCTGAGGCGCAATTTGAGCGAGCCCTTGTCCACGGCCACCTCGGATACGCCCAGGGCCTGGGCTCGCAGTTTCACCTTGAGCAGTTCGAAGAAGCGGAGGGTGTCGGCATCGTCCTCGGGAACGTGGCCGAAGCGGTCCTCCAGGTCCATGCGGTACAGCTCCAGGTCCTTCTCCTCCCGGAGGCGTGAGATGCGCTTGTAGGCGACCAGACGCTCGGCGGCCTGATCGATCCAGCGCCTGCCAAGCTGGGCGCCGGGGGCCAGACCGTCCACCTTCACCTCGAAAGCGCTGCTGGGCTGGCCCTGCAGCTCCGAGAGCGTCTCCTCCAGCAGCTTCACGTAGAGCTCGAAGCCGATGTCATGGATGTGGCCGGACTGCTCGCCGCCGAGCAGGTTGCCGGCGCCGCGCAGTTCCAGATCCATGGCCGCCACGCGGAAGCCGGAGCCCAGCTCGGAGAAGTCCTCCAGGGCCTGGAGGCGCTTGCGGGCGTCCTCGCTGATCTCGTGCTTGGGCGGGATCAGCAGGTAGGCGTACGCGGGCACGTCGCTGCGGCCGACGCGACCCCGCAGCTGGTAGAGCTGGCTGAGGCCGAAGGCGTCGGCCCGGTGGACGATGAGCGTGTTGGCGTTGGGCACGTCAAGACCGTTCTCGACAATGGTTGTCGCGACCAGCACGTCCACCCGGCCCTCCATGAAGCCGAGCATGGCCTGCTCCAGGCCTTCGTCGGTCATCTGCCCGTGGCCCACGGCCACGCGGGCGTCGGGCACCAGCTCGCGCACCCGCGCGGCGATGCTGACGATGGATTCCACGCGGTTGTGCACGAGGTAGACCTGGCCGCCACGGCGCAGCTCGAACTGGATAGCCGTCTGCACCAGCTCGTCACTCCAGGGCGCCACCACGGTCTCGATGGCCAGGCGGTCTTTGGGCGGTGTTTCGATGAGGCTGATCTCGCGCAGCCCCGTAAGGCTCATGTGCAGCGTGCGGGGGATGGGCGTGGCGCTGAGCGCGAGCTGATCCACGTTGAGGCGCAGCTTCTTCAGCTTCTCCTTGTGCCCCACGCCGAAGCGCTGTTCCTCGTCGATCACCACCAGGCCGAGGTCGGCGAATTTCACCCGGGCGCCCAGCACCTGGTGCGTGCCGATGACGATCTCCACTTTGCCGTCCGCCACATCCTGGAGGATGCGCTTCTGTTCGGCCGGATCGACAAAGCGGTTGAGCATCTCGATGCGGATGGGGAAGCCGGCGAAGCGCTCCTTGAAGGTCCGGAAATGCTGGAAGCAGAGCACGGTGGTGGGGCACAGGACGACCACCTGGCGACCTTCAAGCGCCACCTTGGCCGCCGCGCGCATGGCCACTTCCGTCTTGCCGAAGCCCACATCACCCACCAGCAGGCGGTCCATGGGACGCGGCGATTCCAGATCCGCCTTCACCGCCTCGATGGCTTCGACCTGGTCGGGCGTGAGCGTGAACGGGAAGCTGGTGTCAAAGGCCGCCATGTCAGGCCCATCCGGAGGATAGGCGTGGCCCTTCTCCAGCTTGCGCTGGGCGTAGAGCTTGAGCAGCTCGTCGGCCATGTCGCGGATGGCCTTCTTGGCCTTGCGCTTGACCTTGGCCCAGCTGGCGCCGCCCAGCTTGTCCAGGGGTGGCAGGTGGCCTTCGGCGCCGGTGTAGCGCTGGACGAGGTCCGCCCGCTCCAGGCTCACGTTGAGCTGGCCGCCGTCGGCGTAACGCAGCTGCAGCACCTCCTGCTCTTCGCCCCCCACGGTGAGGGTGGCGAAGCCTACGAACTCGCCGATGCCGTGATCCAGGTGCACCACGCGGTCGCCGTGTTTGAGGTCGCGCAGATCCGACAGGAAGGCCGCGCTACGGGACTTCTTCGGTGCGGCCTGCACGGCCTTGCGGCCGAAGATCTCGCGTTCCGTGAACACGACGAGAGCCGGTTCCTTCAGATGAACGCCCGCGCTCAGGGTGAGCTGGATCGCCCGGCAGCCGGTCTCCGTGCCGTAGGCCTGGGGCAGATCGTAGTCCCGGAGGAACTCCGCGAAGCGGCCCTTCATCCCAGGCGTCGAGCCCGCGAGGAACACGCGATGACCCGTGAGCGCCAGCTCCTGAACATGGGTGGCCAGATCGGGCAGGCGGCCCTGGAATTCCCGCAGGGGCAGGGCCACCAGGGGCACCGTGGCCTCGCTCTGCCATTCCGTCAGATGGAAGGTGGCCCGGCTGGGTTCCGTCGGCAGGAAACGGTCCTCGAAGTCGGGACACACCACGCCGCCCCGGCGAAGGGCCGCCAGGCCTTCCTCGATGCGGGCCCGCTCAGCCTCCCGCAGGGATTCCTCCCAGGTGCCCTCCAGGCGCACGCGCAGGCAGGGTGCCACCCAGTGGACCAGTTGGCCTTTGGGTTGGGCCAGCAACGGGTGGAACAGTTCCTCGCCGGGAAAATGGCCGTGGGTGGCCAGCCGCGTCCGGCGGAAGGCCAGGTCATCCTCGGGCTCCAGCGTCCGGTCCGCCCGGGAGGCCACGGCGTCCAGCAAGGCCTGGCCGTCGCCGCGCTCCCCCTCGAAGCGGGGATAGAGCGTGAGCGATTCCAGGGCTTCGCCCGTGCGGCGCTGGGTATCGGGATCGAAGGGCGACAACCGCTCCAGCTCGTCGCCAAAAGTCTCCAGGCGCAGGGGCTGGGCCAGGTGATCGGGCCAGAGGTCCACCACCATGCCGCGGGAACTGAACTCGCCCGGTTCCGAGGCCATCTCCGTACGGCGGTAGCCCAGGGCGATCAGGGTCTCCAGCAGCAACTCCCGGGGAACCTCGGCACCCTGGCGCAGCTCGAGCTTCTGTCTCTGGAACCAGGTGGGATGGGGCAGCTTCTCGAACGCGGCCAGTGGCCCCGTCACCAGCACCTGCACCCGGCGCTCCAACAGGCCCACCAAGGTCGACAAGCGATCCCGCAGCACCATGCCCGGCGGGCTACTCTCGCCACCGGCGTAGGGTGCGAACCCGGGGAAGTGCGCGACGCCCGCCTCCGGCAGCAGGGCCTGAAGATCCTGGGCCAGCGTGCGGGCCTCGCCTTCTGTGGGAGCATCCACCCACAAGGCTTGCAGCCGGCCCTCGCGGCTGATCCAGCGAGCCAGGACCAGCGCCAACGCTGGAGGAGAGGTCCAGCGGAGGCGGGCGCCAGGGGCGGTGAGGACCTCCGCGGGGGCCTCGGCCGAGCGCAGCAGATCGATCAGGTCAGGGCCAACAGCATTCATAGCGTTCTTCAGAGTGCCTCAAGCGGCCCCCGGAGACGAGCGCTCATATCTCGCGCACCGCCCATTCCCTGGGCATGAGCACCCGGTCCCACCACACACCCTTGTCGCTGCGCTTCCCCACGGCCAGGAACATGTTCACCTCGGCGCCCCTGGGTAGGCCCAGCAGGGCCTTGGCTCGCCAGGGATCGAAGCCTTCCATGGGGCAGGTGTCATAGCCCTCCGCCCGCATGGCCAGCATGAAGGTGGCGGCCGCGAGGGCGGTGCTCTTGTGGGCCATGATCCGGACATCCTCCCGGGCCATGAGGTTCGGCATGGGCTTGAACAGGGAGACGACACGGCTGAAGACCCGTTTCACCGGCCCCAGCACGCCGAAGGGTCCCACGGTGTAGATCGTGGGGATGATGCGCTTGTAGTAGGACGCCTGACTTGGGCGCAGGGGTCCTCGGCTTGCAAAGGTTCGCAGGATCTCATCCCGGTTCCGCCGCCAGGTGTCGCGGTGGGTGATCAGGGCGATCAGCAGCGGCGCCGTCTTGGCAGGTATCTGGTTCAGGCAGGCGGCATTGGCCGCCTGCCTGACCATGGGATCCCGGATGATCACGAACTCCCACGGTTGGAGATTGCTGGAACTGGGCGCCAGCCGGGCGGCGTCCAGGGCGCGGTCCAGAACCTCCCGGGGGACTGGGTCCGGCAGAAAGTCCCGCACCGTGCGGCGGGCCTCTACGGCGGCGAAAAACGGCGACTCAGGCATCCGGCGCCTCCGCCAGCGGGCGAACGGCGGCAGGCTCGACTTCCCCGCGACCCATGCGCCGCCGGATCCAGGCCCAGACCTTGACCAGGGTGAAGTCCTCGATGATCTCGAAGAACACCGGCACCACGATGAGCGTGAGCATGGTGGAGGTGATGAGGCCCCCCACCACGGCGCGGGCCATGGGAGCCCGCATCTCGGCCCCCGCGCCCAGCGCCAGGAAGAGGGGCAGCATGCCGCCCACCATGGCGAAGCTCGTCATGAGGATGGGCCGCAGCCGCACGGTGCCCGCGCGGATGATGGCCTGGCGGCGGGAGATGCCCTCCTCTCGCTCCAGGTGCAGGGCGTGGTCCACCAGCAGGATGGCGTTCTTGGTCACGAGGCCCATCAACAGGATCATGCCGATGCTCGTCATCATGGACATCGAATCGCCCGTCACCAGCAGCATCAGCACCATGCCCACCATGGACAGTGGCAGGCTGGCCATGATGGCGACGGGGAGCTTGAAGCTCTCGAACTGGCTGGCCAGCACAAAGTAGATGAAGAACACCGCGAGCAGGAGGGACGTGCCCATGTAGCCGGCCGTCTCCTTGCTGTCCCGGGTCTGCCCCAGGAACTCCACGCGGACATCTTCGGGCAGCTTGCCACTGGCCTTCAAGGCCGCGACCTTGGCCGCAGCACCGGCGCTGACCTCGCCCAGGGTGGAGCCATCGAAGTTGGCGTCCACTTCCACCTCTTCCATCAGGTCATGGCGCTGGAGCTTGGCGGGGGCAATGCCCTCCTCGAAGCGGACCACCTGGTTGAGGCGGACGAGGGGATGCTTGCCGCCGCCGATGTCCTTGGTGCTCTGCACGGTCATGTTGGCCAGCTGCGTCGTGAAGCGGCGTTCCTGGTCGGCGAGGCGGACGCGCACATCGCGCTGCTCGCCTTTCTCATCCTCGTACTTCGCCACCTTCTCGCCGTCCACCAAGGGACGCACCATCTGGGACACCAGGGCCGGGCTCACGCCCAGGTCGGAGGCGGCCTTGCGGTCGACGACCAGCCTCAGTTCCGGTTTGCCGCTGTCCAGGCTGGTGGTGACGTCCACGGCTCCGGGGACGCTCCGCAGGGCCTCCTTCACGAGGGGTACCGCCTGGATCACCGCAGCCCGATCCGGCGCCTGCACGGCCACCATGATCGGAAAGGCCATGCCCCAGTCGTTCGCAGCGCCGATGGAGGCATCCACGCCAGGCACGGAGCGGAAGGCTTCGCGGATCTGCCGGCGGATCACCACCTGGTCTGGGCGCTTGCCGTCTTTCAGCTTCACGTAGATGCCACCGGAATCCACGGTACCGTTCAGGCCCGTGCCGATGGTGGTGTAGGTGAAGGCCACGCCTGGAACGGCCTGGATGGCCTTCTCCAGGGCCAAGCCCTTCTCGCGGGTGGCCGCGAGGCTGGAGCCGGGCTCCGCCTTGAAGTTGGCCTGAAGATCGCCCCGGTCGTAGTCCGGCATGAAGTTGTTGCCGAGCAGGCCCATGAGGACAATCGCGAGCACGAAACTGCCCAGGCCCGAAAGCATCACCGTCCAGCGGTGATTCAGCGCCCATTCGATGGCGGTCTTGTAGAAGCCCTCCCAGCGGTCCAGCATGCGGCTGAAGGCCTCCACACTCCGCATGATGGGGTTCCGTCCCTTGTAGTGCACATGGCCGTCCGCGCTCTTCTCGTGCTCGGGATCCGGCCAGACGGAGCTGAGCATGGGATCCAGCGTGAAGCTCACGAACAGCGACACGGCCACGGCGAAGGCCACCACGATGCCGAACGGGAAGAAGAACTTGCCGACGATGCCGCCCATGAAGGCCACGGGCACGAACACCGCCAGGATGGACATGGTGGTGGCGATGACCGCCGGGCCGATCTCCGCCGTGCCCTCGCGGGCGGCGGTGACGTGGTCCTTGCCCATCTCCGCGTGCCGCGTGATGTTCTCGCGGACCACGATGGCATCGTCGATGAGGATGCCGATGGCCAGGCTGAGACCCATGAGCGTCATGGTGTTCAGCGTGAAATCCAGCGCCCGCATGATGATGAAGGTGGAGATCACGGACACTGGCAGCGTGAGGCTGGTAATGAGCGTGGACCGCCAGCTCTTCAGGAAGAAGAATACGATGATCACCGTGAGCAGGCCGCCCACGTAGATGGAGGTGTTCACGTCCTCGACGTTGTTGATGATGAACCGAGCGTTGTCCTTGGCGATGACCACCTCGACACCCTGCTTGGCCAACTCGGGCTTGAGCTCATCCAGGGCCTTCTCCACGGAAGTCACCATGGCCACGGTGTTGCCGCCGGTCTGCCGCTGGATCTCCAGTGCGACGACATCCTTGCCGCCCAGGCGGGCAAGGCTGCGCCGCTCCTTGACGCCGTCCACCACCGTCGCCACTTCCCGCAGCTCAATGGGGCGGCCCTCCTTGTTGCCCACGATGACGTGATCGAAATCCCCCACCGACTTGGCCTTGGCATCCACCTTCACGGACATCTCGCGGTTGCCCTGAAGCAGGTTGCCGCTGGGGATGGCCATGGTGTCACCAGCCAGGGCGCTCTTCACGGCCTGGAGTGAAAGGCCCTGAGACTCCAGCTTCTGGGGATCAACCTGGATGAGGATCTCGCGGGTGCTGCCGCCCACAGGATCCACCTTGCCCACGCCGGGGATGTTTTCGATGCGGCGCTTGAGGAAGTCCTCGGCGATGCGGGTCAGCTCACGATCATTCATCTCCGGATGCTTCGCGTCCGGCTTCACCACCAGAGAGAGCACGGGCAGCTGAGCCGGGTCGAACTTGGAGATGACGGGCTCCTCGATGTTGCTCGGGAGATCACGCCGGATCTGACCGATCTTGGTGCGCACGTCGTTGAGGGCGTTGTCCACGTTGCGGCCCAGGTGGAACTGGATCACGAGCGTGCCCAGCCCCTCCTGGCTAGTGGAGCTGATCTCCTTGATCTTCTCAATGGGATTGACCGCTTCCTCGATCTTCCGCACCACGTCCTGCTTCACGGATTCGGGGCTGGCACCGGGGTAGACGACGGAGACGGTGACGGTGGGGATGTCGGTGTTGGGGTACTGATCGATGCCCAGAGTCTTCACCGAGAAGAGGCCCAGCACCACCAGCGCCAGCATGATGCAGACCGTGAAAACGGGCCTGCGGATGGAGAAATCAGACAGGAACATGGGTCACTTCCCCCCTGCGGCGGAGCCGCCATTCGCGCTGGTTGGGGCGCTGCCGCTGATCACGCGGAGGCGGCTGCCTTCGGCCACGAGATCCTTGCCGCTGTCGACAACCTGGACACCAACTCCCAGGCCGCTGACGGGCCGGTAGCCGTCCTGTTCCGGTCCCAGCACCACCTTGTGGCGGTGGGCGACGTTCTGCTCGGCGACGAAGATCTCCGCATCCCGGTCCTGCGCTTTCACCAGCGTGGCCGGTAGGGACGGTGCCTTGGTCTCGCCCTCGCCAAGGATGACGCCCTCCACGAAGAGGCCGCCCTTCAAGGTCCCATCCGGGTTGGGGACTTCAACGCGCACCCGCAGCGTGCGGCCATCCTGGGAAAGGCTGGGGCTCACCTGGGCCACCCGGCCCTCTACGAGCCGGTCGACTCCGATGCTCCGGAACGTCGCCCGCTGGCCCACCTTCACCTGGGCCATGGCCTCAGCGGGCAGGTCCGCGCGGATTTCCAGCTTGCGGTTGTCCACGATCTCGAAGGCCGTCTGACCGGGGTTCAGCATCTCGCCGGGCTGCACGGCCCGGCGGGCCACCTGACCTGCGAAGGGCGCCACGAGCCGGGCCTTCTTCAACCGCAGGCGGGCCAAGCCCAGGTTGCTCTGCGCGGCCTGGGCCGCCGCTTTCGTGGCGTTGTAGGCCGTCTCGGCCTGCTGGGCAGCCTGACGGGTGATGCTGCGCTTCTCGAGCAGCATCACGGAGCGGTCGTTGTCGCGCTGCGCCTGGAGCGCCTGGGCCTGGGCCTGGGCCACCTGGGCCTCGGCCGCCTGGACTCCCAGGAGGTAGTCATCCTCATCCTGGGCCCCCAGCAGGGCCCCGGCGGCGACGGTATCACCCTCCTGGACCGCCACGCGGGTGACCCGGCCGGTGACCTCCGCCTTCAGCTCGGCGCGATTCACCGCCAGCAGGGTACCGGTGAAGGCCACAGCGGGCCGGAACGTGCGTTCCTGGACTGGCACCAGGGTGACGGGCACCTCGCCTTCGGCCTTCACGACTGCTTGATGATCGAGCTCGGTGTTGCGCTTGCCACGGTGGTAGCTGGCCGCCCCGGCGATCACGACGACGGGCACGGCAATGTAGAGAAGAAGGGCTTTGCGGTTCATGGTCGGCTCCGAAGGATGCGTCGGGATTCGTTACAAAGGAGGAAGGCCCAGGGCGCGGCGCTGGTCGAAGCGGGCGGCCCAAAGACCCAGCTCGGCGCGGCGACGCTGGCTTTCGGCCTGGCGCTCGGAGCGCTCCGCCTGGAGGAGGTCGAGGGAGGTGATGAGCCCCTGGTCGAAGGACTCGCGGCTCATGCGCAAGGCCTCCACCGTGGCGTCATGAGCCTTGCTCGAGGCTTCGGCCAGGGCGATGGCCTTCTCGAGTTCGCGGTCGGCGGTGCTCTGTTCGATGGCGATGGAACGTTCGCGGTCGATGCGTGCCTGCTTTACCTGCTCGAGCTGGGCCGAGTTCTGGGCCCGCTTGCCCGAGCTGCGCAGCCCGTCGAAGATGGGGAACTTCATGGTGACGCTCACCTTCCAGGTGTCGTACGGCTCCTTGAAGAGCAGGTCCGTCTTGCCCGCCTGGTAGCCATAGCTGGCGCTGAAATCAAACTTGGGGCGCAGATCCGAGGTGATGATCTTTTCGTTGGCCCGGTACATGGCTTCCTGCTGCCTCAGCTGGGCCAGCTCGCTGCGCTCGGCCCCCGCAGGCCTCGCACCCAGTACCGGCTGCCCGAGTTGCGCCAGGGCCAAGGGCGTCTTCGGATCCAGGCCCAGCTGCCCGTTCAGCACCTCGAGGGCGCGCTTCACGTTGGCATCGGCCTGGAGCGCCTCGGGAATCACGGCCAGCAGCTCGCTCTCGGCGCGCAGCCGGTCCAGCTCGGTGGCCGTCTGGGCCTCCAGGCGAGCCTTGACGTCCGAGACGAACTGTTCGGCAGTCTTCCGACGGGTCTCCACCACCTCCTGCTCCGCCTGGGCCGTCAACACGGCCAGGTAGGCCTTGGCAACCCCGTGCAGGACATCCAGTTCGGAGGTGCTGAAGCCATAGGCGGCTTCCTTCTCACCCATCTTGGCGATCTCCACGGCCGTGCCGAGCTTGCCCCAATAGAACAGCGGCTGGGTCAGGTTCGCCTGGCTGGTGTAGATGCTCCGGGCCCCCACCAGGGAGGAGGGCGTCAGGCCAAAAGCCGCCGCGCTATCCGCGAAGCCGCTGTTGAGGATGGAGACGTCCCGCGCACGGGTGAAGTCGCCGATCAAGGTGAGCTGCGGCAGGGCATCGGCCCGGGTGCTGGTGATGAGGCCGCGGCGCTCGTCCACGCGGGCCTTGGCGGCCCGGAGCATGGGATTCTCGGACCGGGCGCGGGTGAGCGCCCCGGAGAGATCCAGGGCCAAGGGTGCGCGGGGGGCCTCGGTCGATGGCGGGGCCTGGAGGGCGGGAGGGGCGAACAGGAGCATGTCAGTTCCTCGACTGGGGGAAGGCTTCGGGAATACCAAGTCCCCGCAGGCTGAAATCGGTGAAGTGCCGGATGACTCCCTCGAGGTCCTCCGGGTAGTTCGGGTTCCCACGGATGAGCCGGGCGATCCCCAGGGAGTTGCGGAAGTAGAGCATCTGGCCCTGGATGCTCATGCCCATGTTCAGGAGCTCGTCCGTGGTAAGGTCGGCGCGCAGCACCTGGAGGCAGTGCATCAGGTGCTCGACGTGGGGCCGGATCTGCTCCATGAGTAGGGCCGAGGACACCGGGCGGGGTGCCTGCATCTCGCGGGCCATGAGCGCCATGGCGGCCTCGTCCAGCGGATCAGGCCCGCGGTCGCAGGCCATCAGGTCCTCCATGAAGGCACGGATATGGCTCTTCAGGCCCTGGATGGCCGCCTCGCGGGCCCCCGGCCCCTCGAAGCGGGGCGCGGCGGCCAGCTCGGCCACATGGCAGGCCTTCCGGTTGAAGATGTACCTGAGGGCCTCCAGGTAGAGGCCCTCCTTGCCGCCGAAATGGTACGTCACCAAGGCCGAATTGGCCTTGGCCCTCAAGGCGATCTCGCGAATGCCGACCCCATCGAAACCCTTTTCGGCGAACGTCAGGATCGCCGCCTCGATGAGTCGTTGCCGCGTGTCAAAAGATGCGTCGGTGGGTTGTGCGTTCATGTCCCCTCGTTTCCAATCAACCGATTGAACAACATGGTCCAAGAATTAATCAATCGTTTGAATCAGTCAAGCAGGAAAGACCTCCTCGAAGTGAATTGATTGAAGACTTGACGGTAATAACTGAAATTCTCAATTCGGAATATGGGTTCGGGGTTTCCGATGACCATGGGCCGGAAGATGCTGGAAAAACAACAAAGCAAAGACCTATTACTGGGTGCGACCAGTCGGGTGTTCAGCCGGAAGTCCTTCGAGGAATCTACGATGCAGGAGGTCGCTGCCGAGGCCCAGATCGGGATGCAGGGGCTCTACGAGCACTTCCCCTCCAAGCAGGAACGCTATGAACAGGTGGTTGCCCGCCGGGCGGAGCACTTCATGGCCCAGGCCGAGGCGATCCTCCGGGTGGACCGTCCACCCCTGGAGCAGCTGCGCGCCATGTTCCTGATCCATGCGGACCAGTTCAAAGGCAGGGTTATCTGGCTCCCCATGTTCATCCACGATCGGGTCCACTACGACTGGGGCTTCGAGTCCAGGTTCCTGCCCCGCCTGAAGGGGATCTACGAAACCGAACGGGCGCGCCTGAAGGGCATCCTCCGCGTCGCGGTGGAGGTGGGACAGCTCCAGGATCTGGATGTCGAGTTCCTCACTCAGCTCTGTTTCGGCGTCCTCGAAGCCTCGCTCTATCACAGCCACCGGAGCGGGATCGAGGAAGAGCCCAGCGTCTGGGTGGATCGCGCTCTGACCTGGTCCTGCGTGGGGCGGGAGGCCGGACATGAAGCCTGCCGTCATTCTCCTGACTACGCAGAGCGCTGCCTAGGGTGAACTCGTCCTCCTGGGCCTTGCTCTCCCTTGCTTCCTCCTGGCGGGCCGGAATGTATTGGATGAACACTGAAATCAAGTAGTTCCGAGGATATCCGGGGAGGCGAGAGGTTGTGACCCCTGCTCCGAAATACACCCGGGGGGTGGGAATTCGTGTTAGGAAGAAAGGTGAGGGTTTACTCATGCTCTTCCTAGTCTTCTACTTCATCCTCTTCTTCGTCCTGATCTTCCAGGGCACTCATGTGGCTGGCGAGGTGAAGAATCCCCTCGGCACCGTCCCCGAAGAGGTGGAACAGACCTCCCTGGCCTCGGCCCGCTGGGGCCTCGTGCTCATCGGCACCGGCTTCCTCGGCCTGATCATCGGCCTGCTGGGCTTCCACTGGACTGGCCTGGTGGCCCTCCGGCATGCCTTCATGGCCCTGGGCCTCGTGGTCCTGGGACTCTTCGGCTTGTGGGTGATCTTCTTCGGACGCAAAGCCGAATTCATCGGCAAACCCGCCGTGACGAACAGACACGACCACCACTAAACCCCAAGGCGACTGCGAAAAGGCGGCCCAATGGGCCGCCTTTTCTTTGGAACGGTAAGAAGAACTAGATCTTCTGGACGTTGGTCGCCTGGGGGCCCTTCTGGCCCTGTGCGACTTCGAAGCTGACGCGCTGGTTCTCGTCCAGCGTGCGGAAGCCGCCGCCCTGGATGGCGGTGTGGTGGACGAAGAGATCAGCGCCGCCCTCATCGGGGGTGATGAAGCCGAAGCCCTTCTCGGCGTTGAACCACTTGACGGTGCCCTGTGCCATGACTGTTTCCTGCAGAATGTCTGGTGATGATTTAGCGATGACATTCCCCAGACAAGGCCGTCATTGCGTTGATGTGAATTCCGCCCCTGGCGGGTCACGCCAAACAGCATGACAGGATTGCCGGAGTCCACCGTTTTTTTCTGCGGGTTGTCTCGATTTTCAAAACCGGACCACCAAACCTAGGCCCGTGATCCGCCGGTCGGCATGGAGTTCCAGGTCTCCCTCAAGGGATCCGCCGGGAACGCGCACGTGACCGTCTTCGAAGAACGCCCTCAGGCCGAAGTTCGGATAGAGGTAGGCCCTGGCATCCACTCCATATCGGAAGGAGGTGGCTCCCCGGTAGGTGAAGTACCGGGCGTAGATCCTGGATTCCAACAGGCCATCGACCCCCGAGGACCACCCCGTGAGGCCCACTTGTGGCACTACCCCAGTGTGATTGGACAGCTGGACCCTGGACACAGGCGTAAGGGGGAGCGCCTTGAGGTCCAACCGGAAGACCTGAACACCCAGGTCGAAGCCCAGCCAAGCGTCGGGATTCCGGATGAGCTTATAGGTCCAGGTGCCCTCCATGACCTCGACCTTTGCGCTGGTCTGGAGGGGCGTTCCCGCAGAGTAGGGCCTGCCATCGAGGGCAATGGCACGCGGCAGCACCCGGTCTCCGCGGTAGCGCTCCGAATCATAGGTGAGCTGGAAACCGTAGGCCTCTCCCTGATACTCCAGGAGGGCCCCGAGAGGCCTGCCATCTCGCGCCAAACCAAGATCTGCATCCGTATCCACCAAGGAGGCCTTGCCGTGCCGGCTGCCCTGGAGGCTGGCGGATACCGAAGGCTGCACCCAATGGAACCCAAGGGTCCAGCTCATCTGCGGCGGGCGCCCCCAGTCACTTGAGCGTCCTAACTGTGCGAATGCCGGGATGTTCGCGAGGAGAAGCAAGATGGGAACCAGGCGCATGGACCCTCCGGTGATGGGCCCATCCTATCGGTTTTTTGCATGGCTTGCCTGTTTCATGCGGCTTAAACTGCGGTTATTTTCCGATAGCCTTCAAGGAAATCCTTCGGCTGGGGCAGGATCTCGTCTTCCAGCGCCGGGTAGTACGCCACCCAGGTGTCCTTGGCCGCCACCCGGCGCACAGGGGCGTCCAGGTGGAAGAACAGCTCGTCAGCGATGCGGGCCGCGATCTCGCTGCCATAGCCCCAGCTGAGTGTGTCCTCGTGGGCCACGATCACGCGGTGGGTCTTCTTCACCGTCCGCTCGATGGCCTCCCAGTCGTAAGGGTTGAGCGTGCGGAGGTCGATGATCTCCACGGAGATGCCTTCCTTCTCCGCCTCCCGCGCGGCCTGAACGGCGCGGTGCACGGTGTTGCCGTAGGTGATGACGGACAGGCTCGTGCCCTCGCGCACGGTGCGGGCCTTGCCGAAGGGGATCAGGAAGTCGGGGCCGGGATCGTTGCCCTTGTTGTGGGTCTGCCGGTAGAGGTGCTTGGGCTCCAGGAAGAGCACGGGATCGTCGCAGCGGATGGCCGTGCGCAGCAGGCCCGCGGCGTCCAGGGCAGTGCTGGGGCAGACGACCCTCAAACCCGGGATGTGGGTGAAGGTGCTCTCCCCGCACTGGCTGTGATACGTGGCGCCGCCCATGAGGTAGCCGGCGATGGGCACGCGCACCACCACGGGCGCCTTGAAGGTCCCGTTGGAGCGCCAGCGGATGGTGGCCAGCTCATCGCGGAGCTGCTGCATGGCGGGCCAGATGTAGTCGAAGAACTGGATCTCCACCACGGGCTTGAAACCCCGCGCGGCGAGGCCGATGGCCCGGCCGATGATGGTGGCCTCCGCCAGAGGCGAGTTGTAAACGCGGTGGCTGCCGAACTGCTTCTGGAGACCATGGGTGGCCTTGAAGACACCGCCCTTGCCCTTCACCTCGCCAAGAATCTCTTCCCGGCTGGCGTCTGCCACATCCTCGCCGAAGAGGAGGATGCGCGGGTCCCGCGCCATCTCATGCTTCAGGGTGGCGTTGATGAGGTCGATCATCGTCTTGGCGCCGGTGGCCTGGTCGCCCGCCGCCTGTTCCGTATCGAAGGCGGTCGACGTGGGGTCCACCTCTTCGCTGTACAGGTGCTGATAGAAGCTTCCGGGCGCGGGTCTGGGGGCGGCCTCGGCCTCCTCCCAGGCGAAGTCGATCTCGGCCTGCACCTCTTCTTTCAGCATCTGGAGCTGCTCGGGGCTCAGGTCGCCCCAGGCCACCAGCTGATTGGCGAAGGCGGCCATGGGATCGCGCAAGGCCTCGGCCTCCCGCTGGGCTTTGGACTTGTAGAGCTGCTCGTCGTCGGAGAGGGAATGGCTGTAAGGGCGGATCACTTTGGCCCGCACCAGGGCCGGCCCCTTGCGGGCGCGGGCGTGATCCACGGCGGCCTTCATGGCCGCGTAGCTGGCGAGGGGATCGCAGCCGTCCACCTCATCCAGGATCAGCAGGCCATGGGCCTCGTAGCCCTTGAGGAGGGCGGCGACGTTGCCGCCGGGGTACTGCACCTCGCTGGGGGTGCTGATGGCGTAGCCGTTATCCTCCACCAGGAAGACCACGGGTACCTTCAGATTCACCGCATTGCTGACGGCTTCCCAGAACTCGCCCTGGCTGCAGGTCCCATCGCCCGTGGTGGTCAGAATCACCTCGTCGGAGGCGATGCCCAACACATCCTGCAAGCCGCCTTGCTCGGCCCGGAGGACCGCCTCCGCCGCGCCCACGGCATGGAGGAACTGGCTGCCGGTGGGACTTGAGGTGGTGAAAATGTTCAGGCCCTGGTGGCCCCAGTGGCTGGGCATCTGCCGGCCGCCGCTGGCGGGATCGTCCACGGAACCCACGGAGCCCAGGAACATCTCCTTGGCGGTGTAGCCAAGCCCGTAGGCCAGGGCCCGGTCGCGGTAGTAGAAGAAGAACCAGTCGTGGCCAGGCCGGAAACACATGGCCGCCGCCGCCTGGATGGCCTCGTGGCCCACGCCGTTGATCTGGAAGAAGACCTTGTTCTGACGCTTGCCCATGATCTCTTTGTCGTCGATGCGGCGGGCCGCATAGATCGTGCGAAAGAGCCGGACCCGCTGTTCGCGGGTCAGGGTCGTGGCGGGCACTGACAGGTCGGAACGGGCGGCCAAAGGCACTCCTCACAAGGGGTTCTGAGCCATTCGGGGCCTCTCAATCTAGCACAGGGGATTCCTGTCCCGGGGAGACCCGTCTACTCCGGTATTCCCAGGGCCCTGTCCGGCAAATTTCAACAATCGGCACAGACCAGTGCAGATCAATAAGTGATCCATGGGTCGATAAATCGCCTCGCCGATGCTTATGGATAGAATGGGCCCTTTGCGAGTGACCCATGCCCATGTCCCCTGCCGAAATCCGCGCCATCCACGATCTGCCCGTGCCCGAGCTGCTCTACCGGGCGGCCACGGCCCACCGGGCCCACTGGAACGCGGAAGAGATCCAGTTCTGCACGCTGGATTCCATCAAGACCGGCGCGTGCCCCGAGGACTGCGCCTACTGCCCCCAGAGCGCCCGCTATCAGACGGACCTGAAGGTGGAGCCCCTCAAGGACGTGCAGAAGGTGCTGGCCGGCGCCGCCGAAGCGAAGGCGAACGGCTCGACGCGCTATTGCATGGGCGCCGCCTGGCGCGAAGTGAAGGATGACGCCAACTTCGACGCGGTGCTCGACATGGTGCAGGGCGTGTCCGGCATGGGCATGGAGGTCTGCGTCACCCTCGGCATGCTCAACGAGGCCCAGGCCAAGCGCCTCAAGGCCGCGGGCTGCCAGGTCTACAACCACAACATCGACAGCAGCCGCGACTTCTACGAGACCATCATCCACACGCGGAAGTTCGATGAGCGGCTGGAGACCATCGCCGCCGTGCGCGCCGCAGGCCTGGAGGTGTGCTCCGGCGGCATCGTGGGCATGGGCGAGACGGTGGATCAGCGCATCCATTTCCTCCAGGAGCTGACGGAGCTGGAGCCCGCGCCCGAGAGCATCCCCATCAACCAGTTCGTGGCCGTGGACGGCACGCCGCTGGCGAACGTGGATCCCCTGCCCCCGCTCGAACTTGTGCGCATGATCGCTACAGCCCGCATCCTGTTCCCCAAGAGCCGCATCCGCCTCAGCGCCGGCCGCACGCAGATGAGCGACGAGCTGCAGGCCCTCTGCTTCTTCGCGGGCGCCAACAGCATCTTCACGGGCGAGAAGCTCCTCACCACGCCCAACCCCGGCGGCAACCACGACCACTGGCTGCTCAACGCCCTGGGCATGCGGGTGGAGGGCGCCGCCGTTATGCTGTAGGCATCATGAAGCTCATCGACGACCTCCGCGCGGAACACGACCTCATCGACCAGATGCTGGGCTCCCTGCGGACCTTCGTGAAGGTCCGGCTTGAGGGCCGGGGCAACCCGGCCGACGGCGCCCGCTTCATGGGCTTCTTCCGGCACTACGCCGGCGACTTCCACCACCACAAGGAGGAGGAAGTGCTCTTCAAGGCCCTGGCGGAACGGGCCGAGCTGCCCGCGGACCGCGGCCCCATCGCGGCCCTCACCGAGGAGCACCGGCGCATGGCGGGCCTGCTGGACGGGCTGGAAGGCCTGCTGGGCTCCGCCCTGGCCGCAGACGAGGATCGTGTCCAGGTGGAGGCGCTGGCCGTGGACTACAGCCGCTCCCTGTGGCGGCACATCGACGCCGAGAACTCGGTCCTCTACCCCCAGGGCGAAGAGCGCCTGCGCCGCTTCCATGTGCGGGAGCTACCCTCCCGTCCCATGACGGAGGCTGAGGCCGCCGCGCGGGAAGGTGCCCTCGCCCTGCTCAAGGCCTATCCGCCCCTGCACGATGCCGAGGTCCATCGCGGCGATGGCTGCGTGGCCTGCCCCTCCTTCGGCACCACCTGCGAGGGCCTTGAGTACGAGTGGTGGACCGAGCTGGAGTGGGAGGAGGCGGAGGAGCGCCGGGACGATTGAGGGTTTCCTGGACGGTAGGACTATAGTGGACTCCCATCCACAGGCACCCCGACAGGAGGCACGCCATGACGGATCCCACGCCCCACATCGCCCAGAAGGGCCCGTACCAGGTGGAGGTCGAAGCGGGCAAGACCTACCACTGGTGCGCCTGCGGCAACAGCAAGAAGCAGCCGTTCTGCGACGGTTCCCACAAGGGCGGCCCGTTCGTGCCCATGGCCTATACCGCCGACATCACCGGCACCAAGTGGTTCTGCGGCTGCAAGCACAGCGGCACCAAGCCCATGTGCGACGGCACCCACAAAAAGCTCTGATCTCAGTGGGCGGATGAAACCCAGTTCCTGAGCGTTTTTCAGGGGCCTTCGGGAAGCAACACCTGGGCCTTGAGGCCGGCGCGGATGCGTCTGTCCGGGTTTGCCACCACCACCTTCACGCGGACCTTGCCTTTGGCATCCGCGCAGGGGTCAACCAGGGTCACCTCCCCTTCGACGTGCTCGGTACCACTGGACTCGATCACGAGCACCCGCACCTTCCGCCCGGGCGTGAGCGCGGCCAGGGATTCCGGGCTCGCGGCGCACTGGATCAGAACCCGGCTCAGGTCCATGAGCCGGAACATCGGCTGCGCCCCTGATACCGCCTCGCCCACCTCGTGATAGCGGGTCACGACCACGCCATCCATGGGGGCCACGACCGTGCGGAGCCGCACCTGCTCGGCCGCCGTCTCGTACTGGAGCCGCGCCAGTTCCAGCTCGATGCGTGACTCCAGAGCCCGGCCCTCGGGGATGATCTTGCTGTCGTAGAGGCGTTTGGCGCCCTTGGCCTCGAACTCTCGCCGCTCCAGCATTGCCTTGGCCCGCTGCATCTCGAGCTCCTCCAACTTCCCGTAGAGCTGGGCCAGAGGTTGGCCCGCCTTGACGACTTCACCCTCCGCCACACGCAGTTCCGTGATCCGGCTCGAGACCGGCGCACTGACTTCCACCTGGCGGAAAGGGAATACCCGGCCTTCCAGCGCCAGCCCTCCCGCCGTGAGAGCCTGGCAGATCAGGAGCAGAGGGAGGAGGCGAGATCTGGGGCCCATCCTCCTAGGGTACCGCATGGCCGGTGGCGGCCTCCAGCAGCTCGAACCAAACTTCGCGGTCGAGGGCCGTCGCCATGGCGGCCACTCCCTCCCGGATCCGCTCGATGCGGCCCGTGCCAAGCACCGGCATCATCTTGGCGGGATGGCGGGCCAGCCAGGCCAGGGCCACCTGGGCCGGCGTGAGCCCCAGCGACCGGCCCAGCCGCTCGAGCCCAGCCGCCAGGGCCGGCGGTGCAGGTCGACCACCTCCCAGGGGCGACCAGGCCATGGGCACCAAGCTGGCAAGGCTGGCATGCTCCAGCGTGCCATCCAGAACGGGGTCGGGATGCCAGAGGGAGGCCTCCACCTGGTGCGCAACCAGCGGCAGGCTCAGGCGGGCCCGCAGGAGGTCCGCCTGGGCAGGCTGGAAATTGGACAAGCCGAAAGACCGAACCCGGCCGGAGTCCCGCAGATCCGCGAAGGTCCCGGCCAGCTCGTCCGGGTCCAGAAGCGGGTCGGGCCGGTGGAGGAGCAGGAGGTCCAGGTGGTCGGTCCCGAGGCACCGCAAGGTCCGGTCGACCGAGGCCGTCACATGGGCGCGGGAGGTGTCGTAGTGCTTGACGGCCACGCCCCCGACCCGGAGCCGGATGCCACACTTGCCGACGAGGCGGAGGCGGTCGCGCAGACCTGGCGCCTCCCGGAAGGCCGCTCCCAGCGCGGGCTCCACCTCCCCGCCGCCGTAGATGTCGGCCGTGTCCAGGACACCCACGCCCGCGTCCGCCGCCTCGGCCAGGAAGTGAGCCAGGGCCCTTGGGTCCAGACGCCAGTCCAGCAGGCGCATGGTCCCCAGCGCCAGGCGCGCCGCACCATCCGGTTGCAGGTCGAAGTGGCGTTCAGGAGCGGCTGAGGATCCCATGGAGGAATCCTGCCAGGAATCTGCGGCAGGTGGCGATCACTCGCTCCCAGAGCTCACTTGATCTTGAAGGTGAACTTCCCCTCGTGGCATTCCAGGCACTTCACCGCGGACGGCTTGTGCTGGCGGTGGCAGTCCGTGCAGGGGTAGGGTTCGTGGGGCGAGGCCTGGGGAGGGGCATGGGGGTTGGGCTTGGCGTCCTTGGTCAGGGCCTTCATCGCGGGATAGTCCCCGTGGCAGACCATGCAGGCCTCGTCCGGCACCGCCGCGGTGGTGGGTTTCTCTTTCTGGTGGCAGTCGTGGCAGATCAGCTTCGCCTTGACGTGGGGCGCCGGCAGCGGCCGTTCCTGGGCCAGGCCGACCCCGGCCGCCAGCAGTCCTGCCAGCCCCAGGATCCCCATCCGAAGAAGACGCATGCAGCCTCCCATCCGTGCCGTGATGACAATGATGACCATGATATCGCATTACATTCAAGGGCCTTCCCCCTTGGTCTCCCGCCTGGATGGCCAGTGCCCCCATGGGTAAACTGATCCATTGGGCTGGCCGCTCCAGATGCAGTTCCGTTCATATCACTCCAAAACGGCAAAGCCGATTTGGAGTCGGGAAAGGCAAGGCAAGGATGGCAATGCGAGAGATGGACAAGGCTTTCGACTTCAGAACGGCGCAGACGCGCTGGTACTCGGTGTGGGAGGAATCCCGCGCCTTCGAGGCGGCGCCGGAAAGTGCCAAGGAGCCCTGGTCCATCGTCATCCCGCCGCCGAACATCACCGGCAACCTGCACATGGGCCATGCCCTGGTGAACACGCTGCACGACGTGCTGACGCGCTTCAAGCGGGCCCAGGGCTACGACGCGCTGTGGGTTCCGGGCACCGATCACGCTGGCATCGCCACGCAGATGATGGTGGAACGCCAGCTCAAGGCCGAAGGCACGGACCGCCACAAGCTGGGCCGCGATGCCTTCGAGCAGCGCATCTGGGAGTGGAAGGAGAAGAACCAGGGCGCCATCGAGCACCAGCTCAAGCGCCTGGGCTGCTCCGTGGACTGGACCCGCAACCGTTTCACGCTGGATCCGGCCCTCAACAAGGCCGTGCGCAAAGTCTTCGTGGAGAGCTACAAGGCCGGCCGCATCTACCGCGGCCCTCGCATGATCCAGTGGGATCCCGCCCTCCAGACGGCGCTGAGCGACCTGGAAGTGAAATACGAGGAGCGCAAGGGCAAGCTCTGGTACCTGCGCTACCCCCTGGCGGACGGCAGCGGGAATGTGGTGGTCGCTACCACGCGCCCCGAGACCATGCTGGGTGATACCGCCGTGGCCGTGCACCCGGACGACGAGCGCTACCAGGGCATGATCGGCAAGCTCATGGACCACCCGCTCACGGGCCGCCAGATCCCTGTGGTGGCCGACAGCTTCGTGGATCCCGCCTTCGGCACCGGCTGCGTGAAGGTGACGCCGGCCCATGACCCCAACGACTTCGCCGCCGGCCAGCGCCTGAAACTGGAGTCCATCACCATCATCGGCTTTGACGCGAAGATGACCGCCGCCGCCGGCGCCTACGCGGGCCTGGACCGCTTCGAGGCCCGCAAGCGCGTGGTGGCCGACCTCGAGGAACAGGGCTTCCTCGTGAAGGTGGAGGACTACGTCCACAAGATCAGCCTCAGCGACCGCAGTGGCGCCGTGCTGGAACCGCTCGTCAGCGAGCAGTGGTTCATGGACGTGAAGGACGCCGCCGGCCAGGCCCTGGAGGCTGTTCGCGACGGGCGCATCCAGTTCACGCCCTCGCACCACGCCGCTGTGTGGGAGCACTGGCTCACCAACATCCAGGACTGGTGCATCAGCCGTCAGCTGGTCTGGGGCCACCGCATCCCCGCGTGGACCTGCGCGTCGTGCGGGAAGCTCCATGTGGAGATGGAGGCGCCCTCCGCATGCTGCGCCTGCGGAGCCGAAAAACTGATTCAGGACCCCGATACGTTGGATACGTGGTTTTCTTCGGCCCTGTGGCCCTTCAGCGTGTTCGGCTGGCCCGACCAGACCGAGGATCTCAAGCGCTACTACCCCACCAGCGTGCTCATCACGGGCTACGACATCCTGTTCTTCTGGGTGGCACGCATGGCCATGGCCGGCCTCACCTGGATGGGCGATGTGCCCTTCCGCAAGGTCTACTTCAACAGCCTCGTGCGCGACGCCAGCGGTCAGAAGATGTCGAAGACTAAGGGCAATGTCATCGATCCCCTCGAGGTGATGGAGGAGTTCGGCACGGACGCCCTCCGCTTCGCGCTCGCCATCATGGCTGCGCCGGGCACCGACATCGCCATGAGCCCCGCCCGCCTCGAGGCCAGCCGCAATTTCTGCAACAAGCTCTGGAACGCCTCCCGGTTCGTCCAGATGAACCTCGACGAGTCCATCACGCTAGAGACGGAGCCGGCCTTCGGCGAAGCTGAGTTCTGGATGATCGGCCGCCTGCGCGAGGGCCTCGAAGCCACCACCAGGGCCCTGGAGGAGTTCCGCTTCCACGAGGCCGCGGACCTGCTCTACCACCTGGTCTACGACGATTTCTGTGCCACCTACATCGAGCTGGCCAAGGTTCAGCTCCAGAGCGGCACCCAGGCGCAGAAGGCCGCCATCCTGCACTTCCTCGACATCCTGCTGCGGGCTCTCCATCCCTTCGTGCCCTTCCTCACCGAAGAGATCCACGAAGCGGTCATCGCCTCGCGATTGCCGGGCTCAGAGCCGGCTTTGCTGGCTCTGAGAAGCTGGCCGATGGACGATGCGATCCTCCGCGTCCAGGGCGGCGACCCCACGATCATCCCCCGGTTCCAGGAGGTGCTCTCGGCCCTCCTGCGCCTCAAGGCCGAGCAGGGCGTGGACCCCGCCAAGCGGGTGCCCGCCTTCTGCTCCATCACGGAGCTGGAGCCCTTCACCGAGGCTCTGAAGTCCATCGCCCGGTTGGAGTCGGTCACCTTCTCGAAGGATGACCTCGCCTCGCCCACCCGCACGGTAGCCGTGGTGGCGGGTGGCGCCGTGGCCCTGGAACTGGCGGGCCTCAAGGATCCTGTCGCCGAGAAGGCCAAGCTGGAGAAGGAACTGGCCAAGCTGGAGAAGGAACTGGAACCCCTCCGTGCCCGCCTTGCCGACGACAGCTTCGTCACCAAGGCCCCCGAGGCCGCCGTGGCCAAGCTGCGCGGCCAGGCCGAAGAAAAGGAGCAGCGCCTCACCCAGGTGAAGGCGCTGCTCCAATAGACGGACCCTTCAGCTATCGGCCAGTCCCTTCTTCCCCAGGCCGCCGGGCGGCACCGGTGCGGGTGGCGTGACCCCCGTGGGGATGGGCCCCAGGAAGAGGCCGGGGATCGTCGTGGGCGAGGGGCGGTCGGTGGCGGTGCCGTCGCCCAGCCGCCCATTGTTGTTGTAGCCCCAGGCCTTGACCGAAAGATCCGGCAGCAGGGCATAGGAGGAGCAGTAGCCCGAGCTCGCCTGGATGGCCGTGAGCCCGGCGATGGCCTGGGAGGCGGTGGCGGATGTGGTCGTGGCGGACCCGAGCCCCAGCTGGCCGTACCAGTTGTAGCCCACCGAGGCGACGGCTCCCTGCCCGCCCAGGAAGAGCGTGTGGTACTGCCCCGGCACGACCCTGTCGAGGGCGGTGCCGGAGGGCAGGCCCGCCGTGCTCATGCGCACCCAGCCATACCGGGTCACCTGGCTGCCATCCCCCAGCTGGCCATAGCCGTTCTCGCCACTGCCGTAGGGCAGGCCATCCGTGCCGAGGAGGACGGAATACAGCGAGAAAGCCCGGGCCGCCTTCACGCCCCCGCTCTGGAGCTGGGTGATGGTCAGGTATTCGGCCGTGGGCGAGTAGGGCAGGCCCAGCTGGCCGTAGCCGTTGTCACCAAAGCCATAGAGGTTGTTGGAGGTGTCCACCAGCAGCGTGTGCAGCTCACCCAGGGCCACATCAGCCAGCTGGGAGGCGGCAACCGGAATCGAGACCGGGCTCAGGCGGTTGGTCTTGTCCCCTTGGCCCAGCTGGCCGTGAGAGTTGTAACCCCACATCCAGACGGACTGGTCTGCTTTGGCAGCAAGATTGTGGTTGTACCCGCAGGTGATGTAGACGACGCTGGCCAGCCCCGGCACCTCTGCCGGACTGTTGCTCATGGTCGTGGTGCCGTTCCCGAGCTGGCCTGAGGTGTTGTTCCCCCAGGAGAAGACGCGGCCGTCGGCCAGCAGGGCCAGGGAATGTCCCCAGCCCGCCGCCACCTGCACGGCAGGGCCGGGCAGAGGCACGGTCACCGGCGCCATGCGGGCCTGGTAGTCCCCAAGGCCCAGCTGGCCGTTGCCCCCCACGCCCCAGGCGAACACGCGCCCCTTGGTGGTGATCGCCAGGGCATGGTCATGGCCCGCCACCACGGCCGGGTCCGCGTAGAGCACATCCAGCAGGGCGTCGGGGCTGGTGGTGGCTCCGCCGGTAGAAGCCGTGACCCGCACGCTGAACCGGGCCTGGTCATCCACCGCCTGGACCGGCAGGGCGTAGGAATCGGTGGCGGCCCCGGCGATGGCGGTGCCGTTCCGGAACCATTGGTAGCTGTTGCCCGTTCCTTCCGCCGCCACCCGGAAGGTCACCACATCCCCCCGGTAGCCCGCCTGGGCTGAGGGTGGCGTGGTCAAGCGGGGGCCGGTGATGCTGGCAGGCGGTGGTGTGCTGGAGCCGGAACCGCCCCCACAGGCAAGGACGAGAGCGAGGGCCGCGCTGGCCAAGCACAGGCGGAGGGACACTGGCACAGATCGGATCACTCGGGGCTCCTGGGGAGGTCGGATCGTGGTGGAAAGGAGGGCCATGCGGAGGGATCGGAGGGCCATGGGATCTCTCTTCACAAACCTCGGGGAATGGCCCAGCGTGCGGCCCGACTGCGGACCGCCCCAGGCACACTTCCAGGAAAGGGGCTGGGCCACCCCGCTGCCTTCACTTCCAGAGCGCGGTGCGGAACAGGAGGACGCGATCGCCCACCTCCACCCACCCGGCCAGGAGGCCCCTGGGGCCTGGCACGGCGAATAGGCTTTGGATGGTCTTCCCGGCCGTTCCGGGAAGAAGCGCCGGAGCCGTCCAGGCGGCGCCATCCCACCGAGAGAAGCCGACGCCTTCATGGACACCGCCCGCTCCGCGCTGGATCCACAAGAGGACTGGGCGGCCCGAGGCGTCCCGGGTTCCCACCATGACTTCGGTCGTGGTGGACATCGGCAGGAGAGTCCGGGGTGTGCCGGGCGCCGCGCCGGACAGGGGCGCCACCCAGAGGCCCTCGGATCCCAGCCCAGCCATCCAGCCTGTGTCGCCGGTCGCACGGAAGGCGACCAGGCTGCGGGCGGGCAGGGGCAGGCTCACCTTGTCCCCCACGGTCCAGGCGCCCGATGTGGCGCGGCTGCGGGGCCAGGCCTGGCGCTGGGCATCCCCCTCGCTGGCCACGCCATAGAGAAGCCAGGTCTCCAGGCGGCCCTCCGCATCCAGGGACCAGACGGAAGGATGGCCAGTGGGAAGGGTCTGCTGGGAGAGCGGGCCCCACCCCGCGATGCCGACCGGGGTGTTGGCGCCCATGGCGTAATCCACCGCCTCGTTCTCCACCGAGGCATCGTCGCCCGTGGAGAAGTCGAGCGTGTAGGCCCCTCGGCCATCGCCCGCCAGGTCGTGGAGGAATTGGCTCGAGTACATGTTCAGGTGATGGGACTGGGGGGTGCCCCAGGCCCCGCCCGCCTCGAGGCGGGCCGCCTGGACGGTGGGGAAGTCCACCCCCAGCGTGGGGTCCATGCGGAGGCCCGACCAGGCCGCGAGGGCGCTGCCATCGGCGCCGGTGGCCAGGTGGAGGTTCGTGGGGGCCTTCAGATCCACCGTCAGGGCGGTGGCCCGCGCGCCGAAGGGCGTGGGCGAGCCCAGGTCCACCGGCACCGTCTGGAGGCGCGTGGTGGTGCTGCGGGGCACGGCGTCGAACCACGCGATGAGACCCTTCCCCTGGGCATCCAGGGCCGCCACGGGGAACTGGAGGCCGTTGATGCCGCTGGCCCCATCCAGCGTCTGGGGAGGCTCCCAGGTGCCGTCGGCGCGCAGTCGGGCCGCCACCTGCTCCCAGTAGGGCGTGCCCCCGGCGTCGACGCCCGTCCGCATCCAGGCGGCGAGAACGGCGCCCTTCCCGTCCCCCGCCAGCAGGGCGCCGCCCATGTAGCTGGAATTGGCGAGTTCCACGGGCGCCTGCCAGGCCGGGGCCGGTGGAGGGGCCGGGGTCTGGGTTGTGGCATCGCCGCCTCTGCCACAAGCGGCGAGGAGGCAGAGCAGCGTACCGGCGATCAGATTCTGGCGCATGGATCCCTCACCCACTCAGAGGTAGTAGCCATGCAGGATGATGCGGGCCATGGACATCAGGCTCTTGGGATAGAACTGCTGGGCCCAGATCTTCACGCTCATGCCCTCAGGCACCATGAAACCGCTGGTCCAGGTCTGGCGCTTCACCCCCATGGCGTCGGCGGGGATGTCCGCGAAGGTGAAGAGGGCCATGCTGCCGGAATAGCCGGCCGAGGGGTGCTCCAGCATCAGTTCGAGGGAGGCCGGCGTGCCGGTCCCCGGCTCGTGGAGCACCCAGGCCTGGGCATCGGTGACGATGAGCGTCCGGCCCTTGGGGACTTCGAAGCCTTTCACCCCGAACTGCCAGACCCAGACCCCATTTTCAAGGGTTCCCACATCCGTCGTCACCGTGCCGGTGGAAAGATCCGAGCGCGTGCTGATATCCACAGCTATGAGATTGGCGGCGGGAACGCCCAGGTGTGTCACTGGCTGGGCCGGGGCCCAGGTCGGTGAGGCAACCAGCAGGATGGCGATGGCGAGCGGTTTGAACATGGGAACTCCAGGAGGAAAGGAGGGTGGAATTGGCTCAGCTGCGACTTACTGAAAGCGGTTCGACCAGATATTGCTGCGTGTGCCGTCGGACTGGTACCACACCGCCAGCGCCTGGCCGTTGATGCCGGCGGCGATCTGGGGCTCATTGGCGTCACCCGCGTTGTCGGTCTCGAGGAGTGCGGCCGTGCCCCAGCCGCTGCCGGCGGTGTAGCGGTTGGTCCAGATGTTGATGCGCGTGCCGTCCGATTGACCCCACACCGCCAGGGCATTGCCGCTGGCGTCGAAGGCGATCTTGGGGCTACCGGCATCACCCGCATTGTCGGTTTCGATGAGCGCCGCTGTGCCCCAACCGGTGCCTACAATGTAGCGACTGGACCAGATGCTGGAGCGCCCCGCGTCCGATTGGCTCCACACGGCCAGGGCATTGCCGCTGGGGTCGAAGGCGATCTGGGAGGCGGTCCCGCCGTTGCCCACCCCTGCGATGATGGTCGCCGTGCCCCAGCCACTGCCGACGATATAGCGGTTGGTCACGATGTTGAAGCGCGTGCCATCGTACTGGCACCACACCGCCTGGCCATAGCCGTTGGCATCGATGGCGATCCGGGGGCTGTAAGCATCTCCCACGTTGTCGGTTTCGATCAGCCCTGCCGTGCCCCAGCCGGAACCGCCGGTGTAACGATTGGCCCAGACATTGAGGCGCGTGCCGTCGGACTGGACCCACACGGCCAGGGCGTTGCCATTGGCGCCGATGGCGATCCTGGGTTCGAACGCATCCCCCACGATGCCGTTCTCGAGGGTCGCGGCGGTGCCCCAGCCGTTGCCCGCTGTGTAGCGGTTGGCCATGACGGTCTGGTACGTGCCGTCATCCTGAGTCCATACCGCCAAGCCATTGCCGTTGGCGTCCATGACGACTTGGGGCTGGTTGGCGTTGCCGGCGTTGTCGGTCTCGATGAGCACGGCGGTGCCCCAGCCGGTGCCGACCGTGTAGCGATTGGCCACGATGTTGCGGTGCGTGCCGTCGTGCTGAGCCCATACCGCTAGGGCATTGCCGCTGGCGTTGACGGCGATCTGGGGGTCGGAGGCATCGCTCACGTTGTCGGTCTCGATGAGGGTGGCCACCCCCCAACCAGCACCGGCCGTATAGCGGTTGGACCACAGGTTGAAGCGCATGCCATCGTGCTGCTGCCATACCGCCAGGGCATTGCCGCTGCCATCCATGGCGACCTGCGGGAGATAGGCTGGGCCAGCATTGTCGGTCTCGATGAGCGCGGCCACGCCCCAGGCCTTCGCCGTGGGCGGTGGCGGGGCGGCGGCACTCCCGCCACTCCCGCTACCCCCGCCGCAGGCGGTGAGCCATCCCAGGACGAGTGCGGCCGACAGGGCCAGCGCGAGGAGGCGAGGAACGGGATGGGCGGCCATGGGGGCTCCAGAGAGGTTGGCCCAGGTTGGCGCCCCCCTCCGGTCCAGCCCAGGCACGCTTTGCAGAAAGGGGCTGGGCCACCTCTTCCCGGGATCGGCCAAGGGGGCCCATGCCTTTGTTTGAAAGCGGGATGCTGGGAACGGAGGTGTTTCCCATCGCTTGAAACATCATGGTCCCGGGAACTCCCGCTGAATGGACGGCGGGCGTCCGCATCAGGCACCTGCAGGACCAGGGAAAGGGCTAGGCTTCACCCGGCTGTTGCAGCCGCTGGAGGGTCCGTCACCCCAGCTGGAGGGTGTGGCGGCGGAGGTCGATCATGGGGCGGGGGTGGTGGCCAGACGAGGCCCCAAGGACAGGGCCACGTGCTGGGCGAATACCGGGTGGACCACCCGAGCCTCTGTGGCGAGGCAATCCGCTTCTGCGTGACGCCCGAGGGCACGCAGGGTCCGAACCTTCAGGCATTGGATCTCTGGCTTCTTGGCAAGGGCCGGTTCCATGGACTCAAGGAGGCGCAGCGCCGAAGAGGGCCTTCCCAGGCCGCATTGGGCTCTCACCAGGCCTTCGATCACGCCCAGGTCGGTGGGATGGCGATGAAGCGCGGAGGTGAAGTAAGCCAGGGCCGCCTTGGCCTCCGCCTGCCGTCCTGGCCCAGGCGACGCCGAGGCGGCGAGAGCCAACCAGCCTTCTAGGTCGGCCGATTCGGTGGGCGTGATCTGTGCCCGGGCCGCCTTGAGTGCCACCCTTGCCGCCCGGAGCCTGCCGGCATCAACGCCTTGGGGGAGGTCCAGAGAGGCCCTGACACCAAAGCCGAGGATCTTGGCAAGATGGATCATCAACTGAGGTTCCTTCGGCCAGCGTTCATGGGCAGCCACCACCACCGGTAGGGCACGGTCCAGTACATCCTCCACTGGTCGTCCAAGGAGGATCCGCCCTTCCATCCAACGGATCGCAGTCCAGCCAGTGAAGAACACCGGATTCGTCTGGTCAGGCTCAAGGCGTCGCAGTGCCTCACTTGCTTCGTAGGAACGGTGGAAATGCGCCTCGGGGTCCTTGCCCCTGGCCTGGGCATCCAGGGCCAGGAGCAATTCCAGGTTTTTGACATTCTCCTGGAGGTTGGCTGCAGTGACCCCAGGTTTGCCCTGCATCTGCTCCGCCAGGGACTGGGTCATGGCGAGGGGTTCAGAGGCATCCCGTTGGTGGTCCAGAAGAATGCGGGCCTCCGTTTCGGAACAGGCGAAGGCCCATCTCAACCCCGAAGGGTCCCAGGGTTCCATCGCGTCCAGGCGGAGCGCCACGGCGCGCCCCTCCCGAAGGGCGGGACCCGGGTCCTGTCCCACATCCTCCTGAGCACCTCCGAGGTCGTAGAGCGCGTAGGCAAAGCGGGCGAGCGGCCGGGCTGAATCAGGTGCCAGGCGGGCCGCCGTCCGACAGGCCTCCACTCCGGCCAGGCAGTAGTCCAATCGGGAGGGATCCCCGGGCGCCTTCGGGGCCCGGCTGAGGTTCGCCAGAATCAGGGCCCTGTTCAACCAGGGCTTAGACGAATCGGCATCCAGGCTCAGGGCGAGTTCCACCTCCCGAAAACCCGCCTCGGCATCGGCACTCAGGGGCAGGCCCCGTCGTTGGGCCAGACTTGTGAGGAAGGCGTGAAATCGGCCCGCCAGGTGATGCACCGCAGGGTCGCTTCGCACCACCCGGGCCAGTGCCTGCGTGATGGCCAGCCCCTCCCGTGCGCAGCGCTCACTTTCTTCAAAATGCTGAAGGTCATAGGCCTTCACCATGAGGTTCATCCAGGCTTGCGCTTCGATCAGACCTGCTTCCGCTCGTTCCGGGTCGGCCCGGCGAGCAGCCTGGGCGAGATCGCGCGCCCTCTCGTCGTGCTGCTCCAACATGGCGAGCCGCGCCTGCAGGACCCGATCTGATCCAGCCCCCTGGAAGTGACGAAGGGCCGGCTGGTGAAAACGGAGATCCGCTTCCGCCAGCCGCCGTGTCCGGTAGGCCGGTTCCTTCAGCCCCTCCGCCTCCTGGCGGGCCTGCTCGTAGAGTTGGCTGTAGACGGTCGCCATGGCTTCTTCCAGATCGGGACCCCTGAACCCCAGAACCCACGCGCGTTCCAGGGACACCCGAGCCGGCTCCAGTTCCTCAAGAATCAGGTGGATGCGCCCCTGCGCATAGGCAGATGGGGCCTCGGCGGCCCCCTTGCGCGCCTGCAATCGGGCGAGTGCCAGTCGAAGCTCCGCTTTCACTGGCCGGATGTCGTGGGCCGGGGCCAGGTGGGCCATGCCCATGCGCAGCTCCAGGGCCTTGGCCTCCCCTCCCATCTGGGCCGCCTCAAGGGCGGCCAGGGTGCTGCGGCGGCTGTTCCAGGTGGCGAAGGCGCCCGTGGCGAGCATCACCGTGAGACTCGCGCCAAGGGCTTTCGCGGCCGCAGGGTTGCGTTTGGACCAGCGCAGGCCGCGTTCCAGCCACCCCATGGGCCGGGCCAGGATGGCCTGGCCCTTCAGCACCCGCTCCAGGTCGTCTGCCAGCGCCTCGGCGGTGGCATAGCGCCGTTCCGGCGCCTTCTCCATGGCCTTGGCCACGACCGTGGCCAGGTCCCTCGGCAGGCCCGTGACCGCTGCGGTGAGCGGAAGCGGGTCCTTCTCCAGCACCCGGCGCAACAGGTCGCCCGGATGCAGGTCCCCCGCGGCGGTAGACCCATGGAGGTCCAGGGTGCTCGGCGCCTTCGCCGTGGATCCGACCGGATTCCGGAACGGCGGGCGGCCAGCCAGGATGGCATAGAGGGTGGCGCCGAGGCCGTAGATGTCGGCCCGGAAATCCACCGGGGCGGCGCCCGACACTTGCTCCGGGGCCATGAAATCCACCGTGCCCATCAGCAGGCCCGAGCGGGTAAGGCCGCCCTCTTCATCCCGCGCCAGGCCGAAATCCGTCAGGCGGGCCTGGGGGCCCTCCTCGGTGTCCTCCACGAGGATGTTGGCCGGCTTCACATCACGGTGGACAAGACCCATCCGGTGGGCTGCCCCCAGGCCCCGGGCCGCCTGGGCAGCGAGGGCGACCTCGACCCGCCAATCCCCATTGGCGCGGAGGTCCGCGAAGGTCCGTCCCTCCACCAGCTGAAGGAGGATGCAGGGACGTCTCTCCAGGGTGCCCGTGTCGTGCACGCGAACCACGTTCGGGTGCTCCACGCGGGCTTGGAGGCGCGCCTCCAGCAGGAGGCGATCGGCCTCCTGCGGATCCTGGCTCCGGACGAACTTCACCGCCACCGGGCGCTCCAGCCCTGCGTCCCAGGCCCGGTGGACCTCGCCCATGCCGCCGACGCCCAGGACGCCCTTCAGGGTGATCCGGCCATCCAGGGAACTCAGCAGCAGGCTCATCGTGTTTCGCCCAACGCGGCGCGCATGCGGATGGCGACTTCCTCCAGATCCGATTCAGGGTAGTTGGAGAACCCCAGGCGCAGGCCCTGGACGGCGCTGCCATCGAACGCGAAGCGGCGACCGGGCTGGAAGGCGACGCCATGCTCCAGGGCGCGGGCGGCCCAGCGGTCCACATCCACGCCCTCCGCCACCTGGGCCCACAGGGCCAGACCGCCCTCCGGTACCTGGAAGCTCAGGCTATCGCCCAGGGCCCGCTCCAACGCCCGGCAGAGGACATCACGGCGGGTCCGGTAGGCCAGCTGCATGCGATTGAGGTGGCGGTGGATGGCGCCATCGTCGAGCAGCTCGGCGAAGGCCCGCTCCAGCACCATGTCCCCCTGGCGGTCCAGGGCCTGCCGCAGGGCGCGCATGCGGGCGATGAGGGGGGCTGGTCCATGCACGTAACCCAAGCGGAGGTTGGGGCTGAAGATCTTGCTGAGGGTGCCGACGTGGATGACCACCCCGGAGCGGTCCTCGGCCGCCAGGGGAGCCCGGGGCCGACCTTCGAACAGGAACTCGCTGTCCTGGTCGTTCTCGATGATGGCGAACCGGTGGGACTGGGCCAGGGCCATCAGCCGGTGGCGCCGGTCACTGGTAAGGGGCACCAGGGTGGGGTACTGGCGCAGCGGCGTGACGTAGACGGCCCGCAGCCGCTCGGATTCCGCCAGCTGGGCCAGGGCCCCGACGCGCATGCCTTCCGCGTCCACGGGAACGGGCAGGCAGCGCGCGCCAGCCCGGGCGAAGGCTTCCCAGACTCCCGGGTGACCCAGAGCCTCGACCGCCACGGCCTCTCCCGCAGAAAGCAGCGCCTGGCCCACCAGGAAGAGGGCCATCTGGCTGCCCCGGGTGACGAGGATGTTCTCGGGCGAGGCGGCGATGCCCCGGGACTCGCCCAGCATCCGGGCCAGCGACTGGCGGAGCATGGGATGCCCCTGCGGATCCTCCAGCTCGAGGTTCTGCTGGCGGTTCAGGACCAGGGCCCGCCGGTAGGCCCGGGCCAGTTCCGCGCCAGGGAGGAGGCGGGGATCCGGCAGGCCACTCCCCACCTTCAGGAGGCCGGGAGCTCCCTTGGGCGCCGCTTCGTGCAGCCCCGAAGCCAGATCGAACCCCATGATGGTCCCCTCGGAGCCCCCACCAGTGGTCGGAGACTGCCCATGCATCCGGGTCGGCGGATCAGGAGCCACGAGGCTGCCCTCTCCCGGGGTGGAGACGACCCAACCCTCGGCCTGCAATTCCCGATAGGCCGCCATCACGGTGTTGCGGCTGACACCCAGCCGTTCGCCGAGGGTCCGGTACCCGGGCAGGGGATCCCCGGGGTGGAGGCGGCCCCGGTGGATCTCCTGCATGAGGGAGTGCGCGATCTGGAGATAGACCGGCTCCCGGCTCTGGGGATCGAGAAAGACGGTGGGCGTCCGTGCGCTCAGGGCTGGCTCCGGGAGGGGCTTCCAGTCTACGGGATCCACCCGACCAAAGGAATGTTGTTGGGACCTGGAGTATCGGACCTGGGCCCGGCCCCCCAGGGGGTGGCCCACCCCCTATCACCAAAGTGGCCCTGCCAGCCCTTCAAGGTCGTGGCCAGCCTGAAGGCGATTCTCTGGAGGTCACCATGCCCGACATGCACGCCCACTCCCCATCGCCCGCGCTGCGCCGGAACCGGCCCCTCCGGGCCATGGGTGCCTGCCTTGCGGCCGTCCTGATGCTGGCCTGCGGCGGAAGTGGCGGAGGCAGTTCCGCCCCGTCGTCGCCTCCGCCAACAGCCACGGCGACTTTGACCTCTATCACCCTCGCTCCCTCGGGGCCCACCCTCAATGTGGGCGCCTCGGCAGATCTCCAGGCCACAGGCCACTTTTCCGATGGCACCACGGTCACGCCCTACGACAGCTCGGTGACCTGGACCTCCAGCGCCCCGGGGACGGCTTCCGTGTCCGCCAGCGGCCTGGTGAGCGGAGTGGCGGCCGGGACCGCCACCATCACCGCGACCAAGGGCACCATCCAGGGTTCCGCCGTCGTGACCGTCAATGCCTCCTCCGCGGTCCTTACCTCCATCACCCTCTCCCCCGCCGCAGGCGTGACCCTGAACGTGGGGCAGACGGCGGATTTCACCGCCACCGCCAATTGGTCCAACGGCACCAGTACGGTCCCTTACGATTCCAGCGTCACCTGGACCACCAACCTTGCCAGCGTGGCCACGGTGAATTCGGCGGGCGTTGTCACAGCCGTCGCCGCCGGATCCACCACCCTCACGGCCAGCGCCAATGGCCTCAACACCACGGCTGCCATCACCGTGAGTTCCTCCAGTCCCACCCTTACCTCCATCACCCTCAACCCCGCTGCGGGCGTGACGCTGAATGTGGGACAGACGGCGGATTTCACCGCCACCGCCAACTGGTCCAACGGCACCATCACCACGCCCTACGACGCCAACGTGACCTGGTCCACCAACACCCCCGGTGTCGCCATCGTGAATTCGGCGGGCGTGGTCACGGCTGTCGGCGCCGGATCCGCCATCCTCACGGCCTCCGCCAACGGCCGCAACACCACGGCCGCCATCACCGTGAGTTCCTCCAGTCCCACCCTCACCTCCATCAGCCTCAACCCCATCAGCAGTGCCCTGAACATCGGGCAAACCGTGGACATTGGAGCAACCGGGCACCTCTCGAACGGCACCACCGACTCCCCCTATGACACGCGGGTGACCTGGACCTCCAGCGCCCCAGCCGTGGCCACGGTGGATTCCATCGGGGTGGTGACGGCCCAGTCCGCGGGCACAGCCACCATCACAGCCAGTGCCTCGGGGGTTTCCGGCACAGCGGCCATCACCGTCAACGCCGGCCCCACGGTGGTCTCCATCTCGCTGGATCCCACCAGCGCCGCGCTGAACGTCGGCCAAACTGTGGACATCACCTCAACCGTGAACTGGTCCAACGGCACCAGCACGGTCCCCTACGACTCCTACCTGACTTGGACGAGTTCGGCACCGACAGTGGCCACCGTGAACGCCGGTGGTGTGGTGACCGGAGTCGCCGCAGGAACGGCCACCATCACCGCGAGCTTGAACGACGTGTCGCGCACGGCCGCCATCACTGTGAGCGCCACGGCACCAACCCTCACATCCATCACCTTGAACCCCACGTCCGCAACGGGGACCGCGGGGCAGACCATGGACATCACCGCCACGGGCCGCTTCTCGGACGGATCCACCGTGACCCCCTATGATGCCCAGGTCACCTGGACCTCCAATGCCCCGGATGTGGCCACGGTGAATGCCGCAGGCCTTGTCACCGCTGTCTGGAGAGGTACGGCCCTCATCACCGCCACCAAGGGCGCCCTCTCCGCCACCTGCACCGTCACCGTCAATCAGCCCTTCGACGCCGCGCTGGTCGGCCGATGGCTCTTCGTCGGCGTGCCCAATCCCGTGGACTACTCCAATGCGTCGGCGCAATACACCTTCAATGCCGACGGTACTTTCTCCTACTTCCTGGCCATGGATTTCGGCGCCACCAGTGGCCCCTACGGCTTGGTGGAGGCCGTCCATGTGGGCAGCTTCTCCAACACGTCAAACCAGATCATCTTCAACTGCACGAGCCACGTCACCAACTACTACGGCGTCGATAAGCGGACGCTGATCTACCAAGCGGTCATGGCGCCCGGGATCCATGTGCACACGGATGTCAGTTTCCCTTACATCAATGTGCTCCGCAGCAGGAACGATGGATTCGACTTCATGAATACCGGCCTACTGGACCATACGAAACAGTAAACGCTGGATCGGATGAAGGCGGGGGCCCCGCGGCCCCCGCCTTCCTTTACATCTGGACTACTTCGGGCCTGCTCACCTGAAACGATGACGGTGAAGACCTTCCATGAAGCCCTTGCCCTGGAGCAGGGCGGTACCCAGGCCCGGCGCTACTCGGTGGCCGGGAAATGGTTCAGTCGCCGCCGCCCGAGCCCCCGCGTGCCTTCCACTGGAACTGGTGGGGCCACTTGGCCTGTTGAGTGACATCCTGGAATCCCGTGTGGCAGACGTTGCAGGCAGAAGCCTGGTTGTCACCCGCGGAAGTGTGCTTGTGGGCGAACTCGCTGAAGCCTCCGCCCTGGTTGGAACTGTGGCAGGCGGCGCAGCTGGCGATGGCCTTGGCCTTGCCCTGGTACTGGATGGCCTGTGCATTGTCCGAGGCCTGGGAGGTGGGCACCATCGCGTGGGGGCTGCCGTGGCAGGCGGAGCAGTAGAGGTTGCCGTGGCCCCGCGCATTCCGGTAGAGCGCGGAACCCGTGTCCACCTCGGCGACGCCGCTGTGGCAGGTCACGCACTTGGGTTCGTTGGCCCACGGCACCCGGGCGCCACTCTTGATGGTGTTTGCCACGTTGGCCATGTCTCCGTGGCAGGTCGTGCAGTTCCCGTCGGCCGCGGTGTGGGCCAGGCTCCGGTTGCACTTGGTGGTGGCGCCGGGATGGCAGTCGTAGCAGGCGGCGCCTCGGGTGGCGTGGAAGCCATGCACGGCCTGCGAGAGGTACATCCCCGAGGATCCCGGGCCCGACGTGCCGAGGGCCGGACTGCCGTGGCAGCTGGCGCACAGGACGGGCTTGTTCGCGAAGAGCTGAGTGCCGTGGGCCGCGTCATGCTTCCGGAGCACCTCGTTCAGGGCGTCGCTGCCGTGGCACTTCGAGCAACTGATCTCGTCCGAGGTGGGCACCGTGGTCGTGGTCTGGGCCACCACCTTGCCACTGGCGTCCTTCACCGTAATCTCGCCCACCTGATACGGGTTCCACACGCCCTTGTCATCGATGGGCGTCAACGGGATGCCCGAGGCCAGGAAGTGGTCACCCTTGGCCAACATGGTCCCGGAGAGGCCATTGTTCACGGACGGATCGTCGAGATTGAGGCCCTTGTCCACGGGAAGGGACACGCCGAACAGCTTCTGCATGTTCGCCCAGAACTGCCCGAAACTCCCCTTGGTCGAGGACTTGGTGTTGTTGAGGATCCGGTAGCTCACGGTGACACCCGAGGTGACGGGCTGGGGCGGATTGCCCCGCTTCACCACCTGGGCCTGCACGGTGTTGTAGGGGGGCAGGATCACCGCGGCGTCGTAGCTGGGGTTCAGACAGTGCATGCCGAGGTCGTTCCAGGCCAGCACCACGTATCCGGAGGAACCGGTCCGGTTGGGCAGGACCCGCTGTTCCGGATTCAACGCGGTGGAAGTCGCCGGGGCGTCCGGTTTCGAGCCGCCGCAGGCGGCGATGAGGCCTGCGAGCGCCAGGGCGGACACGGCGCCGGCGAAGGTCTTGAAGGCAGTCCGAGTCATGGGTCCTCCCAGGAAGGGGTGGAGCGTGATGGGGATGGACGCCCAGGAAACGAAGAAGCCACGGACGCCGATATGACCGACGGTACGATCTGTGTCATGGTTGCGCCATATGACTTAAATCACATATTATTATATAGTTACAACTATGGAAGCAGCTCTAGCACCTTGGACCTACCGGCCCGGCCCCATTCGTTCTGTCCCGCTTCCCGGGTGCTAGTCTTGAGTCATGACGAAGACCTACTATGCAGGCCAGGATGTGGATGCGCCCTGCGGGCGTTGCGGCGGCGAGACCCGCCATCAGGTCCTGACTGTGACCAACGGTGTGCCTGACCGGCTGATCTGCGGGAACTGCCGATCCGTGCACAAGTTCCGCGCGGCCAAGCCCGAGCCCCTGCCCCGTGTCCCCCGGATCCCCTCCGCGGCGAAGGCCGGCGGCCCGCGGCCCGGCTCACTGTTTTCCCAGTTCCAGGAGGCCCTTGCCCGGGAGCAGGGCGGTGCCCAGGCCCGGCGTTACTCGGTGGCGGAGACATGGGAGGAGGGAGCCTGGATGGACCATCCCAGCTTCGGCCTCGGCCGCGTGCAGCGACGCATGGGCAAGAAGGTGGATGTGCTCTTCAGGGACGGTCTGAAGACCCTGGTCAGCGCATGACCCAGGAACCTCTCCTCGAAACCAGCTCCCCTGCGTTGCGGGAGCTGCGCTTCGCGGTGCTGGACCTGGAGACCACGGGGGGGAGCCCCAAGGCCCGGTGGGACAAGGAAGGGCGGTTCATCCAGCCCTCGGAAATCACCGAAGTGGGCATGGTGCGCCTTGCGGGCCCCGTGGTGGAGGACCGCTGGTCGAGCCTGGCGGCCATCCAAGGCTTCCTGCCCGAAGAGATCCAGCGCTTGACGGGAATCAGCCTCCCCATGCTGGCGGGCGCCCCCTCCTGGGAGCAGGTAGCCCTGAAGCTGGTGCCGAAACTGGAAGGCCGCATCTGGGTGGCCCACCACGCACCCTATGACGGCAGCTTCCTCAAAGCCTGGTTGCCGGAGGGTGTCTGGCGCCGCCATCGCCTCATTTGCACCCGCCTGCTGGCCAAGAAGTTCATCCCCGAGTTGCCTCGACGGAGCCTGGCCGAGCTTTGCACTTTCCTCGGCATCACCAATACCCGGGCTCACCGGGCCCTCCAGGATGCCGAAGCCACTGCCGAGGCCCTCCAGCACCTCCTGCAGCGCGCCGAGGAGAAGGGCATGGACGGCGAAGCCTTCCTCGCGGCCGGCGAGGTGTCCTGGAACAAGGTTTGAAGCAGGCTGGAGCCTGGTGTCTCCTGTCGTAAGCTACCCCCATGGATCTCACCCGCTTTCTCGATCTCGTCCGCACCCAGGGCTGGCAGGGCTGGTCCCTGTGGGCCGTGCTGCTGGCCCAGGCCCTGCTTTGGGTGGGGCTGGTGCGCCTGCACCTGGCCATCCATCGGGAAGAGGCCCCCTGGGAGGAGTGCATCGGAAAGATCCGCAGCGCCTTCCTGCGCAAGGTGAATGGTGACGAGGAGATCCAGGAGCTGAAGGTCCATCGCTACGCCCCCCTCGTGGACCAGCTGCTGGCCCTGCATTTCGCTGAGGAGAAGAGCGATCGCTTTGACCGTTGGCTGCTCCTGCGTTGGAAGGTGAAGGAGGGACTGCGGCCCTTCTGGATCCGCTGGGGTCACCTCATCATCGCCTTCGGAGCAGTGACCTGGTTCCTCCAAGGCCTACGTCTCGACCTGGGCACGGAGGTCCTCAAGCGCACTCCGGTGGATCCGCGCATCCTCTGGGTATGGCTTGGTTATGCCATGATCCTGGCCTGGAAGATCGTCCGGCTCCACGGCAACCTCGAGCGCGTCCAGCGCAGCCTGCTGCTGCCCCGACGGGATGAGTAATCCATGCGGAAAATGATCCAACCCCATGTCGCTATCTAGACGCGGTGAAGCTGCCCGACGCCTGGGGCTGCGGGTCGAGCGGCTGACACTCTGGCTGTTGTGGGCCCGGGGCTGGGACCTGGTGGCCTGGCGGCTGAAGGTGGGCCGGTACGAACTGGACCTCCTCCTGAGCCGGGGGCCGGAACTGCGCCTCCTGGAGGTGAAGGCCCGGCGCCCCGGGGCCTGGGTCGGGGCCGACATCGCTTTGGAACCGGAGCAGCGGCTCCGACTCCAGCGGGCCCTCCGGAGCTGGCTGGACCGGGTCCCCTGGCCTGGCCAGGTCAGTTTCCAGCGCGTGAGCTGGGCCGGCTGGCGCTGGAAATTCCATCCGCCAGAACGCTGGGACGGACTGAAGGTGATTCGGGATTAGCGACCAGCTACCGGCGATCAACTCATATCGACGAACTTCCGGACGAGTGCCGAGGCTGACGGCCCGCTTGGCACAAGCCTCGCCCCGCACCCGGCGGGTGTCGGTATGTTGACCTTCCAGGACTGTCTATGGCCATCATGGGCCCGCCAAACCAGGCGGGGTGGTACCGCCGCTCATGGATCCGCGGCGGGGCTGGTGGAGGCGTCGAAATGAACAACGACACGGCTCCCCGGCTCCATAGCCGGCCCCTGGATCAGGGGGCGGCGGCCCCTTTGTTCGCCGCCCGGGTCGTGGCCATCACCTCCGGCAAGGGAGGGGTGGGCAAGACCAACGTTACGGCTGGTTTGGCCATGACCCTGGCCCGGCAGGGGCAGCGGGTGGTGGTCATGGATGCGAATTTCGGCCTGGCCAACATGGACATCCTGTTGGGCCTCTCTCCCAAATACACGCTTGAGCAAGTCCTTCGCGGTGAGAAGGTTCTGGAGGAGATCCTGCTGGAGGGCCCCAATGGCGTGCAGATTCTGCCCGCTAGCAGCGGCATCCAGGAGCTGACCCGGCTCGACACCATGAGTGAACTGCGCCTGGTCCAGGGCCTCCAGAGGGTGGCTGAGACGGTGGATTGGCTGTTGATCGACACCGCTGCAGGCATCCACGAATCGGTCCTCAAGCTCCTCTTGGCCGCCCAGGAAGTCATCCTCGTGGCCACGCCCGAACCCACGAGCCTGGTGGACGCCTACGCCATGGTCAAGGTGCTGCACCTGCGGGAACCATCCAAACCGCTGTGGCTGCTGGTGAACAACGGCCAGAGTGCCGAGGAGGCCCGGGAGACCATCGATCAGCTCCAGGAGGCCACCGAACGCTTCCTCGGCAAAACACTCAAAGTCCTGGGCATGATCCCCAACGACCCCCATATTCTTCAAGCCGTGCGCCAGCAGCGGGGGGTGGTGGAGCTCTTCCCCGACAGTCCTGCCGCCCAAGCCTTCGGGGCCGTCGTTCAGCAACTGCTTGGCCAAGCTTCCTTGCAGCCGGAGGACTTTGGGGCATTCTGGAGACTACCCGCGCCCTAGGAACCCGAATGGTCCCGACTCCAGACCAGCCCGTCAGTACCGGTCAGTCGAACGATGACGAAGTGGCCCGTGCCATCGCGGCGGCTCCGGCCGCTCTCCGGCCCTGGGCGGCCCTGCTCGCGGCCAGCACTCAGGCCAAGGAAGCGGCCACCGCCTCCAGCGAAGGCAGTGCCGAGCCGCCGGAGCCCTTCGACCGGAATAATCGCGAACAGATCATCAAGGACTACGTGCCCCTGGTGAAATTCGTGGCCCACCGCATCGCCTCGCGTCTGCCCGCCCATGTGGAGCTGGATGACCTCATCAACAGCGGCATTCTGGGTTTGATGGATGCCATCGAAAAGTTCGAGCCCACCCGCAACATCAAGTTCAAGACCTACGCCGAACTCCGGATCAAGGGGGCCATTCTGGACGGCCTGCGAGAGCTGGACTGGGTTCCCCGGAGCCTCCGGCGTAAGAAGAAGGACATCGAGAATGCCTATCACCTCATCGAACAGGAGAAGGGGCGGGCGGCCACGGACGACGAGGTGGCGCGCCACCTGGACATCCCCCTCGACGAGCTGCACAAGAACCTGGATGAACTCAAGGGCGTCACCATCGGCACCTTCGTGGAGGTGGGCGAGGACGGCGAGGGCGAGAGTCTCATCAGCTTCGTGCCGGATCCGGATGCCGAGGATGCCCATCAGATCTTCCAGACCGCTGAGATCAAGGACATCCTGCGCACCGCCATCGAAGGGCGGCCCAACAAGGAAAAGTTCGTCGTCCAGCTCTATTATTTCGATGAGCTGACCATGAAGGAGATCGGGATCCTCTTGAACATCACCGAGTCCCGGGTATCCCAGCTGCACACGAAGGCCATGCTGCAGCTCCGGAGCAAATTGTTGGAGAAGCAGATCCGAGGCTGATCCGGCCCGGTACCGGGACCGCGTCCCTCGCGCCACACCTGTGGTGCCCGGCCCACCTCAGAGCGTGTGCTGGCCACCACATTGGAACCTCAGGCTTAGCCAGCTATGGTCAGGATGGTTGGATCGGAGTCCCCCATGTGCGGAATCGTCGGTTACATCGGCCAGCAGGGCGCGGCAGGCATCCTGGTGAACGGCCTAAGGAGTCTGGAATACCGCGGCTACGACAGCGCGGGCGTGGCCCTGTCGGATCCCAAGGATGGCTTCCACGTCATCCGGGCCTCGGGCAAACTGGCGAACCTCGCGGGCAAGGTTGATCTCGCGGATCCCACGCCCCTCGGCATCGGCCACACCCGGTGGGCCACCCACGGCCGGCCCACGGAGGAGAACGCCCATCCCCACCGCAGCAGCGACGGCATGGTGGTGGCCGTGCATAACGGCATCTTCGAGAACTTCCTGGAACTGCGCACGGAACTGAAAGCCGCGGGAGAGACCTTCCGCTCTGAAACCGACACGGAATGCTTCCCCGTCATGGTGTCCCACCTCATGAAGCGGGGCATGACCTTTCTGGACGCCTTCCGCGAGGCCGTGGGCCGCATGCGGGGCATCTATGCCCTGGCGTGCCTGCAGGCTGCGGACAAGGACCGCATCCTTGCGGCCCGCAGCGGACCCCCGCTGGTGCTGGGTCTGGGCGAAGGCGAAACCTTCCTGGCCTCGGACGTGGTGCCTCTCCTGCCCCACACGCGCCGCGTGATCTTCCTGGAGGACGGCGATCTGGTGGAGTTGACCCGCGACGGCGCCCGCATCTTCCGCCTGGACGGCAGCGAGGTGCAGCGACAAATCCACACCATCCCCTACGATCCCATCGCCGCGGAAAAGGGTGGCTACAAGCACTTCATGCAGAAGGAGATCTTCGAACAGCCCCAGGCCCTCTCGAACACCCTGCTGAACCGGCTGCCCCTGGATGGGGAAACGATTCCGTTGGATCTGCCCTTCAGCGTCCAGGAGCTGGCAGACCTCAACCGCATCCACATCGTCGCCTGCGGCACCAGCTGGCATTCGGGGCTCGTGGGCAAGTTCCTCATCGAGCAGCTGAGCCGCGTGGCCGTCGAAGTCGATTACGCCAGCGAGTACCGCTACCGGGAACCCGTGATCCAGCCCGGCACGCTGCTCATCGGCATCACCCAGAGCGGCGAGACCGCCGACACCCTGGCCGCCATGAAGGAAGCTGCCGCCCGCGGGGCCCGCACCCTGGCCGTGTGCAATGTCATGGGCTCCACCGCCACCCGGCAGGCCGAGGCCACCATCCTGACCCATGCCGGGCCGGAAATCGGCGTCGCCTCCACCAAGGCCTTCACCACCCAGCTGGCAGTGCTGACCTTGCTGGCCCTGAAGCTGGGCGAGGCCAAGGGCAGCGTGAATCCCGTGCTCAAGGCCGAGTTGCTCCAGGGCCTGCGGGAGCTGCCCGCCCACCTGGAACGCCTCAACAGCCTGGAGCCCCAGATCATCCAGTGGGCTCAGCGGTGGAAAGACGCCACGGACTTCCTCTACCTGGGCCGCGGGCCCTGCTATCCGATTGCTCTGGAAGGAGCCTTGAAGCTAAAGGAGATCTCGTACATCCACGCCGAGGGCTACCCGGCCGGCGAGATGAAGCACGGCCCCATTGCCCTCATCGACAAGACCCTGCCCGTGGTGGCCCTCATGCCCCGGGACGCCCACCGCGAGAAGACCCTCAGCAACCTCCAGGAGGCCGCCGCCCGTGACGGCCGCATCCTGGCCCTGGTGACCGAAGGCGATACGGGGCTCTCCGGCATCGCGGAGGACGTGCTGGAACTGCCGGCCGTCCACCCCTGGCTGGCCCCCATCGTCTACGCCGTGCCCCTCCAGCTGCTGGCCTACCACATCGCGGTCCTGCGCGGCTGCGATGTGGATCAGCCGCGCAACCTGGCCAAGTCGGTGACGGTGGAATAACCCGACCTCCAGATTTTCCAGGAAAGTCACAGCGGCTCCCCGGGCAGGCCCTATCTTCGGCTTGGACGGTCGTCCCCGGATGGAGGCTGCCATGGCTGCCCACTTCCTCCGCCATCACGACTTTGCGCACGACCCCTCGCTGGACTGGCTCCTGGTCCTGGTCGGGGCACTCTTCGCCTGGCTCTTCTGGCCGGCCACGCCCCACTGACCCGCCCGGGAGCCCGGGTGAGGTGTTGGCGCCGAGTGGAAACGGGACCCATGCTTGAGTCGGACCGTGGTCCTCAGGATTGGAGGTTCCCATGACCACCCATGCCCATCCCCATCCTCATGGCCATCCCCACTTTCATCCCCAGGTGCCCCTGACCCGGTTCGCCCTGGACCATCCCTACGCCGGTGAATGGGCCCTGGTGGCCATCGGCACCTTAGCCGCCCTGCTGCTCTGGTACTGGAATCGCTGAAACGACCCGCCACCCCGCCTGGAGGCTCGACATCAGCCCCTGTTCCGCTAGAATGAACCTTCGCGCTGGCGCGTAGCTCAGGGGTAGAGCACTACCTTGACACGGTAGGGGTCGGCGGTTCGAGACCGCCCGCGCCAACCAGCCAAAGGCCGCATTTGCGGCCTTTTTCATGTCCAAATATCGGGCGGTCTCGGACCGCCGAGAAAGTCCGGCGGGCAGGTAGGGCCCGCTGGAGGCGCTCCAGTGGAGCGCCGGAAGCGATCAGGCCCGTGCCCAGCCGGACGCATGGTTCGAGACCGCCCGCGCCAACCAGCCAAAGGCCGCATTTACGGCCTTTTCTGTATCTCCAACCGGGCGGTCTCGGACCGCCGAGAAAGTCCGGCGGGCAGGTAGGGCCCGCTGGAGGCGCTCCAGTGGAGCGCCGGAAGCGATCAGGCCCGTGCCCAGCCGGACGCAGGCTGACTCGGGGCTCCGCCCCTCGCCCTTCGGGCGGCAATCCGCTCCGCGGATTCCGTCCTATCCTCCCTTCGCTCGGCTTCGGTCGGATGGTCAAGACCGCCCGCGCCAACCAGCCAAAGGCCGCTTTTGCGGCCTTTGGTGATACCTCCCACCGAGCGGTCTCGGGCCGCCGAGGAAGTCCGGCGGGCAGGCTGATCCGAACCGCCGCCCCCTTAATCCCGGCGCAACCCCAGGTGCCCGAGGATGAATTCGGCGATGGCGCCCGGATCGTTCAGGTCCAGCACGGGGACCGCCAGTCCTGGCAGCGGTCGGTCACTGGCCACGGCGACGATCCCGGGATCCTCGGGACAGAGCAGGGGTTTCCCTTCCGACTGGCGGTGGATCTCCAGCTTGGGATGCGGGTGGGTCTTGAAGCCTTCGATGAGAAGGAGGTCCACCGGCGTCATGCGGTCGATGAGCGCCTCGATGCTGGGTTCGGGCTCCTCCCGAGATTCGTGCATCAACACCCACCGGGAGGACGTGACGACCAGGACCTCCGAGGCGCCGGCCTCCCGGTGCCGGAAGGAATCCTTGCCGGGCGTGTCCACGTCGAGCCAATGGTGGGCGTGCTTCATCGTGGAGACCTGGAGACCCCGTTCCTTAAGAATCGGCAGCACCTGGATCAACAGGCTGGTCTTCCCGCTTCCGCTCCAACCAACGATGCCCATGACTTTCATCTCGAACAACCCTCCCCGCCGGTTCCGCGGCCAATCAGAACTGGAACCCCGCCGAGATCAGGACGCTCTTGAGCTGGGTGTCACGTTCGTCCTGGCTCCGGGGGCGTCCCATGATGCGCTTCCAGTCGGCGGCGTACTCGAGTTTGAGGGGGAAGCCCAACTTCAGGATGATTCCGACACCCAGGGTGGTCCGGAGGGCGGGGAAAGAGGGGGGAACACGCTCCTGGGTAATCGGGTCGGTTTGGCTGGTCAGGCTGCGATAGACCTGGCCGCTGTCCACGAAGACTTCGGCCCAAACACTCTGCATGCCGAAGAAGGGGAACCGGTACTCGAGGTTCATGACCACCAGTGCCTGGCCTCCCAGGGGGATGGGCTGGGCAAGCTTGTTGCCGAGTGAGTCCGAGCGCTGGATATCGCCCAGCATGTCCGGCTCCACGCCACGCACGGTGAAGGAGCCTCCGCCGAAGAACCGCTCGGACAAGGGGAGATCCTTGGCCGATTGCGCGGTGGGGCGGGCGAGACCCAGGCGGGTGCTGGCCATGATCACCCCGTACTCAGCGTGGAACCCCACGGGCCAATTCCATTGGTGCCGGAGGTCGAGTTTCACGAAGCTGCTGTTGGTCGAGGTTCCAAACACTTGATTCGCCAGTTCCAACCGCCCCAGAAAGAAGGTGCCTTGGGTGGGATCGTAGGGCCGGTCGCGGCGGTCCACGGCGATCTGGAGGTAGGGCGCGGAGATGATGCTCCGGGCCGGGGTCCGCGCCAGCAGGAAGAGATCCTGATCCGCGAGCAAGGGCACATTATTGCTGTCCGTGTTGGACGCCACCTCGACCCGCTCGAAGCGGTACCCGAACTGGACCACTTGCACGGGGCTGATCTTCCATTCCAGGCTCGGCGTGAAGCGCCGACGACGGGCGAAGAAGGCGGCCTGGGCCTCCTCGATATAGGCGCCTTCCACCCGGAAGCGCGTCCGGGGCGCCAGCAGAGAGTCCAGCGAACCCGGAAGGAACCAGGGATCGGTATAGCCGACACTGTAGCTGTCCACGGATCGCTTGATATCGCCGGTGGGGAAGGCCCGCCGCAGGAAGGGGCTGTCGAGGGTCTGATCCCCGGCCCGCAGGCCGAAATCCAGGGACCGCCCCATGCCGCCGACATTCAGGCGTTGGGCGTTCAGGCCGAAGTGGTAGCCCTGGGTATTGTCATAGCCGAACGATTCGGTGAACACCCAGGGATTCCGCTCCTGCAGACGCAGGGCCAGATCTCCGCGCTGCCAGGGCTCCTTCTCTTGACCAGGGAGTTCCTTCAAGGTGAGCAGGTCCACCCGCTGGAAGGCACCCAGTCCGCCGAGCTGGACCTGGGCATTGTCCAGCTTTGCGGGATCCAACGGGAAGCCCGGGGCCAGTCCAGCTTCACGCAGTACCGCCTCGGCGCGAGTCCGGTCGCTGCCCTGCACCACCAGCCGGCGCGTGCGGTCGAGGGGTTGGGGCGGTACCTGGAAACGCACCACTGGATGGGTTTCGTCGTCCTCAAAGGTGAGCTTCACCTTGGGATCGGCCGATCCCGCCGAGGAGAGCCGCTGCCGCAAGTCGGAGACCACCAGGGCCAGGTCGTTCCGGACCAACGGCAAGGCCGGCTTGAAGGTCAGGCGTGCCCCTTCGGGCGTGGTCTCCAGGGTGCCTGCGAAGCCCTGGAGATGACGCCGGTCCGAGCGGTAACGGGAGGTTCCCCGCACTGCCACGGGGTGATCCGACAGCACTTGCAGCAGGCTCCGCGTCAAGCGGTCTCTGGGGAAAGCAGGATCTGGCGGCAGCTCCAACACCAGTGCATCCAGGAAGCGCCGCTGCCCTTCCCGGATGATGAAGCGCACCTCCACGGCGGCGCCCTTGACACCTTCCACCCGGCGGCGCACCCGCACTTCAGGGAAACCCCGCTGGAGGTAGTAGGTGGTGAGCCGGTCCTCCATGGCCTTCATGGCCTCGGCCTTGGCATGGGTTGGCAGGATGAGAAACCGCTTGGGCAGGTGCACGGCCTTCTGCAATTCCTCTTCGGACAGTTCGCGGTTCCCCTCGAACCGCACCGTGCCCAGGACGCGGCGGGGACCCTGAGCCACGGTGAAGGTGATGGTCACCGCCTCGGGCCGCTCGGCCGTGCCTGCGGTGACGACGCGATCATGGGAGACCTGGACTTCGGGATAGCCCTGGTCGCGGAAGTAGGCAGCGATCCGGCCGTCACCCTCGTCCAGCAGGCTCGGTGCGTAGCGTTCAGACCGGGCCAGAGGCACGAACTCCGTCAGCCGCGGACGGCCCCAAAGTGGGCCGAGCAGGTCCATGCCCTTGGCCTTCAGCTTGACCTTCGGCCCCGGCCGGACCTCCAGGACGAGGGTGCCGCTGTCACCCTCGGCGGGGGCGAGGCGGATGGACCCTTCCAGCCGGCGATCCTTCACCAGCCGCTGTCGCAATCGGCGCTGGGCCTCGCGCTGGACCACCGGTGTCCATTGCGTCCGGCCAGGCGTGATGCCCGCGGTCTTCAGCAAGTACTCGCGCGTGTAGGGGGCGGGGTCTCCCTCAAGGCGAACCTCCCGGATGAGCCTGGGAGCACCAAGGGTGAGCATCAGCCGGAGTTGCCGCCCCCCCGCTTCCACCGTCGCCTTCACGTCGGCCTGGCGAAACCCGGCTTCCCGCAGACGCTGCTCGCCGCTCCGCTCCAGGAACGCAAGGTGCTGGGGGCCCAATCGCTGGCCCTTTCTCAGTTCAGGAAGCAGGGTCTTGCGCAGTTTCTCAGGCAGGGGATCACCCTCCCAGCGCCACGTGGCCACCGGCAGCAGAGGGTCCAGGCGCACCAGGATCTCGCCATTCCCACCGAGATTCCCCTCCACCGTGCGATATCGGTCCACCAGGCGAACCGCGGCCAGGGCCTGCTGGAAGCCCGCGGCATCCACCATCTGGCCCACCTTCAGCCCGAGGGCGGCTTCCGCGAAACGCCGATCATCCAGGTCGCCGCCCTCAACCCGGATGGCCGTCACGGGGCGAGCGGACGCAGCCTCCTGGCCCGCGGCAGGAACCAGGGCCAGGAGGCTGTACCCGAGGGCGGCGCGGGATCGCACCGCCTCAGAATCCGGCCAACGCCTCTTCCTCGGTGTCCTTCACTTCGAAAACCGAGTGCAGGCTGGTCATCTTGATGAGACTGAAGATCTTCGAACTCATGCCGCAGATGCGCAGCTCGCCACCCTTGCCCTTGATCGACGTGAAGCAGCCCACCAGCTCGCCCACACCTGAGGAATCCAGGTAGCTCACCTTGCTGAAATTGATCACGATCTTGCGGGCGCCCTCGACAAGTGAAGTGCGGACCGCCTCGCCCAGTTCCTGATCGCCATCGCCCAGGGTGATTTTTCCCTCCGGGTAGAGGATCAGCACGTCGTTGTGCTTGCGTGTGTTCATGATCATGGGGGCCTCGGGGTGAGGGGCCAGTGTAGCAAGCCTGCCAAGACCCAGCGCAAGCCTGGAACCGCCTGGAAGCATCCGGCATGGGAGGCCCCCGTTCCAGGAATCCGAGGCCACGTGAGGCATTTCCAAGGGCCAGCCGGGCCAACGCCCGGGGGCCTCCGGCCCAGGGCATAGGTGGGTACACTGAAATCTTTGATTCCGAGGCCCCATGTCCGACCAGGAACTCCAGCCCCTCGCCCCCCGCCGGAAGACCCGCCAGATCCTGGTGGGCAAGGTGCCGGTGGGCGGGGACGCCCCCATCACCGTCCAGAGCATGACCAAGACGGACACCCGGGACGTGGAGGCCACCGTCCAGCAGATCTACAACTACGCCAATGCCGGCTGCGAGATCGTGCGGGTGAGCGTCCCCACCAAGAAGGCCGGTGAGGTTTTCCACGAGATCTGCGACCGCAGCCCCATTCCCGTGGTGGCCGACATCCACTTCGACTACCGCCTGGCCCTGGTGGCCGCGGACGGCGGCGCCGCCTGCCTGCGCATCAATCCAGGCAACATCGGCGGCCAGGACCGCGTCAAGGCGGTGGTGGACAAGGCCGGGTCGAAGGGCATCCCCATCCGCATTGGCGTGAATGGCGGCAGCCTCGAAAAGGACCTGCTGGAGAAGTTCGGCACGGCCACCCCCGAAGCCATGGTGGAGAGCGCCCTGCGCCACATCGACGTGCTGGAGCGCGAGGGCTTCCGCGACATCAAGATCAGCCTCAAGGCCAGCGACGTGATCCGCACCGTGCAGGCCTACCGCTTGCTCGCGAAGCAGGTGGACTACCCCTTCCACCTGGGCATCACGGAGGCCGGCACGCCCTTCGGTGGCACCATCCGCTCCAGCATTGGTATGGGCATCCTGTTGGCCGAGGGCCTGGGCGACACCATCCGCGTCTCTCTCACCGGTGACGGGGAGGACGAATGCCGTGTGGGCCACGAGCTGCTGCGGGCCCTGGCCTTGCGTTCCGGCGGCTTCCGCATGGTGAGCTGCCCCAGCTGCGGCCGGGTACAGATTGACCTCAACCGGGTGGCCAACGAGATCGAGGAAGGCCTGAAGCTGATCAACCACGAGAACATCACCTACGCGGTGATGGGCTGCGTGGTGAACGGCCCCGGCGAAGCCAAGGACGCGGATCTCGGCGTGGCCGGCGGCGCGGGCGAGGGCCTCATCTACCGCAAGGGCGAGCTCATCCGGAAGGTGAAGGAGGAGGACCTCGTCCCCGCCTTCCTGGAGGAGGCCCGCAAGGTCAAGGCCGAGGCCGATGCGGCGAAGGCCTAGGTCTTTGGACTGGCTGGCGGCCCACCCCCTGGCGGCCTTCGGGCTCTTCCTGGTGCTGGAAGCCTTCCTGCCCGTGCGCTTCCAGCCCACCGCCTGGGTCTGCCGGGGCGCGATCCGTACCTACCAGGTCACACTCTCCAGTCACCTGCCCACCCAGTGCAAGTTCACGCCCACCTGCAGCCACTATGGCCTGGCCTGCATCCAGAAGTACGGCACCCTGCGGGGCGGCCTGCTCACCACCTGGCGGCTGATCCGCTGTTCGCCCCTGACGAGCGGCGGCATCGATCCCGTTCCCTAAAATTCTCCACCAAAGAATGACTTTCTTTTATCGGTGTTCATCAGCTTTGATCGGCGTTCATCGGTGTTCTATCTTTCCCTAGTGGGCTCGGTGGCTCGTGGGAAAAAAGATGAAAGCAGCCACCGATGAACACAGATGAACACCGATAAAGATGTGTCTTTCCTGGTGTCTTGGCGTGGTGGTGGTGATCTTCCAGCTTTTCCAAGATTTGAAGGTTACGGCGAAACTCACCAAGATGGTCATTTGGACTAATCCGCTGGAGTCGCCCTATGTGTGGAATCGTCTCGCTCTGTTATGCCACTGAAGTCGCCGCCATGGGCCACGAGGCCGGTGAGCTGCTGAAGCGGCTGGAGTACCGGGGCTACGACTCCACGGGCGCCTCCTTCATCGACGCAGACGGCGTCATCACGCTCCTCAAGAAGGTGGGCGCCCCCAGTCGTGTGGTACCGGAGCTGGGCATCGACCGCCAGGGCGGCCAGCGCTTCATCGGCCAGGTGAGGTGGGCCACCTACGGCGCGGTTTCGGACGTGAACAGCCAGCCCCACCACGTGCGCTGCAAAGTGGAGCTGGTGGGTGCTCACAACGGCAACATCTCGAACACGGATGCGCTGAAGCCCACCCTCACCGCCCAGGGCCATGCCGTGGTCTCGGACAATGACGGGGAGATGATCACGCACCTCACCGAGGACGCCTACGCCGCCAACCTGGCGAATCCCGGGCCGGCACTGGCCGCCTGTCGCGCTGCCTGCGCGGCTGCCGCGTTGAATGCCGCGATTCCGGACGGCGCCTTTCTCCTGCTGGACGCCGCCCGCACCGCCGATGCTCGCGGGGAAGGCTCGTACGCCGCGGCTTTCGCCGACCCCAAGGTGCCCGGCGTGGTGGCCGTGAAATCCGGCTCCTCCCTGTACGCAGGCATCGGCACGGACGCCCATGGCGACTTCGTGGTGGTCTCCAGCGACCTCACCTCCGTGCTCTCCAAGACCCGCATGCTCATTCCCCTCTCCGAAGGCGAAGGCATCTGGTTCACCGAGCGTGAATACCTTGTGTTCACGCTGGGCGGGAGGCTCGCGTTTTCCAAGCCGCGCCCCAAGCGTTCCAAGCTGAACGTGCGGGACACCGGCCTGCGGGATCCCTTCCACTACTTCATGGAGCAGGAGATCGCCTCGGCCCCCGACAACCTCGACGAGGTGCTGCGCTACTACTTCCGCACCCCCGAGACCGAGAGCCTGTTCGCCGCCTTCGAGGACCGCCAAGACCTCTGCAAGGCCCTGGTGGCGAAAGTGCTGGCCCTGTATGAGGCGGCGGACGAAGCCGCCCTGGCCAATGCCTTCGAGACGCTGCTGCTCGATTCCGTCCACCAGGAGCTGGCCACCCGCGTGCGGCCCCACGCCGAGGTGCTGCACGCCCACCGGGGGCAGCCGATCTCCGACGAGCGGCAGCTGCTGGCGGACCTCGGCCGCCTGGCCCCCCAGGCTCTGGAAACCTTGGCGCTCTTCGATCTCCTCATCGTGTGGAAGAAGCAGCGCCGGGTCACGCGCCACCTCCAGGAACTGGTGCAGGCCATCCGTGAGGCCGGGAAAGAGGGCGGCCGCATTTTCCTGGTCGCCTCGGGCACCTCGTACCATGCGGCTCTGGTGGCGGGGACTTTCTTCAACAATCTGGCGGGCGTGGCCGTCTTCCCTTGCAACCCCGGCATCTTCCGCTCCATGTACCTGAATACGCTCCAGCCGCACGACCTCCTCGTTGGCATCACCCAATCCGGCGAGACGAAGGACCTGGTGGACATCTTCACGGACGTGCGGGCCCGCGTGCCTGGCCTGCGCCGCATTTCCCTGGTGAACAACGAGAACAGCCGCATCCCCCAGGAGCTGTCCGAGTTCTACCTGCCCATCCTCTGCGGCCCTGAGATCGCCGTGGCCGCCACCAAGAGCTTCCTCAACCAGGTGGCCATCCTCTACGTGCTGGCGGCGACCTTCTCGCTCACGGAGCGCAAAGTCGCCGCGAACCTGGAGCGGGCCAAGGACCTCATCACGGAGACCCTGCGGATCAGCGAGGCCGATGTGGAAGAGGCTGCGAAGCGCCTCTACCTTGAGCCTTCGCTGCACATCCTCGGCACGGGCCTCATCGGTCTGGCGCGGGAAGGCGCCCTCAAGATTCGCGAGGTGGTGCTGAACCACGCCGAGGGCTACGACGCCGCCGAGTTCAAGCACGGCCCCAACACCATCCTCGGCAAGAACACCCTGTTTTCCATCCAGGACCTGGCGAGTCTGCTGGAGGTCTACGAGCAGCACCGGGACGGGCGCCCCTTCGCCGGTGGCATCGAGGCCCTCCAGGCCTGGCCCGAGCTGGTGGAGACGCGCTTCTCCAACTACCCCCTGGTCTTCGTGTGCCCCAATGAAGAGCGCGACGTACGCATCACCATCAGCCAGATCCACACCCACAAGATCCGCGGCGCCGACATCCTGCTCATCGCCGAGAAGAATCCCGAGCTGGCCCTCGCGGTGGCCGGCAAGCCCATGGGCCAGGAACGCTACTGGTCGAAGTACATCGAGGTCCCCGCCAGCGGCGATGCCAACCTCTTTGCCTTCGCGGCCACGGTCGCATTGCAGCGTCTGGCCTTCCGCATGTCGGTGCTGAAGATGGAGTATCTGAACCGGCTGACCGTGGCCGATCATGGGGTCCATCCGGATGCCCCCAAGAACGTCTCCAAATCCATCACGGTGGATTAAATAAATCATAACAAACGATTTAAATTAGATATTCGAAGTATTAAAGATAATCTGACCTTTTTAGTCAAGATGTGACCCCCCTCACGGCCATGAAGCTCCATCTTGGAAGCCTGGGGTTGTCCCCACCAAGGAGCCGGCATGAACGTGGAGTTGAACACCAAGGTGGGCGAACTGGTCCTGGCCCGGCCCGAAACCATGCGCTATTTCGAGCGCCTGGGCATCGACTACTGCTGTGGCGGGCACCGCAGCCTCGAGGAGGCCTGCCACGTGGCAAACCAGGCTCCGGCTGACATCCTGAAGGGCCTCGAGACCCTGGAACCCTTCATGGCGGGCGTCTCGTCCCCCCGCGACTGGGCCCAGGCCCCCCTCGCGGATCTCACGCAGCACATCGTATCCACGCACCACGACTACCTCCGCGAGGAGATGCCCCGGCTGGAGCTGCTGCTTGAGAAGGTGCTCCGGGCCCACGGCGAGCGGCATCCCGAACTGGGTCGCGTCACTGAGCTCTACCGGGCCCTGGTGGCCGACCTCATGCCGCACATGATGAAGGAAGAACAGATCCTCTTTCCCTTCATCGGCCAATTGGAGCAGGGCCAGTCAGGGTCCTCCTGCTTCGGTACTGTGCAGAGCCCCATCCGTGTCATGGAGCTGGAGCACGAAGCTGTGGGGGCCCTGCTGGTCGAGCTGCGTGAGATCACTGGCACCTATACCGTGCCTGCGGACGGCTGTGCCACCTTCCGCGCCCTCTACGACGGGTTCGAGACCCTGGAACAGGATCTCCACCTGCACATCTACCTGGAGAATCAGATCCTCCACCCACGCGCCGTGGCCCTGGAAGCCGGCGTCCAGGCCTGATATCAGGAAGCATCCAAGGCGGGAAAAGAACCTTCCACCACCAAGGCACCAAGAAAAGAGAAGGTCGTTCTTGGTGCCTTGGTGGTGATCCTTGCTTTTTGAGCGTGGATCCGGATCAGTGCGCGTCCTCGAGGCTCCACCGGTCGGTGCAGCCATGGCTTTCGACCACCTGGCGCGCCTTCCGCATGCGGAGGGTGTGCTGGACGGTCTGCATGATGGTGAAGAGCTGGTCGTGGATGCCCAGCCGTTCCAGGTCGGCCACAGTGAACCAGGTGACACCGTCGTGGTCCTTCCGCGCGGCATGGTCAGTCAGGATCTGCTCGGTGATACCCATGAGTGACCTCCAGAACTGCTAGTTTGAATAGCATACGGAGGTTTCGTGGCCAGCTGGCGGAACACAGTGGGGGGGGCGGCTGTGATGGCCGTCTGGGGCATGATCCTGGTCCCGGCTGTCGTGATCGGCATTCTGCTGGCCATCCCCTTCCTGGGGCGGAGGCGCGCCTTCTTCACCATCGGGCCGATGTATGCCCGAGGCATGGCCTGGTTCTGCCACATCCCCTTCACCCTCAAAGGCTGGGAACGGCTGCCCGACGCCATCCGGGAGGGGCGCCAACCGGTGATCTTCATGTCCAACCATGAAAGCCAGATGGACCCGCCGATCCTGATCGGTGCCCTGCCGATTCCAGCGGTCTACATCGCCAAGAAGGAAGTGAAGTACCTGCCCTTCGTCGGCTGGGCGGCCTGGGTCGCGGGCGCCATCTTCATCGATCGGGGCGACCGGGAACGGGCCATCAAGAGCATCCGCGCGGCCGCCGACCAGATCCGAGGGGGCAAGAGCGTGGTGATCTTCCCCGAAGGCACCCGCAGCCGCACGGACGGCATGCTGCCCTTCAAGAAGGGTGGCTTCGCCTTGGCCATGGACGCAAGGGTGCCGATCGTCCCCATGGCCACGGTGGGGGGTCGTGAGGTGCTCCCCCCGGACAGCCTCCGCCTCCGTCCTGGCCCCTACGTGGTGGTGGTGGGCGAGCCCGTGGATCCCGCCGCCCACGCGGACCGGGAGTCGCTGATGGCCGACGTCCGCAGCCGCATTGAAACACTTCGGGCCGAGGGCCGCGGCACGGCCTAGCCCTGACGCTCGTGGCCTAGCGGAAGACCGGGTCCTGCTGGGCCACCTGCCGCTTGCCCGGGTGCAGGCGATCCGCCAGGTCCACCAGGTTCCTGGCTTCGCCGGCATCGCCCAGCTTGGCGGCCACGCGCGCCATGAAATACAGGTTCAGGGAGAGCACCCGCTTTTCGTTGTGCTTCTTGGTGGCGAGGTCCATAGCCAGGAGCTTCAGCCGGTAGCCCTCGAACACGGCCAGGGCCCCGGCGGCATCGCCTTCCACCGCCTTCTTCACCCCCGCCAGGAGCAACGTGCTGGAGTGATCCGGAGGCCAGGCCCCCGTTAGTTCGCGGATGTAGCTTAGGGCTGTGTTCCGGTCCCCGAGGTCCCAGGCCGCATAGGCCATGAGGCTGCGCAGGACGTTGGAGCCCGGAACCTCGCGAAGACCCGCCCGCAACCGGGGCTCTGCCTCCGCCGCGCGCCCCATCCACAGCAGGGAGTCCGCGGCGGTGACATAGGCGTACTCGGCGGCGGGGCGCAGGGCGATGGCGCGATCCGCATGCTGGAGGGCCGCCGGCAGCACGCCATCGTTTTGCAGCAGCACACCATAGCGGTGGTGAGCCTGCCAGCCCTCTGGGAACAGCGCCAGAGACTTCTCGAAGTAGCGGCGTGCCGCCTGGTGGTTGTCCTCCCCTTCCAACCCGGCGAAGACGTCAGCCAGCACGTCGTAGGCCCGATGATCCGCTGGATCCAGGCGCACCGCCTGAAGCGCGGAGCGGCTGGCACCCTCTACGTCGCCCAGGCGGAGCAGGATCGATCCAAGCGCCCGGTAGGCCTGCGAGGCGCTGGGATCCAGGGCGATGGCCGCCTCGGCGGCCGCCTTCCCCTGGCGCAGCAGTTCCTGGCTTTCCTCGAAGCGTCCCTGTCCGAGGGCCCGGAGGGCACCCAGTTCGGCAAGGCTCCAGGCATACTCGGCGCGGGCCGGGGCGTAATCCGGCTCGATTTCGATGGCCGAGGCGAGCAGCGAATTGGCCAGCTGGGCCGAATCCTGGTTGCCGTTGCCCTCCGTGATGAGCTGCAGGGCCTTGGTATAGAGCTCGCGGGTCCGAGGGTTCTTCGCCTGAATCCGGAGGGCGCCGGTATCGCTGCCCAGGCCCATCTCCTGCGGCAGCCGCTGCTGCAGCTCATCCTCCAGTTTCAGCAGTTCGGCTTGGGGCCGGTCGAGCTGGAACTGATGGCGGGTGGCCCCCTGGGCCGTGTCCACGACCCGAACCGTCATGCGGAGCTGGCCGCCGACCACCTGGTAGCTGCCCATGACCAGCAGCTCGGCCTTGAGCTGGCGGCCGAGCTCGCCCAGGGCCTTCGGGGCGCGCCCCGGTGTGTCGCCCAATTGGGTCATGGCCTCGACCACCCGCAGGCGATCCACCACCAGGAGATCCTCCCGGCGCACCAGGCCATTGGCCATGGCATCCGCGAAGCTGTTGCTCAGCCAGGCGGTTTCAGGATCCGGCTGCAGCTGTTCCAGGGGCAGGATGGCCACCACCCGCCGCCCTTTGGTGAAGTCCACCAGGGAAGCCCGTCGCGCCTCGCCGAGCCCTGTGGCCAGCGACCGGCGGATCAGGAAGCCCCCTAGGGCCACCCCGGCGACCAGGACGGCAGCCACGGACCCCAGGATCCACCAGCGCCTGGCATTCGGGAGCCGAGCGACCGACAGACTGAGGTGGGGCACGTTGGAGGTGGGGTTGTCTTCAGACAGCCCGGCGGCGAGGGCCTGCAGATTGGGAAAACGATCCGTGGGCGCCTTCGCCATCAGGCGGTGGATGGCGCCCTGGAGGGTGCGCGGCAGGTCGGGTCGCAGCTCAGACAGCGGCCTGGGCTCGTCCCGCGTCACGGCGTAGAGGGTGTCCACCAGGCTGGCGCGACGGAAGGGATGGGTGGCCGTGGCGAGTTCGTAGAGCACCACGCCCAGGCTGAACTGGTCGGACTGGCCTGTGAGCGGCTGGCCGTTGGCCTGCTCGGGGCTCATGTAGGCAGGCGTGCCCTGGCTGTACCCCGGCGCGGTGCTCTCGACGAGGGTCAGGTGGTGGGAGGTCTGGCCCAGAGGGACATCCTCGACGCCCCGGCGGGCAATGCCGAAATCCAGGATCTTGAGCTGCCCATCGTCCGCGAGGAGCATGTTCTCAGGCTTGATGTCGCGGTGGACGATGCCCTTCTGATGGGCATGGGAGAGTGCCGAGGCCGCCTGGCGGGCCAGGTCCTGCAGGGCCTCCGCCTCCAGCGGCCGGCCCACGAGGGCGCGGAGGGTGCGGCCCTCCACCAGCTCCATCGCGATGTAGGGGGTGCCTTCGACCTCCCCGGCGTCGTAGATGTGGGCGATGTTCGGATGGTTGAGCTGGCAGGCCAGCTTGGCCTCGCCGATGAGCGCCTTGCGGCGCAGGTCATTCGCGTCCTTGAGGATCTTGAGGGCCACCTCCCGCTCAAGCCGGAGGTCCAGGGCCTTCCAGACCTCGCCCATGGCCCCTTCGCCCAGGCGGGCTAGCAGACGGTAGGAACCGAAGGTGAGGGCGTCTGGGGTCAAGCGTGTCCTTACAGATCTTGAGAAGTATACCTTTCGGACTAGCGAAGCGTTTAACTGCCGATCGCTTGACCGGAATCTCGAAATGTCGAGAATCAGGCCGGAGGTGCCCGTGGCCACACCGGATCTCGAGACCGCCCTGACGGGCGCCCGTCTGGTGGAAGAAGCCGGGGCTCTGCTCACCCTGGGCGAAGAGCCCGAGCGCATGGTGGCCCACGCGTTTGAGCGCTTGGGCCAGCTGGTGCCCTATGACCTGGCCACGGTGCTGCTCCGGGAAGGGGAGGCCCTGCGGGTGGCCTACGCGGTGGGGCCCCTGGCCACGCCGCAGCTGGCGGAGGCCCTCATCCCCATCCGGGGGAACCTGCGCCTCCTGCAGGCCCTCAAGGCCCGGTCCAAACCCGCCACCTTCGAAGAGGACGATCCCGGCGAGGACACCTTCCATGGGCTGCTCGAGATGCCCCACGGCCACAGCTGCCTGGTGGCGCCGCTGCGCAGCCGGGGCGAAACCTTCGGCCTCATGACCTTGGATGCCATGGTGTGCCGCCAGTACCCGGAGAGCGTGCTGCACCACGTGGGCGTCTTCGCCTCGCTGCTGGCCCTGGGGATCAAGCAGGCGGAGCACCTGACCCGCCTGGCCGAGCGCGAACGCAGCCTAGCCGAAGAAGTCAGCTACTTCCGCGAGGTCCAGCGGCGGGACGTGCTGCAGGAACCTCTCCGGGCCGAGAGCCCCGCCATGCGCGCCATCCTGGACCAGCTGCGCCAGGTGGCCGCCACGGTGGCGACGGTGCTCATCACGGGCGAGACAGGCACGGGCAAGGAAAAGGTGGCCCAGACTCTCCACCATCTCTCGCCCCGCCGCGAGAAGCCCTTCATCAAGGTGAACTGCAGCGCCCTGCCCGCCACGCTCATCGAATCCGAGCTGTTTGGCCATGTGAAAGGCGCCTTCAGCGGTGCGGCCTCTGCCCGGAAAGGGCGGTTTGAGCTGGCGGACGGCGGCACCCTCTTCCTCGACGAGATCGGCGACCTGCCGTTGGAGCTCCAGCCCAAGCTGTTGCGGGCCATCCAGGAGAAGGAGATCGATCCCCTGGGCGCTGAGAAATCCCGCAAAGTGGATGTGCGCCTCGTGGCAGCCACCCACACGGACCTGCGTCGGGCCGTGGCCGAGGGGCGGTTCCGGGAAGACCTCTTCTACCGGCTCAGCGTCTTCCCTATCCATCTCCCACCCTTGCGCGAGCGGCCCGATGACATTTCCGTCCTCGCCGAGGCCTTCCTCGATCGCTTCGCCCGGGAGAACCGCCGCCCCCCCATCCACCTGCCCGAAGGGGTGCGGGAGCAGCTGGAGGCCTACCTCTGGCCCGGCAACGTGCGTGAACTGCACAATGTCCTGGAGCGGGCCGCGATCCTCTCGGCCGGCCGCGAGCTACGCCTGCCCCCCGGCGCCCTGCCCGCCCGAGGCGGCGGCGAGCGGGCCGGCCGTCCCCTCACCTGGGAAGTTCAGGAGCGCACCTACCTGGAACGCCTGCTCCACCACACCCGCGGCAAGATCACCGGGACGGAAGGCGCCGCGACTCTGGCCGGCTTGCCCCCCTCCACCCTGCTTTCACGCCTGGAAAAGCTGGGCTTGAGGCCCAAGGACTTCCGCGAAGCGTGATAGGTTTGAGCGCATTCCCGGAGCGACGGATGAGCGAAATCACTGGCCCCAATGATGCCCTGCCCCCGGCCATTCAGCTGGACGAGCCGCCCGCCCTGCCGCCCCCGACCTTCGCCCCGCCGCCGCTGGAGGCGCCGCCCCTCCGCCCCATCCCCTTCGAGGATATCGAGGCCATTCCCGGCTTCTGGGCCCGAGTCGGCGCCATGTTCAGGCTGGTCTTCAGCAACCCCATGGAACTCTTCGACCGCGTGCCCGCCACCGAGGGTCTCGGCGCCCCCTGGCGCTTCCTGCTGCTGCTGTCGATCCCAGTGTTCCTCATCATGGCCCTGCTCTTCTTCTTCGTGGGCATGGGCATCATCCTCGCCGCCCTGGAGCAGACCGGCAAAGGCGAAGGCAAGACCATCGTCGCCGTTATGCCCGTCATCTTCGGTGCCATCCTCCTGCTCATGCCGCTCTTCACCTTCCTGGGCATGCTCATCGGAGGGATCTTCAACCACCTCTTCCTGTGGATGTGGGGCGGTCTCAAACCCGGTGTGGGCATGGGCCAGACCATCCGCGCCTACGGCTACGCCTCCGCCTTCATCCAGATCGGCGGCCTCATCCCCTACATCGGCTTCCTGGTGCAGATCGCCGGCATGGTGGTCATTGGCATGGGCCTGGCCCGCATGCACAAGACTGACACCTGGCGGGGCGTCTGCGCCGCGCTGACCCCCCTCATCCTCCTCTGCTGCTGTGGTCTCATCGCCATCCTGGCCATTCCCGCGATCATCGCGGCTGCGGGACGCTAGCCTGTAGCCAATCGAGCATGGCGGCCCGCGCCGCCTCGGGCTCGATCACGCGTTGCACCGCCCCTGCGGCCAGCGCCTCGCCCGTGCCCCACGTCTCGAATTGCCGGAAGAGCCGGTCCGCCCCTTCGCGACCCAGGAGCTCCGGCAGGCGCACGGTGCCGCCGAAGCCCGTGAGAATGCCGTGCTTGGCGGCGGGATGGGCCAGGCGCAGGCCCCCCTTGCCTGTGATGGGATCCGCCGCCACGGCCCAGCGCTCCTGGCCATGCAAAGCCAGGTCGCAGCCGCCACCCATGGCCACGCCCGAGATCAACGTGAGCGTGCGCCAGCCCGGCCAGAGCAGGTGCCCCATCACGCGTTGGCCCCGCCTCGCGAAGGGCTCCGCCGACACGGGGTCCAAGGCGCCCACCTCGTGCAGATCCGCACCCGCCGAGAAGTGATGGCCCCGGCCCGCCAGCCAGCCAGCATTGCTGAGCGCGACCCTGCGCACGCCGGCAGCGCGCAGCTCGATGAACAGGCGATCCAGCGCCACCAGCAGCTCGCTGTGCAGACGGTTGAGGCCATCGCCCGAGCGCAGTCCGATCCAGGCCCAGTCCGTGTTGCGCAACAATTCCAGGGAGGTCCTTCCCTCGTACCACAGAGTCGGCGTCATGCCAGCCCCAGCCGGGCGAAGGCCGCCTCCAGCGGCTCGGTGTCAGGATCCCAGGTGGGCGCTCCGGGCAACTGGTTGCGGAACCAGGTGGCCTGGCGCTTGGCGTAGGCCTGGGTCTCCTGCACCACGCTGGCCTGAAGGATGGCGGGCGGCCCCCCTGACATCCAGGCTGAATAGCCCAGGGGCCGCAGCGCCACCAGATCCGCGGCATGGCCCGCAGCCACCAGACCTTGCACCTCCTCCGGCCACCCCGCGCGCACCTGGGCGGCCACCCGGGCGGCCACGCGCTCCCGCTGCCGCTCGCGGCCGGGCGTGACCACCAGGACCCGCCAGCCATCAGGAATGCCCGTATCCGGACCGGACAGAAAGGTCGAAGGGGGCTGCCCGGTGCCCAGATGCAGGGCCAGGGCACGCTGAATGCGAGCGCTGTCGTTGGGATGCAGGGCGGCGGCCCGGGCCGGATCCACGGCAGCCAGATAGCGGTACAGGACGGGCGCGCCAAGCACGTCTTCCCAATGGCGGACGCGCTCCACCAGGGCTGCCGGCACCTCTGGCAGATCGCTGAGCTGGTCCCAGATGCCCCGCAGATAAAGGCCAGATCCCGTTACCAGCACAGGCTCACGACAGGCCGAGAGCCTCTCCCGCACCCATGCGCCAAAACCCGTGGGATTGGGACGGGTCGAGAGGGGCAGTTCGCCATAACCAAGGTGGGGCACGCCGCCCTGCTCGGCCGGGTCCGGTTGGCCAGTGCCGATGGCGAGGCCCGCGATGGCCTGGTAGGGATCCCCGTTCACCACGGTGCCCCCCACCCGACGGGCCACAGCCACGGCCACGGCGGACTTGCCGGAGGCTGTGGGTCCGAGGATCGCGATGGGCATGGGTTCAGTCTACTGAGTCTGGAGGCTGGGAACCTCGGCCCCCGTGGCGTCACTCCAAAACCATGCGTGCCCTGCTCTGTCTCTGCCTCGCCTCCGGCCTCTTCGCCGGGGATGCGCCCCGTCCCGAGGCGCCGGAACCAGGGAAGGATAGCGCCTTCCTGTCCCGGATCATGGGAGACAGCCATGGGGGCACCCGGCCCTGGCATACCTTCACCCCCCCGGCGGAATCCGCCTCGGCGGTGGTGGAGGTGGTCGGTGAGTTGACCCAGGAGGAATTGCGCCAGGTGGCCTTCCAGGAGTTCATCGCCTGGTTCCGCCAGGACCTCCGGCGCTTCCTCCGCACCATTGGCGGCGACCTCCCCGAATCGGCAAGCCTGGCCTCCGCCACCCAGCCCGTGGACCGTTTCGGCGGCAACCCCGTGCCCCGGAACGTTCCCCTGGGCCGGGTCAACTTTTAGTTTTATCTAATCATCGGCGGATCTCAGCCAGAAAAGCAGGAACTCAGAAGGCACAGAAGCGCCCCGGCTCACCGCGGACATCCCTCAGCGGGCGGCGCGAAGTGCAACCTGGGGCCGGATGTCCTAGCTGGAGCGCCAGGTGCCTGTTCCTTACCTCCGCTTCCCTCGGCTCCTCCGCAAACCTCCGCGTATGTACGCTTTTCTGCGCCCATCTGCGACCTCTGCGGTTTCAGACTTTCAGGCTGAGGCTCGCCGATAAGCAGGTGGTTTTATTCCATCAGCCTCGGCAGCAGCAGAGCGGCCTGATCCCTGGCCAGGCGGGCGGCCTCCAAGGCGTTGCGGGCGGCATCCTCGGGGGACTGCCGGGGCGTAAGCAGCGCTTCCAACTGGCCCCGCAGCCGGGCGGTCTCGCCTTCAGGATCGGACAAGTGGCGCTGGGCGGCGGTCTCGAAGACCACCAGGAAACATTGGATGGCGTCGCAGGCGGCGGTCACGATGGCCGCGCTGTGGCGGCGGTCGATGTCCAGCGCCAGCGCCGTGGCGAGAAAGCGCAGGCCGTCCTCGAACCGGCCCTGGGAGGCACTTGAGGGGCCAGACCCGCTCATGACGCACCGCCTTTGGGCGCAGGGCTCATCCGGGTATCGGTGCGCCCGGCCAGCTGTCCGGAGGGATCGAAGCGCCATTCGGAGAAGTGCGCCGAGCCATCCCGGCGAACGGCGACAACCGTCGTGCAGCGGGTGCCGTACCGCGGGCTGACGATGAAGGCCGGCGACAGCAGGCGCTCCAGATCGAGCCCCACGCCGGTGTCGGGCAGGTCCGCATCGGCGGCGGGCGTCTGGTCCGCCAGGGCGACGACCAGGGGCGCTTCGTCTTCCTCGCCCGCGGCGACCCAGTCCGCCATCACACGCCGGAGTTTTTCGGTCTTGGGCCACGGCGTATCCAGATCCGCGTTGGAGACGACGTGCACCCCCGGCGGCACCTCCCGCGATACGAACCGCGGGTGATTGTTCAGGTAGCGGAGGTCCGCCCCGTCCCAAAGCAGCAGGTTGAACCCGGCGAAGACCAGCGCCCGGCCCGCGAGCTCATCCGAGAAGGCCTGGGCCGGCCGCCCCCCTCGCACGAAGGAGGCCACCAGCCCACCCCGGGACGGCGCGGCCGGATCGGGTACCGCCATGCGTCTCACGTTGGTGACACAGGCCAGCCGGCCCCGCTTCGATAGGGCGAGCCAGCTGCCACCCTGCGACAGATCGCGCCCGCCGAACACGTCGGGAGCATCCTCCCAGGCCCCGGCGGGTGCGGTGGGACGGGCATGGAATTCATCGCGGTTGGCGGCGATGACAAGTTCGAATTCCGGATGGGCGCGGTAGGCGAGCGCGATGAGGCACATGGTTAGGGCCTGTTTTCAAATTGGGTGTGAGCCGCGACGTCGGCCAGCCGCGCCCATGGCAAGGCGGGGGCCGAAGGGCGATGCGGGACATCGTTCGAGGCCGCCAACGCAGCCAGGGGTGCGGCTGGCCTCGTCCCGAAGGGCAAGGGGCGGCGCCCGGCGCGATACTGCGTCGAACTCCTCGCCAATAGTGCCGCTATTGCCATCGTCGTTCTCCTTGTCTCGCTTGGGCGGCGCCCCTTGCGCGGCCGCACCCCAATTTGAAAACAGGCCCTAATCATAGGCCCGGCTCAACCGCTGCCGGAGGAGCCCGTAGTCTTCCCATCCAAGGATCCGCCCATGCGCCCTGCCCTCCCCCTCGCCATCCTGGCCCTCTGCGGCTCTCTGCTCCAGGCCGACGGCCTCTCGGACTTGAAGGCCGCCCTCCGCGGCCTTCCGGCACCCGCGAAAGTACGGGTGAAGATCGAGGCGGAGAGCCTGGAGCGGGCGTCCGGGAAGGATGTCACCGAGCACCGCTCCACTTTGGTGGAGGATGGGCCGGAGGGGATCCGGATCCTCGAGGACAGCCGTCCGGCGGCCGTGCCGGCGAAGGTCCAGGGGAAGGGAAAGGGAACCTCCAAGGGCACCGGATCGGCCAAGAAGGGCTCCGCCGAGTTCCACGACGAGTTGCGCCCCGCAGAGGGTCTGCTGGAGCAACTGGAAAAGGCCCGGGTGCTGGAGGAGAAGGTGGATACCTACGAGGGCCGGCCGGCCCGGCGCCTGAAACTGGCCCTCGACCTGGAGCTGGATGCCGAAGCCCGCAGCCACCTGAAGAAGGCCGAGCATGAGGCCACAGTCTGGATTGGCCAGGACGGCCTGCCCCTGGCCATGATCCACCGCATCGAGATCAAGGCCCGGGTGATGCTCGTGGCCAGCGTCTGGACGAAGATCGAGATCCGCCAGCGCTTCCAGCGCAGCCAAAACCGGCTGCTGGTGCTGGACGAGCAGGCAGAGGTACAGGGCGCCGCCCTGGGTAAGCCCTTCAGTGCCAAGGACACCACCCGCTGCAGCGTGATTCTATAGGCGCTGCTACTGCTTGGGCTCCGGCACCACCGGGTAGTCGCCGGTGAAGCAGGCGTAGCAATACCCGTGGCCATCATCCCCCATGCTTGCTTCAAGGTCCTTCAGGTCGAGGTAACCGAGGCTGTCGGCCTCGACGAAGGCCTCGATCTCCTTCAGCGACATGTACGAGGCGATGAGGTGCTGGCGCTTGGGCGTGTCGATGCCGTAGAAGCATGAGTGCGTGGTGGGTGGGCAGGCGATGCGCAGGTGCACTTCCTTCGCGCCCGCCTCGCGGACCATCTGCACGATCTTCTTGCTGGTCGTGCCGCGTACGATGCTGTCGTCCACCAGCACCACCCGCTTGCCCGCAAGCAGATGCCGCACCGGGTTCAGCTTCACCTTCACGCCGAAGCTGCGGATGTTCTGCTTGGGCTCGATGAAAGTGCGGCCCACGTAGTGGTTGCGAATGATGCCGAAATCAAAGGGGATGCCGGACTGTTCGGAGTAGCCCAGGGCCGCGCTCACGCCGCTGTCGGGCACGGGTACGATCAGGTCTGCCTCGACGGGATGGCGCAGGGCCAGGAGCTTGCCCATCTCACGGCGCGCCACCATGACGCTCCGGCCGTAGACCAGGGAATCGGGCCGGGCGAAGTAGATGTGCTCGAAGACGCAGGGCTTCGGATTCACCTTGGGCAGAGGAAAGAGGGAATGCAGCGTGCCGCCATTCCGGGGCACCACCACCATCTCGCCGGGGGCCACGTCGCGGATGTAGGCGGCGCCGACCAAGTCGAAGGCACAGGTCTCGGAGCTGAACACGGTGGTGCCGTTCATATGGCCCATGGCCAGGGGCCGGAAGCCGTGGGGATCGCGGGCGGCGATGAGGGTGTGCTCCGTGAGGATGAGCAGGGAATAGGCGCCCTCGGCCTGGCGGAGGGCCGAGACGACCGCGTCCTCCAGTGTGTCCGCCTTGGCGCGGTTGATGAGGGCCAGCAGCACTTCGGAATCCGAAGGGCTGGTGAAGGTGTGACCATCCGCGATCAAGGCCGCGCGCAGGGTCTCGGTGTTGGTCAGGTTCCCGTTATGACAGAGGGCCACCTGGCCGAAGCGGCCGTGGATGAGGAAGGGATGGGCCGCGGAGGCCACGTTGCCACCCGTGGTGGAGTAGCGGGTGTGGCCAATGGCGGCATCGCCCGGCAGGCTGTCGAGGACGGTCTCGGAGAACACATCCGCCACATAGCCCAGGGCCTTGTGCAGGTGGAGACCTTCCGTGTCACCGGAGCAGATGCCAGCCGCCTCCTGGCCCCGGTGCTGCAAGGCGTAGAGGCCCAGGTAGGTCTGCCGTGACGCTTCGGTCTGGGGGCAGATCCCGAACACCCCACATTCGTCCCTGAACGGCATGATTCCTCCGAGTCCTCCAGAATAACCCTCGCGAACCGGAACCCCCAGCCTGGATGCTGAAACCCACCACTCTCAGCCGGATGCGTGCGGCTAGCGCACTGTCGTGCCGTCGTCGGGATCCTTGCGGGCCTCCTGAGCCCAGGCCCGCAGCGTGGTGAGCAGCACGGTGCCATCTTCGGCCGGCGCCAGGGAGTCGGTGCCGTCCAGGCTCTCAAGGTGCAGTTCGATCCGCGCCAGGTCGCCGCGCTCGAAGCGGGCGCTGAGGTCGCAGAGGGCCAGGAGCCTCGGCGCCACCTCCACCAGGACCGTGGAGATCTGCAGTCCGCTGGGCGCTTCGAGGCTCCACACCGGTACACTCCGGGTGCCGAAGCGCAGGGCGATGGGCTCCGCGTGCGTCTGAGGCGAAGGCCCCGCCAGGTAGAGCAGCCGCTCCGCCCGGCCCAGCAGCAGGGCCTGGGAGTAGGGGGTGCCCTGGGTGCGATCAGCCTCCAGCCGCCAGCCGCCCATGCGGGGTTTCTTCACCCGGTTGTGGCTGGTGGTGCCTTCGGTGGCCACCAGGCGGAACCGCGTCTCCATGGGCGCGGGCTCGCCACGCATCCACAGCTGCATGCGGTACCGCAGGCCTTCCTGGGCCAAGGCGGGAAGGGAAAGAGCCAGAAGGAACGCCAATCGGATCAAGGAGCCACCATCCACACCTTCGAGGATGCCATCTCATGCGATCCTGGGCCATGCCGCTTTGCTTCGACCTTGACGGTACCCTGGGCCACTTCAGTTCCGGATTCGTGCTGCTGCGGGAGGCCTTGGGCGAGCTCTGGGGCTCGGCCCCCACGACAGAAGACCTGGGCCGCTGCCTGGGCTCCACCGACTGGGAAATCGTGGCCGAGCTGCACCGGCTGCGGTTCGGCTCGGCCCTGGACGAGGCCGGCTACGAGGCCTATCAGGCCGCCTGTGTAGGCCGCTTCCGGTCGACTTTTGCGCGGGGGGGCCGCGAGGCCGTGGCCTATGCAGGCATCATCGGTGCCCTGCATCACCTGGCGGAGCGCCACCGGGTTTGGCTGGTCTCGGGCAACGCCCCGGGGCTGCTGGCCTTCAAGGCCGATGTCCTGGGCATCGACCCGGCCATTCCCCGTCTGGGCTCCCTGCCCCGCCACGACCGCACCGACCTGCTGCGGCTGGCCCTGCAGGGCTGCCCCGGCCCCCACCTCTACGTGGGCGACCGCCCCCACGATCTCGCCGCCGCCCAAGCCGCGGGTCTGCCTTTCCTGGGCGTGGGCGAGGCGGTGCCGGGGGATCATCCCAGCCTGCCCACTGATGCCGCGCCGGAGCAGGTGGTGGCTTGCGTGACCGCCCTAGTGAGGGTCTGAGGCCTTCCCTCCATCACCCTGGCAACTCCTGACGCGCGGCTTCTCGCCAACGCGCGGCCTCCCGGGGATCCCGCAGGACGCCATGCCCGCCCAGATAGGCTTCGGCCAGCGCCGCCATCGCCCCTCGGTGGCCGGCTTCCGCGGCTCGGCGGTACCAAAGCGCCGCGCTGAGACCATCCTTGGGCCGGTGGCCGCTGCCGCTCTGGTAGGCCAGCCCCAGCCGGTAACAGGCTTCCGGGTCGCCGCCCTCCGCCGCCTCGTGGAGCCGATCCCGCCCCTCCCGTGGCCCCTCGCGGCGCAGGCGCCAGGCTTGCCAGGCCAACATCAGCGCCGGTGGCGCCAGCATGAGCAGCGGCAGGTGGAAGAGGCCTGAGGAGCCGGCCCAGAAGAGGATCCCCACCGTGCCCAGGCTCAGGCAGGCCAGGACCATCGCCCCCAGCCCCAGAACCCAGCGCCCGGTCCGGTGGGCCACCACCAACCCGGCGGCGGCCTCGACGTGGGCGGCGGCTTGGGCGCCGGCGCGCACCAGCACATCCTCTGGAGCCGCATCATGGCGCAGGAGGCTGCATCTCAGGGGGGCATGGGGACGTAAGCGCTCCGCCACCCCGGACCAATGACGGGCGTGTTCGGCATCCGGCATCACGCCATCCCCTTCGGCATAGGCCTGAGCCAGCCAGATCGCCGCTGGTCCGCACCCGGCTGTGGCCGCTCGCTGGTACCAGACCTCGGCCTGGGCCGGATCCCGTGGGCAGCCGTGCCCGGTCCGGAGGGCCTCCGCAAGCCGGAAGGCCGCCTCTGGATGACCCAACTCGGCTGCCCGGCGGAAGCGGGCCACGCCCGTGGCCTGGCCACCAGCCCCGAAGCCTCCCTCGAGGAAGGCCAGCCCTTCCTCGAACAGGGCCACGGCCCCACCCAGGCGCGCCGCCCGATCCAGGCAGTGGTGGGCCATCTCCGTGCGATGGGCCTGGCGGGCCCAGTGGAGCCAGAGGGCTTCCGGATCCAGTGCAAACCGGGCGACCCAGGCGCGAAGGCGGCCCTCCAGCCACACCGTCACTGGGGTGGTCACACCGGCCACGACACCGATGAAAGCGGCTACGAGGAGGGTCCAGGCCCCCAGCAGCAGCAACACAAACCAGGTCACCGCCAGGGGGGACAGGGGCGTGGGGAGGAGCACCAGGGGGCCGAATAGGATCAGCGCCAGCCAGCCCAGGGGCCGGGCCCAGACGGCCCAGCCTTCCACCGGCCCAGCCGCGGTGGCCACGTCAGCGCCCCTTCAGAACCTCATCCAAGGCCCGTTTCGCCATGCCCTCGCCGTAGCCCGCCCAGCTCTTCGCCACCCGGCCCTCGCGGTCGATGATGAAGGTGGTCGGAATCCCGCGGATCTCCCCCAGAGGCTGCAGGCCCCCGGCGCCATCCGGCAGGTAGGCCGTGAGCCCCAGCTGGGGATTCTTCGCGAGGAAGGGCGTCACGTCGGCCCAGCCGTTCCCGTCCACCGAGATGGGCAGCACCACGTAGCGATCGCCGCCGGCCTTCTGGAGTTCCGCCACCTCCGGCAGGGACTTGCGGCAGGGCGGACACCAGGTGGCCCACACATCCACCAGCACCACTTTGCCCTTGTAGTCCGCCAGGGTGTGGCGGCGCCCCTCCGCATCGCGGAAGGCCACCCGACTCACGTCCGTGCCCACGGAGGTGCCGCCATTGCCCCCGCCGAACACACCCTTCACGCCCACGACGCCCACGAGCAGCAGACCACCGATCACCAGGACAGCAGCGCCAGCCGTGCGCCAGCGAGATTCCGGAACGGAGGTATCGGACATGGGAGCGCCCCTTTTCAAGTCTTCAGGGTAATGCCCCGGCCGGCCACTTCATACTGATTGGATGTCCCTGATCTCCGCCGCCTCCCTCCGCGATCGCCTTGCCTCAATCCGCCTGTTGGATGCCCGTCAGGATCCAGCGGAGTACGCCATCGGCCATCTCCCGGGAGCGTTCCACGCCGACCTGAACCGCCACCTCAGCACAGCCTTGGACCCCGACCACAACCCGGCCCTAGGCGGGCGCCACCCTCTGCCGCCGGTGGCGCGCTTCGCGGCCCAGGTTGGCACCTGGGGCATTGGCCCCGACACTGAGGTGGTGGTCTATGACGGCAGTGGCGGCGGTAACGCCGCGGCACGCCTGTGGTGGATGCTGCGGGCCCTGGGGCACGAGCACGTTTTGGTGCTCGACGGCGGTCTCCAGGCCGCGCTGGAAACCGGGTTGACACTCACTGTCGAAAGGCCTGCCGCAGATCAGGCGGCACCCTACCCGGCGGATCACTGGCACCTCCCCGTGTGCGGCATGGACGTCGTGGAGGCGGTCCGTCGCGATGCCACCCGCAAGCTGTTGGATGTGCGCGCCGCCGAACGCTGGCGGGGAGACAGTGAAACCCTCGATCCCGTGGCCGGTCACATTCCCGGCTCCCTGAACCTGGCCTGGACCGACAATCTCCGGCCCGATGGCCGCTTCAAGTCGCCCGAGAAACTGCGCGCCCAATACGAGGCCCTCCTGGCGGGCACGCCACCGGACCGCCTCACGGTCCATTGCGGCAGCGGCGTCACCGCCTGCCACACCCTGCTCGCGCTGGAGATCGCCGGCCTCCGCGGCGCCGCGCTCTATGTCGGGAGCTGGAGCGAGTGGTGTCGCAGCGTCCGGCCGAAGATCGGCACCCACCTCCCGCCCCCTGAGGATCTGGCCAGCCGATGAACCCCTGGAAAGGCCTGCGTGGCCTCCCCCGCGAAGTCTGGCTGGTCTGTGCCAGCACCCTGGTCAATCGCCTGGGCACCATGGCGCTGCCCTTCCTGGTGCTCTACCTCACCCAAGGGCGCCGCTGGACACCGGAAGAAGCCGCCTTCGGAATGATGGTCTACGGAGCCGGCGCCTTGGCGGCGGGCCCCTTCGCGGGCCGGCTGGCGGACCGGCTGGGCCATGTCCAGGTGTTGAGGGCCAGTCTGTGGGCCTCCGGCGCCCTGCTGCTGGTCATCCCCTTCGCCACCACGAAACCCGTGCTCTTCGCCCTGATCTTCCTCTGGGCCGGCCTCACCCAGGCCTTCTGGCCCAGCGCCATGGCCCTGCTGGCGGACCTCGCCGCGCCGGAGCAGCGCAAGGCGGTCTACGCCCTGCACCGCCTCTCGGCCAACCTGGGCATGGCCGTGGGCCCAGCCCTGGGCGGCGTCATCGCCCACCACAGCTACACCTGGGTGTTCTGGACCGATGGCCTCAGCACCCTGGCTGGCGCGGTGATGCTGGGCCTGCTGCTGAAGACGCGCCCCCGGCCTGCCGTGCCCCATGGCCACATGCCAGGTGCGAGTCCCTGGCGGGATCGCCGTCTGGCTTTCCTCCTGCTGCCCTTCATTCCCATGCTGATGGTGTTCTTTCAGATCGAAGGCACGCTGCCGCTTTGGGTGGTGCGCGACCTGGACCTGGGGAGCCGCTTCTACGGCCTGCTGTTCACCGTGAACACCCTGCTCATCGTGGCGCTGGAAGTGGCCCTCAACCTGGCCATGGCCCGCTGGCCCCACGGCCGCCAGCTTTTTCTGGGAGCGTTGTTCCTCGCCTTCGGCTTCGGCCTCACGGCCTGGGCCACCGGACGCATCACACTGATTCTCACCACCGTGATCTGGACGTTCGGCGAGATGACGCTCTTCCCCGCCATGAGCGACGCCGTGGCCACCCTGGCACCACCGGACCGCCGCGGCGAATACATGGGCCTGCTGTCCCTCTGCTTCGCCGCGGCGCTGGCCCTGGGCCCCTGGCTGGGCGTGCTGGCCTACGCCAAGGTCGGTCCCCGGGTGGTGTGGTTCGCCACCTTCGGCATCGCCTTAGCCGCGGGGCTGCTGCTGGCGCGGTTCCGGACCCCGGAACCGGCCTTGGCTGGACAAAAACGATAGAATGGTGATCAACGGGGAGACCCGGGGGGCACCCATGGGGGTTCTCGAACTGGTCAAGGAGGCCCTGGCAGCCACCACCCGGAACAAACTCCGGGCCATCCTGACCATGCTCGGGATCATCGTGGGAGTGGGCGCCGTCATCGCGATGATCGGCATCGGCGAGGGGTCCAAAAGGGCCTCCGTCGCGCTCATCCGCAACATGGGCTCCAACATGCTGACCATCTTCCCGGGAGCCCCCGGAACCCACACCCACCATGGGCCCCAGGCCATGGGCAGCGCAGAAATCCTCAGGGATGACGACGCGGCCTTGATCCAGACCGAACTGCGGGATTCCAGCGTCCATGCCGCGACACCGCAGGTGCAGACCACGCGGCCGGTGATCTACCAAAACGCGACCTTCATCACCCACGTCCAGGGGACTGGGCCCGAATTCCAGACCATCCGGGCGTGGGAACTGGAGGCTGGGCGCTTCTTCACCGAGGGCGAGGTGAAGGGTCAGGCCCAGGTCTGCGTCATCGGCCAGACCGTCAAAGCCACCCTCTTCCCTTACGGAGACGAGCCCCTGGAACAGACGATCCGCGTCGGCTCGCTCCCCTTCCGAATCGTCGGGTTGCTGGAACGTAAGGGAGCCGGCATGTGGGGCGACCAGGACGACCTCGTCGTGGCTCCCTACACGACAGTGATGCGGAAAGTCATGGGGAGAAACACCATCCAGCGGATCATGGTCAGTGCGCACGAGGGTGAGGCGGGACTCGCCGAGGCGGAAATCACGGCGCTGCTCCGGCAACACCTGAAAGTGCCCGCCTCCCAGGAGACGCCCTTCAACATCCGGAAGCAGGACGAGATGGTCCAGGCCATGAATCGGCAGGCAGGCATCCTGACGGCGCTCCTTGCCGTCGCCGCGAGCATCTCCCTGGTTGTCGGCGGCATCGGCATCTCGAACATCATGCTGGTTAGCGTGACCGAGCGGACTCAGGAGATCGGCATGCGACGGGCCGTGGGCGCGACGAAACGAACCATCCTCTGGCAGTTCCTCGCCGAGACCGTGGTCCTCTCGGTGCTGGGGGGCCTGCTCGGCATCGCGCTCGCCCTGGTGGCGGTGGCGATCCTGGGACGCCTCCAGATCCCGGCGGTCACGGAGGGCTGGGCCATCCTGCTGGGCCTGGGCTTCAGCGGCCTGGTGGGCGTCGTGGCCGGGCTGCTACCCGCCCTGAAGGCCGCCAACCTCGATGTGATCGAAGCGCTCCGTTACGAGTGACCGGGGCTAGCTCAGCGCATCTGTGGACTTCATGCGCTGGCGCAGGACGTACTTCTGGATCTTACCCGTGGAGGTCTTGGGGATGGGGCCGAACACCACCATGGGCGGCACCTTGAAGCGCGCCAGGTGCGCCCGGCAGTGGGCGATGATGTCCTCCTCCTTCGACGTGGCGCCCTCCTTCAGCTCCACGAAGGCGCAGGGCACCTCGCCCCACTTGGGATCGGGCTTGGCCACGATGGCGGCCACCAGCACGTCGGGATGGCGGTAGAGCACATCCTCCACCTCCAGCGATGAGATGTTCTCGCCACCTGAGATGATGATGTCCTTGCTGCGGTCCTTGATCTTCACGTAGCCATCGGGCTCCAGCACCGCCAGGTCCCCGGTGTGGAACCATCCGCCGGCGAAGGCCTCCGCCGTGGCCGTGGGGTTCTTGAGGTAGCCCTTCATGACGATGTTGCCGCGGAACATGATCTCGCCCATGGTCAGGCCATCGGCGGGCACGGGTTCCATGGTGGCCGGGTCCATCACCGTCATGGCCTCCTGCAGGAGGTAGGGGATGCCCTGGCGTCCGTTCAGGCGGGCGCGCTCCCCGAGGGGCAGGTCGTTCCACTCCTCGCGCTTCACGCAGACTCCGGCGGGACCGTAGGTCTCCGTGAGGCCGTAGACGTGGATGATGCTGACGCCCAGCTTCTCCATGCCCTCGATGATGGCGGCCGGCGGCGCGGCTCCGGCCACGGCCGCGGACACCGGGTGGCCCAGCCCCTCGGGGATCAGATGGGCGGAGTTGATGAGCATGCCGAGGACCACCGGGGCGCCGCAGAAGTGGGTCACGCCATGGCGCCGGATCAGGTCGAAGATGGCCTTGGGCTCCACCTGCCGCAGGCAGACGCTGACGCCGGAGAGGGCGGCCACGGTCCAGGGGAAGCACCAGCCGTTGCAGTGGAACATGGGCAGGGTCCACAGGTAGACCGAGTGGGGCGGCATGTTCCAGCTGAGGACGTTGCCCACGGCGTTGAGGTAGGCGCCCCGGTGGTGGTAGACCACGCCCTTGGGGTTGCCCGTGGTGCCCGAGGTGTAGTTGAGGGAGATGGCGTCCCACTCGTCCGCCGGCAGCTGCCATGCAAAGTCCGGATCGCCCTCCCGGAGGAGCTGCTCGTACTCGATGGAACCCAGCAGGTCGCCCTTGGCCGCCGGATCGTCCACGTCCACCACCAGGATCTCCCGGCCCTCCAGCAGCTCCAGGGCGCGGCGGATGGTGGGGGCGAAGTCCCGGTCGGTCAGGAGCACCTTGGCCTCGCCGTGCTTGAGCATGAAGGCGATGGACTCCGCGTCCAGGCGGGTGTTGAGCGTGTTGAGCACGGCCCCGGCCATGGGCACGCCGAAGTGGGCCTCGAACATGGCGGGCACGTTGGGGAGCATGGCCGCCACGGTGTCGCCGGGCTGCACGCCCCGGCGGACGAGGGCCGAGGCCAGGCGCCGGCAGCGGGCGTAGGTCTCGCCCCAGGTGATGGACCGGTCGCCATGGACGATGGCCTTCTTGCGCGGGAAGACCATGGCGGCGCGCTCCATGAAGGTGAGCGGCGACAGCTGGACATGGTTGGCCTGGTTCTTGTCTAGACCCGTGGCGAAGGGGCTCTGGCCCATGGTCGTCCTCCCGGAAAGCAGGTCGTGGTGATTGTGGGTGTGGCGATCTGCCCCCAGCCTACTCCCGGCCTCAGGTGGCTACAGCGCCATCAGTCACATCTCCGGGGGCAACCCGGCGTGAAGAAACCTGCCTTGCCCAAGAAAAACAAGGCCACTTCAAAACCTGCGGTCGATTTCTGAAAAGGCCTTCCAAGACATAGCCTGCCCCTTGACAGGGGGGTGACGGAGCATATGTAGAGACAGGCAACTTGGTGAAGGGTCGAGGCTCCCATGGTGGTGGTGAACGCACTGGTCGGGAAATCCGTGGCGCATTACCGGATCACGCGCCAACTCGGCTCGGGGGGGATGGGGATCGTCTATGAGGCCGAGGACACCCACCTCGGGCGCCACGTGGCGGTGAAGTTCCTGTCCGAGGAACTGCAGCGTGATGCCTCGATCCTGGAGCGCTTTCAGCGGGAGGCCCGGGCAGCCTCGACCCTGAACCACCCCGGCATCTGCACCGTGCACACCATCGAGCAGCACGAAGGCCAGCATTTCATCGTCATGGAGCTGATCGAGGGGCAGACCCTCGCCAAGCGGATCAGCCACCGGGCGCTGGATCTCCCCGAAACCCTCGACCTGGGCATCCAGATCGCCGATGCGCTGGAATCAGCCCATGCCAAGGGCATCGTCCATCGCGACCTGAAACCCCTGAACCTCATCCTCAACGTCCGCGGGCAGATCAAGATCCTCGATTTCGGGCTCGCGAAGATCTCGACCCTGACGAACCACCTGGGTGCGGCGGACCAGGACTCCCGGCTCGCCACCGAGGTGGACCGTGGGGATCTCACCTTCACCGGGATGGTGCTGGGGACCATGCATTACATGTCCCCGGAACAGGCCCGGGGGCAGCTGACCGATGCCCGCACGGATCTCTTTTCGCTGGGTGCCATCCTCTACCAGATGGTTACCGGCGAGTTGCCGTTCCAGGGTGACACCCAGGCCGTGGTGTTCGACGCCATCCTCAACCGCGATCCGCAGCCCCTGGCCGAGGTCAGACCGGAGATGCCGGCCGCCCTGGGACAGGTGATCAGCAAGGCGCTCGAGAAGGACCGCAACCTGCGCTACCAGACCGCTACCGATCTGAAGACCGACCTGCTCCGCCTGAAGCGCGATCTCGATTCGGGCCAGCGACACCTGGCTGAATTGACCGACTCAAAGGGCGGAAGCTTGGGCCAGGCCAAGCGCTCCGTCGCGGTCCTCTACTTCCAGAACCTGAGCGGCGCCAAAGAGGATGAATACTTCCGCGACGGGATCACTGAGGACATCATCACCGAGCTCTCGAAGATCCAAGGGCTGGAGACTTTCTCCCGATCGACGGTGATCGGGTATCGCGACAAGTCCGCGACCACCGCCCAGATCGGCCAGCAGATCGGCGCGGCCTATGCGCTGGAGGGGAGTATCCGGCGGGCGGGCGAGCGCCTGAGGATCAACGCCCAGCTGGTCGATACCCACACGGACCACCCGGTCTGGTCCGAGCGCTACGACCGCGAGATGAAGGACGTCTTCGAGGTCCAGGACGAGATCGCCCGGAAGATCGCCGAGGCACTGCGCGTCAAGCTGACCCCACAGGAGAAGAAAGCCCTTGCGGCCAAGCCGACGGAAAACCTCCAGGCCTACGACCACTACCTGAGGGGGCGGAGCTACGCCCGCCGCCTGACCCGCCAGGACCTCGAGTTTGCGCTCGAGATGTTCAATGATGCGGTGCGACAGGATCCCGATTTCGCCCAGGCCCACGCGGCCATCGCGAACGTCTGCGCCCAGTGCTACTGGCTGTACGAGCGTGAGCCGGCCTGGATCGAGCGGGCCCGCGCAGCCTCGGAGAAGGCGGTGGCGCTGCGGCCCGATCTGCCCGAGGTCATGGTGGCGCAGGCCTGGATCCTCTACTCCAGGGGCGAGAACCTCGACGCGGCCCAGATCGTCCGTGGCGTGGTCTCCCGGAAGCGTGACTGCGAAGGGGCCTATTACCTGCTGCTGCGCTGCCTGTTCGGATCAGGCCAGTACCAGGAGATCGCCGCCATGGCCGAGGAGGCGATCGAGGCCAGCGGAACCGACTACAACGTCTACCCTCCCATCATGAATGCGCTGGGGGCTCTGGCCAAAAAGGAGGCTCTGGGCAACCTGAGGATCCGGGCGGTCCAGGCCTTTGAGGCCCATCTGCGGGAAGTGCCCGAGGACGCCCGGGCCCGCGGCCTCGTCGCCTCCTACTACGCCGAGCTGGGGCGTGCCGAGGAAGCCAAACGAGAGGCGATGCTGGCCATGACCCTCCGCCCCAACGAACCGCTGATCCTCTACAACGCGGCCTGCACCTTCTGCAAGATGCACCAGAAGGGCGACGCGCTCGACGCGCTCGGCAAAGCCTGGCGAGTGGGCTACCGAGACTCCGACTGGGCCTGGCGCGATCCCGATCTGGCCCTCCTCCACGACGAGCCCGAGTTCGAGAAGCTGTTCCCAAGGAAGGCGTAGGCGATTCCGATGCAAGTTCCGGCGTGACCGTTCCAGCCGAACGGGATCACTCTCGGACCAGATCCCGCCGGTCCACCAACCGGAAGATCTGTCCCTTCCAGCGGACCGCCAGGGGCTCGATCTGGAGTTCGGCGGGCGCGATTCGCGCGACCTTGGCCCTCCCCTTTGCCCTCGGGAAGAGGAAGATCTGCTCGATCTCGCGGAAGTCCTCCCGTTCCTCCGGGAACATCACGTACCGCACCAGCCATTGGGTGTCGCCCGCATAGACCTCGTAGCCGTAGTGGCGACAGTCGGGATCCGCGAGGACCTGGGAGTCCAGCCGCAGCCAATCCGGCGGAGCCGGGTCTCCCTGAAAGGCTGGGAGGTTTCCGGACGCGCGCACGCCGTTGGGTTCCAGGGGCGGTGTCGCCTCCCCCGGAACCAGAGCCAGCAGGCAGATCATGAGGATGTTCAGCATGAAGGGCATCTCCGCGGTTTATGAAAATACCGCTCGCGTCCTTCATTTTCCCATCACTGGTGAAGTTCGTCAGTCACGGGGGTGTGACTTCCCTGGAAGTTCAAGCTTGGAGGACTGCTTCGAGCTGGTCCACGGCCCAGTCGATCTGCTCCTTGGTGATAACGAGGGGCGGCGCCAGACGGATGGTGTCCACGTGGGTGTCCTTGCAGAGCATCCCGCGGTCCTTGAGGGCGTAGCAGTACTTGCGGGCGCCACCGGCTTCGGGCTTGAGCTGCACGCCGGCCCAGAGTCCGATGCAGCGGACCTCCTTGAGCTTGTCGGTCTTCATGCCCTTGAGCCGGGCTTCGAGGTGCTTGCCCAGCTCGGCGGTCTTCTCCACCAGCTTCTCGTCCACGAGCACATCCAGGGCGGCGCTGGCCACGGCGCAGCCCAAGGGGTTGCCGCCGTAGGTGCTGCCGTGGATGCCGGGGGTGAAGACGTCCATCACCGCGTCATTGGCCAGGAAGGCGCTCACGGGGTAGTAGCCTCCGCTGAGGGCCTTGCCGATGGTGATGCCGTCGGGGCGGATGCCCTCGTGCTCGAAGGCGAAGAGCTTGCCGGTGCGACCCAGGCCCGACTGGATCTCATCGAGCACCAGCAGGAGGTTGTTCTGGTCGGCGACCTCGCGCAGGCCCTTCAGGAAGCCCTTGGGCGGGATCACCACACCGGCCTCGCCCTGGATGGGCTCCATGAAGATGGCGCAGGTGTTCTTGTTGACGGCCTTCTTCACGGCCTCGAGATCGCCGTAGGGCACGATCACGAACCCGGGGGTGAAGGGGCCGAACTTGCTGGTGCTGTCGGGATCGGTGCTGAAGCCCACGATGGTGGTGGTGCGGCCGTGGAAGTTGCCCTCGGCCACGATGATCTCGGCCTTGCCGTACTCGATGCCCTTCTTGTCGTAACCCCACTTGCGCATGGCCTTCAAGGCCGTTTCCACGGCTTCAGCCCCGCTGTTCATGAGCAGGGCCTTGTCGAAGCCCGTCAGCTTGCAGAGCTTTTCCAGCAGCGGCGGGAACTGGTCATTGCGGAAGGCACGGCTGGTGAGGGCCAGGGTCTTGATCTGGGCAATCATCGCCTCGCCGATCTTCGGGTGGTTGTGGCCCTGGTTCACGGCGGAGTAGGCGGCCAGGAAATCCATATACTTCTTGCCGTCCACATCGGTGAGGAAAACGCCCTCACCCTTGGTGCAGACGACATCCAGGGGATGGTAGTTGTGGGCGCCAAACTGGTTTTCCTGCTGGATCAGGGCTTCGGACCGGGTGGAAGTGGCCATGGGATCTCCGAAAGGGGAAAGGTGGGGAGGCTCGGCGGGAAAAGGATTATTCTAGGCCCGACCAGCCAGACCACCAGAATTCCCCAAAAGGTCTTGACGAAGTGTCATCCTCGGGCAGATCGGCCTTTGCTTCCTCGATGGGAGCTCTGGCCATCATAAGAAGAGGTGGGACAATGCGGTCTTCTATTCCTGCCGCCATGCCCCCCGGAGACTCCCATGACTGAGCAGCCCTCCTCCCTGTATGGAACCCAGCCCGAGTCGCCTCGGCCCCAGCCGCCGGGCCTGATGGATCAGATCACCGGCGTGTTCACGGCCCCCGTCGACCTTTTCCAGCGGCTCAACAAAGCCCCCAGCTGGGCCTGGGCCCTGGGCGCCATCATCGTCGCGAGCCTGGTGGTCACGGTCATCTGGGGCTTGAAGGTGGATGTGGAGGAGATGCTGCGGCCCATCCTTGAGCGCAATCCCCAGATCCAGTCGTCCCAGATCGACATGATCATCGAGATGCAGAAGAAGTTCATCATGCCCTTCGGCATCCTGGGGGCCCTGCTCGGCACGCCCGCAGTCTTGGCCGTCATGGGCCTTTTCTACTGGCTGGTGGGCAAGGCCCTGCCCCAGGGCGAAGCCCCCAGCTATCTCCAGGCCTTCAGCGCCGCCGTGGTGCCGGGCCTGGTGAAACTGCCCCTCCTGCTCCTGATCGCCGTGATCTGTCTGATGCGTCCCATCGGCGGCCTGACGCCGGATCGGATCGCGCCCACGTCCCTGGGCTACTTCCTGCATGTGGAAAGCCTCCGTCTCCAGGCCGTGCTCTTCAGCTTGGAGTTCTTCCGCCTGGCTGAGGCCGTCCTGGCCTTCCTGGCGCTCCGGTATCTGGTCCGCATGAAGACCGCGGGTGCCCTGATCTGCGTTCTGCTGCCCCTGTTCCTCATGGTCGGGTTCAGCCTTCTAAGAGCCAACTAGATGATTTCTCGGAACACCAAGCTCCTCATCGGCGGGGCCACCTTCGTCGTTCTGATTGTCCTCGGCATCGCCTTCGGCGGTTCCCGGGACGAGGACAGCGCCTATTCCTGGGACGCGATGGGCCGCGGCGACATCCGCGAAACCATCAGCGCCAGCGGCGAGATCCGCGCCAAGACCCAGATCAACATCGGCACTTCCGTCGCCGGCGAGATCAAGGCCATCCACGTGAAAGACGGCCAGAACGTGAAGGCCGGCGACCTGCTCGTCACCATCGACCAGGAGCGCCTCCGGCAAGCCCTGGCTCAGGCCCAGGCCGGCCTCGACGCCGCCCGCCAGGACGCGTCCCGCCTGGAAGCCGCCATGCGCCGCAGCGTGGACAGCTTCCCCCGCTACGAAGCTCTCCGCCAGCAGGGACTCATGTCCGACGAGGACTTCCGCCAGCAGAAGCTGGCCAAGGAAAGCGCCGTGCTGTCCTACAACTCGGCCCGGGCCGCCGTCGCTCAAAGCGAGGCCAACTTGAAGGGCATGCAGGATGGCCTGTCCAAGGCCACGCTGCGCGCCCCGATCGCGGGACGCGTCACAAGCCTGAAGGCCGAAAAGGGGGAAACGGCCATCCCCGGCATGAGCAACCTCCCCGGCGCCACGCTCATGATCATTTCCGACATGAGCGAGATGCAGGCGGAGATCAAAGTCAACGAAAGCGAGGTCGTGCGTACCAAGGTGGGACAGACCGCCCAGGTCACCGTGGAATCCCTGCCCGGCAAGGTCTTCCAGGGTTCGGTCATCGAGGTGGCCACGGGCACCGAGAAGGTCGGCACCGACGCCAACCTCTACAAGGTGAAGGTGGTGCTCGCGGGGCAGCGCGAGGACCTGGACAACCTCCGCCCAGGCATGAGCGCCCGTGCCGTCATCCTCACCCACGAGGTCAAGGGTGTGCTGCGCGTGCCTCTCCAGTCGGTGCTCGAACGCGAAGGCAGCCTGGAGGACGCGCAGAAACAGGGCCTTCTGGCCCCGGCGTCGCGCAACATCGTGTTCGTCTTCAAGAACGGCAAGGCCGAAGAGCGTCTCGTGCAGATCGGCATCGCCAATACGCAGTTCTTCGAATTGAAGGAGGGCCTGGCCGAGGGCGACAAGGTGCTCACGGGCCCCATCCGCAAGCTGAAGGACTTGAAGGACAAGGCTACCGTGAGCCTGCGGGCGCGATCCGATAGCGAGCTGGCGAAGACCAAGGGCGCGAAGAAGTAATGGACGTCCGCGAACCCCTCTCCGCCGCCATCCGCGCCCTCAAGGCCAACAAGATGCGCTCGGCCCTCACGACGCTGGGCATCATCATCGGCGTGGCCGCGGTCATCGTGGTGGTGAGCCTCGTCCAGGGCCTCAAGACCAGCGTGCTGAAACAGGTGGAGCGGGCCGGCAGCCAGACCATCTTCATCCGGCCCGTCTTCCCCATGGACATGCCCCTGGCCGAGTACACCAAGATCAAAAACAAGGACATGACCCTGGACGAGATGCGGCGGCTCGCCCGCTCGGTACCGCAGATCACCCAGGTGACGCCCCTCTTCTTCAACGGCATCGAAGTGAAGGCCGGGGGCCGCAGCGCCAACGTCAACCAGATCATGACGGACGAGACCTACCTGGAACTCAACAGCATCAACCTGGTGGCGGGCCGGAACTTCGTGCCGTCGGATCTGCGCCTTGGGAACAAGGTGGCCATCATCGGCCCCCGGGTGATCGAGAAGCTGGGCATCAAGGGCAATCCCCTGGGCCACCTCCTCAGCACGCCCACCCTCAGCCTGGAGATCATCGGGGTACTCGAAGAACAGGGCGCCCAGTTGGGCAACGACCCCGATCAGAACATCCTCATCCCCCTCACCACCGGCATGGCCCAGCTCACCGAGGCCCAACGGCGGCAGCTCTTCTTCCAGGCCCGGGTGGATCCGCGCCTGACGGCCGATGACGGCGCCGAGCTGGTGGAGGAATCCCTGCGCCGCATCAAGGGTCTGCGCGGCACGGAACCCAGCGGGTTCAAGGTCTTCAGCCCCAAGCAGATCACCGGCATCATCAGCGGCATCACGGGCACCATCACCGCCGTGGCCGGCGGCATGGTCTCCATCGCCCTGCTAGTGGGCGGCATTGGCATCATGAACATCATGCTGGTGAGCGTCACCGAACGCACCCGGGAGATCGGTGTGCGCAAGGCCGTGGGCGCCAAGCGCCGCGACATCATGCTGCAGTTCCTCATCGAGGCTGCCTTCCTCTGCATCATGGGGGGCGCCATCGGCGTGGGCCTGGGCTTCGTCCTCGGTGCGGCCATCGGCAAGGCCCTGCTGGGCACCATGGGCGCTGTGCCCGTCTGGGCCCTCGTCAGCGCCCTCGGCGTCCCCGCCGCCATCGGCCTCGTCTTCGGCCTCTACCCCGCCGCCAAGGCCAGCAAACTGGATCCGATCGAAGCACTCCGTTACGAATAGTGGCGCGCTCCGATCCAGATTTTTCCAACATAGGCGATGCAAAAGTCTTAAAATGGACGAACCCGCCCATTTAATGAGACTTCACCGGTTGATGTCTGTATTCGGAAGAACCCATGCTCCGTCGAAAATGGCTGTACATCGGTGGCACCGTCCTCCTCGTAGGGGGGCCCATTGCCTGGAAGGCTTATGCAGGCCCCACCGCGGCCGACCTGGCCTTCACGGTAGAGACGGTCCGCCGGCAGGACGTGAAGGAGAGCGTTACCGCGAACGGCGAGATCCAGGCCCTGTCGAAGGTGAATGTCGGCACGACCGTCACTGGAGAGATCAAGCAAATCCATGTGAAGGATGGCCAGACAGTGAAAGCCGGCGACCTTCTCGTGACGCTGGATCAGGAGCGCTTCAAGCAGGATCTGAATCGCGCTGATCTGAGCCTGCGCATGGCCCACCAGGATCGGGACAATGCCGAGGCGGTCTACCGGAAGCAGCAGGGCACCTTTCAGCGTCAGGAGGCCCTCTTCAAGCAGGAGCTGCTTTCCCTGGATCAATACCAGGACGCCAAGCTCGCCCGCGACAACGCCGACATCGCCTTCCAGCGCGCCAAGGTGGCCGTACAGCAAGCTGAGGCCCAGGTGGCCCTCTCGAGGGATGCCCTGGACAAGACGGTGCTGCGCGCCCCCATGGCTGGCCGGGTGACGGGCCTCAAGGCCGAGAAAGGGGAGATGGCCATCGCCGGCCAGACCTCCATCGCCGGGGCCGTGCTCATGGTGATCTCGGACCTGGGCGAGATCCTCGCTGAAGCGAAGGTGGGCGAACTGGAAGTCTCCAAGCTGCGGCTGGGTCAGCCGGCGGAAGTGCAGGTGGACGCGCTTCCGGGAGTCGTGTTCCAGGCCAAGGTGTTCAATGTGGCCAGCAGCTCTGATCGCGGCCAGAACCAGAGCCTCTTCGGTGGCAGCAACCAGGAGCCCCAGAACTACAAGGTGCGGGTCATCCTGCGGGGCGACCGCGCGGACCTGGACCGCCTCCGTCCCGGCATGAGCGCCCGCGTGGCGGTGCTGGCCAACGAGATCAAGAACACGCTCGCGGTGCCCCTCCAAGCGGTGATGGAACGGGAAGACCGGTCTGGAGGGCTGGGCCTCATGCCGCGCACTCGGACCACCGTCTTCCTGGTGAAGGATGGCACCGCCGAGGAACGCACCGTCCGCCTCGGCGCTTCCACGCGCCGGACGGCCGAAGTCCTGGAAGGGCTGAAGGAAGGCGAGACCCTCATCACCGGTCCGGCCAAGGGCATGAACGGGCTCACCGCCGGCCAAAAGGTGAAGCTGGCAAAGGCCGGGGCGGCCAAGTGATTGCCTGGCGCTTCCGGGCGCAGGAGCAGCTCCACGCAGCCATCCAGAGCATCTGGTCCCACCGGCTGCGGTCGGTGCTCACGACCCTGGGCATCATCATCGGCGTGGCTTCCGTCATCACCGTGGTGAACCTCACCAAGAGCCTCGAAGCCCGCATCATGGCCGATGTGAACCAGGAGGGCAGCCTCACGTTTTTCCTGAGCCCGGGCATGTCCAACAAAGACTGGCGGGCCGGAAAGAAGGTCAAGCGTCAGCCGCTGGATGCAGAGACCATTCGAGACCTCCGTGTGATGGTGCCGCAGATCCGGGAAGTGTCCCCCGACGTCATGGTCTGGGGCCGCAACGTGGCCAAAGCGGGCGATGTGAGCCGCCGGGTGCTGCTCCACGCCATCGGCGAGAATGGCCTGGATCTCGCCAATCTCAAGCTTGAGGAAGGGCGCTCCTTCACCCCCACAGACCGCAGTACCCGCGCCCCGGTGGTCGTGCTCGGCGCCAAGATCGCCGAAGAGATGGGCCTTGAACACGCGGTCGGGAAGACCTTCACGATCAACGGTCAGACGGCCGAGGTCGTCGGCCTCCTCAAGAAGCAGGGAGACATCCCCTTCCAGGCTTCGCAGGATGATGAGGCGATGTGGGGGACGGACAACGAGGTGTTCATCCCCTTCGGCAGCTTCAAGGAGTTCATGCAGCCTTGGATGTGGGACAACATCAGCTACCGGCTGCAGGTCGATCCCTCCCTCAAGATGGCTGAGGCCGAAGAGCTTCTCCGCATCAGCCTGCGCCGGGCGCGGGGACTCCGGGGCGATGACGTGGACAACTTCGATCTGTCCACCAACCAGAAGCAGGTGGAGATGGTCGAGAAACTGACCGGCAGCCTCATGCTGGCGGCGGGGGGCATGGTGTCCATCAGCCTGCTGGTGGGCGGCATTGGCGTCATGAACATCATGCTGGTGAGCGTCACCGAACGCACCCGCGAGATCGGCATCCGCAAGGCCCTCGGCGCCCGCCGGCGCACCATCCTCCTCCAGTTCCTCATCGAGGCCACCCTGCTCTGCCTCGTGGGCGGCCTCATCGGCCTCGGGCTCGGCCTCTCACTGGGCGGAATCCTCAGCCAGGTGCTGCTCAAGCAGGTGGGTCATGTGCCTCCCTGGACCGTGGCCTCGGCCTTCCTCGTCCCCGCGGCGGTCGGCCTGGGCTTCGGCCTCTACCCCGCCGCCAAGGCCAGCAAGCTGGATCCCATCGAGGCGCTCCGGTACGAGTAAGCTGGAGGTCCGTCTCGATCGGAGTTTCATATGTCAAAGGTTGTGCGCATTGCCAACGGGCAGGGTTTCTGGGGGGATAGCATCGACGCCCCCGTCCGGCTGGTGGAGGCGGGGGGGATTGATTACCTCACGCTGGACTACCTGGCAGAGGTGACGCTGTCCATCATGCAGAAGCAGCGGCGGAAGGACCCGCAGCTAGGCTACGCCACCGACTTCGTGGACCTCATGAAGCGCGTGCTGCCGCAGCTCAAGGCCAAGGGCATCCGCGTGGTGGCCAACGCCGGCGGCGTGAACCCCGAAGCCTGCCGCACGGCGGTGCTGGAGGTGGCGCGGAAGCTTGGCGTGAAGGGTGTGAAGATCGCCACGGTGACTGGCGATGACGTGCTGGGACGGCTGCCCGAGTTCCAGGGGAAGGGCCTGAAGCTGGCCAACATGGACACGGGCGAGGGCCTCTTCGACGCGCCGCGGGAGATCCTCAACGCCAACGTCTATTTGCAGACCCAGGCCATGGTGGAGGCCCTCGATACCGGCGCCGATATCGTGCTGACGGGCCGCTGCACGGATCCAGGCCTCACCCTGGCGCCCCTCATCCACGAGTTCAAGTGGGCCGCGGATGACTGGAACCGCCTGGCGGCGGGCACCGTGGCCGGGCACATTCTGGAGTGCGGCGCGCAAAGCACCGGCGGCAACTTCACCCGCTGGTGGGAGGTGCCTGACCTCTGGAACGTGGGCTATCCCATCGCGGAGGTCGCGGAGGACGGCACCTTCGTCATCACCAAGCATGCGGGTACCGGCGGCCTGGTGACGGTGGACACCGTGAGCGAGCAGCTGGTCTATGAGATGGGCGATCCCCAGAACTACATCACGCCGGACGTGGTGGCGGAATTCTCCAGCATCCACCTCGAACCGGCCGGCCCTGACCGGGTGCGCGTGTCGGGCATCACCGGCAAGCCCCGAACGCCCTTCCTCAAGGTGAGCGGTGCCTACCTCCGGGGCTACAAGGCCACGGGCCAGCTGACCCTGTGCGGTCCCCGGGCTCTGGAGAAGGCCCAGCTCTGCGCCGATATCGTCTGGAAGCGCCTAGAAGCTGCTGGATTTGAATACGAGCACACGGACGCCGAGTTCCTGGGGGCCAGCACGGTCCACGCCGGCATCGCCCCGGCCCCGGCGGATCCCGCCGAGATCGTCCTGCGCCTGAGCGTCAAAGATCCGGATCGGAAAAAAGTGGAGCGCTTCGGCCGCGAGATCGCGCCGCTCGTCACCGCCGGCCCTGCGGGTGTCACCGGTTTCGCGGGCGGGCGGCCCAAGGCCCAGGAGATCGTGGCCTACTGGCCGGCCCTGCTGCCCCGGGAACTGGTCAGTTGGAACGTGAGTGTCGAATCCGTCTGAGGCCTCAACCTCGGCGCGTCACCCTGGGTCCATCCTCCTGCCCTCTTGCAGGCACCAGTCGGGTCACACATCCTTGTTTCCACAGGTTCACGGAGCCGCCATGCGCCCACGCACCTCCCTCGTCCTCGGATCCCTCGGCATCCTGGCCCTGCTGGGCTGTTCAGGATCGGACTACCACGACGGCCCCTCATCCAGCTACCTGGTGAACGCCATCGCCGTGGCAGACATCGACGGCAACGGGCAGCCCGACATCCTGGGCCTGGTCTCCACGGACCTCGGCGGCGTTCCCACCCAGGGCTATGTCTCGACCCGGCTCCAGGGGCCTGCGGGTGCCTTCGCCATGCCCACCCGCTTCGGCGTGGGCACCGGCCCCGCCAACCTGGTGGTGGCTGACGTGAATGGAGATGGCCTGCCCGATCTTGTGGTGGCCAACGCCCATGACCAGACCGTGAGCGTGCGGCTGGCCGATCCGGCCCGGCCGGGCTTCTTCCAGCCCGCCATCGTGCTCGCCACGCTAGGCCGCACCCCACTGGACGTGGCTGTGGGTGACCTGGATGGCGACGGCAAGACGGACATCGTGGTGGCGGCTAGCGGCGCCAACAACGTCATGGTCTTCCTCCAGGGAGCCACCGCGGGCACCTTCCTCAGTCCCGTCACGTTCCCCGTGGGCGGCGATCCCCAGGCCGTCACCGTGGCGGATCTGGATGGCGACGGTCAGCCGGACATCGCCGTGGCCACGACGGCAAACACCGTCTCCGTCCTGCGTCAGCTCCAGTTCTCCCCGACCCTGGTCGCCCAGAGCGCCGTGGACTACCCCACCGGCATCCAGCCCGTGGCCATCAAGGCCGCGGACCTCAACGGCGATGGCAAGCTGGACCTGCTTACCGCCAACTATGGCGCATCCCTCACTCCCGGCACCCTGGGCCTGAGCGTGCTGATCCAGGGCGCCACCGCAGGCAGCTTCCTGCCACCAGTCCACTACACCACCAGCTACCGCTCCACTGCGCTGGCCGTGGGGGACCTGAACGGCGATGGCAAGCTGGACGTGGCCGTGGCGAACTCGGGCCTGCCCGGCGACCCCGGCAGTGTGTCCGTGTTCCTCCAGGATCCCGCCACGGCTGGCGCCTTGCTTACACCCACGGCCTACCGTGGTGCCTGGGGCCCCATGGGCGTGGCCATCGGCGACATGAACGGGGATGGCCTCCCGGATCTGGTGCTGGCGGACGGCGACATCGTGGTGCGTTTCAACAACGCCACCACGCCCGGCATCTTCGGACCCCCGCAGTTCTTCTACAACTGACAAGAAGAAGGCCCCGGAAACTGGGGCCTTCTTCTTGTCAGGCGACAGCCTTATCCGAGGTGGACACTGATCTTGCGTGGCCGCACCTCAGGGCGCTTGGGCACCATGAGCGTGAGGACGCCGTTGCGGAACTCGGCCACGACCTTATCCCCCTCCACATCCTCGGGCAGGGTGAAGGTACGACTGAACTGGCCGTGGCTGCGCTCCGCCAGGTGGATGCGCTCGCCATCCTTCAGGGTCTCCTCCTCGCGCTTGCCGGCGACGGTGAGGCGAGTCCCTTCGAGGCTGATTTCGAGGTCGGCTTCCAGAATGCCGGGCAAATCGGCCTTGAACTGGTAGGCATCCGGGGTTTCCTTCACGTCGAAGCTCGGCATGAAGGCGGCCGTCGGGGTGGCCAGATCGTAGTCCCGGAGCGGATCCCAGCGCATGAAGTCACGCATGAGGCGGAAGGGCTCCAGGCTGGCGGCGGTGGCCGGCAGGGTCTGCGGGTTGCGGGTCCGAAGGATGGTCATGAGTTCCTCCTGTGAAAGTGGCTCCTGGGCGTCCATGCACCTGAGTCGCAGGCCATGCCGCCACTGCCGAATAAAATATTAGTGCAATCAAGTCACATGTCAACCATTGGCTTCAAAAAAATCATAATTATTCGATTCCAAGGGGTTGACCTATCCCCGCGAGCAGATAAATTGGGTTCCGCCTGGGAGGTACCATGCGCCGAAGCGTCCTCATCATCGGCCTGCTGTCCGCGGGGCTCCTCGCGGGCTGGTGTGGCCATGCCCTCACGCCCAGCCTGGCGAAGCCCCGCGCCGTGGAGCCTCGGGGGCCCCTGCCTGAGTGGGAGCAGGTTTCCATCCGGCGCTTCAAGGAGGCTGCCCCCAGCGTGGTCTACATCACGACCACCGAGGAGCGCGCCCGCGACTTCTTCGGGCTCGATGTGGTGGAGGTGCCCACGGGCTCCGGCACGGGCTTCATCTGGGACGCACAGGGGCATGTGGTCACGAACTTCCATGTCATCCAGGGCGCCGCCCGGGCCTTCATCACCCTGGCGGACGGCAGCCGCCACGAGGCCACCTACGTGGGCGGCGCCCCGGACAAGGATCTGGCCGTACTCCTCATGACGAAGACCCCGCCCAAGCTGCGGCCCATCCCCCTGGGCACCAGCGCGGACCTGCAGGTGGGCCAGGCGGTGCTGGCCATCGGCAACCCGTTCGGCCTGGACCAGACGCTGACCACCGGCGTGGTGTCCGCGCTGGGCCGCGAGATCCAGAGCGTCACCCGACGGCGCATCGCGGGCGTGATCCAGACGGATGCCGCCATCAACCCTGGCAATAGCGGAGGGCCGCTGCTGGACAGCGCTGGACGGCTCGTGGGCGTGAACACGGCCATCCAGAGTCCCAGCGGGGCCAGCGCCGGCATCGGATTCGCCATGCCCGTGGACACCGTGAACCGCGTGGTGCCCCAGCTCATCGCCCGAGGCAAGCTGGAACGGGCCGACCTGGGCTTCGAGCCCGTGGCCCCGCGGCTGGTGGAGCGGGCCTTCGGCCCCCAGCAGGGCGTGATGGTGGGAAAGGTCTACCGCGGCGGTCCCGCGGCCCGGGCAGGCCTCCAGGGCGTGGGAGTCGAGGGCCGCAATGTCCTCCCTGGCGACCTCATCCAGGCCGTGAATGGCAAGGCCGTCGAAGACTGGGATGGCCTTCTGGACGCCGTGGAGACCCTGCCCCTGGGCGGCACCGTGAACCTGGATGTCCAGCGACAAGGCCAGAAATTGCGCGTAGGAATCCGATTGGAGCCCGCCAAGGATTGACGGCTGATCGTGGAAACCGTGGAACACGCTGGAAAAGCAAAGTAGAGAATCATCGGTGAGAAACGGTGAGGAACGGCGAGAAGGGCATTCGCAGCCTCACCGTTTCTCCTGTACCTCGCCGCTAGATGCCTATTCTCTTCAGCCCTGGATCCACACGGGCTCGAGGCCCAGCAGCTTCTCCACAGCCTCGCGGCCCCGGGGGCCGGGATCCACGGTGAAGTCGTTCACCCAGGCGTTCACGTAGCGGCCGATCATCTCGCGGTCCATGCCGCGGCCGAAGGATTGGCTATAGTCCACGCTCTCCCAGTGGCGGGCGCGGGCCATCTCCACGCTCTTGCGCATGAGCACGGCGAAGCGCTGCTTCACGTCCTTGGGCAGATCGCGGCGGATGGCGTTGCCACCCATGGGCAGGGGCAGGTCGTACGCGTGCTTCCACCAGGCGCCCAGGTCCACCACCAGGCGCAGGCCCGCGTCGTGGTACATCAGCTGGCTTTCGTGGATGAGCAGGCCGGCCTGGAAGCGGCCTCCGGCCACGGCCGTCAGGATCTGATCGAAGGGCACCAGCTCGACCTTGGGCTCGAAGCCGTGCTCCGCACACCACTTCCGCATGGCGAGGTAGGCACTGGTGCGCCGGCCCGGAATGGCAATGGTGAGGCCCTTCAGCCCGCTCACGTCCAGGGGCGCGCCACTCACCACCAGCGGGCCCGTGCCCTCCTGGATGCTGGAGCCCGCCGTAAGCAGGTCATAGCGCGCCAGAAGCTCCGGGTAGGCGCCGAAGCTGATGGCCGTGACGTCGTAGCGGCTTTCCAGGGCCTCGGTGTTCAGGGTCTCGATGTCCTTGCGGACAAAGGTGATGTCGAACTCCTCGGGATCCAGCCACCCCAGCGCCAGGGGCGCCATCATGTAGGCATCGTCGGAATCCGGGCTGTGGGCGATGGTGAACTTCATGGCGGACCTCCCCTCCAGTTCAGCACAGATTCCGGCTTGGAGGAGGTCCCCGAATCCGCCACAACTCGGACCGCAGGCGTGGACCCTAAGCTTAGAGTCTCCAGGGCAAATGGTCTGGAATACGTAGCCACCCTTGCACGACTGCCGCGACAACCAGGAATACCCGGTTCATTCATAGAGTTCGAGGCCGCTCTTCAGGCTGCTTTAGGTTCAGCCCCCCCAGAGGCGGTCGTTGGTTCCAGCGGAGCCCCCCTCCTGCCTGGGTCAGGTTCCCTTATTCCGGCTGAATATCGACAAACGGTGGCCTGTTCTCCGAGATCCCAAGTAAAGGTCACTTCCGGATGGATTAAACTCAATCTTCTCTCAGCCCCACATGCCTGCACTCTTCCGATTTCCTGCTAATGACGGAGGGCAAGTGCCCCAGGTAAGCGAATCTCGTCCGGGTACCTCCAGGCGCTCAAGCAGGCGCCTCGTCAGAAACCCGCTCCTCGGTGGCAAGCCTTCCGATCGAGGCCACGCATGATCCTGTTGGCGCTTGCCCTCATCCTTCCCGGTCATCCGGGCCCTCCCCCAAAAGCCAAGGCCGCCGGAACTGAGGTGAAAGTCGAGGACCGGTCCATCACCCTGCCGCCACTGCCCCTGACGGGAAGCCAAGGCCGGACCGGGTTCAAGGAGATCCATGCCCAGATCCGGGCAGCCATGGAGGATCTGAACCTCAGCCTGCAGGCCCTGTATGGAAGGCCGGAGGCCAGTCAGGCCTTGGCCGCGGATCTCTCGGTCCCGCCGGAGTTGGCGGAGGAGGGAGTCGTGCTGGTGGGCGTCATTGATGACCCTCAATATGCACGGCTCGAACGTGCCTATCTGGACACCTGGAAGGGGTGGCAAGCGGCTTTGGTGGAAGGTGGACTTGCAAAGCCCGTCCAAGCCTCGCCCAAGGCCCCAGAACCTCGCTCAAGGCAGTATGAAGATGCCAAAAAGAAGGGGCTGCTGGCCCTGCAGGCGCCCTCTCGACGGCTCCAGCACGTCACCCGGCTGGATGCGGGCTGGAGATCCAAGGATGAGGAGGACAACTTCTCGGACGCGCACTTTGGCGGAGCCCCCAAACAGCCAGAAGAACGTGCGATTCCCCTTACGGAGGTCACGAAAAAGGAGAATGACGCCCAGAACCGCATGGCCGTCACCGATCTGCTCCTTCCCGATCTTTCAGGAACCTGGAATCCATTGGTGGACCTGCTCAACGAGCGAGCCCTGAGGGTCCTGGACCAGGAACGGGCCTCGGAGGTGCTCAGCGATCCAGCCATGAACACCGTTCGTATTCACGCGAGAATCGCCTTGATGGAACGATTCCGGAAGGCCCTTTGGTACTGCGACCTGGTCTGGTGCCAGCTGGCTACGGTCGAGCCGCCCCCTCCCCCACCCAGGCTGGCCCGGCGGAAGCCAGGCCCTTCCAGCCATCCCGGGAGCTCGGAATAGCTCTCCCGCTACAAGGGCGCTTTCAACTTGAAATCCGTATGGCATTCCAGGCACTTCACCTCAGGCGCCTTGTGCTGATGGTGGCAGTCGGTGCAGGGGAACGGACCTGGGTGGTCCTTCTTCTTGGGCGGGTCATGGGGATTGACGGACAGGTGCTTGGTATAGGCCGCCATGGCCGCATAGTCCCCATGACAGACCATGCAGGATTCCTCGGCCACCGCGGCCTGCGTCGGGTTCTCGTTGCGGTGGCAGTCAAAGCAGATGAGGCCGCTCTTGGCATGTTTGCTGGGAAGGGGCTTGGGCGTGGCCGCCAGACCTGAATCGCCAATCAAAGCAGCAGAGATCAGAACAAGCGCCGCCATCGCGTTGGGTCTCATGGATTGCCCCTCATGACAGATCTGGATGCTCTGGGTTTCCACCAGCGTATTCCGAACCCAGGCCCCCGTCAGCGGGCAACGACGAAAACAGACCTGGATGGCTCCCTCCGTTGGATGGGCCGCTCACCCTGTTCCCAGCTAGGTCAGCCGATCTTCTCCGGATCCTTCGGCGCCAGCTTGCCCTTCACACGCTCGACAGCCTTGGCCGCCAGGGCGTAGCGCGGGTTCTCATCCAGGGCATGGCGGAAATGCTCGAGGGCCTTGTCCAGCTGGCCTTTGGCTTCGTACACGCGGCCCAGATTGAAGTGGGGATAGCAGTAGCTTTCGTAGCGCTGGGCCTTGAGGGCCATGCGCAGCCAGGGGATGGCCTCGTCGGGCTCACCCTGCTCCACGTAGTAGGCGCCGATGTCGTTGTAGGGGTTGCCGAACTCGGGATCCAGATCGATGGCCCGATGGCAGTCCTCGATGGCCGCGGCATAGTCCTTCTCGAAGGAGCGCGCCCAGCCGCGGAAGGTGTAGGCCTCCGCCGTGGGACAGATCTCGATGGACTTGGTGTAGAGGCTGACGGCCTTCGCCACTTCGCCCTTCATGTGAAGCTGGTAGGCCTTCCCCACCCACTCCATGGCTTCCTGGCGCTTGTCCTGGCGTTCCTGCTCGTCGCTCATGTGCCGCCCTCGCCGCCCCCAGGATAAAACCTTCAGACCGCGACGACCACCTTACCTTCTATCCTGGAATCATGGCCAACGATCTGCCCGGCTCCTACTGCCAAAACTGCCTGACCTGGAACCCTGGGGACCGGGAGACTTGCGTCAAGTGCGGAACGCGACTACTCATCCTGGCCGGCGACCAGACTTGGGAAGACGAGCCGGACGAACCCGAGGGCGGAGAGGACCTGGAAGAACACCTCCTGGAGCGCATCACAGGGTTGGAGGAGACCCTCCGCCGGGTGGAGACCTATCTGGAGACCGTCTCCGACCAGCTGGGCAAGCTGGAGCGCAGCGAGGTGATGCTGCGCAATGGCCTCATGGCCCTCGTGCAGGAGATGGAACACAAGCGCCAGCTGGACGCCCACGCCTTCTCCGAACGCTGGGAGCAGCTGGTGGAGGAGAACCTGCACCTCATCAGCGCCCGTGAGCTGTTCACCCGCTATCGTGCCCGCATCCTGCCCATCGCCCGGCCCAAGTCCATGTCCCAGCTCAAGCGTGCCCTGTTGGAGACCACGGCCCTGCTGGAGGCCGCCGACCTGCCGGGCGCCGCCCAGCGCCTGGGTCAGGCCCTGCCCATGGATCCCAAGAACTACGAGCTGATCTTCACGGCCGCCTCCCTGCACGAAGCCGCCCAGAATTTCGAGGAAGCCGAAGGTCTGGTGCGCAAGGCCGTGAGCCTGAGCCCGCGCCACTTCGAGGCCTGGATGCTGCTCGCCAAGCTGCTCCAGGAGTTGCCGGACCAGGCCGACCAGGCCATCGAGGCCCTGCACCAGGCCTCGGACCTGCGCCCCGAAGATCCTGAGCCCCGGATGCTGCTGGCCGAGCTGCTGCTGGATGAGGAGGACCTGCAAGGGGCGCTAGAGGCCGCCCAGGAAGCCGTGGCCCGCCGCAAGGATGGCGAAACCCTGCTGCTGCTGGGTCAGGTCCACCTGGCCCGGGGCGAAAGTGCCCTGGCGGTCCCCGCCCTCAAGGAGGCCAGCGCCTACCTGCCCGGCGAACTCCAGGTGCGCGAATCCCTGGCCGAGGCCTACCTCCAGCAGGGCGACCGGTCCAAGGCCTTCGCCATCCTTCAGGAGCTGCTCACCCAGAATCCCGGCGATCCCCACCTCCTCCTCATGCTCGACGCCGAGAACCACCCCCAGCTCCGGGAGGCCCGGGACGGCAAGACCGGCACCCAAACCCTGCTGGACGAGGCCGAGACGCTGCTGGACGAGAACCAGCTGGAACCCGCCTCCCTCCTCCTCAAGCGGGTGCGGCGGAAGGGGAAGAGCCAGCGCTCCGAGTGGCTGGATCTGCGTCTGGCCTTCCTCCAGAACCCGGAAAAGACACTGAAGCCGGCCCTGGATTTCGCGTGCTCGGACCGGCATCCGCGCCTCTGTTTCCTGGCCCTGCGCCTCGCCCTGGAGCACCTGATGGCCCAGAAGCGGGAGGCGGAGATCGCCCGGATTCTGGACGCCTACCTCACCCGGCACCCCAAGAGCACCGGCGCCTGGGAGGCCGCCCTCATGCGCCAGGCCTACCGCCTCATGAACGGCCAGGCCACGGACCAGGATCTGGTCGAGGTCCGCCGCCTCCACGCCCACCCGTTGCCCGGGATGGAGCCCCGCGCCCGCACCCTGCTGGGCCAGTACCTCCTGGCGCTCAAGCGGCACCAGGAAGTGCTGGATCTGCTCGATCCTCTGCTGGAGAAGGAACCCACCCTCATCAACCACTTCCAGCTCGGCGCCGCCCTGGCGGGCCTGGGTGAACGGGAGGAAGCCCGGACCCTGCTCAAGGCCGGCCTGGACGCCGAGGCCGGCGATCTCAACGACAGCCAGGCCAAGGGCGTGAAAAACCAGATCCGCGGCCTGCTGAAGGAGCTGGACGCGGTTCCCGAGACGTGAATCGGGCGTGATCGACCGCACAGCGTATTAAGTTGACAATTTTAGTCGAGATTCCAGAATGGAATGTCTCGGGAGTGGTGTATGACCTCAACCTTCAATGTGGTCACCAGCCAGGAATACAAGTACGGCTTCGTGACGGACATCGAAGCGGATAGCGTCGCGCCCGGCCTGAATGAGGACGTGATCCGGTTCATCTCGACCAAGAAGGGCGAACCCGACTGGCTGCTGGAGTTCCGCCTCAAGGCCTACCGCCATTGGTTGACCATGACCGAGCCCGACTGGGCCAATGTGGTCTACCCCAAACCCGACTTCCAGAAGATCGTCTACTACAGCGCCCCCAAGCCCAAGAAGCCCCAGTACGCCTCCATGGATGAGGTGGATCCCGAGCTTCGGCGCACCTTCGAGAAGCTGGGTGTGCCCATCCACGAGCAGGAGGCCCTGGCGGGCGTGGCCGTGGACGTGGTCTTCGATTCCGTCAGCGTGACCACCACCTACCGGGAGAAGCTGGCCACGGTCGGCATCATCTTCTGCAGCTTCAGCGAGGCCGTGAAGTCCCATCCCGAGCTGGTCAGGAAGTACCTCGGCAGCGTGGTGCCCTCCTCGGACAACTTCTACGCCGCTCTCAACAGCGCGGTGTTCACGGACGGCAGCTTCGTCTTCATCCCCAAGGGGGTGGCCTGCCCCATGGACCTGAGCACCTACTTCCGCATCAACAACAAGGAGTCGGGTCAGTTCGAGCGCACCCTCATCGTGGCGGAAGAAGGCGCCAGCGTGAGCTACCTGGAAGGCTGCACCGCGCCCCAGTTCGACACCAACCAGCTGCACGCCGCCGTGGTGGAGCTGGTGGCCCTGGATCACGCCTCCATCAAATACAGCACCGTGCAGAACTGGTACGCCGGCGACAAGGACGGCAAGGGCGGCATCTTCAACTTCGTGACCAAGCGCGGCCTCTGCAAGGGCAAGGGCTCGCACATCAGCTGGACCCAGGTGGAGACCGGCAGCGCCATCACCTGGAAGTACCCCAGCTGCGTGCTGCTGGGCGACGACAGCATCGGCGAGTTCTACAGCGTGGCGCTCACCAACCACAAGCAGCAGGCTGACACCGGCACCAAGATGGTGCACATCGGGAAGAACACGAAGAGCACCATCATCAGCAAGGGCATCAGCGCCGGCGACAGCTCCAACAGCTACCGCGGCCTGGTGAAGGTGCAGCCGAAAGCCGAGGGCGCCCGCAACTTCAGCCAGTGCGATTCCATGCTCATCGGCCAGTCCTGCAGCGCCAGCACCTTCCCCTACATCGAGGTGCAGAACCGCAGCGCACGAGTGGAGCACGAAGCCACCACCAGCAAGATCGGCGAGGAGCAGCTGCTCTACTTCCAGCAGCGCGGCATCCCCGCCGAGGAAGCCATCAGCATGATCATCAACGGCTTCTGCAAGGACGTCTTCCGCGAGCTCCCCATGGAGTTCGCCGTCGAAGCCACCAAGCTGCTGTCGCTCAAGCTTGAAGGCAGCGTGGGCTGATGGATATGAATTGGAAACCGCAGATGTCGCAGATGACGCAGATAAAACCCAATTCAGGTTTTTCGCTTTTCATCTGCGGCCATCTGCGTCATCTGCGGTTACAAATCTGGAGTTGAAATGCTTTCGATCAAAAACCTCACCGCCTCGATCAACGGCACGCCGGTGCTGAAGGGGATCGACCTGGAGCTCAAGGCGGGGGAGATCCACGCCATCATGGGCCCCAACGGCTCGGGCAAGTCCACGCTGGGCAAGGTGCTGGTGGGCCACCCGGCCTATGAGGTCACGGGCGGCGAGGTGCTCTACGAGGGCCGGAACCTCTTCGAACTGGAACCCGATGCCCGGGCCCGCGCGGGGATCTTCATGGGCTTCCAGCACCCCATCGAGGTGCCGGGCGTGAGCAATGCCGCATTCCTGCGGCTGGCCTACAACAAGAAGGCCGAGGCCGAGGGCCGCGACGAGCTGGATCCGCTCGAGTTCGACGACTTCATCCACGAGAAGATCAAGCTCGTGGCCATGAAAGAGGAATTCCTCGATCGCAGCCTCAACGAGGGTTTTTCCGGCGGCGAGAAGAAGCGCAACGAGATCCTCCAGATGGCCGTGCTGGAACCCAAGCTGGCCATCCTGGACGAGCTGGACAGCGGCCTGGACATCGACGCCCTGCGCGTCCTGGGCGACGCCGTGAACAAGCTCCAGCGCCCCGACCGCGCCCTGCTGATCATCACCCACTTCCCCCGCATCCTGGAGATCATTGAACCCCAGTTCGTGCATGTCCTGTCGGGCGGGCGCATCCTCAAGAGCGCGGGCAAGGAACTGGCCATCGAGCTTGAAGAGCGCGGCTACGACTGGGTGCTGGAGGAAGCCGCGGCCGGGAGTCAGCGATGACCTTGGCGGTCGGTTCCAACCTTCTTGCGGATTTGCTCAGTGGGCCGCGGCCCGCTGAGTGGGCGGACCTGCGGGAGGAGGCCGAGGCCCGCCTGACTGAGCGTGACCTGCCGACGTCCTCGGACGAGGACTGGAAGTACACGGATCTGAAGGCCTTGGCAGGCATGAGCTTCGGACCCGCACCGAAGGTCACGGTGGACATCAGCGGCCACCTGCTCCCGGAGATGGTCGGCACGCGCCAGGTCTTCGTGAATGGGCACCACGCCCCCCACGCCAGCTGCGCCTCAGCCGTTCCCGCCGGCGTGCGCTACTTCCCCATGTCCCACGCCAGCGAGGCTTGCCACGCGCTGGGCAGCATCGGCAATGGGGCGGCCAAAGGGCTTTTCGAAGATCTGAACACCGCCCGCTTCGAGGATGGCGCCGTGATCCTGGTGCCGAAAAACCTCAAGGTGGCCCTTCCCCTGCACCTGCTCTTCATCACCAAGGCCGAGGCCCCCATCGCCGTGTTCCCCCGGATCCTCGTGCTGCTGGAACGCGGCGCAGAGCTGGAGCTGGTGGAAGAACACCTTGGCGAAGGTCCCTACCTGAGCTGCCCGGTGGTCGAGGTCCACGTGGCGGAAGGCGCCGTCCTCCGGCATGAACGCGTGCAGCGGGAGAGCGCCGAGGCCTACCACCTCAGCACCCTCAAGGCCGAGGTCGGCAAAGGCGGTCAGTACCATTCCCGCACCCTCAGCTTCGGGGCCCGTCTCTCCCGCCAGCAGCCCTGGGTGCACCTGGCCGAGGGGGCCGAAGCCAGCCTCGATGGTCTGGCGTTGCTGGATGGCGCACAGGTGGCCGACACCCACAGCTTCCTGCACCACGCCGAGCCGGGCGCCTCCAGCCACCAGCTCCACAAATGCATCGTGGATGGAAAGGCCCGGGCCATCTTCAACGGCCAGATCATGGTGGCCAAGGGCGCCCAGGGCACGGATGCCCAGCAGCAGAGCCGCAACCTGCTGCTTTCGGAGACCGCCCGGGTGGACACCAAGCCCCAGCTGGAGATCTACGCGGACGACGTGAAATGCAGCCACGGCGCGGCGGTGGGCCAGCTCGATCCCGAGGAGCTGTTCTATCTCCAGAGCCGCGGCATGAATGCCGACGATGCCCGCAACCTGCTCACCTACGGCTTCGCGGCCGATGTGCTGACCCACATCCCCGTGGCCAGCCTGCGCCGGGCCCTGCGCCAGCTCGTCATGGCCCGCACCCAGGCCACCTCCCTGGGAGACCTCGGATGAGCATCGACCTGAAGACCCTCGATGTGGCGGCCATTCGCAGGGACTTCCCCCTGCTCTCCCGCATCCTCCACGGCAAGCCGGTGGTCTACCTCGATAGCGCTGTGAGCGGGCAGATGCCCGTCCAGGTCATTGACCGCATGACGAAGTACCAGCGGGACGAGCACACCAACGTGCACCGCGGCGTGAGCACGCTCAGCCAGGAGGCCACGGACTTCTACGAAGCCGCCCGGGAGAAGGTGCGGAAGTTCATCGGGGCTGGCTCCAGCAGGGAGATCATCTGGACCCGGGGCACCACGGAGGCCATCAACCTCGTGGCGCAGACCTTCGGCCGGATGAACGTGAAGGCAGGCGACGAGATCCTCCTGTCCGCCATGGAGCACCACGCCAACATCGTGCCCTGGCAGATGCTGGCCCAGGAGAAGGGCGCCACCATCAAGGTCATCCCCATGACCGATGACGGCGAGCTGGTCCTGGACTCCCTCGACGAGCTCATCACCGAGCGCACCAGGATCCTTGGCGTGGTCCATGTCAGCAACGTCCTGGGCACCGTGAATCCCGTGAAGGAGATCATCGCCCACGCCCACGCCAAGGGCGTGCCCGTGCTGGTGGATGGCGCCCAGGCGGTACCCCACCTCGCGGTGGACGTCCAGGATCTTGACGCCGACTTCTACGTGTTTAGCGGCCACAAGCTCTCGGGCCCCACGGGCATCGGCGTGCTCTACGGCAAGCTGGCCCACCTGGAGGCCATGCCTCCCTGGCACGGTGGCGGCAGCATGATCCGCTCCGTCACCTGGGAGAAGACCACCTACCTCCCCGCCCCGGGCAAGTTCGAGGCAGGCACTCCGCCCATCGCCGCCGCCATCGGCCTGGGCGTGGCCATCGACTATGTGACGGCCCTGGGCCTGGACCGCATCGCCGCCCACGAGCATGAGCTGCTGGCCTACGCCACGGAGCGCCTGGCGGCCATTCCCGGCCTGCGCATCCTGGGGAACGCGAAGGACAAGGCCAGCGTCCTTTCCTTTGTGGTGGAGGGCATCCACGCCCACGACATGGGCAGCCTGCTGGACGGCGAAGGCGTCGTGGTCCGCGCCGGCCACCACTGCGCCCAGCCCATCATGACCCGCTTCGGCGTGCCCGCCACCACCCGCGCCTCCTTCGCCTACTTCAACACCCGCGAGGAAGTGGACATCCTGGTGTCGGCCGTCCTCAAGGCCATCGAGCTGTTCAAATGACCGACCCCCGCGAGCTCTACCAGCAGGTGATCCTGGAGCACAACAAGAAGCCCCGGAACTTCGGGAAGCTGGAAGGTTGCACCCACCACGCCGAGGGCCACAACCCGCTCTGCGGGGATGAGCTGGATCTGACGCTGGTGATCGAGGACGGGGTCGTGCAGGACATCAAGTTCCAGGGCAGCGGTTGCGCCATCGACACCGCCAGCGCCAGCCTCATGACAGGGGCCGTGAAGGGCAAGTCGGTGGCCGAGGCCGAAGCCATGGCCGAGCAGTTCCGCGGCATGGTGCGCGGCGAGCTGGATCCCGCCACCCAGGCGCCCCTGCTGGGCAAGCTCACGCTCTTCAGCGGCGTCAAGGACCTGCCCAGCCGCGTGAAGTGCGCCGTCCTCCCCTGGGCCACCCTCCACGCCGCGCTCAAGGGCGAGGAAGAAGCGAGTACGGAATAGCCATGCCCAAAATCGCCGAAATCGAGTACACCCCCAATCCCAACGCCGTGAAATTCGTGCTCAAGGAATCCGTGGCCCTGGGCTTCCCCAAGTCCTTCCCCAACGCGGAGACCGCCGAGCACGACGAGCTGGCCAAGGGCCTCTTCGCCGTGGGGAACGTCACCTCGGTCTTCATGCAGGACAAGTTTCTGACCGTCACCAAGACGGACGACAAGGGCTGGCCCGAGATGCTGCCCCTGCTGGCCGCGCCCATCCGCGCCGCCGCGGGCGTGGGCGGCGGTCAGGCCCCCGCGACCGGGGGGCCCCGCGTCTTCAGCAAGGTGGACGACGAGAACGACCCCATGCTCAAGGACATCCGCATGGTCCTGGAAAGCGCCATCCTGCCCGCCCTGGCGGCGGACGGTGGCGGCCTCGAACTGATCGGCCGGCACGAGAAGCAGGTCATGATCCGGTATATGGGCGCCTGCGGTTCCTGCCCCGCCAGCCTCACCGGCACCCTGGTGGCCATCGAGGGCATGCTCCAGAAGGAAGTGGACCCCGAGATCGTGGTCATCTCGGTCTGAGGCGGCCCCGTACGCCCTCCCGTCGGCCCTGGCCGCGGACGGTGGCAGCCTGGAACTCATCGGTCGCCACGAGAAGCAGGTCATGATCCGGATGGATGCTCACATGGGGGCGCCTGTGGCTCCTGCCCGGCCAGCCTCACCGGCACCCTGGTGGCCATCGAGGGCATGCTCCAGAAGGAAGTGGACCCTGAGATCGTGGTCATCTCGGTCTGAAGGCAGTCCAGCCCTTTTTCCTGGCCTCGCAAGGCATTCCCAGATAACCTGGGCGTTCTGCCGGACTTCGTGTGCCGGGATTCCAGCGCACCACCAGAGCGTGGGCGCAACCAAAAGAGGTGGACTTACATGTCCAAGTTAGAATCAATCATCAAGGGCCTGGGCTCCAAGCAGATGGGCCGCATCACCGTACTCGACTCGGGGTATGTCGAGGATGGGAGCGATGAAGGCCAGGAGTTCATGGCCGCCTTGCAGGGCGAGACCCGAGGCCTGCGTGAAGAAGAAGTCGTGCGAGGCGTCGTCGTCGAGATCCGCGGCAAGGACGTCATCATCGACATCGGCTACAAGGGGTCGGGCACCGTCAATCTGGATGAGTTCAACAATCCGGATGGCACCCAGGGCGTCCAGGTGGGCGACGTGGTCGAAGTGCTGCTCGAGATGCTCGAGGACGCCAACGGCAACGTGCGCCTCAGCCGTGAGCGCGCCGAGAAGATGAAGATCTGGGACGAGGTCGAGAAGGCCTTCCGTTCCAACATGACCGTGCATGGCACGGTGCTCGAGAAGGTCAAGGGCGGCCTGGCCGTGGACATCGGCATCCGTGCCTTCCTGCCCGGCAGCCAGGTGGACATGAAGCCCGTCCGCAACCTGGATCCCTACCTCGGCAAGTCCTTCGACATGAAGGTCATCAAGGTCAACCGCCGCCGGGGCAACATCGTGCTGTCCCGCAAGCTGTTCCTCGAGACCATCAACGCGAGCCTGAAGGAAGAGACCCTCGCGGGCCTCGAGGAAGGCAAGCTGGTCGAGGGCACCATCAAGAACATCACCGAGTACGGCGCCTTCGTCGACCTCGGCGGTGTGGACGGCCTGCTGCACATCACCGACATGTCATGGGGCCGGCTCAACCACCCCAGCGAGATGTTCCAGGTGGGCGACAAGGTCGAAGTGGCCGTGCTCAAGTACGACAAGGAGACCGAGCGCGTCAGCCTCGGCTACAAGCAGAAGTTCCCGGATCCCTGGCTCTCCGTCGAGGAGCGCTATCCCATCCAGGCCACCGTCAAGGGCAAGGTCGTCTCGATCACCGACTACGGTGCATTCGTGGAGCTGGAGCCCGGCATCGAGGGCCTGGTCCACGTCTCCGAGATGAGCTGGACCAAGAAGGTCAAGTCCGCCAAGGGCATGGTCAACCTGGGCGACCAGGTCGAGGCCCTGATCCTGCAGGTGGATTCCGAGAACCGCCGCATCAGCCTCGGCATGAAGCAGATCACCCCCAACCCCTGGATGGCCATCGCCGAGAAGTACCAGCCCGGCATGATCGTCACGGGCACCGTGCGCAACATCACGGAGTTCGGCGCCTTCGTCGAGCTGGAAGAGGGCATCGACGGCCTCATCCACGTGTCCGACTTCAGCTGGACCAAGAAGATCAAGCACCCCGGCGAGATCGTGAAGAAGGGCGACGAAGTCACCGCCAAGGTCCTCAACCTGGACCCCCTGGCCCAGCGCATGAGCCTCGGCGTGAAACAGATGGAGCCCAACGTCTGGGAGATCTTCTTCGAGAACCATCACGTGGGCGATGTGCTCACCGGCAAGATCGCCCGCCTGACCGACTTCGGCGCCTTCGTCGACCTCGGCGATGGCATCGAGGGTCTAGTTCACGTCTCCGAATTGAGCCGCAAGCGGGTGGAGGACATCCAGAAGGAGTTCGCCGCCGGCCAGGATCTCACCATGAAGATCGTGAAGCTCGATCCCACCGAGCGCCGCATCGGCCTCTCCGTCAAGCAGTTGGAGCAGGATCAGGAGCGCGGTGACATGGACGCCGCCAAGGCCCGTCAGCCCGAGTTCAAAAAGGCGACTTTGGCCGACGCCTTCAACCGGGCGGAACGCGAGTAGCGATCCCTCCGATCCAGAACGACGAGGCCCCCGCAAGGGGGCTTCGTCGTTCTGGGATGCAATACTCGAAAGGCGACATCCCACCTTCCGGAACCCCATGCGCTTTCTCCACACCTCCGACTGGCACCTCGGCAAGACCCTCTGCAACGCCAACCTCCTGGAGGACCAGGCCCATGCCCTCGAGCAGGTGGCGGCCATGGTCAAGGAGACCCGCGCCGGGGCCCTGGTGGTGGCGGGGGACCTCTACGACCGGGCCGTACCCCCCAAGGAGGCCGTGGCCTTGCTGGACGAGGTGCTGGACCGCATCGTGCGGGGCCTCGGCGTGCCCGTGCTGGTCATCGCGGGCAACCACGACAGCCCCGAGCGCCTGGGCTTCGCCGCGGGCTTCCTGGGAGCCCAGGGTCTCCACATGGCGGGCCCCTTGGAGGCAGCGGCCCCGGTCCTCATCGGCTCCGCGGCGTTCCACCTCCTGCCCTACGCGGATCCCGTCATGGCCCGCCACGCCCTCCAGGACGAAGGCATCCGTACCCACCAGGACGCCCTTGCGGCCCAGCTGGCCCGGGCCCGCGCCCTCCACCCGGCAGGTCGCCGCTTCATCACCGTGGCCCACGCCTTCGTGGCCGGGGGCGAGGGCTCGGATTCCGAACTGGGCCTGGCCGTGGGCGGCACCGGCGAGGTGGACGCAGTGTTGTTCAAGGACTGCGACTACGCGGCCCTGGGCCACCTGCACCGCCCCCAGGTGGCCGGCTACTCCCACGTGCGCTACGCCGGCAGCCTGCTCAAGTACAGCGCCTCCGAGGCAACCCACGTGAAGGCCCTGACCCTGGTGGAGCTGCCGGAGCGCGGCCCCGCCCACACCGAGTCGCTGCCCCTCACGCCCCGGCGCGACCTGCGGCGCCTGCGCGGGCACTTCGACGACCTGCTGCGAGGGCCCCAGGGCAATCCCGACGACTACCTGTTCCTCGACCTGCTGGACCAAGGCCCGGTGCTGGACGCCATGGCCCGCTTGCGCCAGATCTACCCCAACATCCTCGGCATCCAGCCCGCTCCGCCGGCCGCATCGGCTCAGGACATCGTACGCACCGCGGATCGTGACTTGGATCCGGCCGTCCTCTTCGAGACCTTCTTCCAGGACACGGCAGGCCGGGAGATGGACGACGAGGAGCGGGCCCTCTTCCGCGCCGTGGCGGGGCGGCTGCTGTCCGGGGAGGCGGCCGAATGAAACCGCTGCGCCTCACTCTGGAGGCCTTCGGCCCCTACGCCGGACGGCAGGAGCTGGACTTCGCGGACCTGGGGGACCAGTCCTTCTTCCTCATCCACGGCCCCACGGGCGCGGGCAAGACCAGCATCCTCGACGGCATCAGCTACGCCCTCTACGGCCAGACCAGCGGCGGCCAGCGCGAGACCCGCGACCTGCGCAGCCACTTCGCCACGGCGGACCTCCCCACCTGCGTGACCTTCGACTTCGCCCTGGGCGGGAAGACGTACCGGGTGGAGCGCACACCGGAACAGCAGGTGCCGAAGCAACGCGGCGGGGGCACCAAGAAGCAGCTCTACGCCGCCCATCTGTGGGAGCTGGTGGATGGCGCCGAGGTGCCCCTGGCCACGGAGAAACCCACGGTGGTGGACGCCAAGGTGGCGGACCTGCTGGGCTTCAAGGCCAGCCAGTTCCGGCAGGTGGTCCTGTTGCCCCAGGGCCGCTTCCAGGAGTTCATGCTGGCGGGCTCCGCCGAGCGCCAGGCCATCCTCCAGACCCTCTTCCAGACCGCCCGCTACGCCGCCATCGCCGAGGCCCTGGCCGAGGAGGAGAAGACCTTGCGCGGCTCGCTTCTCACGGCGCAGGCCGAGGCCCGGCAGCTCCTTGAGCAGGCCGGCGTGGCGACCACCCAGGACCTGCCCGACCGTCTGGAAGCCACCGCCCTGCGTGTGAAGGAACGAAGCCACGAGCAGACGGAAGCCCGGGTCGCCTTCGATCGGGCGGAGGCAGTCCTGCGCGAGGGGCAGCATCTGGAGGAGGCTCTCGCCCGGGTCCACACGCTGGAACAAGAGGTCATCCGACTGGCGGAGGCCGCTGAATCACAGGCCCTGGCCCTCACCGCAGCCACAGGTGCCCTGGCCGAAGCTGAACGCGACGAGCCCCGCCGCGGGGACCTGCGCCGCACCATCGACCGCCTGAAGGACCTCGAACCCAGACTGGTGGCCCTGGAGCAGGCGCGAAAGGCCACCGCAGAAGCCGCCCGGGAGCGGAAGCAGCTTGAGGATCTTGCCAAGAACCAGACCCAGCGACGTGATGCCGCCCGGCTGGAGGCCACGCGCCAGAAGGCCCTCTTGCAAGATCTGCGGACCGAAGCCGCCCAGCTCACCGGTCGCGAGGGCCTGCTCCGCCTGGCCAGCCAGAAGCGGAAGCAACGGGCGCAGTTCGAGCAGGCAGGCCAGGAACTCGAGCGCGCCTCCCTCACTCTGGACACCGCCCGCACCCACCTGGACGCCGCCCTGCAGGCCGTGAAGCAGGCCCGGGACCACCACCGCGACCTCCAGGAACGACGCCTGGCGGCTCAGGCTGCCCACCTGGCCCAGAACCTGAAGCCCGGCGAGCCCTGCCCCGTCTGCGGCAGCGAAGCCCATCCCCATCCCGCCGGACCCTCGGCGGATCAGCCCGGCGAGTCGGAGCTCCAACAGGCCCAGGCGCGACAGGACGCGGCGGAGGCGGCCCTGGCCCGCGCCCAGGAGGCTGCCGCCGCGCGCTCCTCCGCCCTGGAGACCGCCCGTGCCCGCCGCGAGGATCTCGCCCACCACCTGGGCGAGGACGCACACGCGGATCCCGCCACCCTGGCCGCCGAGGAAGCGCGATGCCTGGAAGCCCTGGAGCACAGCCGCCAGGCTGAGACCAACCTGACCCGGACCGAGCGGACCCTGGCCGAGGCGGAAGCGGCTCAGACGCAGGCGGAGAGCCAGCTTGCCACGACCACCCAGCGTCAGTCGGAAGTGGCGCTCCAGACAGCCGAGGACCAGGCCAGGATGAAGGTCCACGAGGAGGCGCTGGCGGAGGACCTGAGGGTTCCGGGGGCACTCGCGGCCCGGCGGCGGCAGGCCGAGGAAGATCTGGCCCAATCTGAATCTGGACTGAAGGCGGCCCGCGCAGCCCGGGACGCGGCCCAGACGGCGGCCATCGAGGCCGAGGCGACGCTCAAGTCCCACCGGGATCGCCTGGAGGCCGGCCGGACTGAAGCCCGGAAGACCGAGGGCGATTTCCAGGCGGCTCTGACAGCGGCCGGGGTTGACCTCCCAATCGGGCAACAGTCAATTCCGCAGCTGACTTCGCTGCAGACCACCCGAGACGCTGCCCAGGCGCGGTTCTCTCAGGCCGGCGAGGCCCTGGGCCAGGCGCAATCCGAGCAAGAGGCGCTTCAGCGCCTCGCCACGACCTTGGCCGCGTTGGAAGCCCGGCAGGGCGCGGAGGAACGCCGTCACCGCGCCGCCGCCAGTCTGGCCCGCGTGGCCCGAGGCGAGGATGGCGCCCGGGTCTCCTTCGAGCGCTATGTCCAGGGCGCGCTCCTGGACGAGGTGCTGGTCTCGGCCTCGGAGCGGCTGCGCCGCATGAGCAAGCAGCGCTACGCCCTGCAGCGGGCCACGGCTGGCGGCGATCTGCGGCGGGCGGGCGGCCTCGAATTGGAGATCACGGACAGCCACACGGGCCGCGCCCGGGCGGTGAGCTCGCTGTCGGGCGGCGAGGGCTTCCAGGCCAGCCTGGCGCTGGCGCTGGGCCTCTCGGACGTGGTGCAGCGCCATGCCGGCGGCATCCGCCTCGATACCGTCTTCATCGACGAAGGCTTCGGCAGCCTGGACTCCGAGGCCCTGGACCTGGCCCTCCGCACCCTGGAGGAGCTGAACCAGGGCGGGCGCCTGGTGGGCCTCATCAGCCACCTGGACGATGTGAAGGCCCGCATCTCGGCCCGCCTGGAGGTGACACCCGGGCCCGGCGGCAGCCACGCCCGGTTCCGGGTCGATTGAGCATTTACCTCGCAAGGCGTGGTAAGCTCCCGGGATCCCCCGGAGTGCCCATGCTGCGTCTTGTCGCGCCCTTCCTGTGCCTGGCCCTCGTGGCCCAGCCCACGCCCTACCAGAAGGCGCCCAAGGCCATCGAGCGCGTGCTGGATGCCCCGGGCACGCCCTCCCTGGTGGCCAGCCCCACCGGCGACCGCTTCCTGCTGGCGGAGTTCGAACGCAATCCCCCCATCCAGGCCCTGGCCCAGCCCATGGCACGGTTGGCGGGCCTGCGGCTGAACCCACGCACCCGCGGCCCCCACCACCCGCCGCGCCTGAAGGCCCTGGCCCTCCAGGACGTGAAGGGCGGCCCCGCCCGGCCCCTCGCGCTGCCGACGGGCGTGGCCCTGGGCCAGCCCCGCTGGTCGCCGGACGGCACGCGCTTCGCGCTGGCGGGAGCCACCGCCGGGGCCACGGAGCTGTGGATCGGGGAGGCCGCCACCGGGAGGCTCCGCCGCGTGCCGGGCCTGAAGCTCAACGCCGTGCTGGGGGACCCCTTCGACTGGCTGCCGGACGGCAACCTCATCGCCAAGGCCGTGCCCGCGGGCCAGGGGCCGGAACCCAGGGCGCCGGAGGTGCCCGTCGGCCCCCGCATCCAGGAGACCGAGGGCAAGGCCGCCCCCGCACCCACCTACCAGGATCTGCTCCAGAACGCCTTCGACGAAAGCCTGTTCGAGTTCCTGGGCCAGGCCCAGGTGGTGCGCGTGGACCTCGCCACCGGGGCGCTGAAACCCATCGGCAGGCCCGGCCTCTACGCAGACATCCAGCCCTCGCCCGATGGGAAGCTGATCCTGGTGGCGCGTCTTCAGCGTCCGTTCTCCTACCTGGTGCCGGCCTTCCAGTTCCCCGTCCGCGAGGAGGTCTGGGATCGCGCGGGCAGGCTCATCCACACGGCGGCGGACCTGCCCCTGGCGGAAGGCATTCCCATCGAGGGCGTCCGCACGGGCCCCCGCCGCCTGCACTGGCGGCCCACGGAGCCGGCGACCCTGGCCTGGGCCGAGGCCCTGGACTGCGGCGACCCCCGGCAGAAGGCCGAGTTCCGCGACTCCGTGCGAACCCAGGCGGCGCCGTTCCAGACCGCACCCGCCGAGCTGATCCGCCTCAAGTCCCGCCTCATGGGGCTGGAGTGGGGCGAGCGCGGCGACCTGGCCGTGGTGCGCGAGTACGAGCGCGACCGCCGCTGGACCCGGACCTGGCTGGTGAACCCCGCGAAGCCCGCCGATGCCCGCCTGGCCTTCGACCTCAGCGCCAACGACCGCTACAAGGCTCCGGGCACGTTCCTGACCCGCCTGCTGCCCAACGGCCACACCGCCTTGCGCGAAGAGGCCGGCAAGCTCTTCCTCACGGGGGCCGGCGCCACGCCCGCCGGCGACCGCCCCTTCCTGGCCCGCTTCGATCGCGCCACCCTCCAGACCGAGCGCCTCTTCCGCTGCGGCGAGGGCGTCTACGAGGCCCCCGTGGCCCTGCTGCCGAGCGGCACCTTCATCACGCGGCGCGAAAGCCCCACCGAGGCGCCGAACTACATCCTGCATGCCTCATTCCCAAAAGCTCTTACCGCCTTCACCGACCCCCTGCCTGAGCTGCGGAAGATTCAGAAGAAGCTCGTGACGTACACGCGACCCGACGGCGTGGCCCTCAGCTTCACGCTGTACCTGCCCCCTGACTACAAGGAGGGCGAGCGCCGCCCCGCCGTGGTGTGGGCCTACCCGCTGGAGTTCTCGGACGCCGGCACCGCCGGTCAGGTGAGCGGCTCGGCCAACCGGTTCACCACCATCGGCGGCATGTCCCACCTGTTCTTCCTGCTGTCAGGCTACGTGGTGCTCGACAACGCCACCATGCCCGTGGTGGGCGATCCCAAGACCGTGAACGACACCTACCTGGAGCAGGTCGTGGCCAGCGCCAAGGCCGCCATCGCCAAGGCCGACGCGCTGGGCGTCATCGATCCGAAACGCGTGGGCGTGGGCGGCCACAGCTACGGCGCCTTCATGACGGCGAACCTGCTGGCGCACTCCAATCTCTTCAAGGCCGGCATCGCCCGCAGCGGTGCCTACAACCGCACGCTGACGCCCTTCGGCTTCCAGAGCGAGCGGCGCACGCTGTGGGAGGCGCCGGAGATGTACCTGAAGGTCTCGCCCTTCATGGCCGCCAGCCACTTCAACGCGCCCATCCTGCTCATCCACGGCGAGGCGGACAACAATCAGGGCACCTTCCCCCTCCAGAGCGAGCGCCTCTACGCCGCCCTCAAGGGCAACGGCCAGACCGCCCGCTACGTCACCCTGCCCCTGGAGAGCCACGGCTACGTCGCCCGTGAATCCGTCGAGCACACCCTCTGGGAGATGCTCCACTGGTTCGACAGGCATCTGAAGTAGGTCCGAAAAGCGCTGGACACAGAAGTCACGGAAAACAGCTGGAAGGCACAGAAATGGCCTTGGCGGCGAGCACTCGACGCCTTTCTGCGACTTCCGTGGAATTCTGTGTCTTCCGTGGCCAATCTTGCTTTAGCTCTCATTCCACCGCGACGCCACTATCGGACCAGCGCTTGGTGTCGGCGGCACCTTCGGCGTGACCGTTGCGCACCAGGATCACCTGGGCGCAGCCCTGCTTCGGCACTTCCTTGAGGGTGTGGCCCATGGCCTTCAGGGCCGCGCGGGTAGCGGCGGGGAGATCCGCTTCCACCTGGATGCGGTCCGGCAGCCACTGGTGGTGAATGCGCGGGGCGTCCACGGCGGCGCGGGCGTCCAGGCCGAAATCCACCACGTTGAGCACGGTGGCCAGCACGGTGGCGGGAATGGTGCGGCCGCCGGGGCTGCCGCTCACCATGACCACGGCGCCATCCTTCACGAGGACCACCGGGCACATGCTCGACAGCGGCCGCTGGGCGGGCCAGGCCAGGTTTGGTGGTGTGCCGATGCGGCCCGTGGCGTCCGTGAGGCCGGGCACGGCGTTGAAGTCGCCCAACTCGTTGTTCAGCAGGAAGCCCGCGCCGGGCACGATGCGCTTGAGGCCGTAGCTCTCCTCCAGCGTGTAGGTGAGACTCACGGCGTTGCCCTCGCGGTCGAGGACGGACAGGTGCGTGGTGTGCGGGCGATCCGGCTCCCAGGTGAACCGGCTGGGATCCGAGGTCGAAGCGCGGTCGGGCCGGATGGTGGCGCGCAACTCGGCGGCGTAGGCCTTCGAGAGCAGGTGTGCCAGGGGGATGCCGGAATTGAATGCGGGATCGCCCAGGAACTGCGCCCGGTCCGCGAAGGCGCGGCGCAGGGCTTCCGCGGCCAGGTGAACCGCCATCGGCGACCCAGGCCCCGCCGCCTTCAGGTCGAAGCTTTCGAGGAGATTCAGGGATTCGATCAGTACCTGGCCACCGGAGCTGGGGGGCGGCGCGGCCAGCAACTCTAAGCCCCGGTAGGTTCCACGCAGGGGCTCCCGCCGCACGGGGCGGTAGCCGCGCAGGTCTGCCGCCGTGATCGGGCCGCCATTCGCCGTCATGTCGCGGACGATCAGGGCCGCGGTCCGCCCACGGTAGAAGTCGGTCCAGTCCTTCGCCAGCCGCCGCAGGGTGCGGGCCAGGTCCAGCTGCACCAGGCGGTCTCCGGCGCGCAGCGGTTCCCCCTTCCGGCTGAACTGCGCCAGGGTCGGCGCGTGGCGAATGAAGGCGGGCAGTTGTTCTGCCAGGCCGGCGGCCTGGTTGTCCGTCAGCACGAAGCCTGTGCGGGCCAAGTGAATGGCGGGTTTCAGCAACCGCGCCCAGGGCAGGCGGCCCTCGCGCTTCCAGGCCTCGCGCAGCCCCGACACCGTGCCCGGCACGCCTACGCTGGCCAGGCTGTCGTGATGCTTCGCCTTGTCGTAGGTGCCATCCGCCTTGAGCCACATGCGCGGATGGGCGGAGGCCGGCGCCGCCTCGCGGAAATCGATGAACGAGGCCTGACCCCGGGTAGTCCGCGACAGCAGGAAGCCGCCCCCGCCCAGGTTCCCGGCGGCGGGATGGACGACGGCCAGGGCGAAGGCGGTGGCCACGGCGGCATCCACGGCGCTGCCGCCCTCGCGCAGCACCTGGGCGCCGGCCTCGGAGGCCAGCCGCTCCTGGCTCACCACCAGGCCACGGGGAGGCTGGGCGCCCAAGCTGAGCACAAGGACGAGGGCCAGAAAAGGGCGGAAGGACACGGGGGCTCCGGGCGGGGGATGCCTCGAGTCTGTCATCCTTGGGGCATGTCCCGAAGCGCCGTCATTCCCGGCTCGACGCCACAGACCCCCCGCGAGGAGCTGGCCAACAGCCTCACCCACGGGCTGGGCGCGGGCCTGGCCATCGCGGGCCTGGTGGTGATGGTGGTGGATGCGGCCCTCCACGGCACGGCCCGGGACGTGGTGGGCGCGGCCATCTTCGGCTCCAGCCTCATCCTGCTTTACCTCATGTCCACGCTTTACCATGCCTTTCGCGGTCCCCGGGTGAAGCTGGTCTTCAAGGTTTTCGACCACTCGGCCATCTTCGTGCTCATCGCGGGGACCTACACGCCCTTCTGCCTGTCGGCCTTGGGCCGGATCAGCGCCGGCTGGGGCTGGACCGTGTTCGGTTTGGTGTGGGGCCTCGCCGTGGCGGGAATCACCTTCAAGGCCATCTTCTACGCCCGGATCGCCAAGTCGGCCCTGCGTCCGCCGCCGGTGGACCACCTGCACACACCGCTGGTCACGCCCGTGGATCCTGCCTTCGTGAAGCGCATGGGCTGGATCTCCACAGGCATCTACCTGCTCATGGGCTGGATCATCGTCATCGCTGCGGCGCCGCTGGGCCGCTCACTCTCCACCCACGGCCTCTACTGGCTCTTCGGCGGTGGTGCGTTCTACAGCGTGGGGGCGGGGATCTACAGCCTGAAGAAGCTGCCTTATCATCACGCGCTCTGGCACCTGTTCGTGGTGGCCGGCAGCGCCTGCCACGTCTTCGCGGTGCTCTTCCACGTGATCCCGGGCTAGGATCGCCGCGCCACCACCACCAGGTCCGCCGACGTGGGGCTCCAGGGCTCGCCGGTCATGGTGCCGAGCACCTCGCGCACCTCGAAGCCGGTGGCCGCGAGCAGCGCCTCCACCTCCGCCCGACGCCAGCCGCGGAGCTCGACCTCCTTTGCGGAAACCAGCTCCAGGGCCGGATCGGAACCGGGACGCCAGCGCAGGGTGGCGGGCGTGAAGGTCACGCGGCCATCCACATGGGGTGTCATCAGGCGCAGGAAGACGGTCTCCGCGTCGTCCTCGCCGGGCCGCACCGTCACCGGAAAGGTGCGCTCTCCGCGGTCCAGGATGCGGTCGTAGTTCAGGATCTGAAGCAGCACCGGCGCTCCCGGGAGCAGCCGGCTGGCCAGGCCCTCGAAGCAGCGGCGCAGGTCGGCCTCCTTCGTGAGGTGCGGCAGGGTGTTGCCCACGCAGAGGGCGCCGCCCTGCCCTGCCTCCGCCAGGTGCGCCAGGTCTGTAAGGCTGCCCTGGAGGTAGCGGCCCTTTGGATCGGCCTCGCGGGCCGCGGCGAGCTGGGATGGGGAGGCGTCCACGCCCGTGGGTTCGAAGCCCAGGGAGGCCAGAAATCGGGCGTGCTCCCCGGTACCGCAGCCGAGGTCCAGCACCCGGCGCGAGGGCGCGCCCTCCAGCACCCGCTGGATCAGCGGCGCCTCGCGGCGCAGGCGCTGGGTCCAGTCGATCAGGTGCCGGTAGTGGACGCGCCCGTAGGGATCGCCGGGTTCCGCGGTCATCAGAGCTTCGGCCAGAGCCAGCCGAAGACGCCCGCACTCAGCAGGCCGTAGATGAGGCCGTCGAGCACGTCCTTGAGGACACTGCCCCAGGGCTTGCCCATCCAGATGCCCATCTGCACGCTGCCGCCCACGTAGGTGAGGAAGGACACGGTGCCCACGATGCGGAACACCTTCAGGTAGTGGGCGCCGGCGCCCAAGGTGTGGCCCGCCACGTAGGCCGCCATGAAGGCCACAGCCGCGGCGTAGAGGAACCACATGCCCAGGGCCTTGCCCATGTTGGGGGCGCCGTTCGGGCTAAGCACCAGGAAGCCCACGGGGCCGTCCTTGTACTTCTGCTGGACCTCGGGCTTGCCCATCTCCTTCATGTCGCCGCAGTGGGGAAGCACGTATTGACCCGGGACGGGCGAGCCCTTGCGGATGGCGGCGCGGACCTCCTCCTCGTTCGTGAGGGCGCGGTAGTCCGAGTTGTGCCACTTCAGGACCATGTGGATGAGGCTGCTGGCCACGAAGACGATGACCGCGGACAGCACGATGGGCAGCCAGAGCTGGGAGAACGGGACCATGGGGTGGGCTCCTGTGAGGGGTTGGGGTGCCTCAGGGTGGCCCTGCGCGCCCGGTCGCGTCAAGCCCGCGCCAGGCCGGCGTCAAGCCTTCGGCTGCCGCGGCTTCCTGGGGCCCGGCGCAGAGCGGTGCCCCGTGGCCGCGTCCACGGCGTCGATCCACCCGGCGCGGGCCTCCGGAAAGGCGTCGGCGTAGGGCACGTAGGGCTTCAGGTCCAGCACCGGCGTGCCATCCAACAGGTCCACACCGCGCAGGCGCAGGGTGCGGCCTTCCACGGCCACCAGCTCTACGCAGGAGAGGCCGATGGGGTTGGGCCGGTGGGGTGAGCGCGTCGCCAGCACGCCACGCTTGGTCCGGGGCCCCCGGGGCGGCTGCACCAGCGGTGCCCAGCCTTCGCTGAGGTGGAAGGCGAAGAGAAGCCACACACGCTCGAAGCCTTCCAGGTCACGCAGCACCGACTCGGGCAGCGAGGGGTCCAGCTCCAGCGTGGCTTCGACGGGGGCGCCCGTCTCCGTGCCCTCGACCACCGTGGGCTGGTGGGGCGCGTCGATGCGCGTGGCGTAGGGCGAGCGCAGGATTCCGATGGGACGGAAGGTGAAGGATGCCATGCCCGAAGGGTAGCGCCCCGGCGGCCATCCTGGGCCCCGGCGGCTATGCTGGGGCCATGGACGCCCCCATCCACGCACGCCGGCCGGAGCCCATGAGGCACCTCACCGTCGCTGCCCTGCGCCTCGAATACCGCGACTTCCGCGCCTCCGCCGAAGGGCGGCCCACCCTGGTGCTGCTGCACGAGGGGCTGGGGTGCGTGGAGATGTGGCGGAGCTTCCCCGCCAGGCTAGCCGCGGCCACCGGATGCCGGGTGGTGGCGGGATCCCGCGCGGGCTATGGCTCGTCCGACCCCTACCCGGAACCGCGCACGCCCCGCTACCTGCACCGCGAAGCGGAGGAGGCCCTGCCCGCCTTCCTCGCGGCCCTGGGCATCGAGCACCCCGTGCTCATCGGCCACAGCGACGGCGGCAGCATCGCCCTGATCTTCGCCAGCACCTTTCCGGACGCGCCCCTGGGCGTGGCCGTCATGGCGCCGCACGCGTTCGTGGAGGAGGAGACTCTGGCGGGCCTGCGGGCGGCCCGGGAGGCCTGGGCCACCACCGACTGGCCGCGGAAGCTGGCCCGGTACCATGCGGACGCGCCCCGGGTGTTCTGCGAGTGGAACGACCTCTGGCTGTCGGCCCCGTTTCGGGACTGGAACATCGAGGCCTGCCTGCGCGACATCCGCTGTCCGGTCCTGGCCATCCAGGGCGAGGACGACGAATACGCCACCCTGCGGCAGGTCGACGTCCTCGCCGAGCAGGTGCCGGAGACGCGACTGCTCAAGCTGCCCCGGTGCGGACACGCCCCCCACCAGGACCAGGAGGCGCAGGTGCTTTCAGCGATGGCGGACTTCGTCGGCGAGCTGCCCCGGCGTTGAGGGCGGTTCACAACCGGGAGGTGGCGCCACCGCTGGAGGCTAGCGCCTTCAGGATCTCCACCACCTCGGCGGCGGACTGGGGCCGATCCTCGGGACGCTTCGCCATGAGCCGGGCCACCAGGAGGCCCAGGTCCGGAGGAAGGTCCGGCACGGCCTCGGCCAGGGCTGGCGGCGCCGCGTCCAGGTGCAGGGCCAGCAGTTCCTCGATGCGGGTGCTCTCGAAGGGCGGGCTTCCCGAACACAGCTCGAAGAGCATGATCCCCAGCGCGTAGAGATCGGCCCGGGCATCCACCCGTTCGCCGCGGATCTGTTCGGGGGACATGTATCGCGGCGACCCGATGAGGTTTTCGGCGTCCCCCGGCGCGGCACCCGCGGCCGGCGCGGCGAGACCGAAATCCATGATCTTGGCGTCGCCCCGGGTGTCGAACAGCACGTTCGCCGGCTTGATGTCCCGGTGGACCACGCCCACGAGGTGGGCCGCTTCCAGGCCCTCCGAGACCTGGCGGACGATGCGCAGCACGAGCGGCAGCGGGAGGCGTCCCCGCCCGTCCAGCAGCTCCCGGAGGGTGGTGCCGCGCAGGTATTCCATCGTCACGAAGGGAATGCCATCGCTCTCGCCGAAATCATGGATGCGGAGCACGTAGCGGTGGGTGATCCGCCGGGCCAGACGGATCTCCTGTTTGAGGCGATCCAGGAAGGCGGGCACCGAGGCCAAAGCTGGCCGGACCACCTTCAGGGCCACCTCCTCCTCGAGCTGCAGGTCGCGCACCTGTAGGACCACACCCATCCCGCCCCGGCCCAGCAGCCGTTCCACCCGGTAGCGGCCGGCGAAGGTCCCCCCGATCCGAAGCGGGCCGGGGAGTGGTTCGCCCGCCGGCATGGCTGCCGATGGCACCAGGTGCAAGGTGGCCTCGCCGTCGCGGGCCGGCGGGGAAGGCGCGGAAGGACGCTGAGTCGCGGCCAGCAGGGCCAGGAGTTCATCTTTGGCCTTCAGCTCCGCCACCATCGATTTGAAGGTCCGCGTCAGCACGCCCACCTCGTCCTGGCTGGGCACCAGGGCCAGGGGTCCGGGATGCTCCCCGGCCGCCAGGGCCTCTGTGGCTGTGGCGAGCTCCTTGAGCGGGGCCGTCACCTTCCGGGCCGAGCGCAGGCTGAGGCCCAGGGTCACGAGCAGCCCCACGGCCCCGGCGGCGAGGATGGCCCGCTGGAGATTGCGGAACGGTGCCAGCAAGGGATCCACGGGCATCAGCAGGACGTCGGCCATCTCCAGATCGAGGGCATTCACGCCCCGGATGGGGGAGACCAGGCCCAGGTAATTCAGCCCGCCCACCCGGAAGCGCAGCACGCCGGAGCCCTGGCCATCGAGGACCCGGCCCCGCACCGCCAGGAGGGACGGGTCCCGGGCCAGGAGGCGATCAAGCTCTTCGGACCCCTGGAGGGTGGCACCCAGGGTCTGGAAGCGGCTGAGCAGGACCAGGTGGGGCGCGGGATCGCCCCGCTGGGGCCCGGCCACGGCCATGCGGCGCAGGTCCAGGGCGATCCGGTCATCCACCCGCACACCCACGAGCATGGCCCCGAGCGCGCGGCCGCCGGGGGATCGCAGGGGTCGGGCCACCGCATGGTAGACCCCGGGACGATTCCCCCAGTCCACGCGAAGGAAGCCCCGGTAGGACGGCCCGGGATGACCGGCCGCCTCGGCGTCCTCGGGCGCCAGGGCCATCTGCAGGATCCCCGCCTCCGGAAAATCCGTGCGCCCGCCGGGGCCGGTGGTGGCCAGCAGGTTGCCGTCCGGCTTCACCACCAGGGCGAGGTCGGCCCCAAGGCGCGGCAGGTTGTCCGCCAACGTGTCCGCCAGGCTCGCAGAGGCGCCCGATTCCAGCGCCTGCTCCACTAGGGCGACGTTGCCCGAATATTCGGTGAAGACCTCCAGGCCCGCATCCAGCGACCGCCCCTGCTGTTCGAAGGCGCGTTCCACGACGTACCGTCCGGCGGAGAGGCTCGCGGCGGCCGTGGTCCGCGCGCCACGCTCCGCCTCGCTGTAGGCCACCCAGAGGATGAGCGCGATGAGGGCGGCGATGGCCGCCGCCTGCCGGAGGAAGAAGGTCCACGCCAGCGTTCGGTACCAGCTCATGGGCTGCGGCATCGGCCTTCCTTGGTCGGTGGCTATACTGGCTCGAATCTACCCCGGATGCCCAGCATGATTCGAGTCCCCGTGAACGGCCTGCCGACCTTGGCCTTGGCCCTGGCCCTGGCCGTCCCCCTGCTGGCGGGCGGTCTCGAAGGCCCCGTGCGGCTGCACGAGAAGGACGGCCGGATCCGCGCCTCCCTGAAGGACTGTGTGGCCATCCTGGAACCCATCGACGCGCCGGTGCCGCCGCCCGGACCCTCGAAGCCCGTGACCATCCGCACCCTGGGCAAGCAGTTCCGTCCCCGAGTCTCCCTGGCCACGCCCGGCACCAAGGTGGCCTTCCCCAACCTCGACCACATCCTGCACAACGTGTTCAGCGTCACCCAGGGCAACCGCTTCGACACGGGCCAGTACCAGCCCGGAGACGCGCCGAAGGTGACGGTGGCCCGGCCGGGCCTCGTGAAGCTCTACTGCAATGTCCACCATCAGATGAACGCCTTCCTCTGGGTGGTGACGACGCCCTTCGCCCAGGTGCTGGACGGCCGCGCCGGGGTGGCCTTCGATCGGGTCCCGCCGGGTACCTACCGGCTGCGCCTCTGGCACCCGGAATCCGGCGAGAAGGCCTGGACCGTGCGGATCGGCGCCGAGGTCACCCACGGCAGCTGGGACCTGGACCTGTCCCTGCCCGCCCTGGAGCCCCACAAGAACAAGTTCGGACAGGACTACCCGCCCCTGGCGGACGACCGGGCCTACTGATCAGAACCGCTTCTGCACCACCAGCATCGTCCGGGTGACCGTTTCCTCTGCGCCGTCCGTCCGCTGCCGGAGGACCACCAGCGTGGCGATCCAGTGATGGGGCAGCGGCAGGGACAGGTCGGCGCGGGGCCCACGCGCCCGCCGGTAGTACCACCATTCGTCCCCGTTCACCGGGTAGAGGGTGCCCGTGGAGGACAGTCGCTGCCAGGTGAGGGCGAGCTGGGGCCAGAAGACCCGCTCGCGGCTGCCCACGGCGACCTGGACCTCCTCCGACGTCTCGCCGGTCTCGCGGTTCCTGGCGCCGGACCACCCGGCTTCCACGGGCAGGATCGCGTGCCAGGTGCCCGAGGCCCCGGCCGCGTCCACCACCAGCCGCTGGCGGGCCGTCGGATCGTGGCCCGGCAACTGGCGAAGCCGCTCGCCGCCGGGATCCCAGGCCAGATCCCAGCGCCCGGCATGGGCCGTCCAGGACCAGGGCCCGGTGTCGACCCGAAGCACCAGCTGTCCCGCGGCGAGGTCCACGCGTCCGCCCAGGAGGTCGCGGACCCGGCCGGCCGCCACGCGAATACCCGCCTCCTCGAGCATGCCCCCGGCGCCCCGCAGCCCGAACCGCCCGCCGACGCCCAGGAAGCGGAGGTCCGGATCCCACAGCGCCTGGGGGGCCAGGAGGCCGCTGCCCTGGAGCCCCAGGCTCAGGGAGCCGAAGGCCCGCTCAGAGACCCACGACGCGATCCCCCGCGCCACATCCGCCTGGGTCCCGTTGGAAGGCTGCTGGTCCCAGCGGGCCGCGTTGAAGCGGTTGCCGTCGGAGCCCACGGCGGAGCGCGTGCCGGCCTCGACGCGTAGCGGGCCGGACTCCCAGGTCCAGCGGAGGCGCAGCTGCGCGTCCATGCGGTGGAAGGCCTCGTCCGGGGCCCCCGGAGCCGAAAGCTGGTCCCCCCGGAGTGTCAGTTCCCAGGCGGGCGCCCAAAGGTTGGTAGCCTCCGGGGCGAAGGGACTGGACTCCTGGGCCGCGAGGACCAGGGCCACCAGGGGGAGGATCCAGCAGAGCGGTCTCATCAGCCTCCGAAGGAAGCGGTCCTGGCGATGGTAGCCCACCCCGATCGTCCCCGAGGCACCGGAGGGCCTCTCATCTCCGGACCGGATCTGGAGCGCGCTCCCCCACACCCCACCCTGGACGCATTCGACCCCGGGCCCCGACTCAGGGACCCGCCCACGAACTGGAGGCATCCATGCCCCTGCACTTTGCCAGTCCCACGTTGCGTTCCCTCTCGACCGGCCTCCTCGGCGCGGCCCTGCTTGGCTTGGCGGCCTGCGGCGGGGGGGGTGGTGGCGGCACCAGCACCCCGCCCCCACCTCCGCCCACCTACCAGATCACCAGCCTCGTGGCGGACCAGGCCACGGCTGCCGCCACCACCACCGACGCCAACCTGGTGAACCCCTGGGGCCTGGCCTACGGTCCGACCACGCGGTTCTGGTTGGCCAACCAGGGCACGGCCACCGCCACGGTGTATGACGGGCTCGGCCAGATGCTGGCGACCCCCCTTGTGGTATCCGATCCCATCGTGGCGGGCCGCACCGTGGGCGGCCCCACGGGCATGGTGTTCAACGCCAGCTCCGGCTTCATGGGGGACCGCTTCATCATGGCCTCCCTGGACGGATGCATCTCCGGGTGGAGCACCGGGACCACGGTCACCCGCAGGGTGGACCACTCCGCCTCGGGCGCCATCTACACCGGGCTGGCCCAGGGCATCTCGGCCAGCGCGACCTACCTCTACGCCGCCAACCTGGCCGGGGGAACCGTCGACGTGTTCGACGCCGCCTATGCCCCCGTGACCCTTGGGACGGGCGCCCTGGTGGATCCGGCTCTCCCGGCCGGCTACTCGCCGTACAACGTCCAGGTGCTGGCTGGAAAGCTCTACGTGACCTACGCCCAGTACAGCGCCGGGAACCCGCGGGAGACCACTGGCACCGGACTTGGCATCGTGAGCGTCTTCAACCTCGACGGCACCTTCGTCCAGCGCCTCGCCACGGGCGGCTCCCTCAACGCGCCCTGGGGCCTCGCCCTGGCTCCGGCAGGCTTCGGTCCCTTCGGAGGCGCGCTGCTGGTGGGCAACTTCGGGGATGGGCGCATCACCGCCTACAACGCCGCCACCGGGGCCCTGATGGGACAGCTCAAGGGACCGGCGGGCACGCCCATTTCCGTCAGCGGTCTCTGGGGGATGGCCTTCGGCAATGACGCCTCGGCGGGGAAGTCCACCCAGCTCTACGTCGCGGCGGGTCCGCAGGGTCAGACCCACGGCCTCTTCGCCACCATCAGCTACGGCGCCACCGGAACGGGCGGCGGGACTGGCGGCGGCCCGTACGGCTACTAACCTTGACGGGAACATCTTCGAATCGGATGCTGGTCGTGACAGGGAGTCGGATGGGCAGCTGGGATCTCGCCATCGCGCTGGACCGATCCAATGCCGAGCCTCTGTACCTCCAGCTGGTGAAGGCCATCGAGGAGGGCATCCGCCACGGGCGCTTCAAGCCCGGGGATGCCCTCCCGGGGACCCGGGCCCTGGCCGAGCTCCTCGGCGTGAACCGGAACACCACCCTGGCCGCCTATCGCGAGCTCGAGGCCGAGGGCTGGATCGAGGCCTCCCCCGATCGCGGCACCTTCATCGCCCGGAACCAGCCTGTGGTCCTCGACGCCCCTGCGGGCATCGCCGCCCAGGACTCGGCCTCCTGGAAGCGGACCACGCCCCGGGAGGGCCCCTTCTTCCAGCCCGGAATGCCCGCACCGGAATCCTTCCAGCTTCTTCCAGACACCACGGATCTGCGGCTCACGCCCACCGATGCCATCCACCGCGCCTACGGCCGGGTGCTGCGCCTGCATCCGGAGCGCCTACTCCAGCCCGGCTGGGATCCCCGGGGCCTGCTGGACCTGCGGAACTCGCTCTGCAAGATGCTGCGCGACCTGCGCGGCCTCTCGGTGGAAGCGGGCAACCTCCTGCTCACCCGGGGCCTGATGAGCACGCTCAATCTGGTGTCGCGGGTGCTCTTCGCGCCCGGGGACGCGGTGGCCGTGGAGAACCCCGGGCAGTTCCGGGTGGCCGAGGCCTTCCGGGCCGCCGGCGTCCGGCTCTTCGCGGTGCCCGTGGACGCTCACGGCCTGGATGTGGAGGCCCTCGAGCTTCTCCTGCGTCGGGAACCCATCCGCCTTCTCTACCTCACCACGGCGCCCCAGCAGCCCACCCAGGTGAGCCTCGACCCCGCCCGGCGCCAGCGGCTGCTGCAGCTGTCTGAAGCCCACGGCTTCCGCATCCTGGAGGGCGACCCGGCCCTGGGCTTCCACCGCGAACGCAACCCACGGCTCCCGCTCGCCAGCGAGGATCCCAAAGGCCGCGTACTCTACTTCAGCAGCTTCGAGCAGATCCTCGCCCCGGGCCTGCAGGTGGGTTTCCTGGCGGGCGAGGCGGGTCTCATCAAGACGCTGGCCCAGCAGCGGCAGCTGGTGGACTGGCCCGGCAACCTCGTGCAGGAGGCCACCATCGAGGAGACCCTGCGCGACGGCGAGATCGTGCGGCACCTGCGGCGGGTGCGGAAGCTCACGGACGAGCGGCGGGAGACCATGGTGGATCGCCTGCTGCTCCACCTCCACCCCGCCATCTCCGTGAAGAACCCCCGGGAAGGCCTCTCGCTGTGGGTCCGCGTGGCCGAGGACGTGCCCCTCGAGGCCTGGACCGAGCGCTGCCTGGCCCACGGCGTTGTGGTCTACCCGGGGAGCCTGTACGACCTCCACCACCAGCCCGTGCCCTATCTGAGCCTGGGTTTCGCCGCCCACGACCTGGACGAACAGAACGAGGCCTGCCGACGCATGGCTCTGGCCCTGGCCGAGGTCAGAGGCAGCTGACGGCTACCATGGCTGCATGAACGACCAGGATCAGCGACCCCCGCGCCGCCCCCGCTACAAGGGCACCCACCCCCGGCGCTTCGAGGAGAAGTACAAGGAGCTAGCGCCGGAGCGCTACGCCGAGGAGCAGGCCAAGGTGGCGGCCCGGGGGCACACGCCCGCCGGCACTCACCGGTCGATCATGGTGGACGAGATCCTCGAGGCGCTGGCGCCCAAGCCGGGTGAGGTCGCCCTGGACGCCACCCTGGGCTACGGCGGCCATGCTCGGGAGATCTTGACGCGGCTCCAGCCCGGCGGGCGCCTCGTAGGCCTGGACGTGGATCCCCTCGAGCTGCCCCGCACCGAGGCGCGGCTGCGGGCCCTGGGCTTCGACGATACCGCGCTGGTCGTGCGCCGCACCAACTTCGCCAGCCTCGCCAAGGTGGCGGCGGAGCTCGGTCCCTTCGACCTGGTGCTGGCGGACCTGGGCGTGTCCTCCATGCAGATCGACAACCCGGCCCGCGGCTTCACCTGGAAGGCGGAGGGGCCCCTGGACCTGCGCCTCAACCCCCAGAAGGGCCGCCCCGCCGCGGACCTGCTCGCCACGCTGGACGCGCCGGCCCTGGCGGAGCTACTGGCGGAGAACGCCGACGAGCCCCATGCGGTCGCCATCGCCCAGGAAGTGGCGGGCCGGGAGATCCGCACCACGCGCGACCTCGCGGAGGCCATGCGGGCAGCCCTGCGAGACCTCGGCGATGAGGAGATCAAGAAGGCCCTCCAGCGCACCTTCCAGGCCCTGCGCATTGCCGTGAACGATGAGTTCGGCGTGCTGGACCGCTTCCTGGCCCAGCTGCCCGGCGCCTTGAAGCCCGGCGGCCGCGTGGCGATCCTCACCTTTCACTCCGGCGAGGACCGCCGCGTGAAGAAGGCCTTCCAGCAGGGCCTCCGGGAAGGCCTCTACGCGGAGGCCGCGCCCGAGCCCCTCCGCGCCTCGCCCGAGGAGCGCCGCGCCAATCCCCGCTCCACCAGCGCCAAGCTGCGCTGGGCCGTGCGGGCGTCCTGAGTCAGCGGGCCGAAGCCGCCAGCCGCCCCAGCTCCAGCGCGAAGCGGGGCCTGCTGCATCAGGCCCTCCGGGTTCCAGGCAAGGTCGTAGCGGTCCGAGGGCCGGTGGTAGCGTTGCATGAAGGGGAAGTGGTCCGAGCGCAAGCGGGAACGATCAGGTTGTCCAAAGCAAGTGAGCATCGGCCCTCAACCTTCCCGGCGGCTTCTGCGTAACATGCCTGGACCCCTCAGGAACCCGGAGAGCCGTATGCGCCTGCTTCCCTTCTTCGCCACCGCCATTGTCGTGGCGGCTTCCGTCAGCGCCACGGCGCAGATCGACGCCCGGCTGATGCGCTATCCCGATGTGTCGGCGACGCAGATCGTCTTCACTTACGCCAACGACCTGTGGATCGCCCCCAAGACCGGGGGCATGGCCCAGCGGCTGTCCACGCCCAAGGGCGAGGAGTCCTTCGCCCGCTTCTCGCCGAACGGCCGGGAAGTGGCCTTCAGCGGCAACTACGACGGGAACCTGGATGTCTACACCCTGCCCGTGGTTGGCGGTGTTCCCACGCGGGTCACTCACCACCCCATGGCCGACCGCATGGTGGACTGGACTCCCGATGGGAAATCCATCCTGTTCGCCTCCGGCATGGAATCCGGTAAGGATCGCTTCAACAAGCTCTTCCTCGTGCCCAAGGACGGCGGCCTGCCGAGGGCCCTCCCTCTGCCCTACGCCGAGTTCGGCGCCCTGTCCCCGGACGGGAAGATCCTGGCCTACCAGCCCATCAGCACGGACTTCCGCACCTGGAAGCGCTACCGCGGCGGCATGGCCTCGGAGATCTGGTTCTACGACCTGGAGAAGAAGACCGCCAGCCGCCTGCCCAGCGAAGGTGGTTCCAACGACTCCCAGCCCATGTGGCACGGCGGGAAGCTCTACTTCCTGTCGGATCGCGATGGCGTGAAGCGAGCCAACATCTGGTCCTACGATCTGGCCACGAAGGCCTTCCAGCAGATCACCTTCTTCAAGGACTACGACGCCCACTTCCCGGCGGTCGGCCCCTCGGACATCGTGCTGGAGGCCGGCGGCCAGCTCTACCGCATCGAGCTGCCCTCCGAAAAGCTCGTGGAGGTGAAGGTCGAGGTGGTGACAGACCAGGCCACCTTGAAGCCCCGGGAAGAGAACGCCAGCAAGCTGCTGAAGAATCCCACGCTGTCTCCCCAGGGCAAGCGCGCGGTCTTCGAGGCTCGCGGCGAAGCCTTTTCCGTGCCTGCAGAGAAGGGCTATGTGATCAACCTCACGCGCACACCCGGTGCCGCGGAGCGCTTCCCCGCGCTGTCCCATGACGGGAAGCAGATCGCCTACTTCAGTGACCGCAGCGGCGAGTACGAGCTGTGCGTGCGGCCCGCGGACGGTTCCGGCCAGGAGCGCCAGGTGACACACCTGGGTCCGGGCTTCCGCTACCGCATCTCCTGGTCCCCGGATGGCAAGCACGTGGTCTTCGCGGACCAGGCCATGCGGATCAACCTCTGCAACCTGGAGACCGGCAAAGTACAGGCGGTGGACAAGGGCCTCTACATGTTCGAGAACCCCCTGGAGGAATTCCGCGCCAGCTGGTCCCCCGACGGCCGCTGGTTCGCCTACCCCTGCGACACCGCCAACCGCAACCGGGTGATCGCCCTCTACGACACCCGGACCGGCCAGCGGCATGAGGCGACGTCGCCTTTCTACAACGCCGAGGATCCGGTCTTCGATCCCGAGGGGAAGTATCTCTTCCTCACCACCGGCCAGCAGTTCAGCCCCACCTACAGCGACGTGGATGGCACCTGGGTCTACGCCGCCACCACCCGCCTCGCCGCCCTCCCCCTCCGCAAGGATGTGGCCTCGCCCATGGCTCCCCGCAACGATGCGGATGAGGCGGAGGGCGCAAAGGACGAGAAGAAGGAGGACAAGAAGGAGGAAGGCAACGGCACGGACAAGAAGGACGGAGACAAGAAGGATGCCGGCAAGAAGGAGCCGACCAAGCCCGTGGAGATCGACCTCGAGGGCCTGGAAGCCCGCATGGTGCTGCTGTCACCGACTGCCGGCTACTACTCAGACCTGGCTGCAGCGAAGGGCAAGCTGGTCTACCGCCGCGCCGCCCAGCTGAACCCCATGGGCGAAACCAAGGCAACCCTATACACCTACGATCTGGAGCAGCGCGAGGAGAAGGCCGTGCTGGCGGACGTGGACGGCGCTCTCCTCAGCGGCGACGGCAAGAAGGTGCTGGTGAACCGGAAGCAGGAGTACGCCCTCATCGACCTCAAGCCCGACCAGAAGTTCGAGAAGAAGTTGCCGACGGGCGAGCTGATGATGACCGTCGATCCCCAAGCCGAATGGCAGCAGATCTTCAACGACACCTGGCGCCTGGAGCGCGACCTGTTCTACGACCCGGGCATGCACGGGGTGGACTGGAAGGCCCAGAAGGCCCGCTACGAGAAGCTGCTCAAGGACTGCGTCACCCGCGAGGACGTGAACTTCGTCCTGGGCGAGCTCATCGCCGAACTGAACGCCTCCCACGCCTACCGGGGCGGCGGTGACCAGGAGGTGCCAGCCAAGCTGGGTGTGGGCCTGCTGGGCGCGGATTTCGCCTTGGAGAACGGCGCCTTCCGCATCAAGACCATCCTCCGTGGCGCCGACTGGGATGCCCAGGTCCGAGGCCCTCTGGCCCAGCCGGGCCTGAAGGTGAAGGAGGGCGACTACCTTCTGGCCGTGAACCGCAACCCCCTCGATACCCACACAGATCCCTGGGCGGCCTTCCAGGGCCTGGCCGGCAAGACCGTGCTCCTCACCGTCAATGACAAGCCCTCCCTGGACGGTGCCCATGAGGTGACGGTGGACACGCTGGTCAATGACTACCAGCTGCGTTACTGGGCCTGGATCGAGGCCAACCGGAGGTACGTGGAGAAGGCCTCGCATGGCCGCATCGGCTACATCTACGTGCCTGACACGGGCATCGGCGGGCAGAACGACCTGGTGCGCCAGTTCCGCGGCCAGTGGGACAAGGCGGGCCTGATCATCGACGAGCGCTTCAACAGCGGCGGCCAGATCCCCGACCGCTTCATCGAGATGCTCGGGCGCAAGACCCTCAACTACTGGGGCGTGCGCGATGGCAAGGACTGGCAGTGGCCCCAGATCGCCCACGCGGGCCCCATGGCCATGCTCATCAACGGCTGGAGCGGCTCCGGCGGAGACCTCTTCCCGCACTACTTCCGCCAGGCCGGCCTCGGCCCCCTCATCGGCCGCCGCACCTGGGGCGGACTCATCGGCATCAGCGGCGCCCCCGCCCTCATCGACGGTGGCGGCGTGACCGTGCCCACCTTCGGCATCTACTCCAAGGAAGGCAAGTGGATCGTCGAAGGCCACGGCGTGGACCCCGACATCGAGGTGATGGACGATCCCGCGCTGCTGGCCCAGGGCAAGGACCCCCAGCTGGACCGGGCCATCCAGGAAGTGGAAGCGGCTATCAAGAAGCAGCCTGCCGCCACCCGCAAGCCCGCGTATCCGAACCGCGCCAACTGAGGCTTTCCACACCTGCGCCCCGCGACCGCGGGGCGCAGCCTTGTACCGCTAGAAGATCTCCTGGAAGAAGTCCTTCATGTGCTGCCAGCTGCGACGGTGGGCGGCCTCGTTGTAGGCGGCGCCCTTCGAGTTGTCGCTGCCCGCCTCCTTCTGGGTGAAGGCGTGCACGGCACCGGCGTAGGCCACGAACACGTAATCCGCCTTGGATGCCCGCATCTCGTCCTGGAAGGCCGCCACGTCCTTGGCGGGCACGAAGGGATCGTCCGCCCCGTGGCAGACCAGCACCTTGGCGGAGATGGGACCGGGCTTGAAGTCCGCCGGCACATCCAGGCCGCCGTGGAAGGAGACCACGCCCTTCACGGGCAGGCCCGCCCGGGCCGCTTCCAGCGCACCCGTGCCGCCGAAGCAGAAACCGATCACCGCCACGCGGCTGCCGTCCACGCCCTTCTGGGCCTTGAGCGCGTCGAGGGCCGCGGCGATGCGGCGCCGGTAGAGGGCCCGGTCGCCCCTGTACTGGCCCGCCAGCTTGCCGGCCTCGGCGGTGTTCGCGGGCCGCACGCCCTCGCCATAGATGTCCGCCGCCAGGGCCACGTAGCCCAGCTTGGCCAGGTTGTCCGACACCTTGCGTTCATGGTCCGTGAGCCCCATCCACTGGTGGATGACCACCACGCCGGGCACCTTGCCCTTGGCGGCAGAGGGCTTGGCCAGGTAGCCCGCCAGCTTCGTGGCGCCATCGGCATAGGTGAGCGGCTGGCCCCCGAACATGGGCAGAGCGGCGAGGGAGAGGGCGAGGGCGGCGGATCGCATGGTGCCTCCGGCTGGGAGACCGATCCTATAGCTGTTTGAACTGGAATTCCAGGCCGGAGGTCCACCGGCCGAAAAGAAGGGGTGGTCCTTTCGCGGCCCCTCCGCGGAACCGGCCTCTCAGGACCCGAGCATGGCAAACTCCCTCCTTTCCGACATCGAATGTGAAACCCAACGGCGGCTGACCGATCAGCTCTTCAGGAACGCCCCCTTCACCTGGGCCGCGCATCTGGTCAACGCCGCCCTGCTGGCCGGGGTGAACGCCACCCAGGACACCCCGCCGTGGGTGGCCGCGGGCTGGTGGGCGCTGATTGCTGCAGCGGGCACCGCCCGCTACGCGCTGGCCCGGCACCACGCCATCTCTCCGAACGCTGAAACGCCCCTCGCCTGGCAGCGGCGCTATGTGCGGGCGACGGCCTTCCTGTCCGCCAGCTGGGGCGCGGGCGCCCTCCTGTTCGTGTTCACCGGCGGCGAAGGGGCGCGGTTGTTCACGGGCCTGGTGGTGGCCGGGATGGTCGCCGGCGTGGTGCCGCTCCTGGTCTCCGTCCCGGCGGCCCTCCAGGCCTTCGTGGGGCTGGCCGGCCTGCCCATGGCGGCCGCGGTCCTGATCAAGGCCCACACCCCCGTCCAGTGGGCCTTCGGGTTCATGAGCCTCGTCTTCATGGGCTACATCCTCTCGGGAGCCAAGCACCTGCACAGGATGCTCGAGGTCTCGATCCGGCTGGGCCTGGAGCAGGGCCGCCTCGCCGAGAGCCTCGAGCAGGCCCACGCGGCCGCGGCCCGGACCCTCACGGAACGGAAGGACCTGGAAGAGGCCATGCGCCGGGAGCGGGATTTCGCGGAAGGGCTGATCGACACGGCCCAGGCCATCGTCATCGTCCTCGACCTGGAGGGGCGGATCCTCCGCTTCAACCGCTTCATGGAGGAGCTCTCGGGCTACGCCCAGTCTGAGCTCCAGAACGCTGACTGGTTCGCCATCTTCCCGCTGGAAGCGGAGCAGAGCGAGGCAAGGGCACGCTTCCAGGAGGCGGTGGCCGGAGGGAGGAGCACCGCGAACACCAGCGGGATCCTGGCCCGGGACGGGCGGAGGATCCTGGTGGAGTGGCACGATAAGCCCCTGAGGGATGCCGACGGCACCATCATCGGCCTGCTGGCCCTCGGCCAGGATGTCACCGAGCGGGAGAGGCTGGCCGAATCCCAGCGGCTCCTGTCCGCGGCAGTCGAGCAGAGCATCGCCTCCATCGTCATCACCGATACCCACGCCGACATCCAGTTCGTCAATGCGGGCTTCACCCGGTCCACGGGCTACACGCTGGCGGAATCGATCGGCCAGAATCCCCGCATCCTCAAGTCCGGCCACACCCCCCCGAAGACCTTCGAGGACATGTGGGCCGCCCTCAACCGAGGCCTCCCGTGGGAAGGGGAACTGGTCAACCGGAAGAAGAACGGCGAGGAATACTGGGAACTGGCGCGCATCTCCCCCGTGGTGGATGTCGGCGGGCGGACGACGCACTACCTCGCCGTCAAGGAGGACATCACCCAGCGCAAGGCCATGGAGGAGGAACTGCAGCGCCTGGCCACCACGGATCCCCTCACGGGGGTGGCCAATCGCCGCCGCTTCCTCCAGGAGATGGACATGGAGTTGGCGCGTCATAAGCGCTTCCAGAAACCCGCGGCCTTCCTGCTGCTGGATCTCGACCACTTCAAGCGGGTGAACGACACCTACGGCCACGCCACCGGGGACCTCGCGCTCAGGCACCTCGCGGAGTTGGCCCGGATGCGGCTGCGGCGGCTGGACCTCTTCGGCCGCCTGGGTGGGGAGGAGTTCGGCATCCTGCTTCCCGGCACCGGCGAGGCGGGCGCCGTGGCCTTTGCGGAACATTTCCGGCATCAGGTGGCGCACACGCCGGTCCCATCCGGCGCGGGGCCCATCACCCTGACCGTGAGCCTCGGCCTGACCACCTTCGATCCGGGCGACGCCGATCCGGATGCCATCCTGGCCAGGGCCGATGCGGCCCTCTATCGCGCCAAGGAGGGTGGCCGGAACCGGGTGGCGTCGAATCCAGCCGCTCAGCGCCCCGTGCTGCCGTAGCCGCCGCCCCCGCGCCCGGTGTCGCCCAGGGCTTCGACGCTGGGTTCGGGGAGCCAGGTCCAGCTCTCCACCGGGGCCACCAGGAGCTGGGCAATGCGCTCGCCGCGGCGCAGCTCGAAGGGGGCCTCGCCGTGGTTGATGAGCAGTACCTGCACCTCGCCCCGGTAGTCGGCGTCAATGGTGCCGGGCGCGTTCAGCACCGTGAGGCCGTGCCGCAGGGCCAGGCCTGAGCGGGGCCGCACCTGGCCCTCGAAGCCCTGGGGAATGGCCAGCACCAGTCCCGTGGGCACCAGCCGCCGCTGGCCGGGGGTGATCTCCCACCGATCGCCCTCGGGGATTGCGGCCCGCAAGTCCATGCCCGCCGCATGCGCCGTGGCCGCTTCCGGCAGATCGAGGCCAAGGCCGTGGGGGAGTTGGTGGACAGGAATGCGCATCCAAAAAGATTCAGCGCAAGGGCGCGGGGGTGCAAAGGGAAATCGGCCTCCCTCTCACGCCCAGGCCGGTTCCTTGGCTGGATCCTCCAGGCTGAATACACTCGAAGGGCTGTCCCGGGCGTTCTGGGCTGTCCTTAGCTCGGGGGGGTGTTGGTCTTGGTTGGCCGCCGGTGGATCTCGTCCATGCTTCTGCTGGCCTCGCTCTCGACGGCCTTCGTGGCCTGCAAGCGGGAAGATCCACAAATCCTCGCCCTGACGGCGAAGGCGTCCCAGGCCGACGAGGCCGCGCAGCAGCTCCGGCAGGCCTGGAGCGAGCAGTTCCGGAGGCTCGGCCTGGCCGGGGTCGGGGACCTCCGGTTCGCGGCCGATCCCCTGCTGCTGACCGAAGACCAGAAGCAGGCCCTCGAGGCGCGGCTCCGGATCGAGAAGGACACCTCCCGCCAGGGCCTGCTCCGGGAGATCCTGCAGAAGGATGCAGAGCTCCGAGCCCTCAACGATCACCTGGTGGAGCTCAAGGCCGCCCTGCCTGCGCCGGAAATCGCAAGGCCCAATGACAGCCACTACGGGCTGGCGCTGCGGTTCCTCAAGAGTCACGGGCTCTCAGACGCAGAAGCCAGAAAAGCCCTGAGCCGCGTGATCATCTCGGAGCGCCTCGCCCCGGGCTTCGAGGTCTACCACTTCTACGCCAACGGCGGATACGGCACCTGGGTCTCGCAAGGCATGGCCTCGATCGCCCCCCGTAGCCTCGCCCGGCAGAATCCGAATCCGCTCATCGGCGAGCGCGACCAGGCCGTGGCTGTCGGCCGCCAGCTCCAGCGGGATCTGCAGGCCCTGGAGAGTCAAAAACTGGACATCGAACAGGAGATCGCCGCCATCCAGGCGGAGCGGGCGCTTGTCCTCGAAGGGCAAGCCCGCCTTCAGTCCGAGAATGCCGAGCAGCTCGCCCGGCTGAACTCTCTGCACTACCTCGTCGGCGTGCAAGACGCGCTTGAGAGGGCGGGGATCATCGAGGTCCCCCTGTTTGGCAAGGACCAATCGGGTCGCACCTGGCGCGACGCCGCGTTCACCCAGAACCTGGATCTCCGGTCCGGCCGCACCATCCTAATCCGGGCCCAGGATCTCGGCCTGCGCCATATCGCCAAGGTGAGCGTCGTCCCCGGGTCCTACACCCAGGGCGAGCACTACCGCCTATCCCTAAGCACCGATCGGCAGACCGCCACCGTGGAACTGCTTTCCCTGCCCCGTTTCAAGAACGACAAGGTGGTGTTCGCCGTCGCGGAGTGACCGCCAGCTGGGATACCATGGTGGCTTGCGCGTTCTGCCGAGCAGTCATCAGTCCCCCGGGCGGGATTCGGTCGAACCACCTGCGAGCGTGTCGGGTTCCCCTTGAACCGGGCCTGTCTCGACTCTGACCTCCTGGAACCCCCATGTCCTCCCTTCTCGGCCACGCCCTCGCGGGCCTCACCATCAGCGCAGCCTTCACCAAGGGCCGGCCCCCCCGCCGGACCTGGGCGTTCGCCATGGCCTGCGCGCTGGCGCCGGACCTGGACTGGTTTACGGGATTCCTTCCGTTCCTGGATGGCACGAGCCTCTCCCACCGGGGGATGAGCCACTCCCTGATCGCCGCCGTACTCATCGCCACCGGGGCCATGCTGATCGGTTTCCGGTCCGAGCTCCGCAACCCGCGTCCTTGGGCCTGCCTCCTTTCAGCGGCCTTCTCCCATGGCCTGCTGGATGCCTGCACCTTCGGCGGAACCGGCGTGGCCTTCCTGCTGCCGTTCTCGAAGGCCCGGTTCGTCTGCGTCTGGCAACCCATCTTCGTGTCGCCGATCCCCCTCTCCGGGAAGCTGTTCGACTGGCTGCTGTTCTCCCTGGGCACTGAAGTCGTGTGGATCGGGATCCCGGCCCTGCTGGTGTTCAGTGCGCCCCGGGCCTTCCAGTGGCTCCGCCTGCGCAAGCGCTCCGAGGAAACACCCTGATCCGGCCGCTCAGCGGCCCTTCACCAGCTGCCCGCAGGCCCCCTGCACATCCCGGCCCCGGCTGCGGCGGACGGTGACGAAGCAGCCCCGGGCCTTCAGCCACTCGGCGAACTGCTGCACGCGGTCCTCGCCGGGCTCGCGGAAGGCGCTGGCAGCATGCTCGTTCATGGGGATGACGTTCAGGTTGTGACCGCTGCGCAGGTCGCCCAGCCAGTCGGCAAGACGCTGGGCGTCGGCCTCGGTGTCGTTCTCGCCGGCGATGAGCACGTACTCGAAGCAGAACCTCTCGCCGCGCTTGGGGCCCCAGTCGTCCAGAGCCTGCCGCAGCCGCGCTAGGTTCCACACGCGGTTCACGGGCATGGTGCGGCTGCGCGCCTCGTCCGTGGTGGCGTTGAGGCTGAGGGCCAGCAGCGGCCGGGGCTCCAGCTTCGCCAGCTTTTCGATGCCGCTTACCAGGCCCGAGGTACTCACGGTGATTCGGTTCTTCCCCAGGCCCAGGCCCGCCGGGTGGCACATGAGGCGGATGGCGTGATGCAGATGGTCGAGATTGTGCAGGGGCTCGCCCATGCCCATGAACACGAGCGTGAGCTCGTGCCCGCGGTCGGGCCCGAGGGCCGACATCAGCGCCAGCACCTGGCCCAGGATCTCGCCGGGCTGGAGGTTGCGCAGGATGCCCATGCTGCCCGTGGCGCAGAAGGTGCAGCCCATGGCGCAGCCCACCTGGCTGGAGATGCAGTAGGTCACCCGCGGATTCCGCACCTTGCGCGGCATGTGGACGGCTTCGATGCGCTTGCCGTCCGCCAGCTCCAGGGCCAGCTTGGTGGAGCCGTCCGCCGAGGGCTGGCGCTCGGCAAGGCGCGGCAGGCGCAGGTCCGCCACGCCCTCCAGCCAGCGGCGGATGCCCGAGCCCAGGTCCGGCGCGCCGTCCTGCCAGGTCCAGGGCCGGTGCAGGCGCTTGAACGTCTCCAGGGCGCTGCCGGGGCAGCCGAGCGCCGCCAGGTCCTCCGGGAACAGCGACCACGCCGAAGGCATCCCCTCCCGCTCGGGGGCGGGGCGATCCCAGGGCATGGGCGCGGCGTTCGTCATGCCTCCAGTCTATCGGCCCGGCCGATCTCTCACGCCCGAGCCAGGCGCGGGCGGGTCCCGGGCAGCACGAGGAGGTTCCCCGCCAGGCACAGGCCGACGCCCAGGGCCAGGCCCCAGTGCCACCGCAGGCCTTCCATGGCCGTGGAGAGGGCCAGGGCCACCACGGGGATGGCGACCATGGCGTAGCCCGCCCGGCCCGCGCCGATGCGACCCACGAGCGTGAGGTAGGCGCCGAAGGCCAGGATCGACCCGAACACGGCCAGGAAGGCCAGGGAGCCCAGGTAGTGGAGCGAGGCGTCGAAGGTGAAGGGCCGGCCCGCCAGCGCGCAGTAGAGGGCCACGAAGGCCGCGCCGTAGGCCATGCTCACCGCGTTGCCCTGCATGACCGGGATGCCGTGCCGCTGGTTGCGCTGGGAGACCAGGTTGCTGAGGCTGGCGGCCACGGTGCCGCCCAGGGCGAGGCCCAGCCCCGCCTGGAGGGACCCGGCGCCGAACCCCGCGCCCGGCAGGCACACCAGGCCCACCCCGGCGATGCCCAGCGCCACCCCGGCGAGGGCCTTCCGCGCCACCGGCGTCCCGAAGAAGACCCGCGCGCCAAGGAGGTTCAGAATGGCCAGCAGGGAGAAGATCACCGCCATGAGGCCCGAGGGGATCCGCTGCTCCGCGAGGTAGACGCAGACGTAGTTGATCCCGAACATCAGGGCGCCCTGGAGGGCCAGCCAGCCGTGCTCCCGCCGTGTGAACCGGAGCTTTAGCCCCCGCAGAAGGCACCAGGCCGCCAGCAGGAGGGCGGCGAGGGCGAAGCGGTAGACCACGGAGACTTCGGGCGCCACCCGCCCGTACTGGAAGGTGATGGCGATCCAGGTGGACCCCCAGATCAGCACGGACACAAGGTAGAGGGACAGATCGTTCATGGAGCCTCGGATTCAGAGCGGCGCGCCAGGAGCAGCGCCGCTGCGGACGCGGAGAAGACAGAGTAGTCGAGGGGTTCCTTGGGGCCGAAGGACACCGCCATGGCGAGGCCGAAGACGGCCAGGAGGGCCGCGCTGGCCAGGGCCACGACGCGGGCCGCCCGGCCCCGCAGCGGCAGGAGCAGCGCCAGGCCCAGGCTGGCTTCCGCGACGGTGGCCGCCCAGGCCAGGAAGGGGATGGTGCGGGCCGGCATGAAGCTGTTCACCTGCGCGGTGTACTTAATGAAGTTGGCGAAGGTGCCGTAGCCCCGGCCCGGCCCCCACCACCCGAACCGGGAGGCGATGCCCGAGAGGAAGGCCAGGCCCAGGGTCCACCGCGCGTAGTGGCGCGCGTAGCGGGGGGCCCAGCGGTCGAAGGCGCGGGAGGCGGGGCTGGTCATCAGGCCCTGGCCGCCAGGTCCGCGTGCTCGGCCTGGTAGGCCTCGTAGGAGGTGGGAGTCCAGCCCTTGCGGTTCATCTTCCAGGCGTTCTCGATCTTCTCCCAGCCCACGTGAGCGTAGTAGTCCCGGGCCAGGGGCGCGGCTTGGAGCACCCACTGGATGCCCTCGCCCAGGCCCACCGCCAGGTCCAGCAACTGGCGTCCCACGCCGGCCTTCTGGAAGGCCGGATGCACGGCGAGGTCACAGACATAGCCATCCCAGACGAAGTCCGTCCAGCCGCGCAGCAGGCCCACGAGGCGGTCGCCGTCGTAGGCGGAGATCACCACGTTCGAGTCCTCGAACATGCGGCGGATGCGCTCGGGATCGTGGATGGGCCGGCGCAGGGGCGCGGCGGCGTAGAGGGCGCGGATGGCCTCCACCGGCGGGATCCGGTCGAGGCGGTAGGTCAGGGCGGCGCTCATGCCGGCACCCCCGGAAGATCAGGCTGCAGGCCCACGCCCAGGCGGTTCCAGGCGTTGATGAGGGCGATGGCGTAGGTGAGGTCCACCAGTTCCTGCTCGGTGAAGTGCGCGCGGGTGGCGGCGTAGAGGGCGTCGTCCACCCCGTGGCGGCCCAGCTCCGTCAGCGCCTCGGTCCAGGCCAAGGCCGCCTGTTCCCGGGGCGTGAACACGGGTGCCTCGCGCCAGCCGCCCACGAGGTTCAGGCGCCGCGGGGACTCGCCAGCCTCCAGGGCGGCGGTGGCGTGCATGTCCATGCAGTAGGCGCAGCCGTTGAGCTGGGAGGCCCGCAACTCGACGAGGTTGAGGAGGCCGTGGCCCAGGCTGGATGCCCGCACGTGCCGGACGACCTGGAGCAGGCCCTGGTAGCCGGCCGGGGCGAGCTCGGGATGGGGTTTCGAGGTACGCATGGAGCTTCCGGGGCCGGGTGGCCACCACCAGGATCGGGTCACATGGACTATTGAAAAGATCCATTTCTGTCATTACAACTAGACCATGCGTCCCTGGGCCTTCCCCATCGCCCTCCAGCCCGGAACCTCCCGCGAGCCGGTCTTCCAGCAGATCGCCCAGGCCATCCGGGGCGACATCCGGCGCGGCCGGCTTCGGCCCGGGGACGCCCTGCCCGGCTCCCGGAGTCTGGCCCAGACCCTGGCCGTCCACCGGAACACCGTGCTGGCGGCCTACCGGGAGCTGGCGGCCGAAGGCTGGACGGAGGCGGAGGCGCGCACGACCTGCGTGGCCCGGGACCTGCCTGAAGCCCCGCCTGCCCCAGCAAGGGTTGAGTGCGGCCTGGGCTACGCTCTGGAACCGCCACCCCCGGGCCCGGCGCGGCCCAACCTCAGGGCGCAGACGCCAAGGCCCCTCGATTTCGGTGGCGGATTGCCGGACTTGCGCCTGGTCCCCACGGATCTCCTGGCCAGGGCGTACCGCAGGGCTCTGGAGCTGCCGGGCCTGCTCGGGTACGGCGACCCCCGCGGCGAACCACGGCTTCGCGCCGCCCTGGTCCGAATGCTGTCCGGGATGCGAGGTTTGGCGGCGGCGGAGGATTGCCTGATGGTGACCGGAGGCAGCCAGGGGGCACTGGATCTGGTGGCCCGCACGATCCTCCGGCCCGGGGACCGCGTGGCGGTGGAGGATCCCGGCTACCCGGCGGCCTGGGCCACGCTCCGGGCAGCGGGGGCGGAACTGGTGCCCGTGCCCGTGGACGAAGTCGGTCTGCAGGTGGAGGCCCTGACGGCGCGGCTCCAGGAGGGCCGCGTTCGGGCTGTGTACCTCACGCCCCACCATCAATTCCCGACCACCGTCACCATGAGCGCCCCACGGCGCCTCCGGCTCCTCGAACTGGCAAGGCAAAACCGGGTGGCCATCCTCGAAGACGACTACGACAACGAGTTCCATTTCGAAGGCCGGCCCGTGCTGCCCCTGGCGGGAGACGATCCAGGCGGCGTGGTGATCTACCTGGGAACCCTGTCCAAGATCCTTGCCCCGGGACTCCGGATCGGCTTCGTCTCCGGGCCCCGGGCCCTGGTGGATGCCCTGGCGGCCCGCCGCGCCACCACGGACGGCCAAGGCGACCACGCCCTCCAACGGGCCGTGGCGGAACTGCTCGAAGATGGCCTCCTCCAGCGCCATGCCCGAAAGATGCGCCGCATCTACCTCTCCCGCCGCAACGCCCTCTCAGAGGCCGTCCAGCGGCACCTGGGCGGGATCGCCACCTTCGATCTGCCGCCCGGGGGCATGAGCCTGTGGCTCAGCGTGGACCCCTCCCTGGACATGGAGGCCTGGGCCGACCGGGCGCAGCGGGCGGGCGTGGCCGTCTACACGGGCCGCCGCTTCGACTTCCATGGCCGCCCTCGCCCGAACCTGCGCCTGGGCTTCTCCGCCCTGGGCGAGACCGAACTCGAGGAAGCCGTGCGGCGCCTGGCCTTGGCCCTGCCCAGGTAGGTTCGGAGGCGTCTTTCCCCCACCTCCTGTCCATTCATGTCTTTTGGGATTTCATTTATTTGTCGGCCAATTCTTGATAAATGAACAGTGTCCATTATATTGAACAGTGTTCATTATGACCTCTCCTTCCCGACGCAACCAACAGCGACTCCACCTCCGCCGCGCGATCCTGGAGGCGGCGAGCAGGGCTTTCGCCGACAAAGGCTACGAGCAACTCTCGATGCGCAAGCTGGCGGCTGAATTGGAGTGCTCGCCCGGCACGCTCTATCTCTACTTTCGGGACAAGGACGAACTGCTGCGCGGCGTTGTCGAAGAAAGCTTCGCAGATCTGCTGAAGACGCTGCGCGCCATCCCGGACGAGGGGGATCCCGTCCGCCACCTGAAGATGAAACTGCGAGCGTACATCGAGTTCGGGCTGCGGAATCCGAACCACTACCAGTGCGCATTCATGCTTCCACCGCCCGACACCGGTGAGCGCCCCTACAAGCCTCACCCGGCTTTCGATGAACTGGTGCAAGGGCTGAGGACGTGCGTCGAGGCTGGCTTGCTGCCGGAAATGGACCTGGAGATGACAAGCCAGGTGATTTGGTCCTGCATCCATGGACTGACGGCGCTGCTAATCGCGAGGCCGGCGTTCCCCTGGGTCGTACAGGACAACTTGATCGATGGCCTGATCGAGACCGCGACAGCCGGCATCGCACGCCCTGCTGCAACCCAAACGGAAGGAGCGCGCCATGGGATCTCCCGTACCAGGGCCCGAACATAGGATGGCGGAAACAGCAGGCATGGGGTCGCGCGCCTGGCTGCTGCCAGCCACGGCTGGGGCGTTGCTGCTGATCGCGAACGGCCGCAATTCCGTGCCGCTGGCCGCATGGCTCGCACCTTTCTTTTTGTTGCGCTTCACACGTGGAGGACGCGCCCGGGTGCGTCTGCCGGCCGCCTTCTCGATGCTGTTTATCTCATGGCTGTTCCAGTTTCGCGGAATGGTCCCCGCGCCGAGGCCCATTCTCATCGCGGTCGCGGCAACGTACTCGCTGGCCTTGCTCGTGCCCTATCTGGTGGACCGCGCACTGACGCCCAAACTTCCTGCCGCATGGGCCACGCTGGTGTTCCCAGCGGCCTGGGCCGGAACGGAATACCTCATGACCCTCGCCTCGCCGTACGGCAGTTGGGGTGCGATGGCCTACTCACAGTTCAGCGACTTGCCGCTGATGCAGCTTGTGTCTGTCACCGGGCTGGCCGGGGTCACCTTCCTCATGGGATGGTTCGCTTCCGCGATGAACCTGGCCTGGGCGCACGGCCGGAGTTGGCGTAGGGCTCGCAAGCCGGTGGCCCTGTTCGCGGCGACGCTTGCTGCTGTGCTCATGGGCGGCGGCATCCGCGTGGCGTTCTTCCCTCCGGATGCACCAACCGTGAGAGTGGCATCGATGAACCGCCGCGACGTCGGCAGCGCACCGTCCAAAGATCTGGAGAGACGCCTCCTGCGGAATCAGCCGTTGACGGATGTGGAAGTGGGCCTGCTGCGTGACAACGGGCGTACAGGCACCGACGATCTGCTGGCACGAACCTCACGCGCGGCTGATGCCGGCGCAAACATCATCTTCTGGAATGAGACCGCAGGGGATGTCTTCAAGGAAGACGAACCGGCGCTGATCGCCCAGGCTCAACAGTTGGCGAGTCGTAAACAGATCTACCTCGGGCTCGCACTGGGCGCATGGCAGCGAGGGGCCCGGAAGCCGCTCGAGAACAAGCTCGTGCTCATCGCGCCGGATGGGCGGATCGCGTACGAGTACTGGAAGGCGCGCCCGGTGCCCGGGGATGAGAAGAACCTGACAAGCCAGCTCGATGGCAACATCAAAACGGTGCTGACTCCGCATGGGCGCCTGGGTTCGGCCATCTGTTTCGATCTGGATTTCCCGCAACTGCTGGCCCAGGCGGGAAGGCTAGGTACGGATGTCCTGCTTGCGCCATCCAACGACTGGCGGGACATCGATCCCTGGCATACGCACATGGCCACCTTCCGGGCGGTGGAGCAGGGCTTCAACCTCGTGCGCCAGACTCGCAGCGGCCTGTCGATGGCCGTGGATTATCAAGGGCGCGCACTGGCACAGATGGACGACTTCGGCTCGCCTGACCGGGAGATGACGGCCTACGTGCCCACGCGCGGCGTCCGCACCGTGTACTCGCGCATCGGTGACGCCTTCGCCTGGGGATGCCTGTTCGGCCTGGCGATGCTGCTTTTCGCCATCAGGAATCGGTCCTGACGGATCAGGCCACCAGGTCCCTCGGGCGGATTTCCGCGCCCCGGCGGGTGCCGAGGGCGCTGAGGCCCAGCTGGGCGGGGTCGAGGAGGTCCTGGGCCACGCGGAGCAGATCACCGGCCGTGACGGCCTCGATCTCGGCCATCTGCTGGTCGAGGCTGCGCAGCTCGCCCTGATGGATGGCCTGGTGGGCCAGGTTGAACATGCGGCTGCTGCTGCTCTCCTGGCTGAACACGAGGCTGGTGCGGGCCTGCAGCTTGGCGCGGTCCAGCTCGTCGGCCTGCACCCCCGCCTCGCGGATCCGGGCGCACTCGATCATGGTGCGCTGCACCAGCTCGCGAAGCTGGGCCGGGGCGCAACTGGCGCTGATCTGAAGCGCGCCGGTATCGGCGTACGGGCTCAGGTAGCTGCCCACCTGATAGCAAAGTCCCCGGCGCTCCCGCAGCTCCATGAACAGGCGGGAAGCCATGCCGCCACCCAGCACGTGGCTTAGCAGATGGGCAGCGGCACGATCCGACGAACGGTGGTCCGGTGCGGGAAAGCCCATGACGAGGTTCGCCTGTTGGAGATCCTTCCGGGGCACGTTCAGCACGAAGGGTCGGGTGCGGGCCGGGGGAGTGGGCGCATGGTCGGTTCCCTTGGGGAGGCGGTCCAGGATGGGTTTCAACAGATCCATGAACGGGCCAGTCTCGATGGCACCAGCGGCCGCCACCACCAGGTTTGGCGCCCGGTAGGTGTGGTCGAAGAAGGCCCGGGCCTCCGCCGGGCCGTAGGTCGACACCTGGTCACGGAGACCCAGGATGGGATGCGCCAGGGGCGTGCCTTCCCAGAAGCCCCCATAGAAGAGCTCGCTCACCCAGTCGTCCGCCTGGTCTTCGCTTTGCGCGATTTCCTCCAGGATGACGTTCCTTTCCCGGACCAGCTCTTCCGCATCAAAGCGCGGCGCCGTGACCAGTTCCCCCAGCAGGTGCACCAGCTCCGGCAGCTGATCCGCCAGCACCTTGCCATAGAAGCAGGCGACTTCCTTGCCGGTGAAGGCATCCACATGGCCGCCCAGGCGGTCCGTGGCCGCAGCCAGTTCATCGGGCGTGGGGTAGGCCTCCGTGCCCTTGAAGACCGTGTGCTCCAGGAAGTGGGCCAGGCCCTCTTCGGCCGGTCCCTCATGCCGTGACCCCCGCCGCACCCAGAACCCCACCGCGCAGCTCCGCACGTGGGAGATGGGTTCGATCAGGATCTCGGTGCCTTCGGGGGTGAGGGTGCGGAGGAGTTCGGTCATCCCTCCAGTTTACAGGGGGGGAGCGCTACCCCTCTGCTTCGCTTCCGGCCAGCCCGATGGGCGTGCGCTGGAGCTTCCAGCCGGCGAGGGCCCAGCAGAGGGCCCCGAAGACGAGGAGGGCGAGGAGGGCGAGGGCCGGGTGGGTCGTCACCTGCTCCTGGGCCAGCAGCTGGTTGGCCTGCACCTGGGCCGCCCGGCTGCCGGCGAGGCTTTCAATGTGGTGGGTGAAGGTGAGGCGCTGGAGGAAAGGCGGGAAGATCCGCACCAGCGGCTCCCACAGGAAGAAGTACAGAGCGCCCCAGAGCGTGCCCCGCTTGAAGACCAGGCCCATCAGGGTCATGAAGGCCAGCTCTCCCCACCAGGCTCCCACCAGCGCGAGGGTGCGGCCCGGCAGCAGCGCCGGATCGCCGCCCACCACCTGGAGGCCCAAGGCCCCGAGGATGAGCCAGCCGGCGCCCCAGGCGAACCAGGGCAGGCCCTTGCCCAGGGGCAGGGCCCAGGCGGGGGCGGGACGCACCAGCAGCAGGGGCAGGGTGCGCTGCTCCAGGTCCTCGCGGATGCCCGCAGGGGCCGCGACCAGGGCCATGATGGGCAGCATCATCTTCACCAGTCCTTCGTGGAAGATGCGGAGCGCCTCTCCGGGGTTCGTATCGAGGCCCCGCATCCGGCTGATGGTGAAGATGAGGATGCTGAGGCCCACCGGCGCCATGACCAGGGCCGCCAGCACCCAGCCGCGGCCCTGGAGCACGCGGGGCGCGTAGCCCCGCGCCGTGGCGCGGATCGTCGTCAGGGGAGAGGGAACCGCGTTCATGCGTGGTCCTTCGTTAAGTACTGGAAAACGGCGTCCAGGTTGAGATCCAGAGGGTCCATCGCCCGCAGCGGGATGCCGCCCTCCGCCGCGGCCTTCTGGAGGCGAGGCAGAATGTCCCGGGGCGAGCGCACCGAGATCACCACGGTGTCCTCCTCCATGCGCAGGGCCGCCAGTTCTGGCTGCTCCACGGCCCAGCGGGCCAGCTCCTGGGCCTCGCCCGTGAGGCGCAGCTCCACCGGATGGCGGTCCAGCAGCTGGCGGATCTCGGTGACCGTGCCCTCGGCCAGCAGGCGGCCACGGAACAGCAGGAGGATGCGGTCCGTGAGCTGGGCGATCTCGCCGAGGATGTGGCTCGACACCAGGATGCGCGTGCCCTTGGCGGCCAGGTCGCGCAGGAGGGCCATGAGGATCAGCCGGGCCTCGGGATCCAGGCCATTGAAGGGTTCGTCCAGGATGAGCAGTTCCGGCTCGTGCAGCAGCGCCTGGGCCAGGCGGATGCGCTGGCGCATGCCCTTGGACATGCGCGCGAAGGTGAGGTGGGCGCGATCGCTCATGCCCACGGTGGCGAGGGACCGGACGACCGCAGCCTTCAAGCCGTCCCCCGACAGCCCGGAGAGTTCGCCCATCATGCGCAGCCATCGGTCCGCGCGGAGGCCCGTGGGCAGGCGATCGCCCTCCGGCACCAGACCCAGGCGCGACAGCACCGCCGGGTTGCGGAACGGAGCCTCACCGAAGACCTTCACCTCACCGCCGGAAGGCGGCAGCAGGCCCGAGAGCAGCTGCAGCAGCGAGGACTTGCCCGCGCCGTTGGGCCCGAGCAGGCCCGTGATGCCGCCGCCATCCGGCAGCTCGAAGGTGGTGGGGCTGAGGCCCAGGATGGGGCCATAGCGGAGGGAGGCGCGGTCGAGCGTCATCATCAGATCACCGCCTCGGAAGGCATGGTCCGCTTGGCGGCCACGAAGGTCCACAGCCCGAGGTGGAAGGCCGTGCCGAGAAGCGCGGGGCCCCAGCCCAGCAGGGGATGGTCCACGCCCACGAAGAGCTGGGGCCAAGTCTCCGCCAGCAGAATCGGGTTGAGAGCCTGGATGGGCGAGAAACCGGTCAGGCCCTGGATCATGGAGGCCAGAGTGGCGGCGCCCAGCACCAGGCCCAGCACCCAGCCGATGCCGGCCCGGGGCGTGGCGGCCATGCTGGAAGCCCCCACGGCCAGCGAGCCCATCAGCGCCGAACTGATGGCCATGGCAGGGAGCAGCCGCAGGGGCGCCGTCACCCACACCGGGCCGCTCGCGCCGGCAAGGATCAGGGACAGCAGCCAGGGCAGCAAGGCGAAAGGCAGGAGGATGGCGAAGGGCAGGGCCGAGGCGAAGCCCAGCTTGGCGAGCAGGTAATCCCTGGGCGCCACGGGATGGGCGTACATCAGGGGCCGCACGCGGTAGAGCGTGTCCCGCGCCACCAGGCCGCCGCCCACCAGCGCCACCAGGAACCAGAGCAGGTAGCTGGCGGGGTTCAGCAGATCCGCCTGGAAGTCCGCGCCCTGGGTGAGGATGGTCTTCGCGAAATCCTGCATGGGCTTGAAGGTCTGGTTGGTCTGCAGCAGATGGTCCACATAGATCCGGGCCACCTTCCAGAGCAGCAGCATGAGGAAGGCGAAGCCGAAGAAACGGCCGATCTTCTGGCGCCAGAGCCGGGCGAGGTCGAAGCGGATCAGCACCAGGGCCGGGGGATGACCGTGGCCGAGATCCGGCGCGGGAGGGAGGGTGGGCGCGTAGATGGGCATCTCAACGCCCTCCGTTGGTCGCGGCAGAGGACTTCAAATCAGGCTGCGCCTGATTTGAAGTCGGGAGTTCCGGGGGCGTAGGCCGCAGGCCGATCCCCTGGACAGCATCAGGATGCAGAGCTCTCAAGAGCACTTCGTCCAGGCGGTCATGGCGGGGGGTGAGCTGCACCAGGGTGGCGCCGTGGCCTTCGGCCCAGCGGAAGGTGGCCACGGGATCGGCTTCGATCAGTTCCAGATCGTAGAGGCCGTTGCGGGCTTCCAGCACGGTGCCCAGGTCCACCAGGGCGGCCTCCTGGGCCGCATCAAGCGGATCAAGGAATCGCAGCTCCACGCGCTTCGCGAGGGCCCTGCGCAGCCCCGCCATGGAGCCCGCCGCCTTGATCTGACCCTGATCGAGGATCACCAGCTGGTCCGCCACGCGCTCCACGTCGCCCAGCAGATGCGAGGCCAGGATGACGCCCGTGCCCAGCTCCGCGTGGACGCGCAGCACCAGATCGAGCATGCGGCGGCGGCCGTCGGGATCGAGGCCGTTGGTGGGTTCGTCCAGGAAGATCAGTTCGGGGCTGTGCACCAGCGCCTGGGCCAGCTTCACCCGCTGGCGCATGCCCGTCGAATAGCCGCTGACGGGGCGGTAGCGGGCTTCGTCGAGCCCCACAAAATACAGCACCTCGTGGGCGCGATCCCGGGCCGCTTCCGGGGCCAGGCCGCTCAGCTCGCCCCAGAAGGCCACCTGTTCGTAGGCGGAGGCATCTTCGATGAGGGCGTCGTACTCCGGCATGTAGCCGATGCGGGACCGCAGCTTCGCGGCCTCGGGCGCTCCCAGGGGCACCCCCAGCACCGTGCCGCCGCCACCGGACGGCTGCAACAGGCCCAGCAGGGCCTTCAGCAGGGTGGACTTGCCAGCGCCGTTGGGGCCCAGCAGACCCACGATGCCGCGGTCCAAGGTCAGGGTCAGGCCCTTCAGGGCGGGCGCCGCGGTGGCGGCATAGCGCACTTCCAAGTTCTCGAAGGCGATCAACAGAGCCTCCAGATGACGGTCACGGCATTCTCCAGGATGTTGATTGTTACGAGCGTTGCGGGGAATGGATTAGGGGGTGTTTCGGGATGACCAGCGTATTTCCTGGTTATCCCGTTACGGCTCCTTGGATCGCCCAGGAATGCTGCGGAATGGATTGTTCATTGAAAGCGACTTAGGCTGGACGGAACCATCCTCCCATCCCCCGGGGACTTCCGCATGCAACTCCTGGACTGGCCCTTCCTCGACGCACTCCAAACCGGAGCCCTGGCGGCCCTGTTCGTCAGCTTCGGTACGGACGCCCTGTCCCGGCGGGATCGGATGATGGGCTGGATGGCCATCACCTGCCTGCTGGTGGGCCTGCGGCACGGCGTACTGGCCGTCGGCACCCTGCCCACCTGGAATCCTGACCTGGTGGACCGGGCCCAGAGCCTGCTGGTGGCCTTCGGGTTCATCGCCCTCTGCACCGCCCTCACCGAGCTCTTCCCCAAGCACATCCCCCGGCGCTTTCCCGGGTGGATCGCCCTGGGCATGATTCCCAACTACATCCGCAACCTCCTCCTGCCGCACCCGAGCCTGGCGGAGCTCTGGCTCCATCACGTCTCCAACCTCACCTACCTCGTGGGCTGTGGCTTCATCATCCACTGGTCCTTGCGGGCCCGTCAGGACGGCGACCCCATGGGCCGCCGCCTCTTCCTCGGCTTCCTCGGCCTCACCATTCCCGTGGTGGTGGAGATCGTCGCCCAGAGCCTCTTCGGGATCAAGATCCGCCTCTCCGGCTTCAGCCTCGTGATCCTGGCCATGGCCATCGGCACATCCTGGCAGTGGCTCGTGGTCCGAACCATGGAATCCCGCATCCACCGGGCCGAGACCGAGGTGGAGGTCTGGCGCAGCCTCGTGCCGGGTAATGCCTTCCGCACGGATCGGCCTTCGGCGTTGATGGAAGGGCTCTTCGGCAGCGGCTGGGCCAACCGCGTGCGCGAATCTCCTGAGGCGCCCCTGGTGGCCCTGGATGGCGGCTCCTACCGCCTGCGGACCCGCCTGCTGCATCATCACGAGCGCCTGGGCTGGTACGAGCGGGAGGAGGACACCCAGCCCGGCGCCCGGGGTTTCCTGGCCGGGTGGACCGTGGCCCTGGGCATGGACGACCCCGTCGCCAGCGCCCGGATCCAGGCGTGGCTGCGCAGCTGGGGGGCGGATGTGCACCTGTGGGGCACGGTCCCGCCCCGGGAGGGCCCCTACCCCAGCGTGCTGATCTGGGCCCGGGAGCCCAGCATCCTGGCCGTCTGGCGGGAGGACGACCTGCTGCGCCGCAGGCCCCGGTGGGTCCAATTGGGCGGCCCGGCCACGGCCGGGCCCCATGCCCGCCTGGACCTGGATCTGGACGCCACCAGCCTTAGGGCCCTGCTCCGGGACCTGCTCTCCCGGCACTGATATCCGCAGGGAGGCCGGGTATTGAGTCCTGGGCACTTGCCCCGGATCGCAGGATCCATCGGAGAATGGCGTCATGAGCTTCGCCCATCTTCACCTGCACACCGAGCATTCGCTGCTTGACGGCCTCACACGCATTCCTGATCTCGTGAAGAAGTGCCGGGCCTCGGGGATGCCCGCCGTGGCCGTCACGGATCACGGAAACATGTTCGGGATGATGAAGCTCTTCGACGCCTGCGAGAAAACGAAGGACGCCGAAGGCAACTGGGCCGTGAAGCCCATCCTGGGCTGCGAGGTCTACGTGGCCCCGAAGACCCGCTTCGACCGCAAGCTCGAGGCGAAGAACACCACGGGCGAGGAGGGCCTGGAGGACTGCGTGGACCCCAGCGGCTCCCGGGATGCTGGCTACCACCTGGTGCTGCTGGCCAAGAACCCCGTAGGTTTCGCCAACCTATCGAAGCTCGTATCTGCGGGCTTCACGGAAGGCTTCTACTACAAGCCCCGCATCGACAAGGATCTGCTCCGCCAGCACAGCGAGGGGCTCATCGGGCTGTCGGCCTGCCTGGGCGGCGAGGTGCAGGCCCGCATCCTCCAGAACCGCCTGGACCAGGCCGAGCGCGTGGCCCGCGATTTCCGCGACATCTTCGGCGAGGACTTCTACCTGGAGATCCAGGATCAGGGGTTCGACAAGGAGAAGGAGATCATCCCTTCCCAGATGGACCTGGCCGCGAAGCTGCGCATCCCCCTGGTGGCCACCAACGACGCCCACTACCTCAACCACGAGGACGCCGACCTGCACGATACGTTGCTGTGCATCGGCACCAAGACGACCAAGGCGAAAGAGAAGCGGATGCGCTTCTCCACGGACCAGTTCTACGTGAAGACGCCCGAGGAGATGCGATCGGTCTTCCCCGATCATCCGGAATACCTGGAGCGCACCCTGGAGATCGCCGCCAAGGTGGACCTGTTCCCCATCACGCGAAAGCCCGTCACACCCCGGTTTCCCGTACCCGAGGGCTACGACCTGGAATCGTACTTCCTGCATGTGGCGAAGGAGGCCTTCGAGCAGCGCATCGTGGAATGCCGGCCCCTCTGGCAGGCGGGGACGCTGAAGCATGCGGAGAGCAAGTACCGAGAGCGCCTGGCCTTCGAGCTGGACATGATCCTCAAGATGGGGTTCCCCGGCTACTTCCTGCTGGTCTGGGACTTCATCCGCAAGGCCCGGGAGATGGGCGTGCCGGTGGGTCCAGGCCGCGGTTCCGCGGCGGGCAGCATCGTCGCCTGGTCCATGAAGATCACGGACATCGATCCCATGCAGTACGACCTGCTGTTCGAGCGCTTCCTGAATCCCGAGCGCGTGTCCATGCCCGACGTGGACATCGACTTCTGCCGGGATGGCCGCCAGAAGGTCATCGACTATGTCACCGAGAAGTACGGCCAGGACAAGGTCAGCAGCATCGTCACCATCAACCAGCTCAAGACCAAGGCTGTCATCAAGGACGTGGCGCGGGTCTTCGAGAAGGACTTCGCCTTCGCCAACAACCTCACCAAGCTGGTGCCCCAGGAACCCGGCAAGCCCATCACCGTGGGCGAAGCGCTGGAGAAGAGCGACAAGCTGCGGGAGTTGTATGAGACAGATCCCGAGGTGAAGAACATCCTCGACATCTCCGCGCGGCTGGAGGGCCTCTCCCGCAACACCGGCGTCCACGCCGCGGGCGTCATCATCGCCCCGGACGAGCTGACGCAGTTCGCGCCGCTGTCGATGGACAAGGACAAGAAGGTGATGGTGCAGTACACCATGGTCGAGGCCGAGCGGGCGGGCCTCCTGAAGATGGACTTCCTGGGCCTGGAGACGCTTACCCAGATCGCCAAGACGCAGGAGGTCATCGCCCGGCGCCATGGGGCGCCCAAGGACATGACCACCATCCGCACCTTCGACGACAAGAAGACCTTCGAACTCTTCGCGGCGGGCGACACGGACGGCGTCTTCCAGTTCGAGTCCGGCGGCATGAAGCAGCTGCTGCGCCAGCTGGGGCCAGACCGCTTCGACGACCTCATCGCCCTGAACGCTCTCTTCCGGCCGGGCCCGCTGGGCGCGGGCATGGGCACGACCTATGTCGAAAGGCGCCACGGTCGCGAGCCCGTGACCTACATGTTCCCGGACCTGGAACCCATCCTGGCGCCCACCTACGGTGTGATCCTCTACCAGGAACAGGTCATGCAGATCGCCAGCCTCGTCGCCGGGTATTCCCTGGGCGAGGCGGATATGCTGCGCCGGGCCATGGGCAAGAAGGACAAGGAGAAGATGGCGAAGGAGAAAACCAAGTTCATCGAACAGGGTGCCTCCCGCGGCTACGACAAAGCCAAGGTCGCGGAGATGTTCGACCTCATCGAGTACTTCGCCGGCTACGGCTTCAACAAGAGCCACAGCGCCGCCTACGCCATGGTGGCCTACGAGACCGCCTACCTGAAGGCGAACTACCCGGTGGAATTCATGGCCGGTCTGCTGTCCACCAAGTCCGGCCGCACGGATGATGTGGCCAAGTACGTGCAGAACTGCCGCGAGCGGGGCATCGAGGTGCTGGGGCCGGATATCAACGAATCGGCGCTCGATTTCACCGCGACGTCGGATCGGCAGATCCGGTTCGGCTTCGCCGCGGTCAAAGGGCTGGGCGAAGCCGCGCTGCAGGCCATTCTCGAGGCCCGGGAGGCCGAGGGCGGCTTCAAGGATCTGTTCCACGCGCTGAAGAGCACGGATCTCCAGAAGGCCAACCGCAAGGTGTGGGAATCACTCATCAAGGCGGGCGCCTTCGACAGCTTGGAACCCAACCGGGCCGCGCTGCTCCAGGGCCTGCCGGACGCGGTGTCCGCAGCTTCCCGCGGGGGGGGCGACACGGGCATGACCAGCCTCTTCGACGATGCGGAACTGGCCAGCCTCAGTCAGGACTGGCGCGTGCCCGAAGGCATCGAGCCCTGGGATCGCCGGGTCCGCCTCGCCGCCGAGCGCGAGGTGCTGGGCCTCTTCGTCAGTGGGCATCCTCTGGAGGAGTTCGCAGATGCCATCCAGGTGCACACCCACGGCACCCTGGCCAAGATTCTGGAGGAAGTGAGCGCCGGCCGCCTGCGGGACCGCCACGAGGTCACCCTCGGGGGCATGGTGACGAGCGTGGCCTTCAAGACCAACCAGAAGGGCGAACCCTGGGCCATCCTCCAGGTGGAGGACTTGGCCGGGAAGATGGAAGTCCTGCTCATGGCCAGCAAGTGGGATCCTGTGACCAAGCGGAAGGATGCCCTGCGTCCCTTCGACCGCTACCGGCACCTGGCCGTGCCCGAGGCCATGCTGCGCATCACTGGCGAGCTGCGGGTGGAGACCCTTCAGGGCAATGGCAACGGCAACAGCGAGGCCGAGGAAGAAGAAGAGCAGACTGTGGTGAAGGTCTTCGCCACCCTGCTGGAACCCCTGGAATCCTTCCAGGGCCAGGGTTTCACCGGGGCCCTCGTGCGCCTGCCCGTGGGCGAATGCCCGCCCCGGCTGGAAGGCATCCTCAGGGACCACCACGGCGACCTGCCCGTGACTTTCGAGTACCGTTCAAAAGAGGGGCTACTGGCTCGCGTGAAGGCGGGCCGCGACGTGCGCCTGAAGCACGACCCCGACCTGGCCGAAAAGCTGGCCAAGGAAGCTGGATGCACCCTGACCTGGACCTATTGATGCCCGGCAATCCGGACGCGGAGCCGTTGTGATCCCCCTTCCCCTCCTGCCCGGCTTTGACCGATGGGGCGCCCACCTGGAGGCCCTGCTGGCCCGTCCCGAGGGGCTGTGGATTCACGGCCCGGCAGGCTCGGGTGTTTCGACGTTAGCGGCTAAATTTGCCCATCTCCGAGGAGGTAACTGGACCGAGGCCGGTTCTGTGGAGGAAAGCGCTGCCTGGCTGGACAGCCACCCCGGGGGGGTGGTGGCTGCCCGGACTCCCATGCCCACCTCCCTGGCCTGCCTGGAACTGCGCCTGCCGTCCCTGGAGGAGGACCCCGCCTGCATGCCCAGGGTTCTGGCGGCGCTGGCGGAAGAAGAGGGTGTGCCGGCTCCCTGGCCCCCGGCGCTGGGGGCGCTGCCCTGCCCCGGCAACCTGCGGGAGCTGCGCAACCGCCTGCTGCGTTGGAAGCTGCTGGGCCAGCTGCCCGGGCCAGAACCCGCGGGCCCGCCCCGCTTCGAGGCCGAGGATCTGGCCACCAACCTGCATGACCTGGAACGCTTTCTCCTCCACCGGGCCCTGCGCCGGGCCTACGGCAACCGGGTGGAAGCCTCGGCCCGGCTGGGCGTGAGCCGCCGCCAGCTCTACCTGCTGATTCGCCGCCATGGCGATCCCGTCCGGGGCGAATCTGCCTCTGGCGACCTCCCCCAGCGATTGAAAAAGCGAAGATCGGCACAAAACTCCAGTCCGGCGCCTGGCACCCGATAACGGGGGGTGCGGTCAGATGGCCGCCGTACGGATGTTGAACCATGGCGACGCCTCTTCGGATTCTGGTGGTGGACGATGATCCTGGCATGCGGGATGGCATGGCCTTGAGCTTGAAACGCTCGGGGTCGTCGGTGGACCAGGCCCGGGACGGCGAGGAGGCCCTGCGCATGGTCCGCCCTGGCGGCTACGATGCCGTGGTGGCGGACTTCCGCATGCCCGGCATGGATGGCCTGCAGCTCACGGCCCGTCTCAAGGCCGTGGACCCTGCCCTGCCGATCCTGCTCATCACGGTCGCCAGCGACCAGCAGACGGCCCGGGAGGCCGCGCGTCTGGGCGCTTTTGATGTCCTCTCCAGACCCTTCAGTGCCGAGGAACTCCCCGCCGCCCTGCAGAAGGCTTTGAAATCCGAGGAGCACCTCATGGCCAAGGAACCCGCCGAAGCGCCGCTGATCCTCACGCAGGACCCGGCCCTGGGCGAGACCCTGGCCCTAGCCCGCCGCGCCGCGGATAGCCGAGCCACCATCCTCATCCAGGGCGAAAGCGGCACCGGCAAGGAACTGCTGGCCAGGCTCATCCATGGCTCGAGCCCCCGCCACAGCGGCCCCCTGGTGACCATCAACTGCGCGGCCCTCCCAGAGGACCAGCTGGAAACCGAACTGTTCGGCCAGGAGAAGGTCGCCTCCCCCGGGGCACCCACGAAGCTCGGCGGGTTCGAGCAGGCTGACGGCGGCACCCTGGTGCTCGACGCGGTGGACGCGCTACCTCTGGGCACGCAGGGCCGGTTGCTGCGGAGCCTGCAGGAACGCACCGTGGAACGTGCCGGCACCAACCGGCCCGTGGACGTGCGCCTCATCTCGCTCACCAGTCGCGATCTCCTGGCAGAGGTGAAGGCGGGCCGCTTCCTCGAGGAGCTGTACTACCGCCTGAACGTGATCCCCCTGAACCTGCCGCCCCTCCGCGACCGGCCAGGCGATCTGGAATTGCTGGCCTCGCACTTCGCCGAGCGCTACGCCCGGGAAAACGACCGCGCCGTGCCCGAGCTGATGCCCAGCTTCTTTGCCGCCCTGGCCCGCCACCCCTGGCGTGGCAACCTTCGCGAGTTGGAGAACGTGATCCAGCGCTGTGTGGTGGTGAGCCAGACCCACCGCCTCACCCAGCAGGACCTCAACTGGCTCCTGCCTGCCACGGCCTTCACGGGCCTGCCTGGGGATCCGCCTGAATCCGGGACGCCGGCGTCCCGGACCGCTCCCGCTTCCGCGGCCTCCCCCCGGTCCGAGGGGGCGCCCGCCGCCGGGGCCGTCGCGGCCGATCACCACAAACCCCTGGTCGGCCTGCCCTTGGGCACCCCCGTGGTACTGCCGCTGGGCCTGAGCCTGCCGGAGCTGGAACGCTTCTGGCTGCTTTCCACCCTCAGCGCCCTCAAAGGCAACCGCACCCACTGCGCCGCCAAGCTCGACATCGCCCTGCGCACCGTGCGGAACAAAATCAACGAATACAAGGCCGATGGGTTCGCCATCCCGCCGAGTCAGCGGGGCCGGGACGACGAGTGAAACCTGGCGGTTTCACTCGATCAGAAAAGCATTTGAACCACCGATAAACACCGATGAACTCCGATCAAGATCAATTCTTTTATCGGTGTGCATCGGTGTGCATCGGTGGCTCATATTCTTTGTCTTTGAATCTCATCGGTAACATTGCTCGGTTTGATATCAGCAAATCACGAATGACACTCGTCAGATCCCAGCAGGCAATATGGTCTTGACCGCATCAACGACCATATCTCGGTCGTCATCTGCAAGGCATTCTCGGCACCACTCAGTCGCCATCGTTTCCCATACGCTAGTGGCACTCTTAAGAATGCGATCCCCCACCAAGCTAGGCCAGCGATGGAAATCGGGGCTAAGGACCGCATCTTCTAGATACGTGTGAAGATCACCGGCACCGATCCCGAATCGGTCGTGCAGGTTCCCCCAATTGCGATCACGCAACTCCAAGAAAACAACTCGTTCGGGTGCATCCTCTCCAGGCAGTCTGGCACATCCGTCCGCGGCAGCTTGATCGCCGTCAAGTACGCCCAGGCCGGGCTGAGGTAGCTTTCCCGCAGCAGCTAGCTTGCCCATCATGGCGACGACATTAGCTGGCCCAACCGGTGAGATCCGAATGCGGGACATGAGCGTCTGTCCTTCTGGGTGGCGCGCAATAATTTCTCGCACCCAGACCTCAGCGGAACGATCTTCCACATAGACGAACGCCTCGGGGTGCACCATCTCATCAAGTTTGGTCAGAGCGAACTCAGGACTTGCGCCGTAAACAACATTTGGACCATCGGCCGTTGGCAGGAGTAGTACTCGTGCTTCTGGTGGCAGCTCTTCGAGCACATACGGGCTGTGCGTGGAAACAATTACTTGGATGCGGCGCAGCCGACTCAAATTAATCAAGAAATTGATGAGTCGGCGCTGAGCTCTGGGGTGTAGCGAGGCTTCCACCTCGTCGATGATGATGAGTGAGTTGTTGGGGACCTCTTGCAAGGCCCGCATCAGGTCAAGTGAAGTATCCTCGCCTGCGCCCTGATGGAACTGAGATATCTCTCCGAACTCTCGCTGGAGCAAGCCGACTGGGCGCTTCGCATTAACATCGGGCGCAGCAAATCTGGCATTTTGGTACTGTCGGCCAAGGATGTAGGAAAGATGATCCCGAAAGTCATCGGATAAAGCCTCTGTTGAAATCTCACCCGCAGCTAGACGCGCTACTCGCGCGTATCCAGCCGTCGCATCAAGGGGGAGCGTTCGAGCAACGTCGAACCAGAACACGCCACGTTTATAGCGTTTCTCGGGAAAACTCCAGCGCTTGGTAGGCTTACGAATTTTAAAACTCGGTGTGAGATCGCCAATCTTGATCTGATATCCCAGTTCGACATCTTTGAGAGTGTCCCAATGAGTATCGAGAAAGAAGTCAGACGGGAAATAACCTCCCTCCGCCACCTTTTCGTATGCAGCAGCAGCAACCTTCAGGACTGTACTTTTCCCAGCACCGTTCTCACCAACGATGGCAACCACAGGAAATTTAAATTGGACGATCTGGCCCAGCCAGCCACGAAGCCCTGCTATTTCAATGCGCTCAAGGAAATGGGGCCATTGCCCCCCCTGAAACTGATCTCTTATCCGCGTGATCTCACCTACGTTCATTAAGACCCCCTGATCTATTCCAGCCGAATACCAAGCTAAAAACGTTTCTATTGATAGGCCGACTCCATCAATGTTCCTATACAGACTTGTGATGGGTCAGAAATTCAAAGAAATTGTACAAATTTCGAGCCGCCCCAACCACCCACACTTCCTTCCTATGTGCTCTCGGCAGTGATGCAATCCTACGGTTTCGCCGGCTCTCCGGCCTTCGCCCGCAGCCACGGAGGTACGGTGGTGGCGCCGGTTTCATGGCGGTAGAAGGCGGCGGTGATCTCGGCGCCCAGGAGCAGGATGGCGCAGCTGTAGTAGAGGAAGATGAGCCCGGCCACGATGCCCAGCAGCGAGCCGTACATGATGCCCCAGGTCATGGTGTGGCGCAGGTAGACGCCGAAGCCCCACTTGGCCAGCCACCAGAGGCTCGTGGAGATGCCCGCACCGAGGAGGGCATGGCGGAACTTCACGTGGAGGCGGGGGAGGTGCTGCAGCACCATGGTCACCACCACCAGCCCCAGGATCGGCGCGAGATAAGGCAACAATTCCATCTGCTTGGCGGGCAGGAATTTCCGGAGCGCCCCGCCGATGAGTATGGCCAGGAAGAGCACCATCAACAACAGGCCGCCCACCAGAAAGACCACCCGGCGAAGCAGGTGGTTCTTGCGGGTCTGCCGGTGTTTCTTGATCCGCAGGCCGAACACATGGGCCAGGCTGGTGTCCAATTGGCTGATGCCCCAGTAGCTGCCGAACAGCAGCACGCCCCAGGACAGCCCCATGCCGCCGATCTTCTGGCTGTTGGCTACCGCATCCATCACGAACTCGCGGGGGAGGTACGGCACGATCTCCTGCAGTGTTCTCAGGGTCGCGGACCCGTAGGCGCGGCTGCCGATGACGGCCCCCAGCAGCTTGAAGAGCAGCGTGGACAGCGGCACCAGGCTCACGATGAGCCAGAAGCTGAGACCCGCGGCGTAACTCAGGCAGTCGTCCTTGTGGTACTTGCCAAGCACTTCCACCGTGAAGGCCCCGGCCCGGCCCAGGAGCGGTACCGCCCGCGCGATCCTGTGCCACAAGATCGCCAGGACCCGCCAGAGCCGCTCCAAAGTGGCGAGCAGGTTCGCCCAGTGGCCCAGGACCTTCTCGACCACGGAATCCCCCTCAGAGACTAGAAGCCAGCAGGAGGGTGCCGGGGCAGCAGGTACATCAACCAGGCCAGCGCCAGCCCGATGCCGAGTAGCCCAGCCGCATGTTTGAGGATCGAGGCCCGCGTCCGCTCTGGCCGCGTCGTGGGATGCAAGAGCCCCAGCACCAGGGCAATGCCGAGTCCCATAACGACGAAGTGGATGACGTGGCTGGAAAGAAAGCGCATGGCACCAGGGTAGCAGGCGGGGGAGGTCGGGTCAGAGTCCAGACTCCGGACTGTCTTACTGCGTGGCCGGATTCTCCCGTGTGGGATTTGCCGCCTGCGTGCCCGCCCCCTCCGGGCCCAGGGGCTGGGGCATTCGGGTGAGGGCCAGCTGGATGACCTCGTCCATGTGGCTAACGAGGTGGATGCTGAGCTGCTCGCGCACCTCGACGGGAATCTCTTCCAGGTGCCGCGCGTTCTCGCTGGGGATGAGGACCGCCTTGCGGCCCTGGCGATGGGCGGCCAGAAGCTTTTCCTTGAGGCCGCCGATGGGCAGCACCCGGCCCCGCAGGGTCAGCTCGCCCGTCATGGCCATATCGGCCCGCGCGGGGATGCCCGTCAGCACGGAGATCAGGGCCGTCGCCAGCGTGATGCCGGCGCTGGGGCCGTCCTTGGGGATGGCACCTTCGGGTACGTGGACGTGGAGATCCACCGTGTCCAGGAAGTCGCGCTTCAGGCCCAGGCGCTCGGCCCGGGAGCGCACATAGCTGAGGGCCAGGTTGGCGCTCTCCTGCATGACCTCGCCCAGCTTGCCCGTGAGCTTGAGGATGCCTTTGCCCGGCAGCACGGCCGCCTCGATGGTGAGCAGGTCGCCGCCCGTGGGCGTCCAGGCCAGGCCATTCACGAGGCCCGGCGGGGCCGTGTCCTCGGCGCGGGTTTCGAGGATCTTCTCGGGCCCCAGCAGCTTCGGCACACGCTCGGCGGTGATGAGCGGATCGAAGGCCTCGTCCGCCGCATCGGACAGGTGGGGCTGGAGCGTGTGGCGGGCCAGCTTGCGGAGGATGTTGGCGATCTCCCGCTCCAGCTGGCGCACGCCCGCCTCGCGGGTATAGGACTGCACGAGCTTCTCCAGGGCCGCCGGCTCGAAATGCACGCCCATGTCCTTCATGCCATGGCCTTCGAGGGCGCGGGGCAGCAAGTGCTGCTGCGCGATGGCCAACTTCTCCTTGGTGGTGTAGCCGGACAGCTCCAGCACCTCGAGGCGGTCCTCCAAGGGCTCGGGAATCTGGTGGCGGATGTTGGCCGTGGCCAGGAAGAGCACCTGGCTGAGGTCGAAGCCAACGTCCAGGTAGTGGTCCTGGAAGTTGGCGTTCTGCTCGGGATCCAGCACCTCCAGCAGGGCGCTGCTGGGATCGCCGCGGAAATCCGAGGCCATCTTGTCGATCTCGTCCAGCAGCATGAGCGGGTTGCGGACCTTGGCCTTCTTCATCAGGGAGATGATCCGACCCGGCATGGAGCCGATGTAGGTGCGCCGGTGGCCGCGGATCTCGGCTTCGTCGCGCACGCCGCCCAGGGACAGCCGCACGAAGGGCCGGTTCAGGGCTCGGGCGATGCTGCGTGCCAGCGAGGTCTTGCCGACGCCGGGCGGGCCCACCAGGCAGAGGATGGGTCCCCGGAGGGGGAGGCGGGCGCCATCCTCCCCGTTCCCGCCCTTCTGTAGCCGCGCCATGACGGCGAGATGCTCCAGGATGCGGGCCTTGATCTTGTCGAGGCCGGAGTGGTCCTCGTCCAGCACGCGCTCGGCCTCCATGAGGTCGAGGCGCTCGTCGGCCATGGCCTTCCAAGGCAGGGCCAGCAGCCAATCCAGGTAGGTGCGGCTGACGGTGGCCTCGGCGCTCTGCGGCGGCATGGCCTCCAGACGCTCCAGCTCCTCCAGGGACTTGGCCTTGGCCTCGGCGCTCATGCCCGCGGCCTCGATCTGGTCCTTGAGGCGAGTGGACTCGTCCTTCTCGTCCTTCTTGCCCAGCTCCTGCTGGATGACGCGCATCTTCTCGTTCAGGACGTACTGCTTGTGGTCCTGGTCCAGGCGCTGCCGGGTCTTCTCGTCGAGGGTGCGATCCACCTCGGAGCGGGCCGCGTCCAGCTCCAGCAAGTGCAGCAGGGCTTCGAGCCGGGGCCCGATCTCCAGCAGCTCCAGGATCTCCTGCTTCTGGCTCACTTCGGCGGGCACCAGGCCGGCCACGGTGTCGATGGCCTTGCCCAGGGGCAGCTCGCGAATCTGGTCCATGCTGAGCAGGCGCGAGGCATCGGGATTCCGGCCCAGGAAAGCCTCCACCGCCTGGTGGAAGGGCTGGATGGATTCCCCGGCCGGTTGGCTGGGCTCGGCCAGCAGGTAGGCCTCGGCCTGGATGACCTCGCCGCTGTCGTCGTAGCGGCGCAGGTTCACCCGCGCGATCCCCTTGACGCCCACCTTGTAGTAGTCCTTGGGCAGGGCGATGACGGATTCCACGAGGGCCAGCGTGCCGATGGCGAAGAGGTCCTCCTGGCCCGGCGACTCCACCTTGGCGTCCTTCTGCGTGAGCATCAGGAGGTGGTCACCAGCCTTGATGGCCAGCTCCAGGGTGCGCACCGAGGCCGACCGCCCCACCACGAAGGGCACCCGCGCACCGGGGAACAGCACCATGTCCCGGATGGGAATGGCCGGCAGGGTGAGGGTCTTCGGTACGGCCAAGGTCTTCCCTTCTTCAGCCCGCGGCGGAGATGGCTCTCGAGGGCAGGCCCAGCACTTCTTCCACCTTCTGGCGGGTGATGCGCAGGGACTCGCGCGAGGTGCGCTTGTCCGAGGGCAGCTCGTACATGGGTTCCAGCAGGATCTGCTCCACGAGGCTGCGGAGGCCGCGGGCACCGAGCTTGCGGGTGAGCGCCTGCTCGGCGATGGCGTCGATGGCGCCCTCTTCGAAGCTCAGGTCCACGTCGTCCATGTCGAACAGCTTCACGAACTGCTTGGTGATGGCGTTCTTGGGCTGGGTGAGGATGGCCACCAGGGCCTCGCGGTCCAGGGGTGTGAGACCCGCCACCACGGGCAGGCGGCCCACCAGCTCGGGGATGAGGCCGAACTTGATGATGTCCTCGGGCTCCACCAGCCGCAGCAGGTTCTCCTTGTCCTCTTTCGAGGAAGGCGTGGAGCCGAAGCCCACGGCCTTGGCGCGGATGCGCTGCTTGATGATGTCCTCGATGCCCACGAAGGCGCCGCCGCAGATGAACAGGATGTTGCTGGTGTCCAGCTGGATGAACTCCTGGTGCGGGTGCTTGCGGCCACCCTGGGGCGGCACGTTGGCCACGGTGCCCTCCACCAGCTTCAGCAGGGCCTGCTGCACGCCCTCGCCGCTGACGTCGCGGGTGATACTGGGGTTCTCGCTCTTGCGGCCCACCTTGTCGATCTCGTCGATGAAGACGATGCCGCGCTGGGCCCGCTCCACGTCGTAGTTGGCGGCCTGGAGCAGCTTGGTGAGGATGTTCTCCACGTCCTCGCCCACGTAGCCGGCTTCCGTCAGCGTGGTGGCATCGGCCATGGCCAGGGGCACGTCCAGGAAGCGGGCCAGCGTCTGGGCCAGCAGGGTCTTGCCCGTGCCCGTGGGGCCCAGCAGCAGGATGTTGCTCTTGGACAGCTCGACTTCGGGGCCGCCCAAGGCCTTCCGGGGGGTGACGATGCGCTTGTAGTGGTTATAGACCGCCACGCTCAGGCGCTTCTTGGCGGATTCCTGGCCAATGACGTAGTCATCCAGGAAGCCCTTGATCTCCTTGGGGCGGCTGAGCCGGGCGTCCGGCTTGCCCAGGGGTTTGCCCTGGCGACTCATGCGCAGCTGCAGCTGCCCCGCCTCCAGGCACTCGTTGCAGATGAAGGCCTCCGGCCCTGCCAGGAGCTGCTCCACCTCGTGGGGCTCCTTGCCGCAGAAGGAGCATTTCTGCTCGCGCTTGTACTTGTTCATTTTCGCTCCCGCGACCGGTGCGGACTTAGGCTACATCGTGAATGGTCTTCAGTTCCAGAATCTCGAAGCGCCTGATCCCCGCGGGGATCTGGACCCGCACCTCGCTGCCCTCTTCCTGGCCCACCAGCGCCATGCCGATGGGGGAACTGATGCTGAGATGCTGCGGATGGCCATCGAGTTCCTCGGGGAGCACCAGCTTGAAGGTGAACTCCTCCTCGGAATCCAGGTCCAGGATCGTGACTTTGGAGCCGTAGGCGGCGCGAGTCTTGGGCAGGCGGCTGATGTCCAGGCTGGCCACTTCCGAGATGCGCTTCTCCAAGGTCACCAGCTTGTTCTGGAACATGTCCCGCTTGGCGAGGGCCTGTTCGTATTCGGCGTTCTCGGACAGGTCGCCCTGGCCGGCCGCGCGGGCGATCTCCTGGGGGATGTCCACCAGGAGGGCCTGCTTGATGTCCTTGAGTTCCTGTTCGAGCTTCACAAGCACGTGCTTGGGCATGAGACTGTCCTGAAAAGGGGGTCAAAAAAAGGCGGGCCGAAGGGCCCGGTCAGGCAAGGGGTGGTTGAATCGATTCTACCCACTCTGGGGGGGGAAGCGGAGCCGGGAGGGGGTGGCCCGTACCCGGTCGGGTTTTGAAGCGGCGGTGCATCCAGAACCACCAGCGAGGATCCCTGCGGATCTGGGCCTCGATGTGGGCGGTCATGAGTTGGGTGGCCACCCAGGCATCCTTGGCCGCGTCCCCGGTGACCGGTACTTGGAAGGCGGGTTCGAAGCGCACCGTGGTGGTGCCGTCGGGATTGGGCCAGCTGAAGACCGGCAGGACCGGCAGGCCGTACCGGGCGGCCAGGCTGCCGGCCGTGCCGAAGGTGGAGGCCCACTGGCCCAGGAATCGGACGAACACACCGCTGGTGAGGGCGTCCTGGTCCAACAGGAAACCCACGCCCCGCCCCGCCTTCAGGGCCTTCAGCGTGTCGCGCATGGCGCCGTCCTTGAGGATCACCCGGTTGCCGAACCGGGTGCGGAAGGCCAGGGAGATGGGTTCCAGCAGGGGGTTGTCCAGCTCCCGCCCGATGGCGTCAATGGTACGGCCATGGCGGCTCTGGGCCAGGGCGACGGCCTCCCAATTGCCGTAGTGACCCGTAAGCTGGATGAAGCCCTTGCCCGCGGCCTGGACGGCATCGAAGTGTTCCAGACCCTCGACTTTGATCCACCGATCAAGCTCCTCGGGCGTGGCATGGCGCAGGCGCAGCAGGCTCACGAACAAGGCGCCGAAATGCCGGAAGCAGGCCCGGGATAGCGCCCGGGTCTCGGCCTCGGACAGGCCGAGGTCCGCGGAGCGCATGTTGTCGCGAACAACGCGGCGGTGCCGGGGGTCCACTAGGTAGAACAACGAACCGGCCCCTTCCCCCAGGGTCTGCACCGTGGTCCAGGGCAGGTGGCCGAGGACCCCATCCAGCAGACGGAACAGGCCGTACTCCAGACGATGTCTGAGGCTGGGCCGGGAGTTCGGGGCGAGGGTAGAGATCAAGTCGGCCCTAAAAAAAGGGGCGCCTCGATTGGCGAGGCGCGGAAAGTCAGTCTACCAGCAACCGGGTTCAGGATTCTTTCACCAGCATTTCCAACATTTCCACTACCCTGATCGGTGCAATGCGATGCGCGCTTGAGCCGTAGGTGGGGAACCCGGCCGGGGCCGAGGCATCGCAGTCCACGTCCGGCCCCCGCAGCGGCAGGGCCCGGGGGCCGATGGGGTTCACCCAAACCTCGGGGCTGGGCCCGAAGAGGGTCACCGTGGGCCGACCCGTGGCGGCGGCCGTATGGGCCAGGCCCGTATCAATGGCCACGTTGCCCCAAGCTGCCGCCTGCAGGGCGCAGGCTTCGGGCAACGTGGTCTTCCCGGCCAGGTTCAGGGCCCCTGGAACGGCCGCGGCCAGGGCCGCTCCCAAGGTGACCTCGTCCGGCCCACCCAGCAGCACCGGGCGGATGCCCAGGCCCTGGAGCAGGCGCATCAACTCCGGCCAGGTGCGGTCCTCCGGGAACCAGCGCTTGCCGAAGCCGCGGGTGCCGAAAGCCAGGGTCGCGTAAGGCTCGCCACCCCACCCTTCCGCCCGCAGCTTGTCCGGCCCCTTGTGGCCGCCCAACAGCGCCGGCGTGAGGGGCAGCCACAGGGCCCGGTCGTCGCCCGTGAGGGCCACCAGCAGAGGCTGGATGCGGGCGGCGATGTGCAGGGGCAGGTCGCGGTAGCGGATGGCGTGGTGGTACAGCAGGCGCAAGTGGTTGTCGGCGATGCCGGCCCGGAGCGGCACCCGGCTCAGCCAGGCGGCGAAGGGCAGGCGGGCGCTCTGCGACAGGTTCAGGAAAGCCGCCGGGGGACGCTTCCGCCAGCCCCGCACCAGGGCCCAGGGGTTGGGCTTGGCTGCGCCGCCGCCTTCGATGTGGGCCGCGGCGATGAACGCGGGATCGGCCTCGGACAGCAGGGCGGCGCCGATGTGGTGGCCCACGGCGATCCAGCGGAGTTGCACGCCCCGCTCCGCCGCCACGGCGTTCCAATGGTGCTGGAGGGTCCGCAGGAAGGGGAGCGTCATCACCACGTCGCCCAGCTGACGCGGGAAGCGGATCCAGACCTCGGGGGCGGCCCCTCCGATCAGGGCCTGGTCGAACTGGGCCAGGGCCGGATGCCGAGCGTCGGCGCTCACCCGGCCTCCCGGGCCAGGGGCATCGTCATGCAGCGCGGGCCGCCCCGGGCGCGGCTCAGCTCGCTGGCCTCGATCTGGACGAGGTACTTCTTCCCATCCAGCAGGTCCAGGGCTGGATCGGCCAGCACTTCCCGGGCCGTCAGGGCGCGGTAGCCCGCCCGGTCCAGCGCCTCGGCGGTGGCGAGGTTGCGACCATAGCTGGTGATGACCCCGGGGGCCAGGCAGAAGGCGTTGGCACCATCCGTCCATTGTTCCCGCTGCTGGAGGATGGAATCGTTCCCGCCACAGAAGATGGGCTGCAGATCGATGCCCACGACCTTCAGGGCCTTCAGCAGGCTCGGGTGGGTGCTCATGCGCAACTCCGGGTGGCGCAAGTCGATGCTGGTCACGTTGAGCAGCTCCCGGCTGCCTTCTAGGAAATAGGGGGGATAGACCAGGCACTCATTCTCGCTGGTGCGCGTGAAGATGGTGTCCAGGTGCATGGCGCTGCGCTTCTTGGGCATGAGCACCATGAGCAGGTGGTCGAAGCTGCTGTCGTCTTCGGCCCGGTGGGCACGGAGGTTCTCCGCCAGCAGCTGGATGGCATCGGTCTGGGTGCGCTCGGAGCAGCCCACCACCAGCACCTTGTGGCTCAGCACCAGGATGTCGCCGCCCTCCATGCTCACCGGGGCCTTGATCTCGCCACGGATGAGGGGCGTCACCTGATCGAACCACTTGTCGTGCTCGGTGTGGTGCCGCAGCCGGGGGTGGTGCCGGAACACGTAGCTCAGGATCAGCGGCTCGCGCTCCCGGGCCCAGGTGGCCATGGAGTTCACGCTGTAGCCGTCGCCGATGACCGAGGCCGGATCCCGCATGAACAGCAGGTTCGGGATGGGGCGCACCCGGTAGTCGAACTCCTCCTCCCAGTGCGTGTGGCCGGGCATGTCGTCCCAGGGCAGGCCCCCGATGACGCTGCGGGCTGTGTCCGCGGGGGCCATGTCGCGCAGCAGATTGCAGGTGTCGTCCGGCAGGCCCACCAGCCGCCGCAGGTCCTCGACGAAGGCCAGCTTCACTCCCTCGTCCTGCAGGGCCTCGACGAAGAGATCCTGGATGTCCAGCACCTCGTCGGCCACCCGGGCCAGCACCTGGCGGAACTGGGCGTGTTCCTGGCGGGCGAGATCGCCGTAGAGGATGTCGTCGAAAAGCAGCTTCTCCATCATCCCGGGCACCATCAGGTCCACTTCGGGGCCGGGGTTGTGGACCACCACCTGCCGGAGCCGGGCGGTCTCGGAGAACACGGAAAGCTGGATCGGCTGGATGGAGTGCATGCGGGGGGCCTCGGGGGTCCAGAAACCCCGCAGATTACCACGGAAGCCCTGTCCCATCTGCATCTGCGTGCTTCAGTTGACCCGTGGGTTCGGTATACTTTACCGATTTGGTCGGATATTTTCCTTGAACGCGCTGGAGGGTCGCCCTAGCCTGATTATTCCCAATGAAACCCGGGGCAAGACCCCATTTGGAGGCACCATGGCCGCATTTGTCACCCAGCCCGCTCCCGATTTCAAGGCCGACGCTCTGGTTAATGGCGAGTTCAAGCAGGTCTCGCTCAGCGACTACAAGGGCAAGAAGGTGGTGCTCTTCTTCTATCCCCTCGACTTCACCTTCGTCTGCCCCACCGAGATCCTGGCCTTCGCCGATTCCATCAAGGAATTCGAGGCTCGCCACACCCAGGTCATTGGGGTGAGCGTCGATTCCAAGTTCAGCCACCACGCGTGGGTCAACACCCCGCGCAAGGAAGGTGGCATCCAGGGTGTGACCTTCCCCCTGGTCTCCGATCTGAACAAGACCATCGCCCAGGACTACAACGTGCTGCTGCCCGCCGGCATCGCCCTGCGCGGCCTGTTCATCATCAACAAGGACGGCATCCTCAAGCACATCACGGTGAACCACAACGACCTGGGCCGCAGCGTGGAGGAAGTCCTGCGCCTCCTCGACGCCGTGGACTTCACCGAAGAGCACGGCGAAGTCTGCCCCGCCAACTGGCACAAGGGCGAGAAGGCCATGAAGCCGACCTTCGACGGCCTCAAGGCCTACGCTTCGGCCAAGTAGGACGGCAGAGAACGCACGAAGGGGGCGCCATCAGGCGCCCCCGGCGCGTACGCAGAGGCGGAATGGCCGCAGGCCATGACCATCCGACCGAAGCGCAGCGGAGGGGAGGCTCCAGGTCCGCGAGCCTGCGAGCGGGAGCACGCGCAGCGTGCGATACCTGGAGGATAGGACGGAATCGCCGAAGGCGATTGCCGCCCGGAGGGCGAGGGGCGGAGCCCCGAGTCACCATCCGACCGAAGCGCAGCGCAGTGGAGGCTCCAGGTCCGCGAGCCTGCGAGCGGGAGCACGCGCAGCGTGCGACACCTGGAGGATAGGGCCGCATCGGCACAGCCGATGGCGGGGGCGCAGCCCCGAGGACCGGAGGTCCGAGCCAGGCCCACCTTCGAAGGTCTCAATGCCTACGCCTCCGGCAAGTAGACCGGCAGATGATGCACGGAGCGGGCGCCGACAGGCGCCCGCAGTGTTTTGAGGGGAGGCCCGGGTAAGCTGTGGGACCCATCCTTTAGGACGAGACCACTTTGGCGAGGCAGCCCTTGCACCAGCCCACGGAATACCCAAGCACTCCCCCCGTGCTGCGCCAACCTCGGGGATGGGTGTGGCGAGCGATTGGACGGACCTACCTGCGGCTGGCCGGCTGGCGCATCGAAGGCGCCTTCCCCACGGAACCCAAGTTCGTCACCATCGTGGCCCCCCACACGTCGAACTGGGATTTCGCGCTGGGCGTGGCCGTGGTCTTTGCCCTGGAAATGCGCGTGTCCTGGCTCGGCAAGCACTCCCTCTTCCAGAGCCCGCTCAAGCGCTTCTTCTTCTGGCTGGGCGGCATCCCCGTGGATCGCCGGGCCGCGCATGGGGTGGTGGACGCCTGCGTGAAGGCCTTTGAAGGCGTGCCCGCCCGCCTGCTGGCCTTGGCCCCGGAAGGCACCCGCAAGGGCGTGAGCCAGTGGAAGTCAGGGTTCTACCGGATCGCGATCGCGGCCGACGTGCCCATCTGGCCTGTGGGCTTCGACTTCCGCCAGCATGTGGTTCAGCTGATGCCCGTGTTCCGGCCCACCGGTGATCTGGAGGCGGACCTGCCCCACATCCAGGCCCTGTTCCGCGACGTGCATGGTTTGCGGGAACGGGCCTGAACCGAAAATGGTGGCAGCGGACGCCCAAGGGGTCAGCTGCCAGACTCGTGGAAAGGCCTCTACTGCGCCTTGAGGGAACCGGTGCTTACGTTCATGGCCGCAGGTCCGCCGATTGCCGGAAGGTACTGCCCCTCCGTCACACTGATGGGTATCACGGTGCCGGCATTGAGGCCCGCAGTGGCTTTGAACTGGACCGCCACCTTCAGGAGCGTGGCATCGAGGGCCCTGGCTGAGCCCTGCCCCTTCTGCGAGACCGTCACGCTGACCGTCCCGTTCTGCTTGATCCCCTTGAGGAAACGGGGTGCATCACCGAGGACGAAGGCATCTCCGTTCTGGACGTATTCGGCATCCGCATCCGCCACCTTCACCAAATCGGCCAGGGCCGGGTCCACCGTGAAGGTGAAGGCCACACCCCGTCCCGTGGAAGCCGCCGGCCCAACCAGTCGCAGGATGAGCTTGGTGCTGGTGCTGCTGGCATCCCTGACCAGGCGGAAGCTTCCGCTTGCAGGATCCGTGTACGCCAACCCCACGGCCTTTGCAGGCTGTGAGGGCTGGGAGCTGGTGCCGCCCCCTCCCCCACCACCACAAGCCGTCAGGACCACCAATGCGCCTGCCATGAAAACCCATCGGGTCATGCCCATGTCTCACCACCCCATCTTCAGGTAAAGCTTGGTCAGATCCGCATCATCGATCCAGCCATCGCCGTTGAAATCGTACTTGGCCAGATCCGCAGGGGCGTTGCTGCCCATGGCATGGGCCAGGCCCAGGAGCTTCGGATTCAGCGCCGTGTTGCCATCAAAATCAGTCCCGCGCACGGTGATCGTCGCCATGCCCGTTCGAGAGGGGTCCGCCAAGCTGGTGGCCGTGACCGTCACCACGCCAGGCGCTCCGGGCGCATTGAAGCGACCTGAAGTGTCGATGGTGCCGGCGCTGACCGTCCAGGTCACACGGGTGTCGGTGGCATTGGTGACCCTTGCCGTGAACGCGATCGCCTCCCCGGGGAAGCAGCCTAGGGCCGCCGGCTGGACCTCCACGGTAGGCACCAGCGCGGTCAGCACCGTCAGGGTCGCGTCACTCGAAGGCACGCTTCCCTGCGCATTGGTCACCACCACCGAGAAGGTGGCGCCGTTGTCCGCCGCCGTCACCGCAGGCGTCGTGTAGCTGCTGGAGGTGGCCCCACTGATGGCGGCGCCGTTCTTCCGCCACTGGTAGGTCAGAGGGCCGGTTCCGGTGGCCGTCACGCTGAAGGTCGCCGTCTGGCCCGCGACCACACTGGTGCTTTGGGGCTGGGTGCCGATACTCGGCGCGACGAGCACCGTCAGGGTCGCGTCACCCGAAGGCACGCTTCCCTGCGCATTGGTCACCACCACCGAGAAGGTGGCGCCGTTGTCCGCCGCCGTCACCGCAGGCGTCGTGTAGCTGCTGGAGGTGGCCCCGCTGATGCCGGCGCCGTTCTTCCGCCACTGGTAGGTCAGAGGGCCGGTTCCGGTGGCCGTCACGCTGAAGGTCGCCGTCTGGCCCGCGACCACACTGGTGCTTTGGGGCTGGGTGCCGATACTCGGCGCGACGAGCACCGTCAGGGTCGCGTCACCCGAAGGCACGCTTCCCTGCGCATTGGTCACCACCACCGAGAAGGTGGCGCCGTTGTCCGCCGCCGTCACCGCAGGCGTCGTGTAGCTGCTGGAGGTGGCCCCGCTGATGCCGGCGCTGTTCTTCCGCCACTGGTAGGTCAGAGGGCCGGTGCCGGTGGCCGTCACGCTGAAGGTCGCCGTCTGGCCCGCGACCACGCTGCTGCTTTGCGGCTGGGTGCCGATACTCGGCGCGACGAGCACCGTCAGGGTCGCGTCACTCGAAGGCACGCTTCCCTGCGCATTGGTCACCACCACCGAGAAGGTGGCGCCGTTGTCCGCCGCCGTCACCGCAGGCGTCGTGTAGCTGCTGGAGGTGGCCCCGCTGATGCCGGCGCCGTTCTTCCGCCACTGGTAGGTCAGCGGGCCGGTGCCGGTGGCCGTCACGCTGAAGGTCGCCGTCTGGCCCGCGACCACGCTGGTGCTTTGGGGCTGGGTGCCGATGCTCGGCGCGGTCAGGACCGTCAGGGTCGCTTCACCCGAAGGCACGCTTCCCTGCGCATTGGTCACCACCACCGAGAAGGTGGCGCCGTTGTCCGCCGCCGTCACCGGAGGCGTCGTGTAGCTGCTGGAGGTGGCCCCGCTGATGGCGGCGCTGTTCTTCCGCCACTGGTAGGTCAGCGGGCCGGTGCCGGTGGCCGTCACGCTGAAGGTCGCCGTCTGGCCCGCGACCACGCTGGTGCTTTGCGGTTGGGCGCCGATGCTCGGCGCGGTCAGGACCGTCAGGGTCGCAATGTTAGATACAGTGCTACCAACGGCGTTGTTTACTACGACAGTGAATGAACCTCCATCGTCCGAGGCGGCAGTCGGCGCGGTGGTGTAGGTGCTTGAATTGCCTCCAACGGCAATCCCGTTCTTGAACCAGAAATAGCCCAGTGGTCCAGGCCCTGAAGCCTCCACGGAGAAGGTGGCAGGTTGGCCCAATAGCACACTGATGTTTTGGGGCTGTGCGGTAATGACTGGAGGTCCCAGCACAGTCAGGATGGCTTCGCTGGAAACAACCGTTCCATAGGGGTTGCTCACCACCGCAAAGAACCGCGCCCCATCATCGGCCACCGTGAAGGTGGTGAGGGTGTAACTACTGCTCGTGGCGCCTTCGATGGGCGCACCATTCCTCCACCATTGGTATGACAGGGGGGCAGTTCCCCTGGCCTCCACCGTGAACGTAGGAATCCATCCATAGCCACCGGTGTTGGTGGTGCCACTCCTCGGTTGGGTGGTGATGACGGGGGGGCCTGGAACCAACACTGTCAGGCCTTCAGACCACTCGGAGGTTTGACCGAGGTCGTCCGCCACCCTGACGCGAACCGAGAACATTCCCGCAGTCGACCAGACATGGGAAGCACTCACAGGAACTTCCGAAGGAGTTGCACCGGAGGTGGCGCTTGTGCCATCACCCCAATCGAAGGTGTAGTACACCGTTCCCCAAGCTCCTGGGAGAGCACTGGTATAGGTGTTGGAAATCCCCACTGGGGACTCCACGGGGCCAGAGGGCATACCCGGCGCAGGCAGGGCGGAATGGTAGAAAGCGGGCGTCATCTCTTGAGTGAGGCTGTTCCCATCTCCGTCCGCGGCAACGAACTTCAGGTTCACGAAGCCCTGGGGCAGGTTCGATGGCAGATCCACCAGAACATCCGCGCTGGGTCCGGTCGGCAGAGGTAACGCGATGGGCTGCCAATCACCGCTCGTCTGGTAGAAGGCCTGGAACTGGGCCAGGGAAACCCCATCCTCCACTTGGATCTTCAACTGATTCACTCCTCCCGCAGCCGTCGTGGAGGAAGTCTCGCCATTCTTCAGAATGCCGAACTGTTTCAGAAACGGGGGCGACTGGTCCGTCTTACTGCTGTCGAAAGCCAGGGTCGCCACGGCATGTCCCCGCTGCCCATTGATGAAGTAGCCATCGAAGGGAATTTTCAGGCTGCAAGGCCCCGAGGGAATCCCGAACATGGGGGGAGGACAGTCCGGTTTCATGAAGGATTCCACACTCCCACTCGAGAGAAGCGAGGTGCCTTGGAACCATTCATAGGAAAGGCCGCCCGGGACGGTGTCTGCGGATTGCCCGTAGAACAAAGGGGCATATCCCCTGGAACTGGACAAGGTCGCCAAGCCAGGCGACACCGTAAGCTGCCCCGTCCAGAAGGAAGGAGATTCGCCCATCACCACCTGCGATCCCTGGGTAGTGCGGAAGGGGATCGAGGGCTCCCCATGGTCGTAGATTCCCATGGTGTTCCCATCAACTGCGCTTAGAAGGCCCCCTTCATAAAGAAGTTCTTCCGGCATGCTGCCGCCCCGGTAAGCCATGACATAAGGGCTGCTTTGACTGGATAGAAAGCCTGGGCGCGGATGGGAAGAGAGGTCCACCTCCAGGTTGAAGGGTCGCTTCAGCACCCAAGGCGGCTGGTCACCAGGTTGGATGCTTCCATAGCTAAAATTCCCCCAATAGCGGCCCCCCCCGAAAAACATCATGTATCTCATAAATCCGACCCAGATCGAATCGATGGCCGGATCCACATTGAATGCGAGCTTTACTGATTTTGAAGGGGCGCTGATAAGGATTAGGTCATTTAAAATCCCATTGAAAGAATGTCTAAATTCATAATATTTACTTCCACTTAATGAATTGGACCAACCATATTGAAGGAGGTCGAAAGTGTAGGCATCTGACATGTCTGAAAAATAAAAATCATAAAGCCCTCCACGCAAGACGTATTTCATTCCAGAACGGTGGGTGAGGGTACAATCGGAGCCAGACTCTTTAAGATCAGCAGGCCAGATTTCATTTCCTTTGGAATCCAATGATTTTAATGAAACATGATGAAATATTTCTTGATTATAGTTAATATTTATTGTTAAATTATTGTTTAAAATTAAATCAATATTTTCTTTCACTATATAACGTTGTCCATTATTAAAATAACGACACATGATGTCATATTTACGTGGTGGCAATATCATAGTGACAGTCTGTTTAAGCGATGTAGCAAATCCGCCAATGACCTTATAATCAAAGCCGTCAAAAGGATCATTATTTTGATCAAAAACAATGGCAGATTCGGGGACTTGATCAAAGTTGATTGTCAACAGGCATCCCTTGTAGAACACCACTGGCATCCTGATCTCATCATCCCCCGAGTTGGCCACCAGTTTGGCTTCGAAGGCCATGTTGGGTGATGGACCAAAGGGGAGAACGCTGCTGTCCACGGTGAGAACCACGGATACAACTTGGGATTGCCCTGGGTTGAGAGCCACCGTAGAGGGGGTAATGGTCCAAGTGCTCCCTGGCGCCGTCTGCCCCTGCATGGTCAGGGTGTAGGTACGCGAAGAGGAGTCCAGGTTTTTAAGATTCAGGGTTTGGGTCTTGCTCCACATTCCCTGGCTCACGGCCACGTTGCCGAAGTTGAGGTTGTTTGGAATCATCGCCGCCTTGGCGAGATGAGAGTTCACCACCTGGACGCGGCCGTTGCCCTGGGTGAAGGCATCCTGCCCTAGGTCTTTGGCCCTCTCAGAGAGCACGGCCTTCACAATGTCGGGCGTCCATGTGGGATGGAGTTGCAGGAGTAAGGCCACGGCGCCTGCCACATGGGGCGCCGCCATAGAAGTGCCACTCTCGACCTGGTAGCCACCGCCCGGCCAAGTCGAACGGATCGAGACACCTGGGGCGGTGAGATCGGGCTTGATGGCCAGATCCGGCTGGCTTGGCCCGCGGGAACTGAAATAAGCCATCAGGTCCTGGTTGTCCGAGGCCCCCACCGTCAGAGCTTCGCGTGCACATGCGGGAGATCCGATGGTCGAATAGTTACTTCCAGAATTCCCCGCCGCTACGACACAGACAACACCGGCATTCACGGCTATGTCCACGACCTGCGAGACCGCGTCATCAGGATCGCCAGTGCCTCCCAAACTCAGGTTGATGACCTGGGCACCGTCGTCCGTGCCTGGATCCTGGTCTGGATCCACTGCTCGGTCGATGCCTTCGATAATGGTGCTTTGCGATCCGCTTCCGCTTGCGCCGAGAACCTTGTAGGCCAGAAGCTTGGCTCCAGGCGCCACCCCTTTGATGATTCCACTGGCCGCGACGATCCCTGCCACGTGGGTGCCATGCCCATTGTCGTCCATGGGATCCCCATCCCCATTAATGAAGTCGTATCCCCCGATCACTTTGAACCCTGGGCCAAAACCGCCCCCCAGGTCCGGATGGGTGTAATCGATGCCGGTATCGATCACGGCTACACGAATGCCCTGACCATCGGCGCCGTAATCTGCCCACATTTGGGGTGCCCCGATGAGGGGGACGCTATCGGCGAGAGTCGCCTTGACAACGCCATCACGGAACACCCGCGCCACATCGGGCTGTTGTCTCAGTTTCTTCAGGGTCTCGGACGACACCGTGGTGGCCAGCCCGTTGAAGGCGAAGCGGTAGTGCCTGAAGGCCTCGTCCCGCTTGCCAGGTTCAAGGGTCTTGATCCACGCTTTCAGCTGGGCCTGGGCGTTCACCAGGCGGTCGTGGTGCTGCCTCAGCTGATGCGCCCGCTCCTGTGCACCCAAGGCCGCCATGGATTTCTTCCGGGTCAGGATCGGTTCATCCCGCAGTTGGATGATCACGGAGATTGGCCCGCTCACCTGAACCGAGCCCTCCTCGACCCTGCCCTGTGGCGTGATCACGGCCGTCTTCACTTCGCCCGGGACCAGGACCGGGGTCGCTTCCGATTTGGAGATTGAGGCTGGAGACCCGGTTTTTCCGCGGTCTGCCGGCTGCGACGCAGAGACTACCGCCGCCATAAGGGCAAGCATTAAACGTCTATACATGGAAAACTCCGAGGATATGCGAACTGGACTATGGAAAAATATTATTAACAAATGCCCATTTCAACCACAAAAAATGCCCTCGAGGTGTTCTTTTACCCTCCCCCGGGCAAAGCGCGCCTACCTCGGAGCGCGCCGGGGAGTTTCACCCCCCTGTAAAGCCGTTTGGGCTCCAACCGACACCCAGTTGGGCTTCGCACGCCGATGGCACCAAACGCCTTCAACTTCCGCACATGGAACCAGGCCGCGCTCTGCCAGTTTTCGCAGCAGGCATCGATGCCGCGATGGTTGGCCTGCAGTCCTTTGCGCCAGCCGGAAGGCCGCTGCTATTTGAGGCTGAACGCCACGACGGCGCCCTTGGCCTGCCCGGTCCTGACCTGGAAGACCCGGGTGGGATCGGCCTTGGCGGTGTCCAGCAGCCAGGACAGGACAGCCTTGGCGCGAGTGTCGGCCAATTGGGCGAGGTCGGCGGGGTCCACCTTCTGCGCGCCCAGCAGGCGCTGCTCCATCTCCGCGGGCGGCGGAGGCGGGGTCGGCTGGGCGCCCTTGAGCTCCTTTGGCGCGGGGAAGGCAGCCTCGAAGGCGGCCTTGACCCAGCGTTCCCGCTCAGAGGGGGGCACCGGGGCTTCTTCGGTGAGCTTCAACCCTCGGGCCCGGGTGCGTCGCAACAAGGCCTCCAGGGCGGCTTTGCGCAGGGCTCCGCCATCCTGGCCTTCATCCATGGCGCCCTCGGCCTCCAGCCTCAGCTCAGGCCGTTCCTGGAGGGCCTTGGCCAGGGCCTGGAGCTTGACCGTGGCGGCAGCATCCAGGGCCGCCTCGCCAGGAGCAAAGGCGACGCTGCTGAGATCGCCCGCCTCGCCACCGAAGAGCTTCCCGATGAGGGTGAACGGCGAGGTGGCGATCTTCCCCAGCAGGTTGAAGATGGCCTTCCACACCAGCTTGCCGTACTTCACATTGGGATCGTCGAGGCTGCCCTCGATGGGCAGGTCGAAGCCGATGACGCCCTTGCGGTCGCGGAGGATCGCCAGGCCGAGCTTCACGGGCAGGCCCGTGGCCTCCGGGCTCGGCACCTTCTCGCCCAGGTAGAACTGGTCGAGCTTCACGGCATTCTCGGACTTCAGGTTGCGGTGGTCGATGCGCAGGCGGGAATCCAGGACGAGTTTGCCCTTCTGCACGGTGTAGCCCAGGTACTTGCCGGTATAGGGCGTGAAGTCCGTGAGGTCCGCTCCCTGGATCTTCAGGAGCACGTCCGTGTCCAGGTCGCTGCGCAGGGGCATGGCGTGGCCCGTGATGGTGATGGGGGCCAGCCCGCCGGCCCGGCCCCTGAAGTCCACCTTCGACGAGGCATCGGGGCGGCTGGACAGGCCCAGGTAGCTGCCCTCCAGGTCGCTCAGCACCAGCGCCGCGTTCGGCTGCAGGGAACGGTCGATGTAGCTGAGGCGGCCACCGGTGATGCCGAAGGTCACGATGGTGAGATCCGGCGAGCCGGCGGGCGTGGCGGGCAGGACGGCGGCGGTCGGGGCGGTGGGCTTGCCTTCCGGGGCCAGCCGCAGGGCCCGGGCCACGTTGGTGCTGCCGTCGGGCTGCACCACGACGCGACCTTCGGGGTCGGTCCAGCCCACAGTCTGGATGACCACGGACAGGGGCTCCGAGCGGATCTCCGCCCCCGACAGGCGCAGCGCCTTCCAGCGCACGAAGGGCTCGTTCAGGGCCGCGTCCCGGGCCTCGAAGCCCTGCACGGAGGCGGCGCCCCGGTAGGTGATCCCATCGCTCTTGCGCCCCTCAAAGGCGAAGCGCACGCGCCCATCGGCGCCCAGCTTCCCGCTGGCGATGCGCAGGTCCAGGGCCGTGTCCAGATAGGGATCCCAGGGGGCCAGCTCCAGGCCCTCGGCCTTCACCTGCACCTCGCCGGACGCCTTGAGCGGCGCCACGCGGCCGTCCAGGTGGAGGGCCCCCGTCCCGAGCTTCAGGTCCAGGACCATCGGGCTGGCGGTCTCCGGTTCCAGGGTCAGGTCCTTCCAGCCCAGGGCCACATCCGTGGCCTCCATCTTCACGGGCCGCGCGGGGCCCAGGTCCCCCCAGCCCACCCGGAAGCCCTTCAAGGCCAGGTCGCGGATCAGGAGCTGGAGCGGCTTCTCGTCCTTTTTCTTCTCCTTGGGCTTTGGCGGCGCGAAGAGACGCGCCAGGTTCAGGGCGCCGTCCTTGGCGGCCTGGACCCGGAGCACGCCCTGGTCCGCGGTGACGGAGCCCAGCTCCACGGAAGGCGCCAGCAGATCGGCCCGGCCATCCTTGATGTCGAGGGAGGGCAGTTCGATGACGGGGTCCGCGACGCCGCGCTCGGCAACCTTCAGATCCCTTACCGCCACCTCCAGCCCGGACAGCTCCGCGACGTGGTGGCCCTTGGACCACTCGAAGCGGTATTGCGCCCGCACGGTGCCCGTGCCGCTGCGGATCTCGCTGGAGACCTGCTCCTGTTCGTAGGGGCGGTACTTGGGCAGCGCCAGATTCTCCAGCAGCAGGGTGCCCCTGGAGGCGAAGGGCTGGAAGCCCAGGTCCCCCTTCCAGGCCACGTGCTCCTTGGCTTCCGTCCAGGCCTCCAGGGTGACCCCGCTGCGGTGGCCGACCACCGTGCGCAGGCCATCCAGGCGGAAGGCGATGGGGCCCAGCTCCGAGTGGAAGGGGGCCGAGGCGGACCGGTCCATGAACTCCACCCGCCCGTCACGAAGCTCGAACCGGCGGACGTCCAGGATCCACGCGGAGGGTGGGGCCTCCTGGGCAGGGGCCTTGGCCGTGTCCTCCGCTTCGAGCAGATCCTGGAAGTTGAGACGGCCTTCATGATCCAGGACGGTCCGGACCGTCAGGCCGTCGACCTCGATGATGGCGAAGCCCACCGTGTGGCGCAGGAGCCGCCAGACGTAGGGGTTCACATAGGCGCGCCGCAGGGTGATCCAGTCGCCACCGCCCCGCTCGGCCACCCGCAGCCCTTCGAGGGTGACGCCAAAGGTGAAGGGGTTGAACCGCAGCTTGGCCACGGTGGTGGGGCGCTTCAGGGCCTGTGCGGCCGCCCGCTCGAGGCGGGGTTTGGCCAGGGCCGGAATCAGGAAGAAGCCCGCCAGGACCCACAGCGCGTAGAGCCCTGCCAGTCCGAGGATCAGGCGGCGCCACCGATGGAGGAAGGCCGAAAGGGGGGCTGGAATGGGCATGGAAGAAGCATAGACCTATCCCGGGCATGTGATTCAAGCCACAAGCCTGTTCTCAAGACACAGCCGGGAGGGCTATCCTCCCTGGGTCGCGGTGCCGCCAGGACTGCCACCCCCGAGCGTGTCGGCGCACCGCTGGACCGAAAGGCATAGGACCATGCCGATCCGACGCGTGGTGATCCTGGGAGCCGCCGGCCGCGACTTCCACAACTTCAACACCGTGTACCGGGACAACCCCGCGTACCAGGTGGTGGCCTTCACGGCCACCCAGATCCCGGACATCGCCGGTCGCCGCTACCCGGCCGTGCTCGCCGGAAAGCTCTATCCGGAAGGCATCCCCATCTTCGACGAATCGGAGTTGGTAAACCTCATCCGGCGAGAACGGATCGACGCCGCGGTGTTCTCGTATTCCGATGTGCCCCACGCCACCGTCATGCATCTGGCCAGCCTTTGCATCGCCCATGGCTGCGACTTCGAGCTGCTGGGCGCGGACAAGACCATGATCCAGTCCACCAAACCCGTCATCGGGATCACGGCCGTGCGCACGGGCGCCGGCAAGAGCCAGACCACCCGCTACATCAGCAACATCCTCAAGAAGCTCGGCAAGAAGGTCGTGGCCATCCGCCACCCCATGCCCTACGGCGACCTGGCCAAGCAGGCCTGCCAGCGCTTCGCGGACTACAGCGACCTGGACAAGCACGCATGCACCATCGAGGAGCGCGAGGAGTACGAACCGCACATTGACAACGGCTTCGTGGTCTACGCCGGCGTGGACTATGAACAGATCATCCGCAGCGCCGAACAGGAGGCCGACGTCATCCTCTGGGACGGCGGCAACAACGATTTGCCCTTCTACAAGAGCGACCTGCACCTCTGCATCGCCGATCCCCTGCGCTCCGGCCACGAGATGGCCTATCACCCCGGCGAAGCCAACTTCCGCATGGCCGACATCATCCTCATCAACAAGTGCGACAGCGCCAAGGAAGCCGACATCAAGGCCATCGAGGCCAACGCGGCCCTGGTGAACCCCAAGGCCCGCGTCATCCGCGCGAACAGCCCCGTGAGCTGCGACAAGCCGGAGATGGTGAAGGGCAAGCGGGCCCTGGTCATCGAGGACGGCCCCACGCTCACCCACGGCTCCATGACCTACGGCGCCGGCGTGGTCGCCGCCAAGGCCATGGGCGCGCACGAGATCGTGGATCCCACGCCCTACGCCGTGGCCTCCATCGCCGCCACCTACCGCAAGTACCCCAACGCTCAGGGCATCCTGCCCGCCATGGGCTACGGCGAGCAGCAGGTGAAGGACCTGCAGGCCACCATCGAGGCCACCCCCTGTGACGTGGTGCTCAGCGGCACCCCCATCGACCTCACCCGCATCCTCAAGGTCACCAAACCCATGACCCGCGTCCGCTACGACCTGGCGGAGATCCGGGAGGGGGTGCTGGAAGCAGAGGTGCGCAAGGCACTTCACGTGTAGGCAACGCACCCCGGGAGGGGTCTTCGGGCCCCTCCCGATTCAGCTACGCTCGTGGTTCCAGGAGTGCCCATGTCCCGTCTTTTCCAGCCCCTTCCCCTCCGCGGCCTCACACTTCCCAACCGCATTGCCGTCTCGCCCATGTGCCAGTACCAAGCCCAGGATGGATTGGCCAACGACTGGCACCTGGTCCACCTGGGCGGCCTGGCCCAGGGGGGCGCGGGCCTGGTGTTCACCGAGGCTACCGCCGTGGTCCCGGAAGGGCGCATCAGCCCGGATGATCTGGGCCTCTGGGACGATGACCAGGCCGAAGTGCTGGCCCGCATCGTCCATTTCATCGCCTCCCAGGGCGCCGTGCCGGGCATCCAACTGGCCCACGCGGGCCGCAAGGCCTCGAACCCGGCCCCCTGGAAGGGCAGCGGGAGCCTCCCCCCGGCCTCGGGCGGCTGGACGCCCGAGGCGCCCAGCGCCCTGCCCTTCGATGCCGGCTGGACTGTGCCCACGGCCCTGGATGAGCCCGGGATCCTGGCCATCATCGAAGCCTTCATGGACGCGGCGCGCCGTGCCGTGGCCGCGGGCTTCCGGGTCATCGAGGTCCACGCCGCCCACGGGTACCTGCTGCACCAGTTCCTGTCGCCCCTGTCGAACCACCGCACCGACGCATATGGCGGCTCCTTCGAGAACCGGACCCGCCTGGTCCGCGAGGTGGTGGGCGCCTTGCGCAACATCCTGCCCGAGGAGCTGCCCCTCTTCGCGCGGATCTCCGCCACGGATTGGGTGGAGGGCGGCTGGACTCTGGACGAGTCCGTGACCTTGGCGAAGGAGCTGAAGGACCTGGGCGTGGACCTGGTGGACTGCTCCTCCGGTGGCCTGGTACCCCGCGCCAACATCCCCCTGGGCCCCGGCTATCAGGTGCCCTTCGCCGCCCGGATCCGCGCCGAAGCGGGCCTCCTCACGGGCGCCGTGGGCCTCATCACCGGTGCCGAGCAGGCCGAGCAGATCCTGACTGAGGAATCCGCCGACATGATTCTGCTGGGTCGGGAACTCCTCCGCGACCCCCGCTGGCCCCTGCATGCCGCCCAGGCCCTGGGCGTGGACGTTCCCTGGCCCGCGTCCTACCTGCGCGCCGCCGGAAGCGCCGTGCCCATGAGGCAGGCGCTCAGCTAAAGCGCTCCGGAGTCTGCTTCCCTACAGTGCCCGGAACAGCGTCAGCACCCGCACCTCAGCCGCACCGCCCTCCTTCAGGGCCTGGGCACAGCGAAGCAGGGTGGTGCCGGTCGTCCACACATCGTCCACGAGCAGCACGGTTCCTTCCAACCCGAGGCCTGGCCGCAAGGTGATGGCCTTCCGGGGGAGGCGGCGGCGGGCGCTTTCGGTGCGTGCGGCCTGACGGCCGCTGAACCAGGCCTTGGTCAACAGGGACTCGAACGGCCGGCCAACCCGGTCGGCCACGGCCCGGCCGGCTTCGGCCCCCAGGTCGAACCCTCGCAGCAGGCGGCGCGGCCAGGCACTCGGCGCCGAGGTCACCAGGTCCACCTCCGAGGCCCAGTCCGGCAGCGGGGCCTGGGCCAAGCGCCGGAGGAGGGCCGCCCGCCACCCCGTTTCGCCCTGCTTGATGCCGGGCAACAGGAGCGCGCCCAGGGGTGGCCGGCCGCCGTGGTAGTCCCAGAGGGCATCCCCGTGCTCCCAGGCCACGGCCTCGGGACAGTCCGTTTCCGCATGCAGCAGGGCACAGCAGGCACAGCGCCCCTCGGGCAATGGCAGCAGGCCCTCCCAGCAGCGGGCGCAAAGCCCCGCCTCCGCGCCTTCTCCCACGCGGCCCAGGCAGCCCCGGCAGAGGAGCAGATAACCACGGGCCGCCGCGAGGCGGGGAAGGGAACCAGCCGGAAGCATCGGCCATCATAGCCCCGGCCCCTGGTGGTAGCATCGCCGGAAGCCCCTGGCGCACCATCCCCTGGAATCCCCTTCCGGGTTCACGAACCCGGATCGTATGGAGTCTTGTTCATGTCGAACGATCCACGTCCCGCCTCCCAGATTTTTGCGCGGAAGCCCCTGGCCCTCCTCCTCGAGGAGGCCAGGGGCGAGAACCGCCTCCGCCGCATCCTCGGCCCCGTGCAGCTCACCGCTCTGGGCGTGGGGGCCATCATCGGCGCCGGCATCTTCGTCGCCACGGGCGCCGCCGCCCACAACATCGCTGGTCCCTCCCTGATGCTCTCCTACGTCATCGCCGGCATCACCTGCATCTTCGCGGCCTTGTGCTATGCGGAATTCGCCGCCATGGTGCCTGTGGCCGGGTCGGCCTACACCTACGCCTACGCCACCCTGGGCGAGCTGTTCGCCTGGATCATCGGCTGGGATCTCATCCTCGAATACGGCGTCTCCAGTGCGGCCGTGGCCACGGGCTGGTCGGCCTACTTCCAGAGCGCCATCAGCAAGATCGGCATCCATGTGCCCAAGCTGGTGAGCGAATCCCCCTGGAAGTACGACCCCCTCACGGGCCACTTCGCGTCCACGGGCGCCTTCATGAACCTGCCCGCCCTCCTCATCGTGGCCCTGGTCACCGCCGTGCTGGTGAAGGGCATCCACGAAAGCGCCAACTTCAACGCGGCCATGGTGGCCATCAAGGTTGCGGCCGTGCTGTTCGTCATCGGCGTCGGCGCCTTCTTCATCAACACCACCAACTGGCATCCCTTCGCCCCCTTCGGCTGGACGGGCATCAGCTTCTTCGGCCACCACGTGGCGGGCCAGGTGGACGGCGGCGGCGCGCCCATCGGCACCATGGCCGGCGCGGCCATCATCTTCTTCGCCTACATCGGCTTCGATTCGGTCTCCACCCACACCGAGGAGGCCAAGAATCCCCAGCGCGACGTACCTATCGGCATCATCGTCTCCCTGGTGGTCTGCACGGTGCTCTACATCGCCGTGGTGGCCGTGCTCACGGGCATGGTCAAGTACGACCAGCTCGACATCAACGCGCCGGTCTCCATCGCCTTCAGCCAGAAGGGCCTGGGCTGGGCCGAGGGCCTCATCGCCACCGCCGGTGTGGCGGGCATCACCTCCGTGCTGCTGGTCATGATGCTGAGCGGCCCCCGCGTGTTCCTCGCCATGGCCCGGGACGGCCTGCTGCCCAAGGCCACCTTCGGCGACGTGCATCCGAAGTTCCGCACGCCCTGGAAGTCCACCATCCTCGTCGGCTGTTTCGTGGGCATTCTGGCGGGCTTCCTGCCGATCGATGCCCTGCTGCACCTGGCCAACATCGGCACCCTGCTGGCCTTCGTCATCGTCTGCGCCGCGGTGCTCATCATGCGGAAGAAGTACCCCGATGCCGAGCGGCCCTTCCGCTGCCCCTGGGTGCCCGTCGTGCCGGTCATGGGCGTCCTCAGCTGCCTCATGCTCATGTTCTCCCTGCCCGTGGCGAACTGGTGGCGGCTCATCACCTGGCTGGCCATCGGCTTCATCATCTACTTCCTCTACGGCAAGAAGCACAGCGTGATGCGGAAGCAGGCCACCTAAACACGATCAATGGAAAAGTAGAAACCACAGATGTCGCAGATGACGCAGATGGGTGAGCCCAGGGCTTTTCATCTGCGCAAATCTGCGACATCTGCGGTTAAACACTTTTCAAGATCAGTCATGGCATGCTTTTTCAGTGGACCTCCGTTTCCTCCTACGATCTCGGCGAGTGTTTTTCTTTCGAGATCTGGTCGAACAACCGAAGCGTTCCTTGAATGCCAAATGAGGAAGATGCGATGTCTCTCTGGAATGACCTGACGCCCTCCAAGCGCTGCGACTGGATCGACCAGCTGCGGGGCTGGGCGGTGATCGTGATGATCGAAGTGCATGCGGTGAATGTGTGGCTGCACGCTGGGTTGCGTCCCGACTGGCTGAACTACCTCAACGGCCTGGTGGCGCCCAGCTTCACCATGGCCGCGGGCTACAGTCTGGCGATCTCCACCTTCCGGACGGATGGCACGCTGCGGCCCTTCTGGCCCGATACGGCCCGGCGCCTGGGCTTCATCCTGCTCTGCGCCTATGCCTTGCACGCACCGGGCCTCACGGCCGCGGACTGGACGGTGCTCAACACCACGCAGAAGGCCCGGGAGCTGTTCAAGATCGACGTGCTCCAGTGCATCGTCTTCTCCTTGCTCATCCTCCAGTTGCTCGCTCGCCTGGTGCGGAACCCGCGGATCTTCACTGCCCTCGCCCTGGCGATCGCCGTATTCGTGCCGGTGATCGCGCCCCACCTCTGGGCCACGGGCGTGGCGGACGGCATGTGGCTGCCCATCCGCGGGCTCTTCAACGGCAATGCCGACCGCGGCGTGCAGGCCCTGTTCCCGCTGTTCCCCTGGATCGCCTTCCCGGCTTTTGGCGCCTTCCTGGGAGGGCTGTACCGGCACTTCCGCGTCGAGGTCGCCGATGGGAAGGCCCGCTGGAGCGAAGCCCGCTTCCTCGCCGGGCTTGCGGTCGTCGGCGCCTTCCTGCTGACCTGGGGCGCCTCGGCCCAGCACGCCTGGCTCTGGGGCGGCACCTGGCTCCAGGAGAACGGCGTATGGCTGCTGCACAGCCGCTCCGGCGCCTTCACCTACAGCGAGCTCGGAGCCATCTCCAACACCACCCTGCCCAGTGTGGCCGCCCGCCTGGGCTGGATCCTCCTCGGCGGCACGGTCATGGGCGCGGTAGACCTGCTCCGCCCCCGCTGGAAGGGCCCCAACCCCATCGATGCCGCCAGCCGGGAATCGCTGCTGCTCTACATGCTCCACCTCAACCTGATCTTCAGCGTGCTGCTGGCCCCCGCGGTCATCGCCCTCACCGGCTGGGGCTGGGGCAGCCTGGGCTGGACGGGCACCCTGCTGATGACGGCGACCCTCATCGCCCTGACCCTCACCGCCGGCGTCTGGTGGCAGAAGGTGCGGAAGTCGCCGGACCTCATGCGCCGACTCCAGCACCGGGCCGTGGCCGTGCTGGGCGTCTGGTTCGTGCTGGGCGGCTGGTGGACCTTCCGCCACTTCCTCCAAAGCCCCGAATTGGCGAAGGAACCCTACGGTTTCCTGAACGCCGCCCGGGCCCGCAAGGGACTGCCTCCCACGCCTGACGGTCTGTGCCGCGACCCGGAGGAATACTTTCGCGAAGCCGAACGACGGAAGCTGCACCTCAGCCCGCGGGCGAAGGCCGCGGTGGCCCGACAGATCCTGGCGAGGCAGGAACATCCTTGAGGTGACCTGCTTCTGGACCTCTTAAACGGCAGGAACACAGAGGGCACAGAGAGCAACAGAGGACGCAGAGAATTGCTGCATGACGGTGGTCGAGAACCTTCATGATTCCGAAGCCCTATCGGCCACGAGTGTCCTGGGGGTGCTCCCCTTTTCAGCGCTTTTCTCTGCGTCCTCTGTGGGCGTCTGCGTCCTCTGTGTTCCGCTTTTTCATCCCGGGATAACCTAATGAATCTAAGATGAATGGAACAATGGCTGATCCTGGCGGCAACGCCCCCCCATCCTGGCTTCTCCTCGCCGCCCTGGCCTTGCTCCTCTACCGGATCGGGATCACGGCTCTGCTCTCGGCGTTCCACGCCCTGCCCTCGCTGCAGCGCCGGCGGCTCCTCGAAGAGGGCGCCATCCGGGATGCGCGCCTGGCGACGCTGCTGGAGCGGCCCCGCGCCCTGGGCATGGGCCTCGAATTCTGGAACAAGGCCCTCCTGCTGGTCCTCCTGGGCCTGCTCTGGCCCTTCCGCCTCGCCCTCCCCGGCGGCGGTTGGAGCCTCGGCTTCCTGGTGCTGGTGGGACTCTGGGGGCTGGACCTGGCCCTGCCCGCCCTCCTCACGTCCGGCGATCCAGGTCGTTGGCTGATCCGCCTCTTCCCTCTCTATTCGCCCATCCAGCCCCTTCTTGGACCTCTGGTGGAACCCGTGGCCCGGCTCATCGACCGGCGTTCCCAGGAACGCGCGAAGGACGCCGAGCCTGAGGACGCCACCGAGGAGGCCGTCACCGCCCTGCTGGAGGAAGGCGAGGCCGAGGGCATCCTGGAGGCCGGAGACCGGGAGCTCATCCGGAACGTCGTGACCTTCGGTGACACCCTGGTGCGCGAGGTGATGACCCCCCGCCCCCGCATCGCGGCACTCCCCCTGGATGCCACCATTCCGGAAGCCTGGCAGGCCTTCACCCAGACCCGCCATTCGCGGCTGCCTGTCTACGAGGGTGGCATCGACCACATCCGCGGCGTGCTGCTGCTCAAGGACCTCATCCAGCTTCCTGACGGCGAGCATCCCCCGCTGTCTGCGCTCATGAAGCCCCCCCGCTTCGTGCCCGAGAGCAAGCCGGTCATGGACCTGCTCCGCGAAATGCAGCGTACCCGCACCCAGCTCGCCATCGTGGTGGACGAGTTCGGCGGCCTCTCCGGCCTGGCCACCATGGAGGACCTGCTGGAGGAGGTCTTTGGCGAGATCCAGGATGAGCACGAGGCTCCCGCCGGCCTGGTGGTGCAGTCCCCCGGTGTCTACCTGGTCTCCGGTCAGGCCCATGTGGAGGACGTGGCCCAGCGCCTGGGTCTCACCTGGGAGCGGGATGGTTTCGACACCCTGGCCGGCCTGGTCCTCGCCCGCCTCGGCCGCGTGCCCCGTCCCCAGGAATCCGTGAACGTGGAAGGCGCCCGCCTCACGGTGCTGAAGATGGAAGGCACGAGGATCGTGCAGGTACGGGTCGAGCGGACATAGCTCCAGACGCCATGCCCCCCGCTAACCTGGAAGCCGGAGTCTTCATGCCCCGTCGCATCCTCGCCCTGATGGCCGTCCTGGCCCTGCCCCTCGCCCTCTGGGTCATCCGCCGCTCGCAGCGGAAGGCCCTGGTGCCCCAGCCGCGCGGCATGGTGCTGGGACTCTACGCCGGGGTGCCGGACTACGACTACGGGGAGGAACTGGATCGCATCGCGGCGACCGGCGCCACCTGCGTGAGCCTCCAGGCCATCTACCGCATGGACACGGGCCACAGCACCGAGATCCGCCGCCATCCCACGTCCAGCCCCACGGAAGAGAGCCTGCGGCGCACCTTCCACCAGGCCAAGGTGCGCGGCCTGCGCATGATGTTCTTCCCCACCATCAACCTGCGGGACGAGGCGGACAACGCCGACTGGTGGCGCGGCAACATCGAGCCCTCAGACTGGGACCTCTGGTGGCGCAATTACACGGACTTCAACGTGCGCCTGGCGACCCTGGCCCAGGAGGGCGGCGTGGAGTGGTACAGCCTCGGCACCGAGATGGCCTCCACCCATGCCTTTCCCGACCACTGGCGGACGCTCGCCGCCGAGGTGCGCAAGGTCTTCAAGGGCAAGCTGGTCTACAGCGTGAACTTCGATAGCCACGACAGCTTCACCTTCGGCGACTGCCTGGATGTCATCGGCATCAACACCTACGATCCCATCGCCAAGTACGACGAATACCCCACGCCCATCCAGATCCGCGACGCCTGGTGGTGGATCGTCTACAAGGCCCGCACGCTCTCGGCCCGCTTCGCCGACGCCAAGGGGCCCAAGCCCGTGATGATCACCGAGGTTGGCTATCCCAGCGTGGCCCACGCCCATGTGGGCCCCTGGGACTTCCGCACGGACAAGCCCGTGGACCTCGCCCTCCAGGACCTGCTGCTGAAGGGCGCCTTCGGCGTGCTGCGCCACTGGAGCGATGGCGACGCCGTGTTCTATTACCTTTATGGGGAGAACCTCAACCAGAAGCCCATCGGCGGCCCGCTCGACCGCACCTACGCCGTGTGGGGCAAGCCTGCCGAGGCCACCCTGCGCACCTACTTCCACGAGCCCATCTGGGAGGGCCACATCCCCCCCAAGGCGGAGAACCTCCACGAGGCCATGGTGCAGTCCCTCGTGAGCTGGCATCGCAAGGTGCGGGACTACGAGGACGCAGAGCTGCCCCCCTGGGTGCTGGACTGGGAGGCCCGGCACCCCCGGGACGCCGCCGAAGCCCTGGCGATTTTGGCGAAAGAACCCACCCCGGCGCGTAAAATCCCAAAAGGGGAAGCCCACTGACGGTATTCTCGGAGGCATCCCATGAACGCCTCCCCCCGCTCCCGCCCCCTGCCCAACTTCGAGGCCCCCTCCCGGACTCTGCTCGTGGTGGAGGACGACCGGGCCACCCTCAGCCTCTACCGGGCTGGGCTGAAGGGCCTGCAGGGCTTCCGGATCCTCTCGGCCCAGAATGGCCACGAGGCGCTGGACGTGCTCAAACATGAAGCCGTCCACGTGCTGGTCACGGACCTCGACATGCCCGTCATGGATGGCTTCAACCTCATCACCAAAGTGGGGCGGCTCTACCCGCAGATCCCCGTGATCGTCATGACCGGCCTCGACGAGACCCAGCATCTGAACACCCCCCTGGACCTGGGGGCGGTCCGCATCCTCAGCAAGCCGCTCCGCCTGGGTTTCCTGATGGAGGTGATCCGCACGGCGGTCCAGGCCGAACCCGTGGGGCTGATCCGCGGCCTGAGCCTCGGCAGCATCCTCCAGCTTCTGGCCTGGGAGCAGAAGTCCTGCACCCTCACGGTGAAATCCGAAGCCGGCCTGGGCCACCTCTACCTGCACCGGGGCGAGGTGATCCACGCCGCCTACCGCAACCAGGAGGGGTTCCCCGCGGCCTACGAGATCCTCACCTGGGACCATCCGGACATCGAGTTCGTCGAGACCTGCCGAGTCGAGCGGACCATGGACCTCCCGCTTACCGAGCTCCTGCTGAACGTGGCCCTGATCACCGACTCGCTGGGGCCCAATCCTGCAGCCACCCCGGAAGCCAGTCCCGGCACCGACCCGTCTGCGGTCCAGTCCGGAATTTGACAGATCGCGCCATCCAGGCCCCAAGTCTGGGACTTTCGTCAAAACCGGATAGACGGGCCCACCAAAGGGCACCCGCCGGGGAATAATGGCGCGTGTGTGCGGCCCCACGGGGGCCCTTTCCAGGCAGGTGTCCATGTCCCAGCTGAAGCCCTTCCGCGCCTACCGCCCCCGGCCCGAGCTTGCGGCCCAGGTGGCCGCCGTGCCCTACGACGTGGTGAACACCCAGGAGGCCGCCGAACTGGCCAAGGGAAACCCCCACTCCTTCCTCCACGTGGGCCGGCCCGAAATCGACCTCCCCGCGGGCACGGACGTCCACGCCGACGAGGTGTACGCCAAGGGCGTGGCGAACCTCATGCGCATGATCGAGACGGGCACGCTCATGCACGAAGGCCTCCCCTCCCTCTACGTCTACCAGCAGCGCATGGGCGACCATGTCCAGGCGGGCCTGGTGGGCCTCTGCTCCGTGCAGGAGTACGAGACGGGCCTCATCAAGCGCCACGAGTTCACCCGCAAGGACAAGGAAGATGACCGCACCCGGCACATCACCGAGCAGAACGCCAACGCCGAGCCGGTCTTCCTCACCTACCGGGCCGTGCCCTACATCGATCACATCGTCGATGACATCCGGAAGCTGCCGCCGGTCTATGACGTGGTCACGCCGGACGGCATCGGCCACACCGTGTGGGTCGTCACCGGCGAGACGGTGATCTACGAGCTGGTGAACCTCTTCAATGGCGTGCCGGCCCTCTACATCGCCGATGGCCACCACCGCACCGCCGCCGCCATCCGCTACGGCCAGGCCCGCCGCGCCGCCGCCGGGGCGGCCGCCACGGGCGACGAATCCTTCGAAAGCTTCATGGCCGTGGTCTTCCCCCACAACCAGCTGAAGATCATGGACTACAACCGGGTGGTGAAGGACCTCAACGGCCACAGCCCCGAGGCCTTCCTCGCCAAGGTAAAGGAGACGTTCGACGTGGCCGTCTCGCCGCACCGCGCGGCCCAGGCCCCCACCACCTTCGGCATGTATCTCGGCGGCACATGGTACGAGCTGAAGGCCAAGCCCGGCACCTACCCCGCCAGTGATCCGGTGCGCGGCCTGGATGTCAGCATCCTCCAGGAGAACCTGCTCGACCCGATCCTCGGCATCGACGATCCCCGCACCAACACCCGCATCGACTTCGTGGGCGGCATCCGCGGCATGGACGAGCTGGAGCGCCGCGTGAAGGAAGGCTACGCCGTGGCCTTCTCGGTGTATCCCACCTCGCTCACGCAGCTCATGAGCGTGGCCGATGCCGGCGAAGTGATGCCCCCCAAGTCCACCTGGTTCGAACCCAAGCTGCGCTCCGGCCTGCTGGTCCGGATGTACGAAGGCTGATTCTGGCAACACGAAAAACATTAAAGGATTAACCGCAGATGACGCAGATTTCGCAGATGAAAAACAGAAGAGATCTTTTATCTGCGACATCTGCGGTTTCAATTCCTTGCTTGTTTGTTTAGACCCGCAACGCCCCGCTGGAGTGTCCATGCACATCCTCATTGCCGAAGCCTTCGACGCCAAGCTGCCGGAGCGCCTCACGCCCTTCGGAACCACCAGCTCCGACATGGCCACCCTCGACCGGGCCAACGTCCTCCTGGTCCGGTCCAAGACCAAGGTGAACGCTGACCTCCTGGCCCAGGCCCCCGCCCTCAAGCTCGTCATCCGCGGCGGCGTGGGCATGGACAACGTGGACAAGAAGCTCTGCGCCGAACGGGGCGTCAAGGCCATGAACACGCCCAGGGCCAGCAGTGTGGCCGTGGCGGAAATGGCCATGGCCTTCATGGTCGCCATCCCCGCCCGCCTGATCGAGGCCCACACCTCCATGAAGGAAGGGAAGTTCCTCAAGAGCGAGCTGAAGCGGACGGAGCTCTTCAAGAAGACCCTGGGCCTCATCGGCGCCGGGAACATCGCCACCGAGGTGGCCAAGCGCGCCCAGGCCTTCGGCATGGAGGTGATCGCCTTCGATCCCTTCCTCAAGGCGCACCCCATCGCGACGATGGTGAGCCTCGATGAGCTGGCCGCCAAGGCTGACTTCATCAGCATCCACACGCCCCTCACGGACGAGACCCGGGGCATGATCAACGCTGCCTTCCTCGCCAAGGTGAAGGACGGCGTCGTCCTCATCAACACCGGCCGCGGCAAGTGCGTGGTGGATGCCGACCTCGCCGCCGCGCTCCACAGCGGCAAGGTGCGGGCCTATGGCACGGACGTGTGGCCCAGCGACCCGCCCCCGGCCGACTGCCCCCTGCTCCACGCCCCCAACGTGTTCATGGCCCCCCACCTCGGCGCCAGCTCCAAAGAGAACCTCGGCCGCATCGGCGACGAGGTGGTGGCCATCCTGTCAGACTTCAAAGCGTGAGGAGATCCCCCATGACCCATCGTGTGATCAACTTTTACGCTGGCCCCGCGGGGCTGCCCCTGCCCGCGCTGGAGCGCGCGCAGGACGAGCTGCTGGACTTCGCAGGCACCGGCATGTCCGTCATGGAAGTCAGCCACCGGTCGAAGGAGTACGACGCGGTGCACGAGGAGGCCATCGCCCTCACCAAGGAGCTGATGGGGCTGCCCTCCAACTACACGGTCCTGCTGCTCCAGGGCGGCGCCCACCTCAGCTTCGGCATGATCCCCCTGAACCTGCTGCGCGGCGGCCGGAAGGCCGACTACATCAACACCGGCAACTGGGCGGAGAAGGCCACCAAGGAAGCCAAGCTCGTGGGCGGCGACAACGTCCGCATCGCCGCCAGCACCAAGGAGCTGAAGTACAGCCGCCTGCCCCACGCCGATGAGATCAAGGTCGGCCCCGACAGCGCCTTCGTGCACTTCACGTCGAACAACACTGTGGAAGGCACCCAGTGGCACGAGTTCCCCAAGGTGGGCGACGTGCCCTATGTCTGCGACATGAGCAGCGACATCATGTGGCGCCCGTTTGATGTGAGCCCCTTCGGCCTCATCTACGGCGGCGCCCAGAAGAACCTCGGCCCCAGCGGCGTCACGCTCACCATCATCCGCGAGGACTTCCTCGAGATGTGCGAAGCCCAGGACCTGCCCAGCTACCTGCGCTACAAGATCCACGCCGAGAAGAACAGCCTCTACAACACCCCGCCCACCTTCGGCATCTACATCCTGCGCAACGTGCTCGCCTACAACAAGAGCATCGGCGGCCTGAAGGCCATCGAAGCCAACAACCTGAAGAAGGCCGAACTGCTCTACGGCTGCATCGACAAGCACAGCGGCTTCTACCGCGGCTTCGTCACCGAGAAGGCCCACCGCAGCGTCATGAACGTGGACTTCTTCCTGCCCACCCCCGAGCTGGACGACCAGTTCGTGAAGGAGGCCAAGAAGGCCGGCATGGTGGGCCTGAAGGGCTACCGCGACATCGGCGGCATCCGCGTCAGCACCTACAACGCCGTCACCGTGGACAACGTGAAGACCCTGGTGGACTTCATGGAGCAGTTCGTGAAGGTGAACGGGTAGGTCCGGGACGAAATCCCGCGATGCAGAAAGGGCGCCGGATGGCGCCCTTTCTGCATCAACCGAGGCCCAGGACGATCTCCTCGATCCTGTGGTCCTTCTCCGTCCAGATCTCGTGCAGCCAGGCCTGCATGCGGGCCCGGAAGGCAGGGTCGCCCTCGTAATCGCCCCCCAGCAGCTCCTTGGGGATCTCCAATTCTCGCACCCGCACCACCACCTGCTTCACCTTGCCGGAAAGGAAGTCCCAGAAGCTGGGCACGCCCTCGGGGTAGACGATGGTGACGTCGAGCAGGGCGTCGAAGCGCTCGCCCATGGCGCTCAGCGCCGTAGCCAGGCCGCCCACCTTGGGCTTCAGCAGATGCCGGTAGGGCGACTGCTGGGCCTCCTTCTTCGCGGGGCTGAAGCGCGTGCCCTCCAGGAAGTTCATCACCGACGTGGGGATCTGCCGGAACTTCTCGCAGGCCCGGCGCGCCGTGGCGAGGTCCTTCGACCGGCTGCCGCTGCGGCGGCGCATGAAAGGGAAGTCCAGGGCCCACCAGGCCAAACCCATCACGGGCACGTAGAGCAGCTGGCGCTTGAGGAAGAACTTCAGGAAAGGCACCTTGCGGTGGAAGACCTTCTGCAGCACCAGGATGTCCACCCAGCTCTGGTGGTTGCTGCTCACCAGGTACCAGCCCTTGCGCCGCAGGCCTTCCAGGCCCCGCACATCCCAACGGATGCGGTGCACCACGGCCATCCACCAGCCGTTCACGGCGATCCAGCCCTCCGCCAGGGCATTCAGCGCCCGGTCCGCGCCCCGGCGGACGGCGCCGACCGGCAAGGCCAGCTTCAGCAGGGCCAGGGGGATCATGCCCGAGAAGATGGCCACGGCATTGGCCGCCAGCACGGAGCCGGCGACGCTGCCCTTGAAGGTCGACCACAGGCGTTTCAGCATCAGCACTCCGGGCTTCCAGGCACGTTTCAGCCCAATGAATCAGTTTATCGGAGGATGGGAATGGCTGCGGGAGGGAAAAAACAGCCCGCCCCCAGCCCTTTCAGCTATCTCCAAGAGGCTCTGCTGATCCAGCCACCTTCAGGCAGAACCAGCCTAGGCCCAGCCCAGCTCCCTTAGGCGTTGTTCGCTGATGCCGAAGTGGTGGGCGATCTCGTGGATGACGGTGGTGGCGATCTCCTCCCGCAGGTCGTCCTCGTCCCGGCAGTCCTCCAGCAAGGGCCCGCGGTAGAGGGTGATGCGGGGTGGCAGGTCGCCGGATTCCGCCCGCCCCTCCGTCAGGGCCCGCCCCGAGTAGAGGCCATAGAGCGTCTCGTCCTCGGGCACGCCCAAGTCGTCCAGCAGCGCATCGGGTGCCCAGTCCTCGAGGACGATCGCCACACCTTCGAGGTACGGCCGGAACTCCTCCGGCACGAGCCCCAGCGCCTCGTCCACCAGCTGCCGGAATCTTAGATGGGAGATGTGCATGGCCCGATCGTACCGCCGCAGAGCTCCTAAACGATCCATTCAGCCACTGATTTCGGCTTGGCTGGTTTTCAGAGACAGGCTTTTCAGCCACTGATGCACGGTGATGACGGTGATTGGGCCTCGGCTGATTCGGCAGGGGCCCGCCGGAGGCGGCTTCCAGAATTGCCGGAAGTCACGGAGGGTGCGAGGGCCACGCTCCCGAAGCGGCGCGGCCCTGGGACCCTCCACGAGCCCATTCTGCGCTGAGCATGAAATCACTGAAATCGGTGGCAAAAAAGCTTTTTTGCTTATCGGCGAGCCTCCGCCTGAAAGTCTGAAACCGCAGATGAGCGCAGAAAAGACGTCCATAAGCGGAGGTTTGCGGAGGAGCCGAGGAAAGCGGAGGAAAGGACCATGCACCTGGCGCTCCAGCCAGGACATCCGGGCCTCCGGACCCAGGTCGCGCTTCGCGCGGCCTGCTTCGCGGGCGGCGGCCACGGCGGCCCCTGGAAGCCGCCCGGAGCCGCCGCCCGAGGAGGGATGTCCGCGGTGAGCCCGGCCCCTTCTGCGCCCTCTGTGTGCGCCCAACGGGCGCTTCTGTGCCTTCTGTGTTCCTGCTTTTCTGGCTGAGATCCGCCGATAATCAGAAAAGCCATTTCAGCTCACCACGGAAGGCTTCTTCACAGCCCATCCAGCGGGCTGGGCACGCCGCGGCCGCCACGGTTCAGCACATGGGTGTAGATCATGGTGGTGGCCACGTCCTTGTGCCCCAGCAGCTCCTGCACGGTGCGGATGTCGTGGCCAGATGCAAGCAGGTGGGTCGCGAAGCTGTGGCGCAGCACGTGCGGCGTGACGGGCTTCACCAGCTCCGCGGCCCGGCCGGCCAGCCGGACGGCCTTCTGCACGCTCTCTGGATGGAGGTGATGCCGGAAGAAGGCGTCCGAGCGGGGATCCGCCGAACGCTGGGCCGACGGAAAGACCCACTGCCAACCCCAAGCCCGCGCCGCGAAGGGGGCCTTGAGCCCCAGCGCATCCGGCAAGGCGACCTCCCCGAACCCCTCCGCCAGATCCCGTTCATGCAAGGCGCGCACCCGGTCCAGATGGGCCCGGAGCGGGCCAGCCAGACGATCCGGGAGCATGGTGACCCGGTCCTTGCCCCCCTTCCCGTCGCGCACCACGATCTCCCGCCGCTCGAACTCCAGGTCCTTCACCCGCAGTCGCAGCCCTTCCATCAACCGCAGTCCGGTCCCGTACAGCACCTGCGCCAGCAGGGCCATCCCGCCCTCCATCTGGTCGAACAAAGCCCGCACTTCCCCCGGTGTGAGCACCACGGGCAGCCGCGACTGGCGCTTGGCCTGGATGACCTCGGACAGCCATGGGAGGTCCACCTCCAGCAGGTTCCGGTAGAGGAAGAGCAGGGCCGCCTTCGCCTGGTTCTGCGTCGACGGTGACACGCCCCGGTCCACCGCCAGGTGATTCAGAAACGCCTGGACTTCGGACGCCCCCATGTCCTTCGGATGACGCTTGCCGTGAAAGAGGATGAAGCGCCGCACCCAATCCACATAAGCGTCCTCCGTCCGCAGGCTGTAATGCCGGACCCTCAGGCTGTCCCGCAGCTGATCCAGGAACCGGGGCGGCGGTGTCGCAGTCCCCGCGTTCCGCCCTTCACCGGTCTGCCTATTCACCTCGAGCATGGCATCCGCTCCGATCGCCCCAAGCCGCCTATTGCGCTAACCTGACTTCAGAACCTCGACTCGAACACGCTGAACTGGGCTCAATCTATCGCCTTTTTTTCGCCCGTCAAGCCCCTCTCCCAGTACGCCCATTCCCCTAAGCACAACCTCCCCACCCCCCACCCCACCCCCGACCTAGGCGTCCTCCCCCCACCCCCACCCCAGTCGTCCAATTCAAAGTTAGGCGTCATGCTCTACACTCCAAGCACCAGCCCACCTACACCTGGATTTGCGCTTCTCGGTTGCGCGGTTGGAATTACTTTGTTCGTAGTCGGTATGAAGGCAATTATCAAACGAGAGATCCGTCTAAGGCCTAACAGAGGCGCACCACTAGTAACCCATCGTGGAAGTGGAGCTATTTATGCGGGTTTGGGCTTATGCCTCATCTCTCTCTTCCTTTGGCTTCCGGCAATAATCTATTTACTCAAACATTTCATCTTTTCGTCACACGCCTAACCCTCAGCTCAACTCGGACCCCGCCTGCATTGTCTTTCGCTCTCTCTCAGCTACTCGCTTCCTCGGCTCCGTTCAGTGCCTCGGTGCAGGCGGGTCCGGTTAGCTCCATCCGTTAGGTGCCCATGATTCCGCAGCTTCCCATCCTGAGCATGGCAACTGCAGCGGCACTGCATTCGCAGGTAGAAGCCACCAAGCTTGAGGTCCAGCCTCTCAATAATTCTGAAATCACGAATGGAACCTGCTTCGATTTTGAACGACAGGATCCCAAGGGCAGAAGTCCGATAATTTTTTCTTACAATTACGACACTAAAATTGGCTACCTTCGCATCAACGGAAAATTGCTCACACTAAAATTGGTGTCTGATAAAGGCGTCAGAACGGGTGAATTTCAGGGGCAACGTCGACTGGAATGGGTCAGCGAAGGCGCAAAGGTAGAAATCTATTGCCGCTCATTTGTTCCGGAAGAGTTGAAGAATTATCCCGACCAAGAAAGTATCGAAGTTTCGTGGGTCAAGGGTAATATGACCGTCTATACGAATAATGGCCGCTCGACAATTAAGGTGGTCGGTATATATGGTGCACGCTAACTCATAGCATCGCTCTCGGCACCTAACCCCTCGCTCAAGTCGGACCCCGCCTGCATTGCCTTCCGCTCTCTCTCAGCATCTCGCTATCCCGGCTCCGCTCATCGCCTCGGTGCAGGCGCGGCCGCTTAGCTTCATTCGTTAGGCCGTCATGGATCATTCACCCAAACTCACAACAGCTCAGATCGGGAAATGTGGAGAGTTGCTGGTTCAGCTTCAGCTCCTGCGAAGCGGTGTGGAATCAGCCCCGCTCACCACCGATTCAGGGGTTGATCTCGTGGCCTATTCTCCCTTCCTGGAGCGCCCGATCTCCATTCAGGTAAAAACAAACCAACAGGCCAAACCAAGCGGCGGTAAGGGGAGACTAGGCCTAGATTGGTGGGTTCCAGAGGATTGCCCCGCTCAGCTTGTTGCTCTTGTTGACCTGTCTTCTGATTTGATCTGGGTCTTCTCAATGGAACAGATCAAAAACCTCGCTCAGCAAAATCCCTCGGGTCGCTATCACCTGTATATGTACCTTGATTCATCCGACTCCCCGAAGAAAAACACCCGCCTTTTGTTCAGCCAAGAATTTGCTCCATATCTCCTACGCAGCAGAATTCACGAACTTTTCGGTGTTCCGGCCTAACCCTCCGCTCAACTCGGACCCCGCCTGCATTGCCTCCCGCTCTCTCTCAACTTCTCGCTTCCTCGGCTTCGCTCAGCGCCTCGGTGCAGGCGTGGCCGGTTAGCTTCATTCGTTAGCCCGCTTCCAGGGACTCCTACCCGTGCAATGGTCCAAATTACGAAGCCTCATTGAATCCCGGTTCGCTGAGTCACTCGGCAAGAGAGTCTCCATCCATAGCACTGCCTACGGGAATTGTTCCTGTGGACATGCCTGGATCACTCTCGATGGCGATGTCATCGCGAACTTCTGCACTCGCGCTCACTACTTGAAGTTGGCTGATGAAAGGGCTGGTAGGCAAACGCCCGCCTCTTCAACTAAGAAGCACGAAGCGCAATTTGTCGAGTACGGCGAAATGAGCCGCCAGGACGCCTATCAAAGCTGCTGGCGGTTCATTCATGAACTATCTATCGAGCAGGCCCTATCTGACTCAGACCCCCTCGTTATGTCCCTCGCAGTTCTAGATCAACGCCTTGGCAAACGCAGAATACAATCCCTTGCACTTGAACCTTTGCACTCACTCCCTCGTCATCTACTCGAGATTCGCGCCGCAGCTGAAGGAATTGCCCTTCCGGCGCGGTCTAACCCTTAGCTCAACTCGGACCCCGCCTGCATTGTCTTCCGCTCTCTCTCATTATTTTGCTTCCTCGGCTCCGCTCATCGCCTCGGTGCAGGCGGGTCCGGTTAGCTTCATTCGTTAGGCGTCAACGAAGGTGCGCCAAACCATGCTCCCAGTGTTCCTCGCCTCCACCCTGCTCTGCCTAGCCGGCCTACATATCTATTGGGCTGCTGGTGGCCCTTGGGGCAAGCGCAATGTGATTCCCGAAGTTGATGGCAAACCTGCTTTCGAACCCTCACGCCTCATTACTGTTGCCGTGGCTCTGGCTCTAACTGTCGCAGCTTGCGTTGCCTTACTTCATGGGTCCATCCTCCTCTCCTTTTCCCTTGCTTCACCTATTCATTGGGGAACCATTGCGATTGGGTTTGTCTTTCTCCTTCGATCTATCGGAGAATTCCGCCTCATTGGCTTCTTCAAACGTCTGCGCGGTACCACCTTTGCCACATGGGATACTTGGTTGTTCTCTCCTCTATGCTTAGTTATCGCAATCTCTTTCTTTCTCATCGCTGCATCGTGAGGGGCTTTCTTCTCAAAGCACCCAGCAACAAAGTGCCATCTCCGCCTAACCCCTCGCTCAACTCGGACCCCGCCGCAAGCGGCCGGGTCCTCACTCCCTGGCAATCCCATCTAACCGATCCACTCAGCCATTCAGCCGCGGCGGGGCCGGTTAGCTTCATTCGTTAGGCGCTGGCATTGCTCAATACGAGAGCCGCATGAAATCAACAAATCTTCAATCGTGCTTCCTAGCCCTAGTGGCCACGATAGCCAGCGCCCAGACTTCTTCACATTGGTCCTACCACGTCAACTCACAAGGGGCGCGGATCATTGAGTTCATGGGCCCAATTTCAACCCCAAGTGGCGTAAGAAACTCTCAGATTAGATTCGTGCGGTCTACCGGGCCCAAGGTCTATTGGTCCTTCGATCTTGTCATCGACTCAGTTTCTACAATCAAGGGGTTCACCTTCGATGATTTTGAAGGTCCAGATAGCCAAGCTTCTGGCGAGTTACTAACACTGGAAACCATTGGAACGCCAACACCCGCCCGATTCTCGTTCTGTCCTGCAGGTGGGTATGTGAGTCAGCCAAAAGACGGGTTCAATTTCAGTGCCCTCAGAATAGGCTCACCAAATCTCCTCCTGAATCTCGTGAAATCCGCCTCGCAGGGCAAAGGCCAACTCTCCCTCCGCCTCCGCGACTTCAAAAATCCAGCCGTGGTCTTACAGGCCTCTTATGATTTGGCCGGGTCTGAACATGACTTTGGCCAATTCCTAGCAGGTATGTAAATTCACGCGCCTAACCCTCCGCTCAACTCGGACCCCGCCTGCATTGTCTTCCGCTCCTTCTCTTGTTCCCGCTTCCTCGGCTCCGCTCGTCGCCTCGGCGCAGGCGGGGCCGGTTAGCTTCTTTCGTTAGGCGCCATGCACACGGTCCTTCCAGAACCCCTCGCTGGAACGCGAAAGAAAATTGCCCGGTTTCACAACCTGGCAGTGATCCTTCTACTTATCCTCCTAAATCCGTTCATGTGGTTTTTGGCCTTTCTGATACCCAACAATCTCTCAAAAAACGCAATCTTGATTTACCTGGCTGGCGGATTGTTCATCTTCGTTGGGCTTGGCATATTCGCAATCTATAAACTGGATAACTGGTTGTGCCAAAAATTCGGATTCACCTGCCCCCTCTGCTCCAAACCTCTTTACAAACCTGATTTCTATCTGAACAGGACTGGTAGGTGCCCACAGTGTCGGCAAAATATCATCCCCTTGGCTCAACAACGCCTCACACCCCAATGAACCAACCGCGCCTAACCCTCAGCTCAACTCGGACCCCGCCTGCATTGCCTTCCGCTCTCTTTCATCTTCCTGCTTCCTCGGCTTCGCTCAGCGCCTCGGTGCAGGCGTGGCCGGTTAGCTCCATTCGTTAGGCCGCTCCACCAGTGGGTCCTGAATAGGAGAAACAGAAATGCTTAAAAAAGGTGCTGATGGAAAGTATCCTTTATTGGTAAAAATTATATTCTGGTTAATAGTAGGTTTTATTATTAAAATCATTATCGGATTGGTTTTAGACTATCAAAATAATCAAAGACTAAAGGATATAAAAAAAGTCGATACTATTTTAGAAAAATATTCAGAACCCAGGGTTTATACTGAAACCGATTTGTTCACAATCAAGATTCCATATGGATTTTCGGACCCAGAAAGGAAATCATCTATTTTAGATGGACCGAATGGAAAAGTATTATTAACAGAAATTAGTTTTACACGTGATGCTTCTATCGTAAAAATAATATATTTCCCAATAATTTATGACAAGAAAAGGACAACAAGAGAGCAGTTAATACAAGTTATGCATAATATGGCTAATGGCGGATTGAGCGCAATAAAAGCTACTAACGTTTCTTATAATTTATTCGTGTTCAATGGTAAGCATGATGCAAGGCACCAAACATTTGACTTAAATGGTGGTAAATTTAAAGGGGTCAGTAATTCAATGATAGTAGACAAAATGACATACGAAATTATGTATCTAACAAATGTTTTTGACGAAAATAAGGCAAAAGAATCCGATCTAATATTAAACTCATTTACTATTTTAAATAAATGAGGATAAACACAATGGCGCCAGGCCTGCATAATTCCTTTCGTTAGGCCGTGGTCCTAATTCCTGGAGGTCCCTTTGGACATCTCGCATAAATTTTCATTTTCAGATCTATACGAAAAAGCCAAAAATACCCTGCTTGAAGCCGGTCTTCCATTTACGGCAGACGTCATGTGGCCTCAGGGTAAAGGTCCATGGCTTTTATTCGTGCAACCTTCCGAGTTATCAAAATCACAACACATTGCAATAAAACAGCTGGAAACCCTAATCCAAGAAGATACCCAGCGATTAGCAGAATGGAAAAAATCAAATTCATAAACTCTTTCAATAGGTATCGAATGATCGGCCTAACCCTCCGCTCAACTCGGACCCCGCCTGCATTGCCTTTCGCTCTCTCTCAGCTTCCTGCTTCCTCGGCTCCGCTCGTCGCCTCGGTGCAGGCGGGGCCGGTTAGCTTCATTCGTTAGGCCTCGTTCGCCTGGCTCCTTCTGTCTGCTGGGTGGTGGGGTGCTGGTCCAGCTTCGTCGCCTTGGCCCGCTCCAGCGGAAGATCCGCGTCGTTCCTCAGTTTTCTGGTTCTATTGAATAGGGTTATCGCTTACTCATCAACCTTCGGCCCATGGATTTCTGCCATCATCGAGGTCACTTCAGCTTCTCGGCCTTCACTCTCACGCGATAACTCCGGTGTTCTCCTTTTGGGCTCGTCGGCATGAACCTTCGCTCTCGCTCAAGCAGGCTCAAATCCAAGCGCAACGCGTGCTCGGGGGGCTACTGCCTAGGGCTCGGCCTAACCTCGCGCTCAACTCGGACCCCGCCTGCATTGCCTTCCGCTCCTTCTCTTCTTCTCGCTATCTCGGCTCCGCTCGTCGCCTCGGTCCAGGCGGGGCCGGTTAGCTTCATTCGTTAGGGCACTCAATGAACGGTCCGCGAGCTAGGATCAACCGGCTAACTAGCGCCTCGCTGGACCTAGAGAATTGCTTGCGGTTCATTAAGGCCATGAGTGAGCATGCCTACAGCAGTGAAGCCTACGAGGCTCTTCTAATCTCGGCGATCATCTTTTACATCCGCCCTTTTTCGGGGAATGAGAAGAAGGGCTCACCTTCTCCATCCGAGTCGAGAGTCCCCAATACTGTGCTGGCCAGTCTTGATACAAATGAATTACGACTTCATAGGCATTTGAAAACATTAAGAAATAAGGCCATTGCCCATGCTGAGTGGCGATACCATCCCACAGGTGTCACCGATACTCTGGTTATTCAAGCGATGCCTTTTTCAATCTGGAAATGCTTTCGAGGCACTGACGATATTACAAATTTTAGTAACCTTGTCCACAAGGTGCATCGCGAAATACAGAATGCGCAAGCGAACATGCTTCACGAGCTGCCCTAACCCTCCGCTCAACTCGGACCCCGCCTGCATTGCCTTTCGCTCTCTCTCAGCTTCCCGCTTCCTCGACTCCGCTCAACGCCTCGGTGCAGGCAGGGCCGGTTAGCTTCATTCGTTAGGCCTCATCAGAAGATTTAGGAGGAATCGTTGAATAGGAAAGCGCTCTATATCGGCATCGGCACCGTCGCTCTCCTTGGTGCGATCGCCTCTCTCCCAAGGTTAAGTGACGGGCCTGGGCGGGCGAGGGGAGTGGCTGACAAACCTTTGGCCCAACCATTTGTTGCTCCCTCACCATCTCCTGAACCCTCAACGAAAAACCTACTGACGTCATGGGATGGGCTTCCACCAACACCACTTCTGGATGCCCAAGGCTGGAGCGCCTATAAGCCGAATCCGATTATCGGTAGGTACATTCTAAATCGCCTCGAATTAGGATTCCCAGAATCATCAATCTGTGTCGACCTTGGATGTGCCCAAGCAATGGCAGACAAGGAAAATGTTTCAGTAGAAGAAATGACCATCTTCCTTGCCAATCAATCATTACGAAATTCTAGGGACTGGGGAAGAAAACGTTTGGTTTCAGACTACATCAAAGAAGCCACATCATTATTTGAAATAATGAAATCACGTGGAATGATCAAACCTTACAAATATCCTCGTAGCGATAAGGGGGTCAATAAATGAAAATCGCACGTGGGAAAACCTATGAAGGCCCAACTGATTCTGAATGGAATATGACCGTTCTATTAATCGACAATGAAGAAGCAATCTGTCTTCCAAGCCGCCCTGGGGGCATCGGCGAAGCCCCGTTCGTTATCAAGTGGCAATCATTGAATGATATCCAAATCCCAGCAATAGAAAGCATTCCCCTGCGCCAGTTCGCGACCTGGGCGACTCGTTGCATCAACGAATAATCGGGGCAATTCTACTTTCGGCCTAACCCCTAGCTCAACTCGGACCCCGCCTGCATTGCCTTCCGTTCTCTCTCAGCTTCTCGCTTCCTCGGCTCCGCTCAGCACCTCGGTGCAGGCGGGGCCGGTTAGCTTCATTCGTTAGGCCGCTTCCCATGTACGATTCTGATCGAGAATTCTTCGACATGATGGACGAACGGTCGGAGAAGCTTTCTATATTCATAAAGGAGCCAGCTCGAAGAATACTTGAGCCGACAATCAATGTACTTAATTCTCATTTTGAAATATTAAGAATTTCGGCCGGCTTAAGAAGGTTACATGAGTTCACCGGGCACAATCATTCTAGTAATTTACTTTTTGCAACATTACACAAAAATTGTTTAAATTTCTATGCCGCTATCCGCCTCAACCAAAGAGGGCTCCATGGATCTTCCGCATTATTCTTTAGGCCTGTCTTCGAATCATTATATTTGGCAAAATATTGCGCAATAATTGACGATGACACCCTCCTAAGTCGATGGTCTAATGGTGAAAATATTAATTTAACAAATCACGTTTTAAATAAAATTAAAAAACCTGAACTCCCTGAAACTCGCGAATTATTAAAGGCCTTTCACGGATATAGCCACTCTGGTGTATTCTCTCAGCAGGCCTCTCTCGATCCAAATCATGAAATTGAACAAATCATGGTTAAATTTGCGTTAATATCAACATTGACAATGCTTTCTCATCACCTAATCAATCGACATTATATTACTTCTAAATTTAAATATTATATTCAATCATACTCTGAAGATGATCGATTCGGGCAGGCACTTTTTGAATCTCGCGTTTATTCATCTATACTACGGAGTTATCTGAGTAAAATTGGCAGGCGACTTTATAGAGAATATGCTTCCACATGGGTTGTGAATTAAAATTCAAGCTAACAACTTAGGGCGGCCTAACCTCTCGCTCAACTCGGACCCCGCCTGCATTGCCTTCCGCTCTCTCTCAACATTTCGCTATCCCGGCTCCGCTCGCCGTTTCGGTGCAGGCGGGGCCGGTTAGCTTCTTCCGTTAGGAGTCCCCCAATGTTCTTCACCACCTCATTCGTCCTATGCTCATCGGCCCTTGTTGCGCCTGTTCCTACAGCAGCTAATCTCCAGCAGTCCACGGAACCAATCCAGCCCATGAAAATCACCAAAGAAGCAGGCAGGCTGAAAATCGAACCCGGCTCTTATTCTCGAATCTTTCAGGAAGTCCGTGATGTCCCTTCAGGAACACTAGAAGTACGTCTGAAGGTGAAATCGAACGGCGAAGTTTCCGATTTCGAAAAGATCGAGGGTTCGAATCCACTCTGGTTCACCTTCCGTAGCGCTTGGAGGAAGATCAAATTCCTACCTACTCGCGAAGGCGACACGGGCCCATGGGAAGTTGCAATGGTCGTTTCGACCAGTTCGTCAGGCGGTGGCGGAATGCTCGAAGCCAGGGCTACGGGCAGTAGCAGTTCTTCAAGCACAACACGCATCTACATTGCCGATGTAAGTTCCTTGCCTTCCACACCCAAGTGATTCGCATGGAACTCCTAACCCTCAGCTCAACTCGGACCCCGCCTGCATTGCCTTCCGCTCTTTCTCGTCTCCCTGCTTCCTCGGCTCCGCTCATCGCCTCGGTGCAGGCGCGGCCGGTTAGCTTCATTCGTTAGGCGCCCCAACCCTTTTCCTGAGGAAACTCAATGAAACGCTTCGCTCATCGCCTCGCCTTGATTCTCTTTTCTTCAGCATTTTTGAATGCTCAAGACATTAGTTGGGGTATTCAGCTTTCTTCTGGAATTCCGCTCAATGGTTTATCCACTGATCAATACGCTGGCACACATAAATCCTTCAATGGAGCCGGGGCTCTTGGCCTCAATCTGAGCTACCAGGTTTCCGCCCTCGACGATGTGAGAGCAACCGTCAACTCAGTCGGGTTCACAGGTGAATTCGAAAATATTGATCCCTCGACAGCCCTTCGGAATGAGTACCACTATTTTCAAATTGGACTTGAATGGTGCCATTACTTCAATTCGCGTAATCATGGCTGGAATGCAGGTCTCGGTGTAAATAATACAGAACTCAATCGTGATTTAACCGTTATGACTCCGTCCCCTTTCGGTGGCACTTGGGCTTCTACTGTACGCTATCGGCAATATAGGAGACTTGGAATCAGTGCGAACGCTGGTTACCAATTCAAGCCCTGGCTGGGTGTTGTGGGCTCAGTCCACCATGTCAATCTCGGTAAGGAGCAAGGGGAACCCTTTCCTTTAGATAAGGCACAATGGCTGCAGCTTGGAGTCATTTTCCATTTTGGTCGTCGGTGACTGGGCGCCTAACCCTCCGCTCAACTCGGACCCCGCCTGCATTGCCTTCCGCTCTCTCTCACCTTCTCGCTTCCTCGGCTCCGTTCAGCGCCTCGGTGCAGGCGGGGCCGGTTAGCTTCATTCGTTAGGCCTCACCCAATTCTGGGAGGTATCAGTTGAGCAATTCTATTTTCACGATTGTTTTGGGATTTTCTCTTTCTCTACTGATCGGATGCCGGCCTTCCCTGGCTTCACGCCAGCACTGGGTTGACAGCACTAATCAGTCCCTTGCTAACACACCAAACCCAATCAGGCTTTCCATTGATCCAAGGGATTCAACCTGCCTTGTCCACACTGGTTCAAACATCTCCCGGGTGATGGTCAGCGTGATCCTTGCCTCTGAGGCTGACGGCTCCAATCATCTTTCAGAGATCGCACATCGCAAAGGCTTCAACAAAATGAGATTCATAGATTCAGAAAACCATGTCTGGGTTGCAAATTGGAATGGCAAAACTTTCGCTATGCCAAGTGAGCCCTAACCCTCAGCTCAACTCGGACCCCGCCTGCATTGTCTTCCGCTCTCTCTCTTCTCTTCGCTTCCTCGGCTCCGCTCAGCGCCTCGGTGCAGGCGAGGCCGGTTAGCTTCATTCGTTAGGCCCTATTTGGAGGTCGAAATGCCGAAATTACGCTGGGTAAAAGCCAGTCCTGCTTTCGAGGAATGGACCGCATATGATCAGAACGATCTCCCGGTAGGTAGCATTGAGCAGGTAAGCGAGAGATCCTGGGAAGCCAAATTCGTCGATGGCACAATCCGACAATGCAACTCACGAGAAGCGGCACAGCAATGGATTGAAGATCCAGGGCATCCTCTAATTGAACTATGTTAATTTTTTTTCATCTACCATTAGGAGGCAGGATATGACAACCTTTCAATCACCCATGTTTGGGTCGTCCTCTATTGCCGGCGCTGACAATTATTATGTTCGAATTCGCGGCCAAGAATATGGCCCATACTCAATTGACCAATTAATTAACATGAGAGACTCAAACGAAATTGGCCCTAGCACTGAGTTGCGATTTGAATCCGGTTCATATTTTCAAGCTAAAGACGAGGCATTGCTTTTTTCGACCAAATCTCGCACTGTCGCCATGGCTTTATCTGGTGGCAGCCTTTTGACCGGTGCAGGAATTATCTTATCAGGTTTAGACCGGCTATACCTCGGACACAAAACTTCTGGATTTATTAAGTTAATATTTTCGCTATTTTCTTTTATTGGGTTGATTGTCACATCAATTGATAAAAAATCCGACAATACATTTTTCATTTTTTGTATGTTAGCTGTAGTTGGGTGGTCCGTTTATGATTTAATCGCTATAATTACCAAAAAAATGAATGATGGAGACGGGCTTCCTCTTGTTTGAATTGCCAATGGTGCCAGATTGAGCCCGGCCTAACCCTGCGCTCAACTCGGACCCCGCCTGCATTGCCATTTGCTCTCTCTCAGCTTCTCGCTTCCTCGGCTCCGTTCAGCGCCTCGGTGCAGGCGGGGCCGGTTAGCTTCACTCGTTAGGCCTCGTTCGCCCTTCTCTTTCTGTCTGCTGGGTGGTGGGGCACTGATTCGGCTTCAGCCTTCCGATCCGCTCCATCGGCAAAACCCCGCCGTTCCTCCGTCTTCAGCAGTCAAGGAATAGGGTTATCGCTTACTCATCAACCATCGGCCCATGGATTTCTGCCATCATCGAGGTCACTTCAGCGTCTCGCCCTTCACTCTCACGCGATAACTCCGGCAATTTCCTTTTGGAGTCGTCGGCATGAACTTTCGCTCTCAGCCAAGCAGGCTCAAATCCAGGCGCAACGCGTGCTCGGGGCGCTACTGCTTAGGGCTCGGCCTAACCTCGCGCTCAACTCGGACCCAACCGCACGTGCCTTCCGCGCTCCCGTGTGGACTTGGATTTCCGTTCTCCTCCCATCGTCCGGCTGCGGTTGGGCCGGTTAGCTTCATTCGTTAGGGCTCAGCAATGTTTTCTGACCAACCGATTTCATTGTCGCCCCTGGATTTTGAGTTGGCCGTGAAGGGCATTCTCGATGCCACTGGAGAGCCGCTCATCTCATACACATCTACCCATCAGGAAAAGGTAGGCGGTCCAGATGGTGACTACGTGATCGACGTAGTTGCACGTTTCTCTGCGCTCAATGCCGAATTTGTCGTGCTCGTGGAGTGCAAGCACCACAAACGAAAGGTCGAGAGACAGGATGTACAAGTTCTACTCAGCAAACTCCAGTCTCTCGGGGCTCACAAAGGCATGTTGTTCTCGACTGCCGGATTTCAAGCTGGGGCAATTGAGTTTGCCAAATCACACGGGATCGCTCTTGTTCAGCTTGCTGATGGCAACACCTCCTGGTTCGTAAGAAGCGAAGCACCGCTCCCAACTCGACCAGATTGGGCTGGAACTTTTAAATATGCTGGGTGGTGGCATCATGACGGCCAGATCGGCCTCATGTCCGAAGACTTCAATCGGTTCACCCGTCAAGCACTCGGGCTTGCAGCGTCTGAGCCCTAACCCTCCGCTCAACTCGGACCCCGCCTGCATTGCCTTCCGCTCTCTCTCAGCTTCTCGCTTCCTCGGCTCCGCTCATCGCCTCGGTGCAGGCGGGGCCGGTTAGCTTCATTCGTTAGGCCTCCATGGTTTTCTACGTACAAACCACAACGGGATACCAAGACCTCGTGGCGGAGCTAGGTCGAACGCCTTCGCCTATCTGGTTGAACGAGGGCGTTCTCACCAAGGAAGAAGTGGCTCGACTGAGAGAAGCCGGAATTGTGGTGACTGTGTTCTCTGAGCATCGTGATCCTGAGGATCTTCAGGCAATCACGAAGGACATTTGGACCATTCAAGAACACCATGAAGGGGAGTCCGTATGGGTCCAATACCCGCCATCGGCCTAACCCTTAGCTCAACTCGGACCCCGCCTGCATTGTCTTCCGCTCTTTCTCTTCATCTCGCTTCCTCGGCTCCGCTCATCGCCCCGGTGCAGGCGTGGCCGGTTAGCTTCATTCGTTAGGCCGCACTGAATGATTGCTTCCTTCACGGAGACACTCTACTCAGCCCTCTTTGTGGGGTTTGGGGTCAGCGTTGTGATCTCCTTCGCCTACATGGTGAAGAAACGCGGATTCTTCTCTGCCCTAATTTGGTCCTTCATCCCATGTAGAAGCCAGCTTTCCACGGCTATCGATGTTCCATTCGATGACAATCCGATTTGGCTCGACTTCGTCCAGCTTGCGTTCATTGTCGCCTTTGGCCTTCTCTGGCTATGGCGTAAGGTGAATTCATGAAAAAACCCTGGTGCGGCCTAACCTTCAGCTCAACTCGGACCCCGCCTGCATTGCCTTCCGCTCTCTCTTATCTCCCTGCTTCCTCGGCTTCGCTCAGCGCCTCGGTGCAGGCGTGGCCGGTTAGCTCCATTCGTTAGGCTTCACACATGACCGACAAATATCTTGTCAGGGTTGATTGGCGTGGTCTCACAAGCCATCAGGATGAGTCCTGGCAGAACATCAAGTGCCTTTACGCCTATCTCGCCCCTAAGACTCTTGAGGTGCTTTACATCGGGAAATCATGGGGCGTGAGTGTTCGCGGAAGGTGGACTCGGGCAGCCAAGGAACATTTCTGGAACGACCTCGAAAAAGATCGTGGCATCACAGAGCACATCCCGTTACTGGGTGAACTCTATCTGCCTGAGGGGCGAAGGCTTTCTAGTGAGCTACTCGCCGACGTTGAGAGCCTGTTGATTCATCGTGTATCCCCATGGGGCAACATCCAAAGTAAAAAGACACGGATTTCTCGACCTGGCTTGGTGGTTCAATGCACTGGCGAATGGCCTTTCAATCAATCAAAATTCCACGATGACTCTTCAGCCTAACCCTGCGCTCAACTCGGACCCCGCCTGCATTGCCATCCGCTCTCTCTCAACTCCCTGCTTCCTCGGCTCCGCTCAGCGCCTCGGTGCAGGCGGGGCCGGTTAGCTTCATTCGTTAGCCCGCACTTTAGGAGACATCCAACATGACCTTTCTTCCATTGTTGGTTTGGTCACTTCTCGCAACACATCAAGCACCCGCAGCCAACGCGACTGGTCCAGAACTGGCCCGAGTCGTTTGGCTTGAAAAGCGAGGAGCAGATCTTGCTGATCGAATCCTGATAGAAAATTCAACCAAATCAATCCTGAAGCAGGCAGGAGAAAATCCCAAAAATATTGGCTCGCCTGTCATTGTTCGTGATGGAAACCGCTGGCTTGTATTCTACGAAAAACCTGGCTCCTTCAACAAAGAATTCACCGTCTACAAAGTCGTTGAGTGTGACGTTAAGGATATAAAATTGGGCAGGGTCCTTGAGTCAATCAAATTGCCATCCGACGTTATTGAATTAGCAAATTACTTTGCCTCCTGGAAGAAACAATTCGGCGAATTATCGTACGTGATGTACATGATTCCTATGCTCGAGCCAACGGGTGGGTTTTCCCTGTACGTAATGCCCAGGCAAGACAACCCGGATGAAATTATTATTGGCAAAGACCTGAAGTCCTCTTACCTTCCAGGCGAGGCCAAACCTTATGTCGTTACGACTTTTCATCAAACCGTTCATAAGGTTCACCCGAAAGATTTGATTAAGTCTTTGCCTCCTGGTGCTCACGACCCTGGGTTCGGGCATAACCACGCTAATTCTGATTACCCCACTGAGACCGATGTGGCAGTTGCAATTTTATTCCCTAATGTCCGTTGGCACGTCCTCGGTAAAGGTGTGCACTACCGCATTGAACCAACAGGCCAAATCACATTACTTCCCATGCCTACCCCAGATGCCAAATAACCAAGGCTTGCTATGGTGCGGTCTAACCCTGCGCTCAACTCGGACCCCGCCTGCATTGCCTTTCGCTCTCTCTCAACTTCTCGCTTCCTCGGCTCCGTTCAGCACCTCGGTGCAGGCGGGGCCGGTTAGCTTCATTCGTTAGGCCGCATCCATAGGTTGTCCATGAAAGCGTTCCTCACCTTGTTCGCCTTGCTCGCACTAACCTCACTGGCATGCGATAGGTCCACTAAGCCCTCATCTCCAGCGACGCAACCTTCGCCCACACAAATCACTTTGGCCCCAACCTTCGCGAAGTCCGATCCAACTATGGCCACGGACCTGGAAGGCATGAACCCCGCTCAACCAATCAGGTTCGTGTCGATAGAGGAAACCACCAATTGGGTCCAGCGCAACCTCCCTGGAGCCGTTGTGCTGCGGTTTAACTCCATACAAGGTAACCACTATCCGATGGCTGTACGGCTGCCAGATGGGCGTGAGCGAGTGATCCATTTCCTTCAAGTGAACAAGAGCCAGATCCCGTATAGTCCTAACCCCGAGGTGATCAAGAAAGGGCCCTATCCAGAACCACCTATGCTCTATCTCCATGAGAATGCCGCCCCCGGGGAGTACTTCGAACTCGGCCAGTGGAAGGCTCAAAAGGAAGTGAAGCTCTACGCGGACTCGAAGCGGGGGCCAGCGTCCGTCGCCATCATCCACGTTGGCGAGGTCGTCGAAGCCCTTCACAGCGACATGCGCACGGTCCCTGGACTATTCGTCCTGGCTCAACCATGGTCTTGTGCTGCCGGAAACCATACTCACCAACCAGGGGAGACTCTATATATCTATGATTATGGCAGTGAGGGCTCTTACTATTTCTGGTGTGAAGGCCGAATCGAGTTTGGTTTCGATCCGGATTACAGCAAGGATCGGCTAGGCCACTATACCCGCGAGCCCAACTCAGAATGGTGGGTACAAATACGGACGCACCCCGGCGTCATTGGCTGGACCGATGACCCTACCTCGTTCGTGGGCCGGACTCTAGAAGATAAAGAATATGAGCACCTCAAATAAGCCCATTCGGCCTAACCCTCCGCTCAACTCGGACCCCGCCTGCATTGTCTTCCGCTCTCTCTCATCTTCTCGCTTCCTCGGCTCCGCTCAGCGCCTCGGTGCAGGCGGGGCCGGTTAGCTTCATTCGTTAGCCCTCGTTCGCCTGTCTATTTCTGTCTGCTGGGTGAGCGCGGGGTTCGGCGAGTTCGATCGTCCGTTCACGAATTCAGGGCAAAGCCTCGCCAATTCTCAGTCTTTGGTCTTCAAGGAATAGAGTTATCGCTTGCTCATCAACCATCGGCCCATGGATTTCTGCCATCATCGAGGTCAATTCAGCTTTTCAACCTTCACTCTCACGCGATAACACCGGTGTTCTCCTTTTGGACTCGTCGGCATGAACTTTCGCTCCCACTCAAGCAAGCTCAAATCTAAGCGCGCCGCGTGCTCAGGTCGCTACTGCTTAGGGCTCGGTCTAACTCTCCGCTCAACTCGGACCCCGCCTGCATTGCCTCCCGCTCTCTCTCAGCTTCTCGCTTCCTCGGCTCCGCTCATCGCCTCGGTGCAGGCGGGGCCGGTTAGCTTCATTCGTTAGGCGCTCACTGCATGAACGACCAAACCAAGTCATTCAAGGTTCCATGGGCGCTTGATCCCGAAGGCCATTTAATCTCAGCCAAAGATGGAACACCGAAAACTTCATATGTGTGCCCAGGGTGCTTGAAACCAATCATTCTAAGATCTGGTTCAATCAAAGTAAGGCACTTTGCACATAAAGCAGGATTTGGGTGTTCATGGGAATCTTACCTACATAAAACAGCGAAATTTGAACTCCAAAAAGCAATAGAAGCATGGCTTGAAAATCGAGGTCCTACTCCGACTATCACAGGCAACTGCATGGGAACAGAATGGTGGAGTTGTGAAGGCGAGATTAGAAGACCGCTTATCCGCACCAAGATCGATGAAGTCAAATTGGAACATCAAGTAAAGGACCTTAGACCAGATGTTGTTTTACTTCATGATCGCAAACCCGTACTAGCTATTGAAATTCTTGTAACCCATGAAGTTGATGAATTCAAACGTCTAAAATCCGAACATTTATGGCTAGAACTTGATGCAACCAACGTTATCGATAATCCAAGAATATGGCAACCAATTCAACACAATATACCCAATTTCACCAAATGTGCTTTTTGTAGCGGCGTCGACACAATAGCTTTGAGTAAAAAAATATCTACTCTCACCGATAGTTTTGAAAAATGGGTTGAGAAGGCACGTGTTCCGGCTGCGGCCATACAGTCACATTGGTGGATCAATAAAATAGAAGAAGAAATTCAAGTTTTTAGAAATAAGGCCATTGTATTATGGGAAAAATACCACAAAGAAATCCCACCAGAATGGGAGAGTGAATTCATACTGGCCGATTATTACGAATCCGTTTACAGTCGCCTTGAAGAAAAATACAATCATACCCAAAGCAACTATATCCAGCACGATTATAGCCATTTACCGATAAAACCCGATGACGACATACCCTTTTAGCCTCGTTCCCGAGCGCCTAACCTCTCGCTCAACTCGGACCCCGCCTGCATTGCCTTCCGCTCTCTCTCAGCTACTCGCTTCCTCGGCTCCGTTCAGCGCCTCGGTGCAGGCGGGGCCGGTTAGCTTCATTCGTTAGGCCTCGTTCGCCCTTCTCTTTCTGTCTGCTTGGTGGTGGGGTTCTGGCCCAGCTTCGTCAGCCTGGCTTGCTCCGACGGCAAAGCCGCATCGTTCCTCGGTCTTCTGGTTTCACTGAATAGGGTTATCGCTTACTCATCAACCATCGGCCCATGGATTTCTGCCATCATCGAGGTCCATTCAGCATCTCGGCTTTCACGTTCACGCGATAACTCCGGTGTTCTCCTTTTGGGCTCGTCGGTATGAACTTTCGCTCTCGCTCAAGCAGGCTCAAACCCAAGCGCGCCGTGTGCTCGGGAGGCTACTGCTTAGGGCTCGGCCTAACCTCGCGCTCAACTCGGACCCCGCCTGCATTGCCTTCCGCTCTCTCTCGACTTCTCGCTTCCTCGACTCCGTTCAGCGCCTCGGTGCAGGCGGGGCCGGTTAGCTTCATTCGTTAGGCCGCATCCATTCCTGGAGTTGTTCATGCGAAGAGGCCTTGCACTGATTCTCCTTCTGCCAGCCGCGATTGTCGGGACTCCTGCCAGTGCGGGCGTTCAAATCGACTATCTCCCCTTCTCAATTCAAACTTATCGCCCAGTCACCAAACAGACCATTGTTAAGAGCGCCTTTATCCAATTAATCATCAAACATCAAGAAATGCCCGACTCGGTACGGGCGCTCATCAAAGAAGAAGATCACCTTTCATTCGACAACCAAAAGGTAAGGCTCCGAATTTTGGATGGACAAGATTCCTACTTCTTTGACGCGAATGGAAATGGGGTGCTCAACAAACGAACCCCTGTTTCCATTGATGTACATGCCTTCGAAAATTTGATCTCTCAGAACAAAATCGCGGTCGCTCTTAGTCCAATCGGAGACTGAAGCATGTTCTGCACGAATTCCCATTCTTCGTTCTCATGCGCCCTAACCCTTAGCTCAACTCGGACCCCGCCTGCATTGCCTTCCGCCCCCTCTCAACTTCTCGCTTCCTCGGCTCCGCTCAGCGCCTCGGTGCAGGCGGGGCCGGTTAGCTTCATTCGTTAGGCCTCGTTCGCCTGTCTATTTCTGTCTGCTGGGTGTGCGTGGGGTTCGTCGGGTTCGATCGTTGGTTCACTGATTCAGGGCAAAGCCTCGCCATTCCTCAGTCTTCAGCGTTCAACGAATAGTGTTATCGCTTACTCACCAACCATCGGCCCATGGATTTCTGCCATCATCGGGGTAACTTCAGCTTCTCGGCCTTCACTCTCACGCGATAACTCCGGCAATTTCCCTTTGGGGTCGTCGGCATGAATTCCCGCTCCCGCTCAAGCAGGCTCAAATCTAGGCGCGCCGTGTGCTCAGGTCGCCACTGCTTAGGGCTCGGTCTAACTCTCTGCTCAACTCGGACCCCGCCTGCATTGCCTTCCGCTCTCTCTCAGCTTCTCGCTATCCCGGCTCCGCTCATCGTCTCGGTGCAAGCGGGGCCGGTTAGCTTCATTCGTTAGGCCACTTCCATGACATCTTCAAAGTCCTACAGCCTAGAAGAACAGATCCAAAGAACGGGAGTCATTGTTGAGCGCTTCAGCGAAATAGAGCAGCTCATAAATACCGTTATTTTTAACTATATTGCACCAATATTAGATGCCGAAAAATTTGTCAAATTGAATCTCCTTGATAATTCGGTTGTTTCTTTTGGCGCCAAGATTAAATTGCTTCAGGTCATCAACAAAAATATTAATGGTGATTTTATCAATCGTGACAAATTCCATCGCTTGCTTTCTATTCGTAATGCCTTTGCCCATAACAATGTTGGCAATAATTTGGAGATAGAACCGTCTGAAGAAAACTTGTCTGAAATATACTTCTATATTGAATCAATGAAAGGCGATGGCTCTATAGTTCGTACTCGCAGGGATGACGCATACACTGAGTTCTGGGCCTTATATCTCGAGCTACTACGATCTCTCCAGGAATTCATTAAAGCAGTTTAACCTCCAACATCATGTTCATAATTGGCCTAACCCTCCGCTCAACTCGGACCCCGCCTGCACTGGCTCCCGCTCTCTCTCAGCTTCTCGCTTCCTCGGCTTCGCTCATCGTCTCGGTGCAGGCGGGGCCGGTTAGCTTCATTCGTTAGGCCTCGAAAGCAGGGCTCTCTGAACCCCGTTCAGCCCGCCAAATCGCCTGTTCGGCCGTTTTGCTTTGAGCTTCATGGCGGGCATGCGTTCATGGTGGCAACGCCCCAGGTTGCTCTTTCCCTTCCTCCGCTCGGTCTTCCCATCGCCTTGGTTCATGTCACGTCAGAACCGGCGTCTCGGCCTAACCGTTAGCTCAACTCGGACCCCGCCTGCATTGTCTTCCGCTCTCTCTTATCTTCTCGCTTCCTCGGCTCCGCTCAGCGCCTCGGCGCAGGCGGGGCCGGTTAGCTTCTTTCGTTAGGCCTCATCGGGTCCGTCCATGAACTGGTTCAAACGATTATTTGGTAATCCAACACCGGCAGCGGAGACGGTTGGATCTCTCAATGAAGAACTCAGGCAAGTGCGTGAATCCATCAAATCAGCTGGCTCAACCGATGGAGTCCATTACACAGACACGGTCGAAACGATCAAGCAACTAAAGCGAGAGTCCAGAAATGAAGAAGCCATCGTTTTACTAATTCAGTCAATCGAGGCGACAGAGCGGGAGTCAAGATTTGCTGGTGAAGGCTGGGGAGTCGCACCCTGGTACTACGAACAGCTCGCGATCATTTACCGGAAAGACAAACGATACGAAGATGAGGTTGCCATCTTAGAACGCTACGAAGCCCAGCCGAAAGCACCAGGTTCAGGGCCAGCCAAACTTAAAGAACGCTTGTCCGCCGCCAAAAAACTTGCAAGGTCTCACAAGGCCTAACCCTTAGCTCAACTCGGACCCCGCCTACATTGCCTCTCGCTCTTTCTCTTCATTTCGCTTCCTCGGCTCCGTTCAGCGCCTCGGTGCAGGCGGGGCCGGTTAGCTTCATTCGTTAGGCCTCCCAAGATGGATCCGAATTCAAAGGGTCGCTTCTACAAACCCACGCCCAGAGAGTGGGTCGGAGTAATTACCTTCTGCCTCGCCTTCCCCGCGTGGCTTTCGGTCTGCATCGTGTGGATTCGGCCTTTGGTATTCAACGCTCTCGGGCCAGGCCTAGCTGGTTGGGCCTACCCTGTCATTCTTGGTGCGCCCATTTGCTTAGCACCAGCCGTAGCAATCTTTCTCTATGACCAGTGTTCGTCAAAATCCCAACTGCCATGACCGTCGGCCTAACCCTTAGCTCAACTCGGACCCCGCCTGCATTGCCTTCCGCTCTCTCTCAGCTTCCCGCTTCCTCGGCTTCGTTCAGCGCCTCGGTGCAGGCGGGGCCGGTTAGCTTCATTCGTTAGGCGCCATCACGTACATTTCGGAGATCTTATGAAGGCAATACTGCTTCTTCCTTTCATTCTTGTCGTTTTGGCCTGCAGCAAGCCAACTTCGACCCCGGAGCAAAACTTGGAAGGGCAGGATTGCGCTCATGCAATTCGCGTCAAATCTGTGGCCGATGAGTACGCATGGATGAAGGCCCGCTATCCAGGATTCCTTCCTAAGGGCCAAAGTCTGCTGATGTCGTGCAATGGGGTCAATCAACCCACGGACGCTGTCACCATTCTTTTGCGTGACGGCACCACCCGAACCTTTTATTTCACGGGCTTCCCACTGAGCTACTGAAACTGGTCGCCTAACCCTTAGCTCAACTCGGACCCCGCCTGCATTGCCTTCCGTTCTCTCTCAGCTTCCCGCTTCCTCGGCTCCGTTCAGCGCCTCGGTGCAGGCGGGGCCGGTTAGCTTCATTCGTTAGGCCCACTAGCTGAGCTTCTTTAATTCGACGATTTACGATGGAGACTTATCATGCTTCCAAATTCGGCAGTATCTTACCTTTTTGATCATCAAAAATTCATTATTTCAATTTGCATCATGTTTTGCTTAATGTATACATTTTTAATTTTGAAATCATATTTATTTGTTAAATATTTAAAATTAATCATTTTAACAACATGGTGTTCTTGTTTTATATGGCAATTGTCTTTGTTTTTACTCGGAATATCAGCTGGTGGGTTTATTGGTATGGCAGCGGGTTATTCTATGCTTGCTCTCGCTCCATTCTTTTTTGTTGGCCTATTCATACTAATTTTAAAGTCAGACCCGGTACCTCGCGAGAAATTCGGTAAGGTGATTGGATACACTTTGTTCTCTTTAGTTATTATTGCTATAACTATTAATATTATAATAGATAAACAGATCAGAGTAACATTGTATCTAACTATTATCAATCCGGATGGGCTACCTCTCGATAGAGGCAAGATTTATCTAACAAACAGACAAAATATTAATGAGCGTTTTGATACAAATAATAAAGGTCAAGTTGAGTTATTTACCAAGTATGGGAATGTTAGTGGAGGATACATCGATGATGCAAATGGTCACAGAATTAGCTACACAATTATTTGTCCATCTGATTCATCAAGGCCCTTGGGGTTAATTTTTTTTGACGTCACAGAACATGCTTTCAACTTCCCATTCGCATCTGCCCATAAGGTGTTTGCCACCTATGCACTAGATTCACGTGCACATCTAAAGCCTGGTACAACCTACAGGTAACCTGGAGACTCGCCACAGGGGGCCTAACCCTCAGCTCAACTCGGACCCCGCCCGCCCTGTCTTCCGCTCTTTCTCTTCGTTCCGCTTCCTCGGCTTCGTTCAGCGCCTCGGTGCAGGCGGGGCCGGTTAGCTTCATTCGTTAGGCGTTCATGTGATTCTGCTGCCAACCCAAAAGCGAATCCGGATTGTTCACCTCGTACTGTCGGGGTTTGCCTTCTTCTGCATGATCCAGGCCTTGTATTACCCGTTCGTTGGCCATCCAAGGTGGTGGCAAATTCGCTTCTTCTCAGAAATTGGTTGGATCATTGGTATTCCACCTTTGTTACTTGGCCGGTGGCTGGTCGAGCGAATTCCCGCGCTAATGTCTCAACCATTTGCCTGGTCACTGGCACTGATTTGGGCTGTCGTCATTCCCTGGCCCATATCGTTGGGGCTGAATCGCCTAACCTCTCGCTCAAGTCGGACCCCGCCTGCTTTGCCTGGCGTTCTCTTTCTTCTTCTCGCTATCTCGGCTCCGTTCGTCGCCTCGGTGCAGGCGTGGCCGCTTAGCTTCATTCGTTAGGCGCCCTCAAAATGTCGAATGAGAATGAACTAGACAGCGCGTTCTATGAAGGCCGTCGGCATCCCGAAGATATGCCGTTTGTCTGCAACGACGCGGTCGAGCTGCAGTGTGGCCCCGACGCGGGTTTAAGAGGTTCTGTCATTTCCGCATTCATTGATGAGTCCGGTCTGATATACACCGTAGAACTTTCGACCGGTAGAGATATCCAGGTTCCACCATCTGAACTCCGGCTGATTGACGCTTGAACCATGCAAACCTTTGGCCGCCGCCTAACCTTCAGCTCAACTCGGACCCCGCCTGCATTGCCTCCCGCTCTCTCTCAGCTTCCCGCTTCCTCGGCTCCGCTCAGCGCCTCGGTGCAGGCGGGGCCGGTTAGCTTCATTCGTTAGGCCGTTCGTCGAGATTGCTGCATGGTCGAAAACCTCAAAATAATCTGTGGATTGGCTCTAGCGATTTCGGTCGTCATTTCGTTCTTCTATCACGTAAAAAATGTTGGCTTCATTTCAGCCGCCTTCTGGGCGCTACTTCCCTTTAGGCTTCGATATCTTTGGCCAGCTGGCACTGAATACGATCGAATTGATGACAACATCCCAGGTTGGGTGTCCCTGGCACAGCATCTTTCACTCATCGGCCTGTTCTTCATCTGGATTCTCCCCAAATAGTCCCATGGAGATCGAATGGTCACGCATCACGGCCTAACCCTCCGCTCAACTCGGACCCCGCCTGCCTTGCCTTCCGCTCTCTCTCATCGTTCTGCTTCCTCGGCTCCGCTGAGCGCCTCGGTGCAGGCGGGTCCGGTTAGCTTCATTCGTTAGCCGCCAGTGAACACGCCATGAACCAACCCCTTCAAATCACCACTGAAGTCATCGCCGCAGTTCTGGCGGTGTGGGTTGGATACAAATTCATCACTCGGTCTCGACGCCCAAACGAGGACGGATTCAAGTTCGTCTATGTGAATGAAGATGGGTCCGTCCGTGAACTCACTGAAGATGAGCGTGCCTACCTCACAACCGAGTTTCACCCCAACGATGGCGCTCGCCCTTACATCAAGTTCCACTTCAACGCCAAAACCCCCGACAAAAAGGTTTCTGGCTACATCGAACGACGCCAAGTCCCTTCAAGTGTCAAAATCCAATGACTAGGCCCGCGCCTAACCCTTAGCTCAACTCGGACCCCGCCTGCATTGCCTTCCGCTCTCTCTCAGCTTCTCGCTTCCTCGGCTCCGCTCAGCACCTCGGTGCAGGCGGGGCCGGTTAGCTTCATTCGTTAGGCCTTCGGAGACGTCCCATGAACAAATCGGAATTCGAACAGGCTGTAAGAACAGAATTAATGCGTGTTCCAATTGCGGAACGGCGCACCTGGGATAACAATAAACTCTTCTTTTGGTTCATGAAGGCAAAGACGGACAATCCGCGCCTGGCTTGGGACCGGTGCCCAGGAGATCCCTGGCAATGGGTTCCCGGCATTTGTAAACACTTGATCGGTCCCAATGCCTTTTGACAACCCATAACCCTAAGCCAAACCATGGCCAGACAGCCATTATTCCATACACTCTTTCTCATTCTACTGACACACTTGCTAGAAAGCACCTTTACTATATCAACCTCAAATAAAATAAAGGGAGCATCATGAAATTTTTACCTCTTATCACTTTCCTCTTTTTTGTAGCGATTGGTTGCTCTAGCCCCGAAGCAGACCAGACAAGAGGCGTAAGAACTTCCATGTTTGGCCAGGCGAATCTAATACAGAAAAACCCCGATGAAGTCGAAATCTACATCAGCAGAAAACCAACTAGACCTTACAAAGAGATCGGGATGGTCCAGTACCTTGATTGGAGCTACCGCCCAGATGAGGGAACGATTTTCGGTAAATTTCGAATTGCCGCTGCTCGCGCAGGCGCAGATGGCCTAATTGTGCTAGATACCCGGATCGTTAACGACCATGACTTAAAGGGAAATCCCGACCAGGGAAATGATTATCGAGCCACACTTATTGTATTTACAGATAAACAGTAAAAATAAGCAATCATCTCCAATCCGTTGCCTATATCAACAAATTGCACCCATGCTGCGCCCTAACCTTGCGCTCAACTCGGACCCCGCCTACGTTGTCTTCCGCTCTCTCTCAACTTCCCGCTTCCTCGGCTTCGCTCAGCGCCTCGGTGCAGGCGGGGCCGGTTAGCTTCATTCGTTAGACGGCTTTACGGCCCTAATGTTCCCTGCTCTATCTTTTTGGTACCCGTTCAGAGGCTGATTTGATACCGTTCGGCGGAATATCTTCCTCCATTGCCGCGGCGGCGTTAGGGTGATGCCCAGTTTCAACGGGCCTAGGTCAGCCATTATTTTCAATAAATTATGGCGCTTCCGGCCTAATCACAACTAGCGGCCATGCCGCCATGATGATAAGGAGGTGTGAAAATGTCATTTCGTCGAGTGTGGCGAGCCATGGTGGCAACCGCCATGACATTAGCCTTTAGCTCTGGGCCAGCATTTGCACGAAGCCCCTCTTGTCCATATCTTGTGATATTCGATCTCACAAGCGGAGAGTGTCGACTCTGGATTTTCGATTCTGAAGATGCAACGACTTGTTGGTATAACGATGTTGGACCCTGCTAAAAGGAGATTGACAAATGAAAATTTTATTTTTTATTGTATCACTCATTTTTTCAGTCAATGCGTCGGCACAAGATTCCATCAGTAGAATAATTCAACTAAATCTTGGTTCCATGGATAAGTTACCCCCTGGAGCTTTAGTTTCGTTTAAAGTCCATTCTTCTGTGGGCGAATTGGACCCAAGTAAATTTGGAGGTCGTGGAGAATTCACAAAAGATGACATTTCCTCACGAGATCTGGTTTCAGGCGATATTAGCTATTCTGAAATTGTTCAAGTTGATGGCTTACTACCTTCCAAAGTCTTTCCAATAGAACTAGGTAAAGTATCCGCAAGTTCTGTAGGCGGAAAGAAGAGTTTAATTCTATTCGAAGTAGATATTTTAATTTCAAAGGATGGCTCAATTCTTTTCGAAAAAACGAGTACACTACCATTTATTATCCAGCCCGTTCATAGAGACAATATCCCTGTCTGCATATCTGTTTTTCACCGAGTTGTTCCTTCTGGACAGATATCATGGGGAATTAGTCGGCACAGTTGTGAACAACCATTGGAATTAGAAAAGAAGAAATCATTTAAAAAACAGTAATGGAATCATCGTTTGAATAAAATACCGACTAAGCTTCATGTCCCAGGGACTCGGAACATGAAGCTCAGTCGGTATATCATGTGAGTATCTAAAATATTTATCGAAAATTATTTAAACATATTATAATTCATATTTTAAAACATCACTAATTACTCGGCCGCCTAACCTTACGCTCAACTCGGACCCCGCCTGCATTGCCTTCCGTTCTCTCTCAGCATTTCGCTATCTCGGCTCCGCTCATCTCCTCGGTGCAGGCGGGGCCGGTTAGCTTCATTCGTTAGACGCCACTCACCATGACCCTCAAATTCCAATCCCCAATCGTTCTGTCCAACGTTCCGGAGTGGGCTCGCCGGGTTTTCGTTCAAATTGGGCATCTCATCCGGTCGTTCCTAATTCTTACCTACATCTGGGTAGTTTCAGAAAACGCCTACCCTTTGGAACACAAGCGTTGGATGGGAACTCACATCCTCGTTGCAAGGATCCTCGAAGTTCCTGTTTACCTCTTTCAGGGCCCTGTTTCTAAGCTAATTGGGTACCCGGAACCTTACGAGGTGCCACAAAATCTCAACTTGGGGCCGCGGCACGAAACTAAATTTATTTCGACTCATTGGACCCCCGACAATGGTTGGTTCTCCTTGAATCGAACTGTTTTCTTCAGCAAAATATTTCGCCTGCACCTACTTTACGGGTTGCCTGTATATCTAATTCTCCTCAATCTTCTCAGTTACATGATCGATCGTTTCAAACGGTGGCGTCTAACCTCTCGCTCAAGTCGGACCCCGCCTGCATTGCCTTCCGTCCTCTTTCTTGTTCTCGCTATCTCGGCTTCGTTCAGCGCCTCGGTGCAGGCGGTGCCGCTTAGCTTCATTCGTTAGGCAGCTTCATCAATCAAACAGGAGTAGTCATGGCGCGATTGACCAGATTTTCTCTTGTTGTTGTTCTCGCCGCTTTCACGGCCACCCAAGCTCACGCTTGCGATAAGGCTGCTGCGAAAAAGGCCTTGGCCAAGATGCGCCCGTATATCGTCGCCAGTGTCGCAGTAGAAGATGGGTGGGTGGTAGTCACCCTTGGACAGGACTACTTCTCCTGGTCCGACCGGCAAACGGAAGGGATCGTCACCACGTATGCAAACGCTGATGCGTGCGTAACAGGCCAAGCTCGAAGTTTAGAATTCCGCTCTCCATCAGGGAAATTGGTGGCTCGTGCCGACCGGCTTCGCGGTATTCAAATGAAATAGTATTGTGGCCCAAGTTGCCTAACCCTCCGCTCAACTCGGACCCCGCCTGCATTGCCTTTCGCTCTTTCTCTTCGTCTCGCTTCCTCGGCTCCGCTCATCGCCTCGGTGCAGGCGGGGCCGGTTAGCTTCATTCGTTAGGCCTCGTTCGCCCGTCTCTTTCTGTCTGCTTGGTGGTGGGGTTCTGGCCCAGCTTCGTCAGCCTGGCTTGCTCCGGCGGCAAACCCGCATCATTTCTCGGTCTTCTGGTTCTACTGAATCGGGTTATCGCTTACTCATCAACCATCGGCCCATGGATTTCTGCGATCATCGAGGTCACTTCAGCATCTTGGCCTTCACTTTCACGCGATAACTCCGGTGTTCTCCTTTGGGCTCGTCGGCATGAACTTTCGCTCTCGCTCAAGCAGGTTCAAATTCAAGCGCGCCGCGTGTTCGGGGTGTCAATGCTTAGGGCTCGGCCTAACCTTTAGCTCAACTCGGACCCAACCGCCCTTGCCTTCCGCTCTCCTTCGTTCGTTTGGATTTCCGCTCTCCACTCTGCGCCCGGCTGCGGTTGGGCCGGTTAGCTTCATTCGTTAGGTAGCCATCATGCTCTTAGGCATCCGAAACATTGAATTTCTTCTTTTCCATTGGCGATATTCAGTTTCATTTTGTTTGCTTATTTCCATTTTATATTTATTTTATAGAAAACATCCAAACGTAGACAAGTGCCGAAAGATTTATCTAATTTGTTTTGGCTCATATTACGGAATTCACATTCTTTTATTACCACTGGATATTATGACATTCGGAATTGTTTTGCTCTCTTTAGCGCCATTTTCATTAATTTGGTTAGTTATGTTCTTCGGAAAACAAAAGCCCAAACCCAAATCGTGGTTATATTCGAATGATTAATCCGATTCTGATGATTCAAAACAAATATGAATCACTCATCACTATCAATGTACTTCCCGGCTGCCTAACCCTCCGCTCAACTCGGACCCCGCCTGCATTGCCTCTCGCTCTCTCTCATCTCCCTGCTTCCTTCGGCTTCGTTCATCGCCTCGGTGCAGGCGGGGCCGGTTAGCTTCATTCGTTAGGCTACCCTGGAGCCCAGATGGAAAAGCCTCAAAACGACATAAGCAATTCACATATTCTATTGGGCATTATCACCTCGGCTGCCATCACAGGTATTGTAAGTTTAGTGTATTTTTCATTAACCAATGGGCCGATTCGATTTGAATACAATTTGGATAAACTTTTTATCAGGATCATTGCAAACCACCTTGGCCTATATCTACAATCTCCTTATACTGCAAACGATTTGCTAACCATTACTTGTATCAGAATCATTCAATTTACCGTTTTGTGTCTTGCCGCTGTTAGATCATTTGATCGCAAAAAATATTCCTTGCTAATTATTTTAATTGTATTAATTGCACTTTCCATCATTCCTGAGCCTGACCATGTTGGTCCATGACCTGCAATTCCTTAACCTGCAGCCTAACCCTCAGCTCAACTCGGACCCCGCCTGCATTGCCTTCTGCCCTCTCTCAGCTTCCCGCTACGTTGGCTCCACCCCGCGCAACGGTGCAGATGGGGCCAGTTTGCTTCGTTTGTTAGGCCTCACAATCCAGGCAATTATCTGTGGATCAGGGAAAGGAATGAACATGGAACAGCAAGAGGTTCTCAGCAAAGTTCCAGAGGTCACCTTGGTCTTTTGGGTTATCAAAATTCTTGCCACGACATTGGGAGAGACAGGCGGAGATGCCGTCTCGATGTCGATGAAACTTGGCTACCTCATAGGAACCGGAATATTTGCGACCCTATTCGTGGTTGCGGTTTTTGCCCAGCTGTCTGCGAAAAAATTTCATCCCATTATTTACTGGACAACAATTATTGCAACAACAACAGTCGGAACGACTTTAGCTGACTTTGTAGATCGTTCTCTTGGCATAGGTTATTTGGGGGGGACCCTGATTCTTTTCTCCCTGGTTGTTGTGTCATTGTTCGTATGGAACCATGTGCTTGGATCAATCTCTGTAGATTCTGTAAATTCGCCTAAATCAGAAATGTTTTATTGGATCACCATCATGTTCTCTCAGACTCTAGGCACTGCCTTGGGTGATTGGATGGCAGATGGGGCTGGCCTTGGTTATGGTGGCAGTGCCATCTTATTTGGCTCGATGTTGGCAGTCATTTCGGTAGCCTACTATCGGACCAAAATATCCCACACTGCACTGTTTTGGTCGGCTTTTATTCTTACGCGGCCCCTTGGTGCAGTGGTGGGTGACTTTCTAGACAAACCATTAATTAATGGTGGTCTAGCCCTTAATCGTTATACGGCTTCAGCCTCATTACTCATCGCCATCATTTTTTGCATCTTCCTTTTTCCACTGAACCCAGCCACTTGTGAAAAACGAGGGTAGTCTTCCCTCTTTACGCCTATGCGGCTGAAGCAGACGATTTCGTTCTGCCCCTCCATGCACTCACGCCAGAGGGAATACGCACTTCCCTTTGAGGAATCCCACCACCATCGATACCGCCTGCTTCGGTGGGATGGCCACGCCTATCGTCGCCTCTCCTCAACCTCGGCATCCTCGTCCTCTTCCTCCTCCTCGATGGCAGCCAAGGACACGGGGTTGCCGCGCAAATCCAGGGGTGAACCCTCGTCCGGGATGAAGATCTCGTGGTCCGCGTCCCAGCGCCCGCGCAGCTCATCGCCATCCGTGAAGAACCTGGCCTCCTGGTCCTCTGGGAACACGGCAACCCATCGGGCCTGGGTGCCGTACCGCTCGTAGGCGACGAGGACCCACCACGCCTCACCCCGGCCCTCAGTGGTTTCGAGGGTTGCCAGGAGCGTGTACGGCGGCGGGAAGGCAAAACCCCGCAGCTCATCCAGATCCTTGATCCGTTTGGTGCGCAGCATGACCACCCCCCTCGGCCTGTCCCAGAACAGAGAAGTGGGAAGATCATACGCCGGGCTGGATAGGCCTGATGCCGATTTTTACACCATGCGATTAGCCACTGAAAGGCCTATCTTCCTTTGTCGAGATGCCTGGATTGGCGGGCGAGGTTCTGATGATGAGGCAGCAGCAACGCTCCGATCCCTGGGAACGAGGCGACGCCTACGAACGGTACGTGGGACGGTGGAGCCGCCAAGTGGCCCCGCTGTTCCTCGCCTGGATGGACCACCCTCCAGGCCGGAAGTGGCTGGATGTGGGCTGGCGAACCGGGGCCCTGCGCTCGGCGATCCTTGCCGTCCGGGCCACCGTGGGCGGCCGGCCAGCCGCCGAAGCCGAATCCGGTTAGTGTCGTCTCACGGTTGACACGGAGGATCGGTGGCCAGCAAGGACGAGATCGCGGCCTTCATTGCCGCCGAATTTCCGCAGACCCGGTGCGTGGTCGAGGCGGTCGGTGAGGGAGGTGCCACAGTCTCGCATCCCGTCGGCCCCGGCGAGCTGCGCCCCGGGGGCACCGTCTCGGGGCCGATGCTCATGGGGGTGGCGGACGTTGCGCTGTACGTGGCCATCCTGGGCGTGATCGGCATCGTCCCCCTGGCCGTCACAACCAGCCTCACCATCAACTTCCTGCGGAAACCCACGGCCGACCGGCGCATCATCGCTCGCTGTAGGCTCCTGAAGGTCGGCAGGGCCCTGGCCATCGGCGAGGTGTCGCTCTATTCCGAGGGACTGGACGAGCCCGTGGCGCACGTGGTGGGCACCTATTCCATCCCGCCTGGGGAGGGGCGAAGGGAAGGTGGCGGGACCGTCACCGGAACCTGAAGCGGGTATTCCCGCCATCCATCGGACCAACCTGGGAGCCCTCGAGGCAGCCACCCGCCTCCAACCAGGGCCAGACGCCACCCCTCTGCCAAGGGATCGCACCTGGCGCCCCGGGGGAACCGGGCTATCTTCATGGCCGTGGCTTTCATAAAGATGCAGTCTCTATCTCACATCGCGGTTTCGGCCTGACCCCGCCGAGTCCCTCCGGGAGCTTCCCATGGCCGAGTTGAGTCCAGACCAAGTGGCCGAGAACTGGGGCGCCATCGCCTCGGACTATGAGCGGGCCTTCGAGGGCCTGAGCGGTCAGTTCGCGGCACACGCGCTGCGGCTGCTGGGCCTGCGGCGGGATGACCACGTGCTCGATGTGGCCGCGGGCACGGGGGTCTTCAGCCTGATGGCTGCGCGGGCCGGCGCGAAGGTCCTCGCGACTGACTTTGCCCCGGGGATGGTGGCGCGCCTTCGCGAGCGCATCGCCGAGGAACAGCTCTCGGGCATCTCCGCCGAGGTGATGGACGGGCAGGCCCTGGCCATTCCGGACGGAGCCTTCGACGCCGGCGCCTCGGTCCTGGGCCTGATCTTCTTCCCGGACCAGGACCGGGGCCTCGCGGAGCTGCGGCGCGTGTTGCGCCGGGACGGACGCGCCGCGGTGGTCTGCTGGCGCGATCCTGCCACCCTCCAGCTCATGACGCTCGTGAAGCAGGCCGTCCACAAGGTCGTCCCCGAGTTCCAGTCCCACGCTGCGCCACCCGCGTGGGCACGGCTCGCCGGTGCGGAGGCCTTGAAGACCCGCATGGAAGCCGCGGGTTTTCGCGAGGTGGCGGTCGTGACGTCCAAGGCCGTGCAGAAGATCGACGAGCCGGAGGCCTACTGGTCTGGCTTCACTCGGTCGGCACCACCCCTGGCCCACCTCTTCGGCCAACTGGGGCCCGAGGTGACTGCGGCCGTGGGACGGGAGTACATCGGGGCCCTCCGCGCCCAGTCTCGGGACGGCCTGCCCACTTTGACCGTGGAGGCCTGCATCGGCCTCGGCCGGGCCTGACATGGACGCGGACCGCACCGGCCCCGGGGTCCGCCTCCCGCCGCCCCTCGTGTTCATCTCGGGGCTGGGCCTTGGCTTCCTGCTCCAGAGCCGCTTCCTGCTGCCCTTCGCCGCGCCGGGAAACCCCCTTCCGCGGCTGCTGGGCGGCGTGCTCGTCCTCGGCTCGGGAGCCCTGGCGCTCTGGGGTTTCCTCACCTTCCGCCGGGCCCGCACCACGGTGCGGCCCGATCGCCCCGCCTCGGCGCTCCTCACCGCGGGGCCCTTCCATTTCACCCGGAATCCCCTGTACCTCAGCCTCTCGCTGCTCCATGCCGGCGTGGCCCTGCTGGCGAATGCTCTCTGGCCCGCGCTCATGCTTCTGCCCGTCCTGCTCGTCATCCGCTTCCACGTCATCGCCCGGGAGGAGCGCCACCTCGCGGCCCGCTTTGGGGCGGACTACCAGGCCTACCTGCGGACCGTCCGCCGCTGGTTCTAAGGTCAGGCACTCAAACTATGCTGGGGACATGACTGAATCGTTCCGCACGCGCATCCCCACGCTGGCCGACGCCGAGCTGCGCCGCTATCTGGACCACGCCCAGGGCTACAAGACCGAGGCCGTAGAGGCCGCTCTGGCGGAGCTGCGGCGGCGGGGGGCGACCATCCCCGAGGCCGACCTCGCGCAGGTGCGGGAGGCGCTCCGATCGCGGGAGGCGCGGCAAGCCGCGCAGTCCGGCCGCCTGCTGGGGACCGACCCGCTTATCCGGCGGCGCCGCATCCGCCGCGTCACGGCGGGCATCCTGGCCGCGGGCCTCGGCAGCGCGGCCCTGATCTACCTCCGGGCCACCCCTCCGGCGGCCAACCCCCTGGGCTACGAGCCCGAGGACACCAAGAGATACCTGCGCGAGCTGGAGGTCTACGGGGGGAAGCTGAACGTCCTGGTCACGGAGTTCCGGCGCTGGTTCGAAGGGCTCTGGCAGGGCCGGTCCCTGGCCGTCACCGTGGCCGTCCTGACGCTCCTCCTCGCCCTGGCCTTCTGGTTCGTGGCCACCCGCCTGGCCCCGGATGGGGAGGCCCGCTGACATGGCGCCGAAGCCACCGGTCCAGGCCCCGAAGTCCCACGCCAAGGCACCGAAGCCCCCGGTTCGGGCACGGAGGCCACCGGCCCAGGCCGCGCCTCCCGCCAAGCCGGGTCTGCACCCCCGTAACCGCCACGGCGGCGGCTACGACTTCCCGAAGCTCATCGCCGTTTGCCCGGAGCTGGAACCCTATGTGCGGCGCGCCCCCCATGGCGGGCCCACCATCGACTTCGCGGACCCCGCCGCGGTGAAGGCCCTGAACCGGGCCCTCCTGCTGGAGGCCTACGGCATCCGCGGCTGGGACCTGCCGGCCGACGCCCTCTGCCCACCCATTCCCGGCCGCGCAGACTACCTGCATCACCTGGCGGACTTGCTGGCGGAGGGCGGGCCCACCCCCCGGGGCGCCGCCGTGCGGGCGCTCGACATCGGCACCGGCGCCAGCGTCATCTATCCGCTACTGGGCCACCAGGAGTACGGCTGGTCCTTTGTGGCCTCGGACCTCGACGGCGCCGCCCTGGCCTCGGCAGCCCGCATTCTGGCGGCCAACCCCGGCCTGGAGGCCGCCATCGCCCTGCGCCGACAGCCCGATCCCAAAGCCATCTTCCGGAACGTCGTGGGGCCGGACGAGCGCTTCGACCTGACCCTCTGCAACCCACCCTTCCACGCCTCGGCTCGGGAGGCGCGGGAGGCCGCCCAGACGAAGTGGCGGAAGCTGGGGCGCGGCGCCGCCGGGACGACCCGGAACTTCGGCGGCCGCGGAGCGGAGCTGTGGTGCGAGGGCGGCGAGGCGGGCTTCGTCCGGCGCATGATCGACGAGAGCGTCACCCTCGCGATTCGGGTGGGATGGTTCACCACGCTCGTCTCCAGCTCCGCGAACCTGCCCGGCCTGCACCGGGCCCTGCGCCAAGCCGGGGCTGTGGAGGTCCGCACGGTGCCCATGGCCCAAGGCCAGAAGCAGAGCCGTTTCCTGGCCTGGACCTTTCTCGAACCCGAGGCCCGGGCCGCCTGGTCCAAACGCTGGACGAACAGCTAGTTCCGGGTTGTGATCCCCTATTTCGGACGCACAAGTATGATTCTCCCGTCACCGGAGTTTCCATGTTTGTCCTTCGCCGCCTGCCCGCCTTGCTCGCCTTGTTGATTCTGGGAGCGCACTTCCTCCGCTTTGGACAGCTGGCCCTGGTGCTGCTCTGCCTCGCCCTGTTGGTGCCGCTCTTCGTGCCGCGGCCCTGGGCCCAGGCGCTGACACGCTGGGCCCTGCTCCTGGGTTCGCTGGTGTGGCTGTGGACCCTGGTGGAGGATGTCCGCCAGCGCCTGGCCTTCGGTGAGCCCTGGCTGCGCCTGGCCCTAATCCTCGGCGCCGTGGCCCTGTTCACCGCTTGGGCGGCGTGGATGATGCGGGAAAAGAAAAGCCAGGCTTGAACCTCAGAACACCGACCACCCCGTCCGCGTGGTGAAGCGGTCGAGGGCTTCGACGCCGGCGATGCTGTTGCCGTGGGGATCCAGGGCGGGGCTCCAGACGCAGAGGACGCCGCGCTCGGGCAGCACGGCCAGGATGCCGCCGCCCACGCCGCTCTTGCCGGGCAGGCCCACGCGGTAGGCGAAGTCGCCGGCGGCGTCGTAGGTGCCGCAGGTGAGCATGATCGAGTTGATGCGCTTGGATTCGCTGCGGGTGAGCAGGCGCGAACCATCGGCCCGCAGGCCATGGTTGGCCAGGAAGAGCCCGGCCTTGGCCAGGTCGGCGCAGCTCATGCGGAGGGAGCACTGACGGACGTAGTGGTCCAGCACACGGTCCACCGGGTTTTCCAGGTTGCCGCAGCTGGCCATGAAGTGGGCCAGGGCCGCGTTGCGGTGGCCATGGGACGCCTCCGACGCTGCCACTTCGGGATCCACGTCCAGGGCCGGATTGCCGCTCTCGGCGCGCAGAAAGTCCCGCAGGGTGCCCAGGGAATCACCGGTCTGGGTGAGTAGCCGGTCGATGAGGACCAGGGCCCCTGCGTTGATGAAGGGATTGCGGGGGATGCCCTTTTCGTACTCCAGCTGCACCAGGGAGTTGAAGGGGTTGCCCGAGGGCTCGCGGCCCACTCGCCGCCACAGCGCCTCACCATCCCGGGCCAGCACCAGGGCCAGGGAGAAGGCCTTGGACACGCTCTGGATGGAGAAGGGCGTACGCCAGTCGCCGGTGCCGACCAGTTGCCCGTCCATGGTGGCCAGGGCGAGGCCGAAACGCGCAGGATCCACTGCCGCCAAGGCCGGGATGTAGTCCGCCACCTTCCCCTGCGCCGCGCAGGGCGCCGATTCCATGGCCAGGTCGTCGAGGAGGGCTTGGAGGTCCATGCCCCCAGAATCCCACAGGAGCAATGGGTTTAGGATGGTCGCCATGACGCCCCTCGCCGCCGACCTCCTCCTGCTGTTCCGCCGCGACCTGCGCTGCCTCATCCGCGAGGTAGAGTTGTTCCCGGATGATGCCACCCTCTGGCGCACGGTGCCGGGCATCGCCAACAGCGCGGGAAACGTGGCCCTGCACGTGGCGGGCAACCTCCAGCACTTCGTGGGCGCCGTCCTGGGCGCCACGGGCTATGTGCGCCAGCGGGAGCGGGAATTCGCCCAGCGGGAGGGCACTCGAGCCTCGGTCGCCGGGGAGTTGGAGGCCAGCCTGGTGGCCGTGGAAGCGGGCATGGCGGCGATGACGGAGGCCGCTTTGACTGCGTCCTTTCCCGTCCCCATCGGTGGCCACCGGATGTCCACCGGGCGATTTCTCCTGCACCTGGAGGCCCACCTCGCGTTCCATCTGGGCCAGGCGGGCTACCTGCGCCGGGCCCTCACCGGCGATGCCACCAGTGCCGGGGGCATGGCCATTCAGGATCTGGCCGAGGCTTGAGCCGATCTGACGCCAGGCGGAGAATCAGCCATCGAGAAGAAGGAGGCTCCATGTCCATGAAGGGCAACGTCGCGCTCGTCACCGGCGCCAGCCGCGGCATCGGAGCGGCCGTAGCCAAGGCCTTGGCCGCGGAAGGCGCTGCGGTGGCCGTGAACTACTTCGGCTCGGAGGCTGCGGCAAAGGCCGTGGTGGCCGAGATCCAGGCCGCAGGTGGGCGGGCCCTGGCCGTGCGTGCGGACGCCCGCGACCGGGCCCAGGTGGAAGCGATGGCCGCCACCGTGCAGGCGGAGCTCGGACCCATTGGCATCCTGGTGCTCAACGCCGCCGTCAGCTTTCCCATGAAGGGTTTCCTGGAATACCCGTGGGAGGCCTTCGAAGCCAAGGTGCTGGGTGAGATGGGGGCGGCCTTTCACGGTTGTCGGGCCGTGGTGCCCCAGATGCTGGCACGGAAGAAGGGCGCCATCATCGCCATCACCAGTGGCCTTGCCCGCAACCCTGGCTGGGGGTTCTCCGCCCACAGCGCCGCCAAGGCCGCACTGGAGGGCTTCGTGCGGGCCCTGGCCTTCGAACTGGGACCCATGGGCATTCGCGTGAACGCCGTGGCCCCCGGCCTCACCCTGACCGATGCCACGGCGAACCTTCCGGAAAAGAACAAACAGGCCGCGGCCGAGCACACGCCTCTGCGGCGCAACGGTCAGGCCGAGGATATCGCCGAAGCCGTGGTTGGCGTCCTCCGGGCCGGCTTCGTCACCGGCGCCACGATCCCCGTTAACGGCGGCGGATACGTCTTCTAGGAGCATGGCATGGTGGCGGTTCGCACAGGTCTCGTCCTCGGCATCCTGGTGGTGCTCTGGACTTTCGTCATGGGCTTCACGGGCTGGTACCGGCACCCCAGCCTGCTCTTCCTCATGTGGCTGGCGATCCCCCTGCAGATCGGCATCCTGGTACTGATGCTCCGCAGGAGCGCCGCCACTTTGGGCTACCTGCGCCAGGTGCAGAACGGCGTGGGGGCCTCCGTCATCGCCTCCGCCATCATTTTCGTGGGGAGCCTGCTCTTCACCCTGGTGGTCTTCCCCAGCTACTTCGCGGAGATGGAGGCCCTGGGCCGGCTCAGGATGACCCAACAGGGCTTCACCGCCGAGCAGATCGAGGCGGTGATGAAGGCGGGGGGCCCCATGCAGACCACGCTGGGCCGGGCCTTCGCCTGGGCCCTGGGCACCTGGATCACGGGCCTGTTCACGTCGGTGGTGGCGGCGGTCCGGTACCACAAGCGGACCGTGCCTTCCGTCGCGAGCCCCGGGCCAGACTCTCGCAAAGATTCAAGCGGGCTGGGCGAATCCAATCATCCAGGCTGAGGACTACCGCTCCCGCCGCACGCCCTCCAAGAGCGACAGCGGGTAGGCGGCGCCGGCACGGGCATCGTCCAGACACTGCAAGACGAGGCCCGAACGCAGGGGTGCGGTGGCCAGTTCCTCGCGGCTGAGCCAGCGGCAGCCGAGGATCTCCGGATCCTCGGGAACAGCCTCGACGCCTGCGGGCACGGTGCCCCGGAAACAGACGCGGCAGTAGTCCTTCCCGTTTCGGGCCTGGAGCTGGTAGATGCCCACCAGCGCCTCGGGGGTGAAGACCAGGCCGGTCTCCTCGCGCACCTCGCGGCGCACGGCGTCGAGAAGGCCCTCACCGGGCTCCACATGGCCCGCGGGCTGGTTGAAGACGCGCTCAGGCGAGGCGCCGTCCGTCTCTTCCACCACGAGGTAGCGCCCCTCGCACTCAATGATGGCGGCGACCGTGAGGGCCCACATCAGGCCGGCAGAAAGAGATAGAAGCCGTTGATGAAATAGACGATGCCCACCACGCCCACCAGCAGGCCCAGGTAGTAGACGGGCTTCTGATTGAGCAAGGCGGCGATGGAGGAGAGCAGGATGCCGATCTGGAGGAAGATCACCGCGAATCCAAAGACCGCTCCGTGCTTCTGCGCGTCGGCCTTCGCCTCCTCGTAGCCGTTGGCCTTGTTCTGGATGTCCGCCTTTTCGCTGTCGTACTTGGCCACCTTCTTTTCCACATCGACGAGGCTCTTCTCCAAGGCGGGCAGGGCCGCCTTCGGAGCGAGTTCCAGTTCCCGGCGCAGGCGCATGGCTTCGACTTCGTAGAGATTGCCCTTGATGCCCTTGGCCTGGTAATAGGCCCACTGATCCGAGGCCATGGCCTGGTTCAACATGGTGCGCGTGGAGTGGCCGCCGCCCTTGAAGGTGGCCAAGGTCGCGCAGACCGCCAGAATCACCGTCGTCAGGGCCAGGAGGTTCAGCCAAGGTTCTTTTTTGTCGTCGCTCATGGGACTCCGCCGCAACTAGCTCTAGCCATTGTACGGAAAAAGGGCCCCGCGCTTGAACCGGTGCAACCCGGGCCTATCGTGAAGGGTGGAGTCCTCCAGGATGTGCGCGGTCTGCCGCAGTCCTCCGATCCACCCAGGATCTGCTGCCCCTAAGGGGGACGGGCGCGGCGCGTCTGTCCCCACATCCCCCGAGTAAGAGCGCCAAGCCTAGGAGGCTCCCATGCTGCATCGAACCGCGCTTTGCATCGGGATCAACCAGTACCAGAACTTCCCCGCGGCCAACCTGAACGGGTGCGTCAACGACGCCCGCGATATGGCCGCCCTGCTGAGGGATCTGCTGGGCTTCGAAGATTCCGACATCATCCAGTTGACGGATCAGGCCGCCACCAAAGCCAACATCATGCACGAGCTGCGGCGCATGGTGGAGGGCGCCTTGGCCGGCCGGTACAACCACCTGGTCTTCACCTTCGCGGGTCATGGCACCCAGGTGCCGGACCTGAACCTCGACGAATTCGATCGGGCCGATGAGGCCTTCTGCCCCCATGACCTGGCCAAGAGCGGACCTCAGTGGGACCGCGATCACCTCATCGTGGACGACGAACTCCACGACCTGTTCGTGCAGCTGCCCCCGACCGTGATCCTGGAAATCCTGCTCGACACGTCCCACAGCGGCGCGGGCCTGCGGGCCGCGGATCTGCTCATGGACCGCAAGCCCCGCTACCTGCCGCCGCCCTCGATCGAAGCCTTCCGCGACATCGAGTACCGTCGGGCCCGTCCCGGGCACATCAAGCTCCTGGAGAAGGGCTTGTCGCACCACATCCTGTGGACCGCCTGCAAGGACAGCCAGACCGCCGCGGACGCCTTCATGCAGGGCGACTGGCACGGCGCCTTCACCTGGCATTTCTGCCGCGAGGCCATGGCCAGCGGCAACCACCTCACCCGGGCCAAGGTGCTGGCCAAGATCCGCGCCGACCTCAGTGCCGCCCACTTCACGCAGACTCCCCAGCTGGACTGCGAGGCCGTCACCCGCCACGCCGTGATGAAGGCCGTGGAAGTCCCCCCCAACCTGGCGCCGCTCCCCACGGAGATGCCGACCTGATCAGGGCTTTCACCCAGTACGAACAGGGCGCCTTGCGGCGCCCTGTTCTTCTGAAACGTGCATGGTGTCAGTAGCGGTAATGGTCGGCCTTGTACGGTCCCTCGACCGGCACGTCGATGTACTTGGCCTGCTCTGGACGCAGGGCTGTGAGCTTGGCGTTCAGGGTCTGCAGCTGGAGCCGCGCCACCTGCTCGTCCAGATGTTTCGGAAGCGTGTAGACGCCGATCTGGTACTCGCCCTTCTTCGTCCACAGCTCGATCTGGGCCAGGGTCTGGTTGGCGAAGGAGGAGGACATCACGTAGCTGGGGTGGCCCGTGCCGCAGCCCAGGTTCACCAGGCGGCCCTTGGCCAGCAGGATGATGCGCTTGCCATCGGGGAAGATGATGTGGTCCACCTGGGGCTTGATCTCCTCCCACTGGTACTGTTCGAGGCTGGCGACATCGATCTCGCTGTCGAAGTGGCCGATGTTGCACACGATGGCGTTGTGCTTCATCCGCTTCATGTGGTCGTGGGTGATGACGCGCAGGTTCCCGGTGCAGGTGACGAAGATGTCCGCCTGGTCGGCGGCCTCATCCATGGTGACCACGCGGTAGCCCTCCATGGCCGCCTGCAGGGCGCAGATGGGATCGATCTCGGTCACCCACACCTGGGCGCTCAGCGCGCGCAACGCCTGGGCGCTGCCCTTGCCCACATCGCCGTAGCCGCAGACCACGGCGATCTTGCCGGCGACCATGACATCCGTGGCGCGCTTGATGGCGTCCACCAGGGACTCGCGGCAGCCGTAGAGGTTGTCGAACTTGCTCTTGGTGACGCTGTCGTTGACGTTAATGGCGGGGAACTTCAGTTCGCCCTTCTTCGCCATCTCATAGAGGCGATGGACGCCGGTGGTGGTCTCCTCGGTCACGCCCTGGACCTTGGCCAGCTGGGCCGAATACCAGGTCGGCTGCTCGGCCAGGCGCTTGCGGATGGCCGCGAAGAGCACGGTGGCCTCCTCGCTGTCCGGGTGATCCAGCACGTGGAGGTCCTGCTCGGCCCGGGCGCCCAGGTGCAGCAGCAGCGTGGCGTCGCCGCCGTCATCGAGGATCATGTTCGCACCGTCTTTGAAGTCGAAGATGCGGTGCGTGTACTCCCAGTAGTCGGGCAGCGTCTCGCCCTTCACCGCGAAGACGGGCGTGCCCCCGGCGGCGATGGCGGCGGCGGCGTGGTCCTGGGTGCTGAATATGTTGCAGCTGGCCCAGCGCACATCGGCGCCCAGCGCCTTCAGTGTCTCGATGAGCACGGCGGTCTGGATGGTCATGTGCAGCGAGCCCGCGATGCGCGTGCCCTTGAGGGGCTGCTTTGCCGCGTACTCCTTTCGGATGGCCATGAGGGCGGGCATCTCGCCCTCGGCGATGGCGATCTCCTTGCGGCCCCAGGCGGCAAGGGCGAGATCGGCGACGATGAAATCGGCGGTGGCGACGGTCATGGGGACCTCCACGAAGGGCCAGGACGACGGGTGGAACGACCCACCTCATCGACCCCGGACAGGGGTGAGGTGAGCGCCGTTCCTGATCGAGAGCGTCCGAGCCTGAGATCCCGCACAGCCAATCTGTGGGGTCCTGCAGCGCTCCTCGGACTTCTCAAGGATAGCGGTGACGACAGGGATGAGGGTGGATTCCTCCAATCTGATTTCATGTCATTTATTCAATATTTTCATAAATTTTATTACAAAATATAAATATTGAAATAATGTAAATTGTTATTTTTTTATATTATTTTGTCATATTTAAATAACAAAATATTTTCATATATAAAATCTTTTATGTGCAAACAAATGGCTTACAAACTGGCACAGCCCTCGATTGGACATGACTGCCTGAAAGGAGGCAACCATGTCCAACCCCTTCACCTCTCTCGCCCTGGCGCTCGCCTTGGCGCTTCCCCTCTCCGCAGCGCCCGTTCGCGCACCGCGGGCCCCGCAGCGGGCCGTGAACCTCAACACGGCCTCGGTCACCGAGCTGATGCAGCTGCCCCGCGTCGGCCAGAAGACCGCCGAGCGCATCGTGGCCTTCCGCAAGCAACACGGCGGTTTTCAGCGACCGGAGGAGCTGATGAACGTCAAGGGCATCGGCGAGAAGTCCTACGCCAAGCTCAAGCCCTACCTGGCCCTCACCCCCGTGCCGCGACCCGCGGCCGCCACGAAGTAGGGGGCGGCCATGCTCCGGAGCTGCCGCGCCTCTCAACGGGGAGCCTCCCTGCTGGACCTCACCGTCTCCATGGCGGTGGCCGCCATCCTGAGCGTGGTGTGCCTGGCCCAATGGGATCCCGGTAGCCTCGACCTCGCCGTGGCCCACCAGGAGATCCGCGGCAGCTTGGAGCAGGCCTTCAGCCTCGCCCGGGCCCGGGGCACCAACGTCAGCGTGGCCCTGGGCCAGGCCAGCGGCGCCGGAGAGCATCTTGCGGTGCAGCTCAGCCGCCGGATCAAGTGGGGCAAGCCCGCCAACATCCCGCTGCCCCCGGGCATGGACGCGCCCACGGTGGCCACCCGCACGGGCGAGGCCCATCCCATCCTCACGGTCACCCCCCGCCACACGGCCCTGGCCAGCACCTGGTTCCTGAACGACGGCCGCGAGGCCCTGTGCATGCGGCTGTCTGGCCAGGGCAAGCTCCAGGTACTGCGGTGGAACCGGGATCGCCAGAAGTGGACGAGGGTCTGATGCGCATCCTGGACCTTTCCCCCGATCAGCGCCCTCGGGAACGCCTGCTGGCGGGCCACGGCGAGACCTTGTCCGATGCGGACCTGCTGGCCCTGCTGTGGGGCACGGGACTGCGGGGCCAGAGCGCCGTGGAACTCGCCCAGACCGTGTTGGGCCGCACCGGCGGCATCGCGGGCCTCCTGGCCCTGGGCCTGAACGACTGGCTGGACCAGCCGGGCCTCGGCCCGGCCAAGGCCGGCCAGCTCTGGGCCGCCCTGGAACTGACCCGGCGCGCCCAGCGCGGGTCTGATCGGCCGCGCATCACCAGCCCCCGTGCCGCAGGCAGCTACCTCCTGCCCCGCTGCCAGGGTTGGAGCGAGGAGCGCTTCGGCTTGTTGGCCCTCAACGCCAAGGGCGACCTGCTGGCCGAACGCATCCTCAGCCAAGGCACGGCCACCGCCACACTCATCAGCCCCCGCGAGTTCTTCCGCGAGGCCCTCCGTTACGGGGCCAGCACCGCCCTGGCCTTCCACAACCATCCCAGTGGCGATCCCGCCCCCAGCCGCGAGGACATCCAGCTAACCCGACGCCTTCAGGCCGCCGGCGAATCCCTCGGCGTGCCCCTGGCCGACCACCTCATCCTCGGCCACGAGCGTTACCACAGCTTCCGCGCGGCGGAGGGATGGGACCACCGGCCGTAGCCTGGAGATCCCGGGGCTCGGATGGTTGGAACGCGGGACGCCAATCATCCAACGAGCCTACGATCGCGCCCCGCATTCGCGGGGCGCTGGGGTGGCGGAGGGAGCGAGATTCCCTCCAGGGCCACCGCTCCGCGGCGTCCCTTCCGGTCGCACGAATCGCTGGCACACCGCTTCACGGTCTCGACAGCCCCCCGGGCTGTTGGGACCTGCGGTTACCTGCCAGCGATTCAGTGACTTCGAATCTCGCTCCCACCACGCCTTCATGAAGGCGCCCCGCATTCGCGGGGCGCTGAGGTGGCGGAGGGAGCGAGATTCGAACTCGCGGTGAGCTCACACCCACGACGGTTTTCAAGACCGTTGCCTTAAACCGCTCGGCCATCCCTCCGTGCCTCCATCTTGAAGGCTGGGCGCGGCTCTGGGCAAGAAGCCTTGTGCCGATCCGCTCCCAACGGTAATCTGGGAGACCTTGGAGAGATGCCGGAGTGGCCGATCGGGCTCGCCTGCTAAGCGAGTGTATTGGGTAAACCAGTACCGGGGGTTCGAATCCCCCTCTCTCCGCCACTGAAGCCGCCGAAAGGCGGCTTCTTCGTGGCGGGAAGAGGGACATTTGAAGTCACGAAAATACTGGCAGGCGATCAGTGTGAACCGTCGAAATGATTCTCTGAGACGGGGATAGGGCGCGACGGGGGTTGGGCTCAGATTCGGCGCGGGTTTGGACCGAGATTCGGGCCGCGGTGGTTTTGCAGAAAGATTGCGCGGTCGGCTGCGGATTGACGCGAGAATCTTTCAAAAAGAATGGGATTTAGCGGCCTTGAGACCGGGTTGAACGACGACCGGCTGCGGCGCGTCAAAAAGAATGGAATATCACCAGTCCTCAGCCGGCGGGTCGCCGTCGATGAGGTCGCGGCCCACCCAGACGACGCGGCCGAGGACGACCTGGTGGAGGGGAATGCCGTCGAGGTCGATCATGGCCGGCGTGTAGGCGCGGTTGTCGGACGAAAGCACCAGCTGGCGGCGCTCCTGGTCTAGGCGCACGCGCTTCACCCGGGCATCGTTGCCGCTGGGGGACCGGCGTACCAGATAGATGGCGTTGTTGCGCGGGTGCAGCCGGCCCTCCAGGGCCGTGTTGACCAGGACGATCTCCTTGTCGCGGATCGTCGGCTCCATGGACACCCCTTCGCAGCGCAGGAAGAACAGGTCCTCCTCACGGCCTCCACCCGAATCCTTGAGGAGCTTCTCGGCTAGGGTGCGGTCCAGGTGGTGGGTTGGTGCGAAAGGCCCGGGGCGATGGATCTCGCCGCCCGGTCCACAGGTTGCGGTGCCGTCAATCTCGGGCCGCACGAGAACCTCCCCGGTGGGGAGCGATTGCAGCTCCAACTGGGTAGCCTTGTCGGCCCAAGGCTCGCCCTCTCCGTAAAGGAGCCACCGCAAGCGGATACCCCAGACGAACTCAATCGCCTGGGCCATGAGGATCGTGATCTCAACACGGCCCGTCTCCCAGGTGGACACAGGCGCTTTCCCATAGCCCAGAGGGGTTCCGAATTCCTCCTGGGACTTCGATAGGGCCTTCCTCGCCATGCGCAGGCGGAACCCTGGGGTGTCTGGCGCTGCAAATAAAGTCATAAATTCAAGACCCAACCCTTGACGGTCTGATGCGTCGGACTATTCTCTTGGTAGTCACCCTTAGTTGACTAAGGGAACCGGAGTCAAAGATGCCACTCGAAAAGCCCCTGCGCAAGCGGGCAGCCTACGGCCTGCCCCCAAGTGTCCAGTCGATCCTTGCTACGGCTGCCGATGTGCAGCAGATGATCAGCCACGGGATCAATCCAGATGGATCCCTGAAGCCCGAGGCTAAGCGCGCCCTCCTGAAGCTCAAGGGCGTGAACGTGAAAGTGCTGGCCGAGTCCCACGGCTACACGGACCCCTACTTCCACCAGGTCATCAATCGGGAATGCAAGGACGCCACGGTCGAAGACATCATCGCCGCGGCCCTGGGCCTCCTGTCTGATCGGATCTGGGGCCGCCAGTCCGAGCCGGCCGCCTGAACCCATGGGCACCCTCGCTCTCCCACTGCCGCCCGAGTCGGGCCTGGTTGACCGATCTGGTTTACCGATGGTTTACCGTTCCGAACGGTCAAACGGTCAACCAGTCGAAACCAACGGAAACCTCAACACTGGCGCGGCGTTCGACCAGCGGACCGGAAAGCTGACCCTTCCTGAGATCGGTCAACTTACCGGGAAGTCCCGCCAGGCGATTTTCAAGGCCGTGACCTCTGGCCGCTTGGAAGCCGAACCCATCCCCAGCGCCGATCCCCGGCGCAAAGGGCAGGTTGAATACTTGGCGCTTCCCGAGGCGGTCTTCACCCTGTGGCCCGAGGCCCGCGCCGCCTACGAGGCCCGCATGGTCGCCCAGGCCCAGGCCGTGGCCACGGTGGAACCCCGGATCAAGCGGGATCCCCAGCAGGTGGTGCTACGGGCCAACCCCGAGGCCCTCCAGCGGGCGCGACAGGTCCAGCAGGCCCGGCTGAAGCTCCTGGAGAAGACCCGTCTCCTCCTGGCCGAGCAGGGCCCGCAGCGGCGCTCCACCAAGAAGGGCCTGCCCGGGGCTGTGCGCCAGGCCGCCATCACCTGGCTGCTGACCACCCAGGAGGCTGACGACGTGCGCCAGGTCCTGGGGGAGATCCCCAGCACCAGCTCCCTTAATAGGTGGTGGGCGGCCCTGGCCGAGGATCCCTCCGGGGAGTCCCTGCGCCCCCAGTGGAGCGCCTGTGGCCGCCCCCGCCTGGTCGAGCAGCAGCCCGAGCTGCTGGACAAGATCACGGGCGCCTTCGCCCACTCCGGCAGCTTCGCCCTGGCCACCGAGTACTTGCAGGCCGCGGGTGTCGCCATCAGCGAGGCCACCCTGCGCCGGGTGGTCAGCAGCCTCGATCCCGCCATCCGCATGGGGTTGAGATTTGGCGCCCGGAAGGCCCAGACCGACCTGGGGCCCTACGTCCGCCGTCGCCCGAGCCTGCCCTTCCAGTGCTGGTCGATCGACGGCCACACCGAAGACTCCATGTGGATCTGGGAGGATCTGCTGCCCGGGGAGCAACCCAAAGGCTTCCGCCCGAACATCTATGCCGTGCGGGACGTGGGCTCGGGCGCCCTGCTGAGTCTGACGGTGGGCTACAACCTCAACCGCTACCTGCCGTTCATGGCCATCGCCGAGGCCATCCTGCGCACGGGCATCATCCCCGAGACCATCCAGTCCGACAACGGCCGCGAGGTGCGCAACCGCTTCTTCCTGGGCGACGACGACCTGGTGGGCTACTTCCCCCAGCTCGGCATGGGTTGGAAGGACGGAGAGGCCCTGTGGCGGGGCGCGTTGCCCTACAACAGCCGGTCTAAGCCCGTGGAACGCGACTTCCTGAACGTGAAGCAGCGGTTTTCAGCCCTTATCCCCACCTTTACAGGCGGAACGCCCAGTACCCGGCCTGGTGATCCCATCGCCGAGGCCCTGCGCCGGGGCCAGATCGAGACTTTGGATAACCTCAACCTCCGGCTGGAGGCCTTCCGGCAGGCCGAAATGGACCGCATCCGGACCATCCACGGCCACCAGATCCACCCCCGCCAGGCCCTGGAGCAGGCCAAGGCCCGCCTGCTGAAGGAACTGGGGCCCGAACACCCCCGGTTCATCCGCCCCGGCGAGGAATGGCGCGTGCTGCCCAGCCTCAAGGCCCAGAAGGTGCGCGGCTACGTCACCTGCCGGATCGAGGGCCAGGATCTCCGCTTCAGCGCCCCCATCCTGCATGAAATCAATGCCGACAACCTCACTGTGCGTCTGTCCCCCTGGGATGTTCGCCAGGCCTGGCTCTGCCGAGGCGGTGAGCTGCTGGACACCCTCACCTTCGTCCCCGATGGCCCCGAGCTGGGCGCCGCCGGCACGGATGTGGTGTCGCTCCGCATCATGCAGAACGCCAAGAAGGCCCAGATCGCTGTCATCAAGCGGGCCGAACTGGAGCGGGACCGCATCCGCACCGCCGAAGGCTTTCAGATTGGCCGGCCCACCCTGAAGGTGATCCCCCAGCCGCCTGTCGAGATCAACGACCTGACGGACGACCAGCTCCTCCGCGCCCAAGAGCAGATGGCCGAGCTGGGCCTGCCCGAACCCACGCCCGTCCAGGCCGTGCCCGAGCCCGAAACCCTGGCCCCCCAGGGCCGGGCGGGCATCAAGGACCGCCTGGACTGGTGCCGCTACATGCTCACCCACCCCGACGACGCCGATGACGCCGAGCGGCGCGACTTCGACCGCTATCTCGACCAGAACCCCTTGGTTCGCCAACAGCTGGGCATTCCCGCCTAGCCCCACCCCAACCCATCCCTTCGGGAGGAGGATCCTTTGCACCAGCAATTCTGCCATACCGTTTCCAACGTCAGTCGGCTCCTGGCCGGCGTCAGCATCGTCCAGGAGCGAGGGGCCGTCGAGGCCTGCCTGATGCTGGTGACCGGCCAGCCCGGCTTGGGCAAGACCGAGACCCTTGGCTGGTACGTAACCCAGCAGCCCTACGCCATCTACCTGCGGGCCAAGTCTGGCTGGACCCGCCACTGGTTCCTGAACGACCTTCTGGCCGAGCTGGGCGAAGCGCCCACCCGCCTGACGGAGGACATGTTCAAGCAGGCCCTGGCCGCCCTGGCCCGCAAGCCCTACGTGCTGGTGGTGGACGAGGTCGAGCACGCCCTGGCCGATACCCGCGTGCTGGAGGCCATCCGCGACTTCAGCGACCTGCTGCGCCTGCCCACCGTGCTGGTGGGCATGGCCGAGGTGCGAAACAAGATCGCCCGGCACCCCCAGGTGCAGAGCCGCATCGCCACCATCGTCACCTTCCAGCCCGCCACCCTGGAGGATGTGCGGGCCACCGCCGCCATGCTGCTGGAGCAGGGCGTCGCCATCACGGATGACGTGGCCGAGCTGATCCACGTCCGCTCCGAGGGCCGGATGCGCCTGGTGCTCAACGGCCTGGCCGCCTGCGAGCGGGTGGCCCGGCTCCGCAAGGTCAAGACCGTCGGCCTGGCCGAGGTCAAGGACGTGGAACTGGTCCACGACTGGCAGGCCCGGAAGCCCCAGGTCCTGAAACCCCTGGCCCGCCGAGAAGGGGACCCGCAGTGAGCGTGGCCGACCACGTCCTCCAAGCCCTGGTGCCCGATCCCCAGCGCCTGGGCGACCGTGTGTCCCTGCGCGATCTGGCCGCCCGGCTGGAACTGACCCCCACGCAGGTCCGCTTCACGCTCTACGCCCTGATGGAACGCGGCCTCGTCCGCCATTGCTGGAAGGGCGTCTACGCCATCACCCCCGAGGGCCTTAAGCACCTGGCCTCCGGTAAGGTCATCACCAGCGGCCCCAAGGGCCCCCATGGACCCTCGCCCTTCGCCCCATCTACGCTCCGAACCCGCCTGTGGCGGGCCCTGCGCCTCAAGCGGGTGGCCTCGGTGGACGAGCTGCTGGTGCTGGCCGCCAAAGGCACCGAAGGCAACGCTCGGGAAGATGCCCGCCGCTACCTGAATGCCCTGGCCCACGTCGGGATTCTCGATCCCGCCTACACCCGCAGCGGCCCCCAGCGGTGGCTGCTGCTGCGCGATACCGGCCCCCAGGCCCCGCAGTGGAACAAGCGCCAGAAGCGGGTCTTCGACCCCAATCAGGGAGTCAGCTATGACCTGGCGTGACCTCCTCGAATCCAAGATCAAGGACAAGGGCCAGGCCGCCGTCGCCCGGGAACTGGGCTACTCCGCCACCACCCTCAGCCTCGTCCGCAGGGACAAGTATCCGGGCGGCACCGAGCGCATCGAGGCCCGGGTGCTGTCGCTCTATGGCGAAGTCGCCTGCCCTTTCCTGGGTGCGCCGATTCCCGCCGAGCAGTGCCGCCGCATCAGCCATAGCCCCGTCCCCACCTCCAACCCCAAGACCCTCCGCCATTGGTCTGCCTGCCAGAGCTGCCCCCACTTCAAAGGAGCCAAGCCATGACCCCCTTCGAGCCCTCGCCAAACCTCTCCGCCTTCGCCGCCGCCGCCTACACCGCGCAGCACGCCATCACCCTGATCACCGATCAGACCAGCGTCGAGATGGCTTGTGACGCAGTGAAGGAAGCGATCCTACGGTCGCTGCCCCTCACCTCCATCGAGATGGCCCTGGTGAACCTCATTCGTGACCAGGACCGCCTCCCCCCTCCCTCGCTGCCGGTTCTGCACTACGAGCTGCAGCAGCGCATCACCAAGATGCGCGCCGCGGGCCAGTGGGTCGCATGAAGACCGCCACCGCCTCCAAGGCGCTGGCCTGGGCGATCTCGCCCTTCTGGCTGCCCATCCTGGGCGCCCTCCACCTTCGGGACGCCTGGCGCCGCTGGCACCACCGCTACCCCGTCTGCCGCCTTTAACCACCCCTCAAGGAGCACGCATGTCCACCAAAATCCCCGATGGTTTCAGGGAAGATGCCAAGGGCCGGCTGGTGCCGGTCGAGACCATCAAGGAAATCGACCTGGCCCGCGACGAGCTGGTCACCACCCTCGTCAAGGCCGCCGAGCAGCACTCCACCGGCCTGGCCGTCTTCAAGGTCGAGGCCATGGCCACCATCGACGCCTTCATCGCCGAATCCATGGCCAAGTTCAAAGCCAAGGTGGGCGGCGTGAAGGGCAACGTCACCCTCATGAGCTTCGACGGGCGCTACAAGGTGCAGGTCCAGATCCAGGATCGCATCGCCTTCGACGAGCGGCTCCAGGCCGCCAAGGTGCTCATCGACAAGTGCATCAGCAAGTGGGGCGAGGGTGCCGACGCCAAGCTCATGGCCCTGGTGAACTACGCCTTCGAGGTGGACAAGGAGGGCAAGCTCAGCCCCACCCGCATCCTCAGCCTGCGCCGCCTGGATGTGGACGACCGGAACTGGAAGCGGGCCATGGAGGCCATCGGGGATTCCATCACCGTCACCGGCTCCAAGGCCTACCTCCGCTTCTACAAGCGGATTGGCCACTCCGACCAGTACACCCCGGTGCCTCTCGATGTGGCGGAGCTGTGATGCCCAAGCCCGCGCCGTCGCCCACCTCCATCGTTATCCCTATCCCCGCCGATTGCCGGACCATGGCCGTTCTCTATGTTTCCGGTGCCATCTCCGCCCCCACCCCGGCGGGGGTGGAGGGCAATGTCCGGGCCGCGAGGGCCTGGACCACCTACCTGGCCGAGCTGGGCTACGCCCCCATCTGCCCCCACACCAACATCCAGGACATCGGCCGCCTCGGCTATGAGGACATCATGGCCGTGGACTTCATGTTGCTGGGCCGCTGCGACGGCATCTTCATGATGCCCGGCTGGGAGAAGAGCCCTGGGGCGGTGCGGGAACGGACGTTCGCCCTGGGCTGGGGCATCCGGGTCTACGAATCCGTGGACGAGCTGCTGGCGTCCGGCCTGAAGCGGCAGCTTCTCCCCTTCCAGCCCCGGGGGTAAGCCATGGCCGAGCCCGCCACCGCTGAACTGCTGCCCGTCCTGGTCCACATCAAGGGCACGGATTACATCTGGACGCCCGAGGCGGGCTTGGACCCCGCGGCGATCCTCACGTTGGATGCGTTCATCTGGCGTGAAGCGCGGAAATTCGCCGCCACGGGGGCCAAGTCCGGCCTCTCCGTGGAAGACCTGGTCCAGGAGGGGCACCACGGGGCATTGGTGGCCGCGCAACGGTTCGATCCCGCCAAGGGCCTGCGCTTCATCACTTACGCCGTCTGGTGGATCCGTTCCCGCATCCTGGACACCCTGCGCAAGCAGGTGGTCGTCCACATCCCCCGCGAGACCGCCGCCACCATGCGCCAGACGGGATCGCTGCCGCCTGTGTGCAGTCTGGATCTGCCTTTTCTCGCGGATGGCACCACCATCGGCGATTGCATGGCAGGTGACCAGGGCGCGGACATCACCGAAGCCCAGGTGTCCGCCCTCGAAGCCCGTCGCCTGCTCCGCCTGCTCAAGCCCAGAGAACGGCACATCCTCATCCGGCGCTTCGGCCTCTGTGGCCACCCCGCCGAAAACCTGGCCGTCATCGCGCTCAGCCTGGGCCTGAGCCGCGAGCGCGTCCGCCAACTCGAAAGCCAGGCCCTGGGCCGGCTTCGGAAAGTCATCGCCTACAAGGGCTGAAACCGGGAGGGTTCATGCCGCAGTTCGCCACACAACTCACTATCGAAGACGCCATCCGCGACCGCAAGCGCCAGGAGCGGGCGCAGGAACGGTCGGCCAAGGAGACCCAGCGCCAGCGCAAAGCCGCCACCGCCGGAACGCCCCTGCTGCTGGATACGGCCGAGGAAGGCTCGGAGGTGCGCCATGGCTAAGGCCTGGGGCCCCGATGAGGTCACCCGCTGGAGGGCCACGGCACTGGGAGAGAGCTGCCACATCAAGGGCGGCCGGTGCGTCGGCTCGTATTGGAAAACGGGGGGGCAAATTCTTTGCCACTTACCACCGTGTGGAGCGGTTTGCGGGCCCTTTCAACGGCCCTTCCGAGGCCCGGGGCTGGGTGGACGACCAGGCCCAGGCCGAGTTCCTGGTGACGCGATGAGCCTCCAACACGCCGCCATCGAACTACTCGATTACGCCTCCCAATCTCTGGTGGGCCTGGCTGACAGCCACATCCAGGACGCGGATTGCCGCTTCGCCGGGGCCAAGCTCTCTGAGGCCGCCACTCGTCTCCGTGTGGAACCCCTCCACCGGGAAGACACTCGCGCCACCTTCCAGCTCATGCAGGAGGCCGCGCCGAGCCTGCGCAAGCTGCTGGCCGCCGATCTGCCGAGCCACTTCAAAGGCTGGGCTATCGTCGCCTGCGAAGCCTACAACGCCGTGCTTGATCTCCTGGATGGCCTTGAAGGGTTCCAGAAGCACGTCCAGACGAACGATCCCAAGGCTGCTGGCCTGGGGCCGCGCCTGCGCCGTTTGCTGCCCTCGGGTTGGTGGGGCAGCCATGTCTAGCGAAGCCCGCATCCGTGAACTGCGCCAGGAACTGGCTGAGCTGCGCGATCCCGGCCCCGGCATTGGCCATGACCTCTACCTCACCCTGCGCCAGAGCCTGGTGAATGACCTGGCCGAGGTGGGTGCCACGCCCGAACCGCCCCCGCCGCCTCAATCCCTCACCCTTCGCCAGATCGCGGCCACAACGATGCATCGGCCCACGCATCCCGTGAAGGGCACCATGACCGCCCCTGCGGTCCCGGAGACCCCCATGCCGAAGAAGACTCCCCAGGCCTGCCTCGCCACCAAGTTGGCCCGGCTGGCGAGGCTACAGGCCGAAGACCGCCAGATCGAGGTGTACAAGTTGACCTCGGACATCCGCACCTACTGCAAGGTCAACGGCCTCCCCGTGCCGGTCGAGGCTGAGCGGAAGAACCGAGCCCAGGCCCAGGCCAGCGTGCAACCCAAGGCCTCGTCCGAGCCGATGCGCCTGGCCCTGAAGGATGCGGGGATCCATGTCCCTGGCTCCCCGGCAGAAGCCGAGGCCATGAGAGAGGACCTCAGCCACCGCCTGGCCGTGACTTCGCCGGAAGTGGCCGCCCGCTTCCGCGCCTTGCGCTCCCAGGCGTTGGACCTGCTGCCCAGCTGTGAGGGGCTCACCCCCGACGAGGCCAAGGCCACAGAACGCGAAATCGGCCTCTTGGCCGAGGTGCTGACGTTGGGCGTCCGGCTCGCGCAGGCGGTCGCATGAGCGCCATCGACCGCCGCGAGCACACCGGCTTCCTCCGCATCCTCTGGATCGACGTAATCGACCTCTGGTACCGGATCCTCCGGCCCCACATGTTCGGGGGGCTGCGTTGAATCTGGTCTGGATCGACACCGAGACGGGCGGCCTGGATCCCTCCCGCCACAGCCTGCTCACCCTGGCCCTGGTCGCCAAGCCCCGGCACGGCTGGGAACCCATCGTGGATGAGATCGCCTTCCGGCATCCCACCTATGTGGTGGAGGCCGATGCCATGGCCGTGAACCGCATCGACCTGGTGCAGCACCACGCCAAGGCCCTGGAGCCCACCACCGCCGTGGCCCGCATCGAGGCCTTCCTGGACGCCAACGTGCCCCAGGGCGAGAAGGTCATGCTGGGCGGCCACAACGTGGGCTTTGACATCGCCTTCCTGATGCCCTACCTGCGCCAGCACGGCCCCCACCTGGTGGGCCGCTTCAGCCACCGCCTGGTGGACACCATGACCCTCGCCACGGCTCTGCGGGTCGGGGGCCTGCTGCCCGAGGGCAAGGGCGGCCTGACCGATCTCCTCCAGCACTACGGCATCGACCTAGCCGACGACCAGCGCCACACCGCCCTGGGCGATGCCCTGGCCACCGCCCGCCTCTTCCACCGCATGACTTCCGACATCGCCACCGCAGCCATCTGAAAGGACCTCCCATGCAGGAACGTCTCGCCATTGATCCCGTCGCCCCCACGGCCCTGGTCGCCATCACGCCCGGCCCGAACGGCCGGTCCATCCGCCGCGTCGGCCTTCTACAGGCCGTGCTGGAAGCCATGGACCACACCACCAAGACCCGCCTGGCCCAGAAGGCCCAGCAGCTGCCCAAGGACACGCCTGCACCCCCAGCCGTCAACCGCCACGAGCGCCGCAAGGCCGCTGCCCTGGCCCGAAGGGGCCGCTGATGAGCCGTCGCACCAGGATCCTGCTTGCTATCGCCCTCAGCGCGGCCGTGCAGGGCGCCATCGTAGCCCTGCTCCACTGGGCGCCCAAGGTGTTCCTCGGCATGGCCCTGCTTGCGGGCGTGGCCCTGGGTGCCAATGCCATCTACACCTGGATGGTGAACCCATGAGCCTGAAGGTCGGAACCTCCCTCGTCAGCCCCGAGGGCCGCCGCTTCAAGGTCCACGCCGTGGGCGGCTGCGACAACCAGGGCCGGCCCGTCATCAGCCTCCAGCGCCTCGACCGCAAGCCCCGGGAGTTGAAGGTCATCTACCGTCCGCTGGCTGAGGTCGAGGCTTGGGTGGGGGCAGTCCTGGCTCAGCTTCATGGACCCGTCAGGCAGCAGGGTTGAGCAATCCGGTTGAGAGAGCTGATTGGCAGCGACGGTGTAAGTGATGCCTGAAGCGTGGAGCTATACCGATTTTGAATTGGTGAGGCGTATAAGGCAGGCCGTCTATGCACACTTCACCAAACGCGGGATTCCAGCCTATCGTCACCCGGACCTGTTCCAGCGATGGGTCGCCAAGAAGGGCTATCGAGCGCCTGTAAACGCCTAACTTTCGAGCTAACCGGCGCCGTCAGGCGTCCGGGTTGAGCGAGCCGGTTAGGCCCCACAAAACAAGGAGAAGGAATGGCCGAACTCATTTTGACCGAAGAAGAAAAAGCCGCCGCGACCTGGCTGGAACTGCCCGATGAGGCGGTTGGAAAGCTCACCAAGAAGGTGGCCCTCGACATCGTGAAGATCGGGAACGAGCAGGGGCGCGTGTGGACGATGAGTGCCGCGCTGATTCTGATTGGCCACGCCGCCGACATGAATGCCACCACCAGCACGACCACCATCGAGGGTTTTACCCACGGCGCTGAGAAGTTGGGCGACTGGGAAGTGACCATCAAGAAGCTGGCCTAACGCCCCAAGCTGACCGGCCCTGCCGGAGAAAGGAACCGACATGACGAAGCAGAACGCACCTGAGGCAGGGTCCGAGTCGAGCGCACGGTTAGGCAGGCCCAAAAAAAGCCACCAAATCGTGTTGGTGGCTTTCGGATTGGTTGCCCGGGATACCTGTTCAGGGCATCTAGTCCACCGTATCTCGAACCCTCCAGTGCTGAACCACCAGCTGGGCCGTAGTGAACGTCTCGGGGCCAGCGTTCCCACTTCGCACGATCGGATGCCTCCGGGTTCGCGCTCAGTGGAGCCACTGTACTGCTCCTCCGGGCAATTCAGGTTAATGCTTTCACCCCAAATCGTCAAGGACGATGCGGCCTAACGCCCAGCTAACCGGCCCGATAGCCGAGCCGGACTTTCAAAACTACACGGACCACAACGGCTATCGGGTCCGAGTTGAGCGCTTGGTTGAGCGCGTGGAGAGAGAAAGTGAAAATGCCGACAGTTATCGATGACAAGTGCCTACCATATCGGCTGCCCCTCTGGCACTCGGTGGCGATGTGGCTTCTGTGCGACCGACTGAAGATCCCAAGCTGGGGATGGGGTGTCTTCTGGACGCTTCAAGTGATCATCTGGACCGCGGCCATCGTCTACACCATCGGGCAGAAGAAGAAGATGCTTCCTGGGTTTGGGGAGTAGCGCCCAACGAATGCAGCTAACCGGCCCCGCCGTGGGCCAGGAGGATGACATGGCAGAGATCAAGGAAGGCGGGGTCCGAGTTGAGCGCCGTGGTTAGGCGGGATCTCCCCTTCCTAGGGCTGCTGTCTCCCGAAAAAACCGAGGCAATCATGCGCGGGGAGCGGGTGGAGATCACTGCCGAAGAGTCGGGCCTATTCCGTGCGCAGATGAACCTGATACAGGAGCGGGAAAGGGATCGCCATCGGAAGGCTCTTCGACAGATCCGCGAGTATGCAAGGGGGACCGACACCTTCCTTTACAAGCTCGCAGACGATGCGCTGGAAGGCGCCTAACGCCCCGAGCTAACACGGGCCGCGCTTGCGCGGGTCCGAGCGAAGCGGGGTTGAGCGAGATGGTTGGGCGCGATGCCCGGAAAGGAAGCGATGAGTTGCGACCGACGATGTTTCGACAAAGAGAGCAAGTGGCACGGGCACGAGGACTGCAACACCTGCCCCGGCGCTGATGTCTACAGGCCCAGGAACAAGCAGGGACAAGTGCAGAAGCAAGATGACCCTGACCCCTGGATGGGCAGCGACTTGGCCGATGAAGGGGACAAGTAGCGCCCAACAGCCCAAGCTGACCGGCCCTGCCGGAGAAAGGAACCGACATGACGAAGCAGAACGCACCCGAGGCAGGGTCCGAGTCGAGCGCACGGTTAGACCGGGCCGCCGTGTGGGCACGGTTCGCGGGCCGGTGCGCCTATTGTGGCCAGGAGATCCCCAAGAAGGGGTTCCATGTCGATCATGTTCAGCCCGTCTTCCGGGGCTTGCTTGGGGCAAAGGAACGGGACGCGGAAACGGATAAGTTCCCATCCTGCCGTCGCTGCAACCTCTGGAAATCCGTTCATTCGGTCGAAGGGTTCAGGAAGGAAATCGAAGCCCAGGTAGATCGAGTTCGGCGCGACTCAGCAGGTTTCCGCCTGGCTGAGGACTTCGGGCAGGTGGAAGGGACATGCAAGCGCGTCGTCTTTTACTTCGAGCATTTCGGCCAAGGCCCGGCCTAACGAATGAAGCTAACCGGCCCCGCCGTGGGCCTGGAGGATGACATGGCAGAGAGCAATGCAGGCGGGGTCCGAGTTGAGCGCTGGGTTAGGACGTTGCTTGGATGCTGCGCCCTGATGCTGGCCCTGGCCTGTGAGCCCGCGCTGAAAGAGGGCGTGGTGGCGACCAAGGAATTTCACCCGGCCCACACACAGATGATCCTGATGCCCATGACCGTGAGCAGCGGGAAAACTACCACTATCACGATGGTCCCGATGTTCTTTTTCTACCCCGACAGCTACAGCGTGGACATCAAGAAGTTCAACGGGAAGAAGTGGGAGCGGGCTACGTGGTGGGTGGACCGCTATACCTACGAGCAGATTGTCGTCGGCGGCTACTACAAGGCCAAGGACGACGATCTGGACGAACAGCCGAGGGAGCGGAAGTCCTAACGGAAAGCTAACCCGGGCCGGCAGGCGCAGCCTGACGGGTCCGACGAGCGAAGCGAGTGAAGGTTGAGCGCCTGGTTGGGCGTAGGAGCAAACGATGGGAACCACCTTTGAAATCAGACAGCGGGTTTCAACCGTAAAGACCAACCGATTTGAGGTGGTCGAATCTTGGAATCAAGACGGAGAGCGCGTGGCTCGGAATTGGTTCCGCGAATTGAAGGAGAACCACCCGGATGCATACCTGGAGCTGGTGAAGGTCATACACAACGAGGAATGCCTTGAGTTCACAGCCTTCCGATAGCGCCCAACTTCGGAGCTAGCTCGGCCACGGCGCAGCCGGGGTCCGACGCTGAGCGACTTGGTTAGGCCGCGAACAACGGACAAATCGAAGGAGAAAAAGTGGCACTTGAACTGATCGAAAAGCTGAACGGGATCGTCGTTTCGGATGCCGACCGTCTTGACCCGGTGCGCGTGATCTTCCACGACATAGCGCCCGGACAGGGCTACCTCATCGTCACCTGCTACAACCGCGCCTGGACGACCTACTGGGGCGGAATGTCGGGCAAGACGGTGCGCGAGTTCGTTTCCGGTTGTGACGCCGATTACGTGGCCCGCAATCTCACCTGGAACATCAAGGCAACGAAGGCGGAAATGGCCTACGTCATGCGCGTGGCACGGGTTGTCATCGACGCCTGCCGAGCGGCCTAACTTTGTATTAGACGAACTGCGCTGCGCCGCGCTGGTTCGCCTAAATCGTCCGTGCGCTAGGTAAGCCGTTTCATATCTGTTTGGTGATCTGTAAACCCAACCTAAATATTCCCGGACGGACACCATGAGCACGCCGCTCCAGATCAAGATCATCCACACGCTGCGGGGGCAGATCCCCGGCCTGGCAGAGGATGAGGTGTACCGGGACTTCCTGGAGAACGTGGCGGGGAAGCGCAGCAGCAAGGACTTGTCCGAGGACGGGGCCCGCCAGGTGCTGCGGGCACTGGAGCACCTGCGCGGCGGGCAGGCCGTGAAGGTGCGGCGACCCGCCGATCCCAAGGACGAGCCCAAGACCCGCCTCATCGGGCGCATCCTGCGTGAGGCTTATGAGGCGGGGTGGGACCGGCCCGAGGCGGCGGGGGCCTTCGATGCCACCGAGCCCGCCCGCCGTCAGCGGGTGCGGGAGCGTGTGGTGGCCTGGCTCAGCACTCACCATCCCCACCTCCACGGCACGCCTCAGCGCCTGGAGGCCTGGCCCATGGAAGCCCTCCAGGGCCTCATGGAGCACGTCAAGGGCGTGAATGGAGCCCAGCGTCGCTGGGCGAAGCGGTAGGATGGGGCACCAATCACAAGGGGGGGGAATGGAATCGACACAACTGATCTTCTTCAGCGTTGCGGCACTCGCCCTTTACAGCGTCGTCCGGGCATCCAAGCAGAAGGCGAAGGCACAGGCCTCCAGCAGCAGTGACGCGCCTGTCTGCTGCCCCAAGTGCTGGTCGACCCAGTTCTCCTCTGACCGAAAGGGCTACGGCTGGGTGAAAGGCTTGACCCTTGGCGTGGCCACCGGTGGCCTGGGCCTGCTGGGCGGGTTCCACGGAAGCCGAAAGGTCCTTCTGACCTGCTTAAAGTGCGGACATCAATGGCGGGCTGGATCGATTTAGCGAAACGACCTTCCAATCTTTTTGACGAGCATCCGATAGAGGGAAAGAGCATGGGGGAGATTGAAGCAATGTCGCATCCTTGGGCAACTCATTGCATGCGATTCCCGGCGTCGGAAGAGCGGAATGCTGTGGTCGAGGAATTTTGCCGGAAACATGCCCAGATCAACTGCCCGCCTGGCCTCACCTACCATGTGCAATGGCATGGGGATGCCTGGGAATGGTTCGCACCGGCCTATCCGCCAGGCTTTGCCCCCGTTTGGAAGACCTTCACCAACGGGCCTGACAAGATCGTTGGCTGGATGCCGATTAACCCGGAACGCCCGAATGCGAGATACTTTGCCTGATCTTTACAAGCATCTGCTGGGGCGGCGTGGAAGGACACGCTTCGCGGTTCTCGATCCTTAAAGAGGCCAAACACCCCACCGCCCGAAGGAACCCCAGATAAGTAGGGGCCGAGATCGAGCAGCCAGTATCAAGCCTGGCCCCCAGCACCGAAGCCCCGCACCCGCGGGGCTTTTTCATGCTGGGACGAGCAGCCCTTCGCGGATGAGCTGGGCCACGTCCTCGCGGTTCACCAGCAGGCGGCGGCCCCCGTGGGGGCCCCTGCGCTGCCAGATGCGCAGGCGGGGGGCCTCGGGGGCGCAGTAGGCGGCGCGGAAGGCGTTGGGGGTCATGCGCACGGCGGCGGCGGCCTCCTTGGGGCTGATCCAGTCGTCTTCGGGCAGCAGCTCCACCAGGGCATCGAAGGGCAGCCGCGGCGCGTGGGCCTGCAACTGCTCCTCGCGAAAGTGTGCCCTCATCCCATTGCCCCCAACCTAAAGATGGCCAAGAGCCGCAAAGCGCGCAAACACCTGTTTTAACCATGTCCACTTCTTCCACTTCTTGGGTTGGTGAACCGGGAGCGGAGCAACCACTTGTAGGGCTGACCGCGGCGCGACCGTCCCCCCCTTCGGTTGTGCGGACTTCGGTCCCAGCCCCGGCTTCCTCCCGAGCCGGGGCTGCCGCCCAGGAGCGCCATGCCACTCCCTCATCCCCATGACCACCTGGTCCGCCACCTGCAAGCCAGTGCCGATCCCCGGGATCAGGCGCTGGCGGCCCTGCTGGTGGACCTGGACAGCATGAAGACCACCATCTTCGGCCATCCCTCCGTGCCCGAGGAAGGCCTGCTGACCCGGGTGAGCACCTTGGAGCGCTTCCGGGGCAACGTGCGGGCCTCGCTGCTGGTGGGCGTGCCCACGACCCTGACGCTGCTCTTCGGGGCCATCACCGCGTACCGCCACTTCCGGGACCTGGAGCAGATCCCGGCCCCCACCCCAGGCCAGGCTGCGCCCAGTGCCGCCCATGGAAGGACGCCCGAATGATCGCCCTCCTCCGCTTCATCTTCACTGCCCCCGGCTTCAAGGTCCCCGCCGCCCTGCGCGGCAAGGTCATCAAGGCCGTCCTCACCCTGGTGGTGGCCCTCATCGGCGCCATCACCTACCGCTTGAACCATGCGGCCCTGCCGGTGGCCGCGGACCAGCCGGGCTGGGAAGGCGCCATCCTGGCCACCACCATCAGCTTCCGGGCCTGGGTGGCGCTGGGGCTGGCCGCCGCCAGCGTGGTGCTCGCCGTGCTGGCGTTCCAGCTGCTCGACCGCAGCGCCCTGGGTCAGCGGCTCTTCCACTGGGACACCGTGAAGGACTCGGGCTACACCGAGGCCAGCAAGACCCTTAGCGCGGGCGCGGTCTTCGGCGCCCTGCTGCTGGGCCTGTTCATCCTCGCGGCGGCGGTGCTGAGGTGACGCCCCTCCGCTGGCGAATAGCGATCCTGACGCTGCTGGGCTTCGTGGCCATCCTCGCGGGGGCCTGCGCGGCCCATGCGGCGGTGCCCTTCGAGCCCACCTTCCGCGCCGTGGCCGGTCCCCGCTGGATCGACCGGGCGGCCCAGGTGCAGGCGGAGAGCGCCTTCAACCCCCGCGCCGTGTCGCCCGTGGGTGCCCGGGGCCTCGCCCAGTTCATGCCCGCCACCTGGGCCGAATGGGCGCCCGGCGCCGATCCCTTCGACCCCATCGCCAGTATCCAGGCCCAGCACCGCTACATGCTCTGGCTGGAAGCCCGCTGCGGCGGCCAGCTCGATCCCGCCCTGGGCGCCTACAACGCGGGCCTGGGCAACATCCGCAAGGCTCGGCGCCTGGCCGATGGCCTCGGCCTGGTGGGTTCGGAGGCCTGGCTGCGGGCCCTGCCCCGGGTGACCGGCCCGGCCCATGCCGCCGAGACCACGGGCTATCTGATCCGCAACCGCCGCTTCCGGGCGCAGCTCCGCCAGATGAGCACGCGGGGGGCCGCATGAACCGCTTGACGGCCGCGCTCGCGCTCCTGGCCCTGGCGGCCCTGGGGGGCTTCTTCGGGGGTCTGACCCTGGGCCTGCGGCACGCCAAGGTGCTGCCACCCCGGGTGCTGGTGGTGGGGGGCGACCGCAAGGCGCCCGAGGCCGACCACAGCGCTCAGGACGTGCGGGTGATGCAAGGGAAGGGCGCCAAGCCTCAGCCCCGGACCGTCATCACCGCCCGGGTTGAGCCGGGTGAGCCGGCCGCCCCGCCCATCCCCAATGCGCCCCAGCCCGCCTGGACGACGGACTGGACGTTGAACCTGCCCCAGGATCGCCCCTGTCCTTCACCCACCCTCCATGTGGCCACCGCCCTGCATCTGGAGGGGAACCAGGTCGTGGCGGAGTCCACGGGCTGGGCCGAGTGCGCGGGCCTCCCGGTCTCCCTTGGCGGTGTCCGCCAGGTGGAGCGCCGCACGGAGCTGCGCCTGCCAATGCTCCAGCCCCATCCCTGGCGGACCGGCCTGCTGTGGGCCCCGCCCCAGCGCGGGGAGGGCAAGCAGTTTGGCCTGGTGACCACCTACGACCTGGCGCCCCGTGTGTTCGTGGGCGGCTGGGCACTTCCTGACCGCCAAGGCCTCGTCCTTGGCTTTTCCTGGTGACCCGATGACGGTTCACGGCAACACGCGCTTCGGCGAGGAGCACCGGGTCAAGGCCCGGCGGCTCTTCGTGGAAGAGGGCGCCTCGGCGGACCAGGTGGCCAAGGTGATCGGGGCCTCCAGCCGCACGGTGCAGAGCTGGATCCGCGATCTGGGCTGGCGTGAAGCCCGCGCCACCTGGGTGGAGGTCCACGGGATCTCCTTGGAGGAGTTGGAGGACCGCGCCCTGCGCAAGCTGCTGGGCCGCCTGGAGACCTCCGCCGCCACGCTGGAGCCCGAGGCGCTGCTGGCCCTGCTGACCAACGTCAACCGCTTCAAGGCCCTCATCGCCAAGCAACAGGGCTTCCGCCTGGTCGACGCCGCGCTGGTGGTGGGCGAGGACTTCCAGGCCTTCGTGCTGCGGGAGTTCCCCAATGAGGCCCCGCGCCTGCTGGAAGCCTGGAAGGCCTTCCTGGACGACGTGAGCCGGAGGAACGGATGACCGGCCCCCGCGTCCACATCCCCAAGGCCACGGCCGCCAAGGCCCGCCGCAAGACCGAGGAGCTGGAGCAGCTCATCGCCCGGCTGCGGGAGATGGAGGACTTCCCTCCGGATGCCCGCACGGCCCAGGCTGCCCGCGCCCGGCGCCAGGCCGCCCAGGCAAAATTCCAAACATTCTGCAAGAACTACCTGCCCGACCTGATCCAGGGCGAGGGCTGTGTCCTGCATGACGCCATCGCCACCGGCTGCCAGGCCCTGGGCGACGGGAAGCCCGCGCCCGTGCGCGATCCCGGCCCCTTCGGCGAGGTGGTGCTGGCGGCGGATGACGCCCTGGAGGCGGCAGAGATCCACGCCATGGCCACCGCCGCGCCTCGCGGCCACGCCAAGAGCACCTGGGGCACCCTGGCCTTCAGCGCCTGGGTGATCCTCACGGGCCGCAAGGGCTACGTGCAGGTGGTCAGCGACACCCAGGACCAGGCCAAGGGCTTCATCGAGGCCGTGCGCACGCTGATGGAGGAAAGTCCCCGCATCCGCTGCGACTTCGGCCAGATCGAGACCGAGGGCCCCGAGGGGCTCATAGACCTGGTGGTGCCCGCGGGCCCCGCGGGAGAGAAGGCCGCCTTCCGGCTGGCCCGGCTCCAGGCCTTCGGCTCGGGCCAGCGCCTGCGCGGTCGCACCTTCCAGGGGCGCCGTCCCGACCTGATCATCCTAGACGACGTGGAGAACGACGAGGCGGTGGAGAACCCCGACCGCCGCAAGAAGCTCCGCCGCTGGTTCATCAAGGCCGTGCTGCCCGCGCTGGACCCCAGCTGCGGCGCCCTGGCCGTGTGGGGCACCATCCTGCACGAAGACAGCCTGCTCTGCTCGGTCCTGCGCATGTTCGGCGGGGCCATCTGGCGCTGCTGGGACGAGCAGGAGACGCCCCTCTGGCCTGAGCGCTTCCCTGCCGGCCACCTGCGCTGGCTGCGCTCCACCATGGATGCCGAGGATCCCGGGTCCTTCGCCCAGGAGATGGAGAACCGCGCCCAGGGCGATGATGAGAAGCCCTTCAAGGCTTTCCAGGAATACGACCGGCTGCCCGAGCGCCTGGAGATCCTCACCCATGTGGATCCCGCCACGGGCAAGCGCCGGGGTGACTACACCGCCCTGGTGACGGTGGGCTACGCCAACGGCATCTGCTACGTGCTGGATGCCGTCATCAAGCGGATCGGCGCCACCCTCACCGGCAAGGCCATCCTCGCCCAGCGGGAGGCCTACCCCGGCAAGGTGCAATCCGAGGATGTGGCCTACCAGGAATCCCTGGCGGAGATCGTGGGCCTGCTCTCGGCGGAGGAGGGGATTCTGGTCCCCATCGCGCTGGTGAAGCCCAAGGGGGACAAGGTCGCCCGCATCGAGAGCATGGCCCCGCACATCGAGACGGGCCGGATCCTCTTCCCCCAACTCAGCCCCATGGCGAAGGGCAATGGCAACCTCCAGCCCTGCCTGGTGGGAGGGGCCAGTGGCATCCGCAAGCTCCAGGCCCAGCTGCTCCAGTTCCCCAAGGGCGCCAACGACGACGGCCCGGATGCCCTCCAGGGCGCCGTGGCGGGCCGCTGGAAGAAGAAGCCCTTCGCTGGCGCGGGCCTGGGCCTGAAGCCCAGCCGTGAATCCTTCGAGGTGCGCCTGTGACCCGCCGCCGCCGTCCTTCCGCCGCCAGCCAGGGTGCCCCTGTCCAGGGCCAGAAGAAGGCTCCGAATCAGATGGGCGTCCTGAGGGACACGGGCTACCAGATCCCCTGGCTGGGCCTGGGCCGCACCTTCAATCCCAACCTGGACACGGGCACCGAGGGCATCGGCACCTGGCGCGAGCTGCACGACGCGCTGCGCGATCCCAAGGCCGCCGCCTGCCTGGACCTGCGCTGCCAGGTGGTGGCCGATCTGCCCTGGGACCTGGTGCCCCAGCCGGGCACGTCGCCCCGGGCCATGGACCTGGTCCGCCGCGCCCTCAAGGGCCTGAACCTGGTGCAGGACATCGAGGAAATGGCCAAGGCCGCCTACTACGGCCTGGTGCCCCTGGAGGTCCACTGGGACGTGGTGAAGGGCGAATTGCTGCCGGTGGACCTGGAGAGTTTCGAGCCCATCCACCTGAGCTTCGATCCCGACCGCCAGCCCATGGTGGGCGGCCAGGTGGCCGAGCCCGGCAAGCTGATCCTGCACCGGCACGGCAGCCACTTCCGCAACCCCTGGGGCCTAGGCAGGGGCCGCACCATCCCCCGCTGGGTGCGGGTCAAGGTGGCCATCGCCTATGCCACCTACCGGGATTATCCGCGCTACGCCCACGACCGCATGGTGTTCCGCTACCCGGACGGCACTCAGGATGAGGAGCAGAACCGCTACATCCAGATCGCCGCAAGGCTCATGGACAGCCCCGGCGTGGTGATCCCCGAAGGGATGACCTGCGAGCCCATCAAGCTCGACAGCAAGTTCGAGATGGGCGTGAAGCTGGTGGACGCTGCGAACGCTGAGATCGCCACGGGCATCCTGGGCAACACGCTCACCACCAGCGAGGGGCGCCACGGCACCCAGGCCCTGGGTGGTGTCCACCAGGAGCAGTCCGACCGTCAGGAGAGCGCGGACGCCCGCCGCATCGAAGCCACCCTCAACCGCACACTCATCCCCTGGATCGTCACCCTGAATCTGGGCCCCGACGAGGTGCCCCCGCTCTTCCGGCTGGAAAAGCAGGTCAAGGCCAGCCTCAAGGATCGCCTGGCGTCCGTCACCACCCTTCGCAAAGAAGGGATGGAACCTTCTGTGGTCTGGCTGCGGGAGACCTTCGGCATCCCGGCGCCCCAGAACGACAAGGACGAGCTGGAGCCGGTCGAAGCCCCGGTGGCGGACCTGGTGCCACTTGGGAAGCCCGCGGTTCCCCTAATCCCCCCCGAGCCCGATCCCGCTCAGTTGGCGGATGCCGGCCTGGATCCCACGGACGCCATGCTGGCCCAGTGGGCCGATGGCTATGTCCGCCGCCAGGGCGTGGTGGCCCAACTGGTAGCCACCGCCCTTCAGGAGGCCCAGGACTTCGGCCATGCCTGGACGGCAGCCCTGGCCGTCGCCCGGGACTTTCCGGTCAGTGCCGGGGAGGCGCTCTTCACCGCCATGGAGGCGGCTCGGAACCTGGGGGCCTTCGAGGCCGGCCAAGAAGCCCAGGCCCTCAAGCTGGCCGACGGCCCCGCCATCGACTACGCCATGGTGCCTGATCAGGCCCTGGCCTGGCTGCGGGGCAAGCTGCCCCTGACCTTCGACCAGGTGGAAGGTCTGAAGGATGCCGAACTGCGGGCGCGGGCCTTCTGGGTGGCTGGGGTGGACCAGCTGAACCTGCTGACGGACCTCCAGGACTCCATGGGCGACGCCCTGGCCGCCGGGACGCCCTTCGATGAGTGGAAGGCCGCGTGGCTGGCGCGACTGTCGGGCCTTGGCGTCACCGAGGATCGGCTGCGGCTGGCCTTCGATGCCCAGGTCCATGGCGCCTACATGGGCGGCCGGATGACGGGCCTCCAGGCCAATCCCCTGGTCCAGAACCTGACCTATGTGACGGCGGGAGATGAGCGGGTGCGCCCTGCTCACCGCATCCTCGATGGCGTCACCCGGCCCAAGACCGATCCCTTCTGGGACACCCACACCCCACCTCTGGGCTTCCGCTGCCGCTGCCGCATCCGGGCCGCGGAAGCCGACCGCAAGGTGACCCAAAGCACCGATCCGCGCCTGCACACGCCCCCCGAGGCCGGCTTCGGCAAGGGCGCCCCCAGCTTTGCCCGCTACCTGGACAGCCAGGCGCGGGAGGCCATGCCCTGGCAGCCCCTGCCCATAGGCAGCCCCGCCTGGTCCTGGCTGGATCGCCCCGCCACCAGCCCCATGGCTCCGGCGCCCACGCCGCCGAGGGTCGCCCCTATGGAAGGCATGGTGACGGATCCCACGGGCCGCGTGGTCGCCGCCCCCGGCGCCAACCAGGCCGTGCTCGATGCCCTCCAGGCCCCGGCGGAGATCTGGCTGGCGCCCGTGGAAGGCCCCGAAGGCCAGCTGGGCCTCCAGCTCAACTACCTGCTCCCCCTTCCCAACGACCAGGTGCTCCTGGTGCCCGCGCAGGGCGGCGTCGTGCCGCGGGCCCAGGGACCTCAGGTCCTTTCCGACCCGGCCCCCTGGCGCCGGGGTGTGAGGCTCCGATGAACCCATTTCGCCGGAAAGGCCCCTCCAAGGCCCCGAAGGGCATCTCCCCCTGGATCGGGTGGGCCTATGCCCTCCTCGAAAGGTTTAAGCGGGGTCTAAAGGCCCTTGCGCCCATGCCTGGGGCTTCCCTGATCTGCCTGGCGGGTCCGGAGGTCCCGGTGGTCACGTCGGGGATCTTCAACGGGCACACCTTCACGGAGGCAGTCCTGCGGGAGCTGGTGGAGACCTACAACTTCGCCGCCCAGCCCGCCCCCATCAAGATCACCCATGCCGACAAGGAGAGCCCGGCGGCCGGCTGGGTGAAGGCCCTGCGCCTGGGTGAGTTCACGCCGCCGGGGCAGACCAAGCCCCGGAAGGCCCTGCTCGCTACCCTGGCCCCCAATGATCTGGGGCGCGCCAAGGTCAAGTCCGGCGAGTTCCTCATGCGGTCCATCGAAGCGTGGCCGCCCACCCACCCGAGCAATCCCACGCCCGGGAAGTGGAACTTCAAGGCCCTCGCCCTGCTGGGTACCGACAGCCCGGCCTGCCCGAACCTCGGGCCCCTCCAGTTGGCGGAAAACGCCAGCGAGGTCGAAGTCCCTGTCCTGGCCCTCGGCCTGGACGACGAAGCCCTCCCCAACCCTGGCGGCCCTCAGCCGCCCGCCTCACAAGGAGCAGCCATGGCGCTGACCCCCGAACAGCAGGCGGCCCTGGACAAGGCCGCCGTCACCGAAACCGCCCTCGCGGAAGCCACCAAGAAGACCGCCGAGCTGGAGGCCAGGCTGGCCGCCCAGACCCTGGAGCACGACAACGCCACCGTGAAGCTCAGCCTCGCCGAGCTGGTGAAGGACTCGAAGCTCACCCCGGCCCAGGCCGAGGTGCTGGCCCCCGTGCTGCTCGCCCTGCCCGCCGAGGGTGAGGTGAAGCTGGCCGACGGCAAGAGTGCCAAGCCCCGCGAGGCGCTGCTGGCCGTCCTGGCCGAAGGCGCGGCCCATGGGCTGAAGGCCCCCCTGAAGGTCCCCGGCAAGCCTCCGGTCGAGCTGGCCTCCAAGGCCAAGGGTGACCGCTCCAAGGAGATGGCGGCCCTGGTGGACAAGTACGAGTCCGCCGGCAAGACCCACGCGGACGCCGTGGCCTGCGCTGCCCAGGACCTCGACAACGACGGCCAGTAGGCCGGGCGCCTCTCTGCCCGCCCCGGCCGGTAGCCGGGACCCCTCTCCGCAACCCTTTCCCGGAGTTCATCCATGTCCCAATACGGACTGACCCTCAACGCCCCCATCGCCACCAACATCACCGCCATGAAGGCGGCCTACGAGGACCCCGCCACGGGCGTGGCCGCCATCCCCGCCGTGGCGAAGGTCAAGTGCATCGGCCTCTTCGTCGACGACACCCTGGCGACCGCTGGTGAGGCCGCCATCCAGACCGCGGGTGTGGCCCCCGCCGTGGCCGGCGGCGCCCTCAACATCAATGACAGCGTCGCCACCGACAACCAGGGCCGTATGGTCGTGGCCGCCGGAGCAGGCGGCGAGAAGGTCTGGTGCGTCGGCTTCGCCCGGAACGCCGTGACCACCGCCGGGGACACCGTCGACATCCTCATCCACCCCCACCAGGTCGTGATCTAGGCCCCTCGGGCCTGGGTCTGCCTGGGCCGTGAGGCCCCGACCTTCCCCTCCCCCTTCAGACCTTCTTTAGGAGCCAGGCAATGCTGCACATCGCTGATGTCATCAACATGCTCCCCGGCACCTCCATCGCCTACAAGGGCGACGGGGGCATCGTGGACGAGCTGTTCAACACCATCCCGGTCGAACTCGAAGCCGGGACCTACACCCAGTTCGGCCGGGAGTTCGCCTTCCGGATGGACGACCCCTCCATGTCCCGCCTGGGCGAAGCCAAGGAGGTGGACTTCTCCGAGGCGCAGATGCCCTTCCTGGCGAAGCCCTTCGCCCTGAAGACCGGCATCGCCTACGACATCGAGAACCTGACCCCCGTGCAGGTGAACCGCATCCAGCAGGCCGTCACCGGCCTTACGGATTCGCTCAACCGGTGGCGGGAGAAGCAGGGCTTCACCCTGGTGGACAGTTTCACCAAGGATGCCGTCGGCTCCAGCTGGGCGCTCGACACCTCGGACCCCATCAAGGACGCCAAGACCCTGGCCCAGAAGCTGGCCATGCCGGCGAACATCGCCGTGGTCGGCAAGCGGGTCTACGACCGCCTGATCTACCACCCCAAGGTGGTGGCCCTGCGCGCCAATACCCGCCCCGGTTCCATCACCCGGCAGGATCTTGCCTCCATCCTGGAGGTGGACGAGGTGTTTGTCCCCACCATGAAGGCCAACACCGCCGTCCGGGGCCGGGCCGAGGTGCTGGACTACATCTGGGGTGACACCTTCTTCCTCGGCCACAAAGCCCCCACCCAGGAGATCGGCACCGAGCAGATCACCTTCGCCGCCCTGCTGAAGGTCCAGAACTTCAACCTCAAGGGCGCCAACCGCGAGTCCCAGGTCTATTCGTCTTCCGAGAAGGGCACCCTGGTGCGCGTCTGGGAGAACGAGGACCGCGGCTTCTCGGGCACCGCCATGGTGCAGGTGGGCCGCAAGTACGACACCAAGCAGATCGCGGCCGACCTCGGTCGCGGCCTGTCCGGGATCCTGGCCTAGCCATGGCCTGGTTCGCCCCCGAGGCCCTGGCCACCCGACTGTCCCCCTTGGAGCTGCGTCAGCTCTCCACGGGGGACGGCCGGGCCACGGCCCAGGACGACACGGTGCTGCAAGCCGTGCTGGACCGGGCAGAGACGGAGGTGCGCAGCGTGCTCTCCGGCCGGGGCACCCTGGCCGACACCACGCCCACCGGTGCCCTGGCGGACATCACCCTCGACCTGGCGGTGGAAGGCCTCTTCCTCCGCCAGCCGGGGGCTGCCGCCAAGCTGCCCGAAGGCTGGGTGGATCGCCTCAAGCGCTCCCGCCAGCTGCTGGACCGCTTCGCCTCGGGGGAGATCCCCATCTCCACACTGCCCGTATCCCACCGCCTGGCGGCGCTCAACCCGGCTTCGACCGTGGACGGGGCCTTCCTATGAAGGCCTCTGAGATGCTCCGCAACCTCCAGGCCATGCTCAACCGGGCCGACAACCTGCCGCCGGTCCTCCGCGCCATCGGGGATCTGATGGTGGCCAGCGCGGACCGCAACTTCGAAGCCGAAGGCCGCCCCGCCTGGAGGCCCGTCGCCAAGGCCACGGCCCGCCGAAAGGCCAAGGCCGGGCACAGCAAGATCCTGATGTGGTCGGGGGTCCTGGCCCGTTCCATCACCTTCAAGGTGGCGGGTCGGACCGTGGTGCTGGGCTCCAACGAGCCCTACGCCCGCATCCACCAGGAAGGCGGCGTCATCCAGCGCCAGGGGCGGGAAGGCACCGTGCGGCTCCGCACGGATGCCAAGGGACGCCTGCTCCGCCAGGGCAAAGAGGGCCGCAAGGCCCACCTGGCGGTCTTTGCTTCGGGCTCGCACAAGCGGGCCGTGGAGCGGGCCTTCACCCCGGGGGCCTACCAGATCCACATCCCAGCCCGCCCCTTCCTGACCTTCCAGCCCGGGGAACCCGAAGCCTACGGCGCTCTGGTCCTCAACTACGTCCTCAGCGGCCAGATCGGCGCCGATACCGGAGGGCAGCCGTGATGACCATCGAAGCCATTGAGCAGGAAGCCGTCACCAACCTGGCGGCCCTGGTAGACGGCGGACAGATGCCCGCCCTGGCCGGCTTCGCCATCGACAGCCTGGCAGGCCAGGTGGACCTGGAGAACGACCAGCTTCAGATCGCCACCCCCAGTCTGCTGGTGGCCGTGGTGGGGGCGGACCACGCCGGAGGGGCCGCTGCCGAGGCAGACACCCTCCAGTTGGCCTTCGTGGCCGTGGTGCCCGGCACGGATCAGAAAGTCCGCCGGCAGACCGCCATGGACGCCCTCATGGCCATCCGCCGCTGGATGGACGAATACGACACCCCCTACGTTCCCACCGCAACCCGCACAGAGCGCCTGCACCCCATGACGGTGGCCGCGCTCTTCGCCAACCGGATCGGATGACCCATGGCCAAGGCCACTTCCCTCGACTCAACCATCTGCCTGAACAAGAGCAATGACCCCTCCATCCCCGAGAAGGGCCTGGAGCTGCCCGCAGGCGTCCCTGTCACCGTCACCGCCGCCCAGGCGGCCTACCTGGCGAAGCTGCCCGGCGTGGTGATCGACGGCGACCAGGCCGCGCCCAAGGCCCCGGCCGGGACCTAGTCCCGCCCCTGGCTTGACCCCAGGCCACACCCCCCTCCCTTCTGACCCCATCCAAGGAGATTCCGCATGGCGACCGCCACCTTCAACCGGAAAGCCATCCAGGCTGCCCCGGGCTACCTCTACCTGGTTCCCACCCCGGCGACGGTGGTGGCCACCACCCCCGACCTCATCATCAAGGAGCTGCTGGAGAACTTCCTGGTCGATGGCACCATCCGCGGCCCCCTCAAGGCGGGCATCAAGCCCTGGAAGGTGCTGGACGCCAACGGCCTCAACGCCTCCATCAAGCAGACGCCCGTGATTGTCAAGTCCAACGACGCCCCGGATGAAACCATCGGCTACGAGGATGTGGCCTTCGACGGCGACACCACCGTGCTGGACGTGGACGTGAAGGGATTCAAGGATCTCCTCAGCGCCGCCGCGGCCCAGGTGCTCACCACGGTGGCCAGCCCCACCCAGGCGGGCCGCGAGACCCTGCTGGGCGGTGGCCAGCGCAACGTCACCACCTACCTGGGTCTCTACCGCTATGAGTCCCGGGAGTTCCCTGGTGAGTTCCGCCACGTCCTCATCCTGGCCATGGTCTTCAACCTCGACGGCGCCAGCCCCCTGAGCAAGGGCAAGGCCCGCGAGCTGAAGGTCAAGTTCAAAGGGCAGGACAGCGGCCTGCTCTACGACCCCGTCACCGGCAAGCCCGTGATCTGGGTCGAGGACTACGTCACCGCTGCGAAGACGGCCTAAGCCATGGCGGACAAGAAGAGACTCTCCCAGATCCACATGGATGTGGCCCTCCAGTTGGCCCCCCGGCTCACCGAGCCGGGGGTGTCCACCGAGATGGTGGCCAGCTACCTGGCGTCCGCCGCCATCCTGCTCAAGGCCCGCAAAGATTCCACCGTGATGGAGGCCCTGATCGAGCAGGCCGCCGAGCTCGACGCCGAGAACGCCGCGGAGCTGCTCGCTGATTTTTTCGAGCAGTTCAAGACCTGGAACACGCGTTCCCTCGGCTCTTTGGAGCTGCCGAAGCCGGAAGTGATGGCGACGGCGGCTCTGACCGGCCACCCGGAAGCCCCGCTCCAGGCCTCCTCGTCGCCCAGCTGATCGCCTCCGAGGCGGGGGGATGGGAGGCTGCCTCCCTCCTCCCCGCCGAGGATGCCCTCGCCTGGGCCGAGCGAATCCTGCGGGACCGCCGATGGGCGGCCTGGGAACGGGCCCTCCAGATCCACGCCAGCTCGCTGCCTGCCTACGCCCATGGCGGCTATGCCCCCGAACCGCCCCCACCCCCTGAGGACTGATGAACACGTACAAGGTCGAGGTCGAGTTCGTCGCCCAGGTCGAGCAGCTGAAAAGCCAGCTCAACCAGGCCATGGCCTCGATCAAGGGGACCGATGCCTCCGCCACCGCCGCCGGCTCCGCTCTGGACCGCATGGGCGGGGCGGGGGCCGCGGCGGGTCAGAAGGTCAAGAAGGGCGCGGCGGAAGCCGGGGAGAGCATGAAGGACCTCTCTGGCAACACCACCACGGCCAGCGCGGACATCAGCAAGGCCCTGACCGGGATGGTGGGCAAATTGGCCACGGTGGCCATGGCCTGGAAAGCCCTGAAGGCGGTCTTCGGCTTCGGGGAAATGGGCATCGAATACAACTCGATCATGGAGACCGCCCAGCTGGGCATCGGCAGCCTCATCGCCGCCCAAGCCAAGCTGGTGGATGGGGCCGGGCAGGAACTCAAGGGGCGGGAAGCCCTCAACGCCGCCCTGGTCCTCTCTGCCGACCAGATGCAAAAGCTGAAGATCGCCGGCCTGGAAACGGTGGCCACCACCCAGCAGCTCGTCGTCGCCTACCAGCAGGCCGTGGGCGTGGGGCTGTCGGTCGGCATGAACCTGGACGAGATCCGGGAAATCACCATCAAGATCACCCAGGCCGCCGCGGCCCTGGGCCTGCCCATGAACCAGCTCGCGGAAGAGGTCCGTGATCTGCTTCAGGGCAACATCAATCCGCGCAACACCCGCATCGCCACCGCCCTCAACATCACCAACGAGGAAGTACGCAAGTGGCAGGCCGCGGGCGGCCACACCTTGGCCGATGAGCTGAACAAGCGGATGGAGGCCTTTGGTATCGCAGGGGAGAAGGCCGCGTTGACCTGGTCCGGCGTGACCAGCAACGTCGTTGAGGCCACCCAGACCATGGCCGGGGCCATGACCCAGCCTTTGTTCGACAAGATCAAAGACAACCTGCAAAACGCCCTCAAGGATGCCTTCGACTTAAAGAACGCCCGCATCAGTGATGCCTTCTCCGGCCTGGTGGAAGCCGGCCAGGAAGTCTCCAGCGCGTTGGGAGATCTCTTCCAGGAGGCCCTGGGTTGGGCGGTCCAGAGCGCCAAGGACCTCTCCGCCTGGTTCAAGGAGAACCGGAAGGATGTCATCGAGATGGTGGGGACCGCGAAGGCCCTGGCTGAGCAGCTGGGCGGCGTCCTCAAGGATGTGATCAGCATCGTGGGCGCGGCCAACCAGGCCCAGGGCCAGTTCAGCATCCTGAAGACCTTGATCGAGGGCATCGGCCTGACCATCGCCGTGGTGCGGGATGTGGTGTCCATCGTGGCCTTCGCCCTCCAGACAGTAGGCGTGTTCCTGCTCCAAGGGGTGCTTGGCCCCATCCAGCTGGTGCTCATCGGCATTGGCGAGGCCATGAACTACGTCAAGAAGGGATCGGGCGACCTGGTGGTCAAGGTGGCCGAGGACATGCAGAAGTTCCTCGACCAGGGCCATGCCGGGGCCGATGCCTTCCTGAAACCCATCCTGGACGGCAAAGGAGCCGTGGCGCAGTTCGGGGATGCCCTACTTGAGGCCAAGGTAAAGGCCATGGCGCTCGGCGATGCCACCAAGAAGGCCGCCGCCGAGACAGCCAATGTCCTCCCCAAGCCCAAGCCTCCCGAAGCCGCAGATCGCTCCGGCATCATCTCGGCTGCGGAGATCGAGGCTCGCCTGGCGGCCCTGCGGGCCGACGCGGAAGAGAAGGTCACCCTGGAGCAACAGAAGCAGCACGCCCTGTCCGAGGTGAACAAGCAATACCTGATCGAACGGGCCCGGCTGCTCAAGGAGGCCTCCGAGGGCAAGTTCGACGGTAACCAGGCCGGAGTGGACCAGCTCTGGGCCGCCAACATCGAACGCCGGAAGAGCCGGGAAGCAGCCATCAACAAGGATTTCGCGGACAAGCGGATCCAGATGGAAGGCGACCTCCAGTCTCGCCTGACGGCGGGTGAGGAAGGCGGCCTGCAACAGCGCTACGAGGCCGTCAGGAAGGCCTTCGACAAGATCCGTGCCGAGGCGGCGAAACTCCGCACGGCTCAGACCACCGACGCCCAGAAGGCGGCCCAGGACGAGGAGATCCGCGAGGCCGAGCGGGCCGCCAAAGCGCGGGCCCGGATGGAGCAGGTCAAGGCTGACCTGGCGAAGCTCAAGCAGGAACTGGCCGAGCTGGCCCAGATCCGGGGCCATGCCCTTGCCTTCGATGAGCAGGAAGAGGTCATGACGAGGTTCGCGGCGCGCTCCAGGGAAGCCGCCGAGGCGGTGGCCAAGTTGCGGGAGGAGCTGCACCTCAATGGCACCGCCACCCAGGGCTGGCTGGCGGGGATCCGGGATTGGCTGGGCCAGGCGAGCAACGCCTTCACGACCTTCAAGAACATGGCTACCCAGGTGATCAACGGCGTCGAGCAATCGTTCACGCGCGGCATCGCCGGCATTATCTCGGGCCAGATGACCCTGAGCCAGGGATTCAAAGCCATCTGGCAGGGCATCGTCCAGACCCTCGCCCAGGCTGTGGCCCAAATGATCGCCCGGTGGCTGATCATGAAGATCGTCGGCGGCGCCATGACCAAGGACCAGGTGGCCCAAAGTGATGAGCGCACCGCTCACTCCTTGACGGCGGGAGCCGCAGCTGCCTGGGAGGCCTACGGCTCGATACCTTATGTCGGCTGGGCCTTGGCCCTGGCGCAGATCGCCATGATGGTGACCTCGGTCGCCGGAGTGGGCATCGCTGGGGCCGCTGCCGGCGCCGCGTCGGGTGCGGGTTCCACTGGCGCTGGGGTGGGGGCCATGTCCAGCGGGGCGGGGGCTGTGGCCACCGTGCGGGACGTGGGCGGCCTGGTGACCGAACCGGAGTTCACCTGGCTCGCCAAGAACGGCATCCCCGAAGTGGTGGCCCCCGAAAGCGACTTCAAGGACTGGGCGCGCTCCATGGTGGGCATGGGCGCCAACCTGCAGGCCAACGTCAACCGGAACAACCGGATCGAGATGGGTTATGCCCTCCAGGGCGCCGGTTATGCCGCCAGCGCCGTCTCCACCAGCCGCGATGCTGCCGAACAGGGTGAGGATCCCCGGGTGCTGCACCTGTCCTTCCCCAACGCTCAGATCTATGACACCTCCGACCGGGGCAGGGAAAACCTGGGCAACTACGTCATGGAGGCGGTGCAGGTGGCCGCCCGTCGCCGGGGCCAGGTCATCGAGCCTGGCCAGGTCTTCGGGGGCATCTGATGTCCACCTGGCACGTCCGGGCCATCGAGCGCCTCGGCACGCCGCAGCCCAGCTGGCCCACCATCTGGGGGCCAGCCGCGCCCGGCAGCGACCCCATCGCCGCCAACGGCCTGCGCACAGTGGATCTGACGCCCTTCCTATCGCCGCTCCAGGACTTCAGCAGCACGCTGGAACGCGACCTCACCAAGGCCAGCTACAGCAGCCTGCCGATCGACCTGGTGGATCCCGATGAATCGAAGGCCACCCTACTGGGCCCCTTCAGCGGCACCATGGCCACCACAGACCGATACTACGGCCCTTGGATCGAGGTGACTGAGGTCTGGGGCACCAGCTCCGTCGTGCGCTGGACAGGCTATCTGGATGAGACGAGCCTGCAATGGGACGAGGCCGCGGCTACCACCAAGGCCACTGTGCTCCATGCCAGTCAATTGCTGCGCGAGCGCAGGCTGGCAGACTTACCGGGGCTGCTGCGGCCCTATCCCAGCGTGCCCACGACCGCGACCGAGGCCTTCGCACAGTCCACCGCCGATGCCCTGTTGCACGCCGCCGTGCCCGCCTACACCCCCCGCACCGATGCGGTGGCCATCGAGGTGGCCCTATGGGCCACAGGCCGGTTCAGCTGGTATGTGGACACCTCGGCTCTTCGGGAAACCACTTGGGCGGATGTGGGGGGCCATTCCCGCCCCTTCACCGCCCATGAAAGCTATCCCCCACCGCCGCCACCCAGCCTGAGTCTAACCATTGGTAGCACCCTCTATCATGTCGATCACATCGAGTGGGACATCTCAGCCGATGTGGCTGGCGGTGTGGCCGGCGACTATAGCTGGGTCTCCACCCAGAGCGTGGCCCGCATCGTCTTGCAGGGTGCTCCTGACCTCACGGGCATCCTCACGCTGGGAGCCACGGTCACCTGGGGAATCGCCGAGAACCAACGCACCCATTATGTGTTGGCTGAGAATGTGCCTGCGCCAGCCAGTGGCAGCGATGGCCAACGATGGATGAAACTCACCTGTGTCGAGCAGCTGGTGGCCGGGGATAGCCCCACCATCACGTTCTGGGACACCACCAACAGCGTCCAACGCCGCAGCAGCCTAGACGTGACGGTCATCGACGTGGATGGCGAGACGGGCAAGGTCTGGCTGACGGATCCCCTGGGCCAGGCCCTCACCACCTCCACCGTCCTCAAAATCCGCCGCAACAGCCTCGACCCAGTGCTGTTCGATGGCGTGGCCTTTGCCGCCAGGGCCGTGGCGCCCTTCGCGCTGGACACCACCTACCTGCGGCCGGCCGCCACCAGCCGCCCTGTGCTGACCTGGATGCCCCATGACACGGCCAGCCCCCAGCTCTACGGTGTGATCAGCCTCCAGTCCATCGACCGTTCGGGCGGCCTGCGGTTGGCCCGGCGTGGCGCCCTGCGGGAGTCGGATAACACCTACCCACTGAACGGGGTCTGGGAGGGCTCCTGGAGCGCCGGCTGGTCCTGGCTGGGAATGCCCACCGGGGCGAGCCCGCTCCAGATCCTCGGCGATCTCAACCAGTGGCCTGGTGGCACCAACACAGCCCGCCCGCCCGTGCTCTACGTCCAGGGTGACCTCAGCGCGGGCGCCACCATCCCGCCCAATGGTTGGCGCGGGTACTTCCGCACATGGAAGGATCCCCTCACCCAAATCCAAGATGCTGAATCCTGGTGGAACGGCACGGCCGTGCAGTGGGTCAACCAGGCGCCCACCGGCCTGATCCCCACCAAGCTGGTGAGCTTCTCGGCCCAGACTGTCAGCCCAGGCCGCTACACCCGCACCAATGCCCCGGCCTGGACCTTCGAGCCCCATACGGGAGCCGGCACGTTGGGCGCGGCTGTCACACCCACCCTCACGGGCACCCTGCCCACCGGCAATTGGTTGACCTTGGGCATGGGCATCTATGCCAGCGGCGATGAGCAGGAGGCCCTCCTTGGCCTGGTGGTGCCCGATTCCGCCCAACCCTTCACAGCTGTCAGCGCGGCCCTGCTGAGCCAGGCCAGCGGGGGCAATCTCACCCTGCGCCAGTCAGTCTCCCTCTGGGCCACGGGCAGCGTCCCCGCCGGCACCTGGGCGGTTGGCGGTGGCCTGGTGGTCCAGACCATCACCGAAACCGTGGATGGCGTGGCCTACCCCAAGACCATCCTGCACAAGCTCGACGGGACCAACCACCTGACGGCCACATTCCGGACGATGGAGGTGATCCCCCAGTCGATCCAACCCCTCAGCCTCGCGGGCTCCGCCGGAGCCATGACCATCAGCGGATGGTACGCATTGGGCATCGAGACTTATCTCGACGGCAATTTCGCCGCTGCCCGCCGCCTACGCTTCTTGTGGCTGGGCCCCTCGCTTACCCTCTTGAATGGAGACCCTGAGCCTGATCCGAGTGATCCCCTGAATCTCGCTGCGAGCTTCCGCCGCGGCGATGTGGTGTCATCTCTGATCCCCGATGGGGCGTTGCCTTGCCGCCTGGCCCGGACGGGTATTGGCGATGCCTGCGCGGGGTTCATCGGGGGCCGATTGTTCCAGGTGGACACAACCATCCCCCGCACCGTGGAGCATCTGAAGGTTGGCGAGGCCAGCACCACGGGCAAGGATGCCAGCGGCCTCTCTGCCGCCAATTATGTGGAGCTGCTTGCCAGCGCCCTGCTGGCCACCGCCATCCCGGCAGCAGACGGCAACCTCCGGATGGTCTCCCGTGGCAGTGGGCCCCTCCAGGTGCAGGACATCGGCGCCGGCAACCGGATTAGCGTGCAGGCAAGCCAGCGCGGCCCGCGAAAGACCACCCAGACCTATCGCGGGTATGTGAGCGAGGTCCGCGTCAACTTCACTGATGTGCTCACGGGAGACTCTGCCCAGGCCGTGGTGGTGGCCACCCACGATGGAGGTAAGCCCATCACGCTGGACATGAGCGCTCTGGTGGGTGGCATCACCGCCGCCCGCGCCATCGGCGAGGCCGCGGCCTACTGGTTCGGCGCGCCCGCGGGGGTGCTCAGCGAGACTTGGGTGGACCGAACCGGTGGTGTCGCCCAGGGCCTCACCCCCCCCTTCTGGGCCACCTGGCAGATCGGCGATCTCGTCACCTTCACCTCCCACGCCATCGGCAGCACCACACCGCTGGAGGCCTACAAGCTCCACCAGTTCCGCCCCCGCGCCGAAAACCGCGAAGTGGGCGTTGAACTGATCAAGCTCCCCGTTCTCATCAATCCGGCGGCCCCATGAGCTACATCATCTATGGCACGGCCCGCAGCCGCATCACCCTCTACGAGGTGGACGGCACCACGCCCAAGTACCGCGTGACTCTCCAGCGGGAGACCAAGGAAGGGCTGAGCCTGGTCTTCAAACCCGAGGGCGCAGCACACCAGTTGGGCAGCGGTGCGAACTGGGCCAAGAGCTGGACTCATCGGAATTTCCGAGCCAGCCTCGACCTCCGGTGGAACTACGGCAAGAACAGCCTTCTTGAGACCTGGACCAGTGGGGCCTGGAGCGCCCCAGTGATCACCCTCACGCCCACTGTGTTGAGCCTGATCTTCACCTGGGCGTTCCAGAGTCCCTGCCTGGTCGAGCCCCACATGGACAAGGCCTACACCTTCAGCGCCCAGCCGGACCCTGGCAAGGCGCTGGCGCTCAACGACACCAAGGGCGTGGCTCACAAGGACCTGGCGCTCTCCCTCATCGCCACCGAGGTAGCCCCGTTGCCGGACTGGGCCAGCCTATGAGCTACACCGTCGTCAACACCGCCCCACCCACGCGCATCAGCCTGCTCGATGCCGCTGGCGTGGCCCAGGTGCGCTGGACGCTTCAGGCGCCCGAGCGCGAGGGCAGGACCCTGCGCTGGATCCCCGATGGTGTGATGCAGACCCTGGGCAGCGCCCGGAACTGGCGGCGCATCTGGCAGCACCGCGGCTTCCGCCAGGAGCTGGCCGTGAAGTGGGGCTACGGCCTCACCAGCACCCGCGAAGCCTGGGTGAGCGGCGCCTGGTCCGCCCCCGTCGAGCGGCCCACTGCCGAAGCCCACAGCGAGATCCTGGCCTGGAGCGCCAAGCTGCCCTGCCGGGTCGAGCCCTTCATGGGCCAGCCCATGCCCACCTTCCAGGCCCAGAGCTACGAGAAGGGCCCCAGCCTGGCCGACACCAAAGGCGTGGCCCATCCTCGGCTGGAGCTGGTGCTGGCGGGCATGGCGCTGGTGAACGGCGTGCGCTTCGAGAAAAGTTCAGGCGGCTGGGGGCTGGGCCCCTGGGGCCTCATGCCGTGGGGTTGGTGATGAGCGGCCTGACGACCAACTTCAGCTTCTACCTCCCCGTCGAAAGCGACGGCATCGACAACAACCAGGTGTGGGCTGCTGCTATCAATGGGAACTTCACCAGCATTGACGCCCTTCTGAAAGTCCATGCCGACGCCATCGCCACCAAGATGGCCAACCCGATGACCTCCCTGGGTGACCTGATTGTGGGCGGCACCGCCGGGACGCCTGGCCGCAAGGCTGCAGGCGCGGATGGGCAGGTCTTCACCATGGTGGCCGGCGTGCCAACCTGGGCGGGCAGCGGGGTCCTCCCGCGGATGACCACGACCGTCACCCTACCGGTCATCCAGCCTGGGGCCTCAGATCGCCTTGCCTTTGAATTAGCGCGAACTACTCATCTCCTCTCCGTCGGCACCGATTCACCCGCCGAGGTTCGGATCTACGACTCCCAGGCGGCTTGCCTGGCGGATATCAGTCGGTCCACCACCACGCCACCCTTGGCGGGCATGGGCCTGGTCTGCCAGAACACCACCACCAGCGGGAAACTCATCATCCAGCAGGATCCTGTCACCACCTGCGCGAACCTAGACTCCACACCGTCCAATATGGCCTGGGTCTCCGTGCGCAACACCGATCCGAGTGTAGCCAAGGCGATCACGGTCACCATCGTCCACCAGCCTCATGAGGTCGCTCCGCCAACAACAGGGACACCCGACATCTCCAGCACTTTCGATATCGGCATGGATGGTTGGAGTGTCGCGAATGATGGCACGACTAGCTGGAACCCGGGCGGGTGGGGGACCATGGATGATTGGAATGTGGGTCTGACGACCTATTTCAATGCTCCTGCAAAATTCCTCGGGAATAAAAGCGCTTATTTTGGCGGGACCATCACCTTTGATATTCGAGTCCGTACAGCCCCAGCCTACAACGCTGACCCGGGCATCCTGACCCTGATTGGGACCAACGGTGTGCAGATAAGTGTGAATGGGACGATACCAACCTTAAATGCATGGACTACATATCTTTTCAATTTGAGTACTTCAGCCGATTGGCGGTTTGGAAGTGCCTTTGCGGGCGACCGGGTTGCCACCAATACCGAAATCCAATCGGTGCTTGCAGATATCGCAGTGATGAAAATCTGCACAGAATACACGACTGCTATTGACCATACCGATATAGATAACGTCATCATGCACGCGTTGTAGGAGCAGCTATGGCCGCATCATCTGCCAATCTATCTTCATTGATCACCACAGACGCGCTTTTCCGTAGTCTCTTTTCACCTCTATCGGATGCGCTAACCGCAGCAGGATGGTCTAAAGTATGGAATAATATTGATTGGGCAACTGTTGTAAAGCCCACTACCCCAGGAACGGTAGCCGGTTCAGAGGTTTGGGCCATGCAGGACTCGCTTCAGGCAACCGCGCCATTGTTCCTCAAGGTCGATTATGGAACGGGAACCGGAGCGACTTACCCATCACTATGGGTGACGGTTGCGACAGGTCATGATGGCGCCGGTAATTTGACTGGGAGTATGACCACACGTAGGCTGATCACCATCACTGCCACTGCTAATGTTTATAACTGCCGATTTAGTGGTGAAGTAAACAGATTCTGCTGCTGGTATGGGCAAAGTTCCACGGCCACAAATGATCATTATGGTTTTTCCGTAGAGCGAAGCCATGGGTCCACAGGCGCAGATACTGGGGACGGCGCTCTTTGTCTCTCTTTTGCTTACAACACTGGCTTCTCACAAGTCCTAAGTGCGGTGGGCTCGGTGCCCGTATCTTATTCACATTGGAACTGCACCGCTCCGCCGACTGGAACTTATGCCGACGCCGCCGATATCTATCTCGCCGCAGTGCGGGGCTGGGGTAAGGGCGAGAGTTCGGCGTCACTCAATTTCTTCATGGTTTTTAGTGCAGATCTTTCCCCATCTGTGAGTGTCCCGGCCACGCTCTGGGATGGGACCACCCACACGATCATGCCGAGTGCCAACGTATCCATACCTAATACAACTCTTTTCTATGGTGGCACCGTCGTTCTCGCCATGAGGTTCGACTGATGACCACTCAATACATTCCAGCGCCTACCCCACAAGCCGTGGTGAAGATCACCAAACGAATTCTTTCCCCTCGCAACGACACGACCTCGGCAGCAACCGAACTTCCCGCGACTGGCCAGCAATGGCCGCTGGGTGTGGGGTCGGGTTGATCCGCTTTCGTCCCTTGGCCTAGCACTTGCAGATAGGCAACAGCTGTCCAATCAGCGTCATAAAACCAATTGCGGCAAGGCCTCGGCGCCCACTAGCGTCAGGGTTCCGTCTATCCGATCGGCCGACCTGTCACCGAAATGGCGACACTGGCCTTAGGCCTACCCCCTTCGGTCTACCCCAAGTCTTTATGCCGCCTCGCATATCCCCGTTTCAATCGACCGGCGGGGAGGCTTTGGCATGGCCCTGGCAATCCTGGGGTGATCATCTCATCGCCGGCCATCCACCGGTAGACTATTCCCGGGCCTAGAAACCCATGTACAGCCGGACCCCGAGCCCGTCAGCTCGGGGACTCCCCTTGTCGGGGATCCGGCGAATACAACACCTCAACCAGGAAATAAGCCGGGCCGCAGCTGTGCGCGGTTTCTAGACCCCCGACGCCAGGGCCCCGAGCCCAGGAGGAGTTATGCCTGAAACCCAGCAGACCCTTGTGCGCTTCGTTGAGCGCCGGGCGCACCTATCGCTGCACTTAATTGGGAGCCTTCGCAGTGCCTTGCAGGACTTGGATCGCCCTGACTTGTTGCCCCTGCTTGATCTGATCTCCCGCAATGTTGGAGAAGCCCATGAGGCTTGTTTGGCTTCAATCGACGCGATCCGATACGCCAGGAGAAAGCGCATCCAAGTCAGCCTGGCCCATCTGATCACACTCGGTGGCCCCAAGGCTAAACCCTTGGCTCGCAGTCTCACTGAAGACTTATCAAGGCGCTCTGGTGCCTTTCAGGCCTTTCAGTAGGCCCTTTCATAAAGAATGGAAGTTCCATTCATTATGAACCCGCCAGATGAATTCTTTTTGACGCGCCACAATCAGGTCCGTGCCAGCATGACGCGGAGGGAATCCCCCATTGGCGACCTCCGCCGAGGTCCGATTGGTTTCAATCGCCTGATAGATCAGGGCTCCGCCCCGAAAAAAGAGGGGCAGGCACATGTCAGCGCCGTACCATGGGGGCGTCCGATCTGCCTTTGCGTCCTTGAAGGGGATGGCGGGCGAGCTGGACGGATCATGGTCAAAGCGGCTTTCCGGTTTTCAAGGCCCGATCGTCCGGCGATCGGGGATGAAAGGAGGGGGCGATGCTGGACACGCTTCGGTACAGGAGCCTCAACGGGGCCCGGGCCATCCGGCGCTGGGCCGTCCCCTACGTCGGATCGCGGCTGCGGCCGGACGAGTTCCGGCCCCTGCTCTGCTACCTCTTCACCGACTGGAAGTGCAATATCGATTGCCACTACTGCTTCCAGAACGACAACGGCCGGGAGGGCATGACACTGGACACGGCACGGTCTTCCATCGACTGGCTCAAGACCGTGGGCTGCCGGGTCCTCGCCATCATGGGCGGCGAGCCCCTGGTGCGGAAGGAGTTCATCCTGAACGTAATCCGGTACGGCAGCCAGAACGGCTTCTTCGTCTACCTGCCGACCAACGGCTACCTCATGGACCGGGCCTTCATCGACGCAGCGGGCCAGGCCGGCGTGACTGCCATCAACCTGGCCGTAGATTGTGTGGCGCCGCGCAAGGGGCTGCCGAAGGCGCTGCTGGCCATCGAACCCCAGTTCCGCTACCTCGTGGAGCAGCAGAAGACCTACGGCTACATCCTTTTCTTCAACATCAACATCTGCGGGACGAACCTCAAAGACGTCAAGATGCTCACCGAGATCGCCCATCAGAACGGCATCGGCACCGATTACCACCTCAACGAAGAGCCTCAGCACATGGTCGACATCGACCACTACGCCCATCGGGAGAATGGCCTGAGCATCCGGCCCGAGCAGTTCGAGGAGGTGGACGCGCTCCTGGACTGGCTCATCGAGAGGCAGGACCAGGGCTGGTGCATGGTCAATGCGCCCGAACACCTCCGGGCCATGAAGGACCGCATGCGGGGCAAGATCGAGCCCTGGGACTGCCGGGCTGGTCATAACGGCGCACTGATCAAACCGGACGGATCGGTGGCTCCGTGCTTCGATCTGATCACCCACTCCTATGACTGGGGCCGCATCTGGAAACCAGACTTCAATCCCGAGGCGCTGCGGGCGGCCAAGGAAGCATGCCTGCCCCACTGCTCCTCGACCTGCTTCTACAACCTAGGCACCTACTACAACCTGAAGGCCCTGCCGATGTGGCTCGCCAAGCACGCGATGATGGGTTGACCCTCCGCGCGCCCACAGGACGGGCGCACGGAGGGTCAGGACGCCAACGGTTCAGGCCTTCTTTTTGTGCGCGTGAACCTTCGCGAACATCGCGTCGGTCATGGGGGACACTTTCTTTTTGCCGTGGCAGGTGGCGCACTGGGCCTTGTCCGGCATGATGAGCCCGGCCTTCTTTGCGGCGGCGGGATCCTTCATGATCTTGAGGGACTTGTATTCGCTTCCGGGGCCGTGGCAGCCCTCACAATCCAGGACCGGCTTGGTCTTGGCGTGCGCAGAGGCACTCCAGGACTCGAACTGGACCTTGTGGCACATCTTGCAGGACGCAGCGCCGATCTTGGTCGGGGCTGCGCTGAGCGCTACGGCGCTCGCGATGAGACCTACCACCACGGAACGGATCAACACCATGGGTTCCTCCTTGTCAAAGGCCCTCAGGCTACGCCGGTAGACCGAAATCTTCATCTAACCCTTAGGTCAAGAATGAATGGGTGGGTCAGGGCGTGCGAAAACGGTGATGGCGCAGAGGTGGAATGCCGTCGTAGAGGCAAAGCCCACGAGAGGGAGGCAGGCTATACGGGAGCCAGCGCCGGAAGGCAGGCTGGGCCCGGATATCCGGAGCCTGGTTCATGGACCAGCGGCAGGCGCGCTCTTCTCCATCGAGACTGAAACGGGCCCGCACGGACCAGAGGTATTCCGTGCCCGGCGCCAGGACGCAGTCCACGCGGTGTTCCACGAAGGCCACCGCGGCAGGTCGAGGATCGTCTCCAGGAGCCGCCGGGGGCTCCGCCGGATCGGTACGCGGTTCCAGCTTCAGCCCCAGTCGTTCATATGCCAGTTGGCCGGGACCGCCTCCGACCGAGGACCAGATCCGGAGGTCGTACCTCACCGCGGAAATGCTCTCGAACAGCCGTCCGGCATCGTGGTCGAGATCCTCCCGCCGGGGAAACGCTTCCCATTGCAAGACGGGGCTGAGCCCCTCCACCTTCGGGTTGGCGCCGTGGAGCGGAGACCCCGCCAGGAGCACCTGCCCCGGCCGACGGGGCAGCAGTCCGCAAGTCGAAGGGGTCGTCGTCTTCGAGAGGTAGAAATCCTGGATGAGGAAGGCTGAGTCCGCGACGGCTTCAGCGGCTGTTTCCACAGTGGCTGTCAGGGCCTCCCGCAATCTTTTCCCTTCTTCCGCGCTCCAGTCCTGGAAGGGACGCCGGGGACCGCCCACGGTGAACCGCCGGGACAACAGGCAGGTTCCCTGCGGATCCAGCACACGGTAGAACACGGTCAGTTCAAAGTCGGCCATGGGGTGGGCCCCAGCCCCGCCGTACAGCCCCCAGGAAAGCGCGGAAACCTCCAGGCGCAGATCCGGTGCGGTACCTGGGGAGGCCTGGGTCTTCCCTGCCTGGGGCAGGCGCAGGAGCACTTGGGCGGCGAGTTCTGCGGAAAGATCCGTCTGATTGCGGGTGAGCAGCGCCTGCACCGCCTGCGCCTCTTTCTCCGGAATGCCTCGGGTATAGCCGACCGCCGCACCTCCCGCGCCACCCACCAGGGTGCCTGCCGGGACCAGGATGGGCGCGAGAATCACGAAGAAGGGCCCGGTCTGCAAAGAGGCTAGCAACCCAGCGGTGGCCCCGGTGGCTGCGCCAGCGGCCGCTCCTTTGCCGGTGGCGTGCCCCTTGCCGATCTCACCGTCCAGGTGGGGCTGCGTCCCTGCTTCCGGCGTGACAGATACTACCTCCACCACTTGGATTCCACGGCGGATCGGTTCAGGCACGGCGGGGGTATAAGCCAGGGGATGCGGCGTTGCGCAACCCCAGACCAGAACGGCCAAGGATCCGGCGAGGAGGCGGACTCCCCGGCCGGATCCCTGCTGGCGGACGGTGGGCATGGCCCCCTCCGACGCGCCGGACGCGGTTCCGGCCCGATTTGGATTATCCGACGATCGTCTTCATCCAGCCATGGGTATCCGGCGCGATGCCGTGCTGAAGGTTGAGGAGCGACTCGCGCAGCTTGGCGGCCACGGGGCCGGTCTCGCCCTTGTTCACCAGCCACTCGCCCTGCTTGGACTTCACGCGCCCCACGGGCGTGATCACCGCAGCGGTGCCGCAGGCGAAGGTCTCGGTCATGCGGCCATCATGGATGGCGGCGCGCCACTCGTCCACAGTGACCTTGCGCTCCTCGGCGCGGAAGCCCTGCTCACGGGCCAACTGCAGCAGGCTGTCGCGGGTGATGCCGGGCAGCAGCGTGCCGGTGAGCTCGGGTGTCACCACCACCGTCTCGCCCTTCTCCTGATAGACGAAGAAGATGTTCATGCCGCCCATTTCCTCGATGTTTCTGCGGTGGATGGCGTCGAGCCACACCACCTGGTCGCAGCCCTGGTCCTTGGCCTGGCTCTGGGCCACGAGGCTGGCGGCGTAGTTGCCGGCGCACTTGGCGAAGCCGGTGCCGCCGGGGGCCGCCCGGACGTAGTCCTCGGAGATCCAGACGGTCACGGGCTTCACGCCGCCGGAGAAATAGGCGCCGCTGGGGCAGGCCATGAGGAGAAAGAGGTACTCGCTGCTGGCGTGGACACCCAGCGCGGGCTCGGTGCCGATCATGAGGGGGCGCATGTAGAGACTCTCGCCCACGGCGCCGGGCACCCAGGCCTGGTCCTGGGTGATCAGGGCCTTGGCGGCCTCGAGGAAGCGCGCCTCGGGGAGTTCTGGCATGGCGAGGCGCGCGGCCGAGGTGGCGAAGCGGCGGGCATTGGCCTCGGGGCGGAAGGCGGCGATGGTGCCGTCCTTCTGCTTGTAGGCCTTGAAGCCTTCAAAGATGGCCTGGCCGTAGTGCAGCACGGAGGCGGCCGGGGACAGCTCGATGGGACCGTAGGCCTTCAACATGCCCTTCCCCCAGCCCTGCCCGTCCTTGTAGGGAATCACCACCATGTGGTCGGTGAACACCTGGCCGAAGCGGGGATTGGTCATGAGCTTGGCGCGCTGCTCTGGGCTGGCGGCGTGGTCCGAGGGGTGGATCTCGAGGGTGGGAGTGGACATCACGGGATTCACAGGCGCTCCTTGGAGATGGATCAGGCCCGGCGGACCAGGTGCCCGAGGCGCGCGATGGCCTCCCGGGTGGTCGCAGGGTCGTGCGTGGAGAAGTTGAGGCGGAGGCAGTTGGTACCGCGGCCGTCGGCGAAGAAGAGCGGACCCGGCGCGAAGCCGATGCCGTGCTGCAGAGCATCGCGGTGTAGGTCCAGGGCGGAGAAGCCCTCGGGCATCACCACCCACAGATGCATGCCGCCCTTGGGCTCGGAGACCTGGGTGCCTGGGGGGAAGTGCTCGGCCAGGGCCTCCACCATGGCGTCGCGGCGCTCCTTCAGGGCGCGCCGGAGGCGGGCCAGATGACGCCGGAATCCGCCGGTATCGAGGAACCGGGCCACCACCGCCTGCAAGAGGGGAGGCTGGCCGATGGTCTGCACTTCCTGGATGAGCGCCATGCGCCGCAGCAGGTCGTCCTTCGCGATGAGGTAGCCCAGGCGCAAGCCTGCCGCCAGGGACTTGGAGAAGCTCCCCAGGTGGATGACATTATCGGCCCCCTCCAGGCGCCGGTAGGGCGGGAGGGAGTTGCCGGTGAAGCGCAGGTCGCCATAGGCGGAATCCGTCACCACGATCACGCCGTGGGTCCGGGCGACGGCCAGCACCCGCTCCCGGCGGGCCTTGGACTGGGTCATGCCCGTGGGATTGTGGAAGCTGGGCACCGTGAAGAGCAGCTTGGCTTCGCTGCGCTGGAGGGTCGAGGCCAAGCGGTCGGGATCCAGCCCCTGGCGATCCACGGGCACGGGCACCGCCTCCCGGCCCAGGGCGCGGATCATGGCCAGGATGCCCACATAGCAGGGGCTTTCCACCAGCACCCGGTCACCGGGTACCGTGAAGGATTCCAGGGCCAGGGCCAGGCCGGATTGGGCGCCGGGCAAGGAGCGGATGCCCCAGCCCTCGTCGATGGGTTCGCCCTCGGAGGCGAGCCAGCGGCTGACCGCCTCGAGGTAGGGCGGATGACCCGCCGGGGCGGAGTAGACCCAGGCTTCGGAGCCCAGCTCCTTGAGCACCTGGGTGGTGATCCGGCGCAACTGCTCGCCCGGCAGCAGGTCGGAAGGGATGAAGCCGGCGGAAAAGCTCACCAGGTGGCGGTCCTGGACCCGCTCCAGGGTTTCGCCCAGCCACGAGCCCAGCTCGCCATCGTGGACCAACAGGGGAGAGCCCTCGAACGGGAAGTCACTGCTGGCTCGCAGACCCGGCGCTTCGGGCAGCCGGGGCGCGACGAAACTGCCCCTGCCCTGGACGGTCTGGATCCAGCCCGTGCGCTTCAGGCCCGCCAGGGCCTTCAGCACCGTCAGGCGGTGGACGCCCCAGCGCTGCGCCAGTTCCGGCACCGCCGGCAATCGGGAACCCGGCCGCCACTCGCCTTCCTGAATCAACCCCCGCAGCCGCCGCTGCAGCTGCAGATACAAGGGGCTGGACGCGCCCGGGTCGAGGGTGGGATCGAGAACCATCTCCATCAGGATCGGTCATTCCGCCTCCAAAAACGACGGAATTCACAGTCCAGAACAGACCATTAGCCCAGGTCATAGGGGATCACCCCCTCTCCCAGACCACCCTAGACCACCATGGGGACTCAACCATCGTCTTTTCGGGGCATCCATAATGGTGAACCGGAGGTTCCATGCGCCGCCTTGCCCTGTCCGCCGCCCTGCTGCCCGTGCTTCTCCTCGCCGCCTGTACCGGCTACAGCGTGAACTACGACTACGACGTCACGACCTCGTTCGCCCGCTACAAGACCTTCGACTACTACACCTCCAAGAAGGGCACCGGCGGCACCACCAGCCTTATGGACAAGCGGGTCCGCGCGGCCGTCGAGAAGGAACTCCAGGCCAAAGGCTTCGTCATGGAAACCAAGGCGGATCCCGACTTCCTCGTGACCTACTACCCCATCGTCCATGAGCGCCGGTATCGCACGACCACCCACATGGGCTGGGGCTGGGGGTGGGGCTACCGGCCCTTCTACGGGGGCGTGGGCACCAGCATGAGCGAGGTGCACAGCTACCAGGAAGGCACCATCGTCATCGAGATCGTGGACTTCAAGTCCAACCAGATGATCTGGCAGGGCGCCGCCGCCGGGGCCCTCACGGGCCTGAACAACCCGGAAGACGCCGACGAAGTGGTGCCCCGGGCCGTCCACGACATCCTGGCCAAGTTCCCGCCACGCTAGGGCCTGCTCAGCCCGAGACCGGCGTTGGGTGGCGGAAGAGTAGGACAAAATCGCCCTCAGATCATTCGGAAACCTTCCCAGAGGCGTAAACTGGAAGTCCTCTAGGAGGAAGTCTCATGGCCAAGGTCACCCTCAAAGGCAATCCATTCAACACCGCCGGCGATCTGCCGAAGGTAGGCTCTACGGCACCCGCTTTCACCCTGGTGCGCACGGACCTCTCTGAAGTCACTGGAAAGGACCTCGCCGGCCAGCGGGTGGTGCTGAACATCTTCCCCAGCCTGGACACCCCGACTTGCGCGGCCAGCGTGCGCAAGTTCAACGCCCGGGCCAACGAGAAGCCCAACACGACCATCCTCTGCGTGAGCGCGGACCTGCCCTTCGCCCAGAAGCGCTTCTGCGGCGCCGAAGGCCTGGACAACGTGGTGCCCGCCTCTGTCTTCCGCGCCCCCGACTTCGGCAAGGCCTATGGCGTGACCCTGACGGACGGCCCCATGAAGGGCCTGCTGGCCCGCGCCGTGGTGGTGGTGGATGGCGCCGGCAAGGTCGTCCACACGGAGCTGGTGCCGGAGATCGCCCAGGAGCCCGACTACAACGCGGCGCTGGCGGTGCTGTAGCCCGTCCTCAGTCTCTTGCTCTTGGTGAGCGGCCCTTCGGGGCCGCTTGTCATTCCACCCGGAAGGTCGCGGCGGAGGCCTTGAGGGACTGAGCGACGCTCACCAGGTCCCGGGTGGTGATGGCCAATTCCGGAGCCGTGTTGGCCAGCTGGGCGGCGGCCAGCTGCACCTCGCCGGTGGCCGCCTGGCTCGCCTTCATGCGGTGGCTCACATCGCTGCTCACGGAGGACTGCGCTTCGGCGGCCTTGTGGATCTCGCCGCCCACAGCCTCGATGGCACTGAGCGCGTCATTCACTTGCGCCATGGCCTGGATGATGGCCGCGGCCTGGGCTGCGCCTTCCCGAAGGCGGGCGAGGAGCATGGCGTCGCCACCTTTCGCCACCTCCTCCAGCACCTGATGGAGCAGCTGTGCCCTCCGGCCCGTGTCGCGTACCATGCCGGCGGCCTCACGGCCCCCATCGATCATGGCGTCCACGCTGGCACGGACCTGGACGACCGTGGCCTGGAGCTGGGTCACGGCGGCGGCCACATCCTCCGAGGCCTCCCGCTGCACCCGGCTGCTCTTCGCGAGCTGCTGGGTCGCGCTTGAGATCTGCTCGACGCTGGTGGACCACCGCCCCGCCCCGCTGGCGACCCGCGTGGCCTGGCTCTGGAGGGTCCGCACCAGCTCGCTGAGGTGGGCGCTCATGGCGTTGAAGGTCTCGGTCATGCGGCCGGTCTCGTCAAAGCTGTGGACGGGAAGCTGGATGCTCAGATCGCCCTGCTGCATGCGGGCCATGCCGTCCGCCAGCGCGTGGATGGGCTCCGTGATCAGCACCGTGGCCCGCCAGGTCCAGAGCAGCACGACCAGGCCGAACACGCTGAACCCTGCCGCCAGAAACCACCCTTTGGTGCGAGCCCCCCGTTCCAGTCCCTGGGCGTCGGCCAGGAGGTCCTGGCTCATCCGGTCCTGCACGCCCTTGAGGGCCTGGAGCTCCTCGGCGGCCACCCGGGCCCAGGCCTCCGGATCCTCGATCACACGCCCGGCCTGGACCAGGTCACGCATGCGCTGCAACTCGGCGCTGAACGGGCCGGCCAGGGCCTTCTTGTAATCCTCGCGCACGGCCTCGGGGGCCGAGGACAGGAAGGCCTCGCCCTGGGCTTTCTGGGCGTCCAGCAGCGATAGAAACCGTTCCTGGGTGGCCACGTCCAAGGTGCCATGGGAGAAGACGTGGGCCAGGACCGCAGCCTCGAGGCCTGCGGATTCCTTGGCCCTGATCAGGGTCGTGAAGGCCTGGAACCGGCTCTCCAAGGGCGTTCCAGCCGCCGGCAGCATGAGCTGGTTCTGCACCCGCAGCAGGGCGTCCACTTCCCGCGCGTAGTCGTCAATCAGCTCCAAGCTCGCCCCATGCCGGTCAGCCCGGCGACGGAGGTCCTTGAGATGGCTCCCATCCCGGAGCGGGGCGGGGAAGACACCCTTGAACTCGGGCCCCGCCTCGGAAAGGGCGGCGTTCAGCCCCGCCTGCTCGTGATCCACGGCCTCCCGACCCTTCGCCATGGGGGCCTGGAGCATCCCTTCACTGCCCAGGTAGAGGGCTGTCCCGGCGGATTCCGCCTGAAGGGCGTGGACCACATTGCCCACCGAGACCGAGAGACTCGAAGCGGCGCGCAGACGCTGCATGCGTTCGAGCAGGCGCGTCTGCTCGGCCACCACCAGACCGGAGAGCAGGCCGCCTCCTACGACGGGCAGGAGCACCAGGCCCAGGAGCTTGATGCGGATTCGGACGTGGAGGAGGTCGAAGAACATGGGTCACCCTGGGCGGAATCAGCAGATCCCATCAGTGTGGAATGTTCAGGGTCCATTCAATAGACCTGATGGTCACATTTGATCAAGGTCACCAGTCACCCTTCAGCGCCCGCTTCCTGCTCGATGCGGTCCATCTTGCGGAGCATGGGAACCTTCCAGGCTGTGGTGGCCACCACCAGCAAGGTCATGCAACCACCAAAGACCACCGAAGGCACCAGGCCCAAGAGCCGCGCCGCCAAGCCGCTCTCGAAGGCGCCGATCTCGTTGCTGGAGCCGATGAACACCTGGTTCACCGAAGAGACGCGGCCCAGCATGTGCTCGGGGGTGAGCGTCTGGAGGAGGGTGGCACGCAACACCACGCTGACGTTGTCCACGGCCCCGCTGGCGGCCAGCATCAACAGACTGAGGAGGAAGCTGCGGCTCAGGGCGAAGGCGATCATGGCCACACCGAAACACGCCACGCAGAGCAGGAGCGTGCGCCCCGCCCGACGCAGGGGCGGCAGGTGAGCCATGGTGATGCCCATGAGCACGGAACCAAGGGCTGGCGCCGCCCGCAGGGCGCCGAGGCCCTGGGGACCCACCTTCAGGATTTCCCGGGCAAATACGGGCAGCACCGCCACGGCCCCCCCGAAGAGCACGGCGAACAGGTCGAGGCTGATGGCCCCCAGCAGCAGCCGGTGGGAGAACACAAAGCGCAGCCCCTCACTCAAACTCTGCAGAATCGAGCCGCGCCGCGGCGCGACGGCCAAGGGCAGGTAGCGGATGAAGAGCAGACCCAGCAGGCCGCAGGCCAGGAGCGTCATCACCAGGAAGTGGGCCGCCACCGGGCCACGCCAGGCGTAGACCACGCCCCCGAGGGCCGGTCCCACCACCATGCCGGAATGGAACACGGACACACGCCAGGTGGAGCCGTTCGCGTAGAGCGACTTCGGGAGCAGGTCCGTACCGAGGGCCACGTTGGCGGGCCGATAGAAGGCGCGCATGATGCCCGTGAGGAAGATCACCCCATAGATGGGCCACACCGCCTGAGCCATGGGCCCTGCCTGAAAGCGCCAACTGAAGGCGCAGAGCAGGGCTGAGCAGAAGGCGAGGCCCAGGGTCGCGGCCAGACAGAGGCGCAGGCGGTTCACCCGGTCCGCCGCATGGCCGCCAAAGAGCGCCAGGGTGATGAAGGGCAGCGCCTCGGAGAGGCCCACCAAACCCAGGGCCAGGGGATCACCGGTCCGGTCGTAGACCTGCCAGCCCACCACCACGCCCTGCATCTGCAGCCCCAGGGTGACGAGCCCCATGGACGCGACGAACCAGCGGTAGTTCCCGTCCCTCAGGGCCGCATAAGGATCGTGCGGTACCGCCCGTCCGGTCACGGCGGGTTACTCATACCTCAGGGCATCGATCACGTTCAGCTTGGCCGCCTTCACCGCCGGCAGGAAACCCGCCGCCACCCCCACCAGCCCAGAGAAGCCCAGGCCCAGGGCCACGGCCCAGGACTCGGTCACGGCGGGAATCTGGAACTTCTGAAGGACGAACACGGCGGAGTAGGCGAACCCGATGCCGATGACGCCACCCAACACAGAGAGCACGATCGCCTCGACGAGGAACTGCCACAGGATGCTGTTCTGGGTGGCACCCAAGGCACGGCGGATGCCGATCTCCCGAGTGCGTTCCGTGACGCTCACCAGCATGATGTTGGAGATGCCGATGCCGCCCACCACCAGGGAGATGCTGGCTGCCACGGCCAGCAGGGCTGTGAGGATGCCTGCCTGCTGGGTCTGCATCTGCACGATGTCGTCCTGCTTGCGGATCTGGAACGGGTTGTCATCCCTGGGTGCCACCTTCATTCGCTGGCGCAGCAGGGCCGTGATCTCGGCCTCGGCCAATTCGGCCTTGCCTTCCTGAGCGCTGACCATGATGCGCTGAATCTTGTCGCGGCCCATGATCTTGCGCATGACGGTGGTGTACGGTGCCACGATGAGGTCGTCCTGGTCGCCCCACATGCCAGCGCCCTTTTTTTCAAGGACACCCACCACCTGGAAGGGTAGCGGGCCTACCCGCACCGTCAGGCCCACGGGATCCTCACCATTGGGGAAGAGGTTGTCTTTCACCGTCTGGCCGATGACGCAGACCTTGGCCATGCCACGCACCTCGGTATCGGTGAAGAAGCGCCCGTTCTCAACCTCCCAGCCGCGGATCTGGAGGAACTGGGGGCCGGTGCCCTGGATCTGGGTCACGTAGTTGCTGTTCTGGTAGATGATGGGCCGCGTGGTCTGGACCTGGGCGGTGGCGGCCACGACGCTGCTCTGGGCAAGCTCTTGCTGGATCAGGGGTGGGTCGCTTTCCAGCAGGATGTCCGCGCTGCCCATGGCGGAGGGACCGAAGCGGTTCCCCGCGCTGCCCGGGAAGATGGTCAGCATGTTGGAGCCCATGTTCTGGATGAGCGCGATGGAGGCGCGCTTGGAGCCCTCGCCGATGCCGATCATGGCGATGACCGCGCCCACGCCGACGATGATGCCAAGCATGGTCAGGAAGGCCCGCATCTTGTTCCGCGTGATGGCAAATAGGGCGAGTTTGAGGAATTCCAGGAATCGCATGGACCCCCCGGCTAGCGCCGTCCCCCGTTCGCGCCAGCGGTCGCGCCATTGGCCGGCTTGGTGTTTTCTACGCCGATCAGGACCTGCAGGCCCTCTTGCAGCCCTTCGCCCATGACCTCCGTGTACTGGCCATCGGTGATGCCGGCCTTGACCACCAGGGCCTTGGGCTTGCCGTTCTCCAGCACCCAGACCCGGTCATCCGGACGACCCACCATGCCGCCCTTGCTGCCGGTGGTGCTCTGAGTGCCATGCCGGGGACCACCCATCATCATGGGCTGGCCCAACCGGGGACCTTCGGCCTTCTTCTCTTCCTTGATGAAGGCAGCGGGATTGAAGCGCAGAGCCGAATTCGGTACGCGGAGCACGTCCTTACGCTGGTTGGTGATGATGGTGACGTTGGCGGTCATGCCGGAACGCAAGGCCAGGGTGCCCGTGAACTTGGGACCTCCAAGCTGGCTGGCGCCGCCGGGAATCCGCGCCAGCACCTTCGGATCGCCAATGGGGGCCGAAGGCTTCGCAGTCGTGGCTCTGGGCCCACCGGGGAGCCCTTGGGTCTGGCTGGCCTGGCGCTCCTTGAACCGCTTCAGGAATTGCTCCTTGGTGACGCCCTGGGCCTCCATGCGGTCCTTCATGCGTTCCCAGGCCTTCTCGGGATCCGGGGCCGCCTCACGGCCGGGACCGCCCTGCCCTGCCCCGGCTATCGCCTTGCCACCCTCATCTGGGCCGGGCAACGGCTCATTGGGCACGATCATCTCCACCACGTAGTTCACGACATTCTGCGTGGTGATCGGCTCCTGGCGGACCAGGCTCACGGTGGCCGCGAACTGCTTGTCTGGCAGGCTGTCCACCGTGAACAGCGCACGCTGGCCCACCTGCACTTCGTCAATATCCGATTCGCCGATGGAGACCTGGACCTTCATCTTGGAAAGATCCTGAGCGATCTGGAACAGGTTGGGGGTGCTGAAGCTGGCCGCCACGGTTTGACCCACATCGGCCAGGCGGGATATCACCACGCCATCCACCGGCGCCGTGATATCGCAGTACCCCCGATTGGCCTTGGCCCGGTTCACAGTGGCCTTGGCGGACTCCAGATTGCCCTTGGCATTCTTCAGGGCTGTGTCCTTGGAATCGAGATCCTGGACCGCCAGGAGCTTGTCCTCCGCCAGTCGCTTGCTGCGGTCATAGTCGGCCTTGGCGAAATCATAGGCGGCCTGGGCTCGGAGCAGACTTGCCTGGGCGTCCTGGAGTTGGGTATCCGACACCGTGGGATCAATCTGGGCAATCAGCTGGCCCTTCTTCACGATGCTGTTGTAGTCCACATAAAGGGCTGAAATCACGCCCGACACCTGGGTGCCCACCGCCACCTGCACCACCGGACTCACGGACCCGGTGGCATTGATGCGCTGGGTGATGTTGCCTTTGTCCACCTTGGCCAGGCGCCATTTCACCTCGTCCTTGGGCCGGTTGATCAGGTAGCCGGTTCCCCCCGCCACCACCACGACGCCGAGGCCAAGACCAATCCAGGTATTCCGCTTCATGACGCCGCGCTCCGCTTCTCAAGGGGCCGGGCGGGGGCCCAGCCTTCTACCTTCGCATAACGATGTATGGACCACCATACAAGGTTCCCGGTTGAGGCGGAAAAAGGGGAAGTTAGCGGAGCAGGCCCAGGCCCTCGACCAGGGCCCGCTTCGCGAACCCATCCACCAGGGCATACTGAAGGAAACCGCCTGCCAGGACAATGACAGCGCAGACCAGCACCGCCGCGCCCGCCAGGGGGGCATGGACCGCTGGGCGGTCGGAGGCCAGGCGCTCGGCCTCGGCGCTGGGAGCCTGGAGGAACAGGGCCACCAGGAGGCGCAGGTAGTAGTAAGCGGACACCAGACTCGCCAGCACGCCCAGGATGGCCAAACCCACATGGCCGGTGCCCACCAGCTCACGGAAGATCATGTACTTGCCGTAGAAGCCGCCCAGGGGTGGGATGCCCGCCAGGCTCAGCATGAAGACTGCGGCAGCGAAGCCCATGGCTGGTCGCTTCCAGCCCAGGCCGCGCAGGTCCTCGAAGGTGGTGTGCTCGCCCACCAGGCCGAAGGCCGTCAGCAGGCCGAAGGCACCCATGTTCATGGCCAGGTAGATGACCAGGTAGAACAGCACGCCCGTGTAGGCCGCAGGGGTGCCGGCCACGAAGCCCAGCAGGAGGTAGCCCGCGTGGCTGATGCTGGAGTAGGCCAGCATGCGCTTCACATTGGATTGGACCAGGGCCGTGAGGTTGCCGAGCACCAGCGTCGCGACCGCGAGGATAGCCACGACGGCCTGCATCTTCATGCCCAAGGCGCCCAGGGGGGCGAAGCTGCCGGGGAACACCCGCAGGAGGGCGATGAAGGCCACCCCCTTGGTGGCCACGGACATGAAGCCCGCGATGGGGTGGGGCGCGGCCTCGTAGGCATCCGGCGTCCACTGGTGGAAGGGCACCGCGGAGACCTTGAACAGGAAGCCGAGCAGCATGAGGGCGGCACCCACCAGCACCAGGGGATCAAGGGCGAGTCCTTTGACCGTGAGGATGGAGGCCGCGGCAGCCAGGTCGAAGGTCCCACTCAGGCCATAGATGAGCACGCCGCCCATGAGAAAGCAGCTGGAGGCCACAGCGCCCGTGAGGAAGTACTTCATGCCACCCTCGGCACTCTCGGAGCGGGCGCGCACGGTGCCCACCAGAGCGTAGAGGGGGATGCTGAACAGCTCCAGGCCCAGGAAGAGCGTCACGAAGTGGGTGGTGGAGGCGAAGAGCATCATGCCCACCGCCGAGAAGAGGAGGAGCGCGAGGGTTTCGCCCTTCACCCAGCCTTCCTGGTGGAAGTGATCCCAGCTTTGGAGGACGGTGAGCGCTGCGGCCACCATCACGAAGATTCCCGTGAACTGGGCCAGGCGATCCATGTGGAGTTGGAAGAAGGCCGGCTGGGACCCAGCTTTCCAGAGATCCGTCAGATACCAGAAGCTGCCCGCCACGGCCAGCAGGGCCGTGCCGTACATGGCGCCACGGATCCACTTGGTAGTGGCCTGATCCGTGTCGAGGGACATGATGACGATCACGCAGGCGCCGAAGACCGGAATGAGCAGCGGCAGCAGGGCCGCCCACTGACTAGGGGTGAGGCTCATCAGTGCACCTCATGGGCAGTGGGGGCGTCGGGAGCGTGGGTCTCGGAGCCCTCAGGGGCCTCAGGGACAGCCGGCTTCAAGACGAAGACCCGGGGCGCCGGGGCCTTGATCTCCTGGAGCAGGGCGGTCACGGGAGCCTCGCTGGCAGCCACGAAGGTTTTCGGATGGACGCCCATCCAGACGATGAGCACCACGATGGGCAGCATCACCGCGATCTCGCGGGCATTCAGGTCAGTGTGCAGGTGGTGGGTGCCGCTGTCCTCATCCTTGTTCTCGGGGCCCCAGAAGACCCGCATGAACATCCACAGCATGTAGACCGCGCCCAGCAGCACGCCTGACGTGGCCAGGCAGGCGTAGAGGCGGCCCCAGCCGAAGCCGGAGAGGAACGTGCCGTTGAGGATCCAGAATTCGCCCACGAACCCGTTGGTGAGGGGCAGACCGATGGAGCTGAGCGTGACGATCATGAAGAACGTGGTGAAGATGGGCATCTTCACGGCCACGCCGCCGAAGTCCGCGATCATGCGCGTGTGGGCCCGGTCATAGAGCATGCCCACCAGGAGGAAGAGCGCCCCGGTGCTGATGCCGTGGTTGAGCATCTGGAGCATGGCGCCCTGGGTGCCGATGACGGTCATGGAGGCGAGCCCCAGCATCACGAAACCCATGTGGCTCACGGAGGAGTAGGCGACCAGCTTCTTGATGTCGCGCTGGACCATGGCCACCAGGGCTCCGTAGACGATGGCGATGACGCTCAGCAGGGCGATGGGCTTGGCGTAGTGCATCGCCGCCTGGGGGAACATGGGGATGGCGAAGCGGATGAAGCCGTATCCACCCAGCTTCAGTAGCACGCCGGCGAGGATGACGGAACCGGCTGTGGGCGCCTGCACGTGGGCGTCCGGCAGCCAGGTGTGCAGGGGGAACAGCGGCACCTTGATGGCGAAGGCCACGGCGAAGGCGATGAACAACCAGCTCTGGACGCCGAAGGACAGTGCGGAAGCGGCCTGGGCCATGAGGGCTGGGTTGAAGCCCCCGGCCTTGTTCGCCAGGTAGAGCAGGGCCACCAGCCAGAGCAGCGAACCGCTCAGGGTGTAGAGGAAGAACTTGTTGGCTGCATACCGGCGCTCGTCGCCACCCCAGATCCCGATCATGAAATACATCGGGATCAGCATGGCCTCCCAGAAGAGGTAGAACACGAACAGGTCCTGGGCCACCAGAGCGCCGAGCATGCCCGTCTCCAGCAGGAGGAACAGGGCCGCGAAGGTGCCGAGGCGGTCTTTGAGGCTGTTCCACGTGCCCAGCATGGTGAGGGGCACCAGGAAGGTGGTGAGGAGCACCAGCCAGAGGTTCAGGCCGTCCACCGCCAAGGCATAGTCCACGGGCAGGCCCACCAAGGTGAACCAGGGGGCGCGCTCGGCCAGGATCGTGCCGCCCGCAGCCGGGGTGTGGCCCAGCAGCCAGGCCAGGCTCAGGATGAAGATGGCCAGGGCACCCAGGAAGCCCAGCAGCCGCGAGAGCTTGCCAACCTTGTGCGGCAGGGCCATCAGCACGAACCCCAGCAGGGTCGGCGCGAAGACCAGGAACGTGAGGGGATGGAGGTTCAGCCAGGTCATCGCCCCACCTACTTCAGGAAGACATAGAGGAGGATCGCGGCCCCCAGCGCCATGCTGAGCGCGTAATTGCGCACCCGGCCTGTCTGGAACAAGGCGGTGAAGTCCCCGAAGACCCGGGCCAGCGCGCCCGGCAGATTCACACCCAGGCCGTCGATGATGATGACGTCGAACAGCTTCCACAGGAGGTTGCCGAACCAGCGGATGGGCCGGAGCAGGTAGAGCTCCACACCTTCATCCACGTAGTACTTGTTCACCAGCAGGTCGTGGAGGAAGGGGTGCTTCTCCGCGAAGGCGAGCTCCCAGGCGGGCCCGGTCTTGTACTTGAGCCAACCCAGGAGGCCGAACGCCAGGCCCAAGGTGGTGGAGACGACCGCCAGCAGGACCGCCGGGCCCTCGTGGTGGCCGTGGGCGGCATGGGTCTGCCCGTAGGTCAGAGCCGGCTTCAGCCATTCGCCGATGTTGAAGTGGCCGCCGAAGGCTTCGGGCACGCCCCAGAAGCCCCAGAGCAGCGAGCCCACCGCCAGCACCATCAGCGGCACCGTCATCGACAGCGGACTCTCGTGCGCGTGCTCGTAGGCATGCTTGTCGCGGGGTTCGCCCCAGAAGGCCAGGGCCATGAGGCGCCACATGTAGAAACTCGTGCAGCAGGCAGCGATCACGCCGACCACCCACAGGGCCGGGGACTTCAGGAAAGCCAGATAGAGGATCTCGTCCTTGCTGAAGAAGCCGGAGGTGCCGGGGAAGCCCATGATGGCGATGGTGCCGGCCACCATGGTGATGAAGGTGATCTTCGTCTTGTTCTTCAGGCCGCCCATCTTGAAGAGGTCCTGCTCGTGGTGCATGGCCGTGATCGCGCTACCCGCACCGAGGAAGAGGAGGGCCTTGAACCAGGCGTGGGTGAAAACGTGGAAGAAGCCTGCCGAGAAACCCGCCGCGCCGAGCCCCAGGAACATGTAGCCCAGCTGGGAGACGGTGGAATAGGCCAGCACCTTCTTGATGTCGCGCTGGAAGAGGCCGATGGTGGCGGCGAAGAGGGCCGTGGCCGCGCCTACCCAGGCCACCACGGTCAGGGTGGTGGGCGTCAGGGTGTAGACCGGCGCCAGGCGGCAGATCATGTAGATGCCGCTCGTCACCATGGTGGCCGCGTGGATCAGGGCGCTGACCGGGGTCGGGCCCGCCATGGCGTCCGGCAGCCAGAGGTAGAGGGGCAGCTGGGCGCTCTTGCCCGTGGCGCCCACAAAAAGCATCAAGGTGGCGAAGGTGAGGATGCCGAAGCTCGCCTCGGGAGCCAGATGGCCGGCCTGGATGAGGATGTCGGAGATCGTCAGGGTGCCGAAGCTGGCGAAGAGCACCAGCATGCCGATGGACACGCCCAGGTCGCCCACGCGGTTGAAAAGGAAGGCCTTGAGGCCCGCCTGGGGCGCAAAGTCCGTCTCGAAGTAGTAGCCGATGAGCAGGTAGGAACAAAGGCCCACGCCCTCCCAGCCCACGAACATCAGCGGCAGGCTTGAGCCCAGCACCAGGGTCAGCATGAAGAACACGAACAGGTTCATGTAGCTGAAGAACCGGGCGTAGCCCTCTTCCGCATGCATGTAGCCCACGGAATACAGGTGGATGAGAAAGCCGATGCCGGTGACCACCAGCATCATGGTGCCACTGAGGGGATCGATCACCAGGCCGAAGGGGACGGCCATGGACCCGGTCACCATCCATTCGCCGTAGTTCAGCACCAGGCGGTGGTCCGGCAAGGCCTTCATGGCGAGGAAAGCCGAGGTGGCCAGCAGCAGCGAAATAAAGACCACGCCCACGCCTGCGACGGTGACGACGCCCTTGCCCAGGCGCTTGCCCAGGAGACCGTTGAAGGCCGCGCCCAGCAGGGGGAGGATCGGAATGAGCCAGTAGTACTTGTTCATCGCATCCTCACTGCTTCAGGCTGGTGGCCCGGTCCGAGTCGGTGGTATCCCGGTGACGGTAGAGGCCGATGACCAGCGCCAAGCCGATGGCTGCCTCGCAGGCGGCCACGGCGATGATGAAGAGGTAGAACACCATGGCCTGGGCATCGCCCCCGTGGAACCGGGCGAAGGCCAGCAGGGCCACGTTGGCGGCGTTGAGCATCAGCTCCACGCCCATGAACTGCAGCAGGAGGGTGCGGCGCAGGAGCACCGTGGCCAAGCCCAGGCCGAAGAGCAGGAGGGCCACCACCAGGTATCCCTGGAGGCCGCCGTGGAGGATCGCATCCATGCCGGTCATCGTGGGCTCCTCACAGGTTCCTCTTCTCGGTATCGGCTCTGCCGATACGCGAGACGCTCGACACATCAGCGGTCCGCTCGCCAGATCTGAAGTGGGGCATCAGTGGTGAGCGCATCACAGATTCCTCTTCGTCAGGGCCACGGCACCGATCATCGCGGCCAGCAGCACCAGGCCCGCCACCTCGAAGCCCAGCAGATGATCCGCGAAAAGGGTGGTGCCAATCTTCTGCAGGGTCATGGCCTGGGGCATCTCAGCCCCCGTGACCGCCAGGGCCGTCAGGCCCTTGGAACCCAGCACCAGCTTCACGGCACCGAACGCCAGGGCTGCGATCAGAGTCACGGATAGCCACCGCTGGACGGGATGAGAAACCTGGGCCTTCTCCTCTTCGTGGCTGTTCAGCATCATGATCACGAAGAGGACGAGCACCATGATCGCGCCGGTGTAGACGATGATCTGGAGCGCCGCGGCGACCGGGTTGGCGAGCAACACGAAGAGACCCGCCACGCCGAAGAAGGCGGCCACCATGCAGAGGCCTGCCACGACGACGTTCTTCTGCAGCAACATTCCCAGGGCGCCCAGGAGGGTGATGAGGGCAAAGGTGATGAACATGGCCGCTCCCTTACAACGCGATCGTGCGGCGCGGCACGGAGGGGGTGGGATCCTGGGAGATGCTTTCCTTGCCATCGGCCTCGGTGTAGGTGTTCATCAGATCCCACTTGCCGAACTGCATGGACAGCCGGTCGTAGGCCGCCACTTCATAGTCCTTGCGGAGCCAGATGGCATCCTTGGGGCAGGCTTCCTCGCACATGCCGCAGTAGATGCAGCGGAGCATGTCGATGCTGAACTTGGCCGGCCGCTTCTCTTCGAAGCCCTGGGTGATGTTGAGATCGCTGAATTCCTCCGCCTCGATGCTGATGCAGCGGGCCGGGCAGGCCTCCTGGCACATGAAGCAGGCCACGCACTTGATGGCGCCATCCTCGAACCGTTTCAGCTCATGGAGCCCGCGATAACCGGAGGGCATCTCCTTTTTCATGTCCGGATACTGGATCGTGAAGCGCTTGGCGGTGGGCGTGAAGAGCTGCTTGAGGAAGTGCTGGAACGTGATGCCCATGCCCTTCATCACCGGCCACACATAGGTGCGATCCAGCCAGCTCAGCTCGACCTTCTTGACCAGGACACCCATTGCGAACTCCTCAGTGTCCCTGGCTCATGCGCCAGGCGTGGAAGACCAGGTTGGCCATGGAGAGCGGCAGCATCACCTTCCACCCGAGATGCATGAGCTGGTCGTAGCGGAAGCGTGGCAGGGTCCAGCGGATCCAGACGAAGACCCAGGCGAAGAACAGCATCTTCACCAGGAAACTCAGCACCGAGAGCATCACCGCGGGGTTCTGCACGAAAGGTACCTGCCACCCACCGAAGTAGAGCGTGGCCATGAGGGCGGAAGCCGTCATCAAGTGGCAGTACTCGGCCAGAGCCAGCAGGCTGAACTTCATGCTGCCGTACTCGGTGTTGAAGCCCGCCACGATCTCGCTCTCACCCTCGGCGAAGTCGAAGGGCAGCCGGTTCGTCTCGGCGAACATGCAGGTGAAGAACACGATGAAGCCGAGGGGCTGGCGAACGACGTTCCAGGCCCAGGGAAGATGGCCCTGGGCGTTGATGACCTCCGAGGGATCGTACCCACCGGCGGTCATGAAGATGGTGACCACGGCCAGGCTCATGCCGATCTCGTAGCTCACCATGGCCGCCGAGGCACGCATGCCGCCGAGGATCGACCACTTGTTGTTGCTGGACCAGGCGGCCACCAGCACGCCGTAGACCGCCATGCCGCCGATGGCCAGGGGGTAGAGCAGCCCCATGCCGTTGCCGGGATCCAGCAGCGCCATGTGGTATTCCTGGCCACCGCTCATGAAGCTGCGGCCGAAGGGGATCACGGCGAAGCCCATCAGGGCCGGCACGAGGGCCAGGAAGGGCGCCAGCCAGAAGAGCGCCTTGTTGGCGTCGTGGGGGACCAGGTCCTCCTTGAAGAAGAACTTGATGCCATCCGCCAACGGTTGGGCCAGGCCGATGATCTTGATCTTGCCGAAGAGCGCGGCGCGATTGGGGCCGATGCGGTCCTGGATCATGGCCGAGCCGCGACGCTCCACCCAGGTCCAGAGGGCCGCCAGCGAAAACACGCCACCGAAGACGATGACGAGCTTCGCCACCATCCAAGCGATGGCAGGCGTGGTATGTAGCAGGCTTGCGAGCTTGTCCATGGGCGGCTTCCCGGCAGGGCCGCCCGCGGGGAGGCCCAACCCATCGAGCCTATCAGAGCGGCGGCGTTCCCGACACGGAGGGAAAGAACCCTGAGGGCGGCGATGCGACCTGGGTCACAGCCTGGGGCCGAAGCTGTCGCTTTGGCCTCACGTAAAAAGCCAAGGCTTTTGGTGCAGCGAAGCCGCGCTCTAGAGGAATCGTAGGCGCGGCCCGCGATTCCTCAGCCCTTGGCCTCAATCTTCGACCTCCCGCCCACCGGGTGACGGGGCTGAACCCCGGGGGTTCTGCGGAGCCGGGACCCGGTGCGGAGGGAATCACCTCACTGCTTGGCCTCAATCTTCGACCAGCTGTCCTTCAACCCCACCGTCCGGTTGAACACGGGTCGGCCGGGCTGGCTGTCAGGATCCACGGCGAAGTAGCCGGTCCGTTCGAACTGGAAGCGCTCGCCGGGAAGCGCCTCCACCAGACTGGGCTCCAGCCGGGCCTCGGCCAGGACCTCAAGGCTTCCAGGGTTCAGGAGGGTTTTCCAATCCTGGCCCGCGGGCACGTCCATGGGGTCCTGCTGGGTGAAGAGGGGCTCATAGAGTCGCACTTCAGCCTTCACGGCATGGGCGGCGCTCACCCAGTGGAGGGTGCCCTTCACCTTGCGGCCGTCCGGCACATTGCCGCCCTTGCTGGCGGGATCCCACTCGCAGCGCAGCTCCACCACATCCCCTGCGGCGTCCCTGACCACATCCTTGCAGGTGACCAGGCAGGCCCCCCGCAAGCGCACCTCGGCCCCCGGGGCCAGGCGGAACCACTTCTTGGGAGCCTCTTCGCGGAAGTCGTCCTGATCGATGAACAGCTCCCGGGTGAAGGGCAGCTTGCGGGTGCCCATGGCCGGGTCATCCGGGTGGTTCGCCACCTCCACCTCGAAGGCCTCGGCCTCCGTCATGTTGGTGATGACCACCTTGAGGGGGCGCAGCACACCCATGCGGCGGGGGGCCCGCTTCTCCAGATCCTCGCGGATGCAGAACTCCAGCAGGCCCACGTCGGCCACCATGTCCCGCTTGGCCACGCCCACGCGCTCGGCGAAGGCCCGCACGGCCTCGGGCGTGTAGCCCCGACGCCGCAGCCCGCAGATGGTGGGCATGCGGGGATCGTCCCAGCCGCGCACGACGCCGTCCTGCACCAGCTGGAGAAGGCGGCGTTTGCTCATCACCGTGTAGGTGAGGTTCAGGCGGGCGAACTCGATCTGGCGCGGCAGGGGGCGCTGGAAGAACTTCCCGTCGACATCCTGCTCCAGGAACCACTCGTAGAGCGGCCGGTGATCCTCGAACTCCAGGGTGCAGATGGAATGGGTAATGGTCTCGATGGCATCTGACACGCCGTGGGCGTAGTCATACATGGGGTAGATGCACCAAGCGTCGCCCGTGCGGTGGTGGTGGGCCCGGCGGATGCGGTACATGAGCGGATCGCGCAGGTTCATGTTGCCGCTCGCCATGTCGATCTTCGCGCGCAGCACCATTGAGCCGTCCGGGAACTCGCCGGCCTTCATGCGGCGGAAGAGGTCCAGGTTCTCGTCGGGACTGCGATCACGAAAGGGACTGGGCCGGCCCGGCGTATGGAAGTTGCCGCGGTACTCGCGAATCTCCGCCTCGGTGAGGTCGCAGACGTAGGCCTTGCCCTGCTGGATCAGGTATTCCGCATAGTCGTAAAGGAAGGGGAAGTAGTCGGAAGCGTAGTGCTCGCCCTTCCACTGGAAGCCCAGCCACTTGACGTCCTCGCGGATGGAATCCACGTATTCCACATCTTCTTTGACGGGATTGGTGTCGTCGAAGCGCAGGTTGGTGGCACCGCCGTAGGCCTTCGCCAGGCCGAAGTTCAGGCAGATGCTCTTGGCATGGCCGATGTGCAAGTAGCCGTTGGGTTCCGGCGGAAAGCGCGTGAGCACACGGCCCCCGTGCTTGCCCGAGGCACGATCCGCCTCCACGATCTCCTCGATGAAGTGGAGGCTCTTGGGTTCGGGCCTGGATTCGGAATTGTGCAGGTCAGCGGACATCGGGGCTCACAGGATGCAAACCTCAAAGATACCCGCTGGCAAGCCCTCCCCGGTAATGGTCACCCCAACCCTGCCGCCACCTGGGTGGCCCGCTCGATGCCGCGGGCGACCACGGAGCGGATGCGGCCGTCCTCCAGGGCCAGCAGGCCGGCGATGGTGCAGCCCGCCGGGGTCGTCACCTCGTCCTTGAGGGCGGCGGGGTGCCGGCCGGTCTCCAGCACCATGGACGCGGCCCCCAGGGTCATCTGGGCCGCCAGTTCCAGAGCCACGGCCCGAGGCAGGCCGCACTGGACGCCCCCTTCGGCCAAGGCTTCGAGGATCACGAACATGAAGGCGGGACCGCTGGCGCTGAGGCCCGTAACGGCGTCCATGTGCCGCTCGTCCAGGTCCATGACCCGGCCCAGGGGCTCGAAGAGGGTCCGGGCCTGGGCCAACTGGGCCTCGGTGACCCCCTGCCCCGCCGCCAGCACCGTCATGCCCCGGCGGATGGAGCAGGGCGTGTTGGGCATGGCCCGCACCAGGGGCGTGCCCGCCGGCGTGTGGGCCGCCAGGAACGCCAGGGTCGTGCCCGCGGCGATGGAGACCACCAGGGGATGGTGGTCCAGGGCCCCCGATGCGGACAGGCCCGCCAGCAGGCCCTTCAGCTCCTTGGGCTTCACGCAGAGCAGCACCACCTCCGCTCCCCGCACTGCGCTATTGGCATCGTTCGAGAGCGCGATGCCGAGGGTCTTGGCCCGCGCGCTGGAGGAGGCGGGGTGCGGGGTGGCGGCATGGATCCGGCCCGCGGGATAGCCCGAAGCCTCCACCAGGCCGGCGCTGATGGCCTGGCCCATGGTGCCGAAACCGAGAATGGCGAGCTGGGGATGGCGGCTCATGGAGACTCCCTGGAACGAAAAACCCCCGCCTGTAGTGGCGGGGGCGGGATGGCGGGACCTGAATCCAGGTCAGCTCGTCGTGCAACTCCCCCCCGCACTCAAGGTGCTAGGGCGCGGGTGGATGACGGGAATGAGGATCATGACGATCACTATAACGGGGCCTGACCTTCGGCGGGAGAAAACCGCTACTGGTCCCGGCCCCATCCCAGGGTCCACCAGGGACAGGCCTCCAGATTGGAGACGACGAAACCCTGGCGCATTTCGGAGATGCGCTGGAACGTGTCGCCCTTGGGACTGTGGAAGCCGGTGGTGATCTCGCCGGGCCCCGATCGCACGCCGAAATAGAATTCCGACTGTTCAAGACCCAGGCGCACCGCCGTTTCCTGGAGGGCGTCGCGGTGATCCATGCCCTCGGGAATGCCCTGGATCACCTGCACGGTTTCGCCCGCGATGATCGTGGGGGCGTAGGCTGCAGCCCCCTGGTCTTCCAGCACCGCAAGGGTGATGTGGGTGAACTCATCCAGATCCATCAGAGCCAGCGTTCCAGGCGCGCCACCACTTCCTCGCGCCCGACGAGGATGAGGGTGTCGAAGATGCCGGGGCTGACCGGCTTGCCGCAGAGGGCCACGCGCAGGGCCTGGGCCAGGTCCTTGGTCTTGAGGCTGTGCCGCTCGAGGATGGCGTTGAAGTCGGCCTCCAGACGGTCGTGGTTGTAGTCGGCCAGGGCCGCGACCTCGCGCAGGGCGGGCTTCACCGCGGGCGTCATGAACTTCTCCGCGGCCTTCTCATCGAAGGTGGCGGGTCGCTCGAAGGCGAAGCGCAGGGCCTCGGCCATGTCCGTGAGCGACTTGCCCTTCTGGGTGGCGTGGATGGCCTGGGCCTTCCACGCATCGGGCTTCACGGTCCACTCGGCCGGCATGAAGGAGCGCAGGTGGGGCTCCAGCTCCTGCCAGGAGGCCCGCTGGATGAGCTTCTGGTTCAGCCACTGGAGCTTGTCCATGTCGAAGCGGGCGGCGCTCTTCTGGCAGTCCGCCAGGTCGAAGAGCTGGATCATCTGCTCGTCCGTGAGCAGCTCCTCCTCGGCGGTCTCCACGGCCTTCCCGTCGATCTTGGGCGTCCAGGAGAGCCGCGCCAGGGCCAGGCGCACCGCGGAGGGCAGCAGTCCCATGGCCTGGTACTCGGTGATGCTGGTAGCCCCGTGGCGCTTGCTGAGCTTGGCGCCGTCGGCCCCCAGGATCATGGGCACGTGGGCGAAGGCCGGCAGGTCGTAGCCGAAGGCCGCGAAGAGCGGGATCTGCTTGGGCGTGTTGTTCAGGTGGTCGTCACCGCGAATGACGTGAGTGACCTCCATGTGCGTGTCGTCCACCACCACGCAGAAGTTGTAGGTCGGAACGCCGATCTCGCCGGGACCCTCGCCGGTGCGGGCGATGATCCAGTCGTCCAGGCTGTCCGCCGGGAAGCGGGTCTCGCCCTTGATGAGGTCGGCCACCACGATGTCACCCCCGGTGGGCATGCGGAACCGGATGGCGGCAGACTCGCTGGCATCGTGGTTCGCGTCGGCGCAGCCTCTTCCGGCGTCCAGGCCGCGGTTGTACTGGAAGACCTTGCCCGCGGCTTCCACGGCTTTGCGGCGCTCGTCCAAGGTTTCCCTTGAGCACCGGCAGCGGTAGGCCAGGCCCTTGTCCAACAGCTCCTGGATCTTGGCTTTGTAGAGGTCCATGCGCTGCATCTGGCGGTAGGGACCGTGGGGCCCCTTCCACTGACCCGGATCGCCCACGATCGGGCCTTCGTCCCAGTCCAGCCCGCACCAGGCCATGCCTTCCTCGATGATGCGGATGTTGTCGTCGGTGCTGCGGGACAGGTCCGTGTCCTCGATGCGCAGGATGAAGCGCCCCCCGTGCTTGCGGGCAAAGAGCCAGCAGAAGAGGGCCGTGCGCACCCCGCCGATGTGGAGCATGCCGGTGGGGGACGGGGCGAAGCGGGTGACGACCTGGCGGGACATGGAATGGCCTCTAATCAAACAACCAGTGTGCCCCAAGCGCGCGGACTCCGTCTGCGCGCATATGCAAAACGCCAAGCGTTTTGCCCCCTACTTGATATAAAGCTTCAGCTTGATCTCGACGGGGCCTTCTCCGCTGAAGAGGCTGCGATCCAGCACGATGGGCACCTCGACCACGCTGCGATGGGGCATGTGGTTCGGAGAGGGCGCGTGGCTCGAGGAAAACGCAGAGTCGATGGGAAATTCATCGATCTCTTCCAGCAACTCACCGGCGGACAGCTCCTCGACTTCCAAGGGTTTGGTGGATTCCATGGCGGGAGACGGTGGTGGTGGCGGCACGGGTGCCGCCCCTCCCGTCAGGACGGTTTGTGGCTCCTCGACCACGCCGCCGCCGTACTTCTCCGCGAGGCTCTTCAACACCAGCCGGGCCACACCCGTGAGCGTCTCCTTGACCCCCTCGCCTCGCATGGCGCAGGCCTCGAAGGTGGGGACGCGGAAGAGGTTGATCTCCTTGTCCAGGACACCCACCGGCAGGGCGTTCGGCGTGTCCCGCTTGTTCCACTGGATCACGTGGGGGATCTTCGACAGATCCGTGCCCTGTTCCTTGAGGTTGGCGATGAGGTTCTGGAAGCTCTCCTTGTTGCTTTCCAGGGCCGGGGCCTGGGAATCCGCCACGAACACCACGGCGTCGGCGCCGCGGAGCACCAGCTTGCGGGTGGCGTCGTAGAAGACCTGGCCAGGCACGGTGTAGAGCTGGACGCGGGTCTTCATGCCCCGGATGGTGCCCAGGTCGATGGGCAGGAAATCGAAGAACAAGGTGCGGTCCGTCTGGGTGGCCAGGGACAGCATCTTGCCCCGGCCTTCGCCAGGCAGGGTGTCGTAGACGTGCTGTAGGTTGGTCGTCTTTCCACAAAGGCCGGGGCCGTAGTAAACGATCTTGGCCGTCAGCTCCTTTGTGGCCGCATTGAAAAGCACCATGCCTTCACCTTCGCGATCTCACGGGAAGATTGGCGGGTCTGCGGCATGCCGTCAAGAAAGAACCGGGAAGGGCGTTCTATCCCCCAGTCCGCCAATGATGCGGTACACTTCCCGCCATCCCAACCACCCTGAGGGTTTCCATGGCCAAGCTGCTGGTGCACGAAAGCGCTGGAGTCCGCGAGTTCGAGATCGTGGATAACGAAGTCCACATGGGGCGAGAGCTGGACAATACCTTGCGCCTCCCGGACCCCAGCATCAGCCGCCACCACTGCGTGCTCCGCAAGGTGGGCGGCGGTTATGAGATCCAGGATCTCCAGAGCAGCAATGGCGTTTTGGTGAATGGCAACCGGGTGCAGTCCTCCCCGCTGCGGAACGGCGACCGCATCACACTGGGTCAGATCCAGCTCACCTTCCAGGATCCCCTCTCCGAAGTCGGCGTCACCGCGGCCGTGAGCCGCGAGGGGGCGGTCCAGCCGCCCCTCGGCACCGTACGCATGTCCGCCGACGAACTGGCCGCCATCCACACCGGGAAGCCGCCCGCCGCCGCCTTCCCCACCGGAGAGCCCCAGGCTATTTCCGTGGGCCAGTCCTCCACCGGGCCTGCCCCCGTCCCGGTCAAAGTCGTTCCCCCCATCCCGCCGGTGCCGCCGCCATCGGCGCCCAGGCCCGCCTCCGGCTTCCTTCCAGAACAATCCTTCCTGGGCTCCCTCCTGCCCCCGATTCCCGACGACGCCGTGACCACGGGCGAACGCGGTGACCTGGTCACCCGCCTGGTGGCTGTCCTCATTGATGTGGTTCCCGCGATCCTCATCTCGATCGTCTTCATGGTCCTGTCGGTCGTGCCCTACGTCGGCTGCATCCTGCTGCCCCTCAACATCGCCGCCCAGCTTGGCTACTACTGGTTCTTCGTGCCCTGGTGCGTGTCGAAGTACGGCGCCAGCATCGGCAAGAAGGTCATGAAGCTACGGGTGGTACCCGAAGGGAAACCCCAGGGCCGCATCGACCTCGGACCCGCGATCCTGCGCCAGATCGGCAACTTCCTTTTCCTGAACCTCATCGTCCTGGCCGTCAAGGGTGACGAGCGCATCAGCCTCAGTGACATGCTGGCCAAGTCCGAAGTCCTCAAAGTGGACCGCTGACGGTGATCCTCACCGGGAAGCAGATCCTCGAAGCTAGGACCCAGGGCCGGATCCGCATCGATCCCTGGCGGGATGAGCAGCTGAATCCCAACAGCTACAACCTGCGCCTGGGCGACGATCTGGCCGTGTACACCGAGCGTGAACTCGACATGGCCAAACCCAATGGCATCGAGTTCATGAAGATCCCGGCTGAAGGGCTGCTTTTGAAACCTGGGACGCTCTACCTGGGGCGCACGTTGGAGTACACGGAAACCCACGGCATGGTGCCCATGCTGGAGGGCCGCAGCAGCGTGGGGCGCCTGGGCCTCTTCGTGCACGTCACCGCCGGCTTCGGCGACATCGGCTTCTGCGGCTTCTGGACCCTGGAGATCAGCTGCATCCAGCCCGTGCGCATCTATGCCGGGGTGGGCATCTGCCAGATCTTCTACCACACCGTCAGTGGCGACTACGACAGCTACGAATCCGGCAAGTACCAGCGGAACTCTGGTATCCAGCCTTCGATGCTGTGGAAGGATTTCATCAAAGAGTCGTAAGACCCTGGATCACTGACCCCCCTTGGCATTGAAAAGGCGGCGCAAGAGCGCCGCCTTTTCCGCAGTCACTTCTGGGGCAGAACGGCTAGACCTGGCCGCTCATGAGTTTGTTGAAGCCCGCGATCTTGACCCACCAGATGATGAGACAGACGAGGCCCACGGGGCCCGCGAGGATGTTGAGAATTGGGATGAGGCCGCAGCATTGCGCGATGCAGGTGACCAGGCCAATGGTATAGCCAGCGTCGTCGACGCTCTTCCCATTCTCCGCCGCCCAGCTCTTGATGGAGTCGGAGACATTCTTCACGACGAAGAAGTGCCACACGAGGTTGAAAAGGGGGATGAGCATCAGCCAGACCATGCTGGGATTCATCTTTTGATGGCGTTCACCGGCCAAGTTCAGGGCCTTTTGCATCGTGAGGATGTAGAAGATCGCGATGGCGATACCGATCGCGGCGCCCAACAGGATGAAGATCAAGCAGCCCCCGCCAAGCATGGCGGCGAGGGCGCTGGAGTCGGAATGAGACATGAAGGCTCCTGGGGAAAGGCAGAATCCATCCTTGGGATACGGCCAATAAAAGTGGGATGAAACGAGTGTCAGCCTAGAGCTTAGTGGCGGTATAGGCGGGATACAAGCAGCTTGAGCCGGACTTCAATCCGGAGGTCGCATGGGACATAAACAGGGCAAGCGGGTCCTGCCTCTATCTCGACTCGCGGGCGGCCGATTGGGTGGTCTGTTCCCACAGCACCTCGAAGGGCCGGACCTCCTGCTCGATGCCCTTGAGCAGGAAGCCTTCCAGTTGCCGGAGGTGCTCCTGATCTACCAGCCCGGCCGTGTGCGGTCCGATGACGATCTGGCCCGCCTTGGCCACGCTGCTCTCCAGCCGCGAGGCCAGGTTCACGGTGCTGCCCATGACGGTGTAGTCCATGCGCTTCTCGCAGCCGATGTCACCCGCAAAGGCCTCGCCGCTGTTGATGCCGATCCGCATCCGCAGCTCGGGATACCCCTCGGGCCGGCCGGCGTTCAGGGTCCGCAGGGTCTCCTGCATGGCGGCCGCGGCTTCCACCGCATGCCGGGCATGGTCCGGATCGGGACTCGGCGCGCCGAAGAACGCCATGATCGCGTCGCCGATGTACTTGTCGAGGGTGCCGCCCCGGCTGAAGATCTGGTCGGTCATGGCCTCGAAGGTGCGGTTCAGGATGCCCGCGAGCACCAGGGGCTCCATGCCTTCGCTCATGCGGGTGAAGCCCGAGATGTCGGCGAAGAGCACGCTGATCTGGCAGCGCTGGGCCTGGAGGGCGGGTGCCTCCTTGTTCTGGCTGGACTTGAGGATCTGGTCCACCACGGCGGGACTGTGGTACCGCTCCAGCCGCTGGCGGAACTTGGCCTCGCGCTCGCGCTGGATGCCCACGGCGGCGAAGTTGGCCATGGCGCTCAGCAGATGCTCATCCTCGCGCTTGAAGCTGCCCTTGCTGAGGCTCGTCTCCAGATAGATGACGCCCAGGGACTGGTTCTCCACGATGAGCGGAGCACAGAGGGCCGAGGTGATGCCGTGGATCTTGATGCTCTCGCCGGCGCTGAACCGGGGATCCATGCGGGCATCCGTGGTGAGGATGGCCACCCGGTCTTTCATCGCCGTGCGGGCGATGGTGCGGCTGATGGGATTGGGATTCAGGCCCGGCTGCTCCTCCCAGGCCAGCTCGGGCACCAGCTCGCCCCCCGCGTCCACCAGCAGGATGAACCCGCGCTGACAGGGAATCTGGGAGGTCACCAGACTCATGACGGATTCCAGCAGCTCCGTCAGGCCCGCCGCCCGGAGCAGGGTGCCGGCCATGGAGGCCAGGCGCTGGAACAGGGTCACCGCCTCGCCTGCCGGATGCTGGCCGCCCGCCTGGGCCAGCATGGCCTCCAGGCTGGCGTGGGGGACGAGGATGGACCCGGAGGCATCGAAGGCGCGGTCCTCCAGCGAAATCCGTGAAGTTCCGGATCTTGATGTCAGGGCGGGATTCAATCCTGAGGCCGGCCCCCCCGAGGCGCGGTCAGGAACCCACCTCACCATGGCCTCGCCCAGCAGCACCGTGTCCTCAGGATGCAGGGGCGCCGGCTCAGACAGGGTCACGCCGTTCAGGGAGGTCCCGTTGAGGGACTTCATGTCCATCACGTGCGGCTGGCCATCCTTGAGGAAGATGCGGGCATGGACCCGGCTCACGGCATTGGCCTGGATGCGGATGGTGGCCTGGTCGCCCCGCCCGATGGTCACACCATCCTCCGTGAGGGTCACGGGATGCAGGGCACCGTCAACCTGGAGGGTGAGTTTCATGGCCGATCCGGAGGGGGAGATTGAGTTTAGCATGCGCTGCTGATCCTGAGTGCCTAACCAAGCCCCCATGGGGCCGTGCGAGAGCCGCCGGGCGAGCGAGGCGAGGAACGCGAGGAGACGCGTACCGGGTACTACGCGCGACGAGCGTGACGCGGCATCGCGACGCCCGCCGGCCCTCGCCCGGAGGGAGAAAACCAGGTGGGCGCCCCGCGGCGTCAGAGCCCTTGAACGATGTCCCGCATCGCCCCGCGGGCCCTTCCTTCTCGGTATCGCCTTCGGCGATGCGCGAGACAAACTGATATCTGCGGTGCATCCCACCTGACTTTCTCGCGACCGCGTCGGGTTTGGTTAGGCACTCTTATCGGCCGGACGCGGTATTCTATGAGGTTCCACCAGCAGGTGGTTGGAGATCCGTTGACCAAAGTCGGTTTCATGTCCCTGGGCTGCCCCAAGAACCTGGTGGATTCGGAAGTCATGCTGGGCCATCTGCGCCTCAAGGGCTACCAGATCACCCCCGTGCTGGAAGAGGCCCAGGTGCTGGTGGTGAACACCTGCGGCTTCATCGACGCGGCCAAGCAGGAGAGCGTCGAGGCCATCCTCCAGGCCGCGTCGATGAAGAAGGAAGGCGCCTGCGAGAAGCTCATCGTCGCCGGCTGCCTGGTGGAACGCTACCGCGACGAGCTCATGACCGAGATGCCGGAGATCGACGCCTGCATCGGCACCCGGGACATCGAGCAGATCGCCGAAGTCATCGGCGCCGGCGCGGCCTTCGAGCTGAACCCCAACCCCGACTACCTCTACACCGAGGCCAGCCCACGGATGCTCACCACCCCCAAGGCCAGTGCCTACCTCAAGATCAGCGAGGGCTGCGACCATGCCTGCGCCTTCTGCGTGATCCCGCAGCTCCGGGGCGCCCAGCGCAGCCGCAGCATCGCGAGTGTCGTGGCCGAGGCGATGAACCTGGTGGCACAGGGTGTGCTGGAGATCAGCCTCGTGGGCCAGGACACCACGGACTACGGCCGCGACTTCGGCGATCCCGACGCGCTGGAGAAGCTCGTGCGCGCCTTAGGCTCGGTCAATGGCCTGCGGTGGTTCCGCATCCACTACGCCTATCCCAACCGCCTGACCGACGGCCTGCTCCACGCCATTGCCGAAACGCCCAACTGCGCGCGCTACCTGGACATGCCCCTGCAGCACGCGGATGCCGCCATCCTCAAGGCCATGGCCCGGGGCGGCAGCCGGGCTTCGTTCCTGAAGCTCATTGAGAAGGTTCGTCGCATCGTCCCGGGCATCGCCATCCGGTCCAACTTCATCGTGGGCTTCCCCGGCGAAGACGAGGCCGCCTTCCAGGAGCTGAAGGCCTTCGTGCAGGAGGCCCGCTTCGATCATGTGGGCGTCTTCACCTACAGCCCCGAGGAAGGCACCACCGCTTATGATCTGGGCGACCCCATCCCGAAGCGCACCAAGGAGGCCCGCAAGCGGCGCATCCTCGAGCTGCAGCAGAAGATCGCCCGGGAGAAGAACCAGGAGAAGGTGGGCCAGGTGATCGACGTGCTGGTGGAAGGCGCCCACGAGGAGACGGATCTCCTCGTGAAGGGCCGCCACCAGGGCCAGGCCCCCGAGATCGATGGCAACGTGCTGCTGGTGGACGGCGCGCCCCAGGTGAACACCATCCAGCGGGTGCGCATCGTGAAAGCCCACGCCTACGACCTTATTGGCGAGGTCGAAGAGGGGGGCCTCGACGCGAGCACAGCCTCCTACGAGCAGGCGTTCCGGAACCGCCAGCGGTCCTAGTCGGGGCCTTCCTGGCATCAACGCCCGGCCGGATGCCCCGCATCTGAGGCTGCCCCGCAGCCCCAGATGCGACCCGGCTCGGGGTTGAGGCCCACGCCTACGACCTTATTGGCGAGGTCGAAGAGGGCGGCCCGGAGGCCAGTACCACCGCCTATGAAGCGGCCTTCAGGTCGAAGCGCTCAGCCCCCTGATCCGTCCGCGAACCTGCGGCGACCAAAGCATGGCGAGGCCGACGAGACCCGCGGCTCCCACCAGCAGGATGACCATCCAGGATCCTTTGGCCTGATCGAAGGAAGGCATCGGATTCAGCCGGCCCAAGGCAAGGACCACACTGTTGTTGATGAAATGTCCCAGGAAGGCTGGCCACAGAGAGCCGGTGCGCAGCACGAGCCAACCCAGGAGAAGCCCGAGGACGAAAGTTCCGGGGAGCTTGGCCCAGCTGCCGTGCGCCAGGGCGAACATCAAGGCGGTGAGCAGGAGGGCCCGTCGTTCCCCGCCGAGCTCGCGGATCCTCGCCAGGCCGTAACCCCGGAAGAGCACCTCCTCCGCGATGGGGGCACCGAGCACCACTCCCAGCACCCCCACCGAAGCCAGGGGATCCGAGACATGGGGCAGGCCCACGGTACGCTCAAGGGACCACGCCCAGGCCACCACCACCGGCAGCAGGGCCAGGACACAGAGGACCGTCCACACCAGGACACCGGGAGTCACCGGAGCCAAAGGCAGGGCCTTGCGCCAGTCCTTACCCCAGGCGGATTTCGCCACCCGGAGGATCCCCGGCACCACCGTCAGCATGGCCAGGGCTCCCAGGCAGACCCCAAGCCACGGGTGGGACTTGTGGGCGATCGTCGAAGCGATCATCAGGGGAATCGGAAACAGGTTCAGCCAGACGACCAGGCCCAGGGCCGCGCCCACACCGGCGAAGGCCTGGTTCATACGGTCGGCTTCAGGCCTTGGGACAGCGGCTTCCTCGGCTTCTGACATTCGCATTCCTCGGATTGGGTTCCACCACTTGAACGCATCCGACCTGGAAATAACCAGGGCGAGGTCGGCCACCATGGGCACCTCCCGCCTCCCACCTTCAGCACCAATCCGGCTAACCTGTGGGTCACCTCCCACAACCACCTCCACAGGAGCTTCCATGCGCCCTTCCGTCGCCCTGGCCTCCCTTCTCCCGATCGGTCTCTTCATGGCCGTCGCCCTTCAGGCCGCGCCGCCGACCGCCAAGGCCCCGGCCCAAACCCCGGCCAAGGCCATCGGTCCCAAGCCGGATGATCCCAGGGGCAAGAACGTCAAGGCTATCGGCCCCAAGCCGGATGATCCCAGGGGCAAGGATGTCAAGGCCATCGGTCCCAAGCCGGATGATCCCAGGGGCAAGGCCGCCAAGCCCGCAGCGGCGCCAGCTCCCGCCAAACGCTGAACTACGCGCGCTCAGGCCAAGGGTTCTAAACGGATCTCCGAAGTCACTCGTAGGCCATGGGAACCGTTTCAGGGATCTTTCATGCGCTTCCCGGTCTTGGCTTTTGCCTGCCTGCCCATCCTGGCCTCCCAGGCCCCCAACCCGCTGCACCTGGCCATCCCCCGGCTGGCCCAGGCGCCTTCCATGGCCCGCGACGCGGACCTCTCCACCTGGAAGGAGGCCCTGGTCCTCACCGAGTTCGGCATGATCATGCCGGACGACCATGGTGAGAACCGCTGGCCCACCATCGTCCATGTGGGCTGGGGTTCCGACGCGCTCTACGTCGCCGTGGAGGCGAAGGACCCCGAGCCCGCGAAGATCCACGCCGCCCACCACATGCGGGACACGAACAACGGCGACTTCGACTTCGTGGGCGTGGACCTGGATCCCTCCGGCAAGGGCCAGAGCATCGCCCGGTTCTTCGTGACGCCCCTGGGCGGCCAGATCGACGAGATCATGACGGACAGCACCGGCGAGAACGCTTCGTACAACTGCCTCTGGGATTCCACCGGCGTGCTGACGCCGGACGGCTATGTCGTGAAGATGCGCATCCCCTACAGCAGCCTGCGCCGGCGTCCCGGCGACTGGGCCTTCCGCATCCTGCGCATCATTCCGCGGGAGCGGCGCTACGGCATCTCCTGGCCCCGCATGAGCAAGGACGTGCAGTGCGACATCTGCCAGATGGCCCGGGTCTCCGGCGCCCCGGTGGACAAGCCCGGCTCACCGTTCCTCCTGATTCCCTTCGCCACCTACACCCGCACGCAGTCGCTGGAAACCAACCCGGGCGCGCCCGTGGAATCCAAGGCCCGGCTGGGCCTGGATGCCCGCTACGCCACCACGGCCCTCACATTCGAGGGCACCTACCGGCCCGACTTCGCCACGGCGGACGCGGACGTCGACCCGCTCCAGATCAACAGCCGCTTCAAGGTGTTCTACCCCGAACGCCGGCCCTTCTTCCTGGAGGGGATGGACCTGCTCTCCCCTCCGGCGGCCCAGCGCCAGTTCTTCAGCCGATCCATCCAGAGCCCGCTGTACGGTCTCAAGGCCTCCGGCCAGGGCTCCCTGGCCAGCTGGACCCTGCTCCACGCCAAGGACGAGGACGGCGGCCTCATGCTGAGCGCCAATGGCGCCCAGGGTATCGAGGGCCTGCCCACCCAGGACACCGCGGCCGCGCTGCGCCTCCAGGTGGGGGGCCGAGGCTCCGGAATCTCCTTCCTCGGCACGGACAAGCGCCTGATGGGTGGGCCCGCCGACACTGGCGGCCAGAGCGGGGGGATCTACCTCGACCAGTATCTGGGTTCCGAGTTCCACGTCATCGGCAGCGCCATGGCCGCCACCTCACGCCTCCCCCAGGCCGACGGCAGCCTCCTCTCCCAGCGGGGGACATCGACCTCCGCCGAACTGGACTGGAACACCCGCCACTGGTTCGCCTCGGCCGTCAGTCAGGCCACGAGCCCCGGGCTGGTGCTGGTATCGGGGTTCACGGACCTTCGGGGCTACCGCCAACAGAACGGGACCTTCGGGTGGCAGGGCAACTGGAACGGCGGGAGGTTCTCCCAGGCGAACACCTACCTGCGCCTCCGCCGGCTCGTGTGGTGGGACGGCAATCCCTTCGATCGGGCCGTGGGCCTGAGCAGCTATGTGGAGACCGCCAACCGCTGGGCCTGGAGCCTGGACTGGGACATCGCCGGGCGGACCTGGGCCAACGATGAGGTGACCTCGAACGCCACCCGCAATATCAACCTGGCGTTGAGCTGGAAGAAACTCATCTGGGCCCAGATGCTGGTGCGGGCGACGACCGGGCGCACCATCGACCTGGCCTCGGGCGCCCCGGCACGTATCCGCACCACCAGCTTCAGTTCTCACGGTGCGGTCGGTGATCTGAGCTACGACCTCTCGGCCCAGAGGACCGTGCTGGATCGCGAGTCCGACGACCTCCGGCTCGTGCGGGCCCGCAAGCTCGCCACCACCGCCACCTATCAGATGCCGCATGCCTTCTACCTGAAGGCCCAGGCCTTCGTGGTGCGGTACGACGGCTCCGAGATCGTTGGGGTGGACAAGTTCCTCAAGGCCTTCGTGGGCTGGCAGCCCAACGCCTTCACCAATGCTTACCTGGGCTGGTCAGGCCAGCGGCGGCAGGATCCCACGGCGGTGATCCCCTCCGAGCGCATGGTGGAGCGGGGCCTCTTCGCGAAGGTGGCTTACGCCATGCAATTCTGAGGCCAGGGACCGTTACACTGGTTCGATGCTGCAATTCCGCAACCTGACCCGCGCCTACGAACTTGGCGGCGAACGCGCCGGTGTGTTCGGCGTGTCATTGGAGGTGCCGAAGGGCTGCCTGGCCGTGCTGGCCGGCCCCAGCGGCAGCGGCAAGACCACGCTGCTCCAGCTCGCCGGCCTGCTGGATCAGCCCGACGAGGGCACCGTCCTGCTGGATGGACAGCAAGTGTCCAGTCTGTCCGAGCGGGAACGCTGCGACCTGCGCCTGCGGCGCCTGGGTTTCGTGTTCCAGGCCTTCAACCTGGTGCCGGTGCTGTCGGCCCTGGAGAACGTGATGCTGCCTCTGCAGCTCCAAGGCGTCGCCGAGGCTGAGGCCCAACATCGCGCCAAGCTCGCCCTGGACCGGGTGGGCCTTGGGGACCGTCTGCAACACCGCCCCGGCCAGCTGAGCGGCGGCCAACAGCAGCGTGCCGCCATTGCCCGGGCCCTGGCCCCGGATCCACTCCTGGTGCTGGCGGATGAACCCACCGCCAGCCTTGATCACGCCCACGGCGGACCGCTCATGGACCTCATGGCCGAACTGGCCGCCGAGCGCGGCGTGACCTTCCTCGTGGCCAGCCACGATCCCGCCGTCATCACCCGGGCCCATCGCGTGTTCCGCCTCATGGACGGACAGCTGATCGGGGAGGAGCGCCTGTGATCCTCCCGCGCCTGGCCCTTCGGAACCTGCTGCGCCAGCGGCGGCGGACAGCGCTCACCTTGATGGTGGTGGTGGCGGGTTTCCTCGCCCTCAGCCTGGCGGGGGGCTTCATGGCCCAGACCTTTCAGGGGCTTTCGGACGCGGCCATCCGCGGCGGCCTGGGCCACCTCCAGGTGATGCCCCCCGGGGCCATGGAAGGCGACGAAGCCCAGAGCCTGGAGAAGGCCCTGCCCGACGGTGAGTCGCTGGCGGCGCGACTGCGTCAGGATCCCGCCGTGGCGGAGGTGCTGCCGCGCAGCCAATTCATGGGCCTGCTGTCCAGCGGCGCGAAGAGCGTGGCCTTCCTCGGCACGGCCGTGGATCCCGTGCTCGAACCCAAATACATGGCCTGTCTTGATTCGCTGAAAGACGGCGCCAAAGCCTCCGGCGGTGCGGGCTCCCACTGGCTTTCGGCCGACCCTTCGGCCCGCGAGGTGATCCTCGGCGCCGGGCTAGCCCACAGCCTGGGTGCCTCGGTGGGCAGCCTGCTCACCCTCATGTCCACCACCCGGGATGGCGCCCTGAATGCCGTGGATGTGGAAGTGATCGGTCTCCAGGACCTGGGGTTAAGAGAACTGAACGATCGCCTCCTCACCGTCAGCCTGGCCACCGCGAACCAACTGCTGGACGCCGGTCCGGCCCGCTCGCGGCTGTCCATCGTGCTGAAGCGGCCCCAGGACACCGTCGCCGAGCAGGCGCGCATCCAGGCCCTGCTGCCGGAGACGTCTGTGAAACCCTGGTTCGAGCTGGCCTCCTTCTACCGGCAGGTGAAGCTGCTCTACTACGCCATCTTCGGCTTCATGGGCCTGGTGCTCTTCCTGGTGGTGCTGCTGGCCACGGCCAACACACTGCTGATGTCGGTCATGGAGCGCGTTCGCGAGTTCGGCGTCCTGCGGGCCATGGGCCTCCAGCCCGGCCAGTTGCTGATCCTCCTTCAGTGGGAAGGTGCTTTCCTGGGCCTCATGGGCAGTGCCCTGGGCCTGGCGGCCACGCTGCTGCTTAGGGCGGGCCTCAACGCCCTGCACATCCAGATGCCCGCCCCACCGGGCACCAGCCATGGGTACGAACTGGACATCCACTTTGTGCCTGCCGTCTACCTCATCGTGGCCATTGGCATTCAGGCCACCCTCCAGCTGAGCGCCTTGTTCCCCGGCCTGAAGGCCGCGCGGCTGCGCATTGTGGAGGCCCTCAGACATGTATAAGGCACCCCGGCCCGCCTGGTGGCTCGCCACGGGCTTCGGCAGCGGCTACCTGAAACCCGCGCCGGGCACCTGGGGCAGCCTGTCCGGCCTGGCCGCCTGGCTTGTGCTGGTGTGGGTCATCCGCGGCTGGGCCCTGCCGGCCTGGGTCCTCCTGGTGGCGCCGCTGGCCCTCGCCCTGATGGCTGTGTGGGCGGCGGATCGCGTGGTGGCCGAGACGGGCCTGAAGGATCCCTCCTTCGTGGTGGCCGACGAGTGGGCTGGCATCTGGATCGCCGTGACTCCCCTGCTCTTTACGGTGACCATCCAACCGCAGCCCTGGACCCTGTGGATGGCACGGCTCGTGGCGCCCTTCCTGCTCTTCCGCCTCTTCGACATTTGGAAACCCGGAGCCGTGGATCGCGCGCAGCAGCTCCCCGGTGGATGGGGGGTGGTGGCGGATGATGGGCTGGCGGGTCTCCTCGCCGCCCTCCTCGCCTGGCCCCTGGATCGCTGGCTGGGCGCACAGTCGCTGCTGCATCCTGGGCTCTGGCGCTAAGTATCCTGGGCTCGGGCCCTAGGTCCTTCGCACCAGCAGGATCGTCCGGTCATCAAGGTAGGGTTCACCGTGGGTGTACCGATCCAGTTCCTCCATGAGGCGGGCCTCCATCGCCGCAAGCGGCTCGGAGCGCTGAGCCAGGAGGAAGTCGATCAAGGCCGCCTCGCCGAATTCATTCCCCGCCGGATCCGCGCTTTCGGTGATGCCATCGGTGTACAGGGCCAGCAGGTCCCCGGATCGCATGGTCATGGACGCAGTCCCATAGGGGTTCCCAGGAAGCATGCCGATGGGCAGTCCCTGCGATTCGAGCAGGTCGACGGTCCCCCCGCGGCGGATGAAGAGGCCGGGGTTGTGTCCTGCATTCGTATAGCTGAGCCGTCCTGTCGCGGGGTCCAGCAGGACCAGGAAGGCTGTGATGAAGCGTCGCCCATCCGTGTGCCGAGCCACGGCCCGCGAGAGTTGGAAGGCCACGTCGTTCACCGCCATGTCGCGTTCCGTCCAGGCCTCCAGCGTCGCCTGCATGGAGGCCATCAGAAGACCCGGCCCGAGGCCTTTGCCGCTCACATCAGCCAGGCAGAAGAGCCACTGACCATCCTGGCGGAGCCACCAACCGAACAAATCCCCGGACACCTGGCGGCTGGGGAGGTTGTTGCCGTGCACCTCGAAACCCTCCACCTCCGGGGGGAACCCGGGCAGGAGCCCCTGCTGGATGTGGCGGGCGAGATCCAGTTCCTGGTCGAGTTTCTTCCGGGCCTGGGCCTCCTCCCGCATGCGGGCCTGCTCGAGCTTGGCCGTGGCCAAATGGGCCAGGGTGCTCGCCAGCCTGAGATCCTCTTCATCGAAAGGGGGCCGGGGGGGGTGAGAATCCAGGTACAGCAGGCCTTTCACCACGCCCTGATGCTCCAGTGGAGTGACCATTGCCGAGGTGATGCCGCTGCTCACGAGCGAGGGTGAGGCCAACCCCTGATTGTCCGCGAGGATGTTGAAGAGCACGGATTCCTTCCGCTGCAGGGCGGCCTCCACAAGGCTGTGGGCCAGCAGGATCGGCTGGTGGCCTTCGGGGCCCCGAGAAGCCACGGCGTGGAGATCCGCATTGGCATCCTGGAGCAGTACGGCGGCCCGCCAGGGCCTGAGCAGGGTCCAGAGCCGGTCCAGCAGGTGCTTGAGCAGCTGTTCCGGAGGGCTGTCCTCCAGGAGTTCCAGGGAGAGCCCCTGGAGTTCCCGGACCACTTCACGGAGCCGGAAGGTTCCCGGCGCCTCGCTCCGGATCGGAGCCGCCCGCAACCGCTCGAGAGGCAGCACCAGCGAGCCGGCCGACGACGAGGTATCCCCATCCGGGCCAATGTGGACCCTGGGCCCCTGCTGGGGTTCCCCCAACCGCACGGTGACCTGCCCGAGCAGGAACTCGTCACCCTCCTGCAAGGGGTGGATCGAGCTGATCCGCTCCCCATGGATGGAAGTCCCATTCAGGGAACCCAGGTCCTCCAGATAGGCGACGCCATCCTTCAGGCTGATCCGTGCGTGGTGGCGGCTCAGGCTGGCGTCGGGGATGACCACGTCATTTTGAGAGGAGCGCCCCAAGGTCCAGGACTGCGCCTCCCCTCCCAGGGGGACGGGCGGCCTTCCTGGGATGTGCAGGACCAGAGGTTTCATGGAGCCGGACTCGGGGCCATCGGTGTAAATCATGCCGTGGACTGGCATAGTACACTTCCTCGCCAGCCATGATCTTTACTAATATTTAATCGACTTATTGACACATGTGTCACGGCAATTGACGCGCCAACGGCCTGCGAGGCCAAAGCACCCTTGGGGGCGGGCGACCTGGACATTCCACACGGCAGCCAGCCATACCAAAACAAGCGGCGTCAGCCTGCCTTAAACCGCAGGACGCCTGGGCTTCTCATGCGACATCAAGTTGCATGAGGCGCGACGGCGTCAGCCTGCGGTTTCTTCTCGCAACCGTTTCCAGACGGCGGGCTCGCTGAGGCGGCCAGTCTCGTCAAAGTGGCGGCTTTCGATGAGGTAACGGTAGCCCTGCTCGGTCAGGAACAGCTGGCGATTCCGGGCGAACTCCTGCTCCGTGGTGTCGCGGCTGATGAGGCTGTAGAAGTAGCTCACGTTCCGCTCGCCCTTGGGGCGCAGGATGCGGCCCAGGCGCTGGGCTTCCTCCTGCCGCGACCCGAAGGTCCCGCTCATCTGGATGGCCACGCTGGCATCCGGCAGATCGATGGCGAAGTTGGCCACCTTGCTCACGATGAGCACCCGCAGCTGGCCGTCGCGGAACTGGCGGAAGAGGCTCTCCCGTTCCTTCTCGGGTGTCTGCCCGGTCAGCACCGGCGCCCCCAGCCGCTCGCCGATGATGCGGAGCTGCTCGAGATATTGCCCGATGATGAGGATGTTGTCGGTGGGATGGCCCGCCAGCAGCTCGTCCATCACGGCCATCTTCAGGCTGTTCTCGGAGGCGATGCGGAAGCGCTGGCGCTGGTCGGCCACGGCATAGTCCATGCGCTCGTCCGTGGGCAGCGGAACGCGGATCTCCAGGCAGTGGGCCGTGGCGATGAAGCCGTCCTTCTCCAGCATCTTCCAGGGCACGTCCACGCGCTTGGGGCCGATGAGGCTGAAGACGTCCTCTTCCTTGCCGTCCTCGCGCACCAGGGTGGCCGTGAGGCCCAGGCGCCGCTTGGCCTGGAGTTCCGCCACCGCCCGGAACACCGGGGCGGGCAGCATATGCACCTCGTCGTAGATCACCAGGCCCCAGTTGGCGGCCTCGAAGAGCTTGAAGTGCTCGAAGGGCCCCGTCTTGCTCTTGCGGTAGGTGAGGATCTGGTAGGTGGCGATGGTGACGGGTTTGATCTCTTTGGTGTCGCCCGTGTAGAGGCCCACCTGATCCTCCGTGAGCGTCGTCTTGTCGAGCAGCTCCTGCTTCCACTGCTTCACGGCCGTGCCGTTGGTGGTGAGCACCAGCGTGTGGGTCTGCAGGGTGCCCATGCAGCCGATGCCGATGACGGTCTTACCTGCGCCGCAGGGGAGCACCAGCACACCGGCGCCGCCGTCGGGGCCACCGCCCGCGTGGAAGACATCCACCGCCGCCTGCTGGTAGTGGCGCAGGCCGAAGGGTTTGCCGTTCTGTTTGGTGATGGGGGACAGCTCGAAGGGCAAAGGGTCGCCGGGCTTGTAGCCGGCCATGTCCTGCACGGGATGGCCCAGGCGGATGAGCTGCAGCTTCACTTCTCCGCGCATGCCCGTGTTCAGGTAGATGCCCTTCTCATCGGGATAGGGCTCGGCCAGCATTCCCTGCAGCGACTTCTGGTTCTCCAGCTCCCAGAAGAGCCCGCGGTCGTCCATCTCCAGGGCCAGCCGGTCGCCCTTGGCCACCAGGCGCAGCTTGCCATAGCGGGTGCCGTGGTCCTCGATCTCCTGCAGCAGGTTCTGCGGCACCGGGTACTTGGACCAGGTATTCAGCGTCTCGATCATGTCCTCGCAGGCCACGCCCGAGGCGGACGCGTTCCAGAGGCTGAGCGGCGTGATGCGGTAGGTGTGGATGTGCTCGGGGCTCTTCACCAGCTCTGCGAAGCGGGCCAGTTCGTCACGCACCTGCTCAAACGCCGGGTTGGCCACCTCGAGCAGCAGCGTGCGGTCGCTCTGAACGATCAGCGGATTGTCGGGGCGGAGGGCGATCACGGTGGCGGCAGACCCAAACCTTCAGCCTAGGGGCCCCCGGCGGCAGGGTCAACGGAAGGCTCCAATCGAATGCCCGGTGGAAGTATGAAAACCCAACTGGCACGGGCCTTTGGCTGTCGTATAGTTTGAAACCCCTGGCCCCCATTCCGTTCCCTCCGGGCCAGGGATGCTCCCTGGAGACGTCTATGAACGGCCGGGCCACCAAATTCCTCTCCCTCCTCATCTTGTTCGCAGCCCTGTCCGGCCTGGCGGCCCAGGAGGGCAACCCCGGTGAGCGGCGCCGGGATCTGCCCTACCGCAGGACCTCCCATGTCCTCAGCGGGCATGACCGGGCAGACCTGCGCCGGGATTGGAACCTTTTCTGGTTCGGCGGCCTCGCCAGCCCGGACTACCTGGACTACAAGAACCGGATGGCCACGCAAGAGGCCCGCATCTGGTCACCCCGGCGCCTCCAGATCAGCGGATCCGCAGCTCCTGTGGCTCAGCCGCTGACCGGTTCCGCCCTGCCAGCGGCCCTGATCTCCGGCCCGGCCGGCGTGGGTGGCACCTGGAGGAACCTAGGACCCTTCTCGCAGCTCACCAACACCAGCCCCGATATCGACAGCGGTCGGCCCGTGGCGATTGTGCCCCATCCCACGGCCCCCACGCTCTACCTCGCCGCCAGCGGCGGCGGCGTCTTCCGCTGCGACAACGCCGATCCCGCGTCGACCAGCGATTGGACCTGGTATTCCGTCACCGACGCCCTGCCCACCAGCAGCAGCGGAGGTAATGTCTCCGTGGGCGCCCTGGCCATGAGCCCGACCGATCCCAACGTCCTCTACCTGGGCGCTGGCGATGCCTTCGACGCCGAAGGCCGCGGCTTCTACAAGACCACGGACGGGGGTACCACCTGGACTGCCGCCCCCACCGCCAGCCTCGGCGCCGCCACCCGGTCCTACGCCATCCTGCCCCTCGATGCCAACCACCTCCTCTGGGGCACCAACAGCGGCCTCCGGGTCTCCACCGACGGCGGAGCCTCGTTCGTCGCCGCGACGGGAGGACCGTCCACGGGTCAGGTCTGGTCGGTGCAGAAGGTCACCGGCACAGACCTTGTGTGCTCCGTGGAAGCCACCAGCGGGTCCACCAGCACCGGCACCATCTACTATTCCAGCGATGCGGGCACCTCCTGGACGCAGGCCACCCTGCCCAGCAGCACCACCCTCGGTTTCACGCCGGGTCGGATCACCATCGCGGCTGCCCACGATGGGGTCACCGCCTACGCCATCCTCGAAGACACCACCAACTCCAGCAGCACAGTGGTCGCCCGTGGCGTCCTGAAGAGCCTCGACAAAGGCGTGACCTGGACCTGGCAGGCGGCCCCCACGGTGAGCGGTGGCCTCTTCCAGGGCACAGGCTCCCAGATGACCAGCGATGGCGGCCAGGGCTGGTACAACCAAGGGCTCGCGGTGGATCCCAACAGCCCATCCCGGATCTTCGTCGGGGCCAACCTCGCCCTCTACCGCTCGACCGATGGCGGCGTGAACTGGGTCCAGCTCACCCACTGGTTCGGCAGCGGCCACGTCTATGCCCATGCGGATTCCCACGCCACGGCCTGGTCACCCACCGGAACCACCCTCTATGTCGCCAACGACGGCGGCCTGGCCGTGGTGTTGGATCCCTTCCGCGCCACGATCCCCACCTCGTCCTTTGACCTCACCTTCCTGGACAACCGCCGCAACAAAGGCCTGGCTTCACACATGGCCTCCAACGTGGGTTCCACCGCGGCGACCAACCCCTCGGATTCGAAGTGGAGGATCTCCTTGGGTCTCCAGGACAACGGCACCCGCCTGCGCCAGCCCGCCTCTCCCGGAGGCACGCTTACGGGCACTGAAGGCGTCTTCGAGGACATGATCGGCGGTGACGGCTTCGCGACGGTCTTCCATCCCGCGGACGGTGCCCAGGTGCTGGGCAGCATCTACTACACGGACATCTGGCGCAGCACCAACGGCGGCAGCACCTTCAATGAAGCCATCTCGGGCATCACGGAGGCGAATAATAAGGATCTCGCGCCCTTTGCACCCAAGCTGGCCCCGGGTGATACGCCCCGTCCAGCGGTGATCTACACGTCCACCAATGGGAAGGTCTACCAGAGCACCAGCTTCGGGGCCAGCTGGGCGGCTCTCGGCACCAGTGGCCTGCCGGCGCCACTGAACATGTCCTCCACCACCTCGACAACCGAGCTGTTCATCCGCAACCTGGCGGCCTCCGCCAGCGATCCGAACACACTGGGCATTGCGGCCAACCAGGCGCGGGTCTACCTGACGTCCAGCGGCGGCGGTTCCTGGAGCAAGGGCGGAACCCTGCCGGGAAACGCCTCCTATCTCAGCTGCATCGAGTTCGACCGCACCAGCCCCACGACGGTGTACGTGGGATCAGTGGCCCCCAGCAGCACCGCCAACCACCTATGGAAGAGCACCAACGGTGGCGCCAGCTGGACGGCCCTCGATGGCAGCGCCACCGCCAGCAACGGCTTCCCTTTCGGCATTCCGGTCCATGTGGTGAAGGCCGATCCCCTGGTCGCCAACAAGGTGTACGCAGGCACGGATTTTGGCGTGTATGTGAGCGGCAATGGCGGCTCCACCTGGAATCGCTTCGGCAGCAACCTGCCTCTGGTCGCCGTGCGGGACCTGTACGTAGCCCCGGACGGCAGCCTGCTGCGTGCCGCCACCTTTGGACGCGGGGTGTGGGAACTCAAAACGGCGGGGGCCCTGGACCTGAACGCTGACGGCGTGGTGGATCTGCGCGACCTGCTTTTCTTCGCGAAGTACTACGGCACCACCAACGGCACCTGCGATCTGAATGGCGACGGTAGGGTGGATGACACGGACCTCGCCCTCCTGCTCGCTGGCCTGTGAGGAGCTGACCATGACTCCGATGACCAAGTTCCTTTCCGCTTCCGCCGCCCTGGCGCTCACGGGCTTCCTGGCCTGCGGCGGCGGAGGCGGTGGGTCCTCCGCACCGCCACCCACGGCCACGAGCCTCAGCTACGTTGACCCCACCTCGGGCACCTACCTGCTTAAAAAGAACATCCCCCTCTCCACCTCCACCCACCTCGTGCTGGACCTCGTGGGACCAGCGTCCGCGACGGGCAGCGGCATCACCGCCACCTTCAGCGCGGACCCCGCCAAGGTGGCCTGGACCAACGTCGCGGCCACGGATACCGCCGGCACCTTCGTCCAGAACGGCACGGCCTTCAACCTCGGCAGCGCCCCCCAAATCCTCAGGGGCAAAGTCACCGGTGGCACCCTCCAGGTCACGGCAGCGCAGAAAGGAACCGGAACCCCCGTCTCTCTGAATGCCCCCTTGCTGCGCATCGCCCTGGACCTCAAGGCCTCCCAGCCCTCGGGCACCGTCAGTCTTAACGCTGACGCCACCAAGGGCCAGGTGCTCGACGGCACGGGAGCCCTTGTCTCGCCCATCACCATCACGGTGGGCACCCTCTCCGGCCAGTGATAGGATTAGGGAGTATCCTCCTTCATAGCAATCAGGATTTTCAAGTCATCAATGGCGAAATTGTCAGGTAACGTAAGGATCTCCTGGATCCGCTGACTGATGGATTCGCGGAACGATCTCTGCGGAGCCACCATGCGCCACCTACCCATCCGATGCCTCGCCCTTGCGGCAGCAATGACGTTCCTGGCGTGTGGAGGTGGGGGTGGTTCGTCCACCCCGCCACCTGCCCCCTCCACGGCGCCGACCCTCAGCGGGGTGAATCCCACCCATGGGGCCCCCGGCGCGACAGTGGCCCTTGCCGGAACAAACCTGCTAGGCGCCACGGCCGTCTCCTTCAACGGGCGAGCCGCATTCTCCTTCAAGGTCGTAAGCGCCTCCGAGATCGACGCCGTGGTGCCTGGCAGTGCCACCACAGGGCCTGTCCGGGTCACCACACCCGCTGGCTTCACCACCTCCCCCTCCTTCACGGTCGACTTGGCCCTGGCTCCCACCCTCACAGCCTTCACGCCGACGGCGCTCACGGCCGGTACGGTGGTCACTCTCACGGGCACGCACTTCGTGGGCACCTCGCAGGTGCAGTTCAACGGCACCCTTGCCGCCGACTTCACAGTCACCAGTGATACGGAAATCCAGGCCACTGCCCCCTCCGGCCTGACGGCTGGAACCCTGTCGGTGACCACCCCAGGCGGCACCGCCACCTCCGCCAGCTCCTATTCGGTCAACAGCTCCATCCAGGTGCTCATGAATACGGGCTTCGAGCAGGCCTCGCCCGTCATCTGGAAAGGGGATACCGGCATCATCCAGGGCGCCTCGACCGGCTCCACAGGCGTGGTGCCCCATAGCGGAACCCAGTATGCCTGGCTGGGCGGGTACGGGTCGGTGCAGTCGGATCAGATCACTCAGGACCTCTACATCCCGGCCACGGCCCAGGCTGCCAACGCCACCTTCTACCTGAAGATCATCACCGCCGAACCCACGGGAGGGGGAGTCAAGGATTCCGTCATCGTGGAGGCACTGAACACGTATGGCACCTCTCTGGGTACCCTGCTCACCAAGACCAACCTCAACGCCGCCGACTATACGGCCTATACCGTGGACCTGCTTCCCTACAAGGGACAGGTCATCCGTCTGTCCTTCAAGAGCCAGGAGGACGCCCAGAACGCCACCAGCTTCCTGCTCGATGATGTCGTGGCCAACCTCGCGGCTCCCGCTGCCGACCTCAAGCCGATCATCTCCAGCTTCACCCCCACCTCCGGCCTTGCCGGGGAAGGCGTCATCCAGGTCTCGGGCATGAACTTCTTCGGGCTGACGGGCATGACCATCGGCGGTGCCGGCGCGACCATCGCCCTCACGGACGGCACCAGTTTGGCGGCCGCGATCCCTGCCAACGCGGCCATTGGCAACGCACCCATCACGATCTCGAACGCGCAAGGCACGGGCGCTTCCACCACGAACTTCTCCGTGACCTACGGAGTCCCTGTCGTCACCGGCGTGAATCCGACCCAGGGTCCGATCGGAACGCCCGTGGTCATCGCGGGCAGCTACCTGGGCTATCCGGGCACCACGCTGACCTTGAACGGCCAGACCATCCAGCCCACCAGCCTCAGCCCCTCCCAGCTCACCTTCACCGTGCCTGCCGGCGCCACGAGCGGCAACCTGGTCATCACCACTCCGGGCGGGACGTCGACGCAGACCTTCACGGTCAACACCGCCAGCACCACCCTCGACCTCCATGTGGAGAACGTGCAGCTCACCCAGAGCACCCAGGATCTGTACGGATCCGTCCCCATCGTGGCTGGAAAGGACGGCCTGATCCGGGCCTTCGTGCTGGCCAACCAGGCCAACACCGCGACCCCCTCCGTGAAGATCTCGGTCATGGATAACAACGCGGTGCCTGTTCCGGGCTATCCGAAGGTCGTCGCCGCCACCCGGTCCGGTGTCCCCACCTCGCTGGATGAATCCAGCCTTGCCTCCAGCTGGAACCTGGCCGTTCCGGGGACGGACCTCACCCTGATCATCCAAGGGGTGTACCTGATCAGCGCCGAGATCGACCCGGGCGGCCTCATTCCAGAAGCCGACAAAACCAACAACGCGCAGGTGCGCAGCTTCAGCGGGATCGCCGTCCCCACCTTCCGGACCACCATCTTCCCGGTCGCGCTTTCCACCGGCACCGGGAACATCACCGAGGCCAACAAGGGCGCCTGGGTCGCCCGGCTGGCACAGATGTATCCCGTGGCCGGCGTGGACGTCACCGTGGGCGCCACCTTCACCTCCTCGGTGACCCTCAAGGACGACGGCACTGGCTGGGACACGCTGCTCAGCGACCTCACGGCCAAGCACCTGCTGGATGGCACCTCCGATCGCTATTACTTCGGTGCCCTGAACGTCAGCTACACCTCTGGCGTAGCCGGCGTCGGTTATGTTCCCCCGGATCCGACCACCCCGTTTAAATACCGCACCGCCATCGGGTGGGACAAGACGGGCTATCAGGATGGAGGCAATTTCCCGGAAGTCTTCGCCCACGAGACCGGCCACAACATGGGCCGGCAGCACAGCCCCTGCGGAAGCGCCGCCAACCCCGATCCCAACTACCCCTACGCCGGCGGGCTCATCGGCGTCTGGGGCTACGACACCACCGCGGGTCTGCTGAAAGCACCGACCACCTACAAGGACATCATGGGCTACTGCTCACCCGACTGGGTCAGCGACTACGTCTACAAGAAGATCCTGGATTTCCGAGGGGCCACCGGCGGCTTCCTCACGGTGGGCACCGGGGAGGCCCCCCTGCCCAAGGCGCAGGCCAGGGAACAGGCGGCGGCCCAGGAGTGCCTGATCGTCCGGGGGATCGTCCACGACAATGGCGAGGTTGAGATCCTCCCCTCCTTCCGGACCCGGGCACTCCCATCCACAGCGGCCAAGACGGGGGAATACGCGCTGGAATGCGTGGACCAGAAGAACGTTGCCGTCTTCACCGCGCCCATCGAACTCATGGAGCTGGGCTGCTGGCCCAAAGGCCACGAGAGCCACTTCGTCATGGCGCTCCCGATCGACGCGACCACGTTGGACACCATCGCCGGGTTGAGGGTCATGAAGGGCGGAAAGACGCTCGCCAGCCTCGGCGCCACCGCGGGCGTGGCCCTGTCACCCGAGGTTCAGCGCCTCTCGGAAGACAAGGTCCAGCTCACCTGGGACGCAACGCTCCATCCAGCCGCCCTGGTCCGCGACGCGGATACCGGCGAAGTCATCGCCATCCTCTCAGGAGGTCGCCAGACCTTCACAACCCGGGCGAAGCGCTTCGACCTGGCCCTCAGCCGCGGCGCCACGGGACGCCGCCCCCAGATCAAGGTTCTCGACTAGCCAGAAGACTTTCCAACGGCGCGGGAAAGCGCCCGGCATACCGGGCATTTTTTCCGCGTGAGCGTTCCGAGGTTCCGTGGGACACTGCAGGATCATCTGTACTCAGGTGTCCATGCCACTTAACCATTACCAGCTCCTTTCGAACTGCTCGGATGAGCAGCTCAGGACCATTTGCGAGCGGCGCCGGCTGCCCATCCCCCTTCGTTGGGAAGATGAGACGGATGGCCGGATGCGCCTGCTCAAGACCATGGTCTTCCATCTGGAGGATCACAAGCGTCTGGCCGATACCCTGGCCGACCTGGATAGCGGCTCTCTCGTAGCACTGAAACATCTGGCGAACGAGGGCACCCTTCCCGCCGAGCCGGCGATCGAGACGCTCCGCGGACTGGGGCTGATCCTTCCTGCTGGCGAGGGCTGGGCCGTGGCCGAGCGGGTGGCCGACGCACTCGACGACTTCGACGACGGCGCCTTGAATTTCCAGGCACCTGAAGGCGTGAAAATGCACGCCGCAGAGCCATTCCGCTTCTCCCTGGCCCTCACGAGCGTCCTCCTGCGCTGCGTGTCGGGTCTGCGCGTGCTGAAGGGTGGCCTGCCCGCGAAAAAGGAACTGGGCCAGCTCATGCAGCGCAACGCCATGCTCCAGGAGGAACAGGATGCCACCCTGCTGTTCACCCTCCTGCACCGCCTGGGCCTGCTCTGGAGCCGCGAAGGGCGCGTGGAGACGCTGCTGCCCGCCGTCACCAGCCATCCGCCCCGGTGGGTGGCCGAGCGCGCCTTCGCCAGCCTGCTGGAGCACGACCTCAAGGCCTGGGGCATGCCCCCCGCCGAAGACCGCCACTTCCTCATGCAGCACCTGCTGGAGCGCCGCGGTCAGGCCCTTGCCGTCCAGCCGTTCCTGGCCTTCCTCAAGACCCTCCACCCCCTGGACGAAGAGCGCACTCGCAGTGTGTTCCTGCCCTTCCTGGGACGCATGGGCATCATCCAGGCCGACGAAGGCTACGCACACCTGCGGCTCTCTGAGCACGGCGAGGCCTTGGCCCACGAGTACCTGCTGCGCGATCTGAAGGGCACCGCCGCCCACTGGCAGCCCCTGGAGGTTGATCAGCCCATGATCCTCCAGCCCACCTTGGAGTTGCTGACACCGCTGCTGCAGAATCCCCATCGGCTGCTTCAGCTGGCCCAGTTGGCGGATGTGGAAGCCCTGGATGCCATGGGCACCTTCCGGGTGAGCCACGCCACCCTGGTGCGCGCGCTTGATGCCGGTGTGCTTCTTGAGGAACTGGGCCAGCGCCTGGGCGCCTCCACGCAGACCCTGCCCCAGCCCCTGCTCCAGCTGCTGGAGGACCTCTCCCGCCGCGTGGGCGAAGTGGAAGTTCACCAGGGTGTGCGGCTCGTGCGTGCCCGCACGGCCCACCTGGCGGATGAACTGAAGCTGCGCCCGGAACTGGCGCCCCTCAAGCTGGCCACGCTGTCCGACACCGTGCTGGAAGTGCGCGGCGATGGCAACGCCCATGCCCTGCTCAAGCAGGCGGGCTTCATGCCCAAGCCCGGCCGCTTCCTGGCCCTGAGCGTGGATGCCGACGAGAAGTTCTACCTGTGGGCCCTGGCCGCGCTCGCCTTCGTGGACGAGAAGGGCATGAACCACCACCTGGAGCCCGTGCAGCAGATGGTGCGGTCGGCGCTCCAGCGCCTCCACGACGAGGACCCGGCCCTCTACCAGGAAGTCCAGCGGCGCATCCCCATGCTCCACCTGGGCGGCGAAGACCAGCTGGCCGAGGAGGTGCAGCGCATCCTCGAATACGCGGCGGGCCACACCCTCATGGTGGAACTCACCTACCTGCCCCCGGCCGCCCATCGCACGCAGCTGCGGCGGGTTTCCCCGCGCACCATCCAGGAGGACCACCTGCTGGCCTTCTGCCACCTTCACCAGGAGGAGATGGCCTTCCGCCTCACCCGCATCCAGGGCGTGAAGCTCCTGAATGAGCGCGGCTGGACGCCTGCCAATCACAGTCAGGCCGGATGATATTCTCCGGGGGTCCTCCCCGCCACGCATGTGTGGCAGGGATCTAGGGGCGCGCTACGCGCACACCCCCCGGGACGCCCAAGAGAAGAGCCGGCAAAGCCGGCTCTTCTCTTTCCTTCTCCCCCCAAAGCGCGGAGCTACTGCTGCGGCTTGGCCTTCACCCGCTGGTAATCCTCGCCCTGGAACTTCAGAGGCTTCTCCACGGGGATGACCAGGTATGGTTCGGTCTTGCGCCCCACCCCTTGCCTCGAGGCCAACTGAAGTTGTTGTTGAACTTCTTCCTTGGCCTGACGTTCCCTGGCCACTTCGATGGCGTGGGTGGCGGCCATGCGGGTGAGTTCCTGTTCCTGGCGCTGGGTCTGGAGGGCCAGATCGTCGGCCCGGTGCTTCTGCTGGAAGCCCCAGGTGCCAAGACCGGCCAGCACGGCCAGCAGGGGCAGGGCCGCGGCGGCCAGCAAGCCCCAGGAGGGGCGCTTGCGTTCCGTGCGGCGGCGGCGCAGGGCCTCCCGGCGCAAATCGTTGGCCAGGGTGGCCAGTTCGGCACTGGGTGCCGCAGGGGCGCTGGCGACCGTGGGCCCGAGACCCAGGAGATCGCGGAGCTCGGCCCGCAACTGAACATCCTCGGCGGGTTCAAAACGCCGAGCGGGATCAGACCAGGACATGCACGCCTCCAGTGGGATTGAGCTGATCTTTGAGTTGGGCCTTGGCCCGGTGGATGCGGGTCTTCACGGTGGCCTCGGGGATGCCGAGGATGTCCGCGATCTCCCGAATGGAGAGACCCTCGACCACGAAGAGCCACAGGGCCTCGCGGAAGGTAGGAGAAAGCAGGCGCATTCGCTCCCGCACCTCCTGATTCAACACTTGATCATCGGCCCCACCGGCCAGGCCGGGCTCGGCCACGGCTTCCAGGCTGAGGTTCTGGTTCTTCATGGGGCGGCGCTCCGTGAGGGACAGGGTTCTCACCGTCCCATAGAGGAAGGCGGTGGGATGTTCCACCCGCACTTCTCGCTGCATGAGGATGACAAAGGCCTCCTGGGCAATGTCTTCCGGGAAGGTGGCGCCATAGCGGCGGGCGTAACTCACCAGCCGGGGATAGAGTTCGGCGAAGGCGCCGTGGAAGGCCTCTTCGCTGCCGAACGGGGTTTCCTGGGGGGACTGCTCCATGCACGGACTCCAACGTCCTAGGATGCCTCAACCCGAGGCTTAGTTCCGGGCTAGGCTGGAGGCTATGGATTCGCCCCTTCAAGCCTGGCGCGACACCCTCGAGGAGCTGGGGGTGATGGGCTTGGTCCGCGAACCGGTGGTGGCGGCGCTGAAGCCGGCCCTCCCGGCTTCCGCCCCACGCCCAGCTTCAGGCCCAGCCTTAGGCCCAACCAGGCGCCCGGCTGAGGCTCCGCCCCGACCGGCCCCCCGACCGGCTCCCGCAGCCGCCACGGCCTACACCCCCCCCACGGACCCCGTGGGCTGCCCGCCGCCCGAGGCCGTGGCCGCCGCAGCCACCCTCCCGGAACTGGAGAAGGCCATCCAGGGTTGCCTGGCGTGTCCCCTGGGGCCCGGCCGCCTGAAATTCGTCTTCGGCGAAGGCAGTCCCCAAGCCCGGCTCATGTTGGTGGGCGAAGGACCCGGCCGGGACGAGGACCTGCAGGGCCGCCCCTTTGTGGGCAAGGCCGGCGAGCTGCTGGACAAGATGATCGGCGCCATCGGGATGAAGCGCGAGGAGACCTACATCGCGAACGTGGTCAAGTGCCGGCCCCCCGACAACCGCACGCCCAGTCCCGACGAGGCTCGGACCTGCCTCGGCTACCTGCATCGCCAGATCGAGTTGATCCAGCCCGTCGTCATCGTCACCCTGGGTGCCACGCCTCTGCGTGAACTGGTGGGTCTCAGTGAAGGCATCACGAAGGTACGGGGCCAATGGAAACGGGTGCGGGTCGGCGGTCGCGAAATCCCCGTCATGCCCACCTTCCACCCCGCCTACGTACTGCGTCAGTACACCCAGGATGTTCGCCGGGCCGTGTGGGAAGACCTAAAAGCGGCGAAAGCCTGGATCGACCGCCCCGCTGAAGACTGAGTTCCGGGACCTGACAGCTGAGAGCCAATGGCCACCTGTGTCATGCTAGGCCCAGCTTTCGAGGTCGGCCCATGCGTCTTGTAAACGTGTTTTTCTTCGTGCTCCTGGCCTTCGTGCTGTTTGTACTGGGCAACCTGTACCTGACCAACCACGACCTGCTCGTGCGCGAAGTCGTCATCTTCGGCGAAGACATCAAGATCCAGAGCGTCATCCTGCTGGCGTTCCTGCTGGGTTTCCTGCTGAACATCCTCTACACCGGCATCATGGAGCTGGTGCGGCTGGTGCGCGGATTGAACGCCTCCGCCGACACCAGGCTGGTGAAGCGGATCTCCGAGCGCATGCAGGACGCCCGTGATCTCGTGGCCCACGGCCTGCCGCGGGAAGCCAAGGAGATCCTGGAGAGCATCCTCGACCAGCGCAAGGATCACGCGCCCGCCCGCCTGCTCATGGGTGAGATCCTCCTGAAGACCGGCAGCCCCGACGAGGCCGTGAAGCTGTTCCAGGCCCTGTGCGATGACGAACCGGAGCTGGTCGAAGCCGTCTACCAGCTGGCCGAGGCCTATATGGCCACCCGGAATCCCGAGGCCTCCGCAGCCGTGCTGGGCAAGCTGGTGTCCAGCCGTCCCAAGAAAGCACTGCGAGCCTGGCGACGCCTGCGGGCGCTCCACATGGACGCCCAGCGCTGGGAGGAGGCCTTGGAGGCCCACAAGAAACTCTTGAGCCTCTTTCCCAGCGAGCTCACCCAGGGCGAGAAGGCCCAGGGGGCCGCCCTGGCCTACCAGGTCGGCATTACCAAGGTCGAGGCGGATCAGTTCAAGGACGCGGCCCAGGTCTTCCAGCAGGTCATCAAGGACGAGCCGGACTTCGTCCCCGCCTATCTGAGCCTTGGGCGCTGCATGATCCTGCAGGACCAGGAGGCCCAGGGCCTGGAAATCTGGATCGAAGGCTTCCGCAAGACCGGCGAAGGCACCTTCCTTCAGGAGATCGAGGACTACTTCATCCAGCTGGGCCGCCCGGAGGACGGGCTCGCCCTCATGCGCCGGGTTGCTGCCACCTCCAAGCACGCCACCACCGCCAAGTTCTTCCTGGGCAAGATGCTCTACCGCCTGGAGATCCTGGACGAAGCCCTGGACCTCTTCCAGGAGGTGCGCAGCCAGGTGGTCTACAGCCCGATCCTGTTCTTCTTCATGGCCAAGATCCACAGCCGCCGCGGCCGTCTGGATGCCTCGCTGAACGAGTACCGCCAGTTGCTCCGCAACCTGGGGATCCTCAAACTCCGCTTCGAGTGCGCCGTCTGCGGCCACAAGACCCAGGACTACGCGGACCGCTGTGATAGCTGTGGCAGCTGGAACAGCCACCACTTCCTCTTCAAGGAAAGCGACCTCCCCGAAGGCCCCATCCGAGCCGCCGAAAGCGGTGGCTGGATGGCGATGCTCTGACGGGTCAAAAAGGACGCTGCAGTGCAGCGTCCTTTTTGGGCACCCGTCGAGCAGAGCATAACGTCCACAGTTGGCCCCGCACCCCAACGAAGCCCGGCCCCCGTCGAGCAGAGCATCACGTCCACGGTTGACCCCGCACCCCAACGAAGCCCGGCCCCCGTCGAGCAGAACATCAGGTCCACAGTTGACCCCTCACCCCAACGAAGTCGGCCCCCGTCGTGCAGAGCCTCACACCCAGCCCGGTCTTCCAATCCCCAAGTCATGCGCTGCATTCAGCGCTGCACGCTTCCGGCGCAGCGACATCACAAAAAGGCGCCAACGGCGCCCTTTTTGTCGTTATAGCAAATAGTTAAAGCGTTTACCGATCTACGCAATCGCCTGTCGAATATCGAACAGGAGGCGCTTGAGCTCCAGTTCGGACAGCTGGAGTGGCACCTGCTGCTTTACCTCTTCCTTTCGGAAGAAGGCAATGCGCTTCACCACGACCTTGTTCTTGCCGAGGCTGATTTCGTTGAACTGGATCTGGGTGTCGTCCTTGTAGGGCGGCAGGCTGCGGAGCTGGATGTACATCCCCCGGCGGTCATGGTCCACGATCTCCAGGCGCTCCTTCAGGTAGTTCACCTTCTCGGAGAGCATCTCGGCCTTCGTCTTCAACTTGGCGAAGCTGAGCCGCTTCGGCGCGTGGCACTCCAGAACCATTTCGCCCAGTTGCACCCCGTCGTCACCCCGCCGGAGAAACCCCGCCAGAGTGCCATCCAACTCCAGATCCGCCTGGTGGAAGGGCTCGAACCCGTGGAATTCACCGGGCAGGACGGAATCGTCGTAGCGTTTGGCTTTGCGGGACAGCTTCATGGCGGGCCTCAGGAAGGGTGGGACCTTCCTCTAGGGCCAAAGCCGTGCCAGGGGTTCGTTACCCAGGCATGTTTAGCACATCGCCTGAATTATCAAGACTTCCTCTCACCTTCTGCCGAGCCGGACCTGCCCAGATGAAGGTTATTCCCTTCGAGACTGTTCATAATTGGTCAATCAAAACCCATGATTGATCACTTCTGGACAGGCTCAACCTTGGGCCAGCGCCGCCTGTAGATCATGCGGTCCAGGGCCCGGCTGTAGGGGCTCCAGGAACCGCTGTCTGACTCATCCTTCGTGGCCCTGGACATCACCTCCAGCTTGCCGTCCAGATCGTCGAGGTAGTGGACCAGCAGGGCCTCGGGGGTCTTGGGCAGCACCGGGGAGCCATACTCCAGGCGCCCGTGGTGGCTGAGAACGATGTGCAGGATCTGCAGGCGCAGGTCCTCGGGGAACCCGGGGATCTTGCCCACTGCCCCACTGATCCAGTCGGCCTCCAGGGCGATGTGGCCCAGCAGGTTGCCCGCGTCGGTGTAGCCGAAGCTGCGCTGGTAGCTCAACTCGGCGGTCTTGCCCACGTCATGCAGGAAGACCCCGGCCAGCACCAGATCGCGGTTCAGGTCCCGGTAGTGTCCGCAGGCACGCTCGGCCATGCCCGCCACGGAGAGGGTGTGCTCCAGCAGGCCGCCCAGGTAGACGTGGTGCATGGACTTGGCGGCCGGAGCCTGGGCGAAGGCCGCGCGCAGCTCCGTGTCCGCCACGAACAGGGCCTCCAGCAGGCGGCGGATCCAGGGATCCTCCACGGACCCGATGAGCCCGTCCAACTCGGCTAGCATCTCTGGCACAGGGCGGGCGCTGACGGGGAAGAACCGGGAGAGGTCGCCCACCTCGGCGTCCGCGGCGAAGCGCACCTTGTCCAGCTTCATCTGGAGGCGGCCGTTGTAGCTGGACAGCGAGCCTTTCACCCAGAGGAAGGCATCCGCCCGAACGGCGTCCATGTCGCCCTCAATGGCCCGCACATCCCACAGGAAGGCCTTGAGATCGCCGGACGCGTCCGAAAGCTTCAACTCCAGGTACTCGCTGCCCTTGGCGCTGATCTTGTAGGCGGCCTCCTGGGCCAGGAGGAAGCCCTGGAAGGCGGCGCCTTCCTTCAGGCTGCGGAGGAGCGGCTGGTCGGACATGAAAACTCCCTGCGACTCATCAGGCTCGGGCAGCTGATGCGACAGTGGCTGTCAATGATTGCGCGGAACCTTGGGGGGGGGGCTGAAGGGATCCTCGTCGCCATAGCCCAGGTCGAGAGGCAGCCGCTTGTCCTCCAGCACCTCGAAGAGCGACCATTGGTCGGCCTTCTTCACGTTGCCTTCGGGCAGGTTCAGGACCCGCACCTTCAGCACCCGGTTGTACAGCGGGAACTCAAGCTCGTCCTGGACTTTCAGATCATGGCTGGCCTTCCTGGGCACGCCGTTCACGCGCACCATGCCCTCGTCGCAGAGCTGGTTGGCCAGCTCGCGCCGCTTGATGAGCAGGCTCTTCTTGAGGAAGGCATCCAGTCTCAATGGCTCAACCTTTCACGATCTGTTCCTTGGGCACCAGGTAGCGGATGTTGGCGCGCATCCGAAGGTTCGACAGGTACTGCTCGATGGCGTTCTGGGCTTTGGGCTCCTGGAGCTTCTCCAGGATCTTGGCCTTCACCTCGGCGAAGTCCTTGACCGGGGCGTCCTCCAGGGCGATGAGCTGGATCAGGTAGAGATCCTTGTCCGTCTCGATGGGAGCCGAAACCTCGCCGGGCTTGAGCTTCACGGCCGCGTCCTCGATGCTGGCGCGGAGGAAGCCCTTGTTCATCCAGCCCAGGTCCCCGCCCGTGGCCTTGCTGGGGCTCACGGAGTTGGCCTTGGCCAGTTCCTCGAAGGATTTGCCGGCCTTGAGCGCCGCCTGGATCTCCGCCAGCTTCACGCGGGCCGCCGCCTGCTCCTCGGGCGTGGCGCCCTTCGCCAGCACGAGTTCGCGGAGGCGGAAGCGGAAGGGGAGGCGGTATTCCTCCTTGTGATCCTCGTAGTAGGCCCGCAGCTCGTTGTCCTCCACCGCGACCTTGGAGAACACCTCACGCTGAAGCACGTACTGCTGCGTCGCCTGCTGCTTCTGCCGCTTCATGAACTCGGGAAGGCCGATGCCGAGGCTGCTGCGCAGAGCCCGCTCCAGATCGGCGTCCGTGGCGAAGTTGTTCTCCTTCTTGATGCCGTCAATGCTGGCGCGCACGTAGTCATCCGTGACCGGCGAGCCCAGCTCGGCCCCCTTGTCCTCCAGCAGGTAGGCATCCACCATGCCCTGCAAGGTCTTCTCCCGGGCATCCTTCAGCTTCTCGTCCAGTTCCTTGCCGGAGAACTGGCGGTAGAGGGCCGCGTGCTGCTGCTCTACGGCCTGGGTAAGGTCGTGCCGGGTGATGATGTGGCTGTTGACGATGACGAGGATCTCCTCGCGCACCTCGGCGGTCAGACCCGCAGGCGCCAGCAGTGCCAGGGCCAGGATGGGACTCAGTGCCTTCAACGGGCACCTCCCTTGGGGGCTTCAGCGGGCTTGGGGGCTTCGGCAGGCTTGGGAGCTTCAGCGGGCTTGGGAGCTGCGACAGCAGGCTTGGTGGCAGGCGTCACCAGCTCGAAGGGGATCTCCTTGCGGAGGCTGTCCATCAGCTCGTTCCAGACCGCCGCCTGCCGCTCGCGCTGAGCGCCCTGCTCGGCCACGGACTTGGCCTCCTCGAAGGGCACCTGACGCGCGGCCTTGCGGCTCTCCACCTTGATGAGGTGGTAGCCGAACTGAGTTTTCACCGGAGCTCCCACCTTCCCGATGGGCTGGGTGCGGGCGGCGGTGCCGAACTCTGGCGCCCATTCCGAGGGATCCGCGTCCTTGTAGAGTCCGCCGTTCTCCTTGCTGCCGGGGTCGTCGCTGTACTTCTCTGCCATAGCCTCGAACTTGGCCCCCTTCTTCAACTCGGCCTGGATCTTCGCGACCTTGGCCTTGGCCTCGGCCTCGCTGAGCCCCTTGGCATCGCCCTCATGCTTCACGGACACCAGGATGTGGCGCACGCTGGCCAGTTCGGGCTGCTTGAAGCGGTCCTTGTTCTTCTCGTAGAACGCGTGCACATCCGCCTCGGAAACCACGAGCTTCTTCTGGAGCGCCTCGCTCTCCTTGGCCAGGAACTCGCGGGCCAGCAGGTCATCCCGGGTGCGGTCCACGGCCCGCTGGAATTCGGGGGTCTTGTCCAGCTCCATGCGCTTGGCTTTCACGGCCAGGAGCTTGCTCTCGGCCATGCGCTTGACGAACTCCTCCTTGCCGCCCTGCAGCATGAGGATCTGCATCTGCTCCTGCTGAGGCAGCAGGTGGAAGGCGGCCTGGAAGTCAGCCTCGGTGATGGGCTCGCCGCCCACCTTGGCCAGCACCACCTCTTCGGGCTTGGGCGCGGAGACCGGGGCCTGGACGGGTGCAGCCGCCTGGGCGGGAGCGGTGGCGGTGGCGGGGGCCTTCGCGGGCTCCTGGGCGACGACACCGAGGGCGATCAGGGAGATCAGGGAAGCACGGAGCATGGGATTCCTTGGATGCGAGGAGGAGCCTAACGGCGCCGTCCGCCGAGAAGGTTCATCAGGGAGATGAGGATGTTGTAGAGGCTCACGAACAGGGCCAGGGCGAACCCGGCGGGATCGCCGAAGTCGTCCGTGCGGAGCATGGCGGAGGTGTCCCAGAGCAGCTTGGCCGAGCAGGCGATGACGGCCACGCCGGAGATGATCAGGCTGAACGTCTCCAGGTGGAAGATGGCCGCCGCCAAGCTGCCGAAGAACATCACGGCGATGCCGACAATGACGAAGTTCCGCAGGAAGCTGAAGTCCTTCTTGGAGACGAAGGCCGTGACCGTCAGGGTCATGAACACCACGCCCGTGAGCCCGAAGGCCATGAACACGGGCCTGAACCCGGCCCCCTGGGCCAGCGCGAGGGCGATGATGCCGGCGATGACGCCCGAGATGAAGGTGAACAGCACATAGGCCACCCGGTTGAGGGGCTTCCGCCGGCTGACCCGGGAGGCGAACATCAGCGACCCGAACTGGACGCCGAAGAGGACCCAGAACCAGAAGCGGCCCGCCACCGAAATCAGGGCATTGCCGATCAAGGGGGCGCTGAGGGCCCCCAGAGCCGCCACGGCGAACCCGCCCATGAGCCACAGGTAGACGCTTCGGACAAAATCGACGCGGGATTGTGCTCCGGTGGAAGCTCCCTGCCACGACTGCTGATAATCCATGCCACGCTCCAAGGGGGATCCGCGGTGGATCCCCCTCAGATCCTAACATTCCCCCACCCTTACCCTGCCTCCAAGGACCCTGAGGTTCCATGCTCCCCTCCCCCTGGCGGCAACGCCTTTGGCACCAGGCCGAACACCGCCGAGCCCTGGGCCGGGACCGGGCCATCCATCCGGCTGGAGGGGTGGATTTCTGTTCCAACGACTACCTGGGCCTGCGCCGGGATCCGCGCCTGGCCGAGGCGGCCGCCGCGGCCGCCCGCAACCACGGGTCCGGCGCGGGCGGTGCCCGTCTCCTCCGGGGCACCACGCCCCTCCATGACGAGCTGGAAGCCGCCCTCGCCCAGTGGAAGAGGACTGAAGCCTGCCTGCTCTTCAATACGGGCTTCCAAGCCAATGCCACGCTCCTCCCCGCCTTGGTGGGCCCTGGCGATGCCGTCTTTTCCGATGCCCTCAACCACGCCTCCCTGGTGGACGGCTGCCGCATGGCCCGCGCCGGGGGCGCCCATCTGGGCATCTACCGGCACTTGGACTTGGTGGACCTCGGGGCCCAGCTCGCCGCCTGGCGAGCCTCCGTCCCTGCGGAGGCCCTGGCCCTGGTGGCCTCGGACGCCGTGTTCAGCATGGATGGTGACGCGGCGGACCTGCCGGCCCTGCTGGACCTCTGCGACCGCCACGGCGCCCTGCTCCTCATCGACGAAGCCCATGCCACGGGCCTGCTGGGCGCGAACGGCGCGGGCCTGGCCCAGCTCCAGGGTGTCCACGGCCGGGTGCCCCTGGTCATGGGCACGCTTGGGAAGGCCTTGGGCGCCTTCGGGGCCTTCGTCTGCTGCGACGCCCTGCTGCGGGAGCACCTGCTCAACACGGCTCGGGGCTTCATCTTCTCCACGGCTCTGCCCCCGCCCGTCCTCGGCGCGGCCCTGGAGGGTCTGCGCATCGCCCAGGCGGAACCCTGGCGGCGGAAGCGGGCACTGGCCCACGCCGCGCACCTCCGGCGCCCCTTGGGGCAGGCCGACCAGCCCTCAGCCATCGTGCCCGTGCCCGTGGGCCCCGATGCGGAAGCGGTGCGGTTGGCCACAAGTCTCCAGGCCCGCGGCTTCGATGTGCGCGCCGTGCGCCCGCCCACGGTGCCGGAGGGGTCGGCCCGCCTGCGGATCACCACCGGCGCCCATCTTGAGGACGTGCAGATCCAGGCCCTCGTCGAGGCCCTGGCCCTGGAACTTCCGGGCGCCTGATCCGGCGCATGGAGGTCAGCCTCCCAGCGCCTTCTGCATGGCCTGCATCAAGCCCGTACGCTGGAAAGGCTTCTGCACGAAGGCGACGAGGCCTTTGCCCAGGAAATCGTGGACGGCCTCCTGCTCGTTGTAGCCGCTCATCAGCACCACCCGGCAGGCAGGATCGAGGGCCCTCAGCTGGCGGAAGGTCTCGACCCCGTCCATGTGCGGCATGGTGAGGTCCAGGAGCACGGCCTTGATCCGGCTGCCCTCGGCCTTGAACCGGTCCAGGCACTCCTGGCCATCCCTGGCCTCAAGGACCTCGAATCCCATGGAACGGAGGAGCGCATCGGCCACGGCGCGCACACCTTCCTCGTCATCGACCACCAAGATGGTGCCCGACCCAACCCAACTCGTGGGCTCAGCCTCCTCCCGCCTGGCGGGCGCCGCCTCCAGGCCGGCCGGGAAGATGACCTTGAACGTGGTGCCCTTGCCGACCTCGCTGTAGACCCGAATGCCGCCCCGGTGACCCCGGACGATGCCCTGCATGGCCGACAGTCCCAGCCCGCGGCCCGTGAACTTCGTAGTGAAGAAGGGCTCGAAGATGCGGGCCTGGATGTCGGGGCTCATGCCCTGCCCCGTGTCCGACACCTCCAGGGTGAGGAAGCTGCCGGGCTCGATGGTCTGACCCGGGAAGTCCCGGATCAGGTCCCCCTCTGCGTAGGACTGGGTTCCCGTGCGGACCGAGACGATGCCTTCCCGGTCGCCGATGGCCTCTGACGCGTTGGTGACCAGGTTCATGACCACCTGCTGGATCTGGGAGGCCTCCGCCATCAACGCGGGCAGGCCGGACTGGAGCTGGAACCGCAGGGTCACCTTCTTGGAAATGGAGACCTCCAGGAGATGGGACATTTCCTCCACGGCCTGGTTCAGGTCCAGAGGGGCGACCGTGAAACGCCCCCGGCCGGAATAGGCGAGCATCTGCCGCGTCAAGCTGGTGGCGCGATGGACGGACTTCTCCAGGTTCTCCAGGTACGGCTGCGCGGGCGAGAGCGGCGGCGTACAGAGCTGCGCGAGGCTGATGTTGCCGAGGATGGCCGTGAGGAGGTTGTTGAAGTCGTGCGCGATGCCGCCCGCCAGCACGCCGAGGCTCTCCAGCTTCTGGCTCTGGAGCTGCGCCTGTTCGGCCCGGCGGCGGTCTGTGATGTCGGTGATGATCCCCAGCACGCTCACCACGCGCCGTTCATCGTCCAGCACCGGGTTGCCAGTCACGATGGTCCACACCTCCGAACCGTCCTTCTTCCGGAACCGGGAGTCATGCTGGCCGCCATTCCCGTTCCTCCGGTGGGCCATGTGGCGGTCCGAGGCCGCCCGGTCCTCCTCGAACATGAAGTCAGACAGGGGACGGCCGACCATCTCCTCCGGCAAGTAGCCCAGCATCTGGGCCATGCGGCGATTGACGAAGGTGGTCATTCCTTCCGGGTCCACCACCCACATGCCTTCCCCCATCACCTCCACCAGATGGCGAAACCGGGCTTCGCTCTCCCTCAGGGCCGCCGCGTCCCGGCGGTGGCTCTCCGTCTCCAGCGCCAACTCGCGCGTCCGGGCCTCGACCTGAGTCCGGATCTGCGCCTGGCCGGTCAGCAACCCCCGCACGTAGGCCGCGAGGATCAAGCTGAAGGCGAAGCCCCCGGCCAGAACACTCCACGCCCGCCAGCCAGCCCCCAGGTCGTAGTAGCCCGGGGTCGGGGTCACCACCACCTCCCAGCGGCGGCCGGCCAGGTCGAAACCGAGGGCCTGCCGGAGCTTGGATGAACCGCCCGCGGCGGACGGGGGCAGGGGCGAGGGTTCGCGGTGCAGCAGGGCCTCGGCTTCCGGGGCGCTGTCGTCCAACAGGCACAGGTCCACCCCCCGCGGTTCCAGAATGGCGATGGACTTCTGGACCAGGTCGCCCGCCCGGAAGACTCCTTGCACCACTCCCAGATTGCGGCCTTGCCGGTCCCGCACCGCGGCCATCACCAGGATCCCCGCCTGGGCAGTCGTATCCTGGAGCAGGTGGATCCGTCCGCTGGCAGAGACTTCCCCGGTGCGCAGGGCTCTGGCCAGCGCCTCCTGCCGGGTGGCCAGGTGCTCGGCCGAATAGCCCAAGGTCACCTCGTTGCCCGAGAAAGGCGTCACGAACTGGATCGCGTAGAATCGCGCGTGCGGGGGCAGAGGCTCGCTTTGTCCCGCCTCATTGCGCCGGAAGAAGTGGAAGCCAGGATAGAAGCGCCGCCCCTCCGCCTCCAGAGCGCTCCGGTTTTCCGGGCCGACCGCTGGCAGCCACTGGAAAGCCTGGATGTAGGGGTGCATGGCGAGAGTGGACGCCGTGAACGCGTCGAAATCCGCCCGACTCACATCATCGCTGGCTTCAAAGTAGCTTCGGAGAACGAGGACATCTTCGAAACCGTGGCGGAACCCCTGCACCACGCTTTCGGCGCGGTCGCGGGCCGCCTCGTGGAACTGCGCCTCCACCTGGCGATGGTGGGCGTCCTGGGCCAGGAAAAACCCCACCAGGGAAAGCACCGCCCCGACCACCAGCACGGCCGCAGCACGGTATCGGCCCAGGGTGGGGGGGCGGGGTGAAGCATCGGCCACGGCTACCTCGGTCAGGACTCAGAGTTGGAATTATCCTGGCATGGAGTATTTCGTTCCGGGAGTTTTGCGCCTATTTTCTTCACCCGTCTGATCCCGGCCAAGACCTGTGGGAGAATTCCAGGAGACCGGAAGGTCATCAGGAGGTGGCATTTGAACCGGAACATCATGTTCGCCCTGGCTGGAGGTCTTGCTGCTGGATTCCTCGCGGGCTATGTCGTCGGCGGCAGTGGCGCTAAGGATGCAGCCACACCCAGCGCCGCCTCCCCCGCTGCTGGAGTGGTCCTGCCCGCGCCCTCTCTGGGCGGCGGCATGGCCCCTGGCGCGGCTGGTGCCGCGGCCCCCGGTCAGATCCCACCGGGCATGGGCCTTCCGAATGCGGAGATGCAGGCTCGCATCATCCAGCTGGAAGGCATCGTGAAGGCCGAACCCAAGAACCACGACGCCTGGGTGGGCCTCGGCAACGACTATTTCGACAGCCACCAGCCCCAGAAGGCCGTGGACGCCTACGGCAAGGCCCTGGCCCTGAAGCCTGACGACCCTGACATCCTCACGGACCAGGGCGTGATGTACCGCCAGCTCCGGCAGTTCGACAAGGCTCTGGCGAACTTCCAGAAGGCCGGCAAGATCAACCCGGCGCACGTGCCTAGCCTCTTCAACATCGGTATCGTGTATGCCGGCGATCTCAACAAGCCCGATGAAGCCGCCAAGGCCTTCAACAAGGTGCTGGTCCTCGCCCCGAACAGCGAGCAAGCCACCCAGGCCCGGCAGCTGCTGGCCCAGCTCAACAAGGGCGGCGCCCCCCGCTGATCGGCCCCTGAGTCCATGCTGAACCTCGATGCCCTCCCCAGCCCGCTCTGGGTCCTCGGAACCGGAACGGGCGTGGGGAAGACGTTCGTATCCTCGCGAATCGCGCGGGCCTGGGCGGTCTCGGGTCCCGTGAGCTATCGCAAACCCTTCCAGACGGGCGTGGACCGGCCGGATCATCCCGAAGCCGATGCCAGCGCCGTGGCCGGTTCGGGCATCACCGCCGAAAGCCACGTCCTCCTGCGGGCGCCCTTGTCGCCCCTGGCGGCCGCCCTGCAGGAGGGCCGCAGGCTGGACCTGGAAGCCACCGCCGCCTGGTGCCGTCGCCCCGCCGAGGGCCGGGTGCTGCTGGAAGGCGTGGGCGGCCTCATGGTGCCCCTGGCGCCTAAGGTCCACTTCCTGGCCTGGGCCACGGACCTGCAGATCCCCTGCGTGCTGGTGGCCCTGGGCGGCCTCGGCACCCTCAACCACACCCTGCTCAGCGCCGAGGCCCTCATGCTCCGCGGGTGGCGGGTCGAGGGCGTGCTGCTGAATCCCGGAGCCGACGGCACCAGCCCCGAGGCAGCGGAAGAGAACGCGTCTGTCCTGCGGGGCTTCCTCCCCGTCCCGGTCCACGTCCTGAACTAACTTTCAGAGGGTCTCCGACCGATCCAGGCGCTATCCTCTGCGCAGTCAAGCCGCCAGAGCCTGCTCCGGATGTTCACGCACAGGTGGGATGACTTCCCACATTGATCGTCGGTCCAGCCTTTCCTCCCGCGGGAACGGGTCCCATGCCAGCTCCAGCCTTGTTCCGTCACCGATTGCTGCCCGCGCTCCTCTTCGGGCTGGCCGGGCTGCTGGTCAACCTGCTGCGCTACGAGATCTTCTTCAACGTGGACTTGATCTTTGGATCGGTCTTCGTGATGCTCGCGATCCTCCACCTTGGCGAAGGGCCCGGCGTGGTGGCGGCCCTGATCGCGGGCAGCGCCACCTGGATGCTCTGGAATCATCCCTGGGCCATGGTGATCCTCGGGGGCGAGGCCCTCTTCGTAGGTTGGCTGGTGCGGCGCCGGTCGTGGGATCTCCTTCTCGCGGACCTTCTCTTCTGGGGTGCCCTGGGGATCCCCCTGATCTGGGTGTTCTACCACCTCGTGCTGCGGACCCCGATCCAGGCAACGGCGCTGGTCTTCCTGAAGCAGGCCATCAACGGCATCCTCAACACCCTGCTGGCCTGCATCCTCTCCCTGGCTTGGCGAGCGCGGGTCGTTGGGAACAGGATGGCCCGGCCGACCTTCCGCTCCGTGGTCTTCGTCACGATGGTGTCGCTGGTGACCTTCCCGGCCCTCCTCTACCTGACGGTCTTCGTCCGCCAGGAGGTCCGCCGGGGTGAGCAGGACCTGATCCGCCAGAGCGCCGAGCTCGATTTGGTGGCCCGCCAGGTGCTCCAAACCTGGATTGGGGACCGCCATCAGAGCATCGCCACTCTGGCGAACCTGGCCGCCCAGTCCAACCAGCGTCGGGGGGACCTGCAGCGCGCCGTGGAGGCCATCCGGACGGCCATGCCGGCCTTCAAGCGGGCCGGCGTGCTGGATGTCCATGCGGAGGTCATCGCCTTCAGCCCCTTGGTTGATGACCTGGGGCACGCCACCCTTGGACGGAACTTCTCCGATCGGCCTTACATCCCGATCCTGCGCGAAAGGCTGACGCCCTGGGTGGCCGACGTGGTCATGGGCCGCATCGGCCGGCCGGAGCCGGTCATCTCCCTCGTGGTCCCCGTGGTCCGGAAGGGAGGGTACGACGGCTACTGCATCGGCATCGTGGATGCCAAGCTGATCCAGGGCCTCCTCGCCATCATCGCCAATTCCGCCGACGCCCGGCTGACCCTCCTCGACCGATCTGGGCACGTGGTCTCCAGCACCCGGAAGGACCTGACCATGATGGCGGCCTTCACCCCACCACCCGGCGAGCGCCGCTGGCTCGCTGAGGGGGTCTGGCACGTCCTCCCCCCGTCCCGGCCGGGGCGCAGCACCATGCAGCGGTGGGGTGAGTCCTGCCTCGTCCAGGAGGGGCTCCTGAGCCCGCAACTCCCCTGGCAGTTGGTCGTGGAATCTCCCCTGGCCCCGCTGATCGCGAGTCTGAGCCGGATCACCATCCGGGGCCTCGGCACGCTCTTGCTCCTCATCCTTCTGACCATCAGCCTGGCCCATTTGTTCAGCCGCAGGTTCACCGGGGCCATCGCCCGCCTGGAGGAGGCCACCCGCGCCTTCCCCGGGCGCCTTAGCGGGGATCCGGGCGCCCCTCTGGTCCTGGCCCCCAGCCGCGTCGAGGAGATCCAGCACCTCAATGACCGCTTCCAGCAGATGACCGATGCGCTCCGGGTCTCCTTCCGCGAGCTGAACGATCTGAAGGACACACTGGAGCAGCGCGTCACCACCCGCACCCAGGAACTCCAGGCCGCCCTGGACACCATCAAAACGCTCCACGGGATCATCCCCATTTGCGCGTCGTGCAAGAAGATCCGCGACGACATGGGCTCTTGGAACCAGCTGGAGACCTACATCTCCGAGCACACTGAGGCCGACTTCAGCCACGGCATCTGCCCCGAGTGTGCCCAGAAGCTCTACCCCGAGGTCCCCCGCGGCGATCCCAAGACCTGAACAAGGCTGGCCTAGACTGGAGCCATGCCGACGCCCCTGCCCCCCGACTGGACTGATCGCCTCGCCCTGGACCGCGCCCATCTCTGGCATCCCTTCACGCAGATGCAGGTGCATGAGGCCGATCCGCCGGTGCCCGTGATCGGCGGGGAGGGCTGCGACCTGCTGCTGGCCAACGGGGAACGCGTGCTGGACGGCGTCTCCAGCTGGTGGACCTGCCTGCACGGCCACGGGCACCCGAAGCTGGTGAGCGCCCTGGAGCGCCAGGCGGCGAAGCTCGACCACGTCATGTTCGCGGGCTTCACCCACGAGCCCGCGCTGGAGCTGGTGGTGCGGCTGCGGCCGAAGCTCCCGCCGAACCTCACCCGCGCCTTCTTCTCGGATGACGGCAGCACCGCCGTGGAAGTGGCCCTCAAGATGGCCTTCCAGGCCCAGCTCCAGCGGGGGCAGAAGGGCCGCGACCGCTTCGGCGCCCTGCGCGGCGGCTACCACGGGGACACCCTCGGCGCCGTGGGCGTGGGCGAGCTGGACAACTTCATGACCGGCCTCTTCCGGCCCTTGCTGCTGGCTTGTGAACGCCTGGAGGTGCCTGAGGATCCGCGGCGTGAGCTGGCGCCGGATCTCGCAGGTTGGCCCGAGCGCCTGGAGGCCGCCCGCCAGGGCCTGCGCGCCTTCTTCGCCACACACGGAGAGCGGCTCGCCGCCTTCATCGCCGAGCCGCTCATCCAGTGTGCGGGCGGCATGCGCATGTGGCCGCCAGAGCTGCTGCAGGAGCTGCGTGGCCAGTGCGACGCCCACGGCGTCTACCTCATCCTCGACGAGGTGGCCACGGGCTTCGGTCGCACCGGCACCTTCCTCGCGTGCGAGCAAGCAGGCGTGGCACCGGACCTGCTCTGCCTCTCCAAGGGCCTCACGGGCGGCACCCTGCCCCTGTCCATGACCTGGGCCACGGAAGAGATCTACGGCCACTTCTGGGGCACGCCCGCCTCGGGCCGCGCCTTCCTCCACGGCCACAGCTACACGGGCAATCCGATCGCCTGCGCCGTGGCCTGCGCCAGCCTGGCCCTCTTCGACGACGAGCCTGTGCTGGCGAACGCTGCCGCCCTGAACGAGGCGATGACCGCAGCCTTCACCGCCCTGGCCGCGCATCCCGCCGTGCGCCAGGCCCGTGTGCTGGGCACCATCGGGGCCTGCCGCCTGGTGGATCCGACGACGGGCGAGGCCCACGACACGGAGGACCGCTTCGGCTGGCGTCTCCACCGTCAGGCCCTGGACCACGGCCTCCTGGTGCGCCCCATGGGCGATTGCCTCTACCTGCTGCCGCCCCTCAGCACACCCCCCGCGCGCATCCGCGAGGCCGCGGAGACGCTGCTGGACCTGCTGCCTCGCGAATAGACGCCTCAGGGCACGGGCACCGCCTCGTAGCCCGCGCCCTTCGGGGTGATCCGCACGAGCTGCGGCAGGTGCGCGCCCGCCAGCACCGCCTTCCGACGGGCGGCCTCGCGGAACAGCTCCTGCCGGACCTTCACGGCGCGGTCCCCATCCAGGTCGAAAGCGACGCCCACTTCCGGATGCTGGAACTGCACCGCGCCGAAGTGGATGAGGTCGCCGATGCACCAGAGCTCACGGCCTTCGGAGCTGAAGGCGTAGACCGTGTGGCCGCCCGTATGGCCGTGGGCCGGGATGGCCCGGAGGCCCGGGGCGAGCTCCTCGCCATCCTCGAAGGGGCGGAAGGCCCCGGCCTTCTCGTAGACCCCAAAGAGGGCCTTCAGCCTCGGCGCCCGGTCCCGCAGGCGCTCGGGCAGGCGCGCGGGGTCCTCGGTCCAGAAGGCGTGCTCGCGGCGGGCCACGCGCAGGACCGCCTTCGGGAAGACACGCGTGCCATCGGCCTTCAGCAGGCCGCCGATGTGGTCGAAGTGGTCGTGGGTGATGAGGATGAGGTCGATGTCCGAGGCCGCCACGCCCGCGGCGGCGAGCTGCTCTGCCAGGTGGCCCGAGTCCTCCTCGGGATCCTTGCCGATGCCCGTGTCCACCAGGACGGTGTGCCCCGGCATCCGCACGAGGAAGGCGTTCACCGGCGTGTCCGCGGCATCCTTCCCACCCAGCATCCGCTTGGCCTCCGCGGCATCGATGCCCTTGAGGAGCGAGGCGGCGAGGGGGATCCGCCCGTCCTGCAGCTTCCACACCTGCAGCTGGCCCAGGCGCAGGGATACGAGGCGGGAGGCGTTCGCGGGAGCGGAGGGCGTCATGGCGGTTCCCGGCAGCAGGAGGGTCGTGGCGAGGAGGAGGGCGCGCATGGCCCAAGTGTACCTCGGCCCATCCGCCGCGAATGACGATGCAGGAGTCGTGTTTTTCCGGCATTACACTGTGTCTTTGCGGAGATTCCGATGAAGCTGGTGACGTTCCTGCAAGCCGACGCGGAGAAGATCGGCGCCGTCATGGCGGACGGCCGCATCCTCGACTTCGCCGCCGCCGAACCGCGCCTGGCCGTGGACATGCTGACCCTCATCCGCCGCCAGGACGAGCTGCTGCCCCTGGCCCGCGCCCTCGCAGCGGCGCCACCTTCCGCAGCGCTGATCGAGGCCGCCTCCATCCGCCTGCTGGCCCCCGTGCCCCGGCCCGTCTCCATGCGCGACGGCTACGCCTTCCGCCAGCACGTGGCCACGGCCCGGCGCAACCGCGGGCTGGACATGATCCCCGAGTTCGACCTGTTCCCCGTCACCTACTTCACCAACCACCTGGCCGTGACGGGCCCCGGCGAAGTACTGGTGCAGGACCACCACCTGGCGCGCCTGGACTTCGAGCTGGAGGTGGCCATCGTCACGGGCCGCCCCCTGAAGAACGCCACGCTGGAGGAGGCCGACGCGGCCATCTTCGGCTACATGGTGATGAACGACTGGAGCGCCCGCATGCTCCAGATGGAGGAGATGAAGCTCTCCCTGGGCCCCTGCAAGGGCAAGGACTTCGCCACCAGCCTGGGCCCCTGGCTGGTGACGAAGGACGAGCTGAACCTGGAGCGGACCGCCACGGGCGAGCTGCTCCACGCCCGCATGACCTGCGACGTGAACGGGCACCGCCTGTCCGACGGCAACGCCGACAGCATGAACTGGACCTTCGCCCAGATCCTCCAGCGCACCAGCTACGGCATCCAGATGCAGCCCGGCGAGGTCATCGGCAGCGGCACCGTGGGGACGGGGTGCCTGCTGGAGCTGAACGGCTCGAAGGTCACCGACAACCTCTGGCTCAAGGCCGGCGACGAGGTGGTGCTGGAGATCGAGGGCCTGGGCCGCCTGGTGAACACCATCACCCACCTCCCGGAGCGGCTGGTGGATGTGCCCCCGACCCTGGTGGGCGGCACGCTCCCGGACCTCTATGCCGGCACGCCCAGCGGCGAGGCCGGGGACTGATTAGACTGGGGCATCCCCCCATCCGGAGTGACCATGCACCGCGCCTTCGCCCTCCTCCTCGGCCTGCTGACCGCCGCGAGTTCCGTCCTCGCGCAGAAGCCCACGTTGAAGGCCTACTTCGCGGATGCCGCGAAGGTCCGCGAGGGCGGCGTGAAGGTCATCCCCATCCAGACGCCCAAGGGCACGTTCAAGGTCTGGACCAAGCGCTTCGGGAACAACCCGCGCATCAAGCTGCTGCTGCTCCACGGCGGGCCCGGTTCCACCCATGAGTACTTCGAGTCCCTGGAGGGCTACCTCCCCGCCGAGGGCATCGAGTTCATCTACTACGACCAGCTGGGTTCGGCCTACTCGGACCAGCCCAAGGACCGCGACCTCTGGACCACCGAACGCTTCGTCGAAGAAGTCGAACAGGTGCGCGTGGCCCTGGGCCTGAACAAAGACAACTTCTACCTGCTGGGCCACTCTTGGGGCGGCATCCTGGCCGCCGAGTACGCGCTGAAGTACAGCGCCAACCTCAAGGGGCTGATCATCTCGAACATGATGATGAGCATCCCCGACTACAACCGCTACGCCGCCGAGGTGCTGGCCAAGCAGATGGACCCCGCGGTGGTGAAGGAGGTGAAGGAACTGGAGGCCAAAGGCCAGTACGAGAACCCCCGCTACATGGAGCTGCTGATCCCGAACTTCTACAACCAGCACCTCTGCCGCCTCCCCGAGTGGCCCGACGCCTTCAAGCGGGCCAGCGCCCACTCGAACAACGACATCTACGTGCTCATGCAGGGGCCCAGCGAGTTCGGCGCCTCGGGCCGCCTGGAGAAGTGGGACCGCAAGGCCGACCTGCCGAAGCTGGCCATGCCCACGCTGGTCATCGGCGGCACCTACGACACCATGGACCCCGCCCACATGAAGTGGGTCTCCACCCAGGTGCAGCACGGCAGCTTCCTGCTCTGCCCCCACGGCAGCCACATGTCCATGTGGGACGATCAGCGCACCTACTGCGAAGGCCTCATCCGGTTCCTCAAGGAGACGGACGCGGGCCGGAAGACCGTCGCCTTCGGGAAACCCTGAGCCGGCGTATGGCCCTGCGCACCATCCTCCCCGGCGACCTCTCGCCCATCGAGACCAACGCCCTCCTTTGCGGCGGCGTGGCTCCGCGCCCCATCGCCCTCGCCAGCACCATCTCGAAGGACGGCATCCGGAACCTGTCGCCCTTCAGCTTCTTCAACGCCTTCGGCTCGAACCCGCCCACGGTGGCCTTCGCACCCAACCGGCGGGGCCGCGACGGCACGGTGAAGCACACTTACCTGAACGCCGTGGCCACGGGGGAATTCGTCATCGCCGCCGTGAGCCACGCCATGCTGCATCCCATGAACGTGGCCAGCGCCGAGTGGCCCGACGGCGTGGACGAGTTCCCCAAGAGCGGTCTCACGCCGCTGCCGGCGCGGATCGTCCAGCCCGCCCTGGTGGCGGAGAGCCCCTTCCAGATGGAGTGCCGGCTGCAGCAGGTGGTGGAGCTGGGCACGGGTCCAGGTTCCGGCCTCATGCTCATCGGCGAGGTGCTGGCCTTCCACGTGCGGGAGGACTGCTTCGTGGATGGCCTTCTCCATCCCGACGCGCTGGACCTCATCGGCCGCAACGGCGGTGCCTTCTACACCCGGGCCAGCGGCGCGGCGGTGTTCCAGGTGCCCAAGCCCGCCGGGAAGCCCCTGGGCTACGACGCCTTGCCCGAGGCCCTGAAGCACAGCCGCATCCTCACGGCCAACGACCTGGGCCAGCTGGCCAACAGCCCCGGCCTGCCAGACCTGGCCGCCATGCAAGGGCGCGCTGGCGATCCAGCGGATTCCGAGGGGTTGGAACTGGCCATGCAGGTGGCCCTGGCCAGGCATGACCTGGATGAAGCCTGGAGGCTGGCCGCCTTGCGGCTGCGGGCCTAGCTATCGAGGTCCGGCCCGGGGACGCCGCGGTGGTGCACCACCCGCTGGGGGTACGGGATGTCGATGCCGGCCTCGCGGAAGGCCACCAGGGTGCGGCGGCGCAGTTCCCGGGCCACCTCCCACTGGGCGCCGGGCGCGGTCTTGGTAAGGGTCAGGATGGTGAAGCCGCTGGCCCCGAGGATCTCGACTCCCTTCACTTCCAGAGGCTCCAGCACCTGGTCGGGCCGGTCCTCGTGGAGCTTTCGGCCTAGTTCCTTCAGCACCTCGAAGGCCCGGTCGGGGTCCGTGTCGTAGCCCACCTCCACCTCCACCCGGGCCCGGGCGAAGTCCTTGGAGAGCACCACCACGCGCACGATGGAGCCGTTGGGCACGAAGTGGGCGCGGCCCTCCGAATCGCGGAGCTGGGTCACGCGCAGGGTCATGCGCTCCACGGTGCCGATGTGCCGGTCGTCCACGTTGATGATGTCGCCCACGCCGAACTGGTTCTCCAGCAGAAGGAAGAAGCCGCTGATGACGTCTTTCACCAGGCTCTGGGCGCCGAAGCCCAGGGCCACGCCCGCAATGCCGGCGCCGGCCACCAGGGGCCCGATGTTCACCCCGAATTCCGAGAGCACCATCAGCAGGAGGAACGCGACCACGGCCACGCGGGCGGTATTGGTGAGCACGCTGCCGAGGGTCTCCGCCCGGCGCTCAGCATCGGTGGTCACCTTGTCGTTGCCATCGTCCACGGCGCGGCGGACGGCGCGGGTGACCAGTTTCACGGCCAGCAGCAAGGCCAGGCCGGCCAGGGCCACCAGCAACAGGTGTTGGAGCTTCTCCCAGCCGGTCCGCTCCATCCAAGCCAGGAACCGGCCCGCATGCTGCGAGGCCCCTCCGGGCGAGGGCTGAAGGAAACTGAACATCCCATCGACGAGAACCATGCGGCCATCTCCTGCCTCCAGGCTACCAAGGCCCGGGCCCCGAATTCCCTTGCCTGTCCCCCGGGGCGCCAGTAGCGTGGCTGTCTCGACCCAAGGAGCATTCCATGCGCCACGCAAGCCTCCTTGCCGCCTTCCTGCTCTGCGCGCTCCCGGCCCGGACTCAGGCCCTTTCCTCCGAGGTCCGCTCCTTTCTCAAGGTCGACGCCCCGGTGGTGGCGCTGGTGCATGTCCGGGTCGTGGATGGCACCGGCGCGCCCGCCCTCGAGGACCAGGCCCTGGTCCTGCGGAACGGCCGCATTGAGGCCATGGGTGCGGCGTCCAGGCTGGCGATCCCGAAGGAGGCCCAGATGCTGGACCTCACCGGGCACACCGTGATCCCGGGCCTGGTGGGCATGCACAACCACCTCTTCTACACCCACTCCATCCACAGTGACGAGAAGGGTGCGCCCGTGGCACCCGGGCGACTCTTCGCGGAGATCGCCTTCTCGGCCCCGCGCCTCTACCTGGCCTGCGGCGTGACCACCATCCGTACCACCGGCAGCCTGGAGCCCTACACCGACCTGAATCTCAAGCGGCAGATCGACGCGGGCCTCATGCCCGGCCCGAAGATGGAAGTGACGGGACCCTACCTCGAGGGCCTCGAGCCCATGACGCCCCAGATGCACGGCCTGCGCGGCCCCGAGGATGCCCGTCGCTTCGTGGCCTATTGGGCGGACGCCGGGGTCACCTCCTTCAAGGCCTACATGAACATCACCCGGGCCGATCTGGGCGCTGCCATCGAGGAGGCCCACAAGCGCGGCCTCAAGGTGACGGGCCACCTGGGCTCCATCACCTGGCCCGAGGCCCTGGCCCTGGGCATCGACGACTTCGAGCATGGCCCCGTGTACACAGACACGGAATTCACGCCCGGCAAGCAGCCGGACGTGGCCCCGCCGGTCTCCGCGTCCTGGGGCTCCTGGCTCAAGCTCGACGTGGCGGGGCCCGAGGTGCAGGGTCTCATCCGGGCGCTGGTGGCGAAGAAGGTGGCGGTCACCTCCACCCTGCCGGTCTTCGAGCTGGGCGTGCCCGGGCGGCCGCCCCTCCAGGCCCGAATGCTCGCGGCCATGTCCGCGGAATCCAAGGCCAGCTACCTGGCAGCCCGGGCGCGGGTCCCCGCGGTTCCGAACGGCCGCGCCGAGCAGCTCCTCAGGAAGGAGATGGCCTTCGAGCTGGCCTTCGTGAAGGCAGGCGGCCTGCTGCTGGCCGGGCCCGATCCCACGGGCATGGGGGGCGTCCTGCCGGGCTTCGGCGACCACCGGGAGCTGGAGTTGCTGGTGGAGGCGGGCTTCACCCCTGTGGAGGCCATCCACGTCGCCACGGCCAACGGCGCCGCCTTCCTGGGCCGCATCGACCGCATCGGCACCCTCGCTCCCGGCAAACAGGCGGACCTGGTGGTGGTGAAGGGCGACCCCTCGACGAAGATCGGGGATCTGGAGAACGTTGTGACGGTCTTCAAGGATGGCCTGGGCTACGACACGGTAAAGCTCATCGACTCCGTGCGCGCCCACGTCGGCATCCGGTGAAGGCTAAGCCCGCAACAGGGGCCTGTAGCTTTCCCGGTGGTGGTAGGCCAGGAAGCAGTTGGCCAGCACGAGGAAGATGGCCAGGGGCAGCCCTTCCGGGCCCAGGAAAGCGTGGACGAGGACGATGTTCACGATGATGGGCGCGATCAGCACCGTGGCCAGGGGCACGAAGCGTCCCGACAGGAAGGCCAGGCCGCAGGCCAGCTCGATGACCTTCACGGTGGGCATGAGGTAGCGGGAGGCCATCAGGCCGTCGCTGAAGGTCTTCATGGCGCCTGTGGGTGGTGGCGGCGTGATGAGCTTGAACAGGAACGTGATGGACGTGAACAGGAACAAGAGCCCCATCAGGCTCCGGACGACGATGACAGCCCATTTCATGAAGTTGTCTCCTAGGTTTGGCGCTACTTCCACGAAGCCCAATAGTTCACGTTCTCCATCAGCTCCGCCGCGGGCGTGGCCTTCAGCGGCCGGAAGGCGTCCACCATGACGGCCACCTCGTCCGTGCGGTCCTTGGTGCGGCTGAGGGGGATGGCCTTGGGGTGCGGCCCATGGTGGATGCCCTGGGGATGCCAGGTCATCATGCCGGCGCCGATGCCGTCCCGCGAAAAGAAGTGGCCGGCGGAATAGAACAGCACCTCGTCGTAGTCGATGTTGGAGTGGAAGAAGGGCACGCGCATGGCGCCCTCTTCTTCTTCGAAGGGCCGGGGCAGGAAGGAGCAGATGACGAAGTTGGTCGCGAGGAAGGTGCTATGCGCGCTGGGCGGCAGGTGGTAGCGGGCGCTGATGACGGGCCGGATGTCCTTCACGTTGATGCGCCACACCGTGAGGTCGCCCTTCCAGCCCACCACGTCCAGCGGGTTGAAGGGGTAGAACACCTTCGTGATCTGGCTCTCGCGCTTGATGTGGACGGCCCACTCCCGCGGTGTCGCGTCGTAGGGCTCCAGCTCCGGCGTGTCGATCATGGCGGGGTCGAAGATGGCGTTCGGGCCCAGCTGGTTGCGATCAGGGATGGTGACCTCGCTGAAGCTTTCGATGAGCAGGTAGCGCTGCGGGGTTGAATCCGGAAGGAAGCGGTAGGTGGTGCCGCGCGGAATCACCAGGTAGTCGCCCGTGGCGTAGTGGATCACGCCGAAGGTCGTTTCCAGCTTCCCGGCGCCCGCGTGGATGTAGTAGACATCGTCGCCATCGGCGTTGCGGTAGAAGAAGTCCATGGCCGCGGGGGCCACCCAGTGCAGGGCCACGTCCCCGTTGTGCAGGATGCATATGGGCGCGAAGGCGGTTTCGACCGAACCGAACCTGGAGGCCCGGACCTTGGCATCTGCCGAATCCACCAGCGGGTTCAAGTCGTAACTGTGGGGGCGCAGGGGGCCCTCGATGCGCGTCCAATCCGTGACCGGATGCAGGCGATAGAGGTGCGTGGTGCGGCCATAGAAGCCCTGGCGCGCGTGCTCCTCCTCGAAGGTGCCCGCGGGCAGGTCCACATGCGCCTGCCGCGTGTGCAGGCCCTTGCGCAGGGGGAAGAGCGGCGTTTCCTTCTTGGACATGGGAGCCTCGGAGCGAGGGTCCATTATCACTCAAAAAGAATTTAATAAGCGGAGGAGAGCCGAAGGGCGGAGGAGAGCAGAGAAAAGATTGGCCGATCCTTCTCCGCTTTCCTCTCGTCCTCCGCTCTCCTCCGCTTACATCAGTTCTTTGCTATTTCAGCCCTGCTTCTGCAGCCACCGGTTGTAGAACCACAGGCTGAGCGCGCTGCCCAGGCCGAAGAGGGTGAGGATGATCCAGCCGGTGGCGGCGGCCTTGGGGTCCAGCTTCAGGAGGCCGTCCGGCTGGGTCACGGCACCGGCGCACATCACCTTGTTGAACAGCCAGGCGCCGGCGGGGCCGCCCACCAGGCTGCCAATGGCCATGGGCAGGTTCGAGTAGCCCAGGAAGAGCCCCTCCTGCCCCTTGGGGGCCAGGGAGCCGATGTACTCGTAGAGACGGGCCGAGGCGAACAGCTCGCCAAAGGCAATGAGGGCCACGGTCATCACGATGAAGAGGCTGCCCAGAGGGAGCCAAAGCTTCATGGTCACGCCACCCGCCATGTAGAGCGGCGCCACGTTGATGAGCATGGCAAGGCCGATGATCACCGTGCCCACGATGATGGACTTGATGGGCGGTATCTTGCCGAAGAGCTTGGTGATGAGCAGCTGGAACAGCACGATGGTGATGGGATTGGCCATGGTGTAGAGGTCCATGGCCGGGCTCAGCTCCACGGTTTTCTTCACGTAGAGCGGCAGCACGTTGTAGACCTGGTTGTAGATGAAGTAGAAGCCGCTGCTCACCAGCAGGAACAACGCGAATCGCCCGCTGCCCAGCACCTTGAACATGCCGAAGAAGATCTCGGGGATGGTGCGCCGGGGCTTGCCGGGATCCACCGTGGATTCGGGATCCCGGTAGCGCAGCGCCACCACCAGGAAGGCCAGCACTGAAGCCGCCATGGACACGAGGAAGATGGTGTCGAGCTTGCCGAGCTTCGTGCGTACGAAAAAGGCCGTGAGGCGCCCGAACACGCTGCCGATGTTGATGACCATGTAGAAGATGGCGAAGGCGAGCGTGGCCTTGCCCAGGTGCGTGCGCTGCACGGTGCCGGCGATGCAAGGCTTCACGAAGGAGCCGCCGATGCCGACCAGCACGATGGCTGCCGCCACGGGCACCATCACGCCCATGCCCGCCGTGACCTCCTTCCCGGCCTGCAGAGATAGGGTCTGCCCGCCGAACCAGACGGGATAGCCCATGAGGAAGTAGCCGCCCACCAGCAGCACGCAGGCCAGGAGCAGGCTGCGGCGGAAGCCGATCTGATCCGCGATGGTGCCGCTGAGGATGGGCAGGAAGTAGACCAGGAACCAGAGCACGCCGTTCAGCGTGCTGGGCCAGTAGTCGCCGAGCCCCAGCCGCCCCAGGTAGATGACGATGAAGCTGGCCATGGAGTAGTAGGCGGCCCGCTCGAACAACTCCGTGAGGTTGGCGTTCCAGTAGCTGGCAGGAAAGGAGTACTTCTCGCGAAAAGAAGGTTTGGCGTCCATGAATCCCTCGGAATCGCCTTAGTCTCGCATGGCGAGGTGTCCGCATTTCCCAATTTGTAATCGAACGCCCTCAGCGAATGACCGCGCCCCGCTCCGCCAGCAGCTCGCGCAGCACGGAGCGGTGGCAGCGGGCCTCGTCTTCGCAGTAGCAGCCCACGGCCAGGTCCGTCCGGTGGGACAAAGCCGCCAGCAGGTCCAGGAGCCGGGCCTTCTCGGGATGGCCCATCTCCGCCCGGTACTTCTTCTTGAAGGCCGCCCAGTCCTTCTCGCTCTCGGCGGCCTGGGCCTGCTTCACCAGCTCCTCGCTTGGCGCCGCCTCCGGCAGCCACACGTCGTAGAAGTCGCGCGAGGCGAACTCGGCCTTGGGCACGCCCCGAGGCGGGCGGCGCACCGTGCCGATCCGCAGGCCCTCCCCCGGCACCCTCGGCGTCCCCAGTCGCACCACGCGGATGGCCATGGCGTCCTCCCCGCGCAGTTGTAGCACCAATGTAGCTCTCCAGCCTCGCCCTCAAAGACAAGGATCACCACCAAGACACCAAGACACCAAGGCACCAAGAAAAGCCAAGACCTGTGCTTTTGCAGTTCTTGGCTTTCCTTGGTGCCTTGGTGGTGAAAGAGGCCTTTCCTCTCTTTGATCACTCACTGGGAATCAGTGATCTTCCGCCAGCTCGGTGAGATGAAGCATCACGGCGCCGCCCGGCTCCACACGGTCCACGCCGGGCGGGATCACGGCCAGGGCGTTGGCGTGGAGCATGGACGAGAGGATGGCGGAGCCCTGGGGCCCCGTGAGCCGCGCCAGAAGGTGGCCCCCTTCCCGGCGGGCCACCACGCGCAGGAAGGTGGTGCGGTGATCGCCGGCCTTGCCGCTCCAGCCATCTTCCAGCACGGCCTCCGCCACGGGGCGGTGCAGCGCGGAGAACCCCATGAGGCGGCGCAGAGCGGGCCGCACGTACTCCTCCACCATCAGCATGGCGGCCACAGGATTGCCCGGAATGCCGAAGATGGGCTTCTCGCCCAGCCTCCAGAACCCCAGTGGTCCACCGGGCTTCTGGGCCACCTTCCAGAAGACGCGCTCCGCGCCCAGCTCCTCCAGGATGGCCTTCACGAAGTCGTAGTCCCCCACGGAGATGCCGCCGGTGGTGAGGATGGCGTCGGCCCGCAGGGCCTCGCGGAGCACACCTGCCAGCGTGGCCCGATCGTCCGGCACTCGCGCGAAGGGGATGGGAATGGCCCCGCAGTCCGCCACCTGGGCGCAGATGGCGTGGATGTTCGCGTCGCGGATCTGGCCCGGGCCGGGCCGTTCGGAGGCATCCACCAGCTCATCCCCCGTGGTGAGCACGGCCACGCGCGCCCTTGGATGAACCACCACGGCCTGGAGCCCCACAGCAGCCAGGACGCCCAGGTCACCGGGGCGCAGCGCGCGGCCGGCCCCCACCAGCGCCAGGCCCGCCTGGATGTCCTCACCGGCCAGGCGGATGTGGATGCCCTTCCGGAGCGGCCGATGGACCTCCACCCAGTCCGCGCCCCGTTCCGTGTCCTCCACGGGCACCACCGAGTCGGCCCCTTCCGGCAGGGGCGCGCCGGTCATGATGCGCCAGGCCGTCCCGGCAGCCACCGCCTGGTCCGCCGTGGCCCCGGCTGCGAGGTCTCCCAGCACGCGTAGGCGGACCGGGTGCTCCGGTGAGGCTTCGGCCAGGTCCCCGGCCCGCACCGCGTAGCCGTCCATGGCGGAATTGGTGAAGGGGGGCACCTGCTCGGTGGAGGTGATGGCCTCGGCCGCAGCCAGACCAAGCGCCTCCGCCAGCGGCAGGGTGCGCGGTGGCAGGGGCGCCACGCGGGTGAGGATCGACTGGAGGGCTTCGGCGGGAGTGGTCATGGCCTCAATCCGGATGCTTGATCACCTTCCACTGGAGGAAGGAGAAGTGCCGCCAGGCCCCGGGCATGTGGGAGCCGACCGAGGCGACCAGGGTGGCGGCCAGGTACCAGGGCAGACGTGAGGCAGGCTGCAGAACCCCCAGGCCCAGCAGGGCCAGCTTCACCACCACGGCCACGCCGCTGCCTTGGGTAAGGATGGCGGCGTCCCGGGCCAGGTCGATGGCGAAGAGCAGCGCACCCGTGGCCACGGTGAGGAGGATCGGGACCCGGAGGGCCTGGAAGTCCGCCCCGAAGGGAATGGCGCCCAGCACCAGCGCCATGGCCGCGATGTGGAGGCTGCGCAACACCAGCTGGGCAGGCCGCGCCCAGGGGAAGTGCCGCGGCGACTCCGGGCAGAGGACCTGGAGGAGGGTGCGCGGCGCGGGTCTGTCCTGGGGCACGGGTTCCATGCTTCCCTTCTAGCAGAGTCCGATGGCTGGGCTTCGTGCTGAAATGGCCCCGACGGAGATCCCCATGGCCAAACCCGCCTCTCCCGCCGCCTCCATCCGCATCCGCATCGCCTACGGCAGTGACATCGCCATCGGCCAGGGCAAGGCCGACCTCCTGGAGGCCATCGGGCAGACCGGCTCCATCTCGGCCGGCGCGCGCCTGCTGGAGATGAGCTACCGCAAGGCCTGGCTGCTGGTGGACGAGATGAACCAGTGCTTCCGGTCCCCGGTGGTGCTGGCGGCCAAGGGGGGCGCCCAGGGCGGTGGCGCCCATCTGACCCCCATCGGGGAAGAAGCCCTGAAGCGTTTCCGGGAGATTCAGGCCAAGGCCGCCACCGCCATCGAGGCCGACGTCCGGGCCTTCCGGAAGCGGCTGCTGGACTGACGTCACAAATCGGCCAGACAGGCCCCCCGGACCTCTCCCATCGTTGTATCCTGACGGAACCATCGCAGAGGAGGCTCCCATGCGGACCTCAAGATTCCCCGGGTGCAACTGGTTGCTGGTCGCCGCCCTGGCCTGCGTGGGCCTTCAGGCTGGGCCCCCAATCACGAAGGCCGTCATCCTCGCCACCACCACCAGCACCCAGGACTCGGGCCTGCTGGATGAGCTGGTCCCCCGCTTCGAGAAGCAGACGGGCTACGTGGTGAAGACCATCGCCGTGGGCTCGGGCCAGGCCCTCGCCATGGGGAAGAAGGGCGAGGCGGACGTGCTGCTCGTGCACTCGCCGGACGCGGAAAAGGCCCTGATGGCCGAAGGCTCCGGCGTGAACCGCCGTATCGTCATGCACAACGACTTCGTCCTCCTTGGCCCCGCCGGGGACCCCGCCCACCTGCGCGGGAAGGGCGCCGTGGCGGCGCTCCAGGCCATCACCGCGGGCCACGCCCTCTTCATCTCCCGGGGCGACAACTCCGGCACCCACGCCCAGGAGAAGAAGCTCTGGGCTGCGGCCGGCCTCAAACCCGAGGGCCAAGCGTGGTACCAGCAGACTGGCCTCGGCATGGGGCAGACCCTGGCCGTGGCTGCCGAAAAGCGGGCTTACACATTGTCAGATCGAGGAACCTACCTGGCCTTGCGCAAAAAACTCGGCCTGGAGATCCTCAGCGAAGGCGATGCCGCTCTCCTGAATGTCTACCATGTCATCGAAGTCAACCCAGCGCGGCATCCCAAGGTGAACACTCCCGGAGGCCGCGCCTTTGCTGACTTCATGGTGTCGAAAGATGTGCAGACTCTGATCAAAGAATTCGGAATTGGAACCTTTGGATCACCGTTATTCTTTCCTGATGCCGGCAAGCCGGAATAGGCCTGCCGGACGGAGGGAACCCCATGTCCAACGCCATCTTCAGCCTGCCTGAATCCCACAACGAGCCCATCCTCCCCTACGCCCCCGGCTCCAAAGAGCGCGCCCTCCTGAAGGCTGAACTCGAGCGCCAGTTCAACCTCGAACTGGATATCCCGCTGATCATCGGCGGCCAGGAAGTCCGCACCGGAAAGACGCAGAAGGCCGTCTGCCCGCACGACCACCAGCACGTGCTGGCGCGGTACCACGAGGCGGGCGAGGCGGAAGTGCGCCTGGCCATCGACGCCGCCATGGCGGCCAAGAAGGACTGGGAAGCCACACCCTGGGAGGATCGCGCCGCCATCTTCCACAAGGTGGCCAGCCTCATCTCCGGGAAGTACCGCTACATCCTGAACGCCGCCACGATGCTCGGCCAGTCGAAGAGCGCCTACCAGGCGGAGATCGACAGCACCTGCGAGACGGCGGACTTCTTCCGCTACAACGCGAAGTTCATGGAGGAGATCTACAAGCAGCAGCCCATCTCCGATCCGCACGTGTGGAACCGCGTCCACTACCGTGCGCTCGAGGGCTTCGTCTTCGCCGTGACGCCCTTCAACTTCACGGCCATCGCCGCGAACCTGCCCACGGCCCCCGCCGTCATGGGCAATACCGTGGTGTGGAAACCTGCCTCCACCTCCGTGCTGTCGAACTACTACCTCATGCAGCTCTACAAGGAGGCCGGCCTGCCGGACGGTGTCATCAACTTCATCCCCGGCCGCGGCTCCATGATCGGCAAGATCGCGCTGGAGGACCCCAACTTCGCGGGCCTCCACTTCACGGGCTCCACCAACGTCTTCAACAGCATGTGGAAGACCATCAGCGGCAACCTGGAGCGCTACAAGGGCTACCCCCGCATCGTGGGCGAGACCGGCGGCAAGGACTACGTGTTCATGCACGCCTCCGGCGACGTGGACGAGACCGCCGCGGGCATCGTGCGCGCCAGCTTCGAGTACCAGGGCCAGAAGTGCTCCGCGTGCTCCCGTGTCTACGCGCCGGCCTCCCGCTGGCCCGAGTTGAAGGCGCGCCTGCTCACCCTGATGGCCGAGATCCGCATGGGCGATGTGCGCGACTTCCGCAACTTCTTCAACGCCGTCATCGACGAGGCCTCCTTCGACAACGCCATGAGGTACATCGAGCTGGCGAAGCAGGCCAAGGATGCCGAGATCCTCGTGGGCGGCAAGGGCGACAAGTCGAAGGGCTGGTTCGTGGAGCCCACGATCATCCTCACCACGAACCCCAAGTTCGTCTCCATGGAGGAGGAGATCTTCGCGCCGGTGCTCACCATCTACGTCTACGACGACACCAAGCTGGACGAGACACTGAAGGTGCTGGACGAGACCTCTCCCTACGCCCTCACCGGGGCGATCTTCGCCCGCGACCGCTACGTGATCAACCAGCTGACGGAGGCCCTGGCCAACACGGCCGGGAACTTCTATATCAACGACAAGCCCACCGGCGCCGTGGTGGGCCACCAGCCCTTTGGCGGCGCCCGCGCCTCGGGCACCAACGACAAGGCGGGCAGCTTCCTTAACCTGATCCGCTGGACCTCTCCGCGCACCATCAAGGAGAGCTTCACGCCGCCCCGGGACCTCAAGTTTCCCTTCCTCGAGCAAGAATAGGAGTCTATGGACCTGATCTGGGAGGGCCTGCGGAAGGCGCTGGAGCTGCTGCTCGCGCTGGATCCCGAGGTCCTCCGGATCACCCTGCTCTCCCTCGAGGTGTCGGGCCTGGCCACCCTCATCAGCCTAGTGATCGGCCTGGGCATCGCCATCCCCGTGGCCCTCAACGAATTCCCGGGCAAGCGGCTGGTCATCGCCCTCCTCAACACGGGCATGGGCCTGCCGCCCGTGGTGGTGGGCCTCTTCGTCACGGTGCTGCTGTGGCGCAACGGACCCCTGGGCTTCCTGGAGATCCTCTACACGCCCTCGGCCATGATCCTGGCCCAAGCTGTCATCGCGTCGCCCATCATCGCGGGCATCAGCCTCTCGGCCCTCCAGCACCTGCCGCCGGGCCTGCGGCTGCAGATCCTGGCCCTGGGCGCCTCGCGGCCCCAGATGGTGTGGCTGCTCCTGAAGGAGGCCCGCCTGCCCCTGCTGGCCGCCGTCATGGCCGGCTTCGGCGGCGTCATTTCCGAGGTGGGCGCGTCCATCATGGTGGGCGGCAACATCAAGGGCCAGACGCGGGTGCTCACCACGGCCACGGTCATGGAGACCAGCAAGGGCAACTTCGAGGTGGCCTTCGCGCTCAGCATCCTCCTGCTGGTCCTGGCCTTCACGGTGAACGCCCTGCTCACGCACCTGCAGCAGCGGAACCGGCCCCGATGAGCCGCGCGGCCGTCCTGGAGGCGCGGAGCCTGAAGGTCCACCGGGGCGGCGTCCAGGTTCTCGACGTCCCCGTGCTGGATCTGCGTGCCGGCGAGGTCCTGGCCCTCATGGGACCCAACGGCGCGGGCAAGAGCACGCTGATGCTGGCCCTGGCGGGCCTCCTGCCCCTCTCCGGGGGAAGCCTCCGCTTCCAGGGCACGGAACTGGGCGCCCGGTCGGAGCGCGAGGCCTACCGGCGCCGTATGACCATGGTCTTTCAGGATCCGCTCCTCTTCGACGCCACCGTGGCCCAGAACATTGCCGCCGGCCTCAAGCTCCGTGGCGTGCCGGCCGCGGTTCGGGAGCCCGCCGTGCAGGCCTGGGCGGAGCGCCTGGGCATCGGGCACTTGCTCGCGCGCCCGGCCCGGCAGCTCTCCGGCGGCGAGGCCCAGCGCACCGCCCTGGCCCGCGCCTTCGTCCTGGGCCCGGAGATCCTCTTCCTGGACGAGCCCTTCGCCTCCCTGGACGCGCCCGCCCGCGAGGGCCTGCTTGACGATCTGGGCCACATCCTCGCCGAGACGGGCAGCACCGCCGTGATCTCGACCCACGACCAGGGCGAGGCCGCACGCCTGGCGCACCGGCTGGCGGTGATGAAGGAAGGCACCCTCCTCCAGATCGGGGGCCTGCGGGAGGTCATGAACCATCCGCAGGACCCCTTCGTCGCGGCCTTCGTGGGCATGGAGACCCTCCTCAAGGGGCAGGTGACCGCCAGCGGCGAGGGCCTGCTGACCCTGCGCCTCGGCAAGGGCCTGGGCGGCCACGAAGTGCTGGCCATCGGCGAAGCGCGGCCCGGCCAGACGGTCCTGGTGGGCGTCCGCCCCGAGAACGTGGCCCTGTCTTTACAAACCGACAAAACCAGCAGCGCCCGGAATGCCTTCCCCGGGACCGTCGCCAAGGTCCTCCCCCGGGGCCCCTTCTTCAAGGTGGAGCTGGATTGCGGCTTCTTCCTGGCGGCCTACGTGACCGCGCAATCCCTGGCAGAACTGGGGCTTGCCCCGGGCGGTTCCATCGTGGCCTCCTTCAAGGCCACCGCCGCCCACCTCATCCGCCGGGAGGGCCTCGACGGCGAAGTGTGACCCGCGTCCATTGCCGGGGGTCCGGGCCCGGACTAGCCTCACATCTGGGGTGGCATGGCCATCCCTGATTGACGTGTAGTCAACGGGTCCGAGACCGGAGGCCTTCGAGCCATGAAACAGCTGGTGATCGATTTCCAGAAGTGCGATGCAGGGCGCAACTGCAATCACGAGTGCGAGATGGAGTGCGCCATCAAGGTCTTCAAGGTGGACGATCCCGCCCAGGCGGCCCTCCAGATCAAGGCCTACGAGGAGGGCGGCGGCAAGGCCATCCTCTGCGATCAGTGCGGCGACTGCGTCGTGGTCTGTCCGTCGGAAGCCCTCAAGCGCAACAAGCTGGGCGTCGTGATGATCGACAAGCAGCTCTGTGTGGGCTGCTACATGTGCATCGGCTTCTGCGAGAAGGACGCCTTCATGCGGAACCCCGATTGGATCGTCCCCCACAAGTGCACGTCCTGCGGTATTTGCGTCAAGGTTTGCCCCCACGGGGCCCTCTCCATCGTGGACGTCCCCGAGCCGGCCGTCCGGATCATCTGAGAAAGGGAATCCCATGAGCCAACTCGTCTTCGATCCCAGCAAAGTGATGGACATCGACTACACCCAGCGCACGGATTACCTGGACGGCCTCGCCGCCATCAAGGCCGCGCACAAGGTGCTGAAGGAGATCACCTACACGCCCAGCCTGCCCGACAAGGGCTACACCAACCGCACCCTCTACGTGAACGTGGGCTCTCTTGAGATCACGGAGAAGCCCGTCACCCAGCAGATGAAAGATGTCTTCATCGGCGGCCGCGGCTTCGGCCTCTACCACCTGTGGAACGCCGTGAAGCCCACCACCCGGTGGAACGATCCCGAGAACGAAATCATCATCAGCCCCGGGCCTGTGGCCGGCATGACCCAGTACGCCGGCACGGGCAAGTCGCTGGTGGTGAGCCTGTCGCCGCAGACGGACATCCCCATCGACTCCAACGTGGGTGGCTTCTACGGCCCCCTGCTCAAGTTCTCGGGCTTCGACGGCTTGGAACTCCAGGGTAAATCCGACAAGGACATCATCCTGTTCATCGATGGCGTGAAAGGAATCATCCGCATCGAGGAGGCCCCGAAAGACCCCGTGGACAGCCATGTGTTGGCGGAAGTGCTCACCCACATGTACGCGGAGAACGAGAAGGACCTGCCCAACATCTCCGTCGTGTCCACGGGTGCGGCGGCCGAGCACAGCCTCATCGGCATGCTCAATTTCTCCTTCTACGACCGCCGCCGCAAGTGCGTCCGCTTCAAGCAGGCCGGGCGCGGCGGCATCGGCACCGTCTTCCGGGATAAGCGCATTCGCGCCCTGGTGGTGCGCGGGCCCAAGGTGGCGGGCGACCTCAACCACCCGGCGGATCCCGAGACCATCGCCAAGACCGGCATCAAATTCCACAAGGAGATGCGCGAGAACGACGGCACGCAGTGCATGATGCGCCGCAATGGCACCGCGCACATCGTGGAGATCATGGACGCCTACGACCTGCTGCCCGTCCACAACTTCCAGTACGGGTCGCACCCGGACGTCCACAAGATCGACTCCAGCTACTGGCAGCAGCGCTGCACCCAGCACACCGTAGATGGCTGCTGGTACGGCTGCTCCATGGCCTGCGCCAAGGGCGCCGACGGCCTCGTACTGAAGACCGGCCCCTACAAGGGCGACATGGTCACCGTCGACGGTCCCGAGTACGAGAATGCGGCGGGCCTGGGCTCCAACTGCGGTGTCTTCGACCCCGACTACCTGCTGGAGCTCAATTTCTACTGCGATACCTACGGCATCTGCACCATCACCTATGGCACGCTCACCGCCTTCGTCATGGAGTGCTACCAGCGCGGCATCCTCAACCAGGAACGCACCGGCGGCCTGGAGATGACCTGGGGCAACGCCGAGGCTGACCTGGAGATGATGCACCAGATGGCCCGCGGCGAAGGCTTCGGCAAGATCGCCGGCCTGGGCGTCAAGAAGATGAAGGAATACTTCATCAAGCAGGGCTGGGGCGATCCTCAGCTCATCAACGACATCGGCATGGAGAACAAGGGCCTCGAGTACTCCCAGTACATGTCGAAGGAATCCCTGGCCCAGCAGGGCGGCTACGCCCTCACCAACAAGGGCCCCCAGCACGACGAGGCCTGGCTGATCTTCATGGACATGGTGAACAAGCAGCTGCCCACGTTCGAGGACAAGGCCGAAGCACTCTACTACTTCCCTCTCTTCCGCACCTGGTTCGGTCTCAACGGCTTCTGCAAGCTGCCCTGGAACGACGTCGTGCCCGCGGACAATTCCTCCCAGCCTGAGGCCCACAAGGTGCCCGAGCACGTGCAGAACTACGTGGATCTCTTCAGCGCCACCACGGGCATCAAGATCAGCAAGGAAGATCTGATCATTCAGTCCGCGAAGGTCTACAACTTCCAGCGGGTGTTCAACATCCGCATGGGCAAGGGCCTCCGCCTGCACGATGCGGCGCCCTACCGGTCGCTCGGGCCGGTCACGAAGGAAGAGTACGAATCCCGTGCCGAGCGCTACGACCAGCAGATCATCACCGAGATGGACCTCGATCCTGCCGGCAAGACCACCGAAGAGAAGATGGCCATGCACCGCCAGTGGCGCACGGAGCGCTTCTCCAAACTCATGGACAGCGTCTACACCCGCCGCGGCTGGACGCTGGACGGCGTGCCCACGCTGGCGCGCCTGAAGGAACTGGGCCTCGACGCGTTCCCGGAAGTCGTCGAAGTCGTGAAGCAGCACCTCTGAGAGAATCGGCCGCGCTCGCGGCCGATTCTCTTGATGAAAAGCAAAGGCGGAAGGCTCGCATGATCGTGGTCAATGAAGAACCGCTCGCGTGGCACCCGGGCATGACGGTCCGGGACGTGCTGAGGGCGCGAAACTACCGCTTCCCCATGCTGGTCATCCATGTGAACGACGCGCTGATCCAGAAGACGGACTACGACACCACCTCCATCCCTGACGGGGCGGTGGTGAAGGTCATCCACCTCATCAGCGGGGGCTGAGACCCGCCACCGGCATCAGGGGCAGGAGGATCCGGAACCGGGCGCCCTTCCCCGGTTCGCTTGCAACCTCCATCCGGCCGCCACCTTCCTCCACCAGGGCTTTCAGGGAAGGCAGGCCCAGGCCCGTGCCCTGGCCCGGGGCCTTGGTGGTGAAGAAGGGATCGAAGATCTTCGCCAGGATGTCCGGGGCCATGCCGATGCCCGTGTCCGCCACCTCCAGCAGGGCCATCGGCTTCTCCGAGTCCCCCACCCCGGTTCGCACGGTGAGGGTGCCCCCATCCGGCATGGCATCGCGGGCGTTGGCCACCAGGTTCACCACCATCTGCTCCACGCGGAGCCCGGAACTCTGGACGATCAGTCCGTCGCCGGCGCCAGTCTCGATCCGCAGCTCCACCGACCGGGGCAGGATGATGCGCAAGGTCGCCTCCAGCCCCTTCACGGCCATGCCCAAGTCCAGAAAGGACAGACCCTCCTCCTCCCGCCGGGCGAAGCCCATTAGGCGACCGGTCAGGCGGGCGGCACGATCCGCCGTCAAGGCGATGCGGTTGAGATCTTCCGGGCCCGGGGCATCTCCCGCATCCAGCTTCAGGGCCGCCAGCTCAGCCGAGCTCTTCACAGAGCAGATCAGGTTGTTCAGGTCGTGCGCCAGGCCCGCCCCCATCAAGGCCACGGTGTTCATGCGCTCGGTCCTCAGCAGCGTGCCCTGGACCTGCTCCAGGGCCCGAGTCCGCTGCCGGACGCGGTCCTCAAGGGTTCGGCGCGCCGCCTGGAGATCCTGGATGGACTGGAACTGCCGCAGGAGGAGCAGCGCCACCATGACGAGGAATATGGCGAAGGCGACCCGCGTCACGCTTTCGGGGTTCGTGGCGAGCAGCACGGCCAGGACGCCGATGGCGATGACCACGGGAAGGTAAGGGAGCAGCCCCACGGCTCTGCGCTCGGATCCCGGACTGGCCAGGACCTGCTCCACAGGGCGGGGCGACCAGGCCGCCAGCCCCTGGAAGAGCGGAATGGCCCCGGCCAGGACGACCCAGCCCTGGGTGGCCACCACCGGCGGCAGGCCCGCCATGGCCCAGCAAGAGAGGGCCGCGAGCCAGGCCAGCGCCGAGGCCCCGAGCCAGCCCAGCGGACCCTGGATCCGGCCGGGATCATACGAGGTCATGAAAACCAGGCCGCCCCCCAACAGCGCCGCATTGAGATAGGCCACGAAGACGCGCAGTCCCATGCCATGGGCCGCCACGCGTAGATTGCCCTGGATGCCCATCACCCAGAGCAGGAAGAGCACGGACACCGCGAAGATGAGGCCATCCTGCACCCGCCGCCAGAGCACTCCGCTTGATTCCTGGGCCCGCGGAAAGCTCAGGACCCCTGCCAGCACCAGGAGGCCAGTCCCGAGCCCCAGCAGGCTCGGCAGGCCCGCGGCCCAGGGCGCGGTCCAGCCCCGGTTCAGGAGCACGGTCACGACCAGGCTCGGCACCTCGAGGGCGGCCGAGATCGTCAGCAGCCACCAGGTCAGGCGGCTCTCCCTCGGAGACCTCCAGGCGCGATAGCCCAAGCTCACCGCCGCCAGGAACTCCAGCCCCAGATAGCACAACGGCCAGGCCAGCAGGCGCTGCGCCACGGGAAGCGCGGCGTGGAGCACGGCTGCGGCACCCCAAAAGACCACGAGGGCCGCCCGGGCAGCCGTGGTCAGGGGATGGCCCAACGGGTCACGCCGTTGGGAGGGTGATAATTGCCCAGGCAAGGAGCCCTCTCGGAAGGATCCTCACAGCTTAGCGGAAGCCACGTGGACCGCGGAGGCTTCCTCAGAGCTCCAAGGTGATGCCCTGGGCCAGTTCCACACTTCCGCTGAAGTTGATCGCGCTCGTCTGCCGGCGCATGTAGGCCTTCCATGCGTCAGAACCGCTTTCGCGCCCGCCGCCGGTCTCCTTTTCACCACCGAAGGCGCCGCCGATCTCGGCGCCGCTGGTGCCGGTGTTCACGTTGGCCAGGCCGCAGTCGCTACCGGCCGCCGACAGGAACAGCTCACTCTCGCCCAGGTCGTTGGTGATGATGGCGCTGGAGAGGCCCTGGGGCACGCCGTTCTGGAGGGCGATGGCCTCCTCGATGGTGCGGTACGGCATGAGGTAGAGCACCGGGGCGAAGGTCTCCTCCTGCACGATGGGCAGGTTGCCGGACACCTCGGCGATGCAGGGGGAAATGTAGCAGCCTCCATGATTGGACAGCTTCTCGCCACCGATGAGGATCTTTCCGCCTTGGGCCTTCACGGTCTCGATGGCCGCCAGCATGGTGTCCACGGCGCCTGCATCCACCAGGGGTCCCATGAGGACTTCGTCCTTGCGGGGGTCGCCGATGGGCGTCTTCTTGTAGAGATCTAGCAGGCGGTCCCGGAAGGTGCCGTAGATGGACTCGTGGAGGATGACGCGGCGCGTGGACGTGCAGCGCTGGCCCGAGGTGCCGATGGCACCGAAGTAGATAGACCGCAAGGCGATGTCGAGGTCGCCCTTCTCGCTGACGATCACGGCGCCGTTGCCGCCCAGCTCGAGGATGTGCCGGCCGAAGCGCTCTTGCACCAGCTTGCCTACATGGCGCCCGCCGGGCACGGAGCCCGTGTACGAGACCAGCGCCACCCGCGGATCCGTGTTGATGAGGTCGCCGATCTCGCTGCCCTTGCCGATGGCCAGGCTGCAGATGGCGGGGTCGTAGCCGAAGCTGCGCAGCACCTTCTCGGCGATCTTCGTGCAGGCGAGGGCCGTCAGGGGTGTCTTGGAGGAAGGCTTCCACAACACCGTATCGCCGCAGACCAGGGCCAGAGCCGTGTTCCAGCTCCACACGGCCACGGGGAAGTTGAAGGCCGTGATGACGCCCACCACGCCGAGGGGATGCCACTGTTCCTGAAGCCGATGCAGGCGCCGCTCGCTGGGCATGGTGAGGCCGTAGAGCTGGCGGGAGAGGCCCACGGCGAAGTCGCAGATGTCGATCATCTCCTGGACCTCGCCCAGGCCCTCGCGCAAGGTCTTGCCCATCTCCAGCGTGACCAGCTCGGCCAGGGCCGCTTTGTTCCGCCGCAGCTCATCACCCAGGGCCTTCACCACTTCGCCGCGCTTGGGGGCGGGCACCAGCCGCCAGGAAGCGAAGGCTGCATGGCTCTTGGCCAGGATGGATTCGAATTCCTGGGGAGTGACGTTCGTGACCGTGGCCAGCAGCTCTCCACTGATCGGGGAGACGACCTTCTGGGCCTTGCCACTGCCCGTCCACACGCCCGAGAACCCGCCCGGGTTCACCTCTGAAATACCCAGCGCCTTCAGGACCTCCTGCATGGTCCACCTCCAGCACTCATTTGTATCTTTTTTTGCGTCAATGCTGAAACTCATTCGATTCACATGAGACATGAATATGATTCATAGATATGGACGCGCCCCTCGACCTTCCCCAATTGCGGACCTTCTACACCCTGGCCCAGGTGGGCAGCTTCACCGCCTGCGCCCGGCGCCTGGGCCGCACCCAGTCCGCCGTCAGCCACGCCATGACCAAGCTGGAGGACCTGGTCGGCGTCCCCCTCCTGGACCGCAGGAACCGCGGCCTGCGCCTGACCGAGGAGGGCCGGCGCCTCTACCAGGCCTGCGAGCAGGCCTTCGCCACCCTCGACGCCGCGGCGGAGGACTTGCAGCGCCACCAGACCCAGGCCCGGGGCCGACTCCGGGTGGGGGCCACGGTGGAGTTCGGCAGCAGCATCCTCATGCGACACATGCAGCCCTTCCTGGCCGCGAATCCGGATCTGGAGATCGACTTCACCCTCAGCCATGACCTGCTCGGCCCCTTGTTGCGGGACGACCTCGACCTCGCCATCGATTGTGTGGAACATGCCCTCCCCGCCCTGAAGAAGGTGCCCCTGTTCCGCGAGACCTACGTGGTGGCCTGCACCCCCGCCTTCCGCAGGGCCCACCGCCTCCGCGTGCCAGCAGACCTGTCCGGCTGTCCGGTCCTCTCCTTGGACAAGGCCGGCGCCTGGTGGAATCGCTTCCTCATGGCCGTACCCGACCGGCAACAACCCCACCTGGATCGCTTCATCGCCGTGAACCATATCCGGGCCATGATCCATGCCGCCGTGGAGGGCATGGGCGCCCTGCTCGTGCCCCGCTACAGCGTGCTGGAGGAACTGGAGCGGGGAGACCTTGTGGCCCTCTTCCCCGCCATCCGGCCCACCGAAGATCGCTTCTCCATCTACCAGAAGAAAGTGAAGGCCGGCCAAGAGAAGCAGAAGCTCCTCACGCGGTACCTGCAGTCGCTGAGCCCGGCGGAATTCGGGTCGTGATTCAAAGCGTGAAGGCCGCCTCCAGCTGGGCCCTCAGCAGCGCCAGGGAAGGGAGCGCCAGCAGGCCATGGTCATCGTCGAGGACATGGAGCGTCGCCTCCGGGTTCCGGGCCGTGTAGGCCTCGCTCTCTGCGACGGGAACCGCGGCATCCGCGCGGCCATGGAGCACCACCGTGGGTACGGATAGGCGCCAGGCATCGTCCCCCCGCCAACTCGGCAGGTCGCGGAGCAGGTCTGGTCCCAGCCTCATCGGCTTGCCCACGCCATGGTGGAAGACCTCCATCTCTCCCTGCGCCCGGTAGGCGGCCCAACCGGTGTCCACCAGGCGGCGGGAGGCGAAATGGATGGCCGGAGCCAGCAGGATCATGGCCTTCAGCCGACTTCCCCGGTGGGCCACCGCCGTGGCGATGAACCCTCCCAGGGAACTTCCGACCAGCACGGGCGGGTCGGGGAGGCTTCGCACCAGCGCCTCAACCGCCTCCACCTGGGCCGTGATCGTGAGCGTCTCGAAGGTCGGCAGATTCAGATCTGGCGCGTGGAAGGCAATGCCTCGGGCCTCGGCCCACTGGCGGGTGACGCGCCCCTTGTTCCCACCGGGGGAAGAGGAGAAGCCGTGGAGGTAGATGAGGTCCATCCGTCATGATCCTTCAGGGAGCCCAGCATGCAGAAGGCCGCCTCGCGGCGGCCTTCTGACTCTTGCTTCGACAAACCTTACATCTGATCCTTGAGCCCCTTGGCCGTCTTGAAGACGACCTTGCGGCCGGCCGGAATCTTGATGCTTTCGCCGGTCTTGGGGTTGCGGCCCATCTTCTCCTTGGTCGCACGCACTTCGAAGGTGCCGAGGCCGAAGAGGTTGACGCGCTGGCCGGAGAGCAGGGTCTCCACGATGTGATCGCGAACGCCGTCCAGGATGGACTTGGCGCGGGCCTTGGACAGGTCCTGGGCTTCCGCCAGGGTGGCAGCGAGCTCGGCGATGCCGAGGGTTTCAGGCTTGGCAGAAGTCTTCGCCATGAATGCACTCCTTGGATGGGATGGACGGGATCCGACGACGCGGAATCCCGGCGGGACCAGCACCTTCGCGAGGCACCGGCCAGGTGGGGGGTTGGATTCCAGGTGGGTCTACTCGGCCGCGGTGGCAGTGACTTCGAGGGTGACCTTGGCGTGCACGCCGCTGTAGAGGCGCACATCCACGGTGTAGGTGCCGGCATCCTTGATGTGCGGCACGGTGATGTCGCGGCGATCCAGGGTGAAGCCCTTGCCCTTGAAGAGCTCGGCCACGTCAGCGTTGGTGACGGAACCGAAGAGGTGGCCGTGCTCGCCAGCCTTCTTGGCCACGGCGAGGCTGACGGCTTCGAGTTTCTCAGCCAGGCTCTTGGCGTCGGCCAGTTCCTTGGCGCGGAGCTTCTCGACGCGGATCTTCTCCAGCTCGATCTGGCGCTTGTTGCCGGCCGTGACCGGGAGGGCCATCTTGCGCGGCAGGAGGAAGTTGCGGGCGTAGCCGTCCTTGACGTTCACGACGTCGCCGCGGGCGCCCAGACTGGTCACGTTCTCGATGAGGAGGATTTCCATGGGAACTCCCTGAAATAAATGAATGATTTGAAGGTCCGGCCAGCGCCGTGGTGCCCGCGTTGTCCCCGCTTGGGTGAGACGGCGTCCTGCGCCGTCAGGGCCGGATTCCCAGGAACCCGCCCTGTCCCCCGGTGGGTTCAGGCCGATCAGAAAATCCAGTTTATCCACGGATTGTCCGATACCCAAGCAGGGATTTCCGACCGAAGGGGCTCCGCTCATGAACAGCCATGGCAACCGGCGAGACACCCGCGTCGTCACAGGACCGGAGTTCACGATCGCCTTTACGCTCCAGGGACATGCCTTCCAGGACATACGGATCATGAATCTGAGCGTCGGCGGCTGCTTCGCCCTGCTGGGGGGCCGCACCGCCCGGTTCTTTCTGCCGGGAGCGACCCTGGACGGCCTGGTGCTCCTCCACCCGGACCTGCCCAAGGGCCCCATCAGGGCCGCGGTGGCGTATGTACTGGGGTATTCCACCAGTGGTGAGGCCACGGATCAGGTGGGCATGGGCCTGCAGTTCCTGTCCCTGGACGCCGCCACCCGCGCCGCCTTGGAGGCCTGGCTGGCGATCGCCACGGCTGGCCAGGCGGGAGAGGGCTGAAAGGTCTCGGCGAGCCCTATCGCTTGCCGAAGAACCCCAGGATCGCCGCGGCCACTTCCTCGAGCATGGCTGCGGTCATCTCGGGATAGACGGGCAGGCTGAGGACCTCCTTGGCGGCCAGTTCGGACTGGGGCAGCTGGCCGGTCTTGTAGCCGAGGGAGGCGAAGCAGGGCTGCTCATGGAGGCAGATGGGGTAATAGATGGCGCTGCCGATGCCCCGCTCCTTGAGGTGGGCCTGCAGGGCATCGCGCTTGCCGCCCTTCACGCGGATGGTGAACTGGTTGTAGATGTGCCGGCCCTCAGGCACCACCTCGCGGGGCAGCACAGCCTCGTCAGCGGTCAGCCCCTGCATGCGCTCCAGATACCAGGCGGCATGCTTGCGGCGGCCTTCATGCCAGCCGTCCAGCATCGGCAGTTTCGCCCGCAGCACCAGCGCCTGGAATTCATCCATGCGCCCGTTCATACCCACCTCGTGGTGCATGTAGACGGGCTCCATGCCGTGGACACGGATGCGGCGGACCCGGGCGGCCAGGGCGGCATCGCCGCGGATGGCGGTCATCCCGGCGTCACCGAAGGCACCGAGGTTCTTGGTGGGGTAGAAGCTGTAGGCAGTCATGTCGCCGAACTGGCCTGCGGACTTGCCCCAGCCTTTGGCGCCCAGGCTCTGGCAGGCGTCCTCCAGCACCGGAATGCCGTGCTTCTGCGCCACGGCCATGATGCTCGGCATGTCTGCCAGCTGGCCGAAGAGGTGCACGGGCATGATGGCCTTGGTGCGGGGTGTGATGGCCGCTTCCACCAGGGCCCCCGTGGCATTGAAGGTGGCCGGTTCGAGGTCGATGAAGACGGGCTTCGCGCCCAGGCGTGACACCACCCCTGCCGAGGCGAAGAAGGTGAAGCTCGGGACGATCACCTCGTCGCCCTGGCCGATACCCAGACCCATCAGGGCCGCCAGCAGGGCGTCCGTGCCGCTGGACATGGCGACGGCGTGGGCGGCACCGGCGTAGGCGGAGATCTCGGCCTCCAGGCCCTTCACGTTCTCGCCCAGGATGAACGAGGAGCGGTCGATGAGGCCCGAGAGCCCTTCCAGCACCTTGGCCTTCACGGCGGCATTCTGCGGCGCGAGCTCAAGCATCGGGACAGGCATGGCAGCCTCCAATCACGGTTTTCAAGTATGGCAGCGGGTCAAAGGCGATTCAGTCACATCGGCTTCAGAGAAATCAAAGAGTCAGATGCTGAAACCGCAGATGTCGCAGATGGCCGCAGATGAAAGATGGATTCAGGCCTTATCTGCGCCATCTGCGGTTAAAAAAAATCATTCGGTGTTGTCAGCGGCCTCACTAGGCTTCATCGGCCGCATGAGTGGGAAAAGGATGACGTCGCGGATGCTGGCGCTGTTGGTGAGGAGCATGACCAGGCGGTCGATGCCGATGCCTTCGCCGCCGGTGGGGGGAAGGCCGTGCTCCAGGCTGGTGACGAAGTCCATGTCCAGCAGCATGGCCTCGTCATTGCCCGCTTCCCGCTCATCCATCTGGGCCTGGAAGCGGCCCATCTGGTCGATGGGGTCGTTCAGCTCGGAGTAGGCGTTGGCCAGCTCCATGCCGCCAATGAACAGCTCGAAACGGTCCACGAAACGGTCATCGCCTTCTAGTGCCTTGGTAAGCGGGGACAGCTCGATGGGATAGTCCGTGATGAACGTCGGCTGGATGAGCTGCTTCTCGGCGTAGTGTTCGAAGAGGTCCCCCAGGAGGGTGCCCACGGTCTTGGTTTCCACATCCTCGATGTGGACGGACTTGGCCAGGGTGCGAACGCTGTCCCCGTCCTCAAGCTGGTGGCGATCGATGGCGCCGTACTGCGCGATGGCGTCTTTCATGGTGAGGCGCCGGAAAGGTGCCGCGTACGAAATCACCTGCTCACCCCAGGGCAGCTGCTCGGAGCCCATGACCTCGCGCGCCACCGTGCTGAGCAGGTTCTCCGTGAGGGTCATCATGTCGCGGAGGTCGCTGCCCGCCTCGTACATCTCCATCATGGTGAATTCGGGATTGTGGCGGACGCTCAGGCCTTCATTGCGGAAGTTGCGGTTGATCTCGAAGACCTTCTCGAAGCCGCCTACGATGAGGCGCTTGAGGTAGAGCTCTGGCGCGACGCGGAGGTAGAGGGGCATGTCCAGGGCGTTGTGGTGGGTGATGAAGGGCCGGGCCGTGGCACCACCAGGAATGGGCTGCATCATGGGCGTCTCGACTTCGAGGTAACCCTGATCTTCCATGTAGCGCCGCACGGCACTCACAATGCGCGAGCGGGTCCTGAAGGTCTTCAGCACGTCGCCATTGGAGATGAGGTCGAGGTACCGCTGGCGGTAGCGCTGCTCCTTGTCCTGAAGGCCGTGCCACTTCTCGGGCAGGGGCAGCAGGGCCTTGGACAGGAACTGCACCTCCTTCACGCGGATGCTCAGCTCGCCCGTCTTGGTGCGCATGAGCGGCCCTGTGACGCTGATGAAATCTCCCATGTCCAGGAGCTTGAGCACGTCCCAGCCCGGTTCCGCGACATCGTCCTTCCGGAAGAAGGCCTGGAGCTTCTCGCCATTTTCCGTGAGGTGGGCGAAGACGCTCTTGCCCATCTCCCGGATGGTGAGCACGCGACCCATGGCCGAGACGCTCAGCCCAAGGCCCTCCAGCTTTTCGTTGGGCCAGGCTTCAGCATCCGCATAGGCTGCCGCCAGCTGAGCGATGCCGTGGGTACGCTTCGCCTTCCGCGGCCAGGCATCCAGCCCGAGGGCCTTGAGCTTCTCAAGCTTCTCAAGGCGGATGTCGCGGTACTGGTTGGGCTGCATGGGGGCTCCGGCACGAACCATCTAGTTTACCGAAGCGGCCTCAGTCTCTGAAACGATAGGCCACGTAGGCCGTGATATCCGGGGCGGTGAAGGTGCCGGCCTCCTCGCTGACACCAAATCGCCAGCGCGCAAGGCGCGTATGGCGCAGGGTCCAGTGCTGCTGCCACCCCGCCCGGTCCAGGCGTGCGAGACCCGTGCGGTAGGGGCTGCCGGTGTACCCCAGGCTGATCTCAAGGCCGAGCCCGTTGAGCAGGCCGGGGCCCTGCCCCAGCCAGGCCAGGGACCCCCAGGCGCGGCTGAAGGAGGTTTTGTCCATGACCTCCCGCAGCGGGCTGTGCTCCGGGAGGCCCAGCATCACGTGCTCCACCTGGCCGAAGAGTTTGAAGCGGCCAAACCGCCTCCAGGCCGCGCCACCCACCAGTCCGTCGGTGCCCCCATCGCCTGAAAAATTGGCCTGCTTCCCCGTGGGCAACTGCAGCGTCACGCCGACACGACCACCGGCGTCCGGCGTGCCGAAGGGTCGGACCCAGGCCACATCCAGGTCCATGAGTGCCACACCCGGTCGGGACAGGTCGCCGATCACGTGCCCATCCCGCTCCAGGTGGTAGACCAGCCGGTTCTTCGGCGCATCCTCCCGGCCTCCCTGAGGCAGGTTGAGCAGCTGATGCCAGTTCCAGATGGCCTGATCGGCGATGCCACCGGACCGTGAGGCCACCCGGGTACGGATGTTGATCCGGGTAGACCCGACCTTCCTGGCCCAGTCCCAGGTCAGCTGCCACTCCTCGCCGTCCAGGCGCGCGAAGCTGCGCCCATCGGCACTGTGCTCCAGATCCGGGCGCAGCATCTGGCTGGTGGCTTCCAGGGCCAGCTCGGTGGCACCTTCGGGCAGGGGCTCGGGGAAGCCCTCGAACCATGCGAGCCGGTTGGGCCGGGGGGTCTCCTGGGCTCCCAGGCCGAAGGCCATCATTGCCATAACCAATACCCTCGGATTGACGCAGGTCACGGCATCTCCTCCGTACTCCATACATACTCGATTTCTAGGACGGGAATATTTTTGATAAATTCCCTAATGGTCATGAAAGAATGGCGTCACCAGGATAGATGATGCCCGTATGATGATCGAACCCGGTTCATTCCAAACGCCACTCTCCCACCGCCCTTCTTTTTGGAGCCAGCCATGTCACGCCTGAAAACCCGTCTTCTGGAAAAGATCCAGGAACACCGCCCCCGCACCCAGAAGCTCACGAAGGAGTTCGCGGATGTCGTCATCGACCAGGTGAACATCGGCCAGGTCATCGGCGGCGCGCGCGACATCCATGCCCTGGTGACGGACATCTCCTACCTGGATCCCCAGGAGGGCATCCGCTTCCGCGGCAAGAACATCCCCGAGACCTTCGCGGCCCTGCCCAAGGCCAAGGGCGGTGAGTACCCGACGGTGGAATCCTTCTGGTATTTCCTGCTGACGGGCGAGATCCCCACCCAGGCTGAGGTGGACGAGGTGCTGGCGGACTTCCAGAGCCGCTCGAAGGTGCCCGGTTACGTCTTCGACATGCTGAAGGCCATGCCCAAGGACAGCCACCCGATGGTGATGTTGTCCGCGGCCATCCTCTCCATGCAGAAGGAGAGCCAGTTCGCGTCGAAGTATCACGAGACCAAGAAGAACGACTACTGGGATCCGATGTACGAGGACGCGACGACGCTGATCGCCCGCCTCCCCGAGATCGCCGCCTTCATCTACCGCTACAAGTACAAGAACGGCGACATCATCGCCCCGAAGGCCGGCCTGGACATGGGCGCCAACTTCGCGCACATGATGGGCATCGACAAGCCCTATGACGACGTGGCCCGGATGTACTTCATCCTCCACAGCGACCATGAGAGCGGCAACGTCAGCGCCCACACCACCCACCTGGTAGCCTCCGCCCTGTCCGACGCCTACTACAGCCTCTCCGCCGGCATCAACGGCCTGGCGGGCCCCCTCCACGGCCTGGCCAACCAGGAGGTGCTGGACTGGATCATGGGCTTCCAGAAGCAGATGGGCGGCGCCGAACCGACCGAGGAGAACGTGAAGAAGGCCCTGTGGGACACGCTGAACTCCGGCCACGTCATCCCCGGTTACGGCCACGCGGTGCTGCGCAAGACTGATCCCCGCTACACCGCGCAGATGGAGTTCTGCCTCAAGCATCTGCCCAATGATCCGCTCTTCAAGCTGGTCAACATGATCTACAAGGTGGCCCCCGGCGTGCTGACCGAGCAGGGCAAGACCAAGAACCCCTGGCCCAATGTCGACGCGCAGAGTGGCGTGATCCAGTGGTACTACGGCCTGAAGGATTACGACTTCTACACCGTGCTCTTCGGCGTAGGCCGTGCCCTGGGCGTGCTGGCCAACATCACCTGGGACCGCGCCCTGGGCTACCCCATCGAGCGCCCCAAGTCCGTCACCACCGCCATGCTAGAAGACTGGGCGGCCAAGGGCGGACGGAAGTAATAGCGACACTCAGCTAGCAGAAGAAAAGGGCGGGCCAACTGGCCCGCCCTTTTCTTCTGCACAAAAACAGCTACCCCCGGTTCTTGGCACTCGCCTCCACGAATGCGGTGAACAGGGGATGCGGCTTCAGGGGGCGGCTCTTGAACTCGGGGTGGAACTGGCAGGCCAGGAAATAGGGATGGTCCTTGAGCTCCACGATCTCGACGAAGACGCCATCCGGGCTCATGCCCGTGAACCTCAGCCCCTTGTCCTCCAGGGCCTTCTTGTACTCATGGTTGAACTCATAACGGTGGCGATGGCGTTCGCTGATCTCGAGGTTCCCGTAGGCTTTCGCGGCCTGGCTGTCCGGGGCGAGGCGGCAGGGATAGGCGCCCAGGCGCATGGTTCCACCCAGCTCCTCCACGTCCACCAGTTCCCGTAGTTTGAAGATGATGCGGTGCTTCGGCGCATCGTCGAATTCCGTGGAATCGGCGCCCTCGAGACCCACCACGTTGCGGGCGAACTCCACGGAGGCCATCTGCATGCCGAGGCAGATGCCGAAGAAGGGGATCTTGTGCTCCCGGGCGTACTGGATGGACTTGATCATCCCCCGCGTTCCGCGCACGCCGAAGCCGCCGGGCACCAGGATGCCGTGGCAGTCCTGAAGGAAACTGGCCGGATCCTGGTCCTCCAGATCCTCGGCCTCGATCCACTTGAGGTCCACGTGGGTCTCCAGCCCGTAGCCGGCGTGGTGGAGCGCCTCGATGAGGCTCTTGTAGCTCTCCTTGAACTCCACGTACTTGCCCACGATGCCGATGCGCACGTTGCCCTTGGGGTTGCGGATGCGCTGGAGCAGGTTCTGCCAGGCGCTCAGGTCCGGCTCCTTCTCGCCGAGGCCCAGCAGGGTGGCCACCTTGGCGTCCAGGCCCTCCAGGTGCAGGTTCAGAGGCACTTCGTAGATGGAGTGGGCATCGCGGCAGCTGAACACGGCATCCGGCGTCACCGAGCAGAACAGGGCGATCTTGTCCTTCAGGTCGCGGGGAATGTCCTGCTCCGCGCGGCAGAGCAGCACATCCGGCTGGATGCCCAGCGCCCGAAGCTCCTTCACGCTGTGCTGAGTCGGCTTCGACTTCAGCTCACCCGCGGCCTTGATGTAGGGCACATAGGTGAGGTGCATGTTGAGGGCGTTGGCCTTCATCTGGGAATCCAGGCCCACTTCCAGCTTGAACTGGCGGATGGCCTCCAGGAACGGCTGGCTCTCGATGTCGCCCACCGTGCCGCCGATCTCGATGATCACCACGTCCATGTCCTTGGCGACCTTCTTCATCACACCCTTGATCTCGTCGGTGATGTGCGGAATCACCTGCACGGTCTTGCCCAGGTAGTCGCCGCGCCGCTCCTTCTGGATCACCGTGTTGTAGATGCGGCCCGTCGTGATGGTGTGGTTCTGCGTGGTGGGCACCGAGGTGAAGCGCTCGTAGTGGCCCAGGTCCAGATCCGTCTCGGCACCGTCGTCCGTGACGAAAACCTCGCCATGCTGGAAGGGCGACATGGTGCCTGGATCCACATTGAGGTAGGGATCCATCTTCATGAGTGTGACCTTCAGCCCCCGGGCCTCCAGCAGCGCGCCCAGACTGGCCGCCGCGATCCCCTTGCCCAGCGAACTCAGCACACCACCGGTCACGAACACATACTTGGTCATGGGAGCTCCTGGAATCGGCAATGGGGGGTGTTCACATCTCCTCCGGGGCCTGGATGCCCATGAGGTGGAGGCCCTGGCGGAGGGCGCGGGCGGTGGCGACGCAGAGGATGAGACGGGCGTCGCGGACCTCTGGCGCGTTCTCCGGGGCCAGGATTGGACAGTTGGTGTAGAAGCCGCTGAAGGAGCGGGCCAGGGTCACCAATTGGCGCGCGAGGGGCGTGGCCATGCAGCCCTCCGCCACGGCGGCGATGGCGCCGGGCAGGCCCGCCAACTCGAAGAGCAGGGCCTGGGTTTCGGGCGCGGCCAGGCCATCGAAGTTCGCGGGCGCCGCTGCATCCGCGAAGGGAAGGAAGGGTCCAATTGCGGCGCCGGCCTGGGCCTTGGCTGCCCAATCGCCACCGGCCTTGCGCAGGACGCTCATGATGCGGGCGTGGGCGTACTGCACGTACGGGCCCGTGTCGCCATCAAGGGCGATGACGCGGTCCCAGGTGAAGGTGATGGGCTTCACGCGGTCGTTCATGGCATCGAAAAACACCACGGCACCCATGCCCAGCATCTCGGCCACGGCCTCCTTGTCCTTCAGGTCAGGGTTCTTCTCCGCAATGATGGCCGCCACGCGCTCCCGGGCCTCGTCCAGCACGTCCTCGAGGAAGATGACGTTGCCCTTCCGGGTGCTCATCTTGCCTTCGGGCAGCTTCACCATGCCGAAGGGCGTGTGCAGCATGCGGCCCTTGAACCAGGGATCCAGCTTGTCGAGCACCGCGAAGATCTGCTGGAAGTGCAGCACCTGGTCCGTCCCCACCACGTAGAGGCAGCGATCGAAGCCGTAGGCCTGCTTGCGGTACAGGGCCGCCGCCAGGTCGCGGGTGGCGTAGATGCTGGTGCCATCTGCTTTCTGCACCAGGCAAGGTGTGGTGATGCCCACATCCTCCAGGTTGATGATGCGGGCACCGTTGTTGCCTTCCACGAGCAGGCCCGCCTCCGTGAGGCGCTTCAGGGTGGGAGCGAGCTGATCTTCATAGAAGGCTTCGCCCTGCTCCAGGGTGTCGAAGCTCACGCCCAGACGGTCGTAGATGCGCTGGAATTCAGCGAGCGAAAGGTCTCGGAACCGCTTCCAGAGCTCCCGCGCCTTCGGATCATTGCCCTCCAACCGCTTGAACCAGTCTCGGGCTTCGTCGCGCATGGCCGGATCGTTCTCTTCTTCGGCGTGGAAGCGCACGTAGAGCTGGAAGAGCCGGAACAGCGGCGTGCGGCGCTTCTCGGGCGCGGGCTCGGCCCAGTCGAAATCCTGTTCCAGATCCGCATTCTCCACCTGGGCCCAGCGCGTGTAGGCCGCCAGCAGCGTCCCGAACTGGGTGCCCCAGTCGCCGAGGTGGTTGAGGCGGATCACCTCGTAGCCCAGGAACTGATGCACCTGGGCCAGGGTGTGGCCGATCATGGTGGAACGCAGGTGGCCGATGGTGAAGAGTTTGGCGATGTTCGGCGAGCTGTACTCGACGATCACCTTCTTCCCGTTGGCGGGGCGCGAGCCATAGGACGTGCCCAGTGGAGCCTCCAGGATGGCCCCCAACACCGCCTGGGCGCGAGTCTCCGGCGCCAGCTTGAGATTCAGGTAGGGGCCGGTGGCGACGAGCTTGGCACCTTCGATGGTGATGGATGCCGCCAGCCCCTGCGACAGCTGCACGGGGTTCTTCCCCAATTGCTTGGCGGCACGGAAGCAGGGGAAGGCCAGATCTCCCAGCTCGCCGGATTTAGGCCGCTCCAGCGTGATTTCCACGCCAGGCAGAGCCGTCGCCAGCTGCTGTTCGAAGGTGTGTCGCAAAGCATCCATTCAGGTCAGTCCTCAGTCAGTTAGTCGGCCAGTTCGGCTAGGGCCTTCTCGTATTCGTCCTGCTTGGGGGCCACGCCGTGCCAGCCTGCCTGGTTCTCCATGAAGCTCACGCCCTTGCCCTTCACGGTGCGGGCGCAGATCATCGCCGGCTGGCCCTTGATGGTGTGCGCCCAGGCCAGGGCCGCCAGGATCTGCGTGAAGTCATGGCCGTCGATCTCTTTTACAGCCCAGCCGAAGGCGCGCCACTTGTCCGGCACGGGGTTGATGTTCATCACCTTCTTCACCTCGCCGTCGATCTGCAGGCCGTTCAGGTCGTGGAAGACGCAAAGGTTGTCCAGCTTGTGATGGGGCGCGGCCATGGCCGCCTCCCAGATCACACCCTCCTGGCTCTCGCCATCGCCGATCACGCAGTAGACGCGTTGGGCCGCCTGCTGCACCTTGAGGCCCAGGGCGATGCCCACAGCCTGGGGCAGGCCCTGGCCCAGGCTGCCCGTGGTGACCTCCACGCCGGGCGTGTAGTGGTTCTCCGCGTGGCCCTGGAGGTGCGTGGGGTACTGGCGGAAGGTCTCCAGCCAGGCCCTCGGGAAGAAGCCCTGGTCGGCGAGGATGGCGTACTGGGCGGGGCACGCGTGGCCCTTGGAGAGCACGAAGCGGTCCCGAGCCGGGTTCGCCGGGTTCTCCGGGAATACGGTCAGCTCGTGGTAGTAAAGCGCCACGCCGATGTCGATCCAGCTGAGGCTGCCGCCGGGGTGGCCGCTCTGGGCCTTGAACACCTGCAGCAGGACATCTCGGCGCAAGGCTTTCGCCTTCGCCGCCAGATCCTCGACGGACTCCAGTTTCTGCTGCGGCATGACCCCATCCTTCCCGGGAGGCCATTCGCCTCCGATTAGGATGCCCTGGGGAGGGCCGCTCCGGAAGGGGCGAATGACCCCTGAGAGCCGCCTTTTGCCCTTGACCTGCGCGGTGTTTGCGATAGGATGGTCTTTCGCGCTTCCCCAAGCCCCTGCAAGGGGGACTGCCCCGGAAGCTGGAGATCAGATCCCATGGCCAATCACAAGTCCGCCGCCAAGAAGGCCCGCCGCGATGCCGAGGCCCGCCTCCGCAACCGCAGCAACCGTTCGACCCTGAAGTCGGCCGTCAAGAGCTTCCTGGCCCTGATCGCCGGGGGCGACAAGGCTGGCGCCGCCAAGCTGCTGCCCCAGACCCAGGGTCTGGTGGACAAAGCCTGCCGCAAGGGCGTGATGCACAAGAACGCCGCCGACCGGACCAAGTCCCGCCTGGCCGACAAGGTGAACAAGCTGGCCTAACCAGCCTTCAGGCTTTACGAATGGACCCGGAGAGCCGGGTCCATTGTTTTGTACACTCTCCTAACCCTTGTGCGCCGAACGATCACAGGCGCGCCTGGAGGTAGCCCCGGATGGCCACTTCCGTTTCTGGAACGGTGAGTCCGGCTTGATGCGACGCGGCTAGCACCTCGGCCAGGGGCAGGCCCTGATCCAGTACCAGCCACGGACAGACGGCGGCTGCCGCACGGTTTCCGTTGCTGCAGGTGACCACAATGCGCGCTCCCTTCGGCAACTCCTTGAGCAGGGAGCGGATGAAGTCGAGATCCGCCGCTGGCGGCACCCGGCTGGTCGCATAGCGCATGTAATGCACCTTCATTTCCTGCAGAACCGTGAAGCCGAAGGTCGATGCAGGGGTGATTTCACTGTCCTGCCGCAAGTCGAGGACATGGGTGATGTGCTGGCGCTTCAGATCAAGGTAGATCGTCGGCGTGGCGCCGCCCTTCAGGATGAAGACCCCGGGCCGCATCTCCACAGCTTCGGGGATGGGGTTGCTGGCAGCGGTCAAAATCAGCGCGGACAGCAGAAAAAGGATGGGACGGAGCACAAGGGCCTCCGATTCGGTAACTGGATCCAACCAAGGAGTCCGGGGCGCGGCTGATACGCCCTCCCACCTAGTGTAGTCAAGGGGACCGATCCATCCGTATATGGTTGTATGAACAGCGTCACAACCCTCCGGGAGATGCCACAACACAAAGCCCGGCTTAGCCGGGCTCTACCTGTGAACCGGGTGGACTACTTGGCCGAACGCACGCGGATCGTAGCCATGCCCTCTCTGGTCATGACAAGGCTGGACTTCTGAAGGATCGTACTGCGATCCGGCAGGGTCACATCGATGGTTCCGATCAGATGGTTGTTGACCAGGATCTGGCCCTCCGTCCCGTCCCCCACGCTGAACACGGCGCCCTGCTTCAGGGCCACAGGCGTGGTGCCGGTCGCTGGAATGCCAGCCGCGGCCAGCCGCGCCACGGCAACGGTGGCGGCAAAGGAGCCATCGTGGAAGACCTGGTCCCGGGGCATCAGGACCACATAGTTGGCCTTGGATCGCGCCAGCAAGGTGGCCGCGGCACTGGCCTCATCGGGAATCCGGGCATCCACAACCGTGATCAAGGCGCCTTCGCCGGCAGCCTTGGCCAGGGCCATCACCTGGGGCTGGCTCACCCGGTAGTTGCAGATGACGCCGATATGCTGCTTTTCGGGCCAAGTGGTCCGAGTGGCCGCCATCAAGGGCTGGAAATCTTCCGCGACCAGCGTACTGCAGGCGAGGGTGGCGGCCCCCACAGCTAGTGAAGTGAATAGGCGATTCATGTGAACTCCATAAGAAGGGGCGGCCGAGCTCACGATCGGTCGCTGGATTGGGTGTGCCCGATGTCGGTGCCCTTCGGGCGGGGCTCCAACGTGACCGCCACACATCCCCGCTCCCCGGCTGGGTGCCGTGTCCGAGCCGTGAGGTGGTGGATTCGTCGACCGCTGGCGTCGGGGCGGAGCCCGCCACCGTTGCCGATCGGCACCATCCGGAAGGGACGCGAAGGAGCCGAGAAGATGCGTAGGTTCAGTTCCTCGGAATTCGAAATGGCGGTGGGATGTACCAGGAAGGCCAGGGCTGGTTGCCAAGCCGGGCACCCACACGGCAGGATCGCCCAGGTCTGGGTCCTGGCGGTTGGTAGCAAGGGCAACCATGATTCCTCCCGCGGGAATCAACTTGATCTTTTCAAGCAAAGACTCGAGTTGACGATCTGCCATCGAACCCGAAAAATCAAACAACCAAGGCACACGACCTGGAAATCTCCGACTTCCTGAGGTGGCATCTCAATATGGAGAAAGGTGCGCCAGAGTCAAGGTCTCATTTTCAGTCGCAACCCTTTTCCCCAAAGGGTTGCGACTGAGGCGCACCAGGTGATTCCTGGGGGCAGCCATACCTGGCATGCTCAAAAGATGATTTCGGCCTTCCTTCTCACCGTCCCGGCCGCCATGCCCGAGGCCCAGAAGATCGAGGCCCTCATCCAGGCCGTGGCGAACCTCGAGGGTGCGGTCTTCCTCCGGAATGGAGCCGAGCACGCGCCCAAGGCCGCCGCCGACCACCTGCGCCTGAAATGGAGGAACGCGGGTCGCCGGGTGAAGACTGCGCCCGATTTCATCCGCTACTGCGCCAGCGGGAGCTCCTTGAGCGGCCAGCCCTATGAGATCCGCCTCAAGGACGGCCGTACCGTGCTGGCTCGGGACTGGCTGTGGACGGAGCTGAAGCGGCTGGAAGCTGAGCGCTGAATCAGGCCCAGGCCTCGGGCACCCGCACCTCGCCCTTCGGCGCCCCGGCCCAGTCGAAGGCCTGAATGAGCTCCTCGGAGCGGCAGGCTTCCGGCCGTTCCAGGCAACCCAGGCTCCAGCCCAGCCAGCCCAGCACCTCTGCAGAGGAAACGCCCCGGGCCGCCAAGGCTTCCAGGCCCAGTCCCCCGGCCCGCTTGCCCAGGCGGCTGCCGTCGGGCGCCACGACCAACCCCAAGTGGGCATAGTCAGGGCGTGGCAGACCCAGGGCTTCCTGGAGGCGAATCTGGGTGGCGGTCACGGGGCGCAGGTCGGCCCCCCGCACCACCTCCGTGATGCCCTGGGCACCATCATCGACGACCACCGCCAGGTGGTAGGCGAAGCAGCCATCCCGGCGGAACAGGAGCGGATCGCCCGTGAGGGTGGCGGGATCGTCCGTCTGAGGCCCGAGCAGGCGGTCCTCCCAGGCCATGGCCCCCTCGGGCAGCCGGAGGCGGAGCGCCTGCTCGAACCTTTCCCAGGCCCTACCCCGGCAGCGACCGGGGTAGGGCCGCAGGCCGTCCTCGGCGTGGGGGGCAGAAGCCAGCAGCTGGAGATCCTTGCGGGTGCAGGCACAGGGGTAGAGACGCCCCGCCGCATGCAGCGCCACCAGGGCCGCCTGGTAGTCGGCGAGGCGCCCGGACTGCCAGACCACCGGTCCATCGGATTCCAGCCCCAGGGCCGCCAGGTCCCGCAGCTGTGCCTCGCCCAGATCCCAGCGACAGCGGGGGCCATCCACGTCCTCCATGCGCACGAGCCAGCGCCCGCCTGCCGCTCGCGCGGACAACCAGGAAGCCAGCGCCGTGCGCAGGTTCCCCAAGTGGAGAATCCCCGTGGGCGAAGGTGCGAAACGGCCGATGGTCATGGGATCGGGAGGCTGCCGAGCTGCCAGCTTGCAACTGAGGGCTGACAGCCGCGAGCTACCAACCCAACAGGTAGGCGAAGATCAGCGGGGCCACGATGGTGGCGTCGGATTCCACAATGAACTTCGGGGTGTTGATGCCCAGCTTGCCCCAGGTGATCTTCTCGTTGGGCACCGCGCCGGAGTACGAGCCGTAGCTGGTGGTGCTGTCGCTGATCTGGCAGAAGTAGCCCCAGAGCGGCACTTCCGTCAGCTCCAGATCCTGATGCAGCATGGGAACCACGCAGATGGGGAAGTCACCGGAGATGCCGCCGGCAATCTGGAACATGCCCAGCGTCGACGTCTTCGTGACGTCCTGGTAGTGCTTGGCGAGCCAGGTCATGTACTCGATGCCGGTGCGCACGGTGTGGACGTTCTTCACATCCCCGCGGATGACGGCGGCGGCGAACATGTTGCCCAGCGTGCTGTCCTCCCAGCCGGGCACGACGATGGGCACGTTCTTCTCGAGGGCGGCGAGCATCCAGCTGTGCTTCGGGTCGATCTGGTAGTACTGCTCGTACTTTCCGCTCTTCAACACCTTCTGGAAGAACTCGTGGGGGAAGTAGCGCTCGGCCTTGGCGTCGGCCTCCATCCACACCTCGAGCATGGCCTTTTCCATGCGGCGCATGGCCTCCATCTCGGGGATGCAGGTGTCGGTCACGCGGTTCATGTGGCGGTCCAGGAGGGCCTTCTCGTCCTGGGGCGTCAGGTCCCGGTAGTGGGGCACGCGCTCGTAGAAGTCGTGGGCCACCAGGTTGAAGATGTCCTCTTCCAGGTTGGCGCCCGTGCAGACGATGAGGTGCACCTTGTCCTGCCGGATCATCTCGGCGAAGGAAAGGCCCAGCTCGGCGGTGCTCATGGCCCCGCCCAACGTCACCATCATCTTGCCGCCCTGCTCCAGGAACACCCGGTAGCCTTCGGCGGCGTCGATCAGGGCGGCGGCGTTGAAGTGCCGGAAATGATGCTTCACATAGCTGCCGACGGGACCGAGCTTGGGCGCAGATGGGGCCATAAATCCTCCGAATCTTTTCATTGTGCCAGTGGGTTCCTCCAGCTCCGAGCGCTGATTGCGCTCCCGGAGCCCCCAAAAAAGGAAGCGCCCGGAGGTGCGGGCGCTTCGTGAGGGTTATTTGGCGGGATTTCGAGTGGTGGGGTTTTTTAGCGGGAGCCCCGCGGACGGGACTGGGATCGATTGGTGGGATGGTTGGTGGCGGGAAGCCCTTGCGGGCACCTCGCCTACCAGTCTATCACCGGTCGCTGCCGGGAAGGTCGAAGGCGCCCGGCGCCACCCCGCCTCGGGTCCAGTTCCCGAAGGCCAGCTCGACCGCGACCCCGCCGACCTCCTCGATCTCCATCCGTGATAGCACGGGCTGGCCGTGCGCCTGGACCGGGGGGCCGAACCGGGCCGTGCGAGCCAGCCGCCCCGAAGCGAGCCGGAACTCGGCTTTCAAGGGTAGGGAGCCCTCTTTCGCCACCCACAGGACCACCTGGCGCGCACTGATGGCCGGCCGCTTCGCCACCAACTCCAGACGCCAGCAGGCCCGGCCATCCAGGGGTTCTTCTGCCACCGCCCGCACGCTGTAGTCTTCCCGGAACCGGGTGCGAGCCACATCCCCCCCGGCCGCGGGCCCCATCATGCGCTGCTGGGGCGAGACCTTCACCGGCCGCTTCGTGCCGGGCAGCAACAGCCACATCTCATCGCCCCGCAACAGGACGGCCCGGCCCTTCTCCTTGTCGGAAAGTCCGTCCAGCCGGGCATCGCCGTTCTCCCGCGCCGATACCTTCCAGCGCTGGGCCATCCTTGGGGCCTTCACCGTGAGTTCCACGGTGAAGACCGGCCAGGGATGGCGCAGCCGATCCACCCGGGCGAGGATCTCCTCGCCACTCTGGGCCAGCAGCGGGAGGGCCGCCGTGAACAGCAGGACGATGGCGCGCATCAATGGCGCCCGTAGTCGTCCTGAAGCCGCTCGATGTCCGCCTCGTCGAAGGTGCCAAGACTCACTTCCAGCACCCGGACCGGGTGGGCCGTGCTGGCATCGCAGCGCAGGCGATGGGTGCTGCCCAGAGGCAGCCAGATCTCCTCGCCCACGGCCGGACGAAGTTCCACGCCGTCGCGGTCCACCACCACGCCCGGATCCAGCACCACCCACAATTCGCCCCGGTGCGCATGGCGCTGGAGGCTCAGCTTCTGGCCCGGGTTGCAGGTGAGGATCTTCACCGTGCAGGGCGTGTTCAGGGCGTACTGATCGAAGGAGCCCCAGGGCTTGTCTACGTGGAGGGTGTCGGGTCGCTGCATGGTCTCTGCTCGCTGGAAAGGTCCGTTCATCATCACCGCTCGGCAAGCCTCGCGGGGGGCTCCGGGACTACCCCCGGATCGCACGCCACGCCTGTGGCGCGCTCCCACTCATCCTCCGGATTCGCGGACGGGGCCCCGTCCCCAGGGCTTGTCGACGTGGAGGGTGGTCGGTTTATCCATGGGAGGAGTTTACTGCGTTCAGTCTGGAGACTGGAGCCTGATCCCTACAGCAGATCCTCACGCCCCTCGGCCCGGAGCCGCTCGACGATCTGTTTGACGGTCTGGGCGTGGTCGCGATGGCAGATGAGGAGGGCATCGTCGTCGTCCACCACGATGAGGTCGTCGACGCCGCTGGCTGCGATGAACCGCTTGCCGCCGAAGAAGGCGCAGTTGCGGGTATCCAGCAGCAGGGTCTCGCCCTGGCTCACGTTGCCTTCGGGATCGGTCTCCTGGAACTCGATGGCGGCGGGCCAGGATCCCACGTCAGACCAGCGGAAACGGGTGGGCACCACGGCGACCGTCTCCGCCTTCTCCATGAGCGCCACGTCGATGGCCAGCTTGGGCAGCTGGCGATAGGCCGCGGGCAGCTCTGCGGCTCGTGCGCCGGCCTTCATCCAGGCGTCGAGGGGGGCCAGCACCTCGGGGGCATGCTTCATCAGGCCCTCGCGAAAATCCGCCAGGGTCCACACGAACATGCCGGCATTCCAGTAGTGGCGGCCGGACTCGAGGTACTGCACGGCCACCTCCACGGGCGGCTTCTCGCGGAAGGCCACCACCTTCTGCACGGGGCCATGGCCCTCGGATTCGATGTAGCCGTAGCCGGTCTCGGGATAGGTGGGCCGGATGCCGAAGGTGACCAGCTCATGCTCCCAAGCCGCGTGCTTCACGGCGGTGTCCAGATCCTCCAGGAAGAGCTCGCGGTCACCGATCCAGTGGTCCGCCGATAGCACGGCCATGACGCCCTCGGGGAATTTCTTCTCGATCTCCACCAGGGCCAGGGCCAGGCAGGGCGCGGTGTTGCGGCCCTCAGGCTCCACGATCACGTTCTCCGGCGGCAGCTCGGGCAGCATGCGGCGCGTCTCGGCGGCCAGATCCTCCGTGGTCACGACGAAAATGCGCTCGGGGGGCACATGCCCGTCGAGGCGGCGAACCGTCTGGTGCAGCAGGGTCTCGGTGCCCACGATGGCCAGGAACTGCTTGGGTCGGGCGTTGCGGCTGCGGGGCCAGAACCGCGTGCCGCGGCCCCCGGCCATAACGACCGCGACTAAGGAGTCCTTGTGGGTACTCGACATCACCAACCTCCTGCCGTTTCGCGGCTCCTCCAGGGAACCACGGCGGCCGCATTCATCACAAGCCGCCTAGCGTGAAAGGATGTCCACCAAGTCGCCCATCTCCCCGGGGGGCGACGGACGCGGATCCAGGATGCGGGACAGGGGCTGGACCGCCAGGGCCCCGGCCACCTCGCCGAGGTAGAATCCGCCCTCGCCCGCGCCAAGCCGTCGCACGGCTTCGGCCCCCCAGCGACTACCCCAGATGCGGTCGAGGGCCGAGGGGCTGCCGCCACGCTGGATGTGGCCCAGCACGACCACGCGCAGATCAAGGCCATAGTCCCGGCGGAGCCGCTCGCCCACGGCCACGGCGCTGCCGAGACCGTCCCCTTCGGCCACCACCACGATGGAACTGCGCTTGCCGCGCAGCCAGTTGGCGTGCAGTCGCGCCACGAGGGTTTGATAGGAATCGTCCATGGATTCGGGATAAAGGACCGCCTCGGCCCCGCAGGCCAGGGCCGTATGGACGGCCAGCATGCCCGAGCTGCGCCCCATGACCTCCACCAGGAAGAGCCGGCCGTGGGCCGAAGCCGTGTCGCGGATGCGGTCGATGGCCTCCACAGCGGTGTTCAGGGCGGTGTCGAAGCCCAGGGTGCGATCCGTGCCGGGCAGGTCGTTGTCGATGGTGCCGGGAATTCCGGCACAGCGGATGCCTTGTTCCCGCTGGAGGGCATCGGCGCCCCGGAAGCTGCCATCCCCGCCGATGATCACCAGGGCCTCGATCCCCGCCTCGCGGAGGTTGGCCGCGGCTTCCGCCCGCCGGGCCGCCTCCATGAATTCAGGGCAGCGGGCCGTGTGCAGCACGGTGCCACCCCGTTGCAGGATGTTGGCGCAGGCCCGGCTGGGCATGGGCGCCCAGTCACGCTCCAGCAGCCCCTGATAGCCCTGCCGGATGCCCCAGGCCTCGTGCCCCAGGGCATCCGCTTGGCGAACCGCCGCACGGACCGCGGCATTCATGCCTGGAGCGTCCCCGCCGGAGGTGAGGACGCCGATCCTCACTTCGTCTTCCTGCGGGTTGGCACCTTGGGCCTGGAGGCTGTGGCCTTGCCTTTCCTCAGGCCGGCCTTGCCTTTACGGTGCCGGGCCTTGGCAGCGGCCCGTCTCCCCTTCCGGGTGTCCTTCACATGGGCTTCCGGGGGCGGCAGGGGCGGCGGTTCCACAATGCCCCGGGGCACCGGCGGAAGGTCGCCCTCGGCAATCCCCTGGGCCGAGGCGCGCTGGGCCCGGATTTTCATCACGGGATCTTCCTGGGCGCGGGGGGCGGCCACCAAGCTGAGGGCCAGGCTGCTGATGAACAGGACGCGTCGCGGCATGATCCCTCCGGAGATTTGATTATCGCGCATCTGACCCGATGGCGGGCTTTCGGTTCTCCCGTGACAATCCCCTTTCGTAATCTTTGAATCCGTCGCCCCCGCCCCCCGCGATAAACTTGCTGATTCGGGGATCAATCCCGCCCGATTTTCTCAAGTCCGGAGTTTTCATGACCATGCAATCCGGTTTTACCCCCGTGGACGGCACGGCCCTGGCGGCTTGCCTCCAGCCCTTCCCCGCCTCCACCAAGATCCATGTGGCCGGCACCCAGCCCGGCGTCCAGGTTCCATTCCGCCAGATCCAGCTCCACCCCACCCGCGACTTCAAGGACCAGCTCACGGAGAACGAACCCGTGGTGCTCTACGACACCTCGGGCCCCTACACCGATCCCACCGTCACCATCGACGTGGCCAAAGGCCTAAGCCCCCTGCGCCAGGACTGGATCCTGGGTCGGGGCGACGTGGAGGCCCTGCCCGGCGCCACCAGCCTCTACCGCAAGCTCCGCGAGCGCGACCAGGAGCTGGACGCCATCCGCTTCCACGCGGACCGCAAGCCCCTGCGGGCCAAGACCGGCCGCAACGTCACCCAGCTGCACTACGCCCGGCAGGGCGTCGTCACGCCCGAGATGGAGTTCATCGCCATCCGCGAGAACCTGGGCCGCGAGGCCGCGGGCCTCAAGAGCCGCATCACCCCCGAGTTCGTGCGGGACGAGGTGGCCCGGGGCCGCGCCATCATCCCAGCCAACATCAACCACCCAGAGACCGAGCCGATGATCATCGGCCGCAACTTCCTGGTGAAGATCAACGCCAACATCGGCAACAGCGCCGTGGCCTCCAGCATCGAGGAGGAGGTCGAGAAGATGGCCTGGTCCATCCGCTGGGGCGCCGACACGGTGATGGACCTCAGCACGGGCAAGAACATCCACGAGACCCGCGAGTGGATCCTGCGCAACAGCCCCGTACCCATCGGCACCGTGCCCATCTACCAGGCCCTCGAGAAGGTGAACGGCAAGGCCGAGGACCTCACCTGGGAGATCTACCGCGACACGCTCATCGAGCAGGCCGAGCAAGGTGTGGACTACTTCACCATCCACGCCGGCGTCCTGCTGCGCTACGTGCCGCTGACCGCCAAGCGCGTCACGGGCATCGTCTCCCGCGGCGGCAGCATCCTGGCCAAGTGGTGCCTGGCCCACCACAAGGAGAACTTCCTCTACACGCACTTCGAGGAGATCTGCGAGATCATGAAGGCCTACGACGTGGCCTTCTCGCTGGGCGACGGCCTGCGCCCCGGCAGCACCGCCGACGCCAACGACGAGGCCCAGTTCGGCGAGCTGGAGACCCTGGGCGAGCTCACCAAGATCGCCTGGAAGCACGATGTGCAGGTGATGATCGAGGGCCCCGGCCACGTGCCCATGCACCTCATCCAGGAGAACATGACCAAGCAGCTGGAAGTCTGCGATGAGGCGCCCTTCTATACGCTAGGCCCCCTCACCACGGACGTCGCGCCGGGCTACGACCACATCACCTCGGCCATCGGCGCCGCCATGATCGGCTGGTACGGCTGCGCCATGCTGTGCTACGTGACGCCCAAGGAGCACCTGGGCCTGCCCAACAAGAAGGACGTGAAGGACGGCGTCATCACCTACAAGATCGCGGCCCACGCCGCGGACCTGGCCAAGGGGCACCCCGGCGCCCGCCTCTGGGACGACGCCATGAGCAAGGCCCGCTTCGAGTTCCGCTGGGAGGACCAGTTCAACCTGGCCCTGGACCCCGACACCGCCCGCGAGTTCCACGACGAGACTCTGCCCGCCGAGGGCGCCAAGTCCGCCCACTTCTGCTCCATGTGCGGCCCGCACTTCTGCTCCATGAAGATCTCGGATGATGTGCGACAGTACGCCGAGAGCCATGGGTACAACGAGGAAGAGGCACTCAAGAAGGGCATGGAGGAAATGGCGGAGACGTTCGTCCAGAAAGGCGCCGAGGTCTACCAGAAAGCTTGATCTCCGCCGCCAGGCGCTGAGAAAAAGCCCCGCCTTAGGCGGGGCTTTTTCTCTATGAGCGCGTATCATCAGGACCGTTTCTCTTCCAGGAGGCAGTCATGGCCGCGAAGAAGATCCTCATGCTCGTGGGCGATTTCGGAGAGGACTACGAAATCATGGTGCCCTTCCAGACCCTGCTGGCCGTGGGCCACACGGTCCACGCGGTGTGTCCCGACAAGAAGGCCGGCGAGTCCGTGGCCACCGCCATCCACGACTTCGAGGGCCACCAGACCTACTCCGAGAAGCCCGGCCACCGCTTCGCCCTCAACGCCACCTTCGCGGACATCAAGCCGGACCAGTACGACGCCCTGGTGATTCCCGGCGGCCGTGCCCCCGAGTATCTGCGCCTCAACCCCAAGGTGCTGGAGATCGTCCGCCACTTCTTCACCGCGAAGAAGCCCGTGGCGGCCATCTGCCACGGCGCCCAGATCCTCTCCGCCGCGGGCGTGCTGGAGGGCCGCACCTGCTCGGCCTACCCCGCCTGCCGTGCCGAGGTGGAGATCGCCAAGGGCAAGTACGCCGACATCGCCATCGATGGCGCCGTCACCGACGGGAACCTCGTCACCGCCCCCGCCTGGCCGGCCCATCCTGCCTGGATGGCCCAGTTCCTGACCGTGCTGGGAACCCGCATCACACTCTAGCGGCCTACTGGACTCCTAGCAGCTCCACCTCGAAGATCAGGTCGGCGTTGGGCGGGATGTCCGCCCCCGCGCCCCGGGCGCCGTAACCAAGGGCGGCGGGGATGTGGAGCGTACGCTTGCCGCCCACCTTCATGGTCAACAACCCCTCATCCCACCCTTTGATGACGCGGCCCACGCCAACGGGAAAGACCAAGGGTTCCCCGCGATCCACTGAGCTGTCGAACTTCTTGCCCTTCTTCCCGTGGTCCGAGAGCCAGCCCGTGTAGTGGACGGCACAGCGCTGGCCAGGCTGGGGCGAGGCTCCCGTGCCGATCTGAGAGTCGAGGTATTGGAGGCCGCTGGCGGTCGTGGTCATGGCGAGAACCTTCTTCTTGAGGGTTTTGGCGCGTTTCTTGGCCGGCGCGGCCTTGGACTGGGCGGCCAGGGGCAGCGCGAGCAGCAACGCAGCCAGGGCGAGATGTCTACGGGTCATGGCGCCTCCAACCTTCGAGTCTACGTGAAGGCCTGGCTGGAAGGCAGCCCGATCAGGAGACTCCGTGGTACCCGGCGATGGCGCCCCGGTCCCGCAGTTCCTCCAGCAGGGTCATGGTGGCGACCAGATCCGGCAGTCCTAATGCCGCGGCGGCCTCGACCAAGCTTTCCGTCTGGGCTTGGACCAACAGCGTCGCGGCGGCAGGGGTCAGGTCCATGAGCTGCGGCCGGCCGTCGCCGTCCCGATAGGCCAGCAGGTGGGTGAGCCGGGACTCGGGTATCGGTGCCGCCTCACTCACCTGGTGGACTGCGTGGCGGTAGGACACGACTTGCGCAGCGGGATCCAGGACGAGGCGATCCTCGGGCCTCGGATCCCGATGAAGTCCCGATGGACATTCGGTTTCCGGGAATCGGGCCACCAGCACTTCCAGAATCTCAGCGTGGGCCAGTTCCAGCAGGAAGGGCCACGTGACCTGGCCCCAGCCTGTTTCCGCCAGCCAGCCCAGAAAGGCGGGCGCGATGTCCCGGTAGTGCTGACTGGCCACGCAACGCGCCTGGAGGAAGGCCTCGATGCAGGGCTCCCAGGCGTCCTCCCGTTCGAGCAGCGCCTTGGTGATGGGGAACATGATTTCGATGGGCTCCACCAGGCTCAATCGCGCCAGTTCCCGGTAGGCCGCCAGCCCCTCGTTGAATTGCTGGAAGCTCTGCGCATCCTTCTCTGGCAAACCCTGACTCCGGGCGAAGGCCGCCGGATCGTCCTCGAAGGTCGCACCTTCCGGATCGAGCACCAGGGCCGCCAGGGCCTGCTGGAGCTTAAGGACGCTGGCTTCAGCCATGGCCCGCCCCCAGCATTGGTCTGGCCAAGATGTCGTCGTAGGCGACCTGAAGGCGGGTCCGCTCCGCCAGCAGCACCTCCAGGTCGGGGATGTGATTGTCCCGTTCGAGGAGCACCGGCACGGGGCGCCCCAGCCTTGCCAGGGTCCACTGCATCAGCTCGATGACGGGATCGATGACCTCGGCACCGTGGGTGTCCACGGTGAGCGTGCCGAAGCGCTTGTGTCCGGCGATGTGCAGCTGGGCCACGCGGTGCAGGGGCATGCGCGCCAGCCACTCCCTGGGATCGAAGCCGAAGTTGAGGGCGTTGACGTAGACGTTGTTCACATCCAGCAGCCAGCCCACATCCGCGCCCTCCAGCACCTCGGCGATGAAGGCGGCTTCGTCCATCTCGGCCCGGCCCAGCTCGGCGTAGTAGGTGATGTTCTCGAGGAGGAGTGGCACTGGCAGGTGGGCCTGGAGATCCCGGGCTCGCGCCACCGTGTGGCGGACGGCCTCCCGCGTGAAGGGAAGCGGCAGCAGCTCATGCAGGCAGCTGCCATCCACACTCGTGAAACAGAGGTGCTCCGAATGCCAGGGCGTCCCCGTGCGGATGAGGAGACGCCCCAGCTCCCGCAGGTAGTCCCCATCCCAGGGGTCGAAGCCGCCGAGGGAGATGGCCAAGCCATGGGTGAGCACAGGATCGCGATCGAGGATGGCGCAGGCGTCCCGGTGGGGCCGCCCGCCATCCCCGATCACGTTCTCGGGACAGGTCTCCCAAAAGGGCACGCCGTGCTCCGGCCGGGCCGCCACCGCCTCCAGATGGGGGCGGCGGAGGCCCAGGCCGACCCCGGTGAACCGCTCCTGTACCATCGGAATCTCCCGCGGCCTACTTCTTCTCCTTGCCGCAGGACCCTTCTTTCTTGTCCTTGCCGCAGCTGCCCTCTTTCTTGCCTTTCTGGTCCTTCTTCATGTCCGCGCTGCCGCAACCACCGCCACCGCCGCAGCCACCATCCTTGACCTTGCCCTTGGCTTCCTTGGTGTCTTTGGCTTTTGCAGGAGCCTTCGCATCCGGCTTGGCGTCTTTGGCACCACAGTCGCCGGCCTGGCTCAGGGCCGCTTCGGAACCAAAGGCGCCAACAGGCATGGCGGCGACCACGGTGGAACCGCCTGCCACCAGCGAACCAGCGGCGAAGAGGGTGGCGGCACCGACGAGTCTTGTGATCATTGAATCCTCCTGCGGGCACACCCGCGGCAGGGGCCGCCGCGCGGCCCCGAAAATCCGTCCATGTTCATCCCTGTCCCGGTGGTGATCCCGGAGTCCAGGGTCGGCCATGTCGTTAGCCTGTGGGGTGCAGAGACCGGCAAAGGTGTGACGAATTATTTTTCAGAATCGCGTGGTTTTTCCCTGGCTCAGATGTGCCAGGCTTGGCGACTCCGACCATCCGGGCCATTTCCTACTGTGCCGGTTGCGGCCCAGAGGTACGCTTGGCACTCCCACCCTCGGGGCCCAGGTTGTGAATCGGTGCAGCGACCCCTCGGGCTCTAAAATCACCGAACCATAGCCAGCGCAGGGCCAAGGCCTCGGAGGACCCCGAGTGGGTTCTGGCTCGGCATTAAATACCTTCAAGCAGGGGATTCTTGGCCAAAGACGAACCATTTAACTGCCAAGATTTTAAGATTTTCAGCCAACTATTCCCAAAATCCAGGTTGGCAATTCATGCAGCAAGATTTCAACATCTTTTGTTCCTTCAGATCTTTCCCTCAAGCAACTGGGCCCTTGTAGGGAATTGGTGATGAATGGAATAGATTTTTCAAAAACTTGCCTGAAAGATCCCTTCCTACATGACCTAGGATGGTTGTGGGGAATCATGAGTCGCCGATTTCCGATGGGAGAATCAAGATGCCAAACATTGCTTCCATTCTGAAGGTAGAAATTGTGCGCTTGGCCCGCAAGGAGTTGCGGACTGAAACAGAAGCCCTCAAGAAAGCTGTGGCCCAACACCGGTCTGACATCTCCGGATTAAAGCGGAGCGTGGCTTCATTGGAGAAACAACTGGCCCGCATGGAGAAAAAAGCCTCAGGACAAGCGACGGCGCAGCCAAGCCCGGAAGGGACCGGCCGCATGAGGTTCAGCGCAAAGGGGTTGGCAAGTAAGAGGCAGAAACTTGGGTTGTCCGCTGCGGAAATGGGAACCCTCCTCGGCGTCTCCGCTCAGACCGTCTACAACTGGGAGGCCGAGAAATCGAAACCTCGCCAAGCTCAATTGGCCGCGATTGCTGCCGTGAGAGACATGGGAAAGCGGCAAGCCAAAGCACGTCTTGAGGAATTGGCAGCCCAATGAGCAGAGCAGAACGCCGCTGAGGGGCCTGGCCCCGCTGCCAGCGGAGTTCCTGCCCACACTGAGAGACCACCCGCAGCTCACAACAAGCCCCGCCTTTTGAGTGGGGCTTTTTGACGGCTTGGGTGACTTCGCTTTGAGGCCATGGGCTTTCAAATTGATCGGAAGCTCGGAGAGGCGAGGCCGATCGCATTTCTAAAATGTTGAATATATAGCTTTTTAATAATGGCCCGAAGGGTGCATGACCCCCAGGCGAAGGAGGTTCTTTCCCGAGGCAGGCCCGCGGAGATCGCCACCCTGACATCAGGCACGAAGGGCCAAGTCGCAGGAAGCCTCCCTTCATTCAAGGACAGGCAGGCATCCATGGCATCGAAGAGAACCAAGCGCCACGACTCCTTGAACCTGACCCGCGAGGAGTCGGAATCCATGGGAGTGGCGTTCCCGGAAGAAGCGGCTCCGGTATCGGCGGACATGCAGGAGCGGCCCCTTCATGAACAGGTCGTCGGGTCTCTGACCGAAGATGAAGTGACCGAAGCCCTGACCGGCGAAGTGACACCGGAATCCCGCGATGACATGGAGGATCTCTTCGCTGACCTGCAGGAGGAAGAAGCAGATCGCCAGGCGGATTAGGGCCACGAAGCTTCCTGGCCTCCACCGCAACCACTGCTCCCCGGGATTTGCGCCGCCCACGCGCAGGAAGGATGTCCTCAGCATCGTGAAGACCATGGATTCTACCCACCTCCACATCGTCACCTACAACATCCACAAGGGGTTCTCGCAATTCAATCGGCACCTGAGGGTGCATGAGCTGAGGGAGCGGCTGCGGGAGCTTGGTCCGGACATTGTGTTTCTTCAGGAGGTCCAGGGCCTGCACAGCAAGCATGCCAAAAAATACGAAGACTGGCCCTACAAGCCCCAGCACGAATTCCTGGCCGAAGATGTCTGGCAGTCCACCGCCTATGGCGGCAACGTCATGTACGGCCACGGGCACCATGGCAATGCGATCCTCGCCCGTTTTCCGATCGAGCATTCGCACAACCAGGACGTCACCCACTTTCCTTTCGAGCGGCGGGGCTTGTTGCATTGCACCATTCACCTGCCGGGCCTGACCAGGGCGTTGCACTGTGTCTGTGTCCATCTCTCGGTGTTCGCCCCCTCGCGGCGCCGTCAGATGGATGCGCTCGCCGGATGCATCGAGGGCATTGCCGACCCCGCCTCGCCCCTCATCATCGCCGGTGACTTCAACGACTGGCGGAACGATGCGGATGAATTGCTGGCTCATCGCCTCGGGATGATCGAGGCATTCGGTGGGGCGTTCGGCAGTCTCGAGTCGCCTGGCCGGAGTTTCCCCTCCAAGCAACCCTTGCTACGTCTGGATCGCATCTACGTACGCGGCTTTACGGTCGAACTGGCCGAGATGCATTCCGGTGCGCCTTGGTCGAAGATCTCAGACCACGCCGCACTCTCAGCGCATCTGAAGTGGACAGGCGATGAGTCTCCAGCTCTGAGGAAAGCAGCCTCAGCCGCGACCCAACCTGGCTTGACGCTCCCCCCTCGATAAACCCGCGCAGGTCGTGGAAGCAAGTCAGCCCTGACATGGATCCGACCTTCGGTGCCAGGTGCAGAGTCCCCAATCGAGAGCCTCCGTTCAACCGGATACGGGACGCTGCCTCGGTGAAGAACTGCCTGGCTCTGTGGCCCTGCCTGGTTCCGGAGTGGCTGAACTCAGCCAGGTGATTGACCGGCGATCGACCCAAACTGAAAGGCCGCCTGGTCAAGGTGGTGGATGAGTTTCTGCTGAGAGAGGATCATGCTCCCGAAAAACGCCTCAAGCTTCGTCCCGAGGAAGTAAGGGGGTGTCACAACTAAGATGGGCAACTCATTTGCAAGAACATGCTCTTGGGAATTTTGGATGGCTTCTGGGTACCACCGGTTGCTGAACCCTAGGATTGCTGGGTCTGTGGGCATGACATCCAGGATGAGGTCCTCCAATCGGTATCTGCATGCTGGGGCTCCCTCACTGATGTCATTTCTGAATCCTCGAACTCGGAGGGCACTATCGACGTGGTGGTAAACCCCCTGGCTTGCCACCTCCACAATCACATCAACATCATTTGTGATCCTGATAGGTGCAGCCTGCGGATCAGTAATCAGCAGGCCTGTCACCGCCACGAACCTCAAGCGCCTCCTCGATGGGTTCAAGAGCCCGGATCCAAAGAAGAAGGAACCGCGCACCAAGACGATGGTGGTAGGCCTGGGGGCCATCAAAGGACTCTGCATCCGCCTGCTACCAGGTCCACAAGGCTCCGCGCCCTGCTACGTCTGCTATCGCGCAGAGCCTAGGGGAAAGATCATCTGGTACCCGCTGGGATCCTACCCGGAGGACGTGAGCCTGGAGGAGCTCCACGCCAAGGCCGCCGAGGTGCGGAAGATGAAGGCGGAGAAGGATCCGATGGAGGAGCGGAACAGGCTCCGCGAGGAAGCAAGGAAAGCCAAGGCCGCCGCTACTGAAGAGGCCGTGAGGATTGCAGAGGGCAAAAGCAAGGCCCCGACCATGGCCGACGCCTGCAAGCTGTACGCAACCTATGCGGCGGATCGGGCCAACGTGAAGGCCTCCACGGAGGCATGGACGAATGCACTCATCAAGCGGGTGATTCTGCCGTACTGGAGCGATCGTCTGGTGGCAGACGTGACACGGGCAGAGGTTAAGGACTGGCACAGGTCGGACGCCATGCGGGAACACCCTTCCCAGGCAGACGCCGCCCTCCGGGTGCTTTCCAAAATCTTCAATCTGGCTCTGGAGGAGGCTCCACCCTGGAGGACGGACAACCCTGCCTACAAGCTGAAAAAGCAGGTCACGGGTGCCGCCAAGGTGCGCGAGCGCATCTTATCCCAGGCCGAACGGAAAGCCCTTGAGCGCACCATGCGAGCCATGGAGGCGGAGAAGGCGGAGAAGGAAACAGACCCGCAATCCAAGAAGACTGGAATTGACCCCGCCGCCGCCGGAGCCATCCGCGCCCTCCTCCTATCCGCCATGCGCCTGCAAGAGTGCCTCACCCTTCGCTGGGATGAGATCGAATGGGATGAGCCGACCACAGACCCCGAATCCGGAGAGGTGCAGGAAGCCATTACAGGGTGGATCAAGAAGGAAGAACACAAGTCTTCCCGCCGCTCCGGGGCCAAGCTCGTGGCCATCACACCTCAGCTCGGAAAGATCCTCAGAGCTCAGGCGACGCGGGCCGGAAGCCCTTGGGTATTCCCTTCCCCAATCACCCCGGAGCCCGGCGAGGAGCTGGGGCACTTCATCGGCCTTCAAAAGGTGTGGGAGCGAATCCGCGAGCGCCTGACCAAGGATGAAGCCGAGCTCGTGAAGGCCAAGAAAAAGAAAAAGGCGGAGGCCCTCAACATCGAAGACGTGCACCTCCATGACCTCCGCAGGACCGCGCTATCCGTCACCTATGGCGATGAGGGGCAGACCCTCGAAGCGCTTGCCGAGGTTGCAGGCCACGCCTCCACCGTCACCACGAAAAAACACTATGCCCACCTGGAGCGCCACAAGAAGCGCATCGCTGCTGAGAAGATCGCCGCGAAGATGGGCGAAGCGATGGAGGCTGAATGAGTGCGGAAGACTCACAACATGCAGTACACGCACCCGCAAACCCTCGCCCCGCTTGGATGCGATCTATGCCGATTGAGTCAAGCCCCCCCGACCTGTCTCGCCTCCGGAATCACTAGACAATATGAATAAGGCACAACCTCCACAGGTAAGCCCTTCTAGGATCAGCCCATTAGTTTTTTCGTTGTTTGAAGGTAAAGGAAAAGGACGCGACCCAAAGTGAACAGGACGGCGCATCCCGTGCAGATATTCCGCCGTCCTACCATGACCAAAGAATGATCTAGACCCAAAGTGAACAGGAAGACCGGTCAAGCGATTTTGAAAACCCAATAACAAGATCGGCATCCAGTGGATTGAATCCCTGGCAGGACTCCACTGGATGCCGCGAACCCGGAAGGTTTCCCTTCCTAGCTCGCCTCCAGTTTAGCGCATGGGGTGAGCCGCCCATCTTCCGCGCTACCGGAGGCCCAACCATGGCCCGACCCCGCACCACGCCCTCCACAGCCAGCAAGCCCACCGCGCCCGATCCCCGCCTGCCCGCTGGGTATGTGGCACCCCGGATCCCCACGGAGTACGTGACGGTCCGCGAGGCCGCCGCCTACACCGGTCTGTCCAAGCCCACCCTGGACGCCATGAGGCAGACGGGCACCGGCCCCAAATGGGTGCGCGTCTCCCCGCGCCGGGTGGTCTATGAGATCGCCGCCCTTCGGGAATACATGGCGAGTCGCACCGTCACCCCGTCCCCGGCTGTGTGAGGGGAGCCCATGACCGAGCTAATGACCGCCCCCCAGGCCCAGCCGAAGGCCTGTCCCGAAACCCCCCTCCTCAGCTATGAGGAGGCCCCCCCTGAAACCCAAGCCCTGGTGGATTATTCCGCCATGGAACGCGCGGCGTTCTGCTGGAAGGAAGCGGAAGCCACCCTTATTGCAGAAGCCAGGATGACCGAGGCCGAGTCGCTGGAACTCCAGGCAATCATGTGCGGTCACTTCAAGGCCGTCGCCGTGCGGATCTTCGACACGCGGGCAGAAAACCCAGGCGAATGGTCCACCTGGTTACGGATTCTCCGTGAGGTGATGACCGAGGCCGAGGTTCGATTTGAACAGGTCCCAGCATGACCCCCTCCGCTGCCACCTTTGCACTCGTACTGCCCGGTGGACTGGCCCAGGCCATGAGTCTTCGATCCCTTGGCCAGCTCGCGGAACCCGGCCCCGATCCAGAGTCACCCGAGCGCCTGCTCGGTGAGCTCCTAGACGCCGAAAGTGATGACCCATCACACGGTAGAACCGAGGCAGAACCATGCTAGACGCCACTTTGAGCCATCTAGACGCATCGTCGCATGAGCACGGATCAAACACGGATCAAACACCCGAAGAAAACCAGCGCCTTGGGAGGCTGTGATGCCCACAAAACAAAACCCCGGCGGGCACCGGGGCGGAATGTTGACCGAATCGGTCAGAGAACAAGGAAAGGATGGGCTTGATACCTCCTACCGTCAACCCCTCCGCGAGCGCATGGTCCGCGACACACTGCCTTTCCTGGCCGTGCTTTTCAACTGCACAGAGGAAGAAGCCGGGACGCGCCCCTTCACCAGCCAGGTCTTCGATGACACACCCCGCAAGGATCCTAAGCGGGCCAAGATCCTCCATGGGTGTCTGGAGGAGCTGGCAGAGGATCTAGACGCCCGCAACGCCCAAGGCGACGGCATCTTCATCGCCGTGAATCAGACGGACCTCCGAGGCCGCGAGAAAAAGAACATCATCACCCCTCGCGCCGCCTGGGCAGACGTGGACTTCAAGGCCGCCGCCGAAGACGCCGAACCCTTCGACCTCGCCAAGCTACCCCTTGCCCCAACCATGGCCGTGAGCTCTGGCCACGGGGTGCACCTCTACTGGTGTTTCAGCGAGGCCACCCCTTATCAGGAAGGCCACCAGGCGGAGCACGAGGCCTTGCTCAGGGGCATTCAAAAGGTGTTGGCCCCCTTCGGTGCGGATGGCCAGGTGTGCCAGGTGGCCTCTGTGCTCCGCCTGCCTGGGTTTTACAACGTGAAACGGGAGCCGGTGCTAGTTGAGGTGATCCGATGACCGGCCCGCGCTACACCCCCGCAGAGATCGCCGCCACATTCCCGCCTGATTCCAAGGCCAAGAAGGCCCCCAAGAAGGCCACGGGCACCAAGCCCAGCGCCAAAGGTGAGCCGCCCATCCTCAGCACCTTCCGCGCCCTGGGGATGACTGTGGCACCCGCAAAAGACTTAGGCGACGGCACAGGGTTCCGGACCACCTGCCCATGGGCCAGCTCGCACACCGATGGCATCAACGATGAATCCGGATTTCTGACGACCCATCCGGACGGGGTTCCACGTCACTTCGGCTGCCGGCACTCCCACTGTGAGCATCGGACCATCGAAGACGTGCTCAAGCTGGCCCGCGAGCGGGGCATTGAGGTGCCCTACTTCGGCAACCGCACCCTTGACGGCTTGCCCTCCCAGGCTCGGAGCAAGGCGGGCCGTCCAACCATCCTCGTCTGCCCGCCGGAAGTGGAAGTCGCAGACGCAAGCCGCGAGGCACTCTGGCCCGTGGATGGTGTGTACGCCAGGCGGGGCCGTCTTGTGCACGTCCATCGCCATTCAGGCGAGAACGGCAAGCGCACCATCCCCGCCGGATCCGTGGGCATCCGAGACGCAGGCCCCGCCTGGGTCCGCGAGCGCTTGAGCGAAGCCGCTGATTTTGAGCGGGCCACCAAGACGAAAGACGGATTCAGCCGCGTGGCGAGCATGGTGCCCGATTGGGCAGTATCCATGATCCTAGAAGCGCCTGGCCCTGGGTTCCGCGAGCTCCGCGCCGTTGTCACCGTGCCCGTCATCCTGTCGGATGGTTCCATTCATGCCGAGAATGGCGAGCTCCGCGACGGGGTGCTTTACCTGGGACCGTCTGACTTTCCCCCCGTGCCAGAGCACCCCAGCGAGCAAGATGCCGTAGCTTCCTGGGAGCACCTCCGCCTCGTCTGGCAGGACTTCCCGTGGGCACTGAACCCATGCGCCGATGCACAAGAGACCGCCGTGCTCGCTGCGCTATTAACCATCGTTGGGCGATACGGGTTCACCGGGCCTGCCCCATTCGTCGCAGTCGAGGCCAACGGCAACGCCGCCGGAAAGGGCCTTCTATCTCAAACCCTGTCCGTCATCGCAACCGGCGGAGGAGCGCCCGTGATGGCCTGCCCCCGCGAGGAAGTGGAACTCATGAAGTCCATTCTTCCTGTCTTGATGGACGCCACGCGGGTCCAAGTGATGGACGAAGTACACCCCGGATTCGGAGGCCGGGGCTGGAATGCCCTGATTACCTCCACCGATTACCGGGGCCGCCTCCTGGGTGCTTCCGCCCTAGTGGAGCTGCCCAACGATACCGTGTGGGTTTGCACCGGCAACAACATCGCCCTTGCCCCTGACACAACCCGCCGTTGTCTACCCATTCGCCTGGAGCCGATGGAGGAGCACCCGGAGGACCGAGACGGGTTCAAGATTCCCGACCTCCTAGGCTAACCTCCGCAACCTCCGCACAACCTCCGCACTAACGTCCGCACCTCAAAGCTAGTGCCCATGCGAGTCTCCGCGATTTTGCGGAGGTTGCGGAGGTTGTTTTCACTTTCAGAGTGGGAAATGAGAAAAGTACTAGTACAGGGGTTCACCCCAAGCCGCCACCGCCTGCCCCTCTGGAGGGGCCGAATCCGTACGGGTGTTTGACGGGTGTTTGATCCCACGAAAAAGGCCATCCACCAGGGATGGCCTAAGTGCTTTGTTTGCTGGCTCCGGAGGAGGGATTTGAACCCCCGACCTAGTGATTAACAGTCACCCGCTCTGACCCCTGAGCTACTCCGGAAAGGGCAAGGGTTCATTCTACCGGAGGTGGGCGCAGATTCAAGCGGAGAGGGGCGGGACCTGTGATCCAGGTCGCCTTGGCCCTAGTTCTTCTGAAGTTCCATCAGGATCTGGCGGGCAGCCGCTTTGAGGGTGTCGATGACGCCGGTGCCCTCGCTGGCCACCGCCTCGATCATGGGTTCGCCCCGGAACCGGAGCAGCCGCTCCATCTCGGCGACAGGTGCGGCGGAGGGCATGTCCCGCTTGTTGAGCTGAAGGACGTAGGGGATCGTCCGGACGTCGAAGCCGTTCTCACGCAGGTTGGTGGCCAGGTTCGCGATGGATTCGATGTTGGCCTCCATGCGCGCCTTCTGGCTATCGGCCACGAAGATGATGCCGTCGCAGCCACGAAGGATGAGCTTGCGGCTGGCGTCGTAAAAGACCTGACCGGGCACGGTGTAGAGGTGGAAGCGGACCTTGAACCCCTTGACCATGCCCATGTCGAGGGGCAGGAAGTCGAAGAAGAGCGTGCGATCCGTCTCAGTGGCGAGGCTGACGAGCTTGCCCCGCTTGTCGGGGTTGGCCTGTTCGAAGATCCACTGGATGTTCGTCGTCTTCCCGCAAAGTCCGGGACCGTAGTAGACGATCTTGCAGTTGATTTCGCGCGATGCGTAGTTGATGAAGGTCATGTTGTCGCCCCAGGCTCAGTCGCCGAAGAGGCGGTCGATGTCTTCGTCCGTGATCTCCGAGAAGGGGCTTTCGAAGCGGCTGCCGCCGTCGGATTCCTTCTGCGCGCGCTGTTCCACTTGGTCGAAGATCTCCTGGAGTTCCTTGCTGGCCTTCTTCACCCGCAGGCGCACCAGGGCGAGGCTCGAGTTCTGGTCGAAGATCACCACCAGGATGCCCCGCTTGCCCACGATGGAGATGTGCAGGTTGTCCTTCTCGCCCTCATGGAAGAGGAGGCTGAATTCTTTTTCACCGATGAGCTTGGCCAGACCGTCTGTGGCCGCCACGTTGCCGGCGGTAAGGGAGGCGAGGCTGGTGGCGTCGATGCTCTTCACGTCGCCGGCCGAGGCGATCTGCTGCCCGTTCTTGTCCACCAGGAAGACCACCTTGGCGGAGGCATCCTTCTGAAGGCGGCTGATGATCTCGTGGAGGAGCTTGTACTCCTCCTCGAACATGATGAGATCAAGCTTTGCCACAAGAACCTCCGCCGGGACTGCTATCTGTGAGGATAGCACTTTTCAGTAGGTCCCCGCCCCGGCTCCGCCCTGAACCACCGCCACGGAGGCGGAAAGCCCAAGACGTGTCGCCCCGGCCAGAACCATGGCCAACGCCCCCTCATAAGTGCGGATACCACCGGAGGCCTTGACCCCCATCCCGGTTCCCACGACTCGGCGCATCAGCGCGACATCCGCCTCCGTGGCACCCCCGGTGGAGAATCCCGTGGAGGTCTTCACGAAATCGAGGCCTGCTTCCAGGGCCAGGGTCGAAGCCCGCTCCTTCTCGCCATCCGTGAGCAGGCAAGTCTCCAGGATCACCTTCAGCACCGTGGGCGCCGGAACGGCCGCCCGGAGGCCCACCAGATCCCGGCGAACCGTATCCCAGTCCCCACCCTTCGCGGCACCGATCGCCAGCACCATGTCCACTTCCTGGGCTCCCTCCTTCACGGCCAGTTCTGCCTCGTGGGCCTTCGAACACAGCGAGGAGGCCCCGAGGGGGAAGCCCACCACCGTGCAGGTCCGGACGGGACTGCCCTTCAGAAGAGAGGATGCCAGGGGCACCCACAAGGGGTTGATGCAGACCGACGCAAACCCGTACTTAAGCGCTTCCGCACAAAGGACTTCTACCTGGGCCCCGGTGGCGTCGGCCTTCAACAGGGTGTGATCGATGAGGGGGGATAGATCCCAGGGTCCGGCTGGAGGGGCCATCTGCGCTGCAGACAGATGGTGCTGCCCCGAACCATCCCGAAGGAGGCAGGCGCCCGCAAGGCAACCCAGGAGCTGGGGCCGCCCTCCTTCCGGGAACGTGTGGAGGCGGGTGCGGATCTCGGCAGTGAGGTCAAGGAGTGAATCGATCATAGGTTCCATCATGGCCTCGGGATCGCGCCCCGGAAAGCCGTACACGAGAAAGCGGGCCGAAGCCCGCTTTCCCACAAACCGGTGAAGCCTGTTACTTCTTGGCCTCTTCCTTCTTTTCGGCCTTCTTGGCAGCCTTCTTGGCCTTCTTCTCGGCCTTGGGGGCAGCTTCAGCCTTCTTCTCTTCGGCGGTCATGGCCTTCTTGGCCTCGGCCTTCTTCTCAGCCTTCTTGGCAGCCTTCTTCTCAGCCTTGGGAGCGGCTTCAGCCTTCTTCTCTTCGGCGGTCATGGCCTTCTTCTCGGCGGCAGGAGCAGCGGGCTCGGCCTTCTTGGCAGCTTTCTTCGCGTGCTTCTTGGCCTTCTTCTCAGCCTTGGGGGCAGCTTCAGCCTTCTTCTCTTCGGCGGTCATGGCCTTCTTGGCCTCGGCCTTCTTCTCGGCCTTCTTCTCGGCCTTCTTGGCAGCCTTCTTCTCAGCCTTCTTCTCAGCCTTGGGAGCGGCTTCAGCCTTCTTCTCTTCGGCAGTCATGGCCTTCTTCTCGGCGGCAGGAGCGGCGGGCTCGGCCTTCTTGGCAGCCTTCTTCGCGTGCTTCTTGGCCTTCTTCTCGGCCTTGGGGGCAGCTTCAGCCTTCTTCTCGGCCTTGGGGGCAGCTTCAGCCTTCTTCTCTTCGGCGGTCATGGCCTTCTTGGCCTCGGCCTTCTTCTCAGCCTTCTTCTCGGCCTTCTTGGCAGCCTTCTTCTCAGCCTTGGGAGCGGCCTCGGCCTTCTTCTCTTCGGCGGTCATGGCCTTCTTCTCGGCGGCAGGAGCGGCGGGCTCGGCCTTCTTGGCGGCCTTCTTCGCGTGCTTCTTGGCCTTCTTCTCGGCCTTGGGGGCGGCTTCAGCCTTCTTCTCGGCCTTGGGAGCGGCCTCGGCCTTCTTCTCCTCGGCGGTCATGGCCTTCTTGGGTTCGACCTTCTTCTCAGCCTTTTTCTCGACCTTCTTGGTCTCGACCTTCTTCGCTTCAGGCTTCTTCGCCTCTTCCGCGAAAACGGGGCTGATCAGAGCGGCAGCGACGAGCAGCGCAGCAAGCTTGTTCATGGGGGTTCTCCCTGGGTGGATCCGGCACGGCCGGAAGTGAGCCCAAATATGCACGATCCAGGCCAACATATAATTACTGCAAAAGGGCATCTTATTGTTTCTGGTGATCAGCCCGTAGCGTTGCGTTCTGCAACTTGTCGCAGGGTGCGACGGCCTTGGCCCCTGCCATGGGTTACTCGCCCTCGTGGAATCCGTACCGCTTCAGCTTCCGGTACAGGGTGGTCCGGTCCACACCCAGGATCTCCGCGATGCGCTGCTTCTCTTTGTGCCGGCCCACCAGGATCTGGATGTAGCGGCGCTCCAGCTCGTCCAGGGAAGGCCAGTCCTCGATCAGGGAAGGGGTACCCTCGGTGGGTTCGGGCCGAAGCAGGGCCCGCTTGAGCACGTCGGCCTGGATTTTGGCCGAGAGGTCGTCCACCGTGATCTCGCGGCCCCGGCTCAGCTGGGTCAGGTTCTCCACGGCATTGCTCAGCTCGCGCACATTGCCCGGCCAGGAATAGGCCTGAAGCACGCGCCGTGCTTCGGGATGCAGACGATAGGTCTGCTGATCCTTCTGCCCGAACTCGGCCAGGAAATGGTCCAGCAGTGCGTCCACATCCTCCCCCCGCTCCCGGAGGGGCGGCACGGCCAGCTCGACCACGCTCAGCCGGTAGTAGAGGTCCTCGCGGAAGGTTCCGGCCTTCACCATCTGCTGGAGGTCCCGGTTGGTGGCGGCGATGACCCGGGAATCCACCTTGATGGTCTTGTTGCCACCCACGCGGCGGATCTCCTGCTCCTGGAGCACTCGGAGCAACCGGACCTGGAAGCTGGGGCTCGTTTCCCCGATCTCGTCCAGGAAGATGGTGCCGCCGGAGGCCTCCTCGAACAGACCGGGCTTTTCGTTCACGGCGCCGGTGAAGGAGCCCTTCACATGGCCGAAGAGCTCGGATTCCAGCAAAGTTTCCGTCAGCGCGCCGCAGTTCACCGCCACGAAAGCGCGGTCCCGGCGATCGCTGGACAGGTGGATGCTCCGGGCCACCAGTTCCTTGCCCGTGCCGCTCTCTCCCGTGATGAGCACGGTGGCCCGGCTGTTCTGGAGGCTGGCGATGGTCTTGTAGACCGCCATCATCTTGGGGCTGGAACCGATCATGAGGCTGCGCCTGGCCTTGGGGGAGGCGTCCTGCGTCCCACCCTGGCCGGCGGACTGCCGCCGGGCGAGGGCCCGGGTCACCAGGGCCTTCAGTTCCTCGTTGTTCCAGGGCTTGCTGAGGAAGTCGAAGGCGCCCTCCCGCACAGCCTCGATGGCGGTTTCCAGCGTACCGAAGCCCGACAGCAGGATGGTGTCCACGCCCAGGGGCTTGGCCTCTCGCAGCAGGTCCAGGCCATCCTTCTTGGCCTCCAGGTTGATGTCGGACAGCAGCAGGTCGAAGTCCCCCTTGTGCAGCAGCTCGATGGCCCGGTCGGGATGCGTGGCCTTGGTCACTTCCAGGCCCATCGTCCCCAGCAGCTCCTCGAGGAACTCGCACGTCTCCTTGCTGTCATCCACCACAAGGACTCGGGCCATGGCCACCCCCACCCTTGAAGGTACCCCACCTGGCCCCAGACGCGTTCCCGGGGTATGCTCACCGGATTCCTTCAACGGAGAATTCCCATGCGCACCCTTCTGGCTCTTGCCCTCGGGATGACCCTTGCCGCGGTCAACCTGGTCGCGGGCGATCTCACCATCACCTCCCAGGTCACGGGCAAGGGTGCCCTGGCCAAGGATGGCGCCCAGGTGCAGTACCTCAGCGCCACGCGGATGCGGGTCAACCACGCCGGTTCAAAGTTCGACAGTCTGGTCGACTACGGCCACGAGGTCATCTACAGCATCGACCATGCGAAGAAGGTCATCACCAAGCTCACCTTCAAGGACATGCAGGAGACCATGCAGGCCCTGGAGGATCAGATGGCCGGCATGCCTGAGATGGTCACGAGGATGATGTTCGGCGACGTGTCCGAGGTGAAGGTGGAGCCCTTGGGCACCGACACCGTCCTGGGCCGCCCCTGCAAGAAGGTGCGAGTCACCCTCGGCAAGATGGTGGAGGAGCTGAGCGTGGATCCCTCCCTCCAGTTCCCGATCAAGGACTACGCCAAGTCCATGGCCATGCTGAACCGGGTCCCCGGCCCCATGGGCACCCTCTTCAAGCGGGTCTACCAGGAAACCGCCAAGCTCAAGGGCGTGCCCCTCCGCACCCACATCACCGGCCTCATGGGCATGGATGTGACCACCGAAGCCACCGCCATTGCCACCACCGCCATTCCTGAAAGCGCCTGGGCCCTGCCTTCGGACTACACCATGAAGGACGGGGGCAAGGAGATGAAGGAAAGCGTGAAGGGGAAGCGGTAGACTGGGTGGGGCCCCTTCCGGGGCCCCTTCCTTCGGAATCCCCATGAGCACCCAACCCTCCTTCGATGATGGCCTGGATCGGCTGGAGGCCCTGGTGCAGCAGCTGGAGTCCGGCAGCCTCAGCCTGGAAGAGGCCCTGGCCCGCTTCGAGGAAGGCGTTCAGCTGAGCCAGGCCCTGCAGAAGCAGCTGGCCGAGGCCCAGCGCCGGGTCGAAGTCCTGAAGGCCGGCCTGGGCGGCGAGTACCGGGCGGATCCCCTGGACGACGCGAAAGATTCCCGATGACTGGGGCCGCCTCGCAGGTCCAGGCCGACCTGGACCGCCTGCTCCCGCTGCTGGATGCCTCCCTCACGGCCCCCCTCCAGAAGGGGGATGCCGCCCGCCTGGGCGAGGCCATGCGCTACAGCCTGGAGGCCGGCGGCAAGCGCGTGCGGCCGATCCTCTGCCTGCTGGCCGCCGAGGCCGTGGGCGGCACGGCGGAGCAGGCCCTCCCCGGGGCCCTGGCTCTGGAATACGTCCACACCTATTCCCTCATCCATGACGACCTCCCCGCCATGGACGACGACGACCTGCGGCGGGGCCGGCCCACCAACCACAAAGTCTTCGGGGAGGGCCACGCCATCCTCGCAGGCGATGCGCTGCTCACCGAGGCCTTCGGCGTGCTGGCCTCGGCGGACCTCGATCCGGTGCGACGGGCCGAGGCCCTGGCCCTGCTGGCCGAGGGCGCCGGCTGGCGCGGCATGGCCGGTGGCCAGGCGCTCGACCTCGAAGGCGAGGCGCTCGCCACCTACGACCTGGAGCATCTGCGCCTCATCCATCGCCTCAAGACCGGCGCCCTCCTGCGCGCCTCGCTGGAGATCGGCGCGGTGCTGGGCGGCGCGGTACCCGCGGACCGGGCCGCGCTGCGCGCCTACGGCGAAGCCATCGGGCTCGCCTTCCAGATCCAGGATGACATCCTGGACGCCACTGCCACTGACGCGGACCTGGGCAAGCGCGCCGGGAAGGATGCGGGCAGGGGTAAGATCACCTACCCTTCGCTCCTGGGCCTGGACGGCGCCCGTAAGGCCCTGAGTGAAGCCACTGAGAATGCCCTATGTCACCTAGCAACCCTTCCCAATCGCACGTCTTTGGCAGCCTGGGCCCGGTATCTGGCCCAGCGGGCGAAATAGGCCTCCAAGTGGAGATCCCCGCCAGCTTGTACCCCCTGCTCGATTCCCTGACGGCTCCCCAGCAGATCCGCCACTTCACCCCGGACCAGCTCGAACGCCTGGCCGCCGAGGTGCGGGCTTTCATCATCGCCTCTGTCTCCGAAACCGGGGGCCATTTCAGTTCCAACCTCGGCACGGTCGAGCTGACCGTGGCCCTGTTCCACCACTTCGACTTCCTCCAGGACCGCATCGTGTGGGACGTGGGTCACCAGGCCTACCCGCACAAGATCCTTACGGGCCGGAAGGACCGGTTCCCGACCCTGCGCCAGCACCACGGTCTCTCCGGGTTCCTCAAGCGCGACGAGAGCCCCTATGACCACTTCGGTGCGGGCCACGCCAGCACCAGCATCTCCGCGGCCCTCGGCATGGCCAAGGCGCGGGATATCCAGAAGCAGGATCACGCCTGCATCGCCGTGATCGGCGATGGCTCCATGACCGCCGGGATGGCCTTCGAGGGGCTCAATCAGGCGGGCTACCTGGAGACGAAGAAGTTCCTGGTGATCCTCAACGACAACGACATGAGCATCAACCCCAACGTGGGTTCGCTGCAGGGCTACCTCAATCAGCTCATATCCGGCCAGTACTACCAGCGCTGGCGGGACCGCATCGAGCATGCCATCAAGGCGATCCCCCTCGAGGGCCTCAGCAAGGGCGTGGCCAAGGCCGCCAAGTGGAGCGAGGAGAGTTTCAAGCGCCTCATGGTGCCCGGCCTGCTCTTCGAGGATCTGGGCTTCCGTTATATCGGGCCCGTGAACGGTCACGACGTGAACGCCACCTCCAAGGCGCTGGCCGAGGCCAAGGAGAAGATGAAGGAAGGTCCCGTCCTGCTCCACGTGCAGACCAAGAAGGGCTATGGCTACGAGCCCGCCGTGCTGGATCCCCTCAAGTGGCATGGTGTCACCGCCTTCGACGCCGAATCCGGGGAGATCATCAAGATCCAGGGGGATCCTTCGAAGCCCGCGCCTCCGAGCTTCACCAGCGTCTTCGGCAAGGCTCTGGTGGAGTTGGCGAAGAACGACGACAAGATCGTCGGCATCACGGCCGCCATGCTCGACGGCACGGGGTTGAACCTGTTCCAGAAGGCCTTTCCCGACCGCTGCTTCGACGTGGGCATCGCCGAACAGCACGCCGTAACCTTCGCCGCCGGCCTCGCGACCCAGGGCATGCGGCCCGTGGCCGCCATCTACAGTACCTTCCTGCAGCGCGGCTTCGACCAGGTGGCCCACGACGTCTGCATCCAGGATCTGCCCGTGACCTTCGCGCTGGACCGGGCCGGCATCGTGGGCGCCGACGGCCCCACCCACCACGGACTTTACGACATTGCCTACCTGCGCTGCCTACCCAACCTCATCCTCATGGCCCCCAAGGACGAGAACGAGTTGCGGCGCATGCTCATGACCGCCCTCTACTGCGGCCACCCAGCCGCCCTCCGGTACCCCCGTGGGAACGGCCTCGGCGTCCCCCTCGAGGATCCCATCACCGCCCTGCCCGTGGGCAAAGGCGAGCTGCTGCGCGAAGGCAGCGATCTCCTGCTCTGCGCTCTGGGCGCCATGGTGGAACCGGCCTCACAGATCGCGGAAGCCCTGGCGGCGGACGGCATCTCCTGTGCCGTCATCAACGCCCGCTTCGTGAAACCCATGGACGAGGCGCTCATCCACGCCTGGGCGAGCCGCTGCCGCGCCGTCGTGACCCTTGAGGAAGGCTGCGCTCCCGCTGGCTTCGGCGGGGCCGTGGCCGAGTCCCTGGCGGACGCTGGCCTGCCTCGTCCGCTGCTGAGGTGTGCCGTTGCCGACCATTTGGTCCACCATGGCGATCCCAAGCGCCTATTGGAAGAAGAAGGCCTCAGCCCCCAGCTTCTTGAAAGCAGAATCCGGAATTTCTTCCGTGACATCTAAGTAATACCTTGCGAAAGACTCGCGGAATTCCTATGGTTGGACCCAACCCGCCGTGGCTGCGTGCTCTTTCCCCGAGGCTCTCGTGAGGTCATTCCCTATCTACGCGTCCATCCTGGGCGCCCTGCTCTGCCTAGCCCCTGCAACTGGTTCCGCCCAAGGCTGGGATGCCGCTACCAAGGCTGCCAGCTGGGCCAAGCAGGACAAGGATGATTCCTTCACTTTTTACGATGCCCCGGGCCGTGCCCTCCACACCTGGGTGCGGGACGGCGGCCTGCTGGGAACCCTTCCCCTCGGGAAACTCGATGGCGAGCCTGATCGTTGGGTGATCGACCCCCGCAACGCCGCCTGGGTCGCCCACGGCACCACGCTGACCCACCTCGATCGGACGGGACGGAGCCTGGGCAGCGAGCGGCTTCCCGCCCCAGTCGGCGACATCTGCTGGGACGCCGTAGGCATGATCCTTTCCTACCGCACCCCCGAGCCTTATCTCGAGAAGCGCGACTTCCGCAATGCGGAGGTGATCTGGTCATTTGGGGCCAAGCCGACGAGGAAGGAGGGCTCCACCCCCCAGAATCGCCGCCCCCTCACCCTGGATGACAGCGGCAACATCCTCATGGCCGACGGGAACGCCCTCAATCTCAGCATCCTGGATGCCAATACCGGCCACAAGATCGGCGAGACTGCCCTGCTCTTCCAAGGGGCGCCCCCCCCTAGCCTGGAAGGCGACACCCTGAGCCGTGGCCCCTTGGCCGTGTGGGTGGGCAAGGGCGTGATCCTCGCCGCCCTGAAGGCCTCCCAGATCCCCGCCGTCCAACGGGGCACTTTTCAGGGCCTCGTCCTGGCTCGGCTCGATCTGCCCCACAACGGCCTGGAATTCCTTCCCACCGGCTTGGACGACAGCCACATCCTCGTGGGAATCCTGGATTCCGATGCCGTGTTCGTGAACCCCAAGGGCGGCCTGATGCTGGTGAAGATCAAGTAGCTCGGGCCTTGTCGGGCTGGACATTCACCGTGCTTGGTTGAGCACCCGCTCCCGGTCCAGGTAGGGGATGGTTCGCCACGCATTGGTGATCCCCGGATTCAGCGTGGGACGGGCCAGGACATAGGCCAGCAGCAGGTTGCGCTGGGAGGCCTCGGTCACCAGGTCCGGGGTTCCCTTGAAGCCGATGGCCTCCATGTAGCCCCCGCCGCCCCACAGCCGGTAGGTGGTGAGCGCCAAGGTGAAGGTTTGCTCAGGCTTCACGGGCTGCCCTTGGAAGCTGAGATTGGCCACTCGACTGCCAGCGGGTCGCCCCAGGTTTAGCGCGTAGGTGACGCCATCCACCGTGTCGAAGTCGTGGATGGGTACCTCGCGATTGTAGAGTTCCGGCTCCCAGCTGTAGGAGTAATGCCGTGCTGCGTGTTCAAGGTAGGCCTTGAGCTGAGCGCCATTGATGCGAATGCGGGCCACCTGGTTCTCATAGGGCGACAGGGCATAGAACTGCCGCACGCTGGTGGGGCCCTTGGGGATGAAGAGCCGGGAACCGGGGCTGGCGGCGGCGGACAACTGGGCCCCCGTGGCCTGCCGCTGGACCTGGTGGAGCAGCTGCATGAGCGGCGTGTCCTCCATGCGGGACCAGCGGCTGTCGAGGTCCACCAGCAGGTTGGTGGCCGCCGTGTCCAGGTAACGGTCCGTGGCGGCGCGGAGTTCTGCCGTCAGGCTCAGCACCTCTGGGTCCACGGGTGTGCTGGCCTCGGGACGGAGAAGGCGGCCCTGCGTTGCGGTCACGCGCCAGCGGCCCTTCTCCTTCCGAAGGCTCAGGTCCGCCACCGCCAACGCCCGCCCGTAGTCCTGGGCCTGGAGGATGAGCACACCCTTATGCTCCGTCTGGATGGCTTGATGGGTGTGGCCCGTGAAGATGGCGTCGAGGCCGGGCACCTGGTCCGCCAGACGCAAGGCTGCGTTCTCGTCGCCCGGGCGGCCGTCCACCTTCCCCAGGCCCGAATGGACCAAGGCCACCACCACATCGGCCTTCTCCTTCTCGCGCAACCGGGGCACCAGTTCCCGGGCGGCGGTCACGATGTCCTGGAAGGTCAGGTCAGTCACGTTTCGGGGTCCGGCCAGAACCGCGGTCCGCGGCGTGGTGAACCCCACCAGGGCCACCCGCACGCCGGCCACGGTCACCAGGACATGCGTGGGAAAGGCCGGACCTCCCTTGGCAGTCAGGGTGTTGGCGGACAAGAAGGGGAACTTGGCCTGCTTCTCCACCTCGCGCAGCAGATCCAAGCCGAAGTCGTACTCATGGTTCCCCACGGCCATGGCGGCATAGCCAAGGGCGTTCATGATCGCCATGTTGGGCTCGGGCAGATCCCGGCGCAGGGTGTTCCGGACATAGTTCAGGGGCTCGCCCTGGATCGTGTCGCCGCAATCCACCAGGATCGTGTCGGGGTTCAGGGCCTTCTGCCGGCGGATCAAGGTGGCGATCTTCGCCCAGCCAAGATTGGCGGGCTGGAGGCTGAAGGTATCCTCGGCCATCACGTGGCCATGCATATCCGTAGTCCCAAGGATCTGAATCCGGGCCTCTTGGGCCTGGAGCCCCAGGGCGATCAACAAGATCCAGAACCAATGCCGCATGCAGCCTCCAGGGCCGGCCACCAACCCGTGGTTGGATGGTACCGTCTTCAAGGGTAAACTTTCCCTTCACCCCAGGATGCCCCCTCTTTCGGAGCCCCCCCATGCAAGAAGTCCAGATCAAGGCCCCCAAGCACGAATTCACGTTGCTTTGCGATGACATCCGCCAGGAAATGGGCGGCAAGACCTCGCTGATGGGCCTGTACGACCATCACATCGTGGTGCCCCAGGTGCCCTTCACCCTGCCCAAGGTGTGCTTCTACACCCGCTTCTCCCGGATGGACGGCCAGTTCAAGTTCGGCTTCTCCATCGTGAGCCCCACCGGTGACCGCAAGGACGTGATCCGCGACAGCGACGTGCAGATCCCCGACGGCGCCAAGGAAGGCACCTTCAACGTCATCGCGGCTCCCTTCGAGGTGAGCGGCGAGGGCGTCTACGAAGTGATCATCGCCCTCACCAAGGGTGCCGACCGCTTCGAGTACGTCTACAAGTTCGCCATCTCCGACGCCAGCCGCCTCCAGGCCGAGTACGAGAAGGCCATGGCCGAGTCCGGCCAGGGCGCGAATTAACCGGCTGTCAGCCATCAGCCTTCAGCAACGGCGCCCCGATGGGGCGCCGTTGCTTTTAGACTGAAGACCGAGGACGGATCCCCGAGGACTTCCCTTGCCCGACCGCTACGCCAAGCAACGCATCTTCTCGGTATCGCCTGCGGCGATACGCGAGACCTCCTCATCCAGCTACCCAAACCCCACCTAGGCGCCAGGCATGTCCATCGACCGGTATGCCAAGCAACGCATTTTTCTCGGCCGCGAGGCGGACGAGGCCCTGCGTTCCAAGCGCGTGGCGGTGTTGGGGCTGGGAGCCCTGGGCTCGGTCATCGCGCCCTGGCTGGCCCGGGCGGGCGTGGGCCATCTCACGCTCGTCGACCGGGACCTGGTGGAGCAGAGCAACCTCCAGCGCCAGTTGCTGTACGGTGAATCGGACCTGGGGCGCCCCAAGGCTGAAGTGGCCGCGGAGCGGCTGCACGAAGCCAATTCTTCCATCGAGCTGGAACCCGTGGTCGCCGACCTCACCAGCGGCAACGCCCGGGAGCTGCTGTCGGGCTTCGACCTCATCTGCGACGGCACAGACAACTTCGAGGCCCGCTTCCTCATCAACGATGTGGCCATCCTCACGGGCACGCCCTGGATCTACGCCGGCGCCATCGGCGGCGAAGGCGTCGTCTGGCCCCTGAACCCACCGCACACACCTTGCCTGCGCTGCCTCCTCGAGGAGCCCCCGGCGGGTGGCGACGTGGACACCTGCGACAGCGCCGGCGTGCTGGGCCCCGCCGTGGGGGTCATCGCCAGCTGGGCGGCCCTGGAGGCCATCAAGGTCCTCACGGGGAAGACGCCCCATGCCGACCTGGCCCGCTTCGACTTCTGGCACGACGAGCGCCAGTTCCTGAAGCCTCCCAAGACCCGCTGCCGCTTCTGCACGGAGAGGGTCACCGAATTCCTGGACGCCCGCTGGACCCTCAAGGCCAGTGCCCTCTGCGGCCTGGAGGGCGTGCAGATCCGCGTGAACCCGCCCGGGAAGCTGGACCTGGCGGCGCTGAGGGCCCGCCTGGAAACCCGCACCCGCAGCCCCTGGAAGCAGGCCGGGATGATGCTCAAGGGCCAGGAGGGCCCCGACGAGATTACCCTCTTCGCCGACGGCCGCGCCCTCGTCCACGGCCCCATGACCCCCGAGCGCGCCCGCAGCTGGTACACCGAGGTCGTGGGGTGCTGAGGCGGAAAAGAATTGGGATAAGCGGAGGAGAGCGGAGGCACTTCATGAAGTGGCCCGCTGAGGTCCCGGGGTTCCTTTCTCCGCTTTCCTCCGTTCCTCTGCTGCCCTCCGCTTTCAACATTCCTTAGCTCTGATGAAAAGGTGATGCCTCGATGCTGAAAGTCCTTCTCGCCTCCCGGAACGCCGGCAAGCTGCGCGAGTTCGCGGAGCTGCTGCCGGAACTCCACTTCATCCCCTGGCCCGCAGAGGCGCCGGAGCTGCCCGAGACCGGCGCCTTTTTTCAGGACAACGCCCTGCAGAAGGCGGAAGGGGCCCGGGCCTGGTGGCGCGAGCACGGTGCGGAGCCAGTGGATGGTGTGCTGGCCGATGACTCGGGCCTCTGCGTGGATGCGCTGTGGGGCGGCCCTGGCGTACTCTCGGCCCGCTTCGCGCCCGACCTGCTCGCCTACCAGGACAAGAACCGGCGCCTGCTGGCCATGATCCCCGATGGGGCGGACCGGGCCGCCCGGTTCGTTTGCGTGCTGGCCTATGCGCCCCTTGAGGGAGAGGCCTGCACGGTGAGCGGCAGCGTGGATGGCTCCCTCGCCTTCGACCATCGCGGCGAGGGGGGCTTTGGCTACGATCCCATCTTCATTCCTGATGGCCAAGATCGGACCTTCGGCGAGCTGCCTTCAGAGACCAAGCACACCCTCAGCCACCGGGCCCGGGCGTGCGCCGCGCTGCGGGCGCGGCTCGGTCTGGACTAATCGCCCTTAGGCTGGTGCCAGGTGGCGGAAGAACCACTGCTTGACCCCCTCGACGGCCAGCAGGTAGGCCACCAGGATGCCGGCCAGCACCAGGAAGAAGAAGGCCGGAGGCGCCACGAACCCGAGGTGGACGCCGGCGGGCGTGAAGGGCAGGCCGATGGCCACCGCCACCACGGCGAGCGAGCAGGCGACGATCCAGGCGTTCGGGCGGCTCGTGAAGGGATTCCTGCGGGTGCGGATGATGAAGATGACCAGGACCTGCGAGGCCATGGACTCGATGAACCAGCCGGTGTGGAACAACTCCGCGCCCGCATGGAAGACCTTCAGCAGGATGAAGAAGACCAGGAAATCGAAGAGCGAGCTCACCGGGCCGATCACCAGCATGAAATTGCGGATGAAGGCCATGTTCCACTGGCGGGGCTTGGCCAGGTATTCCTCGTCGACGTTATCCAGGGGGATCGGGATCTCGGAGACATCGTAGAGGAGGTTGTTGAGCAGGATCTGCACCGGCAGCATGGGGAGGAACGGCAGGAACAGAGCCGCTCCGGCCATGCTGAACATGTTCCCGAAGTTGGAACTGGTGCCCATCATGATGTACTTCATGATGTTCCCGAAGGTGCGCCGGCCTTCCAAGACACCGGCCTGGAGCACGCCCAGATCGTGTTCCAGAAGGATCATGGCCGCGGACGCCTTGGCCACATCCACGGCGCTCTCCACGGAGATGCCGATGTCGGCGGAGTGGAGGGCGGGGGCGTCGTTGATGCCGTCGCCGAGGTAGCCCACCACGTGGCCCCGCTGCTTGAGGGCGAGGATGACGCGGTTCTTCTGCGCGGGCGCCACCCGACAGAAAAGATTCACCTGCTCCACCTTGGCCTGCAGGGCATGATCATCCAGCTGCTGGATCTCCGTGCCGGTGAGCACGCCAGCCACGGGCATGCCGAGCTCGGCGCAGATGTGCTGCGTCACCAGCTCGTTGTCGCCGGTGACGATCTTGACCGTGACCCCACCGGCGGCAAGGTCCGCCAGTGCCTGCTTGGCGCTCTCCTTCGGGGGATCGAGGAACGCCGCGAAGCCCGCGAAGACCAGGGCCGATTCGTCGCCCACCACGGCATGCGGATGGTCCATCCCCACGGACCGCGAGGCGATCCCCAGGACCCGGAAACCGTCCTTGCTGAGGGCTTCAAACACCGCCGTGATGCCGGCCCGGGCGGCGGGATCCAGGGCGCGGGCGCCCCCCTCCGCCTCGTAGCTTTCGGACAGGCGCAGGACGTCCTCGGGTGCCCCCTTCACCACGAGCAGCCTGCCAGTGGCGCCTTCCAGGAGCACGGACACCCGGCGGCGCTCGAAATCGAAGGGCACTTCGTCGACCTTGTGCCAGGCCTTGGCGTCGATTTCCTGGTGCTCCAGGATGGCGTCGTCCAGCGGGCTCTTCAGCCCCGTCTCGAAGAAGCTGTTGAAGTAGGCCAGCTCCAGCACCCGCTGACTCTCCTTGCCGCTCGCATCCACATGGCGTTCCAGGTGGATCTTGGCTTCGGTGAGGGTGCCGGTCTTGTCCGTGCAGAGCACATCCATGCTGCCGAGGTTCTGGATGGAATCCAGGCGCTTGACGATCACCTTCTTGGCGGACATGCGCAGGGCGCCACGGGCGAGGGTCACCGAGACCACCATGGGCAGGAGTTCGGGCGTCAGCCCCACCGCCAGGGCCACCGCGAACAGGAACGACTCCAGCCACGGGCGGTGGAAGAGGGCGTTGGCCAGCAGCACGAACAGGACGAGGAGGATCGTCATGCGCATGATGAGGAGGCCAAATTTCTGCGTGCCCTGCTGGAACGAGTTGGCCGGGGCCTTGGCGGCCAGGGTGTCGGCGATCTCTCCGAGAGACGTGCCCTGGCCGGTGCGGCACACCAGCACCTTGGCCGAGCCGCTGATCACGGACGTGCCCATGAGTACGGTGTTCTTGGCCCGGAGCACCTCCGCCTGATCCGGCAGCTCCGCCGGCGCCTTCTCCACGGGGTATGGCTCGCCCGTCAGGAGGGATTCATTGATGAACAGGTCCTTGGCCTCCAGCACGCGGCCATCACCCGGGATCAGGTCTCCGGCGGCGAGGAGGACCACATCCCCCGGCACGATCTCGGCCAGAGGAATATCGAGGGTCTGGCCGTCCCGCAGGACCCGCGCCCGCACCGCCACCGAATCACGCAGCCACTCCGCCGCCTGGCCGGCCCGGTGCTCCTGGACGAAATCCAGGGTCACGCTCATCAACACGATGGCACTGATGATGATGAAGCTGACCCGGTCTCCGGTGGCGCCCGAGATGGCGCTGGCCACGAGCAGGATGATCACCAGGGGGTTGAGGAACTTCGCCAGGAATTGAAGGATGACGGCCCTTTTCCGCTCGCCGCTGGTCACATTGGGACCGACCTTCGCCAGGCGCGCCGTGGCCTCGGCGCGGCTCAGTCCGCCAGGCGTCGCGCACAACTTTTCCAGCAGCCCGGCGAGGGGCAGCCGCCAGAAGGCGATCTCGGGGGTGGCTGCGGGTGTCGGCATGGTGGAATCCCCTCTGGGACCTTGGGTCGCCTGGTATTTCCTAGACCGCGTGTTGAGTGTAGGCACGTAGCGTCGCCATGACCATGAATCTCGCGACGGATCCGGGCGGAAGGCCGGTGCTCTGCACACGGCGCGCGTGACAGGCCACTGGGCGGCAGGGGTGCATTCCGTCCGCGCTCCGATAGGGTGGAAGGTATGACCTGGAAGCGTGATCCCCGGACCTGGACGGCCATCGCCGTGGTGCTCCTGCTATGGGCTTCGGCCTTCGCCGGCATCCGAGCGGGCATGCGGCTCACCCCCATGGGAGGCCCGGGACCAGACGGCTATGGCCCAGGCCAACTGGCCCTGCTCCGGTTCGGGACAGCCTCCGCAGTGCTGGCCCTCTACGCCCTGGCGACGCGGATGCGGCTGCCGGAGCGCGCCGACCTGCCGCGCATCGCCCTCGCCGGCTTCCTGGGTATCACCATCTACCATGTAGCTCTGAACTTCGGCGAGGTGTCGGTCCAGGCCGGAGCGGCGTCCTTGCTCATCTCCGCCGCCCCCGTGTTCACGGCGCTGCTCTCAGCCCTGTTCCTGGGCGAGCGCCTGACGCGGGTGGGCTGGGGTGGCATCCTCCTCGCCTTCGCCGGGGTCTCCCTCATCGCCGTCAGTGGCGGCAAGGGCCTGCACTTCACACCCGGCGCCCTGCTCATCCTGCTCTCAGCCGCGGTCGCCGCCGTGTTTTCCATCCTGTCGAAGCAGGACCTCCGGCGCTACGCGGCCCTCGAGTTCACCAGCTACGCCATCTGGGCCGGCACGCTGCCCATGCTCGTCTTCCTGCCTGGGCTGATCCGGCAGCTCCCCCACGCGGCGCCGGCCGCCACCCTGGCTGGGATCTACCTGGGCATCTTCCCCGCCGCCATCGCCTACGTCCTGTGGAACTACGCCCTGGCCCGGATGCCTGCCGGACTGCTCTCGAGCTTCCTTTATCTCTCTCCCGTGATCGCCAGCGTCATCGCCTGGGTGTGGCTCCGCGAACTCCCCACCCTGCTCACCATCGTGGGTGGCGCCATCGCCATCGCCGGCGTCGTCGTCGTGCAGACGCGCGGGCATCACGCAGCTAGATGATGGAGGCAGACCCCGGCACTACAGGAAGAGCCGCGGATCCACCCGGGCGTTGTTGAGGCTCAGGGACCAGTGGAGGTGGGGGCCCGTGGCGCGGCCGGTCATGCCGACCTCGCCCAGGAGGTCGCCGGGCTTCACCACCTGGCCCTGGGTCACCGTGATCTTCGACAGGTGGGCGAAGAGGCTCACCACGCCCTCGCCATGGGCCAGGAACACGGCGTTGCCGCTGAAGAAGAAGTCGCCCGTGAGCACCACCATGCCCGCGGCGGGGGCGCGCACGGCCTGGCCCGCGGGGGCCTTGATGTCGAGCCCCGCGTGGGGCGCCCTCGGCTGGCCGTTGAAGATCCGGCGCAAGCCGAAGGAGCTGGTGAGGCCGCCGGGCGTAGGCTGCTGGAACCGCAGCGTGGGGGCCAGGCCCTCGGGCCAGGCCTTCCAGGCCGGCCCCATGAGCGCCTGCTCCCGGGCGATGCGTGCCTCGTCCTCGGCGTTCGGCGTCACCTGGCGCTGGTCCTTCAGGCGGATGCGCTGCTCCGGGTAGCGCTTGGCACGGACGGTGAAGGTGACGGGGCGTCCCTCCACCGCGATTTCGTGCCGGCCCGGCTTTGCGCTCAGCGGAATGCCCACCACCGCCGTCCAGCTCCGGCCGCTCCGCCGAACCAGCACCGGTTCGCCCCGGTAGGTGGCCTTCGGCGCCGCAGGCCCTCCGGGAAGGGCGACGACCACCACGCCGCCGGGGACGGGGGAGGGCTTGAAGGGGAGCGGTGCAGGCTCGGCGCCGGTGAGCTCTCGGCCCGTCGCCACCACCATCAGCAAAGCCGCCACGCGACAGCGAGCCAGGGTCATTCCGCGGCTCCCAGGGCTGGAGCTTCAGGATCGAGCCCCGCCTCCCGCAACCGCACGGCCTCCTGGTAGGCCGCCAGCACGGCGGTCTTCACCTTGAAGTAGCCGCTGTCGGTGACCTTGGTGGCGAAGGTGGCGTTGACCACCACCGTATAGCCGCCGCCCTGGAAGGGCTGGATGGGCGCCACGAGAACCTGGCCGGGTAGGATGGCGCCCGCACTGTCCTCGCGGAGCTTCTGCAGCACCGTCCCGGACCAGGCCTGGAGGCGCGGGATGGCTCCCACCGCCTCGGCCTCGGTTCCCGTCCGGATGCGGCCATAGAGGGTGAACTGGAGCCGCAACTGCGGGGCATCGAAGCCGTGGTTGAGGAAGCCGGCCATGGCCGCCACCTGCTGGAACTCTTTGAGCAAGGCCTGGAGTTTGGCGCTGGGGGCGGCGACAGGCATTAGCGGCCTCCGTATCCGTACTTGCCCACCAGCAAGTCGAGCCGCTTCCGGGCGTCCTCGGTCACGGCCTCGGGGGCTGTGAAGAGGGCGGCCTTCAGGGCTTCGCCGCAGGCGCAGGAGCGGGGGGAAGCCGCGAGCTGGGGTATGACTTGTCGGAGCAGGCGCTGGGCCTTGTCGACGTTGGCGTGCATGACCTCCAGCACGGAGGCGGCGTCCACGCCCTCCTCCTCCTCGCGCCAGGCGTCATAGTCCGTCACCAGGGCAATGCAGGCGTAGCAGAGCTCTGCCTCGCGGGCCAGGCGCGCCTCCGTCACCTGGGTCATGCCGATGAGGTCCGCGCCCCAGCTTTGGTGCAGGCGGCTTTCGGCGCGGGTGGAGAAAGCTGGGCCTTCCATGCAGACGTAAGTGGCGCCACCTTCGATGGGAATGGACAATGCTTGTCCAGCCTTGAGCAGAGTCGCTGTGGTTTGGGTGCAGACCGGTTCGGCGAAGCTCACATGAGCCACCAGGCCCTCTCCGAAAAAAGTGTCCTTGCGGTGGCGGGTCTTGTCGATGAACTGGCTCACGAGGCGCAGCTCGCCCGGCTTGTGGCGGGCCTGGAGGCTGCCCACGGCGGACACCGAGATCAGCCGCTCGACGCCCAGGGACTTCAGGGCCCAGAGGTTGGCGCGGTAGTTCACTTCGCTGGGCGTGAAGCGGTGGCCTTCGCCGTGGCGGGCCAGGAAGGCCACGGGGGCGCCGTCCAGCAACCCGAGATGCACGGGACCCGACGGGGCGCCGAAGGGGGTCTGCACCAGCTCCGTCCGATCGAGGGACAGCCCCTCCATCCGGTAGAGCCCACTGCCGCCAATGATGCCTATGGGTGCGTTCATCTGGCCATTGTACTTGCACCCGTTCCCGATGCCGTGTTTCCCTGGAGGCCTGACAATTTCGTGCTGGATGCACGGGAAGCAGGTGAGACTCCTGCGCTGCCCCGCAACGGTATGCACCACGCCAACGCAGCACCGGCGTGAGACCTCAAGTCCGAGTCACTGGGATCGTCCCGGGAAGGCTCGGAGGGAGCTGAAAGGCCCCTGTCGCGTGCGAGCCCGGAGACCGGTCCTGCACCTCACCCCCCGTCGTGGGAACGGGCTGGGCCATGGTTTCCCACCACAGGGGATCCGCCCAGCCGCCACGACGTCATGCGTGGAGGCATGATGGGTTCTACCCGCATTCTCTTCTCCCTGGCGGCTGTGTCCGCTCTCTCCCTGGCCGCCGAGGCCGACCGGAAACCCGCCGAGGCCACGGTCACCGTTAGTGCCGAGAGCCAGCCCGTAGCTGTCATCCGCACCCCCGCCCCGGTGCGCGTCGTCGAGGCCGAGGAGCTGACCCGCCTGGGCAGCCGCACCCTGGCGGATCTGCTGGAGGTCCTTCAGCCGGGCGCCGTGATGAGCACGGGCGGCACCGGCAAGCAGGCCTCGGCCTTCCTCAATGGCAACCTCAGCCGCAACGTGGTGGTCCTGCTGGACGGCCTGCGCCTGAACGATCCCACCGCCCTCAGCCCCGATCTGGGGGCCCTCAGCCTCGTGGGCATCGAGCGCGTGGAGCTGATCCTCGGCCCTGCCTCGGTCCTCTACGGCAGCGACGCCATCGGCGGTGTCATCGCGCTCACCAGCACGGGCCGCGGTGCCGAGGGCTGCCATGGCCAGGTCGGCCTGAAGGTGGGGACGGACGGACTGCTCGGCGGCACGGCCCAAGTGCAGGTCACGGGACCTCGCGGCTGGATCGCCGCCGGTGGCGAAGCGCAAAAGCAGGAGAGCGGCTTCCCCGAGGACGCCTTCCGTCAGGCGGGTGGCTACCTGCGGCTGGGCACAACGCTCGGCGGGGCGGAGGTGACAGCCTTCTACCGCAACAGCGGCCAGACGGCGACGATTCCGTTCACCACCTCCGGGTGGCCCGCGATCCGCAGCTACGAACCCCAGCGCGAGATGCGCGCCCGCCAGGAAAGCTGGGGGGCCAGCCTGCGCTGGACCCTGGCGCCAAGCCTGGTGCTGGAGAATACCCTCCAGGCCCTGTCGGGCCGCACCGGCGATCCCAGCGGGCCCAAGCGCGAACAGACGGATCGTGACTTCCGCCGCGTGGAGGATCAGCTCACCCTGCACTGGACGCCGGTCTCCACCTTCCGCCTGTCGGGCCGCCTTGAAGGCCGCGAGGACACCAGCCACGCCCAGAACTACTACGACCCCAACACCTTTTCCGCCGTGCAGTACCGGGGCGAAGGCCGCGATGTGGCCGGGGCCCTGGAGCTGCGCTGGACCCTCGCCGAAGGCCTGGACTGGGTGGCGGGTCTCCGCCGGGACGCCGGCCACCGCGACTTAACCCGCTACGACACGGGCCTGCGCAGCCGCGCTGGCAGCGCCGAGGCGGGCACCTGGCGCACAGGCCTCAACTGGGTGCTGCGGCCGGAACTGCGCCTCTACGCCAGCGTGGGCCAGGGCTTCCGGATGCCCAACACCACGGAGTTCACCCTCAATGCCCAGGCGGCCAGCCAGGATGGTGCGGCCTATCCGATCCTGCCCGAGCGCAGCCGCACCCTCCAGGTCGGCGCCACCGGCCAGTTCGCGGGCCACTGGGAGTATCGCCTGGAGGCCCAGCGCTCGCGCATCACCGACCTGCTGGCCTATGTCTACGACACCAGCTTCGCGTTTCCGCCCCTGTTCACGTCCCACTACGCGAACCAGGGTTCCATCCGGGCCCAGAGCCTGGAGGGCGCCCTGGGCTGGAGGGGCGGCGAGGCCGTCGCCTATGGCTGGGACGTCATCCTCCGCAGCCAGGAGACTCGCGACCTGGACCACAACACCGAGGCGGATCGCTTCGGCCCGCAGAACACCGCCATCCTGCGGCACCCCTTCTTCACCGCCGCGGTGGCGACCTTCGTCCAGTCGAAGGCCTGGCGCGCCGACCTGCGCCTGGCCCAGGTGGGCCCCCGCTATGACCTGAATGACACCACCTACGAGGTACTCAGCACCCGCAAGCCCTACCGCGACCTCAGCGCAGGCCTTTCCTGCGAGCCCATGCAGCACCTCACCTTGGCCCTCCGCGGCGAGCACCTTCTTCAGCGGAAACAGACCGTCCAGGATTGGCTCAGCGGCCGCTACGATCAGGAGGGCGACGCCAGCCTGGTCTACGGCTTCCCCGCGCCTGGGCCCCGCTGGACCCTGGCCGCGACCTGGAAGTGGTGACGGATCCCGGAACCCCACTCAAAAGAAGACTAGTTTCAAACCGCAGATGACGCCGATGACACAGATAAAAATCAGGAAAGAGAAGAGAGGCGCTCCCGCCTCCTGGCCGGGCTTTATCTGCGCGATCTGCGACATCTGCGGTTTCCAGTTCAATTATGTTTTCTTCCTGATCCTACTTCTGCTGCCCCAGCCCATGCTGGCGGCGCGGCCGCAGCGGGTGGTGAGCCAGTCCGTGGGCACGGACGAGCTGCTGCTGGCCCTGGCCGATCCCGGCCAGATCGCCGCCCTGAGCCACATCGGGCGGGACGCGCGGTTCAGCGTCGTGGCCGCCGAGGCCCAGCGGTTCCCGGCCCTCAAGGATAGCGACGCGGAAAGCGTGCTGCGCTTCCGGCCCGATCTGGTGCTGGCCGCCAGCTTCACCCGCCCCGAGACCCTGGCCCTGCTTCGGCGGGCCGGGATCCGGCTCGTGGTGCTGGACCGCTTCGACAGCCTGGACGACGTCTACGCCAGCCTCCGGATCTTGGGTCGTGAGCTGGGCCAGGAGGCTCGGGCCGAAGCCCTCATCGCCCAGTGCCGCGGCCGGGTGCAGGCCCTCGCAGAGCGCCTCAAGGGGGCCCGCCCCGTCCGCGTGCTCACAGCCGGGGTCTATCCCTTCACTGCCGGTGCCGGCACCACCTTCCAGGACCTCTGCGACCACGCGGGCGCCCTGAACGTGGCCGCCGAGGCCGGGCTCAAGGGCCACGCGCCCACGCCTTCCGAGAGGCTGCTCACCTGGAACGCCGAAGTGCTGGTGATCTCCGGGGACCGGCCAGATGCCTCGGACACCCGGGCCCGCCTGGCGGAGGTCCCCCACTACCGTGTCCTGCCCGCCTTCAAGGCCGGTCGCTTCGCGGTCCTCCCCGGCGCCCTCATGTCAAGCGTCTCCCACCATCGCATCGACGCCTACGAGCTACTGGCCCGGGCCCTCCATCCCGAGCGCTTCCGGTGAGAACCCGTCTGGCCATCCCCGTCCTCGTGGCGCTGCTGGTCCTGGCCTTCCTGGCCTCGCTGGCCTTCGGGGAACTGCGGCTCTCCTACGCCCAGGTGCTGTCGGCACTGATGGGTGGCGGCGATGACATCGCCCGTACGGTGGTGCGCGACTTCCGCCTGCCCCGCGCCCTGGTGGGCATGGCGGCGGGCGCGGCCCTGGGAGCCAGCGGCGTGGTGATGCAGGCCTTCTTCCGCAACCCCCTGGCCAGCCCCGGCCTCCTGGGTGTGAGCAGCGGCGGCGCCCTGGGGGCCGTGGCCGTGCTGGCCCTGGCCCCTGCCACGGGCTTCGCCGCCGCCACCCTTTGGGCCCTGCCGGTGGCCTCGGTGCTGGGGGCCTTCGGCGCGACGGGCGCGGTGCTGATGCTCGCCCAGCGGGGCGCCGGCACCGAGCGGCTGCTGCTTTCCGGCGTGGCCCTCAACGCGCTCCTTGGCGCGGGCACCAGCTTCCTGCTCACCACCACGGCGGGCCACTTCGAGGTGAACGCCCAGATCCTCTTCTGGCTCATGGGCGGCCTGGAGAGCCGCAGCTGGGAGCACGTGTGGATGGGTGTCCCGGCGATCCTGGCGGGCTGTCTGCTGCTGCTGCCTTTGGGCCGGGCCATGGACCTGCTGAGCCTGGGCGAGCAGAGCGCCCAGAGCCTGGGCGTGGATGTGCGCCGCCTGCGCCGCCAGCTCATCGTCCTCTCCACCGTCCTCACGGCCCTGGCGACGGCGGTCGGTGGCATCATCGGTTTCGTGGGGCTGGTGGTGCCGCACATGCTCCGAATCGCCTTCGGCCCCGACCATCGGCGCCTGCTGCCCTATTCCATGCTGGGCGGCGCGGCCTTCCTCCTCGCCTGCGATCTCGTCACCCGCACCTTTCCCCTCGGCTTGCGTCTGGGCGTCGTCACCTCCCTCATCGGCGGCCCCTTCTTCCTCTGGCTGCTGCGGAGGCCGCGATGAGCGCCGCCCTTCACGCCGCCGATCTGTCCGTGCCCGGCCGCCTGGAGGCGGTGTCGCTGGACCTCGGCCCCGGCGAGCTGGTGGCGATGGTGGGACCCAACGGGGCGGGCAAGTCCACGCTGATCCAGGCCCTGGCGGGGCTGCTGCCCGCCCACGGGACAGTCCAGTGGAATGGACAATCCCTGTCGCACATACCGGCCGCCGAGCGGGCCCGCAAGCTGGCCTGGGTGGGCCAGGAGGCCCACTTCGAGTTCGCCTTCCCCGTGCGGGAGGTGGTAGCCCAGGGGCGTTTCGCATGGGGCGACGATCTCACCGGGGTGGCCGAGGCGCTGGCGGAACTGGATCTCACCTTCCTCGCCGATCGGCCCGCCACACGGCTTTCCGGCGGTGAGCGCCATCGCGTCGGGCTGGCTCGGGCTCTGGCCACCCAGGCTCCCATCCAGCTCTGGGATGAACCTGTGGCGCAATTGGATGTCCGCCATGCGCTTGAGGTGATGCGCCTGGCCCGGCGTCTGGTGGACGGCGGTGCCACCGTGGTGGTGAGCCTCCATGACCTGCGCGCCGCCTACCGCTTCGACCGCGTCTTGGTCCTGGATCAGGGCCACCTCGTGGGCAATGGCAGGCCCCACGAGGTCCTCACCGCGGCCCTCATCCGCCAGGTCTTCCGCGTGGAGGCCACCTTCGTCGAATCCCTGGTGCCGGAGCTGCCGGAGATGTGAGTCTCCATACAGGCCCCCAGGCCTTCGAATTGAATACGGCAGGGCTTCATTCTGATGGTTCAGGCCCTTCTGAATTGTCACGGTTGTTATATAAATCGAATCATTATAACTCTTATTTATTGGCCCAGAACATGCTCCCAGACCCTCGGGCGGCCATCGAGGTGCCGGACACTGTCGGTCCATCGCAAAGGAATCCCAAGGATCCTTTGACGATGCGGAGTCAGCTCGGCCTCAAAGCCTTCCTCCACTTACACACTCGGGAGTCCAACATGAAAAACCGTCTTCTCTGCCTGACCCTTGCCGTGGGCACGCTCGGCGTTTCCATTGGCTGCCTCTATCCTGACTACGACCAAAGGCGCGAGCGCGGGCCCTATGATCGGCGCGAAGAGCGGCGTGAGCCCCGGCGCGACAGGGATGACAGAGACAGAGACCGGGATCGGGATCGGGACGATCGGCACATCGACGGGCACCAGTCGGCCCCCGGACTTCCGCACTAGCGGCAAGGTTCCAACACCGCGGGGTGGCTCACTCTGGTTGTTTATGCCTCAGCACCCAGCCCAGCCCCACGGGCCCGGCCACGGTGGTGAGGAGGAGGGCGCCGATGATGCCGGCCTGGACTTCCGGGCTCAACAGGGGAACACCGTCCCATTGGAGTTGGGCGCCCGTGGCCACGAAGATCAGGCCCACCTCGCCCCGGGGGACCATGCCCCAACCCACCACGGTGGCCCGGGTGCCCCGGCCGCCAGCGTAGCCCGCCACGAACTTCCCAATCACGCCCAGTGCGGCCAGCAGGATGGCGAAGCCCAGCGTGGCGGGCTTGAAGAGGGCCGTGGGATCCACCTTGGCCCCCATCAGCACGAAGAAGAGGGGCGACAGTACCGTCACCAGGGGATGCACCAACTCCTCCAGCGTGTGCCGCTCACGGCGTTCGAGATCCTCAATGTGGGCGGGCTCCAGGATGAGCCCCGCGGCATAGGCTCCCACGATGGAGGCCAGGCCCGCGAGGCTGCCCAGCCAGGCCAGCAGGAAGGCGAAGCCGAGGCCCAACGGAAGCAGGACCTGCTCACCTCGGAAGCGGCTGGCGAGGCGAAACAGACGTGGGGTGGCCAGGCGTCCCAGCGTGAGCGCGGCGGCCAGAAAGCCCAGGGCCAGAAGGAGGGTGCGGACGAGTTCGGGGCCGAGGGAACCGCCGGAGGGACCCAAGCCGGAACTGGCCACCAGGCCTGAAACGGCCACCAGCACCAGAAGACCCAGCACGTCGTCCACCACGGCTGCGCCCACGATGATGCGACCCTCCATGGACTCCGCGGCGCCCTTCTCCCGCAGCACCTGGGCGGAGATCCCGATGCTGGTGGCGCAGAGGCAGGCACCGATGAAGAGGTCCAGCACGAACGGAGTTCCTCTGGGCAGCAGGAGCCACGCCCCCGCGAGGCCCGCGGCCATGGGCGCCACCACGCCGACGAAGGCCACGCGTAGCGACGCCGCCCCCACCTTGATCATCTGCGGAACCGTGGATTCCAGCCCCACGGCGAACATGAGCACCACCACGCCCAGTCCTCCCAGCAACTCCGCCCCGGGCGAGGCCGCCACCTCGGGGAACCAGGACCAGACCCTGTGCAGCGCCGTGAGCGCCAGGCCCACGGCCAGTTCCCCCGTGACGGCCGGAAGTTTGAGACGCACGGCCAGTTCGCCGCCCACCTTGGCCGACAGCCACAGCAGCGCCAGCAGCATCAAGGTGCCAGCCAGGGGATCGTGAGCCACGAAGGCCAAGGGCATGGGCACCTCAGGCACGGAACGGAAGGAAGACTACCCGAATTGAGCCGGGGGCCGCGCACCCCGCTTACCTGGATATCAGGGGTTCGTCTCGCGCACCATCAAATAGGCGACGGTGGAGCCGACCAGCGCCGGCACGACGAGTGCCGCCTGGGCGGTGGTCTCCGCCAGGAATACCACCGGTATCAGCAGGGATTCATGGGTGGAGCCGGCGAATGCCGCCGCCCCGACCAGGGTGAGGTAGCCTGGTTGGCCCAGCCCCAGCAACCCGTCGAAGGCCGCGCCGATGGCGGCCCCCATGGTGAAGGAAGGCAGCCAGAGCCCCCCCACCCCGCCCGCGGCAAAGGTCACGGCGGTGGCCAGGAGCTTGAGGGCCAGGAACAGCACGGCCTGACTCGGAAGGGTTCCCCCCGTGAGGAGCTGACGCACCAGGTCCAGGCCTCCCCCTTCCGTGACCGCGAGCCCGCCCCAGAAGAACCGGGCAGGCAGCAGCAGGATCGTGAGACCAAGCCCTCCGGCCAGGCCCCGCCAGAGCAGGGGAATGTGGCCGAAGAACCGCTGGAAGGTTTTTCTGAACCAGAAGTAGACGTTGGCCCCCACGCCGATGGCGATGCCCAGCAGAAAGGCCCAGGCCAGATCCTGGGGATGGAGCCGGTAGGGTCTGGCCTGGGGAAACAAGGGGGCGGTCCCAACGATGCTGGAAAAGACGACGTAGCCTGTGGCCGAGGCCACCACGCAGGGGATGAGGGCGCCCGGGGTCACCAGCCCGTGGTGTTCTGCGGCCATGAGCGCTCCCGAAAGCGGGGCCCGGAAGACGGCCGAAAGGGCGGATGCGGCGCCGGCCTCCACCATGACGAGCGGGTGGGCATGAAGCCTCCGGAAAGGGGAGACGTGGCGGCTCAGCCAGCGTGAGACCCGGTGGTACTGAAGCCCGAGGGCCGCGCCCAGCCACTTGCCGGGACCCTCGACACCGGCACTGCCTCCAAACCCGATGGTGAGAACGCAAGCCAGGACTTTGCCCATGGACTTCCGGAAGGGAAACGCTGCGTGGGGCGCCACATGGGCCAGATCCAGATCGCGGAAAAGCGAGACCTCGCCGATGCCGGTGACCGAAAGCAAGAGCGTCGTGAGAAAGAGACCGATGGCCGGCAGAAGGACCACCAAGTGGGTGCGACTCCCCAGATGGGAGATCAGGGGTTGCAGGCGCCCAAGCCCGAGCAGGGCGGTCGTCACCAGGAGGCCGATGAGGGCGCCCAGGGGCATCACCACGAAAACCAGGCGGCGGGAATGAGCCAGCAGCCGTAATTGCTGAAATCGCTTGGGGAATATGTCTTGAGGCAGGATGGACATGGTGGTTGGGCCTGTTGGACGGCGCATCTCAGAATCCATCCAAGTTTGACCGATTCAGGGCTTTAGCACAAAATATTTGCATGCAAACTGTTTTGTCGGAGGCCCAGGCAAAGCATCACCACGCCGAGGAGGCCGTGCAAAGCCTGCGGCGGATCGTGAAGGCTCTGCACGACTACTCCACCTCCGTGGAGCAGCAGATCGGCCTCACGGGCCCCCAGCTTTGGGCCCTGTGGGAGTTGAGCCGGGCGGGTTCTTTGTCTTTGAAGGCCCTCTCGGCTCAGATGCACCTGGATCCCAGCACCGTCACGGGCGTGGTCGACCGCCTCCAGCGGCGGAACCTGCTGGTGCGGGTGCCCGATCCCGAAGACCGTCGCCGGGTGATCCTTTCACTCACGGTCGCCGGAGCCCAGCTGCTGAAGAGGGCGCCCCACCCCGCCCAGGGCCAGCTCCTGCACGCCCTGCACGCCATGCCCCTCAAGGAAGTGGAGCGCCTGGACCACGCGCTCAAGCAGGTAGCCACTCTCATGGAGGTCGATTCCACCGACGTCCGCTTCTTCTTCGCGGAAACCTAAAGGGGCGGGTGTCCCGCTTGTCACGGACCCGGGACCTGGCGACGAATTCGGCCGGTGTCGGGCAGATCGAGGGAGTCCTCAGGAGAACGATCTGGCCTGAGGCGTCAGGCCCGGGATTTCGTGAGGTCCTCGTCCGCCTTCAGCCAGGGCAGGTGGTGGACATGGATCCGCCCGTCGAAAGTCACGTGGAGTCCGTCCTGCGCGGCGTCTTGGTGGTTGAGCACGGAGCCCCGGGCCCGGGTCTGGTCGAGGATGGCCAGATCGATGTCGCCCACCAGCACCATCTCGGAGTTCGGGGCGGCCTCGGTGGCGATGCCATCCATGGGGAAGGGGAAGTCCGAGGGTGTGTAGACGCCGCTCTGGGCGTACTGGGCCGTCAGGTCCGTGATGAGGGGCAGGCTGCCCACCATGCCCGCGGTGACCACGTAGATCTGGTTTTCCACGGCTCGGGCCCGGGCGCAGGTGGTGACGCGGCTGTAGCCGCGCCGGTCGTCCGTCAGGTAGGGGACCACCAGGAGCTGGACGCCCTGCTCGGCCTGGATGCGGGCCACCTCGGGGAACTGCACGTCGTAGCAGATGGACACGCCCATCCGACCGAAATCCGTATCGATGATGTGGATCTCCTGGCCCGGCTCGAAGTGCCAGACGTTCCGCTCCGTGGGGGTGAGGTGGAGCTTGGGCTGGTGCACGGGCCCATGGCCCGGCAAGAAGATGGAAGCCACGTTCTGCAGCTTCCCGTCCACGAAGCGCGGATGGGTGCCGGCCACCAGGATGCGGTCGTACTTCTGCGACAGGTGGAGGAACAGTCCCTCGAAGTCGACCGTGAACCGCTCCGCCAGCTCCCGCATGGCTTCCGGCGGAGGGAAGCCGGGCCGCAGGCAGCTCAGCAACTGGACCGCCAGCAGCTCGGGGAACACGATGACATCGGCATCGTAGTCATCACCCACATCCACGTAGTTCTCCACCTGAGCCGCGAAGGCGGCGAAATCCGCCACGGGGCGCAGGGCGTACTGGATGCCGCAGACCCGCACCGGGCGGGACAGGAACGGGGTGGGGGCCTTGAAGCGCATGCCGTCGTCTCCTCAGAGTTCCATGACGATGAGGGCCGCGTGACCCAGAGTCTCGACGTCGTGAGCATAGTCCCGCAGCACGCCGCGGACCTGGAAGCCCACGCGGAGCTGCTTCGAGAGGGTGGGATCGAAGATCCGGCCAGCCACTACGGCCTCCACATAGGCCTCGGGGCTCATCTCGTGGGCCACGAGGTGGTAGCCGGGGATGCGGGCCCCAGCCACGAAGGCGCGGCAGCCCAGGCGCCGGCCCAGGTCGATGCGGCCCTGATAGAGGAGCCGTCCGATGCCCTGATCCTGCCAGGCGGGGTCCACGGCGATGTTCACACCGTAGAGGGCATCTCCCTCGGGGTCGTGGGTGGACAGGCTGCCCCGCCCCGTGATCACGGACCAGGTGTGGGGGGCCAGCGCCGCGGCCAGGGGCACACGTTGGGCGGTGGAGGTCCCGACCAGGCGCTCGCCCACCTCCACCACCATCTGGCCCTCGGGGAACCGCTCGATGTGGCGCAGAAGGTTCTCGGCGGACCACACGGCCTCGGGGCCATGGGGCGGCGGGTAGACGCGGGCCATCAGATCCCGGATCCCAGGCACATCTTCCGGGCGCCGGAGACGGCGCAGCACGGGGGTGGATGGGCCGAGGTCGTCCATGGCGTTCCCGGAGTTGCCCCCCAGGTTAACCCACGCCGCCAACCCGGCCGTTCGGGCTAGCCTGAGGCATGCCCTGGACCGACCTCACAGCGTGGACCGCCACCGCCCTGCTTCTGGCGGGGCTGATTCTCTTGCGCCGCCACTGGACTCGCCTGCCCGCCCTGGCGCCCGATCCCGCCCTGCCGGCCGATCCGCCCTCCGTGTGCCTCTGCATCCCCGTGCGCGACGAGGCCCTGGAACTGCCCGCTGCGCTGGATTCCTGGCTGGCCCAGGACTACCCCGCCCTGCGCGTCATCGTGGTGGACGACGGCTCCACGGACGGCAGCACGGACATCCTGCAGGCGCGAGAAGGGACCAATCCTGATCGCCTGCGGGTGCTCCGCAACGACCTCCTGCCCCCCGGCTGGCTGGGGAAGAACCACGCCCTGGATCTGGCCTCCCGCCAGCCCGAAGCCCAGGCAGCAACCTGGCTGCTCTTCGCGGATGCCGATGTGCAGGCGGCGCCGGATCTGCTGCGGCGGGCCATGGCCTTCGCCCTGGCCCAGCCCACCGACATCCTGGCGCTGATCCCCGGCGTGGATGCGGTCAGCCCGGCGGAACGGGTGGTGCTTCCCCTGGCGGCCTCGGCCTTCCAGGTGCTGGTGCCGCCGCACCAGGTGCCAAATCCCCGGCACCCGGCCTTCTGCGGTGTAGGGGGCTTCACGCTGGTCCGGCGCTCGGCCTACGAGGCCTCCGGGGGCCACGCGGCGGCGCCTCTCGAGGCCATCGACGACATGCTGCTGGCCCGGCGCATGAAGCAGGCCGGCTTCGTGAACCGCGTGGCCCGGGGCGGCCCGGACCTGCACCTGCGGATGTACCACGGCCTGGGCGAGCTGGTCCGGGCCATGCGGAAGAACGCCGCGGCCCTGCCCGCCTGGTGGCTCCTGCCGGTGCTCCTGCCACCCCTGGCGCTGGTCGTGCTCGCGCCCCTCTGGCTGCCCTTCACGGGCCACCCGGGCCTGGCCCTCCTCCTCTGGTTGCTGGTGCCGACCCTGGCGGGGGACGTGCAGCAGCGCATGACCGGCCGGCCCATGGACCTGCTTTGGGCCCTCTGGCCCCTGAATGCCCTGGTCTTCGCGGCGGGCACCGCCTGGGCCTTCGTGGACCGCCTCCGGGGGGTGAATCACTGGCGTGGGCGGGATGTCAAGCTGCGCTAGGCTGGTGGACCCGGCCCCTGCCCCTGGTCGAAAAGATTTTCTTGTTTTTTTCGCTTTTTGAATCCATCCTGGAAAGCACCCCTTCCGGAGGACCCCATGGCCGCAGCCGAACAAGATGACCGCCTGAAAGCCCTGTCCCGCACCGTGGCCGACATCGAGCGGGCCTTTGGCAAGGGTTCGATCATGAAGCTGGGCGACCGGATGAGTCCCTCCGAGGGGATCGAGGTCATCAGCACCGGCTCCATCGCCCTGGATGCCGCCCTGGGCGTCGGCGGCGTGCCCAAGGGCCGCGTCGTGGAGGTCTATGGCCCGGAAGCCAGTGGCAAGACCACCCTGGCCCTGCACATGGTGGCCCAGGCCCAGAAGAAGGGCGGCCTGGCCGCCTACATCGACGCCGAGCACGCCCTCGACCCCGAATACGCCCAGAAGCTGGGTGTGGACGTGGCCAACCTCTTCATCAGCCAGCCCGACAGCGGTGAGCAGGCCCTGGAGATCTGCGATCAGCTGGTGCGCAGCGGCGCCCTGGACATCATCGTGGTGGATTCCGTGGCCGCCCTGGTGCCCAAGGCCGAGATCGACGGTGAGATGGGCGACAGCCATGTGGGCCTCCAGGCCCGCCTCATGAGCCAGGCCCTGCGCAAGATGACCGGCACCATCAGCAAGACCCACACCTGCGTCGTCTTCATCAACCAGATCCGCATGAAGATCGGCGTGATGTTCGGCAACCCCGAGACCACCACCGGCGGCAACGCCCTCAAGTTCTACGCCTCGGTCCGCCTCGATGTCCGCAGCATCCAGAGCATCAAGGGCAACACCGGCGATCCCCTGGTGGCTGCCAAGGACGAGGATTCCTCCGTCGTCGGCAAGAAGACCAAGGTGAAGGTCGTCAAGAACAAGGTCGCCCCGCCCCTCAAGGTCGCCACCTTCGACATCATGTACGGCGAGGGCATCAGCCGCACCAGCGAGCTGGTGGAGCTGGGCACCCAGCTGGAGATCATCCAGAAGAGCGGCTCCTGGTACAGCTACAAGGACAGCCGCCTGGGCCAGGGCGCCGAGAACGTGAAGAAGCTCTTTACGGACAACCCCGAGCTGGCGGACGAGGTGGAAGGCCTCATCCGCGAGCGGCTCGGCCTGCGGGTGTCCGTGGAAGTCTAAGAAACCTCGACCTGCGCGCCCTTGGAAGGGGTCGGCAGACGGCGGCGGTCCTCAAAGGCCGCCGCCGTTTTTACATCAGCGCCGGCGCTTCTTCCCGCCGGCGCCGGCATGGATCACCCGGTCCCGGTTCAGCGAAGCCTGGAGGCGGGCGGCCCGCTCCGGGTCCATCGCCACCAGCCTCCCATGCACTTCCCGGGCCTCCGTCAGGCGGGCCATATCCACCAGCAGAAGGCCAAAATCCAGCCACCCTTCCGCACTCAAAGGTCGGTACCGGAGGGCGATCTGCATCGTCGCCGCCGCGGCCTCACGCTGGCCCAACCGGCGCTGGCAATGCGCCAGCCTCGCCCAGCCGCTGGCCTCGTCCGGGCGGAGGCTGAGTCCCTTCTCAAGGGCTTCTACCGCGGCGGCATGACGCCCTGCGTTCAACCGGGTGCTGCCCAGGTTCAGCCAAGCCAGGCCGTAGTCAGGTTCCATGGCCAGAGCCTCCTTGAAAGCCCGCTCGGCTTCATCGTACCGATTGAGCAGATCCAGGGACACGCCAAGGTTGTTCCAGGTCTTGGCCTCGCGCCGCAGGGAAAGGGACTGCCGGTACGCCTCCACGCCCTCGGCGAGAGCCTCGGCCGCCGCCCCTGGCGGGGCCCCGGTCGAAATCCGGGTAGAAGCGTCGAGCGCCAGACCGAGGGCCCGCCACGCATCTTCGTCCTGGGGCAGGTCGAGCACCCACTGGCGGGCCGCGATCTCCCAGGCAGGCCAGTTCCGCGGATCCGCTGCCAGCCTTTCCAGCAGGTCCGGGCCACCACCCACCGGAACCCAATCCGAGGGTCGGTCCCCGCCGCCGTCGGATCGCTGGGCCATGGCTTGAACCGCAGCCGCCGGTACGGAAAAGGTCAACCTTGGCCCGGAAGTCAAGATTCTGGTGGTCAGCCCCAGCAGCCGGCCCTGGTCATCAAACAGACCACCCCCACTGCTCCCAGGCAGGATCGCGGTGTCGCTCTGGAACAACCTGCTGTCCCCGTAATGCCAATGGCCCCGCAAGCGTCCCCTGGACACCACGGGGCCCCGACCTCCCGGAAAGCCAATCGCCATCACGGTCTGGCCGGGTTCTCGCGGTACTGGCGCCAGGACGGCCACCGGCGCGGTCAGCCCTGGCACGGTGAGCAGGCAGAGGTCGTGGCTCCAGTCCATCCGTGCTTCAGAACTTAACCAGGTCCGTGGCCCCTGCCGCACGGTGATCTCCTGGGTGCCCTCGACCACATGGGCATTGGTGGCCACCAGGTTCGGCGCAATGACCACGCCACTGCCCTGCTGGCCGCGGGTTTTGCCCTTCCGACCGCGAACCAGCAGCACGGAAGCCTGAGCCCGCGACTGCGGAGAAGCCATCACCGGGGGTGGTGCGCTCTGAAGCATCAGAAGCAGCGGCCACCCAGGCAGCATCACTCCTTATCCTGAACACCCAACCCAGCGCCCCGCAGGTGCCTGGGCAGCGGTGCCGCCTCCTGGGCCCTGAAGGGAGTGCCAGCGGGGGCCGCCGCCTTCGGGGCAGCGGGCCGGGCGCCTGGTTGGGCACCGGGCTGGGCTTGGAGGGCCTTCATTTGCTCGGCGGTGGCGAACTGTTCCAGGCGGGCCAGTTGCTCGGCCGTGGGGAACCCCTCGTAGCGCACCCGGCGGGGGCCCCAGATGGCCACACCCTCGCCGCGCAGCTCGTTGATGCGGGGCAGGGACTGGCGCCAGAAGATGCCCAGCGGCGCACCCTCCTGGTCGGCGAAGGCAATAAGATCCGCCTCGGGAAGCAGAACGGGCGCCCCGGCCGCCCAGGTGGCCATGATGAGCGGCTTGCCCTGGGCGGTCTTCACCATGAGGACCGGGGCCGGACGACCCAGGCCGGGATCGAGATCCTTCTCCTGGGTGCGCAGAGCCTCCAGGAGGTCCATGTGCTTGAGTTCCCGCTGGGGCGCGGACATGGGATGGGGATCCTGGAGTCGGGCCGTCACCAGCTTGTCCTCGATGCGTTCCAGCACGGCGAGTTGGAGCGCAGGGCCATCGGCCTGAATGGAACGGCCCACCTCTTCCATGAGCTTGGGCAGCAGGATCTGGGGCGCCGCCAGCAGGGTGTCTGCCGCGGGGATGGCGAGGAAGGGATGCTGGTCCTTGAAGAGGCCGTGCCAGAGCTCCGGCAGCAGCAGGCGGGCCGCATCGGCCCCATCGCGCCACGGGCCGCGGTAGATGCCCGAAGGCAGCCGCACGAAGGCGCCTTCGCTACGCCGGCGCAGGTGCTCCAGGGCCAGGTCCAGCACATCGTCGGCGGACTGGTCCCACAGCTTCAGCCAAGCCGCTGGCATCACCACGTCGCCGACGCGGATGCGCTGGCTCAGCCCGTCGATGAAGTTCCGACTCCAGCGGCCCTCGCGCTCGGCCTGCCAGGTGGGCACCAGTTCGGGCAGCAGGTGGTCCTGGGCGTCGATCCAGGGCTCTGGTATGGGCAGCCCCTGGCGATGCACGTCCGCCACCGCATCCGCCCAGGCCTCACGCTCCTCGACCCTCCGGTGGGCATCAAAGGCCGGAAACAGGGGGGCCAGCCCCGGCACCGCGGCCGGCAGGCCCCGGGCTTCCAGCAAGGCGGCAAGCCCTGGGAGGGGCGCTTCGTCGGCGCGGGAGCGGAATCGATCAAAAAAGCCCATTTTCAGCGGTCCAATCAAACAGTCCATTCTGACGCAGTAAATGAAATTATGCTTGGGGAATGGAGCCTCGTGACACCCTGGGCCGCCCCCTCAAGGCGCTGCGCATTTCGGTCACCGACCGATGCAACTTCCGCTGCACCTACTGCATGCCCAAAGATGTCTTCGGACCGGACTACACCTTCCTGCCCCGGGAGGCCCTGCTCAGCTTCGAGGAGATCACGCGGCTGGCGCGGGTTTTCACCGGCCTCGGCGTCACCAAGATCCGCCTCACCGGGGGTGAGCCCCTCATGCGCCGGGAGCTGCCCGCCCTGGTGAGGATGCTCGCCGAGGTGCCCGGCCTCGACGACCTGGCCCTCACCACCAACGGGGCCCTCCTGACCGAGCAGGCCCCCGCGCTGAAGGCCGCGGGCCTCCGGCGGCTCACCATGAGCCTCGATACCCTCCGCCCTGAGCGCTTCCGGGCCATCAGCGACACGGACCTGCCTCTGGAGCGCGTGCTTTCGGGGCTGGAGGCCGCGCGAGCCGCGGGGTTCGACTCCCTCAAACTCAACTGCGTCCTCAAGCGCGGCGTGAACGATGACGAGATTCTCGACCTCGCCGCCTTCGCTCGGGAGGGCGGTCACACCTTGCGCTTCATCGAGTTCATGGATGTGGGCACCACCAATGGCTGGCAGATGGAAGCTGTGGTTCCAGCCGCCCAAGTGCGTCAGATTCTCGAATCCCGGTGGCCCCTCGAGCCTCAGGTCAACGGGGCCGGTGCGGTGGCCCGGACCTGGCGCTACCGGGATGGCAAGGGCGAAGTGGGCCTCATCGCCTCCGTCACGGCCCCTTTCTGCCGAGGCTGCGATCGGGCGCGACTGTCCGCCGAGGGCCGGCTTTACACCTGCCTCTTTGCAGGCCAGAGCCTGGACCTCCGGAGCTTCCTCCGCGGCGGGCACACGGACGCGAGCCTCGCCTCCCTGCTGGCTTTCCACTGGAAGCGGCGGGACGACCACTATTCTGAACTCCGGCATGCCGCCACGCCGAACCTGCCCAAGGTGGAGATGTCCCGCATCGGGGGGTAGGATTCCCTCATGCACACCCGACAGCTCCTCGCCTCCCTGCTCTTGGCCACCTTCCTCGGTGCTGCCCCGCCCGCCGCCGTGGTCCATGGTGGCGCCGGCAGCCCCCGCGCCCGCATGGACGGGACGGACCCGGCCGCGGTGAAGGCCCTGGCCACCCTGAAAGCCGGCGGCAGCGCCCTGGAGGCCGCCTTGGCCGGCGTCGTGTTACTGGAGAACGATCCCCGCTTCAACGCGGGCACCGGCGCCAACCTCCGCCTCGACGGCAGGACCATCCAGATGGACGCCGCCTGCATGGACGGCACCACCGGCGGCTTCGGCGCCGTGGCCGCCATCGAGCGCGTGAAAAACCCCGTCCTCGTGGCCCGCAAGGTCATGGACACGCCTCACCTCCTCATCGTGGGCGACGGCGCCACGCGCTTCGCCCGCGCCATGGGCTTCCCCGACTACGACCCCACCTGCGCCGAGAACAAGGCCCGCTTCCAGCGCGTGCAGGCCATCCTCAAGGGTTCCGACCCCCGCCAGCTTGAAGCATGGAAGCGCTACGACTGGAAGAAGGCCTGGAACTTCCCCACACCCCTGAAGGAGGCGCTCGGCTCACCCGACACCGTGGGCTGTGTCACCCGCGACGCGAAGGGGAATTTCGCCGCGGCCATCAGCACCGGCGGCACCACCATCACCTTCTACGGCCGCGTGGGCGACGTGCCCATGTTCGGCGCGGGCATCTACGCCGGCCCCAAGGGCGCCGTAGCCTGCACCGGCAACGGCGAGGACATCATCAAGCACCTGGTGGCCAAGGCCACTTACGACCTGTTGGCCCAGGGGCTCTCCGCCCAGGAGGCCGTGGACCGCGCCCTGAAGGCCTTTCCCCCCACCATCGACCTCGGCCTCGTCGCCGTAGGCCCCGCCACCACCGGCGGCGGCTGCAACTACTCCGCCGAGAAGAAGGCCTTCGTGACGGACTACCGGAACCAGATGGCGTGGAGCGTCCGAGAGTAGTCAGGGCCGCCGCATCATCTGAGCGATCAGAAAAGCCATCTCCAGGCTCTGGCTGCGGTTGAGGCGGGGATCGCAGCCGCTGCGGTAGGCTGCGTGGAGGCCCGCTTCGTCGAGTCCTTCGACGCCGCCGGTGCACTCGGTGACGGGCTCGCCGGTGAGTTCGAAGTGGACCGCCCGCAGCCTCGACCCGTGGTTACGGTGGAGGTCGGCCACTTCCCGCAGCTCCTGAAGGATGTCGCCGAAAGCCCGGGTCTTCACGCCTCCCGCGGTCGTGCGCCCGTTGCCGTGCATGGGATCGCAGCTCCACAGCACGGGGTGGCCCTCGGCCCGGGCCGTTTCGATCAGGGCGGGGAGGACGCGGCCGGCCTTGCCCGCGCCGAAGCGCGTGATGAGGGTGAGGCGGCCCGGCTGGCGCTGGGGATCCAGCTTCGCCAGGGTGGTGCGCAGGTCGTCGGGCGTCATGGTGGGGCCCACCTTGAGGCCGATGGGGTTCGCCAGGCCGCGGATGTACTCCAGGTGGGCGCCGTCCAGCTGGCGGGTCCGCTCGCCGATCCAGAGGAAGTGCGCCCCCAGGTTGTAGTGGGCCGACTTCTCCGGCACCCAGCGGGTCAGCGCCGTCTCGAAAGGCAGGTGCAGGGCCTCGTGGCTGGTGAACAGCTCACCGGTGCGGAGGTGCTCGGGCAGACCGCCCAGGCACTGCACGAAGTCGAGGGAGGCCCGTACCTGATCCAGCGTCTCCAGGTAGTGGCCGGCGTCCTCCCGGCTCCAGGGCAGTTCCCAGTGCTCGGGGTTGTGCAGGTCGGCGAAGCCGCCAGCCACCAGGGCCCGCAGGTGATTCAAGGTGGCGGCGGCACGGTGGTAGGCCTCCAGCAGGCGCTGGGGATCGGCCTCGCGCTGGTCCAGGGCCACGCCGTTGATGAGGTCGCCGCGGTAGACCGGCACCCGGCGACCTTCCACCATTTCCGTATCGCCGCTGCGGGGCTTGGCGTACTGACCCGCGATGCGGCCCAGGTGGATGACGCCCGTGCGCCCGCCGTGGGTGATGAGCACGGACATCTGAAGCAGAACCCGAAGCTTGTCCTGGATGATGGCGCCGCGGCAGTCGTCGAAGGCCTCGGCGCAGTCGCCGCCCTGGAGGAGGAAGCGCTTTCCTGCCGCGGCCTCGGCGATCAGGCTGCGCAGGTGGTCCACCTCCTCGGCCACCACCAGGGGCGGCAACTCCCGCAACTCGGTGAGGGCGGCCTCCACGGCGGCGACGTCGCGGTAGCGTGGCTGCTGAGCGGCGGGCAGGCCGCGCCAGGAATCGGGGGTCCAGGCCATCCCTGTCATCGCGCTACCTCCACGGCCCTCGGGTAACTGCCCAGCACCTTGAGCGAGGCGCAGGCAGCCTCGAGTTCGACCAGGGCCTCGGCCATGGGGGCGTCGGCGGCATGCCCCTCCACATCCAGGAAGAAGGCGTACTCCCAGACCTTCCGCCGGGTCGGCCGGCTCTGGATGCGGCTGAGGTTGAGGCCCCGGCGGGCCAGGGGCTCCAGCAGGCGCAGCAGGGCACCGGGGCCGTCCTGGGCCATGGCCAGCAGGGTGGTGCGGTCCCGACCCGTGGGCTCGGCGGACTTCGGCCCCAGCACGAGGAAGCGGGTGGCGTTGGCGGCCAGATCCTGGATCTTGGTCTCGGCCACCTGCAGGCCGAAGAGGTCCGCGGCCAGCTCCGAGGCCACGGCGGCGCCCTCGGCGTCCTCCCGGGTGAGGCGGGCGGCCTCGGACGTGGACGGCGCCTCGATGCGGTCCGCCCCGGGCAGGTGCGCCTCCAGCCAGCGACGGCACTGGCCCAGGGCCTGGGGATGGGAGTAGACCCGGCGCACGCCGCCCAGGTCCAGGCCGGGGCGCAGCAGCAGCGCCTGGTCCACGGGCAGCAGGATCTCGGCGCAGATCTGCAGCGGGCTATCGAGAAAGGCATCCAGGGTGGTGTCCACAGCCCCCTCGGTGGCATTTTCCACGGGCACCACGCCGTAGTCGGCGCGCTGGCGCTCCACGGCCTGGAACACAGCCTGGATGGTGCCCTGGGGCAGCGATTGGCTGGACCCGCCGAACTGATGCCGAGCCGCCAGGTGCGTGAACGTACCCTCGGGACCGAGGAAGGCCACCCGCAGCGGCTTCTCCAGGCTGAGGCAGGCGCTCATGATTTCCTGGAAGACCGTGCGCACCGCCGCCGGGGGGAAGGGGCCGGTGTTCTCCGCCTCCAGGCGGGCCAACACCTCCCGCTCCCGGGCCGGGGCATGGAAGAGCGCCTCGGGCGTGGCGGCCACCTTCAGGCGGCCCACCTCGGCGGCCAGGGCGGCCCGGCGGTTGAGCAGGTCCAACATCTGATCGTCCACGGCGTCGATGGCCTGACGGAGGCCGGGAAGAGCTGGGATCTCGGTCATGGGGAACTCCTGGAATGCAAAAACCCCCGAGCCTGGTGGGTCTCGGGGGCGATGGCGGAAGCGGTTCCGGATTCTAGACGCCGCCTACCCTCGCACCCGAGGTGCGAAAGCTAAAGGGGAAGAAGCGGCGGGAGTGGGTCATCGCAGTCTAGACACCTTGACGGAAAACGCCTTGATCCGCAAGGGATTCAGGCTCCCAGATTCGCCAGCACCTCGGCCAGACAGGCGGCCCAGGTCTCGTCTGGCGTCTCCTCCAGGAAGAACTCCACGGCGTGGCCTGCGGGCCGGGCTTCGGGGTGCAGGGACCAAGCTTCGAAGAGGGCATCCAGAGGCGCGGCGTCCAGGGGGTTGTGCCGGAACTTGTGGGATTTCCGCGAGCGGTCCGGATCGGGGCCCCGCAGGCAGACCCCTTCGCGCCGGGTCGCCACAAAGGTGAAAGCCTGAACCCATTTGCCTTCCATGAGCTGGTTGAAGTGGAGGAAGGCGCCATGGTGGCTGCGGGAATAATCCAGCACCCGGTGCTTCCCTCGCCACTTGGCCACCCAGAGGGTCAGCATGGCTGCCAGGCGGGCTCGCTCAGAGGGGTGCTTCAGGCAGCCCTGGGCATAGGGCAGGAATTCGTCGAGCAGGTCCACAGGGAGGCCTCCGGGACCTTCCACCCTACCGCAGGCCGGCCTTCCGTGGCGGGCGCTCCTCCCTGGAGACCAGCCTGGCGTCCCCCCTGATCCTCTATCATTGGCTACCGAGGGACGGGGTTCCTGGAGGGACTGCGCACCTGCCCCACGACGGTTTCCTCCACACGTCCTTCCGGAGGCGCCCACGGGTGGCTGGAGTCCGGGAGATTCGCGGCAGTTGAGATCCGAGATCTACAACCAAATAATCCATACAGAATGATAATTGACCAGCCTAAGTCCTTGCGATTCAAGCCTCCTGTGGCATGAGTCACAAGTGCACCCGAATAGGTTTTTAGACACAGAAATCCCTCCCAGGTCGTCGCATGCTGAACAGATCTGGAGGCGTCCATGTCCGACACGGCCAATCAGCTGATCACCGCCGAGAATCTGCCCGCGCCGCACTGGCATGCCACCCATCAGGAGGCTCAGGAACGGCTCACTCGCCTGGCGGAGGCCCTGGGGGCCGGGGATTGGAAGGCCGTGGACCTCGCCGCCAAGTGGATTTTTGAAGTGCTGAAGCCCCACAACGAGGCCGAGGAGCGCGAGCTCTTCCCCCTGCTCGAGGAAATCGGGGCGGAAGCCCTGCTCCAGCGCCTCCAGGAGGACCACCGCCAGATGTGGGACCTGGACCTGCAGCTGCTGGCTGAGATCAACGAGGGCCAGGTCCGGGCGCCCCGGTCCCTCACCCTGCTGGGTCAGCGCCTGGTGGACCTGATCCGCGACCACATCGAGGCCGAGGAGAAGCTCATGCTGCCCCTCCTCAAGGGGAAGTCCCTGTACTGGTCCGAGGACGAGACCCAGGACGGCTACCTGATCCTCGAGAAGAAGCTCATCGCCCCGGAGACCTGGTCCTTCATCGTGCAGGCGCCCCAGGTGGCCCGGGGCCGCAAGCCCGGCCAGTTCTTCATGGTCGCCCCCTTCCCCGAGAGCGAGCGCATCCCCCTCACCCTGGCGGGTGGCGATGCGAAGAAGGGTTACATCCACTTCATCATGCAGGAGGTCGGCGCCACCACGAAGGCCATGGGCCGCCTCAGCGCCGGCGACCGGTTCTACGCCGTGGCCGGCCCCATGGGCACCCCCACCGAGCTGGTGGAGGAAGGCACCATCGTGCTGATGGCGGGTGGCTACGGTTCCGCCGCCATCCTGCCCGCCGCCGAGGCCCTCCACGCCCAGGGCCGCCGGGTCATCACCATCCTGGGGGGCCGCAGCAAGGAGCGCGTGCTGCTCGCCGACGAGCTGGGCGCGGCTTCCGCCGAACTGATCGTCACCACCGATGACGGCACCCTGGGTCGCCAGGGCCTGGTCACGGACGCCCTCAAGGATGTCATCGCCCGCGAGAAGGTCGCCCAGGTGGTGGCCGTGGGCCCCCTGCCCATGATGCGGGCCGTGTCCGACCTGACGAAACCCCACGGCATCTTCACCCTGGTGAGCCTCAACGCCCTCATGGTGGACGGCACGGGTATGTGCGGTGGCTGCCGCGTCAGCGTGGGCGGCCAGACCAAGTTCGCCTGCTTCGACGGCCCCGACTTCGACGGCCACCAGGTCGACTTCAACATGCTCCGCATGCGGTCCGACTGGTACAAGCAGGAAGAGAAGGACATCTGTGAGCCCGATCAGTGCAAGATCGGCCGCGTGGCCGCCACCGGCCCCGTGGACTACTCCAAGTACCTGAACGACCCCGTCACCGAGCTGGACTGGCAGAACCTCGATCTGCGGGCCATCAAGCCCAGCCAGAAGATGAAGATCCCCCGCCAGGAGATGGCCTGCCAGCCGCCGGAGCTGCGCGTGTGCAACTTCGACGAGGTGAGCCTGGGCCTGTCGCCCGAGCAGGCGAAGCTCGAAGCTGCCCGCTGCATCATGTGCAAGCATCCCGCCTGCATCGAAGGTTGCCCGGTGAGCATCAACATCCCGGCCTTCCTGCAGCAGATCGTCAACGAGGATCCCCAGGCCGCCGCGCGGGTCATCAAGGAAAGCTCCTCGCTGGGCTCCGTCTGTGGCCGCGTCTGCCCCCAGGAGAAGCAGTGCGAGATCAAGTGCGTCGTGGGCATCAAGGGCCTGCCCGTCTCCATCGGCCGCCTGGAGCGCTTCGCCTGTGATTCCATGCTCGGCTCCACCGAGCTGCCTCCTGTCGAAGCCGCCACGGGGAAGAAGGTGGCTGTCATCGGCGCAGGCCCCGCGGGCCTCACGGTGGCCGGCGAGCTCATCAAGAAGGGCCACCGCGTCACGGTCTACGATGCCCTGCACAAGCCCGGCGGCGTGATGCTCTACGGCATCCCCGAGTTCCGCCTGCCCAACAAGATCGTGGATCAGGAAGTGGAGACGCTCCGCCGCCTGGGTGTGAAGTTCGTCATGAACACCCTCATCGGCCGCAGCATGACCCTGGACGACCTCCGCCAGGAGAACGACGCCATCTTCATGGGCACCGGCGCCGGCCTGCCCAAGATGATGGGCATCCCGGGCGAGGAGTACAAGGGCGTCTACACCGCCAACGAGTTCCTCACCCGCATCAACCTAATGCGGGCGGACCTCTTCCCCGAGTACTCCACCCCGGTGACCGTCGGCAAGCACGTCATCATCGTGGGTGCGGGCAACACCGCCATGGACGCCTCCCGCGCCGCCCGCCGCATGGGCGCCGAGCACGTGACGGTGGTCTACCGCCGCACCGTGAAGGAATCTACGGCCCGCAAGGAGGAACTCGAGCACGCCATGGAGGAGGGGGTCGAATTCAAGTACCTCACCACCCCGGTGCAGCTCCACGGCAACGACAAGGGCTGGATGACCCACGCCGAGTGCGCCGTCATGGAGCTGGGCGAGCCCGGTCCCGACGGCCGCCGCAGCCCCAAGATGACCGACGAGCGCATCATGATCCCTTGCGACACCCTGGTGGTGGCCCTGGGCTTTGATGTGAACCCCCTCATCGCCCAGACCGACAAGGGCCTCAAGACCCTCAAGGGTGGCGTGGTGGTGGTGGACAACGAAACGGGCGAAACCTCGCTCCCGGGCGTCTTCGCCGGTGGCGACGTCATCACCGGCGGTGCCACGGTGATTCTGGCTATGGGCCAGGGTCGCCGGGCGGCGGCCGCCATCCACCACCGCCTCATGGGCGAACCTCAGGTTGCGGTCTGACCACTCGACCGGGTTGTGATGAATATTGACCCATCCATCAGATATGATGGCCGTGCTGTTTGGTCTGTTCTGAAATGCCATTGCCTGTCCTGAAATCTATCTTCGGATGCGCCCCGCGTACCGCCCTCGGAAGGAGCGAAGCATGACCCAGCGAGTGATGAAGACCCTGGATGGGAACGAGGCCACCGCCTCGGTCGCCCATCGCCTCAGCGAAGTCATCGCCATCTACCCCATCACGCCCTCCTCGAACATGGGCGAGTGGGCGGATGAGTGGAGCTCCCAGGGCAAGACCAATGTCTGGAAGACCATTCCCTCGGTGATCGAGATGCAGTCCGAAGGCGGCGCCGCAGGCGCGGTCCACGGCTCGCTTCAGGCCGGCAGCCTCACGACGACCTTCACGGCGTCCCAGGGCCTGCTCCTGATGATCCCGAACATGTACAAGATCGCCGGCGAGCTGACGCCCTTCTGCATGCACGTCACCGCCCGCACCCTGGCCGCCCACGCGCTCAGCATCTTTGGCGACCACTCGGACGTGATGGCCTGCCGCCAGACTGGCTTCGGCATGCTCAGCTCCGAGAGCGTGCAGCAGGCCCACGACTTCGCGGCCATCAGCCACGCCGCCACCCTGCGCAGCCGCGTGCCCATCCTGCACTTCTTCGACGGCTTCCGCACCAGCCACGAGATCGCCAAGATCGAGATCCTCAACGATGAGGACCTGCGTCACATGGTGCCCGACGAACTAGTGGCCAAGTTCCGCAAGATGGCCCTGACGCCGGACGCTCCCGTCCTGCGTGGCACCGCCCAGAATCCCGACACCTTCTTCCAGGCCCGCGAAGCCTGCACCCCGTTCTACGCCGCCTTCCCCGCGATCGTGCAGCAGGAGATGGACCGCTTCGGCGCCTTGACGGGCCGCAACTACCGCCTCTACGACTACTATGGCCATCCCGAGGCTGAGCGCGTGGTCGTGACCATGGGCTCGAGCTGCGACGTGACCCACGAATACGTCGATTGGGCCGTGAAGCAGGGTGAGAAGGTGGGCGTCCTGAAGGTTCGCCTCTTCAGGCCCTTCGCCATCTCCGAGTTCGTCCGCGCCCTGCCCGCCTCCGTGAAGAAACTGGCCGTGCTGGACCGCTGCAAGGAACCCGGCGCGCCCGCCGACCCCATGCACCTGGACGTGATCGCGGCCCTGCGCGAGGGCCGCGAGGAAGGCCACACCAAGCTCGATCCCATCGTCGTGGGCGGCCGCTACGGCCTGTCCTCCAAGGAATTCACGCCGGCCATGGTCAAGGCCATCTACGACAACCTGGCCCAGGACAAGCCGAAGAACCACTTCACCATCGGCATCATGGACGATGTGAGCCACAGCTCCCTGCCTTACGACGCGAGCTTCGATGTGGAACCCAGCGACGTGACCCGCGCCCTGTTCTATGGCCTGGGCGCCGACGGCACGGTGGGCGCGAACAAGAACTCCATCAAGATCATCGCGGAAGAGACCCCCAACTACGGCCAGGGCTACTTCGTCTATGACTCCAAGAAGTCCGGCGCCATCACCATCAGCCACCTGCGCTTCGGCCCCCGGCCCATCAAGAGCGCCTACCTGGTGACGAAGGCCAACTTCATCGCCTGCCACCAGACCAGCTTCCTCGAGAAGTACGAAATGCTCGAACCCGCCGCTCCCGGCGCCACCTTCCTGCTCAACACGCCCCACAGCGCCGAGACCGTCTGGGACACCCTGCCCAAGGAAGTGCAGGAGGCCATCGTCGAGAAGCAGCTCAAGTTCTACGTGATCGACGCCTACGAAGTGGCCAAGAACACCGGCATGGGCGTCCGCATCAACACCATCATGCAGACCTGCTTCTTCGCCATCAGTGGCGTGCTGCCCCGTGAGGAGGCCATCGCCCAGATCAAGAAGGCCATCAAGAAGACCTACGGCAAGAAGGGTGATGCGATCGTCCAGCAGAACTTCCTGGCGGTGGATGAGACCCTGGCCCACCTGCATCAGGTGAAGGTCCCCGCGACCGTCACCTCCTCTCGCGTGCGGCCCCCCGTGGTGCCCGCCGAGGCCCCGGACTTCGTCCAGCGCGTCACCGCCGTGATGATGGAGGGCAAGGGCGACCTGCTGCCGGTCAGCGCCTTCCCCGTGGATGGCACCTGGCCCCTGGCCACCACCAAGTGGGAGAAGCGCAACATCGCCCTGGAGATCCCCGAGTGGGACGCCTCCATCTGCATCCAGTGCAACAAGTGCGCGATGGTCTGCCCTCACGCCGCCATCCGCGCCAAGGTCTACGATCCCTCCGAGCTGGACGATGCCCCCGCCACCTTCAAGGGTGTGGACTACAAGGGTCCCGAGTACAAGGGCCAGAAGTACACCATCCAGGTGGCGCCCGAAGATTGCACGGGCTGCACGCTGTGCGTGGAAGTCTGCCCCGCCAAGGACAAGAGCAACCCCAAGCACAAGGCCATCGACATGGTGGCCCAGGATCCGCTCCGCGAGGCCGAGGCGGCCAACTTCAAGTTCTTCCTTGACCTGCCCGAGGCCGATCGCACCAAGGTCAAGCTGGACGTGAAGGGTAGCCAGTTCCTGGAGCCGCTCTTCGAGTTCTCCGGCGCCTGCTCCGGCTGCGGCGAGACCCCCTACATCAAGCTGCTCACCCAGCTCTTCGGCGACCGCACCCTGATCGCCAATGCCACGGGCTGCTCCAGCATCTACGGCGGCAACCTGCCCACCACGCCGTACACCGTGAACAAGGACGGCCGCGGCCCCGCCTGGGCCAACAGCCTGTTCGAGGACAACGCGGAATTCGGCCTGGGCATGCGCCTCTCCGTGGACAAGCACCAGGAATTCGCCCTGGAGCTGATGCACCGCCTGGCCGCCCAGCTTGGCGATGAGCTCATCACCGGCATCGCCACCGCAAACCAGACCACCGAAGCGGGTATCAAGGCCCAGCGCGAGCGGGTGGAGATCCTCAAGCAGAAGCTGGCGGGCCTCAAAGAGCCCGAAGCGAAGATGCTCTACGACCTGGCCGACTACCTGGTCAACAAGAGCGTCTGGATCGTGGGCGGCGACGGCTGGGCCTATGACATCGGCTACGGCGGTCTCGATCACGTCCTCGCCTCCGGCCGCAACGTGAACGTCCTGGTGCTCGACACCGAGGTCTACTCCAACACGGGCGGCCAGGCCTCCAAGTCCACGCCCATGGGTGCCGGCGCCAAGTTCGCCATGGCCGGCAAGAGCATGCCCAAGAAGGATCTGAGCATGATCGCCATGACCTACGGCGGCATCTACGTGGCCAAGGTCGCCTTCGGCTTCCGCGACGCGCAGACGGTGAAGGCCTTCCAGGAAGCGGAGTCCTACAACGGCCCCAGCCTCATCCTGGCCTACAGTCACTGCATCGCCCACGGCTACGACCTGGCCCACGGTGCCGACCAGCAGAAGCTCGCCGTGGACTCCGGCCACTGGCCGCTGTTCCGCTTCGACCCCCGCCGGCTGGAAAAGGGTGAAGTGCCCCTGCAAATGGATTCCGGCGCGCCCAAGGTCCCCATGCTCCAGTACGTCCGCAATGAGACCCGCTACCGCATGATCGAGCAGCAGAACCCCGAGCACTTCAAGAAGCTCATGGATCAGGCCCAACTCGACACCACCAACCGCTACTCCGTCTACGAACAGCTCGCCAAGCTGTCCGTCACGGCCAAGGAAAGCTGAAGGGAGACGCCATGAACCTCTCCACCACCTACCTCGGCCTCAAGCTGGCCCATCCGTTGATGGCGGGCGCTTCGCCCATGGTCGACGACATGGGTATGGTCAAGCGCCTCGAAGATGCGGGTACTTCCGCCATCGTCATGCACTCGCTCTTCGAGGAGCAGATCACCCGCGAAGAGCAGGGCACCATCATGGACATGGAGCTGTCTTCGAACTCCAGTGCCGAAGCCATCTCCTTCTTCCCCAAGCCCGACGAGTTCCGCCTGGGCCCTGAGAAGTACCTCGAGCAGCTCCGCCGCATCAAAGAAGCCGTGGCCGTTCCGGTCATCGCCTCCCTGAACGGCACCACATCCGCGGGCTGGCTGCACTACGGCAAGCTCATGCAGGAGGCCGGGGCCGACGCCCTGGAGTTGAACGTCTACTATCTGGCGACGGATCCGAAGGAATCCTCCACCGAAGTCGAGAAGCGCACCCTCGACATCGTGCGTGCGGTGAAATCCCAGGTGACGATTCCCGTCGCCGTGAAACTCTCGCCCTTCTTCTCCTCCCTGGCGCACTTCGCCGTGGAACTGGAGGCGGCCGGCGCCGATGGCCTGGTGCTCTTCAACCGGTTCTTCCAGCCCGACATCAACGTGGAGGAGCTGACCGCCGAACCCAGCCTGCAACTCTCAGGCCCTGAGGATCTGCTGCTTCGCCTGCGCTGGCTGGCGGTGCTGCATAACCAAGTCAAGGGCAGCCTCGCGGCCACCGGCGGCATCCATGACGGCATCGGCGCCCTCAAGGCCGTCATGGCTGGCGCGGACGCCGTGCAGATGGTCTCCGCCCTGCTGATCCACGGGCCCGAGCGCCTGGCCCAGACCCGGGCGACCCTGGCCGAGTGGCTGGAGGAGCACGAGTACGAGTCCCTGGCCCAGGCCCGGGGCAGCATGAGCTTGCAGAAGTGCCCGAACGCCCAGGCCTTCACCCGCGCGAACTACATGCGCATTCTGAATGGCTGGAAGGCTTAGAACCTCCGCCTTCCGCCGAGACCCCCGGGCGATCCGGGGGTCTCGCGCATTGTGAAGGAAATCACACTCTTTGAATGTGATTGACCTGAACATCGTCTATCATTCAGGATCGAATCATCTTCCATTCCTGTGCAGGTGACCATGCTCCCACTGTCCCAATCCTCCGGTTACGCAGTCCTGGCCATGAGCTGCCTCGAGGATCCCGGTGGCAAGCCCACGCTGGTGGTGGACGTGGCCGCGCGCACCGGCTTCCCCCGTCCCTACCTCTCCAAGATGATCCACAAGCTTGCGAAAGTGGGCCTGGTGATGGCCAAGCGTGGCAACAAGGGCGGCGTGGTGCTGGCCCTGGCCGCCAAGGAGATCACCCTCGACCTCATCGCCGAGGCGGTGGATGGCGCCGAATGGCGCAACCAATGCCTGCTGGGTTTCAAGGACTGCTCCGATGAGCGCGCCTGCCCCGCCCACACCTTCTGGAAGTCCGAACGCGACCACATCCACCGTTGCCTGAAGGACATCTCCCTGGAAGAGATCCGCACCTTCGAGCAGCAGAGCCGCACCTGGCGCCTGGCGGATGCGCTTCCCGAAAGGAAGCTCAAGCCCCGACCCAAGAAGGCTGCCAAGCCCACCGGAGCGAAAGCCCCCGCCCGCAAGACTGTCGCCGCCAAACCGGCCGCCAAGAAGGCCTGACGGGCCATCCAGCCTCGGCACAAGCAAAGGGCGCCCAGCGGGCGCCCTTTGCTTGTGCCCCCTGGCGGTGCTCAGGCAAGCCCGTGGTCGGCGCGGAAGCGCTCCACCCCGGGATCATGGTGCCGGGACATGTCGGCCAGGGTGACCGAGCGCAGGCGCACGAGGATCTCCTCCAGGGTGCTCTTCCAGTACTCGTGGAGGACGCAGGGCGTATCTTCCGTGCAACCCGCTAAGCCCATCATACAGCGCTTGCGCCAAGCCACGCCGTCGATGGCTTCCGAGAGATCCTCCAGCGTGATCTCCGTGGCTGGCTTGGCCAGAACCACCCCGCCGTGGTGGCCCCGGCGGGCCTGGACCAGCCCCTTCTTGGCGAGCTTGTGAACCAGCTTGGAGAGGTAGGACCTCGGGATGCCGGTATAGTCCGCCACGGACTCCACCAGGACCGGCTGCCCTCCGGGTTCCTGGAGGCAGCGCATGGCGCGTAACGCGTAACCGGTGGTCTGGGACAAGGGCAGCACATGCACCTCCTGGAAGAATGGTTCTTTCGGAGTCTCTCCAATGAGGATCATCCGGTAATCTAATGAGTCAACCACCCTTGTGACTTGCGTCACCAACTGACTCACAGTTGGAAAAGAACTGCAATTAGTACCCCTGGATCGGGACCTCCCCAGCCATGGGTCCGAGGCTTCCCGCCGGCCCCCCTGACCGCGAAAGCCGCCTTCCCCAGACCGGCCAAGGCCCCGGCTCCCGTCGGGGTGCCTGAGCCGCAGGGCTAGAGTGCTGGCGGACCCTCCCCCCTTGCAGGCGGGGGTGGACGCCGAGTGGAAGAGGGATTGGGCTGGGTGGCGCCTCTAAACGCAGGGGCCGGGCCCATGGTCCGGCTCCGCGCCAGCTTGAAACCCGCCCTAACGAACCGGCGCGGACTGCTTGGCCACCACCTTGTCCTTGATCTTCGCGTAGACCTCAGCGGAGACGATGTGGTGCGTCAGGAGGTGGGCCTTCGAGCGGTAGGGCCGCCCCGCCACGATCTTGGCAGCCAGCTCCTCCGAAATGCCCAGCATGAAGCCCAGTTCGTTCCTGGTGGCGCTGTTGATGTCCACGGGCTTCAGCTTCCCTTTCGCCCTGGTGGTGGTGGCAGGTGCCTGGCTCTTCGCGATCGGTTTGCTTTGGGCCGCCATCGGAAGCCCGGCAATCGGCAAGAGCATTGCGACTCCCAGGAAGGTCCTGATGAGGCGTTTCGTCATGTGCGATCTCCGTGATGGGGGCTTGAATCCCCGGGAAAGAAAAACACAAACACGACCCGGATACGATCACGTACCCGGGTCGCGATTGATCGCGGGAAGGGCGGAATGCACCGCCCTCCCCAGGTCCTATACCTATTTGTGGAGCGTGACAGGGTCAAACTGAGAACCCTTGCCGTGGCAGGTGGCGCAAGCTTCATTCGCGATATTCAAAGCGCTGCGGTTCACCAGGATCTGACCACCGTTCGAGACCATGTGGGCCTTGGCGATGGTGCTGTCATGGCAGGTGACGCAGGCAGCGGTGAACGGCGTGATCATCTTGTCGGTCGCGCTGACGGTGTTCAGGGAGGTGGTGGCATCGGCGGGCGTGAGGATCGCGCCGTTGTCAGCCAATTCGCGGCTCGCGAACAGCTTGCCCGTGGTGGGCAGGTTGTAGCCCGTGGGCGTGTGGCAGCTCTGGCAGTTGCTCAGGATGCCGGGGAAGCCGATGTTGCCGCCATCCACAAGCGTCGCGGCGTTGCGGAAATTGCGCGCGATGTGGATCGGGTTGGTCCGGTCCTTCCCTGCGTGGAGGCCATGGATCATGTCCTTGAAGTTGTTGGTGGTCTGGGGAATGGCCAAGGCAGCGTTCACTGCTGTGGTATCCACACCCCAAGCCTCGAGGGTGAGACGAGTCGCACTCGTGGCTGCGAGCCCATTCAGGTACGTATCCGGCAACCCACGGCCGCTCGTGGTCAAGCCAGGAACGTGGCAGGTGACGCAGACCTGGACTTCGTAGACGCGGTTGCCACCGTGGCCCTCGAACCACTCGTGACAGTTCGCGCACTTGGCTGAATCGATGACGGTGCGGCGGGCGGTGTCACCCGTGACGCCCTTGACCACTGAAATGGCATGGCGCGGAGCCGCGGGGCTGACCTGGGTGAAGTAGCCCTGCAGCGCGACGGAACGCAGCGTGGCGGTCGCGGGGAAGGCATTGAGGACGGTCGCGGTGTAGTAGCCGTCGGCATCCGCCGTGGCCGACATCGTACCGGAGGTCAGGGCCTTGTTGGTGTCCAGCAGGGCGGCGATGGAGACCGTCAGAGGCTGGCCATTGGCACGGCCGAGGTTGTTGTAGTCGGCCGGGGCCGTGATGCCGTCCTGGTCCTGGGCATAAGCAAACAGGAAGCTGGGGGCGCCGGTGAAGCCCGTGAGGGGGTTCGCCATGGCGGCGGCAGCGGGCAGGTAGGTGACCGCGGTTCCATCCGCCTTGATCCGGAACACAACCGTCGCGGTGGTACCGGAGACGGCAGCGGACTTGATCTCATAGGTGAAGGTCACCAGGCCGGCAGCGATCGTCGGGTTGTGGGGCGTCACGTTGAGCGTCATGTGATAGGTCTTGATGTCATCCGGGGCGTGGCAGATGCTGCAGGCCGCATCATTGGCCTGAGGCACGTTGGTGCCCGGCATGTGGTTCGCGCCGGTGGCGAAGTCCACCTGGTCGTGGCAGGTGCCGCAGGCCAGACGGCTGGGCTTGAGGTTCCAGTTCTGAGCCTGGGCCACGCCATCGTGGCACTTGGAGCACATGCGCTGACCACCATCCAGCATCGAGTAGCCGAGCTTCTCGAACTTGACGTTGGCATAGTTGTAGCCGTCCTTGGTCAGTTCGGCACCCATGTGGATCCGGTGAGCCAGGGCGGTCAGATCGCCCACGGCGCCGCCATTGATCTTGCGCTGGCCGGTGGTTGCGTTGTAGCCCGTGGCCGTGGTGGCCGCTTCGGCATAACCGAACTTGCGCTGATCGGTATGGCAGACCGCGCAGTAGCGCACCTCGACCCGGCCACCGCCGTGGAAGGCGAGCTTGTCGTGGCATTGGTTGCAGTTGCCGATGGCCACGACATCGCGGTTGTCCGCCCCGGCTGCCAGTGGGGCGCCCGTGGCAGGCACGAAGTCGTAAATCAGGTTGATGGGATTCTCCAGTGCCACGCCGGGGGTGAGCGTCACACCATCAGGCGTGTTGCTGCCAGTGCCGGGGGCGTTACCCGAGAACTGCAGGGTGATGCGATGGACGAGGGTGGGCGCGTAGGTCACGTCACCCAGGTCGGCCTTGTCGCTGGGGGCGGTGTAGGTCGCCGCGTCCAGGACCGCCTGGGTCTTGGTGATGTCGCGGTAGAAGGTGTACTTGTAGGTGCCATCACCATTGTCCACCAGGGTGCCGGTGTTGTCGGTGGTGGGCGTGGTGGGTCCGACCGCGATCGTTGCGCCAGTGGAGGCCTTGATCACCGGCACGGAGGTCACGATGTAGCTGACCCACTTGCTGGGGGCCTTGGTGGTGGCATCCTCGGGCACCAGCTTCGCGATGGCGAAGGCCAGATTGGGATAGCCGGCCAGTGTGGCGAGGTTGCCACTCCGATCGGGGACGGTGCTCTTCGACGTGACGGCGCCGAGGCCCACGATGGGCGTCCCGGCCGCATCGGTCAGCTTGAAATTCACCACCGGGGCGGAGCCGACTGTGACGCTGGTGATCTGGCCCACAGGCTTGAGGGCGGCCCACGCTTCTGGCGTCAGCTTGGTGACGTCGACCAGGGGAACAGCGTTGGTGCCGTTGGTCCCGTTTGTGCCGTTGGTACCATTCGTACCGTTGGTCCCGTTCGCGCCGGCGGGGCCTGTCTTGCCGTCGCAGGCGACCAGCGTGAGCAGCACGGCGGCCGCGGCGATGGCGCCGCAGAGGTGTTTCAAAGGTCGGTGTTGCATGCTTCATTCTCCTTTTGGGAGTCCAGCAGTGAGGTAGGGGGTAGGAGACTCTCCCGCTGGCCTGGAAGGCTTGCGGAGTTTGCGCAGGCGGCTTTGCTGATGGCGACCTGTGACACAAACCACACACACCTCCCGGGAGGAGAGTTCCGTCAGGGATTCGTCAATGATGATCTTCCGGTAAATTAACGAGTCAACCACCCTTGTGACGTTTGTCACCTACTGGTCATTAATTGTAAAAACAATATGATTTGATTTGATGTTGCGAATCATTTCCCACCCCTGGATCGTGTGAAAATCCACCTTCAACCCTGGTCACCGATCGAACCATCCATTGGGCTGGCCAGGAGGGAATGACAAAACAAGGACCCGGCGCGGGAAGGCATCCGGGTCCTCGGTTATGACGCTCAGTGATCGTCAGGGCACGGACAGCCGCGCCCTGACGGGGAATTCACTTGAAGGTCATGTGGACAGCCTTGACGTCTGCAGTCCGGCCAGAGCCGTGACAAACCAGGCATTGCTCGACCTTGAAGAGTGCCGTGGCGCGGGCCTCGTAGAACGCGCCGCCATTGCCCTGGAAGTGGGCGATGGCCGCTGCCGAGTCGTGGCAACTGGAGCAGGCCGCGGTAATCGGGCTGTTCACCAGGGTGGTAGGTGCCGCGTTGGTGATCGCCTGAGTGCCGACGTTGTAGGCGAAGCCGCTGCCGAAGGCATAAGCGGGACCATAGGCCGCCGCGAAGGGCGACCAGTAGACGCCGGGTACGGTCTCGGTGCCGGTCACGATGGCATTGACGTTAGTCGGGGTCGTGCCAGTGGCCACCGTCGTCCACAGAAGGTTGGGAAGGGCGGCCGCGTTGGTGCTGTTGCTGAAGTCGTACGAGCCAGGCACATGGCAGGCTTCGCAGTTGTTCAGGATCGCCGGATAGGTGATTTCCCAGTACTTGTCGCCCGCGGAGACTTCCCACGAGAACTTGTTCGCCCGCTTGTCGGCGGCATGGATGGCATGGACCGCATCCTTGATGTTCACGCCCCAGCCGCTGTTGACGCGGTTGACGTTGTGGCAGAAGGTGCAGGTCGGCGCATCATTGCGTTCACCGGCGTGGTAGACCTTCTCAGTGAAGACGCCCAGATAGGCGTGGCAGTCGTTGCACTTCTGATTGCTGACGATGGCGCGCCGGGCCGTCTGGGCGGCGAAGCCCGTCGGAAGAGTGCCGCTGACCAGCTTGGCCACGTTGGGCGCGGGCACGCTCAGGCCGCCCAGTTTGGTGGTCGGGTCATAGGGGTAGGCCGGCAGGTCGATCTGCGTCAGAGGCAGCGAGTTGTAGCTGTAGACATACCCAATACCGCCCGTGATCTGCGTGGCGTTGGCCGGAATCGACGCGTAAGTCAGGGTCAGCTGGTAATACCCATCGGCATCCGGACCAGTCATGGTTCCGGTAGGGACATAGTTCGGCGCTGCCGTGGTGCCAAGGTTCGTGGCGGCAGTCTTGTTCCAGACATTCCTGATGTAGCCGCTGAGCGTGACATTCCAATCAGCCGGAGCGGCGATGCCATCCTGGGGCACACCGAAGGCCACATAGAAGTTGGGGCTGCCGATGTAGCCCGGCATGAGCTCGACCGTGGCATCCGCGGCGGCGGGAGCCGCGTTGAAGGCCACCGCGGTGCCGTCCTTCATGAACCGGAAGGTCACGACGGGCTGGTTGCTGCTGTTCACCGTGACATTCTTGATGTCATAGGTGATCTGGTGGGCGCCCGCGGGCAGGATGTTCTTGTAGTCCGCGATGTACGAACCGTTGGTGTGGCTGCCGGGCACGAAGCCGGCGACATCTGGTGCGACGAGCGGAGTGTGGATCACCTGCATCTGCGAAGCGCCGTGGCAGCTGGCGCAGTTCAGGTCGCTGGTCTGGGCGCCGCCCACATGGTTGACGCCGGTGGCCCAGACGATGGAGTCGTGGCAACCGCCACAGGCCAGGCGGCTGGGGACGCTGGTCCAGTTGTCACCCTGGGGGGCGGCGGTGGACTGGGCATGGCACTTGGTGCAGTTCCGCAGGTCCTGCGGATAGGTGACTTCGTTATAGGCCCAGAACTGGTTGTAGCCCTGGTAGTAGAGGAGTTCACCGGTGTGGATGTGGTGGACCATGTTGGGGAAGTTGGCCAGGGCCATGCCCTGCAGCTTCTGGGTGCTGCCGTAGACGCCGTTGGCCAGCAGGACGTTGCCGGAGGCGGGCAGGGAATCGCCGCTGCCGTACTTCAGCTGATCGGTGTGGCACACCACGCACAGGTGGGTGTCGTTGATGGCCGGGAAGAAGTTGGCGTGCATCGCCAGCTTCGTGTGGCAGGTGTTGCAGGAGGCGATGTCCACGATCACCCGCTCCGTATCCGTGGCCGCGACCGGCTTCCCGGTGGAGGGGATGAAGTCGTAATAGAGGTTCGCCGAGCTGAGCACCTGGGTGGTGGTGCCAGGCTGGTTTCCGCCCACGGACGCGATCACACGGTGGGTCAAGGTCGGGTCGTAGGTCAGATCGTCGAGGTCGGACTTGAGGTGGTTGGCGTCATAGACGGCCCCGTCCACGTAGCCCTTGGCCTTGGTAAGGTCCAGGGCGAAGGTGTAGGTGTACGTGCCGTCCAGGTTGTCCTTCAGGGTCCCGTTGTTCTCGGGCTCCGTGAAGTAGGGCACGGCCGCCTGACCCGTCGCCGGGGTGGTCACCACGTTGTAGCAGACCCAGCGGCTGGGGCTGCCGTTGGTCCCCGGCACCAGCTTGGAGATCGCGAAGGCGAAGTTGGTGTAGTTCCCGCTCGCCGACTTGGCGGCGAGCCCGCTCACCGGTGTGCCCACCCCATCCGTGATGGTGAAGGTCACCACGGGCGCACCGCCCATGGTGACGCTGTTGACCGTGCCCTTGAGGGTGAGCTTCGCCCACTGGTCGTTGGTCAACTGGGCGGCATTCACGGTGAGGACAGCGTTGGTGCCGTTGGTCCCGTTGGTGCCATTCGTCCCGTTGGTGCCGTTGGTCCCGTTGGCGCCGGCTGGGCCTGTCTTACCGTCACAGGCGACCAGCAGCAGGATGACGGCGGCACCCGCGACGAGGCCGAAGAGTTGCTTCAAAGGTCGATGTTGCATGGTTCATCCTCCTTCGGGGTTCGGACTGTAGACCTTCGGGCGCAAGGAGAAGCATTGACCGCCAAGGACCACTGCCTTCTCCTGATTTCGTCAATGAGGATCCTCCGGTAATCTAACGAGTCAACCGCCGTTGTGATTCATGTCACGAGTCGCGTGACATTCTGCAAAGTGCTCAACACAAAGGACCTCGGCGTCCGTACAACAAAAAGCCCCCGTTCCCTGGGGCTTTTTACTGGAGTGGTGGGGTTTCTACCGAGTCTGTGGCTTCGCGGCGGGCTGACGGGCCACGATCTGCTTTCGCAAGGTCTGGAAGAGGTCGTTGGGCAGGATGTTCTTCGTCACCAGGAAGGCCTTGGAGGGGTAGGGACGGCCGGCGATGATCTTGTCGGCGTAGGCGTCCGTAATGCCCGGAAGGGTCTTCAGCTGGTCTTTGGTGGCGCTGTTGATGTCGATGGCCTTGGCCTCGGCCTCGGCTTTCGCTTTGGCCCGCGCCCTGGCCTTCGCCGCGGCGGCCTTGGTCTTGGCGATCCTGGCGGCCTTGGCGCTCTTGGATTCCGTTTTCCGGGGCGACTCGAAGTCTTCCTGGGCCCTGGCTGGCAGGGCGGGAGCAAACGTGGCCAGAAGGGCCAAGGTCATCATCAGCAGGGGATTCTTCATGGGGACCTCAAGAGCCGGAGCACGATTTTCCAGTCGGCACGGCGGGGTTGTCAACAAACCCTGTCGGCAGGGGGCAGAATGATAACGAGGACCCGGTGCTGGAAGGCAGCCGGGTCCTCGATTGTGACGGTTAATTGTCGCCAGGGCGCGGCGAGCCGCGCCCTGGCGGGGGACATTACTTGAAGGTCATGTGGACGGCCTTGATGTCGGCCGTGCGGCCGGAACCATGGCAGACCATGCACTGCTCGACCTTGAGGAGCGCCGTCGCGCGGGGCTCATAGAACGAGCCACCGTTGCCCTTGAAGTGGGCGACGGCCGCCGAGGAGTCGTGGCAGGAGGCGCAAGCCCCGGTGATCGGTGAATTGACCAGGTTGTTCGCCGTGGTGGCGTTGGTGATCAACACGCCGTTGACAGCGTCGTAGCTGGGGCCCGTGCCGTAGTCTGTGACATTGTCCTTCACGACATACGGAGACAGCGTATAGGCCGTGGCCGAGGCGCCGTTGTAGATTCCTTTGCCCACGGTGGAGAAGAGCATGTTCGGGATGGCCGCAGCGTTGGTGCTGTTGCTGAAGTCATAGGACCCGGAAACGTGGCAGGCCTCGCAGTTGTTGAGGATGGCCGGGTAGGTCACGCTCGCGAAGGTGTCCGTGGCGGAGGTGGCGTGCCAGGTGAAGGGCACAGTCCGCTTGCCGCCTCCGTGAATGCCGTGGATGAAGGTGCTGGCATTCGCGCTCCAGGCGCTGCTGGATTGGTTGGGGTTGTGGCAGAAGTGGCAAGACTCGGCGTTGTTGCGCTCGCCCGCATGGTAGGCGGAGGCGGTGAAGACGCCGAGGGTCTTGTGGCAGTCATTGCACTTGGCGGTGTCCACGATGTTGCGACGGGCAGTGGAGCCGCTGACGGTCATGAACTTGTTGGGCGCGGGAACGCTCAGTCCGCCCAGCATGGTGACGGGATCGTAAGCGAAGCTGGTGGTGCCCAGATTCGGAACGTTCGTCTGGGTCAGGGGCTGGCTGTTCTTGTTGTAGGTGTATCCGAGGCCACCGCGAATCAGTGTGGCGTTGGCAGGCACCGTGTAACCAGTCAGCGTGATGGTGTAGTAGCCGCTGGCATCAGGCCCGGTCATGGTGCCCAACGGGGTCGTGGTCTTCGGAACCACCGCCGTGCCATTCCAGAGGCCCTTGATGTAGCCGCTGAGGGTGGCATTGACGTCGGCCGGGGCGGTGATGCCGTCCTGCGGTACGGCGAAGGCCATGTAGACGCTGGGGCTGCCCACGAAGTTGTCCATCATCTCCGTGACCGAGCCGGCCGCGTAGGTGTTGAAGACGACGTCGGAGGTGGTGCCGTTGAGGGTCTGCTTGAACTTAAAGGTGAACACCGGGTGGCGGGTCGCGTCGAGGGTGACGCTCTTCAGGTCATAGTCGACCTTGATGGCGCCCGGAGGCAGGTTGTTGCGGTCGCCGGCCAGGTATGCGCCGTTGGTGTAGGCGCCGGTGGCGAAGGCGTCGTTCTTGGGGGACACGGGGATGTGGTTGAGCTTGACGCCGGCGGCCCCGTGGCAGGAGGTGCAGTTCAGGTCGCTGGTCTGAGCGCCACCGGGGTGGTTGGCACCGGTCGCCCAGACGATGCTGTCATGGCAGGCACCACATGCCAGGCGGCTGGGGGTGGTGTTCCAGTTGTCGCCCTGGGGGGTGGCGGCGTTGGTCGCCGTGTGGCACTTGGTGCAGTTCCGCAGATCCTGTGGATAGGTCGTTTCGTTGTACTGGACGCCGAACTGGTTGTAGCCCTGGTAGTAGAGCTCCTCACCCATGTGGATCTTGTGGATCATGTTCGGGAAGTTGGGCAGCGCCCGGTCCTGCAGCTTGGCGGTGTAGACCCCGTAGGCCCCGGGAATCAAGACGTTGCCCGTGGCCGGAAGGGACTCGGTGGCGCCGTACTTGTGCTGTTCGGTGTGGCACACCACGCACATCTTCGTGGCCTGGAGCGTCGGAAGGTGGGCGCCATGCATGGACAGCTTGGTGTGGCAGGCGTTGCAGGACGCCTCATCGACGATCACCCGGCTGGTATCAGTGGCCGAAACTGGATTTCCGGTGGAGGGGATGAAATCGTAGGAGAAATTGGCTGATGTCAGGACCGGGGTGGTGGTCCCGGGCTGGTTTCCGCCCACGATGACGATTAGACGGTGGGTCTTGGCCGGGTCGTAGGTCAGGTCGTCCAGATCAGCCTTGAGGTGGGTGGCATCATCCACTGACGCGTCCACATAACCTTTGACCTTGGTGACATCGAGGTTGAAGGTATAGGTGTAGCTGCCATCCAGGTTATCGGTCAGGGTGCCACTGTTCTCGACACTCGCAAAGCCCGGCTTGGGGATCGTCCCCGCCGTCGGCGTCGAACCGAAGACGATGTAGTTGACCCAGCGGGTTGGAAGGCCCGTCGCTGCGTCGGTGGGCATCAGCTTCGCGAGGGAGAAGCCAAAATTGAGGTACTTGCCCGTGGTGGCATCCTTCTGTGCGAGGCCGATGACCGGAACGCCGTTCTTGTCCGTGACCTTGAAGTTCACGATGGGCGCCCCACCCATCGTGACGCTGTTCACGGTGCCGTCCAGGGTGAGCTGGCTCCACTCGCTGGTGGTGAGCTGAGCGGCGTTGAGGGTGATGCTGGCGTTGGTACCATTGGTGCCGTTGGTGCCGTTGGTACCATTGGTGCCGTTGGTGCCGTTCGCACCGGCGGGGCCTGTCTTGCCGTTACAGCCGATCAGCACCAGGGCGATGGCTGCGGTGGCGATCAGGCCGCAGAGCTGTTTCAAAGGTCGGTGTTGCATGCTGCATTCTCCTTAAAGGGAGTCAAACTGCGGTTGGGTGGACGGTGTGGGAAGTCTTCAGGCTGATCGACCAGATAGGCGCCTCCTTATCTAGAAGCTCGTGCCGTGGCAGAGGGTGTTGTTGAAGCAGCCAGGCGCGGTGCCGGCGGGTGCCGGGGTCACGGGCTTGAGGGAGGAGTTGGCCCCATTGAGGTGGCACTGGGCGCAGGCGGGGGCGTTCCCGCTGTTCGTATTGACGTGACTGGGCGTGGTGAACGTGGCCCCGCGCCAGGGCGCGTCCGGGTGGGGGGCCTTGGTGTGGCAGGACTTGCAGGAAACGGCGATGCCATCGGTGTAGTTCGCTCCGTGGCACTTGGTGCAGTAGGCGAAGCCGGAGCCGTCGACCACCGTGCCGCCGATCAGCTGGGTCGTGGCCGGCACGGCCTGGGCGCCGAGGCGGCCATGCTGGCTGGCATCGGCCCAGCCCGCGGGATGATCCACCCCGTTGGCGTGGCAGCTGAAGCAGCTCACCTTGGAGATGCCGCCCGCCTGGGCCGGATCCGAGGTGGACCCATGGCAGGTCCGGCACTGATCGGGCGCCTTGGCGTAATCGATGTAGTGGACTTCGATCCAGTTCGTCGGGTGCTGCCCGGCGGTGGCGCTGAATGGCGCCCCCTTCCCGGCGGTTCCGGCGCATCCCCAGGCAAGAAGCGCGAGAACCATCGCGAAGCAGCTTCCTACCATCAACTTAGTTCGGCTCATGGTGTTCCCCTTGGACACGTTTTCAGTTCCTACCGGTGGCAAGCCGCGCACTTCTCGTTGTTGGCCCGGCCGTGGCAGGCATAGCAGCTGGACGGATCCATCTTTCCTTCGATGCGGTGCTGGGTCATGAAGTCACCCCGATGCGGCGACTCCCGGTCGGGCCGGTCGCTGAAGCGGGTGGCAGGCTTCATGGGAACCTTGCCCCCATGGCAGTCTGCGCAGAAGGACTGGGCGTGGCAGGCGGCGCAGGTATTGGAATCCTGGTTGGCCTGGAAGCGGTGGTCCTTCACGAAGGTGGGTGTGTGGTCGAAGGCGGCGTACGGCTTGAGCGCGCCCTTGGCCACGTCGTTGCTGTGGCATTCGGAGCAGATGGGACGGCCCGCGCCCAGTTCCTGGGGATGGGTCGCCGCGAAGCTCGCCTCGGGCGAAATCAGGCTGCATGCCATCAGGACGCCCAGGCCCAGCGCGATGCCTAGAATCTGGAATACCGTTTTCCGGGCCATTATTTGCCCCCCTTCTTAGCGAATCCGAACCGATACTCGGCCCGCAGAAGCCCCCGGGTCTCGTGCCTTGCGACCGCGGTGCTGCCGTAGCTCAGGTCGCCGGACACCTTCACGTTCGAGGTGGCCTGGTATCCCAGCGAGCCCACCACTTCATAGATGTTCCTGATCCCGACGAGGTAGGGATTCCCGCTGTCGTAGCGCTGGAGAATGCCATCCAGGCTCCCAGTGAACTTGCCCCGGGTGACCATGGCCCACAGGCGAGCCTCCTTGTGGCTCAGGCTGCGGTAGGGGGTCGCGGGATCCACGAACTTGGTGTTTCCGGCATTCACCCAGTGGGCGCCAACGCCGGCGAGGAAGGTCCGCTCGCTGGTGGCCCAGCGGATCTCGCCGCCCGCGCGGTTCACATCGCCGAAGGACTCGCGGTGCGTGTGGCGGTAGTCGCCCACCAGCTGCACACCCGTGGGCGCATTCCAGGTGATGCTGCCGCCGAAGCCGCGGAACATGTCGTTCTCATCTTGGCGGAAGAGGGACGGGAGGTTCGTGCCAGCGAAGAAGGCGTAGAAGTTCCGTTCCGCATAGTTGCCGGACATGGTGACCTGCTCGCCGAGCTTCACGGTGGCGGTGTAGTCATGCTCGGCAATGTTGGAACGATCCCGGGTGCCGGGAGCCTGGTCCGGGTGGCTGGCCACGTCGAAGACGGTCCGGCCACGGAGATCGAAGACGGTGGCGGGCGTGATCCGGATGTCCACCCCCAGCTGCTTCCGCGTGTAATCGATGGGCGAGGGGACATCGAGGTCCTTGGCCGCCTTCGTGCCGTCCTGGAGGTAGGAGAGGCCGATCTCGCCGAACTTGGGCATGCGCCAGGCGAACCGGGTGCCCATGATGAAGTCACGCTGGAACTCGTAGTCGGACTGGTTCCGGGGATCCACCGTCTTGTAGTAGACCGGCTTCCCGCCGAAGGCCGACACGGAGAACCCGCCCCGCAGGTCCGTCCGGAGGCTGACGCCATCCACCTGCTCGAACCCGGTGGCCTGGTTGGCCGTGAAGCGCCCCGCCTTGATCTCGGCATTGGCCTGGTCGAAGCGGTACTGCAGGTACCCGTAGTTAAGGTAACCGGCGGATTTCGACCCATCGAAATTGCTGGCGTCGCTCAGGTCCGTCCGGCCCCAGCCGAAGAGGTGCAGCGACAAGTTGTCGGTGCCCAGCTTGGTGGCGTCGATGCCGAGGTACTGGGTGGCCGGAGTGAAGGTGCTCTTGTCAAAGCCCGGTGTCTCCTGCTTCCACATCTGGGCCATGGTGGTGCCGTACAGGCTCACCTCCTGGCCCCAAGCCGTGGCAGACATCAAGGTGGCAAGCAGGACCACTTGGGTTCGTGGCTTCATGATTCGCCTCATGCGGTGGCGTGAATGGACCGGGGTGGAATTGCGGAAAGAGCAGAGCCGTGAGCGTGGGAAGCCTTGCCAGTGGGAGCCGGACAGCAGGTAAAAGCTGATGCTGGCGTCAGAAACCAAACTATAGCTCTCACTCTGCTGACCTCAAGGGAGTAAATGACAATCCACTGAATGACTGTATGGTTAAAAAGAAGCAAAGATATTACGTTAAAGACCAATTTATAATTTTTGTAAAATATTGAAAATAAATATTTTATAAAAATATAAATTAGTTAAATACAGGCCAAAAAAACACAAAAGTCAAAACAGATTTTCCAGGAATGGACAAAGTTGTGACCTTTGCCACTGGGGAAAGGTTCCCTGCTCCGCACCAGATCCCGATCCCAGCTAGGCGTACCCGAAACGAGCAGGAACCAGGGGGATCTCTCCAGCGGCAGGACTGGTCTTCTGGTCGGACCATACTCCCTGTGACCCTGGGCACTGCGGAGGCTCTGCATACTTCCCGCTTGGAAAAGGTTGGAGGTTTTCATGGTTCAGAGCACCCTCGCGCTGGGGGTTGAAGCGGTGGGTTGTGCCGCCTTCGATGCCGGCATCAAGGGCGCGTTCGGATACCCGGGCACGCCATCCACGGAGGGGTTTGAGGCGGTCGAACGCCTCATTCACAAGGCCCTCGACGGCCGAGTGGCCCAGTGGGCCGCCAATGAGAAAGTGGCCTATGACCTGGCCATGGGCATGAGCTACACGGGGCACCGCACCCTGGTGACCATGAAGCACGTCGGCCTGAATGTGGCCTTGGACGCCTACGCCAACTCAGCTCTCACGGGTGTCCGGGGTGGGCTGGTGCTGCTGGTGGCGGACGATCCCGGCATGCACAGCAGCCAGAACGAGCAGGACAGCCGCCGCCTGGCCGAATTCGCCTGGCTGCCGTGCCTCGAGCCCAGCACCGTCCAGGAATGCTACGACCTCACCTTCCGGGCCTTCGAGTTGTCCGAAGCCCTCCAGGTGCCCGTGATGCTGCGCATCGTCACCCGCCTGGCCCATTGCCGCGCCGCCTTGGTCCGCCGCGAGGCCCAGTGCCCCACCAGCCTGGGCCTTGTTCCGGAAGCGGCCATCCAGAACTGGGTCCTGATTCCCGCCAACGCACGCCGTCGCTACGTGGATCTGCTGGAGAAACAGCCCCGCCTGATGGCCGAAACCACCCCCCTCAACCGCCTCGTCCCCGGCACGACCCGCCGTGGGGTGGCCATGTCAGGCATGGGCCGGGCCTACTTCGGCCAGCTGCTCCATGAGAACCCCGACCTGGCCGCCCTGCCCCGCCTGGAGATCGCCGCCTACCCCGTGGACCCCGCCTTGGAACAGGCCTTCCTGGCTCAGGTGGATGAAATCGTGGTCTTCGAGGAGGACTACCCGGTGCTGGAGGAGCGCCTCGGCCTCCGCGGCACGGTGAAGGTTCGCGGCCGGCTGGACGGCTCCCTACCCCGCACGGGCGAGCTGTCCCCGCGCCTGCTTAAGGACGCCCTCGGTCTGGCAGCCTCGACCGGGAAAACCGCCACCAGCCTCGAGCTGCCGATCCGCGCGCCTCGTTTCTGCGATGGTTGCGGCCATGTGGATGCCTACGAGGCCCTCCAGGAGGCCCTCGTTCAGGTCGGCGCCCCGGAAACCCGCGTCTTCGGCGACATCGGTTGCTACACCCTGGCCGCCCAGGAGCCCATGGCCGCCATCCACGCGGTGGTGGAGATGGGCGCAAGCATCAGCATGGCGGTGGGCGCGGCCCTGGCGGGCCAGACGCCTTCCGTGGCCGTCATCGGCGACTCCACCTTCGGCCATAGCGGCCTGCCGGCCCTGCTGACCGCTGTCGATTCCGGCGTGAACGTCACCGTGATCATCCTCGACAACCGCGTGGTGGGCATGACGGGCCAGCAGCCCAGCCAGGCCCTGGACCATGTCGAGCGCATGGTGCGGGGCATGGGCATCCCGGACGATCAGCTCCAGGTCCTCCTGCCCGTGCCAAAGCAGCACGACGCCAACGTGTCGGCCGTCGTGGCCGCCCTGCGGCATCCCGGCCCCTCGGTGGTGGTGTTCCGCCGGGAATGCATCCAATCCATCCGCCGCGGCGTCCTGAAGGATCACGACCGCCAGGAACGCGAGCGCTGCACGGCCGAGGTCTGCTCATGAACGCCTCCCGCATCCACGGCATCGTCCTGTCTGGCGTCGGTGGCCAGGGCGTGCTTTCCCTCGCCCAGATCCTGCTGGAAGCCCTGCGCCGCAGCGGCCTCCAGGCCCTCCAGTCCGAGATCCACGGCATGAGCCAGCGGGGCGGCAGCGTCCACGCCCAGGTCTGCTACTCGAAGCTTCCCCTCACCTCGCCCATCCTCGACGAGGGCGGCGCGGACCTGCTCATCGCCCTCGAACCGCTGGAGGCGCTGCGTTACGTGTCCATGCTGCGCCTGGACGGGCACCTGGTCGTGTCGGAGGAGCCCCAGATGGATATGGCGGGCTACCCGCCCCTGGACGACGTCTATGCGGCCCTCAAGGTGGTGCGCGGCGCCCACCTCATCGACACCGAGGACCTGGCCCGCAAGCTCAACCATCGCCAGGCCGGCGGCATGGCCCTGCTGGGCATGGCTTCCCGCTTCTTGCCCGTGGAAGACGCGGTCTGGCGCGATGTCATCAGCCAGCGCTTCGAGTCCAAGGGCGCCCGCGTGCTGGAGAAGAACCTTGAGGCCTTCGAGGCTGGACGCGGTCTGATCCACGACCCCGTGGGAGCCTGACATGCACACGACCACGGGATTCCTCCACGAGGGGCGCGCCTACGGCCTGCTCGCCGCCGCGGGCCTGCGAGTGCCGCGCCACGGCTTCCTGGAAGCCGGGCCCCTGCCCTTCGCTCACGGCGAGCCCATCGTGCTCAAGGGCATCGCGGACCAGCTCTGGCACAAGTCGGACAAGGGCGCCGTCCACTTCGGCCCCTTCGATGCCGAGGCGCTGAAAACCGAAGCCGCGGCCATGCGCGGGCGCGTGGCGGAGCATCCCTGGATCGGCGGCCTGGTCTGCGAGAAGGTGGCCTTCAAGCGCCTGGCGGGTCTGCCCACCGAGGCACTGGTGTCACTCAAGCGCGATCCGGACGCGGGCTGGCTGGTGGTGTGTGGCATCGGTGGCCTCCAGGCCGACGCCTGGGCCGCCCTGGCCCCGCCCCTGATCTGGCCGTTGGGCCTATGCAAGCCGGAGCAGGCCCTGGCGGACCTGCGCGAGCACTGGCTGGGCCGCACCTGGCTGGGCCGCCAGCGCGGCACCGAAGCGCTTACGGACGAGCCGAAGCTGCTGGCCTTCCTCCAGGGCCTGTGGCGCGCCGCGGAAGGCCTGGACCGGGAAGGCGTCACCCTGCTGGAGCTGAACCCCGTGGTGCTGGATGGTGACGGCCTGCCCACCGCCCTGGACGGTGTGGGCACGCTGGAAGCAGCCGCCGCCGAATCACCCGCCAGCCCGAATCCGGCCTGGTACCAGGCGCTGGTAGCGCCCAAGAACATCGTGCTGGCCGGCGTCTCCAGCCGGGCAGGCACCGTGGGCCGCATCATTCTGGAAAACCTCCAGCAGTCCACGCTGCCGGAAGGTTCGATCCGCCTCATCAAGCCCGGTGCCACTGAATTCCTGGGCCTTCCCTGCCTTGGTTCGGTGGCGGAGCTCGCCGCAGCGCCCGCCGACCAGCTCATCCTCTCCCTGCCGGCGGCTCTGACCCTGGATGTGGTCGAACAGCTCTGCCGCCAGGGTGGCGGCGCCACGGTGGTCTACCTGGTGGCCGGTGGCCTGGGCGACGGCGCCGACTGCGAAGGCCTCGGCGAGCGGCTCGTGGCCTGCCTCGCGGAGCACCGCCGCGCCGGCAAATGGACCCCCGCCCTGGTGGGCCCCAACGGCCTGGGCCTCTACAGTCCCGACCTGAATCTGAACACCCTCTTCATCCCCGACGAGAAGCTGCCCCTGCGACCCAAGCCGGGCCACGCGGCCCTGGTGAGCCAGAGCGGCGCCTTCCTCATCACCCGCCTGAGCCGCCGGCCGGAGCTGGGTTTGCGGGCCGCCATCGCCATTGGCAACCAGATGGACCTGCGCTGTTCGGATTTCCTGGCAGGTTTCGGCTCGGACCCGGCAGTGAAGGTGGTGGGCGCCTACCTGGAGGGCTTCGCCCCCGGCGACCTGCAGGCTACGGCCCAGGCCACCAAGCAGCTCCGCGCCGCGGGCCGCCGCGTGCTGCTCTACAAGGGCGGGCGCAGCCAGGAGGGCATGGCCGCCGCCAGCAGCCACACGGGCGCCCTGGCGGGCGATCACGCCCTCCAGGCCAGCGTGCTCCGGCGGGCCGGCGCCATGCTGGCCGAGCGCATCGAGGTCTTCGATGCCGCCCTCTCCTGGCTGGCCACCTACGCCGCGGGGACGCCCCACCGGGTGGCCATCGTGACCAATGCGGGCTTCGAGTCCGTGGCCTCCGCCGACCTGCTGACGGGTCCCTTCCGGGGCGCGAAGCTCACGGAAGCCGAGGGCACAGCCCTCGCCGCCACCATCGAAACCCACGGCCTCACCGGGCTTGTCAGCCCCCGCCTGCCCCTGGACCTCACGCCCATGGCCGACGAGGCCGCCTACTTGGCCAGCGCCGATCTGCTGCTGGCCTCGGAAGCCGATGTGGTGGTGGTGGGTCTGGTGCCCCTGACCAGGCGCTTGAACACCAGCGATCCGGCCGCCTTCGGCCCTTTCGCGAGCGCCCTGGCGAACCTGGCCCGGAAGCACGGCAAGTGGCTGGGCGTGGCTGTGGAAGGAGGCGCTATCTACGACGCCTACCGCCAGGGCCTGCGGGAAGCTGGCCTGCCCGTCTTCCTCACCATGGAAGAGGCCATGGAGGGGCTGCGGCTCATCGCCTCGGAAGTGTGATCTCCTGCATGGCCGCAGGGCCCGATTGCGGTCAGACTCTATTTCGGACCTGAAAGGACCGAAATGTCCCGAGTTCTCCCCCCCTGGCGCACCCTCCTGCCGGCCGAGCATGGCAGCTGGTTCATGCTGGGCTTCCCGCTGGTGCTGGGACTCCTGCTCCGCCCGAGCGCGGGTGGCCTCTGCCTGGGACTGGCCGCCCTGGCCTTCTTCCTCGCCCGCCCTTCCCTCCGCCGCGTGCTCACGGGCCAACGGGACGCCCTTCAATTCCGCGCGCTCCTCTTGTTTGGAGCCCTCTCGGCAGGGTTCGGACTCACAGCCTTGGTTATTTCAGGCTGGCGATTCCTGATCCCCTTGGCCTGCGTGGCCCCCTTGGTTCTCCTGGCCCTGCGGGCTGACCTGCAGCGGGCGGTGCGCTCGCTGGCCGTGGAGCTGGCGGCCCAGGGGGCCTTCGCCGGCCTGGCCGCCGCCATCCTCGCCGCCGGGGCAGCACCCCTGCTCGAGGCCGGTCGGGCCTGGCTCTTCGCCACGCTGGTGGGCGGCGCCAATCTGGCCCATGTGCGGCGCCTCCTGGGCCATGCCCACAAGCTGGCCGCGGCGGAGCTGGACCGGCGCCGGATCCCCGTCCATGTCCTCCACCTGCTGCTGATCGGGGCCTCGGCCCTGCTGCTGGCCCCCCGGGGCATTGCCGGGCTCGTCTGGACCGGGTGGACCGGGCTGCTCTACCTCCGTGCCCTGGCGCCTTACCGGCCCCTCCCGGCCCGCACGCTCGGCTGGCGTGAGGGGGGCTTGAGCGTGCTGGGGCTCCTGCTTCTGTGGCGCGCCCTGCTCTGACCTCGATCACAAATCGGGCACAAATGGAGATGGACTCCAGAATCAGGGGGTTGCCCCCTTAAATCAGAAGTATCATTCCGGAATGCTCTTCTCGACCGCCACTGGCTATGCCCTCAGGGCTCTGGCTGCCCTCCCCGAGGATGGGAGCTACTGCCTGGCCAAGGATCTGTCCGCCCGCCTGGAACTGCCCGGCCCCTACTTGGCGAAGATCCTCCAGGGCCTGGTGCAGGCCGAGATCCTCGAATCCGTGCGCGGTCCCAAGGGTGGCTTCCGCCTGCTCCGGCCTTCCCACCGGATCACCGTGGGCGAAGTCGTCATCGCCCTGGAGGGCCCGAATTCCATGGATGGCTGCATCATGGGCTTCCCCACCTGCGGCGGCGATCACCCCTGCCCCCTGCACGAGGCCTGGGGCGCCGTGAAGGCCCAGGTGGCCACCTCCATGACCGAGGCCACCATCCGGGACCTGCAGCTCATGGACCTGCGGCACCAGAAAGATGGCAAGGGCCGTCCGCCCTGCGAAAAGCCCTGACCCAGGCCCAGGATCTCGAGCCTTGAACCGCTTTGGTTTTGCCCTAAATTAGGACTCTCCAGTCCTTTTCCATGCAATCTGCTTGACGCTTCGGAGCCCCCGCCATGAGTGTCTTCGCCGAACTCGATCTTGAGCCCCGCCCCCTGCTAGGAGCTGCCCTCGCCACCTTGGCCCTCGGTGGTGCCGTGGCCCTGGGTAGCCGGGGCGGGCGCTGGCTCGACCCCGCCCTCCTGGGCTACCTGCTGGCCACCCTCTTCGCCTGCTTCGGCGTGGCCTACCGCTACTTCTCCTGGATCGAACGGCCCGCCACGCGGATGTACTTCTGGCACACCCTCCGCACGCTGCTCTCCCCGAAGGCCCTCAAGGCCCTGCCGCGCATGGCCGTGCTGACGCTGGACCAGATCTTCCTCCAGCGCTTCATCGAGAAGCGCTCCCTGAAGCGGTGGGGCGCCCACGCGCTCCTGGCCTGGGGCTGCATGCTGGGTTTCGCCGTGACCCTGCCCCTGGTGTTTGGATGGGTTCGCTTCACCAGTGACGGTCTGAACCCGGACCGCTACCAGGCCTGGCTCTTCGGCATTCCCGCCGGGTCCTTTCCGCTGGGCAGCTTCCAGGCCTTCGTGAGCTTCCATGTCCTGGACCTGGCTGCCGCCATGGTGATCGCGGGTTGCGCCCTCAGCCTCATCCGCCGGAAGCAGGACGAGGGCGATGCGGCCACCCAGCGCTTCGACCTGGACCTGCTGCCCCTGGTGCTGCTCATCGCCGTGAGCACGACGGGCCTCATGCTCACCGCCTCGGAGAAGTGGCTCCAGGGCCGCAACTTCGGCACACTGGCCTACCTTCACGAGCTGACCGTGATCCTCCTGCTCCTCGGCCTGCCCTTCGGGAAGCTCTTCCACATCGTCCAGCGACCCGCTCAGGTGGGCGTGGCCATCTACAAGGCTGAGGGCGAGGCCGAGGGCCGCCTGGCCTGCAAGGGCTGTGGCGCAGGCTTCATCCGGGCCAACCAGCGCCGGGACCTGGAAGCCCTCTGGAAGGTGCTTGAGCTGGATGGCGCGCGACATGGGGGGACGGTGCACCACCTGGACCTGTGCCCCATGTGCAAGCGGCGCCTGGTGGCGAAGGCCCAGGGCGCGCGGCTGCATGGCGCCTTTGATCCCTTCGCCACGATCCCCGTGTATGCAGAACCCATTTCCGATCCCATCAGCATGAAGTCCTGAGGTTTTCATGAGCACGCTTCCCCTCTCCCAGGACCAGCTCCGCGCCCAGTTCGGCCCCCACTTGAACCTGGCCCCGCCCGGGGGCTGGCTATCCGACCCCACGCCCGACAAGGTGGTGGAGACCCACTGCTGCTTCTGCGGCCAGCAGTGCGGCATCAAGCTCAAGGTGAAGGACAACAAGGTCATCGGCTTCGATCCCTGGGAGGAGTTCCCCTTCAACCAGGGGAAGCTCTGCCCCAAGGGCGTGAAGCGCTACCTCCAGGGCAACCACCCCGATCGCCTCACCAAGGCCATGAAGCGCACGGAGCACGGCTTCGAGCCCATGGACTGGAGCGAGGCCATGGACCGCACCGTGGCCGAGATCCAGCGCATCCAGAAGGAGCACGGCAAGGATGCCTTCGCGGTGCTGTCCGGCGTCTCGCTCACCAACGAGAAGAGCTACCTGGCGGGCAAGTTCGCGCGACTCGGGTTGCAGACCAAGAACCTCGACTACAACGGCCGCCTCTGCATGGTGAGCGCCGGCGCGGGCAACAAAAAAGCGTTCGGCGTGGACCGCGCCGCGAACTCCTGGGCAGACATCGAGCAGGCCAAGGTGATCTGGGTGGCGGGCTCCAACGTGGCCGAGTGCTCCCCCATCACCACCGACTACATCTGGCGGGCCCGGGACAAGGGCGCCCTGCTCATCGTGGTGGATCCCCGCATCACGCCCCTGGCCCGCACCGCCGACCTGGTGCTGCCCCTGAAGCCAGGCACGGATTCCGCCCTCACCAATGGCATCCTCCACCTGCTTCACAAGTGGAACCTCATCGACTGGGAGTTCGTGAAGGCCCACACCCAGGGCTTCGAGGAGGCCCTCGAAGCGGTGAAGGACTGCACGCCCCAGTGGACCAGCGAAAAGACCGGCCTGCCCGTGGAGGCCATCGAAAAGGCCGCCCGGATCTGGGGCGAAGCTGAGAGCAGCTTCCTGCTCCACGCCCGCGGCATCGAGCATCAAAGCAAGGGCGTGGACAACGTCCTCGGCTGCATCAACATGGTGCTGGCCACGGGGCGCATCGGCCGACCTGGCTGCGGCTATGCCACCATCACGGGCCAGGGCAATGGCCAGGGCGGTCGCGAGCACGGCCACAAGTGCGACCAGCTGCCGGGCAACCGCGACATCAGCAACCCCGAGCACCGGAAGTACATCTGCTCTGTCTGGGGCTGCACGGACGAGGAACTTCCGGGCGTGGGCCAGAGCGCCCAGGAGATCATGAACGCCATCCACGCCGGCGAGATCAAGGGCCTGCTGCTGCTCTGCTTCAACCCGCTGGTCTCGCTGCCGGATTCCCAATTCACCCGCGAGGCCCTCAATAAGCTGGAGTTCTTCGTCTGCCTGGACTTCTTCCTCAGCGAAAGCGCCCAGCACGCCGACATCGTGTTCCCCTCGGCCCTGCACGAGGAGGACGAGGGCACCTCCACCAGCGCCGAGGGCCGCGTCATCAAGATCAACAAGGCCGTGGACTGCCCCGGCGACGCCCGGCCCGACTGGCAGATCATGGTGGAGCTGGCCAAGCGCCTGGGCCGCGGGAAGTACTTCGACCACTTCACCAGCCCCGAGGCCATCTTTAATGAGCTGCGAGTGGCTTCCAAGGGCGGCACCGCCGACTACGCGGGCATCACCTACGAGAAGATCGTCAAGAACATGGGCGTGTTCTGGCCCTGCCCCACCGAAGACCATCCCGGCACGCCGCGCCTCTTCGAAGGCGGCCAGTTCTTCCACCCTGATGGCAAGGCGAAGTTCATCCCCACGCCTTGGCGGCCGCCCATGGAGGTGGTGGACGACGAGTACCCCATCTGGCTCACCTCGGGCCGCGTGGTCTTCCACTACCTGAGCGGCACCCAGACGCGCCGCATCGGGTTCCTGGTGGAGCAGTGCCCGCACCCCTACCTGGAGATCCACCCGCGCCTGGCGGAGAAGTACGGCTTGGCGGAAGGCGACGCCGTGGAGATCACCTCCCGGCGCGGTTCCATGGTGCTGCCGGCCAAGGTGGTGAAGACCATCCGCCCCGACACCGTGTTCATCCCCTACCACTGGGCCGGGGCCCTGTCGGCCAACCGTCTCACGGCCCGGCACTTGGATCCCGTCTCGAAGATCCCCGAGTTCAAGGTGAGCGCCGTGCGGCTGAAGAAGACCACCAAGGACCAGTTCTCCCCCGAGCTGGCGGAGCTTCAGCGCATGGCCTTCGAGGCCCGCAGCGGCCAGTCCCAGATGCCTGAGCAGGTGTTCTGATGGTGCCCCAGGACTACGGCTTCTTTATTGACCCGCAGCGCTGCATCGGCTGCCGCTCCTGCGTGGGTGCCTGCGCCGAGTGCGGCACCCACCGCGGCCGCTCCATGATCCACCTGGACGAGATGGACCGCTTCGACAGCCCGCAGACGGTGCCCACGGTCTGCATGCACTGCGAGGACCCCATCTGCGCCCAGGTGTGCCCTTCGGACGCCATCAAGCGCAGCGAGGACGGCGTGGTGCATGCGGCCCAGAAGCCCCGCTGCATCGGCTGCCAGAACTGCGAGCTGAGCTGCCCCTTCGGGGTGCCCATCGTGTTCTCGGGCCTGGAGCAGATGCTCAAGTGCGACCTCTGCTACGACCGCACCTCCGTGGGCCACAAGCCCATGTGCGCCACGGTGTGCCCCAGCCAGGCCCTGCTCTTCGTCCGCAAGGACGAGGTGGCGAACCTGCGCCACAACAAGCCCCTGCGCGACTTCCTCATCGGCAGCGTGCGGGTGAAAACTAGGAACGCCATCATGGTGCCCGATCCGGACACGCCCCTGCACCTGGACGCGGCTTTGCTGATCGATGGAGGCCTCTGATGAGCTGGTGGCGTCGCGCCTTCCCCCTGGATCTCGCCGAGGAGGGCCACTTCTCCCGCCGCGAGTTTGCCCGCTTCCTGGCCGTGGTGAGCGCTGGGTTCACCGCCGGCATCGGCTACCTGTGGCTGCGCAAGAAACCCCTGGAAACGGCCCCGGAGCCGACCGGAACCCACGAGCTGGCCGTGGCCCTGGGCCGCGCCTCGGACCTCCAACCGGGCCAGAGCCGGCTCTTCACCTTCCGCGACGCCCAGGACCGCTGCATCCTGCTTCGCACGCCCACCGGCGAGCTGAAGGCGTACCGACAGACTTGCACCCACCTGGGCTGCGCCGTGCGCTTCCGGGGCGAACGACTGGAGTGCCCCTGCCACGAGGGTTTCTTCGAAGTGGACCGGGGCTTTCCGGTGCAGGGTCCCCCGACCCGCCCCCTCTCGGGCATTGCCCTGGAGACGCGCGCCGATGGCAGCCTCTGGGCCGTGGGCGAGCTGCCCAAGCCCACGAATGTTCCCACGCGGGCCGCCGCCTGTCCCCGTGATACCAGGATGGAGGTGCGGTCATGAACCAGCCCCGCCCACGCCAAGGCCATTTCTCCGATGTCGCCCTTGGGGTGACGCTCCTGATCCTGGCCGTCCAGCTCTATCTGTTCGAGACCGTGCTCCAGTCCGTGCTGGACGGCCAGCGGGCCCTGCTTCCAGGCGCCTTCTCCGCGTCGCTGGTGCTGACTGTCGTGGCCCTTTTCCTGGCCTTCAAGGCGCCGCGCCTCGACGACGGGCCCGAATCCTGACCCCACCCAACGCCCGGACCTCGCCCTCGATGGAGATGCCATGACCCCCGATCGCCGCCCCCCCCTGGAGCTGCTGGAGCCCAGCGTCACCCGCGGCCTGATGGCAAGGTTCCGCCTCACGGCGCTTCTGGGGCAGTTCCCCGAACGCCAGCTCTGGGCCGCCTTCATGTTCATCAACGGCCTGGTCACCATCGGCCTGCTGGCAGGTCTGGCCATGCTCACCCGGACACCGTTCGTCTTTCCTTCGCTGGGGCCCACGGCGTTCCTCTTTTTCTTCTCGCCCACCCTACCCTCTGCCAGCCCCCGCCACACCATCTACGGTCACATCATCGGCATCGCCTGCGGCTATGGCGCGCTCTGCCTGGTGGGCCTGCAGCATGCGCCCCCGGCCATGGTCATGGGTGTGGATCCCGCCCGCATCGCCGCCGCCGCCCTGTCCCTGGCCGCCACGGGCGCCCTCATGATCCTCTTCAAGGCGGCCCATCCCCCCGCGGGCGCCACGACGCTCATCGTCTCGCTGGGCATCATCACCAAGCCCATGCACCTCGCCATCATGCTGCTGGCGGTGGCCCTGCTGACCGTCCAGGCCATCCTCATCAACCGGCTGGCAGGCATCGACTATCCTCTCTGGGCCAAACGGACGCCTCCCGCCCGCCCATGACCGGGGTGCCGGCCGCCTCCGGGAGTAGCATCGGAGCATGGCCATGAGCTGCGACCATCCCGACCTGCTGCCCCTGGACGAGGCCCTGGCCCGTCTCTGGGCGGCCCTTCCCGCGCCCGCTTTCCCGGAGGTGCGGGCGGACCGGGACGATCCAGCAGCCGACCTCGCCGCCATGGACGGTGTGGCCCTGCGCTCGGAGGAGGGACGCGCGCCGCGGCGGCTGCTGGGCACCCTGTACGCCGGGGATGATCCCGCGGCCTTCACGGTGACCCCCGGGACCGCAGTGCGCATCATGACCGGCGCGGCCCTCCCGGCAGGCGCGGATGCCATCCTGCCCGTCGAGCAGCTGCGCGAGGCGGACGGCCTGATTCATCCGGGGGAGACTGCCGAGCCCGGCGATCATGTGCGCCGCCGAGCCGGCCAAGCCCGGGCCGGGGATCTGCTGCTGCCCGCAGACCAGGCCATCAACGTAGCCCGGACGGCCCTGCGCGCCTGGGTCGGTCGCCCGTTACCCGCACCCTCGCGCATCCGCGTGGCCGTGGCGTCCACGGGCGATGAGCTGGTGGCCGATCCAGCGCCACACCAGATCCGCGATTCCAACGGCCCCATGCTGGTGGCCCTGGCCCACGCCCTGGGGGCCGAGGTGGAGCGGCGTCCCGCCCTGCCAGACGATCCGGCGGCCCTGGCGGCGGCCCTGCGGAACCCCGGCGGCGCCCGCATTCTCATGACCTCCGGCGGCGTGAGCATGGGCGCGCACGACCACCTGCCCGCGGTTCTGAAAGATCTCGGGGCGGAGGTCCTCTTCCACAAGATCCGCCTCAAGCCCGGCAAGCCCATGCTGGCGGCCCAGCTGGGCGATCTGCTGGTGCTCGGCCTGCCCGGGAACCCCGTATCCGCCTACCTCAATGCGCTGCTGTTCCTCCCCGTCGCCCTGGCGAAACTGGAGGGCCGCGCCCTGCCCGATCCCTGGCGGCACGCCCGCCTGGCTGCCTCCGTGAAGCACAAGGGCGACCGCCCCTTGCTGCACCCCTGCCGCTTGGCGGAGGGCCGTCTCGAACCACTGCCTGGCAAGGGTTCCGCCGATCTCGTCACCCTGGCCAAGGCCGATGCCTTCGCCTGGATTGACGTGGGTGGCCTAGAGGCAGGGGTGAAGACCCGCTACCTGACGGTCGTGTAGCTCAGCTGCGAAACGAGGCGCCGATGGCGCCTCGTTTCGCAAAGTCGACAGTTGAGTGCCGCGGCTCAGCCCTTCGCGTACCGCTGCAGCTTCCCCAGGTCCAGGATGCGCACCACCGGGAACGTGCTCTGGATGAGGCCGAGGTCCGTCAGCAGACGCAGGGCTCGGCTGAAGGCCTCGCGGCTGGCGCCGATGCACTGGGCCAGGTCCTCCTGGGTCTCCTGGAATTCCACCAGAGACCGCATGGGGTGGGATTCATGGGCCTCCAGCAGCAGCTGGGCCACGCGCTCCGGCACGCTGTGCAGGCTGAGGGTCTCCACCAGGGTCACCAGGTGGCGCACCTTGGCGGCGAAGTGGTGGATGAGCATCTCGGCCACTTCCGGATGGCGGTGGACGATCTGGCGCAAGGGGGCGGAAGGGATCAGCCAGCACTCGGTCTCGCCGTGGGACTCGGCGCTGGAGGCGATGGACGCACCATCGAACACGGCCACCTCGCCCACGCAGTCCCCGACCTTGAGGAACTGGAGCACCTGCACCCGGCCGCGTCCGTCCGTGCGGAAGACCTTGAGGCCACCCTTCACCACCACGTAGACGCCGGGGACCTGGTCGCCCTGGGTGTACACCCGGGCGCCGTCAGGGAACCGCCTCATCTCGGCGATGCTGGCCAGTTCCTCCGCCGCGTTCATCGGCAACCCGGCCAGGAACTCGATCCTTCTCAGATTGAGGACTGCTTGAGGCATGGGGCTCCACCAAGGCACTAGATCAGTTATCGCACATTTCCATCGGATTGTGATTCTGGTCACGCACCAGAGGACCGGGCGACCAGTACTTTACCGCGTGGTTGGAATTTCGTCCGGCGGAATTCGTACAGAACAAGGCCCGGCGGCATCTGCCTACCGGGGCCCTTGTGTGTTGCGAACGAGTCTACTTCACGCGTTCCATGAATGTGCGCTCCACCGTGTTCACGTGGATTCTCTTGGTATCGCCTGTGGCGATGCGCAAGGCCTCCCCGCCGAAGGGAGAGCAGAACTACTTCACCCGCTCCATGAACGTGCGATCCACCGTGTTCACGCGGATCTTCTGCCCCGCCTCCATGTAAGGAGGGACCCCCACGGTGATGCCGTTGTCCAGCTTGGCGGGCTTGTAGGAGCCTGTGGCGTTGGCGTTCTTCATGACGGGATCGGTTTCCACGATCTCCAGCACGACGCTGGGAGGCAGGGTCGCCCCCATGGGCTGGCCCTCGTAGAACTCGATCTCCACCTGCATGTTCGGCTCGAGGAAGACCATGTCCTCGCCGAGGATCTCCTTGCTCACTTCCAGCTGCTCGTAGGTCTCGTTGTTCATGAAGACGAGGTTGCTGCCGTCCTCGTAGAGGAACTCCAGCATGTGCTGTTCGAGGCTGGCCTTGTCCACCTTGTCGGAGCTGCCGAAGCGGTTCTCCCGGTTGATGCCGTCCTTGAGCCGCTTCATCTTCACCTGGACCCGGGCCGGCAGGTTGCCGGGGGTCTGATGCTCGACGCTGATGACGCGGCAGAGCTCGTTCTCGAAGTTGACGATCATCCCGGCGCGAACCTGAGTGGCAAGGATCAGAGGCATGGAAGACTCCCGAAGGAATGAGGATTGGCTGGAAGAAGAAAAGGCCCCGATCACGATCAGGGCCTTAGCTTGGAGTGGTGGGCGTACCAGGATTCGAACCTGGGACTTCTACCGTGTGAAGGTAGCACTCTACCGCTGAGTTATACGCCCGCGGTCAACCAGAATATCCCAGGATCCGTCCGTTTCCAAGCCCGACGTCGGATCCCAGGCCACGTCTGCGTGGCCGGGGAGATCACCGGGAAGCCACCTGCCGCAGCGCCCGCGCGAACCGTGGCGCCTCATCCGCTCGCAACCCACACAGGCCCACGCGCAGGCCCTGCGGCAGGGGCACCGTGAACACGCCGTGGGCCTTCAGCCCTTCGCAGGCGGCTTCCGGGTCGGCCGCGGGTGCGGTCACGAAGAATCCGCCCTGCCAGTGGAGCGCTTCCATGCCCTCGGCTACCAGGGCCGCATCCAGGGCCAAGGCGCGGGCCGCAAGCACCTCGGACCAGTGGCGGTGCTCCGCCGCGAGGCGCGCCTGCGCCTTGCCGTCCTGCGCCAGGCGCAGAAGCAGGGCCTGGGGCGCCCGGGCGCAGTTGGACCAGGTGCCCCGGCAGGACTGGGTCAGGGCCGCCTGCACGGCCGCGTCCGCGCACCAGGGGAAGGCGAGGGCCCCGCCGCGGGCCCCGTAGAGCGTCATGGATTTGGAAAGGGACATGGAGGCGCCCACCAGCACCCGGCCTTGCGCGCCCAGGGCCGCATAGTCCCGCAAGGCCTCGGCCACGGCCTCCGGCTCCCGCGTGTAGTCCAGGTAGGCCAGGTCCAGGAGCAGGGTGACGGGGCCCTGGCCAGCCAGGCTCCGCAGCAGCCCGAGCAGCGCCGCACGATCGGCAGCGGACAGGCTGCGTCCCGAGGGGTTGTGGCAGGGGTCGTTGAGCCAGACCATCACCCGGCCTTGGGCCTTCATCAACGCCCGCAAGGTCCGCTCCCAGGCCGCCGCGTCCAGGACCTGCCCCGCGGCGGGCCAAGGGGCCGTGGCCAAGCCCATGCCGTTCTCCGCGGCCATGGTGGCGTAGGGCCCCCAGTAGGGCGCCGTGGTAAGCAGGGTCTGGCCCGGCTCCAGGAAATTCCGCAGAGAGAGAGACAGGGCGCCGCTGCCCCCCGGCGTGGCGCAGGCGGCACCGGGGCCATCCAGCCGGGGCCAGTGTCGCTGCACCAGAGCCTTCAGAAAGGCGGGGTCTCCGGCGATGGGCGCGTACGGGGCCACCTCCATGGCACCCAAGCCGCGCCAGAGGTCCATCACGGTATCGAGCACCACCAGCTGGCCAGCCTCGTCCAGCAAGGCGCCCACGGTGGCGTTGAGGATGGCGTCACCCGCGGCCTTCCGGCGCTGGGCCTCCGCGTTCAGGGCGAAGATGGGATCGTCCGCCGGAAAGGCGCGGCGGGTGGGGATGAGCTGCTCGGTCATGCCATTCAGACTACCGTCCCGGCCCCCTGGATGGCGCGGGGGGATGTGCCAGGGCATGGCGCAGGAAGGCCGAGGCCGGGCCCGCCAAGCCGCCACCGGCCTGGGCCCAGGAGAAAGTCCGCGGGATGCTCAGATCCGGCAGGGGAATCACCTCCAGGTCTCCGCGCACCAGCTCCCGCTGGATGCTCCACCGGGAGAGGAAGCCGATGCCCAGGCCCAGCAGGACACAGGATTTGATGGCCTCGGTCTCGCCCACCACCAGGTCTGTGTCTCGGGGAGCCCGGACCACGCCGGCCCTGCGGAGGGCCCGTTCCACCACCACCCGGGTCCCGGAACCGGATTCGCGCCAGATCAGCGGCACCCCGGCCAGATCCACGGCGGTCCGCACCGAACCCAGCCCACCTGGGGCCCGCCCAGCCCGAACCGCCACCAGTTCGTCCCGCAAGTAGGGCTGGAGGGACAGGCCCGACGCCCGGGTCAACCCTTCCACGAGGGCGAGGGGCAGGCGGCCCTCCTTCACCCAGCCCAGCACCTCGTCGGTGTTGCCGACTTCCAGCACCAGCGGGGCCGGGCGATGGTCCGCCGCGAAGGTGCGGATCAGCGGGGGAAGGATGTAGGCGGCGGCCGTGGTGCTCGCGCCCAGGTGCAGTTCCCCGCCCACCTCTTGCTCGGCCTGGAGCCGCTCGCCGGCTTCCTCCAGCAGGCGATGGACGCGCCGGGCGTAGTCCAACAGGACCCGGCCGCTCTCCGTGAGCTGTACGCCCGACGCGTGCCGGGTGAAGAGGGACCTTCCCAGATCCGCTTCCAGCTGCCGGATCTGGGCCGTCACGGCGGGCTGGGACAGGTTGAGGCTGCGCGCGGCCCCGGACACCTGGCCCACCTGGGCCACCACCCGGAAGGTCTCCAGCCGTCGTGGGTCGAGTTCGGGGAGCACAGGGCCTCCATCTGTTTTTTTGATGGTATATACGTATTATCAATTATTTTTTTGGATAGTCCAAGGCTAACCTCGAGCCCATGAAACGTGTCGCCCCCGCCCTTCTGCTCCTCGGTGCCTTGCTGGCCCTGGCCCCCTTCACGCCGGCCGCCGCGGCCCTGGTGGGTGGCGCGGTCCTCGCCCTCACCGTGGGCAACCCTCGGCTGCCCCTCACGCGGATCTGGACGCATCGCCTGCTGCCCCTGGCCGTCGTGGGCCTCGGGGCAGACATGAACCTGCGCGCCGTGGCCAAGGCGGGCCTGCACGGCCTGGGCTACACGGCCGTGAGCCTCATGCTGGTCCTGGCTTTGGGCCTCTGGCTGGCGCGGCTCCTGAAGGTGGATAGCCAAGCGGGGCTGCTCATCTCCGTGGGTACAGCCATCTGCGGCGGCAGCGCGATCGCCGCCGTGGCACCCGTGGTCCGGGCCCGAGAGCAGGCCACCTCCGTGGCTCTGGCCACGGTATTCCTCCTCAACGCCGCGGCGCTCGTCATCTTCCCGCCCATCGGCCATGCCACCGGTCTCAGCCAGGATGCCTTCGGCCTCTGGTCGGCACTGGCCATCCACGACACCAGCTCCGTGGTGGGGGCGGGACTGGCCTATGGGCCCCGGGCCCTGGAAGTGGCCACCACCGTGAAGCTGGCTCGCGCCCTGTGGATCGTGCCGCTCACCCTGGGCATCGGATGGTCCATGGCCCGGCGCGAACCCGCTTCGGCCGACGCCCCTCCCTTGAAGAAGCCCTGGTTCATCGCCGGCTTCCTGGCCATGGCCGCCTTGGTGACGTTCGTGCCGGTCCTGCAGGTGCCCGGGCACTTCGTGGCGGCCGCCGCCCGCAGGGTGCTGGTGCTGACGCTCTTCCTCATCGGGGCGGGTCTCAGCCGCGAGGCCTTGCGCAACGTGGGCCTGCGGCCTTTCCTCCAGGGCCTGCTGCTGTGGCTGATCGTGGGCTCGCTAGGCCTGGGGGCCGTGAAGCTGGGGCTGCTGACGGTCGGCTAGACTCAGCGTCTGGAGGTCGCATGATCCGCCCCTTCCAAGGCATGATTCCCAAGCTCGGCTCCCGCGTGTTCCTCCCGGACAGCGCGCTGGTGCTGGGCGACGTGACCATCGGCGACGACGCCAGCATCTGGTTCAATTGCGCCATTCGCGGGGATGTGAACTGGATCCGCATCGGGGCCCGCACCAACATCCAGGACGCCTGCTGCCTGCACGTCACCAACGGGAAGTGGCCGCTGCTCATTGAGGAGGAGGTCAGCATCGCGCACAATGTGATGCTCCACGGCTGCACCGTCCGGAAGAACGCGCTCATCGGCATGAGCACCACCATCATGGATGGCACCGAGATTGGCGAGGGCTGCCTCGTGGCCGCAGGCAGCCTGGTGCGCGAAGGCCTCCATGCGCCGCCTCACAGCCTGGTGGCGGGGTGGCCAGCCACCGTGAAAGGGCCTCTCAGCGGGAAGCAGCGCGAGCTGGTGGCCAGCGTCTGGGCCCGCTACGTGCGGTACAAGGAGGCCTACTTCGCCGACGGCTGGCCTATCGCCGAGGCGCCGGCCATCGACTCGCCCAGGCCTGGTTTCGCCGAAGGACACCCCTTTCCCTGACTTGCCCTAGGGGTGCTGAGCAATTCCTTCCGGTGCCGGGCTCACGACTTCCCAGCCGTCCTCAGTGCGGCCCTGCACTTGCTCCTGCGCGTGGGTGATGACTTCCGCTTCGAGTACCCGATCCTGCCCGCCCCTGCGCACCACCGCCCTGAACTTGATGGACCAGGTGATGACGCCGCCCTCTTCTTCGCGGCCGGGATAGATCATGACGGTGCCGAGGGGCCCTTCGGCACCGCGCTGAATGGCCGGAGCTGATGGACTGTAGGGATTCTTGAGGCCCTTGAGGCCCGGGTCTTTGGAGAGGTCCTGGATGATGGCCTCCTGAGAGGGGACCTGGCCCGGTGTCCTGGCCTGCATGTCCGCAACGAGGGCTTCCGCCCGCTTCCTGGCAGCCTCCAGAGTCCCCTGGACGACCAGTTCCCTGGCTCGTTCCCGCTGCACCAGCATGGCCGGGATGGCGATGGCGCTCACGATGCCCACGAAGGGCAGCATCACCACGGGCAGCACGAGACCGATGATGCCCGTGACCAGACCCGTGGCCGGCACCGGCGCGAACGTCTGGGGATCCGCCTTGGCCAGACGCTTGGCCTTGGCCTGCTGCACCAGGGCCACGATGCCCAGGATGATGGCCACGGGAATGCCCACGCAGGTGAGGGCGAAGATGATGGCGAGAATGCCGCAGATCTTGGCGGCCTGGGCGCCGGGGGCCGGAATGGGCATGGACGTCGGAAAGGCGTCGGACATGGAGATCTCCAATGGGGATGGGCTCCTCAGCATTTCAGATCGGGGCCTCTCCTGGAAGGCCGTTCCTCTCCTCACCCTGACGATCGGGGTCAGCACCCGCACGAGCTAGGGCCTGTTTTCAAATTGGGGTGCGGCCGCGCAAGGGGCGCCGCCCAAGCGAGGCCAGGAAAGCGACGAAGGCGATAGCGGCACTATCGACGAGGAGCTTGACGCAGCATCGCGCCGGGCGCCGCCCCTTGCCCTACGGGACGTCAGCCAACCGCACCCCTGGCTGCGTTGGCGGCCTCGAACGATGTCCCGCATCGCCCTTCGGCCCCCGCCTTCTCGGTATCGCCTGCGGCGATACGCGAGACAAACCGACATCTGCCATGGACGCGGCTGGCCGACGTCGCGGCTCACACCCAATTTGAAAACAGGCCCTGGGTATTCCAATTACCCGGACAGGCTCCTAGACTCTCCGGATCATGTCCCCCCTGCTGATCCTCCGCGTTCACGCCGATCTGCGCCTCGGGCTGGGGCATGTGGCCCGGGCCCTGGCCCTGCAGGAATCCTGGCGCACCCTTGGCGGCCGAGCGTGCGTAGCGGTCTCCGGCGACGACCGGGCACGTCGTGTGGGAAGCGGCACCCATCCCTTCCTCGACCAGCCCATGCCTTGCGAGGCGGTCTACCTGGGCGCGGCCATTCATGCACCACTGCCGCCGGAGCTGAAGGCCCGTGCCGCCGCCGTGCTCGTGGACCAGTGGGACACCAGCACCGACTTCCTCCGGGCCCTCCGTCCCCTGAAGGTGGCCGTGATGGAGGACGACACGGAGGCCCACGAAACGGCGGACCTGCTGTTCCAGCCCTTTCTGGAGGGCGTGCGCTGGCTGGACCATCCCGTGAAAGTGGTGGAGGGTCGCAAGGTGCGCCCCTACGAAACCAAGTCCGGCGCCTGCCGCGTGGTGCGCGGCTCCAACTTCATCGTGGTGGACAAGGCCGCCCTGGAGCTGCGCCCCAAACGGGTGCCCCTCCAGCCCCTGGCCGTCCACAAGCTGTTGATCACCTTCGGTGGCAGCGACGGCCCCAACCTGGCTCAGAAGGCCTTTGACAGCCTCGCACGCCTGGCCGCGGAAGACCGTTGGCGCGGTGCCTGTACGCTGTTGGCCCCCAATGGCATCCAGGGCGACTCCTTCCCTGGTTGTACCGTGGTCAAGAGCCTCCCCGGCCTCACCCGCCGCATCCCGGAGTACGACGCCATCTGGTGTTCCGCCGGCGTCACGCTCGCCGAATCGCTCTGCATGGGCGTCCCCGCCACGGTCTGGGCCCAGAACGAGCGGCAGCACACCATTCTGGCGGACTTGGCTCTGGCCAACGGCTGTTTCGACCTGGGCGTGGGCCCCGAGGCCGACCTGGCCATCGTGCGGGAGGCCCTGGGCCAGTGGCTGGGCCCCGAGGGCCAGGACAACCGGCAGGAGCAGGTCCGCGACGGCATGGCGTTGGTGGATGGCCTGGGTGCCTCGCGCGTCACCCAGGAGTTGTGGCGGTTGACGGAGGCTCAAGGCTGAAATCCCGGCTTGACCCCCCGGCCTCTCAACGATAAGCTTTCCCTTCTGTGGACTCGCTGCCCGTAGGGTGGTGTTCCCGCAGCCCGATCCCGATCCCGGAGCAGGCCATGAGCACGTACTTCCCGAAAGCCAATGATCTGAAGCGCCAGTGGTTCCTGGTGGATGCCACCGGTATCCCCGTGGGCCGCCTGAGCACCGCGGTGGCGGATGTCCTCTCCGGCAAGAACAAGCCGACCTGGACCCCCTTCCTCGACACCGGCGACCACGTCATCGTCATCAACGCCGAGAAGGCGGTGCTGACCGGCAAGAAGGGCGTGCAGAAGATGTACCGCCGCACCACCACCCAGCCCGGCTCCATGAAGGAAGTCCGCGCCGAGGTGCTGAAGGTGACCTTCCCCGAGCGCATCATCGAGAGCGCGGTCAAGGGCATGCTGCCCAAGGGCCCCCTCGGCCGGGCGATGTATCGCAAGCTCAAGGTCTATGCCGGCCCCGACCACGAGCAGTCCGCCCAGCAGCCCCAGATCCTGACCATCCAGAAGTAGAGGCGAGGAACCCATGGCCATTTCCCAGAACTACGGAACCGGTCGCCGCAAGAGTGCGGCCGCTCGCGCCTTCCTCCGTCCCGGCACCGGCAAGATCACCGTCAACGGCCGCAGCCTCGAGAGCTACTTCCCGAACGCCGTGCTCCGCATGATGGTCCACCAGCCCCTGGTGCTGGCCGATCTCAATGGCAAGTTCGACATGATCATCAGCGTCACCGGCGGCGGCCCTGCCGGCCAGGCCTCGGCCATCCGCATGGGCATTTCCCGCGCCCTGCTGGGCTACAACGAGCAGCTGAAGTCCCTGCTGCGCGGCGCCGGTCTCCTGACCCGCGACCCCCGCATGAAGGAACGCAAGAAGCCCGGTCGCAAGGCCGCCCGTCGTCGCTTCCAGTTCAGCAAGCGCTAGTCGTTCTCTGGGAGGGGGATCTTCGGGTCCCCCTCTCGCTTTTCCGGTCCGTATCCAGTTGCGGACGATTCGGGCGAAGGGAACCATCCCCAAGCCTTTCATCCCACCCGCGGCGCTCCTTCACTCGTATGCGCCGCTTGACCAGGGAGGCCAGCATGGCTGCCATCCAGATGAAGGAACTTCTCGAGGCCGGTGCCCATTTCGGACACCAGACCAAGCGTTGGAATCCCAAGATGAAGAAGTACATCTTCGGGGCCCGCAACAGCATCTACATCATCGACCTCCAGAAGACCCTGCGCCTCTGGAACACCGCTGCGAACTTCCTGACCAAGGCCGCCGGCGAGGGGAAGAACTTCCTCTTCGTGGCCACCAAGCCCCAGGCCCAGGAGCTCATCGCCGAGCAGGCCGCCCGTTGCGGCGCCTTCTACGTCAACAACCGCTGGCTGGGCGGCATGCTGACCAACTTCACCACCATCAAGAAGAGCCTGGAGAAGTTCCGCGAGATCGAGGCCACCTTGGCCGATCCCGCCCGCACGGCCCTGCTCTCCAAGAAGGAACTGCTCACCCTGAACCGCACCCGCCTGAAGCTGGAGGCCTCCTTTCACGGCATCCGCGACATGCGCTCGCTGCCCGACATCATCTTCGTCATCGATCCACATCGCGAAGACATCGCCGTGACCGAGGCCAAGAAGATCGGCATCAAGGTGGTGGGCATCGTGGACACCAACTGCGATCCCGACATGGTGGACTACGTGATCCCCGCCAATGACGACGCCATCCGCTCCATCCTGCTCTTCTCCGAGCGCGTGGCCGACTCCATCCTCGAGGGCCGCCAGTCCTTCCGCGACAAGGGCGACACCGAGGACATGAAGAAGATGATGGCCGAAAAGATGGAAGTCGAGGGCTAGACCCTCCCCCACTACCTTCGTCAGCCATCAGAGGGTCCGCCCGCTGATGGCTGATGGTCTGAAGCCCCCACGATCCAGGAGATAACCTATGGCATTCACCGCCAATGACGTGAAGACGCTGCGTGAGAAGACCGGCCTCGGCATGATGGACTGCAAGAAGGCCCTGGAAGAGAACAACGGCGACATGGAGCAGTCCATCGAGTGGCTCCGCAAGAAGGGCATGGCCGCCTCCGCGAAGAAGGCCGACCGCATTGCCGCCGAAGGCATCGTGGAAGCCTACATCCACCCCGGCGGCCGCGTGGGCGTGCTGGTCGAAGTGAACTCCGAGACTGATTTCGTGGCTCGCAACGAAGCCTTCCAGCGCCTGGTGAAGGAGATCGCGATGCACATCGCGGCGGCCGATCCCGCGCCCCGCTTCGTCACCAAGGAAGAGGTCACCCAGGATTTCCTGGAGACCGAGAAGCGCATCGCCATGGAGCAGGCCCTGGCCACCGGCAAGCCCCAGAACATCGTCGAGCGCATCGTCGAAGGCAAGATGAACAGCATCTTCAAAGAGGTCTGCCTCCTCGAACAGCCTTTCATCATGAACCCCGACCTCACCATCCAGCAGTACCTGTCCCAGAAGACCGCCGAGATCGGCGAGAAGCTCAGCATCCGCCGCTTCACCAAGTACGTCATGGGCGAGGGCCTCGAGAAGCGCAGCGAAAACTTCGCCGCCGAAGTCGCCGCCGCCAAGTAGTCATTTGTCTGCTACAAAAAGGGCGGCCCCTGGGCCGCCCTTTTTGTAGGTAGGACCCCACCTGTCCCGAATCCGGCCTGGAGCCTCCATGAAGTTCAAGCGCATCCTTCTGAAACTCTCCGGCGAAGCCCTCATGGGCGACCAGAAGTACGGCATCGACCCGGCGGTGGTCAACATGATCGCCGATCAGGTGAAGGCCATCCGGGAACTGGGCGTGGAAGTGGGGCTGGTCATCGGTGGCGGGAACATCTTCCGCGGCGTGGCAGGCGCCACCAAGGGCATGGACCGCACCACCGCCGATCACATGGGCATGCTGGCGACCATGATCAACGCCCTGGCCCTGCAGGACGCCCTGGAGCACAAGGGCGTGGACACCCGCACCCTCTCGGGCCTAGAGATGCCCAAGGTGGCCGAGAGCTACATCCGCCGCCGGGCCACCCGCCACCTGGAGAAGGGCCGCGTGGTGATCTTCGGCGCCGGCACGGGCAACCCCTACTTCAGCACCGACACCGCCGCCGCCCTGCGCGGCAATGAGATCTGCGCCGAAGTGGTGATGAAGGCCACCAACGTGGACGGCATCTACACCGCCGACCCCAAGACGGATCCCACCGCCACCCGCTTCGACCGCATCTGCTTCCAGGATGTGCTGGAAAAGGGCCTGCGGGTCATGGACGCCTCCGCCATCGCTTTGTGCATGGAAAACAGGCTGCCCATCCTGGTGTTCGACATGAACAAGCCCGGCAACCTGGTGGCCGCCGTGAAGGGCGAGCCCGTGGGGACGCTGGTTTCCTAACCAGACAGCCATCCGTCACACTGGGGCATGGCCTTGTTCCCGAACCTTCCCGATGCCACGGTCCTCACGGACCCGGAGGCATTGGAGCCTTATCGCCGCGATGAATCCCACGTTCAGGGGACGCTCCCCCTCGCCGTGGTGCTGCCCCGAGGCCCCGCGGCCCTGAAGGGGCTGGTGCGCCTCGCCAAGGTTGAGGGCTTTGGCCTGGTTCCCCGGGGCGCGGGCACGGGCAAGGCGGGCGGCTGCGTGCCTGTGGGGGGGCGTGCCGTCGTGGTGGACTTCTCCGCCTGGCCCGGCGAACTTCGCCTCTCACCCCAGGATCTCTGCCTCAGCGCCCCCGTCAGCGCCCCGCTGCGCGAGGTGAAAACCACGGCCGCCGCTGCCGGCCTCTTCTACCCGCCCGATCCCAACTCCTGGGAGAGCTGCGCCCTGGGCGGCACCCTGGCCACCAACGCCGGGGGACCCAACGCCTGCAAGTACGGCATGACGCGGAACTGGGTGCTGTCCGTGGATGCCCTGCTGGACGACGGCGAGGTGCATACCTTTGGAATCTCCAGCGTGAAAGCCAACGCGGGCCCAGCCCTGGGCCAGCTGCTCATTGGCAGCGAAGGCCTCTTCGGCTTCATCGTGGGCGCCACGCTGCGGCTCACGACCCTGCCCCAGGAATACGCCACCCTGCTGCTGCCCGTGAAGCGCTGGGAGGATCTTCTGGATCTACCGGGCCGCCTCTGCGGCGCGGGCTACCTGCCCAGTGCCTTCGAGTTCTTCGATCCCGCCGTGCTGGCGGAGCTGCGCGCCCATGGCCCCGAGGAGGCGCGGCGCCTGCCGGGCGAGGCGCTGGCCATCCTCGAATTCGATGATCGCGGCTGCACCTCCGCACCCTTCCTCGAAGGCCTCACGGACGTGCTGGGACCCATGGCCGAGCACCTGGAGATTGCCTCGGACGCACGCCAGCGGGCCGGGATCTGGGCCGTGCGTCGCATGACCAGCGCCTTCCTCAAGGAACGCCACCCAAAGAAGGTGAGCGAGGACATCGTGGTGCCCCGCAGCCGCCTGCGGGAGTTCTTCGCGGGGCTGGAGCGCCTGGCCATTCCCAGCGTGACTTACGGCCACCTGGGTGATGGCAACCTGCATGTGAACCTGCTGGGCGCCGGCGACGCCGAGCCCGCGGTGCTCGAACGGCAGCTCCTGGACCTCTTCCGGCTCGCCCTCAGCCTGGGCGGTACCCTCAGCGGCGAGCACGGCATCGGCCTCGCGAAGCGGGAGGCGTTCCTCACGCTGTCCGACCCCGGGCAAATCCAGGTTCTGCGGGCGCTCAAGCAGGCCCTGGACCCCAGCGGTATCTTCAACCCTGGCAAAGTCATCTGAAGGGGGTTCTCATGCCCAAGCAGTCCCTCATCCTCGGCCACCGCGGCCTGTCCGCGAAGCACCTGGAAAACAGCATGGAGGCCTTCCGTGCGGCTCTGGCGGCAGGCATGGACGGCTTCGAGCTGGACGTGCAGCCCACCCGCGACGGCGTGTGCGCCGTGCTGCACGATGAGGATCTGGCCCGCACCGCGAACGGGTCGGGCATCCTGCGCAAGCTGAAGGCCGCAGAGCTGCCGCTCCTGAAGAACGGTGAGCCCCTGCCCCGCCTGGCGGACGTGCTGGAACTGCCCGCGAAGCTCATCAACGTCGAACTGAAGAGCGAACCCGGCTGGCAGCAGGCCCTGGCCACGGTGGAAGCCGCCGAGGCCCTCGATCGCGTGCTGTTCAGCAGCTTCGAGCACAGTGAGGTGCTCCAGCTCTGGGCCGCCTGCGAAACCGCCCGCTGCGGTTTCCTGTGGGAGCTGGACGAGGCCATGGAGCTGAGCGCCGAGGAACTGGCCGACCTGCCCGAGCCCCTCTGGCTCCACCCGCCCCTCAAGGCCGTGAAAGTCACCCCCCGCCTCTGGCTGCCCTACGCCGATCGTCTGGCCATCTGGGGCATGAAGACCCCCGCCGAGGCGAAGGATCTGCCCTTCGTGCCCGCGGTGCTCATCGCCGATGGTCTCTGAAACCAGCTTCAGCGTGGTGGATTCGGGCGGCGGCCTGGGCCCGCTTTGGCGCAGTCTGGCAGATCTCTGGTTCTTCGGCTGGCTCGGGAACCTCTGGTTCTCCACCTTGGCGGACACTGAGGCCGGAGGCGGCCAGGTCAAGCTAGCCTGCCAGGACCACGAGGCCTTGAAGGCCACCAGGCCCTACGATCAGGTGCTTCAGGCCATCCGCGACGATCCACAGTATTGACTGGTGGATCAGGACCCGGCTCTGGGAGAGCAGGTGCTGATTCACGCGGCCTGCTTCGACGGGTCCTGGATCCTGCTGCGCGAGACGGCACCGAACCGGGCCCGCTACCTTCGCCTCTACTGCGTCAGTCGCTTCAGTCCCTTCCGGCAGGCCTACACGTTCGATTTGGCCTCCAACGAGATCACCCGCCACAACCTTCCCGGCGGGCAGTGGCACCGCGAAGTCCCCTACGCCCTCTGGTGAAGCCTCACCCATTTTGACGCTTTGTGAATCTGACCCGGAGTACCGCGGCGTTTTGGATCAAACACGATCTCGAAGTCTTGTTTGATCTTCTCCCAGGTCTATCTTCACTCCTGTGCTGGGCCCGAAGGTGGCTTCAGCTGAACCCTTGCCGACCCCGAGGGGGCGGAAGCGTTGTTGTTTCACCCATTCTCCAGGAGAAGCCCATGTCCTCCCGCGTTGCCTCGCTCCTCTTCGCCACCGCGCTCGCCCTGCCCGCCATGGCGCAAAGCCCGGCCGCCAAACCCCCTGCGATCCAGATGGCCCCGGCCCGCTACACGTCACCCGCCTCGGGGTCCGAGATGTACCAGTCCTACTGCGCCACCTGCCATGGTTCCAAAGGCCTGGGCGACGGGCCCGCGAAGGGCAGCCTGAAGCACGCGGTGCCTGATCTGACCAGCCTGGCCAAACGCAACAAGGGGACCTTCCCCAAGGATCAGGTCTCTCAGGTCATCCGCGGCGAGGCCAGGGCCGAGACCCACAGCCTCCAGGACATGCCCGTGTGGGGGCCCGTCTTCCGCAGCCTGAACAGCAGCCAGGAGCCCGTTGTTCGCATGCGCGTGGCCAACCTGACCAAGTACATCGAGAGCCTCCAGGCCAAGTGACCTGACGCGGAACAGGCGTCAGCTCAGCCTGCGCTTCAGCGCCGCCTGCTCCGCAGGAAGCGGCTCGTTCAGCAGCGGTTTCTCCAGCAAGTCGCTGAGGGCCCTGGGCAGCGGAATCTCCCTGCCCAGGGTGGGTTCCAGGGACTCGCGGAACTTGGCGGGATGAGCCGTGGCGAGGAAGATGCCCTGCTCACCCTCGCGCAGCTGGGCCTGAAGCACGCCGCAGGCCACGGCCCCGTGGGGATCGGCCAGGTAGCCTTCGCGGTCCAGGTCGAGGACCGTCTGCCGTGTCTCCGCGTCGCTGCGGACACCCCAGCGCAGGGCCGCGGCCATGGCGTCATGATCGCCGCGGAACAGCGCGTGGATGCGCTCCCAGTTGCTGGGCGAGCCCACGTCCATGGCGTTGGAGAGCGTGGCCACCGAGGGCCGGGGGCGGTACACCCCGGTATCGAGGTAGTCCGGCACCACGCGGTTGGCGTTCGTGGCCACCACGAAGGCGCCGATGGGCGCGCCCATGGCCTGGGCCAGCAGGCCCGCGTAGAGGTTGCCAAAGTTGCCGCTGGGCACGGCCACCGTCAGGGGTGCGCCGCGCTCGGCCTGGGCTGCAGCCTCGAAGTAGTACAGCAGCTGCGCCAGGAGGCGGGCGATGTTGATGCTGTTGGCGGAAGTGAGGCCCAGACTGCCGACGAGCTCAGGGTCCTCGAAGGCCCCCTTCACCAGGCGCTGGCAGTCGTCGAACACGCCATCCACCGCCAGGGCCAGCACGTTGCCGCCGCAGGTGGCGAACTGGCGCTCCTGCAGTGGCGATACGCGGCCCGAGGGATAGAGCACCACCACGCGCACACCCGGCAGGCCCAGAAAGGCATTGGCCACCGCGGCGCCGGTATCACCGGAGGTGGCCGTGAGCACGGTGCGGGGCTTGGCGCCTGCATCGAGGGCCAGCACGCGGGCGAGGAAGCGGGCGCCGAAGTCCTTGAAGGCTAGCGTGGGCCCGTGGAACAGCTCCAGCGCGGAGATCCCGGGCCGTACCGGCACCAGGGGCGCCGGGAAGGTGAACGCAGAGCGGGCCAGATCCTCAACCACCAGTCGGGGCAGCTCGTCGCCCAGGATGCGATGCAGGATCTCTACGGAGCGGGGCAGGAAGGTGAGTCTCAGCAGATCTGCCATATCGCTGAACGGGGGGATCGCCACAGGGGCGAAGAGGCCACCGTCCGGGGCCAGACCCATGCGGGCGGCCTCCAGGAAGGTGGCCTGGGTGGAGGGATTCCGGGTGCTGGCGAGCTTCATGGGTGGGCCTCGAACAGAGGATGGCGGGGCACGGGCGACAGGGTTCGGGCGCCTTCCAGATCCAGGGCGCAGATCCAGGCGCGGCTGGGCAGATCCGCCTGGGCAAAGCCCTCCTGGAGGGCCGCGGCCACGGCGCCAGCGTCCGCCTCATCCCCGGCTACCGCGAACACGGAGGGCCCGGAGCCCGACAAGGTGCAGCCCAGCGCCCCGGCGGCGAGGGCCCCAGCCTGCGCCGCCCGGAAGCCCGGTACCAGCGGCGCGCGATGAGCCTCCACCAGCGGATCGCGCAGGCAGCGCGCCAGCAGGGCCCGGTCGTCGGTGTGCAGGGCGTGCACCAAGCCCGCGAGGTTGCCCGCGAATTCCACCGTCTCGGTCCAGGCCGGTCGCTCCGGCAAGGCAGCTCGGCTTCGCGCCGTGGCCAGCTGGTAGTCGGGATGCGCCACCACGAGCAGCAGGTCCGTGGGCCAGGGCAAGCGGCGGGCGGCGGGCTTCCCATCGCGACCCGGGACCGTGAGCTGCAGGCCGCCCAACAGGGAAGGCGCGACGTTGTCCAGGTGGATGCCGCCGCTGGTGCTGCCTTCGGCCCGTCCCGCCAGCTCGAGCAGTTCAGGGACGGAGAGGGGATCCCCGCAGAGGACCTGGAGGGCCGCCAGGGTGGCCACGATGGAACTGGCGCTGGAACCGAGGCCGCTGGCCACGGGAAGCCGCTTCTCCAGACGGAGAGCAAAGGGGCCGACCGGCCGACCCTTCGCCTGCAGCGCCTCCTGAAAGAGGTCTGCGACCCGCAGCACCAGGTTGGGACGGGTGTCGTCCGCCAGGGCCTTGGCGAACGGCCCCTCCAGCTGGAAGGAGGCCTCCGGCGCCAGCGCGGCATGCACGAGGTCGCCCAGCAGGCTGCCGTCCAGGGGGGCGAGGGCCGCGCCCAACAGGTCGAACCCCGCGGCGAAGTTGCCGATGCTGGCGGGGGCGTAGGCCGTCACGCCCGCCAGGGAAAAGTCAGAGGAGGTCACGAAGCCCTCCGCCGCGAGGGCCGGGCGCCTGGTGGCACCAGGCGCAGCACATCCGCCAGCACGCCCGCGGCCGTCACCTCCGCTCCCGCGCCGTAGCCGCGGATGACCATGGGATGGGGCTGGTAGCGCTCCGTGAGCAAGGCCAAGGCGTTCTCGCCACCCTTGATGGGCATGAAGGGATGCTCCCCGTCCACCGGCAGTAGGCCGACGCGACAGCCACTGTCCGAAAGGCTGCCCACGTAACGCAAGGTCTTCCCCTCGGACTTCAGGGCTGCCAGACGCTCCCGGAACGGCGCGTCCAGCTCCGGCAAGCGGGCCATGAAGGTGGGGATATCGCCGCTGGCGTCGAAGGACTCCGGCAGCAGGCCCTCCACCTGGACGTCCGCCAGCTCCAGCTCCATGCCCAGCTCCCGGGCCAGGATGAGGAGCTTGCGGGCCACGTCCATGCCGCTGAGGTCGTCTCGGGGATCCGGCTCGGTGAAGCCGCTCTCCTTGGCGGAGCGCACGGCCTCGGATAGCGGCACCCCATCCCCCAGAAGGCCCAGGATGTACGACATGGAGCCCGAGAGGATACCCTCGGCGCGCAGCACCCGGTCGCCGGTGAGCACCAGGTTCTTCACGGTGTCGATGATGGGCAGGCCCGCGCCCACGTTGGCTTCGTACAGGAAACGCAGGCCCCGGCGGGAGGAGCGCTGCCGCAGCTCGCGGTAGAAGGCCTGGGAGGCGCTGTTGGCCTTCTTGTTGGCCGTGACCACGTGGAAGCCCGCGTCGAAGAGCTCCGGGTAACGGGCGGCCAGGTCGCCGCTGGTGGTGCAGTCCACCAGCACGGACAAGGCCGGCGGGCCGTTGCGGACGACGGCCATCAGGCGGTCCACGTCCGTGGGCTCACCTTGCGCCAGGTCCTCCCGCCAGTGGTCCAGGTCCAAGCCCTTGGCGTCCAGCCGCATGCGGCGGCTGGTGGCAATGGTGGTCACCCGCAGGTCGAGGCCCTGCTGGGCCAGCTTGGCCTGCTGCCGCTGGATCTGGCCCAGCAGGCTGCTCCCCACGTTGCCCGCGCCCAGGAGGTGCACGTCCACCACCACCTGGGTCTGGAAGAAGCGGCGGTGGATGTGCGGCAGGGCCCGGGCGCCCTCGGCCTCGTCCACCACAGCGGAGATGATCCGCTCGCTGGCGCCCTGCGCAATGGCCACCACGTTGCAGCCCACCTCCGCCAGGGCGTCGAAGAAAGTGCCCGCCACGCCGGGCCGGGTGCGCATGCCGTCGCCCACAATGCTGAGCACGGAGAGCCCCTCGCGCAGATCCAGGGGATCCAGGAAGCCCGCCGCCAGCTCCGCGGGGAAGGCCTCCTGGATGGCCGCCACGGCGCCGGGCCCATCTGCCTGGCGCACGGCGAAGCAGATGGACAGCTCCGACGAGCTCTGGGTGATGAGCACCACCGAGATGCCCTTGCGCGCCAGGGCGCCAAACACCCGGCCCGCGATGCCCGGCACCCCCAGCATGCCCGGCCCCGTGAGGTTGACCACGGAGAGGCCCCGCAGGAAGGAGATGCCCCGCACGCCACTGGGGGGTGGTGGCACCGCCTCGCGGATCACCGTGCCGGGGTGGGCGGGGTCGAAGCTGCTGCACACCCGCACGGGGATGCCGCGCTCGCGCACAGGTGGGATGGTCTTCGGGTGGAGGACCTTCGCGCCGAAGAAGGAGAGCTCCATGGCCTCCTCGAAGCTGGCTTCCGGCAGGGGGAAGGCCTCGGGCACCAGGCGGGGATCGGCGCTGTAGAGGCCGACCACGTCGGTCCAGATCTCCAGCAGCTCCGCGCCCAGGGCCGCGGCCGCCAGGGCCGCGCTGTGGTCGGAGCCGCCGCGCCCCAGGGACAGGATGCGCCCCTGGGCATCGCCGCCGAAGAACCCCGGCAACACCCAGAGGTCGCCGCTGCCGGCCTTCACCGCGGCGAAGCGGGCTTCCGTCTCGGCCAGGCAGGGCCGGGCCTGGAGCGGGTCGCCCTCCACGCGGACGTGCTCGACGGGGTCCAGGTAGCAGGGCTGCAGGCCCCGGGCCGCCAGCAGGGCCACCAGGATGGCGCAGGAGGCCCGCTCGCCCAGGCTCGCCACCTGGGCCAACACCGAGGGCGGCCCTTCCTCCAGCAGAGCCATGCCGTGGAGCAGGCGGCGGCCAAGACTCTCCAATCCGTCCAGCTCAGCGCGGAGCGCCCCCAGGCCGGCGCCCAACTCCTCCGCCAGCGCCTCCACCACCTCGGCATGGACGGCCCGAAACCTGTCCATGAGCTGATCCGCGGCGGCCGGATCGGGCACGCGACCCTCGTTCACCAGCAGGTTCGTCACCCCGGCCATGGCCGAGGCCACGACGCAGACGCGGTGGGTGGTCCGGGCGGCGACCACCAGGTCCGCCACGGTGCGGAGTCGCGCGGCGCCAGCGACACTGGTCCCGCCAAATTTCATGACGCGGATGGGGGTGGGCTGCATGGGGACTCCGTATGGCTCAATACAGAAAGCCCCGCGGGGTGCGCGGGGCCGAATCTGAAGGAAGGGTCAGGTCAGGCGCCGCGGTGGTCCGGGTGCGTAATGGTACCGTTGGTGGTCATCATCTGGCAGGACAGCCCGGTACCCGTCGCGCCCAGGCGCGCAGCGCCCATCGCGGAGACCCGCGAGGCACTCAGGAGCTGTTCAGACAGACGAACCATGTCCGACATCATCCGGGATGAGGGCGGAAAGTCAACCGATTTGCTTCACGCGACGGCCCAGCGCGAGGCTGCTGCCCAACCAGAGACCCGAACAGCCCACCGCCGCCAAGCCCACGGGGATGGCCAGGGCCATCAGGGCCGTGGGGGCCCAGACCCCCAGCAGGTCCCCCCCGCGGTAGACGAAGGTGTCGATGAAGGGCTTCGACTTGTAGCGTTCCTCGGGCCCGAGGGGGATGTAGAGGATCTCCCGGGCGGGCCGGTCCACGGCGTAGTGCAAGCCGCGGCGCAGCACCTGGAACAGTGCCATCACCCCAAATGTGGGCCAGGCCCACAGGGCGCCGAACCCCGCCAGGCTCAGCACCGGCAGGATGGAAAGCACGAAGGGGATGCCCAGCCTGGTGATGATCCGCCCCGTGAGGAACACCTGGGTGGCCAGGGTCAGCACGTTCACCCAGAGGTCGATGCGGGCGAAGGCCGCCGTCCGTGCTGCCGTGCCACTGAAGGCCCGCGCCACGATGGCGCCCTGCTGCAGATAGAGGAAAGTGCTGGTGATGGTGAAGAGCAGCATGTAGGCGCAGATGAGCTGGAGGTAGCGGGAGGTGGTGATGAGGCGCAGACCCTCCAGCAGGCCCGGGCCGGGTTCCCGTGCGCCGTGGGCCACGTCGCCCAGCGCGAAGATTGTCGCCAGGCGCTTGACGCACTGCACGGCCAGTTCCAGCGTCACCATCGACAGCAGCAGGAGGGAGAGTGGATCCACCTTCAAGTGGAGGCCACCCAGGCCAAAGCCCTTCGTGAGGGCCCCGGTGAGCGCCGCGCCCGCGATGGCACCCAGGGTGCCGCCGGTGGCGATGAAGCCGAAGAGCCGCCTACCCTGGGCCCCGGACCACACGTCCGACATCAGGCCCCAGAACACGGACACCACGAAGAGGTTGAAGACGCTGAGCCAGATGTAGAAGGCATAGCCCAGGCCCGCGCCGCCGTGGCCGGGCAGCAGCCGGAAGGCGAGGAAGAAGGCCAGCATGTTGAGCGCAAAGAAACGGTAGGCCCAGGGGATGAAGCGCCGGCGCGGGAGCCGCGACACCAGGGCGGCGAAGGCCGGATTCGCCAGCGCCATGGCCACCAGGGTGCCCGTCATCAGCCAGGGCAGCTTGTCCGCGCCTCGGGCGATGCCGATGGCCTCCCGCACGGGCCGCAGCAGGTAGAAGCCGAAGAGCAGCAGGAAGAAGTACAGCGCCGACCAGAGCAGCGCCGGGGCCTCGCCCTCCTCGAGGAGGACCAGACGGCGGAGCAGGCGGGCGGGCGTCATGAGTGGTCCGGGAAAGATGTTGCGGATGCGAATGGAGGGAGTATATATCGATTCACGATGTATTAAGTTCATCCTTCCTGTCGGAGGTTTTCATGACCGTCTCCCGCCGCGAGTTCCTCCAGTGGTCCGCCACCGCCTCGGCTTTGGCCGCCACGGGCTGCAACCTGTCGACCGTGCCGACCAAGCCTGCACCCAAGCGCATCCTCATTCTGGGCGGCACGGGGTTCCTGGGACCCGCCACCATCGAGTTCGCCCAGGCCCGTGGGCACCAGATCACCATGTTCAACCGCGGCAAGACGCGCCCCGACCTCTTCCCTGGCGTGGAGAAGCTGCACGGCGACCGCGATCCGAAGAAGGGCGAGGGCCTGAAGGCCCTGGAGACGGGCACCTGGGACGCCGTCATCGACAACAGCGCCTACTACCCGCGCATGGTGGCAGCCTCGGCGGGCCTCCTGGCCCCGCGCGTGAAGCAGTACCTCATCATTTCCAGCATCAGCGCCTACAAGGAACCCAACCCCGAGAACGGCACCGAGGACGCGCCCCTGGCCACGCTTGCCGATCCCGCCGTGGAGGATATGGGGAAGGACTACGCCAACTACGGGGGCTTGAAGGCCCTCTGCGAGCAGGCCGCCCAGAAGGCCATGCCGGGCCGCACGGCGGTGATCCGTCCCGGCTACATCGTGGGTCCCGACGATCCCTCGGGCCGCTTCACCTACTGGCCCGTGCGCTTCGACAAGGGTGGCGAGATCGCCGTACCCGGTGCGGCCACGGATCCGGTGGAGATCATCGATGTGCGCGACCTGGCGGCCTGGCTGGTGCACCTGGTCGAGCGGGGCACGGTGGGCACCTTCAACGCCTGCGGCCCCGACACGCGCCTGGCTTGGGGCAGCCTCGTGGCAGCCTTCCAGAAGGCCGGAAATCCCAACGCCAAGCCGGTCTGGATACCCGCCGACTACCTGGCCCAGCAGAAGGACATCGAATTCCCCATCTGGGCCCCCTATGCGGGCGAGACCAAGGGTTTCCACACCTGGCGCAACGACCGAGCCGTGAAGGCCGGCCTGCGTTTCCGCCCGGCCCTGGACACCGTGAAGGACACCCTCGCCTGGTACAAGCTTCAGGAGAAGGCGGAGAAGGGCCGCACCAAGCTCGCCGGCCCCAGCGCCGAACAGGAAGCCAAGCTCATCGCCGCCTGGCGCGAGGCCGCCAGGGCCAAGGGCTGACCAGCCGCACCCTTCGTTCCGGAAGCCGCGCCACCGCCGCGCAAGGGGGCTCTATGCGACAATGCATTCAGCAATGACGCGTGAGAAGGGGCCCCATGACCGCCAAGCCTGAGAAAGCTCCCAAGAAGGAAAAGGCGAAGAAGCAGACGCCGGAGCAGCGTCTGGAAGCCATGCGTTACAACCGCATGATGTACGGCCCCACCGCGAAAGAGATGAAACCCGCCGTCAAGAAGGTCAACTACGGGGCCATCTACTTGAGTCATCCGAAATTTCAGAGCCTGATGACCGCCTTCAAGAAAGGCGCCGCCTTCAAGTTCGAAGTCACCGACAAGGCGAAGACCCACATCATCGCCACGGATGGGTCCGACATATCCTTCAACGGGAAGACCATCTTCTATTCCCGTCCCATGAATCGGTACGAGGATCACCTGCTGCTGGACCGGGTCTCCATGACCCAGTTCCAGACCACCGATGCGCTGATCCATCTGGCCTTCGCCGTGCTCCGCAGCATCCCGGAACTCGCCGGGCACTCCCTGGTGTACATGCAGCACCAGTTCTATTACGGGGCCGAACCCCTGGAAGATGGGATTGCCGAGCGCGGCCCCAATCTCCTGCTCGGCTCCTACCGGCACAGCAAAGTCCAGGAAAAAGCCAGAGGCTAGGGCCTGCCGATTCGGCTCTGGATCGCTCGATTCAGTTCTGGATGTAGTGCACCAGCTGCTCAATGGTGAACTTCTGGTCGGAGATGGTTTCCTTCACCAGGTCGCCGATGGAAATGATGCCCAGCACCTCGTTGTTTTCCCCGAGCACGGGCAGATGGCGGATGCGCCGCCCCGTCATGAGGGCCATGCATTCCTCCACGGTCTCGTCCAGGGTCACGCAGCTCACCCGGTCGCTCATGATCTCCCGCACGAGGGTGTCCTTGGAGGACTTGCCCTTGAGGATGATCTTGCGGGCGTAATCCCGCTCCGAGAAGATCCCCACCAACCGGCCGGACTCCAGCACCAGCAAGGCTCCGATATCGTGCTGCGCCAGCAGGGACAAGGCCGTGAGCACAGTGTCGTCGGGCCCCACCGACACCAGGGGCTGTTTGCCTTGGATCAACTGGGCAAGTGGTCGCATGTGTGCCTCCCGTGCGGCGGTCGGATGGTGATGATGAGCTGCGTGGCCCTGAATATACGTCCAAGACCTGATCTGTGGGGAGTTGAATACGAGGTCGGGCCGTGAAATAGGGGGCTGACACTATGTCAAACCCCGACCCAGTGAAGTCTTTTCAAAGCGCTGGGTCGAGGCCTCAGCGCTACTCTGGGCCCTGCCTACGCATTGGAGGACCCCATGGCCGTCAATCTCAAGGGACGCAGCTTTCTCACCCTGATGGACTTCTCGCCGGAAGAGGTCCGCTACCTGCTGGACCTGTCGCGGGACCTGAAGGCCAAGAAACGCATGGGCGTGTTCAACTACTTGCTCAAGGGCAAGAACATCGTCCTGCTCTTCGAGAAGACCAGCACCCGCACCCGCTGCGCCTTCGAGGTCGGGGCGCTCGAAGAAGGCGCCCACGTGACCTTCCTGGATTCCGCCAGTTCCCAGGTGGGCAAGAAGGAATCCATCGAGGACAGCGCCAAGGTGCTGGGTCGCTTCTACGACGGCATCGAGTACCGCGGCTACAAGCAGGAAGTTGTGGAGGCCCTGGCGAAGCATAGCGGCGTGCCCGTGTGGAATGGCCTGACCGACACGGACCACCCCACCCAGATCCTGGCGGACTTCCTCACCATTGAGGAGCACGTCGCCAAGCCCCTGAACAAAGTGAAGCTCGTCTTCTGCGGCGACATCCGCAACAACATGAGCTACGCCCTGATGTACGGCGCCGCCAAGACCGGCATGCACATGGTCGCCCTGGGCCCCAAGGCGCTCTCGCCTGACCCTAAGGTGCTGGCCGCCGCCCGGGAGGCCGCCAAGCTGACCGGCGCCACCATCGACGTCACCGATGACGTGGACGCCGCCGTGAAGGGTGCGGATGTGCTCTACACGGATGTCTGGGCCAGCATGGGCGAGGAGGACCAGATCCCCGAGCGCGTGAAGCTGCTCACGCCCTTCAAGGTCACCATGGAGATGATCCAGAAGACCGGCAACCCCGATGTGAAGTTCCTCCACTGCCTGCCCGCCTTCCACGACTTCGAGACCAAGCTCGCCAAGGACCAGAAGGCCCTGGGCCACGACATCCGCGAAGTCACCGACGAGGTCTTCCGCTCCAGGCACAGCGTCGTCTTCGATGAAGCCGAGAACCGCATGCACACCATCAAGGCGGTGATGGTGGCGACCATCGGGTAGCGGCCGGTTGGTCCTTCCTCCCAGGAGAATTGGCCCCGTTTGGGGCCAATTCTCCTGTTCAAGTGCTAAGGTTGGGACCACCAACCCCAACGGAGGCACCATGCGCATGGCCCGGCTGTTTGTCGTTCCCGTCTTCGCAGCCCTTTCCCTGGCGGCCCAGCAGCCTTCCCTTTCCGGTACCTGGACCCAGACCAGGGCCGATGACATTGCCGCTGCCATCAACAACACCGTAGCGGACATGAACTTCATCAAGCGGCCCATCGCCCGGGGGCGGCTCACCAAGGTGAACCCCGCCTACAGGAAGGTGATGATCGCGGTCTCCGACAAGGAAGTGGTCGTGAAGTTCGACGAACGGGCGCCCATCCACATGCCGCCCGGCGGCAAAGCCGCCCCCTGGACGCGCGAGGACGGCGACAAGTTCATGGTGGCCGCCCAGGTGGGCCACGATCAGATGATCCAGACCTTCAAGAACGATGAAGGCGAGCGCACCAACGTCTTCCACATGAGCCCCGACGGCAAGTCCCTCACCATGACCGCCACCGTGAAGAGTCCCAAGCTGCCCAAGCCGCTGACCTACTCGATCAGCTTCGGGCGGTAGGAACCTGAGCCCATGAGCCTCCGGGCTCATGGGCCCGGTTTCATGCGGAGCGCCCCATGAAGCTCGCAGCCCGGCTCACCGCTCTCCTCGTGATCGCGTTCCTGGCCGCCTGTCAGCGGTCACCGGTCTCCGTGCCCGTGCCCAGCGATGCGAACGCCAAGGTTGTCGTTGCCTTCCTCACCGCCTACGGCCGCCGGGACCTGGACGGAATGATGCGGTACCTGGACGAGGATGCCATCTTCCGCGGCTCGGGTGGGTCTCTGCCCAAGCCGAAGATCCGGGACTTCTTCCAGTCCACCTTCCGGAAATACCCGAACCTCCGCGTCGAAGTCGCTTCCGTGCAGGTCGTCCAGGGCACCATCCACGCCGCCGTCAAAGTCGAAACCGACGTCATCTGGTCCGACACCTGGATCTTCGAGATGAAGAACCACAAGATCCGCGCCTACTCACTCGCGTCTGGCCAGCGCTAAGCGCTTGCCTCCGCCTGGGCGGCGGGGATCCACGTTGGTGACGCCCGCTCCCTTCGAGTATGAAAACCCTACCGGTCCAGGGCGCAGCATGGAGGACATCCATGGGTTCATCCGCAGGGCAGGAGAGCACCCTGGAGAGCCGCCGCTGGGCCCTGCTGGCACTGACCAGCGTGGGCGCCTTCATGACCCCCCTGGACGGTTCCATCGTGGCGGTGGCGCTGCCGAAGATGGGGCCCCTGCTGAGCTTGAGCTTCGCGACCTCCCTCTGGGTGCAGGCCGCCTACCTGCTGAGCATCGCCACGCTCCTGATCCCCATCGGCCGCCTGGCGGATCAGCGCGGCCGGGTCCACTTCTACCTGACGGGCACCGCCATCTTCACCGTGGCTTCACTGGGGGCAGCACTCAGTTGGAACGGGACCACGCTGATCCTCAGCCGGATCGTCCAGGGCGTGGGTGGGGCCTTGCTATTCGCCACCTCCGCCGCCATCGTCACGTCGGTGTTCTCGACCCACGAACGGGGCCGGGCCCTGGGGATCAATGTCATGGCCGTCTATCTGGGCCTCAGCGTGGGACCACCCTTGGGGGGTTTCCTGGTCGACCACTTCGGCTGGCCCTGGATCTTCCTGGTGAATCTGCCCATCGGCCTGGGCGTCTTCCTCTGGGGCTGGCGCATCCTGCCAGGCCGGCGAGAAGCCGCCATGCCCGCTTCACCGGCGCCCTGGACGAGCCTGGATCTGCCTGGGGCCGCCTTGCTGGCCCTCCTGCTGGCGAGCCTGCTGGTGCCCCTGACCTTCGCCTCCGAATGGGGCTGGGAGTCTCTTCGCGTCCGGCTGCTGCTGGGTCTCTTCGTCCTCGCCTTTGGAGCTTTCCTGGCCCACGAGACTCGGGCGTCCATTCCCCTGGTGGACCTGAACCTCCTGCGTCGGAACCGGCTTTTCGCGGCCGCCAACCTCGCCACCCTGCTCAACTACATGGCGCTCTACGCCATCGCCATCCTCACCGCGGCCCAGCTGCAGCTCGTCCAAGGTAGGTCGGCCCGGTTCACCGGCTGGATCATGCTCAGCCAACCGCTCATGCAGGCCTGCCTGAGCCCTCTGGCCGGCCACCTCAGCGACCGGCTCGGCTCCCGCGTTTTGAGCACCTCCGGCATGCTTCTAGTGGCATTGGGCATGGCCCTGCTCAGCCTCACGAGCCGGGACTCGAACATCCTTCCCATCGCGACAGCCCTGGCCATCGTGGGCATCGGCATGGCTGCCTTCAGTGCCCCCAACACCAGCGCCATCATGGGCAGCGTGGACCGGTCCCAGCTCAGCATCGCGAGCGCCTTCCTGGGCACCATGCGCGTGACGGGACAGGCGCTCAGCGTGGCCATCCTCGGCGGCATCGCGGCCAGCCACCTCGGCCCGGGAAGCTGGCGCCTGCTGCTGCGGGTGGGAGGCTCCCCGGAGGCCTCGGCGGCTTTCGCCCAGGGCTACGCCACTGCCATGGCCACCGGCGCCGGATTGGCCCTCCTGGGTGCCTGGGCCTCTCTGGCCCGGGGGCCCCGCCAGGATCCGGCGGAGGTCACTTCGTCATCGTGATGGCATCCAGCTCCCGCCCCTCGGCGTCGAGTTGGCGCAGCTTCAGCTTCTTGGCTTCGACATCCAGCACCGTGTAGGAGTGCTTGTCGGACACAAAGGCGCGCGTCCAGGGCTGCCAGCTGGCCTGGGCGTCGGTCTGCCAGGGGTCGTAGAGCTCGGCGCCACCGGCGCCCGTCACGATGTAAATGATGCCCTTGGCGCGCGTGGCGGCCTTGCCGTCGAAGGCCTCGTCCACAGTGAAGGCGCCAGCAACCGGCTTGCCGCGGGGACCGACCTTGGTGGGCTTGAAGCGGATCGGCGCGGTGCGCTGGTAGTTGTGGACGTGACCCGCCAGCACCAGGTTCACGCCGTACTGTTCGAGGATCGGGCTGATGGGGCGCATCCACTGGTCCTCCATGTGGCTGCGCGAACTCTGGAACAAGGGATGATGCAGCGCCACGATGCGCCAGGCGGCGCCCTTGGCGGCTTTCAAGTCGGCTTCCAGCCAGGCTTTCAGCGCGGGGCTTCCCCAGTCCGTGTAGACGTTGGAATCCAGCACCGTCCAGTGGGCCTTGCCGTAGTTGAAGCTGTAGCTGGCCATACGGGGGAAGGCCGGGCCCGAAGCCGCCACCATGGCCTCGTGTACCCCGGCCACGGCCGGGGCGGCGTTTGATTCTCCCGGCTTCAGGGCCGGCCCGTTCAGCGGCAGGGACCAGTAGGCGAAGTAGGCCAGCGTATCGGGCCAGCGCTGGAGATCCCAGGGCACGTCATGGTTGCCCGGCACGCCCAGGAAGGGCACGGACCGCATCAGCGGCATCGCCTCGCTGTTGTAGACGGGGAAGAAGTGCGCGCGGTATTCCGAGGCGCGCCCCCGGCCATAGACCAGATCCCCGGTGAGGAAGACCGCATCGGGTTGCTGGGCCGCCATGGCCTTGGCGATGGCGGCCTGTTCCTTGGAACCGTCCCCCGCATCACCAAACACGATCATTCGATGGGCGCCCGGCTTGCGCGCTTGAGCACTGGCCTCGAACACCACCGCTCCCTTCAGCTTCACGCGATAGGGGATGCGGGCACCGGGCGTGAGGTCGCGCAAGGTCGTGCGATAGATCCGGTGCGCCGGCAGGGGTGGCGCGTCCAGACGGTGGAACGTGGGCGTGGCCTGGACGATCCAGCCGCGGGTGCCCTTCACTTCCACCGTCCAGGCCACGTCCCGATCCTCGGCGTGCCATAGCAGGTCGAGGCGCTCCTTAGCGGCAGGCCGTGGCGCGTCGCCCAGCTGGAGGTAGGGCTTCACCAGGAAGGCGTCCTGAGCCTGCAGGAACACCGTGAGGAGGAGCAGCAGCATGATTCGCATGTGGCATTATTCCAGCATCAAAACGGGCGCCGCTGGCGCCCGTTTTGATGCGAGGAAACAACGAAGGCTAGTGCGCCCCAACTCCCGAAAGCAGCCGCGATCCTGTGGCATAGCAGGTCTTGTGGGTGATGTGATGCTCGAACTCGTGACGGAACTTCTGCAACGCCGAGTCCATGGGGCCGCAGGCCGCGTCGCCCAGGGGGCAGAGGGTCCGCAGGCCGATACGCGGTGTGAGGCTGGCCAGCAGATCCAGGTCCTCCATGCGGCCCTCGCCGTGCTCGATGCGGTAGAGGACCATCTCCATCCAGTTGCAGCCTTCGCGGCAGGGCGTGCACTGGCCGCAGCTCTCGTGGGCGTAGAAGCGGATGAGGCGCAGCGTGGCCTGCACCATGCAGGTGTCCTCGTCCATGCAGATGAGGCCGCCGGAGCCGGCCATGGAGCCGCGGGCCTTCACGGTGTCGAAGTCCAGCGGGCAGTCGAAGTCCTTCTCGTCGAACATCGGTGCGCTGGCACCGCCGGGGATGATCGCCTTGATCTTCTTGCCGGTGCTGGAGCCACCCGCCAGCTCGTTCACCACGAAGTCCATGGGCGTGCCCAGGGGCAGCTCGAAGAGGCCGGGGCGCTTCACGTGGCCGCTGACGCCGAAGATGCGGGTGCCCGTGTTCTTGGGGGTGCCCAGCTTGGCGTACTCGGCGCCGCCCATGCGGAGGATGGGGGGAACAGCCGCGAGCGTCTCCACGTTGTTCACGGTGGTGGGCTGGCCGAAGGCGCCCTTGGCCGCCGGGAAGGGCGGCTTCACGCGGGGCTCGCCGCGGCGGCCTTCCAGCGAATTCAATAGGGCCGTCTCCTCGCCGCAGATGTAGGCGCCAGCGCCGCGGTAGACGAGGATGTCGTAGTCCCAGCCGGTGCCCAGGATGTTCTTGCCGAGGTAGCCGGCGTCGCGGGCCTGCTGGAGGGCAGCTTCGAGCTTCTCGATGAGCCAGAGGAACTCGCCGCGGATGTAGACGAAGCCCAGCTTGCACTGCATGGCCCAGCCACCGATGATCATGCCTTCGATGAGCTGATGCGGGTTGTACTCGAGGATCGCGCGGTCCTTGAAAGTGCCGGGCTCGCCCTCGTCGCCGTTGCAGACCAGGTAGCGGGTGAACTTGCGCTCGGGGGTGTCCTTGGGCATGAAGGACCACTTCAGGCCGCAGGGAAAGCCCGCGCCGCCACGACCGCGGATGCCGGAAGCCTTCATCTCCTCGACCACGGCCACGGGTTCCAGTTTCAGCGCGGCCTTCATGGCCACGTAGCCCTCGTGCTTCTGCTCGTAGACCTTGAGGTGCCAGTTGTCCAGATCGCCCGCGCCGCGGAGCATCAGGTTTGGATACTTGTCCGTGCCGAAACCGGGGAAGGTGTAGATCTGGGGATCGGGCTTGGTGCGGATGGCGGCCATTGGGTTACCTCGATTGGCTGCGAAGACGGCTTTGCCGGCTGAGTAGCGGGGGCCAGGGGGAACATCGCGAGCGACGCGAGCAGGCAGTTCCCCCTGACAGCATCAATTCGCCCAGGGGCGGTAGTCACCCCGCTTGCAGGCTTCCATGACTTCGATGAGCTTCTGCTCGTCTACGAACTCGTCGTAGACATTGTGATTCACCTGCACACAAGGACCGCTGCCGCAGCCGGCGAGGCACTCAACCTCCTCCACGCTCCACAGGCCGTCGGCACTGGGACCCTGGCCGGGCTTCACGCCGGTCTTCTCGCAGACCTTCTCCAGCAGCTGGGCGGCGCCGCGGAGGGCGCAGCTGATATTGGTGCAGACCGAGAAATGGAATTTCCCGACTGGGGCTTTCTGGTACATCGTGTAGAACGTGGCGACACCGAAGACGTGGCCCTCGGGAATGCCGATGGCCTTCGCCACAGCCTTCATGGCCGCCAGGCTCACGAAGCCGAACTCGCGCTGGGCGATGTGCAGAGCCGGCAGCGTGGCCGCGAGCTTGTCGGGAAATTTGGCCATGATGGCCTGGATTTCCGCCAGGGCCTCGGGGCTGAATTCCTTTCGCTCGGATTCCGGAAGCCGCAGGCCCGGGGCCATGGGCTCGTTGACGGTGTCGGGAGGCAGGGGATGATTCATGGGCGCGCTCGCATGAACGGCCAGTTTAGCCCGAAACGCAGAGGGGGCACCCGGCCAAAGCGGGTGCCCCCCATCACGAACAGGATGATCCGGTTACTTCTTGGCGGCGGGCGCGACCTTGTCGGCCTCGGCATTCAGGCTGACGGCCACGGACTCGCCGACGACGCCGGGGAAGGTTTTGATGCCGTACTCGTTGCGGTTCAACGTCAGGGCGCCATCAATGAAGCCTGCCACCACGCTGCCGGGGGTCATGCCGGGCTGGGTCCCCGCGTTGGTGATGGGGAAGGTGATGCGCTTGGTCACGCCGTGCAGGGTGAAGTCGCCGGTGATCTCCAACTTGCCCTTGGCCACTTCCTTCACGCCCGTGCTCTTGAAGGTGATGACGGGAAACTTGGCCACGTCGAAGAAGTCGGGTGACTTCAGGTGCTTGTCCCGGGCCTCGTTGTCCGTGGTCAGGCTGGCGGCGTCGATGGTGGCCGCCACGCTGGACTTGCTGATGTCAGCGGTGTCCACCTGGATGGTGCCTTCGAACTTCGTGAACCGGCCGCTCACCTTGGCGAGCAGGTGGCTGACCTTGAAGCTCACCTCGCTATGGACGGGGTCGATCTTGTAGGTGTCCTGGCCAGCCAGGGCGGGCACGGCCGCCAGGGCGAGGGTGGCGAGCAGAACGCGGAAGGGGTGTCGCATGGAACCTCCAGGAAATAGGTGTTTCACCATGTAAATCAGTCTAGGCCGGTTTTAAGAAGTTGCAACACCTTTTTCCAGTGAAATCTGTCAATCTTGGATGCGCAGGAGCAGGACCATGCACATCCAGGAAGAACTTCAGATCACCAAACCCCTCGAGCCAGGCCACGAGGTGGCCCTGGCGCTCCTCTTGACCCGGGAGTACGTGGCTCGTCTGTTCGACCAGGCCCTCTACGAGCCGGAGGATCTTTCCGACCAGCAGTTCAATGTGTTGCGCATCCTCAAGGGGGGCGGCAAGGACGGCTACCTGGTGAAGGACATCCGCTGCCGGATGATCTACCGGTTCGCGGACGTGCCGCGCCTCGTGAACCGCCTGGAGGCCCGGGGCCTGGTGAAGCGCTGCGAGAACCCGGCCGACCGGCGGGGCAGCCGGGTCCAGATTACGGTCAAGGGCCTGGCCCTGGAAGCCCGGATGCACGATCGCCACCAGGCCCTCAGCCAGCAGGTGGACCGTTGTCTCAGCGTGGAAGAGCGTACCCAGCTCCTGGCCATGCTTGAGCGCCTGCGGGACGACTACCGGACCCAGTTGGAAGCCTTGGCGAAGTAGCCAGGCTGGCGGTGATAACCCTTTAGCGGTCGAGCTCACCCGCAATGATCCTCACTTGGCGCGTGGCGCCTAGCCCTCCGGGCGGTGCCTGCGGCACCGTGGGACTCGCCGCGCTCGTCCTCATGGCTCCTAGCCCGGTACCGGGCTTCGCCCGGTCGCCGTCCTCGGCGTCAGCGATCCAGCTCACCCGCGATGATATTCATGGCGCCAAGCACCGCAACGGCGTCGGCGATCAGGCAGCCCTTCACCTGGTCGTGGAAGCTGCTGAAGATGGGGAGGCAGGGGGGACGGACCCGGATGCGGTAGGGGTTCTTGCCGCCATCGCTCACGATGTAGAAGCCCAGCTCGCCATTGGCGGCTTCGGTGGCGCTGTAGACCTCGCCCACCGGCATCTCCATGCCGTGCATGATGAGCTTGAAGTGGTGGATGAGGCTTTCCATCCGGGTGTAGACCTTCTCCTTGGGCGGCAGGGCGATCTTGGGATCGTCCACGTTCACGGGTCCGGGCTCGAGGCGGTCCAGCACCTGGCGGATGATGCGCAGGCTCTGGCGCATCTCCTCCATGCGGACCAGGTAGCGGTCGAACACATCGCCGGTGGTGCCCACGGGAATGTCGAAGTCGTAGGTCTCGTAGCCCAGGTAGGGCTGGGCCTTGCGGAGATCCTGGGGCACGCCGGCGGCGCGCAGGCAGGGGCCCGAGTAGCCATAATTCACGGCGTCCTCGGGGCTGATGGCGCCGATGCCCTTGGTGCGGTCATGCCAGATGGGGTTGTGCGTGAGCAGGCGCTCGCACTCGTCCACGGAGGCCTCGCACTCCACCAGGAAGCGTTCGCAGAGGGGCACGAACCCCTCGGGGATGTCCCGGAAGAGGCCGCCGATGCGGGTGAAGCTGGTGTGCAGGCGCTGGCCTGCGGCCATCTCGAAGAGGTCGTAGACCGTCTCGCGCTGCCGGAAGAGGTAGAGGAAGGCGGTGAAGGCGCCGATGTCCACGGCGTTCACGCCCACGCACACGATGTGGTCCGCGATGCGGGCCAGCTCGGAGACGAGCACCCGGATCTGCTGCGCCCGCTTCGGGATCTCGATGCCCAGCAGCTTCTCTACGGCGCAGGTGTAGCCCACGTTGTTCATGATGGAGCTGCAATAGTTCAGGCGGTCCGTGAGCGGGATGAACTGCTGGTAGCTGAGGCTCTCGCCCAGCTTCTCCACGCCCCGGTGGAGGTAGCCCATCTCCGGGGTGGCCTTCAGGATCGTCTCGCCCTCGAGTTCGAGAATGATGCGGAGCGTGCCGTGGGTGGTGGGGTGCGACGGCCCCAGGTTGACGATCATGTGATCGCCGTCGCTCGCATGACGGGTCGCGGAGGAGGATCCAGTGGATCCTTCGGAGCGGGGACCCGTCGCGGGCGAGTTCTGCTGGCGGGAGATGGCGATGGAATCCATGGTCATGTCCTCAACCCCTTGCCCGTTCGCCGTTGTTGTAGGGGGCAGTGCAGCCTTCCATGCAGAAGGGGTCCCCGCCATCCAGGGGGAAGTCCTTGCGCAAGGCATGGCCGGGGAAGTCGTCCCAGGTGAGCAGACGCTTCATGTTCGGGTGCCCTTCGAAGCAGATGCCGAAGAGGTCGAAGACTTCGCGCTCGAACCAGTTGGCGGTCTTGAACAGGCCCGCCAGGGTGGGCACGGTCTCGCCGTCGGCCACGGGCACCTTCACCCGCAAGCGCTCCTGGCTGGCGAGGTTGAGCCAGTGGTAGACCACGTCGAACCGCCCAGCGGCGGCGGCGCCTTCGGCATTCGGCCGCTCGGGCCAATCCACCGCCGTGATGTCCACCAGGAACTGAAAGCCCTCGCGGTGGAGCAGGTCCACCAGCGCAAGGAGGTTCGCCTTCGCCACCACGATGGTCTGGTCGCCGCGGAAATCGTGGCGGTCCGTGACGGCGGCCGGCAGCTGTGCGTCGATGTGCTCGATGATCATGGTCGCACCGTCCTAAAAGATCGTGCCAGCGCCGCGCTCGGCGGCATCCATCAGCATGTTGCGGATGGTCTGCTGGCCCGTGAGGCCCTGTTCCGCCTGGATGGCATCCTGCCGGGCCAGGCTTTCGTAGAACCGTGCGATGTGGTCCTTGCGCATGGAGAGCGATTCCTTCTCGATCTTCTCCTGCAGCTTCATGACGCCGTAGATCATGCTCTCGGGCCGGGGCGGGCAGCCGGGGACGTAGACGTCCACGGGGATCACCCGATCCACGCCCTGGAGGGTCGCGTAGGTGCGGTACATGCCACCTGAGGAGGCGCAGACGCCCACGGAGATCACCCACTTGGGCTCGGCCATCTGCGCGTAGATGGTGCGCAGGATGGGGGCCATCTTGTTGGTGACGGTGCCAAGGATCAGCATCATGTCGCTCTGGCGGGGGCTGAAGCGCATGGCCTCGGCGCCGAACCGGCTCATGTCGTACTTGGACGCCATCATGCTCATGAACTCGATGGCGCAGCAGGCGGTGCCGAAGGGCAGCGGCCACAGGCTGTTCTTGCGACCCCAGTTGACCACCGCGTCCAGACGGGTGGTCACCACCGCGTCGTTGATGTTCATCTCGGCCATGATCAGTGCTCCCACTCGAAGGCGCCCTTGCCCCAGGCGTAGATGAAGCCCACGAGCAGGGTGGCCATGAAGCTCAACATGGCGGCGAAAGTCCAGAGGGCATGCTTGAAGTTCACGGCCCAGGGCAGCAGGAATGCGGCTTCCACGTCAAACAGGATGAACAGCATCGCGGTGAGGTAGAACTTCACGGAATACTTGTGCCGGGCACCGTCCTGCAGGGGCGGCACACCGCATTCGTAGGGCCGCAGCTTGGCTTCCTGCGGGTTGTTCGGCTTCAGCAGGGGCAACACCTTGCCCGACAGCACGAGGATCGCGATGGCCGTCACGGCGGCGACCAGCAGCAGGATCAGGATCGGCAGGAAAGGCGATGCGGGATGGGCCATGGCGCTCTCGGGCGGAGGTTTCCGCGAAGATCCAGCTTAGCGCCCTTTGGAGATCCCGAAACCGTGCCAATATCACAACCCCACCGGGGCCTCCCGTTAAGGATAGAATTCCCTGCCGACGCAAGCGTCGGCTAGGATCTAGGGGGATCTTTCCACCGTTCTGCCGGGAATCTCATGAGCGACTTGAAGCTGCGCGTCAAAGAAATGATCATCGAGCGCCTCAAGCTCGAAGGCATGACCCCCGACCAGATCGAAGACCAGGCCCCCCTCTTCGGGGATGGACTGGGGCTGGATTCCATCGACGCCCTGGAACTGGTCCTGGGCATCGAGCAGGTGTTCGGGGTCAAGATCGAGGACGAGGCCGCGGGCCTGAAGGCGTTCAAGTCCGTCGAAGCCCTCACCGACTTCATCGCCGAGCACGCCAAAGTTTGAAGCACCCATGACCGACATTCCGGCCCACCTGCCGCACCGCTTCCCTTTCCTCCTGGTGGACCGGGTGCTGGAGCGGGAACCGGGCGTGCGCGTGGTGGCGGAAAAGCTCGTGACGAACGGCGAGCCCTACCTCCAGGGCCACTTCGAAGACCGCCCCCTGGTCCCTGGCGTGCTGCTGCTGGAGATGCTCGCCCAGGCCGGCGGGTTCCTGGAAGCCGAAACCCTCCACGGCGCGGCCATCTTCCTGGCTGGCGTCAAGGATGCCCGGTTCCGGGCCCCCGCCTTTCCCGGCGACCGGCTGCGGCTGGAGGTGACCTCCGAAGGTGCCTTCGCCGGGTTGATGAAGCTGAAGGGCGAGGTGACCTGCGAAGGCCGCGAGCTCTGCTCCGCCACTCTGCTGGTGAAGCGGCTATGAACCGCGTCGTCGTGACGGGCCTCGGCCTCGTGAGTTCGCTGGCGCTGGACCGCGAGGGCACCTGGTCCGCCATGCTCGAAGGGCGCGACGGCCTGGGCCCCCTCACCCGGCTGGACCTGCCAGCGGAGCCCGCGCAGATCGCGGGCCAGGTACCTCTCGGTCCCCTGCGGCATCAGACCCTCTGCGAACGCATGGCCCTGCTGGCCTTGGAGGAGGCGCTGGACGGCTTTCAACTGGGTGGCGACCCGGCCCGCATCGGGGTCTTCCAGGGTGCGGGCACCAGCGGTCTGCCTGTGGCAGAGGCCTACTTGCAGGACCGCCTGGCCGGACGGCGGGGCCGGGCCGTGGAACCCGCCTTCCAGAGCCCCTGCACGGTCACCGATGCCCTGGCCCGCCGCCTGGGGGCCGAAGGTCCCCGGGGCACCATCATGAACGCCTGCTCGTCCAGCCTCTTGGCCCTGGGCCAGGCCTGGGAGCGCCTCGCCGCCGGCGAACTGGATCTGGCCGTGGCGGGGGCGGCCGAAGGCCTCTGCCGCACCACCTACGCCGGCTTCTCCTGCCTGAAGGCCGTGGATGCCCGGAAATGCCGGCCCTTCAGCCGGGACCGGGCGGGCCTCAACCTGGGCGAGGGCGCGGCGCAGCTCCTCCTCGAACCCCTGGACCGGGCCCTCGCCCGGGGCGCCACAATCTACGGGGAAGTGCTGGGCTACGGCGCCAGCATGGACGCCCACCATGCCACGGCCCCCCATCCCGCCGGGGAAGGCGCGGCCCGGGCCATGACCATGGCCTTGCGCATGGGGCGGATGGACCCGGCCGGTGTGGATCTGGTCTCCGCCCACGGCACGGCCACTCCCGCCAACGATGGCGCCGAATGCCTGGCCATTCGCGGGGCCCTGGGCCCGGCGGCCGACACCGTTTCCGTCACCAGCACCAAGAGCCAGTTCGGCCATACGCTGGGTGCCGCCGGGGCCTTCGGGGCAGCCACCGCCCTGCTGGCGCTGCGCGACCAGGCGGTGAGCCCCACCCTGCGCCTCGAGGACCCCGACCCGGTCTGCGACCTGGACTGCACCCCCCTGGTGGCGAAGGAACGGCGGCTCCGGGCGGCGCTGGTGAATGCGTTCGCCTTCGGCGGCAACAACGTGAGCCTGCTGCTGGGCCGCTGGGGTGGCGCATGAGCGACGGCCTAGTCATCACGGGCCTCGGCCTGGTGCTGCCCTGCGGGGATGGCCTCGAGGCCGCCCGCGGCAGCCTCGCCTCCGGCGTGCCCTACTTCGCGGAATTGCCTGAAACGTTGGGGCACGGCCGGGGCGCGGCCAGTACTGCGTTCAACCCCACCGGCATCATCCCACCCATGCAGCTGCGCCGCCTGGACCGGGCCTCCCGGTTCGCCTGGGTGGCCGCCCACCAGGCCTTCCTGGACGCGGGGCTCGATCCGAAGGCGGACCTGTGGGGCGGAGGCGAGCGGATCGCCGTGGCGGTGGGCACCATGAGCGGCGGCAGCGAGGCCAGCGAAGCCTTCATGCGCCCCTACCTCCAGCGGGGCCCCGAGGGTGCCTCCCCCCTGATCTTCCCCAACACCGTGGCCAACGCCGCCAGCGGCCATCTGGCCCTGGCCTTCGGCCTCAAGGGCCCCGGCGTGACTTTCGTGGACCGGGAGAACGCCACGTTCACAGCCCTGGATCAGGCGAGCCGCTGGCTGCGCGCCGGCCTTGTCGACGCCGCCCTCGTCCTCGGGGCGGACGGCCTCTTCCCCTTGCTCTTCGATCTCTGCGGCGGAGCCCGCCTGCTGGATCGCCACGGAAACCCGGAGGTCGGGTCAGGCCGGGGCTTCTTGCTGGGCGAGGGCGCCCAGGCCTTCCTGCTGGAAACGCAGGATGGGGCCAAGGCTCGCGGCGTCCGGCCCCGGGCGACCCTGCAGGATCTGGCCAGCCGGTCCACGCCTGGGAATGAGAAGGACGAGCGCACCCAGGCCCTGGCCCAAGCGGTGGATCAGGTGCTTGACGGAAATTCGCCCACCCGCTGGATCGGCGGCGGCAACGGTCAGGCTCGACTGGATGCTGCCGAGCTTCACCTGGCGGCAGCCCACCCGGACTGGCCCATGCCCCGGTTTCCCAAGACCCTCTGGGGTGAGTTTGGCGGCTCGGGCGGGCAGCTGCTGGCCACGGCCCTGCTGGAACCTGTGGACCGGATCCTGGTCACCGCCCCCGCCAGTTCCGGAGCCCAGTTCGCCGCCCTTCTCGAAGGGGTTAGGCTGGAAAGCCTATGATCCAGCGCGACCAGATCAGCATCGGCAGCCAATCCATCCTCTGGGTGGCGGGCGTGGGTGTGGGCCTGGTGACCCTGGCGTTTGTTCTCGGGGTCCAGGTGGGCAAGCAGGGCGCGGCCTTGCGCCGTCCCGCCCAGCGCGGCGTGGAGGAGGAACTGAAGGATCTCCCCGAGCCCCTGCTGGACCAGCTCAAGATCTTCGAGGGTGACGGGCCGGACAAGCTGGTGGCGACGCCACGGGTGGACGCCGCGGCGCCCAGGGTGGAGCCGAAGGCGGAGGCCGCGCCGGCCGAAGGCGGCACCTGGACCCTCCAGCTGGTCGCCACCTCCGATCCGGCCGAGGCCAAGCGCGTGGCCGACAAGGCCAAGGCCGCGGGCTTCGCCACCACCACCCACAAGGAGAAGGGCCAGGTGAAGGTGCGCCTCGCCAAGTCCGCCGACCGCGCGGCCATCGACAAGGCCGCCGAGAAGCTGAAGAAGGCCGGCTTCAAGCCCTTCGCGGTGAAGGTGGGCTAGCTACCGGGCTACGGCTTCGGATAGACGCGGATACTCACCCATTTCTTCTCCATATCGCCTGCGGCGATACGCGAGACATCGCTTGCGCTCCATCCGCCCTTCTCCGATTCTGGTCACGGTTTGGGATAAACGCGGATGCCAATCCACTTTTTGAGGATCACCTTGCCCGGTGCGAAGCCGCGGGGCTTGCTGATGTCGGCGATGCGGGCGAGGTGGACCTCCACCTTGCCGCCGTCGCGGGCCTTGCTGTGGTAGGCGGCCAGCTCGGCGGCGCGCTCCAGCACATGCCGCGGCAGCTCGCTGAGCTTGTCGGGGTTGCGGATGACCACGTGACTGCCCGGTACGCTGGCCACGTGCAGCCAGAAGTCCGTGTTCTCGGCCACCTTGAAGGTGAGCTGGTCGTTCTCAGCATCGCCCTTGCCGATGAGAACCTCGAAGCCGTCCACCATGACGCTCCGGAAGGCCACGCCCTTTCCATCCTTGCGCTTGCCTTCTGCCTGCATCCGCTTCGTCCCCTTGCCCTTCGAGGTGCTCTGGCCCTTCGCCGCGCCCTTCCCGATTGGTTGTCTCGCGGGAAGGGGCCCAGGCGCAAGGCCTCCGCTTTCCGCCTCCATCCGCTTCGCCCAGGCGGCCCGCTCGGCCCCGAGTTCCGCTTCCAGTTCGGCCACCCGTGAGAGGCCCCGCTCAGCCTTCTTGGCCGCCGCGAACCAGGTCTGGACGGCCGTCTCCACCGGGGCCCCCTCCGGCAGCGGGATCCGGGTCCCATCCAGCAACACCGCTTCCCGCGTGACGCCCTTCAACCGGTAGAGTTCCCCCGACAGGCGCTGGGCCTGAACTTTCAGGGGCAGCACTGCCAAGTGCTTCGTCCGGTCCCGGGCCAGGGCCTGGGCCAGGCGTTCCATCCGGGCGGCCTCGGTCTGGCGTTTCCGTTCCGCGGCGGCTTTGGCGGGCTGGAGGATGAGCGCCTCCGCCCGGGCTTCGGACCAGGCCCGGTGCCGGTCCAGCAGACTGCCCTCGCCCTCGAGCACCTCAGGGATCTCCCCCGCCAGGGCGCGGTCCAGGTCGGGGCCCCACTGTTCCCGCCAGCGTCGATAGGGAGGTGGCTCTTCCTGCGGTTCCGGCGCCGCCGCAGGGAAGGGCGACCCCAAGCCCAGGCGGGGGAGTTGCACATCCAGGCCATCCACCCGGATGCCGGCCCGGCCGGGGATGGCCTGGAAGGCGAGGCGCAGGGTCTCCAGGCGCCCGGTGATGGCCCGCCGCTGGAAGTGCAGGCCCAGCCAGCGTTCCCGGGGATCCCCCTCCACGGCCTTCAGCCGGGCTCCCACCAGAAATGGGGCCCAGACCTTCCCGCTCTCCCTGGGCGCTTCCGCCTGGAGGCGCGTCCAGGCGGGGTGGTCCACCCCCAGCAGCCACAGCTCGGGCCGCGGCTGCAGCAGCAGCACCCAACCCTCGGAATGCTTGCGTCCGGCCCAGCGCAGGCCCAGGGCCCGGCCCGAGGCCCAGACGGCCTCCAGGGGAAGCTCTCCCCGCTCGCGGAGCCAGGCTTGCCCCAGGGCCAGGATCAGGGGTGCATCCACGGACACACCTTTCTCTGTTCTTTCCACCCGACGCTGGCCATGATGGGGCAACCTCCCGGCCTCAGCATCCCATGCCCGGCCCACGGATGGCCCGGACCGAAGTCACGGCCCGATTCTCTTTTCCCGGTACTGGACCCCATGACGATTGCCGCCCCCAAGGCCTCCAAGACACTCCAGGTCCTCCTGGTGGACGACAACCCTATCCAGCTGAGCCTCCTCCACCACCTCTTCCAGCGGAACGGGCACACCACCCTCGAGGCCAAGAACGGCGCCGAGGCTCTCATTGTCCTCGCCACCGAATGTCCGGATGTGGTGGTCAGCGATTGCGTCATGCCCCTCCTGGACGGCTATCAGCTCTGCCGCCTGCTCAAGGACGATCGGGCCACGCGCAACCTGCCGGTTCTTCTGCTGACAGCCCAGGGCGTAGGCCTGGCGCGCTTCTGGGCCAAGACCTGCGGTGCCGACCGCTTCCTGGTGAAAGGGCGGGATCTGGACCACGTGGTGGAAGCGGCCATCTCCCTCGTCGAGCAGAGCGACCGCCTGCGCCCGCTTCCCGGCACGCCCCGCCTGGCCCAGGAGAACTTCGGCGTCGATGCGATCCAGCGCCGTCTGGCGCAGGCCCTGGAGCAGCGGGTGGTGGAGACCGCCCTGCGTGACTCCATCTCCCGGCTCTATACCGTCGAACATGACACGCTGCGGTTGATTCGGGGCTTCATCGAGATCCTCCAGGAGCTCATATTGCCCGGCGCGCTCCTGGTGGCTTACATGGGCGAGGAGGGGACCGTCTGCCACGGTGTCCATGGCGCCTCCGCCAGCGACGAGGACCGGAAGGCACTAGAAACCGCCGCCCTCGAGTTCGGCCCGGTCGGGGTTCACGCGGAGTGCCATTGGCATCCAGTCGATGATGGCGAGGAGCGCCGCCGTACCCTTCGGGACCCGGTGATGCGGGTGGTGCCCGCCCTCCTGCCCGGCTACCCGGCGGTGGGTGCCCTCGGCTTCTTCGCCGAGCGCCGCTCCGTCGAAGAGTACGAACGCCTGTTCGAGATCGCCAACGAGGAACTGGGGCGCCTCCTCACGCTGGAGGATTCGCGGCTCCGCCTGTACCACCAGGCCATCCGCGATCCTCTGACGGGCCTGTTCAACCGGCGCCACATCCTAGACATGCTGAAGATCGAGGTGGATCAGTGCGCGCGCTTCGGGCAAAGCCTGTCCCTGATGCTGATCGACCTCGACCACTTCAAAGCCGTGAACGACCGTTTCGGCCACGCCATCGGCGACCAGGTGCTCAGCGTCATGGCGCAACGCATGTCCTTCGGTTTGCGGAAGGTGGATCAACTGGGCCGCATCGGCGGCGAGGAGTTCCTGGCCTACGGCCCCCAGACGGACCTGGAGGGCATCCGGGCGCTGGCCGAACGGCTTTGCGAGCATGTCGCCCTGGAACCCCTGCCCGGCCTCCCCCAGAACGACCGCGTGACCCTGAGCATCGGCATCGCCACCTGGGAGGGCTCTGCGGACACGATGGAGCGGATGCTCGACCGGGCGGATAAGGCCCTCTACCAGGCGAAGGCCGAGGGCCGGGACCGCGTCATCGGCTGATTGTTCGGGACTCCTCGGGCCGATTGACAAGGGCCGGACCCCCATTGCATGATTCCATACGCTTCCGTATGGAGACAGCATGGCCGACCTTCCGCAGGATCAAGCCGGACCGCAGGACCTTGCTGACCGGGTGTCGCAGTTGGAGGCCCAGGTGGCCTGGCTCCTTCAGCGGCAGCAGGCACCCGCGCCGTTGCCGGCCCCGGCGCGGCCGCGGCCTGCGCCTGCCGCCCCTCCCCGGAAAGAGCTGTCCCCGGTGGTCTGGATCGCCGGTGCCGGGGCGGCCATCTTCCTCGTGGGCGCGATCTTCTTCTTCCGCTGGGCCATCCAGCAGGGCTGGCTTGGCGCCGAGCTGCGCTTCCTCCTCGGCCTGCTGGCCGGAGGGGCCATCGCCGCCATGGCCGCGAAGCTGATTCTCGGAGACAACCGGCGCTTGGGCGTGGCCCTGCTGCTGGCGGGCCTCGGCACTCTCCAGTTCACCTTCCGCGCCGGGGCCATAGCCTACCACTTCTACCCCGCCGCCCTTGGCCTGGCTGCGGCGGCGCTGGTCACGCTGGTGGCGGGCGGACTGGCGGCCCGCGGTCGCAGCGGCGGCGCCCTGACGGTGGCCCTGATCTCAGGCCTGGTCGCGCCCCTGGTCTTCAGCCAGGGGGGCCACCACGAAGTGGCCCTGACCATCTACCTCGCCGTGCTCATGGCCGCCACCCTGGCGGTGCCCTACCTCGCAGGAGTCGGTGGCGCCTGGCATGGCGCCCGCTGGACGGCGCTCATCGGCACCTGGCTCTTGTTACTCTCTGCTTGCGCCGAGGTGCTGAAGGCCGACGCCCCGCTGCTGGCGGGCCTGCTGGTGCTCCACCTGGCCCTGGCCGGTTGCTGGGCCTGGCTGCCGGGGCGGGAGGAGAAACCCGGTACGCCCACGGTGCTCTGGCTCATCGCCTCGATCCTGGCCACCTCGTACGGATGGCTGCTGTGGAAGCGCCTGGACCTCGCCCCGGAAGCCTTCGCCCTGCCGGTGCTTGTCCTCGCCGCGCTGAACCTGGCCCTGGTGAAGCCGCTGCGGGGCCGCCTGGGGAGCCGTCAGGCGGACTGGGGCCTCCTGGCCCTGGCCACAGGGCACCTGGCCCTGGCGGTGCCTGTGGCCCTGGCCTGGCGCTGGGTGGGCCCGCTCTGGGGGGCCTTCGCGCTGGGCCTGGCCTGGGCCTCCTTGAAGGCCGAGGCCGGTGATTTCGCCCAGGAAGCCACTGCCCTGCGCTGGCTGGCGGCCGGCATGGCCTTGCTGACCACGGTGCGCTGGGCGGTCCATGGCCTGGACGGCCTGTTCTTCCAGGGCGGCGGACTGACGCCCTTCTTCAATGCGGCCTTTGCGGAAGGGGCCCTGGCCTCCGTCGCCTGGTTCCTGCTCACGCGAAGGGGTGGTCCGCTCGGCCTGATCGCCTTCCTCGCCCTGGAGCTGACCGCCAACGTGACCCTGGCCTTCGAGGCCGCGCGCTTGGTCCATTGGCTGCAGGCCCCTGGCCCCCAGCGCTGGGGCTGGGGTCCCTCCCGGGCTGCCTCCATCGCTATGACATTGGTCTGGGCCCTGTCCGGGGCCTGGCAGTGGATGCGCGGCTTGGGGCAGCGCGAGGCAGCCCGCCGGGCCCTGCTCGCCGCCGGCTACGCCTGGATGGGCCTGGCCAGCTTCAAGCTCATCGTCTCGGACCTGGACCGCGCGGACACGCCGCTGCGCGCCCTGGCCTTCCTGGGTGTGGGCGCCATCGGCATGGCGGCCGCCATCCTCGCGCATCGGCGTCATCCCGGGGAGAACGCATGAAACCGGCCCTCCTCCTCGCCTCCCTGCTCTGCCTCGCCTGCGCCCGCGAAGACACCGCCGCCCTGCATCGCCGCCCCATCCCGCCGACCGCCGCCAGCGGGTGGGCGCGCCTGCCCCTGGACGCGGACGCCCAGCGCCAGCTGCAGGGCGCCTGGATCGGCGACTCCGCCGGGCGCAGCATCCCCTTCCTGGAGGCGCGGGAAGGTCTGTGGGAAGCCCGCACCCTGCCACTGAAACATCTGCTGACCGGCAAGGACGGCGACGGCCGACCCACAGTGGAGTTCTCCCTGAAGCTCCCCAAAGGCTGGCAAGTGGGCGAACGGGAAACACTGAAGCTGGATTTCGAGCTCGACGGACACGCGCCATGGGTGGCCCAGGTGAAGGCCGAGCGGCGACGCGAGGATGGAGGCGATGGCGGCGCCTTCATCGCCTACGATCCGGTGTCGCCGTTTCATCTCTACGATCTGTCGCCTTCGGGCAGTCGCCACACGCTGGATCTGCCCTGGGACGGCCAGCGCTACCGGCTGACGCTGTTGGCATCCCAAGGGGAGGCTCCGCGGATCCGCGGCCTTTCCGCCCGCGCCGAAACACGGCCTGAGGCCCTGGAAACGGAACTGGCCCTGGACGGAACGCTGGCACCCGAGCCCGGCCGACCCCGCACCTGGCGGCTGACGCTGCCGGATACCGAGCGCGTGGTGGGCCTGGAGCTGGTGCTGGCGCCGCCCGCCGCGCCCCTGGCCCCGGATATCCACCTGGGCGAAAGCCCGGAGACCGAGCAAACCTGGGCCTGCGGCGACCTGGTGTGGAACCTCCCGGCCCTTCGCACCCGCTCCACCCGGATCGCCCTCGCCCCCAGGCTCGCGAAGACGATCACCCTCAGCCTGCCCGAAGGCGCCACCCCGCAAAGCCTGCGGGTCCTGATCCGGAGGCAGACCTTGATCCTTCCCGTGGAGGCCGGGCAGTCCTACTCGCTGCACCTCGGCGGTGAGCCCAAACCCGCCCCCGGGAACCTGGGCGCCCTCCCCTCCCTGCGCACCCTCGCCTCGGCCGCGCCCCTGACGCTCGGTCCCAGCGAGCCGGATCCGCAGGGCATCCCCCACCGCATCGGCGCCGATGAGCGCGCCCGGCCCTGGATGCCATGGGTGGCCGGAATCGTTGTGCTGGCCCTGGCGGCCGTGGCCTGGAGGCTGCTGAAGGGAAGCCCCGCCGCATGAGGGGCCGCGCCCTCCTGCTTGCGGCCCTCGGGCTGGTGGGTCTTGCCTGCCGATCGCCGCTGGCGGACCTGAAACTCGAGCACGGCCCACCTTCCCTAGCCCTGACCGTCCGTCTCGAGGACCACAGCCGGAAGCTGGCCCGCCTGAAGGATCCTGAAGGGGAGGTGGACACGCCCACCACGCGCCGGGCCGCCCTGGAGGGCCAGCGCGCGGCCTTCGAGGCGGACCTGCGCGGAGAAGCCGCCGCCCGGGGCCTGCGCCTGGATCCGGCCGCGGACCTGCGCCTGGACCTCACCATCACCAGCCTGGGCGAAGTGCGAGCCAAGTACATCGCCTGGGGCATCGCCAGCGGCGTCGGCTGGGGCGTGGGGGTGGGCCTGCTGGCCCACGACCCGCGACTGGCCGTGGGCCTCGGGGCCTACGAGCTGGTGGAGGAGAGCGCCTTCTGGATCGGCGGCTCGGTCCTCGTGGGCCGGTGGTCCAGCCCGGCCGTGGTGGAGGCGCGGGTCATCCGTGCCGGCGAGGAGAAGCCGCTCTGGCAGGAGACCTACTACGTGCTGTGGGCCCGCCGGGAGCTGGCCGCCTTTCCGCCTGCGGAACAAAATCGGCGCAACCGCCAGCTCCAGGCGTCCCTCCACAAGGTGATGGGCAAGCTGTTCCACGATCTGGAAGCCATCCCGGCGTTCCCCCGGAAGATCAGCCTTCCCCAGTCCCTGCCGGAACGGCCGGTTGGATCGCGTTCACTTAGAACGAGCGGCTGCTTTCAATTTCAGCTCCACAGCGGCTGCGGGGTCCAGCACCCTGAACGTGAAGGATTCGGTGAAGTACAGCTCCACCTCCCGGGCGGTGTGCATCTTGTAGCCGATGGCCACGTCCTGGCCCACGGTCATCTCGAAATCGCCGCCCCGGCGCGACAGCACGGCGCCGCCATCCAGGACCGGACTCCAGTGGATGCCGCCGGTGACCAGGGCCTTGATGCGCTCGCGCAAGGGGTAGGCACTGGGCTCCCCCGCCATCAACCACTTGTACGGCTCGGTGCCCAGCACCAGCGCGAAGGGCCCACCGATTTCCGCCTCCTGGATGGCGAGCAGGGCCAGTTCCACCGATTCTGTCAGCTTGCTTCGATCGGAGCTCAGAGGCACCGGCGCATGGCTGGAGACTTCGAGCATGCCCTGGATGCTGGCCCCACCAAACCCGCGGTAGAGGGCCGTCTCCTCGAAGACCGCCACCTTCCGTGCGGCTTCGATCATGGGTCTCAGGTCCGGGTTCTTGGCGCCCCGGGCCACGTCATCCAGTTCCCAGACCTTCAAGGTGAAGGGCACCCGGATCTCCACCAGCGGGAGCACCTTGTGCAGGCCCCAGGCCACGCCGGTCGCCGCATCTTCAGCGCCCACCTCCAGCCTTCCGAGGTTCACGGCTGCGAACGACCAGCCATGGGGGCCCCTGAAATCCACCAGCTTCCGGCCGGAGAGATTCCCTTTCAGGAGACGCGAACTCTGCAATTCGATCTCCTGCCAGGCCTCGTCCACGATGGGTGCCATCTCACGCCTGAGTATGTCGACCATGACCGCTCCTCCTGGGCCTTAACGCCCGCTCATTTCAACGGCCCCAAGCCCAACCCCGTGCCGTTGTTGGCTGCTGGTGCTTTACTCCCCCCCGCCAGGGCCGGGATGGACTCCGAGGTGAACAGGAACGTCTTCAGCTGGAGGTCGAACCCGGGCAGGGCGCGCCGCAGCCATTCCAGCAACATGGCCGCGTGTTCCATCTCGTCGTCCCGGTTGTGGGCCAGCACGGCCTTAAGGGCCTCGTCCTCGGCCACATCCACCCGCTGGTGGTAGTAGTCGATGGCTTCCAGCTCCTCCTGCAGGCTGGCGAGGGCCCGATGGATGTTGAGGGCCTCGCTGGACAGTCCCGTTTCAATGGATCCGCTGCTCATGGCTACGGTCTCCTTCCTCCGGCGCTCACTTCATCGAAACGCCGGGACACTTCACTCCACTTGATGTTGTCCATGAAGGCGTTGATGTACTCGGGCCGCTTGATGCCGTAGTCCACCATGAAGGCGTGCTCCCAGCTATCCAACACCAGGAGCAGGTCCAGCTGGCTGTCGCTGAACCCCTTCATGACTCCGCCCTTCAAGTGCTCATAGTTCTTCGGCTCGTAGGCCATGAAGTCCCCTCGGATTTGTTGTTGACGGGCACAACGGTCCAATCACATCAACGGGTCCTTGGGCAATATTCGATCCGATTTATAAACTTTTTATTACCAATATTTAAATAACAAAACATCAACTGGTTTAGCACCACTTTCTATCAAGATGAGTTATCGGTCCCTTCAATTTGAAGGCCCAGATGTAGTGCTCTCAGCTGAAGGAAAGGTGGCTCAGGCCGCCCCATCCGCTCTTCTCGCCCGCACCTGCACCAGGGCCACCGCGCCGAGGATGATGGCCATGCCGACCACCTGGCGCAGGCCGAAAGCTTCGTGCAGCACGAGGCTGCCCAGCAGGACGGCCACCAACGGGTTCAGGTAGGCATAGGTGCCCATCTTGGCGGGGGGCCAAGCCTTGGCCAGGTAGATGTAGGCGGAGAAGGCGAGCATGGAGCCGAACAGGGCCAGGTAGGCGACGGCCGCGAGCGCCTTGTGCGTGAGCGGGCCGCGCAGGAACCCGCCCAGGAGCGGCGCGGCGGCGAGGCCGATGACGGCGGCCGTGGCCATCTGGATGCCGACGTTGGTCAGCAGTCCGCCGCCGTGGACGAAGTGCTTGCCGTGGAGCGTGCCCCAGGACCAGAGGATGGGCGCGACGATCAGCGCGATCAGGCTTCCCCCGTGGACCCGCACGCCACCGGCGGGCCATACCAGCACGCAGACGCCAGCCAGGCCCAGGAGGAGCCCCAACCAGCCTTTGGTCCCCAGCGGCTGCTTCGCCATGGAGAACACGGCCAGCCACAGGGGCACCAGAGCCGCCAGCACCGCCGCCAGGCCCGAGGAGACGTGCAACTCGGCCCAGGAGATCAGGGCGTTGGAACAACCCAGCAGCAGGGCCCCCACGATCATGAGGTGGCCCACCTCCTTCGCGGAGGGCCAGGACTCCCGGCGCAGTCGCCCCAGGCCCAGCGCCAGCAGTGAGGCCACGGAGAACCGCGCCGCCACCATGCCGTAGGGCGTGAAGGACTCCAGGCCCAGGGCGATGGCGAAGTAGGTCGAGCCCCACACCACCGCCACGGTGAGGTAGGCGAGCCAAGCGAGCATCAGGACAATCCCGGCTTGGCTCCAACGCCGGACGCACGCTCCACACGGCAGACCCGCAGGTGGAAGGCGCCATACCACCGCTCCCGCCCCAGGCGCTGGGCCACCGCATGCTCCGCGTGGGCCTTCCAGGCCGCGATGGAGGCCTCATCCTTCCAGTACGACACGGTGATGCCGAAGCCGTCGGTGTCGCGGGCACTCTCCACGCCGAGGAAGCCTGGCTGCGCGCTGGCGAGTTCCACCATGCGCTCGGCCATGGCCGCATAGCCCTGGTCGCCCGGGGTGCGCTGGCTGCTGAAGATGACGGCGAGGTAGGGCGGCTCAGGGGTTTGCGCGATCACTTCTTGGCCTTTTTCCCCTGGCCGTCGGCGGGGAAGGGGCTGGGGCCGGCCTTCTCCCAGTGGGTCTCCAGCACGATGGTGGTGCGGGTGGTGACCATGGGTCCCAGGGCCCGGATGCGGCGCAGACGCTCGGCAATGCCCGCGGGGGTGTCCGCCACCACCTTCAGCATGAGGGCGTCCTCGCCCGCCACCGTGTGGGCCTCCAGGATGTCGGGCTCGTCCTCCAGCGCCTTGATGAAGCGCTGCTCGATGGCCTCGTTGTTGTCCTTGTAGCGCACCGCCACGAAGGCCACGTTGGGCTTGTTCACGGCCGCGGGCGCCACGCGGGCCGCGTAGCCCGCCAGGATGCCGTCGGCCTCCAGGCGCTTCACGCGGTCGATGATGGTGGGACGGCTCACGCCGAGCCGCTCCGCGAGTTCGGCGTGGCTCATGCGCCCTTCCTGCTGGAGCAGGGCCACCAGACGCCGGTTAAGGTCGTCGTCCATCAACGTCTTCACCATGCTGGACTCCGGAAAATGGGGTTGGATGGATCCATTGAACACTGTGCAAGACTACCCATCAATACGGATGACAACCCGTAAATGACTCAGGTAGAGGTAAAATGCAGGCAGAGGTGCACATGGACTTTGCCCGACCCTTCACCGGCCAGAGCTTCTTCCTGATCGCGGGGCCTTGCGTCATCGAAAGCCGGGATCACGCCCACCAGATGGCGTCCAGCCTGCGGGATCTGGCGGAGGCCCGAGGCATCCCCTTCATCTACAAATCCAGCTTCGACAAGGCCAATCGAACCAGCCGCGACAGCCATCGGGGACCGGGCATGGACGAGGGCCTCGACATCCTGGCGGAAGTCCGCAGCCGCTACGGTGTGCCGGTGCTCACGGACGTGCACGAGAGCGACCAGTGCGCCCCCGCGGCCCAGGCCGTGGACGTGCTCCAGATCCCGGCGTTCCTCTGCCGCCAGACGGACCTGCTGGTGGCGGCCGCCGCCACGGGCCGCACGGTGAACCTGAAGAAGGGCCAGTTCCTGGCCCCCTGGGACCTCAAGCACGGCGTCGAGAAACTCCAGTCCGTCCCCGGCCATGGGCCCGTGTGGGTGACCGAGCGCGGCTCCAGCTTCGGCTACGGGAACCTGGTGGTGGACTTCCAGAGCTTCCCGCACCTGCGCAAGACCGGCTGCCCCGTGGTCTTCGACGCCACCCACAGCGTGCAGAAGCCCGGCGCCCTCGGCAGCACCACGGGCGGGGCCCGGGAGATGATCCCCACCCTGGCCCGCGCCGCGGCCACCGCCGTGGACGGCTTCTTCTTCGAGGTGCATGACTGCCCGGAGAAGGCCTGGAGTGACGGTCCCAATGCGATGCGCCTGGAGCAGTTCGGCGCCCTCCTGGACGAGCTGCTGGTCCTGTGGCGGGCCGGCCGGGCCGCAGCGCAGTTGGACCCCGCCGGGAAGTGAGGAGGTTGAGGTGACGGAGGCGATCAAGGCCGGGCGTGCCCTGGAACTGCGTCCTCTGTGTCTGCGTGATGCCAGAGCCCTGTTCGCCCTGGTGGACTCGAACCGCAGCCGGCTTCGGCATTGGCTGCCCTGGCCCGACACCAATCTCACCGTGCTGGATTCCCGCGCCTACATCCTGCACGTGCGCGCCCAGACGCGGCTGGGCGCGGCACTCCCCTTCGGGCTCTGGTGGAAGGGAAGCCTGGTTGGCGTGGTGGGCTTCGTGTGGATCGATCCCGCGAATCGGAGCGCCGCCATCGGCTATTGGCTGGCCCAGGAGGTCGAGGGGCATGGCCTGATGACCGCCGCAGTGTCGGCCTTGGCGCGCCACGGGTTCCACACCCTGCAGCTCAACCGCATCGAGATCCGGGCCGGCGTTCGCAATCGCCGCAGCCGCGCCATCCCCGAGCGCCTGGGGTTCCGCCATGAGGGCACCCTGCGGCAGGCGGAACGCCTTGCGGACCGCTATGTGGACCACGCCGTCTACGGGATGCTGGCCGAGGAGTGGCGGCCTTAGAGTGTGTTTTAGAATTCCCGCGAGCCGCGACGGCGGCCAGCCGTGTGATCCAGGAAGGAGGCGCGTGCAGGGCGATGCGGGACATCGCCTAAGCGCGGTGACGCAGCTGGGCGCGCGGCTGACCACCGTCCCTCCGGGCTGGGGCGGCGGGCGTCGCCTGGCGTCGACCGGAACCCTTGACATGGAACCACCATGCCTGCGGGCTCCGTCCTAGCCATGCTCGCCCGGCGCTCCCAGCGCGGCCCGTGCGAATTCTAAAACACACTCTTAGCGCAACCGGAAGGGCATCGTCAGCCGGAACCGGGCGTATTGGGGCACGCCGTCGAGGAGAGCAGGCTGGAACTTCCAGTCCAACGCATAGCCGATGGCCGTCAGAAGCAGGGGGCTCCGCCCGGCCCCAACGACAGCCCCGCCGCGTCCCTACTCCAGCCCCGCCGCGTAGGTGAGGTTCAGCAGGGCCATGGCCCGAGTCACCTTGCCCACGCTGTTCTTGGTGGTGTCGGTGTAGGGGATCCCGCGGCGGTCCAGGGCCTCGTAGTCGAAGTTGCCGTCGCCACTGAGGTCGAAGCAAAGGGCCCCGTCCTTGATCCAGTCGGTGTTGATTCCGTAGCCGGGCGCGGGCACGGCGCTCACGATGACGTCGGCCATGCGGATGAAGCCTTCGAGGTGCGCCTGGTTGGTGGCGGCGTGGCAGAGGATGGGGGTGCCCTTCAGGTTGGCCACCATGGCCGTGAGCGGCCGGCCGATGCGCAGGCTGTCGTTGATCACGAGCACCGTTTTGCCCGTCAGCCACCCCTCCCCGAAGCCGCGCTTGAGGGTCTTCACGATGGCCCGCGCCGTGCAGGGCGTCATGCAGCGGTGCTGGGTGCCATCGTCCATGCGCTTCCGGTACTTGTTCAGGTAGCCGATGTTGATGGAATGCAGGCCTTCGATATCCTTGCCGGGATCCACCAAGTCCATCACCTCGTCGTCCTTGATTTCCGGGTAGCGCAGGGGATAGAAGATGAACAGGCCGTGGGTTTTCTCGTCCTGGTTGAGTCGGGCGATGAGCTTCACCAGCTGCATGCCGTTCTCCACGCGCAGGTCCGCGGCGTTGATGCCCAGGTTCTCGCAGTCCTTCATGAGCCAACGCTGGTAGGTGACGCTGCCGGGGTCGTGGCTGCCGAGGATGACGCCCAGGCCAGGCGAGAAACCCAGCTTCTTCACGTTCAAGCGCACCAGATCCAGGTAGTGCCGGGCGGTTTCCTGGCAGTCGAGCTTCCCCGTGAGCGTGGTGGGCATGCGGCACCTCACCTTTCAGTTTAGCCATCCGGCGTCCATGCGGCGGTCCGAGCCCTTCTCCCCGTATCCTGATCCCATGCGCCCGCCCAAGCCCCAGCCCCGCGAGCTCCAGGTCCGGCTTCGCGCCGCTTATCCCGACGCGCAGTGCGCGCTGGACCATAGGGATCCCTTCCAGCTGGTGGTGGCCACCATCCTCAGCGCCCAGTGCACGGACGCGCGGGTGAACCTCACCACCCCGGCCCTCTTCGCCCGCTACCCCGATGCGGCCAGCCTGGCGGAGGCCCGCCCGGAGGATGTCGAAGCCCTCATCAGATCCACGGGCTTCTTCCGCAACAAGGCCAAGAATCTCATCGGACTCGGGCAGGCCCTGATGGCGCGGCATGGCGGCCGGGTGCCTTCGGACCCCGCCGAGCTGGGGGCTCTGCCCGGCGTGGGGCAGAAGACCGCCAATGTGGTGCTGGCCAACGCCTTCGCCGTGCCCGCCCTCGCCGTGGACACCCACATCTTCCGCGTGGCGCGCCGCCTGGGCCTATCGAAGGCCACCACGCCCGAAAAGGTGGAAGCCGACCTCTGCCGCCTCTTCCCCCGCGAGGACTGGATCGAGCTGCACCACCAGCTCATCTTCCATGGCCGTCGCATCTGCGCCGCGCGCCGCCCGGACTGCGCGGCCTGCCCCCTGCTCGATCTCTGCCCCACCGGGCTCGGGCAGATGAGGGACCCGCACCTGGGGGTGAGGCTGACCGCAGATCCCGGGCAGAGCGCGCCTCGCCCTGCGGCGTCCCCTTCCCGACCAGGAGCTGTCAGGCAGGATCATCAGGCTTTGCCTGAAGATCCTGTGGGGGCCAGGGGGGACCTCGCGCGCGAAGCGAGCAGGCGGTCCCCCCGGATCCTGTCGGGCCCCCAGCGCATCGTCAGCCTGGTGCCCTCGGTCACGGAGCTGCTGGTGCAGTGGGGGTTGGCGGCGCGGCTGGCGGGGCGCACGCGCTACTGCATCGAGCCGAGGTGGATCCGCAACACCGTGCCGGCCGTGGGCGGCACCAAGAACCCCGACCTGGACCGCATCCGGGACCTGGCGCCGGATCTCGTGATCCTCGAACGGGACGAGAACCCGAAAGACGTGGCCGACGCCCTCACGGCCCTCGGCATCCCCTGGTTGGCCCTGGAGATCCGTACGGTGCAAGACTGCGTCGTCGCCCTGCGGGAGCTCGGCCTCCGCCTGGGCGTGCCCGAGGCCGGCGAGGCCCGCGCCACCGCCCTGGAAGCCTCCCTGAAGGGCCGCCGCCGCAAGGGCCCCCGGGCCATAGTGCTCATCTGGAAGGAGCCCTGGATGAGCGCCGGGCCCGACACCTACCTGGGCGACCTGCTCCGCCAGGGCGGCTTCACGCCCATCGGCCCCGACCGCTACCCGGTGCTATCTGACGAAGATCTGGCGGCCTTGGCCCCCGAGGTGATCCTGCTTCCCACGGAACCCTACCGCTTCAACCGCCGCCACCAGGGCGAGCTGCAGAAGCGGTTTCCAGAGGCCGCCGTGCACCTGGTCGACGGCCAGGCCCTCACCTGGTACCTCAGCCGGACGGAAACCGGGCTCGATCTGGTGCGGAACTTCCGATAAGGTGGTGGGCAATCCCCGCCGAGAGGTGTTCCATGTCGCATCGTCTGCTGAGCAGCCTGATTCTCGTGAGCTCTGGCCTCGCCTTGAGTGCCCAGGGGGTCTTCACCAATGCCAACAGTCCAACCGACGCGACTTGCCCAAGAGTCATGCAGGAGAAGACCGAGCTGAACTACAAGAGCCAGTACGGCCGCAACGGGGCGGACGCCTCCGCGGTCCGTTATTCCCAGTGGGGTGACCAGTTCTTCCCCCTGGCGGAACGCAAGGATGTCTCCCCTTTTGCGGCCTATGACGAGAAGGCCAAGGGCACCTCCATCGCCAACCTCAAGGGCAAGGTGGTGCTGGTGGGGTTGTGGAGCACCCATTGCGACCCCTCTGCCAAGATGCTCATGGAATTCGCCAGCCTCTATCCCAAGCGGGGCCAGTACGGTTTTGAGATCCTGGCGGTCAACTTCGACGAGAACCAGCAGGATGGCGGCGGCCTTGAAGGCGGCTGGCGGGCCATCAGCAAGTTCCGCATCAAGAACCGGCAATTCTTCGAGACCAGCAAGATGCCCATCTACACGCCGGGCCTCGGCAAGGAGGGCCCCTCGAACTTCATGGACATGGTGTATTCCGTACCCGTGCTCTTCGTGGTGGACCGGCAGGGGAAGCTGGCCGAACTTCACATCGGCTACAAGGATGGTTTCGTGGGCCAGGCTTTGATGCGGGCCCTCAGGGAGCGAGTCCCCGCACCGGCCCCCGCAACAGCTCCGGCATCAGCGCCCGCACCGGAACCCGCCAAGCCCAGTCAGCCGTAACCTCACCACCCGAGGTATCCTAGGCGGCGAAGTCGAACCACTCGCCGGAGGATGCATGTCGCTGCCCTTGATCTGCCTAATGACGGCCTTGCCTGCTTTCCAGGCCCAGGCCCCGGTGAATGACGCGCAGGCCGTGCTCGACGCCGCCCGTGCGAAGGCCAAGTCCGTGATGGAAGCCCGCGCCGCTTTCATGAAGGCGGGCGGCAACACCAAGGACTTCAGGGGCGACTGCGCGAAGGAGATCACGGACCTCGACGCCCGCCTCGCCCTTGAAAAGCGCCCCGAGGTTCATCAGGCCCTTCTCGTCAGCAAGCTGTTCCACCTGCAGCTGGCCAAGACCCAACCCTCACCCGCCTTCCTGGCCCAGATCCAGAAGGAGGTGCCTCCCACCGCTCCGGCCTGGAGCCTGGACCCGGCCTTGGTCCTCCAGCTCGCCGATGAAACGACGCCCGGCTGGGGGCCCTACGTGACCCAGGCCCGGGAGAAGCATCCCGACCCGGCCGTGCGCCGGCATCTGCTGTTCGAGCATTTCTGGGACCGTCTCGACGCCAAGGACGAGGCCGCCTGGAAAGCCGCCTATGCCACGCTCCAGTCCGAGTTCGCGGATTCGCGGCAGACCAAGCAGGCGAAGGAACTCCTCGACAGCGAACTCAAGACGGCCATCGGTCATCCCGCTCCCGCCTTCAACCTCAAGGCCCTGGGCGACCCGATGACGACCTACACGCTCGACAGCTTCAAGGGGAAGTACCTGCTTCTCGATTTCTGGGCCACCTGGTGCCCGCCCTGCCGCGCCGAGATGCCCCTCATGCATGCGGCCTGGGCGAAGTTCAAGGACAAGCCCTTCGAGATCCTGTCCCTCTCCTTCGATCGCCGCATCGAACACATCGCGCCCTACCGGCAGCTGCCCGGCTCGCCCATGCCCTGGAAACACGCCTTCATCGTAGGCGGCTTCCAAAACCCGGTGGCCGAGGCCTACGGCGTGAAGGGCATCCCCAAGCCCCTCCTCATCGGTCCCGACGGCAAGATCGTGGCCAGCGGCACGCAGCTGCGCGGCGAGAACCTGGCGAAGACGCTGGAGCGGTTCCTCGGGAAATAAAATGCAGGACAGGGTGAACAGGATTCAGAAGCAAAGGATTAAATCCTGTTCATCCAGCTTTTCATCCTGTTCATCCTGTTTCAGCTTTTCCCCTCCAGCCAGGTCTTCATCGTCTCGGGTTTCTGGAAACCCAGGATGCGGCGCAATTCTCGGCCCTCGGCATCCAGCAACAGCACCGTGGGGTAGCTGCGGATCTGGAGCTTCCCGGCCAGGTCCTTGCGCGTGGCGTCGGTGTCGATGCGGATGGGGATGGCGTTCTGGGCGATCCACTGTTTCAGGGCGGCATCGGGCCAGGTCCTCTCATCCAGCTCCTTGCACTGGGCGCACCAATCCGCGTAGATGTCCACCAGCACGACCTTGTGCTCGGCCTTGGCCTTGACGAGGGCCCCTTCGAGGTCCTGTTCCATCCAGCCGGCGTGTTCGTCCGCCACAGCTGCCGCGCCACCCTTGGGCAGCAGCTCCACCTTCAGATAGGTCTCCACGGTCCGCACGCCCAGCAGGAGAGCCAGCGCTAGCATCAGCAGGGCAAAGCCCTTCCGCAGCTGGCCCACCAAGCCCTCACCCGCCTCGAAGGCGCCGAACACCGCCGCGCCCGCCAGCATCACCACCGTCCACATGGCGAAGTTCGCCCAATCCGGCACGACGAGGCGCACATTCCAGGCTGCGAAGCCGAGCACCACCAGGCCCATGCCCTGCTTGAACCGCGTGAGCCAGTCGCCGCTCTTGGGCAGCGCCGCCGAGAAGGTGCCCACGGCCAGGAACAGCACCCCCATGCCCAGGGCGAAGACGAAGAGCTGGAGGCCACCCATGAAGACGTCCCCCCGCTGGGCGATGCCCACCAGGACCGCGCCGATGACAGGCCCGACACAAGGGGCTGAGAGCGGCCCCAGCACCAGGCCCATGAGGAAGGCGCCGCCGAAGCCCTTGCGGGTGCCGTCGCCCTGCAGCTTCTGGGCGAGGCCCTGTGGCAGGGCGATCTCGAAGGCCCCGAACAGGGACAGCGCGAAGGCCGCGAAGAGCAGCGAGACCGGGATGAGGAAGGCCGGCTTCTGCGCGAAGGCACCGAAGGCCGCGCCACTCTTGGCCGCCAGCACGCCGAGGGTGGTGTAGGTCACCGCCATGCCCAGCACCAGCACCGCCGACAAAGCGAAACCCCGAGCCTTGCCGCCCCCCTTCGCCCCCACGATGGCCATGGTGATGGGGATCATCGGGTAGACGCAGGGCGTGAGCGAAGCCCCCATACCCGCCAGGAAGACCACGAGGAGGGACCAGATCAGGCCATCATGCGTCGAGGTCGGTGCAGGCGCAGGCGCAGCCGCCTGCGCCGTGGGAGAAGATGAGGCCGCAGGGACGGCGGGCTCTGCCGCTTTTTCCACCGGAGAAACCGCAGGTTTCTCCGCCACCACGGCAGTGGGCGCGGCAGCCGGAATCTCAGACGCCTTCACCTCCAACGTCCGCGTGGTGGGTGGGAAGCAGACGCCGCCTTCGCCCTCGGTGCAGGGCTGATAGGTGACGTCGAGCTTTACGGTGCCGCTGAGGCCCTCGCCTCGCAGGGGGATGCGCACTGTGCCGTGCCAGATGCCATCCCCGATCTCATCCTTGGCGTCCGTGGCGGGCAGGGGACCCACCTTCAGCCTTCCGGGGCCACCCTTCTTGGTCACCTCCATGAAGGAGGCCTTCAGGTGGGCTCCGGCGGGCACCGTCAAGACCACGACACCCTTCTGGAAGGCGACGTTCACGCTCTTCACGGCGTCGAAGGAGGCATCCGCCCTCTGGGCCCAGGCAACCGCCGTCAGCAACAGGCTCAACAGCAGCGTGGTCAGGCTCCGCATGGGTCCTCCAGGAAGGCCCATCTTACATGGCTGCATCCATGCGGCTCCACCAACCATCCTGGTGGAGACCCCTGTGTTGGGCTCCCGTCAGGAGATCCCGCCGGCGGCCCGCTGGACGAAGTTCGGCAGGCCCATCTGACCGATGAGGTCGAGCTGGGTCTCCAGCCAATCCACATGTTCCTCTTCGCTGGCGAGGATGTCCCGGGCGAGGTCCCGGCTCACGTAGTCCCGGATGCCCTCGGCGTAGGCGATGGTCTCGCGCAGGTCTTTCATGGCATCCATCTCCAGCGCCAGATCGCCCTCCAGGACCTCCTTGGGGTTCTGGCCGATGCGGAGCTTGTGCAGGTCCTGCATGTTCGGCAGGCCCTCCAGGAAGAGGATCCGCTCCAGCAGACGATCGGCATGCTTCATCTCGTCGATGGATTCCCGGTACTCGTGCTCGCCCAGCTCCTTGAGCCCCCAGTTGCGGCACATGCGGGCGTGCAGGAAGTACTGGTTGATGGCTGTGAGCTCATTGCGGAGCAGCCGGTTCAGGTGCTGGATGAGGGTGGCGTCGCCTTGCATGGAGCCTCCTCTGGAAAGGGGCTCACGATAGCGACTTTTGCCGGTTCTTCACAACCCCTTTCAGCTCGCCCTGGCCACGTCAGCAGCCTGACCCCAGGCCGGCCGGCATCGGCCGCGGCAGCCCCAGGGCGTGGCCATGGGATCGTGGCCCACGCGCACGGGCTCGCCGGACCGGATGGCGAGCACCGCCTCCGCCATGGCGTCCTGGCAGCGGCCACAGTCCGGCCGCGCCTCCAGGGCCTCGAAGACCGCCGCCACCGACTCCGCCCCGCGCTCCCGCACGGCCCAGACGACCTGATCATCGGTGATGGCGTTGCAGACGCAGAGGAACATGCCCGACCTCAAGCCCCAGTTTAACCAAAAGAGATCGAGTCTCAATATTAAATATCGTGATCCTCGGCACAACCGGTAGCCTGGAGCCATGACGCCGGACTCCCCCTTTCCCTGGTTCGACCCGCTGCTGGCCAAGCTCCGCGCCCACCTGGCCAGCGAGCCCTTTGTCCGGGACGCAGCCCACGACCTGGGCCACATCCTGCGGGTGGCGCGGCTGGCGCGGGAACTGGCCGCCGAGGAGGCCGCCTCCGTCGAGGTCTGTGTGGCCGCGGCCCTCCTCCATGACCTGGTCTACCGCCCCAAGAACCACCCGGAATCGCCCCTGACCGCCCGCCTGGCCGCGGACCTGGTACCCCAGTGGTGCCGGGAGACGCTGGGCCTGGCGGACAAGGCCGACGCCATCGCCGCCGCCGTCGCCACCCACAGTTGGAGCGGGGGCCAGGCGCCCGGCAGCCTCGAAGCCGCCGTGCTCCAGGACGCCGACCGCCTGGAGGCCCTGGGCGCCATTGGCATCGCCCGGGTCTTCGCCACCGGCGCCAGCTTCGGCGCGGGCCTCTGGCACCCGGAGGATCCCTGGGGCGAAGCCCGCGACCTGGACGACAAGGCCTGGAGCCTCGATCACTTCGAGCGGAAGCTCCTCAAGCTGGCCGCCGGCATGACCACCGCCGCCGGCCGCCGCCGGGCCGAGAGCCGCCAGCGGACCATGACCGCCTACCTTGACGCACTTCGGGAGGAACTGGATCCCGATGGCCGATAGCCGGCAGGGAATCCGCCGTTCCTCATGCCCGCAGTCCGCTGGCCGATAGCTATACTCAGCCATGCCCTTCACCCTCTCCCTCAAGCGCCCCTTCGTGGCCGATCATTTCCATGACCTTCCTGGCTTCCAGGAGGATCGCCACGGGCATAACTGGGAGGTGGAGGCCACGGCGGAACTGGCCTCCGAAGCCGACGAGGTCGCCTTCGGCAAGGCCCTGGATACCTGGCTGGCAGTCCTGGACTACCACCTGCTGAACACCCTTCCTGCGCTGGAGGGGCGGAACCCCACCGCCGAGGTCCTGGCCGAATGGGCCTTCAATTACCTGCGGGAGGCGGATCTGCAGCCGCAGAGCGTTAAGATCCGGGAAAAGGCCAACTACTGGGCGCTCTGCCGGGGAGACGCCACCTCATGAGGTCCCCCCGCAAGCCGGGCTTGGGATCAGGCGTGTGCCTGGCGCTGGCCCTCACCTTCGCGGGCTGCGGGCGCCAGGCGGCCCAGAACACGGGCGCGCGGTCCATCCCCCCGCCCGAGGCCGCCCCCTCGGCCCGGAAGGACTGGTCCTGGCGCCCCGTGGGGGGGCTGGCCATCCTGGAGGGCGAGCTGGCCACGCCTGCGGAGCTGGTGCTGGAGGGGCGCTCGATCCGGGAAGCCCGCTTTGCCGAGGCTGGTCCAGTGCGCTGGGAGCTGTTCCGGCCCCCCGTGGGCGAGACCGCCCTGCTGCGCACCAGCTCTGGCCAGATCCTGGCCCGCTTCGAGTTCACGCTGCCGCCGCCAGCCAAGGTCGCACCTCCCCTGAAACCCAGTGTCCGCTCCGCTTCCACGATCCCGCCCAAGGGCTGGCACACCAGCCCACAGATCCGGGCCGGAGGGGGTCCGACCCTCCTGGCGGCCCGGGTTCCGCAAGCCCTGCCCGGATCGCCCACCGCGGTCCCAGACCGGGCCACCCCGCACGTTCCGGACCCTTCCCCATTCCTCCTTCGCGCCGCCGCCGCGGCTCCGGGCGCGGCCCCTTGGCCCGGTATGGGCGAAGCGCTCAACCTCACCCGCGGCCCCGGCGGGGCGAAGCGCCTGCTGCTCAGCTTTGACGGGGGATCCAGCGCCGAGGTCGCCACCGAAATCCTGGATACGCTCCAAGCCCGGGGAGTGCACACCACGATCTTCCTGACGGGGGCCTTCATCCAGCGCTATCCGGCCCTGGTGAAGCGCATGGCCGCCGAGGGGCACGAGCTGGGCAACCACACCATGAACCATCCCCACTTCGCGCCGGGCATGAAGCGCGACCCCAAGTGGACCCGGGAGCGGGTGCAGCGGGAACTGCTGGACGCCGACGCGGCCCTGGTGAAGCTCCTCGGTCGCCCCATGGATCCCTACTGGCGCGCGCCCTACGGCGAGCAGACGCCGGAGATCCGCCGCTGGGCCGAGGAGCTGGGCTACCGGCATGTGGGCTGGAGCGAGGGGGCGGACACCCTCGACTGGGCCACCCCGAAGGAGCGTCGCCTCTATCGCAGTGGCGACGCCATTCTCCAGCGCCTGCGGCAGCGCCTGAACCGCGACGGCGATGGCCTCATCGTGCTCATGCACCTGGGCTCGGAGCGGGTCGAGAAGGACCGCCCCTCGGCCGGTCTCGGAGCCTTCATGGACCGGGCCAGCCAGGAGGGATGGACCTTCGTCCGAGCGGGCACCTTCCTCCACGATCTGGGGAAGCCGACCTGGAACCCCCAGCTGCGCCTCGCGCTGCTGCCACCTTCCGGCTCCGTCGCACCGTCCCGCTGACGCCCCCGTCGCTGGGCTACACTGATGCCCAGATACCATGGAGGCGTGTTGCAGGGGATTGGCCGTTGGATGCTGCGGGCGGTGCTGGGCTTCGTGGCCCTCGTGCTGCTGCTCTCTCTGGCCAGCTTCCATCCGCTGGATCCGAACCCCTTCACCCAGGGCACCGCGGTGGCGGGTGTGCAGAACCTGTGCGGCGTCGTGGGCGCCACGGTGGCGGGCCTCCTGCAGACCCTCATGGGCATGGGCGCGTGGCTCGCGCCGCCCTACCTGCTCTGGGAGGCCTGGCCCAAGGACGGCCACCGCTGGCCCGGCCGCCTGGCTTGGCTGGGCTTGGCCCTGGCCCTGTGGACCTCCCTGGGCGCCTTCGGCAGCCGGACCTGGACCGGCCTGGAAGGCGGCGGCACCGTGGAATTCCGCTGGGGCGGCTGGCTGGGCAGCGCCCTCTGGCCCGCCCAGCGCCGCTTCCTCGGCCCCGTGGGACTGCCCCTGCTGCTGGCCCTGGTGGCCCTCATCTGCGCCCTGGTGCTGGCCCCGTCCCTGACCCGGGCCCTGGGCAGACTCCTCCACCGCTGGCTGGGCGAAACCGCCTGGCCCTGGGTGAAGCCCATGCCAGCCAAAGGGTTCCAGGGCTTCCTCAGCATGGTGAAGCGGCCCTTCCTGCGCGGCCGCAACCCTGACCAGCCGGACCTCGATGCTTCGGACGGCGCGGCCCTGCTGGCCCTGGCCCATCGCCAGCAGGCCCTGGAATCCCAGCGCGAGTCCCTCTTGAAGGCCGAGTTGGAAACGGCCGAAGTCCGAAAGAGGAAGCCCCTCATCCGGACCGAGGACCTGCTGCCGCCCATCCTGTCCGTCAACCTCGACGCCGACCCGACCCTCATCGAAGCCCAGCCCCTTCCGGTCACTTCCGCGCCCACCGCGGCCTTGGCCGCGGACGCCCCCTACCGGGCCAAGCTGCTGGCCGAAGCGCCAGTGCCCGCCAAACCCAGGCCCACCGTCGCCAAGCCCCAGGTGGCGAAGGACCGCTACGGCCGCGAGAGCGTTCAGCCGCCCCTGCCCCTCCTGGAACCCACCCCGTCGCGGCCCCTGCCCGCCCTTCCGCCGGACCCGCAGCCGGGCCCCGCGTCGCGCGAAACCCTGCCGCCCCGCCGCCTCTTCGATCCCCCGGGCCAGCACGCCAAGGCTGACCTGGCGGCCCTGGAACTCATCAAGGATGTGATTGGACAGAAACTGTCCGAATTCAAGATCAAGGGCGCCGTCACCGGCATGCAGCCCGGCCCCGTGGTCACGGTCTTCGAGTTCCAGCCCGATCCCGGCATCCCGCTGTCGCGCATCCTGGGCATGGAGGAAGACCTGGCCCTGGCCCTGCAGGCCGAGGCCGTGCGCATGGACCGCATCCCCGGCAAGAACCTGGTGGGCATCGAGGTGCCCAATCCCAAGCGCGAGATCATCACCTTCCGCGAGGTCATCGACAGCCCCGCCTTCCGCGACGCGCCGGGCCTGCTGCAACTGGCCCTCGGCAAGGACATCTCCGGGAAGCCCGTGGTGGCCGACCTCAACAAGATGCCCCACCTGCTCATCGGTGGCAGCACCGGCAGCGGCAAGAGCGTGGGCGTCAACGCCATGATCTGCTCCTGCCTCGTGCGCGCCCAGCCCGACGAGGTGAAGCTCATTCTCGTGGATCCCAAGATGGTGGAGCTGGGCGTCTACGAGGACATCCCGCACCTGTGGGCGCCGGTGGTCACGGACATGAAGGAGGCGGGCCGCGTGCTCAAGTGGGTGGTGGCCCAGATGGAGGACCGCTACCGCCGCCTGGCCCTGCTCAGCGTGCGCGACGTGAAGGGCTTCAACACCAAGGTCGCCGACGCCGGCGGCTCGCTGGACATCTCCGAGCGCACGCCCAACCCGCGCTGGCCCGACCGCCCCGCGGTGCTAGAGCCCATGCCCCATGTGGTGGTGGTCATCGACGAGCTGGCCGATCTCATGATGGTGGCCCGCAGCGAGGTGGAGGACAGCATCGCCCGCATCGCCCAGAAGGCGCGTGCGGTGGGCATCCACCTGATCCTGGCCACCCAGCGTCCCAGCGTGGACGTGGTGACGGGCGTCATCAAGGCAAACCTGCCCAGCCGCCTCAGCTACCGCGTGCGCACCAAGATCGACAGCCGCACCATCCTGGATTCCGGCGGCGGCGAGCAGCTGCTGGGCGCGGGCGACGCGCTCTTCCTGCCCAACGGCGCCAGCCATCCCAAGCGCATCCATGCCCCCTTCCTCACGGAGGAGGAAACCCTGCGCCTCGTCACCTGGCTGCGCGAGCGGGGCCGGCCCGACTACAACCAGGCCCTCATCAGCGCCATGGAGACCGAGGAGGAGACCGCCCTCTTCGACGAGGCGGAGATGGGCGGCGGCGACGACATCTACGTGCGCGCCCTCGCCGTGGTGCGCCGCGAACGGAAGGCGAGCACCAGCCTGCTCCAGCGCAAGCTGAACCTCGGCTACGGCCGGGCGGCGCGGCTCATCGACCGCATGGAGGAAGAGGGCATCGTGGGGCCGGACCGGGGCGCAGGAAAGCCGCGGGAAGTGCTGGTCGAGGCGGAGTAAGACCGTGCGTGTGGGCTCTGCTTCCAGCGCCAAAGAGCTGGAACACAGAGCACACGGAGAAGCACAGAGGGCGCAGAAAAACAGATCCTCACCCCCTTGCCAAAGAACCAAGTCTTTTTGCCACCGATTGCAGTGATTTCAGTGATGAGAAGGATAGGGCCCTGTCCCGGGGCAGCATGGGTTCATGGGGGAAGCTTCCGGGGCGCCATCAGCGGAATCACTGGAATCGGTGGCTGAATTCTTCTTCCTGCTGATCGGCGAGCCTCAGCCTGAAAGCCGGAAACCGCAGAGGTCGCAGAAAGGGCATCCATAAGCGGAGGTTTGCGGAGGAGCTGAGGAAAGCGGAGGAAAGGAACATGCACCTGGGGCTCCAGCCAGGACATCCGGGCCTACGGCCCCAGGTCGCGCTTCGCGCGGCCTGCTTCGCGGGCGGCGGCTCCGGGCGGCTTCCAGGGGCCGCCATGGCCGCCGCCCGCGAAGGGATGTCCGCAGTGGGCCGGGCCCCTTCTGCGCCCTCTGTGTGCGCCCAACGGGCGCTTCTGTGCCTTCTGTGTTCCTGCTTTTATGGCTGAGGCTCGCCGATAAGCAGGTTTATCTTTCATCACCGTTCATCACCGGTTGCCTTGGCTTTTGAAGCTGGGTTTGGCCGAAGCGCGGGATGGGCGCGGCTCCGCTATGCTGAGTTCACTCCCCGGAGCTTCCGTGAACCAGCTCTTTTTCGGCGACAACCTGCATGTGCTGCGGGAGAGCCTTGCCGATGCCTCGGTGGATCTGGTGTATCTGGATCCGCCGTTCAATTCGAAACGCGACTACAACCTGCTGTTCAAGTCGCCGGAGGGCGGCGAGAGCCACGCGCAGATCACGGCCTTCGAGGACAGCTGGCACTGGGGCGAGCAGGCCGAGCGCGAGTACGGCGAGATCCTGCAGAGCGGCCACACGCGCATGGCCGACCTCATCAGCGCCTTCCGCAGCTTCCTGGGCGAGAACGATGTCATGGCCTACCTGGTGATGATGGCCAACCGCCTGCTGGAGCTGCACCGCGTCCTCAAACCCACGGGGAGCCTGTATCTGCACTGTGATCCGGCGGCGAGTCACTATCTAAAGTTGGTGCTGGATGGCGTGTTCGGACCTGAGAATTTTCTAAACGAAGTGATATGGAAACGAACGACGGCTCACAGTTCCGCAAATAGATATGGACCTATCCATGACACCATCCTGTACTACGGGAAAGCCAAGCCAGTCCTATGGAACCAGCAGTACACAGATCATGACGAGGCCTATCTAGAAACAAAATATCGATACACCGACAAGGACGGTCGGAGGTACCGATTGAGCGATTTGACTGCCGCTGGAGTTCGCCATGGATCTTCTGGGAAACCTTGGCACGGCATCGATGTCACCGCCAAGGGATGCCACTGGAAGTACACGATCGAAAATCTAGAAGAACACGACGCAAATGGCCGTATTTATTGGCCTCCGAAAGGCACCGTTCCACAATACAAACGGTACCTTGATGAGATGCAAGGAACCGCGGTTCAAGATATTTGGGACGACATTCCTCCCATCAACTCCCAAGCCCAGGAACGCCTGGGCTACCCCACGCAAAAACCCATCGCCCTCCTCGAACGCATCCTCAACGCCAGCTCTAACCCCGGCGATGTGATCCTCGATCCCTTCTGCGGCTGCGGCACGGCGGTCCATGCGGCGCAGAAGCTGGGGCGGTCGTGGATCGGCATCGACATCACGCACCTGGCCATCAGCCTCATCGAGAAGCGCCTGAAGGACGCCTTCCCGGGCATCAGCTTCGAGGTGCACGGCACGCCCAAGGATCTGGAGGGCGCGCGGGATCTGGCGGAGCGCGACAAGTACCAGTTCCAATGGTGGGCCTGCTCGCTGGTGGACGCCCAGCCCTTCCAGGGCAAGAAGAAGGGCGCCGACGGCGGCATCGACGGCGTGATCTACTTCGCCGACGCCGTGGGCGGCAAGGCCGTCACGCAGCGCCTCGTGGTGAGCGTGAAGGGCGGCAGCGTGAACGTGGCCCAGGTGCGGGACCTCAAGGGCGTGCTGGACCGCGAGAAGGCGCCCATCGGCCTCTTCGTGACGCTGGAGGAACCCACCAAACCCATGCGCGTGGAAGCGGCCTCGGCGGGCTTCTACAAGGGTGGCAACGGCAAGGATTATCCGCGCCTGCAGATCCTCACCGTGGCCGAGCTGCTGGAGGGCCGCAAGCGGGCCGAGTTCCCGGATCTGTCCATGGGCTCGTACACCTTCAAAAAGGCGAAGAAGGAAAACCTGGGCATGGCCGCGGAAACGCCCAACCTATTCACGAACGAAAACTGATCCCAGGGTGAGTGATCGGGTAGGCCTGGTTTTTCATTCCCTCGCGAGGTGGGCTGAAGCTTCCACCCTGGTGTCCGTAGACCGTGGTCACAACCTGTCGGCATGTGCGGCCAATCAACCCTAGACTCCAAGCGTACACGACCAAGGGAGATTCTATGGCATTCCGCGCTCGCCTCATCCTGCCGCTGGCCGCCGCCTGCGCTCTGGTGTCCGCCACCGACGCGCCGGCCCCGAAGCCGGCGTCCGCAAAGCTCTGCACCACCTGCCACACCACCGCCGCCAACAACCTGCGTGGCCACTTCGACAACCTGGTGCTGAAGAACAACTCGTTCCAGATGAAGATCGACGAGCGCACGGAAGTGCTGCGCTTCGACAAGAACCAGGTGAAGGTCGTCACGCCTGAGCCCGCGGCGAACGCCGAGGCGGCGCTGAAAACCATCGCCAAGGGCCACGAGGTGCGGGTCGAATACACCGAGCAGGATGGCGTCAAGACCGCCGTGGCGGTGTTCGCCAAGCCGCCCGTCAAGTTGGCGGCGGAGGAGATCGCCACCCTGGACGAGGTCCAGAAGCTGGTGGCCATGGGCCCTGAGCAGGGGAAGTACTTCCTCTTTGATTCCCGGCCCGCGCCGCGCTTTATGGAGGGCGCCATCCCCACGGCCGTGAACCTGCCCTTCCCCGCCTTCGACAAGAACCTCGACAAGCTGCCCGCCGACAAGGGCGCGCTGGTGATCTTCTACTGCAGCGGGAAGACCTGCAACATGAGCCCCGGCTCGCTCGCCAAGGCCAAGAAGCTGGGCTACACGCACGCCAAGGTGTTCGTGGAGGGCATGCCCGCCTGGACCCGGAAGCACTACGGTGTGCTGAGCCCCGCCTCCCTGAAGGCCGCCTACCTCGATCCCAACACCCCGCTGGTGATCCTCGACGCGCGGCCCGCCGCCGAAGCTGCCAAGGGCTTCATCAAGGGCGCCGTGGCGGCCGATCCCGCGAAGGTGGCCGACCTGCTCAAGACCTTCCCCGAGGCCCGGCTGAAGCCTCCTGTGGTGGTGGTGGATGCCACGGGTGGCGACGCCGCGAAGGCCGTGGCCACGGAGCTCGTCAAGGCCGGGTATGTGGGCGTGAACATTCTGTCCGGCGGCTTCAGGGCCTGGCAGGCCGCGGCGCTGCCCCTCGAAACCGGCGCCCTGGCCGCCAAGGCCACCTTCGTGCCCAAGCCCCGGCCGGGTTCCATCTCCTCAGCGGAGTTCACGAAGGTCGCGGAGCTGACCCCCGCCCAGCGCGGCGTGGTGATTCTGGATGTGCGGAATCCGGACGAGACGAAGAACGGCACCATCAAGGGCGCCCTCACGATCCCCGAACCGCAGCTCCTGGCCCGCCTGGCCGAGCTGCCGAAGGATGCGAAGATCCTCTGCCACTGCTCCACCGGGATCCGCGCCGAGCTGGCCTACCACCTGCTGAAGGAGAAGGGCTTCGACGCCCGCTTCCTGCCCACGGAGATCACCATCATCGACAGTGGCGAGTTCACCATCGATTAGGGGCTGGGTTGCAAATGCAAGGGCCGGCCCTCAGGTCGGCCTTTTTTTTGCCATCACCATTCAAGTGTGCGGCGTCGATGCCGATATCCTGTACACGAGGCCCTGTCATGGACGCCAGTCTCACGCCTTACCACGACCACCACCTTGAGCTGCTCCGTCTGGCCCGTGAGCATGAGGCCCGTCTGGCCCCCGCGCTGGTGCGGAGCCATCCGGATCTGTGCCTCGTCGTTGCGCAGCGCCTCGTCGCCTCGGTGAAGGCCCATCTGTCCATGGAAAACACGATCTTGTACCCGGCCCTGTTCGGCGCCGTGGATGCCGATATCCAGCTGGCCGCCAAGGGCCTGGAAGCCGACCTGGGTGAGCTGAAGGCCCGGCTGGGCCAGTTCAGCCACCACTGGACCAGCGCGGAAACCATCCGGCTGGCGCCGGAGGCTTTCGTCCAGACCTCGAAGGATCTGCTCCAAACCCTCCGGCAACGCATCGATCAGGAAAAGGCCCGGCTGTTCCCCTTGGTGGAACGGGCTTAATTCGCTGGAATAGCTCGGACCCGCGGCACGCGCCACCGGCTGCGCTGGGCGGGGTCGGCCATGCCGCTGGCGTGACACGCGCGGCAGGCGTCCAGATGGGCGTTCTCGCCCCGCCAATAGGCCCGCGCCTCGCCCCCGGTCTCCCGGCGACGATCCACGGGAACCTGGGGCCAGTAGAAGGTGAGCGTGGGGGTCTCCCCTTTCATCTCCAGGGCGTACAAGGGGCCGGGCTCGGTGCCAGGTCGGCCCCAGCGGTCTTCCACGCTGCTCAACACCACCAGCGCGCCCGGCGGCAGCGCCCGGCCCGCCCGGTAGGCGGAGGCCGCGGTGGCATTGGCCCAGGCGCGGATCCAGCGACCGCCGTGGGCAGGTGACTTCACGGGCTCGGCGTGGAGCGCCTCCAGCGCGGCGTAGTCCAGGGCCCGCAGGGGAGCCTGCGCCTCTGGGTCCACCGGGGTGGGGGGGACTTCAGCAACCTTGGCCGATGTGGGCAGGACAATGACGGGACGACGCGGGTGGGCCAGCCCATAACCGGAATAGCCGGTCGCCAGGAGGGCCCCCGACCAGAGGAGCCCGAAGAGCAGCGCCAGGAGGCCCAGGCTCTGGTGATCCTTCCGGGCCCGGTTCATGGACCAGAGCGCCGGCACCGCCAAGATTCCGGCCGTAGTGGCGATCAAGGCATGTCGGAACAACTGGGCATCCGCCCCGAGGCCGGAAGCCGGCAGGGGGAAGATCCGTCCAGCGGGGATCAAGGCAAGCAACCGTCCCGCCCCAGCGCCGCTGACAAGTGCGGCGAGCAGGCCCAGGAGCCCCACCCACCCGAGGTAGCGGCACACGGTCCACCAGGGACGGATGCCGCGCCCGGCCCGCTGGGAAGCGAACAGGGCCCAGGGCAGCAGCAGTCCGGTCGCCACCGGTAGGTGGGCCAGCAGGGCGTGTTTAAGGGCAATCCATTCCATGGGACCCACGCTCGGAAGGGGCAAGACTCACCGCAGTCTGCCAGGGCACGGCGGATCCTGGGAATGGAATTCCTGTCACAATCGGCGGCATGAAGCAGATCCTCCTTCAGCACCTCCAGGAGTCCGTCCAGCTCAAGCAGGCCTTCTTGGCCCAGGAGCTGGAGCACATCCTTGCCCAGGCGGACGACATGGCCGAGCGGCTGAAGCGCGGAGGGCGTGTCCTCGTCTGTGGCAATGGCGGCAGCGCCGCGGACGCCCAGCACCTGGCCGCCGAGTTGAGCGGCCGCTACCTGAAGGAGCGGCGGGCCCTCGCGGGCATCGCCCTCACCACGGATACCTCGGCGCTGACGGCCATCGGCAACGACTACGGGTTCGACCAGGTTTTCTCCAGGCAGGTGGAGGCCCTGGGCCGGCCGGGGGATCTCCTCATCGGCATCAGCACCAGCGGCAACAGCCCCAACGTCATCCGGGCCGTAGCCTCCGCGAAGGGGCTGGGCGTGCGCACCCTGGGCCTCCTGGGCCGTGATGGCGGCAAGCTGGTGGGCCTGATGGATGACGCCCTCGTGGTGCCCTCCACCGTCACCGCGCGCATCCAGGAGATTCACCAGATGATCTACCACTTCTGGTGCGAGGCCCTCGATGCCCAGTTCTGAGAGTGCATGGTGACCGTCGCCGCTGGGCTGCTGATCCTCGCCTTGCTCGGTCCGCCGTCGCGGACCTACTACTGGCGCGACTCCGGCGGGCAGACGCACGTCACCAACACACCTCCGCCATCTGATGCGGAGCTTCTGGACCCCCCGCCCCCACCGGCCGTGGAGCCGGGCCGGCCTCACCGCATTGAGCCCCTCCGCCCGAGCGGGAATCTCGGGGATCGCCAGGTGGTGCTCAATCCCGTCCAGAAGCAGGCCTGGGACGCCCTGGACCAGCACCTGCTCAAGGCCCGGGTCGCCAAGGACCAGCGCACCCTGGAGGCCGTAGCCGATTCCCTCATCCACGACTGCCTGTGGGGCAACGGCCTGTGGGCCATGCCCCTGGTCCCCATCCTTGCCCTGGCGCTCATGGGCCTCATGGGCTGGTGGCTGGCCTTGGGGCTGAACGCCGGTCTCCGCCTCCCCCTGGTCGGGGGGTTCCTGCTCCTCGGACTGACCTTCGGGCATCTGCTCCTGAACGTCTTCCTCTACCATCCCCAGGCGGCCCGCCTGGAGCAGAACCTCGAACTGCTCGAACTGCACATGGGCGGTCGAATCCCCCGTCCCGAGCGCCACGCCCTGATGCAGCAGCGCTATCAGGCCCTGGAGCGGGCCGCCCAGCCCACCCGGGCCCCGTGGCATTTCCCGGAAGAGGTCCGCGCCCTGCGCGAGACCGTGAAGCAGGTGATGGTTGACCCCTGACCTTCCTCCGCCCCTGGCGGTGCGGCTGCCGGCGCTCAGGACCGCCGCCCACGCGGAACCCCTCGGGCTCTACCTGCATATCCCCTTCTGCCTGGACCGTTGCACCTACTGCTCCTTCGCCACCACCCGGGACCGGAGCCTGCAGCCGGACACCACAGCCCGCCTCATCACCCAGGTGCGCGCCTGGGGCGCTGCCCTGGACCGGCCCGCGGTGGACACGCTCTATCTGGGTGGCGGCACGCCCTCCCTGCTGTCCGCCCAGGAACTGGCGGATCTCACCGGGGCCCTGCATGAAGCCTTCGAGCTTGGCCCCCTGGTGGAGGCCACCTTCGAGGCCAACCCGGGCACCGTGGACCTGGCGTGGCTGCAGGGTGCGCGCAATCTGGGCTGGGACCGCGTCAGCCTCGGCGTGCAGGCCCTGGACGATGCCCTGCTGGGGCGCCTGGGCCGCATCCACGGCGCCGCCCAAGCTATGGAGGCCCTCGATCTGGCGCAGCAGGCGGGTTTCCGCCGCCGCAGCGCCGACCTCATGGTGGGCATTCCTGGACAATCCTTGTCCAAAGTTGTCGAAGATGCCCGGACTCTGGCGGCTACCGGCATCGATCACCTCAGCATCTACCTCCTGGACCTGGACAAGGCCTGCCCCCTGCGCGCCGAGATCGACGCGGGCCGCCTGGCGCTGCCCTCCGAAGACGAGGTGGCCGACGTCTTCGAGGCCCTTCAGGCGGAGCTGCCGCGGCTCGGTCTGGCGCCCTACGAGATCAGCAACTACGCCCGGCCCGGCGGCGAATCCATCCACAACACCCGCTACTGGGAGCGCCGCCCTTATCTGGGCCTGGGCCCCAGCGCCGCCTCGCAGCTGGGCGACTTCCGCTGGACAGAGACCTCCGTCATCCCCGCCTGGATCGAAGGGCGCGGCGAGGTGGATTTTCAGGAGCTGGACGCGGCCGAAGCGTTAGGCGAAATCCCCCTCCTGGGCCTGCGCCTGCACCGTGGCGTGGCCTGGGACGCCCTGCGGCAACAGGCGGAGGACCGGAACCTGCGGCCCCTGACGGATGGGTGGGAGGCCCGGCTCCGCGCCCTTGCGAAGGAAGGGCTCACGATCTGGGAGGGCGATCAGGTGCGCCTCAGCCCCCGGGGCATGCTCATGAGCAACGGGATCCTGCAGATGTTCGTATGACGTACCTCGGCGAAAGCGCCGCCCTGCTCACCTCTGCCTGCTGGGCGCTCAATTCCGTGTGCTTCACGGTGGCCGGCCGACGGGTGGGTTCGGCCAGCGTGAACCTGGTGCGGCTGCTCATGGCCTGGGGCGTACTGGTCCTGTTGCACCTGGCCCTCTACGGCAGCCCCTTCCCCCTGCAAGCCGGAACCGCCCGTCTTGGCTGGCTGGGTGTTTCGGGGCTGATCGGCTTTGCCCTGGCGGATGCCGTGTTGTTCGAGTCGTTCCTGCTCATCGGCCCGCGGCTGGCCATGCTGCTGATGACCCTCTCGCCCATCTTCAGCGCCCTCCTGGCCTGGCTGTTCCTGGGCCAGGGCCTGAGCCTGCCAAAACTCCTGGCCATGGTGGTCACCCTCGGCGGCATCGCCTGGGTGGTGTGGGGCGATGGCGAGCACGAGGCCCACCCGCACCTGTGGCGCGGCATCCTGCTGGGCGTGGGGGGCGCCCTGGGCCAATCGGTAGGCCTTGTGTTCAGCATGAAAGGTCTAGCAGGAGGCTTCCCGCCCATCTCCGCCAACCTCATCCGCGTGACCGCGGGCCTGGCGGCCCTGCTGCTCTACTTCGGGGCCACGGACCGGCTGCGCAGGACCCTAGGCGGCTTGCACGATGGTCGTGCCGCAGCCTTCATCGGCCTCGGCGCCGTCACGGGCCCCGTGCTGGGCGTGGTGCTGTCTCTCGTGGCCATCGCCAAGGCACCCATGGGTGTGGCGGCCACGCTGATGTCCCTGTCGCCGGTCATCCTGCTGCCCGTGGCCCACTTCGTCTTCAAGGAGAAGGTCGGCGGCCATGCGATCCTGGGCACCCTGCTGGCCCTCGCGGGCGCCGCGGCGCTGTTTTTCGTCTAGGTCTGCTTCAAGCATGGGCGCCACCTTTGACAAGAAAACAGCCAACCGCAGATGACACCGATGGCGCAGATGCACCGCCTCCCCGACGGGCCTCCCTCCGCATGGGTTTTGTGCCTTGTCGTTCAGGGCTTTCACGCCAAGGATAGGCTTTCAGGCCTTGAGCCAGTGTGCGCCTGGGATAGTGCGAATCCTGGCTCATCCATCTGCGGCCATCTGCGTCATCTGCGGTTTCAATTCTTGGGTTTGAAAAGTCGGGCATGCCTCTATCCACATTCATGTTGAGATAGCCGAAAAGGAGTTCCGATGTCGCTGCGCAAGGATCCCGTCAGCTGGCTCTACCCCGCCATTGAGCCCAACAAAACACAGCGCCTGAAGGTGTCGGACCTGCACGAGCTGTACGTAGAGGAGAGTGGCAACCCGAACGGCAAGCCCGTCATCTTCCTCCACGGAGGACCCGGCGGCGGCACCAGCCCCAAGCACCGGCGCTACTTCGACCCGGAGACGTACCGCGTCATCCTCTTCGACCAGCGGGGCTGCGGCCAGAGCACGCCCTACGCCGAGGTCCGGGAGAACGGCACCTGGGACCTGGTGACCGACATGGAGCGCATCCGCGAACACCTGGGCATCGACCGCTGGATGGTCTTCGGCGGCTCCTGGGGCGCGACGCTGGGCCTGGCTTACACGGAAAAGCACCCGGAGCGTGTGACGGAGCTGATCCTCCGCGGCATCTTCCTGCTGCGCCAGCGCGAAGTGGACTGGCTCTACCAGGAGGGCGCCAGCCGCGTCTTCCCCGACGCCTGGGAGCCCTACCGCGACGCCATCCCCGAGGCCGAACGCGGCGACTTCCTGCGGGCCTATGCCAAAAGGTTGCTGAGCGAGGACCCGGCCGTGAACCTGCCCGCCGCCAAGGCCTGGAGCATCTGGGAAGGCGCCACCAGCAAGCTCATCCCCGATCCCGACTTCATCGCCTCCTATGGCGACGAGGCCACCACGCTGGCCTTCGCCCGCATCGAGTGCCACTACTTCCTCCACAAGGGCTGGCTGGACGAGGCCCAGCTGCTGCGCGACGCGCACAAGCTGAAGGGCATCCCCGGCGCCATCATCCAGGGCCGCTACGACATGGTCTGCCCCATCGAGAGCGCCTGGGCCCTATCGAAAGCCTGGCCCGACGCCGACCTCATCATCGTCCCCGACGCCGGCCACAGCGCCTACGAGCCCGGCATCTCGCGGGCGCTCGTGGCGGCCACGGATCGATTTGCCCAATGAAAAAGCGGAGACAGGATTAACAGGATGAAATGCTGGATTAACAGGATTAAAGCATTAACTGCATGGCTTTTCTAATCCTGTTAATCCTTCCGAATCCTGTTAATCCTGTCCCCGCTTTTCAGCCCTTCGCCCTGTTCTTGACGTGGTCGTACACGAACCACGCGGCGCCGGCCACGATGAGCACGCCGATGACGGCGTCCAGCTTGTGGAAGTACTGGCCCAGGGTGTTCCACCGTTCGCCGAGCTTGTAGCCGATCCAGGCGAGGCCCAGGCACCAGGGCAGGCTCCCGGCGAAGGTGTAGAGGTGGAAGCGGGTGCGGTTCATGCGGGCGATGCCGGCGGGCAGGGCGATGAAGGTGCGCACCACGGGGAGCAGGCGGCCGATGATGATGGCTTCGGAACCGAAGCGTTCGAAGAAGCGGTGGGCCTGGTCCAGGTGGCCCGTGTGCAGCCAGATATAGCGGCCATACTTCTCGATGGCGCGGCGGCCGCCCCAAGCGCCCACCTCGTAGGCGGGGAGGCTGCCCAGGTTGCAGCCCAGGGCTCCGAACACGCCCGCGATCCAGATCTGGGCCACGGGATGGCCAGCGCCCAGGCCGAACAGGGTCATCTGCCCCTTGTAGGCCAGATACCCCGCGAAGGGCATGATGACCTCGCTGGGCAGCGGAATGCAGGCGCTTTCGATGGCCATGAGCAGCATGACGCCCAGGGGCCCCATGGCGGCCATGACCATCAGCATCCAGGCGATGACAGGGGCGAGGATCTTCTGCAGCATGGGTGTCCCAAAAGGACGAGTCTAGCGGGACGCTACACTGTCCGTATGTCCGAGGATCTCGTCCGCAACCGCAAGGCCTTCCACAACTACCACGTCCTGGAGACCTGGGAGGCGGGGATCGCCCTGCAAGGCACCGAAGTGAAGGCCCTGCGGGCGGGCCTGGGCCAGCTGCAGGACGCCTATGTGGATGCGGTGGCCGGCGAGCTGTGGCTGAAACAGGCCCACATCTCCCCCTACGAGTTCGGCACCTACGCCAACCACGACCCGCTGCGGCCCCGCAAGCTGCTGCTGCACAAGGCCGAGATCACCAAGATGACCGCCAAAGTGGTGCGCAAGGGCCTCACCATCATCCCCCTCGCCATCTACCTGAACGACAAGGGCATGATCAAGGTCAAGGTCGCCCTGGCCGAAGGCAAGGCCGTGGGCGACAAGCGTGAGGCCCTCAAGCAGCGCGAGCAGAAGCGCGAGATGGACCGCATCCGCAAGGGCGCGCGGGAGTAAGCTGCTCCCGGCGGAGCCTCAGGACTCCCCCCTGGGAACCGGCCCGGCCGGCGGCCGAGGTGTTCCGCGCTCGAAGGCGAGGCGGACCAGGCGCGCGTCGGGCCCGAACTCAAGCCTCAGCGCCCGGTGGCCGGGAAAGGGTGCCACCACGCCTCCGCCATAGCTGCCCGCGACGGCGATGAATCCCCGCGCTTCGGTCCAGCGGTAGACGAGGATCTTCCCGCCGTCCACCACCTCGTCTGGTTCCCCCAGATGGAGCAACACGTCCTCCCGGGTGGACGCGCCCACCCGAAGGGAGGAGACGTACTGCGGGGTGATCCGGCCTCGCCCAGCGAGCAGGTCTCCCGTGGGGAAGGGCCAGATCAGACATCCGGTCTGGAGGGACAGGGCCAGGAAGCCCAGAAGCAACCCGCGGGAGCGCTTCATCCGGATACCACGAGGCTATGGCGGACCAGCCTTCCATCCACCGCGAAGACCAACACCAGGCTGTGCACATGGTGATCGGAGAAGACAGGTGTCTTCAGCGCCCGGTCCCAGCGCCGTCCCACGGGACCCCAGGCTCCCGCCGCGTTCCGCGAGAAGGCATAGGTGAGGATCCGCTCCCCCTCGAGGCGCGCGCTGGGCGTCCCGAGCCGGAGCAGCACGTCCTCCCGCGTGGTCTTCCCATCGCTCAGGAAGGCGAACCACTCCAGCTCGCTCTCCGCTGGCGCCGCCTGCCTCAGCTGCGGAGGAGTGCAGCCCACCAGGAGAGCCATGCCCAGGAGGAGACCGAGAGGAAGAGGCTGGCCCAAGGTGGACTCCTTCAGAACCTACTGGGGCGATGAGGCCGCCACATCCTGAGGAGAAGGATCGGATTGACGCGGATCCTTCACCAGACTGTGCCGAACCAGGCGGTCATCCGGTCCGAACACCAGCACCAGACTTGAGGTGCGCGGATGGGGATAGGTCCAATCGCTCGCCCCGCCGCCCCCAGCCCGGCGCCACTCCCCATTCAGGTCCACCACGAAATCGTACGTGAGGATCCGGCCTCCCTCGAAGGCCGAGGTCGGGGTGCCGAGCCGCAGCAGAACCTCCTGGCGGGTGGTCCGCCCGTCCTGAATGGGTCCCAGCAGCCCGGCCTCGAAGGTCCGCGCCTTCTCCTGTCTCGCGCTTGGACTGACACAGGCGACCCCGAGAGCCAAGGCCATGGAGAGCATCAGGAGGAGAGCTCGAGGGAGCACAGGGCCTCGGAGAGGGGATGGGCGTGTCGCGGTCAATGTATCGCGCAGGGCGGTCTCCGTCAAAAGAGGCCTGGCCGGCGGTCGAGCCGGAGATGCCACTTCGGATCAGCCGCTCCACCCGCCCTGGGCGAACCTGGCGAGCTTCTCCTCTCTGCCACGGAGGGCCAGGGCGCGGGCCACGAAGCGGCCGACGGGGTCTGCCTCCAGGTTCACCGGGTCGCCGGGGCGCAGGGTGGCCAGGGCCGTGCGTGTCACTGTCTCGGGGATGAGGGCCACGGTGAACCAGTCGATCCCGCAGTCCACCACCGTCAGCGAGATGCCGTCCACGGCCACTGAGCCTTTGGCGGCCGTCATGGGCGCCAGGGCTGCAGGCATGGCGAAGCGCCAGATGCCCTCGTCCAGGCCACCCTGAGTCTGGGGCCGCGACAGCAGTTGTCCGACCCCATCCACGTGGCCCGAGACCAGGTGACCGTCCAGGGGATCGCCCACCCGCAGGGCCGGCTCCAGGTGCAGGATCGCGCCCAGGGCCAGGCGACCCAGGGTGGTCTTGTCGAGGGTTTCCTCGCTGAGGTCCGCCTCCCAGGCGCGGCCGTCCACGGCCACACTGGTGAGGCAGGCGCCATTCACGGCGATGCTGGCCCCCTGCTCGGCGCGGGCCAGCAGCTCCGCCGGCGCGGCAATGCGCAGCCGGGCCCCGCCCGGTCGGGAGGTGCGCGATTCAAGCGTGCCGAGGTGTCGAATCAGTCCGGTGAACATGGGGGCAACTCCAGGTCCATCATCGCGCAGCTGGCGTCTCCAGCTTGCTGTTCCGTGCACCGAAGAAGAAGTAGATCACCAGCCCGATGCCCAGCCAGACGAAGAAGCGGTACCAGGTGAGGGCCGGCAGGCCCTTGGCGATCCAGAAGCAGCCCAGGATGCCCAGGGGCGCCACGATCCACGCGAAGGGCATGACGAATTTCCGGGGTGCCTCGGGCCGGCGCTTCCGCAGGATCAGCACGGCCACGCAGACGATGACGAAGGCGAAGAGGGTGCCGATGTTGGCCAGCTCCACCACCTCGTCGATGTTGAGCAGGGCCGCCGGGATGGCCACCAGGAAACCCGTGAGCACGGTGGCGTTGGAAGGTGTCTTGAAGCGGTCATGGACCTTGCCGAACCAGGGGCCCAGGAGGCCGTCCCGGCTCATGCTCATGAAGATGCGGGGCTGGCCCACCTGGTAGACGAGGAGGGCGGCGGTGGTGGCGATGACGGCCCCGAAGCTGATGACCCCCGCGATGCCGGCCATCTTGTGCTGGGTGAAGATGTAGGCCAGGGGATCGGCGATGCCCCCCAGCTTCGTGTAGTGCAGCATGCCCGTCACCACCAGGGCCACGGCGGCGTAGATGACGGTGCAGATGACCAGGGAGCCCAGGATGCCCCGGGGCAGGTCGCGGCCCGGATTGCGGCATTCCTCGGCCGTGGTGCTCACGGCATCGAAGCCGATGAAGGCGAAGAAGATGATGGCGGCACCCGCCTGGATGCCCTTCCAGCCGTGGGGCACGAAGGGATGCCAGTTGCCGGGGCTGATGAACCGGATGCCGAGGCCCACCACGGCCAGCAGGATGATCACCTTGATCACCACCATGACGCTGTTCACCCGGGCGCTCTCCTTGATGCCGATGTAGCAGAGCCAGGTGATCAGGATCGTGATGATCACCGCGAGGAGATTGATGGTGATGGGGAAGCCGGCCACGGTGGGGGCGGTCTTCACCACCTCCCAGTTGAGGAAGGTGGTGGCGCCGTTGACGAGGCCAGCCTTGGCCTGGGCCAGGGCGTGCAGCTTGGCGCCGAGCTCCATGGCGGGAACGCCCTCCACAAGCTTCAAGGCGGACCGGGGATCCATGCCCAGCCAGCCGGGGATGTCCACGTGCAGCACCGTGGACAGGAAGCTGCGGGCATAGTCGCCCCAGGAGATCGCCACGGCCACGTTGGAGATGGCGTATTCGAGCAGGAGATCCCAGCCGATGATCCAGGCCATGAGTTCGCCCAGGGTGGCGTAGGCGTAGGTGTAGGCGCTGCCAGACACGGGAATCATGGACGCCAGCTCGGCATAGGCCAGCGCCGTGAACCCGCAGATGAGGGCCACGATGAGGATGCTGAGCACCAGGCCCGGCCCGGCGGGCAGCCGCCCGTCGGCCATGTTCCCCGCCGCCGCCGTACCGATGCTGGAGAAGATGCCCGCGCCGATGATGGCCCCGATGCCGAACATGGTGAGGTCGAAGGCCGTGAGGTTCTTCTTGAGCTGGTGCTCCGGCTCATCGGCGCTGGCGCGCAGCTGTTCCAGAGACTTCGTGCGGAAGAGGCGGGTCGACATGGGGGCCTTGGGGAGAAGGACCATGCTAGCAGGCAGGCCCGGCCGGATAGGCTGGAGGCCATGAGACTGTGGAGCGACCGCCGCCTGCGCCTGTCCCTCACGGGCCTGGGCGTGCAGTGCCTGCTGGTCCTGCTGGCGGTGGGCGCCTTTTCTGTGAACACGGGCAACAACCTGCTCTACCTGGTGTTCTCCCTGATGCTGGGCCTGTTCCTGGTGTCCGGCGTCCTGAGCCGCCGGGCCCTTCAGGGTCTGACGGTGCTGGGTCTGGAGGAAGGCAACCTCTTCGCCCGAGTGCGAGGGGGGCTCCGGCTCCGGCTCCAGGACGGGGGGCGGGGCCGACTTCGGGGCCTGGAACTCCACCTCTCGCTAGACGATGGCCAGGTGGAGCCCGGGTTCCTGGGCCGGGCCGCCCGCACCGGCGAAACCCTGGTGGTCCTCCACGCCCGGCCCGGGCACCGCGGCTGGGCCCGGGTCCGGCGCCTCGAGCTTCGCACGCGGTTTCCCTTCGGCCTGGTGGAGAAGGCCCGCTTCATCGACCTGGACCAGGAGCTGCTGGTCCTGCCCCATCCCCGCACGCCCCCGGCCCCGCCCGCCGGCTGGCGGGGCGAGGGCCATCGCACCGTGGCCCAGGAAGGGACCAGCAGCCCGGAAGGGGCGCGGCCCTGGCGGGAGGGGGATCCTCCCGGCCGGGTCCACTGGAAGCGCACGGCCCAGCGCAACCAGCTCTGGGTCCGCACCTTCCAGGAGGAACGGCCCCAGGGCCTGCACCTGAGGCTCGACCTCAGCGCCTGGGCCCCAGGCCGGCCCTTCGAGCGGGAGCTGGAACGCCTCTCCGGCGCCGTGCTCCAGGCCCGCCTCCAGAAGCGGGAGGTCAGCCTGGAGGTTCATGGATCCATGGCAGTCCGCGCGGTGCGGGGGCACACCCCTTGCTGGCGGGCCCTGGCCCTGGCCCAGGCTGAGGGCTCCGGGGATCGGCCTGGGGCGGGGAACCTCCGTTAAGCTGAAGGCCACGCAGGAGGCGCCGGTGTTCGACGATCCCCAATCCCCCGCCTGGACGCCCCTGCTGGAGGCGGCCTGGAAAGCCCGGGCCCACGCCCACGCCCCCTATTCCCACTTTCAGGTCGGGGCGGCCCTGCTGACCGCGTCGGGCCACATTGTGGCGGGCTGCAATGTGGAGAACGCCGCCTATCCCGTCACCCTCTGCGCCGAACGGGGCGCCCTCAGCGCGGCCGTGGCCGCCGGCCTGCGTCCCGACGGCCTGGTGGCAGCCGTGGTGGTCACTGACGTCGCGGCGCTCACCCCACCGTGTGGGGCCTGTCGCCAGGCACTGGCCGAATTTGCCGAGGCCCTGCCGGTCCTGCTTGCCAACCGCAACTCCCGCGAGCTCCACCGCCTGGAGGATCTGCTGCCCCACAGCTTCACGGGTCGCAACTTCAGCTAGGGCCTATCTTGAACACAGGCCCTAGTTCTCTGGATCTATCCAAGGCGTCCCCCCCCGCCTACACTTTCCGAACCCAGCTGGCATCCCGAGGCAGTGAATGGCCATTGATCGCATCAAAGTCAAGAAGGAAGCCGACAAGCTCTTGACGGCGGGGAAGGTCGATCGGGCCATCGAGGAATTCCACAAGCTCGTCGACGACAACCCCAAGGACTACTCCACCCTGAACCAGATCGGCGATCTCTACGTGCAGATCGGCCGGTCCCGGGAAGGTGTGGAGATCCACAAGCGCCTGGGCACCGCCTATGAACGGGATGGGTTCCACGCCCGGGCGGCCGCCATTTTCCAGAAGGTCGTGCGCAACGCGCCGGAGGACATCGACGCGGCCCAGCGCCTGGCGGACCTCTACCGCCAGATGAACAAGGTCACCGACGCGGTGAAGGTCCACCTGCAGGTGGCCGAGCACTTCCAGAAGAAGGGCCTCATCAAGCGGGCCCTGGAGGAGTTCAACAAGGTCGTCGACCTGGATCCCAAGAACCTGAAGATGAAGGTCAAGCTCGCGGACCTCTACAACAAGGAGGGCATGAAGGACCGCGCCGCAGGCATTTACCTCGAAGTGGCCGAGTCCCTGGCCATGGAGCAGATGCACGGCGAAGCGAACCAGATCCTCGAGCGCGCCAAGGCGATGATCTCCACGCCCCAGGTCTTTCTCACCCAGAGCCGGCTGGGGGTGATCCAGGGAGACTACGCCAACGCGGCCCAGCACCTGCGGGAAGGCCTGGCAAGCAACCCGAGAGACACGGACCTGCTGGAGGCTCTGGCGGAGATCGAGCTGCGCAGTGGCCATCCCGATCGTGCGCTGGAGGCGCTGACCGAGATCGCGCAGATCCCCGAGAAGTCCCTTCCCCTTGCTGAAAAAGCCCTTCGCAACCTGGTGAATGCCGACCGGGCGGAGGAAGGCCTCCGGCTGTTTACGCCCATCGCCCGCGAGCTGGCCCGTCGGGGTTCCGGTGACACCGTCGGCCGGAGCCTGCGGGCGGCCATGCAGAATCACATGGGCATCGAGGCCTGGACGCTCCTCGCGGAGATCGCCCATCAAAGCGGCAACCGGGCCGACCAGATCCATGCCCTCCAAAGCGCCTATGGGCTGGCCCACCAGGGCCATGACCAGGCCTTGATCGGGCATCTCTCCGGTCAGTTGCGGGCCCTGGGTGCGGTCCCCGACGCCTCAGCACCACCCCCCGCGAGCGCGCCCCAACCCGGCTTTGCGGGCACCCTCCAGTCCCCGGCGGCCCTGGAAACCGTGCATGGCGGGGAGTCCGAGCTGGACCCCGTCCGAAGGCTCCGGATGGAGCAGTTCACCCGGGAAGCCGAGGCCCTGCTCAGGAGCGGCAGCACCGAGCGCGCCGTGGAGACCTTCAAGAAGGCCCTGGAACTGGACCCGTCGGACCTGACCCTCATCGAAGCCATCGTCGCCGTGCATCGCACCACCGGGCACCTCACCAAGGTGCAGATGCAGTATGTGCAGAGCGCGCAGGCTCTGATCCAGCTCGGCAGGAAGCGCGAGGCCGCCCAGCTCCTGGACATGGCGGAGCAGCTCTTCCCGGGCTCCACCCGGATCCACCGTCGGACCATGGGCCTGCCCGAACCCGGAGCCCGTCTGCCCGAGTCCGTCGCGCCGGTCTCCATGCCGGCGCCGATGCCCGTCCCCATGCCGCCCCCACCACCGGCCCCCGCCCCGGCACCGGCCCCAAAGGCGGCCTTGCCTCCCCCAGCGGCGGCCGCCGCGCCCATCGCCCTGCCTGCGCCTCCCCCGGAGATGGAGGAGCTCATTGGGCTTGACCTTTCCGGCTTCGAGCCACCCCCGCCGGCCCAGGTTCCGGCCCCGCTGGTCCAGGCTCCGGCCCCGCCGGCCCAGGCTCCAGCCCCGCCGGTCCGGGAGGCGATTCCCATGGGCGAGGGCCTGCCCGCCCTGGCGGACCCTTTCGCCTCGGCGGCCAACCGGTTGCCGCTTCCGTCCGAGCCCGCCGCCCTGGACGCTTCCGACCTGAGCTGGATGGACGACACCCTGGCGGATCTGGCGCCCGAGCCGGCCTCCTTCTCCGCCCCCACCGCGCAGCTCCCCCCCATGCCCACCGGCATCCTGTCACCGGAGGTGGTCGAGGCCCTGCCACCCCTCTCAGCGGCCGTTGAACCCCCAGCCATCCCAGAGGAACTGGCCAGCCTCCTCGGCGACATCGACTTCCAGCTTGACTACGGCAGCCCCGAGGAAGCCAAGGCCGAAATCGACGTCGCCCTCAAACAGTTTCCGGGCCACCCGGAACTGGAAGCCCGCCTGGAACGCTCGGTCAGCGCCCTCCAGAAGCTGGGCCTCGCCGCCAAGGCCAGCGCCCTTGACGAAGGCGACTTCGCCAACTCCTTCTTCGACCTCACGGACGTGCTGGGTACCGCCCTCATGGACGAGGGTGAGGACGAGGAGATGCACGACGCCACCCATGTGGTGGAGAAGATCCAGAGCGTCGACGAACTGTTCAGCGCCTTCCGCGAGGGCGTGGAGAAGCAGGTCAAGGGCGACGACTACGACACCCACTACAACCTGGGCATCGCCTACAAGGAGATGGCGCTCATCGAACCCGCCATCGAGGAATTCAAGATCGCCATGGGCGATCCCGAGCGCACCCTCGAATGCTGCTCCATGCTCAGCATCTGCGAACAGGACCGGGGCGATCTCGACGCCGCGGTGGCGTGGCTGCGCCAGGGCATCGAAGCCCCCGGCTTCCCCCCCGAGGACAGCATCGGCCTTCGCTACGACCTGGCCGAGATCTACCTCCAGCAGGGCCAGACTGCCCAGGCCGCCAGTGAGTTCAAGGCCGTTCGCGACATGGATCCCGACTACCGCGACGTCGCAGCGCGATTGGCGTAGCCGAAGGAAGGCGGAGACAGGCTTAACAGGATTCAGATACCAAAAAATAAAGCTTTGGTCCTGTTAATCCAGCATTTCATCCTGTTAATCCTGTTTCCATTTTTCTTCAGTTCAGCGCGCGGCTCCCGCTGGCTCCCCAGGGCTGGAGGGCCTGGAGCGCGGGTTGGACGGGCTTGCCGGGGCGCTGGAGCTGCGTGAGTTCCAGGGCGCCATCGGGCGTGGTGAGCCAGGCGCCTTCCTTGCCCCAGACCAGCTGGCCGGGATCGCGGTAGCACGTCCGGAGAGCGCCCACGCCGCAGACCTTCAGCGGCTGGCCCTCCATCTGCAATTCGGAGCCAGGCCAGGGCCAGAGGGCGCGGACCTGGCGGTGCAGCTCCGCCGCGGGGCGCCGCCAGTCCAGGCGTCCCATGTCCTTGCGGAGCTTGGTGGCGTAGGTGGCCTGGCCGAGGGGCTGCTCCACCGGTTTTCCGCAGCCGCAGAGCAGCAGGGGCAGCTGGTCCATGAGCAGCTCCGCGGCATCCGCAGAAAGGGCCGCCAGCAGGCTTTCGGCCGTATCCCCGTGGCCGATCCAGCGGCGGGACTGGGCGAGGACGGGGCCCTCATCCAACCCTTCCGTGAGTTTCATGAGGCTCACGCCCGTCTCTTCGTCCCCCGCCAGGAGGGCGTGGTTCACGGGGGCGGCACCGCGCCACCGGGGCAGCAGGGAAAAATGCAGATTCCAGACGCCGCTGGGGCAGGCGTCCAGCATCCACCGGGGCAGCAGGTGGCCATATGCCACCACGATCGCCAGATCAATCTGCAGGGATTCCCACAGCTCGCGGACCTCGGGTGCCTTCCAACTCAGGGGCTGGTGGACGGGCAGGCCCAGGGCCAACGCCGCCACCTTCACCGGCGGGGCCTCCAGGTGGCGCCCCCGGCCCGCGGGGCGGTCCGGATTGCAGAACACCGCCGCGATACCTTCCTCGGCCAGGGCCCGCAGGGCCGGGACGGCCGCGCGGGGAGTGCCGAGAAACGCGATGCGCGTCATCCCCGGGCCTGTTTCAGATACTTCTTCTGGAGGAACTGACGCTTCACGGGTCCGAAGTACTCCACGAAGAGGCGCCCCCGTAAATGGTCGATCTCGTGGCAGAAGGCCCGGGCCAGCAGGTCCTCGCCCTCCAGCTCGTGCCAGGTGCCGTCTTTGGCCCGGTTGCGGATGACGACCTTCTGGGGGCGCTCCAGCACTTCGCGAATGCCGGGAATGGACAAACAGCCCTCTGGCCCCACCTGGCTGCCCTCCTCCCGGATGATCTCCGGGTTGATGAGGACGAGCTGCTGGGAAGGATCCTCGCCGCAGGAGCAGTCGATCACCGCGAGGTTCAGGTTCACGCCGATCTGGGGTGCCGCCAGGCCCACCCCCTCCTCGTCGAGGGTTGTCTCGAACATGTCCGCCACGAGCTGTTCCAGCTCAGGGGTCCAAACCCCCACATCCTCGCTGTTCTTCTTCAGGCGGGGATCGCCCCAGGTCAGTACGGGCAGGACGGCCATGCAAACACTCCAGCATTCCAGTGTAATCCATCACCCATCCCTTGGTAATCTGGGAGGTCCGTCCACCGGAGCCCCGCATGCTGCGTTCTTTTCGCCAAGTCTTCAAATCCAACCGCACGCCCATGGCGGCGGTCATGGTCGTGGTCCTCCTGGGCCTGGTGGCCTACCTGGCCCCGTCCGGGCGGGTGGACACGCCAGACACGGTGGTAGCGCGGGTCTATGGCCGTGAAATACTGCTGCGCGACATGGCCGAGCACATGCAGGAGCTTTACCAGCGGTATGGCAAGCAGGCCAGCCCCGAGGCTCTCAAGCCCTTCGTCCAGTCCCAGGCCCTGCGTGACCTCATCAACCAGAAGCTCATGGAGGAGCTGGCGGAACGCCACCACGTGGTGGTCACCGACGAGGAAGTCGGCGCGCGCCTGCGAGCCTTCCTGAAGCAGTACCCCGTCCTCCTGGACGCCCAGGGCAACCTGAAATCCACCGCGGAACTGAAGCAGATCTTCCAGGAGACCGGGTTCAACCCTGCCATCCAGGAACGGAACCTGCGCAGCGAGTTGCTGCGCACCAAGCTGATCCAGCAGGCGGCCTTCCAGGTGCCCGTGGACGCCACCTGGCTGGCCGTGGAGGACCGTCTGCGCAATGAGAAGGTCGCCTTCCAGCAGGCCACCCTCGCTGTGGACCCCACCACCGTTGCGGATCCCGGGGACGGGACTCTGGAAGCTTTCTACAAGGCCGGTGGTCAGCGGTTCCTCCAGCCCCCCCGCCGCGTGATCCAGTTCGTGGCCGTGGACCGTGCTGCCCTGGGCAAGGATGTCCAAGTGGACGAGGCCACCCTCAAGGCTGCCTTCGAAGCCCGAAAGAACGACTTCGTCGAATTCAAGGCCCGCCACATCCTCTTCAAGGCCGAGGGTGACACCCAGATCCAGGAGGCCACGGCCAAGGCTCAGCTGCTGCGGGAGCGCCTGCTGAAGGGGCAGAGCTTCGCCAAGGCGGCCGAGGAGCTCAGCGAGGATCCCAGCGCCAAGGGCAACGGTGGTGACCTGGGCTGGTTCCGCTTCCCCCAGATGCAGAAGCCCTTCTCGGAAGCTGCCGCGGCCCTCAAGCCCGGCGAGATCAGCCAGCCCGTGCGGACCATCTACGGCATCCACCTCATCCAGCTGGAGGGCCGCCGCGAGAAGCGGTTCGAGGATGTGAAGGACCAGCTCGCCAAGGAGATCTCCGACGACCGCTTCAATTCGCGCGCCCAGGAGCGCCTGGAGCAGATCCGCAAGCGCGCCAATGGCGGCGACCTCGCCGCCGCCGCCAAGAGCCTGGGCAGCCAGGCCCAGCTCAGCCAGCCGTTCAGCAACGAGCCGAGCGCCCAGTCCGAAGGCCTGCCCGAGCTGCCCCAGCTCGCCGCCGAGGCCTTCCGTCTGAAGGTGGGCGAGGTCTCCAAGCCCATGCGGTTCGCTGACCGCCACATCCTCTTCCGGGTGCAGGAGCAGCTGCCGGAGGCCGTGCCGCCCTTCAAGGAGATCCGCACGAAGGTGCTGGCCGCCTACCGTCTGGAGGAATCCCGCAAGCAGGCCTTGGCCAAGGCCCAGCAGGCCCTGAAGACCGGCGGCCTCCAGGCCGTGGGTCCCGTCACCGACCAGGCTCCGGCCCCCCTGAGCGGGCTGCGGGATCTGGTGGCCCACCCCGGCATCCGCCAGGCCCTCCTGGACACCCCCGTGGGTCAGACCACGCCCTTGCTGTGGGCCCAGGACGGCAAACTCTGGGTGGCCCGCATCATCTCCCGGGAACCGGCCCCGGCCCTGGATTTCGAAGGCCGTCGGGCCCTCATCCAGGAGGTCCAGACCACCGAGGCCCAGAAGCTTCTTTCCGCCGAGCTGCAGTCCCTGGACCAGCAGGGCCGCCTGCGCCCCGGCCTCAGCAGCTTCTGGGGTCATTTCGGTGGCATCTACGTGAACCCCGACGCCGCGCAGGTGTCGGTGGAGGAGTAGCTCTCGCTTGTCAGCTATCGGCTAGCAGTTCCTGGTAGCCGATAGCTGGCAGCTGATAGCTGTTCCAGATGCGAGTGGGGTTGATCGGACAGCAACTGTCCAATAGCCCCCTGCCCGAGAGGCTGACCCTCCCTCAGCACGAGTATCTGGTCGCAGAGGACCTGGATCGAGGCCAGATCATGGCTCACGAAGAGCAGGGCCGTGCCTCCTCGCTTCAGGTCCAGCAGCAGGGACATCAAGTGCCCGGTCAGGGTGGGGTCCAGGGCCGAGAAGGGCTCGTCCAGCACCAGCAGGGCCGGCTCCAGCATGAGGGCGCGACCCAGGCAGAGCCGCTGGGCCAGGCCACCGGACCAGGCCGCAGGGCGCTGTTCCAGAGCTGCCTCAGGGAACCTCACCTGGGCCGCCACGCGCGCCGCGGCCTCGCGCCGGGAGGCCGAGGTCCCACGGTTCCAGATTTCCAGCGGCTCCTGGAGGATCTCCCAGCCCGTGCGGTGGGGTGGCAGGCTGGCCAGGGGATCCTGGAATATGGCCTGGATCCGGGGGCGGCGGTGCCGGCGCTCCCCTTCGGGAAGGGGCGACCAGAGCACGCCGTCGAGCAGAATCCGGCCTTCGGTGGGTTCCAGGAGTCCCAGCACCAGGTTCAGGAGGGTGGTCTTCCCCGCCCCGCTGGCGCCGAACACGCCCCAGGCTTCGCCTGGGGCGATAGAGAAGGACACATCCCTCAACACATCCTTTCCCAGGCGCTGAAGGCGCAGGCCTTCAGCGCAAAGGACGGACCCTGACCTCAGCGGATCACCTCGACCCCCAGGTAGGGCCGCAGGACCTCGGGCACCACCACGCTGCCATCCGGCTGCTGGTAGTTCTCCAGGATGGCCACCCAGGTGCGGCCCACGGCCAGGCCGCTGCCGTTCAGGGTGTTCACGAAGGCGGGCTTGCCCTCCTTGCCCTTCATGCGGATGTTGGCGCGGCGGGCCTGGAAGTCCCCGAACCAGCTGCAGGAGCTGATCTCGCGGTAGGTGTTCTGCGAGGGCAGCCACACCTCCAGGTCGTAGGTCTTCTGGCTGCTGAAGCCCATGTCGCCCGTGCAGAGCAGCACGCGGCGGTAGGGCAGGCCCAGGGCTTCCAAGATGGCCTCGGCGTTTTCCGTGAGTCGTTCCAGTTCCGCTTCGGCCTGGTCCGAGGCGGCGAAGGTGACCAGCTCCACCTTGTGGAACTGGTGCTGGCGGATGATCCCCTTGGTGTCCTTGCCGTAGCTGCCGGCCTCGCTGCGGAAGCAGGGCGTGAAGGCGCAGTGGCGCAGGGGCAGTGCTTCCGCGGGCAGGATCTCGTCGCGGTAGAGGTTGGTGACGGGGACTTCCGCCGTGGGGATGAGGTACAGCGCGCCGCCGTCCCCGCGCGAGGTCTTGAAGAGGTCCTGCTCGAACTTGGGCAGCTGGCCCGTGCCGTACATGCTGTCGGCGTTCACCAGATAGGGCGGGATCACCTCGGTGTAGCCCGCGCCGGTCTGGCGATCGAGCATGAAGCTGATGAGGGATCGCTCCAGCTTGGCCCCCAGGCCCTTCAGCACGGCGAAGCGCGCACCGCTGAGCTTGGCTGCGCGGTCCAGGTCCAGGATGCCAAGGGCCGTGCCCAGGTCCACGTGATCGCGGGGGGTGGCGATCTCCGGAATTTGCCCCCAGCGCTTGATCTCCACATTGGCGTGCTCGTCGCGGCCCGGGGGCACGCTGGCATGTGGCGGGTTGGGGATGTCCGCCAGGAAATCCCTGAAGGCGGCCTCGATCTCCCGCTCGGCGGCCTCCAGCGTCTTGAGCTGATCGCCCACCTCTCGCTGCTGGGCGATGAGGTGATCTGCGTTTTCCTTAGCCCGCTTGAGGCGGCCGACCTCATCGCTCACGCGGTTGCGTTCGGCCTTCAGGGCCTCGGCTTCCTGGAGCACCACTCGGCGGCGCTGGTCCAGCTCCTGGTAGCGTGCCCGGTCCAGCGAGTAGCCCCGTTCGGCCAGGCGCGCCGCCACGGCATCGAGGTCGTTGCGCAGAAGGTTGGCATCAATCATGGGGAGGTTTTCCTAATGATCCATCAGTTTACCTGGCTCCAAAATGCGCCATGGGCGTGTTTTGGAGATTGCCTCTGGCCGGAACTCAGGCCTGAGTCCACGCCCCTTCGGGCATCGGTTCACCAGCCCACCGGACCCCGAACGCCTCCCTGACTTCTTCAATTCCGCCTCCGGCGCCCAACACCAGGCCCAGCTTGGCGAGAGCGGCCCAGCGGGTGTGCAGGCTGCCGGAGATGGCGCCCATGTCTTCGATCTGCCGCCCCAGTTCGTAGGCCGAGAGGTCCACGCCGCCATAGGGACACTGCGATATCACCACCACCGGCAGCTGCCGCCGCTGGGCGTCCTCCAGCGTGGCCCGGAGGTCCCCCCGGCCCATGGGCAGATTGCCGGCACCGAAGGCCTGGATCAGCAGGGCCCGGGCCCCTTTCGGGGCCAAGCTCCAGGCCATGCCCGGATGGGGCGTCAGGGTGTGGACGGCCAGATCCAGGGCGTCGCCCAGCCCCGCAGGCACCTGGCGGACGAACTGGCCCACCTCTGGATGCAGACGGATCTCCGCCCCGATCTCGGCCAGGGGCGGCAGGTTCGGGCTCTGGAAGGCCTCAAACTGGTGGACGCTGAGCTTGTCGGCTGCCACGCCCCGGATCCAGTGAGTGCCGAAGCAGATACCCACCTCGGGGAGGCCCCGACACGCCAGGTCCACGGCATTGACGAGGTTGCTGCGGGCGTCGCTGCGCACGAAGGCGAGTGGGCGCTGACTGCCCGTGAGGACGACCGGCTTCCCCAGGTCCGCCAGGAGGAAGCCCAGGCAGGAGGCGGTGAAGGCCATGGTGTCCGTACCGTGGATAATGACGAAGCCATCGAAATCCTGGGCTGCGGCGCGCACCCGGGAGGCCAGCGCCAGGATGTCCGACGGTTCCAGGCAGGAGGAATCCTGGTTGAAGGGTACCTCCACGGACAGCTTGGCCATCTGGCCCAGTTCCGGCACCTGCTCCAGCAGGTGGTCCAGGAACCGCCCGGGGGCTAGGGACGCTGGATCGCCACTGGGCATCATGCCCAGGGTGCCGCCGGTATGGAGGAGAAGGATCGTGCGCATGAGAGGAGTCTACCGTCTGGACCCTGGTTGCAGGCCACAGGCGGCTCCGGCCCGGTAGACTGAACGCTCTGCATGCGCCGCATTCCCCGCTATTTCCAGATGATTGCAGGCCGCTACCTCCGGCGGCTGCTGAGGAAGCGTCTATCGGGTCAGCAATTGCAAGCGGCCGTGGAGACGGCGCTGGCCACCCTGCCCATCCAGGAGAAGCTGCTGGTGCGGGAAGGGGCGCTCCGTTCGGAATCGCTCAACCGGCAGCTGGCCTGGGCCATGGCCTTTGTGGCCGGCGCGGTGAATGCCGGCGGCTTCCTGGCTGTCAGCCACTACACGTCCCACGTGACCGGTGTGGTTTCCGCCATGGCGGACGAGCTGGCCGACGGCGACCTCGTCACCGCCCTCGCAGCCCTGGCCATGATGCTGAGTTTCCTCGCCGGGGCCTTCTTCTGCACCACCCTGATCAGCTTCGGACAGCGCCGACGCATGCGCAGCCGTTACGCCCTGACCTTGGTGATCGAGGCCGTGCTGATGATGGTCTTCGGCTTCATGGGGAACCGCCTTCAGCAGGAGATCCGCTTCACCTTGCCCAGCACCGTGATGCTGCTCTGCTTCATCATGGGCATGCACAACACGGTCACCTCCATCATCTCGGGCGCTGCCGTGCGCACCACCCATCTCACGGGCACGGTCACGGACATCGGCATCGAGCTGAGCCGCCTCACCTACGTGAACGTCCACCACCGGCAGGGTCGGGAACGCATTGTCGCCAACCGCCAGAAGCTGACCCTCCTGCTGCTGATCCTGGTCTCCTTCATGGCGGGCGGCGTCACCGGCGCGCTGGGCTTCCGGCACATCGGCTTCAAGGTCACGGTGCCCCTGGCCGGCTTCCTGTGGTTCCTCGCGGCCCGCCCCCTGCTGCTGGAAGTGCGCCTGCTGCTGCATCGCCTCCGGCGCCAGTGGGATCCCGACCAAGCCACTCCGGACCGCTGAATGTTGTTCGCCGACGCCTGACAGCCGTCTAAAGCGCGACCACCAACGCCTTCAGTTCATCGAAGCCCTGTTCGCAAGTGCAGCTGACCACCACCGCGCATTGGCCCGGCTGGCTGGGAGGGAGCTGGACCTCCCCGGTGAAGTGGCCATCGCTTCCGGTGCGCCCCGACAGCAGGCTGGTGGCCTTCTTCAGACTGGACACCAGCTTGACCGACACTTCGGCATCGGCCACGGGGCTTTGGCTCTGGCAGAGGCGTGCCCGCACCCGCACCTGAAAGGACTCTCCGAAGGCGGGCTTCAGAGGCTGGTCCAGCACCAGTTCCAGGGTGTCCACATCGCCTTCCAACTGGAGGAATTCCAGGATGGCCTGGTCCAAGGGCCGGTCGTTGAAGGCCTGCTTTTCCAGCAGGTCCGGCGGTGTCAGGTCGTACTTGCCGTTCTTGATTTCCCGGATCACCGCCCGGTGCTGCTCATCCATGCGGCCCTGGATGGCGCCATCAGTTATGGGCGGAGCGGCCAGCAGATCCTCGTACGAGGACCGGTAGCTGTCGAGGATCTCGCCGCCCACATAAATGAGGGTTTCGATCCTGGGGTTCGACAGGCCCTTATCCTCGGTCTGCACGTGGTAGACCCGGTTCCCATGGCGGACGTCCGTGTTGTAGCCGGTGATCATGGGAGAGGCCTGGAGGACGGAGAGGCAGGACGCGTCATGGACCTACCTCTGCAATCTTCCCGCCAGTTCCGGCATTACTTCCCAGGCAATTTCCCGAACCACCTGATCGCCCATGCGCGCCACCACGGCCTTCACGAGGACATCCATGACGGCTGGATCCGCCAAAAGCGCCTGGACCTGCCCGGGTGTGAGCGCGGCCTGACCGGGCGCGGCAGGAACCTGACCAGGGACGGCAGGTGCCGAATCCACCAAGGGCACCGGCTTGGGCTCAGGGACCGGCATGGGCCAGGCGGCTTCGGCAAGCTCCTGACGGGGCGCAGGAACGGGGGTCGTCGGGGCTACCGCCACTGGCACCTCGTGGGTTTCCTGGGCCTTCTCCAGCAGGGGGGCGGCCGCGGCCGCAAGGCCGGCAAAGGCCACGCCACCGATGATGGGAGGGGCCGCAGGGGCCACGGCTCCCATGGGCGACCCGGGCAGCGGTGCCAACTCCAGCCCGGCCCCCAGATCGTCCAGGGATTCCAGATTGGTGAAGACCAGGCTTTCCTCAGCCAGGGCCTCGGCCACGGGGGCCGCGGCTTCAACCGGCGGAGCAGGTGGGGCCTCAAGCCCTCGTGGGGCGGGCGCCGGTTCAGAGGGAAGGGGCGCCGAAGTCAGGCCGTGGAGGCTCTCCAGATCCAGTTCTTCCAACTCGAGGTGCACTTCCGCCACCGCCACAGGCTCTGCGGCGGGAACTGGGATGGCCTCGGCAGCGCTTTCCTCGGGCCAGAGATCCTCGGCCGTAAGAATCAGCAGATCCTCATCCTGGGCTGGTTCCTGAGCTGGGCGCGCCGGTTCCGACGCCAATGCCAGAGGAGACAGGGCATCCATCCCTTCGAAGGAAAAGTCCGGCGAGAGGTCCGGCAAGGCCATTTCAGCCGTCTTGGCCAGCTCCGGGGCCGCCGCGGCGGGCCGATCGGCGAAACTCGGCGGCTCGGCGGCGAAGCCCAATGACTCAAGGGTCAAGGCTGGTGGTTCGGGGACAAAGGCCGCCGGCGCAGGGACAAAGGCCGGGGGTTCGGCAGCTGGAGGCTCGGCACCCACAACCGGCATGGCCAGCAGGGCCCTCACGCGGTCCCCCAGCTCACGCAGCTCGATGGGCTTCTTCAGGAAACCCTGGATCGGCGCCTTGGCCAGCCTGACGGGATCCACGGGATCCAGCACCCCGGCCATAAGGGCGATGGGCAGGTGGGCCGTCGCTTCCATCTCCCTCAGGCGGGCCAGCAGAGCCCAGCCATCCATGCCGGGCATGGCCGTATCCACGAGGGCCACGTCGAAGTGCTCCCCACGGCCGAACCGATCCAGGGCCTCCGCGGCGGAATCGACGCAGACCAGTTCCACATCCGTGGGGGCCAGCAGGGATTCGGCGATGCGGTGGATGCTGGGGTTGTCGTCCACGAGGAGGAGGCGGGGCATCTGGTTACCTCGGGAGGCCTGAAGGAAGAAAGAGAGGCTGGGCACAACGCTACCAGAAATCTGCACTTCCATGGCAATCGAATGGATCGGCAGGCAGTCTGAAACCTGACGCTAGCGCAGCAGCTTCTTCAAGACCCGTACCCGTTCCGCCTCCACCAGGCGGACCAGCAGCACCCGGTCCCCCACCCAGATCCACGCGACGCCCAGGGGTTCCCGCAGGGCGACCTCGGGGCCACCCGGCAGCCAGCCCTTCACGGAAGCCCGCAGGTTCACGGCCGTTCGCCACTCTGGGCGATAGGTCTCAAGCAGGGCTTGGCGCTGGCGCTCGGGCGGCAGCGCGCTTTCGTTCCACCGCTGATCCCAAGCATCAAAGGCACCGTTCTCCCGCCAGGCCCAGGCCGCGTCCCAGGCCGGCCAGGGCAGCGACCCCTCCGGCACCGGCGTCCATTCCACCGCGTTCAACGGGCAGGTGCTCCGCAGCATCCCTTCCACCGGGAGGGGCGCCGCCAGGGCCATGCGTTGGGGTGGCTGGGCCGTCAGCAGGCCCGGACCCGCCGCGGCGCGACGCCATCGACCGCCCTGCAGAATCCAGGCCGCCCAACCCTGGACACCGCCGTACCAGAGGCGGTCCGCTCGCGGCAACCAGAGCCGGTCCCCGGCGTGCCAGGGCAGTTCGAGGCGGGCGCCCGGCAGGTCCCGGCCATCGTCGGACAGGGCCTCCGCCTTCGTGGCCAGGCCGCGGGGTGGCGGCGGGAGGCCCGGCTCATCCCAAGCGGCGAGGGTGGGTTCACCCAGATCCGCATCCAGGGGGAGGGCGCTGACCAGCAGGCGGGATTCCCCCTTGGGTTCCACCTTTTCAAAGAAGCCCAACAGCACGCTCTTGCCATCCCAGCTGAAGCGGCTCCAGGGACCAGACTCCGTGGACCAGAGCACCCGGCCCTCGGGCACCTCCAGCAACCGGGTCTCGAAGTGGCCATTCCCCATCTGCAGGGTCACGAGCAGCCGGTTGCCCTTGACCGGATCGAGCCGTGCCGAGGCAAGGGGGGCGTCAAAGCGGTAGCGGCGCCACTCCAGCCCTTTCCAAAGCACCACCTCGCTGCGTCCCTGGGGGCCGTTCAGAGCCAGACCCTGGTCCCCAAGGTAAGGTGAGGCGGGCTCCCAGGGGGTGCCGAAGCCCCCTTCAAAGGGCCAGGGGTCGGACTGATCCGGATCCAGGGTTCCCTGAAAACGAGGGGCCCAGCCGTCCTCCAACCGCAGCTCCGCCAGGGACTCGTAGTTCCCGAGACTCATGACAGCCGGCATCTCCACGGCGGACACCCCCCCCGAGCTGACCGGACGCGGCGCCTGCACCACCGCGAAGAGCAGCAGCATGGCGGCAATGAAGAGGGTGGCGATGATGTACCGTTGTGGGATCACGTGGTGGCCGCGGAAACAGAACCATCATGACTGATTGGAGACGCGCCGCGATGAAGCACAAACCCGCCGTGGAAACCGAGCTGAAGCTGCGCATCCCGGCCACGGGGCCCTATCGGCCCCTGCTCGAGGCCCTCGGCTTCCGCGAGGTCGTCCCCGCCCAGGCGGAGGTGAGCGTGCTGTGGGACCGGAACGGCGAGCTGCGGGCCGCCAGTTCGGCCCTGCGGACCCGACGCTTCGCTGGGACCGTACGCCTGACCTGGAAGGGCCCCAAGGTCCCCGACGCGATGCTGAAGATCCGCCCCGAGCACGAGACTGGCATCGAGGACGGCGAAGCCATCGAGGCGATCCTCCGAGCCCTGGGCTACGTCCCCGTCATGCGCATGGAGAAGGTCCGGGCTGTGTGGGAGCGGGATGAGCTGGAGGCCTGTCTCGACGAGACCCCCTTCGGCTGCTATCTGGAGCTGGAGGGCGACCCCCAGGCCATCCGCGCCGCCATGGAGGGCCTGGGGCTCGCCCCCGACCGCGCCGAACCCCGCAGCTACCCCGAGCTGTACGAGGCGCACGGCCTGGGTTAAGCATCAAGGATGCTGGAACACAGAGGCCGCAGAGGTACACAGAAAACACAGAAAACACAGAAAACACAGAAAACACAGAAAACACAGAAAACACAGAAAACACAGAAAACACAGAAAAAGGCCATTCTTGTTCTTCTCTGCGTCCTCTGTGCAAACTCTGTGTCCTCTGTGTTCCGCTTTTGTTTTAGACCTTCAATACCTGCTCCAGGTCTTCGATCAGATCCTGGACGTCCTCCACGCCCACGCTGAGACGCAGCAGGTTGTCGTTGATGCCGAGGCGCTGGCGGTCGGCCTCGGGCACGCTGCCGTGGGTCATGCTGGCGGGGTGGCAGACGAGGCTCTCCACGCCGCCTAGGCTTTCGGCCAGGGAGAAGACCTTGAACGAGGACGCCATGCGCCGCGTGCGCTCGGCGTCGCCCGTGTCGAAGCTGACGATGCCCGAGAAGCCCTTCATCTGCTGCTTCGCGAGGGCGTGCTGGGGATGAGACTCCAGGCCAGGATAGTAGACAGCCTTGAGGTCCTTCCGGGCTTCCAGCCAGCGGGCGAGGGTGAGGGCACTCGCGTTATGGCGTTCCATGCGGAGGTGCAGCGTCTTGGTGCCCCGCAGGATGAGCCAGGATTCCATGGGCGAGAGGATGCCGCCGGCGGCCTTCTGGTGGAAGCGCAGGCCCTCGGCGAGGTCCTCGCGGTTGGTGATGGCGATGCCGCCGATGGAATCGCTGTGGCCATTCAGGTACTTGGTGGTGGAGTGGAAGACCAGATCGGCGCCCAGCTCCAGGGGCCGCTGGTTGTAGGGCGTGGCGAAGGTGTTGTCCACGGCCAGCACGGCCTTGCAGCCCATCAGGGTCATGACCTGACGCACCCCGGGGATGTCCGTGAGCCCCAGCATGGGGTTGGTGGGCGTCTCCAGCATCACCAGCTTGGTGTTGGGCCGCAGCGCCGCCTTGAAGGCCGCCAGGTCGCCCGTGTCCACTTGGGTGTAGGTGAGGCCGAAGCGCGTCATCACCTTGTCCAGCAGGCGGAAGGTGCCGCCGTAGACGTTGTCGCCCAGCACCACGTGGTCGCCACTGGAGAGCTGCTCGAAGATGGCCTGCACCGCCGCCATGCCCGACCCGAAGGCCATGCCGTGGGCCCCGCCCTCGAGGGCCGCCAGGTTGGCCTCCAGGGCATCGCGGGTGGGGTTGCGCACGCGGGCGTAGTCGAAGCCCTTGTTCTGGCCCAGGCCCTCCTGCACGTAGGTGCTGGTGAAGAAGACCGGCGTCATGATGGCGCCGCTGGTGGGATCCGGCGATTGGCCGGCGTGGATGCAGCGGGTGTCGAAACGGCCTTCGGAGTTCATGGGACCATCCTTCGTGATCCATCAGTGTGAGGGGGAGCCGCCATGAGGAAAAGCATCGCTTCGGTGTCTATGGTTCTGACCCTCCTGGCTTGCCGATCCGACAAACCCGAGGACCAGGTGCGGAAGGCCTTCGGCGCCTGCGTGGCCGCGGTGGAGGCCGGGGACGCCGCCGCGGCCGCCGAGCCCCTGGACGCCGGCTTCCGAGGGCCCGAGGGGATGGACAAGCCCGCCGCACGGCTCTTCCTCATGGGCATCTTCCGGCAGGAAAAGGTGGGCCTGACCGTGGTCCGCAACGAGGTCACCGTGACCGGGAACGAGGCCTTCCAGGAGGTGGACCTGCTCATCACGGGTCGCAGCGGCGGCCTCCTGCCCCAGGACGCCTCCCGGCGCTCCTTCGGGCTGCGTTGGCGGAAGGCCGGCGGCGACTGGCGGCTCCTCGAGCTCCAGGAACGCTGAACCGAAGCCGCTCAGCTCCCCAGGTACGCCATGAACTCCTGGTGCAGGTCCAGGGGGAGGCGGCAACTCCTCGCCTCCTCGTCCACGAGCTGGGCACAGCGAGGCACTGCCAGCAGGTTTGAGGCGGGGATGCCGCCATTCCTGGCTCGGCGCAGGCTCTGCATCACCGCGTCCATCCACCCCAAGCGGTAGAGCGTGACCAGCAGCAACGCATGGGCCCTGGCATTGGCGGGGTCGTTCTTGATGGCCTGCAGCAGCTGCCGTCGGGTGGTTTCGAGAACGTCCTTGCGGACCTCGGCCCGCCCCGCCGAGCTTGGCTGCGGAGGCATCTCCTGGACCGGAGGGTGGATGGGGCCACTACCCATCACCCGACTGGGTTCGGCTGTTTCACGCAGCAGCTTCCCGGGCGGGACGGCTCTTGCGGGGATTCCCGTGGGCTCTTCCTTCGGCGGCCGGGCTGGCATGTTCCCAGGGGCCATGACGGGTGGGCCCGGTACCGGGCGAGAGGCTGGGGAAGCTGGCGTGAGCTCCACCTGGCTCCAGCGCCAGTGTGGATCCTTGGCCGCCCGCAGCGCGGCGGCCAGTTCCTCGGCGACCTGGAACCGGTTCGCCGGCTCCTTGGCCAGGGCGCAATTCAGCAGGCTCTGCACATCGCGGCTGATGCCCAGGAAGGCGGTCGGCAGCAGGGGCGGCGGCGCTTCGTGCAACAGGCGATAGATCACGGAACCCGGGCTCGGCCCATCGAAGGGAGGATTGCCCGTCAGCGCTTCGTAGAGAATCACCCCCACGGCGAAGAGATCACTGCGGGCGTCAGCGCGCCCGCTCTGGAGATACTCCGGCGCCATGTAGTTCACGGTGCCGAACACCGTGCCCTCGTCCGTCGTATCAGTGTTGAAGATCTTGGCCACACCGAAATCCAGCACCTTGGCCTGGAGGGATTTCCCATCCCAAAGGACGCGGATGTTGGAGGGCTTGATGTCCCGGTGCAGCACCTGGTGCCGGTGGGCCACAGCCAAACCGTCGCAGACCTGCGCGAGCACCTCGAGGATGTCATGCGGTGTGAGGGTGCCCGCCCGGATGAGCGTGCCCAGATCCTCGCCCTTCACCAGCTCCATGGCGAGGTAGAGCACGCCCTGCTCTTCGCCCATTTCGTGGATGGTCACGATGTTCGGATGGTTCAACGCCCCGGCGGCGCGGGCCTCCCGGGCGAACCGTTCCCGGGCCTCCGGCCCCGCGGCGGCCGAGGCCTGGATGACCTTGATGGCCACCTCCCGGCCGAGGATCGGATCCCGGCCCACGTAGACATCGCCCATGCTCCCCTGGGCCAGCAGCCGGATGATGTCGAACTTGCCAAGACGCGTCAGCACGGGACTTTCCAGGAATGCGGCCCTGATGATGGGATGCCTCCCGAGTTCCCGTCCAGGCCTTTGTCAGCCCCCTTGCCCCAGCAGCCAGGCCTCGTCCCGCACCGGAATGCCCAGAGCCTCGGCCTTGGCGAGCTTGGAGCCGGCCTTCTCCCCGGCCACCAGCAGGGTGGTCTTCGCGGAGACACTGTTGGTGACTTTCGCGCCCAGCTGCTTCAGCCGCACTTCTGCTTCCTCTCGGGACAAGGTGGGCAGGGTGCCAGTCACCACCGCAACCTGGCCCGCCAGGGGCAGGCCGCTCAGATCCCTGGGCTCCGGTGCGGTCGGGTGCACGCCCAGGGCAGCCAGGCGGGCTGGCAGGTCCGGATGCAGCGCTGCGAACGCCCGGAGGGCCGCGGCGACCTTGGGCCCCACCTCCTCCACGGCCTGCAGGCGGCCTTCCTCCGCCAGCCACAGCGCTTCCAGGTCGGGGTAGGCCTCCGCCAGCAGCTCCGCCGTGCGAGCCCCCACCATGGGGATGCCCAGGGCGTGGATCCAGCGGACTAAAGGCTTCGTGCGGGCGGCGGCCAGGGCGTCCAGGACGTTCTGCGCCGACTTCTCGGCCATGCGCTCCAGGCCCGACAAGTAGGCCAGGCCCTGCATGGGTTCCCCCAGCAGCCCAAAGATGTCCCACGGCTGCTCGAAGCGCCCCGAGGCCACGAGCTGCTCGACCAGGGCCTCGCCCATGCCTTCGATGTCCAGGGCTGCCCGGCCGCCGAAGTGCAGCAGCCGCGCCACCAGCTTGGCCGGACACTCGGGGTTCAGGCAGCGGATGGCCACCTCGGCGTCGTCCGCCTTGCCCACCTCGCCCCCGCACACAGGACAGGTCGCGGGAATGAGGGGGGGGGGCAGATCGCGCGCCTCCTCACCGGGCACCAGGGCCACCACCTTGGGGATGACCTCTCCGCCCTTTTCGATGAACACGCGATGACCGATCTTCAGGCCAAGCCGGGCCAGCTCGTCGGCGTTGTGCAGCGTCGCGCGGCGGACTGTGGAGCCCGCCACTTCCACGGCCTCCAGCTCGGCCACCGGTGTGAGCTTGCCCGTCCGTCCCACCTGCCAGGTGATGCCCAGCACCGTGGTGGTGACCTGGGTGGCCGGATACTTGAAGGCGATGGCCCAGCGGGGCACACGATCCGTGGCGCCCAGGCGCTGCTGAAGCGCGGCATCCAGGATCTTCAACACCACGCCATCCGTATCGAAAGGCAGCTTCAGGCGGGCTTGGGCCTGATCCGAAATGAAGGCGAGCACGGCTTCCAGGTCGCCGGTGGCGTGGCCGGGCATGACCCCGAAACCCCACTCGCCCAGGTGGGCCATGGACCGGGCGTGGTCCTCCTCGCGGCCTTCGCTCCAGAGCACCTGCCAAGGGAGGAAAGACAGGCCGCGCGCTGCGACCTCGCGGCTGTCCAGCAGCTTCATGGTGCCGCTGGCGGCGTTGCGGGGGTTGGCGAAGCGGGCTTCGCCCCGGGTGTCCCGCTGCCGGTTCAGCTCCTCCCAACGCTTGCGGGACAGGAACACCTCGCCTCGCACCGTGAGTGATTCCGGGGCGTCCCCGGGTAGTCGCAGCGGAATGTCGGAGAGAGTCCGCGCATTCTCGGTCACCAGCTCGCCCGTCTCGCCATCGCCGCGGGTGAGGGCCTCCACGAGCAATCGGTTCTCGTAACGGAGGGACAGCGACAACCCGTCCACCTTCAATTCTGCGGCGTAGCGGGGATGGGCATCAGGCGCGAGCCGGCGCCACTTGGCCTCCCACTCCCGCAGCTCGGCTTCGGAGTAAGCGTTATCCAGGCTCAGCATGGGGACGGCGTGGCGGCGCTTCTCGAACGCGTCGATGGGTGGCGCCCCCACGCGCAGGGTGGGGCTGTTGGGATCCGCCAGCTCGGGATGAGTCGCCTCCAGGTCGCGCAGCTCCCGCTCCAGGGCGTCGTACTCGGCATCAGACACCACCGGCTGGTCCAGCACGTAGTACCGGTGCCGGTGCATCCGCACCTGGTCCGCCAGATCCTTCATGCGCTGCCGCAGGTCCATCACTTCACCCTCGCCCTCATTTCACCCTGGACCGGTACAGGATGCCCATGATGAGGCCCAGCGCGAGGAAGAAGCTCAGGGTGCTGCTGCCCCCGGCGCTGAAGAAGGGCAGCACCATGCCCTTGTTGGGCAGGGCGCCGGCCACCATGCCCACGTTCACCATCAGATGCAGGGCGAAGATGCCTGCGGCGCCGGCGCAGAAATAGGTCTCGGTGTTCGTGTGGGCGGCCTTGGCGGCATCGAGGATCCGGCTGAGCAGGAGGCCGAAGAGGCCTAGGGCCAGGAGCACCCCCAGGAAGCCGCGCTCCTCCGCCCACACGCTGAAGGCGAAGTCCGTGGTCTTCACGGGGAGGAAGTTCAGCTGGGTCTGGGAGCCACTGATGAAGCCCTTCCCGATGAGCCCCCCCGCGCCGATGGCGATGCGGCTCTGGTTCACCTGGTAGCCCTTGCCCTGGAGATCGCTGGAAGGATCCAGGAAGATCATCACCCGCTGCTTCTGGTAGGGCTTGAGGGCGAACTTCCAGGCACCGAAACCTCCCACAGTGACGAGCAGGATCAGGGCGATCACCCAGCGCGCCCGCAACCCCTTCATCAGGGGAATGATCAGCAGGATGGGCAGGAAGCTCAGGGCCATGCCGAGGTCGGGCTGGCGCTGGATGAGCAGCATCGGGAAGACCACCAGGCCCACAGCACCCAGCAGTTCGAGGCGCCCGATCGTATTCGCGGGCCGCGAGCCCAGGCGCTGGGACACGTACAGCAAGGTCACCCACTTCATGAGCTCCGAGGGCTGGAAGGTCTGGCCCGCGACGACGAACCAGCGCGTGGCGCCGCCGATCTTCTTGCCCACCACCAGGACAGCGGCCAGGGCCACGAGCCCCACCAGGTAGGCGATGAAGCTGTAGCGGAAGATGCGGCGCGGATCCGTGGCCGCCAGCAGGAGCATCAGCGCCATGCCCATGAGGTTCCAGACGGTCTGCTTGATCCAGATGGTGGCCTGGGGCGTGTTCCGGCCCGCTGAATAGAGGGTCAACGTGCCCAGGACGATCAGGGCCAGGATGACCCAGAGCAGGCGGGAATCCAGGGCGCGGACGCGATCCTTCATTGTTCCGCCTCTTGAGCCGGGGCGAAGGGATCGACCATCCGGCCGCGCGGCGGTGGCAGGGGATTCCTCAGGCGGTCCACGAACCAGTACTGGACCAGCTTTTTCGCGATCGGCGCCGCCATGTCGGCGCCGAAGCCCGCGTTCTCCACCACCACCGCGAAGGCGATCTGGGGATGCTCCCGGGGGGCATAGCCGGCGAACAGGGCATGATCCTTCAAGTGCTTGGCCTGGCGCGCGTAGTGGGCCTTGTCCACGAAGGTCGCCACCTGGGCCGTGCCCGTCTTGCCGACCATGGTGATGTCGGTCAGGGCCGAGGCCCGGGCGGTACCGTCCTTCACCACTTCATAGAGGCCTTCGTCCAGCACCGACCAGATCCTGGGATCCAGGGGCGTGTCCCTGGGCGGCGGGGGCGGGGCGGGTGTCAGCTGGTTGCTCTGGTCATCGCGGAAGCCGTAGAAGAGATGGGGCGTGAGCACCTTCCCCTTCGTGGCGAGGGTGGCGTAGAAGCGCGCCAGACCAATGGGCGTCACCCCCACGGCACCCTGGCCGATGCCCACGCTGATGGTCTCGCCCGCGTACCACTTGGGATCCCGGGGCGAGGCCTTGCGCTTCCAGGCTCGGCTGGGAATGCGGGTGCGCTTCTCCTGGGGCAGGTCCACGCCGGTGCGATCCGTGAAGCCGTATTTCTCGGCCGTGGCATAGAGATCATCAATATCCAAGCGCGAGGCGACTTCGTAGAAGTAGACGTCGCAGCTCTGGGCAATGGCCTGCACCAGGTTCAGGCCGCCGTGGCCCGTGGGCTTGTCGCAACGGAAATCACGGCCGTAGAAATTTTTCTTGCCCGCACAGTAGATGACCGTCTGGGGCGTGATGACGCCCTTCTCCAGGCCCGTCAGCGCCACCAGCAGCTTGAAGGTGGAGCCCGGGGCGTAGATGCCCTGGATGGCCCGGTTCAACATGGGTCGCGTCGGATTGTTCAGGTAGCGGTCCACCATCTCCTGGCTGAGCCGGTTGAGGAACAAATTCGGATCGTACGAAGGGCTGGAGTACATGGCCAGAATCCCGCCATCCCTCAAGTCCAGCACCACGGCCGCGCCAGCTTCCTCGCCGTAGGCGTCCTGCATCACCTTCTGCAGGCCCGCGTCCAGGGTGAGGTAGAGGCTGCGGCCCGGAGTCGCGTCGGTCTGGCCGAAATTGGCGACCTCCGTGCCCAGCTGGTCCACCAGGATGCGCTTCTGCCCGTCCACGCCCTTGAGCTTGTCGTTGCCACTGGCCTCGAAGCCCTCCTTGCCGATGGTCTCGCCCAGATGGAAGACGCCGGGTTTGGCCTTCATCAGCTCTTCATCCACTTCCCCCACGTACCCCAGCACATGCCCCGCCAGCTCATCGCCGAGGTAGACCCGCCGGGGCGCCACATCCACGCTGAGAAAGGGAAAGCGGGCCCGAACCCGCTCCGCCAACGCGATGCCCGCGTCGTCCAGGTTCTCCTTGAGCACCAGCGGCCGGCCCTTGCCGGCGAAGCGGTAGCTCTGGATCTTCCGCGCCAGGGCGGCGGGTTCCAGCTCCAGGGCCAAGGCCAGGGACTGGATCACCTCGGGGCGGGTGGGCAGATCCTCCCGCTGGATGACGAGATGCAAAGCCCGGCGATTGTCCACCAGGCGGAAGCCGTTGCGGTCCAGAACCAGCCCCCGGGGCGCGGCGATGGGTCGGATCTTCACCGCCTGTTGCATGGCCAGCTGTTTGAACTCGGCGTGCCGCACCAGCTGCAGCCAGGCATAGATCAGGATCAGCGTGGCCACCAGGCTCCAGGCCAGGGCCTTGAGCACCCCAAGGCGGCGGTGAAGGAGAGGGCGCTGCCGGGGGTCCATCAGCCCAGCCGCGGCGAAGGCCCGGTGTACATCAGGCGCCAGACGGCCCAGCCCCACACCGGCAGGCTGACCAGGGCCCAGAGCCAGCCGAAGCCCCAGGGATGCGGGCCTGAAGCCAGACGCACCGCCAAATGAACCAGCAGGGTATGCGCTGCCAGCAACCCCGCCAGGCGTGCGAACCAGCCCTTCACGCCCTCCAGGGGCCAGCGCCCGGCCATCCAGCCCGCCAGCAGGGCCAGGGTCATGTCAGCCCAGGCGGTGCCCCCCAGGTGGGGGTAGAGCCGCAGGGTGCCCTCCAGGGCCCAGCCCGCGGCCCCGGCCCAGAGCGCGCCAGCAAGGGGGGACCCAGCTCGGGGCGCCAAGGCCAGCACCAGCAGGACGTGGACCACGAACTGGATCCGCGGGAAGGGGGCGGTGAGAAACACAAGGCCCAGAGTGACGGCGCACAGCAGGTTCTGCCGAGTGGCGGAGGGGGCCGCGATCCTCATGGCGTCCCCTTTTTGCGCTGGGGTTTCGGTTCCTGCACGACGAAGGGCGGCTGCACTTCCAGCGGGGGTTGGAAAGGTAGCAGAAGCACCGTGGAGATCCGGTCCAGGGGGGCCGACAGGTTGACCTGCACGCGCAGTTCCAGGTCACCGGGGACCACCTCAGCCACATACCCCACCAGGAGTCCGCGCGGAAACACCCGGTCCAGGCCGGAGGTCAGCACGGCCTCGCCGACCTGCACCACTTCCTGGTTGCTGATGTAGCGGATCAGGGCGCGCCCCGAGCCCAGGCCCTGCAGCACGCCCGTCGCGCGGCTCCGCATGAGCATCACGGCCACGGAAGCGTTGGGCGCGTCCGCGAGCAGCACCTTGGCCTGGGTGGGGCCCACGGACCAGAGCCGGCCCACGATGCCCTCGGGCACCAGCACCCCCTGGTCCGGTACCAGGTCCAGGTCCCGGCCCCGGTCAAGGATGAGACCCCCGTATGTGGCGGGCCGCGTGCTGAAAATGACCCGTGCAGCCTTCAGCTCCAGGGGAATCTGCCGCTTCAGCCCCAGGAGCCGCACGGCCTCATCCGCCTCCGCCAGCCGGGGGGCCTCCTGGGCAGCCTGCGTGCGGAGCTGAGCGAGTTCGGCAGTCAGCCGCACATTTTCGGCGCGGGTTTCCACGAAATCGCGGGCGGCCTCCTTGCGGGTGGTCCGCCACTGGGCCCAGCGGGAGGCCAGGTGCTGGGACGGCCGCGCCAGGGTGTCCGCCAGTCTCGTCCAATGCCCGCCAGGGTAGGGACCGAGCAGCACCCAGATGCCATGACCCAGCCAAAGGAGGATCAAGACGAGGCGTTGCCACCCCGCGCGACTCCATCCCCATTTGGACCTGTGGACGACCATGCCCCCTCCGGGCGGAGGCTAATCGAGGATCTGGATGCGGCGCAGGAGCGGGATGTTCTCCAGCAGCAGCGCGGTGCCGCGCACCACGGCGGTCTGGGGATCCTCGGCTCGGAAGACCGGCAAGTGGGTCTCCTTGCGCAGCCGCTCGTCCAGGCCCTGGATCAGGGAACCACCGCCCGTGAGGCAGATGCCCCGGTCGATGAGGTCGGCCGCCAGCTGGGGAGGCGTCTCGTTCAGGGCCTTGCGCACCAGGTCGATGATGGCGTTGATGGGCTCGGCCAGGGCTTCGCGGATTTCGGCATCGTTGAGGGTGAGCGTCTTGGGCAGGCCCTCGAACTGGTCCCGGCCGCTTACCTCCATGGTGCGCGTCAGGTCCGAGGGGAAGGCCGAGCCCAGCGTCCACTTCACTTCCTCGGCCGAGGATTCGGAGATCAGAACGTTGTACTTCTCGCGGATGTACTTGACCACCGCCTCGTCCATCTCGTCACCGGCGATGAGGATGGAGTCGGAGAACACCTTGCCGTTGTAGCTGATGACGGCCACATCCGTGGTGCCGCCACCGATGTCCACGATCATGCAGCCGCGCTTCTCGTTGATGGCCAGCCCGGCGCCGATGGCGGCCACCATGGTCTGGTCCACGATGAAGACCTCTCCGGCCTTGGCGTCATAGCAGACCTGCTTCACGGCGCGGCGGGCCACCTGGTGGGCCCGGGGCGGCACACTCACCACGATGCGGGTGCGGGCGATGCCGCGGTTGGGGCGGGCCTTGGAGATGAACTGGGCCAGCATTTTCTCGGCGGCGTCCACCTCGAAGATCATGCCGTCCTTCATGGGCCGGATGGTCCGAACGCCCTGAGGGGCCCGGCCCAACAGCTGCTTGGCCTCGTCACCGACGGCCTCCACGTCATGGGTGACCGTGTTCACGGCCACGATGGAAGGCTCATAGATGACGATGCGACCAGCCTGCTTGGTATGGATCAGGGTCGAGGCGGTGCCAAGATCGATGGCGAGGTCCGAATTGAAGATATTGGACCAGAACTGACTGGAGAAAATGCTGGCCACTGGTGGCTCCCTAGAACCTCTTAGGGTGGCATGAACTGCCCCCTCGGGCCAGCCGCCGAAGACCTGGCAGGCAAATCCCCCGGGACCGTCTTACTCCTCGGCCGCCAGAAGTTCCTCGACCTCGCTCCCTGTGGGGCCCCACTCCGCAGGCTGCGGGGCAGCCTGCGGAG
>NZ_JANHMQ010000001.1 GCF_024609325.1 Geothrix fuzhouensis | reverse complement strand
GGGTCTTAGGAAGCAAACAGGATAGGTGAGAGCATGGAAGCCGCGCCGATCCTATGGAAAACAAGTACTACACCCGTTCAAAGATTTCCGAGGCGAAATTCCGCCACCTCGTGAGGTGCTTTGCGCTCGATCTGACGGCGACGGAGACGGCCGTGATGACGGGGATCAGTTTGCGTTCCGTGAACGCGATCTACCTCCGCATCCGTGGACGCATGGCTGAGGCCTGCGAGCGCCAGTCGCCCTTCTCCGGCCAGGTGGAAATCGACGAGTCCTATTTCGGGCCTCATCGGGTCCGTGGAAAACGAGGCCGAGGTGCCGGAGGCAAGACCATCGTCTTCGGCATCCTGAAGCGCGGAGGTCAGGTGTTCACCCAGGTGGTTCCCAATTGCAGCAAAGCCGCACTGCTGGGGGTCATCCGAGGTCACGTGAAGCGGAAAACCACCATTCACAGCGACGGTTGGAAGGCTTACGACGGTCTCGTGGATATGGGCTACCAGAAGCATCACCGGGTCAACCACGGCGCCAATGAATTCGCCCGGGGGAAGAGCCACATTAATGGCATCGAGTCCTTCTGGAGCTACGCCAAGCGCCGCCTCGCCCGATTCAATGGCATCTCCAAGGCGACCTTCCACCTCCACCTCAAGGAATGCGAGTTCCGCTTCAATTGCCGCCATGAGGATCTCTACCAGACCCTCCTCAACCTGCTACGCTCTCATCCGCTTTGACCCTGTTTGCTTCCTAAGACCCCTTTTTGTTTGAACGCGGCGTTCAATTTCGAGGATGTTCAGAGAAAATCCCCTTCATCCCTTCTATCCCTGTTCAAAAAGATCTTATGAACAGGGATAAAGGGGATGGACGGGATCAACTGCTATCGACCGGAGAGGAACAGTGAGGGCCGGTGAGACGGCATACATCCTACTCACCGGCTCTCAATGTGACTCACCGGTGGAAAGAATTTCTTGGATACTCGGCACTTTTCCTCGCCCCTTTTGGTCGATTCTCCTCCTTATTTATGCCTGATCACATATCAAAGAGGGGTCATTGAAGTTCCTATTCACAGGGGGAGAACGCTCATTCTCCCTTGCCCGGGTTCAACAAAGGGGGTCCATTGATATTTTGAGCCGAACTGGAGATGGAGCTTGAACACTAGGTTTCATCATCAGCTCGAAGCACTCGTTGTTTCCCGAAAGCCAATACATCCCTGCGAAGAGCACGGAACGCATCCGAATTCGCAACTCGATCTGGGTGATCCCTGAAGGTTTGGTTGATTCGCTGTTTTTGCCGTACAGAAATTCTTAGCTGTACTTGGCTGCATCGAATCATTCGGTATTTCAAGTAGTTGCCGACTCCAGCCGGAAGTTGATATGCGGAAGGGGTGATTCTTCCTCCCTTGACCCTGACCTTGGTGCCCATCCAGTCTTTCGGCTTATCCACTTTGATGAAACCGAAGAAAAGAAATCTCGGCAACTTCACATAGACGTAACAGGTGCCTGGGCTCGAAGCGATGTCCATCTCAGGATTCCGCTGAGCCCAGCGATTAAGGTTTGGGGGAGCTCCTCCGGGCCAATCGCTGATCTCTCCATGAAGCGGAAGAATATGTTGCTCAAATTTGCCTGGGTGGGGGACTTGTCCTAACAGGAAGAGGCGCCATCTTTCCAATGCTTCAATCAAGGCTGCTTTTTGCTGATCATCAAAGTGCGTTAACTCACCGCGTGAACAAAGGAAATGTGCAGCTCTCCAAGATAGGGATACAGCGAATTTCAACATCCATGGACCATACTCAACGGATACCTTTTCTTCAGAGCACAGTGGATGAAAGACTTCATTTGCAAATGGGGTCTCGGCCTCTTCAGCTAAGAGCTGCTCGCAGCAGCCACAAAGCCAATATTCCTTGACACCATCCTGGGCGCGAAGATTTGGTTTGTCGCTGAAACGCAGATATCCGGTACCAGAGGTTTCCTTGAGCCATCGGAATACAAAAGCCGGAATTATATGGCTCTCCTTCAGTTCTCGATGCTGGAGACAGAGGCGGCAGATTGCCTGAGGCATGTAATAGCATAACAAATTCTAGCTTCATCTAATTGTCTTTGTTGTTCGTGGCTTAATTCAATTTACCGAATCGGTGGAGGAAGAATATAACATCCAAACAGACGTTAGGAATGAATGTTCCGAATCGCTGAGCGTGATTTCCGAGGCTCAGGATTAATCTGGATCATTACTCGCGATATTTTGCCGCCATGGTCTTCAGCGTCGCGGCCATATGGGTTCGTAGCGCCTTCGGTTCCAGCGCTTCGGCATCACTACCGAGCTGGAGGATGTAGCGGGTGGGGCCGTACAGGTCCGTGGCCCTGAAGCTCAGCAGCACCGTGCCACCCTTCTCCTTGCGCACTTCGACGCGGGGGAGGGCGGGGGGGGCGTCCAGGAGGGCCTGGGGCCAGTTGGAGCCGCCCACGCGGACCTTCACCTGGAAGGGCGCGGCGGGGCTGAACCAGCCGCCGATCTGGAGATCGCGGGCCTGCTCCAGGGGGCGCTTGTCGGGGATGAGGCCGCGCCTGGGGAGGGCCTTGGCCTCGACGATGCGGGCCAGGCGGAAGTGCCGGGGCTCCTGCTTGGCGGGGTCCCACGCCAGCAGGAAGGCGCCGCCGGAAAACACGTCGTGGGTGAGGGTGAAGGGCACCACCGTCCGGGCGCTGGTGCGGCCCGTGGAGGCGGCGGCATAGGTCAGCTCCAGCTCGCGGGGGCCTTCCGGATGGCCCAGGGCCATGAGCACCTGGGTGAGCATCTTCGTGTCGAGGGCCTGCTGGTCGTCAGCGCCGCCCCGCACACAGACGTGGGACTGGAGGGCGTCGAAGAGGCTCCGGTCGCGACTGCTGAGGTGGCTGTCCGCCAGGGCGCGCAGGCCTTCCAGCTGGTCGTACCACATCTCCGTGGCCGTGCCCTCCAGGGCCATGAGCGCCACTTCCAGGGCGAGCCGGGCGTGGGGCGTGATCTTGCTGTCCCAGTCCGGGGCCTTCTCCAAGGTGAAGTGGATGACGGCGGGCCGGCCTTCGCGTTCCTTGCCGAAGCGGGCGCCCTGGTCCTCCAGCAGCGTGATGGCGCGGTCCACGGTGCGCATGGCCACGCCGCCCAGCTTCCGGGCCAGCCCAGCCTTGGTGACGCCGCGATCCCCGGCATCCCGGATGGCCTCCAGCACCGCCTGGAGGCGCTCAGGCTTCACGAGGCTGGCCCCGTCGGGGCGGGGGGATTCAGGCGTTTTGCGGGACACGGAGCGGACCATGGGGACCTCCAAGTCCAGGATTGGCCAGTGACTGTCGAAGGGCAAGGGGAAGTCGAGGCCTAGTCGGGACAGCCGCTATCATGGGGCATGGAAGCGTCGGCAAGCTCAGCCTCGGGTCGTCTGGCTCACATGTTCCGGCGAGGCCGGGCCAGGCGGGCGGGCCATGTCCCCATGGACGGCCTGCCGGCGATCGCCATGAGCGCCAAGGCCGTGCAGGTGCTCTCCGGGCCTTCCGCCTTCCGATCGGAGCTTCTGGAGCGCATCGCGGGCGCCCGGCGCCGGATCATCCTGGTCTGCCTGTATCTCCAGGACGATCCGGCCGGGAGAGAGATCATGGAGGCCCTGTATGCCGCCCACCGGGCGAACCCCGGGCTGGACATCCAGGTTCTGGTCGATCAACACCGCGCCCAGCGAGGCCTCATCGGGAAGGCCAAGAGCTCAGGCAATGCGGCCATGTACCGGGAATTCGCAGCCAGGTATGGGCCTGGTGTCCGGATCCTCGGTGTGCCTGTCCACAGCCGGGAGCTCTTCGGCGTGCTCCATCTGAAAGGGTTCATCTTCGATGACAGTGTGCTGTACAGCGGCGCGAGCCTCAACGACGTGTACCTGGGCCGGGACGGACGCTACCGGCTGGACCGGTACCATCTGTTCGAGTCCAAGCCCCTGGCGGATTGCCTGGCGGAGTTCGTCCGTGCCACGTTCCTGAACCAGACGGCCGTGACCTCCTTGAACGATCCGGCCGACGCCCCCGCCGAGGGATCGGCGCATGATCTGCGAACCTTCCGGCGGGAGCTGCGGGCCTCCCAGTACGTCTTTGAAGGCGGCCCGGTCCGTTCCAACGAGGTGGCCGTCACGCCCATGGCCGGTCTGGGCGCGGGCAACCGGCTCAATGAAACGATTCTGGCCCTGGTGAAATCCGCCCAGCGGAAGCTGGTCATCTATACGCCCTACTTCAATCTGCCGGGGGAATTGCGCCGGGTCTTGTCCCGCCAGCTGGCCCAGGGCCGGGAAGTCACCATCGTGGTGGGCGACAAGGCCGCCAATGACTTCTTCATTCCACCCAGCGAGCCTTTCAAGGTCATCGGCCTGCTGCCCTACCTCTACGAGGCCAACTTGCGGCGCTTCACCAAGGCCCACCGGCAGGTCATGGCCGATGGCCGGTTGAAGGTCTACCTGTGGCACCACGCCGACAACACCTTCCACATGAAGGGCCTGTTCGTGGATGACAAGATCGCGGTGGTGACCGGGAACAACCTGAACCCCCGGGCCTGGAACCTCGATCTGGAGAATGGCCTGGTGATCCAGGATCCGCATGGGCTGCTGCGCAGCCAGCATGCCCGGGAGCGGGCCTCCATCCTGAAGCACGCCACGCGCCTGGCCGGCTTCCAGGATCTGGAAACCCCCAGTGCCTACCCACCCAAGGTTCAGCAGGCGCTGAAACCCATGAACCGTACCCGCATCGACCGGCTGCTCAACCGGTTGCTGTAACGCTCCGAGGATGGGGCGTCCTCAACCCTCAGGTCCCTGGGTGCGTCTGACGGCGGAGGTGGCGGGATACCGGACCGGGCAGGGCCCTGCCCCGGGACGAGGGGCGTTCGCGCTAGGGCGTCCAGAACCCGGAGAAGGGTTCGAGGTCCCAACCGGCCTCCGGGCGCCGGAATCGGGCCAGGAGCCCTTGGGCGGCAGGGGCCTCGGCCACCAGCACGGCGTGGCCACCGGCGTAGAGGAGGCTCCAGAGGGCCGCGCGCAGGGCGGGTTCGCCCAGGCGGGCCAGGGGAAGCTCGACCCGGGTGTCGTGGTCCCAGCCGAGGGTCGTGTTCAGGCGCCGCAGGCGCAGCATGAGCTCGCCGTGGGTGAGGCCCCCACTGAAGGGCGTTGCCTCGGTGAGCTCGTGCTCGCAGGCGTGGTAGGGGCCGCGGCCGTCCTGGTTGTTGAAGTGGGGGCCACCCAGGACCTCCGGCGGCACAGGTTGCCCGGCCGGATCCCAGGCCAGGCCCGAGGCGGCGGCGGCCAGTTCGGCGGCCCAGTCCCAGGCCGTGCGAGTGCTGCTGAAGATGGCGGAGGGCGACGAGGTGGCCAGCAGGCCCAGCGCCACCCCTTCGGTGCGGTTGCGGAGCTGGGCGTACGTGAGGGTCCCCCAGTCGGCAGTGGTCAGGGCCGGCCGGCCTTGGAGTCGCGCGGCGCGTTGGATGAGGAGGTCCCGCAGGGTGGAGGCCATGAAGCAGTGTCGCAACATCGGGGACCAGATCCGCAAAATGAACAGGGGTGATCAACCCTTTCTCCGGCGGGTGGGTCAGAGGGGTATCCGCTTTCCCATCCCATCCGGAGCCCGGCTCCGTCCCCTGGAGATCCCCATGCGTCCCGTTCTTCGCACCTTCTCCGTGCTGGCACTGCCCTTGTCCCTCACGGCCCTGGCCCTGAGCGTGGCCTGCGGCGGCGGCTCCTCCAGTTCCGCCAGTTCCACCACGCCCATGGGCACGGCGGCCGTCATCCTCACGGACGCCCCGTCGGACCAGTGGTCCGCCGTCGAGGTGGTGGTGACCCAGGTGGCCTTCCTGAACAAGGCCGACCACACGAAGGAGGTGGTGGCCTTCCAGGGCGCCAGCGCCAAGATCAACCTCGTGGACCTGGACAGCGTGGGTGAGCTGCTGGCCTCGGACCAGATCCCCGCGGGTACCTACGATGCGTTGCGCATCAGCATCGACCCGACGAGCGTGAACCTGGTGAAGGCCGATGGCACGGTCATCCCGCCCAGCCAGGTGAAGGTGGCGGGCAGCAGCGTCCTCGTGAACCTCAGCGCAGATTTCGTGGTGACGGCCAACGGCAGCAACGCCGTGCAGCTCGACTTCGACCTGGCGCATCCGCTCTTCCTGGTACAGCTGCCGGACGGCACCTGGGTGATGAACCTCCAGGTCAAGCACCGGCCCATCGCCAACGGCATGACCGGCGTGGCGCAGCTCATGTTCCGCCACCGCAAGGGCACCATCGCCTCGGTGGGCACGTCGAGCTTCGTGCTCCATACGGACAGCGGGAACGACTTGATCGTGAATGTGGGAACAGGCGCCTGGTTCTTCGACGCCGACACGAAGACGCTCGGCAGCCTCGCCGGTCTGGCCGCCGGGAAGTACGCCCTGGTTTCCCTGCGCATGCAGCCGGATGGCAGCCTCTGGGCCGTGCGGGTGTGGTACAGCGTGAACCCCCTGCAGGCCTGGTCGCCTGAGGGCCATGTCTACGGTGTAGATCAGACAAACAGCCTCATGGTGGTCAGTTCTGCCAACGGCACGCCACGGACCATCGCCATTGATCCGGACACAGCCTTCACCTATCACATGACCCAGACCTTCGGCACGGGTTCGGCAGCCCTCGCCAACCTGTGGACGGGCTTCAAGGTGCAGGTCCAGGTGAAGGATCCCCTGGCCACGCCCATGCACGCGCAGTCCGTGAACATCCAGCGCGCCGTCGACGGTGGGCGGATCAGCGCGGCCTCCACCAGCAGCTTTACCTACCAGCACGCCAGCGGCGACCACCTCCACGCCTATGACAGTGCCTTCGCCTGGTGGTACGTCGGCTTCCCGGGCCTCGCCTCCACCAATGTGGGCGCCTTCGCCTCGGCCTGCTCCGGCATGGGCGCGGGCATGATGGGGACGAGCACGCTCTCTCCGGACCTGATGCCCCGCGGCCTGAGTGACCTGGTGTGGAACGGCGGCACCAGCGCCTGGGACGCCGCCAGCGCCATCTTCATGCCCGTGGCGTTGCCGCAGGGCACCATCAGCACGTCCTACAACGGCGGCCAGCTGGGCTACACCTTCGTGGACGCCACCGCCACCACCCAGACCGTCACCGTCACCCTGAACACCACCGTGGGGATGCAGCCCCTGGTGCTGGCGGTGGCCAAGCAGTCCGGGGTGATCACAGTGACGCCGGTGGCTGCGGCCTCCTGGGCCACGGCGCTCGTCTCGTCCGCCCCGTCCCGTGTGGCCGTCGTCCCCAAGCCGGACGGCACCTATGCCGCCTGCGCGGTGGTGGTGTTCACGGGATTTTGAGCCAAGCCAGGTCCCAATAGGAAGCGGTGCCTCGGCACCGCTTCTTGTCTGGAGTCAGGGGATGGCCACCATGGCACCGACGGTGAAGTTCGGGTGGCGATTCATGAGGGGGTGGGGCGGGGGAACGTGGAGAATCTGCGTGAACCCGGCGTGCAGCAGGGCCTGGTCCCACGCCTCGGGCGTGAGGAAGCCGTGGCGCGGGCGCCAGCGGGGATCGAGCTTCACGCTGGTGAAGGCCTTGATGAAGTTGAAGAAGAATTCCAGGTAGAGCGGGGTGTCGAGACTGGGCTTCAGGCACTCGCCGATGACCAGGCGTCCCTCGGGTTTCAGGTAGCCGTGGAGGTCCCGCAACGTGGCTTCGAGATCCTGGGCCACATGCAGCACGTTGATGCCCACGATGGCGTCGAGGCTGGCAGGGGCGATGCCTTGGGCTGCGAGGGGCCGGTTCAGATCCAGGGACTGGAAGGCAAGGGGCAGGCCTGGCGCGGTCGTGCCCAGATTCCTCTGGGCCCGCCGCAGGAAAGTGGGAGCCACGTCCGTGAATCGGTACTCGGCGATGCGGCCCAGCCACCCCTGCTCGGCGCCCAGCTCGGCCACCAGCTGCGCGAAGGAGCCAGCGCCGCCCCCCAATTCGAGCACCCGGGCGCCAGTGGGCAGGCCCTCGCGGAGGGCCAACAGGGTCAAGAGGTTGTTGGGGAAATAGCCCAGGTTCCCGTTGCGGAAGTAGGCCAGCCAGAGGGGGAACAGCGCCAGATCGAAGAGCAGGGCGTCGCCGTCCTTGCCTTCCGTGAAGAAGGGGAGGATGTGGGAGCGCACGCCGTCCAAGAGGTCGAAATTGGCCGCATGGCCGGGGGCCTCGATTTCTACGGCCTCGCGGAGGCCCGCCAGATCCAGGTCCGGCTGACCCGTGAGGAGGTAGCTGTCTCCCTGCTGGGTAAGCATCCCTTCAGCCGTGAGGAACGGCAGCATCCAGGCCAGGGGCTTGCGCGCCTGATCGGGCAGCCCTTCGCAGAGGCCGTCCAGGGTGACGCCGCTTCTCAGGCGAGTCTCCCAGCCCAGGTCGAAGAGCAGCAGAAGGCAGATGCGGGCGGTGTACAGCCCGGAAGCCCGGTGCAGGGTCAGAAACGGGCGCGTGAACAGCGGCGCGATCTCCGGTCCCAGAGGGCCCAGCAGATCGAGGCTTGGCGGGGCCTCGATGAGACCGAGGCGGACGGACATCAGTCCATCATCTCGCTGATGCTGCGGCCGCCGTGGATGCGCAGGATGGCGTCGCCGAAGAGGGCGGCGGTGGAGAGCACCCGCAGGTTGGGCAGGGCCTTGGCGCGGTCGGGCGGGACCGGGATGCTGTCGGTGAGCACCAGCTCGTCCAGGTTGGCGGAATTGAGCGTCTCCACCGCGTTCCCCGAGAGGACGCCGTGGGTGACCCCCACCCGGACGGTGCGGGCACCGAACTCGCGCAGAATGCGGGCGGCTTCCTTGATGGAACCGCCGGTGGCGATCTCGTCATCGTAGATGATGGCGTCCTTGCCCTTCACGTCGCCGATGAGGGCCACGCTCTGGGCCTTTTCCGTGTCGTCGAAGCGGCGCTTGTCGATGATGGCCATGGGCACGGAAAGGCGCTTGGCGAAGTGGCCGGCGAACTTGGCCGCCCCGGCGTCCGTGGCCACCACAACGGCATTGGAGAGATCCTTGGTCTTGAAGTAGTTCGTGAGGGTGGGCGTGGCCAGCAGCTGGTCCGCGGGTTTGCGGAAGAAGCCAAGGATCTGCGGCGCGTGCAGGGTCATGGTGAGCACGCGGTCGGCACCGGCGGTCTCCAGCAGGTCAGCCACCAGGCGGGCCGTGATGGAAATGCGCGCCTCGTCCTTCTTGTCGCTGCGGGCGTAGGGGAAGTAGGGCAGCACCGCCGTGATGCGGGCGGCGGACGCGAACTTCAGCGCGTCGATGAGGATCAGCAGCTCCAGCAGGTTGTCGCTGACGGGCGGGCAGGAGGTCTGGATGACGAAGACATCCGATTCGCGTACGTTCTCTTCGATCTTCACCTTGATGTTCTCGTTGGAGAACCGGGTGATCTTCAGCTTCCCCAGGGGCATCCCCATATGCGTGGCGATACCCCTCGCCAGGTCCGGGTGGCTGCTCCCGGAAAAGACCTTCATCTCGCCAAACATGGATCCCCCGATCTCCGACCCAGTGTAGCCCACCCCCTGGGTGGAGGTCGTCACAGGGATAAAGAAGCAGCCGCCAGACCTGGTTTCGGGAGAGAAATTCAGCTTTCGTCAGCGCTGGGGCCGTAAATGGACGGAACCGGCACCTCCAGCATCCGGAGGTAGACGGCGAGCTGGGCCCGGTGGTGGATGAGGTGGTTCATGACGAAGCCGCGGTAGACGGCGATGCGGGGCATGGCGAACAGGACCTGGCCGTTGTTCTTGAGGCTCCAGACCACGTGGAAGGCCTCGTCGGAGGTCCTGGTCAGGGCGGCCAGGGCGGCCTCCACCTGGGCGTCCAGGGTGCGGAGGAGGCCTTCAGTCGTGCTGCTGGGCTTCGGCTGCCGGGCCTGGGTCTCGGGCAGGCCGAAATCCAGCTCGGTCTCGGTCATCGTGCTCACAGTCCAGCCGGGGATGTTCACCAGGTGGTTGGCCAGGTCGCCCAGGGTGAAGGACTTGGGATGGGGGCGGTAGTCCAGGTGGGCCGCGGGGACGCGCTCGATCACGCGGCGCAAGGTGGCCATTTCGTGTTCGAACTCGGGTAGGAGGGCTTGCGCGAGGGCCATGGAAGCTCCTTGGGTGGTTGAGAGACCATGGTGCCCCCAACTCCTGACAGCCTGGTGGCAGGAGTGTTTGGACAGGAATCTTTAGATCTGGTGCTTTGCCGTTCGGATTTTTCCCAGGTAATCCTCCAGGCCCCGGCCGGCGACCGCCTCGAAGGGCCCGAGCAGCTCCGTGGCCTGGATCCGGTCCACCCGGAAGGTGCGGAGGGCCTCACGGAGTTCGCACCAGGCGGCCAGGTGCCAGCGGTAACCCCAGAAGATCACGCCCAGGGGTTGGAGCACTCGCTCGGAGGTGGTCCCGTCCGCCCGGGTGTAGGCAATCCGCACCCGCCGTTGCTCGCGGAGGCCCTGGCGCAGCTCGCCGAGGAAGCGGGCGGTCTCCGGGGGGATATGGAAGTCCGGTACGAGAAAGGGCAGGTCGGACAGGGCCCGCCTCCGGTCCGGGGGCAGGACGGCCTCCACCTTCCGGAGGAGGCTCTCCGCGGCCTCCCGAAGCGAGGGATCTCCCCAGGCGGCCACGACGCGGGCGCCCAGCAGCAGGGCCTCGCCCTCCTCCGCGTTGAGCATGACGGGCGGCAGGTCGAAGTGCCGCGGCAGGCTGTAGCCCACGCCGGCTTCGCTCTCGATGGGCACACCCGAGGCCATGAGGTCGGCGATGTCGCGGTAGAGGGTCCGCTCGCTGACGCCGAGCTCCCGGGAGAGCTTGGCGGCGGTGCTGATGCGGTCGCGCCTGAGCAGCTGCACGATCTGGAACAGGCGGTCGGCGCGGCGCATGAGGATTTGGGGCTCTGGGGCGTCCGTCCGGATCGGGCCTAGACCCGACCGCCGCCCACGCGCTCGATGCGGGCGCCCACACCCTGGAGCTTCTTTTCCAGGCCGGCGTAGCCGCGGTCGAGGTGGTAGATGCGATCCACCACGGTCTCGCCCGCGGCCACGAGGCCGGCGATGACGAGGGCGGCGCTGGCGCGGAGATCCGTGGCCATGACGGTGCAGCCCGTCAGCTTGGCGGGACCGGCCACGATGGCCGTGTGGCCGTCCGTGCGCAGGTTGGCGCCCAGCCGCTCCAGCTCCATGGCGTGCTGGAAGCGGTTCTCGAAGATGCCTTCGTTGATGACGCTGATGCCGCAGGCCTGGGTCATGACGGCCATCACCTGCGCCTGCAGGTCCGTGGGGAAGCCGGGGTAGGGCAGGGTGGTGATGTCCTTGGAGCGCAGCTTCTGGCCGCATTCCCGCTGGATGCGGAGCTGACGGCCATCCTGGCCCTCGCGTTCGGTGATGACGCAGCCTGACCGCTCCAGCAGGTCCAGCAGGGCGCGCAGGTGTTCCGGCTCGCAGCGGTCCAGCACCACGTCGCCGCAGGCCGCCGCCACGGCGCACAGGTAGGTGCCCGCCTCGATGCGGTCGGGGATGACGGCATGCTCGCAGCCATGGAGGCGCTCGACGCCGGTGATGGTGAGGGTGCCCGTGCCGATGCCCTCGATCTGGGCGCCCATCTTGACGAGGAGCTGGGCCAGGTCGCCGATCTCGGGCTCCTGGGCGGCGTTGCGCAGGACCGTTGTGCCTTCCGCCAGGGCCGCGGCCATGAGGATGTTCTCGGTGGCGCCCACGCTCACCTTCGTGAAGGCGTGGTCGATGGCCTTCAGCCGGCCCTGCACCGAGGCGTGGATGTAGCCGTGGCTGATCTCGATCACGGCGCCCATGCGCTCCAGGGCCTCCAGGTGCAGGTTCACGGGCCGGGCCCCGATGGCGCAGCCGCCGGGCAGGCTCACCGTGGCCTTGCCGAACCGGGCGAGGAGGGGCCCCAGCACCAAGATGGAGGCCCGCATGGTCTTCACCAGGTCGTAAGGGGCCTTGGGATCGTCGCTGCCGGTGCAGGCGAGCTTGGCGGTCAGCTCGAAGCCCTCGCCTTGCGGTTCCAGCGTGGCGTCCGTGCCCAGGGCCTGGAGCACCTTCACCATGGTTCGGATATCCGCCACCGCGGGCAGGTTGGACAGCACGACGGCGTCCGGCGTCAGCAGGGCTGCCGCCAGGCAGGGCAGGGCCGCATTCTTCGCCCCGGACACCCGGATGCGTCCCCGCAGGGCCTGTCCACCTTGGATCACCAGTCGGTCCATCGAAACTCCAGCCTTCCAGCGTAGCCCAACCTTGCGGAGGGGGGAGGGATCACCATGCTTGAAGTGGGGTTGGGTGGAGGACGGCCCCAAAGGCTTACCCCGGTGTTCCCACCATGAAACCTGGCGATCCCCGAACCTGGATGTGGACCCGCGCCCTCGAGGTGTTGAACGAGGCTGAGCGCCTCCAGAAGCAGTTCTTCCATGTGGGCCGATCCAACTCGCCGCGCCCGGCCTGGGAGCCACCGGTGGACATCTTCGAATCCGACGGGGCCCTGCACATCGTGGTGGCGCTGCCCGGCATGTCCGTCGACCGCCTGAAGGTGCTCTGGGAAGACACGGACCTGGTGATCAGCGGAGATCTTCCCGTGCATTGGGCAGAGCGCATCGGCGCCATCCACCGCATGGAAATACCCCATGGGCATTTCGAACGCCGGATCGAAGGTCTGCCCCCGGGGCTCCAGGCCGTCCGGAATGAGCTGTGCGACGGCTGCCTGTTCCTCACGTTTCGGAAGGCTGAAGGCCCATGAACGAGAACCCTGGATCGCGGGCCGACCGCGAAGCCACTGGAGAGGCGGGGCCCAACCTGCCGAAGGATGCGACGGCCATCATCGCGGTGCGCAAACTCGAACTCTTCCCCGGCATGGTGACGGTGGTGACCATCGGGCAGGGACAACAATCCGTCATCGCGGCGCAGGAGGCCATCAAGGCTGAACGTCCGCTGGGCCTCCTGCTGCAGCGAGATCCGGCGGAGGATGAGCCGGGTCCAGAGGATCTATACCAGGTGGGAACCCTGGCCCACATCCTCCGATTCATCACGACGCCGGATGGCACCCATCACCTCATCTGCCATGGCGAGCAGCGCTTCCGGGTCGTTGAGTTCCTTGAGGGCTGGCCCTTCCTGGTCGCCCGGATTGCCCGGGTTCGCGAAGACGACACCCTGTCCAGCCCCCTGGAAGCTCGGCTGGTCACGCTGCGCCAGCAGGTTCAGGAATACGCCGAAGCCCTTCCCATGCCGCCCTTGGAGCTGATTAACGCCATCCAGCAGCTCACGGCGCCCGGGCCCGCCGCGGACCTGGTGACCGGGCTGATGGACATCAAGGCCCAGGACAAACAGGACATCCTCGAGACCTTCGACGTACGGGAGCGGCTGGACAAGGTGCTCGCGCGCATGGCCCACGCCCTGGAAGTGATCCACATGTCCCGCAAGATCACCGAGCAGACGCGGGAAGCCATGAATGCCCAGCAGCGGGAATTCCTCCTGCGCGAGCAGCTGAAGCAGATCCAGAAGGAGCTCGGGGACACGGACGAGACCGCGGCGGAGCTGGAAGCGGTTGCGAAGGCCATCACCGACGCGAAGATGCCGGAGGAGGTTGAGAAGCAGGCCCGCAAGGAGCTGAAGCGCCTGCAGCGCATGCCGGATTCGGCCGCCGAATATTCCATGATCCGCACCTACCTGGACTGGCTGACCGAGCTGCCCTGGTCCCGTGAAAGCGAGGCCGGCATCGATATCGCCGAGGCGCGGAAGATCCTGGACGCGGACCACTACGGCCTGGAGAAGATCAAGAAGCGCATGCTCGAGTACTTGGCCGTCCGCAAGCTCAACCCCGGCGGCAAGAGCCCCATCCTCTGTTTCGTCGGTCCTCCTGGCGTGGGAAAGACCTCGCTCGGCCAGAGCATCGCGCATGCCACCGGGCGGAAGTTCGTGCATGCGAGCCTCGGTGGTGTCCACGATGAGGCGGAAATCCGGGGCCACCGGCGCACCTACATCGGCGCGCTGCCCGGCACCATCATCCAGGGCATCCATGGCGCAGGCACGCGCAACCCGGTGTTCATGCTGGACGAGATGGACAAGCTGGGTGCCGGGGGGTTCCACGGGGACCCGGCTTCCGCCCTCCTGGAGGCCCTGGACCCGGAGCAGAACGCAACCTTCCGCGACAACTACCTCGGCCTCCCCTTCGATCTGTCCCACGTGATGTTCATTGGCACAGCCAATGTGCTGGATACCATTCCGGGGCCCCTCCGGGACCGGATGGAGGTGATCCACCTCCCCGGCTACACCGAGGAGGAAAAGCTCGAGATCGCCCGGCGCTACCTGGTGACGCGGCAGCTGGCGGTTCACGGGCTGACGGCGGAGCAATGCGCCTTTGAGGAAGGGACCCTCACCGCCATCGCCCGGGACTACACGCGGGAGGCCGGGGTCCGGAACCTCGAGCGGGAAATCGGATCTGTGCTCCGCCACATCGCCATGGGCGTCGCCGAGGGGGCCGTGGCGACCGTCCGGGTGAAGCCGGAGGATCTGGGCGAGATCCTCGGTCCACCCCATTTCGAATTGGAGAGCGCCATGCGCTCGGGGCGGCCAGGCGTGGCCACGGGGCTCGCCTGGACGCCCGTGGGTGGCGACATCCTGTTCATCGAGGCGGCCCGGATGCGGGGCAGCGGCAAGGTCCTCCTGACCGGCCAACTTGGCGAGGTGATGAAGGAGAGTGCCCAGGCCGCCCTGTCCCTCCTGAAAGGCCACCTGGGCGAGCTGGGCCTGGCGGGCGAGGATTTCGAACAGCTGGACGTCCACCTCCACGTGCCTGCCGGGGCGACGCCGAAGGACGGACCCAGCGCCGGCATCGCCATGTTCGTGGCGCTGGTCTCGCTGTTCACCGGACGTTCCGTTCGCAGCGACACGGCCATGACCGGAGAGATCTCCCTGCGGGGACTCGTCCTGCCAGTGGGCGGCATCAAGGAGAAAGTGCTGGCGGCCCTGCGTTCCGGAATAACCCGGGTGATGCTGCCCTCACGCAACCGGAAGGAACTGGAGGACATTCCACCCGTGGCGCGGGAGCGGCTCCAGATCATCTGGATCGACGAGGTGAATGAGGCACTCGACGCAGTCCTGGAAGAAGGTCCCGGCGGCTGAGCCGGATTCTGCTGTGACTGGCCCGTTGGACGGGTTCACCTCAGAGGATGCGTCCCACCATGGCCTTCACCGGTAGGGCCCCCCAGCTCCGTCCGTCCTGGCTCTGGGGCCGGTTGTCACCGAGAACCAGGTAGCCCTCACCGCAGCCCAGGCGACCCAGGCCGGACCGCTCCGGGTACACCACCCAGGGTTCGTCCAGGCGCTGGCCGTTGATCCGGAGGTCGGGGCCCTGCCATTCGACGGTTTCCCCGGGGAGGCCCAGCACCCGTTTTGCGGAGGAACCATGGGGCCCCTCCACCACCCAGATCTCGCCCCGCCGGGGGGCATGGCTGGCCCAGGCCCGCAGGGCCCAGCGCAGGTCGCCGTCCCTCAAGGCGGGTTCCATGCTGCGCCCCGAGACGCGCACTGGATGGACCACCAGGAGGGGAGACAGGGCCAGGGCCAGGGCGGCGAGGGGGATCCAGGGTTTCATCGTGTTTCCTTCCGGGCTCAGCCCCGCACCGCCATCCGTCTGCCCCGGCCATCCGTTAGGGCCACTTCCTTGAGCTGGGCTGGGGCCGAGACGAAGGGCGCCAGCTCGGCCAGCAGGCGCTGGGCCAGGGTCAGGGGGCCAGCCAGGCCCAGATCCGAGAGGAGCTTCCCCTGGAGCGGGGCCAGGCAGCGATCCAGGGCGGCCTCCAGGTCGCGGAAATCCACCACCACGTCGAAGCCATCCAGCCCTTGCCGGGTGGCGACGACCTCCACCGTGTAGTCGTGGCCCTCCCAGGCCTCGCCGGTCCGGAACACCACCGACAGGGGACGGGTCACGGCGGCTTCAAACAACAAGGGGGAATCGGGACTCAAGGCGGGCTCCGGAAACTGACTCCAGGTCGGGACTTCAGTTTGTCATGGCCATGGCTACACTGTCCCTTCGACCGCATACCTGATAACCGGGTGAGACAATGGAATGGCCCGCAGCGCCCCGCTGTGGCCTCTTCTGAACGTTGACTGCTGGGAGGGACCACCATGAAGGCCCTGGAAATCGCGCTGTTCTGGATCATGACGCTCGCCGCGGTCGGGTTCTTCGCCTGGACCATGCGCCTGCGGATCGCCACCATGAAGGCCGGTCTGCCGGACAACCGCTTCGACCAGCCCTGGGTGCGCCTCAAGGGCGTCTTCACCCTCGCGTTGATGCAGAAGCGCATGGTCCGCGACAAGTATGCGGGCTTCTACCACATCCTCATCTTCTGGGGCTTCTGCGCCTTGTCTCTGCGCACCATCGGGCTGGTGCTGGAGGGCCTCTTCCCCGCCTTCCACATGACCGAGGCCCTGGGCGTCTTCGGCCTCGGGTATCAGACCACCAAGGACATCTTCGAGGTGCTGGTGCTCGTGGGCATCGCCCTCGCCACCTTCCGCCGCCTGGCCGCCAAGCCCTGGCGCCTGGAAAACTCCTGGGACGCCTGGGCCACCTTGAGCCTCATCGGCGGCCTCATGGTCACGGACCTTCTGGCGGACGGCGCCTTCGTCGCCCTGCACCATCCGGCCTGGGCCGCCTGGTCTCCCGCGGGCGTGGCGGTGGCCGGCTGGCTGGGCGGACTGAGCCAGTCCGGTCTCGTCGTACTCTACAAGACGATGTGGTGGCTCCACCTGGCGACCCTCTACTTCTTTGCCAACTTCCTGCCCTACTCCAAGCACTTCCATGTCTTCACCTCGCTCTTCAACATCTACTTCCGGGAGCTGGAGCCCCAGAAGAACCTCAAGCCCATGGACCTGGAGGCCGAGCACTTCGGCATCAACCGGATCCAGGACTTCAGCTGGAAGCAGATGCTCGACTTCTACACCTGTGTGGAGTGCGGCCGCTGCCTGGAGAACTGCCCCACAACGCTCACCGGCAAGCCGCTGCGCCCCAAGGATTTCGGCAATGACCTCCGCGACTACCTGAAGGCCACGCCCCTGGAGCAGATGGGTCAGGACAAGCCTGTGCCCGAGGATCGCCTGCTCATCGGCGGCCCGGTGCCCGAGGGCTCCTATTGGAAGCGCGACGACGAAGTGGCGCCCTGGAGCAAGGAGCAGCTGGAAGGCTGGATCAGCCAGGACACCATCTGGGCCTGCACCAGCTGCGGCTACTGCGAATGGGCCTGCCCCCTGCAGATCAGCTTCGTGGACAAGCTCGTGGGCATGCGGCGCTACCTCACCCTGGAGGAGAGCAACTTCCCCGCCGAGGCCCAGGTGGCCTTCAAGGGCATGGAACGCCAGGGCAACCCCTGGAACCTGGCCCAGGCCGATCGCGCCAAGTGGGCCGAGGGTCTCAAGGTGCCCACCGTGGCCGAGAACCCCGAGGCCGAGTACCTGTTCTGGGTGGGGTGTGCAGGCAGTTACGACGCCGCGGGCCAGAAGGTCTCCCAGGCGCTGGTGAAGCTGTTGAAGGCGGCCGATGTTTCCTTCGCCATCCTGGGCACCGAGGAGAGCTGCACCTGCGAATCCGCCCGACGCCTGGGCAACGAGTACCTGTATCAGTCGGCCACCGAGGCCAACATCGAGACCCTCAAGGGCCACGGCGTGAAGAAGGTCGTCACCAACTGCCCCCACTGCCTCAACACGCTCAAGAACGAGTACCCGGCCTTCGGCGGGGACTTTGACGTCGTGCATGGCACCGAACTGGTGGCGAAGCTGATGGCCGAAGGGAAGCTCAAGCTGGACCAGACGGTGAATGCGGACCTCACCTACCACGATCCCTGCTACCTCAGCCGCATCAACGGCCAGGTGGAAGCGCCCCGCGCCATCCTCGACGCCATCCCCGGCGTGAAGCTCACGGAGATGGAGAAGCACGGCGAAGCCACGATGTGCTGCGGCGCCGGCGGCGGGCGGTTCTGGCTGGAGGAGCACCTGGGCAAGCGCGTGAACCACGAGCGCTTCGAGCAGGCCCTCGAAACCAAGGCCACCACCATCGCCGTGGGCTGCCCCTTCTGCAACGTCATGCTGAACAATGCGGCCGGTGAGACCAACCACGAAGGCGTGGCCACCACGGACGTGCTGGAGCTGGCGGCCAAGGCCTTGAAAGCCTGATCCACCCCATGGCGGGGGACCACCCCGGGGCGCGTCCCGCGTCCCGGGCCCCGCCCGGGCGGAAGATTCGTCCCCACGGCCACCACACCATGTGGTCAGATGATGGGGTTCCCGCTCACGAGGCTCCAGGTATGCGCATCGCAGCGAAGATCATCTCCCTCACGGTCGCAACTGCCACGATCGCGGGCCTGGCACTCGGAACCTTCCTCATCATCGAGGGACGGCGTACGTCGGAGCAGCGCATCGAGCAGCTCGAGCGGACCCTGCGTGCCGACTACGACCGGCGGGCACGTCTGGAGGTCGAGACGGCGGCGTCCATGCTCGCCAGGATCGCCGAGCGACAGCAGAAGGGCGAGATCAAGGCCGAGGAGGCGAAGCGGCTTGGTGCTGACCTCCTGCGCGGGCTCCGGTACGACCAGGAAGGCTACTTTTGGGCGGACACGGTGGATGGCCTGAACATGGTGCATGCCACCCAACCCATTCTCGAGGGCAAGAACCGGATCGATGCGGTGGATCAGAAGGGCACCCCGTACATGCGGGACATCATCCGGGCGGGCACCAGCGGTGGTGGCTACAGCGACTACTGGTTCCCGAAGAAGGGCGGCACCGTGTCGCTCCCCAAGCGGGCCTACTCGCTCCTGGTTCCGTCCTTCGGTTGGGTCATCGGCACCGGCAACTACGTGGACGACATCGATGCGATCGTGGCCACCGAGCGGGCGGCCGCCACCACCGACATACGGCAACGCACCCAGGTGCTGCTCGCCGTGGTCGCCGCATGCCTGATCGTGACCGTGGCGGTGTGGGCGACCTTCGGGCACCGGATCGCCCGGCCGATCGTGGCGATCACCGCCAGCCTGGGCCGTCTGGCCGGGTACGACTTCCGAGATGACGACTCGCTCCGGGCCTTCGAGGCCACGCAGGACGAGACCGGCACGATGGCCGGCGCCCTGCGCGCCATGCGGGAGGCCGTGGCCTCCCTGGTGGCCACGCTCCAGCACTCCGTCGAGGTCGTCAAGCAGGTGAGTACCCAGCTCAACGCCACCTCCCAGGATGTGAGCCACGGTTCCTCGGAGCAGGCGGCCTCCGTGGAGGAGTTGACGGCTTCCATGCAGGAACTGGCCGCGGGTGCGGCCCGGGCTGCGGAGGATGCCAAGAAGGCGAGCGAACGGGCCGCAGGGGTGGCCGAGGAGGTGCGCGTCGGGACCAGCGCCGCCGCAGAGACCTCGACGGCCATGCGCGACATCGCCGAGCGGATCGGCATGGTCGAGGATCTTGCCTACCAGACCAATCTCCTGGCCCTCAATGCGGCCATCGAAGCGGCACGCGCCGGCATTCACGGCCGCGGCTTTGCGGTGGTGGCCGTCGAGGTGCAGAAGCTCGCAGAGCGCAGCCGGGAAGGAGCCAAGGAGATCCGCGCCATCTCAGATCGAAGCGTGGACATCGCCGTGCGCGCCGAGGCGCTGCTTACCCGGGTGGCCCCTGAGGTGACGCGGAGCGCCCGAAAGCTGAAGGCCTTTTCCGACGCGGCCATGGCCCAGGATCACACCGTCCGGGAGATCAACCGCGCCCTCGAGGAACTCTCCCATGTGGTGCAGCGGCATGCGACGGCCGCCGAGGAGATGTCGGCCACTTCGGAGGTCTTGTCGTCCCAGGCTGCAGCCCTCGACGAAAGTGCCAGGGCCTTCGTGCTTGAGGGACCTGCCCACGACCTTGCCCCAGCCTGAGAGCTGATCAGGAGGCGGGTCTCGGTTTCGCCAGCGCAGTCTTGAACGGGTTCCGGGTCGCCCGGAATGGGCTGGCTGCCCGCTTTGAGGAAGCCCTCCACCATCGCGCCGATGAGGAAGCGGTTGCGGCGCAGGATCTGCTGGGCGCAGTCCTGGGGAGCCAGAGGCGGGAGGCGGGGTTCTTGTGGCGGTTGGCGTGGGCGCACTCCACCACGCTGCTCTCGGGCAGGCCCGCCCCCGAACCCGGGGCGGACGGCTTAACTGCGATCCATGTCGGCATGAGTGCGCACAAACAGAATCAACATTGCGCCCAGGGGTGAATGGCATATTCATGTAATAAGGTGATGTTGTAATCGCCTATGAACTTGTTTTTACAGTGATCACTGATCACGGGAGAGGGCCAGTGGTCCTCATCGCAGCGGCCAACGACTTCCGTTTACAGGGGGTATCTAATGGCTTGGTCAAGGATCAGTCGATGCGCGGCGACGCTTATTCGCCTCCTTTGTGTGCCCGTGCTCCTGGCCCTGGGGGTGGTGGGCGGCGCCCTATGGAGCCAGGCTGCTCCGGCCGGGATCACCGTCCTGACCCAGCTCACGGACCAGACGGTGAAGTCCGAGATTCCGCCCGAGAACCCGGTGGTGAACCTGGCTCCTTTCGTCACCGAGAAAAGGGCGGGGCTCGTGGCGACCACCTCGGACTGGGGGCCGAAGGCCGTCTATGCCTGGACCTTGACCGGGGGGACGCTCACCTCAGGCCAGGGAAGCCGCGCCATCACCTTTACCGCCGGCGTAGCCGGCACCACCCTAACCGCCCAGGTGGTCGTCACGGCCTATGGCGGCAGCGGCTCTGGGAGCGCCTCCGCCACCGTGGTGGCCGCCCCCAACGCTGAACTGGCACTGCCCTTGAAAACCCACCCCGGCGATACCTGGATGAAGGCCAGCGTGCCCCACCAGCAGGGAATGACCTACCTCTGGTCCATCGTTCCCGACAACGGCAGAGCCAGCATCACTGCCGGACAGGGTACCCACGTGATCAGCTTCTCGGCAGGCCCATCGGTGGGCACCTTCCACCTGAAGGTGGATGTCCAGAACCAGGCCGGGGATGCTGTCGCCTCCACTCGGAAGGTCACCATCCAGACGGGAACCTGGCTGGTCAAGAACGGAGGTGCATCCGTCACGAGGTACCCTTGCCAGTCCACACGCCTCCCCAGTGGCCGCGTGCTGGTGACAGGCGGCGGCGGGAACAGCGCCGAGGTCTACGATCCCGAGACGGGGCATTGGAACCTCGTCGACAGCATGGCGAACCCGCGGGACAGGCACACCTCAACCCTCCTCAACACCGGCCAAGTGCTGGTGGCTGGCAATGGCACGGCCGAGCTCTACGACCCCGCCTCGGGAACCTGGCATCACACGGGCAAACCGGGAACCTCGCGGCGCGCCTACACGGCCACGCTGCTGCTGGACGGGACGGTGCTCGCAGCAGGCGGTGACACGGCCACCGCGGAAGTCTACGACCCTGCCGCTGAGAAGTGGACGTCCACCGGCAGCATGGGCATCGCGCGGACCTTCCACACGGCCACGCGGCTGCTGGATGGGAAGGTCCTGGTGGCCGGGGGCTCCGAAGACAACCCCGTCACGGAGCTCTACGACCCGGCGAACGGCACCTGGGTTTCCACCGGCAGCCTAACCCTGGCGCGGAACGAGTGCGCGGCCACTCTGCTCGCGGATGGGAAAGTCCTCGTGACCGGAGGTTCAATCTTCCCCTGGGATATGTCCAGCGCCGAAATCTACGATCCCGGGAGCGGGACCTGGACTCCCACGGCCACCATGGGGCCAGAACGCCGCTTTCATACGACCACCCTCCTCCCGGATGGGCGGGTGCTGATGGCGGGTGGTGAACGCCGTGACAATTTCTTCTTCAGCACGGCCATCTTTGATCCCGTGGCAGCGACCTGGACAACCGCCGGCAACCTGGGAACGGGGCGGTTCGGCCACACAGCCACCCTGCTCCAGGACGGTACGGTCCTGGTGACCGGCGGCCGTGGATCCCTGTACTTCTATGATATCGCCAGTTCTGAAATCTACGACCCGGGAGCCGGGACCTGGAAGCCACTGCCTGGGCAACCGAGAGCCCCCCGCGAGTTCCACACAGCCACCCTTCTCGCGAACGGGCAGGCGCTCGTCGCGGGAGGAGAGAACTTCCCGCGAGGAAACCTAAACGATGCGGAAATCGCCGCCCCTGAAACGGGATACTGGACGCCCACAGATAACATGGGGGCGACCCGCATGAGTCACACAGCCACCTTGCTCTCGGATGGGAAAGTGCTGGTGGTAGGCGGTGACTCGCAGTCGCAGCCAGGCTTCACCACCGCTGAGCTCTACAACCCTGCTGAAGGGTCCTGGACGTCGGTTGGCAATCTAAACGAGATGCGACGCGGCTATACGGCCACGCTGCTCCCGAACGGGAAGGTCCTGGTCGTGGGCGGTTCCGGCGGAGGCATCGAATTGAAGAGCGCCGAACTCTACGAGCCCGCCACCTCAACTTGGCGACCCACGACCGGCCCCACAATCGCCCGTTCCGGCCACACCGCCACCTTGCTTCCCACCGGGAAGGTGTTGGTGGTCGGTGGTGGCAGTTTCTCTGATCCGATCGCCAACGCTGAACTCTACGATCCTGCTGGAGAGACCTGGACCGCCGTGGGAACGCTCGGAACGGCCCGCAGTGGCCACCTGGCCACCCTGCTGTCGGATGGGAGGGTACTTGTGACAGGCGGGACTGGGGTTTCCGGGACCTTGGACAGTGCTGAAATATTCGATCCCGCGACGAACGGCTGGCTCCCGACTTCCGCCATGGGATCGGTGCGCACACGCTATTCGGCTGACCTCCTCACGAACGGCAAGGTTCTGGTGGTGGGGGGTAGGGATTCTTCCAACGCCATCCTCGGCAGCGCCGAGCTCTACGACCCCGCCACGCAAGTGTGGTCACCGGCGGATAACCTGGCCTTGCCCCGGGCAGGCCATCGTTCCATCCGTTTCCCCAACGGAGATGTCATGGTCACTTTCGGTCGTGGTGGCGATCTGGTCACCGAGATCTACAGGCCCTAGACGGCAGCACATCCTTGAGCAGGTCCCGGGTCTCCCGGAGCATCGCGGCCGTGTCGTCCCAGCCCAGGCAGGCATCCGTGACGGAGCAGCCGTATTTCAAGGTGGAAAGGTCTGCCGGGATGGGCTGGTTGCCTTCCACCAGAAAGCTCTCGACCATCGCACCGATGATGGATTTATTCCCCCGCAGGATCTGATGGGCGCAGTCCTGGAGGACCAGGGGCTGGAGGTGGGGGTTCTTGTGGCTGTTGGCGTGCGAGCAGTCCACCACGATGTTCTCGGGCAGGCCCGCCTTGCGCAGGGCGACTTCAGCCAGGGCAATGCTGACGGTGTCGTAGTTGGGGCGGCCGCCGCCGCCGCGCAGCACCAGGTGACCGTGGGCATTGCCCCGGGTGCGGACGATGGCGGCGGAGCCCTGGTCGTTCAGGCCCAGGAAGCTGTGGGGCCGGGAGGCGGAGAGGATGGCGTTCACGGCGGCCGCCAGATCACCGTCCGTGGCGTTCTTGAAGCCCACGGGTGTGGAGAGGCCGCTGGACATCTCCCGGTGGGTCTGGGATTCGGAGGTCCGGGCGCCGATGGCCGTCCAGCTGATGAGGTCGCCGATGTACTGGGGCGTGTTGGGGTCCAGGGCCTCGGTGGCGGCAGGCAGGCCAACTTCGCCGATGCGAAGCAGGAACTCCCGGGCTTTCCGCATGCCCTCCTCGATGTGGAAGGAGTCATCCATGTGCGGGTCGTTGATGAAACCCTTCCAACCCGTGGCGGTGCGCGGCTTCTCGAAGTAGACCCGCATCACCAGCAGCAGGGTGTCCGCGACCTCGTCTGACAGCGCCTTGAGCCGCCGCGCGTAGTCGAGGCCGGCCACCGGATCGTGGATGCTGCACGGCCCCACCACCACCACCAGGCGGGGATCCTCCCGGGTCAGGATGCGCTGCAGGTCCCGGCGACCGCCGGCCACGGTCTCGGCCACGCCATCCGGGACGGGCAGGGCCGCGTGGACCTCGGCCGGGGAGGGCATGCGGTCGAACGAATCAATGTTGAGGTTCTCAAGCGCCTGGTGGGTCATGGCTGGGCCTTCCGGAAGAAAATGAAAAACCCCGGTCCCTTGGGAGGATCGGGGTGGTCAGTGGGATGTTCCAGGTGTCAGGCTGGACCCTCGCCGTGCCACGCACGATCCGTGTGCGGGAACCAATAATAGGTATGGAAGCGGGGGGTCATGGGCGGTCCAGGGTGTTCCATCCTGGACTGGGAGGCGCGGAACCGTCAAGGCGACGCGAGAACAGGCGAGGAGCAGGAAGGCCTGCCCACCGACCCACGCTCCGGCTTGGCTTAGCGGCGCCTGGAGTTCGTTCTGGAAATGCTGAGATATTGCTGTTTTTTTATTAGTCATATTCATATTTATCAAACGCTTGGATTGATAGATGACATGGACTAGGCTGGGGTCCTTTCTCGGGAGCCGCCATGGACCGTCGCACCCTTCTTGGAACCCTCGCCGCCGGTGCCGTGGGCGCCGGCCTGCATGCCAAGGGCCTAAGCCCCGACCCGACCGACGTGAAGCCCACCGGCCATCCCCTGGCGGAGTACGCTCCCCGCGCGTTCGACTTCGGCACAGGGCTGACTGGCCTCGGCAAGGAGTTGGTGGCCGAGCACCTCACCCTCTACAAGGGCTACGTCACCCGCACCAATGCGCTCCTGAAGGACGTGCTCGCCGCGGAGAAGGAGGGCAAAGCCAGTCCGATGGTGCAGGAACTCCGCCGGCGTCTGGGGTTCGAGTTCAGCGGCATGCGCCTGCACGAGCTCTATTTCGAGGCCATCTCCCAACACGCCGCCAAGCCCAGCTCGACGCATCCGCTCCACCAGGCCATCGCCGGCACCTGGGGTTCCTTCGATGCGTGGTGGGCCGCCTTCAAGGCCACCTGCACCATGCCGGGCATCGGCTGGGGCGCCCTCGTGAAGGATCCCGTCACCGGGCGGCTCATGAACGCCTGGTTCCAGGACCACGAGAACGCCGTGGCCGTGGGCACCCAGCCCCTCCTCGTCGTGGACGTCTGGGAACACGCCTACGTGAAGGATTACGGCGCCACGGGGCGGGCCAAGTACGTGGACGCCGTGAAGCCGCTCATCGATTGGCGCGTGATCGAGAAGCGGTTCTGATCTGCGAACCTCCTCGGGCAAGGGTTCAAGGTCCCGTCGAGAGCGGTCATACAAAATTGTCGTAATGATCCATTTCTGACACAATTTTGTAGAACCTATTGCCGGAGCCCCCATGGCCGCCTCGGAGGATGCCCTTCACCTCTCGCCCCTGCTGGAGCTGAGTCAGGCTCTGGCGGCTTCCGATATCCGGGCATCGCTGCCGCGGGTGCTGGAGATCCTGGCAGAGGCTTTCGGGGCGCTGAACGGCGCGATCCTGCTGGCCGACGAGGAGGGGACGGCCCTGCGGATCGAGGCGGCCCGCGGCCTGTCGAGCCAGGGAGTGGCGCGGGCCCGCTACCGCCTGGGCGAGGGCATCAACGGGCGGGTGCTGGCCAGCGGCAAGGCCATCGTGGTGCCACAGGCCAGCCAGGAGCCGCTGTTCCTGGATCGCACCGGCGTCCTGAAGGAGCAGAAGCGGAAGAAATCGGACATGTCCTTCTTCTGCATCCCGGTGTTCCTGGACCGGAAGACGGCGGGAACCCTCTGTCTCACGGTGCCCTTCGACCGCCACCGCGACTTCGACCGGGACACCAAGCTGCTCCAGATCGCGGCCTCCATGGTGGGCCTGGCCATGAAGGTGGCGAAGCTCGTGGCGGCAGACCGGCAGCGGCTGGTGGAGGAGAATCAGCAGCTGCGGCTGGAGCTCCGGGAGCGCTACGACCTGCATCACCTCATCGGCCACAGCCACGCCATGCAGCGGGTCTACGAGGCCGTGGCCCAGGCGGCGCCCAGCAGCACCACGGTGCTCATCCGCGGCGAGTCCGGCACCGGCAAGGAGCTGGTGGCCCACGCCCTCCACTACAACTCGCCGCGGGCGGACAAGCCCTTCGTAAAGGTGAACTGTGGCGCCCTGCCGGAGACCCTCATCGAGTCGGAGCTGTTCGGCTACGAGCCCGGCGCTTTCACGGACGCCCGTCAGCTGAAGAAGGGCCGCTTCGAGCTGGCCCATGGCGGCACGCTGTTCCTGGATGAAGTGGGCGAGCTGTCCCCGGCCACCCAGGTGAAGTTGCTGCGGGTCCTCCAGGAACGGGAGTTCGAGCGCCTGGGGGGCGTGCGGCCCGTGAAGGTGGACGTGCGGTTGCTGACCGCCACCAACCGGAACCTGGAGGCCGCCGTGAAGGCCGGCACCTTCCGGGAGGATCTCTACTACCGGCTGCACGTCTTCGAAATCTTCATGCCGCCTCTGCGGGAGCGCCAGGCGGACATCCTCCTGCTGGCGGACCATTTCGTGGAGAAGATCGCCGCGGCCCAGGGCAAGGATGTCCGCCGCATCTCCACCTCGGCCATCGACATGCTGGCGGCCTACCACTGGCCCGGCAACGTCCGGGAGCTGGAGAACGCCATCGAGCGGGCCATCCTTGTCTGCGAAGGCGGGGTGATCCACGCCCACCACCTGCCGCCCTCCCTTCAGACCGCCGAGGTATCCGGTACCGTGCCGGGGGCGGCGTTGGGCGATGCGGTGGCCGCCTTCGAACGGGATCTGCTGCAGGACGCCCTGAAATCGGCCCGGGGCAACCGGTCCCGCGCCGCCCGGCTCCTGCAGACCACGGAGCGCATCCTGAACTACAAGATCCAGAAGTACGGGCTGGAGCCGGAGCGGTTCCGGTCTTCTTGAGGTTCGATGTTACAAATTTGTCATATATACAGGATTGAATTACATTTTTGTCAATCCTGTTTGGATAAAAACCGATCATTGATTTTAAATTAAACCGAATTATTTAAATTTTTAAATACACATTGTTGGCGGTATTTCCAACAGGCACGTTCCCTGCTCTCTCTTTCGGGCACAAGGGTCCGATGGTCGGTCCCTGGACTCAAGGAGGATCGGAACGGATCGTGGCCTGGCCCGTCCTAACGGATTCCCACGGCAAAGGCCACACCGATCCCCCGCCCGAATGAAGGAGGATCTCCCATGAACCGCCGAACCCTGTACAGGGCCCTCGCGGTGGCAGCGGCCTTTGTGGCCCTTTCCCCGCTGCTTTTCGCGGCCGATCCCAACGGCGGCGCCACCGGCGGCATCCAGAACGTGCCGGCCCAGACCGCCGGCGCCCCGACGCTCCAGGAGATCGGCGCCGCGGTGGGACAGACCCGCGTGGCCCTCAACTTCGTGTGGGTTCTCCTGGCGGGCTTCCTGGTGATGTTCATGCAGGCAGGGTTCGCTCTCGCGGAGACGGGCTTCACGCGCGCCAAGAACGCCGCCCACACCATGATGATGAACTTCATGGTGTATGGCCTCGGCATCCTCGGCTTCTGGGCCGTGGGCTACGCCCTGCAGATGGGTGGCTCCGGCGCGACCATGGGGGCGGCCCTCAGCGCCCCGGAAGGCATGTCGAAGCTCATCGGACCCACGATCCACGGCAACCTCTGGGGCCTGTTCGGTGCCAAGGGCTTCTTCCTCACGGGCGCGGCCTATGACGTTTCCGCTTTCGCCATGTTCCTGTTCCAGATGGTGTTCATGGACACCGCCTTGACCATTCCCACGGGGTCGATGGCTGAACGCTGGAAGCTGTCCGCCTTCATCATCTACGCCCTCGTCGCCTCAAGCCTGATCTACCCGGTGTTCGGGTGCTGGGCCTGGGGCGGGGGTTGGCTGTCCACCCTCGGCAAGACTCTCGGTCTTGGCCATGGCTACGTGGACTTCGCCGGTTCCGGCGTGGTGCATCTCACCGGCGGCGTCATGGCCCTCACAGGCGCCATCGTCCTGGGCCCGCGGATCGGGAAGTTCATCAAGGGCAAGGCCCAGGCCATCCCAGGCCACAACCTGCCCATGGGGGTACTTGGTTGCTTCATCCTGGCCTTCGGGTGGTTCGGGTTCAATGCCGGCTCCACCCTGGCGGGCACGGATCTCCGCATCGCCGTCGTGGCCACCAACACCATGCTGGCCTCGGCCTCAGGCGCCCTGCTGGCCTACCTCTATACCTGGAAGAAATTCGGCGCGCCTGATCTGTCCATGGCCGTGAACGGCATGCTGGCCGGTATGGTGGCCATCACAGCCCCCTGCGCCTTCGTCACCGCGCCTTCGGCCGTGCTCATCGGGGCCATTTCTGGGGTGCTGGTGGTCGTGGCGGCCCTCTTCGTCGAGAACACCTTGAAGATCGACGATCCGGTGGGTGCCATCGCCGTCCATGGGGTGAACGGGGCCTGGGGGCTCATCGCCCTGGGACTGTTCGCGGATGGCACCTACGGCCAGGGCCTGAACGGCGCCGCCTCCGGGGTCACCGGCCTCTTCTACGGGGATGGCCGCCAGCTCGTCGCGCAGTTCATCGGCATCGGCGCCAACCTCCTCTGGGTCGGGGTGACGAGCTACGCGCTCTTCAAGGTGCTGGACAAGACCCTCGGCATGCGCGTCTCGCCCGAACAGGAAATGGCCGGTCTCGACTTCCATGAAGTATCCGCCCCGGCCTATCCAGGCGACGGTGCCACGGTGAACACCCCGGTGCTGGTCTTCCCCAAAATCGTGAAGCCGGCGGTCGCAGTCAGGCCGACGCCCGCACCCGTTGCCGCCCCCCTGGGAGGTGAGGCATGAAGCTCATCACAGCCATCATCCGGCCCGAGCGGCTCGAAGACGTGAAATCCGCCCTTTTCGCTGCCGAGGTCACGGGCCTGACCATCATCCGGGTGGCGGGCCACGGCGGGGAGAAGATCGCCGTGGAGACCTACCGAGGCGCCCAGATGGCGTACGAGTTCCATGAAAAGGTGCAACTCGATATCGCGGTCTCGGAACCCTTCGTGGACGTCACCATCAAGGCCATTCTCGGGGCCGCGCGCACCGGGGAGGTGGGCGACGGGAAGATCTTCGTCCGCCCCCTGGACCAGGTGATCCGGATCCGAACCGGAGAACTTGATATCGAGGCCCTGACCCCGGAACCCCTCCGCCACCACTGAACCCAACCGGGCAGGGGGGCCCACCCGCGGCGATGCCGGCCGCGGGTGGGGGAGCCTCTGCCCTCGCCTCCATCGCCTCCTCCCAGGAGTCCCCACATGTCTCTGCTCAAACCCCTTGCCATGGGGGTGGCCCTCGCTCTGGACCTCGCCGCCCAGAGCCCCGCCACTCCCCCTCCGCCCGCGCTCCTGGGCTTCACCCTGGGCGGTTCGGCCACCATCGGCTCCCAATACATCTTCCGCGGGCTCACCCAGACCGATGGGAAGCCCACGGTCCAGGCGGAACTGGACCTGGTCCATCCATCCGGGTTCTACCTCAGCACGAGCTTCAGCAACATCTCCTGGTTCACGGACCAGAACGCAGGGGTCGCCAGCGCCCCGACTGGCCTGGGGTCACCGGCCGCGGTGGGGGCGCCCCTCTACGAGCCGGGCAAGGTGAATTCCGCGGCGGTGGAACTGGATCTGTTCGGTGGCTACAAGTGGGGCTTCGCCAAGGACTGGACCCTGGACGTGGGCCTCTTCCGCTACCTCTACCCGGGCACCTACGACAACCTCGGCGCCTATCGGAACCCCGCCACCACCGAGGCCTACCTGGGCCTGAGTTACGCCTGGGCCACCCTGAAGTACTCGCAGGTCATCAGCGCGAACACGTTCGGCGTCAACAACTCCGGTGGGACGAGCTATGCCGATCTCACCCTGGCGATCCCTCTTGGTGGAAGTGGATGGACTGTGCTGGCGCATGGAGGCAGGACGGCCTACGCAACCAAGGCGAACCCAGGCTATTTCTTCAACGGAAGCTACGTGACCGGAGACAACGCGCTGTTCAGCTACTCGGACTACAAGCTCGGCATCGCCAAGGAGATCAAGGGCTACGTCCTCACCCTGGCCGCCACCGATACGGACGCCAAATCCCGCGCCGCCGACCACGACCTCACCATCTACGAGAACGTCATGGGACGGAACATCGGAAAGAGCACCGTGACCTTCACCATCACGAAGAGCTTCTGAATCGGGCGCCGTGCTTCCGGAGACATCAATGGCCGGTGGAACAGGGCTGGAAGCCTTTCAAGGTCTCGGGCCCTGGTCTTCCGCGGCTGGATTCGCGCCCTTCCTCCTCCTCCTCGCGGCCATCGCCTGCTTTCCACTGGTTCCGAAGCTCTCCGGCTGGTGGGCGCACCTGCGGAACAAGTGGGTACTGGCCGCGGTCTGTGGCCTGGTGGGCGTCGGCTTCCACTTCTCCGTGGCGGGAGATCCAGCGCGGCTGCTGGAAACCCTCCTGGACTATCTGGCCTTCATGGCTCTGCTGGCCTCGCTCTACGTGGTGAGCGGCGGCATCCACCTCTCGGGGGCATTCTCCGGGTTGCCCTGGCTGAACACGGTCTTCCTCGCTGTGGGCGCCCTGCTGGCGAACGTGATGGGCACCACGGGAGCCAGCATGGTCCTGATCCGCCCGCTGCTCCACGCCAACCGCCGGCGACGCCACAAGACCCACGTCGTGGTCTTCTTCATCTTCGTCGTGTCGAACACCGGCGGGCTGCTGACGCCCCTGGGGGATCCACCGCTCTACCTGGGCTTTCTCAAAGGCGTGCCCTTCGCCTGGACCCTGGGCCTGCTGCCCCAGTGGGCGCTGCTTCAGGCCCTCCTGCTCACCATCTTCCATTTCCTGGACGAGATCGTCTTTCACCGGGAGGAGATGGAGACCAAGCATGCCCTGGTGGAGGACCTCCGGCAGGCGGAGCGGCCCCTCCACATCCAGGGTTGGGTGAATGTGGGGCTCCTCTTGGGCATTCTCGCCGTGGTGCTGGGGGCGGGCCAGCTGCTCCTCCCCGCCCTGCGGCCGGGCTGGGGCGACGCGCGGGCGGAGGCCCTATGCAAGGTCGCCCAGATCCTTGCGCTGGGGGGCATTGTGGCCTTGGCCCTTGCGAGAAAGGCCCACCCTGCCGGCGAAGTGCCCTTCCGGCGGAACCACTTCAGCTTTGAGCCCCTTGGCGAGGTGGCGGGGCTCTTTCTGGGGATCTTCGGCGCCATGCTCCCCGCCCTGGACCTCCTGCGGGCCCACGCGGCCCTCCTTCCCCTGGACCGGCCCTGGCACTTCTTCTGGGTGAGCGGGCTCCTGAGCAGCGTCCTGGACAACGCCCCAACCTACCTCACCTTCGCCTCGCTCGCCGCTGCCAAAGCAGGCGTGATGGCAGGAGGGGGCGGCGCCTCCCTCGGAGCCCTGGCCCAGACCTCTCCAGCGCTGCTGAAGGCCGTGGCCTGTGGATCGGTGTTCATGGGCGCCAATACCTACATTGGCAACGGGCCCAACTTCATGGTGAAGGCCATCGCCGAGCACAGCGGCCTGGAGATGCCGACCTTCCTCGCCTACATGGGCTGGTCGGCGGCGGTGCTGCTGCCGCTGTTCCTCATCGAGACATTCGTGTTCTTCCGCTGATCCCAGGCCTCAGCGTGGTGTTCGGGCGGACGGTCACCCCCTGGGGCCAATTCCGATAAGCTGATCCCATGCCGCTCGATCCGCGCCTCCTCGAGATCCTCTGCTGCCCGGCCTGCCACGGCGACCTGGTGGAGAAGGCCGAGGGTCTGCACTGCCAGAGGTGCGGCCTGCTCTACCCCATCGAGGACGGCATTCCCGTGATGCTGGTGGATCAGGCGAAGCAGGTGGACCTGTGAGGCTTGACCGCGCCCAGGCTGAGTCGCTGCTCCGGCGCGTGGATGGCTGCAAGGTGGCCGTGCTGGGCGACGTGATGTTGGACGAGTACCTCTTCGGCGAAGTGAGCCGCATCTCGCCCGAGGCGCCCGTGCCCATCGTGCGGGTGGTGCGTGAGCAGGCGGTGCTGGGCGGGGCGGCCAACGTGGCGGCCAACCTCAAGGCCCTGGGGGCCGAGCCCTTGCTCATCGGCACGCTCCAGAAGGACACCGCGGGCGACCGGCTGCTGGGCCTGCTGGGCCGCCTGGGCATCTCCATCTCCGGGCTGGTGCTGGATCCCTCGCGCCCCACCATCATCAAGACCCGCGTCATCGGCCAGCAGCAGCAGATGCTGCGCATCGACCGCGAGGAGGCCGGGCCGCCGGAGGCCGCCGTGCTGATGGGCCTGAAGGACCGCCTGGAGCGCGCCCTGGGCGAGGCCTCGGCCCTGATCGTCTCCGACTATGCCAAGGGCACGGTGAACGAACCGATCATGGCGGCGGTGCGGGAGCTCTGCGCGGCCAAGGGCCTGCCCTGGATCGTGGATCCCAAGCCGGCGCACAAAGCCCTCTATCGGGGCGCGACGCTCATGACGCCCAACACGAAGGAAACGTCAGAGCTGACCCACCGCGCCGCCAAGTCGGATATGGAGGTGGCCGAGGCCGGGGGGGCGCTGGTGGCCGAGCTGGGCCTGCAGGGCCTGCTGGTGACCCGCAGCGAGCGCGGCATGGCGCTCTTCGCGCCGGACGGCGACCACCGGGCGCCCTGGATGGTGCCCACCGAGGCCCGCGAGGTCTTCGACGTGAGCGGCGCTGGCGATACCGTCATCGCCGCCTTCAGCGCCGCCATCGCCGCCGGTGCGGACTGGCGGGAAGCCGCCATGCTGGCCAATGCCGCCGCGGGCCTGGTCGTCGCCAAAGTGGGCACGGCCACGGTCACCCCCGCCGAGCTGCTGGCCCACTACCACGAGCAGGAAGCGAACTGACGGTCGGCCAGGGGTGGAAGCAGGGACAGTTCCGATCCGACGTGGGGCTCACGAAGCCGGTCCCCGGCGCAGGCTCACCGGAAGATGGCGTAGGGAATGAACCCAAGGCAGAGGAAGCCGAGGACGACCAGCCAGGTCTCGGAGGCGGGATCGAAGAACTTCTCCACGGCCCCCGGTTTGCCATCGGGCCTGACGTACCCCGGGCCGACATCCCCGGCCCGGCAGATGGGGAGGTCGGGGAGCGGCTCGCCGCGACCTGCGGCCTGGGCTAGGGCCAGGGCACGGTCGGCGGTCGCGATCTCCTCCTTCCGTTGCAGGATGAAGCGGAACCGCTCCTTGGCATCGAAGTCGAATTCGTAGGCCTGACCCGTCCATTTCGTCCCCGAGTACTCCTGCACCCGCTGGAAGGCGCGGGCCTCGGGAAGACGGTAGATGTCGAGGGGGCGGTGGCTGCCCCGGCCCTTCACCAGATTGAAGGGGGTCAGCAGGAGAAAGGGCGGGAACTCGGCCCGGAGGACCCGGACGTACTCCACCAGGGCCAAGGGACCGTAGACCAGGCCCAGGAGTCCCACCCAGGGCACGTAGGCATCCGCCGGGCGAGGCCAGTCCTGGAAGTCCGCCATCAGAATCCAGGCGGAGGCGAGGCCGAGGCCGAGGCAGAGCACCCCCATGACGGGCAGCCATCGCCTGCCATCGGTTCGATAAAGCGTTCCCTCGCCCAGACCCCGCGCCTGGACGATCCGCCGGAGGCGGTCCAGACGATCGGGCGGCAGATCCTCCAACCGGACCCGCATCAGGCAGGACCAAACGGGCGCTCGGGCATTGCCGAAGGCCGGGCTGTCCCGGTCAGGCCCTGGTAGGTCGCCTCGTCCACCTGCTCGGGATTGGCGTGGGCGAGGGCGGCGATCCACTGCGGCTGGGCCGCGACGTAGACGGAGGTGCCTGCGTCGAGGCCCCACCGGCCGCTGCCGGTGTAGAAGGCAGCCTGCCCCCAGACCGCCTGACTCGGCTGGAGCGGGTGGCGCCGGCGCTTGAGGTAGCGGGCCGCCAGATAGGTGAGTACTGCGACCCCCAGCCCGACCACCGCACCCCCGGCGATGGCGAGGTTGGCCATGAGGCTGGTGCAGACACCTGTCACCGGGTCCCGCAGGACATCGGACAGGGCGACCGAGGCCGCGATGGTGGCGATGAATCCGAGGACCACCCCGACGTACCCCCAGCGCCGCAGGGTCGCCCCCGAGGCGGCCTGGGGACGGCAGGTCCCGCAGTAGGTGAAGGTCTGATAGTAGGTGGTACGGGTCACCCAACCCTCGAGGCCCTTGTAGCCGTAGCGGATTTTCAGGTCCGCCGGACCAAGGCAGTTGGGGCAGACCGCAGGGATCACCTGAGCCTTCCCCTTCATGACGATGCGCGTCCAGTTTCGCGGCATGGGTCCTCGCAGGTGGTTGGATTGGAGGGCAGTATCGGATGATCCGGGCCCGATTCAAGTCACGAACTAGCCCAATGGCCTTGACGAAGGTGTTGGGACTGCGATCCTGGGGCGACCCCCCTGCCTGGATGCCCGATGGAGAACAGGACCTTTTCTGCCTGCCCGATCCCCCGGCCCGGCCGCCGGGCGGGGTTCGTGCGGCATGACCTGTTCCTTCTGGCGACGCTGGTCTTTCTGGCCCTGGCGGTGGTGCTGCCCCGGCTTCTCCACGGCCAGTGGAAAGGGGCGATGCTCGGCCTCCTGATCCTGGGAGGCACGGTCCTGGCCGGGATCCTGCTCCTGCTGGCGGTGGACTGGCTCCAGCAGCCGTCCGACCGGCCGGTCCAGGGTTGGTCGGAACGCTTGGCGTGCGCGATCGGCCATCTTCTGCGCTTCGCCCTCTTCGGGTCCATCGGTGCCATCATCGCTTCCGCCCTGGCCGCCAACCACCGCGTGGGGGCACACGGGGAGAACCTCGCCGCGGCGGTGACCGGCGTGCTGGCCGGCCTCCTCGGCACCGCCCTCTACCTCCACCTGGGGAAGACCCGGTTCTGGCCTGGCTTCAGGCGATTCGCGCTGGCCTCTCTGGGGGCGTTTTTCGGCGGCATCATCGGAATCCTGGGCCCTGATCCCTGGGGCGTCGACGCTGGGATCCTCCTTCCCCTGGTTGTGTTCCTCGTCCTGGCGCTCCTGGGTCGCATCGCCCCCGCGCCACCGGTGGAGATCCCTGACTCCCGGAGAGGCCCATGAACGCGCAACTGTTCGTGCTGTCCCTTTGCTTTTTGCTGGGCACCTCGCCTGTCCGCTTGGCTGCGGGCATGGCCCAGGGGGTGGAGGACCAGGAGTGGCGGGGACGGTACCACGGTGACTCCGAGACCAGCGCCGAGGTTGTGACCAACACGGCGCAGTGGAACCGGCTCTGGCGTCGCCTGGACCAGTCGGCCCCGCCCCTGGACTTCACCCGCTGCTGTGCCGTGGTGGCTTTCGCGGGGCGGCGCCCCACGGGTGGTTTCACCCTCGAATTCCTGAACGCCGTGCCCCAGGGGGACGACCTCCTTGTTCGTTGGCGGGTGCGGCCGCCAGCCCCCGATGCCTTCGTCACCCAGGCCTTCGCCCAACCCTGGAAGGTGAAGGTTCTGATGAGGCCCAAGGGCACCGTGAAGGTGGTGCGTGCGGAGCCATGAGGCCCAGCCCAGATGAAAGGTCCCATGAGTGATGAAGGCATCGAACGGGCGACCACGCAGTTCCTGGAATCCATCCAGGAGCGCTTCCAGATGGCCGAGTACGCGGATTCACGCGGCCATCGGATCGAAACCCTCCTGCCCGAAGAAGTGGCGGCACTCCGGTCCCTCATGGCACAGTGGACCGCCCAACGGGAGAGTAAGAACCTCGAACTGGTCCTGGAACTGGATGAGCGGGCCCGGAAGCATGTGGTGGCCTTCTTCGGGATCCTGCCCCTGATCGAGGCCCGGCTTCAAGGGCGCAAGGGGGGGGTCCTATACCTGGCCTGCGACGGCAACGGCGAGGCCGGGGCGCAACTGGACCACGGAGCCTTCATGCTCACGGGGTCTCCAGTGACCTTCGGCACGTGGGAGGAAGTTCTGCCCCGGTTCGAAAACGGGTACAAGCCGGTCTCCCTGGCGGACCTCTGGGTGATCGGGGACTTGGACTGGAGCGGGAACCCCGTGGGTGACCCGATCGCGGCCCAGCGCCGGGAGGGCCTACAGCGGGTCCGGATGTCCCCGGCCTGCAGCAAGGTCCTCCTGCACCAGCGCGGGAAGGCCAGCCTGGTCGCCTTTCCGCTCAAGAAGGGGGGCTGCTTCATCGCCACCGCCGCCTGCGGATCCCCGGATGCCTGGGAGGTCGAGGTTCTGCGGGGCTTCCGGGACGAACGGCTGCTGAGACGTCGCTTCGGCCGGTTCGCCGTGGACGCCTACTACCGGATCTCCCCGCCGCTGGCCCGGTGGATCGAGCGATCGCCCCGGCTCCGCCGGTGGGTCCGCCGCGCCCTGATCCAACCCCTGGCGCGCCGGTTCAAGAGAGCCTAGCTGAAGGCCTGACAGGCCCGGATCAGCAGGGGATGATCCGGCAGGATCCGGAGCCCGTTCTGGAGGCAGGCGCGGGCCTCCGGAAGCTGATCCAGCTGGGCCAGGGCCGTGGCCTTGGCTGCGTAGGCGGCTGCCACCCGGGGATCGAGTTCCAGGGCCCTGCTAGCGGATTCGAGAGCCTCGCCGAAGCGCCCCAGCTCCACCAGGGCCGTGGCCCGGTTGCTCCAGGCTTTGGCGTAGATGGGATTGATGATGAGGGCTCGCTCGGCGCTTGCCAATGCCTCGTCTGGACGGCCCTGCCAGCGGAAGAGAATCGCCTGGTTGTTCCACGTCATGACCGCCGCGGGATCCTCAGCCAGGATGCGGGCGATCAGGTCCAGGGCTTCGTCTGCAGGCAGCCGCTCAACCAGCAAGAGGGAGATGGCGTTCAATTCCGCGTAGCGTCCCGTCTCGTGGCACCTGCGGATACTCCGCTCCAACCAGGAGGAGGTTCGCTGGTCGTCCCCGGCGTCTCGGGCGGCCAGGGCTGCGTTCACGAACGGGATCACCTCCTCCGGGGCGCTTCGATGAGCGGATTCAAAACAGGCCAGAGCCCCGGGAAAGTCGCCCCGGCGCATCCGCACGCGGCCCAGGGCGCAGTGGGCCTTCCAATGGGCCGGATCCAGCCGCAGGGCCGTTCTGGCCGCGTCCTCCGCCTTTCCCAACCGCTCGAGGTTCAGCCAGGAGCCGGCGAGGTTGGCCAGGGCGTCGGCCTGGGCAGGGGCGTCCGGCTCCAGGGACGGTGGCGGTGGGGTTCCCTGCAGCCGCAGGTGCATCGCCTCCAGGGCTGGCACCAGTTCCTGGAATCCGGCCGGCCGTGCCTCGGGATCGCGCTGGAGGCAGGCGAGGATCAGGTCGGCGAAGGGGTCCGGCAGGCTGGGATCCGTGCGCCTTGGGTCGGGTGGGTCCTGTACGCGGTTGAGCCAGGGCTGGTCGTCCGGGAAGGGTCGCCGGCCGGTGACCGCCTCGAAGAGGGTCGCGCCGAAGGCGTACACATCCGTCTGCGAAGTCCGACAGGGTGCCTCCAGGTACATCTCCGGCGCGACGTAGCCGAATGTGCCAGCCAGGGTGTCCGCCTCGGCGTCTGTCCCAAGCCCCGGGCAGAGCGAGAGGCCAAAATCCGCGACCTTCACGGATCCCTCCCGCGTGATCAGGAGATTGGAGGGCTTGAGGTCCCCGTGCACGAGGCCGAGCCGCCGCTCTGCATAGGCCAGACCCCGGGCCACGTCCACGGCCACCCACAGGGCCCGGAGCCAGTTCATCCGTCCGGCCTGGATTTCGTGGTGCAGGCTTCGGGCCCCCTCGACGTACTCCATCACCAGGAAGGGCAGCCGGAGGTGCTCCTCCACGCCATAGGCCAGGACGATGTTCGGGTGGGCGCCAAGAGCAATCCATTGGGCGGCCTCAGTGTGGAAGGCGTCCAGGGCCCTGGGTCCGATGAGGTGCTGGCGGAGAGGGGTCTTGAGAGCGACCCGGCTGTCCCCTCGCCGGTAGGCCTCGCCGGTCTTCGCCTCGCAAACGTAGACCCGGCCGAAGGCCCCGTTGAGGCTGTCAAGGATGCGATACCGCGCGGCGATCCAATCACCCTTCTTGAGGGCCTCCCCAGAGGCGGCGGCCTTGATGAAGGCCTCTCCCAGCCGTTCAATCGCCGCCTTCGGGGCCAGCAACACCGTGGATCCGTACACTTCCGCCAGACGCTCGGCCGGGATCACCCCTTCCCGCTGCAGACGCTCCAACTGCGGGCCATCATCTGGGCCGCAGTGGAGGATCTCCCGGAACTGCTCAGGCGTGATCCATTCCCGTTGAAGGGCCACCAGGGCGCGGCCGGGTTCCAGTCGGGCGGAGAGGGGGGAATCCATGGGCATGGCCCTCCTCGTAGGTTTGAGGCGATCCCGGGGTCGGTGGGACCCGAGCCGTCGCCACCGCCCAACGTCACTGGGATGGAGGTCAGTTCCTCAGTTCGATGGCCAGCAAGAACCGGTCGCCCTTCGCGAGGCGTTCCTTCACCTGGGTGAAGTTCAGGTCGAAGGTCTCGGTCTCGCCGGGCTTGATGGTGCCGACTTTGGTGCCGCCAGAAGCCACGCCCAGCAGCTTGCCGTCCTTGTCCAGCACGGCCACGGCGAAGCCCGGAACCTTGGGGTATTTGGCGGTATTCGTCACCTCCACCTGGGCCCGGGTGCCGAACTCGGCGCCCTGGAGGATGTTGAAGAACCCCGGCTTCACCTCCCGCCGGTTGAAGAAGATGCTGGTGACCTTGAGGCCATCCACGTTCACCGTCAGGGGGATCATGCGATCCCAGGCGAAGGGGAGGGTCTCGGCGTAGTAGGAGAGGGAGACTTCGGCGACTGGGGCAGGCGCGGGGGTAGCCGCTGGCGGCTGAGTGGCCGGGGCCTGGGTGAGGCAGACGAGGGCGGCGAGGGCGAGGATCTGCATGTCAGTTCTTCCCGAAAAGGCCACCGAAGAGGCTCTTCTTGGGAGCGATCTCCAGGATGGGGGAATCGAAGGAGGAGCCCGCGTCCCCGCGCTCGCGCCGCAGGCGTTCAAAGATCGGACGCAGACCGGGGACTTTGTGGGCTTCCAGCCAGTTCTCGCTGTGTTGCCTGGCCACCAGGTGGTGCTCCAGGATCCGGCCTTCCTCGATCCAGGCGGCCAGCTGGGCCATGGTGAGGCTCGGGTAGATTTCCTCGCCGATCTTCAGGCGCAGCCGTTCAGCGCCAGTGTCCTCGGCCGGAGCGGGTTCAGTGGCCTGGACGGGCGAGGGGGCCGGACTCGGCGGTGCCGGGAGAGGGGACAACAAGTCCGAGGGCCGCAAGGCCTCCGTGGGCTGGCTCGGCGCGCCCGTTCGCAGGGCGGCCATGAGGTCCTCCTGGGAGAGGCGCATCGTGGCGGTGGAGGGCGCCTGGAGGGTCTCCGGAAGGTGGCCCGTGAAGGTGGGCTCGTCGCCGTCCGATCTGGGCGGCAGGCCGGGGGGGGTGGCGCCCCCCTTGCCCAGGGTGGCCTCCAGGGCCGACAGCGTGGCTTCCATGTCCGTGGGCCCGGACTCCTTGGGAGCCTTCGACGCTGAGGGGACCTCCGGCATGCCGGCGAACAACTTGCTGATGGCATCCCGGGCGGAGCTGTACGTGCCGGTCAGGGTGTCCTCGCCGACTTCCGGCACCGCGGCGTCGGGGGCCACGGGGGCGACTGAGGGCGCGGCGAAGGGGGCCACCGCTACCGGAGTTGCTTCGATCGGTGCGGCCTCACCCGGTATCCCGGGAAGGGATGTCGAGAGGCCCGACAGGGTCTTTTCCAGTATTTCCGCGTCCGTGCTCTCCAGATCGCCCAGGGTCAGGGAGGAGGGGGCCGGCGGTGCCTCCTCAAGGTGGGCGGCTGGCACCGGCTCCAGGGCAGCGGCTATGTCCGCCAGGTCGTAACTGGCGGTGGCGGCAGGGGCCTCGGGCGGCGGGAGTGGGGCCGCGTCATGCAGGGGGAACACTTCGCCGCAGGAGAAGCACCGGGCCCGGCGGAGGAAGGGTTTCAACCGCTCTGGACGCAGGCGGTATCGGGTGGAGCAGCTGGGGCAATGGATCGCTTCGGCCACCTGGAACTCCTGGAGTTTCAAGCAGGATAGCACTGCGGCGGAAGGCGGCCAAACCGCGAAGGCCCGACCCCCGGGTATCCTCATCGGACGGAGGTCCGCTTGCGGGGCGTGTTCATCACCATCGAAGGCGTTGAGGGTTCGGGGAAGTCGACCCAGATGCTGCGGCTCTCCGAGCGGCTGCGGCATCTCGGCCTGCCCCTGGTGGTATCCAAGGAGCCCGGCGGCACGACCCTGGGCCGGGAACTCCGTCGCCTGTTGCTCGAGCCCCACGCCAGCGGCGAAACCTGGTGCGCGGATGCCGAGCTGCTGCTCTTCTATGCGGACCGGGCTCAGCACTTGGAGAAGGTGATCCGGCCCGCTCTGGCCGAGGACAAGGTGGTGCTGGTGGATCGCTTCGAGGATTCCACCCGGGCCTACCAGGGCGCCTGCGGTGTCTCCGAAGCCACTCTGGACCGCCTCAGCGAGATCGTGCTGCGGGGCCTGCGCCCGAACCTCACCGTGCTGCTGGACATGGATCCGGAGGTGTCGCTCCAGCGGGTGGAGGTCCGCAACCTGTCGCTGGGGGGGGAGTTCGCGGAAACCCGCTTCGACCAGGCGGCCCTGGAATTCCACCGCAAGGTGCGGAACCGCTTCCTGGTCATCGCCCAGGCCCACCCTGCCCGGGTGGCCCTGGTGCCGGCGCGGGATCCCGTGGATCAGGTGGAAGCCTCCATCTGGGCCCGGGTGGCGCCGCTCCTGCGCAGCGCCGGGTTCCAGGTGGATTGATGTTCGCCCAGGACCTCGTCGGCCACCACGCCATCCGCCAGCGACTGCTGGACCGCCTCCAGGGGGGGCGGATCCGCGGCTCGCTGCTCTTCACGGGGCCCGAGGGCATCGGCAAGCGCCGGGTGGCCCTGGAACTGGCCCGGCGCGAGATCTGCTTCCGCCGCAACGCCTGCGGCCAGTGCGAGGGCTGCCGCATGGTGATGGGGGATGACCTGCCCTTCGAGCTGCCCAACCTGCTGCGCATCGTTCCCGAAGGGAAGGCTGGGGTCATCCGCATCGACCAGATCCGCGAGGGCCTCGATTCCGAGCGCCAGCCGCGGTTCAGCCGGGGCGTCATCGAGTGGGCCTCGCTGGCGCCTCCCGTGGGCTGCCATCGCTGGATCCTCGTGGAGGAAGCCCACCGTCTCAACGAGAACAGCGCCAACCTCCTGCTGAAGACCCTCGAAGAGCCGCCCGAGGGCACCCATTTCATCCTGGTGTCGCATCGCCCCGAAGCCCTGCTCCAGACCATCCGCAGCCGCTGCGAGCGCATCCCCTTCGCGCCTCTGGGCCCGGAGGAGGCCTGGGCCGTCGCCCTCCAGAACGGCTGGACCGAGGTGGACCGCCCCCGCTGGACCGCCCTGGGGGAGGGAGGCCTGCGCTTCCTGGACGAAGCTGCCTTCCGCCGGGCCGAGGCCCAGGTCGAGGCTTGGCTCGCGCTGCTGGGGGGGCGTTCCTTCAGTGAGGCCGGCCAGGCCCTGCTGCCCGAACGGGATTCGTCCGTGGCCCAGGGCGAGCAGCTGCGCCAACCCCTGGAGCTGCTCCTGCGTCTCCTGGCAGACGTGGCTCGGCTGCGTGCTGGCGAAGCTCCGGCGCTGGAACCCTGGCGGGAGGCCCTGGAACCCCTGGCGGCCCAGCCCCGGGACCTGAGGCCGGCCCAGGAGGCTGCCCTGGAGTCCCTGCGGAACCTGACCCGGAACCTCAGCCCCGAGCCCCTGCTGCGGGAAGTGGGACTGGCCCTTCAGGGGGCGTGATCCCGATCACCGCCAACCCCGGTACACTGGATTCAGGAGCCATGACTCCTGAACTGGAGCCCCCATGACCGACCCTCTCTACGGCCACGACCTGCTGTCCCTCCTGGTGGGGAAGGGTGGGACCTGCCGCCTGGAGGAGCTGCGTGCCGCCTCCGTCGCCGCCCACGGCGCCGCGGCCACTTACTGCAACTGCCATGGGGATACCTTCGACTTCGACGGCGTCATCGCCTTCCTGGGCAGCAAGGGCAAGATCCAGCTGGCTGATGGGACCGTGATCCTGGGCATGGCCCCCGCCTGCCAGCACTGAGGTCACTGCCGCCCCGGTCCCGTACACTGGGGCACGGGAGTCCCGCATGAAGCTGCTACGCATCAATCATCTGGGTATCGCGGCGCCGGGCCTGGACGAGGCCATGGCGCGGATGGCGCGCCTCTTCGACATGGGCGCCGACCACACCGAGGCCGTGCCCGAGCAGAAGGTGACCACGGCCTTCTTCCCCGTGGGCGAGAGCACCCTGGAGTTCCTGGAGAGCACCGATCCCGAGGGCCCCATCGGCAAGTTCCTGGCGAAGCGCGGCCCCGGCATCCACCACGTCTGCTTCGAGGTGGACGACATCGACGCCGCCGTGGCCCAGCTCCTGGCCAAGGGCGTCCGCATGATCGACCAGGCCCCCCGGAACGGCGCCCACGGCTGCCGCGTGGCCTTCATCCACCCATCAGAGACCGGTGGTGTGCTGATGGAATTGAGCCAGGGGGGCTGACGGCCTCTTCCAGGGCATCCAGGCGTCCCACATCCAGCTCGGTCATGCCGTCCGCCGTCGCGAAGATCATGGGTTTGAACCTCGCGCCCCAGCTCACCTCCTCGGCAGTGTAGGAGGTTCGGGCGTAGATGGTCTGCGAGAAGGTGTCGTCGAAGGCCTTGATGAGGACGATGAACTCGGCCTTGGCCCGGCGCAGGTCCTCGGACGTCATGCCCCGAAGGGGGCTCTCCTCGTCGATGGGATGGACCACGGTCCAGTTGGACGGGAAGAGGTGGATCTTCGAGCGCTCGAGCGGCAGCAGGGTGTAGCGGCGCAGGCCGGATTCCGGATCCTCGAACGACAGACTCACCGTCGCCTCTACTTCGATGAGCTGATTGCTGCGCATGTTGACGAGGCGGAACATGAAGCCCGTGATCTGCCGGTAGGGGGCCACCACAGCCCTGGCGCTGAAGCGCAGGCAGGCCTGGGGCCGGGAAAACCGCCCATACAGGAGGCCCGTGGCCAGGGCGAAGGTGAGGAGGCCCAGGAGGGACTCCAGGGCCGCCACGGAGCTGGCGAGGGTGCCTCTGGGGCTGATGTGCCCGTAGCCCACGGTGGTGAGCGTCTGGGCGCTGAAGAAGAAGGCATCCTCCAGGCGGGCCGAGAGCGTCTCACCGCCCGGCCGGATGAAGTGCTCCATCCCGACGCCCAGGTAGACGAGGGCGAAGAGGGCGTTGGTGACGAGGAAGGCCAGGAACAGCAGCCCCAGGAAGGGGCCCCAGCCCATGGTGATGAGGTGGTGGTAGAGGTCGTAGGCCCGGAAGCGGGGAAGGCCCAGGCGGCGCACATTGAAGGAACCGTCCTTGTTGACGCCGCGATGGGACCCCCCCTGGAGGCCCAGGCCGAGGTCGTCGGGGAGAGAGGGTCCGCGGAAGGGGGAGACCATGGCGTCCTGCGAGGAAGGGAAAGCCCAAAGTGTAGCGACAGGGAGCCGATCCGCCAGAAAGTAGGTCGCATGCTCCCGCTGGCTTGGGGGCGGGACCGGTCAGGTCAGCCCACCACTCCCAGGTACCCCAACCACAGCGCCCGTCCGAAAAACACCACGACCGGCGTGGCCAGGGCGAGGAAACAGCCGAAGGGCAGCATGGTCTGCCCGCCGGTGCGGCGGGTGAGCATGAGGGGCAGGCCCACGGCGGCGCCCAGGCCCGCACCCAGGAAGAGGATTCCCAGCATGGGACCCCAGCCCCAGAAAGCGCCCAGCCAGGCCAGCATCTTGAAGTCGCCCATGCCCAGGCCGTCGGTCTTGCGGATGGCCTTGTAGGTCAGGTTCAGCAGGGCGGGGGCGCCGTAGCCAATGACCAGACCCAGGAGGCTGGCCTGCCCGGTGACCGTGGGCTCGAAGCCGTGGTAGGCCGGGGCGGGCTGCAGGCCGTTGTGGAAGGCCAGGGCCTGGATCAGCGTGTCGCCGCGGCCCCAGGCGTTCACGAGCGTTTCGGGCCGGACCAGTTGGGGTAGGGCGAACAGAACGCCGAGGGCCATCAGGGGGAACTGGATCACGTCCGGCAGGATCATCTCCGTGAAATCCGTGAAGAACAACACCACCAGCGCGTAGGCGCAGATCACGGCCTTGACCCAGATGAGCGTTCCGAAGGGGAAGAACCAGTGGGCGCTGCCCAGGATCAGGCCGCCCAGCAGCTCCACCAGGGGGTAGCGCACCGGGATGCGCCAGCCGCAGGCCGCACACTTTCCCCGCAGCCACAGCCAGCCGAAGAGCGGCACGTTGTGCCAGGGCTTGATCTTCGCTTTGCAGGACGGGCAATGACTGGCCTTCGTCACCACGTTGCGATCCTCCGGCGCCTCCTGGGGCAGCCGGTGGATGAGCACGTTGGAGAACGAGCCCAGCAGCAGCCCGAAGGGGGCCAAGAAGAGGCTCAGGATCCAGGGTGGAAGGTCGAGAAATGGCATTGAACAACCATACCGGGGACTTCCTTCCGGTTCGCGGCAGAATGAAGGGAACACCCAGGAGTCCCCGTGTCCCGTCTGCTGTTCTGCCTCTCCCTCACCGCAGCCCTGGCCGCCCAAGCGCCGGTTCCGGTGCCCCCGACCTCACCGCCCCCCTCGGCCGCTCCCCTTCCCGTACCGGTGGCCAAGCCCCGGGTGCAGCTGCTCACCAGTTACGGGCCCATCGTGGTGGAGCTGGAGCCCGACCTGGCCCCGGAGACTGTGGCCAACTTCCTTCAGTACGTGAAGGACGGCCACTACAAGGGCACCATCTTCCACCGCGTCATCGAGGGTTTCATGATCCAGGGCGGCGGCCTGCTGGAGAACCTGGACGAGAAGCCCACCCGTGCGCCCATCGTCAATGAGGCGCCCCAGACCTTCCGGGCCGGCCTGAAGAACACCCGCGGCACCATCGCCATGGCGCGCACGGGCTCGCCCCATAGCGCCACCGCTCAGTTCTACATCAACACCGTGGACAACAAATCCCTGGACCATCGGGACATGAGCGAAGATGGCTACGGCTACTGCGTCTTCGGCCGGGTGGTATCGGGCATGGACGTCGTGGACAAGATCGAGAAGGTGCGGACGGAGTGGCGCGAGGGCCAGAGCGGCGTGCCGCAGTACCCCGTGCGACTCAAGGACGCCGTGCTGCTGCCGCAGCAGCCGTAGGTGATGGACCGTCCTGTCCTCCGCCCCCTCCTGGTCTGGATCTTCGGCGCCCTGGCGCTGGCGCTGTCTGTGTGCCTGTGTTTCCTGCTGGCCCCCTTTCTGGGTGGCCCGGGGGCCTTCTGGCTGGTGGCGCCCCGCTACATCCGTGGCACGGCCCGGGCCTTCGGCATCCGCCGGGAACTGGAAGGCTGGGAGGCGCTGCCGCCCGACCTCCGTAGCGGCGCCCGGCCCGCCGTGTTCATCGGCAATCACACGTCGCTGTTTGATCCGCCCCTGATGATCTCCACACTGCCCTGCCGGCCCGTGTTCGTGGCCAAGCGGGAACTGGCGCGGGTGCCCTTCCTGGGTTGGGTGATCTGGTTGGCGGACTTCATCTTCATCGACCGACGCGACCGCGAGGCCGCCCTGGCGAGCCTGGAGGAGGCCGCCATCCGCATCCACGCCGGGCAGGCCATCGTGGCCTTCCCGGAGGGTACCCGGAGTCTGGACGGGGGCCTGCTGCCGTTCAAGAAGGGCGCCTTCGCGTTAGCCTTCGAGGCCGGCGTGCCCGTGGTGCCCTTCGCCATCCGCGGGGGCCCGGACATCCTGCCCAAGGGAGCCTGGCGCGTGCGGGGAGGCCTCTACCGGATCACGGTCGCTGCGCCTCTGGAATCCAGTGCCTACCCCGATGCCGATGCCCTGCGTGAAGCTGCCGAAGCGGCCGTGCGCGGGCTCGTGAATAAGGCCTGAACGCCCTCCGCAAACCCGGTGAACAACCCTTCGGGCATGCGAATCGCGTGCTCCGTGGTGGACAACCGGCTAGTTGATCACCTTGATGGTCGGCGGTGCCTGCGGCCGCTGGCGATCCTTGGGGATGAAGATGGCGCCGAGGACCGACGCGATGACGCTGCTCACCAGGGCGCCGAAGAACCCCGCCCAGAAGCCTGAGACTGTGAAACCGAGGCCAAGCCGTGAGGACAAGGCTCCGGCCAACCAGAACACCAGGCCATTGATGACGAGGCTGAAGCACCCGAAGGAGCAGGCCACGGGCACGAAGGCGATGAGCTTCAGGAGGCTGCCCACGGTGGTGTTCAGGGCGGCCAGGATCACGGCCACGATCAGCAGATCCAGAAAAGTGCCATGACCCAGGCCCGGCACGACGGCGCAGGCCACCAGCAGGCCGATGGCGGAGAACAGGAAACGCAGCAGGGTCGTCATGTGGGCATCCCGTCCTTCTCTTTGGCCTGGGTGATGACGCTGCCCGGGGGCACGCTGCGGGTCAGCCACACATTGCCGCCGATGGCCGAGCCTTGGCCGATGGTGATGCGGCCCAGCACCGTGGCATTGGAGTAGATGATGACGTCGTCCTCCACCACCGGGTGGCGGGGGACACCCTTGACGGGGTGCCCGTCCGCATCGAGGGGGAAGCTCTTCGCGCCCAGGGTGACGCCTTGATAGATCCGCACGTTGCGGCCGATGATGCAGGTCTCGCCGATGACGACGCCGGTGCCGTGGTCGATGAAGAACCGTTCGCCGATCTGGGCGCCGGGGTGGATGTCGATGCCCGTGAGGCTGTGGGCGTGTTCCGTGATCATGCGCGGCAGCAGGGGCACTCCCAGCTTGAGCAGCTCGTGCGCCAGGCGCTGGTTGGTGATGGCCAGCATGCCCGGGTAGGAGAACAACACCTCATCGGGGCTGGTGGCGGCGGGGTCACCCTCGAACCCCGCCAGGATGTCCGTGGCCAGCAGACGGCGCACCTCCGGCAGCCGCGCCAGGAAGGCCCGGGCCAGTTCAAGGGCCCGCTCACCACAGTCGCCGCACGCGGGATCCGCAGCCATCATCCCCCGCTGGATCTGGTCGCAAAGGCCGTGGAGGGTGCGGTCCATGCGGGCGCCCAGGTGGTAGCGGAGAGTCTCAGTATTCAGCTCCGAGGCGCCGAAGTAGCCCGGGAAGAGCAGGGCCCGCATCTCCTCCACCAGCGCGGCCAGCGCGGTGCGGGAGGGGAACTCGCGACAACCCAGGGGCATCTCCGTGAGGGCCGAGGAAGCCTCGGCCAAAGCCTCGACCACCGCATGGAGGTCGGGCCGGTTCTCCGGAGGTCGCTTGCCAGGCATGGGGACTCCAGGTTCCGCCCGGACCGGGGTGGTCCGGTGGGACAAGGATGCCATGTCCGTAGGCCGCGCGGAGCTAGTCCCGCACGTAATGGCAGGTGTAGCCGCCCGGGTGCTTGATCAGGTAGTCCTGGTGGTATTCCTCGGCCGTCCACCAGGGGCCGGCCGGCGTGATCTCGGTGACGATGGGGCGCTTCCACTTGCCGCTGGCGTCCACCTCGGCCTTCACCCGCTCGGCGGTCTGCCGCTGGGCCTCGCTGTGATAGAAGATCGCGCTGCGGTACGAGGAGCCCACATCGTTGCCCTGGCGATTGAGCGTGGTGGGGTCGTGCATGCGGAAGAAGAAGCGCAGCAGGGCCTCGAAGGTGGTCTTCGTGGGGTCGAAGCGGATCTGCACAGCTTCGGCATGGCCCTCGTGGTGCTCATAGGTGGCATTGGGGACGGTGCCGCCGGTGTAGCCCACTTCGATGGCGATGACGCCGGGCTGTTTGCGCAGCAGATCTTCCATGCCCCAGAAGCAGCCGCCGGCCAAAGTGGCAATCTCCTCCTTGGCGACAGGCGCGGTCTTGGCTACCCGACCGAACAGGGGCAGAAAGCGGCCCAGGCCCTCGCTCTCCAGCTGGTCTACGGGCACGAAGCGCAGAGAGGCCGAATTGATGCAGTAGCGCAGGCCGCCCTTGTCGCGCGGGCCGTCATCGAACACATGGCCCAGGTGGGAGTCTGCCCCCTTGGATCGCACTTCTGTGCGAAGCATGCCCAGGGTGGTGTCGCGCTTCTCCACCACTTCATCGGCCGCCAGGGGCTTGGTGAAGCTGGGCCAGCCACAACTCGAGTCGAACTTGTCCTTGGACGAGAAGAGCGGCTTGCCGCTCACCACGTCCACGTAGATCCCATCCCGGTGGTCGTTCCAGAACTCGTTCTGGAACGGCGGTTCTGTGGCGGCCTCCTGGGTGACGCGGTACTGCATGGGAGTGAGCTTCTTCTTGAGCACGTCGGAACTAGGCTTGTCGGGCGCGGTCACGTTCACCTCTCGATTGGGCGGGGTCGGGGCCTGTTCCTGGCGGGGGAAGGCCAGGGCAGCACCCGCCAGCGCCACCGCCGCGACAGCCACCAGCCAAATGCTCCTCTTCCGCATGGATCCTCCGAATGCGGATTGGATGCCGCCGGGGGCACCGGCGTTTCACCGGATGAGCGACAATGGCGTCCCAGGGGAGGTCCCATGCGGTTCATCTTCGAGCAGATCCGGGTCGGGGGCGATCGCAACTTCGGGTACCTCCTGGGGGACCGGGAGGCAGGTGTGGGCGTGCTCATCGACCCCTCCTTCACGCCGGAGGCCGTGGTGGAGCGGGCCCGTGTTCAGGGGCTGAAGATCACCCACATTCTCAACACCCACGGCCACGCGGACCATTCCAACGGCAATGAGGGTGCCAAGGCACTGACGGGGGCCCTGGTGGCCGGTGGCCCTGGCCACCCCGGAACCCTCGACCTCACGCTCAAGGACGGGGACCGCGTCCCCTTCGGGACCTACTCGATCCGTGCCTGGCATGTGCCTGGCCACTACCACGACCATCTGGCCTTCCTGGTGGAGGGCGAGGACGCGGGCTTCACCGGGGACCTCCTGTTCGTGGGCAAGGTCGGGGGTACCCAGAGCGAAGCCGATGGCCGCACCGAGTGGACCAGCCTCCAGCGCCTGCTGCGCGAGTGGCCGCCCCACACAACCCTCTGGCCCGGCCACGACTACGGGGCCCGACCCAGTTCCACGATTGAATGGGAACGGCGCTACAACCCCTTCCTGCTCTGCCCCGACGTGGAAGCCTTCCTCAAGGCCAAAGGCGAGTGGGCGGGGTTCAAGGCAAAGCACGGGCTGAAATGAACCTTTCCGAAAGGACCGACCTCGTGACCTCGTTTGAAATGCCCCCCGAGGCGCAGACCGCCGCAGTCGATGCCGCCATCACCAGCCGCCGGTCCATGCGCGCCTTCCTGCCCACGCCCGTGCCCCGGGCCGTGGTGGAGGACATCCTGCGGGTGGCGTCGCGGGCCCCATCGGGCACCAACATCCAACCCTGGCAGGTCCACGTGCTGACCGGCGCCGCGAAGCAGCGGCTCTCCGACCGCATCCTCGCCATCTACAAGGATCCCGCCGAGCTGGCGAAGCACGAACACGAGTACGAGTACTACCCGAAGGAATGGACCTCGCCCTACCTCGACCGCCGTCGCAAAGTGGGTTGGGACCTCTACGGGCTCCTCGGCATCGAGAAGGCGGACAAGGCCCGGATGCACGAGCAGCACGGCCGCAACTACCGATTCTTCGACGCCCCGGTGGGCCTGATCTTCAGCATCGACCGGATCATGCAGATGGGCAGCTGGCTGGACTACGGCATGTTCCTGGAAAACATCATGGTGGCAGCCCGGGCTCGGGGCCTGCACACCTGTCCCCAGGCCGCCTTCACCCAGTTCCACCGCGTCATCGCTGAGGAGCTGGCCTTCCGGCCTGAGCAGATGCTGGTCTGCGGCATGGCCCTGGGCTACGCCGATCCGGCGGCGGTGGAGAACAGCCTGGAGACCGAGCGCGCCCCGGTGTCGGAGTTCGCCCGGTTCCTCGAAGGCTAGAGCATCAGGGCGTGGGCCTGAGCGTGTCGAGCCGGCCCCTTGGGAGCAGACGCTCGCCACGGTCAGTGGCCGCTGTTATCCCCCGCGAGCTTCCGCGCCAGTTCTCCCACCACGCTCTTGGCGTCGCCGAAGAGCATGAAGGTCTTGTCGAGGAAGTAGAGCTCGTTGTCGATGCCGGCGAAGCCCGGGTTCTTCGAGCGCTTGATGGCGTAGACGGTCTTGGCCTTGTCGGCGTCGATGATGGGCATGCCGTAGATGGGGCTGGTCTTGTCCGCGCGGGCGGCGGGGTTCACCACGTCGTTGGCGCCGATGATCAGGGCCACATCCGCCTGGGGCAGGTCGCCGTTGATCTCATCCATCTCCACCAGGTCGGTGTAGGGGATCTCGGCCTCGGCCAGCAGCACGTTCATGTGGCCCGGCATGCGGCCCGCCACGGGATGGATGGCGAACTTCACGGTGACACCGCGCTTCTTCAGCAGGTCGTAGAGCTCGCGGACCTTGTGCTGGGCCTGGGCCACGGCCATGCCGTAGCCGGGCACGATGACCACCAGGCTCGCCTGCTCCATGACCTGGGCCGCGCTCTCCACGGTGTCGGACTTGTAGGCCTTCTGCTCGCCCCCCGCTGCCGACGTCTGGGCCTGCCCGAAGGCGCCGAACAGCACGTTGAAGAAGGAGCGGTTCATGGCCTTGCACATGATGATGGACAGGATCAGGCCCGAGCTGCCGTCCAGGGCGCCCGCCGTGATGAGCAGCTTGTTGTTGAGCACGAAGCCCATGGCCACGGCGGACAGGCCTGCGTAGGAGTTGAGGATGGAGATGACCGTCGGCATGTCCGCGCCGCCGATGGGGATGATCAGCAGCACGCCGAAGGCGAGGGACAGCAGGATGACACCGCCGAAGGCCCAAGGCGCCCAGGGGGCCAGCGGGTGCAGCACCAGCGCCACGCCCAGGGCCAGCGCCACGCCGAAGAGGGCGAGGTTGGTCAGGTTCTGCCCGGGGTAGGTCACGGGCCGCTGGGGGATCCACTTGACCTCCTGCAGCTTGCCCGCCGCCAGGAGCGAACCAGTGAAGGTGAGGAAGCCCAGCAGGATTTCCGCCACCAGGGCCACGACGATGAAGGTGGTCAGGGCCGCTTCGTTGCGCTGCCCGTAGTAGAGGAAGAACTTCGCCGTGCCCACCAGGCCCGCGGCGAGGCCGCCGAAGGCATGGGAGAGCGCGGTCCGCTGGGGCACCGCCGTGAGGGGCACCTGGGCCAGCGGGTAGCCCACCGCCGCGCCCACCGCGAAGGCGCCGAGGATCCACCAGTAGTGGGTGCCGCCGGTGGCCATCACGCCAGCCAGGGTGCCCGCCACCGCCAGGAGCATGGCCGCCACGCCGGAGAACACGCCCTTGCGGGCCGTCTCGGGATCGCTCATCCAGCGCAGCGACAGGATGAAGAGGGCGGTGGAGACGAGATACAGGAGCTGGACGAGGGTTTCGGCGCTCACTTGGCACCTCCACCGATCGCACGCGGTGCGTGCTCCGGCTCGCCTTTGCTCGCCGAGGTGGAGCCTCCTCCTTCCCGCTTCTTGAACATCTTCAGCATGCGGTCGGTGATGAGGAAGCCACTGACGATGTTCGTGGTGGAACAGAAAATGGCCACCAGGCCCAGGGCGGTGATGTAGCCCGGGTAGTCCTTCCCGGCCGACACGATGAGGGCGCCCACCACCGCGATGGCGGAGATGGCGTTGGTGAGGCTCATGAGCGGCGTATGCAGCAGCCGCGACACGCGCTGGATGACCATCACGCCGATGAAGGTGGCCAGCATGAAGACGAACAGGGCGCCCATGTAGTCGAGCTGCCCGTGCCCGCCGCCGGCCGCGGGGGCCGGGTGGGCCCCGTGGCTTGGTGGAGTCTCAGTGTGTTCCATCAGCATCATCACGCCGTGCCTCCGTATCCGTGGATCAGCCCTGCAGCGCCTTCAGGGTGGGCCCGTGGACCACCTTCCCCTCGTGGGTCACGGCGCAGCCCTTGAGGATGTCGTCGGCCCAGTCGAGGTTGAAACGCTTGGCCTCCTTGTCCCAGAAGGCCGTCATGAAGTTCAGCAGGTTGCGCGAGAAGAGCATGCTGGCGTGGGTGGGCACCGTCGCCGGCAGGTTGAGGGGGGCGACGATCTTCACGCCGTCCACCACCACGGTCTCGCCCAGCTTCGACAGCGTGCAGTTGCCGCCACCGTCGGCGCCGAGGTCGATGATCACCGCGCCGGGCTTCATGCTCTTCACGATGGCCTCGTCGAGCAGCTTGGGTGCGAAAACCCCGCCGATGAGCGCCGTGGTGATGACCACGTCCACCTGGGCGCAGTGGTCTGCCAGCATCTTGGCCTGCAGCGCCTTGTCCTCCGCCGACAGCTCCGCGGCGTAGCCGCCGCTGGCGGAGGCAGCCTGCTTCAGCTCCACGCCGATGTATTTCCCGCCCACGGATTCGATCTGCTCCTTCACTTCGGGCCGTACGTCCGTGGCCGTGACGCTGGCGCCGAGCCGCTTGGCGGTGGCGATGGCCTGCAGGCCCGCCACCCCCGCGCCGAGGACGAAGACCTTGGCGGGCAGGGTTGTCCCCGCGGCGGTCATGAACATGGGGTAGTACTTCGGCAGTTCCAGGGCGCCCAGCAGCGCGCCCTTGTAGCCCACGATGTTGGCCTGGCTGGAGAGGGTGTCCATGCTCTGGGCGCGGGTGGTGCGCGGGATGCAGTCCGTGGAGAAGGTCGTGAGGTTCCGGGCCGCCATCCGCTGCACCGCATCGAGGTTCCGCGTGGGGAAGAGGGAGGCCAGCAGCAGCGCCCCCGAAGGGATGAGGTCCACTTCGTGGGTGCCATCGGGCCGGGCCTGGGGGGCATTCACCTTCAGCACGAACTCCGCTCCGCCCAGGAGCGAATTCGCGTCCGGGACGACCGTGGCGCCCGCATCCCGGTACGCCTGATCCAGAAAATGGGCGGCGACGCCCGCCCTGGCCTCGACCGCCACCTCGATGCCGAGGGCGACCAGCTTCTTGCAGGATTCCGGGTCCAGCGCGACGCGGGTTTCGTTCGCCCTGATCTCCCTGGGAACGGCAATCTTCATGGGGGGCCTCTGGATTGAAAAACGCGAGATGGCCCAAACGTTACCATTGATTGTCGCAAGTAGCTTTATGATGTTTTTTTACGACCACCTGATCCGCGAAGCTGTCCACGCCACCCGATGGTTTCCGAGGGGTTTCCGACGGAAGGCCCGCAGGGTGGTCCAATGGGGTTGGAGGCAGCGGCGGGGATGGACCACGGCTGGGGAGCAGGGTGGTGGGGGCAGGGACCGGCGCTGGCCTACCTGGCGGGCATGGCCGCGGCCCTCTGGCTGCTGAACCAGGCCAAGCGGTCCTTCTGGCTCTTCTCCCTGCTGGTGTTGCCCGGGACCTTCTGTCACGAGCTCTGCCACTGGACCTTTGGCCACCTGCTCAACGGTCGCCCCGTCCACTTCACGGTCCTGCCGAGGCGTGAAGGTCGTGGCCTGGTGCTCGGGGCCGTCACCCTCTCCAACCTCCGCTGGTACAACGCCTTCTTTATCGGCCTGGCGCCGCTGGTGCTGCTGCCCGCGGCCTACGCCCTCCTCTTGTGGCGTCTGGGCGGCAAGCCGACCTTGGGCTGGCCCGAGGCGGCCATGGTGTTCCTCCTGGCGAACCTTGTCTTCGGCTCCGTGCCTTCCTGGCAGGACCTGAAGGTTGCCGCCCGCTCTCCCGTGGGCTGGCTGCTGTTGGCGGGTGGACTGGCCTGGGGATGGATGCGATTGGGAAAGACGCCCGCCCCGGTACCTTCAGGAAGGTCGCCCAGCCATCAGAAGGCCTGAGGCCGATTCCGCCCAGGCCGCGATGCCCTCGGCCAGATCGGGGATTCCCGGGCCGAACCGCGCGGCGCCGATCCAGTGGAGGCCCGGTGGGAGGGCCGCCTCCACGCGCGCCATCCGGGCGCCATGACCCGGCTCCAGCAGCGGGAAGGCGCCCGGGCAAGCCTCCTCCCGCACCTGCACCGCCTCCCCCAGCTCCGGCAGCCAGCGGCGGAGCTCGCGGAAGACACCAGACCAGGCGTCCAGCGCGGACTCCACTGGATAGGCCCCACCCACGTAGGTCCGCAGCTGGAGCAGGCCCGGTACGCCACGGGGATCGCCCCCTGAGAAGGATGCAGCCCCCAGGAGACCCCGGCCCTCTGGCGGATGGATGAGCAGGCCGATCCCCCGTTCCCAGCCGGGCACCATGGCATGCCGGCTGTGCCACACGCGGAGATCCAGGCGGGGGATGGCCTCCAGGATCTGGCTTGCCTCAGGTGCCAGCGGTCGCAGCAGCTCCGCCGTCACCTGGGTCGGGAGGGCCAGCACCACGGCCCCCGCCTCGCGGGCGGGCCCCTTCCCGTGGACCCGCCACCGGCCCTCTGGCAGAGGCTCCAGGGCCCGGGCGGGGCGATCCGTGAACAGGCACCCGAGCCGGCCCGCGAGCGTGCGAGCCAGGGCACCGGTGCCGCCGGCGGGCAGGCGGGTGCGTTCAGGGCCTGCCCGCAGACCGCCGAGGAGCAGGCCTCCCCGGGCCTCCAGGCGCTTCAGGCGCGGCAGCGCCTCCAGGCCGAGGCGCTCCGGCGGTGCCGCGAGGACGCCCGCCACCAGGGCCGGCAGCAGCTCCCGGGCGAAGGCTTCCCCCAGGCGCCGGGCGAAGAACACGTGAAGGTTCTCATCCGGCCCCGATCCCGCCGGGATGAAAGGTTCCGCCAGCAGCCGCAGCTTCCCGCCGATCCCGAGCCCAGGCGCGCACAGCAGCCCCGTCAGCGTCACCGGGCTGGGCTGCCGCCGACCGGCCTTGCCCAGCCAGCGGGGGCCCTTCGGTGGCGAGGGGCGCAGCTCGAGGGTCAGCTCGTGCAGCAGGCGATCCAGGGCGCCGCCCCGGCCCACCCGAAGCCCCTGGGGGCCCCGTTCCAGGTAGCCCACTTCGCCCGCCGGGCCTGGCCAGGGCAGCGTCTGTGCCCAGCCGCCCGGGGCACCGGAAGCTTCCCATACTTCAACCTCGCAGCCGCGCCGGTGCAAATGCCAGGCCGCGAGAAGGCCGGAGAGGCCGCCTCCCAGGACGATGATGCGCGCGCTGCTCGTGTTCCCGTCCACACCACCTCGTGGCCCGCCCGCCATCGCCCCACCACGGGAACCTGGGCATCGCCAGTCCGACTATATCGAGGGCCCGCGCCGATCCGTTTCAAAACGGGGGAAGGGATCGGCGCGGGCCAGGGCCATCGTGGTCACGTGAACTCATCCACGTTCCTTGTCTTTGTTCGGATCGGGCTTCGGCCTGGGGTCGGGAGCTGGCCTGGGTCTGGACTTGTCCTTCTCGGTTGGATGGGGCGCGGGCTCCGGACGGCGTTCTAGGCTGGGCCGCTCGCCAGTCGGTGGCTGAGGTCTGGGAGCCGGCTGCGGCTCAGGACGCAGAGGCCTCCGATCAGGTTCTGGGAGGGGATGCGGCACGGGTGCCGGAGGGCGTTCCGGCGATGGCCGCACGGGCGGTTCCTCCTTGGGCTTGGGCAGCGGTCGGGGTTTCCGATCGGGTTCCGGAAGCGGACGCGGCGCGGGGGCCGGGTGGCGATCAGGCAGGGGCTGCACGGGAGGCTCTTCCTTGGGCCTGGGGACCGGATGGGGAGCGGGTTCCCGGATGGGTTCAGGGGGCCGCGGGGTGGGAGCTGGTGCTGGAATGGGGCGCCCAGGGGGCGTCTCCTTGGGCCGCGCTTTCGGCTCGGGGGTGGGGCTGGCAGGCCTCGCCCCAGGGGCCGGGCCCTTCACGGGCGGCGGCAAGGTCCTCGGCGTGGCCTTCAGGACGGCTTCCGGCACTTGGCCACCGGGGGCCTTGGCCGGCACGACATTTCTGGGCGAGAAATCGGCGGGTCTCACGGTCGCGGCCACGGGGGGTTTGCCGCGGTTGACCGAGGCCAGGAGCTCCCGGTTCCTGCTGGCAGCTTCATGCTGCCGGGTCTGCTCCGCGGTGGGCTGCACGTGTTGTTCGCTGGCCCAGGTCCGTTCCCGCTCGGTGGGGGCGGCGTTCACGCCTCCGGTGCCGCCGTTGTAGGCGGTGTAGGTGTTGTTATTGACGATCACGGTCTTGTTGTAGACGTTGGTGATGGTGGAGGTGTTTACATTGGTGACGGCCCGGTTGTAGTAGTAGCGCTGGCCTTCCCAGTAGCCGCCTTCAAAGCCTTCGCCACCGTAGCCATGGCCATAGTTGATGCCGCCGTAGAAACCCACGTGGGGTCCCCAATAACCGCGGTGGAACACGAAGTATTCGCCTTCCCAGCCCCAGTAGCCGGGGGTCCAGAGCAAGCCCACCCGGGGAATGCGGACCCAGGTACCTGGCACCCAGTAGTAGCCGTCATCGCCCCAGGCCCAGTACCCGGGCGTCCAGGCGTAATCCGGTTCGGGGATCATGGGCTGTTCGTAGACGGGAATCGGCGGGGGCCCGATGGTGATCTGGATGCTGATCTGCGCCACCAGGGCGGAAGGCGCGGCCAGGGCCAGCAGGATCCAGGTGATCCGGGAATCGAAGCGAAGGGCAAGCCGATGGTCGAGCATGGTGTGATCCTCCATAAAGCGTTCAATCGCGAGAAGCACGTCGCAACCGGGGAGACCTCTTTTCCCCCCGCTCCGACCCTGTGGTGAAGAGCACGGAAGGCACGACCTCCGAGTGCCAAGGGGCCTCCGTGGAGGTTGCTATGCATCTTCCGAGCCGTCGATCTAACGACAATTATTTAGATCAGTTAGTGCTCTTGTCCGCAGACGAGGCCGCAGGCCGATCCATCAAGTTGGAGGTGGGATCTCCCTCAATTTGAATGAGGAGAAAGCTCCTCTGCCTGCCCTGGAACACGAATTCTGGGAGACCTGACCCTCCGGCGCGTGGCGCTGCCGCCCGAGCTGCGATCAGGCGTCGCTGGACTGATCCAATGGGCGGGCCTTCGCGGTCGTCACAGCCACCACAGGAGCAGGCCCACCGGTAGGCAGAACAGCCACCCACAGCCCTTGAGCCCGAAGGTGGTGCGGTTGTAGACGCGGTTGTAGGCGGCCTTGCGCGGGTTGGTGAGCCAACCCCAGCCCCGGGGGGCCTTCAGACCGAGATCCTGACGTACCCACCGCGCCGGACTGCTGCGGGCGGCCAGGCGCTTCTTGAGAGACGGAATGCGGAGGCCGATTTTCATGAAATCTCCAGGGACACAGGGTGAGGCTTCTCGTTGGACAAAGGGTGTCGAAATCCACCCTTTCCCACAGCCAGTGGTCTGGACAGCATCAGGGCCCGGTCGCCCGGGCCCTGATCACATTCCGTGTGGCTGGGTGGAGCCGACAGGCCACTTCCCTCAGTTCTTCTGGATCTGGACGGGGCCGAACTGTTCGAGTTCAGCCTTCGCTTTCGTCCCATCGCCGACGACAACGATGGTCTGGTCCTTGGAGGCGAAGTAGGTTCGGCCGATGCGCCGAACCTCCTCCGCCTTCACCGCGTTCACTTTGGGGATGAACTCAGACAGGGCCTCGGGTTTCTGGCCATTCACCCAGTACGTCGCAAGGGTTCCGGTCAGGGCCCGGAGCATCTGGTTCTGGAACAGGTAGGTTCCCCCCATGTAGCGCTTCGCGCTCTGGAGTTCGGTTTCGCCGACGGTGGTCGTGCCCATGCGATCCATCTCGTAGAAGATCTCCATGAGGCTCGCGGCGGTGACTTCGGTCCGTACATCCGCCCGCACCATGTAGCTTCCGCCCGCCTGCCAGCCGGCGGCGCGGGCTCCGGGTGAATAGGTATAGCCCTTGTCCTCCCGGATGTTCTTCACGATCCGGCTGCCGAAGGAGCCGCCCAGGATGACGTTGGCCAATTGCATGGGGATGTAGTCGGGGTGGGTGGCCGACACGGTAGGGCGACCCACCCGCAGGGTGGATTGCACCGAACCGGGGCGGGGGATCAACAGGAACTGATGAGGGGCACTCGTGGGGGCCGCCGCCAGGGGTTGCAGCACTTCACCCGTGGCCTTCCAATCCCCGAAGGCCGCCGAGATCAGCTTGAGGGTGGCGGGCTCCTGGAAATCTCCGGAGATCACCAGCAGCGCCTGGTTCGGCTGGAATCGGGAGGCGTGGAGGGCCCGGAGCATCTCGGGCGTGGTGGCCTTGACCACGTCCGGGGTGATCGAAGCGAAGTGGTAGGGATGCGTCCCGAAGACGGCCGCCTGGAAGGCTCGGTTGGCCTTGAAGGCGGGTTGGGCCTCCTGGGCCAGCAGGCTCTGCAGGGTGTTGGCCTTGGCGAGCTCGACTTCCTTCTCGGGGAAACTCGGGTGCCGGGTGACATCGCCCAGGAGATGGATGAGGATTGGAAGGCCGTTGCTCAGGCTGGTTCCGTAGACGAACACCGCATCAGCACTGGCGAAGGCGCTGAGCTCGCCACCGATCGTCTGGAGTTCTTCGGCGAGCTGCTTGGAGGTCCGCGTGGTGGTCCCTTCATTCAGCAGGCCCGCCATGAGGTTGGCGAGCCCCTGCCGATCGGCAGGATCATGCGCCGTGCCGCCCCGGACCGCCAGGTAGGTGGTGACTTTGGGGAAACCCGGGCGGTTCACGAGCCAGACGGTGAGGCCATTCGGGAGGGTCCGCTGGGCAATGCTGAGTGGAGGAATGGGCCGGTCAGCGCCATAGGGCGGCAGGTCCTTGGGGAGCGGCGTCTCAGTGGCACCGGCCGCAAGGGCGAGTGCGCTGGTGGTCAGCAGCAGGGTGAGGGCGTGGCGGGTCAGGGTCATGTCCGGCTCCTCAGTTCTTCGCCGCGGCGGTGTGATAATCGATGACGGTGCGATTGGGATGGGTCAGGTAGGTGGTGGCGACCCGCTTGAGGTCCTCCACGGTCACCCCTTCGATGAGCCCGGGGATCTCGTTGAGCTGGGCGGCGTTGCCCCAGAGGGCCTGGGCCTTGGCCAGAGCGTCGGCACGGGACATGGGGATCTCCAGGCCCGCATAGAAATCGGCGAGCATCTTGGTCTTGGTGCGTTCCAGCTCCGCGGGCGGGACGCCCTGGCTCGCCACGGCGGCGATGATCTCGTCGATGGCGGCCAGCACCTTGTCCGCATCCGCGTTGGGCTTGTAGAGGGAGAACAGGCTGAACAGCGTCTGGCCGTCGTAGTCCCAGGCGCCCCCCAGGGGGAAGTTGAGGCCGCCGCTCGCGTTCAGCAGCAGTTCTTTGCCCTTCACCAGGCCGAGGTAGATCCGGGAGGCATCGCCACCGATCAGCAGCTCGGACAGGACTGCGGCCGGAGCGTGGTCTTTGCTTCCCCGGGCGGGCATCTTCCAGCCCACCGCCACCGCCGGCACCCGGGCCAGGGCATCCGTCCTGACCTGACGGATCTCGGTCGTGTTCAGGGGCTCCTTGAGGTCGGGCAAGGCCGGCTTGGGCTTGCCGGGAATGCCGCCGAAATACTTTTCGACCAGGGCGAACACCTCGGCGGGCTTGACGTCGCCGGCGATGCCCAGCACGGCATTGCTGGGGGTGTAGTAGGTGCTGTGGAAGGCCTGGACATCCTTCAGGTCCGCATGGTCCAGATCCTCGAACGAGCCATAGCCGTCATGGTTGTTCTCCCACCGGGAGTACGCGGCTCCGGGCAGATCCAGCCAGAAGGTGCCATAGGGCTGGTTCTTGACGTTGACCCGGATCTCCTCCTTCACCACCTCTTGCTGGTTCTTCAGGTTCTGGGGAGAGAAATCCAGGGCCTTGAGGCGATCGGCCTCCAGCCAGAGGATGGGCTCCAGGGCCGAGATCGGGGCGGACTCGATGTAGTTGGTGAAGTCGTAGCGGGTGGACCCGTTGTTGAGGCCACCGCCGCCCTGGATGACCCGGTCGAACACGCCCTTGGGGGCCACGGGTGTGCCTTGGAACATCATGTGTTCGAAGAGGTGGGCGAAGCCGGTGCGCCCCTTGGGCTCAAGCCGCATCCCCACGCGATAGACCACGCTGACCCCCACGGTCGGCAGCGCGTGGTCTTCGGAGACCACGATGGTCAGGCCATTGGGCAGGGTCTTCACTTCAATGGGCAGGCGCCAGGTTGGGCGCTGGGCCGGGGCTGTCGGGCCAGCCACCAGGGCGGACCCCAGGGTGAAAATGGTCCAGAACCTTAATCGCATTGAGAGCTCCTGAGAAAGAAACGAGGTGGTCCCCGTTTAGAAGATGCATGGGTATGGTTCCCTACCACCCTACCGGAATCCCGGCGACTGGGCATCCGGACGCGCGGATTGGGACCAAGAAAGAATCAGTAGAATTCGGATTAGATACGGAGCCCTGCAGCCGCTGGTTAGTCCACTCAGACCCTCGGACGGTCGCTACGGCTGGGCCTCCAGACAGGCCCGAGGCTTGCTCCAAAGGCCGGTAAATCCCATATGATTCGGTTCTTTTGGCCATTTTGGCGGGACCAGGCCAGGGGCTTTGCGAGTAGGTATCAGCCCGCGGACCGCGGGTCCCTGCCACAGGTTCGACGCCCAGAATGCCCGGGCCAAGGGCCGAAGAAAGGGAGCGCCAAGAAAAGAAGAAAAACGATCAGTACTTGAAGGGCTGCGAATTTGAGGCATTATCCAAGTGCAAATCACCTGGCGCCCGATGGCGCTTTCATACAGGAGGCCAGTCCATGGCCGAGAACCTCACCAAAGCTGAACTCGTCGAAGCCGTCGCCAAGACTGCCGACATCACCAAGGCCGCCGCGGCTTCCGCCATCGGCTGCTTCCTTGCTTCCATCGCCGGCCACGTTGGCAAGGGCGGGAAGGTCACGTTGGTCGGCTTCGGCACCTTCAGCCAGAAGACCCGCAAGGCGCGCACGGGGCGCAACCCCCAGACCGGCGCCCCCATCAAGATCGCGGCTTCAAAGTCGATGAGCTTCAAGGCCTCCAAGGCTGCCAAGGCCGGGAAGCCCAAGGCTGCCCCCAAGAAGGCCGCCAAGAAGAAGTAAGCGGTTTTCGTAGTCAAAGAAGGGGCCTGAGGCCCCTTCTTTTTTTGGAGTCATGGGAGAGCAGGGCCTAGGCTCGTCCAGCCTGGGGATTCGGGGCGGTGAAATCCTCGCCGGGATTGATGAACTGATCCATCTCCACGCCCTGCTGGCGGTCGTGAAGCTGCTTGTAGCGGCCCTTCATGGCGAGCAGTTCCCGATGCGTGCCCCGTTCCACAATCTCGCCGTTTTCCACCACGAGGATCTGATCGGCGCTTTCGATGGTGCTGAGCCGGTGGGCGATGACGAACGTGGTTCGGCCCGTCCGGAGCTTGTGGAGGCCATCCCGGATGAGCGCTTCGCTCTCGCTGTCGAGGCTGGAGGTGGCTTCGTCAAGCAGGAGGATGCGGGGATCCGCGAGGATGGCACGCGCGATGGCCACCCGCTGGCGTTGGCCACCCGAAAGCTTGACGCCGCGCTCCCCGACGATCGTGTCGTAGCCGAGTTCGAAGCGATCCACGAATTCATGGACATGGGCGATGCGGCCGACGGCTTCGATCTCCGCGGGCGTCGCACCGGGTTTGGCGAAGCCGATGTTATCGGCCACGGTGCCATCGAAAAGGAAGTTGTCCTGCATGACGACACCCAGTTTGGCCCGGTACTCCCGGAGCCTCAGGGACTCGATGTTCTTCCCATCCACGAGGAGCTGGCCCTGCTGCGGATGATTGAACGCCATGACGAGGGAGATGATCGTGCTCTTGCCGGAACCGCTGGAGCCTACCAGGGCGACCGTGCTGCCCGCGGGCACGTCGAAGGAGATGCCTTTCAGCACGGGCGCCCCTTCCTCGTAGGAGAAGTGCACGTCCCTGAAAGATACGGTGCCTTCCAGGGAGGGTAGCGGTTCGCGGCCGGCATCCTCCTGGTCCTCGGTGGGCATGTCGAGGATCTCCCGGATGCGGTCCAGGCCCGCGAAGGCCTCGCTCACCTGGGTTCCAATATTCGCGATTTGGACCACCGGGGCCGCCATCATGCCCACGAAGAACGTGTACATGATCAGATCTCCCAAGGTCATGCTCCCTGCAAGGATCGCCCGGCCGCCGATGATCATGATCAGGACGCCCAGAGCCCCGACGATGGCGGTGCCGAAGGCTGTGATGGCGCTGGTTCCGGTGAGGGTCCCGGCGATGTTCTTGAAGAGCCGTTCAGTGCCTTCCGCGAAGATTCGGCGCTCACGGTCCTCCGCCACATAGACCTTCAGGATGCGGATGCCGCCCACCGATTCCGTCAGGCGCCCGGTGATGTCCGCCGTGATCTCACTGCGCTTCCGGAACAGCGGCCGCAGCCTCCGGAAGGCCAGGGCCATGGCCCCGCCGAAGACGGCCAGGAAGATGACCGTGGCCAGGGTGAGCCTCCAGTTCAGCCAGAACAGCACGGCCAGGGAGATCGCGGCCGTGAGCACGCCACCCACCAGCTGGATGATGCCGGTGCCCACCAGGTTGCGGACCCCTTCGGCGTCGTTCATGACCCGGGCGATCACGACCCCGCTCTTGGTGCTGTCGAAGTAGCGGATGGGCAGGCGGAGGATGTGATCCTGGACTCGCTGCCGCATGGCCATGATGGCCCGCTGGGCCGCCACGCTCACGACCTGCGAGTTGGCGTAGCTGGTGATGGCCTGCAGCAGCGTGGCCACACCGGCGCCCAGCGCGATGGGCATGAGGAGGTGCCCGTTGTGCTTCCCGATGACCTCGTCGATCAGGTATTTCGTGCTGGCGGGCAGCACAAGGCCAGCCAGGCGGCTGATGAGCATGAGGACCAGGCCCAGGGCCAGGGAGCCCTGGTGCTGCCGCAGGAGGGCCCTGGCTTCCCGCCAGGCGCGGGCCGTGTCCACCTTGGGTTTCGTGTTGCGGTCAGTCATGGGGGCCACCTAGAGCCTCCAGGATGGACTCCTTTAGTGAGAAACGGGCTTGGGCGCAGGAGGTGGAGGAGGAGGCACCGTCTTGGGATCGGGCTGGAAGCCGGGCAGGATCGCATGCGCGAGACCGTTGGCGATCAGCTTGCGGATGACTTCCCACTCGTTGGCCTGGGGGCCGCCCGTGGCGCCGGAGATGCGGATCACCGTGGCCACTTCCTTGGATTCACGATTCTTCAACAGGTTGGCAAGAAATTGCAGGACATGCAGTTTCACCCGCTTGCCATAGGGTTTCCCCTGGTCCTTCTGCCGATCGTAGATTTTCAGGTTCTTGACCAGGGGCTTGATGTAGCCTTCGACCTGGCCGTTCTTGACCTTGATCTCGGTGTAGACCGAGATCAGGCCTTCAGCTACGTCGAGGCCCAGGTGGGCCTTCAGCAGGCCATTGAGGGCCGGCAGCTTGGCCTCCTCGACCTGGAGACGCAGGTCGAAATCCACCGGCTTGGCGGTCGAGCGGATCTTGCCACTGAGCGAGGCCTGGCCGCTGCCCATGAAGGCGCCCTGGGCATGGAACAGGGAGGTCTCCAACCCGATTTGATTGCTCAGGTGTTCCAGGTTGAGGTTCAGACTTGAAATGAACACCTGGTAGGGCGGCGTGGCCCCCAGGTTTTCGACACCGAGCTGGCTGTTTCTCAGTTTCAGCGAATCCACTTCCAGCCACAGCTTAGGGGCATTGCGCACCCGCTCGGCCAGCTTGATGACCTGCTCGGCATGCTCCTTTTCGATCGATTTGGTGGCCCGGCTGGTGACGTAGTTCACGTGCAGATGATCGAAGACGACCTCGGCGACATGAACCTTATGGGCCTCGGGTGTGTATTCCACCGAACCCTGCAGGGATAAGAGTCCACCCTTGGTTTTCACCTGGTAGCTCTGCGCCAGGGGACTCAGGCGATCCAGGGGGACTTGCTCCAGATGAAGCTCGCCCCGGGCAGCCGCGTACGGTTCCCGCAGAAAATCCGCCGCCCCTTTGAACCAGACCTTCCCCGTGTCGAACAGGACGCCCTCCATGGTCACCGGGGAAGGAAAGGTGCTCTTCGACACGGCGATGTTGCGCACATTGGTCGTGACCATGTGGATCCTGGTGATCTGGATCGGCTTGTCGGTTGCACCTCTGGACCGGTAGAGCACGGAACCGTCCTGGACCTGCACCTGGTCGAGCTTGAACGGGAAGATGGATTCCACGGCCTTCTGCCACCCCCGCCCCTTCAAACCCACGTGGCTGCGGACCTCCTCCTCGATCTGAGCGAGGTCGATGTGCAGGGCGGGGCGCACAAGGGTCAGATTTCCAGCCACCTTGAACCGGAGCAGGTCTGGAATCAGTAACGAGAACTTCAGGGCGCCAAAATCAGCCACCGGTGGATCGGGGTGGGTGGTCTGTCTGAGCACCAGATCGTCCAGATCAAAGGCGAAGCGCCAAAGGTGAGGACGGACCCGTCCGATCTTGACGGTGTACCCCTTCAGGTTCGCATTCATGGTTCGTTCGGCCCAGCGCTGCATGGGTCTCGCGAGCAGGACATCCATGCAGCCCAGCCCGATCAAGGCGAGCGCGGCTAAGCCGAGCAGGAGGCTCTTGCCACGGTGGGCCCGGGCCAGGCGGAACAGTCGGGCCCACCGGCCCGGCGGTGGAGGAGGAGCGGGGGCAGACAACGAGCCTCCCGCAAGGGGCTCATCGGAGGTGCCACAGGGGGTGTTGGTAGTCACGATTCCTGAGGGGTGGAAGGTTGCGATTCCAGGTGAGGACCTCAGTCAGTCTGGTCTTTGAGAGAAGCGCTTCGAGGAATTTGCAGGTGAGGGGCTTTGGCCCCCAAGCCAAACAGAGGGAAGCATTGATGACACCAAAAGGTATATTGTTTGTTTATAAATGTTTAAGTTGGTTCATTGGAGAATGGATTTGACCAGCCGATCAAAATGAACAAACGCTTCAATCAAAACAGGCGAAGGCCAGGAGTCCTTTGCGCAATCAGCGAGCCGCTCCTTCGGGAGCCTGCCGCTCTGGGGTGGCGCGGAGCGTCTGATCCAGGGCCATCCAGACATGGTCCGCCACGATGCGGGCCCCTTCGGCGGTGGGATGGATGCCATCGGGTTGGTTCAACCGGGGATTCATGGCGACACCCTCGAGGAGGAATGGGAGCAGGGGCACCCGGTAGGCCTTGGCCAGGCGGGGGAAGATCCCGGCGAAGGCGGTCCGATAGTCTGTGCCGTAGTTCTCCGGGAGTTGGACGCCGGCGAGCACCACCCGCGTTCCCTCCTTCCTGGCGCGCTCCAGGATGATCCGCAGGTTCCGTTCGGTTTCCGCCACCGGGATGCCACGCAACCCATCGTTGGCCCCCAGGCAGACAAACAGCACATCCACCTTCTGCTGGTAGATCCAATCCAAGCGAGCGACCCCGCCCGCCGTGGTGTCGCCGCTGACACCGGCGTTCACGACTTTCCAGGGCCGCCCCTCGGCTCGCAGCCGCGCGTCGATGAGCGCGGGGAAGGCCTGTTCTTTCGCTAATCCAAGGCCAGCGGTGAGGCTATCGCCCAGAAACACCAGGGTGCCCTGGGTCGGCTCTGACGCAGGTGCAAGCGCAGGCTCAGGTGCAGCGGAAGGCGCCGCGGTGGAACTGGGGCCTTGGGCATTCCGGTTGCAGGCGCTGGCCAAGGCGAGCATTGCGGTCAAAAGAACGGCGGAGGGGCAGGCCTTTCTCATGCCTGCAGGATGGCAGGAGTCAGAGCGCCCGTGCACCGGGCGGAATCCGGGCGCAGGCGGCTAGTCTGATGGCCAGGGGGCCGCATGATCTCCATCCGCTCGGTGTCGAAGACGTTCCTGTCCCCCTCCGGCGAACGGCTGCGCGTCTTGCAGGACGTCAGTCTGGAGATTCCCGCCGGGACGTCGGTCGCCATCCAGGGGCCCAGCGGCAGCGGCAAGAGCACGCTGCTCGGCCTCATGGCGGGCCTGGATCAGCCCACCTCCGGGGAAGTGGTCGTGAACGAGCAGGTCATCACCGGCCTCAGCGAATTGGCCCTGTCGCGTTTCCGGGCGCAAAACCTCGGCTTCGTCTTCCAGGCCTACCATTTGCTGCCCCATTTCTCTGCCTTGCAGAACGTGATCATCGCCGCGGAAATCGCGGGCCTGGCCGGGGCCGAAGCGAAGGCCCTGGACGCGCTCGCCCGGGTGGGCCTGCAGGACCGGGCCGAGCACCTGCCGGCGCAGCTCAGCGGGGGCGAATGCCAGCGCGTGGCCCTGGCGCGGGCCATCGTCGCGCGGCCTCCCATCCTTCTGTGCGACGAACCGACCGGCTCCCTGGATCCCGTGAATGCGGACCGTGTCTTCGCATTGCTCCTGGAGCTGCAACGCGACCTCGGGGCGACCCTGGTGCTGGTGACCCACGATGCGCACCTGGCGGGTCGCCTGGGGCTCCACATCGCCCTGGAACGGGGCCGGATCGTGGCGGGCGTGGCATGAGGTTCGCGCTTCGCATGGCCCTGCGGGAGGGGTCCCGCCAGAAGGGCCGCCTCCTGGTCATCGCCCTCTGCCTGGCTGTCGGTTTCGCAGCTTTTTTTGCGACCTACGGATTCAGCGCCCGGGTGCTCAGCGGCATTCGAGCCGAGTCCAGGTCCCTGCTCGGGGCGGACTTCTCCATCTCGTCCACCGGCGCCTTCCCGGACGAGGTGCTTCACAAAACGGTGGACCTGCCGGGCATCCAGGGTCACAGCCTGGTCTACGACCTGGTGAGCATGGCGCACACGGGGGAGGGGGCGGCGACCCTCAGCCGCCTGGTGGAAGTGCGGGCGGTGGATGCGTCTTATCCCTTGGTCGGAAGGCTGGAGCTCCAGGCCGCTGGCCAGAGCGCCAACGCGAAGGTCGGCGGCTCCGGAGCCGTCTTCGTGGAGCGGGGTCTGGCGGACGCCTGGGGCCTCCAGCCCCGCGCCCAGCCGACCCTGGCCGCCCGGTCGGCCCTGTCCGTCGGGGATGGTACGCTGCCGGTGGGTGGGGTCATCATTCTGGATGAAAGCCGTCAGGCCAGTGCGTTCACCCTGGGGCCCAGGATCCTGATCGATCGCGCGGACGCCGAACGCCTCGGCCTCCTGACACAGCGCTCGCGCTTCACGGGGCGCCTGCTCCTGACCTTGTCCCCTGGGGCCGATGCCGCCCGGGTTCGCAAGGAGCTGCAGGCGCTCGTGCGGACCGCCAGCCCGCGGTTGCGCCTGCGCAGCCATGAGGAAGCGGCCACCGCCCTCGCCCGGCCCATCCGGAACCTGAATCGTTTCGTCCAGCAACTGGGCCTCGCCACCCTGCTGCTGGCCATGCTGGGCGCCTGGGCGATCCTCACGGCCTTCCTGGAGGCGCGCGCCCGGGACGCGGCCATCCTCCGCTGCCTGGGGGCCGCGCCCATGGAGCCCGCCCGGGTCTACGGGCTGCTGACGATGCTGCTCCTGGCCGTCGCCCTGGCCCTGGGCCTGGCGGCGGGGCTGGGGGTGGCGGCCACGATCCCCCGCTGGCTGGGCGACCTGCTGCCGGCCGTGATCCGCCAGGGCACCGCCGCCGCGCCGCCCCTGCTGGAGACGGCCTTGGCGGTGGCCATGATCGCGCTCCTGACCCTGCCGCCCCTTGTGCGGTTGGGGGACGTGAAACCCCTCACGCTGCTGCGGGAAGGCGCGGACCTGCATGGGGGGCGGGTCTGGCTCAGCCGGGCCTGTGCCGGTCTGGCGTTCCTGCTGGCGGTGCTGCTCATCGTCCGCAATGCCCCCAGCCCGGCGGTCGGTCTCGGCACCGCGTTGGGAATGGCCGTGCTGTTCCTTCTGCTCTTTGGCGCGGCGCGACTGCTGCTGCGGATCTACCGCCGCACGGCCAAGGCGATGCCGCTTTCGCTGCGCCTGGCCTTCGGCCAGCTGGGGGCCCGCCGGGGCCTGACGGCGCTGATGATGGCGGTGATGGGTCTGGCCGTCTTCCTGACGACCGCCACTCAGTTCATCAAGGACGACATCGTCGCCCCCCTCGCGTCGCAACAGGGAGCCGGGACTCGGCCGAATCTGTTCTTCATGGACGTCCAGTCCTCCCAGCGCGATCAGGTCGTCGCTCGGCTGAAAGCCGAGACCGGGCGAGAGCCCATGGAGGCGCCCATCGTGCGGGCCCGGCTCGCCGCCATCGCCGGGAAGCCCGTGCGCGAGGCCGGGACCAAGGGGCGGGACGAGGCCCCCGAGGAGCCGCGTGGGGAGGGGTTTCGCAACCGCGAGCAGAACCTCACGTGGCGGGACCGGCCCGGTGCCTCCGAGACGGTGGTCGCCGGACGCTTCTGGGCGCCGGGCCTTGCGCAGGCGGACGAGCTTTCGCTGGAACAGGGCTTCGCCGATTCCATCGGCGCCAAGCTCGGCGATGTGCTGACCTTCGATGTGTCGGGCAACGCCGTGACGGGCAGGGTCACCAGCCTGCGCAAGGTCATGTGGCAGAGCTTCCAGCCCAACTTCTTCATCGTCATGCATCCCTCCCTGCTGCGGGGCGCCCCGGCGGTCCACCTGTTGGCGACCGAGGCCGACCCGTCGGCCAAGGCGCGCATCCAGGCGGCCATGGCCAGGGACTTCCCGAATGTCACCCTGATCGATGTGACGGATGTCGTCGCGAAGGTGGGACGGGTGCTGGACATCATCGCCATCATCACCCGCGCCCTGGCGGCCCTGATGCTGGCATCCGCCCTGCTGGTGCTGGTCGCCAGCCTCATCGCCGGTCGCCTGGGGCGGCAGAAGGATCTGGCGATGCTGCGCACCATGGGCGCCTCCCACGGCACCCTGCTGCGCAGCCTGGCCTGGGAATTCCTCGTCCTCGGAGGCAGTTCCGCGCTCCTGGCCACCCTTCTGGCCTGGGGCCTGGCCAGGGTCTACACCAGCCGCGTGCTGGAGTTGCCGACCCATCCGGGCATCGGTCTGGGCATTCTCCTGATGGTGGCGTCGGCGGCCTTGACGCTGGTGGTGGGCGTGGCCGGGAACTTCCGGGTGCTTCGTGCCAAGCCCATGGAGGTGCTGCGGGGGGAGTGAACGATCCGCGCACCAAACCGGGTACAGTCCAAGCACAGGGAGGCTGGACGGAGATGGCGCTTTCGGAGTGGGCCGCGGACTACGTGAACCTGGTGCTGGCGGTGGGTCGCCACGACCCCGATTTTGTGGACGCCTATTACGGGCCGAAGGCCTGGAAGGCCACCGCGGAGGCCGGGGCCCCGCCCCCCCTCGCCGAGCTGCAGGCCGAGGCTGCGAGGATTCTGGCCGGCGTCACGGCTGCGGAGACGCAGGCCGATGAGGCCTTGCGCGGGGACTACCTGCTCGGGCAGCTTAGGGCCGTGGCGGCGCACCTGGCCCGCCTGGAGGGCCACCGCTTCAGCTTCGATGACGAAGCCGAAGCCCTCTACCAGGTCCGCCCACCCCAGCTGCCCGAGGCCACCTTCGAAGCGGCCCTCGCCCGGTTGGATCGCCTGCTCGCCGGCAGCGGCTCCGTGCAGGAGCGCTACCAGAAGGCCCGCGCGGGCATCCTGGTGCCCACTGAGCGCGTCGATGCAGTCTTCCAGGCGGCCATCGCCGAGGCCCGCGAGCGCACCCGCCGGCACGCGCTACTGCCGGGCTCCGACCACTTCCGCGTGGAGTACGTCACCGGCAAGTCCTGGTCCGCCTACAACTGGTACCAGGGCGGGGGCACGTCGGTGATCCAGGTGAACCTGGACCTGCCCATCGCCATGGACCGGGCCCTGGACCTGGCCGCCCACGAAGGCTACCCGGGTCATCACGTCTACAACGCCCTGTTGGAGCAGCGGTTCGCGCAAGCCGCGCCGGAGGGCCGGGGCTGGGTGGAATTCACGATCTATCCCCTGTTCTCGCCCCAGTCCCTCATCGCCGAAGGCACCGCCAACTTCGGCATCGAGGTCGCCTTCCCCGGCGAGGAACGGCTGGCTTTCGAGCGCGACGTGCTCTTCCCTTTGGCGGGTCTCGATCCCTCGGAAGCCGAGCGCTGGTCACGAGTGCAGGCCGAGCTGAAGGTGCTGGCCTTCGCCGACAACGAGGCCGCCCGCGGCTACCTGGATGGCCACCTCGACCGGGCCCAGGCCGAGGCCTTCCTGGTGCGCTATTCCCTGCGCACCGAGGCCCAGGCCGCCCAGCGCCTCCGGTTCATTGACACCTACCGCAGCTACGTCATCAACTACAACCTGGGTGAGCAGCTGGTCCGGACCTGGGTGGAGCGGCAGGGGGGAACGGTCGCGGATCCGGCTCGGCGGTGGGCGGTCTTCCTCGACCTCATCTCCAGCCCACGCCTGCCCAGGGCCTTGGGCCTCTAGAACGAGAACTACCCATCTACAATGGGAAGCGCTCCTGGGAGTCATCCTGCGTCTGATCATCGCCGAGAAACCAAGCATGGGCCGCGCCCTGGCGGAAGCCCTGGGCCTGCCCGGGCGGGGGCGGAGCCTCATCGAGGGGAACGGGCTGGTGGTGACGTGGTGCGTGGGGCACCTGGTGGAGGCTCTGAATCCCGAAGGGTACGATCCCGCTTGGAAGGCCTGGCGCTGGGACCGGCTGCCCATCTTTCCTGAGCCATTCCGCTACGCGCCCATCGCGCAGACGAAGGAGCAGTTCGACGTGGTGGCGAAGCTTCTCAACCGGGCGGACATCACCGAGGTCGTGAATGCCACGGACGCCGGGCGGGAAGGGGAACTGATCTTCGATCTCGTCTATCGCCTGGCAGGCTGCGCCAAGCCCGTCCAGCGCTTCTGGACTTCCAGCCTTACCCCGGAAGCAATTCAGGCGGCCTACGCCGTCATGAAACCCGGCGAGGCCTACAGTGGCCTTCGGGATGCGGCCCGCAGCCGCCAGGAGGCGGATTGGCTGGTGGGCATCAATGCCACCCGCGCTCAGACCCTGCGCATGCGCCGTGCGGGGGCGGAAGATGGCGTGTGGAGCGTCGGGCGGGTCCAGACGCCGACCCTGGCCCTGCTGGTGCGTCGGGAACTGGAGATCCGCGACTTCAAACCCCAGCCTTTCTGGACGCTCCGGGCCCGGTTCACCCACCCCAACGGGGAGTACGAGGGCCGCTGGTTCAAGGAGCAGGACGGGCAGGTCCAAGAGCGCTTCGCCACCGAGGCGGACGTCCAAGCGCTGGCGGCGACCTTGGCAGGCAAGCCCGGGAAGATCCGGAGCGCCACGGGCCGCACCGAAAAGAAGAAACCCGAGCTGCTCTATGACCTCACGGCCCTCCAAAAAGAAGCCAACAAGCGCTTCGGCTTCACCGCCGAAGCCACGCTGGGCCTGGCGCAGAACCTGTACGAAAAGCAGCTCATCTCCTATCCCCGCACCAACAGTCGCCACCTCACCGAGGCCGATGCCCTGAAGGCGCCCCAGTGGATCAAGGCCCTGGCCCAGGGCCAGCTCACGGAGCTGCAGCCCTTCCTCGACCAGCTCCGGAAGCGCTGGCCCGTGAAGCTGGACAAGCGCTTCGTCAATGACAAGGAAGTGGAGGATCACGCGGCGCTGGTGCCCACCGAGAAGCCCGCCCGGGGCCTCGCGGGCGACGAACTGCGCATCTACGACCTCATCGCCCGGCGCCTCCTGGGAGCCTATTTCCCGGACCGGGTGGAGGCCAAGACCACCGTCATCACCGAGGTCGAGGGCGAGACCTTCAAGACCAACGGCACCGTCGTGAAGGAGGAGGGCTGGTCCGCCGTGGATCCGCCCCATCGCCGCAAAAAGACGGAAAAGGCGGTTGATCCCGCCGAGGTGGACGAGGACGCCGAGGAGGACAGCGAGGGTGGCCTTCCCGTGGTGAAGAAGGGGGACGCTGTCGAAGTCAGCTCCCTGCATCCCAAGGAAGGCAAGACCACCCCGCCCAAGCGGATGAGCGAAGGCGACCTCCTGTCCGCCATGCAGGGCGCCGGTCGGGAACTGGATGATGAAGCCTTGCGCGGGGCCATGAAGGACTGCGGCCTCGGCACCCCCGCGACCCGGGCCAACATGATCGAAACCCTCATCAAGCGCACGTACATCGAACGCAAACGCAACGTCCTGCTGCCCACCGACAAGGGCATCCGGCTCATCCAGGGCCTCCCGGCCGAAGCTCTGTGCAGCGCGGAGCTGACCGGCAGTTGGGAGGCCCGCCTGGAACGCATGCGGCGTGGCGAGGAGACCCGCGCCGCCTTCATGGCTGACATCCGTGGCTTCGTGGCCGGCGTGGTGACTGAACTCGAGGAGGCTCCCGCCCCCAAGGCCCACGGGGCCCCTTGTCCCACCTGCGGCCAGCCCATGCGGATCATCCCTAGCACCCGGCGCGGGGAGTTCTTTCATCGCTGTCTTTCCTGCAACATCGTGGAACCGGTGGCGAAGCCCCACTGATGCCCGTTTCGTGTCCAATCATCAAAAATTCAACACGGCGCACGGCCAGATCTTCTCCGTGCGCTTCTCTCCGCATCCTCCACGCCTCCGTGGTGGTCTTGTATCTTTGAATGCTAATTGGCATCACTCGCTGGCTCACCCTGCCCGCGGAACAGGCGGCCTCAAAGCCGTCCGGTCCGGACGCATTCTTTCGTCCGGGGGGTCATGGCGCGGCTGACGACCAGTTCCACATTGGGCGCGACCAGGACCTTGATCCGCCCCACGGTGGTCGGCCGGATCCCCTTGACCATGCGGGGGCGCAACAGCAGATGGCGCTGGATGCGGAGCATGCCGTCGTCCGGGAAGGACTGTTCCACTTCCGCCAGGGTGGCCCAGCGCGTCAAATAGCGGTTCTGGCCTCGGCAAGCCCAGATGCGATCGCTCTCCAGCTCGAAGTGGGTGACCAGTTCCAATTCCATGTAGACCTCCCCATCCCCGGCGCGGATGGGGAAGCGGATGGGCGGCGGCAGCAGCGTCTTCAGCTCGGTGGGGCTGAGGGGCCGGATCAGGCGATCCCGCAGGCGCTGCAGGCATTTGGCCAGGCGATCCTCGAACACCGGCTTCAGCAGGTAGTCCGCGGCGGCAAGTTCGAAGGCCTGCACCGCGTAGGAGGAGAAGGCCGTCACGAAGACCACGGGGGGACAATCGGACACCTCGGCCAGCACTTCCAGCCCGCTGAGGCCGGGCATCTGGATGTCCAGGAAGATGACGTCGACCGCCCCAGGCTCCTTCAGCCAATGGAGCAGGGCCACGCCGTCGCCCAGCTCACCCACGACCTCGCAGCCAGCTTCTTTGAGTAACCGGGAAAGCCGCTCCCGTGCCAGCGGCTCGTCGTCAACTACCAGGGCCTGCAGCTGGTTCATGACTGAATTCTACTTGGGTTGCCTCGAAACGAATGCAGGCGAGCGTGCCTTGGCCGGAGGGGCCGATGGATAGCCGGGCGCCGCCGCCGAAATGCAGGGCCAGCCGCGAGCGCAGGTTCTTCACGCCAATGCCAATGCCACTGCTGACGCCATTGATCGGGAAGGGCTGCCCCGAATTCCAGACTTCCAGGAAGATCGCCCCATCCTTGGCCCGGGCCCGGAGGATCAGGTCGCCGCCGGGGATGCTGGGCGCGATGCCATGCTTGATGGCATTTTCCACCAGGGGCTGGAAGAGCAGGGGGGGGACCTCGATCGAGTCCAGATCCTCGTCCCATTCCCAGGTGATCCGGAGCCGGTTTCCCAGCCGGATGGACTCGAGGGCCAGGTAGTCCGCGACGATCATCCGTTCTTCCCCGAGGGGCAGGCGCATGTGCTCAGACGCCACGAGGATGCGCCGGAGCAGGTCGGAAAGGTGCCGGATGGCCGTCTCGGCGGCCCTGGCGTCCTTGTGGACGAGCTCAGCCAGGCCATTCAACGCGTTGAACAGTACGTGCGGGTGGATCTGGCTCTGGAGCAGCCGATTCTTGGCGACCTGGGCTTCCGCCTGGGAAGCCTCCCGAAGCTCCTCCGAGCGCGCCCGGGCCGCGACCAGTCCTCCCACGACCATCATGGCTGGCCCCACGAGTGAGATGTATAGCTGCAGGAGCTTACCCAGGTCGAATTTGAAATTCCCATGAGTAAGGAACCAAGCATCGATGATGGGAAGCAGTGCTGAGACCAGTCCACAGGTGACCACCGATAACGCGAACCCTAGAATGAAGTTCCAGGGAGAGGGAAGCCGTCGGGGCAAAACCCAGGGTAATGGCGCCAGGAATGCGAAAGCCCCGATGTGAGTGAGCGGTGAGGAAAAGGCGCTGGCCCATATCCACCCGGAACCGGTCCGGTTGGAGGCCCATTGGTCGTGCAGAAGGAAGAGAGCCCAGAGTGAATAGCAGACTCCGATAACTCGCCAGTTTTTGGCTAACGGGAACAGAGAATTCCAGGGGTTCGCCGAATCCATGACACCTCCAGCCCTGGACTCGGCGAACCCAGGCTGACCTTCAGAGAATGGTGAGGGTGGTGGTGAGGGTGATCGGCCGGTGGTCACGGGCATGCTTGGAACCTTGGGCCTCGGTGAATCCAACGGGATGGTTCGCTGCTTGGCTGGCCTGGCTCGAGCGCTGAATGGATTCCTTGCGGAAGGAAAGGGTGGTGTTCATGGGAACTCCCAGGTAACGCCGCGGGGCGCGACCTTGTTTGTGAGCCCAACCTAAACGCCAGCCAATGGATTTCCATGAACGGTATGTAAACACACCTCCAACCGTTGAGCCCCCCAAGTGCCACCATTCAGGGGTTCGATGGTCCACTCGATCGGGACGTGTTGTCCTGAATGGCCTCCCTGAGAAAGCAGCCTGTCCATGCCTCCGCAGCCGACCTGCCAAACCGCTGACTTCTTTGTGCTTCGCAGCCCGAGCCTGCCTCTGGACGCGCTCATCCCCGAGCAGCCATCTGACCCGGGGGGCTTGCGCCTGACCCTACAGGAGCTGACCCGTCGCGACGCTGTGCGGGAAGCTTTGGCCCTTGCGTCTCCGGATCTGGCCTTTCGCGTGGATGCCTGGCTGGAAGGCACCCTGGAAATCGCCGTGGCCCGGAGTGTGGAGCGGGCCCTGGTGAAATACCTCAGCCGGATGAGCCACCGCGCGACGCCCTTTGGTCTTTTTGCTGGAGTAACCACGGGCGCCTGGGGGCCCGCGAGCCGGTTGTCCCTGGGGCCCTGGGAGGCCTGCCGCAAGGCGGTGCGGCTCGACTGGGGCGTCCTGGAAACCCTGGTGAACCAGCTGGAGGGTGATTCGGAGGTGCGGTCGCGCCTGCGTTACCGGCCCAATTCCAGCATTTACGCCTGCGCAGGCTGGTATCGGTATCTCGAATCCAGGGATCAGCCCGGAATGGGGCGCACCTACCACCTGGAGGCGGTGGAAGCCACCCCCCATCTCGACTTCGCACTGCAGCAGGCGGCACCGGGGGTCCGTCTGGACGACCTGACGACGAGCCTGGCCCAGCACCTGCAGGTCCCGCCGGCCGAGGCCCGAGCCTTTCTGGAGCAAATCATCCAGGCGCAGCTCCTTGGCGCGGAGCTCCACCCCCCGCTGACCAGTCCCGATCCCCTCGGCCACGTGATCACCACCCTGCAGGCCGATCCGAGTACCGCCCCACGGGCTGAGCCCCTGGTGAAGCTGGGCCTGGACCTGGACCGGCTGCGGGAGGCCCCCGTCGGGGCACACCCGGACGGGCATCCCAGCCTGGTGGCGTCCTTGGCCGAGCTGGGCCTGCCCACAGACACCCGGGATGTCCTCCAGGTGGACCTCTTCCGCCCGGCCGCCGAGCTGACCCTGTCGCCGGTGGTTCGTCGCGTTCTGGAAGAGGGTGCCGAAACGCTGCGTCGCCTGGCCCCGCCGCGCCCGGAGGGTCCCATGGAACGGTTTCGGGCGGCCTTCACCGAGCGTTACGGAACACGCTGGCTGCCGCTGCTGGAGGTGCTGGACGAGGAAAGCGGGATCGGGTTCGACGGGGCGCCCCCGCTGGAGGGCTCCTTGCTGGAGGACTTGCCCTTGCAGACCGCCACTCCTGCGCCCGGGCTCACCCAGCGGGACCGGTTCCTCCTCGCGCAGCTGTCCCGGTGGCAGGGAACGCCGGTCTGGGACCTGACCGACGCCGATGTGGAAGCCCTCGCCAACCCGGATCCGCAGCCCTTTCCCGCTTCCTTCGCCGCGTTGACCAGCCTGGCGGCCGCCAGCCCCGCCGCCCTGGACCGGGGCGAGTTCCAGTTCTGGATGGAGCACCATTCGGGCCCCACGGCCGCGCGGTGGCTGGGGCGCTTCGCCTCCGGGGATCCCGTCCTGAAAGCCGCCTTGCATCGTCACCTGCGGACCGAGGAGGACGCGCGCCCCGAGGCCGTGTTCGCCGAAGTGGTCCATGTGCCCGAGGGCCGGATGGGCAACGTCCTGGCCCGACCCGCCCTGCGGGACTACGAGATCCCCTTTCTCGCCACCTCCGGCGTGGCGTCCACGCACACGCTCCCCCCCTCGGACCTGCGCCTGACTGTGCGCGGCCAGCGCGTGCTGCTAGCCTCGGCGCGGCTGGGGCGCGAGGTCCTCCCCCGCCTGTCTTCGGCGCACAACTTCACCCGCGGCCCCGTGGTCTACCGGTTCCTGGCGCATCTGCAGGACCAGGACGGGCGCTCCGGCGGATGGTCCTGGGGGGCCCTGGCCGACCAGCCGTTCCTTCCGCGCGTCACCCGCGGGCGCCACGTCCTCAGCAAGGCGCGCTGGCGGATCGAAGCCCGGGAACTGAAAGCGGCCCTGGCGGGTTCCGGCGGCGGGGCCTGGGGCGCCTTCCAGTCCCTGCGGGAACGGCGGCGCCTGCCCAGGTTCGTCACGCTCACCGATGCCGACAACAGCCTGCTGGTGGACCTCGACCAGGCGCTCTGGGTGGAGACGCTGCACCACCTCGTGGCCCAGCGCTCGGGCTTCCTCCTAACAGAATGTTTCCCGCCTCCCGATCAAGCCCTGGTGACGGCGCCGGAGGGCCGGTTCGCCCACGAGCTGGTCATCCCGTTCGAGGCGCTGACACAGCGTCAATCCGGGGCGCCGGCCCTCCCGCCGTTGGCCTTCTCATCGCTGGCCCAGGTGCCCGCGGTCCGGGCCTATCCGCCCGGTTCGGAGTGGCTCTATCTCAAGCTCTACTGCGGCCCGACCAGCGCGGACCGGCTGCTGGTGGAACTGGATCCGCTGCTCCGCCTGACGCACGTGCAGGGCCTTTGGGACCGCTGGCACTTCATCCGGTACCGCGATCCCGAGCCCCACCTCCGCCTCCGCTTCCATGGCCATCCCGGGCACCTGCTCGCGGAACTGCTCCCTCGGCTCCACCAGCACCTGGAACCCTACCGGGCCGCCGGGCTGCTCTGGAAATGGCAGGTGGATACCTTCGAGCCGGAAGTCGAGCGCTACGGCGGGCCAGTTGGCTTCTCTTTGGCCGAGGCGTGGTTCTGGGCCGACAGCCAACGGACCCTGACCCGCCTCGCGGCCGGCCAGACGCAGGAGGAGCGCTGGCGCGCCGGTCTCCGCGATGTGGATGCGATCTGGGCGGCCCTGGGCCTGAGCCCCCGGGCGCGCGAAGCGCTGGCCCAGGCCACCCGGGATAGCTTCCGGAAGGAGTTCGGCGACACCGGACCCATGAGCGCGCAGATCGGCGCGAAGTTCAGGAACCTGCGGAAGGAACTGGCCGCAGGATTTCCCTTGCCGCTGGGTTCGCCCTGCGCCCCCGAACTCGGCGGCCTGTCGCGGTTGCGGGAAGCCTTCGACCAGGGTCTGCTGCAGGAGGGCCTCGAGCGTCTCGCCAGCAGCCTGGCGCACATGCACCTCAACCGCCTGCTACGGGCCAACCCCCGGGAAAACGAATGGGTCCTCATGGAATTTCTGACCCGTCTGTACGACTCCCACCTCGCACGCCTGTCTCGACACTCGGCCCTCTGATTCGGCCAAGGTCCATAAGGGGTCCTCGGCCTGGCAAACATCCGTTCAGGGGTGAAATCCTACCGTTCGGCCGGGGTTCGCTCCGCCACCGGTGGCCACTGCTAGGATCCGCTGCATGGAGGGTTCCTATGGAGACCCGCGCAATCGCGCCACGCTCATCCCTGGGAGGATTTGTGCCTGAAAACCTGGAAGCCCGCGGCTCTGAGAAGCAGGAATGGATCAACGTCCATGAGCCCTACGAGCTGCGCGATTGGGCTATCTACTTCAGTGTCTCCCGCATGAAGATCGCCGAAGCCGTCATGGCCGTGGGCCCCATGGTCGAGGACGTGAAGCGATATCTGGGGAAATGAACCACCTGCAACATAAGATGACCCGACGAACCTGCGGATCGACCCCAATCGTGTGCCAGCGATAAGTTGGATCGACTCTATTCATTAATGAAATTGATGTGATGGTGGGAGAGCTGAACCCCTCTCCAGGTTCGCGCCCTGAAGGCCGCGGAAGGTAACAGTTACCCGTGAGGACGGCCACAGAGCGGGCAACGAGGCCCTGCGTCCGCGCTGTGAGCTCCTGCCTCCGTGGGAGGGCGACCATCGCCGATCTCCTCTGCGCGGAGGAAGAATCGGCTCCAGTTCGGACCTGGAAGTGAACGCAAGTAGACTGGTTAGATCTGGCATGCAGGGCACGATCGCCGCAGGGGGAACGGATGGCTCAGGTTCGCAGCGTCATCACCGGCACGGGTAGCTGCCTTCCCCTGCGCCACATCCCGAATGACGCGTTTCTGGAGCATGCGTTTTTCGAGGGCGAAGGGCAGCCCTATCCCGCCGGTGAGACGGCGCGGATGGTGGCGAAGTTCCAGGAGATCACCGAGATCGCCGAGCGGCGCTACGTATCGGAGGATCGGGTCGCCTCGGATCTTGCCCTCGACGCCGCGGAGAAGGCCCTGGCCTCGGCCGCCATCGACCCGGAGACCCTGGACTACCTCATCGTGGCCCACAACTTCGGCGACGTGACGGAGGGCAGCCGGCAATGCGACCAGGTCCCGACCCTGGCCGCTCGGGTCAAGGCGAGGCTGCGCATCGCCAATCCCTTCTGCGTGGCCTACGACCTGCCCTTCGGCTGCCCCGGCTGGCTTCAGGCCATGATCCAGGCCGACTACTTCCTGCGCTCGGGGGATGCGAAGCGGGCCCTGGTGATCGGCGCCGAGACCCTTTCCCGCGTGTCCGATCCCTGCGACCGGGACAGCCTGATCTATGCGGATGGTGCCGGGGCCGTGGTGCTGGAGGCGCAGGCTCACGACGAACCCGTGGGCATCCTCGCGCACGCGACGCGGACCGACACCCTCGATCACGGCGGCCTGTTGCGGATGGGCCGTTCCTTCGACCTCGACCGCAACGACGGCCAGCTCTACATCAAGATGCAGGGACGGAAGCTCTACGAATACGCGATTGCCACCGTGCCGGGCCTGGTTCGCTTGAGCCTGGAGCGGGCGGGGCTCTCCCTGGAGCAGGTGGACAAGGTGCTGATCCATCAGGCCAACGGGAAGATGGACGAGGCCATCCTCAAGCGGCTCTTCCGGCTCTACGGCATGACGGAGATGCCCGCGGGCATCATGCCCATGACCGTCTCGTGGCTGGGCAACAGCTCTGTGGCCACCGTGCCCACCCTCCTCGACCTGGTGGTGCGGGGCCAGATGGAGGGCCACACGCTGAATAGCGGCGACCACGTCGTGTTCGCCTCTGTCGGCGCCGGCATGAGCATCAATGCCATGGTCTACCGCTGGCCATCTCAGAGATGATTGAGTGCTGAATGAATGGGTATGCGCGGGGTTGATGGAATCAGATCCGCTTCCCAAATTCGAATGATCGTCTGTGCGATTGGTACATATCACACCAAAGGGCTTGGGCAGACCAGGGGACTTGGATATAAGTAATGCGCCTCTCAGCCAGTGGATATGCGTTGGATGTGGCTCATCCCTTCAGAAGGAGTGCCCTTGCAGACCAAGACAACCCAGTCCCTATTCATGCGCACATCTCTGGCCGCGGTCCTGATTTCTGGCCTTGGCTGGGCGCAGACGAAGATCTCCACCACCGGCTACAACCAGCCACCCAAGGCCATCCTGGATGTCATGCGGGCGCCCTCGCCGCCATCCCCGGTGATCAGCCCTTCGCGCGACCGCCTGCTGCTGGTCGCCTGGGAGGATTACCCGTCCATCAGCCGGGTTGCCACGCCCTACCTGAGGCTAGCCGGCGTCCGGATCGAACCGAAGAACCACAGCCGGCACGATACGCCCGGCGGGTACGGGATCGTTCCCGCGGCGCTCAGCTATGAGCTGGTCCGGGTTTCCGATGGCACATCGATCCCGGTCAAGCTTCCCGAAGGGGGCATCATCCAGGCCCCGATTTGGAGTTCAAACGGGCTGCGGTTCGCCTTCTCGCGGGTGACCGAGACCTCCGTGGAACTCTGGATCGGGGATGCCCAAACCGGGGTGGTCCGGCCGATCCCCGGTGTCTGGTTGAACCAGATGCTCGGAGGAGAAGTCCAGTGGATGCCGGACCAGAAGACCCTCCTGGTCAAGGCTGTGCCCGATAAGCTGGGACCGCCTCCGGCCGCCGCTGACGTGCTTCCGGGCCCCAGCATCCAGGAGTCCATCGGCGGGAAGGGCCAGAGCAGCACCTACGAAACCCGGGATACCCTCGGCAACCCCCACGATGAGGATGTGTTCGACTACTACAGCACGTCACAGCTGACCCTGGTGGATGCCACCACCGGCGTGGTGACGCCAGTCGGCGAACGCGACCACTACCTTCAGGCGCGTCCTGCTCCCGATGGGCGCCACCTCCTGGTTTCCACGCTTCGCAAGCCCTACTCCTATGTCACGACCTTCGAGCGCTTCCCCCGGGAGGTGGCGGTCTGGGACATGGGTTCCCGATCTGCCATCACGAAGCACCTCCTGGCCTCGCTTCCCCTTGCGGACCGCGTTCCCATCCATGGGGAGCCCCTCGGCCCCCGCCAGTTCGCCTGGCGTCCCACCGAGCCCGCCACGCTGATCTGGGCCGAGGCCCTGGACGGCGGCGACTGGAAGACCAAGGTTCCTCACCGCGACAAGGTGATGATGCTGAGGGCGCCATTCGAATCGGCGCCAGTGGAGCTGTTCCGCACAGAACAGCGTTTTTCTGGCCTGATGTGGGGGGAACGGCCCGGGCTTGCGCTCCTCTACGAATACGACCACAACAAACACTGGACCCGGACCTTCATCGTCAACCCGGATGCTCCGAAGCAGGCCCCGCGGAAGCTTTGGGACCTGTCCACGGAAGAGCAGTACGCCGATCCGGGCAATCCCGTCTGGCGCCCGCTGCCGAATGGCGCGGCTGTGCTGAGGCAGGAGGGCGAGTTTATCTTCCTGTCGGGCCAGGGCGCCTCGCCTGAAGGAAACCGGCCCTTCCTGGACCGGCTCGACCTTCGCACCCTGAAAACAGAGCGCCTTTTCCGCAGTGGAAAGACTGAATTCGAGATGTTCGTCGGATTCACCGGCCCGGACTCCAAGCAGTTCCTGACCTGGCACCAGTCGCCCCTGGACCCTCCCAACGCCTACGCCCGCAGCCTGGGCAAGGGCATCAAGGCCCCGGCGGGAGAGGCGGCCTTTGCCTCGCAGCGCAAAGCCCTGACGCATATTCCGGATCCCACACCCGAAGTCCGGCAGATCAAGAAGCACCTGGTGACCTACAAGCGGGCAGATGGGGTCGACCTGTCCTTCACCCTCTATACCCCGCCGGGTTACCGGGAGGGAACCCGGGTTCCCGCCATTCTGTATGCCTACCCGCTCGACTATGCGGATCCTGCCAAGGCGGGCCAGGTCTCGGGCTCTCAGTACACCTTCACCCGGCTGAGGAACTACCGCCTCCTCCTCCTCGCAGGCTACGCGATCATCGATAACGCCTCCTTCCCCATCGTGGGTGATCCCACCAAGGCCTACGACACCTACCTCGACCAGCTGGTCGCGGATGCCAAGGCCGCCGTGGACAAGGCAGTCGAGCTTGGCGTGGTCGATCCGGGTCGCATCGGTGTGACAGGCCACAGCCACGGCGCGCTGATGGCGGCCAACCTGGTCGCCCATTCCCCGCTGTTCAAGGCGGGCGTCGCGACCAGTGGTTCCTACAACAAGACCCTCACGCCGTTCGGCTTCCAGAATGAGCGGCGCTCGGTCTGGGAGGCGCCGGAGGTCTACCGCCAGGTCTCCACCTTCTTCTTCGCCGACAAGCTGAAGACCCCGCTCCTCATTATGCATGGGGCGGATGATGCCAATCCCGGGACGACCCCGCTCCAGGCCACGAAACTCTATGAAGCCATCCGGGGCAATGGCGGGACCACCCGCCTCGTCATGCTGCCCTTTGAGCCGCACTGGTACTCAGCGCGCGAGTCTAATGAACAATTGATCTACGAGATGCTGCGCTGGTTCGATACCTATGTGAAGAACCCCCAGCCGGTGGCCACGCCCCGGAAGTGATAGCTACCTAAATCCGGGAAGCCACCCGCCCGGGTTGGCTGGAGGGCGTTTCGTCAGGAAACCCAGATCGACTTCCCACGTTCAAACCATCGTCTAGCCAGCCTTGTCATTCCAGATTGACCCAAGCGTTCCCACGCAGTGGCACAAGCCAGGAGGCCACGGGCATGCTCTCCCGTTCCGCCAATACGGCGGAGTACCGATGGAGTTGGTCCCGGTAGGTCGCAAGCTCCTCCTCCCCGAAGCTCTTGGAGTGCTTGAAGTCCAGGAGGTGGATGCAGTCCTCTCCCCAGACGACGAGGTCCGCGCGACCAAGCCCGCCACTGCTGGCTGCGCCCGCGAGGGGCAACTCCGTGCGACGACGGAGGTGGCGCCAGCCCTTGGCCTCGAATTGCTCCAGGAAGCGCAGCGCGTTCTCGCGGGCGTGAACCACAGGCGGGGCGCTGTCGAGGCAGGCCTGGAAGGCTTCTGGTTCCTCCCAGCGCACCAGGAGATCCCGGAGGAAGGCATGCATGGCTTCACCCTCCTGGCGGGCCTTGCTGCGGGTGTCGCCGGGAAGATCCTCATGGGCGTCGGGGGGCACGGTGATGTCAGCCAGGGCCGTTCGCACAGGCGGTGAGTCCGGCGTGAAGATGACCCGAATCGGCAAGGGTTCCGGCGTCGGTGCATCAGTCAGTACTTTCCAGTCCGGGTGCGCGCTAGCCAGGACCTGCCCCCACTTCGCCCAGGTCTTGAATTCGCTGGGAGGCTTGGGCTCTTTGGGATCCTTTGGCTCCTGCAGCAGCAGGCAGAGGCGCCCCTTGGCCCGCGTGAGGGCCACATAGAGCAGGTTGAGTTCGTCGCGCTTCTGTTTGGATTCCACCAGGGGCTTGAGGTCGTCGTAGGCGCGCCCAGTGAATTTCCCAAGCTTCCAGGCGAGCAGCAGCTCGCCGGTCTCGGGCTGGGTGCGGAGGTCTCCCTTTCTGAAACTGCGCGGATTCACGTTGAGCAGGGGGAGGATCACGTCGTCATACTCGAGGCCCTTGCTGCCATGGGCGGTCTGGATGAGCAGGTCCGCGTCTTCGACGGAGGCAGGCAGGTCGCCTCGCTCCAGGCCGTTCCGCTCGTCATCCAGCAGGGCGTAGGCCACGGAGGGGCTGGCGGGCAGGTCCTGCAACTTGGCAAGCAGTCCGGCCAAGTTGCGCCGTGCCCGCAGGGGCTCCAGCGAACCATGCACCTCCAGGGCTGCAATGGCCTGAAGTACGGCTCCCTGTCGCAGCAAGCGGCCTGCGATGGTCTGGGTGGAGGCCTGCCGCAGCTCGATGAGGAAACGGACGAGATCTTGGTGTGCCTCCGGCAGCAGCTCGGGATCCAGGTGACCCAGGCCGGGCAGTCCAGGACGGCCTTCGCTGCCCTGGGCCAGGGACGCCATTTCGCTATCGGTCATGCCCACCACTTGGCGTAGCAACGCCGCACAGGGGATGGGTCGCTCGGGGTGTGCCACGGCCTCCAGGGCCGCCAGGATGAGCCGCACGCCGGGGCTGTCCCAGAATCCCTCCTTGGCTACCACGTAGGGTTGGATTCCTTTGGCCTTGAGGCGCTGGAGGAGGCTCGGCAGGCGCGTGCGCTGCTTGAGCAGAAGCGCCCGGGTGCGGCTGCCGGTCTTCATGGGAGCGCCGAGGGACTTGGTCCAGCCGGCCTCCCGGGAGAGGCCCGAGATCCAATCCGCCAGGGCCGGTAGGTCACCCGAGGTCGATGGCGCAGGCGTGCGGACCAACCCCGCCGGAGGCCCGGATGGGGTAATGGGTTCCTGGGCACCGTCAAGGTCGCCGACCGTGGGATCCAGCAACGGCCAGACCTGGTCCACATAGGTGTTGGCCAGAGACACGATCTCGGGGGTGGAGCGGAAGTTGGACGCGAGGCGGAAGGCGCCCTCTCCTGCTGCGGTCAGACGATCCCGCAGCAGGTCGGGATCGCCGCCACGGAAGCCATAGATGGCCTGTTTCACGTCGCCCACACGCACCATGCGCTCAGCGCCGAGGGCCTCCAGGAAGGCATCTTGCACTTTGGACGTGTCCTGGTACTCGTCCACCAGGAGCAGCTTGGGCGCGGGCGTTTCCACTCCGTGAGTCTTGAGGCTGTCCAAGGCCTTGCGGACCAGGTCACCGAAAGTGGCCAACCCCTGGGCCTGCTTCTCAGCCTCAAAGCTCTGGAGTGCGTTCACCAGCAGGCAGCGCAGCCAGGCTTCCAGCGCGGTGACCACTGGCTTGAGGGTTGTCATCGCATCGCAAAAAGCGTCGGAGTAATAGGCCGGGGGCGGATTCGACACGCGCCCGCTCTGGGCCTGAGCCCAGCGCAGGTTCGTCTGCAGGTCTGCGCCGTCCAGGGGAACCGGGAGAAGGTTCTCCTTCTTGAAGTTGTGGAGGCCCTTGCCGCTGGGGTGCTTGGCCAGCTCAGGATCCGTGGCGAAGGGCGCCAACGCGGTTCGGGCTGCAACCACGGCACGGGTCAGCGCGTCGCGGTGGTGGCTTGGGTCTTCACCCTTCAGGTGCCCAAGGGCATCCAGGTGGTTGTCGAAGCCCTGCGAAAGTTCCTCCCAGTTCTGCTCGACCCAGGCCAGCAGCAACCGGGCGGGCACCTCATCAGCATGGCCGGCGGGCAGTGTCAGGGCTTCGCGCACCGTCAGTCGCAGCAGCCGCAGCAGGGAGGGATGGCGCACATCGAGAATGGTGTCGTTACTGCCCTCGCCCTTGCTCAGCACACGCATGGCCAGGCTGTGGATGGTGGACACCTGCAGCAGCTCGGCTTCTCGTCGCACGCGGCGCCAGTACGCGCGGGCCTTGGCGGGCGAGCCGACCCAGTGCGCACCCGGCCAGTGCGCGGCGGCTTGGGCCACCTCCCCAGCTGATTTTTTCAGGTACTGGATGCTGGGCAGGTCCTTGAGGATGGCTTCGAGGTCCTTGGCCACGGGCGCGTCGAGGTGCGGCAGCAGGTGCTGCCAGGCGGCCTCATCCAGGGCGGACAGCAGGTCCAGGGGGCGCAGCAGCCGCTCGCGCAGATCTGCTGCTGAGGTCTCGCTGAAGGTGGTGGCCAGGATCTCCCAGGGGCGGATGTCCCCACGGCCCAGCCGGGCCGTGACCAGCACCGTGAGGGTGAAGGTCTTGCCGGAGCCCGCGCTGGCGCTCACCACCAGCGACTGGTCGAGGATGCGGGAATCGCTCAGGTCGAGGGTGCGCATGTCAGTCCCCCTCCCCATCGGTCTCGACGGTCACGTCCACGGGGCGTCCACAGAGGGCCGCCAACTGACACTGGCTGCAGTGCTCGCCGGGAGTCGGCGGGAAATCCCCCGACTCCAGCCGCGCATCGAAGCGGGCGAGGTTCGTCAGCAGCTTCTCGCGCCAGGCTCCATCGGGTCCGGCCTCGGCAAGGGTGGCCAAGTGCTTGGTGAAGGGCTTTGGCTCATCCTCCTTCAGGGGAAAGAGCACCGCTGTGGCCCGTTCGCCCGGGTAGACCTTCTCCGCGAGGAGCATGTAGAGGGGGGTCTGGAGGTGGGATCCGAAGGGCGCATCGTCGTCGGCGTAGGCCTTGAGGTAGGTCTCCTTCGAGGTTTTATAGTCCACCACCCGCAGGAAGGAGAGGCTGTCACTGGTCCAGCGCTCGATGCGATCCACCTTGCCGCTGACAGCCAAGGAGCGTCCATCACCCATATCAAGCGCCACCGGTCCCAGGTTGCCCTCAAGGGCCAGGAGGGTCCGGCGCCAGGTCTCCGGTGGGGGCGCTGCGGCCTTCTTGCCCTTCGGAGCGGACAGGCGTGCAGGGTCGAGCAATGCGAGTTCGCCCTTCTCTGGGGATTCGGCCTGGACATCCCGCAGCAGGGCAGCGGCCAGATTCGGCAGCAGGGATTCCAGGCGCAGCACGGCCTGGGGCCACTGCTCCTGCGGGATGTGGCGGTCCAATTCCTTCAGCCATTGGTCCTGGTGGTCCTGCCAAAGATATTGCAGGTGCGGGATGAGGTCGTCGGCTCCAGCCTCGGGTCCAAGCCCCAATGCCGTCTGGAAGGCGGTCGGCCAAACCTCCACGCCCACGAAGGGCATCAGGGCCTCTTCCATGATGTGGTGCACGAGGATGCCCACGGCCATGGACATCCGAGTGCGCGCATCGAAGGTCTGCAAGCCCCAAACTCGCTCAGCGAATGAACGGAAGGGGCACTTGGCGAGGCCTTCGAGTGCCGTGGGGCTGGCGCTGTCCTGTCCCTTGAGCCAGGCGGCGCGGAGTCCCGGTGCATGGTCGAAGTTTGGCGCTTCCGCCAGCAGCACCTCGTTGGCCGGGCGGGCCTGAGCGGCGGTAGCTCGGGCCTGTTGGTGAGGCGACTGATCGTGGCCTTCCCAGCGCCAGCGCAGGCGACTGTGCAGTGTGGGATCAGGACACCACGGGGCCGCGCCTTCCAGCGCCGTCCAGAAGGGGCCCTGGGACTTCATGCGGCCATCCTCATCCTGGGCGGGACTGAGCACTACCAGGCGCTCGCGGGTCATGGCCAGCACCTTGTTGAAGGCGTACGCCTCCCGCTGGAAGGCGCGGGGAATCTGGTCGCCGTGTTCACTGCGGGGCAACCAGAACCGCTGCAGGGCAGGGGGGAAGGTCGCCATCGGCTCGGCTTGGCTCCAGGCCAGCAGCGCGCGGTTGAAGGCGGCCTTGCGGTCGCCGTCCAGGTCGGGGTTCTCGGCAGGTCGGCTGGGCCAGGCGCCTTCGGAGAGGTCAAGGATCAGGGTGGCGTGGGCGCCGTTCCAGTCGTCGAGGATCGTGCCAGGGGTCACCAGGCGCAGGCCCTCGACGGCTCGGGGGATCTCGCTGCTGCGCGCCGCGTCCAGAAAGGCTTCCAGCGCCAGGAGCATGTCGGCGAAGGTCCAGGTTTCGAGCCCCCAGGCTTCCTTGAGGAGGCCCAACGGCGAATAGAAATCGTCGGGATCCATGTGCAGCCGCAGGGTGGTGGCCAGGGATTCCAGGCGCTCGGCCCACTTGTGTGCCGTCTGGGTGGTGCTCCGCAGGGCGGCCAGTTCCTGCCAGATGCCCAGGGCGTAGTCCTTCACGCGGTCCCGCAGGTGCATGAAGCTGCCTTCAAACGCGGGGGTCCCACTCTGGTCAGCAAGGGCCAGGGCGTCTGCCCAGTGGCGCAGATCGTCGCGCCTCGAGGCGCGGAGCCCTGCGGATACGGCACAGGGGTCCAGCCGCTGCACGCCCATGAGCAGGGTCCAGAGCGGGCTCCAGGCTTCGCTGGCGAGGAGGGGCAGCAGGCCGCCGCGCACATGGAGCGCCACGCCTTCTTCTGCCAGCAGGGGCGCGAGGAAGGCAGCCACCGTCTGAGGCTCGGGATGGATGAGGGTGATCTCAGCCGGGGGAATGCCCGCATCCAGCCAGAGGCAGACCTGTTCGATGGCATGGCGCAGCAGGTCGAGGGGGCCTTCGACGAGCCCCCGTTGGAAGGTGTCCGCATGGGCCTTCAGGTCCAGTGGCCCCTCGAACAGGGATTCCAGAGCGGGCGACCAGGGGGCTGATCCCCAGCCCTCCGGTTCAGAAAGATCGAGGTCATTGGGGAGTCTGTCGCCATGGGCTTCCAGCCCATCGAGGAACCACGCCACGAGCGGCTGGGCACTCCCGAAGAGGCCTGAGGCCTCGCCGCCCTTCTGGGCCGCAAGCCTGAACGTGGCACCACCCAAGCCCGGCACGCAGGCCAGGGCCCGCAGGCGCGAGGGCACCAGGTCGCGAAGCCCTGCCTCCAGCGGCCCATCAGCTTCGGTCCGCTCGATCCAGAGCCCCCGCTTCCCGGCCAGTTCCAGGTCCACGGCCTGCCATAGGGCCAGGTCCGGTTCCAGGTAGCCGCCCGCTTCCACCTCCTTGAGGTAGGCCTCCATGTGGGCCAGCACACTGGCCAGGCTGTGGGCGGCCTTGGGCGGGCCGAGGTCCAGTCCGTGTGCCTGCAATTCCCGAAGGGTGGCCGGCAGCAGGCCCTGAGCCAGCAGCTCCCGGCAAGCCTGGGCACGTGCCTTCAGGGTCTCCAGGCTGGGACCCGCCGCGCGCCCCTGGGCCTTGGCCAGTCTCCGCGCCACCCGCAAGTGCAGCATAAGGCTGACGGCACCCGACACGGGCGGTCGGGGGTCGTTCAGCAGCACGCCATCAAAGGGGTCGTAGCTCATGGAGGCATCTCAAGGACTGACTTGGTTCCAGACCATCCTGCCACAGCGGTTTGGACAGAAAATGTCCGTGGGATGCTCCAGGTTATCTCTGCAGGTAGCGAGCAGCCGTCGGATATGCAATTCACCTTGCGCTTGAACCTACCCACATCGGTTCTTGAGAAGGATTGGACCTTCGAATCCATAGAGCTTCGAAAGGCCAGTGGCTTTGGTTCCATTGGGCCGCGACCGTGGTCGTTCATCGTCTTTCGCGGAGATTTTTCAGTAAATTTCCCGTATTTTGGGAAAATAGAACTCTGATCGTGCCGACTAAATACAAGTAGAGCCTAGATTTCTCTAGGCTCTTTTTCTGGTAGGGCTAACGGGATTTGAACCCGTGTTACCGCCGTGAAAGGGCGGTGTCCTGACCCCTAGACGATAGCCCCATGGGGTGGAACTTGGTGGGCCCTGCGGGATTTGAACCCGCGGCCAACGGCTTAAAAGGCCGCTGCTCTACCGCTGAGCTAAGGGCCCTTGCCGGTGGTTCCAGGCCCGCGTGCCCTCGAGCGCGCGGTGCACGCGAGCGTGCGATGCCTGAATGGGCAGGACGATCAGTGTGCCCGTGAATGGGCGTTTGGTCAACCCAGCAGCGGCTCGAGGAAGGTGCCGGGGTAGACGCAGCCCTCCTGGCGATCGGGGCCGGTGCTGAGGTAGGCGATGGGCACTTCAACGCTTTCGACCAGGGCCTCGAGGTAGGCGTGGGCTTCGGCGGGAAGGTCGCCGTGCTTGGTGACGCCGCGGGTGCTGGCCCAGCCCTTGAACATCTTTACCTCGGGCTTCAGCTCCTTCCAGTCGGCGGCGCAGCTGGGGAGCTTGGTGGTGAGGGTGCCTTCGCCGGTGCGATAGCCCACGATGAGGCCCACCTCGTCCAGGCCGTCCAGCACATCCAGCTTCATGATGGCCAGGCCATCCACGCCGTTGGTGCGGCAGGCGTGGGCGGTGATGGGAGCGTCGAACCAGCCGCAGCGGCGGGGCCGGCCCGTGGTGGTGCCGAACTCCTTGCCCACATCGCGCAGGCGCTCGCCGATGGCGTCGTGCATCTCGGCGGGGAAGGGGCCGGAACCGACGCGGGTGGTGTAGGCCTTGGCGATGCCGAGGATCTTGTCGAGGGCCTTGGGGGACAGGCCGGTGCCGGTGAAGAGGCCGCCCAGGCTGCAGTTGCTGGAGGTGACGAAGGGGTAGGTGCCGTGGTCGATGTCGAGCAGGGCGGCCTGGGCGCCTTCGAAGAGGATGCGGTCGCCGCGCTCCCAGGCCGCCACGAGGTGGCTCTGGGTGTCGCCGATGAAGGGCAGGAGCGGCTTGGCCGTGCGGAGCAGGCCTTCGACGATGGCGTCCAGGGTGGGCAGGTCGGCCGCGCCGGCGCCCAGGCGCAGGCGGACTTCCTCGTAGCCGTGGCCGATGCGCTCGGCCAGGGTGTCGGGGTGGAGCAGGTCGCCCAGGCGCACGCCCATGCGGCCAGCCTTCATCTCGTAGGCGGGGCCGATGCCGCGGCCCGTGGTGCCGATCTTGTTGGTGCCGCCTTCGCGCCAGAGATCCAGGGCGATGTGATGGGGCAGGATGATGTGGGCCTTCTCGGACAGCATCAATCGGCCCGTCAGGTCGAAGCCGCGGGTCTTCAGGCGGTCCAGCTCCTGCTGGAACACCTCGAGGTTGAGGACAACGCCGTTGCCCACCACCAGGAAGCAGCCGGGATGCAGAGCGCCACTGGGCACCTGATGCAGGGCAATGCTCTGACCGTCGACCACGACGGTGTGGCCGGCGTTGTTGCCGCCCTGGAAGCGCACCACGTGCTGGAACTTGGGACTGAGCAGGTCCACGACCTTGCCCTTGCCCTCGTCGCCCCATTGGAGGCCCAGGATCGCCAGATTGGTCCTATCCAGGCTCATGTCGCCCTCCCAGCCCTCCAGTCTACCGTTGCAGCGCGGTTCTGTCCTGGGTAGAGGCGGGTTTGGTCCCGAGTCCAGGCTCGGTTCTGTCCCAGCCGGACCGGGACAACCCGGGGGGAAGGCGCTACCCTGGTAGGCCTCCCTGGAACCATCCTGGTCCCGGGGTCATCCAATCATCCGTAAGGGTGGTCAGCAGCTAACCCGAAAGGGTGTCCCGTGTTCGAAAAATTCACCGAAAAAGCGCGACGTGTGATGTTCTTCGCCCGTTACGAGGCGAGTCAGTTCGGTGCGGAAAGCATCCAGAGCGGCCACCTCCTGCTGGGGCTGCTCCGGGAGTCGGAAAAGACCAGCACCCAGCTGCTCGAACGCATGGGCGTGCATGTGAGCGCCCTGCGGGAGCGCCTGGTGGCGGCGCTGACCCCCAAGGACAAGAAGATCACTCCCAGCAGCACCAGCATTGACATCCCCATGGAGGAGGAGGTCAAGCGGATCCTCCAGCACGCCACGGCGGAAAGCGCCAAGCTCAACCACAAGCACGTGGGGGCCGAGCACCTGCTGCTGGGCATGCTCAAGGAGGAGGGCTGTCTGGCCGGGCGGCTCCTGACGGAGGCGGGCGCGGACCTGATCGCCGCCAAGGAGATCCTGCTGGAGAGCACCAAGGAGGAGAAGATCGCGAAGAAGAAGAAGGAGCACCCGCTCCTCTCCGAGTTCGCCCGCAACCTCTCGGAAATGGCCGAGCGCGGCATCTTCGACAACCTGATCGGCCGTGAGCAGGAGGTCGAACGCATCGTCCAGATCCTCAGCCGCCGCCGGAAGAACAACCCGATCCTGCTGGGCGAGGCGGGCGTGGGCAAGACGGCCATCGTGGAGGGCCTGGCCCAGAAGATCTACGAGGGCGTGGTGCCGCCCAGCCTGGCGGACAAGCGCATCTACGCGCTGGACCTCAGCCTCGTGGTGGCGGGCACCAAGTACCGCGGCCAGTTCGAGGAGCGCCTGAAGTCCATCATCGCCGAGGCCAGCAAGGATCCCAGCGTGGTGCTCTTCATCGACGAGATCCACAGCCTCATCGGCACGGGCGCCGCGGAAGGCAGCCTGGACGCGGCCAACATCCTGAAGCCGGCGCTGAGCCGGGGCGAGATCCAGTGCATCGGCGCCACGACGCACAAGGAATACGCCAAGTACATCGACAAGGACCGAAGCCTGGTCCGGCGCTTCCAGCCCGTGACGGTGAACCCCCCGGATGAGGCCGAGAGCCTCCGCATCATCGAGGGCATCCGCAGCCGCTACGAGCTGTTCCACCGGGTGCGCTACGCCGCCAAGACCATGGAGGCCTCGGTCTACCTCTCCAACCGCTACATCACGGACCGCTTCCTGCCCGACAAGGCCATCGACTTGCTGGACGAGGCGGGGGCGCGGGTGAAGCTGCGCGTAGCGGCCGGCGGCGGTGCCAGCACCGAGGGGCAGTCCCACGAGGAGGAGCTGCACCGGGTCATCAACGAGATGAACGAGGCTGTCCTCAGCCGCGATTTCGAGAAAGCCGTCCTGCTCCGGCAGCGGGAACTGCAACTGCGCGACGAGCTCCAGAAGGATCACGGCGAGCTGACGGACGAGGACTACGCCCGCTTCCCCGAAGTGACCGAGCGGGACATCGAGGATGTGGTGGCCAGCTGGACCGGCATTCCCGTGTCGGCGCTCAAGGGCGACGAGAAGGCCACCCTGGTGAACATGGAACCCCGGATCAACGAGCGCGTCATCGGCCAGCCCGAGGCGGTGAGCGCCGTGGTGCGCGCCGTGCGCCGGGCACGCACGGGCCTGAAAAACCCCAACCGGCCCATGGGCTCGTTCCTGTTCCTGGGTCCCACCGGCGTGGGTAAGACCGAGCTGGCCAAGACCCTGGCGGCCTTCCTCTTCGGCGACCCCAAAAAGATGATCCGCTTCGACATGTCCGAATACATGGAGAAGCATGAGGTCTCCAAGCTGCTTGGGGCCCCTCCAGGCTACGTGGGATATGAAGAAGGCGGCATGCTCACGGACCGCATCCGGCGGAACCCGTACTGTGTCCTGCTCTTCGACGAGATCGAGAAGGCCCATCCCGACCTGATCAACATCCTGCTGCAGATTTTTGACGACGGTCAGGCTTCGGACGCCTTCGGGAACCTGGTGGACTTCAAGAACACCATCATCATCATGACGTCCAATGTGGGCAGCCGGGAGCTGCTGTCAGATAAGAGCCTCGGCTTTGTCGAGCAGGACGGCCGTCCCGACGCCAAGTCCGGCGATGCCATGAAGGTGCTCAAGCGGACCTTCCCGCCCGAGTTCCTCAATCGCATCGACGAGATCGTGGTGTTCAACCGCCTGGGCGACGAGGAGCTTCGGAAGATCGTCCGCCTGTTGGTGGAGGATCTCAATGTCACCCTCCAGAAGCACCGGCTCACCGTGTCCCTCACGGATGCCGCCTGCGACTGGCTGGTGAAGACCACCCTGCGGGATCGCGCCTATGGCGCCCGGCCGCTGCGGCGGGCCATCCAGAAGCAGGTGGAGGACCCCCTCGCCGAGTTGATGGTGGGTCAGGACACGGTGCCTTCTGGCTTCGTGAAGTTCGATCTGGTGGACGAGAAACTCGTCCCCACCCTGTCTGATTCCGGAGACGTGGCCGCTGGCCAGGAAACCCATCTGGTCGGAGCGCCTGAATGACGCAGCGGAAATTGGAATATAACCGGGCTCTGCCCCGGTGGTGGAAGGGCGTGCTGCCCCTGACCCTCGTAGTACTGGTGGGGGGATTCACCCTTCCGCTGGCGGCACAGGACATCGAACCCATCGTCAAGATCGAGGTGGTAGGCGCCCAGAAACAGACAGCCGAGACGGTGATCTTCAAGTCGGGTGTGCATGTGGGCGACGATCTCCGGAACGTCGATCTCAGCAGCGTGATGAGCAGGCTCTGGGCCAGCGGTTCGTTCGATGACATCAAGCTGGAGCTCGAAGACGCCCCGGGGGGCAAGAAGCTGGTCATTCGCATCAAGGAGCGCCCGCTCATCAAGGAGATCGACTACCGCGGCGGCACCGAGGTGGGCATCACCAACATCAAGGACAAGGTGAAGGAGAAGAAGCTCACCATCAATCCGGACACGGTCTACGATCCCGAGGCGGCCCGGAAGATCAAGGATCTGATCGTGGATCAGGCGGGCGAGAAGGGCTTCCGGAACCCCGTGGTGGACATCACGCTCGAGCCCATGGGCCCCGGCGTGGCCCGGCTGGTCTTCGAGGTCAAGGAAGGCGGCAAGGCGAAGATCTACAAGGTCCAGTTCCGGGGCAACAAGGTGTTCTCCAGCTCCCAGCTGCGCGGCGTCATGAAGAAGACGCGCAACCACTGGATGTTCAGCTGGCTCACCACCCATGACCTGCTGGTGGACAAGAACCTGGAAGAGGATCTGGAGAACCTCAAGAAGGCCTACTGGAAGCGGGGCTACAAGGATGTCTTCGTGGGCAAGCCGGTCATTGAGGTAGAGGACCGCACCACCGCGAAGCAGAAGAAAAAGAACGAGAAGCGCGTCAAGGAGGCGAAGTCACCCAAGTACGATCTCCGCGCCACCCTCACCATCCCCATTCTCGAGGGCCAGCAGTTCTTCGAAGGCACCTTCAAGGCCGAGGGCGGCAAGCTCTTCCGCGAGAACTACTACCCGATGAAGTACGCGGAAGTGAAGCGGGACAACCACTCGTTCCTCAAGAAGTTCTTCAACATCCGGCCTTCCATGGAGGCCCCGAAGCCGGGTGCCAAGCCCGTGCCCTTCGATCTGGACGCGGTGAACCAGACCGTGGACAAGATCAAGGAGGCCTACAGCAATCAGGCCTACATCATGTTCCGCGCGGAGAAGAAGTTCGAGATCCGCGAAGAGGACGGCGTCAAGAAGGTGGACACCACCCTGAAGCTGGATGAAGGCGAACCCTACACGGTCCGCCGCATCGAGTTCGAGGGCAACCTCACCACCAAGGACAAGGTGCTGCGCCGCAGCATGATGCTGAAGGAGGGCGACCCCTTCCGCCTCGACATCTTCAAGGATTCGCTGCTGGGCATCAGCCAGCTGAGCTTCTTCGATGTGAAGACCTCCGAACCCAAGGTGGACCTGGTGCCGGACAAGCCCCAGGTGGACGTGGTGATCCGCGGCGAGGAGGCCGGGGTCAACGAACTGCTCTTCCAGGGCGGCTACGGGTCGCTGTTCGGGTTCTCACTCGGCGTGAGCTTCTCCACCCGCAATCTGGGCGGCGGCGGCGAGACCCTGTCCGTGAGCTACAACGGCGGCAAGTTCTCCAAGAACATTTCTGTCGGGTTCACTGAACCCTACGTGTTCGATCTGCCTTACTCGTTCTCCGCTTCCGTCTCGAACGGATCGGCGGACTACGACGCCTCGCGGGTGGGCATCGCCAACGCCTACAAGCAGTACACCCGCAGTCTCGGGCTGTCTGTGGGCGCGCGCCTGAGCAACTGGTTCACCAACCAGCCCTGGGCCTTCTTCACCACCTATTCCACCGGCTACAGCTTCCGCCTGATCCGCATCGAGGGTGGCCGCAACTACTACTTCCGCGACCTGAGCAACCAGCTCACCTCCACGTTCAGCCAGAGCCTGAGCTACAGCACGGTGAATCACCAGTTCAAGCCCACCCAGGGCACCCGCGTCGCCTTCGGCCTGGAGTACGGCGGCTGGCAGTTCGGCGGTGACAAGCCCTTCCTGCGCGCCACCTGGGATTTCGCCAAGTTCGCCAACGTGGCGGACCGACACATCTTCGCCGCGAACCTCAGTTACGGCTACCTCCAGAACCTTGGTCGCGAAGAACTTCCGCTCTATGACCTCTACCGTCCCGGCGGCGAGAACAGCATCCGTGGCTACCGCTATGGCCAGGTGGGCAGCGTCCTCCTGGACAACAACGGTCAGCCCGTGGTGGTGGGCGGCAACAAGCAGTTCATCGCCAATCTGGAATACCAGTTCAAGATCGCGGACCAGTTCCGGCTCGTGTTCTTCTACGACGCGGGCAACGCCTGGGGCAGCGGCACGAAGATCTTCAGCAAGGATCCCGTGGTCTACACCCCTTACGGAAGCACCACGGCGGTCTCCTACACCAATCCCACGCTCGTGCGATCGGCGGGGGTGGAGTTCCGGTTCTTCCTGCCCATCAGCCCCGCACCTCTGCGCCTGATCTGGTCACGGAAACTGAACCCCTATCCGTTCGATACGGATGGGCGGAACGACTTCCAGTTCTCCATCGGCACCACCTTCTGATTGCTGGGGGCTGAGTCCCCCGCGTTACAATGACCCTTTCCCCTTGGAGTCTCCCCATGCGCCTGCTTGCCCCTTCTCTGGCCGCCCTGTGCCTGTCCGCTGCTTTGACCGTTCCCGCCGCGGCCCAGGAAGCCCCCCGCTTTGCCTTCTTCAGCATCAACCAGCTGGTGCGCAGCTCCAAGAAGGCCGGCGCCATCTTCTCCGAGCTGGAGATCACCGGCAAGAACCTGCAGGAGAAGCTCCAGGCCAAGGGCCAGGAATTGCAGACCCTGCAGCAGCAGCTGAACTCTCCCAGCATCGACCCCGACAAGAAGGAGGCCCTGGCCAAGAAGTACCGGGATCTGGAGTTCGAGGCCAAGAAGATGCAGGAAGACAGCCAGACGGAGTACCAGCGCGTGGAGAAGAAGGTCGGCGAAGCCATCACCAAGCTGGCCGGTCCCATCGTCGAGCAGCTGGCCAAGGAGCAGAAGTTGCAGATGGTGTTCTCCGATCAGTCGGTGAACATTCTTTCCTGGGCCGACCAGGAATGGATGAAGGGCTTCACCGCCGAAGTGGCAAAGCGACTGGACGCCAGTGAGGGTGCCGCCGCCCCCAAGTCTGCCGCGCCCAAGCCCGCTACCCCCAAGAAGTAGGAGAGGCCTGAAGGCCTGACCCGCGCATGACCGCCGCCCGACGGCTGCTCCTGCTGCTCACCGGGATCAACTTGGTGAACTACCTGGATCGGTACGTCGTCGCGGCGGTGCTTGAGCCGCTCGGGCATGAGCTGCACCTGTCCGACGCCCAATTGGGGCGCCTGACCTTGGTCTTCATTGCGGTGTACATGTGCGCCGCGCCCCTCTTCGGCTACCTGGCCGACCGCTTCCATCGCCCTCGCCTCGTGGCCGCGGGCGTCGCGCTCTGGAGCCTGGCCACTGTGGGCGCCGCGTTCGTCCACAGCTATCCGGGCCTGCTGGTGATGCGCTCCCTGGTGGGCGTGGGCGAGGCGGCCTACGCCAGCCTGGGTCCCGCCATGTTGGCGGATGGCTTTCATGAATCCGACCGGGCCAAAGTCTTCACCTGGTTCTATCTGGCCATTCCCGTGGGCAGCGCCTTCGGCTACGGGCTGGGGGGCCTGGTGGCCGGCACCTGGGGCTGGCGGGCCTCGTTCCTCGTGGCGGGCGTGCCCGGACTGGCCCTCGCCATCTGGATGGCCTTCCAGATGGACCCGGAGCGTGGGGCCATGGACGAGGCGGTTGACCCCGGGGCGGGCGAACCCTATTTCCAGCGCCTGAAGCTCGTCTTCCGGAACCGGATCTGGCTGGCCTGCACGGCCAGCTACGTGGCCTACACCTTTGCCATGGGGGGCCTCAGCACCTGGGGCCCGACCCTGCTTCAGCGGCGGTTCGCCGTCTCCACGGCCAAGGCGGGCCTCGTGTTCGGGGCGCTGGCGGTGGTGACGGGCCTCCTGGGCACCTTTCTGGGGGGATGGCTCACGGATCGCTGGCAGAAGCGCTGGCCGGATGCCGGGGCCGGCATTTCCGGCCTCACTCTGGTGGCCGCGGCGCCCGTGGTGGCCTGGGCCCTGGCCACCGGCAGTCTTGGGGTGGCCTACGCCCTGTTCTTCGTGGGCATGTTCCTGCTCTTCGTCAACACCAGTCCCGTGAACGCCCTCACGGTCAGCAGCCTGCCCGCCAGCATCCGCGCCACGGGCGTGGCGGTGAACGTGCTGTTCATCCACCTGCTGGGCGACGCCATCAGTCCCGAACTGGTGGGCCGCCGGGCGGATGCCCTCCACGCCCTCGGGGTGGCAGGCGGCGATGCCCTGGCCCGGGCCCTGGTGCTGGTGCTGCCGGCGATCCTGATCAGCGGCTTGGCCCTCTGGTGGGCCCGGCACCGGCCGGTGCACGTCTGACATGGCTGCCAGCCGGGTGGCCCGGTATCTGGCCCGCATGTGGTTCCGGAACCTGCGCTGTGAAGGCCCGACCCTGCCGCCCGGGCCCTGCCTGATCCTGCTGAACCATCCGAACGGCCTGTTGGATCCCCTCGCGGCTGCAGCTCTGCTGGACCGGCGGGCGGGCTGGCTGGCCAAGGCCACCCTCTGGAACCTGCCCCCATTGCGCCCCTTCCTCGCCGCCTTCCGGGCCATCCCGGTGACCCGCCCGAAGGATGGCGGGGCCACCCCGGAATCTATCCAACACTGCTTCCGGAAGGTTCACGAGGTGCTGGGCCGCGGCGGTTCCGTGGCCATGTTCCCTGAAGGTGTGAGCCACTCGGACGCGGACCTGGCCCCCCTGAAGACCGGTGCGGCCCGCATCGTCCTGTCCAGTCCCGTCCCGGTCTCGCTGGTGCCGGCGGGTCTGGTCTACGGGGATCGGGCCACCTTCCGCCACAGCGTCCTCCTGCGTCTGGGCGAGCCGGTGCCCTGGGAGGATCTCGCCGCTCGGGGCGCAGAGTCCGAGGCCGTGATCGAGCTGACCGCCCGCATCCGGGCGGCCTTGCAGCCCCTCACCCTGCACGCCGCCGAAGCCCGGGTGCTGGCCCTGGCCCAGGAGGTGGCCTGGCTCTTGGCGGAAGCTCCGGGAAGCCGGGTGGACCTGGAGGCCCTGCGCCGCCGCGTGCGGGCCCTGGTGCCGCATCTCGCCTCGCTGCCGATGGACGAGCTGGCGGCCCTGGAAGCCCGGGTCCACGGGGCCCAGGCTTGGCTGCGGGCCAAGGGCCTCCGGCCCGATCAGGTGGGTCACCCTTATCCGAGCGCGGAAGTCCGCCACTGGCTACCGAGCGCAGCCCTCCGCCTGGCTTTGGCGGCCCTGCTGCTGCCACTGGCGCTGCTCTTCTGGGCCTCGTACCGCCTGGTGGACTGGGCCGCGGGACGGTTCACGGACGAGGGCGACCAGGCCGCCACCCTGAAGCTGCTGGGCGGTCTGCTGGTGCATCCCCTGTGGGCCGCGGTCCTGGCGGGTGTCGGAGGTTGGCGCTGGGGCTGGCCTGGGGCCCTGGTCGCGCCGGTGGCCCTGCTGCTGGTCCTCCTGGGTCTGCCTGTCCTTGAGCGCGCCGGTGAGGACCTCCAGGCCATCCGCGGCTTCCGCCGCCGCCGAGATCCCGCCGTGCCCGAACTGCTGGAGGCCCGGAGGCAGCTGATGGAAGCCTTTCCGGGGCTGGCAAGGTAGACAAAAAAAAGAGGCGGGGCCGAAGCCCCGCCTCTTCAGATGCGACCGGTGGATCAGTGGCCGAGGATGGTGAACTGCGCAGGAAGCGCCAGCTCCTGGAAGGGAACCGGTGCGATCGGGAGCGCTGCGCCCTGGGTGGGATCCACGACGATGGAAGCGCCGGTGACGCCCATGAAATAGCGCATCTGGCGCTGGATCAGGCCGAGGTTGACCAGGTTCGAGGGATCGATCAGGGAATTGTGGTTGATGCCTGTCTGATCAAACTGGAAATAGCCTTCGTTTGGCGTGGTGTCCGTGAGGGCCACAGCCGCGTTGGCGACCTTGGGAGCCAGCGCGCCGCCGGTGATCGTGAACATGAACTGGGCGGGCACACCTGCGGGGTGGGCCGGCGTGCCACCAGCCGCGTAGGCCAGTTGTTTGAAGCCTGGTGCGATGGCCGCCGCCGCGGCCGTGCCGAGCACGGCACGGCCGCCCAGGGCGTTGCCGAGGTAGCGGGTGTAGGCATTGGGGATGGATGTTTCGCCCACGGCTTCCTGCATGGCGATGCGGCCGGAGAGCCGGCTGGGAAGCCCAGAGGCGAGCGGTGTGGTCATGGATGCGGGATCGGTGGGATCCAGAATGGACTGAGTCACGAGGAAGAACTGGTAGTAGGTGGGCGTGTTCTTGGTGATACCCACGGCCGTGAGGCCGGCCGTGACGACAGGTTCGAAGGTGGAGGCAGTGTCCTGGCCGATATAGCCCCACCGGCCTGCCGGCACGGAGAAGTAACCCTTCATGTCGTTGTTGAGCGTGGCCTGAGTGTAGGGGTAACCCGTGGCGGAAAGCGTGGTGTTCCCGGCCAGGTAGTAGCTCCCGATGATGGAACCCAGGCTGTGGCCCACAAACTTGATGTCGGCCATGGAGGGCATGGCCGCCCCGAGGCCGGCGAACCCACCGGTGCGGATCGTCAATTCCAGGCGGTCAAGGTTGAAGGCCCCTTGCTGGACGTTGGAGCGCAGGGCCAGAGGTGCGCCGTAGGCGGCAAAGTCCTGGAACCAGGCTGCGCCGGTGGTGTGACCAGGGACGGCGAGCTCGCCATGGAGAGGCTCATCGATGGCGATGACGGCCCGGCCGATGGTGGTCAGGCTCTGGGCCACGGCAAGGACGTGCTCCTTCTGGCCGCCGATGCCATGAGCGTAGATGACCAGGGGATAGCCACCACCGGGCGCGGCCGCGGTCGGGGCGATGTAGATGAAGGGCACCTGGCGATCCGTGGAATAGAACCCGGCAAGGTGGAGCCCATCCGGACGGAAGGCCTGGGTCACACCGGCGGCAGGATTGTAGGCGCCGGTGATGCCCGTGAGGTCGTTGGTCGCGGCGTGGGCGGCGACAACCACGGGATCCATGGAGAGGTCGGCGCTGTTGATCTTGCCAAGAACGACAGTCCCCACCGTGGCCGGAGCCGTGGTGGCAGTGCCCATGACCAGGCTCCAGTAGGCGTCAGGCGAAGGGTTCGTGCCCCCACGATCGAAGGTGGCCGTCACCGTGATGGTGTTGCTCCAGGTCTTGGCTGGCAGGTTGCCCGGGATGTTGGATCCGGCTGCGTAGGACCTGAGGGCGGATTCGACAGGCAGGAGCGAGGCGCCCGGTGCGGAAGGGCTCGTGGTGGTCAGGGAGATGGCTCCGGCGCCCGTGGTGATGAAGCGGCCCATCACAGCGATCTCGGATCGCTGGGCTACGGTGGTGGTGGCCGAGGCGGTGATGAGGTCATTCATCACCTTCGCATAGCCGGAGAAGAGGATGGTGGAGCCGCTGAGGACATTGGCCCGGATGGGCTCGAGGGCACCGAAGGAACCGGCGAGCGGGGTGAGGGACTTGAGGGCCTCGAAGTAGGGGGAGGCCGAGATCGGCTTGCCCGCGGTGTCCTTCACGCGGTTGGTCACCACATAGAGGTAGCGGGTTCCAGGCAGCAGCGGGAAGTTCGGGAAGAGGAACAGGTCCGTTCCGCCGGCGGTGTACTTATAGGTGAACATGCCGGACACGTCCGTGAAGCCGAGGGGGTTGTTCTCGGTGCCTGCGGCGTCCGGGGTGATCTGGAAGACCTTGACGTTGGCCGCGGTGACCGTGGTGGCGTCCACCGCTGCGGTGAACTGGAGGTAGACCGGGGCATTCAGGCCGGAGACGGCGTTGGTGCCACCCATTTCCTTGAGGTTCACGTAAGCCAGGGCCTCGGGGGGCGTCATGGGCTTGTTGGCGGCCCGGCCGGTCAGTGGATTGGCGGCCGTGGCCGTGGCCAGCACATTCGGCAGGGGCACGTTCGCGTTCGCCGGATCAAAGACAGGTGTAGTCGAACTCGGCATGCTGGCGGGGCCCGTGGCGACGATGGGGGCCTTGGAGTCGCCACCGCCGCTGCAGGCGAGGAGCGCCAGCAGGGAAGCGCCGAGGATCGCTTGGTTCAAGCGTGGATGCATCGCGTCACCTCATGGGTGGGGTTGGGAAGGTTTCGAGGATTGGTTTGATGACAATAGGCGGCCCGGGGTGGAATTGCCACATAAAAGGAGGGGCCCACGGTGGGGCCCCTCCTTACTTCGGGTAGGTAAATCGCCGGTCAATCCGTGACGGCGAAGACGACCTTGTCGTTCTTAAAACGGCTCACGGTGATGAGCTCGACCGTGGCGGTCTGCTTGTCGGCGCTGATGGTGAGCTTGTAGTGCTCATCCTTCAGGTACGAACCAGGCACCACGTTCACCTTGCCGATCTTCTTCAGGCCCAGATCTGACGCCTTGATGGTGATGGTCTTGCCGGTGCGGAGGTCCAGGCTCTGGGTGAAGACTTCATCACGCCAGTTCTTGCCGGCCCGGTCCTTGGCGAAGACGGGGATCTCGATCACGCCCTCGGCCTTCAGGGTGTCGCGGACGCCGACAACGTAGTGCAGCGAGTTGAGCTTGCCCAGCTGGACGGTGTTGTCGGCCTGGAGCTTGGTGCGCTCTTCGATGAGGTTGGCGCGCTCGGTCTGGAGGCCAGCGATCTCTTCCGTGATCTTCTGCTTCTGGCTTTCGAGATCGGTAACCTCTTCCTGCAGCTTGTCGTTCTGGGCCAAGGCCTCGTCACGCTCGCCCTCGACCTTCTCCCGCTCCTGCCGGGTGAGGTCGTTGGGGGTGATCTTGGCATGCCCCTGGGCGACCCAGGTGCCATAGGTGCCGTTGGCATAGAAGTGGTAGACCTCGAACCCGGGGGCAAGCTTTTCCATGATGGCCACGCGACTCACCAGCTTCTTGGCCTCGGCCTCAGACACGCCCTTCTTCTTCAGGAAGCGCAGGGCCATGCCGTAGTGGCTGTCGTTGGGGCGGGCGATGTCAGGCTTCGGCAGATCAGCCTTGAGCTTCGCGAGCTTCGTGTTCAGGTCCTTGATGTCCTTGTCCTTGTCCAACACTTCCTGGAGCAGGGCCTGGTAGGAGCTGTTCTTTTCGTTCTTGATGCGCTCTTCCAGGGCCTTCTTCTGGTCGTCCGTGAGCTGAAGCGTCTCGGCGTTGGGCCGGATGTCATTGACGCCGGCCTGGGCCAGCTTCTTCTGCTGCTCCGCGCCAGCCTGGTTCAGCTGCTGGTTGGCCTTGTCGGCTTCGGCCGCCTTCTGGGTCAGCTCCCGGATCTGTGGATCCTCGCGTTTGCAGGCGGTGGATACCATCAGGATGGATGCGGCCATCATTACGAGGGCCAGCGTCGGACGGCGGAAGGGAATCATGGGTTCCTCCACTGAGGGGGCTTAAGATAGCGCTTCGGGGATGGAAACATTCCACCTTAGTCCTTCAGGCTAGAGCATGGCAAGGTTTCCCGCGTCATCCGAAAGATGTAGGACCAGCAGCCTCACGATATACTTTCCGTTTCCTCCGGAAGCGCTTCCGGGGGAATTCCTAGGAGTCCCGAATGGCCGCCCAGGGGCGTCACCTGTTCACTTCCGAAAGCGTCACCGAAGGCCATCCCGACAAGATGGCGGATCAGATTTCCGACGCCGTGCTGGACGCGGCCCTCAAGGATGATCCCCGCAGCCGCGTTGCGTGCGAGACCCTCCTCACCACGGGCCTGGTGTTGGTGGCGGGGGAGATCACCACCGAGACCTACATCCCCGTCGCCGCGCTGGTGCGTGACGTGGTGAAGGACATCGGCTACGACCACCACATCAAGGGCTTCGACTACGCCACCTGCGCGGTGATGGTGACCATCGACCAGCAGAGCCCCGACATCGCCATGGGCGTGGACACCGGCGGCGCAGGCGACCAGGGCCTGATGTTCGGCTACGCCTGCCGGGAGACTCCCGAGCTGATGCCCGCGCCCATCCACTTCAGCCACCTGCTGACGCGGAAGCTCTCGGAGGTTCGCAAGAACGGCCAGCTGCCTTGGTTGCGGCCAGACGGCAAGTCCCAGGTCACGGTGGAATTCGACGGGGACAAGGTCCAGCGCATCCACACCGTCGTCATCTCCACCCAGCACGACGAGCACATCACCCAGAACTGCATCCGCGACGCGGTCATCCAGGACGTGATCAAGGCCTCGCTGCCGCAGGAGCTGCTGGACGCCCAGACCATCTTCCACGTGAACCCCACCGGCCGCTTCGTGGTGGGCGGGCCCATGGGCGACACGGGCCTCACGGGCCGCAAGATCATCGTCGACACCTACGGCGGCAGTGGCCACCACGGGGGCGGCGCCTTCTCCGGCAAGGATCCCAGCAAAGTGGACCGCAGCGCTGCCTACATGGGCCGCTACATCGCCAAGAACATCGTGGCGGCAGGTCTGGCGGATCGCTGCGAGATCCAGCTGGCCTACGCCATCGGCGTGGCCGAGCCCGTCTCCATCGCCGTGGACACTTTCGGCACGGGCAAGGTGTCCGATCAGGCCATCGTCCGCGCCGTGCGCGAGGTCTTCAGCTGCACTCCCAAGGCCATGATCGAGGCCCTGGATCTGCGCCGCCCCATCTACCGCGCTACCGCCGCCTACGGCCACTTCGGCCGCCCCGAGTTCAGCTGGGAGAAGACGGACAAGGTGGAGGCGCTGCGCGCCGCTGCCAAGTAGGCTGTCAGCTCTCAGCTATCAGTGGGAAAGGATGCGGCCCTTCGGGCCGCGTCCTTTTTGTAGTGGCTGACAGCCGAAACCTACTCCGCCCGCTCCACTCGGTTCCTGCCGCCCTGCTTGGCGCGGTAGAGGGCCTCGTCGGCCCGCTTCAGGAGCTCCTCGGCATCTGGGATCTCGGCCTTGCCTTCGCGGGCGGCGACCCCCAGGCTGATGGTCTTTCGGAGGGTCGCGTTGCCCAGGAGGTGATCCAGGTTGGCGAACTTCTCTCGCAGGTTTTCCGCAACCCGCATGGCCGCGGTGGCGTCGGTATAGGGAAGCACCAGGGTGAACTCCTCGCCACCGTAGCGCGCGGCGAGATCCGTGGCCCGGAGGCTGGTGTTCAGCATGGCGCCGATATTGCGCAACACCACATCGCCCATGGGATGACCGTAGGTGTCGTTCACAAGCTTGAAGTAGTCAATGTCGATCATCACCAACGAGAGGGGGACCATGGTGCGCCGCGCTCGCCGCACCTCCTCGTTCAGCCGGGAGATGAGGAGGCGCCGGTTCGCCAGGCCCGTGAGGGCGTCGGTGACGGACTGCGCTTCGAGCCGGGTGTTCATCTCTCTCAATTCGTCCTGGAGCCGCTTGAGCTTGGTGTGGATGCGCACCCGGGCGAGCAGTTCCTTCTCATGAAAGGGCTTGGTGACGTAGTCAGAGGCGCCCCGCTCCAGGATCTCGGCCTTGCGGTCCAGGTCGTCCTCGGCGGTGAGCATGATCACGGGAATCTGCTCCAGCTCCTTGCGGCTGGCCTTGAGGCCCAGGAACTTCAGCCCGTCGAAGCCCGGCATCACCAGGTCGCAAAGCACCAGGTCTGGGGGGGTCTCCATGATGGTCTTGAAGGCGGTGAGGCCATCCGCCGCCTCCAGGAAGTGGGTGAATTCGCCATCCCGCAGCAGGACTGCCTTGATCTCGTTGCGGATCATGGCGTTGTCGTCGACGATGAGGACGCGGCCGGCCATCAGCTGTCCCGGTGGACCGCTTGGCGCAGCTGCTCGCGCCAAGTCTCCCAGGCCCGAGGATCGAACGGGATGGCGCGGGCCAGGTTCCGGCGCATGACGCGGGTCGCCTGGAGAGGGGCCTGCCAGAGGGATTCGGGCAGGCGGGCCGCGGCATCGGCGCAGGCGGACCAGCCTTCGGGCGTCTGGCAGACCAGCAGCCACTGGTGGCCCGCTTCAAGGGCAAGGCGCACGCGGTCGTCCCAGCTCCAGTCGGCGCAGCCACCCATCTCCAGATCGTCCGGCAGGAAGCGGCCCTGGATGCCCCAGGGGTTCGAGGCCACGGAACCGCGGTGCAGGCTGGCGGGCAGGGGGGCCGAGGCGGGCGTTCGCAGGTGGGCCACCATCACCAGCCGATCGGGATGGGCCAGGGGGATGAAGGCCTTGGCGTTGAAGTCCACCTGGGTGGTGGCTGAGAGCTCGGGCAGGCCCTGGTGGCTGTCGAGGGTGGTGCCACCGAGGCCGGGGAAGTGCTTCAGACAGCCCCGGACGCCGGTGGATTCGAGGCCGTGGAGAAAGGCCCCCGCGGCGGCGGCCACCTCGGCGGGATCGGCGCTGGCGGCCCGGTCGCCGATGCCGGCCTCGGGGTGCCCGTCCCAGAGGTCGACCACGGGCGCGAAGTCCACGTTGAAGCCCAGCAGGCGGAGGCCTTCGCCCCAGAGTCGGCCCCAGGCGGCACATCTCTCCGTGCCGCCGCGGGTCCAGATCTGCCGGAGGGGCGGTGTGGGGCCCACCCAGGGCCGCAGGCGGCTCACGGGACCACCCTCCTGGTCCAGGGCCACGGCCAGGGGCAGCTCCCCCCCATAGCGAGCCTGGAGGCCGTCCACCAGCGCCCGGCAACGTGAGGGGCCGGCTTCGGGGTCTGGATCCAGGTTCCGGGCGAAGAGGATGAGACCACCCGGCGTGAACGGCAGTTCCACCGCGTGGGCATCCACGCCGCGAAAGCCGGTCCAGAGAAGCTGGTGCGGATCGGTCATGAGGCGGCCGTCCTCCCGTGGCCCAGGGTTCGCTCGTAGATCCGGGCCTCGATGAAGATGCGCAGCGCCTCCTTATCCAGCAGGTTCATCCTGGCCTCCTGGTCGAGGATCTCCAGGCTCCGTTCCACGCTTACGGCGGCCTTGTAGGGACGGTCAGAGGCGGTGAGCGCGTCGTACACGTCGGTCACGGCCATCAGGCGGCTCTGCACGGGGATGTCGGGTTCGGTCAGGTGCCGAGGGTAGCCGCGCCCGTTCATTCGCTCGTGGTGGGCGTAGGCGATGTCGGGCACGGCCGCCAGCTCGATCGTCCACGGAATCTGAATGAGGAAGCGGTAGGTGTGGGTGACGTGGCTCTGGATCTCCTCGCGTTCCTCGAGGGACAGGCTGCCCTTGGGGATCCGCAGCAGATCAAGGTCGCTGGGCTCGAAGAGGATGCGGCGGTCCCCGCTCCAGTGCTGGTAGGTGAGGTCCTCCAGCGTGTCCAACTCCTGGGCCACATCCTGGGGCAGCACGGTGGGTTCGTTGCTGCGCCGGACCAGGTCCATGATGCGCCGGGTCTCTTCCTCCTGCTCCCGCAGCAGCCGCCCGAGCTGGTCATGATCGAAGGTCTGCCCCCGGGCCCAGGCGTCCAGCATCCGGTCCCGCATGGCTTCGAGGGCGCGCTGGTGAAGGCGTTGGTAGATGCTCTCCAGGCGTTCCTGGTGGAGCTTCTTCGCCTTCACCAGCACCTGCTCGCGAACGCCTACCTTGCCGAAGTCGTGCAGCAGGCTCGCGTAGCGGATCTCGCGGATCTGGACCGGGGTGAACTGGAGTTCTCCGTACGGACCGTTCGGCGTCAGGCTCACGGCTTCCGCGAGGCCCACGGTGAGTTCGGCCACGCGGCTCGAATGGCCGGAGGTGCTGGGATCGCGGGCCTCGATGGCGGTCACGGAGGCGTTCACGAAGCCTTCGAACAGTCGCTCGATGTCGTTTTTCAGGCCGAGGATCTCCTGAGTTCGGTCCTGCACCATGCATTCCAGGTTCTGTTGGTATTCCTCGTTCTCCCGCAGCAATCGGTAGTGTTCCAGGGCCCGCCCCAGACTGGCCTCGATCTCCACCAGCTTGAAGGGCTTCTGGATGAAGTCGTAGGCCCCGCGCTTGAGGGCCTGGATGGCCGATTCCGTGGTCGCGTAGCCGGTCATGAGGATGCCGAGGCTGCGCGGATCCTCTTCGTGGATGGCCCGCAGCAGCTCCAGGCCGGATAGTCCACCCGGCATGTTCAGGTCGGTGAAGATGACCGGGAAATGCCTTTGCCGCACCAGCTTCAAGGCCTGGGCGCCATCTTCGGCACCTTCCGCGGCGTAGCCCTCGTCCGCCAGGGCTTCCACCAGCAGATTCCGGAGGTCCGCCTCGTCGTCCACGATGAGGATAGGGATGGGAGAGGAGAGGGTCACACCGGCTCCGTTGGCCTGAACCTCATCGGATGAGGACAAGTTGATGGCAAGTTTCGCATGAATAGGCTTTTTTTACCTAAACCGCCTCAAACCAAGCGGAGCGCCAGGTGAACGGTTGCCGGACGAGGGCGGCTACTGGACGGCTTCGCCCTCGACCAGGAGCTGGCCGTCGCGGACCGAGAGCAGGGCCCGGCCGCCGGGTTGGAGCTGGCCCTGGAGGATGAGGCGGGACAGGGGGTTCACGACAGACTGCTGGATGAGGCGCTTGAGCGGACGTGCGCCGTAGTGGGGGTCGAAGCCCTCGGAAGCCAGCCAGTCCAGCGCGTCCTCCGGCACCTCCAGGTCCAGCCGCTGCTCCTTAAGCAGGGCCTCCACGCGCTTGAGCTGGATTCGGGCCACGGCCTTCATGTCGTCTTGGCTGAGAGACCGGAAAATGACGACTTCATCCAGGCGGTTGAGGAACTCAGGCCGGAAGTGGCCGTGCAGGGCGGCCTGCACGGCCACCTGGGCCTTCGAGGTATCGCCGCCGGCGTCGAAGATGGCCTGGCTGCCCAGGTTGGTGGTCATGAGCACCACCGTGTTGCGGAAGTTGACCGTGCGGCCCTGGCCGTCCGTGAGGCGGCCGTCCTCCAGCACCTGGAGGAAGAGGTCGAAGGTGCGCGGGTGGGCCTTCTCCATCTCGTCCAGCAGGATCACGGCGTAGGGGCGGCGGCGGATGGCCTCCGTGAGGCGGCCGCCCTCCTCGTAGCCCACGTAGCCCGGCGCGGCTCCGATGAGGCGCGTGGCATCGGCCTCGTGGGTGAACTCGCTCATGTCGATGCGGACCAGGGCGTTCTCGTCGTCGAAGAGGAACTCCGCCAGGGCGCGGGCCACTTCCGTCTTGCCCACGCCCGTGGGACCCAGGAAGAGGAAGCTGCCGATGGGCCGCTTGGGGTCGCCCAGGCCGGCCCGGTTGCGCCGCAGGGCATCGGAGATGGCCGTCAGAGCCGGATCCTGGCCCACCACGCGCTCGCCAAGGCGTGCCTCCATGTGCAGCAGCTTCTCCACCTCGCCTTCGAGGATGCGACTCACGGGGATGCCGGTCCAGCGGCTCACGATGGCGGCCACATCGGGTTCGCCCACCTCCAGGCGCAGCATGGCGCTCTCCTTGGGCGAGGTGGCGGCGATCTGCTTCTCCAGGGCGGGGATCTCGCCGTACTCGAGCCGCGAAGCCCGCTCGTACTCGCCCCTCGTCTTGGCCTGGTCCAGCTCGATGCGCAGGTCGTCCAGCTTCTTCTGGAGGCCCCGGGTGCCCTCGATGACCTTCTTCTCGTTCTCCCACTGGGCCCGCAGGTGGCTCAGGTCTTCATTCAGCTCGGCCAGCTCCTTCTCCAGATCGGCCAGCCGGGCGCGGCTGGCGGCGTCCTTCTCCTTCGTCAGGGAATGCTTCTCAAGTTGCAGCTGCATCTCGCGGCGCTCGCGGACGTCGATCTCCGTAGGGCGGCTGTCGATCTGCATGCGTACGGCGGCGGCGGCCTCGTCCATGAGATCCACGGCCTTGTCGGGCAGGAACCGGTCGGAGATGTAGCGCTGGCTCAGGTGGGCCGCGGCCACCAGGGCGGCATCCTGGATGCGCACGCCGTGATGCAGCTCGTAGCGCTCCTTCAGGCCGCGCAGGATGGAGATGGCGTCCTCCACCGATGGCTCGTCCACCAGCACGGGCTGGAAGCGGCGCTCCAGGGCGGCATCCTTCTCGATGTGCTTGCGGTACTCGTCCAGGGTGGTGGCGCCGATGCAGCGCAGCTCGCCCCGCGCCAGGGCCGGCTTCAGCAGGTTGGCGGCGTCCATGCCGCCCGACACCGCGCCCGCGCCCACCAGCAGGTGCAGCTCGTCGATGAAGAGGACGATCTGGCCCTCGGCCTTCTCGACCTCCTCGATGACGCCCTTGAGGCGCTCCTCGAACTGGCCGCGGTACTGGGTGCCGGCCACCAGCGAGCCCATGTCCAGGCCCATGACCCGCAGGCCCTTCAGGCTCTCCGGCACATCGCGCTTGTGGATGCGCTGGGCCAGGCCTTCCACGATGGCGGTCTTGCCCACGCCGGGCTCGCCGATGAGCACGGGGTTGTTCTTGGTGCGCCGCGAGAGCACCTGCAGCACGCGGCGGATCTCCTCGTCGCGGCCGATGACGGGATCCAGCTTCCCGGCGGCGGCCAGGGCGGTGTAGTCCTTGGCGTACTTCTCCAGGCTGGCGAATTTCTCTTCAGCCTTTTCGTCCTCCACCTTCGAGCCCTTGCGGGTCTCGCGGATGGCGGACTCCAGCGTCTTCCGGTCCAGGCCGAAGCGTTCCAGCACCTTCTTGGCATCCGTGTGGGCATTGGCCAGGGCCAGCAGCAGGGCGTCCGTGGCGAGGAAGCGGTCGCCGAGCCCTCGGCCTGTGTCGCTGGCGACTTCCAGGAAATGGCGGAAGGCCGGGCCGATCTGGGGCTCCGCGCCGCCCACCGCACGAGGCAGCTTCGCCACCAGGTCCTCGGCCGCCTCGGCCAGGCCCTGGATGGATTCCGGCGCCAGGCCGGCCCGCTCCAGCAGGGGATGCAGGCCCGCCTCGGGCGCCAGCAGGGCCCCGAAGAGGTGCTGGGGCACCAGCTCCGGATGCTGATCCTGCACCGCCCGCTGCCGTGCCGCCACCAGGGCGTCGTTGGCCTTCTGGGTGAAGGGAAGGAGGGACATGGAACACCTCGGCTTCCAGGGTGGGCCAAATATGATGTCAATGCACTAAAATTTTCTTCAAAAATTTTAGTGCCGAGTGGAAAAACCTTATCGGATGGCCTCCTCCGCCAATGCCAGGCTGGCCGTAAGGCCTGGTGATTCAATGCCGAAGAGGTTCACCAGGCCGGGAACTCCATGGATGTCCTCCCTTTGGATGAGGAAATCAGGCGCGGTCTCGCCGGGGCCGTGCAGCTTGGGACGGATGCCCGCGTAGGCCGGCTGGAGGGCTCCGTCCGGCAGACCGGGCCAGTATTTGCGGACCTCCGCGTAGAAGCTGTCGGCGCGGCGGGGATCCACGTCGTAGGTCTCGTGGTCGATCCACTCCACGTCGGGCCCGAAGCGGGCCTGGCCGGCCAAGTCGAGGGTGAGATGCACGCCCAGGTGGCTCTGGTCCGGGATGGGGTAGACCAGCCGCGAGAAGGGCGCGGTGCCGGCCAGGCTGAAGTAGTTGCCCTTGGCGAACTGCCGAGGCAGGGGCGGGAGGGCCTCCAGGCGGATCCCGGCGAAGGTGCGGGCCAGCGCCAGGGCCCCCAGGCCGGCGCAGTTGAACACCCGCTCCGCCAGCAGGCTCATGGGCTCCGCGCCGCCCACATCCACCCGCAGGCCTTCCGCCGTGGCCATGCCGCCGACGACGGGGCTTTTCAGCACCATAGTTGCACCGGTGCGTTCGGCGTCCAGGGCCAGGGCCCGCATGAGGCCGTGGCTGTCGACGATGCCCGTGCTGGGGGAGAGCAGGGCTGCGGCGCAGCGGAGCCGCGGTTCCAGGCGCTGGGCCTCATTGGCCTCCAGCCACTGGAGATCAGCCACGCCGTTGGCTTCGGCCCGGAGGCGCAGCTGCCGCAGGGCCTCGATCTGCGTGTCGTCCGCCGCCACGATGAGCTTGCCGCAGCGGCGGTGGTTCACGTGGTGGGCCTCGCAGAAGGCGTAGAGGGCCCGGTTGCCGGCCACGCAGAGCCGCGCCTTGAGCGAATTCGCGGGATAGTAGATGCCCGCGTGGATGACCTCGCTGTTGCGGGAACTGATGCCCGTGCCGATGCGGTCTTCGGCCTCCAGGACCACCACCTCGTGCCCCGTCTGGGCGAGGTGCCGCGCCAGGGCCAGGCCCACGACGCCGGCTCCGATGACGATGCAGTCCACGCGTTCCATGGCTCCATCTTCGCGGCAACGGCGAGGCTGTGGGAAGATCGAGCTTTCTCGATTGAGTCCAGGGGCAGGTGTACGGGTAGGAAGGACGCTGAAAAGAAGCGGAGGAAAGCAGAGTGGTGGAGGAAAGCGGAGATCTCGAATGGGCATCCCTTACGGAGATCATCTTGGGTTGTGCAATCAAGGTCCAACGGGCCTTGGGGCCCGGACTGCTGGAAAGCGCCTACGAGGCCTGCCTGAATTACGAGCTTGAGAAGGCCGGTCTGAGAGTTGAGCGCCAGGCGCCGATCGGGATCACCTACGAGGATCTACGGGTGCCTGTCGCGTACAGATTGGATCTGCTGGTGGAAGATCAAATCGTGTTGGAGCTGAAGACCGTCGACCACCTCACCGATTTTCACGAAGCGCAGCTCCTTACCTACCTTCGCTGTTCTTCAAAACGAATCGGTTTCCTGCTGAATTTCTGGCGGTGGCCCATGAGGGACGGTGGGATCAAACGCATCTTGAACTCCAGGGTTCCTCCGCTCTCCTCCGTCCCTCCGCAACCCTCCGCTTAATTCATATTTCTTTTCTTCAAGGAACGACCCCCATGTCCACCCCGATGCTGCAGCAGATCGCCGGCCTCAAGCGCGAGGCGGGGGAGGCCGTGCTGCTCACGCGGATGGGGGACTTCTACGAGATCCTGGGCGAGGATGCCGTGCGGGCGGCACCGGTGCTGGAGATCGCGCTCACGCTCCGCGGCAAGGGCTCCGAATCCGAGACGCCCATGTGCGGCGTGCCCCACTTTGCCCTGGAGTCCTACCTCCCTAAGCTGCTGGCGGCGGGCTTCTCCGCGGCCATCGCCGAGCCCACGGCCAAGGCCGAGGAGGTCAAGGGCCTCTTGCCTCGTGCCATCAAGCGCATCATCACGCCCGGCACCTGGCTGGATGATGACGCCCGCTGGCTGTGCGCGCTCCACCGTGCTGGATCGATGTGGGGCCTGGCCCTGCTGCAGCTGGCCTCCGGCGCACTGCGGGTGTTGCCGGGCGAGGGCGAGGAAGCCCTGCGAGCCACCCTGGAGCGCCTTGGTCCCCAGGAACTGATCCTGGCGGAAGGCGCCGAGGACATCCACGAGCTTGAGGCCGCCCGCACGCGCCTGCCTGCCTGGCGCTTCGAGCCCTCGCGCGCGAAGCAGCAGGTGCTGGCCTTCTTCGGCTGGCAGCACCTGGAAGGCGTGGGCCTCGATCCCTATCCGGCCGCGCTCGGCGCCCTGGCGGCGCTGCTGGACCACGTGGAGGCCACTCAGAAAGGCCGCCCCGCGCACCTTCAGGGCGTCTCTCTGGAGCTGGGCGCGGCGGGCCCGCTGCTGGACGCCACCAGCGCCCGGCACCTGGAAGTGCTGGCCAACGGCTTGGACGGCGGCCGTGCGGGCTCGCTGCTGGCCTTGCTGGACCAGTGCCGTACGCGCCTGGGTTCCCGATTGCTGAAGGCTTGGCTGGAGCAGCCTCTGAGGGACCGCGCAGCCCTGGAGCGCCGCTGGTCCCAGGTGGCCTGGCTCACAGAGGATCGCCGCCGCACACCCATCCAGACCCTGCTGGGCCAGGTGCCGGATCTGGATCGCCTGCTGGGCCGCGTGGCCCTGAGCCTGGCGACGCCGCCGGAACTGGCCCAGCTCCGCGAGGGCCTGGCCGTGCTCCAGAAGCTGCCCGCACGGATCCAGGACGAGGGCTGGGCCTCCGAGGTGGGGGAGCTTGGCCTATGGCCGGGCGACACGCCCCTCTGCACGCCGCTGCTCACGGAACTTCAGCGCTGCCTCGCCGAGGCACCCCCGCTGGACCTGGAGAAGGGTGGGGTTGTCCGCGAAGGGGTGGACGCAGAGCTGGACGCTGTACGCCGCCTGGCCCGGGACGCCAAGCAGGTGATGCTGGACCTCGAGGAGGAGGAACGCGCCGCCTCCGGCATCAACAGCCTGAAGATCAAGTACAACCGGGTCTTCGGGTACTACTTCGAGATCACCAAGTCCAACCTGGGCGCCGTGCCCGCACACTTCCTGCGCAAGCAGACCCTGGCCAACGCCGAGCGCTTCACCACGGAGAAGCTGGTGGCCTTCGAGCAGCGGCTCCTCAGCGCCGAGAGCGACCAGGGGCGCCTGGAAGGCATCCAGTTCCAGCGCCTGCTGGCCCTGGTGCTGGAACATCGCGCGGACCTCACGCGCCTCGCCCGCGCCGTGGCCGCCCTGGACGTGTTGGCGGCGCTGGCAGAGCGGGCGCGGCTCTCGGGCTGGACCCGGCCCGAGCTGGGCGAGGACCGCGAGCTGGTGCTGGCCTCCGCCCGTCACCCCATGCTGGAGGCGCGCCTCGGCCGCGAGTGCATTCCCAATGATCTGCAGTTCAGCGCGGCCCAGCCCATGGCGGTGGTCACGGGCCCCAACATGGGCGGCAAGTCCACCTTCCTGCGCACGGCGGCCCTCCTGGTGGTGCTGGCCCAGACGGGCTCCTTCGTGCCCGGGGAGCTCATGCGCTTCGGCCTGGTGGACCGCATCTTCACGCGCATCGGCGCCTCGGACCAGCTGGCCAAGGGCCAGTCCACCTTCATGGTGGAGATGACGGAGACCGCGCGCATCCTCAACCAGGCCACCGCCGCCAGCCTGGTGATCCTGGACGAGATCGGCCGGGGTACCTCCACGCGGGACGGCTTGGCGCTGGCCGAAGCCATCGCCGTGTTCCTCCGCGACCTGAAGGGCGGCGCGCCGCGGACGCTGTTCGCCACCCACTACTTCGAGATGACGAAGCTCGCGGACGACGCCCGCATCCAGAACCTCCACGTGGAAGTGCAGGAGTGGGAGGAGCAGCTGCACTTCCTCCATCGCGTGGCGCCGGGCCCCGCGGACCGCAGCTATGGCATCCAGGTGGCGCGGCTGGCCGGCCTTCCGAAATCCGTCATCCAGAAGGCTCAGCGCCTCCTGGCCCAGGCACCCGAAGCCCCACCCCGGGCGCCCATGCCCTCACAACCCGCCCTGCCGTTGTTCGAGGTTGAGCCGGATGCGCTGCGCGGCGAGCTGGAAGCCCTGGACCTCAGCCGCATGACGCCGCTGGAGGCCCTGAACTGGTTGGCGATGAAGCAAAAGGACCGAACATGAGCGTGCCGAACCAACCCATCCGGCGGCGGGACCGGGCCCTGGACGTGGCGGCGGCGCTGAAGCTTCTGGAAGAGGCGGAGTGGGGCGTCTTGGCCACGGTGGATGCGGACGGCTGGCCCTACGCCGTGCCTGTGAACCATGTGGTCGTGGACGGAAATCTGATCATCCATTGCGCCACGGTGGGCCACAAATTGGCCAACCTGGCTTTCAACCCCAAGGTCTCGTACTGCGCCGTCACCCTGGCCGAACCCCTGCCCCTGGAACTGGCCACCCGCTACGCGAGCGTCATCCTGTTCGGCCAGGCGGAGCTGCTCACGGACGAGTGGGAGAAGCGTGCGGCGCTCCGGGCCCTGGGCCAGCGTTTCGCTGCGGGGCATCCCGATCTGGTGGAGGGCGAAATCAGCAAAGATCTCCCCCGCACGGCGGTGGTGCGCATTCGCATCGAGCGGGCCACGGGCAAGGCGCGTTGGTGACAAGAGGGCCGCGGTTCCCTAGGCTGAGACTGGTCGCTACCCCATGACTCCTTCTGACTGCCGCCCATGATCTATTGGATTGTCCACACCTTATCGCGCATCGCCGGCCGCATCTTCTTCCGGCACCGCACCCTCCACCGGGAGTTCCTTCCCGAATCCGGGGGTGCCTTGATCGTGGCCAATCATGTGAGCTTCCTGGATCCGGCCGCCGTAGGTGCCGCCTTTCGGAAACCCATCTACTACCTGGCCCGGAAGTCCCTCTTCAAGGGCGTTTTGGGGTGGTTGTTGCCCCGGATCCAGGTGCTGCCCGTGGATCTTGGCAAGGGCGATCTCGCCAGCATGAAACGCATCCTGAGCCTGCTCAAGGAAGGGAATCGCGTGCTCATCTTCCCTGAGGGAACGCGCTCGCCCGATGGCACCATACAGGAGGCCGAGGCTGGCATCGGCTTCATCATCGCCAAGGGTGACGTGCCCGTGGTCCCCGTGCGGATCTTCGGCGCCTTCGAGTGTTGGGGGCGGGGGACAACCTGGCCCCGGCCGGGCCGGATCACCATCGTGGCCGGGCCACCGGTCGATTTCGCGAGTCTTCCCGCCGACCTGACTGGTCGGGCACGGTATCAGGCCTGTGCCGATCTGGTCATGAAGGCGCTTGCGGAGATCAATCTCTAGGGGAGACCCTAGGCATCCACCCCCAAGGCATGCAGATCTGCCAGGAGGGCTTCGGGTCCTGTGTAGGTGATCCCGTGCATGCCCAGGGTGGTGGCGGCCGCGGCGAAGGCGGGGATGTCGTCGATGAAGACACAGGCTTCGGGCGGCAGGCCCAGCTTGGCCAAGGCGTCCTCGAAGATCCGGGGATCAGGTTTGAGGGCGCGAACCTCGTGGGAGAGGGTGACGGCGTCAAAGAGGGGGAAGACCTCGGTGGTTCGGATCACACGGTCTGCGTGCCAGGGATTGGTGTTGGACACCAGACCCAGCCGGTATCGGGGTTTCAGTCGCCGGATGAGCTCGAAGGTGGGGGTGATGGGCGTGAAGATGTCCGTGAAGGCGGGCACGAAGGTGTCTTCGGAGAGGGTGTGGCCGCAGAGGGACGACATGCCGGCCAGGAATTCCTGCGACGTGATGGCGCCGGATTCGTAGGTTGCGGGAAGGTCGGAGCTTTGGATGAGCTGCTCCAGCACCTCGGGTGGCTGACCGCAGAGAGGCGCGAGGGCGGTGAGAATCCGGCGATTGTCGAAGGTGCAGATGACGTTGCCGAAATCGAAGAGGATGCCGCGGATGGGGGGGCCAGAGAAGGTGGCGGAGGTGGAGGTCATGGGCGCGTCCAGGAAACGGGCCCCTCAATGTCTCGCATTCGGGAGGCCGAAGCGTAGAATTCCGCCATGCTCCAACCCCTCAGTAGAACTCGCATCCGCCTGGCCTGGGCCATCGCGCTCGCTGTGGACGCCATCCAGGTGCCGGCGGATCTCACGGGCCCCATGGGCTGGTTCCTGGGCGCAGGCCTCGATCTGATCACCATGATCATCCTGTGGGCCATGCTCGGCTTCCACTGGGCCTTCCTGCCCTCCTTCGTCACCGAAGCTGTGCCCTACCTGAATCTCGCCCCCCTTTGGACCTTGGCCGTGGCCCTCGCCACCCGAGGCCGCGGGGAGGTCCTGCCTTCCTTGCCGCCCTCTCTGCCCCTTTCCTGAAGGAGGTCCTATGCAGGTGAACATCGGAAGCTTCGACAAGACCGTGCGGATCGTCGCGGGCCTCGTGCTGTTGAGCCTCGTCTTTCTGCTGGAAGGCAAAGCCCGCTGGTTCGGCCTCATCGGTGTCGTGCCCCTGATGACCGCCTTCACGGGGTTCTGCCCGCTCTACACCGTGCTAGGTGTGTCGACCTGCCCGAAGCGGTAGCCGGGATCGCCTTCGAAGGCGACTTGCCTGTTTTTTCCACTTTGGATAACTCGCTCACTTCGTTTGGTGGGACACTTGCCTGCCTTGCGAAGGTGGGCCTGGTGCGAGCCTTCCCCCGACTCCGTAGCTGCCTCAGAGCTGTGGTGCTGCCCCCCCTGTTGATGGCGGGGTCCGGGTTCGCGTGGGCAGACGAGGCGCCTGGACCTCCCGCCCCGACGACGTTCGGCGAGAAGCTGGATCTCTACCAGATGCGGACGTATCAGTTTCTCCAACCCCGCGTGGAGCGGCTGGACCGCTGGTTCGTGCGGAAGGGGACTGAACAGCCCCTGCCGGTGCCGCCCCTTGAGCTGCGCCTGGGCCTGTATGGGCTGCTGGATCTCGATGCAGCGGATCGGTTCCACTCGAAGGGCACCATCGACCTGGACGCGAAAATCTTTCTTCCCAACGCGGACCGCTTCCTGAAGCTGAAAGTGAGCACCCTGGATCCGACCTTGACCCCAGGAACGCCTCCCATTGAAGGGCAGAGGACCGCACGGATCGGAGTTGAGCGAAGCTGGACAGACGAATTCCACGCGACCCTGGGGCTGAAGGCAAGCCTCCACCCGCAGCTCTACACCCATCTGGACTGGAGTCCGACGTGGACCGCGGGGCATTGGAAGGTCTATCCCTTCGAGCGTTTGTACTGGGAGAGCAAGGATGGCACCGGCGAAATCACCTCCCTGATGGGGGACCGGTGGCAGGGCTTCTGGAACCTTCGGCCGGCCGCTTCCTTCAAGTGGAGCGAGAAAAAACGGGAGGTCGACTGGGCGACCCAGAACGGCGGCCGAGGCTGGGAGTGGGAGGTCAGCCTCAGCCTCGGCTACATCACGGAACTCCTCCGGGAAAGCGACATCGGTCGCCGCATCAACGGCGGGGACATGGCCCGGGGTACGAGCGTCCGGTTCGGCGTCTACGGCACGCCGGGGCAGGAGAACATGTACCTCCTCACGTTCTTCTTTAAACGTGAATTGCGGAACCGGTGGATCTACTACCTCGTCGCCCCGGAGATCGAGTGGAACCGGGCCCACCACTGGGGGCGGGAATACCGGTTGAATGTCGGCATCGAGATGCTTTTGTGGCACGATCGCCTGGCTTCCAGCCCCGCGGCGAGTCACGCCCCGTAAGGGTTTGCTAGTCCACCGCCGCGCCCCGGAACTCGTCCTGCTCGTGCCGGTTCTGCTCTTCCATGAGGAGCAGGCTCAGCTCTTTCTTCAGGGCGTTGAAGCCGGGACTGGCCACGTCGCGGGGGCGGGCCAGGTCCACGCGCAGGTCGCGCTTGATGGTGCCGGGGCGATAGGTCATCACCACCGTGCGGTCCGCCAGGTAGAGGGCCTCCTCGATGCTGTGGGTGACGAAGAGGATGGTCTTCTTCAGCTCGGTCCACAGACGCAACAGCTCGTCCTGCAGGTTGCGGCGGGTGAGGGCGTCCAGGGCGCCGAAGGGCTCGTCCATAAGCATGATGGGCGAGTCCAGGGCCAGCACCCGGGCGATGGCCACGCGCTGTCGCATGCCGCCGCTCAGGTCCTTGGGATAGCGCTTGCGGAAATCCTGGAGGTGCAGCAGCTCCAGCAGGCTGTCCACCTTGGCCTGGATGGCGGCTTTGGCGTCGCCCTTGATCTGGAGTCCGAAGGCGATGTTCTGCTCCACGGTCATCCAGGGGAACAGCGCGTACTCCTGAAACACCATGCCGCGGTCGGGGCCGGGGGCGGTGACGGGCGTGCCGTCGACATGGATGTGCCCGGAGCTGGGCAGACTGAAGCCCGCGACAGCGTTGAGCAGGGTGGATTTTCCGCAGCCCGACGGACCCAGCAGGCAGACAAACTCGCCCCGGACGATCTCCAGGTCGATGGCCTTAAGGGCGTAAACATCCTGGCCGCCGCTCTGGAAGACCTTGTGCACGCCCTGGACGGAGATGTGGCTGTCCATGCTCATCCCTGCTCCAGACCACGGTGCCAGCGCAGCATGCGCGAACTGAGGCGGCTCATGACGGTGTCGATGCCCAGGCCCAGGAGGCCGATGGTGAACATGCCCGCAATGATCTTGTCGGACCAGAGGTACTCGCGGGCCTCCAGGATGCGGTAGCCCAGGCCGTTGTTCACGGCGATCATCTCGGAGACGATCACCACGATGAAGGCCGTGCCCATGCCGATGCGGGCTCCGGTGAAGATGTAGGGCGTGGCGGCCGGCAGGATGATCCGCTTGAACTGCGTGAACCGCGAGGCGCCCAGGTTGCGGCCCACGCGCAGGTAGATGCTGTCCACGTTCTGCACACCGGTGACGGTGTTCATCAGCACCGGGAAGAAGGCCCCGATGCTGATGAGGAAGATGGCCGGTGGATTGCCCAGCCCGAACCACAGGATGGACAGGGGAATGTAGGCGATGGGCGGGATGGGCCGCAGCACCTGGATGAGGGGATTGAAGAGGGCGTTGACCACCTTGCTGTACCCCATGCCCAGGCCCAGGGGCAGGGCCAGACCTGTGCCGATGGCGAAGCCCACAAGGACGCGGTAGAGGCTCCCCATGGCGTCCTGGGGCAGTTCGCCGGAGAAGCACCACTTGAGGTACGAGCCCTGGGTGGGATCGAACGCCTCCAGGGGCCGCAGATAGGCCCACCACTTGGTGAGCACCTGCATGGGCGACGGCAGGATGGTGGCGTTCACCCAGCCCATGGTGGACAGCAGCTGCCAGAAGGCCAGGGCCGCCAGCGGGACGAGGATGCCGGAGGCGGCGTGCCGGTAGCGCTTCATCCCTTCTTCACCTTCTTGGCGGGAGCCGCCTTCTTGGGAGCAGCCGCCTTCGGCTGGTCGATCTTCAGCTGCTTCTTGGCGTCGGCCAGAAGGTCGAGCTTCACCCAATCGGTCGCCTTGGGCGGCTTCGCCATCTTGCCCACGCCGTACTTGGCCATCAGGTCCGTGGTGATCTGCACATGTTCCGTGGTGATGTCATAGCTGAAGGGGGAATTGCCGATGGCGTCCAGGTAGTCCTCGGAGCTGATCTGGTTCTTGAACATATTCTCGCGGACATACTTCTCGGCCAGCTTGGGATCGTCGATGAACTTCTTGGTGGCCTCCACGAAGCAGAGCAGGAAGCGGCGGGCGACATCGCGGCGCTCCTTGTAGAGCTTCTCGGTGATGACCAGGGCGCGAATGGGCTCGCCGATGGGGGTGTCATAGGGCTTCAGCAGCTCCACGCCGAACTTCCGGTTGATGGCCTGGGAACTGTAAGGCTCGCTCTGGCACATGGCGTCGATGTTCTTGGCCATGAGGGCCTGGTTCAGGTCCGCAAAGGGGAGGTAGAGCACCAGCACATCCTTGCCGGGCTTGTCTGACCAGGTGAGGCCGGCCTTGGCCAGTTCTGCCAGCAGCAGCACTTCCTGGGCCCCACCGCGGGCCACGCCGACCTTCTTGCCCTTGAGTTCCTTCAGCGACCTGATGCCCGAGTTCGCGCCCACCACGATGCGCGCGCCGCCCCGGGCAAAGCCGGCGACCACATAAATGGGCACGCCCGCGGCACGGCCCGCGATGGCAGCATCCAGGGCCGCCGCGCTGGCGTCAATCTCACCGGCCACGATGGCGGGGTTGATGTCGATGCCCTTAGCGAACATCCGCTCGTCAATCTTGAGGTTGTACTTCGGGGCGAGTTCCTTCATGTAGGACACGGCACCGTAATGAGCGAACTTCAGATTGCCCAGGCGCACCACGTCCTGGGCTGCCAGGCTCAGGGTGGAAAGGGCTAACAGGTAGGCCAGAGGCTTCATCCGCATGGGGTACTCCTGGGGTTTGGATCATTCTAGGCCAAGGCTCCCCGCAGATGCACCGGTCAATCCTGCCGACGCCTCGCCACCATCAGCAGCTCGCGCCCTGCCCGGCGGGGATGACTGGCGGACGCTCGCGCGAGGTGGAGGATTTCGAAATGCGGGTCGGCGAGCTCGCGGCAAGTCTCCAGCGGAATGGCATGCGGCGGACCGGGGCGTCCCTGGACGTCGTCGAAGATTACGGCCATCCAAAGACCGCCGGGCCTCAGATGGCGCGCGCAGGCCTCCACATAGTCCCGGCGCCGCTCCGGGTCCATGGCCACGAAGCAGGTGTGGTCGAAGATGGCGTCCCAGGGGCCTGTCCCTGCCCCCCCGCGAGCCGCGCTGGGAGCGCCGGGCGGTGGCCCGCAAGGAAGGCGAGGTGAGCATAGTGGTTCTAAGTGATCCGAGCTTGACGCAGCGGGGTGCCGCCCGCCGCCCCAGCCCAGAGGGACGACGCCAGACGGGCGCTCCGCCACGTCAGGGCCCTTGAACAACGAGCCACGTTGTCCTGCGGGCCCTTCCTTCCGGAGCATCCCGGCTGACGTCGTCGCGGCACACGGGGGGGCAGGGACAGGCCCCGAGGGGCCGAGCTGCGGGGAGAGCCAGTCCGCGGATGACCAGATGATCCGGTCGCCGTACCGCGCCCTGGCGCCCTGCAGGGCCAGGGGCGCGAAGTCCAGGCCCGTGACTGCGAATCCCTCGGCCTCCAGTCCAGCGGCATCGTGGCCGTAGCCGCAGCCCGGCACGACGACAGAAGCGCCCGGCGCCAGTCCCGCGGCCGCCGCGTGGGCCAGGGCCTCCGCCAGCACGGGCGTGGGCTTGGCCATGTCCCAGCCGGGCCGTGCGTCGTCCTCGTACAAAGCATTCCAGTAGTTGGGGTGATCGGTCATGGCAGCTGGATCTCCTGGGCCCCCACGAACGAGGCCAGCCGTTCCAGGGCCTCGTCCAAGCTACGTTTCCGGGCCTTGGTAGCCTTGACGCTGGGCTCCCACCAGAGCCCCTTGATCTCCAGGAGGCTGCGATCGCGATGCAGCTTGGGGTCAAGCCGGCCCACCAGCCGCTCGCCTTCGAGGATGGGCATGACGAAGTAGCCGTACTGGCGTTTGGGCTCGGGCACGAAGGCCTCGAAGCGGTAGTCGAAGCCGAAGCGGCGCAGGGCCCGGGCGCGGTCGCGGAGGATGGGATCGAAGGGACAGACCAGGCGGGTCCGCTCCGGTGATTCAGGCAGCTTGGCCAGCCGCGCCTCCCAGTCCGCCAAGGCGAAGGCGGCGCGGGTCTCGCCATCGGCGCCCTCCACCTGCACCGGGACGAGGCGACCGGCTTTGGCCGCGGCTTCACACCAGGACTTGGCCTCGGGGCCTTCGAGGGCGGCCCAGAAATCCGCCAACTCCTTGGGTGTGAAGACCCAGAGCCGCTCGGCGGCGGTGGCACAGGCCCACTCCAGGTGTTCAGCCCGATCGGGGCAAGGCCGGGCCTGGTGATCGGGTAGTACGCGCTCGGTGAGGTCGTAGAGTTTCTGAAAGCCCTCGCGCCGGGGGATCATCAGCTCGCCGCTGCGCCAGAGGAAATCCAGGGCGGCCTTCTGCGGCTTCCAGCCCCACCAGGGGCCGCGCTTTTCGGGGTGTTCGAACTCCGAGGACTTCAGCGGGCCCTCGCGCTCAATGCGAGCCTTCACGTCCTTCACCACCTGCGCGCCGTCCGTGCCGCGGAAGTGGTGCTGCCACCAGGCGTGGGCCTGGATGCGTGCGCGATCGCGGGCGAAGCGGGGCTTCCACTGGGGGAAGAAGGTCGTGGGAATGGCGGAGGCGTCGTGGGTGAACCCTTCGAAGAGGTTGCGCTGGTCCTCCAGCAGCTTCCTCAGCTGCTCTGGCTGGTAGCCGTCCAGGCGACTGAGCAGGGTGAGGTCGTGGGCCCGGGCCAACACGTTGATGGTGTCCATCTGCACGAACCCCAGGCGCTCGATGAGGGCTTGGAGCGACGCCACCGTGGCCCGCCGGGTGGGGTCGTCCAGCAGGCCTTGGGCCCCCAGGAAGAGGCGCCGGGCCGCGGAGTTGGAGATGGTCTGCATCACGGAGAAATCCTGAAAGCAATTAATCTGTGGACCATGTCTTCAGATCGTCGCCGCCAGCTCCGCCCCCTGGCGGATGGCGCGCTGGGCGTCGAGTTCGGTGGCGAGGTCGGCGCCGCCGATGAGGTGGACGGAGAGGCCCTTGGCCTGGAGCGGTTCCGCGAGGCTGCGTTCGGATTCCTGGCCGGCGCACAGGATGATGCTGTCCACGGCCAGGCATCTCGCGTCGGCATCCTTGCCCTCGCGAATCCAGAGCCCCTCATCGTCGATGCGTTCGTAGTGGACGCCACCCTGCATTTTGACCTTCATGGCCTTGAGGCCGGCACGGTGGATCCAGCCCGTGGTCTTGCCGAGGCCGGCGCCCATGCGGTCGGTCTTGCGTTGCAGCAGGAAGACCTGCCGCGCCGGTTCCGGGGGCTGCGGTGCGGGCAGCAGCCCTCCGCGGTGCGCGTGGGTACCATCCACGCCCCATTCGGTCAGGTAGGCCCCCACCTGCAGCTGCGGTTCCGGCTGCACCAGGAATTCCGCCACGTCGAAGCCGATGCCCCCGGCGCCGATGACGGCAACCGTCTTGCCGGCCGTTTTCCGGCCCGACAGCAGGTCGGGATAGCTGATGACTTTGGGATGGTCCAGACCGGGGATGTGCGGCGTGCGGGGTAGGACGCCCGAGGCGAGGATGATCTCCTCGAAATCCGCCAGCAGTTCCACGGTAGCCCGCTCGCCCAGACGCACGGTAACGCCTGCAGTGGCCAGCCGGCGTTTGAAGTACCGCAGCATCTCGTAGAACTCCTCCTTGCCAGGCACGCGCTTGGCCAGATTGACCTGGCCGCCCAGTTCCGCCTGCGCTTCGAAGAGCGTGACGACGTGGCCGCGCTCCGCCGCGTGGCAGGCGAAACTCATACCCGCCGCGCCTCCACCCACCACGGCGATGCGCTTGGGGGCGATGGCGGGTGAGAAGACCAGTTCAGTTTCGTAACAGGCGCGCGGGTTCACCAGGCAGGTGGCCCGCTTGTTCTGAAAGACCTGATCCAGGCAGGCCTGGTTGCAGGCGATGCAGGTGTTGATGTCCAGCGCGCGGTCCTCGGCGGCCTTGTTCACGAAGTCGGCATCGGCCAGCAGGGGCCGGGCCATGCTCACCATGTCCGCACAGCCTTCCGCCAGGACCTCCTCGGCCACCTCGGGCGTATTGATGCGGTTGGTGGTGACGAGGGGGATGCGCACCTCCCCCTTGAGCTTCTTCGTCACCCAGGCATAGGCGCCCCGCGGCACCATGGCCCCGATGGTGGGCACTCGGGCCTCGTGCCAGCCGATGCCGGTGTTTAGAATCGTGGCGCCGGCGGCCTCCACCGCCTTGGCCAGCTGCACGACCTCCTCCCAGGTGCTGCCATCGGGCACCAGGTCCAGCATGGAGAGGCGGAAGATCAGGATGAAATCCGGGCCCACGGCCGCGCGCACGGCTTTCACGATTTCCACGGGGAAGCGCATGCGGTTTTCGTAGCTGCCACCCCAGGCATCCGTGCGGCGGTTGGTGCGGGCGGCGATGAACTGGTTGATGAGGTAGCCCTCGCTGCCCATGATCTCCACGCCGTCGTAGCCGGCCTTCTTCGCCAGAGCCGCGCAGCGGGCGTAGTCGCGGATCGTGGCCCGGACGCTGCGCTGGGAGAGGGCCCGTGGTTTGAAGGGGGTGATGGGGCTCTTCACGGCGGACGGCGCCACGCTGAGGGGGTGGTAGCTGTAGCGGCCGCCATGCAGGATCTGGAGGGCAATCTTTCCGCCCGCCGCATGCACCGCTTCGGTCACCTGGCGGTGCTTCCCCACCTGCCAGGGCCAGGAGAGTTGCGAGCCGAAGGGGGCGAGCCGGCCCCGCAAGTTGGGTGCGATGCCGCCCGTGACGATGAGGCCCACGCCACCCCGGGCCCGCTCGGCGTAGAAGGCCGCCAGCTTGCCAAAGCCGCCCCTGGCCTCCTCCAGGTTCGTGTGCATGGAGCCCATCAGCACGCGGTTGCGCAAGGTCGTGAAGCCCAGGTCGAGGGGGGCCAGCAGGTGGGGGTACGGCATGGGGACTCCAGAGGCTGCAGGCAGTGTACGGTGCCCCGGGCGTCCGCGGCTCCCGCCAGGATGCCCCGTGTCGCTACAGATCTTCCCGCCAGGCCGGGATTTCCCTGGGCCAGGCCCGCTGCCACTGCCTCTGGGCCCCGCTCGATTTCGCCATCTTGACCCGGGTCAGCGTGGGCCGTCCAATGATGGACCACTCAACCCCGCCGATCATCCTCGTCCGCTTCTCTGATTGGTAAGACCCTGGCCATGCCGTACTCATCCTGTTTCGCCCCTCGCCACGTCTCTGCCACGGGAGCGGCTTTGGCCTGCACCGGCGGGGTCCAGGAGCGCCCATGAGCAACCTGCGGGGTTTTCTTGAAAGCATCAGCATCACGGACGTGGTGCAGCTGCTCCACCTGAACAGGAAGACCGGCCAGCTGCTCCTGCAGAACGGCCGGTTCAAAGGGGTCATCTACGTGAGCGGCGGCGCCGTGGTCCATGCCGAAAGTGGGCGGGCCATCGGTGAATCCGCCGCCTTCGAACTCCTGACCTGGGAACGAGGGGAGTTCGAATTCCAGGCGGGCCCCGTCAAGCCTGTGGGGAGCATCCGGCGGAGCGTGCCCGACCTGCTCATGGAATCGGCCCGCACCCTGGATACGCGCCGGCGCCTGGGGGCCTATTTCCCATCCCTGGATGCGGTGCCCTGGACCTACCTGCCCGAGCCGGCCCTTACGGCCGGCCTGAAGCTTTCCCCCGAAGCCCGGAAAGCCATCCCGCACTTCGATGGCTACCAGGATTTCCACCAGATCATGATTTCTACCCAGCTGAACGAAACGGCCGTGCTCGAGGCGGCCTTCGCGCTGTTGGAAGCGGAGCGCCTCCAGGTGTTCGAACCCGCGGTTCCCCTGGCGCTGGAGACGCTGAAGACCGGCCTCTTCAAGAAAGGGGATCACGTGGAGCTGGGCGTCATCCACGAGTCCCGTTGGCGGGGCCTCCAGCCTTACAGCCATGGCTTCATCACCCAGGTGCGGATCCAGTGGCGTGGCGGGGTGGCCCACGAGGCGGTGCGCTTCGTTCCAGGCCTGGCCGATGGTGTGCTGTCCGCGCCCGAAGCCTTTCTCCAGAGTTGGGGCATCAGCTCCTCCGAATCCGTGGTGGTACGGCCCGCCCCCTGAACCCAAATCCCGGAACAAGCCCCCTTTCCTCGGAGCCAGACATGGTCCAAACCATTGCCGACTTGTTCTATCAGGCCTGCGCCTTCCAGTCCCCGGATGCCTTGGCCTACCGCAAGGGGGGCACTTATGTGCCCATTTCCCACCAGGAGCTGCAGGCCCGGGTGGAACGCCTGGCCCTCGCCCTGGAGGCCCGCGGCCTGAAGGCGGGTGAGCCTGTGGCCCTCATCTGCGAGAACCGGCCCGAGTGGGCCATCGTGGATTACGCGTGCGCCATCTCCGGGCTACCGTCCGTGCCGCTCTATCCCACCTTGAATGCCCCCCAGAGCGCCTTCATCCTCCGGCACTCTGAGGCCCGCATCGTCTTCTGTTCCACCGCCGATCAGGCTCGGAAGGCCCTCACCGCCAAGGGGCCGGACTCCGCTTTGACCTGGGTGGTGCAGATGGACGGCATCCCCGCCGATCCCTCCGTGATCCCATTTTCCACCCTCATGGCCGAAGGCGAGGCTCTGGAGGCCCGGCGGCCCGAAGTGCGGGCCTGGGCCCGCCAGCGGAAGCCGGAGGAGCTGCTGACGCTCATCTACACGTCGGGCACCACCGGCGATCCCAAGGGCGCCATGCTCACCCACGGGAACCTCGTGTCCAACGTGGAGCGCACCCTCCAGCTGCTGCAGCTCAAGAAGGGCGACCGCTGCCTGTCCTTTCTGCCCCTTTCCCACATCCTTGAGCGGATGGCGGGCCACTACTCGACCATGCGTATCGGCGCGAGTATCTACTACGCGGAAAGCATCGCCACCGTGGGTGATGACCTCCAGGCCACCAAGCCCACCATCATCATCAGCGTGCCCCGCATCTACGAGAAGATCTACGCCCGGGTCCGCGAGGGCGTGGCCTCCAGCAGCATCGTGAAGCGGTTCATCTTCCACTGGGCCATGTGGGCCGGGGACATGTCCGTGCCCTACCTGTACGAGAAGCAGAAGATCCCCCTCTGGATCCAGTTCCAGCTCTGGTGGAGCCGCCACCTTGTCTTCCAGAAGATCCTGGCCAAGACCGGCGGGAACATCCGCTTCGCCATCAGCGGCGGCGCGCCCCTGGCACCCAAGGTCATGGCCTTCTTCTGGGCCATCGGCCTGCCCATCACCGAGGGCTACGGCCTCACGGAGACCAGCCCCGTGATCTCCTTCAACCGGTTCGGGGAGGTGGTTCCCGGCAAGGTGGGACGCCCCATCTACGACACCTGGGAAGGCAAGCCCTACGTGAAGATCGCGGAGGATGGCGAGATCCTGGTCCAGGGCCCCAACGTGATGAAGGGCTACTGGAAGAATCCCGAGGGCACGGCGGAGTCGTTCGATGCCGAAGGCTACTTCCGCACCGGCGACATCGGCGAGCTCAGCGCCCGGGGCCTCCTCAAGATCACGGATCGCAAGAAGGAGATCATCGTCACCAGCGGCGGCAAGAAGATCGCCCCCCAGCCCATCGAGGAGCTGCTCAAGACGGACAAGTTCATCACCCAGGCGGTCCTGTTGGGCGACCGGCGCAACTTCATCTCGGCGCTGGTCATCCCCAACTTCGACAGCCTGCACCGCTGGGCTCATCAGAAGAAGGTCCCCTTCTCCAACAACCGCGACCTGGTGGCCCGCCCCGAGGTGCACCAGCTGATGATGGAGAGGGTGGAACAGATCAATCAGCAGCTTTCCAACTTCGAGCGCGTGAAGAAGGTTGCCATCCTCGATCACGAATTGAGCCTGGAGACCGGCCAGCTGACCCCCAGCCTCAAGGTGAAGCGTCGGGTGGTGAACGAGATGTACGCGACCTTGATCGAATCGCTCTACAAGGGCGCCTGAGGCTCGCTCAGCCGGCCGAGGGCCCCTTCAGCTCGATCACGTTGCCCTCGGGATCCCGGAGGTAGACGGATGGGCCGGTGCCCTCGGCCCCATAGTTGTCCTGAACCTCGCTCAGCTCGATGCCATGGGCGGCGAAGCGGGCCCGCAAGGCGGCCTCGTCGAAGGGGTCGATGCGCAGGCAGAAGTGGTCCTGGTTGCGGCCCTCCGCGCCCGGGGCCGCGCCGCCAGACGCGCCCAGCTTCCCGGCCACAGAGACCAGGTCGAGCATCGAGCGCCCCGCCCGAAGGTGGACCAGCCCCAGGTCGGGCACCCGCCGGTCCAGGCCCAGGCCCACCACCCGCGTGTAGAAGTCGGTCATGGCCTCCAGGTCAGTGACGCGAAGTACCAGGTGGTCGAGGCCGAGGATGTGCATGGCGGGTGGACCTCCGGGTCCATCAGCATAGCTGGCAACGCCCGGCGAAGCGCCTCGCGGTGGGCGCCGTCGCTGGGCGCTGGACTGGTGGCGTCAGAACCGGATGCCCGCATAGAGGCCGAACTGGCTCTTGGGCGCCATGGCCTTGAGTACATCCGCGTTGCTGGCGGAGACGTCCACCCCGCTGCTCTTGGTGGTGAGGGGGAAGGCCGCCTCCAGGCCCAGAAAGGGCTTCACCACGGGCGAGGGGATGGCGAAGCCGACGTTCACCCGGGCCCACACGCGGTTGTAGGTGGTGCTGTCGGAACTGCCGCTGAACTCACCGGACAGTTTCTCGGAGCGGAATTCCAACCCAGCCCCAACAGCCACGAAGGCCTTGAAGTTGAACATGGCCCCCGCTGACCAGTGGTTCTCCTTGAATTCGCCGACCTCCACCGAAGGCGTGCCAGGCAGGGACCCCTTCACCGTGGCCTTGGCTTCCGGCTGGTAGCCGGCGTTGAGTTGGAAGAAGGCGGGGCCCAGGTCCACCAGCGTGTAGCCAAAGCGCGCGGCCACGACCGTCTTATCGTCGGTTTCCATCGTCAGCGTGGTACCCGGCGCCACGTCCGAGTGGATCGAGGGGTACTGCTGCTGCCCGATGAAGAGTCCCACCTCGAAGGTCTGAGCCGCCAGGGGGGCGCCGAGGAGCAGGGCAAGTGCGGCTGCCTTTTTCATGGTTGTCTCCTTATTTAAAAGGGAAAGGCGGCCCATCCTTCCACCACCATCCCTGAAAATCAAGGAGATCCAGAGATCATCAATCGGGGGGATCCACCGGGTCCTGCTTTCGGACGCGTTGGTAGTGGCGGCGGGCTTTCTCCCGGTTGCCGCAGCTGGTCATCGAACACCAGCGCCGGGAGTGCCCGCGGCTGAGGTCCAGGAACAGCCAGGTGCACTGGGAGCCACCGCACTCCCGGACCGGGGTTGGAGGCTCTCGGGTCAGGAGGTCCGCCGCGGCCCGGGCGATGGGCCAGAGGGGTGCGGTGAGGTGTCGTTCCATCTCCCGCCAACGCCAGGCGGGGGCTGCGTCGCAGGCGATGCAGAGGTGAGGCAGGGCCGCCTGGAGAGCCCGGTTCAGGCGGGTCAGGTCGCCGGGAGGCACCTCCAACCCATGGCACCGGGCCGAGAACAGGCCGTACAGGGCCTCCCGGAGGCCACGGGCGGCCTGGAGGGCGGCCTCGGCGGCCGGAGGTTCCGCCTGCGCCCGGGTGGCCAGAGCCTCCGCGACTTCGGGAGCCAGGAGGCCAGTCTGCTGAGCGAAGGCCAGGAGGTGCGCATAGGTCTTCAGGTCGTCGGTGTCCGGGCGTCCCCGGTCGCCCCAGGTGTTGGCAAAGTCCAGGCTGACGTCGCCCCCGGATAACTCAAAGGGGCCCTGGACAGGGAGGGGAGGCGCTTCAGTCATGCCTCAATTATAACCCAAAAATAGGTATTGACAGGTTAGAAATGGACTTCATATTAACCTGCGTTCCTTGCCAAGGAGGTTATATATGGCCCAGTCTCAAGACCTCGCCCCCACCCGCCTGGCGGACCAACTGGAGCGTGGCTTCAGGGGGGGTGCCTGGCACGGTCCTGCCCTGATGGAACTCCTGGCCGGTGTCGATGGTCGCCTGGCCCAGTGGCGCCCAAGTCCGGCCACGCACTCCATCGCGGAGCTCGTGGGCCATCTGACCTACTGGCTGGGGGACACGGAGCGACAGATCCTCGGAGCTGAGCGGCTCCAGGGCGCGCCAGGCTCGGACTGGGGCCCCGCCGAGCTGGATTCCGAAACCACCTGGCAGGCGACCTGCACGGCCCTGGAGGAGGCCCATGGGCGGCTGTGGTCCGCCGTCCACCAACTGGAGGAAACCCGCCTCGACGAGGCGAGGTCGGGCTCGGAGACCACCATCCGGGGGCTGCTGCTGGGGATCCTCCAGCACAACGCCTATCATGCGGGCCAGATCGCATTGTTGCGGAAACAGGCCGAGGCCGCGGCGGGGAGGACGCCATGACGCCGTTGGAGGCCCGGACCCTCGAACGACTCGTCGCCCGGCGTGACCACCTCGCCGCGCTGACCTCCGCAAGGAAGGAACAACGTTGGGTGGAGCTGATGCGGCAGGTGGATGGGGCCATCGGTGCCATCGAAGTCGGCACCTGGGGCATCTGCGCGGTGTGCCACGATCCCATCTCCTCGGACCGCCTGCGCGAGGATCCCCTGGTGCGGGTCTGTCTGGAATGCCTGTCGGAGGCCGAGCGCCGGGCCCTGGAACGGGATCTCCAAGCCGCGGGGAAGGTCCAGCGCACCCTGCTGCCGCCGACCCACCTGGTCCAGGATGGCTGGGAAGTGGCCTACCACTGGGAACCCCGGGGGGTGGTGTCCGGGGATCATGTGGATGTCATTCCCGCCGCCGCACCCGGGGCTCCCCTGCATCTGGTCCTCGGCGACGTGTCCGGGAAGGGCGTGGCCGCCGCGCTGCTGCAGTCCCACCTGCATGCCCTGTTCCGGGCGCTGGTGCCCACGGGGAAATCGCTTCCCGACCTGTTCAAGCAGGCCAACGAGCTCTTCGCGGAAGCCACCTCCTCCGTGAGCTACGCGACCCTCGCCGCGTTGCGCCTGGATGGAGGCGGACGGCTCTCGATCGCCAACGCCGGCCACCCCCGGCCCCTCCTCGCCGATGGTCGCGGGGTGCGGCCGATCGAAGGCGGGGGTCTCCCGCTCGGCTTGTTCTGCGATTCCGTCTACACCGAACGGGATCTGGCGCTCGCGCCAGGCCAGACCCTGCTGCTCTACACGGACGGCTGGACGGAAGGCGCCCGGGGCGATCGCGAGTTCGGCATCGGCCGGGCCGCGGCCTCCCTGCGCCGGGGGGCCGCGCTTCCGCTGCCCGAGCTTCTGGCCTCCTGCCGAGGGGAGCTGGAGCACTTCCTGGACGGCTCACCCCATGGGGACGACCTCACCCTGGTGGCGGTGCGCAGACTGGCGGCCTGAGCCGGCGGAGCCCATCCGCCGGCTCAGGCCGGGGCTTCGTCAGGGCTCTTCGGTCTTCTCCACCACGATCACCATGCGGGTGACCACGGCGGCCAGGGCGCCCACGGCGGCGAAGACCGGCAGCAGGGCGGCACCCACCAGGCCCAAAGTGAGGGGGATCTCGATGAACGTCTTTCCCTCTTCGTTTTTCAGGATGATCCGCCGGATGTTGCCTTGGTGGATCAGCTCCTTGATCTTGTCGAGCACCTTGCCGCCCTCGAGCCGGATCTCCTCGGTGCGGTTGCGGTCTTTGGTCTCAGTGGTCATGGCGCTCTCCTTTCTGGGGTCCCCAGGTCGATTCCTCTTGAAAGATTTTTCAGCCACTGATTTCAGTGATGACGGTGATTGCGCGCGGCGAGTCTTCCGCATGGGCCCGCCCGTGCTGCCTCGTAGCAGAGAATCACTGGAATCACTGAAATCGGTGGCAAAAAAGCTTTTGATCCCTTCATCCCAGTCCCCCCTAGGCGTGGACCAGCAGGTGGCGGGCCAGCCAGACCTGGAAGCGGCCCAGCAGCAGGGCCAGGTGGAAGGTGAGGGGCACGAGGGCCAGGCCGACCAGACCGCAGAGGGCCGCGGCCAGGCCCGGATGGGCGGTGACCCAGGCGAGGCCGCCCAGGTCCCCGGTGAAGCTGCCGCCGAGATGAAGCAGGCGCAACACTGGCACGGCCAGCAGGCCCAGGCCCAGCGAAAGGGAGGTGACCAGCACCGTGAAGTAGGCGATGCCCAGGGGCATGAGCAGCAGGAAGTAGAGCAGGCTGGTCCAGGTGCGGCGGTCACTGACCAGGGTCTTCAGGCGCGCCAACCAGCCTTCGCCCTCGGGCAGCAGGGCTGGGGCCTCGGCCCCTTCAGCGCCCACCATGGCCTTCAGCAAGTGCACTTCGGCCACGGCGAGCAGCCGGGTGCCGGCCAGGAAAGTCACCGCGAAGGGAAGGCCGATGATGAGGATGGCCAAGCCCAGGCTCAGCGACAGCCCCGTCACGGCATAGGTGAAGGCGAGGATCCCCGTGGCCATGGAGAACACCAGGTAGAGCAGGGTCGTGTAGGCGCGGCGCGTGGCCAGGACCTCGAAGAAGCCGGGATGAGGTGGGGCGAGCAGGGCGGACATGACTCCTCCGGGGACATTCCAATCTACGACCGACCTGGACATCACCAAGGAGGGAACCGGTGAACACCAGGCGGGGATCGGCCAAGGGTCGGCCGGTCGCGGAAGGTCTGGGCCACCAGGGGCGATCCGGCTGCCGAACCGTGGTCTTCAGGTGCCTTCGTAGCAGGGGCCCGTCTCGCGCACCTCGACGGTGGCCCACTCGGCAGCGGGGCAGGTCAGGGCGATGGCGACCGCCTCCTCCCGGGTTTGGCAGGTGAGGTAGAAGAAGCCGCCCACCATCTCCTTGGATTCAGCGAAGGGGCCGTCGAGGAGCGAGGGTTGGCCGTTCCGCACCTGTACGCGCACGGCTTCACGGTCCGAGTGGAGTGAATGGGTGGCCACCAGCAGGCCGCGATTCTGCAACTCCTCCGCGAAGCGCAGCATCCGCTCGTAGACGGCACGCCCCGCCTCCTCGTCACGGAGGGCGCGCTGGTCGCGGGGTTCCAGGATCAGCAGCATGTAGGGCATGGGGATCTCCTTCCGGGTGGGGTGCGGGGCCTGGGTGTGCTCAGCCGCGCTCGCAAGCGGCGGCCCGGTCGAGGAGCAGCTTCCGCTCCCGGGTGTTCCGGGTGAGCCCGGCCGCCCGCTGGAACTCGGCCCGGGCCTCCCCGGCGCGGCCCAGCTTCGCGAGGAGGTCGCCGCGGATGCTCGGGAGCAGGTGGTAGTCCCTGAGTGACGGCTCGGAAGCCAGCGCATCCACGAGCTCGAGGCCCGCTGCGGGGCCAGAGGCCATGGCCAGGGCCACGGCCCGGTTCAGCTCCACGATGGGCGAGGGCATGAGGCGGGCCAGCGCCTCGTAGAGGGCGGCGATACGCGCCCAGTCCGTGTCGGTGGCCGCACGGGCGCGCGCGTGGCAGCCGGCGATGGCCGCCTGCAGCGTGTAGGGGCCCGGGGGGCCACCCAGCGCCTGGGCCAGCGCCAAGGCTTGCTCCAGGGCGGCCAAGCCGCGCCGGATGAGGAGCTGGTCCCACCGCCCGCGGTCCTGGTCGAGCAGGAGGATGGGTTCGCCGCCGGGCCCCACGCGCGCCCGCAGGCGGGAGGCCTGGATCTCCAGGAGGGCCACCAGGCCGTGGACCTCCGGCTCCTGCGGGACCAGCCCGGCCAGGATGCGGCCGAGCCGCAGTGCCTCCTCGCAGAGCCCGGGCCGGATCCAGTCCTCGCCGGCCGTGGCCGAATAGCCTTCGTTGAAGATGAGGTAGATCACCTCCAGCACCGAGGCCAGACGGTCGCGGAGCTCAGCCTGGCCGGGCACCTCGAAGGGGACCCGCGCCTCGGCCAGGGTCCGCTTGGCCCGGACGATGCGCTGCGCGACGGTGGGCTCCGGCACGAGGAAGGCGCGGGCGATCTCTCCGGTGGTCAGGCCTCCCAGCAGGCGCAGGGTGAGCGCGGTCCTGGCCTCGGGCGGGAGCCGCGGGTGGCAGGCGATGAACATGAGCCGCAGCAGGTCGTCCCCGATGGGGTCGTCCAGCTCGGCGTCGAAGGCCTCCATGGCCGTCTCCTGCTGGGCCTCGAGCTCCCGGCCCAGCTCCTCGTGCTTCCGCTCCGCCAGCTTGAGCCGCCGCAGCCGGTCGATGGCCCGGCGCTTGGCCGTGGCCATGAGCCAGGCGCCGGGATTCTCGGGCACGCCCGTTCCGGGCCACTGCTCGAGGGCGGCGACCAGGGCATCCTGGGCGAGCTCCTCCGCCAGGTCCAGGTCGCGCACCATCCGCAGGAGCCCCGCGATGAGCCGGGCGGATTCCATCCGCCAGACGGCGTCGATGGCTCGATGGGCGTCGGATGTCGTCACATGGGAATCAGACCACCTTCACCGGCGGGCCGCAACCTCCGCAGCGGCCGCGCCCGCCGGGAGGTGGCGGTCAGCCTCGGATCGCCGCCTCGATGGAGGCGATGTCGATTTTCCTCATGGGCATCATGGCCTCGAAGGCACGCTTCGCGACCGGGCCGCCCCTGGCCATCGCGTCGGTCAGGATGCGGGGCGTGATCTGCCAGCTGATGCCCCACTTGTCTTTGCACCAGCCACATTGGCTTTCCTGGCCGCCGTTTCCGACGATCGCGTTCCAGTACCGGTCCGTCTCCTCCTGGTCCTCCGTCGCGATCTGGAACGAGAAGGCCTCGCTGTGCTTGAACTGGGGCCCGCCATTCAAGCCGATGCACGGGATGCCAGCGACGACGAACTCCACCACCAGGGTGTCGCCGGCGCTTCCATCCGGGTAGTCGGAAGGGGCCTTCTGGATGGCTCCGAGGCGGCTCTGCGGGAAGGTCTCCGTGTAGAAACGCGCCGCCTCTTCCGCGTCACGGTCGAACCAGAGACAGATCGTGTTCTTGGTCATTTGGATGCCTCCTTTGGCTCATGGTGGCCGGGGCCGCCCTTCAAGGGCCCAGCGGCCTTGTAGGTGTTGAAGAGGATGCCGGACGGAAAGGCCTTCGTGCTGACCAGCTCGAATGAAACGGGCGGGTTGCCCTCGGCGAGGAAGCGCTTCCCCGTGCCCAGCAGGACCGGATAGACGGCCAGCAGGACTTCATCCGCCAGCCCATGCGCGAGCAGCGTGGACGTCAGCGTGGAGCTGCCCGAGAGGATCAGGTTCGGGCCGTCCTGGGCCTTGAGGCGGCGGAGGTCCCCGACGAGATCTGGCCCCAGGCCCTGGAACGGGCCCCACTCGAGGCTTTCCGGACGGTGGGTCGCGACGTACTTCGTGGCCGCGTTGAGGCCATCCGCCATCGGGCTGCCCGGCGCCTTGGGCCAGTAGGCTGACCAGAGGTCGTAGGTGCGGCGGCCCAGCAACAGATCGAAGCTCCCGCCATAGGCGGCCAGCATGGCCTCCCGGCCAGCGGGTGTCCGATAGGGCACGGTCCATTCGCTGTGGCGGAAATCGCCGCCATCGGCGGAGTGCTGGATCACGCCGTCCAGCGAGATGTGTTCGATGATCCGGAGGTTTCTCATTTTGGCTGGTTCTCGTGGGGGACCGCGGCCGGATCCATCCACACCGCCTCCCAGACGTGCCCGTCGGGATCCGTGAAATCGCGGGAGTACATGAAACCCAGATCCTGGATGGGGTTGACGTCCGGCATCCCGCCACTCGCGGCCGCCGCGGCGTTCATCGCATCCACCGCCTCCCGGCTCCCGCAGGAGACGGCCAGCATCACCTCGCTGGAGGTGGAGGGAGGAATGGCCCGCGTGGTGAAGGTGCGCCACTTGGCATGGGTCAGGAGCATCACGTAGATGGCCTCGCTCCAGACCATGCAGGCCGCAGTCTCGTCCGAGAACGCGGGGTTGTTGGTGAAGCCGAGGGATGTGTAGAACACCTTCGACTTCTGGAGGTCGGTGACGGGCAGGTTCACGAAAATCATGTTCGGCATCGGAGGCTCTCCTTGGGGGCGGGGCTGGCGGGGGCCTAGGCCTTATCGGCGATCTGGGCGCGTAGGCGCTCCTCCTGCTCCCGCAGTTCGGGGGTGAACTCGGGGCCGAAGTCCTCGGCTTCGAAGACCTGGCGCAGCTCGATCTCGGCCGATTCGCCCGTGGGATTGGGGCAGCGCTTGATCCATTCCACGGCCTCCGCCATGGACCGGACCTGCCAGAGCCAGAAGCCGGCGATCAGCTCCTTCGTCTCGGTGAAGGGCCCGTCGATCACGGTCCGCGTCGCGCCGGAGAACCGCACGCGCACGCCCTTGGAGCTGGGGTGGAGCCCCTCCCCCGCGAGCATCACGCCGGCCTTCACCAGCTCATCGTTGTAGCGGCCCATATCGGCCAGCAGTTTCTCATCGGGGAGGACGCCTGCCTCCGTGTGCTTGGTCGCCTTGATCAAGACCATGACGCGCATGTTCATGCCTCCTTGGAAGGGTTGGGGTTGGAAAGGTGGCTGCCGCACGGGATGGCGGCAGGCCCCGGATTCTACTCATGCGTCGAACGGGAGGCGGCGAAATCGACAGGCTTTGAAACTTTTTTTGTGATGAATTGCTAAGATCTTTATCCAGAAAGTTAACCAAGTCCATGACCGGGCCGCCCTGGTGCGCGGGCGGCCCGGTCTGGGGACGGCTGGTACCGGGGAGGGCTCAGCCCAGGTGCGGCACCCGCCAGAGGGCCAGCTCCTCGCCCAGGGAGGGGGCGGGCAGCAGGCCGTTCTCCACGGCGCCGTCGTCGCTCTCGGCCTCGCAGAGGTAGGCGGCGATGGCGCCCAGGGGCTGATCCGTCGGCACCAGCGACCAGCCCGCCGGCGCTTTCCGCGAGCCCCGCTGCCAGGACACCGACAGCTCGCCCACCGCGGCGGCCTCAAGGATGGCCCGGCCGCCCTCGATTTCCAGGGCCTCCACCACGGGCACCTGCACCTCGAAGGCGCCCAGGGCTTCCTGCAGGGTGAGGCCATGCAGGCGCAGGTGGGCCGCCACGGGCGGCGGCACCAGGTAGGCCGCCGGGCGGTCCACCACCAGGTTCCCCACGAAGCGGCCCAGGTGGGGGATGGTCACGCTGCTGGGCGCGCCCTCCAGCGTGCGGGGCGTGCGCGTGAGGATCTCCACGGGTTGCGGGAAGGCCTTCAGGTCGTAGCGCACGGCGATGCGGTTCCGCGGCGTGCGGCTCTCCGCCACGGTCTGCACCACCTCGTCCCGGTGGGCCGCCACGTAATTGAAGGTCTCCAGCATGAAGGCGTAGGCCGTGCGGACGCGCTCGGAGAAGGGGATGTACGAGTAGCACTCCAGCAGCAGGTCCATGCGGCTGGTGAGCCCACGGTAGTTGCTGCCGAAGCGCGGGTGGTGCGGGTAGGTCATCCAGCCCTCGCGCACCGGTGCGCCGGGCTCGGCCTCGCGGTCCGCATCCAGGGCCCGCTCGTCCTCCACGAAGTTGCCGTACCAGCCCGCGTCCAGGCCGTGGTTGGCCTTGAGGGCGGCGGTGACGGGCGGCAGCAGGCGGTTCCGCATGTATTCGATGGGCTCGCTTCGCCCGCTCTCCACGGTGTGGGGGATGTCGTAGGTCATGGAGAAGCGGTGCACGGAGCCGTTCGTCGCGTGGTTGTCGATGGTGAGGTCCGCCGCCCAGGGCTGGCACACGCGGGTCTGCAGCAGGCGCATCTCTGCGCCCTCGTACTTCAGGTAGTCGCGGTTCAGGTTGATCTTGGCGGCGTTCACGCGGGTGCCCACGCCGCTGTCCGGGCCCAGCTGGCCGGTGAGCTTCGGCAGGTGCAGCTTGCGGTTGCCGGGATCGATGGCGTCGTTGCCATCGGGGTTGAAGAGCGGCACCACCACGAGGGTGAGCTCCGATAGGATCTGGCCTGCATCCAGGCCGGGCTTGTTCTCCAAGAGGTCGCGCACCAGCATCAGGCAGCCTTCCTTGCCCTCCACTTCGCCCGCATGGATGCCGCTGATGACCAGCACCACGGGCAGGCCTAGGCTGCGGGCCTCCTCGGGGGTCGTCACGCCATGGGCCGACAGCACCAGCAGGGGGAGCTCCCGGCCCTGGGGGCTGGTGCCGAAGCTGGTGATGTGCAGGCGCTTGTCGGCCTTGGCCGCCAGGCCGGCAATGAAGGCCATCACATCCGCATGGCGGCTGGTCTCCTCATAGCGGGTGGCTTCGGCGCGGGTGAGCAGGGGCATGGTGTCTCCTTCCGGACTCGGTTCACAAGCTCCGTTTCAGCACGGCCATTCCCATGTGGGACACGCGGTAGCGCCCGATGGCCCGTTCGCGGATGAGGTCGTGGCGCTCCAGGTAGGTCAGGTCGGCCTCGGTGGCTCCGGCCTTGATCAGGTGGTCCCGGGCCACGTCCGGGTGCTTGGACACCAGCTGGAGCAGCATCAATTGGCGGGGGGTGATGGGTTCGGTCACGGGGGCTCCTGGCCGCTAGCTGGTCTGACGGCGGTAGCTGGCGCGGTGCAGCTCGCTGATCTGCACCGTGAGATTCAGGCGCATGCCTTCGGCGCTGCGGGGGAAGGCCTTGGCGAGGACCGGCAGCAGGGCTTCGCTGAGCTGGGCCTTCACCTCATCCGGGCGCCCGGCCAGCAGTTGCACGTTCAGCGTCACGAAGGCCCGGTCCGGGGCCCCGTCCGCGACGAGGAAGGTGTCGTGGCGGACCACACGGCTCTTGAGGTCCGCCTCCTGGAAGAGTCCCGTGGCCACCAGGGTTCCATGGATTTCCCGCAGCAGGCCCGTCCAGTCGGGCTGGTCGAGGAGGTTGTTGGACGTTTCAAGGATGCAGTGGGGCATGGCGGGTCCGAGGGCTCCAGGGCGAGCTACCGGATGCTAACGCCGATGGTCCGGTCGGCGCTGGATCCGTTTCGCGCCGCCCTTGTCCCAGTAGCTGGTCTCTTCCGCGAAGCAGATGTTCTCCAGGTCCGTCACGCGCTCCTGCAGGCAGGCCTGGGCATCCGCGATGGCCTGGTTGTAGATGGCCGGGCCGATCTCCTTGAGGCAGAAGGTGAGGAAGGTGCCCGCGCCCAGTTCGCCCAGGCTTTCGCCGTATTCCTCGGCCACGAAGCGCTGGATGGCGCCGTGCAGGCGTTTCTCGGTGTCGGGGGAGAGCTTGATGTCCAAGGGGGCCTCGCGGGATCGTCTCTGCCCTCCAGTGTGGCTGCGGTTGACCAGGGAACGAAACGATGACCAGAGGGCCGTCGAGCCCTGGCCGGATGGAGCCCGCGGTTCCACCGGAGTAGAGTCAGGCATGTCCCAGCGGGTTCTCCTCACCGGTGCCACCGGATTCATCGGTCGGAACCTTTATGGTCCCCTGATGGAGGCTGGCCTTGAGGTCCGATGCCTGACGCGAAAGCCCGCCGAAGCCCGGGGCCTCTGGCCGGATCGACGTTGGGTAGGCGGTGATATCGGTGAACCCGCGTCCCTGACCTCGGCCCTGGCGGGCTGCGAGACAGCCTACTATCTGGTCCACGGCATGGGTTCCCATGGGCCAGGCTGGGCCGAAGCGGAGCTCCGCTGGGCCGGGAATTTTGCCCGGGCCGCAGGGTCTGCGGGGGTTCGCCGGATCGTCTACCTGGGCGGTGTGGCCCCCCAGGGGACCCCTTCGGAGCACCTCCTCTCCCGCCTGAAGACCGGTGAAGCGCTCCGAGCCGGCCCGGTACCCACGCTGGAATTGCGGGCAGGCATGATCATCGGCGTCGGCAGTGCCTCGTGGACCATTGTGCGGGATCTGGCGGCCCGTCTGCCCGCCATGGTGCTCCCCGGGTGGCTTTCGTACCGGAACGAACCCGTGGCCCTGGAGGATGTCCTGGCGGCCCTCCTGGCGGGCGCGCACATCGGTCTTCCGGAAAGCACATGGTGGGACATCCCTGGTCCGGAAGCCCTCTCGGGCCGGGAGATCCTCCTGCGCCTGGCGGCCGTCATGGGTCGGAAGCCGTTGCTCCTGAAGATCCCGCTCATCACCCCGCGCCTCTCGTCCCACTGGATCCGGCTGGTGACGCGTGCCGAATACGCGGTCGCCCGCGAGCTGGTCGAAGGCTTGACCTCGGACCTGCTTGCGACCCGGCCCGGCTACTGGGAGGCGGCGGGCCTTCCGCCTCCGGTGGGGCTGGAGGAGGCCGCGCGACGCGCCATCGCCGGCGAGGCCGGGACCCTTTCCCGCGCGGGAAGTGTGGCGGAAACCCTGGCGGGCTGGCTCACACCACGGAAGCATCCCGCGCAGAGGCCCGCGCAGAGGAAGGATCCCCCCGGGGAGGCCCCATGCCTTTGAACACCCGCAGCCAGGTTCCCGCGGGCACTCCCCTGGGCCCGGATGGGCGCCTGCTCTTCGTGACCCGGGCGGCGCGGATGTTCTCGTACGGGTTCCTGTCCGTGGTGCTGGTGCTCTACCTGGCGGGGCTGGGGTTCAGCGAGGCGCGCATCGGCCTGCTGCTCACGCTCACGCTGGTGGGCGATACGCTCATCTCGCTCTGGATTACGCTCCACGCCGATCGCCTGGGCCGGAAGAAGATGCTGCTGGTGGGCGCGGCCCTCATGGTCGGCGCGGGCATCCCCTTCGCGCTCAGCGGCGACTTCACCGTGCTGGTGCTGGCGGCCACCTTCGGGGTTATCAGCCCCTCGGGCAACGAGGTGGGCCCCTTCCTGGCCATCGAGCAGGCCGCCCTCTCCCAGGTGCTGCCCGGGGAACGGCGCACCGGTGTCTTCGCCTGGTACAACCTGACCGGCTCCTTCGCCACCGCCCTCGGCGCCCTGGCCGGAGGCTGGTCCGCCCAGGCCCTCCAGGCTGCCGGTCACGCCCCCGTGGCCAGCTACCGGGTGCTGGTCTTCGCCTACGCTGCCGTGGGGATGGTTCTCGCGGTGCTCTTCACGCGGATGTCGCCGACCGTGGAGGCGCCGCCCGCCGCGGCCCACGCCAGCCGCTGGGGCCTGCACGCCTCCAAGGGGGTGGTGCTGCGCCTCTCGGCCCTGTTCTCGCTGGACGCCTTCGCCGGGGGCTTCGTCATCCAGAGCATCGTGGCCTACTGGTTCCATGTGAAGTTCGGCGTGGCGCCGGGGGCGCTGGGCTCCATCTTCTTCGCGGCCAACATCCTGGCCGGGCTCTCGTCGCTCTATGCCGTGAAGCTGGCGGCGAAGATCGGGCTCATCCGCACTATGGTGTTCACCCACATCCCCTCGAATGTGCTGCTGATCCTGGTGCCGCTCATGCCGACCCTGCCCCTGGCCGTCGCCATGCTGCTGCTGCGGTTCAGCATCTCGCAGATGGACGTGCCCACCCGCCAGGCCTACACCATGGCGGTGGTGGCCCCGGACGAGCGCTCCGCCGCCGCTGGCGTGACCGGCATCGCCCGCACCACCGGGGCCGCCATTTCGCCGGTGCTGGCCGGGCCCCTGCTGGCCGTGCCCGCCCTGGCTGGGGCGCCCTTCCTCATCGCCGGCGGGCTGAAGATCCTCTACGACCTGCTGCTGTACCGGAGCTTCCGCTCGTCGGAGGTCGGCAAGTCGGAGAAGAGTTGAACTGGACAGGGAGTGTCCATCGGATGCGGGAAGACTGGATTCTGCATCCTTGGAGGCCCCGTGGTCGCGCTCATCCTGGACTACTTCGGCGACTGGAGGACCCGCCCCCTCACCTGTCCCACCTGCGGCTGGACGGGTACCTTCGAGGAGGGCTGGACTGAGCTTTATGACGCCTTGCAGGACTGCCAGTGCCCCGGTGAGCATGGCCTGGGGGCCCGGCCCATGCTGGCCGTGGTGCCCCACCCCACCCTGGAGGAGTGGCAGGCTCACGCGGCGCGATTGTCGCCGGGGGAACGGTCCTACCTCGGCCTGATCGAGAGCGGCCGCGACCGCTTCAACCGCCTGAAGCTGCGGATGGCCAGCCAGCTGCCCGACCTGGCGGAGTCCCTGCTGGACCTGGGTTGGGATCAGGAGGGCGAGGACCTGGTGATCCGCCTGGGCCCCCGCGAGATCTGGCGCGAGCCGGTGCGCTACGAGGCCTTATGGCGCTACGAGCAGATTCTCGCCCTGCTCCAGGCCAAGTACGGGCCCCGCCTGCGCGACCTGGCCCCCACGCCCGCCGCCGAGTACCACCTCTACGGCGACAAGACCGCCTATCCCGCGGCCGTCCAGCGCCTGCGGGGCCAGCTCCGCCGAGCATGGACAACCGCAGGCATTCAAACTAAAAGTTAGATACCACCAGGTTTATAATTGGATTAAACAGATCGTTAAATCGTGTTACAACATAAAAATTACTAGGTACGGTCAATGGATTGGGATTAGGCTCGGGGCCGCCCTCTGGAGGTGGGCTTCCATGAACGTTCCACCCGTTTCATCGCGATTCTCCCGGCTGGCCTTCCTCGTGGCCCCAGCCCTGCTGGCGCCATCCTTCACGGCCCTGCAGGCCCAGAGCGGGCCCCAGCCGCCGCCCCCGCTCATGATGTTCTACCGGGAAGAGGTCAAACCCGGCCACGCGGCAGGCCACGCGGTCACCGAGTCCGCCTGGAGCCGGGTGCTCGCCAAGGGCAAGTCCACCGACCACTACCTGGGGATGACCTCGCTGACGGGGCCCTCCGAGGCCTGGTTCATCATGGGCTACGGCTCGTACGCGGATTGGGAAGCCAAGCAGAACGAGGCGGACAAGAACCCGGTCTTCAAAGGGGAGATCGATGCGATCGCCCAGAAGGACGGCGACCACCTCAGCAGTACCCGCAGCTTTCTGGGAACCCTTCGCAAGGATCTGAGCTTCGGCCCGCCCGTGGAGATCGGCAAGATGCGGTACTTCCGGATCCGCATCTTCCGCGTGAAGCAGGGCATGGGCAGGGTCTTCGAGGAAGGCGTGAAGACGGCGCTCGCCGCCTATGAGAAGAGCCATTACCCGGCTTCCTTCGCCTTCTACGAGGTCGCCGCCGGTACCTGGTCGCCGACCTACGTCGCCCTGCGGCCCATGAAGTCCCTGGGGGACCTGGACGGCATGGACGCCGCCGACAAAGCCTTCCAGGAGGCCCTCGGCGAGGAGGGCCGCAAGGGCATGCAGAAGACGTTCACGGATACGGTCAACGGCGTGGAGAATCAGCTCTTCGCCTTCAACCCCAAGCTGAGCTACCCCGCGCCTTCAGTGGTCGCCAGCGATCCCGCCTTCTGGACCCCCAAGCCCGAGAAGTAGGAGGCGAAAGACCCCATGGGGTAGCGGAACCCTGGGCTGAAGATCGCTGGAACCACCGATGTACACCGATAAAAGAATGACCTACAGTACCGTTGAACCTCAGCCCGATGCTTTATAAGACCAAAAGGTTGGAACCACGGATTTTCACTGATGGGCCCCGACCCAACATACATGGGCCCGCCGAAGGCGGCCTCCGGCCCTGCCGGAGGTCCGTGGGGGCGCCAGGCCCGCGCCCTCCGAAAAGGCACGACCCTGGCGCCCCCGCTGGAGCGCATGTTCACGAAGCACACTCCCCAAATGGAACCCGGCTTCCGCTCTAATCTGTGTGAATCCATGGAATCTGTGGATCCAAGGCCTTTTCTGTGCCATCTGCAGGTTCAGCTTTTAACCGGGTTCTCCAGCTCTTATCAGCTTTTAATCAGTGTTCATCAGTGTTCATCAGTGTTCATCGGTGTTCATCGGTGGCTGATTTGCTTTGTCGGTGGACCCTTCAACGTCGGTGGTTCCCGGTTTCGCGAAGCGCTGGGCGCGGAGGTGGAAGTCATCGGTGAACGTGCGGCGGACGGGCGGGGGTGGGGCGGCGTCGGCCTTCCGCTTGGCCTTGCGCACGTACCAGAGACCCCACGCGGCCGGTAGCAGCAGGAGCACCGGGTACTCCAGCAACACGCGCAAGAAGGTGAGCCGGAACTGGGTGGGGCGCAGGCCGTCCGCGTACCACGCATCTAGGATCCACACCTCATCCTCCGGGCGAAGCTCCGCCGCCTCAGCTTTGGCAAGGCGCAGCACCCGTTCCGCGTCGCCGTGCTTCACCGTGACAAAGTCGGTGATCTGGCTGTCCACATCCCGGTCCACGCTGCGCACCTGGACATAGGCCACCCCCGGCCGCTGGGCGTGGCAGAAGGGGTTCAGGGCCAGCAGGAAGACCTGCACCAGCAGAATCCACAGCACCGCGATCACCAGGGCCCAGAGGCCGATGAGGAGGGACCAGCGGACGACGGGGCGGGCGAGGGGCGACATGGGGGGAGTATCCCAGGAAGCGCCGCCCGGTTCACCGCTCCTTCACCGCTCCTGGCTGTTCCTCCCCGGCGCGGCAGCTTCCTCTCGGCGGGTGTCAACCGGAGCCGGCAGGCGGTCCAGGAAGGCGACGATGGCCTGGGTGGCGGCTTCGGGGCGGGTCTGCAGCAGCCAATGGGGGCCGTGGAGGGTGGCGATGTCGAGGGTGGGCAGGTGGGTGCGGAGCCAATCCGTGGCCTCGGGCGGCACCAGCCGATCTTTATCCCCGCGCAGGACCAGGACGGGCACCTGGATGCGCCAGAGGATGGGCGTGTGGTCCACGGACAGCACCGACCGCAGGCGGCCCTTCAGGGTGGCGGCGGGGACCTGGGGCAGCATGGCCCACACTCGGTCCAGCAGCGGCTCCGTGGCCCAGGAGCCCAACAGCAGGTAGCGGATCAGGAACAGGGGCAGTCGCCGGGCGGGCAGCAGCCCGAGCAGCGGTGCCGTCCAGGCCAGGCCAGGCCGGGGATTCCGGGCGAAGGTGCCGCAGAGCACCAGAGCCACCAGGCCCTCCGGTTGTTCGGCGGCCAAGGCCATGGCCACGGGGCCCGAGAAGGATTCCCCCAGCAGGATGAAGGGCCGGTCCCGGGGCAGCTGCACCCGGGCGAAGTGCAGGCAGGCCGCATAGGAGGTCAGGCCCTCCGGGTAGCGCACCACCCGCGTCCTGAACCCGCCGAGGGCCTTCACGAACGGCTCGAACATCAGCCCCGTGCCGTCCATGCCGGGGAGCAGCACCACCAGCGGGCGATCCGCAGGCGTGCGCTGAGGGGCGGGAGCCGGGGGCGACATGATCGCAGTATCCCAGCTTCAGAAGAATCCGTGACCTCGCAGGTTTTTGGCCCAGTCCTGCCAGGTGTCTCCGGATGGCTCGCAGGTAGGCTGGGGCCCCCGTCGTGCGCAGGTCCTCCAAGCTGATCCGGAGCTGGGAAAATCGCTCACGCCACGCGGAATTCTGCCGATAGACGGTGAAAGGTTTTGCAACCCCTGTCCAGACACGCTCTGACCCATTGCCTTCCAACCCCATTTCGAAACCCGTCTCCGGAGGAATCGCCCGTGATGAGGAGTCTTTGCACCTTGATGGCCCTGCTGGGACTCGCAGGGCCTGCGCTGTCGGCGCGTGGTTCGCTCGATGCGGGCCGGGCCCCGGTCTACAAGAAGGCGGCGGCTCAGGATCCCAAGCAGCTGCCCTTCAGCCTCCCCAAGGGCTTCGAGCGTGAGCGCGGCGTGGCCTGGGATGGCAAGATCGGCTGGCAGACCCCGGAGCGCGCCTGGCTGTTCGCCGTGGCGCTGGAAAGGTCCCTTGGGGACGTCATTCGTCCCGACAGCCCGTACCAGCTGAGTGTCACGGTGGTGCGGGTGGAGAAGGGCACGCGGACCTTCGTCGTCGAGTTCGCCATCCAGGACCCGTCAGGGGAAAGCCTCGAGCAGGTTCAGGTGGAAGGCGTCGGCCCCCGCGAGGGTTCGGTCGATGACGTCTTGCCCGCCGTGGCGGGCCAGATCGTCACCACGTTCCAGAAGAACGTGCTCCAGTAGGTCACGCTGCACGCTGAAGCCTGCGCCGGGCTGGCCCTGGCCAGGTCAGAGGCAGAACTCCGCGGCATTGAGGAAAGCCCTTGGCGCCACGCCGACCGCGGCGACGACCTGCCGGATGAAGTGCGCCTGATCGTAGTACCCCGCGTCAAGGGCGAGCCGGGTCAGGGGTGAGCCCTGGCGGTGCGCGCCGATGGCCCGCCGCAGCCGGAGGATGGAGGCCAGCTGTTTGGGGGAGGCCCCGACGCTCCGGCGGAACCGCTTCTCCAGCCCGTCGACGCTCAGCCCGAGGTCCTGCGCGAGGGGGCCGACGCGCACCGCGCCCGGGTCGGCGTGGATGGCTCGCAGCGTCGCCCCCACAAGCGGGTCCGCCTGCCAGGCCTTCCGCGCCTTCCGCACGAGCAGGAACCGTTCGAGGGCGTCCACGCGTTCCCGGTGGCTGCGTGCCGCCCGGATGCGGGCCGAGGCGGTCTCCACCTCCCGGGGGCCCATCAGCTCCTCGAGGGCGATGGTCGCTCCGAAGAGCTGATGCAGCGGTTGATCGAGAAAGGCCCCGGCGCCACCGTCCCGGAACTTCGCCAGGACGAGGCCGCTGCCGGCGCTGGTGAGCATGCGACGGGCGGTGACCCGCAGGCCCGTCATGACTTGATCGGGGACCGCGAGCCGCGAGGGGCCGTCCAGCAGGCTCGAGGATCCGGCGTAGCGGAAGCCGAGGATCAGCCCTGTCTCCGGCACGAGCAGCTTCTCCGTGGCCTCGTCGGCCTCGATGATCTCGAAGGTGCGGATGAAAGGGGCGAGCGCTTCGCCGGGAGCGAAGGAGTGGATCTGCATGGGGTGATCCTACCCCTGCCGGGAGTCGCTGAATTCATACAAGTTCCAAATGGCCGTCGCGACAAGAATCTGAGGGCGGCTCAGGCCGTTCCACCCGCCTCCAAAGGAGCCCCCCATGTCCGACGTCTTCCTCGATCCGAGCCGCGAACCCGGCCTCTACTTCCTGCACGACTGCTTCGTGGTACCCGAGGCCGACCGGGCGGCGTTCACGGACCGAATGGAGCAGAACCTGGCCTTCATCCGCACCCTGCCCGGCTTCCGCGGCCACCTGGTCCTCGAGCAGCGGGACGGCGCTTCCACCTTCAACCTCGTGACCCTCGCCGCCTGGGCGAGCCGCGAAGCCTACGGGGACGCGGGCCGGCAGGTCCGCACCCACTACCAGCGGCTCGGGTTCGACCTGCCTGCGGCCCTGAAGCGCTGGGGCGTCGAGATGGTGCGGGGGACCTACCAGGCCCGCCGCCCTCAGGACTTCCCAGCCGTGTAGCCGCCATCCACCATTAGCAGGGCGCCGGTGGTGAAGCTGGCCTCGTCGCTCAGCAGGTACAGCACGGCGTTGGCGACTTCCTCCGGGCGGCCCAGGCGGCCCAGGGGATGCAGCTCGATGAGGGCCTCGCGGGCGTTGGCGTCCAGCGCCGCCAGCAGCGGCGTGTCGATGTAGCCGGGGCCCACGGCGTTCACGCGTACGCCCTTGGTGGCGGCTTCGAGCGCCAGCGTGCGCGTGAGGTTCACCACGCCGCCCTTCGCGGTGGAGTAGGCCGCCGTCATGGTCTGGCCGAACAGGCCCAGGATCGAGGCACAGTTGACGATGCTGCCTCGGCGCTGCTGGTACATCTGGCGCAGCGCGGCCCGGGCCACGCGGAACACGCCAGTCAGGTTGATGTCGATCACCCGCAGGAAGGCTGCGTCGGTATAGGTGTCCGCGGGGCTCATGCCACCGATGCCCGCGTTGTTAAACACCCCGTCCAGGCTGCCGAAGTGCGCCACCGTATCGCCGATGAGCTGGTCCACCTGGCTGGTGGAGGTGACATCGCAGGGCAGGAAGAGGCAGTGGTCGGGGTGATGCTCGTCCAGCTCCTGCGCGCGCAGCTCGCCCGCGGAGCCGGGCAGATCCGCCAGGACGACCTGGGCGCCCTCTTGCAGGCAGCGTTCCCCAGTGGCCAGGCCGATGCCGCTGGCCCCGCCGGTGACGAGAATGGTCTTGCCTTTCAGGCGCATGGCAACCTCCTCGGTGGCGTGGCAGGGCAAGGCCCCGGGAAGCGCTTTCCCGTTGAGAAACATCTGGGATGGTGGGAAAGCTGGTTCTTCAGCATCGGCCTACCACGGCACCATTCTTCGCTCCGCCGGACACCGGAGCCACAGAATTTTCCAGGAAGGCCCGACCGGCAAGCCGCCGGCCGCGCGGGCCCGTTCTAGGGCCGGGGCCGGATGACGGACCGTAAATAACGGACCACCATGGGCACGATGAACATGGCGCCGAGGACGATCCACATGGTGGTGTTCGGGTCGCGGATGTAGGCGTTCAGGCGCAGGGTCGTGATGGCGATGACCGCGTAGTAGAGCATGTCGCCCGTGATCGCGAACACCCAGCCCATCACGAAGCCATGCCCCGCCGCCAGGGCCGAGGCGCGCCCGGTCATGGGGTCCACACCGAAGGCGATCATGACGAGGGCGAAGGGGCCCGCGCCGGTGCCGCCCAGATGGGCCGTGCTGCGGGCCATGGCCTCCTTCAGCGCCGCGCCAAACCGCGCCAGCACGGGGACTTTCCCCGCCAGGAGCACGAGCAGCCGGAGGATCGGTTCAAAGGCGAGGGCCAGCACCACATCGGACGCGAAGTACAGCCCGGCAGTCAGGGGCCAGGCCAGACCCTTGGCCCGGGCGAGCAGCACCCCAGCGGGGATGCCGCCCCCGACGGGAAGCAGGAAGAGCAACAGCACAGGCCACATCAAGGGATGTTAACCCGCCTGCGATGCAACCCAGGGGATGGCCCTGGGTGGATGCGGATTCCTGAACTGGCGTGGCGTGGGTTTCGTCGATCTCAACTGCTGTTTGCCACCGATTTCAGTGATTCCAGTGATTCGCTGCGACGAGGCAGCATGGGCGGAGCCGGGGGCGCCGCCGCCGTGCCTTTTGGGAGCGCGGCAACGGCGCCCCCGGTTCCCTTCCGGCCCAGCCGGAAGCCGCCTCTGGCGGGCCCATGCGGGGAACTCGCGGCGCGCAATCACCGTTCAACACTGTTTATCACCGGCACATTCATCTTGTTCATTGGTCTCAGGAGACGCTTCCCCGCCCTGCCTGGTACCGGAATGGGCCGCCGCGCTACATGTCCACGAGCTTGGGGTGGGCCAGGCGCTCGAAGTCCTTGTAGGACATGCGGATCAACTCGGTGTGGGAGCCGGCGTTGAAGGCGATCTCCGGGTCGGCCGCCAGGTGCGGCTCCACGTAGACCGGCATGCCGTACAGGTTCCCGAAGGGCGGCATGGCGCCGGGCTCGCACTCCGGGAAGTCGCCGATGAACTCGCGTTCGTCGGCCAGCTCCGCGGACATGGCCCCGGTGGCCTGGCGCAGACGCTCCAGGTCCACCTTCCGGTCGGCAGGCACCACGGCCATGGCGAGCTGGCCGTCCAGGTTCACCACCACCGTTTTGGCCATCTCCTTGCCTTTGATGTGCGCGGCCCCCGCCACCGAGGTGGCTGTGAAGGCCAGAGGATGGGGAATGACCTGGTGGACCACCCCATTCTTGGTGAGGAATTCCTTGAGCTTGGTCATGGGCATGGCAGCCTCCTCGGACCGAGAGCGACCCAAGGATGGGTCCGGGAGGCTGGAGGTGCCATCAGCGGGAGGCAAAAGGCCAAAGCTGGAACACCGATGAACACCGATAAAAGTTGATGAACACCGATAAAGCAGAATTGCCTTTTTGCCACCGATTTCGGTGATTTCAGTGATTCCCCCGCGACGAGGCAGCCTGGGCGGAGCCGGGGGCGCCGCCGCCGTGCCTTTTGGGAGCAGGGCCACGGCGCCCCCGGCTCCCTTCCGGCCTGGCCGGAAGCCGCCTCCGGCGGGCCCAGGCGGGAAACCCGCGGCGCGCAATCACCGTCATCACTGGAATCAGCGGCTGAATTTTCTTTTATCGGTGTTCATCGGTGGCTCCGCACTCTTTTTCTCCGGTGTCGTCCCGGGGCTGAAAAGCATCCATAAGCGGAGGGAAGCGGAGTGGCAGAGGAGAGCGGAGAAAAGCATGGAACGAATCCATTTTTCTCCGCTTTCCTCAGCTCCTCCGTTGTCCTCCGCTTCATCTGATCCTTTTCTCCCTGGACCTCGCCGTTGACCGGGAAAATCGCGGCACCCCTTCCGTGGGCCGCCGTTCCTGGGTAGGCTCGGTCCCCCCCTGCAAGGAGGACACCATGGCCACCGTCCAGAATCCGCAGGAAGCTACCGCCGCCTACCGGAAGAAGGTGCTGGGATTCCTGGGAAACCAGGATCCGCTCAAGGTACTCGGCACGACGGGGGACATGCTGGCGGGCATCGTCTGGGATCACGCCGGGAAGCGCCTGCAGACCCGGCCCATCGCGGGGAAGTGGACGCCCTGCGAAGTCATCGGCCACCTCTGCGACTGCGAGTGGGTCTACGGCTACCGCACCCGGCTCATCCTGTGCGAGGAGAACCCGGTCATGCAGGTCATGGACCAGGATCAGTGGGTGGTGGGGCAGCGCTACAACGAGCGCGACCCCCGGGAACTCGTCGAGCAGTTCCGCGCCCTGCGCCCCCACAACCTGCGCCTCTGGCAGAGCCTGACGCCCCAGGACCTTGCGCGCGCCGGCCAGCACAGCGAGCGCGGCCCCGAATCCCTGGGCCAGCTCCTGCCCATGCTCGCCGGCCACGACCTCCTGCACCTGGACCAGCTCAAGCGCCTGCTCATGGCCATCCTGTAGCCGCGGGATTGGTCATTCGACCCTGAAAAGACTAAAAGCGGGAACACCGATGAACACCGAAAAGGCATGATGAACACCGATAAAGCAGAACTGCTTTTAGCCACCGATTTCAGTGAGTCCAGTGATGCTCTGCGACGAGGCAGCCTGGGCGGAGCCGGGGGCGCCACCGCCGTGCCTTCTGGGAGCGCGGCCACGGCGCCCCCGGCTCCCTTCCGGCCCGGCCGGAAGCCGCCTTCGGCGGGCCCAGGCGGGAAACCCGCGGCGTGCAATCACCGTCATCACTGGAATCAGCGGCTGAATATTCTTTTATCGGTGTGCATCGGTGGCTCCGCACTCTTTTTCTCCGGTGTCGTCCGGGGCTGAAAAGCATCCATAAGCGGAGGGAAGCGGAGAAAAGCATGGAACGAATCCGTTGGCCTCCGCTTCATCTGATCCTTCATCCCTGGGGCTCGTCGTCGACCGGGGAACAGGGCGGGGCCGCCGATCGCTTGGTGAGCCACCAGCCTTCAGCTGACAGGACTGGGCGGCGTCTCCTGCCAACTGCTTTTCGCCACCGATTTCAGTGATTCCAGTGATTTGCTGCGACGAGGCAGCCTGGGCGGAGCCGGGGGCGCCACCGCCGTGCCTTCTGGGAGCGCGGCCACGGCGCCCCCGGCTCCCTTCCGGCTAGGCCGGAAGCCGCCTTCGGCGGGCCCATGCGGGAGGCTCGCGGCGCGCAATCACCGTCATCACCGGGATCAGTGGCTGAAATGTCTTTTATCGGTGTCCATCGGTGTTCATCGGTGGCTGATTCAGCTTTTTGTCTTGGATGCGGTGGCGAGCTGCTCTTCGGTGAGGCCGAAGAGGGGGGCGACGGGGCGGCCGCGGAGGCTGGCCATGAGGTAGAGCTGGCCGCGGTGGTGGGCCTCGTGCTCGGCCATGGCCCGCAGCCACTTCCAGGGAGGCTCCGACTCCGCGACGAAGGAGCGGGAGTGCCCTCCGGGGGAGGGCACGTCAGGCGGAGGCCATCTGGGCCCCGGCCGGGTTCACGCAGGGGGCCAACAGGTCGGCGTCGGTGAGGGCGCCGAAGATGGCCATGGCTTCGGCGTGACAGGCGTCCACGTAGGCGCGCACGCCGTCCAGGCCCGAGGCCAGGTCAGCCCCGTGGCCCGGGTACGCGCTTGGGCGGCCCTGCACGTTCTCCGCGTACATGAAGCGCTCCAGCCCCGCCAGGTGGCGGAACAGGTCGCCGAAGGTGAAGGCCCCGGGCACCGGCGCCCACTCCAGGTCCTCGGGCCCCAGCGCTTCCAGCACCCGCACCGTGCGGGACCGGGCGTTGCGCCAGTAGGCGAGGAAGGATGAGGTGTCCTGGAGCATGGGTGGAGTATTCCAGGAACGGGGGCAGCCATCCGAATGTCTGAATCAGCCTCGGATGAACACGGATGGAAAAGCTACCTAACGATATTCGGCTAACCAGAATGGCGTGGTGGATCTTTTCCATTCCCAACCTAGGTGCCTAGTGATTTGGGTCTTGGCGTGGGGGGTTGCATAGTTCTATTTTGACCAAGCTCGGCACCCCATTCATCGATGAAAAGAAATTGGCGAGATACGCAGTGAGCCTCTCACCTCGACCCATCACGATGGCCGGTGTGGTCGGGTATCCCAGGTCCTTGTCGATGAGTACCTCTATGGCTCCGTCCTCTGCCAACCGGATCAACTGGCCTCCATAAGCGCAGGCCACATAAATATCACCAGCGGGACCAAGGGCGACGCCGTCAGGACCATTCAGACCCGAAGCGAACACTGAGGGTTCTCCCGGCGTCCCATCTGGATTAATGGATACCTTGAGGATGGTTCCCTTATCGGTATTGGCCACAAAGAACGTGCCGTTCTTGAATGCGATTCCATTCGCCCCGAATACCCCATTCGGAGGCGGGACTAACTGATCGTGAGCCAACCAAAGGGTGGCCTCGCGTTGGCCTTTGGCGACCTTCCAGATGCCTCCATTGATGGATTCTGTGATGAACAGATCACCACGGTTATCGAAGGCAAGGCCATTAGGACAGTAGATTTCATCAGGGTTCATCGGGACGGTCAGTTCAGAACTTCCATCGGGTCTCACCGTGTAGAGCCCATGCCTCGCGGGTTCCATGAAGTTCAACATCGCGATCCAAAGGTCACCGGTCTGGGCGAATTCCATGCCCAAGGCGCCCGCATAGGCCGCATCGGGATTGTACATATCGTACAGGTGCGCGAAAACGCTGGTTTCACCCCTCGGTGTGATGCGATAGACGTCGAAGGTGACCTGATCGGAGGTGTAGACGTTGCCGTTGCGGTCCACGGTGACCCCTTCACACCAGCCGCCCGGGACATCCAAGGCCGTTTGGACCGGGCCCGGTTCACAATCCCTGGGGGTCCATAGGGGCGGCGTGGGTTTGACCCTGAGATCCAGGTACGCTTTGCGAAGGGTATTCAAGTGATGTGTGGCTCGACCAATGGTCGCTGGGCTGGGCCGAAGGGCACTCGTTTGCCCAAAGATAATGCACGGGGTGGCGAGGCCCAGGATGAGCGTTGTCATGAATTTGTTCATTGGATCCTCCCTGGTGGGTTGTGAGGCGCGTGCCTCTGTTCCATCGAAAAACCGGGATGATTTCCCCCTGCGGCTGATGCAGAGCGAAACCCCATTTTTCAGGACCAGGCAGTAATGTACGGTCGACAATTGGTTAATCAAGATTTGTTTATAAAATGATGCCTATTTTTTAATAGACTACAAGCTCCAAAATCCTTCATGTGTAGAACGGTGAGGCAGGACGCCCCACTTGTGGTGGCCAAGAGTGCCCTCCACATGCGCCATCCCCGCCGTGAAGGACTTCTAGAAGGCGCTGCGGCGGGAGGCAGCCGTTATCGCTCCAAACCAGGCGCCAATGACCCAGCCGCCTTCCGAAGTCTTTCCACCGGCCCCGCGTCCCACACACCATCAAAGACCACCCACCCGGGAGGCGCAGGGATCGACTCGTGCTGGGAGGTGCTGTGCCTCAGCCTGGGCTGGAACCTTGGACCATGTTTGGTCGATTGAGATGAATTGCAGGATCCGCCTGGATGATGGTACGCCCGCCCAAGCTCTGCCCGAACGGGGACGATTTTCCTGGAATGTGCTAAAGGTGCGGTATCAACCATTAGGCCACCGGGTGAGGGTGGCCTAATGGTTGTATTGATGGAGCCATCTACAGGATTCGAACCTGCGATCTGCTGATTACGAATCAGCAGGTCATCCCATCGGCTCTTCATGCCCGCACTTGGGGCAGATGAGGACCTGGATGGGGTCCTTGCCCCTGGGCTTCCGGGTCTTCTCGCCCATGCTGGGGTTCTTGCAGGCGGGGCAGGTGACGGGGACGGGCTTGTCCCAGGCGGTGTAGTCGCACTTGGGGTAGTTCACGCAGCCGTAGAAGATCTTGCCGAAGCGCGTCTTGCGGGGGCTGAGGCCGCCGCCGCACTTGGGGCAGGGCACGGCCAGGATCTCCTTCTTCACCGTCTTGCAGGTCGGGTAGTCGATGCAGCAGATGAACTCGCCGTAGCGGCCGTGACGCTTCACGAAGTCCTTGCCGCAGTTGGGGCACTTCTCTCCGATGGGCTCGTCCGGCGGCACGGGGATGCCCTTGGGATCGGCCTTCACGATGCCCTTGCACTTGGGGTAGTTGGGGCAGGCCCAGAAGGGGCCCCACTGGCCCTTGCGGAGGTTCATGGGCGTGGTGCCGCAGAGCGGGCACTCCGGCGCGTCCTCGGGCTCCTCCATCTTCTCGAGGTCCGCCGTGTAGTCGCACTTGTCCTTCTCGGCCTCGGCGCTGTAGTTGGTGCAGCCCACGAACAATCCGTTGCGGCCGATGCGCTTGAGCAGCACGCCCGGGTGCTTCTTCCGGTCACCGCACTTGGGGCACTTCTCGCCCGTGGGCACGCCGGCCTTCAGGTTCTGCATGTCGGTGCCGGCGGCGGCCAGGGCCTGCTCGAAGGGGCCGTAGAAGTCCGTCATGGCCTTCTTGAAGGTGAGCTTGCCGTCCTCGATGAGATCGAGGTTGCCCTCCATGCCCGAGGTGTACTTGCTGTCCAGCAGGCGGGGGAAGCCCTGGATGAGCAGGTCCGTGACCACCATGCCCAGCTCCGTGGGCCGGAAGCGGCCCTCGTGCTTCTTCACGTAGTCGCGGTCCTGGATGGTGCTGATGATGCTGGCGTAGGTGGAGGGGCGGCCGATGCCGTCCTCCTCCAGCTCCTTCACCAGGGTGGCTTCGTTGAAGCGGGCGGGGGGCTTGGTGAACTGCTGGTCCGCGTCGAGCTGCTCCAGCTTCAGGGCCTCGCCCAGCTTGAGGGCCGGCAGCAGGGCCTCGTCCTCGTCCTCCTCGTCGCCCTTGGTGGCGTCGGCGATGGACTCGGCGTCGGTCTCGGCCTTCTCGGCGCGGTAGACCGCCAGCCAGCCGGGGAAGCGCTCGATCTCGCCCTTGGCCTCGAACAGGGCCGTGTCCTTGCCCAGCTCGGCTTCCGTCTGCACCACCGTCTCGTCGAAGCGGGCGGCCTCCATCTGGCAGGCCATGGTCCGCCGCCAGATCAGGGCGTAGAGGCGGAACTGGTCCGGCTCCAGGTGCCCGCGCAGGCTCTCGGGGGTGCGGGTGATGTCCGTGGGGCGGATGGCTTCGTGGGCGTCCTGCGCCCCGGCCTTGCCCAGGTAGATGCGGGCCTTGGGGGGCAGGTACTCCTTGCCGTACCGCTTGGCGATGAACTCGCGGGTGGCCTCCACGGCCTCAGGGGCCAGGCGGGGCGAATCCGTGCGCATGTAGGTGATGAGGCCCACGGGGCCTTCGCCGAAGTCCGCGCCTTCATACAGCCGCTGGGCGTTCTGCATGGTGCGGCTGACGCTCATCTTCAGCTTCTGGGCCGATTCCTGCTGCAGCTTGGCGGTGGTGAAGGGGGCGGCGGGGTTGCGCTTCTTCTCCTTGGTTTCCAGGCTGGTGACCTTGTAGGCGGCCTTCTCCAGCTTCGTCTTGAGGTCTTTGGCCTGGGCGGCATCGGCCACCCGGCGCTTGGTTTCCTTGTTGCCCAGCTGCAGGGCCTCGCCGCCCACCTTGACCAGCTTCATCCAGAAGCTGGGCGGCAGCTTGGCGGCGAACTTGGCCTTCAGCACCCAGTACTCGACCGGGTTGAAGGCCTGGATCTCGCGTTCGCGGTCCACGATGATGCGCGCGGCCACGCTCTGGACGCGGCCGGCCGACAGGCCCCGGCGCACCTTGTCCCAGAGCACCTGGCTGACCTTGTAGCCCACCAGGCGGTCGAGCACGCGGCGGGCCCGCTGGGCGTCCACCAGCTTCTTATTAATGACCGTGGGCGCCGCCATGGCCTTGGCGATGCCCGTGGGGGTGATCTCGTTGAACAGGACCCGGCTCACGGGCAGGGTCTTGGGGGGCTTGATGGCCTCCAGCAGGTGCCAGCTGATGGCCTCGCCTTCGCGGTCAGGGTCGGTGGCGAGCACGATCTCGGAGGCGGACTTGGCGGCGGCCCGTAACTCCTTGACCACCTTCTCTTTGGCCGGGCTGATTTCGTATTCTTCCTGGAAGCCGTTCTCGATATCCACCCCCAGCTTGCGGGGCAGATCCCGGATGTGGCCCACGGAGGCCATGACCTTGTACCCCTTGCCCAGGTACTTGGTGATGGTCTTCGCCTTCGAAGGGCTTTCGACGATCACGAGCTTCTGGCCCTTCACGACGGGCTCGGCGGGGCTCGGTGAACTCGCATCGTCTTGCTTCAGCTTCCTGGCCACGGGGGAACTCCTAGGGGGCTAAGCCGCCACGTCAAAACCATGTTTCCGTCTCAAACAGAGTGGCGGCAGAAGGCGCCGAATCAGGGCCGCCAGAAAAACGCTGGCTGCCCTGAACGGCCCCTAAGGATGGAACCTAAGGGCAGAGGTTTGTCAAGTGACCGGGGTAGGGCCAAGGTCTTCGAGCAGGTCGGCAGGTGATAGGCAAATGCGTGCGGCGCCTTCCCTTAGCAAGGCGTTTGGACCCTCGGCGGAAGGATCTTCCGGTGACCCGGGGCAGACCCAGAGCTCGCGGCCGAGGTCGAGGGCGAGGCGGGCCGTGACCAGGGAACCGGATCGCAGCCGGGCCTCGGTGACGAGGACGCCCTCCGACCACGCCGCCAGCAGCCAGTTGCGCCGGGGGAAGTGCCATTTCCGGGGGGGCGCCTCGGGCGGAAAGGGGGTGATGACCCCGCCCCCGGTCGCCACCATGCGGTCCATGAGGACGCGGTGTTCCGGGGGATAGGGATGATCCAGCCCCGAACCCATGACCCCCCAGGTCGCGGCCAGGCCGGTGGTGGCCTCCAGGGCTCCCACATGGGCGGCGCCATCGATGCCCCGGGCCAGGCCCGAGAGCACGGCCACGCCAGCCTCCGTGAGCGCCTTGGCCCAGGCCCGGGTGCGCTCCAGCCCGCGCCGGCTGGCCACCCGGCTGCCCACGATGGCAAGGCGGTGGCCGCCTTCGGGCGGCAGCGTCCCCCGCACCCAGAGGGCCACGGGGTAGGGCAGGGGCGCCAGCAGGGCGTCCACCCCCGGATCCCCCGGCAGCAGCAGGCGGGCCCCCCGGTCCAGGGCCTCCTGGCGGCGGCGGGGCAGGTCGGACGCCAGGTGGGCCAGGGTGTCGGCCTGCGTCGCGGTCAGGGTGGGCTCGACTTCGGCCTGGAGGGCCGCCCAGGCCGCGGCCTTCTGGCGTTCCGGCCAGTCCAACACGGTGAAGGCGAGGGCCCAGAGGGCGAGGTCCATGCAGGGGTCCGGTAGGATGGAGGCTATCCTGGCCACCTGAAGTGGTGGAGCGCAAGGGCTTTCCCCTTGCTTTCCCTCCCCGCACGGCTACACTGGTTCTCTTGGTTGTTTTCATCTTTGGTTCGTGAGGTTCCCATGTCTCGTCAATGCGAAATCTGCGGTAAGAAGCCCCAGTTCGGGAACAACGTCTCCCACTCGAACAACGTCACCAAGCGCCGGTGGAACCCGAACATCCAGCGCGTGCGCGCCCTGGTGGGCGGCGCCCCCAAGCGGCTGCGCGTCTGCACCTCCTGCATCCAGGCCGGCAAGGTCCTGAAGGCGGTCTAACGTCAGGCACAAACGCGAAGCGGCGGCCATTTGGCCGCCGCTTCGCGTTCGGCTCAGGCCCACCTGTACACTGATCCCATGCTCCTCGCCCTCGACACCACCACGGAAATCCTGCACCTGGCCCTGATCCGGGGCGAGCGGGTGTGGGCCCGGCGGGTGCTGTCGGGCGTGGGCCGGGGGCACAGTGAGCGGCTGATTCCCACCCTGGACGAGCTCATGGCCGAGGCCGGGGCCGTCCCGCGGGACCTGTCGGGGGTGGCGGCCTGTCTGGGCCCCGGCGGCTTCACCAGCCTGCGCATCGGCGTGGCCACGGCCGAGGGCTTTGGCGTCACGGGCCTGCCGACCTGGGGCTTTTCGGCCTTCGCCCTGCGGGCCGAGGCGCTGCGCCAGGCGGGCGTGGCCGGGCCCTGCTGGGTTCTGCTGGACGGTCAGCGCAGCGAGGCCTTCCAGCAGCGCTGGGAAGAAGACGGGCCCACGGAAGCCGCCGCCAAGCAGCCCCTGACCACGCTGCCCGAGCGTCTGGGCGACGAGCCCTGGTGGGCGCCGGAGGCTTTCGCGCCCCGGGCGGAGGCCGTACTGCCCACGGGGCGAATCTCCCTGGCCGACGAGGGCGCCGCCACCTTGGCGGGCCTGGTGGCCCTGGCCCGGCGCGTGGCGCAAGGCGCCCCGGAGTCCCCGCTGACGCCCTTCTACCTGCGGGAGACCGACGCCGAGGTGAACTTCCCCCACGCCGCCGCCCATCTGTCCGAGGCGTTGCGGAGGGGCGTGGCGCGATGAAGCCGCGGCGGAAGCCCGGCCGCTGGCGGCCGGAGGGTGAGGTTCACCGGCTGGCGGAGGGCGAGCCGCTGCCGGAGTGGGTCGTGCGCCTGGACCGGCTGGTCTTCGGCGATGCCTGGACGGGCCTGTCCCCCCACGAGGCCCTGTGGGTGATCCCCGAGGTGGCCTTCGCCCGCTGGTCGCGGGTGCCCGCCGCGGGGGAGGCGGAGCTGCTGCGCATCGCCGTGGCCCCCGAGGCGCAGGGCCAGGGCCTGGGCCGCGTCCTGCTGGAGGCCTGCCAGTGCGATCTGGCGGCGGAAGGCCTCGTCCACCTCTTCCTGGAAGTGCGGCCCACCAACGCTTCGGCCCTCCGCCTCTACGAAGCCTGTAATTGGGAATTGTGCGGACGGCGGCACCGGTACTATTCCGACGGCGAAGACGCGCTGTTGTTCCAGCGGCTGGATTGAGGCCGGCCTCCTCCCCGGTTGGAGCATTCATTCGCCGCAAAAATTTAATGAAATCAATTGGTGTAATAAAATAATTTAAAGAAAAAGAGATGATTTAGTCCTTTAAATTGTTGACCTCAAGGTGTTGACCAACGTTACCAGATCGGTAATGTTAGCGAATCGGTCACATTCGAGGTCTTCATGATCGGCATCTCCCGGCAGACGGATTACGCGGCGCGGCTCGTGCTGCACCTCGCCGCCCTTGAGGCGGACGCCCGGGTATCCATCGCCGAGATCTCCAAGCTCCGCCTGCTGCCGGTGGCTTTCGTGCGCCGGCTGGCGGGCAGCCTCGTCAAGGCGGGCATCCTCCATACGGTGCGGGGCACGGGTGGCGGGATCAGCCTGGCACGGCCGGCATCGGAGATCTCGCTGCTCGACGTCATCGAGGCGGTGGAGGGCGGCATCTTCCTCAACCAGTGCCTCGACGGCAAGCACATCTGCCCCCTGTCGAACGGCTGCCCCGTGCAGGCCGCCTGGGCCGCCGCCACCAAGGCCCTGGAGGACCACCTGGCCGGGGTGCGCTTCGACGCCCTGGCCCGCGATTCCGAGGCGCACCTCGCCGCCCACCTCTCCCGCCACGCCGCCGTCCGGAAGGCCGCGTCGGCCTGTACTGTCTCCTAGCGCTCCCACTCATACCCCCCTGAAAGGAGGACACCTTGGATGTCCTAGCCCTGTCGCGCCTGCAATTCGCGGTCGCCACCTATTTCCACTTCCTGTTCGTGCCCCTGACGCTGGGGCTCTCGATGCTCGTCGCCATCATGGAGACGCAGTACGTGCGCACCGGCGACGAGGACTACAAGCGCATGACGAAATTCTGGGGCAAGCTCTTCCTCATCAACTTCGCCGTGGGCATCGTCACGGGCATCACGCTGGAGTTCCAGTTCGGCACGAACTGGTCGCGCTACTCCGCCTATGTGGGTGACATCTTCGGTTCGCTGCTGGCCATCGAGGCTACGGCTGCCTTCTTCCTGGAATCCACCTTCATCGCGGTGTGGTACTTCGGCTGGGACAAGCTGTCGAAGAAGTCGCATGCGGTGACGATCTGGCTGGTGGCCATCGCCTCCAATATCTCGGCCTTCTGGATTCTGGTGGCCAACGCCTGGATGCAGCATCCCGTGGGCTACGCGCTGCGCAACGGCCGCGCGGAGCTGTCGGATTTCCTCGCGGTCATCACCCAGCGCTTCGCCATCCTCGAGTTCATCCACACCCTGGGCGGCGCCTACCTCACGGCCGGCTTCTTCGTCCTGGGCACCTCGGCCTGGCACCTGCTCCGCAAGCATGAGACGGCCTTCTTCAAGAAGTCTTTCCGCATCGCCGCCGCCTGGACGCTGATCTTCGCCCTGTTCGAGATCGCCCAGGGCCACATGAACGCCGAGATCCTGGGCAAGGCCCAGCCCACCAAGCTGGCAGCCATGGAGGCCCACTGGGAGACGGGCCGGAACGTGCCCATGAACCTCATCGCCTGGCCCGACGCGAAGAACGAGCGCAACACCGTGCAGAGCCTGTCCGTGCCCAGCGGCCTCAGCCTGATGGCCACCTACTCCACTGCCGGCGAGGTGAAGGGGCTGAAGGACTACCCCGCTTCCGAGCGCCCGCCGGTGCTGCCGGTGTTCCTCAGCTTCCGCGCCATGGTGGGCCTGGCCTTCCTCTTCCTGGCCGTGGGGCTTTACGCCTGGTTGAAGCGGGAGCAGATCGAATCGCGCACGGGCTTCCTGCGCGTGCTGCCCTGGCTGATTCCGCTGCCCTACCTGGCCAATGAATTGGGCTGGACCCTCGCGGAACTGGGCCGCCAGCCGTGGATTGTCTACGGCTTGATGAAGACCTCGGATGCGGTCTCGCCCATCGCCCTGTCCCAGGTGGGCACGTCGCTGGTGGCCTTCTTCCTCGTCTACGCGCTGCTGGGCGCCGTGGACTTCTACCTGCTGTTCAAGTTCGCCCGCAAGGGCCCTGAAGCCGCGCCCGCGGTCGTGAAGTGAGGGAGGCGATCATGCTCGAGACCATCTGGTTCGTGATCTGGGGAGTGGCCTGGGCCGTCTACTTCATGCTCGACGGCTTCGATCTGGGCCTGGGGACCCTCTTCCCCTTCCTGGCGAAAAATGAAACCGAGAAGCGGATCCTGGTGAACGCCATGGGCCCCTTCTGGGATGGCAACGAGGTGTGGCTCATCACGGCGGGCGGCGTGACCTTCGCGGCCTTCCCGCGGGCCTACGCCATCATGTTCTCCGGCCTCTACACGCCACTGATGCTGCTGCTCTTCGCGCTGATCCTGCGGGGCGTGGCCTTCGAGTTCCGGGGTAAGGAGGACAGCCAGGCCTGGCGCGCCACCTGGGACACCTGCCTGGTGGTGGGCTCCTTCCTGCCCGCGCTGCTGCTGGGCGTGGCCTTCGCCAACATCTTCGCGGGCCTGCCCCTGGATGCCGCGGGCATCTTCCACGGCAACCTGTTCACCCTGCTGAACCCTTACGGCCTGCTCGGCGGCGTGCTCTTCGTGCTGATCTTCGCCGTGCACGGCGCCCTGTGGCTGACCACCCGCACCGAGGGCGAGCTGCAGGCGCGCGCCGGGCGCTTCGCCACGTCGCTGTGGCTGGTGGAAGCAGTGGTGGCCGTGGCCTTCCTCGCCATGACCTGGTTCAGCACTCGGCTCTGGCAGAACGTGCTGGCCAAGCCCCTGTTGCTGGTCCTGCCGCTGCTGGCGGTGGCGGGCCTGCTCTCGCTAAGGGTGTTCGCCGCCAAGGGCGCCTGGTGGAAGGCCTGGTTCGCATCTTCCGCCCTCATCCTGGGCGCGGTGCTCTTCGGTGTGGCGGGGCTGTTCCCCAACCTGCTGCCTTCCAGCCTGGACCCCGCAGCCTCGGTGACCGCCTTCAATGCCGCCTCCAGTCCGCTGACGTTGAAGATCATGCTGGGCGTGGTGCTCTGCTTCCTGCCCGTGGTGATCGGCTACCAGCTCTGGGTCTACCTGAAGTTCCGGGACACGGTAACTGCCGAAAGCGTGTCCCGCGGCCCTGCCTATTGACCTGATCCATCGCGTGTAAACCGGCTCCCCGTCCCATGGCGGGGTGGGGGGGCCTTTGTGTCCCATGCCCCGCTTCCGGGGCGATGCCAAGGAGATGTCCCATGAAGTCCCTCATCCTGCCGGTGGCTCTGGCCGCCGGGTTGCTGAGCTCTGCCCCGCTTCAGGCCCAGGAGGGCCCGTGGATGGTGCGCCTGCGCGCTGTCTCCCTCCAGCCCGCCGACAAGTCCGACGCGGCCTCCGGCCTCCCTGCCGACGCCATCCACGTCAGCTCGAAGACCATCCCCGAGGTGGACTTCAGCTACTTCTTCACGCCGAACTTCGCCGCGGAGCTGGTGCTCACGGTGCCCCAGAAGCATGACGTCACCCTGTCGGGCACCAAGATCGGCACCTTCAAGGAGCTGCCGCCCACCCTCACGGCGCAGTGGCACTTCCTTCCGGGCCGGACCGTGAATCCTTACGTCGGCGCGGGTCTGAACCTGACCCTCATTTCTGACGTGAAGCTGGCGGATGGCGCGCTGGACCTGGACAAGAGCAGCGTGGGTCTGGCCGCGCAGGCTGGCGTGGACTTCCAGGTGGCCAAGAACTGCTTCATGAACCTCGACGTGAAATACGTGCAGATCAGGAGCGATGTGAAGGTCGCCGCCACCGGCGCCAAGGTCACCACCGTGAAAGTAGACCCCATGCTGTACGGCGTGGGCGTCGGTTATCGGTTTTAACCTGTCCGGGGGTTCCGCGCTGCGCGCACACCCCCGGGCCCCCGCGCCAAGATCCGGCTGAGCCGGATCTTGGCTTGCTGTCCTGGGTTCCCCCTGCCACGCAGGCGTGGCAGGGACCTGCGGGCGCTCTGCGCCTCCGTGTTCAGCGGACGCCCGTTGGCTCCGTCAGACTCACCGAGAGGGCCTGCAGCAGGGCCGCACCGTCGCCGCGGAAGGAGCTGCCATGCATGGTGGCGAGGGTGTGGGGCCGCAGGTCCGCCAGGCGGGCCAGGGTGGCCCGGGCCTTGTTCCGGCAGGCGTAGTAGTCCATGCCTGCGCGCATGGCCTCGCTGGGGCCGAGGATGTCCCCTTCGGTGATCGGCGGGAGGTCCGCGCCGGGCTGGGTGAACAGGTCGCCGCAGAAGAGCGTGCGAGTGGTGGATACCCAGAGCAGCCCGGCATCCCACCCGTGGGGCACGTGGGGGGTGTCCAGCCACTGAATCCGGTGGCGCCCCAGGTCCAGCTCCTCCCCATCCCCCATGGCGTGGGGCGGCCGGTCGGCCACGTCCCCCATCGACACCATGGCGCTCACCCGGCTGCACAAGGGGACCGCGGCCGGCGCGAGCGCGAGGAAGTCGTTCATGGCTCCGCACTCGTCGGCCTCGAAGTGGGAGTAGGCCAGGTAGCGCAGCGAGTCGACCGGCAACACCCGCTCGATGGCGGTCCGGGTGGCATCCAAGAGACCGCGCAGGCCCGTATGGAACAACAGCGGCGCTTCGTCCCGGATGAGGATCTGGTTGAAGGTGAAGCCGCCTGGGATGGCGGAGATGGGGACCGCCGTACTGATGCGGAAGATCCCATCGGCGATTTCGTCAATGCGGGTGGTCATGGGAGGCCTCGGAGTCCGATGAAAGGATGGGGAAATCGAACGTGAACCGGCCTATGTCTCGGCCAAATCAGCCAACCCCAAAGAAGCGGCCGGGAGGCCCCCCTTGAAGGTACGGTTTAAACCTATGCCACCGAGGGCGGTCTTCCAACATGGGGTGTTGTGACACCAAGTCAATGCGCACTTATTTAATTCAATATCTGGTTTTTGCTTGGCAAGTACAGCTGCTGCGGGGCCAGCGGCACGGACAGCGGCGGCGCGGGCCTGAACCTGCGGGTCAGGCGAACCGCCCCTGGGCCGGAACCTCGCTGGCGAATCGCGTGAGGCGGTCCTCCAGGGTGGCCCGGAAGGCGCCTACGGCCTCGTCGGCGTAGGCGCGGAAATCCCTGGGCAGGCGCTGATAGCGGGCCTGCACCTGGCCCAGCGCCTGATCCCGGAGGGCCTTCAGCTCGGCCAGCCGCTGCGGAACGTCCAGGGCCGCGACAGTGTGCAGACGCGCTTCGAAGGCCCCTGACAGCTCCTGGAGGCCGGCCTTGAAGCGCTCCAGCTCCAGCAGGCTGCGCGTGATCTTGAAGAAGTGGTGGCCTTTCACGGCCAGGGTGACGGTCTCGGGCACCATCAGGGGCCGCGCGAAGAAGCCCTTCACCAGGAAGCACCAGTAGGACCAGCCGTAGCGCGAGAAGGTCTGAACGACGAGGGACCGGACGAAGGCCCGGAGCTCCATGACGTGGAGCTTCCGGCGCGACGTGCGGGGCGGCTTCATGGTCTTCAGCAGCTTCAGGCAGCGCTCGAAGTAGCGATCCGGGTGGTAGATCTCGGCCAGGATGCGCTTGTAGCCGTCGATGAGCTTCCGCGTATCCATCTTCGGCAGGAAGTTGAGGCGCAGATCGTGGGTATTGTTCCCCCCGCCGGATTCCCCCGTGAGGCGGCCCTCCGCCTGGAGGCGCCGATGGAGGCGGGTCTCGGGCAGGGCGGTGAGCAGGCCCACCATGGCCGTGGGAATGGCGGCCTCCTGGATGAACCGCACCTGGCGCTCGAAGATGTCGCCCGCGTCACTGTCGAAGCCCACGATGAAGCCGCCGGAGACCTCCATGCCCTTCCGCTGGATCTTCTGGATGCTGGCGAGCATGTCGGCCTTGAGGTTCTGCTGCTTGCCGGCGGCCTTCAAGGCACAGAGATCGGGCGTTTCGATGCCCAGGAACACCATGTTGAACCCGGCCTGGACCATCTGGTCCAACAGGGGCTCGTCGCTGGCCAGGTCGAGGCTGGCCTCCGTGAACAAGGTGAAGGGATGGTGCCGCTGCAGCTGCCAGGGGATCAGCTCGGCCAGCAGCGCCCGGACCTCGCGGCGGTTGCCGATGAAGTTGTCATCCACCAGGAAGAGGGGGCCGCGCCAGCCCTCCTCGTAGAGCAGATCCATCTCGTGGAGGAACTGCGCGGGTGTCTTGGTGCGGGGCCGGCGGCCGAACAGCTCGATGATGTCGCAGAACTCGCAATCGAACGGACACCCGCGGGAGAACTGCAGCGCCATCTCGGCGTAGTCCTTCCGCCGCACCAGGTCGAAGCGGGGCGGGGGCGTGCGCGTGAGGTCGGGCCGTTCCGTGCTGGTGTATAGCGGCTTGGCTTCTCCCTTGGCGTAGTCCTGGAGGAACAGCGGCAGGGTGATTTCTGCCTCGTTGAGCACGAAGTGGGCCACGCCCTGGATCTGGTCATGGCAACTGGTGGGGTAGGGGCCGCCGGCCACCACCGGTTTCCCGAGGGCGTTGCAGAGCTGGACGACCCGAGCCATGGACTCCTTCTGGACGATCATGGCGGAGACGAACACCAGGTCGGCCCAGGCCACGGCGGTTTCGCGCAGCGGCTCCACGTTCAGGTCCACCAGGGTGACCTCCGCCTCCTTGGGCAACATGGCGGCCACGGTGAGCAGCCCGAGGGGCGGGAACACGGCCTTCTTGCCGATGAAGGGGAGGGCGTAGCGCATGCTCCAGTAAGTGGGGGGCATTTCCGGATAGACCAACAAGACTTTGAGACCCAACTCCACCTCCCACTGGGAAGAGTGCATTAGGTTAAAGTCGGATCTATCCAGGTTGCCGCAAGCCTGCATAGGTCGGGCCAGTCAGGCCTTTTCGAACAGCACGATGCGGTTGCTGTTGGTGCCCTTGCCGTTGTTGTCCACACCCCAGATGTGGGCGGTCTTGGTGAAGGTCTGGGTGTTCACCAGCACGCCATGGGCGCGGAAGCCCGCGGCCAGGCCCAGGGGCAGGGCGACCTCGTCGAGCTTCAGCTTGCCGCCGCGCACCTCGCCCACCTCGAAGGCCACGAAGCCGCCCGGTCGGGTGACGCGGTGCAGCTCGACGAAGACCTCGCCCATGGCCTGGGACCAGGCTTCCACCGTGCGGTGGGTGCTGAGACCGCGGCCGATGGCCTCGGCGTCCAGACCGTTGAACCAGCAGCGCAGCCAGTTGTCGCCCACGTAGTCCACCACGTCGAGGAAGGGCGGCGACGTGACGATGAGGGCCACGGAGTCATCCTCAAGGGCCGGCGTGGTGCGGGCGTCGCCGGTGAGGAAGTGGGCATCCTCCGCGGCTTCGCTCAGGTTCCGCAGAGACTGGGAGTCCAGGCCCCCAAGCAGCTGCTTCGTCTTCTTCAGGATGAGCGCGTGGGTGTCGCGGTAGGGCGGGACCTGGCTCCGCTTCTCGTTGATCTGGCGCTGCTTGTCGGCACTGACGGCCTGGTTGGGCGGCAGGGTGTAGACCGAGAAGAAGCCGGGGCTGTGGCCCGTGAGGCGGTTGGTGGCCACCATGCGGATCCAGGCGTCCACGGTATCGAGCTCGCCGCGGGCAGCGCGGTCGAGGCACCAGCTCCGCAAGCCGCGAATCTCCGCCTCCGTCTCCGGATGGAAGAACATGCCGAGGTCCAGGCCATCCGAGCCGCTGGTTCGCGGGATGTCAGCCAGACGCCGGGCCACGTCGGTGGGGTCCGGCGGGGTGAGCCGGGGTTCCGCCAGCATGCGGGAGAGAGGGTTGAGGTCATTGGCGGCCACCCGGCGTCCCATGAGGGCCGCTTCCAGGGCGGTGGTGCCCCGGCCGCTGAAGGGGTCGTACACCCGCTCGCCCGGCAGGGTGAGACGCTCGATGAAGTGCCGGGGCAGCTGGGGCTTGTAGCAGGCCCGGTACGAGATCTCGTGGAGGTTGGCGGCCTGCCGCTGGCGGGAGGTCCAGAATTCGGCGGACAGCCGCGGGCGCCGCCCCGAGGCGGTCTCGACCTCATCCCAGGCCGCGTCCTCCACCGGGGCGAGGTCGGCCAGGAAGGCCCTGCTCGCGGCTGTCTCCATATCCATCCCGGCTGCCCTTCTCTGAGCATCCAGGATAGCCTGCTGGGGATGCCATCCCATCCGAAGCGCCACCCGGAACTGACGCGCCTCTACGTAGCCGTGGCCCTGGGCGTGGTGGTCATCATGATCGTCCTGGCCTACAAGGCCGTGGGGAACCGCATCGCGGCCGGGGGCCTGGACGCGCCCACGCGCTGGGCCCTTATCGCGGTAGGAACGGCCAACGTGCTGGCCATCGGGACGCTGCTCTTCATCGTGGCCCGCAGCCTGGCGAAGCTCTACTTCGAGCGCCGCAGCGGCATCCTGGGGGCCCGGCTGCGCACACGCCTGGTGCTGACTCTGTTCATCGTGGGCATCGTGCCGAGTCTGATCCTCTACCTGGTAGGCCGGAACTTCATCAACAAGAACGTGGAGCGCTGGTTCAGCCCGGAAACGGAAGTGGTGATCCGGGAGGGCCACAAGATCGCCGGGGATCTCCGGGCCGCCGCCAGGGCCCGCCTGGACTTCGGTGCGGGACAGTTGCTGGACTCGCCCTCGGCGGAGGCACCGGCCATCCGGCTGGCTTCGGGCCTGGACCTGGTGGCCTTCCTGGGGACCAAGGGCGGGGAGGGTGTGAAGGCCCTGGACCTGCGCGAAGGCCTTGAGCCGCCGGACCTGTCCGGTCTGGGCGCCGAGGCTACCCAGGAAACTGCGGAAGGCCTCTGGCTGCTGCGCAGCGTGCCGCGGGGCGACGGAAACTGGGCCGTGGGCGTCCTCCTGCCGCGGGAGGCCCTGGACCGCGTGCTGGCCCTGGAGCAGCGCTACCGGGAAAGCCAGCAGATGCGCGCCGCCCGGGACACCCTCCAGACCCTGCCGCAGAACACCTTCCTCTTCCTGACGATGCTGACGCTCTTCTTCGCGGTGTGGTCGGGCCTGGCCCTGGCCAAATCCCTCAGCGAGCCCATCCGGGCCCTGGCCAAGGCCGCCCAGCGGGTGGGCAGCGGCGACCTGGAGGTGCAGCTGCCGGAGATGGGCGAGGATGAGTTGGCCTTCCTGGCCCGCACCTTCAACGCCATGATCCGGGACCTCAAGGCCAGTCGGGCCGCCATCGAGGCCCAGGCCAGCCGCATCGAGCAGCAGCGGGCCTACCTGGGTCAGATCCTGGCGGCCCTGCCCGTGGGCGTCATGAGCTGGCGGGCGGATGGCGAGCTGCGCACCTTCAACGCCGCTGCCAAGACCTGGATGGGCCTCGAATCCTTCGATCCTTCCGAGGACAGCTGGGACTCCGTGGCCACCTTGCCGCGGCTGGGCCGCCTGCCCGAGCTGCTGGCCTCCGTGCGGGAATCCGGGCGGGGTGTGCAGGAGGAACTGCGCCTGGGCGGGGAGGGCGAGGGCCGCCCGGTGCGGGCCATCCTCGAACCGGTCCAAGGGGGCGGTGTGCTGGCGGTGCTGGAGGACCTCTCTCTGCTGGCCCAGGCCGAAAAGCGCGCCGCCTGGCAGGAGGTGGCCCGGCGCATGGCCCACGAGGTGAAGAACCCCCTGACGCCCATCCAGCTCACCGCCCAGCGCCTGCTGCGACGCACCCGCGAAGGGCGCCTGGATCTCGAGGCGGTCAAGGAAGGCGCGGAAACCATCCTCACGGAGGTGGCCAGCCTGTCGCGGCTGGTGGACAGCTTCAGCCGGTTCGCCCGGCTGCCCTCGCCCCAGTTCTCCCCCTGCGACCCCGCGGAGCTGCTCCGCCAGGTGCTGGCCCTCTACGAGCCAAACCACCCAGGCATCAAGTGGTCCATCCAGTTCCAGCTGGAGCCCATGGGCGCCGTCTGGGACGGTGACATGGTCAAGCGGGCCCTCATCAACCTGGTGGACAACGCCGTGGCGGCCGTGGATGGCCAGGGCGCCGTGTTCCTGTCGCTCACCGGCGAGAACGGGAACCTGCGCTTCGACGTGGAAGATGACGGCACCGGCGTGCTCGAAGCGGATCGGGACCGGCTTTTCGAGCCCTACTTCTCCACCAAGTGGAAGGGCACGGGCCTGGGCCTCGCCATCGTGCGCCGCATCGCCCAGGACCACGGCGGCGACGCCCGCTACCAGCCCCTGGCACGCGGCAGCCGGTTCACCCTGGTGCTGCCGAGAGCGCCGAAAGCCTGATCAGGCCTTCCGCTTCCGCCGCCGCAGCCACAGCCCGACGGGTCCCAGCACCACCCAGGCCAGCAGCACCATCTTGAAGAGCGGGGACACAGGGGGCTCCAAGCCAGGGGGCAGTGCCCCCGACCAGCCTCTCATGGCGGGCGGCTATGCTGGCTGGATGGCGCCTGGACTGGTTGGATCGGTGGGAACCTGCCTCATCGCGGGGTGCGGCTACACGGGAACGCGCCTGGCCCGGCGTCTGCTCGGGCAACGCCCGGTACTGGCTCTGGTGAGATCGGCGGCCTCCCTAGCCGTGCTGGCCCGCGAGGGGATCTCGGCGGTGCCCGCGGACCTGGACGGGGGCTCAGCCTTCCCGGTCCCGCCCGACCTCGCGGCCGTGATCTACCTGGCCCCGCCGGCGGGGCCGGACGGCGAGGACCGGCGGTTCGCGCGCTTCCTGGCGGCCCTCGGCGAGGCCCGGCCCCAGGTGCTTGTGTATGTGAGCACCACCGGCGTCTACGGGGATACCGGAGGCGTGGCGGTGGACGAGGCCGCCCCGACCGCGCCGGCGGAGGAGCGTGCGCGCCAGCGGCTGCACGCGGAGGATCAGGCGCGGCGCTGGTGCGAGGCGCGGGGTGCCCGCTGCGTGATCCTGCGCGTAGCGGCCATCTACGGCCCCCACCGCCTCCCTTTGGACCGCCTGCGCCGGGGCGAACCGGTGCTAAGGGCGGAGGACTCGGGGCCCGGCAACCGCATCCATGTGGACGACCTGGTGGCGGCTTGTCTGGCGGCCCTGGCGCGGCCGGGGGCAGGCGTGGTCAACGTGGCGGACGGCTGCCCCGAAAGCATGGCCGCCTTCACGGCCCGGGTGGCGGCCCTGGCCGGCCTACCTGCTCCCCGGAAGATCACCTGGGCCGAAGCCCAGGACACCCTGAGCCCAGGCCTCCTGGCCTTCCTGCGGGAGTCCCGGCGGGTGCTCAACCCGCGCCTCGTGCGTGAGCTGGGCCTGACGCCGCGGGGGCCGGAGGCCGGCATCCGGGACAGCCTGCGGGAGATGGGGCTGCCCGTGGCCGGGGGCTGATACGAATCCGCGCTCATGAGAACGCGACTGCGCCTCCTACAGCTTGGCTTCCAGCTCGATGGCGGCGGGGTAGAGCCAGCTGTTCTCCTTGTGGATGTGCCGGTGCAGGTCGTATTCCAGCTCAGCCAGGCCATCGAGCAGGGCGCGCCAGCTGTTGCAGGCGCCCGGCGGGGGCACGAAGCCGTCGGTGAGGTTCCGGAACAGCTCCAGGTTCTCCCCGTGCTGCAGGTGCTCCTCGAGCATGCGGGCGATGGGCATCTGCACCGTGGGCGGCATGGGCCACCGTTGGCCCTTGGCCAGGGCCAGGAACATGGGGAAGAGCATCTGCTCCTCCTTGGCCAGGTGGTCGAAGGTCTCCTGGGCGAACACCTGGAAGGCGCGGTCCAGCTCGAGCAGGCGGGGATCCTCGTCCCCGTGGACCTTCGCCACCTTGCCGGTGAGGAAGAGCAGGCGGGGGAGCGCCTCCTTGGTGTAGTCGTGGTGGATCCGGAGGATGTGCTCCACGGCCGTGGGGACATCCGTCATCCAGCTCCGGTCCTCGTCCTCTGGGGCCTTCGCCTCCATCTCCTGCAGCGCGGCCACCACGCCTTCCAGCGCGATCCCCTTCTGCTGACAGGCCTTGCCCAGGGCATCCTGGCCCTTGCAGCAGTAGTCCAGTCCCACCTTCTCGAAGACCTTCGAACGGCTGGGTTTTTCCAGCACCAGTTCGCCCACGCTGCGGTTCTCCCATTCCTGACTCATCAGGCCCTCCTCCGCCCATTCGGACGCAAGGCCAGGATCCCGCCCCGGGGACATGGCCGCCTTGACCGATCTCAAGACGCCGTCGCAATTGGACGGGAGGGCGCACAATTAGGCCATGGCCACCCGCTATCAAGGTCTCTGGTCCAAGGCACCGCTCTTCCGGACCCTGGATGCCGCGCAGATCGCCCGGGTGGGGGCGCTGGTGGAGATCCGCTCCCTGGATCCCGGCCAGACCCTCTTCCTGGCTGGCGAACCCTGCACGGGCTTCTTCGTGGTGCTGGAGGGCGCCATCCAGCTCCTCCGCCCCGTGGACGACGGCGGGGAGACGCCGCTGAACCTCGTGCGGCCCGGGCAATCCTTTGCCGAGGCGGCGCTGTTCGCGGGCGTCGGCTTCCCCGCCACGGCGCGGGCCCTGGAGCAGACGCTGCTGGCCAAGGTGCCCCGGGCCCCCTTCCTGGCGCTGCTGCGCTCGGACGCGGAGCTCTGCCTGCGGATGCTGGAGAGCCTCGCCGCCTGGCACCACCGGCTCACCTTCCAGATCCAGACGCTCCGCGCCCAGGATACGGCGGGGCGCCTGCGTTCCTGGCTGGCGGGAGAGGCCCGGCGGGCGCCGAACCGGGAGATCCTGTTGCGCGTGTCGAAGAAGGTCCAGGCGGCTCAGCTGGGCATGGCGCCGGAGACCTTCAGCCGCCACCTGCGGCAGCTGATGGATACGGGGCTCATCGCGGTGGAGGGGCCGAAGATCCGGATCCTGGGGAGTCTGGACGAGTGAAGGCCGGCCTCAGTACCGCAGGACGCTGAAGACGGGCAAGCCCTCGACCTTTTCGCGGCCGGGCAGGGAGGTCAGTTCGATGAAGACGGTGAGGGCCACGGGCTGGGCGCCGGTCTTCTGCACGAGGCGCTGAGCGGCCGCGGCGGTGCCACCGGTCGCCATGACGTCATCCACGATGAGCACTCGGTCGCCGGGGCCGAAGGCGTCCATGTGGATCTCCAGCGCATCCGCGCCGTATTCCAGGCCATAGGCTTCCTTGTGCGTGGCCATGGGCAGCTTGCCGGGCTTGCGGGCGGGCACGAAGCCCACGCCCAGCTTCTGGGCCAGGGCGCTGCCGAAGATGAAGCCGCGGGATTCCAGTCCCAGCACATGGGTGGGCTGGAGGGTGAGCACGGGCTGGGCCATGGCCGCCACAGCCTCGCTGAAGGCCTCGGCGTGGGAGAGCAGCGGCGTGATGTCGCGGAAGAGGATCCCGGCTTTGGGGAAGTCCGGGACGTCACGGACGAAGGCGCTGAGGGGAGTCGTAAGAGTCATGGCTACCTGAGGATCTGGAAAGGAGAGGGAAGCGAGGATCGCACATCCAGGGCCTCCCAGTCCAGCCGTCCCACGGCCGCGAAGGCCGGGCCTTCCGCCAGCCGGGCGCGGAAGACCGCCAGGGCGGCCTCGGAGCCTTCCACCTCGCCGGAGACCGAACCATCCGGCTCGTTGCGCACCCAGCCCGCGAGCTGGAGCGCCTGGGCTTCCCGTTCGGCAAAGCGGCGGTAGCCCACCCCCTGGACCGCCCCGTGGATATGGAAGCGCACGGTCATCGCACTACCCGTTGAAGGTCGAATCGAAGTCGGTCTGGCGGGCCAGCGTTTCGGGGCAGCCCAGGTCCAGGCGCAAGGGCGTGACGCTGGCGAAGCCCTCGAACACGGCTTCGGCGTCGCTGCCCGGGGCCTTGGCGTAGGTGGGCCCCGCATCGCCGCCGATCCAGAAGTAGGGCGTGTTCCGGGGATCCGAGCGCCGCTCCACCAGGTCGTGATAGGCGCGGCTGTCCTGGCCCGTGAGGCGGAAGCCCTGCGGTTCGCCCTTCGGGAAGTTCACGTTCCAGATGCGGTTGCTCGGCAGCTCCATGGCCTCCCAGCGTTCCAGGAAGTGGCCGATCCAGGGTTCCGCCTGCTCCAGCGAACCGTGGGGATGGATGGAGAAGGCCGCGGCCCGGGCGCCCTGGAGCCGCCCCTCGAAAGCTGCGCCCACGGTGCCCGAGTAGAACACGTCCTCACCCAGGTTGAAGCCGTGGTTGACGCCCGAAAGCACCCAGTCCGGCCGGCGGTCCAGCACCTCGCAGACGCCCAGCAGCACGCAGTCCACGGGCGTGCCGTCGCAGGCGTGGCGATCGGGCCCGATCTCGTGCAGGCGGAGAATGTTGTGCAGGCTGAGGGCCGAGGAGATGGCCGAGCGGTTGCGGTCCGGCGCCACGGTGACCACCCGGCCGAACCGGGAGGCCACCCGGGCCAGCGCCGCCAGCCCAGGGGCCCACAGGCCATCGTCGTTGGTGAGCAGGATCAGGCGTTCAGGCATGACACCAGTGTATCTGCCCCGCCCAGGATCAATCCTGGGCCAGCTCCCCGAAGAACCTCCGGTCCCAGAGCATGATGTGGCCCTTCACAAGGTCCAGGGCCAGGAAGCCGAGGAGGGCCGGCAAGTCCGTGCTCACGCCGCCCATCTCCTGTTGGAGCCCCTTGGCCTTGGCCAGGAGGCGGCCGTGCTCCTGCGCGTGGGCCGCCAGGCCGGAATAACCCACCCGGGCGAGGATGGCCTCCTCGTCGTGGAAATGCTGGGCCACGTGAGCGATGAGCAGCTGCATCCGGAGTTTCGCCTCCTCGGGATAGCGACCGCTGGTGATGGCGGACAACAGGCTGTTGGAGAGCCGGTAGAGCTGCTGGTGCTGGTGGTCGATCTCCGGGTGGCCGCATGCCAGATCGGGATCCCAGGTGAGGGCGAGGATCGAGGCTTCGCCATCGCCGCGGGCCTCCGCCGCCTTCAGGGAGGCTTCGGTGCGGTTGCGGCCCCGCTCTTTGGCCCGGTAGAGGGCCTCATCCGCCCGGCCGACCCAGGCATGGAGGCCTTCCGCTTTCTGATGCTGCGCCACCCCGAGGCTGATGGTCACCAGGCCCACCTGGGGGATGGCGTGAGCCTCCACCGCCTTCCGGATCTTCTCTGCGAGGATGGTGGCTCCGGCCAGGGTCGTGGAGGGGCAGAGCACGATGAACTCCTCCCCACCCCAGCGCACCAGGGCGTCCGAGGCCCGGAGCTGACCGCGGACGGTGTTCGTGATGGATTTCAACACCTCGTCCCCCATCCCGTGGCCAAAGGTGTCGTTGACGTGCTTGAACCGGTCCAGGTCGAGCAGGATGAGGCTCAGGGCTCCGTCCCCGCGGCCGGACAGGGCGATGAGTTGCGTCGCGCCATCCTCGAACCAGCGGCGGTTCCAGGCACCGGTCAGGCGGTCCGTGCCGGCGACCTGCTCCATCTGGTCCAGGGCCCGGCGGAGCTCGGCATTGGCGAGTTCGCTGGCGGCCTGGGCCCGGGTGAGGGCTTCCAACTGGCTCCGGTACTCGGGATCGATTGGATCCGCCATTCGGAGCCGCCGCTTGTACCACAGGCTTGCAGCCAGAGCGCCCAGCAGACCGGAGATGAGAGATGCTAGGGGAACCGCGGAACTCGACAGTACCTGGGACATGGGAGTCTCGGAGGGAGGCAGGACAGGCCATTATTGGATCAGGACCGGCGCGTATTCCATTTTGTCGTCCGGACCCGGTGTCCAGATCCGCCGAACCACCGTAACCTGTTCGGATTCCCGTCCTTCAACCAGGAGTTTCCGCCATGCGATGGTTCGCCCTCTCTCTGCTTTTGCTGGCCGGAAGTTCGACCTTGCCTGGCCAGACGGTCTTCCTGGATTTCACGACGAAACCCAAGCTGCAAGAGGTGGCCCTCCTGGACGCCCAGGGGAACCAGACCATTCCAGGCGAGGTGGAACCCCACCACCTCACGTCCATGGCCGTGCCCTTCGTGGGCCTGAAGGTGAAGGTGTGGTTCGAGCTCCCCAAGGACACACCCACAGTGCAGCCCACCCGGATCGTCCTGGGCAAGGTGAACCCCGACAAGAGCGGCGGCGTCCGCCTGGCCTCCCTCGTCAGCGAAGATGGCAAGGCCTACCTCAAAGGGCGCATCCGGATGGCCATGCGTATCGATGACGAATGCGAACCCTACCCAGAGGCGGAGCGGCCCAAGGCGACGCAGAATGCGGAGGGCCTCTGGATTCTGGACCTGCCCAGGCCCCTGCCTCCGGGGCTCTACACCCTGGTGTCGGCCACGGGGGGCGTGTCGATGTTCGGGGGCCCGAAGGTGAACGCCAAGGCACGCATCTTCAGGGTGGGCGAGGCGCCGACGGCCAAGACCGGGGCGGCTGCGCCTGCCGGCACTCCGACGGTGACCGCCCCTCCGACAGTGGCCACGCCCCCAACGGGGACCACCCCTCCGGCGACGCCTGCTCCCGCCCAGCCCCAGTCCCAGCCGGCCACCGGCCTGTAGGTCCCGGCGGTTTTCCTGCCAGGATGGAGCGCGCCCCGACCCTCCCATGGACCCCGACCTCGCCCTGACCTCCGCACTCCCGCTCCCCGGCGGGGAGGGTGAGGCCGTGGGGGTTCCGGCGGGTCGTCTCGAGGTGCTGGCCAGGCTTCGTGAAAGGATCGTGGCCTTCGCGGCATCCCGGGGTGCAGGCGCCCATGCGGAAGACCTGGCGCAGGAGGTGCTGGTGCTGCTCCACACGAAGTACGGCCATCTGGAACGGGCGGAGGACCTGGTCCCCCTGGCCTTCCAGATCCTGCGCTTCAAGCTGGCGGCCCAGCGGCGCAAGGCCGCCCGCCGGGGCGAGTACGACGCCGTGGACGTGGATACTTTCCCGCCGCCCTCGGACGCGCCGGATCCGGCCATGGTGCTGGAGCGCAAGGAGCTGCTGGCGCGGCTCATGGGGGGCATCGCCCAGATGGGGGAACGCTGCCGGGAGCTGTTTCGCCTCAAGCTTCAGGGCCGCACCTTCGCGGAGATCCAGGGCCTCATGGGGGCGGCCAGTCTCAACACGGTCTACACCTGGGATCACCGCTGCCGGAAGCAGCTGCTGGAATCCCTGGGCGGGCGCTGGGACAGCTCCGCCGGAAGGGGGGCGCCATGAAGCGCGCCGAGGCCGAGAAATTGTTGGGCGGGTACGCCACCGGCACCCTCACCGAGGAGGAACGGCGGGCGTTGTTCGAGGCCGCCCTGGAACACCAGGACGTGTTCGATAGCCTTGCTGACGAAGAAGCCCTTCGGGAGCTGCTGGCGGATCCGGCGGCCCGCGCCCACGTGCTGGCGGGCCTGGCCTCGCGCGCTGAAGGAGGAGCGCCGAAAGTTGTGCCCTTCTGGCGACGCCCAGGCGTGATCGGGGCGGCGGCTGGGGTCATCATGGCGGCCACGGCCGGCTTGGCGGTCCTGCGAAGCCCCGAAACCCAGGTACCGCTGCCCGCCGCGAAGTCGGCAGCGATCCAGGCGACCCTCCCGGCACCGTCGGCTGCCGTTCCCGTCGCTCCCGAGGCCAAGGCGACGCCTCCTCCGGTGTCAATCACGACGATTCCGGCCGAGAAAGCGGCCGTTTCCCACCGGGCCGTGGCGGTGGTGGCCATGGAGAGCCCGGCGTCCGTGGCCCAGGCGGGGGCCGCCCCGGCGGGGGTTCCCTCCGCCGCTGGGGCAGTAAGAATGGAGGCGGCACGGCAGGCGGAAGCCCGGGACGAGATGTCCAGAAAGGCAGAAGCCGGCGGCCGGAATCGAGCCTTTGCGGTGACGGAAGTGCTGAGTTCCGCCCCGGAGCCAACCCCCGCAGCCGCCTTGGCTCCGGCTGAGGGTTCAGCCCCGCCACGCCGGGCGGCCGCGAAGGCGGCGGCCCCTCCGACCCCCGGGCTGCACGCGCCCCAGGCGCCGATCTGGACCCTGGAATCGTTGGCGGACGGCACCACCCGCCTCACCGTGCTGGCCTTCCGGGAGGCCCAGGTGGTCTTGCTCCGGCGCAGGGCTGCCGGCGTCGAGGTGCTGAAGCCTGCCACGGCCGAGGACACCGGACCCTGGCAGTTCCAGCTTCGCCTGGCGCCCGGTGACGTCCTGGATCTCTATGTGCTGGATCACCCTGTCGCGGATCCGGCGCGGCTCCCGGAGACGGGCCCCGTGGACGGGTTCCGGGCGCGGATCCATCCGCCTGCGAAAAAATAAGGTTCATCGCCTCTTTCCGAGAAAAGATGAGCAGGGGTTCACGGCAAGACAGCCGCCGTCCCGAAAGCAACCGCTGCTCTCCTCTCGCCCGCCCGTCAAAGAACAAGATCTTTTCGCCACCGATTACAGTGATTTCGCTGATGGCGCCTCGGATGCTTCTCGCAGGGGCCGGCCGAAGGCCGCTTCCGGCTCCGCCGGAAGTCATGGGGGGCGCCAGGGTCGCGCTCCCCCAGGAGGGCACGGCCATGGCACCCCCCATGGAACCCATGCTGCCTCGGGCCAGGGCCCATCCTTTTTCATCACTGCAATCACTGCAATCACTGAAATCGGTGACAAGTACATCAGTCCATCACGCCATTTCCCGAAGAGCCAAAAATAATCTGCTCCGCTGAAAGGCAGGCCGCCTTCGCGACATTCCCTCGTGAACCGCGCCCTGTCGGTGCGGCCCCTCCGGGAGTTCCCATGGCACTGCACCGATCCACCACTGCCCTGTTCGCCTGCTGCGCAGGCCTGGCCGTCTCCTTCCAGGGGGACGCCCAGGCCCGCAGCCGGCCCGCGTCCAGCCCACGGGTCCAGGTTCCGGGTGCTGAAAGTCCCGATGCCACCCTGTCGCCCTACTTCTTCGTGAAGAGCGACGACGCGTCCGTGGACCAGCTGCCGCTGAAGTCCACGTCCGCCAAGGTGGCCATCGCGGGCGTCATCGCCGATGTGAAGGTGACCCAGGTCTACCGGAATACCGGCACGAAGCCGTTGGAGGCCCTCTACGTGTTCCCGGGTTCCACGCGGTCCGCGGTCTACGGCATGACCATGACCATCGGCGAGCGGGTGCTCAAGGCCCAGATCAAGGAGCGCGGCCAGGCCCGGGCCGACTACGATCAGGCCAAGCAGCAGGGGCGCAGCGCGTCGCTGCTGGAGCAACAGCGGCCCAACGTGTTCCAGATGAACGTGGCCAACATCCTGCCCGGTGACGAGATCCGCGTGGAGTTGTCCTACACCGAGCTGCTGGTGCCAACGGAAGGCACCTACAGCTTCGTCTACCCCACCGTGGTGGGGCCGCGCTACGCCGGCAAGGCAGGCACGGATTCGAGCACGGGCGAGCCCTGGGTGGCCAACCCCTATACCCACGCCGGGGAGAAGCCCGCCACCACCTTCGATCTGGAGGTGAAGCTGTCCGCGGGCCTGCCCATCCAGCGCATGGCCTGCGACACGCACCGGACCGCCATCGCCTATGACGGCAAGGCCGAGGCCACGCTGCGGCTGGATCCCAGCGAAGCCCACGGCGGCAACCGCGACGTCATCGTGAAGTACCAGCTGGCTGGGAACGCCGTGCAGTCGGGCCTTCTCCTCGACCAGGGCAAGGACGGGAATACCTTCCTGCTCATGGCCCAGCCGCCCAAGCGGGTCACGCCGAAGGACCTGCCGCCCCGCGAGTTCGTCTTCATCATGGATGTCTCCGGCAGCCAGATGGGCTTCCCCATCGAGGTGTCCAAGGTGCTCATGAAGGAGATGATCCAGGGCCTGCGGCCCCAGGACCTCTTCAACGTGATGGTCTTCGAGGGCACGTCGGCTTTCTGGTCACCCAGCGGATCGCAGCACGCTACGCCCGCGGCCACGGCGCAGGCCCTCGCCTTCGTGGGGTCCCAGCACGGCGGCGGCGGCACGGAGCTGGGCAGCGCGCTCCGGAAAGCCCTGGGCCTGCCCCGGGTACCCGGGATCTCGCGCACCTTCGTGGTGTCCACGGATGGCTACATCAGCGCCGACGGCCAGGTGTTCGACCTCATCCGCCAGAACCTGGGCTCGGCGAATCTCTTCGCCTTCGGCATCGGCAGCTCCGTGAACCGGCACCTCATCGAGGGCATGGCCCACGCGGGGCAGGGCGAGGCCTTCGTCATCACCCAGCCCGAGCAGGCCGCCGCCGAGGCCGAGCGCTTCCGCGCCTACGTGTCCTCGCCGGTGCTCACGAACGTGAAGCTGACCACCAACGGCTTCCACATCCAGGATCTCGAGCCCCTGCAGCTGCCGGACGTACTGGCGGATCGGCCCGTGATCTGCCTCGGCAAGTGGACCGGTGAGGCCAAGGGTACCGTTACGCTGTCCGGTGTCAGCGGCAGTGGCCCCTGGAGCCAGACGTTCGAGGTGGGGAAGGTGAAGGACCGCGACCACGGCGCCCTGCGTCATCTCTGGGCCCGCCAGCGCATCCAGGCCCTGTCGGACTACGACCAGTTCGGCCAGGACAAAGATCGCCAGGCGGAAGTGACGCAGCTCGGCCTTTCCTACAACCTGCTCACGGCCTACACCTCCTTCGTCGCGGTGGATACGCTGGTGCGCAACGCGGGCGGTGCCAGCACCACCGTCACCCAGCCCCTGCCATTGCCCGAAGGCGTGTCCGACGCGGCGGTGGGCGGCCTGAATGCCCAGGCCGTGGCCTACGCGCCGGCCCCGAGGATGAAGTACGCTTCGGCGCCCACGGCCGTGGTGGAAGTCATGGCCCAGGACCGGGCGGCCCGCCGGGAATCCCGCCAGGGTGTTCGCGTGGAACCCAAGATGCAGCCCTCTGCCGGCTCCCCCGCTCAGACCACCACTGGGCTCGCAACCCAGCCCGCCCTGCGCATCCTGGCCTTCTCGGGCATCACGGGCACGTCGGATCCGCGCAGCCTGCGGGGTGAGATCGAGGCCCGGTTGAAAGATCCTGCCCTGGCCGCCGCCCTGGCCAGCCTCCCCTCCGGCACGGAGCTGGAACTCAAGGTAAATGCCTCCGGCCAAGTCATGGCGGTGACCTTCAGCCAGGCCTTCCCGGGGGCTGCCAAGGCCAAGGCCCTGATCCAAACCTGGTGCCTGCGGACCTGGACCGGCGGCCTGGCCGGGCAGCTCGACCTCACCCTGGGTTTTCGGCCCTGATCCAAATGGTTCCCTTTACGCGCCTTCCTGGTTCGCCAGGAAGGCGCGGTGGCGTGAACCCCTGAAAGGGGTACCCTCGAACCATGCGAAAGCATCTGGGAGTGGCCTTGATGGTCATCCTGGGGGGCTGCAACCCGGAACCCGCCCGTCCTGCCGCTCCTGCGGAAGAGGTGGCGACCACCGCCGCGCGGGCGCGCATGGTGCGCGAGCAGATCGTGGCCCGGGGCATCTCGGACCCCCGCGTGCTTGAGGCCATGGCCCGCGTGCCTCGGCATGAGTTCGTCCCGGTCGGGCAGCGTGGCGAGGCCTACGACGACTGGCCCCTGCCCATTGGCTATGGGCAGACCATTTCCCAACCCTACATCGTGGCTTTCATGACGGCGGCCCTGGCTCCCAAGCCCGGGGATCGCGTGCTGGAAATCGGCACAGGTTCGGGCTATCAGGCCGCGGTGCTGGCTTGCCTGGTGGCGGAGGTCTACACCATGGAGATCGTGGAGCCCCTGGCCCAGCGGGCTATGGCGGATCTCAGGCGGCTCGGCTACGCCAACGTGAAGGTCCGCGCCGGGGATGGCTACCACGGCTGGCCCGAGGCCGCCCCCTTCGACGCCATCATCGTCACCTGCGCCCCGGAAGATGTGCCCCAGGCCCTGGTGGATCAGCTCAAGGAAGGCGGGCGGATGATCATCCCCGTGGGTTCCCGGTGGGGGGCCCAGGAGCTGTATCTGCTGCGGAAGACGCCCACGGGGATGAAACGCCAGGAGGTGCTGCCGGTGCGGTTCGTGCCGATGGTGAAAGGCCATTGACGAGGCCGCCATCCCCTGATGAACTGTTTCTATGCATAGAAACAGTCTGGATCGCCTGCCTGAACTGGCCTCGCTCTTCGATGGGGTGCGGGATCCGCGTCTGGTCGAAGGGTTCCTGCGGGAACTGCTCACCCCTTCGGAGATCCACGGCATCAGCTCCCGCTGGGAGCTGGTGAAGCGGCTGGACGCGGGGCAGAGCCAGCGGGCCATCGCGACGGAACTGGGGCTGAGCCTGTGCAAGATCACCCGGGGCTCCCGGGAGCTGAAGAAACCCGGCTCGGCCCTGCGGGCCATGCTGGACCGCCATCGGCGCCAGGGCTGAGTCCCGTTCCGTTTCCAGGAGTTCCCCGTGTCAAGCCGCACCCTCCTTGCCGACCAGGAGATCCCCCGCCAGTGGTACAACCTCGCGGCGGACCTGCCCCACGCGCCTTTGCCGCCCCTGGGCCCGGATGGGAACCCCGTGAATCCTGAGGCCCTGGCGGCCGTGTTCCCCATGAACCTCATCGAGCAGGAGATGAGCCAGGAGCGCTGGATCACGATTCCCGACGAGGTGCTGGAGATCCTGCTGCGCTACCGTCCCACGCCCCTGCACCGGGCCCGGGCCCTGGAGGCGGCATTGAAGACGCCGGCCCGCATCTACTACAAGAACGAGAGCGTGAGCCCCGCGGGCAGCCACAAGGTGAACACCGCCATCGCGCAGGCCTACTACAACAAGGTGGCCGGCATCCGCCGCATCACCTCGGAGACGGGCGCGGGCCAGTGGGGCAGCTCCATCGCCTTCGCCTGCGGGCAGTTCGGCCTGGCGTGCAAGGTCTACATGGTGCGCGTGAGCTTCGACCAGAAGCCATTCCGCAAGATGATGATGCGCACCTGGGGCGCGGACTGCGTGGCCAGCCCCAGCCCCGAGACGGCGGCAGGGCGCGCCATCCTCGCGGAGGATCCCGACTGCCGGGGCTCGCTGGGCATCGCCATCAGCGAGGCCGTGGAGGCGGCCGTCAGCGATCCCACCGGCCAGACGCGCTACACCCTGGGCAGCGTGCTGAATCATGTGCTGCTGCACCAGACCATCATCGGCCTGGAGGCCCAGAAACAGCTGGCGGCCCTGGGCGAGAAGAAGATCGACAAGGTCATCGCCTGCGTGGGCGGCGGCAGCAACTTCGCGGGCCTCAGCTTCCCCTTCGTGAAGGAGAAGATCGCCGGGGCCGACATCGACATCATCGCCGTGGAGCCGGCCTCGTGCCCCACGCTCACCCGCGCGCCCTACGTGTACGACCACGGCGACGTGGCGAAGATGACGCCCCTGATGGCCATGCACAGCCTCGGCCACACCTTCATGCCCCCGGGCATCCACGCCGGCGGCCTGCGCTACCACGGCATGGCGCCCCTGGTGAGCCAGACGGTGGTGGAGGGCCTCACCCGGGCCGTGGCCATCCAGCAGCTGGAGTGCTTCGACGCGGCCGTGCGCTTCGCCCGCACCGAGGGCATCATCCCCGCGCCGGAATCCAGCCACGCCATCGCCCAGGTCATCCGGGAAGCGGAGCAGGCCCGTGAGGAGGGCAAGGAGCGCGTCATCCTCTTCAACCTCAGCGGCCACGGTCTCATGGACTTGAGTGGCTACGCGGACTTCCTCGACGGCAAGCTCGCCGACCATGCCCTCTCCGACGCGGAGATGGCCCGCAGCCTGGCCTGCCTGGAAGGACTGCCGAGACCTGCAGCGCGGTAAAGGCGTCCAGGCTCGAGGTCAAAGGCCCCCTCGCTTCCCGGATGGGAAAGTGGGGGCCTTTGACCTGGGCACGATCCGATCAGGAACCGGGCGCGGCAGGGGCTTTGGCTGGCGCGGGGGACCGATCCGTCCGTTGCCAGCCCCCGCCCAGGACTTTATAAAGGTTGACCAGGTTGCTGGCCTTGGCCTGGCGGAGGGCGATGAGGCCCTGCTGCGCGGCGTAAAGAGAGCGCTGGGCGTCGAGCACGCCGAGGTAGCTGTCGATGCCGGCCGAATAGCGGGCCTGGGCGAGGCGGTAGGTCCCATCCAGTGCCTGTGTGAGCGTGACCTGGGCGGCCAGCTGGTCGTCAATGGTGCCGCGCTGGGCCAGGGCGTCGGCCACTTCCCGGAAGGCCACCTGGATGGCCTTCTCGTACTGGGCCAGGTAGATGTCGCGGTCGGCGTTGGCAGCCTTGAGGTTGGACCAGCGCGACCCCGCATCGAAGATCGGAAGGACGATCTGGGGCGTGAAGGCCCAGGCGTAGGAGCCGGACTTGAACAGCCCCGACAGCTGGTTGTCCATGGAGCCGAGGTTCGTCGAGAGGGAGATGCGCGGGAAGAAGGCCGCCCGGGCCGCGCCGATGTTGGCATTGGCGGCCTTGAGCTGGTTCTCGGCCATGAGGATGTCGGGGCGTCGCGTCAGCACTTCGGAGGGCAGGCTGGGTGCGATGTCCTTGAGGGCCTGGATGCTGTCGAGGGCGTCCGGAAGCAGGTCCGCCGGCACGGTCGAACCGACCAGGAGGCGCAAGGCATTCTCGTCCATGGCCACCGTGCGGGTGTAGCGGGCCATATCCCCGCGGGCAGTCTCCACGCTGACCTGCGCGCGGAAGGCGTCGACTTCGGAGGAGGCGCCCACCTCGAAGCGGCGGTGGACGAGTTTATAGGCGGCCTCCTGGTTCACGAGGGTGTCCTGGGCCAGCTTCAAGGCTTCCCGATCGGCCGCGAGGACGAGGTACACGTTCGCGACTTCGGCCAGCAGGGAGACCTGCGCGCTGTTGCGGGCCTGCTCCGTGGCGAAGTACTGCTCCAGGGCCCGGTTCTTCAAGCTCCGGACCCGTCCGAAGAAATCCAGTTCCCATGCGGTGATGCCCAGGTTGGCGGCGTACTGCTCGACCACCATGGACTGCCCAGTTCCCGAGACGCTGGCGGGCAGCCGCTGCTTGTTCCCGTAGGCGACCGCGTTGACCGTGGGCAGCAGCTCGGCCCGCTGGATGCGGTAGTAGGCCCGCGCCTTCTCGGTGTTCAGCGCCGCGATCCGGAGATCCCGGTTGTTGCGCAGGGCGAGGTCGAGGACCTTCCGCAATCGTTCATCGAGGTAGAACTCCTGCCAGGCGGTGTCGGTGGCTGCCTGTCCCGAGGCGCCGGCTGCGGCCTTGTACGAAGGTCCTTCTGGCCAGGCCTTGGGCACGGGCGGCTCGGGGGTGCGGTACCTCGGGGCCATGGAGACGCAGCCGGTCAGCGCCAGAGCGAGGGCGAGGGGCAGGGCGAGGGGAAGGCTGGAACAGGTTTTCGGCGACATCATGGCTGCCCCTCCTCGGAAACCACAGCCTGCGCCGGGGCGGGCTCCTGGGCCTTCTTCTTGAACAGCTGGCTCACCAGGACGAAGGACAGGGGGATGTAGAAGATGGCGATGAAGGTGGCCGTCAGCATCCCGCCAACCACCCCCGTTCCGATGGCGTTCTGGGCCGCGGCTCCCGCGCCGGTGGTCATGGCCATTGGCAGCACGCCGAAGGTGAAGGCCAGGGAGGTCATCAGGATCGGGCGCAATCGCATTCGGGAAGCCTCGATGGCCGCCTCGACGAGCCCGCTGCCCTGGGCGATGAGCTCCTGGGCGAACTGCACGATGAGGATGGCGTTCTTCGCGGCCAGGCCAAGGGTGGTCAGCAGGCCGATCTGGAAATAGACATCGCTGGACAACCCGCGGCCCCAGGTTGCCGCCACCGCCCCGAACACCCCGATGGGGAGGATCAGCAGGACCGAGAAGGGGATGGACCAGCTCTCGTACAGGGCGGCAAGGCACAGGAAGATGACCAGGATCGAGAAGGCGTAGAGGGCCGGGGCCTGGGATCCCGCCTGACGCTCCTGGAAGGAGAGCCCTGTCCACTCGAAGCCGATGCCGGCCGGCAGCTTCGCGGCGATGTTCTCCATGGCTCGCATGGCGTCCCCGGTGCTCTTGCCGAGCGCCGGCTCCCCATTGATGTTGATGGCCGGATAGCCGTTGTAGCGCTGAAGGTTCGGGGAACCCTGGGTCCATGCCCCCTTGGCGAACGCCGAGAAAGGCACCATTCCGCCGGATTTGTTGGGGACATAGATCCTGTTCAGGTCCTCCAACTGCATCCGGAAGGGGGCATCGGCCTGCATGTAGACGCGCTTGACCCGGCCCTGGTTGATGAAGTCATTCACGTAGGAGCCACCCCATGAACTGGACAAGGCATCGGCGATGGCCGCGGCCGAAACCCCCAGGGCGCCAGCCCGGTCCTGGTCGATCTGGACGTTGTATTCCGGCTGGTCGTCCGCTCCGACGGGTCGCACGCTCTTGAGGTTGGGATCCTTGGTGGCCATGCCGAGGAGCGTGTTGCGGGCCTCCATGAGCTTCGCGTGGCCGACGCCACCCCGGTCCTCCAGCTGGAAATCGAAGCCGGTGGCGCTGCCCATCTCGAGGATCGCCGGGGGGGCGAACACGAAGGCCAGGGCATCCCGGCGGGCCATCAGCTTGCCCATGGCGCGCTTCACCACGGCGGCAACCCTGAGCTCCGAGCTGTTGCGCTGCTTCCAGTCCTTCAGCTTGAGGAAGGCCATGCCATTGTTCTGCCCCACGCCAGCCATGCTGAAGCCGGACACGGACATGATGGAATCCACCGCGTCCTTCTCGTTTTCCATGAAGTGCTTCTGGACCTCCTTCATGACCCCTTCGGTCCGCTCCAGGGGCGCCCCCGCTGGAAGCTGGACCATCGCCATGAGGATTCCCTGGTCCTCCTCCGGCAGGAAGGCCGTGGGAAGGCGCAGGAACAGCAGGCCCGTCACCAAGACGATCGCCGCATAGATGGCGACATAACGAGTGCGCTTGCCGAGCACCCGCTCCAGCTGGCCGGTGAAGATATCGCGGAACCGGTAGTAGGTCCGGTCGAACCACATGAAGAAGGGCCGGGTGACCTTCCAGCCGCTCTCCGCCGCCTCGTGGCCCTTGGGCACGGACTTCAGGAAGGTGACGCAGAGGGAGGGGGTCAGGATCAGGGCCACCACCACCGACAGCAGCATGGCGGTGATGAGGGTGAGGGAGAACTGCCGGTAGATGACGCCGGTGGACCCTTCGAAGAAGGCCATGGGGCCGAACACGGCCGACAGCACCAGGCCGATGCCGATGAGGGCGCCGGTGATCTGGGCCATGGACTTGCGGGTGGCCTCCTGCACCGGGAGGCCCTCGTCATGCATGATCCGTTCGACGTTCTCCACCACCACGATGGCGTCGTCCACCAGCAGGCCGATGGCCAGCACCATGGCGAACATGGTGAGCATGTTGATGGACATGCCCGTGTACTGGATCACGGCGAAGGTTCCCAGCAGCACCACCGGAACGGCGATGGTGGGGATCAGGGTGGCCCTGAAGTTGCCGAGGAAGAGCAGCATCACCAGGAAGACCAGGACCACGGCCTCGATCAGGGTCTTCACCACCTCCTCGATGGCCACGCTCACGAACGGCGTGGTTTCGTAGGGGTAGGCCACCTTCACGCCGGCCGGGAAGAACTTCGCCATCTCGTCCATCTTGGCCTTGATGAGTTTCGAGGTGTCCAGGGCGTTCGCCCCGGAGGCCAGGCGGACGATCATGCCGGCCACGGGTTTCCCGTTGAGGCTGGTTTCGGATCCGTAGTTTTCGGTGCCCAGCTCGATCCGGGCCACATCCCGGAGATGGACCGTGGAGCCATTAGGATTGATGCGGAGGGGGATGTCCCCGAACTGTTCCGGGGTCTGCATCAGCTCCTGGACGTTGACGGTCACGTTCAGTTGCTGGCCCTTCACGGCGGGCAGGCCGCCGGCCTGACCCGCGGAGATCTGGGCGTTGTAGGCCCTGACGGCGGTCCGGATATCGTTGGGCGTGAGGCTGTAGCTGGCCAGCTTGTCCTGGTCCAGCCAGAGCCGCATGGCGTACTGGGATCCGAAGGACATGACCTCGCCCACGCCTTCGACCCGGGCCAGCACCGCTTCGATGTTGGAGGACATGTAGTCGCGCAGATCGTCGGAATTGAGGCTGCCGTCCTCGGAACGGATCGCGACGATCATGAAGAAGTTCCGGGTGGACTTGGTGACCTGGATGCCCATCTGCTGGACCGCTTGGGGCATGAGGGGCTTGGCCGTTTCCAGCTTGTTCTGGACCTTGGCCCAGGCCACGTCCGGATCGGTGCCCGGCTTGAAGGTCAGGGTGACCGTGCCCCGGCCCGAAGAGTCGCTGCTTGCGGAGAAGTAGAGCAGGTTGTCGAGCCCGGTCATCTTCTGTTCGATGATCTGGGTGACGGTGTTCTCCACGGTCTTCGCCGAGGCTCCCGGGTAATAGGCGGCCACGGTGATCGACGGCGGAGCCACGGGGGGGTACTGGGAAACGGGCAGGGCCCGGATGGCGAGGACCCCGGCCAGCATGATGATGATGGCCACCACCCAGGCGAAGATCGGCCGGTCGATGAAGAAATTGACCATGGTGCGGCTCCTCTACTTCGCAGCCGCGGGCGCGGGCTTGGCTCCGAAGGGCACGACCTTCACGGCCACGCCGGGCCGGACCTTCTGGAGGCCTTCCAGGATCACCCGGTCGCCGGCGTTGAGTCCTTCGAGGACCAGCCACTTGGATCCGATGGCTCGGTCCACCCTGAGCGTGCGCTGCTCGACCTTGTCGGAGCCGTCCACGACCATGGCGATGGCGTTGCCCTTGGGGTCGCGGGTGACGCCTTGCTGAGGCACGAGGATGGCGTGCTCCGCCACGCCTTCCTCGACGATGGCCCGGACGTACATTCCCGGCAGCAGGATGTGGTGGGGATTCGGGAACACCATGCGAAGAAGCTGCGAGCCTGTGCTCGGATCCACGGTGACATCGGAGAACTTCAGGAGCCCCGACTGGGGATACGGGGTGCCGTCCTCCAGCAGCAGCTTCACGCGGGCAGAGTCTGCGCTGCCCTTGATGCGGTTGGCGGCCATGTTCCGCTGGATGCCGAGCAGGGTGGCGCTGGACTGCGGGGAATCCACGTAGACCTGATCCAGCTGCTGGATGGTGGTGAAGGGGGGGCCCTGGTAGGCCGCGGCCAGGGCCCCGGGGGTCACACTGGACTTGCCGATGCGGCCTGAGATGGGCGCCGTGATGCGGGTGTAGCCGAGGTTGATCCGGGCGGATTCGGCCCCGGCCTTGAGAGCCTGGACCTCGGCCTCGGCCTGCTTGAAGGCGGCGGCCGCATCCTCGTAGTCCTGCTGGCCCACGGCGTTGACGGTGAGCAGTTCCTTGAAGCGTTCGGCCCGCTTCCGCATGGCGGGGAGGTTGGCCTCGGCTCGGGCCAGGGCCGCCGCGGCCGTGTCATAGGCCGCCTGATAGGGCCTCGGGTCGATCTGGTAGAGGACCGCGCCCGCCTTCACATCGGCCCCTTCCGTGAACAGCCGCTGCTGGACGATGCCGTTCACCTGGGGATGGACTTCAGCCACGAGGTAGGCCGAGGTCCGTCCAGGCAGTTCGGAGGTGATGGCCACCCGTTCGGGCTGCAGGATCACCACCGCCACTTCAGGGGTGGCCTTCGCCTGATCCTTCTTGCCGCACCCGATGGTCAGCGCACCTGCCACCAAGGCGCCGGCGATGAAAATCATTCCACCTCGATAGGGGGTCTGCATGGGAAGGCTCCAGGAAAGGCTGAGAAAAATCTGGTGGTCTGAGTGGGGATTCAAGAGCGATGGACCGTCAGTATCAATGCTGACTGAGGCCGTGATAAGTGAAATCCGCGAGACGGTCGGCCATGGCCTCGAGGGACAGCGAAGGGTCGGCCGAGGTCCAGGCCAGATGCCTGATCTCGTTCATCAGGGCGTGGTGGATGCAACTGCCATGGAGGGTGATCCCCCAGAAGTCCACCTCCTCGGGGGACAGGTCGGGACGGATGGCGCGGAGGCAGGCGCGGGCCTCCCGCACGAAGGGCTCCATGCGCGCCAGGAGGAGGTCCCTGACCTCGTGCCGGGGGGCCTGCAACTCGTTCAGCCACAGGCGGCAGGCCGGTTCCCGCAGGGGGTCCGAGGCGTCGAAGTGGGCGTCCACCTGGTGGAGGACCCGCTGGATGTGGGCGCGGAGGCGCGCCCGCGCATCCTGGGGATCCCCCGGGGCCGGATCGGGGTCCTGGAGGCTCCCGTCGCCCGTCTTGGCGGCGAAGTGGGCCAGCACGTAGCGGAAGACCTCTCGGTACAGCCCCTCCTTGCTCTTGAAGTAGTACGAGATGAGCGATGAGTTCTTGCCGGCCATGGAGGCCACGAGCCGGATGGAGGTGGCTTCATAGCCGTACTTGGCGAAGCAGGCTAGGGCCGCCTCGATCAGGGCATCGCGCGTGTCGGGGGATGGGGTGGCATCGGAGGGGCACATGGGGCATTCACGCTTAGTCGTTCGACCGATCAACAGAATCAAACGTTCGACCAAGACTGGCAAGTTAAATTTTTAAAACGAACAATACATTTTATATCTACATTTGTACCATCTCATAAATCGTGTTGTGTTGTTTGATACAATAATTAAAATTGATCAATCGTACGACAAAATTGAATTTGACCACGGACCACCGGCTTCTGCGCCCAGCCGCCCCGGAACCGCCTCGGCCGGGCGAAGGTCCACCGTGGCCCGCCCAGCCAGGCCTGGGCGGCGTCACGGACGCCGGGCATGGCGCTGCTTCACCCCTCGCGGGAGGCCTGCGGGCGGGTCCTCAGGCCGTGCAGGCAGAAATCCACCAGCAGCTCCGCCTCCTGGAAGTGGCTGCCGAAGGGCGGGAATTCACCCCACAGCACCTTGTTGAGGCCCGACATCGTCCCGTGGCCGGCCACCTGGCCCATGATCGTGGCGCCGAGGAAGGCCACTTGCGCGGCGTTCAGCTCGGGGCGGAGCACCTGGATGCAGTCCCGGATCAGACTGGTGGCGGGGCCCAGGTACTGCTGGATGAGCGGACGGAGGCTGGCCCGGGGGGAGCGGAACTCCCTCACCCAGAGGCGGGCCCGGTGGTCCTGGAGCGGCCGGGCCGCGGCCGCATCCGGAGCTGCCTGCTGATACATGAAGTGGATCTGCTCCCGCAGCAGGCGGATGGCCGCCTGCGGATCCCGCTGCTCCAGTCCCGAGGACAGCGTGGGATTCGGGAGCTGCGGCGCGGAGGTCTCGAAGATGTGCTTGAACACCTCCAGGTACAGCCCCTCCTTGTTGCCGAAGTGGTGGGACAGGAGCGACAGGGGCCGGCCCGCCTTCTCCGCGATCATCCGCATGCTCGTGCCGTCGAAGCCGTGGTCGGCGAAGCACACCAGGGCGGCCTGGAGCAGCGAGGTGCGCGTATCTGAGGTTCTGGGTTCCATCGTGGTTCCCAGGATATCCCCAGTTGGATTCGACCCACGTACGGCTGCCGCCGCCGGTTCCGCTTCGGCTTGCCAGAGGCTCCACTTCCGCGAGCGGAGCAAGGGGGAGAACCCTCGTGAGGAGGGTGCGTCAGGTGGAGAGGCACGCCTCGGGCGGTGCCACTCGGCCGAAGGCCCAAGGGGGTGGTTTGGCGGGCGCCCGGGTGGCGCCTGCTGAACCGGGTACCCCGACCTGAGGTTCGCTGTGCTCCGTACTTGGTGCCGACCCACCAAGGCGGGATTCGAACTGCGCCTGGCTGCGCCAGTCGCCGGTCTTCCTCCCGACACTCCACCTGACGCACCGTGCCTCGCACGGTGCTCCCCTTCGCCAATTGGCTCAGGGAGGCGGAGCCTCCCCCGCGTTGTCTCCGCGATCCCACTCGGAGGTGGGTCGTGCTCCGTATTTGGGAACGGCCCACCGGGGCGGGATTCGAACTGCGCCTGGCTGCGCCAGTCGCCGGTCTCGCTTCGGCGTGCCATCAAGGCACGCCTCGGGCGATCCCACTCGGAGGTTGGCCGTGCTCCGTATTTGGGAACGGCCCACCGGGGCGGGATTCGAACTGCGCCTGGCTGCGCCATTCGCCGGTCTCGCTTCGGCGTGCCATCAAGGCACGCCTCGGGCGATCCCACTCGGAGGTTCGATTCCTCTCGACCCGAAGGGTCAAAACACCAGAAGGGCCCTCTTTCGAGGACCCCCCCTGGTGTTTTGGTCGGCGCGAGAGGATTCGAACCTCCGACCCCTACCACCCCAAGGTAGTGCGCTACCAGGCTGCGCCACGCGCCGTGAACTGTTGACTCTAGACTGGGGAGGGCTTCAGGTCAAGGTTTGACTGGCCGGGATAGCCGTTCGTGCAGGGCTTTCACGGCTTTGAGGATGGGTTGCAGATCCGAGCTGGTGCGGAGGAGCCTCGGGATGGTGGGCTTGGCCCGCACGGCGGGGGCGGCGGGCAGCTCATCGGCCTCGAGGCCCAAGTCGAGGCGCTGGACGAGGTGGCCGTGGGCCAGCAGCTCAGCACAGTCGGCCACGGTGAGGCCTTCCGCCAGCCAGGCTTTGATCCGCCTCAGGCGCGGCAGCTCGTCCACATGGTAGTAGCGGAGGTTGCCCTTGCTGCGCCTGGGTTTGATGTCGGGGATGACGTCTTCCCAGTAGCGCAGATCCTTGGGGCCCACGCCAATGAGGGTGGCGGCTTCCCCGATCTTGAACCACTTCTTGTCACTCACGGCCCGCCTCCGACCGTCGTGATTCGCTCCCTGTGGGGGCCCCGCTCCGCAGGCTCCCCCGGAGCCTGCTCCGCGACCCACATGGTCGCGAGATCTTGAACCACTTCTTCTCACTCACGGCTCGCCCCCGCCGGTCGTGATTCGCTCCCCGCCAGGCATTGCTTCGCCGGCTCCGGTGGAGCCTGCCTCGCGACGGGCAGGGTCGCGATCATCTAGCTTTCCCTGGGTTCGATGCCCAGGGCCTTGAGGCGCTTGTAGAGGTTGGAGCGGTCTACGCCCACGCGCTCGGCCACGCGGGTCATGTTGCCGTTCTGCAGGCGCATCTCGCGCTGGAGATACTGGGCCTCGAACCAGTCGCGGGCCTCTTTGAGGCTGGGGAACTCGGGGAAGGAGAAGGGATCCTGTTCCGCCAGGTGCCGCGTCGCCAAGGCACCCAGATCACGGGGGCCGATCTCGGCGCCGCGGCCGAGGATGACGGCCCGTTCCATGAGGTTCTTCAACTCGCGCACGTTGCCGGGCCAATCGTGGCGCAGCAGGGTGTCCTTGGCCTCGGGGCCCAGGTGCTTGGGCGGGCGGCCGTACTGGCGGCCGATGCGGCTGATGAAGGCCTCCGCCAGGGGCAGGATGTCTTCTGGGCGTTCGCGCAGGGGGGGGATGCGCAGGGGCACCACCGCGAGCCGGAAGTAGAGATCCTCGCGAAACCGACCCTTGGTGATCTCGCCGGCCAGATCCTTGTTGGTGGCGGCGATGACGCGCACGTCCACGCCCACGGCGCCGCCTCCGCCCACGGGCTCCACGCGGCCCTCCTGGAGGGCGCGCAGGACCTTGGCCTGGGTTTTGAGCGACATGTCGCCCACTTCGTCGAGGAACAGCGTGCCGCCGTCGGCCTCGCGGAACTTGCCCTTCTGGTCGCGGACGGCGCCGGTGAAGGCGCCCTTCTGGTGGCCGAACAGCTCGCTTTCAATGAGCTCTTCGGGGATGGCCGCGCAGTTCACCTCGACGAAGGGCGCGTCCTTGCGGGTGCTCTGCTCATAGATGAGGCGTGCGACCTCCTCCTTGCCGCTGCCGTTCTCGCCGGTGAGCAGCACGCGGCCTTCCGTGGGCGCCACCAGGGCCACGTCGGCCATGAGCCGCTTCATGGCGGGACTGTCAGCCAGGAAGAAGCGCCCGCCCTCGACCTCGGCATGCAGCCGGCGGTTCTCCCGCTCCAGCTTCGACTGGCGCAGGGCGTTGCCCGTCACCAGCAGCAGGCGGTCGAGGTCGATGGGTTTCTCGAGGAAGTCGAAGGCGCCCAGCTTGGTGGCTTGCAGCGCGGTGTCGATGCTCGCGTGCCCGGAGATCATCACCACGGGCAGGTCGGGACGCACCTGCTTGGCCTGCTTCAACGTCTCCAGGCCGTCCTGACCCGGCAGCCAGACATCGAGCAGCATGAGCTGGATGCCCTCGCCATCGGGGTTGTGGAGCAGGTCGATGGCCTGCTCGCCTCGCTCGGCCTTCACGACGTGGTAGCCCTCGTCCTTGAGGGCTTCGCCCAGGGACCGCCGGATACCCGGCTCGTCATCCACCAAGAGGATGGTCGTGGGGACGCTCATGGTTCCATGCTGGGTGCGAAGCAAGCCTTTGTCCAGCAGGGGGTTGGCTAAAATTCCGCCAGCGCCTTCTCCGTTTCCAGTAAGAGCGCGCCGGCCAGTTCTCCGGCGGCCAGGTAGTACGGGTGCGCCGGTACTTGGGGCAGCTGCTCCGCCACCACCGTCACGAAGGGACGCAGGTGCTCCCGGAGTAGGCGCTGGGCCAGCTCCACCAACCGGGTTCGCTCCGCCAGGTCACCTTCGATGATCTGGCCCAGAAGGTAGCTCAGGCAGGCGAGTTCCAGACCAAGGTGGTCGGGCGGGACAGCCAGGTCCTCCTGGATGGAGATGTCGGCCTCATCGTAGATGGCCTTGAGGGGCTCCAGCACTTCGGGGGCCATGTGGTGGCCCCGGGCCTGGACGGATTCGAACAGGTGAATGGTGTCCGTGTCCTTGGCGTGATGGAAAAGCCGGGCGTACTCCACGGGCTGGTCCTGGGCCGAGAGGGTGTGTTCCACCATCCGGGCCAGGGGCGAGGCCAAGGAGGGACTGGGGCCACTCTCCAGCAGCTGCTGCAGCCCCTCCTTGAGGTCCGCATCGGGCTCCAGGAAAGCTTCGGCAAGAATCTGGGCGAGGTCCGCCTGGAGCGCGAGGGGCATGTCGAGGTTCCTCCTGAAACACGCAGAATCAGCGGGTAGAAAGATTTACCACCATGAATCAGTTTGTCTCTGTACCGGCAAAGCGGGTACAGAGAAGACACCAAGACACCAAGAAAGGCAAAGGCAAATGCAGTTCTTGGTGGCTTGGTGTCTTGGTGGTGATCAGTTGGTTTTTCCTGGAGCCTAAATCAGTTCAGCATCCCCATCTGGTGGAAGCTGCTCACCTGGCCGGCGTAGACGAAGATGTAGCGGAGCAGGAAGCCACCGATCAGGACCAGGCCCGCGGCAGTGAGCGCCAGATTGCGGCTGCCGTGGAACTCATGGCCTTTGAAGATGTTGGGGGCGAGCTCGTAGACCTCGATGGCCAGGGGCACCAGGAGGCCCATGACGAGGAAGGGACCCCAGAAGACAAAGGTGTAGGGGCCGCCCAGGATGAGGCTCAGGGCCTGCTTCACCGCGAGGGAGGACAGCTGCCCGTGGATCAGGTAGGGCAGGATGATGAACAGTTCCAGCGAGATGAACACTACGTCCAGGGTGACCAGGAACTTGATCTCGTGCTTCTCGGCGGGGGACTTCTTGTTCAGGACCATGGCCAACATCAAAGCCGCGGCCCCGCTGGAAAGGGCGGAGAACAGGAACATCTGGGCCACCAGGTTGGTGTTCCAGAAGGGCCGCGCGGAGACGGCTCCGAGCAGCACGCCGGTGTAGATGCCCACGCCGATGGAGAAGGGGAAGCCCACCATGGCGATCTTTCCGCGCCAGGACGAGATGTCCACATTCAGCCGGTGCACCTGCTTCCAGGTGGCGGGCACTTTGCTGAACAGCCACTGGCGCTCATCGGCGGTGAGCCACGCGAAGAGATAGAGGAAGGCGATCACGGTGAAGATGGTGAGGAGGTAGGACCCGATGGACATCGGACTCTCCCACCGGAAGTGGATGAACAGCTTGTAGAAGCGGTACCAGTTCCCCAGATCGAGGATGAGCAGGCCGGAACCGATTGCCACAGGCCAGGGCGCCAGGAAGGCCCCCATGCGGGCCACGCGGGCGTAGACCGGTTTGTCGTCGACGGTCATGTAGTCCGCGAGACCGGCGGCGAAGAAGAGCCCGGCGGATAGCCCGCCCAGGAAGAGGTAGATCACGATGAGGAGGCCCCAATTGAACTCGTGCATGGCTGGCTCCTAAAGCAGGTAATAGAGTTGGGGGCCGTTGCCCGTCTGGGGTTCCTTCACGCGGTATCGCCGCGTGGAGAGCAGCTCGTGGATCCGGCTGGAGGTGTCCTCCAGGTCGCCGAAGACGCGCACCTTGGAGGGGCAAGTCTCGACGCAGGCAGGGGTGTCGCCCTTGTCCACGCGGTGGCTGCACAGGGTGCACTTGTCCACCACGCCCTGCTCCTCGTTGAAGTAGCGGGCGTCATAGGGGCAGGCGACCATGCAGTAGCGACAGCCGATGCATTCGTCGTAGTTGACGAGGACTATGCCGTCCTTGCGCTGCCACGAGGCGCCGGTGGGGCACACGCGCACGCAGGAAGGCTCCGCGCAGTGGTGGCACTGCTCAGGTTCGAAGTTGATGCTGAGCTTGGGATACTCACCCTTCCGCTCTTCGTTGATCCGGTTCCTGAAGTTCCCGATGGGGACGTTGTTCTCGGCCTTGCACGCGACGACGCAGGCTTTGCAGTTGATGCATTTCCTGGAGTCGATGACGAGGGCGTAGCGTTTCTTCTTCATGGCCATGGTTCACCCCCTCAGGCGTTCGCGACTTTGACGAAGGTTTCGTGGAAGGCGGCGTTGCCGGACACCTTGTCCCAGGCCGTCTCGAGGATCACCGCGTCACTGGCGCCCACGTTGTAGACTAGGCTCTGCATCTTCGATTTCTTGCCGAAGCCGTGAAGCATGAATACGCAGTCCGGGCGGATTTCCTCTGTGACGCGGGCCTTGAGCTTCACGCTGCCCACGCTGCTGGTGACGGTCACGTAGGCGCCGTCCCGGATGCCCATCCGTTCCGCGGGCTTGGGGTTGATCCAGAGGTCGTTCTCCTTCATGAACTCGTGCAGCCAGACGTTGTTCGACTGGTTGGCGTGGGTGAAGTAGCCCACGCGGCCGAGGATCAGGCGGAAGCGGTCACCGGGTGGTTGCACCGGCGCCGTGTAGACGGGCAGCGGGTCGTAGCCCGCCTCTTGCAGGCGCTCGGAGAAGATCTCGATCTTGCCGGTCTTGGTGACGAAGCGGTGGTCGGGCGTCAGGGTCTTGCCGTAGCTGGGCTGGCCGGTGGCGGCCCAGACGCCGTGCTTCTTCATGTGCTCGGCGGCCATGGGGATGGGCAGGTCCTTGAATTCCGCATCCACCCACTGCTCGATGGTGTAGTCGAAGTAGTCGCCGAGGCCCAGGCGCTTGGCCAGCCCCTGGATGATCTCCAGGTTGGGCTTCGTGTCGTGGATGGGCTTCACCACCTGCTGGCGGTAGACCACGGCGGGCCAGATGCCCGGCATGACCTCCACGGGATCGGTGCGCTCCAGGTAGGCGCTTTCTGGGAAGACCACATCGGCATACCAGGCCATGTCGCTCATCTGCACATCAATGACGCCGATGAAGTCCATCTGCTCGATCATCTTCAGGGTCTTGGACTGGTCGGGCAGGGAGTTCATGGGGTCCTGCTTGTAGACCATCCAGGCCTTGACGGGGTAGGGCTTCCCGCTCAGTACGTTCTCGCGCAGCTTCAGGTAGACGCCGTCACTGGCGGCGGCCAGGGGGAACTCCTTCTGGACCTCGTCGACCCGCGGCGCCTTGGGCTCGTCCCAGGGCATGAACAGGAATTCGCCCTTGGGGAGCTTGGCGTTGGGCACCATGCCGCCCATCTGGTCCCAGTTGCCAACGATCGCGTTGAGGATGGCCTGGGCGCGGCGCATCTGGAAGTCGTTCTGGTACCACGAGGACCGGCGGCCGGCGTAGTAGAGGGCCCGGGCACCGGCATCGGCGAACTCGCGCGCGATGCGGGTGATGTCCTTGGCCGGGATCTCCGTCTCCTTCTCGGCCCACTCCGGCGTGTACTGCTTCACGTGCTCGGCGAGTTGGTCGAAACCGGTGGTGTAGGCAGCGACAAAGTCCTTGCTGTGGCGGTTCTCCGCGATGATCACGTGGATCATGGCAAGGATGAAGGCCAGGTCAGTGCCGGGCTTGATGGGGTACCACTCGTCAGCCTTGGCGGCGGTGACGGTGAAGCGGGGATCGAGGTAGACCAGCTTGGCCTTGCGTTCCATCACGCCGCCGATGAGGTCCATCGTGTCGGGCGTGATGATGCTCTCGAAGCGGTTTGCGCCGGACATGATGACGAACTTGCTGTTCAGCAGGTCGAAGCTCGGCACGGTGCCGAAGGTGGCGCTGTAGGCCAGGTTGACCGAGGCCAGGCACAGGGTGGGATGGCGCACGAGGTTGGGCGATCCGAAGGCCAGGCCCAGGTTCTTGAAGAAGACTTCCTGGAAGCCTTCGGTGGAGGACCAGAGGGATGCTTCCGGCCCGTACTTGCCCTTCACATCGGAAAGTTTCTTGGCGGCGAAGTCGAAGGCCTCGTCCCAGCTTACGGGCTTCCACTTGCCCTCGCCCCGGGCGCCCACGCGGATCATGGGCTGCTTGAGGCGATCCGGATCGTAGACCTGCTTGATGGCCGCGTTGCCGCGGGCACACAGCATGTCACGGGATTTCGGGTTCTCGGGATTGGGGTTCAGCTTCTTGACGAAGCCTCCCTCCACCACGGCAATGGCGGAGCACTTGTTCGGACACAACTCGCAGGTCGTCGGGATCTCCTTCGTTTCTGCGGCGGAGCTGCGCCCCTTCTTGAAGTATTTGAGGCATCCCACCTGTGTGGCGGCGACGGCCCCGGCGGTGGCGCCCGCGCTTTTCAGGAACAGCCGGCGATCCATGCGAATCGTACCCATCGTGGTCTCCCTTGGTGATACGAGGAAGGTTGTAAGAGCCGGGCCGGAGGGTTGCCCCCCCGGCCCGAGTGCTTTTGCAGCTAGAAACGCACTTCGAGGGAAGTGTAGAAATTCTTGACCGTGGCCGGGTAGGCGTACTGGAGCACGGGGTTGTTGCCCAGGTTCATGGCGGACTCCCAGTTCTGGCCGGGCTGCGCGGAGGGGCCGATCTGCCAGCCACTCATCGCGGTGGTGTACTTGTAGTCGATGTAGCCGATCCGGAGTGCGGCGTTGTGGGCGAACTTCCAGTGGATGTAGCCTTCCCACACATCGCCGCGGGCGCCGAGCTTGTCGGTGTACTCGCCGGTGGCGGGGGTGTAGGTCCACCAGCGCGGGGAACCGTGGTTGAACTCCACGCCCACGCCGAAGGTCGAGGTGGGGTCATAGCGCATGCCGGCGTAGTAGGCCGTGGCGGTTTCGCTCTTGGTGGGATCACCCATCAGGCCGCCGAAGCCGGACAGCTGCGTGAGGGTTCCGGGGGCGAAACTCCAATAGGCGCCGTACTGGGAGACCTGGCCATTCGGATGGCTCTTGAGGTACCCGCCGCTCACGAAATAGGTGAAGGTGTCACCGATCTTGTGCTTCCAGGTGGCGGTGTACTGATCGATGTCACCGAGGTTGGCGGTGGCGGTGACGTACTGGGTCGAGGGGGTCTGGCCAGGAATCGGGAAATTGATGGTGTTGCCGAAGGGGATGTCGGTCATGTTGCCCATTCGGTTGTAGCCCAGGTAGAAGTTCGCGCTCTGGACGGACTCGCCGATCTGGAAGAGCAGGGGCATGTCGAACATGGCGCCCAGCACCGTGGTGTCCTTCAGGTGCCCGATGTTGCCCACGACGGGGGTGATGGCGGAGGGATTCGTTCCGTCGAAGTTGGTAAAGTTCATGCCCACGATGGTCTGGTTGGACTTGACACTGCCGCCGCCGCCGAAGCCACTCTCGTAGCCCACGCCGTAGCAGAAGCCCAACAGGGTGCCTTCAGGGAGGCCGAGCTTATCGAGCTGGAACTTCCAGCCGATACCGTCGATGGTGGCATTCACGGCCAGGGCCTGCGGGGTGGCCTGGCGCTCGCCGCCTTCGCGGACTTCAAAGGGCGGGCCATCGGAGGTGTTCTGGCGGCCGATGGAGAGGATGCTGGCGACCGAGTTGAAGTGGTAGACCAGGCTGGCGCGTTCCACCAGGAGGGCGTCCGTGGCGGGAGTCTGGCCGGCCGAGAAGGAGGTGCTGATGGTGTTGGGCGAACCGTTGAAGGTGGGCACATCCGCCCCGCCATGGACCTTGTACATCACGAGCCGGCCCATGATCTTGGCGTTCTCGTTGATGGTGATGCCCATGTTCAGGCGAAGCCGGGTGGACCACTGGACAGAGTTGCTCCAATCCTGCGCACCCACCGGCTGGGTAATCGGCGCGAAGGGATACGGGTTGGAGGCGCTGGGGGTGTTCTGCATGAACCCCATGAACTGGTTGTAGGGCTTGAAGTGCTCCTGGGTGCTATCGAAGCGGGTGCGGAGTTCACCGCCCCACTGGATGTTGTCGCCAGCGACCTTGGTCTCGACCTTGACCAGGCGGGTATCGACTTCCTGCGCGGCGGCGGCCTTTTCTTCAACGGCCTTCAGCTCGACTTTCAGCTGCTCGATCTGTTTCTGCAGATCCTGGTTCGACTGGGCGCTAAGGGCCGCGGGCGCCAGCATGGCGACGAGGGTGAGCGCGATTCGGGAGTTCATGGTGTGAGTCTCCGAGGTGGGAGGTTCAGGGGTAGGGGGTAGGGGTTGGAGGGGAAGGGTGAAGCTGGCTCAGCCGCCGCAGGTTTCGGGCTGCGGGGAGTCGGAAGCGTGGTTCACCAGGAAGGTCTGCACATCCTTGACCTGCTCGGGCTTGATGACTGAGTCGATCTTCTCGCTGCCCTTCTTGTGCTTGCCGGCGGCGAAGTAGGCCTTCCACTGCGCCTGGGTCTTGGAGAGCGGGGTGATCTCCTTGGCGGCGCTGCCGGGGGTGTGGCAGGCCTTGCAGGTCTTCTTGAAGAAGAACTTGCCCTTGGTGTCGCTACCGCCCTGCGCGGCCAGCGAAGCCGAGAGCGTGGCGATCACGGCGAAAAGTTTCAGGGAGTTCCGCATGAAGCACATCCTTTCTGCGTTGAGTGGAATGGGATGGCGCCCGGCCGGGCAGGCCGAAGGCACTGGATCCCGGGGATCCTGTGGAAGCTTGCTACGGGCGCGTTACGAGCGCCGCTGAATAGAGGATGAACTGGTGGATAACAGGGTCAAGTCGATCGTGACTGTCGTCACTAATAATTAAATAACCACCAAGTAATTTGATTCAAAACCTTCAATTGGCATGGATCTGTAACGTTCTGCCGGGCCTCGGTAAGGGCTGTTATTGTGTGATTTCGTGAGGCCTCCCATGGATTCGTCCCGTCCCCTTCCCACCCCCGAGCAGGATGCCGCGGTGACACCCGTGATGGGGCCCGCGTTGAAGCGGCAGGTGCTGGTCTGCACGGGAAAGAGCTGCGCCGCCAACGGCTCGGAGGCCGTGCTGGAGGCCTTCAAGGCCCAGCTGATCGACGAGAAGCTGCTCTTCTTCAAGGGCAACCGGGAGGGCGAGGTGCAGTGCATCCACTGCGGCTCGGTGGGCTTCTGCGCCATCGGACCCGCTGTGCTCGTGTACCCCGACGGCATCTGGTACGCCCACGTCACTCCCGCGGACGTGCCCGAGATCATCGAGAGCCACCTCAAGGGCGGCGTGCCCGTGGAACGCCTGGTGCGCAAGCGGCTCGGCTAGGTTTCGTCTTCGAACGCGCGCCGTTCCTCGGGCGTGTCCACATCCCTCCATTCGGGCCCGTCGCAGGGCAGGAGGAGGTGGGGCAGGGCCTCGGCCAAGGCGGTGAGGGAGCATGGAGCCGAGGCGGCCACCTGCGGGCGGAGGATCGAAGGCAGCCAGCCACCCAAGGGCTGGAGGTGGCCGGCGTGCTGCGCGACGACCCAGCGGAGGGCCTGGGGATCAGCGACTTGGGCGCGGCGTGCCCAGGCTTCAAGGCTCACGGGCGTCCACCGTACCTGATCGCAGGCCACCACCCACCAGCGGAGGACGGCAGGCGCCTCCTGCGCGGCCCAAGTCTGGAGCGCCCGCGCGGGTCCTTGGCGGGAATCCTCGACCACCGTGAGTTCCGGGTGGTCCGGCAAGGGATCGCCCAGCACCTGCACCGGCGCCCCTGGGAACACGGTCCCGAACACCTGGACGAGCCGCCCTCCCCAGGAACCGCCAGCGGGATGGGCCAGGGCATGCTTGGCCTCACCCATCCTGCGGCTCTGGCCGCCGCTCAGCAGCAATAACCCGGTGGTGCTGGAAGTCACCCGCCCACCTGCCACATGCCGCTTGCCAGATGGGGGTTCTCACCGCGGCGCATGGGATGGCAATCCAGCTTTTCGGTGAGGGCCTGGCGGATGAGCCTGGCGAGGTCCTCGTGAGAAGCGTGGTTCCGCAGAGGTTCCAGCAGATCCACGGGCCGGTTCCCGAAGAGGCAGGCCTGCAGTTCGCCGCGGCTGGTGAGGCGCACGCGGTTGCAGCGATCGCAGAAGTCGGCGCTGAGGGTGGAGATGACGCCCACCTTGCCGTCACTATCGGGCAGGCGGAAGATCCGCGCGGGGCCTTCTTCCAGGCCGACCACGGGCTCCTCCTCCAAGGGGGCGCCAAGGCCCGCCTGGACGGTGGCCAGGATCTCGCTGGCGGGCATGAACTGGTCCTTGCCCCAGCCGTTGCCTTGGTAGGGCATGAACTCGATGAAGCGGACCTGGATGCCCTCGGTCTGGGCGAGGCGCGCCAGAGGGACGATCTGGTCCTCATTCCAGCCCCGCAGCACCACCGCATTGAGCTTGGTCTTGAGGCCGGCGGATCGGGCTGCCTCGATCCCGGCCAGCACCCGGGAAAACCCATCCTTGCGGGTGAGGCGCTCGAAGGCGCCGCGCTCAGCGGCGTCCAGGCTCACGTTTACGCCACACAGACCCGCATCGCGCAGTCCGCGCGCGCGCCGGGCCAGGTGGAAGCCGTTGGTGGTGAGGTGGACGCGGCCTTCCACCTCCGGACTGATGCCCGCGACGATGGTCTCCAGGTCGCGGCGCATCAAGGGCTCGCCGCCGGTGAGCCGCACCTTCCGAATGCCCAGGCTGGTGAAGACCTGGACGGCCTGCACCACTTCGTTCCGGCTCATGGCGGGAAGTTCAGCTCGCTCCAGGGCCCCGGTGCGCGGCTTGCAGTACACGCAGGCCAGGTTGCACTGCTCGGTCACTGAGACCCGCAAGTAGGTGATGTTCCGGCCGAGCCCATCCTTGAGGCCATCCCGCAGTCGTAGCATGCGGGGGGGCTGGTTGTTGCTGGGCATGGAAAAAGAGGAGGGCACGGAAGCTCCAGGTCCACCCAGGATGCGCGGAATGGTACGGCCCCGCAGGCGGATTATGCCCTCGGTCACAGAGGACTCAGGCCCCCTGCAGGGGGAGTTCGACCAGGAACCGGGCGCCCCGGCCGAGTTCGCTGTCAATCCTCAGCTCCCCGCGATGGGCGTCGATGATGCTCTGGCAGATGGAAAGACCCAGGCCCCAGCCGCGAGCCGCGTCGCCAGCCTGAGTCTGGCGGAAGGGCTGGAGCAGTTCCTGGAGCTTGGAGGCATCCAATCCTCGGCCCGTATCCCAGACTTCCAGGTGCCAGGTTCCGGCGCCCTGGTCCACGGAGGACCTGATGCCCACCTGGCCACCGCGTGGCGTGAACTTCAGGGCGTTCTCGAAGAGATTCAGCATGACCTGGTGGAGGGTGGCTGCGTCAGCCAGGATGCTCGTCCGCCCAGCCTCCGCAGAGACCTCCAGGTGAAAGGCGAGACCCTTGGCCTCGGCCTTGAGGCGCAAGACATCCTCGAACCCTTCCGTGATTTCCGCGGGGATGGTGGGTACCAGCTTGAGACTTTGGAGCAACGCCTCCGAACGACTCTGGTCAAGCAGATTCCGTACGAGGGTTTCGATGCGGTTCGCCTCCCGCTCCATCACGTCCAGAAGGTTCAGATTGGCGCTGGGCACCAATTCGCGCAGGCGGTCGAGGGTGAGGAGGATCGTGGTGAGGGGAGAGCGGAGGTCATGGGTGACCATGTCCAGCAGCTTCAGCCGGCTTTCGAGGCTGCGCTTGATCTGCTGGTGGGCCTGTTCCAAGGCGCGGTTCTGCCGGTCGAGCATGAGGGTCCGGCTTTCAATGGTCTCTTCGAGCTCGCGGGAGCGGAGGGCCAGGCTGTGGCCGCGCCACCAGAGGGCCCAGGCGAGCAGGCCCAGCAGGGCCAGGCCGAACAGGATCCGCACCAGCCAGCGCTCGTACCAGGCGGGGCTTACCACGATCGAGACGGGCGCCGCCTCCGCCCAGGTCACGCCATCGCTGGAGGCCCGAAGCTGGAACTCGTAATGGCCAGCCTTGAGATTCCGGTACTGGAGCGTGAGGCCCTGGTTCACGGGCTGCCAGCCTTCGTCCACACCCTGGAGATAGGCCTGGTAGTGGAGCTGGGAGGGCACCAGCGGGTCGCCCGTGTCGAAACTGAAGTCGAGGAACTCCGGGCGCGGAGGGACTTGCGCGACTGCGGGAAGGGCCTGGGATCCCCCGGGCCAGCGCACGTCGAGGAGCGTGGGTGGCCGCAGGGGCGTGTTGTGGAAGCCCTGGGCGCCCTGGAGGATGCAGACACCGCCGATCATGCCGATCCAGAGGCGCCCCTTGGAATCCAGCAGGAAGCCGTCGTGGTTGGTCTCCTCTGAGATCAGGCCCTGGCTGCGGCTCAGGTGGTGGAGATTACGGCCCTCCAGCAGGGTGACGCCCTTGTTGTGGCCGAAGGCCATGCGTCCACGCCCCACATCGGCGATGAAATTGATCCCTTCGTCCGGCAGGCCCTCGTTGAGTCCGAAGCTCGACCATAGGCCATCCCGCCACAGATGGAGGCCCTTCATGGTTCCGATCCAGAGCCGCCCCCGCGCATCGGTGGCCATGGCCGTCACCGTGGAGTTGGCGAAGGGCGCGTCCGGGAAGGCACGCTGGAGCTTTCCGTCAGCCAGCTCCCAGAGGCCGTAGCCCGTGGCCAGCAGGAGGCGGCCTTCGTATCGCAGGATGTTCGAGACGGTCTCATTGCCTGTCTCAAGCGGCAGGCGGTGGTGGGCCAGGAGGCGACCCTGGCCATCCAGCTCGAACAGACCCTGGTCGGTGCCCGCCAAGATGTCCGTTCCATCGCGGACCAGGGTGAGTACGGCGGCCTTCGCCATCGCCGCGGGGCCAGCCGGTGCCACCCGTCCGTTCCTCCAGCGGGCGAGTCCGCGATCCGTGCCCACCCAGACTCCGCCCGCTCCATCCGGGAGGAGGCCCCAGGTCTCGGTGGCGGGCAGGCCCTCGCGCTGGGTCCAGTGGCCAATGATGTTCCGGCCCTCTTCCACCAGGTAGATCCCCGTGCTGGCGGCCAACATGTACCGGTCGGGGGCGAGTTCGAGAATCCCCGACACCGCGGCCAGATCCTTGCCCAGGATCGCGTTGGACCCATCCAGGGTCAGCAGTTCCGGGAGTGCCTGGGCGGCGAGGCCATCGCCATCGGACCCGACCCAGAGCACGCCACGGCGATCGCGCATGGCGACGAAGATCCGATCGCGCGGAAGGCCGGTTTCCGCGGTGAGGATATGGGTGCTCCCGTCGGGTTCCCGCACCAGCACACCGTCGCCCCCCAGCGAGATCTGAAACCCTTCGCCTCGAGGGTTGAACCGGAGGCTCACCATGCGGGGCATGCGAGGGAGGCCGGCCAGAGGCTCATTCACCCACCGGCCCTGGTTCATGCGCAGCAGCGCCCCATCAAGCAGTACCCAAGCCTGTCCTCGGGAATCCACCTGGAGGTCGCGGACGCGACCGCCCGGGTGGCTCGGGGACAGGGAATACATGCGGAGGCCCTGCGGGTCCCAGCGGGCCACGGTACCGCCCTTACCCAGAATCCAGACGCCCTTGGCATGGTCCCGGGCCAGGCGTCGGATCGGCCCGCCAGGCCAGGGCGCAGGCAGTTGGACCGGGGAAAAACTTCCGTCCTGCAATCGGAACAGCCCCTGGCGGTTGCCCACCAGCACACGATCCTGGTCGTCCAGGGCGAGGGCCAGACCCTCGAAGACGCCGCCCCCTTCGGCGAGGCCGTAATTCAGGACCGTCTCCCCACGGATCTCGGAAACGCCCTCCTGACTGCCCACCCAGATGCTTCCCGAGGGCGATTCCATCAGGGCATAGATGAAGAGGGCCTTGAGTCCCTGGGGGCCAGCGAACGTCCGGAAGCCCGAGGCCCCCAAGCGGGCGACGCCGCCAGTGTTGGTGCCCACCCACAGGAAACCGCGCTGATCCTCGATCAGGGAGGTCACCTGGCTCTGCGGCAGACCGTCCCGCAATCCGAACCGGCGGAACGCGGGCTGTTGCCCCGCGAGGGGCGGGAGGAGGCCAGTGAGGCCCAGCCAGAGCCAGACCAGCATGGGGCAGAGTGAACGCATAGGCAGAGAGGATCCGTCTTAAGGAGAACCATCGGCGCGGGGAGCACGTACCGTGATCCTTGGGAGCATGGGACTATGAAAGCATGCTTGTGGACGCCCACTGCCATCTCACCGGAACCCATCTGCCCGAGGGCCAGGTGGAGTCAACCCTCGCCAGGGCTCGAGCCGAAGGCGTGACGGGGTTCATCGCCGTTGGCACCGATTTGGAAGATTCACGCACGGTTCTGGAACTCGCGCGGCGGCTTCCAGGAGTCCAGGCCAGTCTGGGCGTGCATCCTCATGAGGCCAAGACTTGGTCTCATGATACGGGCGCGGCCCTGGCGGCCCTGGCGGCAGACCCCGCGGCGCGCTTCGTGGGCGAGACTGGTCTGGATTGGCACTACGACTTGAGCTCGCGAGAGGAGCAGGAGGCCGTTTTCCGGGCCCAGATCCGCCTGGCGAAGACCCTGGGCAAGCCGCTCATGATCCACACCCGGTCCGCGCCGGAGGCCACGTTGAGCATCCTGGCGGAAGAGGGCGCCGAGGCCGTCCGGGGCATCATCCATTGCTTCAGCGAAGACCGGCCCTTCGCACTGAAGGCCCTGGATCTGGGTTTCTACCTGAGCTTCTCCGGCATCACCACCTTCAAGAAGGCCGAGGCCGTGCGGGAGGTGGCGGCCTGGGCCCCGGCGGATCGCATCCTTGTGGAGACCGACGCGCCCTTCCTGGCACCAGTGCCCTATCGGGGCAAGCCGAACGAGCCGGGCTTCGTGCGGTTTACCGCCGAGGCCGTGGCTGGCCTGCGGGGGATCTCGTCCCTGCAGCTGGCCGAACTGACCACCCGCAACCTGGAGGCCCTGTGCGGCTGGGCGCCCTCTTCCTGACCGGCGCGGCGCTGGCCGCCGTCCCACCCGCGCTTCCTCCGCCGGTTCCACCTCCGGCTCAGGCTGGGGCGGCCCGGGGCCACCAGCCCTTGCCCTGGGAGCAAGCCACGCCCCTCGCCTGGCAGGCAGAACCGTGGGTTCCCCCGGCTGAGGTGCCAGGGCTTCCCCCCGCGTCGCAAGGTCCCATGACCGTGCATCTGACCGGGGATGGCACCCTGCGGATCAGCGACGCCCGGGGTCTCATCCTGCTGCAGGCAGGGTTGCCGGGGCGCCCCCTACGGGCTTGGCGGGATGGCGGCGTCCCCCTGGCTGCGGCCTGGGGGGCCTGGGGGTTCCCGGTGGATTCTCCGCTGACTCAGGGTCTGGGGGGGCTCCGCTGGGGTGCGGATGATTTCAGACCCTTCCTCCGGGGTCTGCTCTGGGTGCTTGAAGATGGGGAGGGTTTCCTGACCGTGGTGCATCCCGCCACAGGGCGGCTGATCCACTTGCCCTTGCCGCCGGGCCGGGATGTGCGGGTGCGCTTCCTCCCGGACCGACTCGAGGTAGCTGCGGGAGATGTGGAAAAGGGCGCCCCCCGTCAGTGGTCCATCCCGTGGATCGGGTTGCTCCCCCGTCTGGCGGCCCTGGGGCCCCGCCCTGATCCGCCCAAGGTGGGCACGGCCCTCGCGCCCTTCCCTAAAGACTGAAAACTGAAATCTGAAGACTTACGAAACTGGCACGACCCTGGCTCAGTACCAACCCGGAACCGACCTTGTAGGCGCCGGCATCCAATTCACCGGAGGTCCCATGAACACGTCCTTCACTCATTCCCGATTTGCCGCGGCGCTGCTGTTGCCAGCGGCCCTTGTGAGCGCCGCGCCCCAGGCTCCTGCTGACGATGAGACGTACCAGGGCGAGGCCCCGGAGCGCTACGCCATGGTTCGCATGCTGGAGGGGGACGTTCGTATCCACAAGGGCAGCCTGGACGAGACCCTGAGTCGCGGCACTCCCATTGCAGAGGGTGATGTCGTGGAAAGCCGCGGTCGTGGCGTTCTGCAACTGGGCGACGGCACCCGCATCGCCTTCGGCGGTGCCACCCGCTTCACCGTGGCGGCCCTCTTCACGAATCAACAGGGTGAGAAGCAGGTTCTGCTGCGGCTGGACTACGGCCGCCTGCGGGTGTTGCTGGGCGGCCAGTCCGATAGCCGGTTCCGGGTCGACACCCCTTCAGGCACGGCCACCTGCTTTGACAAGGGTTCCTTCACCGTAGAGGCCGAGCGTGACAAGGTTGTGCGGCTCAAGGTTCACACCGGCCGGGTGGATTTCGCCAATGACCGGGACCGGACCCGCATCGCCGCCGGCGAGCGCCTCACGGTCTACAGCCCCCAAGATGGCCTGGATCGAGTGCGCGGCTTCAATACCTACGAAGGCGACGACTTCGACCGTTGGAGCGAGCGGGCCTTGGTGGTACGACGCGGCGAGAGTTGGGACCGGGTGCCCTCGGAACTCCGTTATTACTCCGACGAGCTTGATAGCAGCGGGCGTTGGGTCGAGTCTTCGGAATTCGGCTGGGTCTGGCAGCCCAATGGCGTCGGCGAGGATTGGCGCCCCTACTATGAGGGCCGCTGGGCTCCCTACTCGGGCGGCATGACCTGGATTTCCGACGAACCTTGGGCCTACGTGGCCTACCACCATGGCCGCTGGCACTGGAGCCTTGGCGTGGGTTGGTTCTGGATCCCCGGCATCAACTACAGCCCCGCCTGGGTGGCCTGGAACTACACGCCCGGCTACTACGGCTGGGCGCCGCTCGGCTACTACAACACGCCCTGCCACTGGGGCTACGGTGCCTGGGGCGGCGGCTACGCCTGGAACGTGGTGTCCGTGAACTACATCAATGTGGGGAACGTCCGGGGGCACATCTACTCGGACGTCAATGTCATCCGCAGCTTCAACGGCGCGACCGGCAGCACCACCTGGACCGGCGGCGGCGGCCGCGATCTGCGGGCGCCGTGGCAACGGTCACCCCTGGTTGTGTCCCACACCGAATTCCGCAATCCGGGCCAGATGCAGACGGCCTTCCAGCGCGATGTGAACCGCCAACGCCTGGCGACCTATGAGCGCCAGGCCCAAGCCACCACGGGCCGGACCATCATCCGCCGAGAGGTGTCGCCAGCGGCCGCTGCAGGCGCGCGACCCGGCGCCCCCGCCGCCGGCCCCGCGCGGGTGCCTTTCGAGGACCGCGGTCGGCGCGTCCAGGGGACCGAACGGTCCGTCACTCCCCCCGCGTCGCCCCGTGAGCGAGGCTTCGAGAATCGCCCGCGCGACCGTGCCCGTGAATTGCCTTCGCCCCAGGAGCGCAAGGCCGATCCGACCCCTGGTGTCCGCAGCACCGAACCCCGCGGACGGGTCGAGGACCGTCGTCCGGATCCGGCCCCGAGGGAGCGGCCCATGGAAACCCGGCCCCGGGTGGAGGAGCGACGCCAGGATCCCGCGCCCCGCGAGCGGAGTTACGAGTCCCGGCCTGCCCCTGAACGCCGCTACGATCCCGTCCCCCGGGAACGCCCCGTGGAACCACGGCCGCGCGTCGAGCGGGAGGAACAACGTCGCCCGGACCCTACCCCTCGACCCGCAGAGCGGGAGTACCGCCCCGCGCCGCGGGTCGACCCACCCCGCGAGGAACGCCGGGAAGCAGCTCCCGAGTCCCGCCCCGCCCCCGAGTCCCGTCCCGCGCCCGCGCCCTCCCGGCCGTCCGGCGGTGAAGGGCGAGGCGAAAGTCGAGGCGGTGGTCGCGAGATCCGGCGTTAACCATCCCTAGCTAACAGAATGGGCCCCGTCGGGGCCCATTCTGTTTCTATCGGCGTTGCCGCGTAGCGGTGGCGCTGGTGTCAGATCACCTCGACCGGATAGCTTCCCTTCTGGATCAGTTCCGAGGCGATGCGTCCCCGCAAGCGGGCGCTGCTGGTGGGGTGGAATTCGGTGAAGGCCTTCACGCCGGCCAGGGCATGACGCAGGGCCTCGCCTTCGACCACGTCCGCGCAGAGCATGCGGGCGTCGCCATGGACCTTGTGCCAGCTCTCGTTCACGTAGAGCTCGGTCATGTCGCGGGCCACCTGGGCCCAGCGGTGGCCCGACTCCACCATACGCTCGGCGCGCACCACAGCACTTTCCATGGCGTAGATCTCCATGAGCATGTTGCTCATGCGGGCCATGACTTCCTGGTTGTCGATGAGCTTCTGGCCCAGCACCTGCACGGCCAGACCCGCGGCCAGCATGCACTGGCGCTTGCTCAGCTCAACCCCGTGCTTCAGGCGCGCCAGGGGGCCGGTGAAGGTTTCGGGCTTGATCGGGTTCGAGATCTCCTTGGCCACCTGCTGGCCGAACTGCATGAGGGGCAGGTCGCCCTTCATGGCGCGCTTGAGCAGGGTGCCCGCGATGAGGAGGCGGTTGATCTCGTTGGTGCCTTCGAAGATGCGATTGATGCGGCAGTCGCGCAGGGCCTTCTCCGGCGGGTACTCGGCGCTGAAGCCGTAGCCACCGAAGGCCTGAACGGCCTCGTCCGCCACCCAGAACAGGGCCTCGCTGGCCCATACCTTGGAGATGCTGCACTCGATGGTGTACTCGTCGATGGCGGCCATCTTGTCGGCGCCGGCGGTGGGGCTGTCCCAGTTGGTGGCGTGGAGGGCTTCGTCGATGTAGCCGGTGGTGCGGAAGTTCAGGGCTTCACAGACGAAGATCTTGGTGGCCATGTCCGCCAGCTTCTGCTGGATGAGGCCGAAGGAATTGATGGACTTGCCGAACTGTTGGCGCTCCGAGGTGTACTTGATGGCGTATTCGAGGATGCGCTTCATGCCGCCCTGGCTGCCCACGCCCAGCTTGAAGCGACCGATGTTCAGGATGCCGAAGGCGATCTTGTGGCCCTTGCCCAGCTCGCCCAGGAGGCGGTCCTTGGGGATCCGGCAGTTCTCGAGGATCACGGTGCGGGTGGAGCTGCCCTTGATGCCTAGCTTCTTCTCCTCGGCGCCCGTGCTGATGCCGGGGTCGGTCTTCTCGACGATGAAGGCGCTGAAATCTTTGCCGTCCACCTTGGCGAAAATGATGAAGACATCGGCGAAACCGGCGTTGGTGATCCACATCTTGGTGCCGTTCAGCACCCAGTGATCGCCGTCGAGTACGGCGGTGGCTTTGGCGCTCAGGGCATCGGAACCGCTGCCGGCCTCGGTGAGCGCATAGGCCGCCAGCCACTCGCCGGTGGCGAGCTTGGGCAGGTAGGCCTTCTTCTGGGCCTCGGTGCCGAAGTACACGATGGGCAGGGTGCCGATGCCGGTGTTGGCGCTGTAGCTGACCGCAAAGCTGCCCTGCTTGCTCATCTCCTCGAGGACGAGCATGGCGGACCGCTTGTCTACGTCCATGCCTTCGTAGGCTTCCGGGATCTCCAGGCCCAGCAGGCCCAACTCGCCGGCCTTCTTCATGAGCTCGATGGTGAGGGGGAGGTTGAGCTTGTCGATCTCCTCGTCCCTGGGCAGCACCTCGCCCTGGATGAAGTCCCTGGCGGCACGCGCGAATTCCTTGGCGTCGTCGCCAAATTCCTCAGGGGTGAACTGGGGCATGGCCCCGATGGGGGTCAGCAGGAAACTGCCTCCCTTGACCTGCTCTACAGCGGTGGTGCTCATCTCTGTCCTCCAGATTGGGTAGGGATCACGATGGGCGGCACTACGGTTCTTGACTAGCCTCTACCTCTGGTCAATGCCGGGGATACCCAAGGTAGGCGCCGTCTCTGGTTCAATGGAAGGTCGGAGCGGAGGTTGGATGCCGGAAGGCAGGCAAGTGCAGCAGATGTTCTCGGCCATTGCCGGGAGATACGACGTCCTGAACCATGTGCTCTCCGGCGGCGTGGATTTCTGGTGGTGGTGGCGCATGGCCCGCTGCTCTGGCGCCGCGCCGGGGAAGCGGTTCCTGGACGTGGCGGCGGGTACCGGGGACTCCAGCGTGGCGCTGGCCCGCCGGGGTGCCGAGGTGGTCAGCACGGACTTCACCCACGCCATGCTGCGCCTGGGCCCCACCAAGTTCCGGAGGAAGGGGCTGACGGAGCGGATCTGGGCCTCCAGCGACGCGGACGCCCAGCGGCTGCCTTTCCGGGACGCCAGCTTTGACGGGGTCACCATCTGCTACGGCATCCGCAACGTGGAGGCTCGGACCCTTGCCTATGCTGAGTTCCTGCGCGTGTTGAAGCCCGGGGGCCAGCTCACCATCCTGGAGTTCAGCACCCCCGTGTTTCCCTGGCTGAAGGCCTTCTATGACTGGTACAGCCACCGGGTGCTGCCCCGCGTCGGCGCCTGGATCAGTGGCGATGCCTCGGCTTACACCTACCTGCCGGAGAGCATCCGGGCCTTCCCGGACCAGCCGGCCCTGGCCGCCGAACTGGCGCAGGCGGGCTTCCAGAACCCAGGCTGGACGAACCTCACGGGTGGCATCGTCGCCCTGCACACGGGAACCAAGCGATAGGTCAGCCGATGGGGTACCGGCCCTGATCCATGAGGGCCAGGGCGATGCGATTTCGCAGGACCGACAGAGGGGTCGGGGCCGGAGCGTGCATGGCGAGCAGTTCCGCCATGAGTGACTCCAGGGCTTCGCCAGAGGCCAGCTCGCCCGCCAGCATGCGGGCCTCGGACTGCACGCGGTTCCAGGCCTCCTGGGCGTAGGCCTCGGCCATGTCCCGGGCCAGCGCAGCCCAGCGATGGTTGGCGGCCGCCATCTTCCCGGCGCGGACCACGGCGGACTCCATGGCATAGAGCTCCAGCAGCAGGTTGCTGATGTGGGCCGCGGCCTCCTGGTTGTCGAGGATCTTCGGGCCGTGCTCCGCTTGGGCCAGCGCGATCACTTTGAGGGCCCGGGCCTTGGCCAGGGCCACGGTGGCCTGGAGGGTGTCCGCGGGCAGGGCGAGGGCTGCCCCAGCGGCCTCGGCCAGGGGCAGGCCGTCCGTGCCGCTGCAGCGCTTCAGGAAAGTACCGGCGATGAGGAGGCGGTTGATCTCGTTGGTGCCTTCGAAGATGCGGTTGATGCGACAGTCGCGGTAGATCTTCTCGGCGGGGTACTCGGTGCTGAAGCCGGCGCCGCCGAAGGTCTGCACGGAGTCGTCGGCCGTGGCGAAGAGGGCCTCGCTGCCCCACACCTTGGACATGGAGGCCTCCACCGCGTACTCGTCGATGGCCTTCATCTTGTCCGCGCCGCCGGTCTCGCTCTCCCAGCTGGTGTGAGCCAGGGCGTCGTCCAGGTAGCCGATGGTGCGGAAGCTCATGCTTTCGCCCACGAAGATCCGTACGGCCATGTTCGCCAGCTTCTGCTGGATGAGGCCGAAGGCGGTGAGTGGCTTGCCGAATTGAGTGCGCTCCCCGGCGTATTTCAAGGTGTATTCCAGCACCCGCTTGCCGGCGCCGACGGAGCTGGCGCCCAACTTGAAGCGGCCCACGTTCAGGATGCCCAGGGCGATGCGGGCGCCCTTGCCCTTGCCGCCCAGCAGCCGGTCTTCGGGGATGCGGCAGTTGTCGAGGATCACGGTGCGGGTGGAGCTGCCCTTGATGCCCAGCTTCTTTTCCTCGGCGCCGGTGCTGATGCCGGGATCCGTCTTCTCAACGATGAAGGCGCTGAGGTGGCTGCCGTTGATCTTGGCGAAGATCACGAAGACATCGGCGAAGCCGGCGTTGGTGATCCAGGCCTTGGTGCCGTTCAGCACCCAGTGGCCGCCCTGCAGCACGGCGGTGGTCTTGGCCCCCAGGGCGTCGGAACCGCTGCCGGCTTCCGTCAGGGCGTAGGCCGCACACCATTCGCCGCTGGCCAGCCTGGGCAGGTACTTGGCCTTCTGCTCGTGGCTTCCGAAGTAGACGATGGGCATGGTGCCGATGCTGGTGTGCGCGGTGTAGCTGGTGGAGAAGCTGGCATGCCGGGCCATCTCCTCCAGCACCAGCAGGGCGGTCTTCTTGTCCAGGTCCAGGCCGCCGTAGGCCTCGGGCACCTCCATTCCCAGGATGCCCAGGTCCCCGGCCTTGGCCAGCAGGTCGCGGGTGAGCTCCAGGTCGAGGCGGTCAATCTCCTCGTCCCGGGGCATGATCTCGCCGTTCATGAAGTCGCGGGCGGCTTCGGCGATGGCCCGGGCCTCATCGCTGCTCTCCTCGGGGGTGAACTGGGGCAGGGTGCCCGCGGGGTGAAACATGAAACTGCCGCCGCGCACGGCAAGGCTGCTGGTCTCGGTCATAGAGGACCTCCCGACCTCCTGATCATCTACCCGGAGTCAGGCCCCCTCCAGCGGGGAGTGGGGGATCTGGGTCACAAGTTGGGTGCCCTCAGAGCAGCCGCTTCTGGCCCTTGGGGTGGCTCAGGACCACCTCCTTCACGCGATGGATCCAGCCAGGGCGGTTTCCGGGCTCTAGGCGCTCAAAGGGGATGGACCGTTCCTCCAGGAGCTTGTCCACCAGCTGGTCGATGGATTCGGCGAAGAAGGCATCCGTATCCCGCACGCCGTCCGCGGCCAGCTGGCCGGAGAAGGGCACCTTGAACAGGAGGTCGTAGGTCTTCATCCAGTGGTGCATGAAGCGTTCGATGGGCAGCTGCCGGCCGAAGGCCAGCATCATGTAGGCGTAGTTGTCCAGCACGCTGCGGTCGCACACCACCACGTCATGCTGGCTGCCGGACCGGATCTCCTCGGCCATCTGGGTGAAAAAGATCCAGGTCTGGGCCTCCAGCGAGGTCTTCTGGTTGATGGGGAGGGGCGAGAGCCGTGCCACCTCCTTCACAATGTCCACGTGGACGCCCTCCCGCTTGAGGGCCGCGGCCAGCTCGTAGCAGAGCGTGGTCTTGCCCACGCCGTGGGTACCGATGAAAGCGATCTTCACTCGGCACCTCCGGTGCCTCGCCCTTCGGGCTTCGTCTTCGGCAAAGTGGCCCTCCGCTTTCGCTCCGTGCTCACGACCTTTCCCCTTCAGACTTCTGGGCGCGGCGCGCCTGGATCTCGTCCCGGAATCTCTGGGCGCATTCGGGGCAGACGCCATGGGTGAAGGTGGCTTCCGTGTGTTCGGACAGGTAGGTCTCGATCTGGCTCCAGTAGCCGTGGTCGTCACGCACCTTCTTGCACTGGCTGCAGATGGGGAGCAGGCCGCTGAGCTGTTTCACGTCGGCCAGCGCATGGGTGAGATCCTGGATCAGGCGCTCGCGCTCCACCTCCATGCGCCTCCGTTCGGTGATGTCCCGGGTGACGCCCTGGAAGCCAAGCAGGTGGCCATCCTCGCCCCACACGAGCCGCCACTGGGCCTCCACCTGGATTTCCCGGCCGTCCTTGTGCTTCACGTTCGCCTGGAGCAGGTCCTGCTCAAAAGGCTGGGAGCCGGGAGGGAGCTGGCGGGCCTTATCCATCCGTTCCCGGAACGCCTCGCTGCCTTTCCTGGACAGCGCTCGTTCCTCGGGGCTCAGGGCCATGAACTCCTCGGCGGTCCAGCCGCGTTGGCGGAGGATGGAGGGGCTGATGTAGGTGAGGCGGCCCTCGGGATCCATGGACCAGATGACATCCGTGGCGTTCTCGGCCAGCAGTCGGTACCGGGCCTCCTGGGCGGCCAGGCGCTCCTGGTCCGCCAGTTGGCGGACCCAGGAGGCCCGGGCCTGCCAGCCCAGCGCCAGCGTCAGGGTGACCACCCCCAGCAGCGCCAAGACGACGAAGGCGACCTGGTGGCGCCAGGTCCGGAGGTACTCCCGCTGGGCCAGGCCCACCAGGATGAAAAAGCGGGGTTGTTCGGCCCTCCGCAGCGTGTAGGTCCGGCGGAGGCCGTCCAGGACCGAATTCTCAGTGAACTGCAGGAAGGCGCGATCTGACCGCACCGCCTCCAGATAGGTGCCGGTGACGCGGGTATCGCCAGTCCTCTGCTGCTGCCCGGCGAAGTCGGGGTAGCGGGCGAGCAGGCTGAGGTCCTCACCGCGCAGGGACACCGAGCCCCATCGGCCCACATCCAACCGGGACATGGTTCGGGTCAGCTGCTCCGTCGGGAGGGTCGCGATGACGACGCCGAGGAAGCCACCGTCGGCGCGTTCGAGTCGGCGGGCCAGGATGATGGCCCAGGCCCCGTCGGGGCCCCTGACTGGCCGCGAGATGAGCAGGCCTGCCTCGGGAGCCTCCTTGAAGCGAAGGAAGAGGGGCTGGCCGGCCACCTCCACCATGGCCGAGGCCGGGGCGGCGTGGACGATGGCCCCTGCTGCATTGGCGATCTGGAGGGAATGGAGGATCCCCGCCCGTTGGAACTGGGCCTGGATGAGGGCGTCCAGCCTCTGGCCACGAGGGTCATGGCGGGCTTCATCCTGGATCGACTGGATGGTCAGGTCGATCCTCTGGATGGTGTCGGCCACGTTGTCTTCCAGCACCTGGCTCAGGTTCTGGGTGGTGGCTTCCGCCCGTTCCACATAGTGCCGATAGCTCAGGGTCAGCACCCAGATGGCGGCAGCCACGGCCAGCAGGTTGAACACGGCCAGCAACGCCCCCATCGCCTTGATGAAGGTCGAAGGCGTGATGCGTGATGGGCGGGGCGTGTCGCTCATGGGGCTCAGCTAGAAGAGGCTCTTCCCATCCATGGCGGCGGGTTGGGGGAGGCCGATCAGCTTCAGGAGGGTGGGCGCCACGTCGCTGAGGGCGCCGCCACTGCGTAGCTGGCGGGCCTCGAAGCCCTGGGCCACCAGGACCGCAGGGACGGGATTCAAGGTGTGGGAAGTATGGGGGTTGCCAGCCTCGTCCCGCATGCACTCGCAGTTCCCGTGATCGGCGGTGATGAAGAGGGCGCCCCCCATGGCCAAGGTGGCGTCCGTGATGCGACCCACGGCCGCGTCGATGGCCTCGCAGGCCGTGACTGAGGCGGCCAGATCGCCGGTGTGGCCGATCATGTCCGGGTTGGCCAGGTTGCAGACCAGCAGGCGGTACTGGTCCGAGCGGATGGCGGCTTCCAGCCCCTGGCTCACCTCCGCGAGGCTCATTTCGGGCTGCAGGTCGTAGGTCGCCACTTTGGGGGAGGGCACGAGGCGGCGTTCTTCGCCTTCGAAGGGCGCCTCCTGACCGCCGTTGAAGAAGTAGGTGACGTGGGCGTACTTCTCCGTCTCGGCCGTGCGGAACTGCCGCCAGCCCTGCTCGCTGATGAGCTCGCCGAGGATGTGGTCCAGGCTCTGGGGCGGATAGGCCACGGAGATGTAGGGCGCCAACTCGATGTCATAGGCGGTGAAGGTCACGAGCTGCACCTTGGGGCGGTGTTTCGGCACGAAGCCCGCGAAGTCGGGATGCACCAGGGCGTGGCACATCTGGCGGGCCCGGTCGGCGCGGAAGTTGAACCACAGCACGCCGTCGCCATCGACGATGGGGTGGAAGGCCTCGAGCTTGGTCGGAGCCACGAACTCGTCGGTTTCGCCCCGGGCGTAGGCGGCGGCGATGGCCGCCAGGGCGTCCGGCGCCTGGTGGGGGGCTTCGCCATCCACGTAGAGCCTCCAGGCCTGTTCCGTGCGGTCCCAGCGCTTGTCCCGGTCCATGGCTGTGTAGCGCCCACAGACGGAACCGATGGTCACCAGGGGGCAGGCCCGCAGCTGGAAGGTGAGCCACTGGAGGAAGCCGTCGGCGCTCTTCTGGCCGGTGTCGCGGCCATCGGTAATGGCGTGGATGGTCGTCGGCACGCCCTCCGCCTGGGCCCACTGGGCGAGGGCGGCCAGATGGGTCTGGTGGCTGTGGACGCCGCCGTCGCTCACCAGGCCCATGAGGTGCAGGCGCTTGCCCGAAGCCTTGAGACTGGCCAGCAGGGCGCCCATGGCGGGGTTCTCCCGGAAGGTGCCCCGTCGGATGGCGGCATCGATGCGAGTGAGCTCCTGCCACACCACGCGACCCGCGCCGAGGTTCATGTGGCCCACTTCCGAGTTGCCGAACTGCCCGTCCGGCAGGCCCACGGCCTCGCCGCTGGTGAGGAGTTGCGTCGTCGCGTAGGCCTTCCGCAGCGCGTTGAAGCGCGGCATGGCCGCCACGAAGGTGGCATCGAAGGCATTCCGGGGGCCATCGCCGAAACCATCGAGGATGAGCAGGGTGATGGGGCCGGAGATCATGGGAAATTCATCCTTTCTTCGCGTCGCGCTGGCGGCTCTTCAGCCCGTGCGGAAGGTTCTCTTCCGTGATGAAGCCGATGGGGCGCTGCGGGGGGACACCCTCGACCTCCTCACCCTGGATGATCTTCAGGACCATCTCCAGCTTCTGCTCCAGGGCGGTCACCCGCAGGGACAGCTCCGCCTGTCCGGTCAGCACGTGGCGCGCCTCGGCGAAGGCGGGGATGAGGACCAGCAGGGCCGGCTCATGAGTGGGGACCAGGCCCGTCAGCAGGGCCGCCCCGGCCTCGGTGAAGGCCAGCACCGGCGCGTCGGGGATGTGTTGGCGTTCCTCGGCTGTGAGGTGGAAGACCAGCGTCTCGGGGAAGCGATCGGGATGGGCCGCCACCAGGGCGGTCAGGTCCTTGAGTTCCAGGCCCAGCTGATCCGCCAAGGCCTTGTCCGGCAGGGCAGCGGCATCCCTGACCCAGAGCAGGCGGGAGAGAATTTCGACGGGAGCGGCCATGGCTATCTCTTATTTCTTCGGACGGAAGCCAATGGGCTTCTTGGCTGGGAGTGGGGGTTCCATCAGGTCCCGGATCGCCTCGAAAACCACCCGGAACTGGCCATCATATTTACGCTCCAGGGCTTCCAGCTTTCGGGCGAGGTCTGCATGCGTAGCCAGCATGGTACGCAGCAGGGTGAACGCCCGCATGATGGAGATGTTGACCTGGATGGCACGTTCGCTGTTGAGCACACTGGAGAGCATGGCCACACCCAGTTCGGTGAAGGCGTAGGGTGGGGTGCGCCTGCCACCCCAGGAACTTGAAATCACAGATTGTGATTTCAAGTCCGCCCACTCGTCTTCGCTGAGTTGGAACATGAAATCGACGGGAAATCTCTGGCTATTCCGTTTAACCGCCTGGATGAGGACCCGCGTCTCAACGCCATAAAGGGTTGCAAGGTCCGCATCTAATAACACCCGCTCCTTCCGGAAGAGGTGGATGGAGTGGAGGATCCGCTCTGCGGGGAGGGCCATCAGGGCACCTGCTCCCCATGCGGATGGGACAGCAGGTAGAGGACGGCCATGCGGACGGGCACGCCGTTCGTCACCTGGTCGAGGATCAGGTTGTTGGGGCCATCGGCCACGTCGCTGGTGATCTCCAGGCCGCGGTTGATGGGGCCGGGGTGCAGCACCACCACATCCTTCTTGGCCTGCTTCATGCGAGCGGGGTTGAGCTGGAAGAACCGGCTGTACTCGCCCTGGCCGGGGATGTACGCGCCGGTGCCACGCTCGAACTGGGCGCGCAGCATCATGATGGCGTTCTGTTCGGGAATTACGGCGTCAAAGTCGTGGTTGATCGCGATGCCCGGCCAGGTGGCCTTCAACTCCTGGGGCACCAGCGTCGGCGGACCCACCAGGGTGACTTTGACGCCCATGCGGGTGAGCAGCCAGAGGTTCGAGCGCACCACGCGGCTATTGCGGATGTCGCCCACGATGGCCACCCGCAGGCCCTCCAGGCTGCCGAAGTGCTTGCGGAGGGTATAGGCGTCCAGCAGGGCCTGAGTGGGATGCTCGTGGGCGCCGTCCCCTGCGTTCACGATGCTGGCCTTCATGTGCCGGGCCAGCAGCGCGTGCGCCCCGGGGGCGCTGTGGCGCATGACGATGAGGTCCGGGTGCATGGCCTCCAGGTTCATGGCCGTGTCGATGAGGGTCTCGCCCTTGTTGAGGCTGCTGGTGTCGGCGTCGAAGTTGATGATTTCGGCGGACAGGCGCTTCTCGGCAATCTCGAAGCTGTTGCGGGTGCGCGTGCTGTTCTCGAAGAACAGGTTCACCACCAGCTTCTTGCGCAGGGCGGGGACGATCTTGATGCTGGGACGTTCGCAGACCTCCTCGAAGGCCCGGGCCTGGTCAAGGATGGCGGTGATGTCCTGCGGGCTGAGGGGCTCGATGCCCAGCAGGTGCTTGTGGGGGAAGACGTAGCGTTCGGACGTCATCAGCAGGTCTCCACGGTCACACCGTCTTCGCCATCAATTTCCTTCAGCCGCACCGCCACCCGGTGGCCTGGGGGCACCTCCACCCGCAGGCCGGCAAAGTCGGCCTGGATGGGCAGCTCCCGGCCGCTGCGATCGGCCATCACCAGCAGCATCACCCGGCGGGGGCGGCCGTGATCCAGCAGGGCGTCCAGGGCGGCCCGGACCGTGCGGCCCGTGTAGAGCACGTCGTCCACCAGCACCACCGTGCGCTCCTTCAGGGTGAAGGGGATCTCCGTCGGGCGAACGATGGGACTGCCCACCATCTCCGTGAGGTCGTCCCGATAGAGGGTGATGTCCAGGGCGCCCACGGGGACCTGCGTCCCGGTTTGGGCCCGTAGCAGGGTGGCCAACCGCTCGGCCAGGGGCAAGCCGCGGGAGCGGATGCCCAGAAGGACCACTTCCTCCTCTGGTTGCAGACGGGCCACCAGATCCGCGGCCAAGCGCTGGAGGGTGGCTTCCATCTGGCCGGGGTCCATGGGGCAGGGGCCTTGGGCGTCGGGCATGGAACCTCCGGGGTGCGCCCCCGCGGGGCGCGCGCGCGGTCTCAAGTCTAGCCGAGGCCGGACCCGGGCCGGGGGCCCCAGAGCCCCAGATTTGAAGCCGTTCCCAATCCGCCGCCGTGAGGCGACAATTCGTAAGCCTTCCCGTCCTTCCTCTCGCCGAGGTGGCACCGCCACTCCGGCGATCCAGCCCTCCCTTCCTGGAGACCTCGTGAAAATCCTCGTGGTGGACGATTCCCCGACGATGCGGCGCATCATCATCGGCAACCTCGTCCGTATGGGCCACCCGGACGCGGTGGAGGGCGAGAACGGCCGGGTCGGACTGGAAAAGCTCGCCCAGGGCGGCGTGGACCTGATCATCACCGACTGGGACATGCCGGAGATGAACGGGCTGGAGTTCGTCCGGGCGGTGCGGAGCCAGGACACCACCCTCCCCATCCTCATGGTGACCACCCATGCGGCCACGGAGGACATCCTCCAGGCCCTCCAGGCCGGCGTGAACACCTACGTGGTGAAGCCGTTCACCCTGGAGGGGCTCCAGGCGAAGATCAACTCGCTCTTCGAGTAGGGGCCGGACCCGGGGCCCAGGCGCAGCCTGCCGGAACGACGGGCCCTGGAGCCATCCCGCCGCTCCGGGCACAATAGAGGTTTGGCCCTGGAGTCCCCGTGAGCAGCCAGCCCTTCACCGAAGTCCGATTCCTCGCCGGCCAGGTCGGCGAGACCGTCCGGCTGCGGGGCTGGGTCCGCAATGCCCGCACCAGCAAGACCCGGTTCATCGACCTGCGGGATGGTTCCGGCTTCGTCCAGTGCGTGGTGGGCGCCGCCGAGGCCGATCCTGAGAGCTACGAACTGGCCGGGAAGCTCACCCAGGAGGCCGCCATCGCCGTGACGGGCGTCGTCCAGTTGCATCCGAAGACCGGCCAGCCCGAGTTGCTGGTGAAGTCCCTGGAACTCATCGGCGGCAGCACCGATTTCCCCATCACGCCCAAGGAGCACGGCACCGAGTTCCTCATGGAGAACCGCCACCTCTGGCTGCGCAGCAAGCGCCAATGGGCCATCCTCCGCATCCGTCACACCCTGGTGAAGGGCATCCGCGATTTCTTCGACGGCGACGGCTTCACGCTGCTGGACGCGCCCATCCTCACGCCCAGCGCCTGCGAAGGCACCAGCACGCTGTTCGGGACGGAATACTTCCATGAGGGCATGGCCTTCCTCAGCCAGTCCGGCCAGCTCTACCAGGAGCCGGGCATCGCCGCCTTCGGCAAGGTCTACTGCTTCGGTCCCACCTTCCGCGCCGAGAAGAGCAAGACCCGCCGCCACCTCACGGAATTCTGGATGGTGGAGCCCGAAGTGGCCTTCGCCCACCTGGATGACGTGATGGCCCTGGGCGAGCGCATGACCAAGTTCCTGATCCAGCGCGTGCTGGAAAGCCGCCAGGAGGAGCTGAAGATCCTCGAGCGCGACCTCGCGCCCCTGGAAACCGCCGTGAGCACCACCTTCGACCGCATGACCTACACCGAGGCCGTGGAGAAGCTGAAGGCGCTCGGCAGCGACATCAACTGGGGCGAGGACTTCGGCAACGACGACGAGACCATGCTCATGAACGCCACGGACAAGCCCCTCTGGGTGCACCGCTTCCCCAAGGCGTTCAAGGCCTTCTACATGGAGCCCGATCCCCAGGACCCCCGGCTGGCCCTGGGCGCCGATCTGCTGGCACCTGAAGGCTACGGCGAGGTCATCGGCGGCGGCGAGCGCGCCTCAAGCCTCCAGTACCTCCTGGACCAGATCGAGCACGAAGGCCTGAACCGCGCCGACTACGAGTGGTATCTGGACGTCCGCAAGTACGGCAGCGTCCCCCACGCCGGCTTCGGCATGGGCCTCGAGCGCGCCGTGGCGTGGATCTGCAAGCTGCCGCACGTGAGAGAGACCATTCCGTACCCTCGCATGATGGGGACACTCAGGCCGTAGCGCTCGGCCACGAATCCGCTCCCGCAACGCGATCGCGGGCGGCAGCCTCCGCAGGGCTGCGCCCTGCTCCGACTCGGGCCAGCGGGTCCCCGCGCCGCGGGCTGCCGATGCAGCCCGCTCTGCGACCCGCTTCGTCCCTCGCCGCACGTGCGCGAGACCATTCCGTTTCCCCGCATGATGGGGACGTTGAGGACCTGACCAGCCTGATTCCCAGCGCGCGGGCTGCGCCTGTGCGTATGAAAACCGCTGCGCGGTTTTCGTCGAAGAGGCAAGCTGGTGTGCGGTGAATGAGGCCGCGCTTGTCGTTTCGCGCGGAACGCGCCTACAAAAATCGCGCAGCGATTTTCGCCCTCACAACTGCATTACAACCCCAGGAAGCTTCTGAATCGCCTCCCGCAGCGGAGTTTCCTTCGTGGCGTCGGGCAGGGTGATCCAGAAGGTGTAGCTGATGAAGGAGCCCTTGCAGTTGGCGGTGTGCTGCTCGTCGCCTTCGGCCTGGGGGCCCAGGTGGGCGAGGATCAGCTCCATGACCATGTCGGGGCGCAGTTCCTCTTGGCGCCCGATGATCTTCATGGGGACGCGGGTTGGGTAGGTGATCTCGGGGCGGCGGCAAGCTTCCATAGTCTCCATTCTACCGTTTGCTAGGCTGAAGCGTTGGAGGGCCTCTCGTGCTGGATCGTCTGAAGGACCTGGAAGTGACCTCCCGGAGGCTGGACCCCGGCGCGGAGGACCGGGCCGCCTTGTGGGAGGCCACACGGACGTACGGCGAAACCTTCCTCCAGGCCCTCTCGGAGGCTCCGGCTTTCGTGCTGAAGGACCGGCCCGGGGCAGGGTTGGCGGAGTTCCCCATTCCTGAGGCTGGGCGGCCTTTCCTCAGCATCCTGGACACCCTGGCCGAACATGTGGATGGCGTCGGGGCCAACGGGGCCTCGGGCCGTCACCTGGCCTTCATTCCGCCCTCCTCGCTTTTCGCGGGCGCCTTGGGGGACCTGCTGGCGGCGCTCACCAACCGCTACGCGGCCTACTTCTTTGCCGGCCCCGGCGCGGTGCGCATGGAGAACCAGGTCCTCGCCTGGCTGGCCCGGGAGATGGGCCTGCCCGAGGGCAGCTCGGGCAATCTGGCCGCCGGCGGTAGCATGGCCCACCTGGTGGGGGTCTGCACGGCCCGGGAGGCGGCGGGCCTCAAGGCGGCGGATTATCCGAGGGCCTGCGTGTACCTGTCGGACCAGGCCCACCACTGCCTCGTGAAGGCCCTCCGGGTGGCCGGCATGGGCGAGGCGCCGGTGCGCGAGATCCCCACGGACGCTGACTTCCGCCTGCGGCCCGAGGCGCTGGAGGCGGCCATCCAGGCGGACCTCCGCGCGGGCCTGCGCCCCTGGCTGCTGGTACCCACCGCCGGCACCACCAACACCGGGGCGGTGGACCCCCTGGAAGCCTGTGCCGACCTGGCTGCCCGCCATGGCCTCTGGATGCACACGGATGGGGCCTACGGAGCCTCCTTCGCCCTGACGGACCTGGGGAAGGCCGCGCTTAAGGGCTTGGACCGCAGTGACAGCCTGGTGCTGGACCCCCACAAGGGGTTGTTCGCGCCCCTGGGCCTGGGGGCCCTGCTGACGCGCCACCTGGAGCCTCTGCGGAAGGCCCACGCCTTCCAGGCGGACTACCTGCCCTCGCCGCCGGAGGACCTGGAGGAACTGAGCCCCTCGGAAACCACGCTGGAGTTCAGCAAGCACGCACGGGCCCTGCGGCTGTGGCTGCCCCTGCAACTCCACGGCGTAGCGGCCTTTCGGGCGGCTCTGGAGGAAAAGCTGCTCCTGGCCAGGTACGCCTACGGGCGCCTTCAGGGGGTGCCCGGGGTGGACCCTGGCCCCGCCCCCCAGCTCAGCGTGCTGGCCTTCCGGTTTCTGCCCTCCTCCGGCGACGCGGACGCCTTCAACCAGGCCTTGCTGCAGCGCCTCACGGCCCAGGGCCGGGTCTTCCTCAGTGGCACTCGCCTGAACGGAGCTTTCCACTTGCGCCTAGCTATCCTCGCGGCGCGCACCCACAAGGACGAAGTGGACGAAGCCCTGGAGCGCCTCCAAACGGAAGCCGCCAGGTTGGCTTGATCGCAACCTTTGCCACCGCGCCACGTGTAAGCGTGGCGCGCGGCTAACCGACCTCGATCTCTCGCAGATCCTTCCCCGGCTTGAAGCGGATGCTCTTGCCCTTGGGGATCTGGACGCTGGCACCGGTCTTGATGTTCCGGCCCATGCCGCGCTTGCGGGGACGGGGCTCGAAGACGCCGAAGCCGCGGATCTCGATGCGGTGGCCGTTCAGGAGAGCGTCCTTGAGTCGCTCCGTGAGCAGGTCCACCACCTGGAGGGCGGTGGCGCGCGAGCAGGGATGAACCTTCATCAGCGAATTGGCGATGTCGATCTTGATCATCGGCGACCTCGGTTCGGGAGTGGGAGAGCCAGGATAAGGGGAAGAGAGCCTAACGTGCCAGGGTGATTTTCACGTCTGTGGTAGGAGGCATGGCCATGGGCATGCCGGGCGCGGGGGGATGGACCTGGGGTGTTTGGCCCCCACCCCCTTCCCGGCCACCGCCCTGGGAAATGGACATGCTGCGTTCCATGTTGGCTTTGGCCATGTCGGAGGAACCCATGACGCCTTCGAGGCGCAGCTTGAACTCGCCCACGTTGGTGGCGCGGAGCAGGGCCTCCTCCTCGGTGATGAGCCCTTGTTTGAGCAGGAAGTAGAGGCTCTGATCGAAGGTCTGCATGCCATATTGCGCCGTGCCCTGGGCGATGACGTCCTTCAGCATCTTGGTCTTGTCTTTGTCCTCGATGCAGGTGCGCACGGTCTCCGTGGCCACCATGACCTCCACGGCGGGGACGCGGCCCTGACCGTCGGCCCGGGGCACGAGTCGCTGGGAGATGATGCCCTTGAGCACCGCGGCCATCTGGAGGCGGATCTGCTTCTGGTGGTGGGGCGGGAACACGGAGATGACGCGGTTGATGGTCTCGGTGGCGTCCAGGGTGTGCAGGGTGCTGAAGACCAGGTGGCCGGTCTCCGCGGCGTGCAGGGCCGTCTCGATGGTCTCCAGGTCGCGCATCTCACCCACGAGGATCACGTCGGGATCCTGGCGGAGGGCGGCCCTGAGGGCGGTGGCGAAGGTCTTGCAGTCGGCTTCTACCTCGCGCTGGTTCACGATGCTGAGGTTGTCCCGGTGCAGGTATTCGATGGGGTCCTCGATGGTGAGGATGTGCTCGGATCGGGTGGCGTTGATGAGATCGATCATCGCGGCGAGGGTGGTCGACTTGCCGGAGCCGGTGGTGCCCGTCACCAACACCAAGCCGCGCTGTTCCTGGCAGATGGTCTTGAGCACTTTGGGGAGCATGAGGTCGTCGATGGTGTAGATCTTCCGGGGAATCACGCGCAGCACCAGACCCACGGTGCCCCGCTGGTTGAAGATGTTGCAGCGGAAGCGGCCCAGGCTCGGCACGGAATAGGCGATATCGAGGTCGAGGTTCTCCTTGAACTTCACTTTCTGTTTTTCGCTAGCCATGATGGCGTAGGCCATAGCGATGGTGTCCTCCTGCACCAGCCGCTTGAACTGCGTCATGGGGGTGAGTTTCCCCTTGATGCGGGCGATGGGGTGGTTGCCGACCTTGAGGTGGAGGTCGCTGGCGCCCTGCTCGCAGACCACGGTGAGCAGTTCGTTGATATGCATGAGGTTCTCCCGGTAAGGGTCCGCTTATCTTAGACCCCTTGCAGGGGAAGGGAAGGGGCTGGTGTTTAAGACTCGGAAAAGGCCGGGGAATCTGGTAAAATCGAAGGTTCTGCCCGGCCTATGCCTGGGCTGCCCGGGAGCAAGATGACCCCCCTCGAAAAGATCCGCAACATCGCCATCATTGCTCACGTCGATCATGGCAAGACCACCCTCGTGGACGCCCTGTTCAAGGGCGCCCACATGTTCCGGGACAACCAGCGGGTCCAGGAACGGGCCATGGACAGCAACGACCAGGAACGTGAACGCGGCATCACCATCCTGGCCAAGACGACCTCCCTGCACTGGAGCGGCTACCGCTTCAACATTGTGGACACCCCCGGCCACGCCGACTTCGGCGGCGAGGTGGAGCGTGTGCTCTCCATGGTGGATTCCGTGCTGCTGGTGGTGGATGCCTTCGACGGCCCCATGCCCCAGACCAAGTTCGTGACCCGCAAGGCGCTGGCCCTGGGGCTGCGGCCCATCGTGGTCATCAACAAGGTGGACCGCCCCGGCGCCCGCCCCGTGTGGTCCCAGGATCAGGTCTTCGACCTGCTGATCGAGCTGGGCGCCACCGAGGAACAGCTGGATTTCCCCTGCGTCTTCGCCAGCGCCAAGATGGGCTACGCCATGCTGGACATGAACGATGCCAGCGAGACCCTGGATCCCCTCTTCGACACCATCGTGAAGCACTGCCCCCACCCCAAGGGCAGCCCCGACGCGCCCCTCCAGATGCTCATCACCCTCATGGAGTGGAGCGACTTCGTGGGCCAGATCGGCATCGGCCGCATCGTGAACGGCCGCATCAAGGTGGGCGAGGCGGTGGCCCTGGTGAAGCGCGACGGCAGCATCCAGCAGCACAAAGTGACCCAGCTCTACGGCTTCGAGGGTCTGTCCCGCATCCAGCAGACGGAAGCCAGTGCCGGCGAGATCGTGGCCATCGCGGGCATCGCGGACATCCGGGTGGGCGAGACCATCGCGGATGCCGCCAGTCCGATCGCCCTTGAGTACGTGGACATCGACGAGCCCACCATCTCCATGATGTTCATGGTGAATGCCGGGCCTTTCGCCGGCCAGGACGGCAAGTTCATCCAGAGCCGCCGCATCCGCGAACGACTCCAGAAGGAACTCCAGCACAACGTGGCCTTGCGCGTGGAGGACACGGACAGTCCGGATTCCTTCAAGGTGAGCGGCCGCGGCGAGCTGCACCTCTCCGTGCTCATCGAGACCATGCGCCGTGAAGGCTTCGAGCTCTGCGTGAGCCGCCCCGAGGTGATCCTCCACACGGACCCCGTGACCGGCGAGAAGCTCGAGCCTTACGAGGACGTGACCATCGACATCCCCGAGGCCTACATGGGCGTGACCATGGAGCACATGGGCAACCGCAAGGCCGAGATGCAGGACATGGGCAACGAAGGCGGACGCCTGCGCCTGCACTTCAAGATCCCCAGCCGCGGCCTCATCGGCTTCCGCAACGAGTTCATGACCGATACCCGCGGCGAAGGCCTCATCCACAGCCTATTCAGCCACTACGGCCCCCACAAGGGCGAGCTGGTCAGCCGCAAGAACGGCGTGCTCATCAGCATGGAGCAGTGCGAGGCCGTGGGCTTCGCCCTCATGAACCTGGAGGAGCGGGGTGTCATCTTCATCCAGCCCGGGACCAAGTGCTACGAGGGCATGATCGTGGGCGAGCACGCCCGCGAGAACGACCTGGTGGTGAACGTGGCCAAGGCCAAGAAGCTGTCGAACATGCGCTCCAGCGGCAGCGACGAGGCGACCCGCATCACCCCGCCCCGGGAGCACACCCTGGAGCAGGCGCTGGAATACATCGAGGCGGATGAGCTGGTGGAAGTGACCCCCAACTTCATCCGCATGCGCAAGCGGGTGCTGGACACGAGCGAAAGAAAGAAGTCGGAGAAGCGGTCCGAAGCGTAAGCTCACCGGATCCCTTCGGGGGCTCTCCCATGCCCAAGCCCTATCAGGCCCCGCCCCGTGCCAGCTTCCTCCAGAAGCTCGGCCCCGGCGGGGCCGCGTCGCTGGGGCTGGCCCTGGCCACCGCCTTGGGGTTGCTGTTGGTGCCCGTGGGCTTCCGGCTGCGGCGCGTGGTGACGAGCGCCGAGGGTGACCCGCTGGAGTGTGCCGACGCCATCCTGGTGTTGGGGAGACGGCTGCAAAGCGACGAACTCACGCCCGTGTACGAGGCACGGCTGGCCCACGGGGAGAGTCTGTGGCGGCAGGGCCTAGCCCCCCGCATCATTGTGGCTGGTGGCACCACCGGGAGCGCCTCCCGCAGCGAGGCTGAGGCTGGCCGGGACTGGCTGCTGGCCCGGGGTGTCCCCCCGGACGTCATTTTGTTGGAGGACCGCAGCCAGCACACCCTGGAGAATCTCTTCAACGTGCGGGCCCATCTCCGTGCCGAAGGCTGGCGCACCCTGCTGTTGGTTTCCGACCCGCTGCACCTGGCCCGTGCCCGCGCTACCGCTGTGGGCCTGGGGCTGGAGGTGCGGTGCAGCCCCTCGCCTGGCTGCCCCCCGGCGTCCGGGAGCTTGGCCTGGTGGCGGCGGGCGGTCCTCGAGGCCTTCTTTCTGCACTGGTACCATACGGGCATGTTCTACAGCCGGCTGATCGGCAGCGAACGGCAGCTCGAGCGTGTGACATGAATCCAGATAACATCCTGAAACAATTTGTGATTACAGGTGTTCGCTCTTAAAAAAAAGATAATTTTCGGATCGAATCGGCGTAGCCTCATGGGCCTAACTCAAGGAGGAGCCCATGGATACCCGAATCCTGCTTTGCCTCTCCCTCGGGGCCACCCTGGTGGCTGGTGATCCACCGGCCCTGACCTGGCCCAAGGTCCTGCGCATTGGTGTGGAGGACGTGAAACCCGGCAAGGAGGCCGCCCACCAGAAGAACGAGTTCGCCTGGTCGAAGGTGTTTGTCCAGGCCAAGAGTCCCTACCATTTCCTGGGCATGGTGCCGGTGGTCGGCGCGAACCAGGCCACCTGGGTGTGGTTCTACGACTCCCTGGCGGGCATGGAGGCGCAGCAGGCCTACATGGAGAAGAACCCCGCCCTCAAGGCCCAGATGGAGGCGCTGGCCACCAAGGATGCCGAGTTCATCACCAACTACAGCAGCGTGGCCTATGTGCTGCGGGGAGATCTCAGCCGGGAGATTGGGGACCTGGCGCCCCGTTTCTACTGGACCTACACGATGCAGGTGAAACCGGGTCATGAGGCCGAATTCACGGCCGGCGCGAAGAAATACGCCGAACTCTATGAGAAGGCGGGGCTGAAACCCCGTTGGGGTGTGTACCAGGCCCTGGCCGGGACCGCCAATCCCACCTTCCTCTGGGTGGTGCCATTGCACAGCCTGGCGGACGCAGACGCCACCATGGCCGACGACGAGAAGATCGCCAAAACCGCGGGGCCCGAGGAACTCAAGGGCCTTGCCAAGCTCACCGCCGATTGCTTCCTGCGGGAGGACGCCCAGTTGCTGGCCGTGGACCCGAAGATGAGCTACCCGGTTGCCGGCGACATCGCCGCGGACCCCGAGTTCTGGAAGGTCTGGACGGCCAAGCCCGCTGCAAAGGCCTCGGCGGCCGCGAAGTAGGGATTCCGGGACCCGGTTGGGGCCGCGGGCGCGGGGGGAGCGGGCCGGGAGCAACCACCCCGGCCCGTGGCTGAATTGAACTTGGATCAGCCGATGCCGATAGGAGGGGATCACCTGGCACCCAAGGGAGGGTTCATGAACCGCTGGATCGCCACCATCGCCTGCGCAGCCTTGGTTCTGGGAGGTTCCGCCGCCCTGCCGGCGGCCTCGCCCGTCCAGGAGGCGCCCCAGCCGGCACTCCCTTCCGTCGGTCAACCCCTCACGGACGCCACGCTGCTCCAGTTGCTCGATGGCCTGGGCTACGCCCCGAAGAAGCTCTCCAAGGGATTCCTCATCGCGATCAAGCGGGAGAGTTGGACCTACTACGTGCAGCTGGTGCTGAGCCCGGATCAGACCAAGCTCGGGATGAATGCCAACCTGGCTACCGCGGCCAACCCGGCCACCCTCCCAGCTTCCGTGTGGCTGGCTCTGCTCCAGGACAACGAGGATGTGGATCCATCCTGCTTCTACTTCAATCGGAAGCTGAACAAGCTTTACCTCCATCGCGTCCTGGACAATCACGCCATTACGTCGGCATTCCTGCGTGAGCAGATCGACAAGTTCTGCCAGAACATCAAGAGCTCCGCCGACGACTGGGGGGCTGTGAAGTAGGTTCCGGCTCCGTTCCAGGAATGCCCCGTGCCGCACTCCCCTGGGGGCTGCCAGACTGGATGGATATGGTCGGCCACTTGATTCTCGTCCCCACCCCCATCGGAAACCTCGGTGACCTCACCGACCGCGCGAAGGAGGCCTTGGCCGAAGCCGACCTGGTGGCCTGCGAGGACACCCGCCGCACCGGCGGACTGCTCAAGCACCTGGGGATCGATAAGCCCCTGCTGCGCTTCGACGACCACGCCGGAGCCGCGGCCTACGAACGGATCGGGTTGGAGCTGGCCTCGGGCCGCACCGTGGCCTACTGCAGCGATGCGGGGATGCCCGGCATCAATGACCCAGGCTTCGAGATTGCCCGGGCCGCCCGGGCGGCGGGGGCCAAGGTCACGGTGCTGCCGGGGGCTTCCGCGGTGCTGCTGGCGGTGGTGGCCTCGGGCCTGCCCAGCCATGCCTTCAGCTTCTGGGGCTACCTGCCCAACCGCGGCGAACCGCGGCGCACCCTGCTCAAGAAGCTGGGCGCCGAGGAGGAGACCGTCGTCGTCTTCGAGACGCCCCATCGCATCCACGAGACTCTGGCGGACCTGGAGGCGCTGCTGCCGGATCGCGAGATTGCCCTGGGTCGGGAGCTGACCAAGCTGCACGAGACCTGGTACCGCGGCACGCCAGCCCAGGTCAAAGAGCAGCTGGGTCGCGAAGATCGCGGTGAGATGGTGCTGGTGCTGGCGGGCGCGGGGGCCAAGCGGCTGGTCTCCGAATCCACTGCGGCGCTGGAAGGGGGCACGCTGCCGGACTGGGCCAAGGCCTACCTCGCCGCCGCCCGGGAAGGCGGCATGACCCTCCGCGAAGCCGTGAAGCCCCTCGCCAAGCACCTGGGCGTGTCAGCCTCCGACCTCTACCGCATGGCCACCGAAGTCTGAGTTTGTTCGCGGTTCCAGGGCCGAAGAGCTGGAACACAGAGGGCACAGAGGGCCGCAGAAGGCACAGAGAAAGGCAAAAGCGGTTTGAATCACTGATGAACACCGATGAAAAGCTTTGAACCGCAAGGGGTGCAGGTAAAAACAGAAAGCAGCCACGGATTTCGCTGATTCACACGGATTGAAAAGGGGTGGTGCTTTGTCAACCCTGACCTCCGGCCACGCCGGAGGCCGCCTGCGGCGGGCCCATGCACGGCGAGTCGGCGCCGCTCTGTGCCCTCTGCGTGATGCAGTTATCCTCAGCCTTGGGGCATCCTCGCACCACTGCTGTATGGGCCGATTCTTACATGGCCCCCTTGCTGTTCTCGTTCTGTTCATCGGTGTTCATCAGTGGTTCCTCGGTTCTTTGGCGCTTGGGGTTGTCTGAGCCACGGGGTTAGGCGCGACGCTATGCTGAAAGCACCGCCCGGAGCCGCCGTGCCTGTTCTTGTTCTTGCCGTCTGATGCCCCGGGATCCGCTGTCCCGCCTTCAGTGGCTGGTCTTCGCGCTGGTCAGCGCGGTGTTCACCACGGTCTACATCCCGCAGCCCGTGCTACCCGTGCTGCGCCAGACCTTCGGCGTGGGCGAGGGCACGGCCTCGCTGACTGTCTCCGCGGTGGTGTTGGGCATCGCCCTGGCGAACCTGCCCTTCGGCGCCCTGGCGGACCGCAGGGCCATCCGGCCCATCCTGCTGACGGGCGGGCTGGTGGTGGCCGCCGCAGGCGTGGTCTCGGCCCTGGCGCCGACGCTGCCGCTGCTGGTGGGGGCCCGGTTCGTCCAGGGGCTCTTCGTGCCGGCCCTCACCACCTGCCTGGCCGCCTATCTGGCCAAGGTGATGCCGGCCGAGCGGCTCAACGTGGTGATGGGATCCTACGTCTCCGCCACGGTGGTGGGTGGGCTGTCAGGCCGGCTGCTGGGTGGCTTCGTCTTTCCGCCCGCCCACTGGCGCTGGGCTTTCCTGGTGGCCGCGGCGCTGCTGTTGGCCGCCACCCTGGCGGCCTACGCCGGGCTGCCGGCGGAGGAGCCCGAGGAGACCCGCCAGGCCGAGGTCGTACGCTTCCGCGACGTGCTGTTCCGGCATGATCTGTTCCGCATCTACTGCGTGAGCGCCGGCGGTTTTTTCGTGTTCTCGTCGGTCTTCAACTACATGCCCTTTTACCTGCACGGGGCACCCTTCCACTGGTCCACCCGGGCCGTGACGCTGCTCTACCTGTCCTACATCGTGGGCGTGGTGGCTGGGCCCCTGGCGGGCCGCCTCAGCAACCGCATCGGCAACGGCACGGCCATGGTGGCCGGGTCGCTGGTCTTCGGGGTCGGACTGGCGGTCACGCTCATCTCGCAGGGCTGGGCCATGGCCCTGGCGCTCGCGCTGGTCTGCGCGGGCTTTTTCACCATCCACGCCTCGGCGGCGGGCGCTCTCAACCGCAAGCTCAGCGCCGGTCGGGGCCGGGCCAACGCCTTCTACGTGCTGTTCTACTACCTGGGCGGTGCTGCTGGCATCACCCTCAGCGGCCACGCCTATCACCTGGGCGGCTGGCACGGTGTGGTGGCCTTGGCGGCGGGCGTGCTGCTGGTGCCCCTCACCACTGGGGTCGTGGAGATGCGAGTGGCTCAGCGCGCCTGAGCCGCCTTGAGCCTGGGCGGCAGGCTGTACCAGGCGATGGTGGCGAGGATCGTCACGCCTCCCAGCAGCGCCCAGGCCGAGGGGCGCTCGCCGATGCCCAGGAACACCCAGATGGGATTGAGGACGGCTTCAAGCGTTCCCGTCACCACGGCGGCGGTGGCGGAGAGGTGCTTCATGCCGGCGTTGAACAGCAGGTAGGCAAAGCCGATCTGGAAGACGCCGAGGTAGAGGAGGATGCCGGCGTGGATGGGCGCGGGGCGGAAACCACGTAGCGCCAGGGGGGCGCAGAGGGCGGCCACCAGCAGGTTCCCGAGGATGATTGAACTGATGGGATCGACCTCCGGTCGGCGCTCCCGTTGCAGCTTGAGGGTGAGGGAGAAAAGGGCCAGGCAGAGGCCCGAGGCCACGCCGATGAGATTGCCGGCGAGGGTGCCTGCGCTCAGACGTCCAACGAAGAAGAGCGCCATGGCGCCGAGACAGACCACCACGGCGGTGAGATCCCGCCTCGCCACGGGGCGCCCGGCGAGGTGAGGCTCCAGGAACACCAGGTAGATGGGGGCGGAGAATTGCAGGAAGATCGCGTTCGCGGCGGTGGTGAGCTTGGTGGCGGCCACGAAGCAGACCAGCACACCGGCATACGAGAAGGCGCAGGCGAGGGCCAGCGCGTCCGGTCGTGGGAAGGGCCGCCCGCCGCGCAGGCGCACCACCAGCGCGATGGTGAGAGCCGCCACCAGACTGCGGGCGAAGGCGATTTGGAGGGCGCCCAGGGGCAACACCTTGATGAAGAGGCCGCTGGAGCTCCACAGCAAGGCCGCCAGAGCCACCAGGGCCGCGCCTTTCGTCCGATCGCTCGGTTCCGTCATGGGCCCATTGGACCACGACTGGCCGCGAAATCCGTCAGCCCACGGCCCCCAGAATCCGCCGCCAGCCAGTGAAGCGAATGCCGCCTTCGATGCGGAGGAGGGCCCAGCAGTCAAGGCCAGGCTCCGTGCTCGGGCCGTGCTGCTGGCCGGGGCCACAGGCCAGCCAATCGCCGGGACCGAGGTGGGCGGGGCCGTCCTGCATGACGCCGGACAGGACCATGGACAGCTCGGACCCCCCATGGCTGTGAAGGGGCATGCTCATGCCGCCGGGCATGTGCGCCAGGTTCAGCGTGGCGCCGGTGGCTGGATCCTGCAGGAGCCGGGCCACGCGGGCGCCACCGAGGCCCTTCCGGGTCCAGCGCCAGCGATCCTCGGCGGGCAGGTGTGGCCGCAAAAGGTCGAGGGCATCCTGGCCGGAAGGGCCCGCGGCGGGGATGGGTTCACCGGTGGCGTGCTGGCTTCGGCAGCCGTCGCAATGCCCCAGGTGCACCTTCAGCAGCAGGGCCGTGAGGGAATCGCCGCCCGGCTCCAGGGCTTGCCAGGCCGCCTCCTCGGGGTGATGCATGGGACCGCGCGGCACCCGGCCCTGCCGCAGGGCCGCCAGGGCGCTGTCCAGGGCGCGCTCGGCGGGGGGGGCAGGGGGTTCGGGCCAGAGGCGCCGGAGCAGGCCCGGGGTCCGCTCGAAGCTGTCCAGGAAGGTCCGGCAGGGCGGGCAGAGACTCAAGTGCAGTTTGACCCCCAGCCAGCTGAAGGGCCCCAGGGCGCCCTCCTCGTAGTCCGTGAGCAAGGCGACGACTTCGGCGCAGGTGGGCATGAGCAACGTCATCGGTCCTCCGCATGCCGGGGGGTGAATTCGGGGAGCAGGGCCCGCAGGGCCAGGCGTGCCCGGTGGACCCGCTGGCGCACCAGCTCGCGGGTGATGCCCAGGTGACGGCTGATCTCGTCTGTGTCCCAGCCCTCGAGGTCCCGCAGGACAAAGACGGCGCGCTGGTCGTCGGACAGGCGGTCCAGGCCCAGCCGGACCCTGGCCTTCAGCTCATCCTGTTCGACCTTCATCAATGCCTCCGCGTCCTCGCTCCATTCAAGAAGCAGGTCCACGTCCTTGTGATGCCCGTCGTCGCCGAAACGTGGCATCAGATCTTCGATGGCGTCCTCCCGGCGCCGGACCCGCTTCCGCCGGGCCATGAGGGCCTGGTTCACGCAGATGCGGTAGGCCCAGGTGCTGAACTTGCTGGCACCCTGGAAACCCGGCAGCTCCCGCAGGATGGTGAGGAGGGCGTCCTGGAGGGCATCCTGGCTCTCGGCCTCATTGCCGAGGATGCGGTCGATGACCCGGAAAAGCATGCCCAGGTGGGGGCGGACGAGGGCCTCGAAGGCCTCGGGGTCGCCCGTGGCCGCGGCGTTCACCAGGGCCGCCTCGGGGTGGCCGGGAGTCTGGCTCATGCGGCCTCCGGAGCGGTCCGCCGGGGCAGGCGGATGGTGAAGGCGGAGCCGAAGCCCGGCCCGCGGCTGGAGACATGCACCTTGCCTCCATGGCGGGTCACGATCTCCTTCACGAGGAAGAGGCCGAGACCCGTGCCCGCCACCTGGCGGGTCATCTCGTCGCCCACCCGGAAGAACCGGTGGAAGACCCGGGGCAGGTCCTTGGCACTGATGCCGTGGCCCTGGTCGCTCACCACGATCAGGACATCCTCGCCATCGCCATCCAAGGTCACGGTGGTCTGTCGAGGCTCGGCTGAGTACTTGTAGGCATTGGAGAGGAGGTTCTCTACGACGGTGCCCAGGGCCTTGGGATCAGCCTCCACCCACAGGGACTCGGGGGTGCATTCCAGCTTGAGGCCGAGGGCGCCCGGGCCCAGGCGATGGTCCATGCCTTCGCAGACGTTCTTGAGCCAGGGCCCCAGCTCCAGCGGCGCCAGGTGGAGCACCAGGCTGCCCGATTCGGCCCGCGCCACGTCCAGCAGGTTGCCCACCAACTCGTTGAGCCGCTCGAGATCCTTCTCCATGAGCCCGCGGATCCGCTGACGCTGCTCCGGGCCCAGTTCGCGGGTGAAGAGGGTCTCCGTCCACACCCGCAGGGAGGCGATGGGCGTCTTCAGCTCATGCGTGACCGCAGAGGTGAAGTTCCGCTGCCGCAGCTTGAGGTCCAGTTCTTCCGAGAGTTTTCGGTAGAGGAGAACGAAGCCGAACAGCACCGCGAACACCATGAAGGCGCCCTCCGTGCTGGCGCGGAAGACGGCGTGCCAGCGCTGGTCCTTCAGTTCCTGTAGGGGGGCGGGACGCACGGTGAGGTAGGCGGTCCCGTCCAACAGGAGGGGGTCATCCGGTGCCATGGGGCGTGGGATCAGCTCCACCTGAGGGTAGGCCTCCTGAATGGCCTGCCGGCGCTCGGCCAGGCCGGGCATGACTGGGAGCTGGCCCACCACCGTGCCGCTCGGAGAGGCGGGATCGCGCTGGGCATGGAGCACGTCAAGCATCTTCTGGGTGTCCATCTGCCAAGCTTGGGCCCGCGCCGCCTGCAGGGCTTGGGTGCGGACTTCCAGCAGTCGACCGGAATCCCGGATCTGCAGGCGGATCCACCAGCCGACCTGGAGACAGAGCACCACAGACACGGACAGAAAGATGATCCGTTGCAGGGGGAAGGTCTGGGCGCGTTGGGCCATGCCTCCATCTTGGCAGTGTCCCCCTATGAGGCCATCCTGGAGTCCGATGGCCACCTCGAACCCCCCTTCCGGCCCGAAGCCGATCCCGCAGCCGCCCAAGGCGGACTCGGGCCCGAAACCGGCTTCCTTCGGGTCCATGGCTGGTTCCGGTCCCAAGCCGGTCGCTCCTCCAGCCCAGCGGTCCCAGGGCTCCGAGCTGCTGGCGGAGTTGTTGCAGGCTCAGCGGCAGTCCACCCTGGCCATGCATGAGGTCCGGGACCTGCGCGCCAAGCTGAGCCGTCGTTCTCACCAGATGCAGGTCCTCCAGCATGTGTCCGAGATCCTGGCAGCCACTTCCAAGGGGGGCCAGGTGGTCAGCGTGGTCCTCGAGGTGCTGGCCCAGGAGTTCCGCTGCCCCCGCGCGGTGGTGTGGACGTTGGAGGATGGCGGCTCCGGGTATGTGCCCAAGGAAGGCGCCGGGCTCACGCGCGCCGAATGGTCAGCCCTGCGGTTGCCGGCCCCGAATCCCTTTCCGGACATGCCCCTGGTGCTGTTCCAGAGTCAGTGGCTGGACCCGCCCACGGGGGGCGCCGCTTTCGCGACGCTGCGGGGGCCCGAAGGCGCGGCCCTCTACTTCGTCCCCTTCGAACACCAGCTGCTCCTCATGGGCTTCGTGATCCTGGCCATGCCCACAGACCGGCGGGTGGAGGAGGAGGAACTGGATTCCATCTCCATCCTCCAGCGGCAGACGGCCATCTCGCTCTACAACGCCTGGCTATTCAAGGATCTGTCTGAGCAGCGGGACGCGCTGCAGCGCCAGACCCTCGAACTGGAGCGCGTGAACGACGCCCTGCGTGAGGCCGATCAGCTCAAGAGCGAGTTCCTCGCCCTCACCAGCCACGAGCTGCGCACCCCACTCACGGGCATCCTCGGGTTCACGCGCCTGGTCATGGACGGCCTCTACGATGATGCCGAGGAGATGCGGTCCATGCTCCAGGACAGCTACACCTCGGGCCAGCATCTGCTGGGGCTCCTCAACGACATCCTGGACCTGGCGAAGATCGAATCCGGCCGCCTGGAGGTTCATTCCACCCCCACGAGTCTCGGCCAGCTGCTGGATGAGGTGAAGCCCATCGCGGAGGCTTACCCCCGCAAGCCAGGCGTGGAGCTGGTCTGGTCCGACGTCAGCGGCATTCCTGAAGTGATGGTGGATCCCAGCCGCCTCAAGCAGGTGCTCCTCAACCTGCTGTCGAATGCCTTGAAGTTCACCAAGGAGGGGACCGTCAGCGTCGTCGTGGAGCGGCACCCCGGGGTCATCGCGCTCCTGGTCGTGGATACGGGCATCGGCGTGAGTGCCGAAGGCCAGAGCCGTCTGTTCCAGAAGTTCGCCCAGGCCGAAGGTGGCCATGCGCGGGAATACGGCGGCACCGGCCTCGGCCTCGTCATCTGCAAGCACCTCATGGGCATGATGAACGGCACCATCATTCTCTTCAGCGAGGGCATGGGCCACGGCAGCACCCTGAAGATCACAATGCCGATCGCCTAGGATCGGGGCGCGGGTGGTCTGTGGTTGATCGCGAGGCTTCGCGCCGCGATATGTGAAAATGATCGCTCGTGTACGGAGCCTCCATGACCTACCAACGCCGGCCCCACTTCCTCCCCTTCACCCGTCCCATGGTCGGGCAGGAAGAGATCACGGAGATCATCGACTCGATCCACAGCGGGTGGCTCACCACGGGGCCGAAGTCCGCAGCGTTCGAAGAGAAGCTGAAGGTCTACAACGGCGTGCCCCACTGCCTGGCCATGAACAGCGCCACCACGGCCCAGGAGATCACCATGCAGGTGCTGGGCATCCAGCCCGGCGATGAGGTCATCACCACGTCGCTCACCTGGGTGAGCACCCTCAGTACGGTGGTGCTGCAAGGCGGCGTGCCGGTGCTGGTGGACATTGACCCGGTGACCCTCAACATCGATCCGGCCAGGCTCGAGGCCGCCATCACGCCCCGCACCAAGGGCATCATCCCGGTGCATCTCACAGGCCTACCGTGCCCCATGGAGGCGATTTGGGCCGTGGCCGAGAAGCATGGCCTATGGGTCATCGAGGATGCGGCCCAGGCCATGGGCGCCCACTACAAAGGCACGAAGATCGGCGGCGATCCCCGCTCGATCATGAGCGTGTACAGCTTCCACCCGAACAAGAATATGACTACGGGAGAGGGCGGGGCCATCGCCTTCTTCAACGACGAGTACGAGAGCCGCATCAAGCGCCTGCGCTTCCACGGCATCGACCGGGATGCGTGGAAGCGCTTCGCCAAGGAGGGCAGCCCTCACACAGAGGTCTATGAACCCGCCCGCAAGGCCAATTTCATGGACCTCCAGGCGGCCATGGGCCTCCACCAGATCGAGAAGCTGGACGGCTTCAATGAGCGGCGCGGTGTCTTGTTCCACCGCTACCTCGAGCTGATGAAGGACATCGAGGAAGTGCGGCTACCCTGGCCCGGCGACGCGGACCACGGCCACTGCTTCCACCTCTTCGTGCTGCGCATCCATCCCGAGAAGATCGGCCTGGATCGCGACACCTTCGTGGCCGCGCTCAAAGAGGAGAACATCGGTACGGGTATCCACTACCGTCCGGCCCATATCCATCCCTGGTACCGGGACTTCTACGCGGCGCATCCTTCGCACCTGCCCAAGGATGGCCTGCCCCACAGCGAGTGGAGCGGTGAGCGCCTCATGAGCCTGCCACTCTGGCCGGGCCTCACCGAAGCCGACCAGGATCAGACCGTGGCTGCCATCCGCCAGGTGATCGCCCGGGCCAAGGCCCAGCACCTCATCACGGGGTGATCCAGCGGCCCAGACGCTCGTGGGGCAAAGCGGGCAGTGGCGCGTACACCGTCGCGTGGGGATCGTACATGTAGAGGTTGCCCACGCGGCCGGTGTAGGCGCAGGCGAACTGCTGGATCTGGTCGGCGAAGCGGGTCTGTTCGTCCCGGTCGCGGAAGATGGGCCCCCAGGTGGGGTTGAAGGCGGCCTCCACGGATTTCGTGAGAGTGTCCAGCTCGAGGCTCTGCAGCTCCGCCCGACGCTGGAGAGCTTCGGCGCTGCTGGCCAGGTGCACGGCCTCCTGGTCCAGGGCGGCGGTGGCCTCGGTGCTGAGGCGGGGCCCCAGCACATGGCGCCGCATCCGGTTGCGTTTCCACTGGTCCTGGAGCACCGAGGCTCGCCGGAGGGTGCGGCGGCGAATGGTTTCGATGCGCAGCATGTCCCGCATGTCCTGGTTCCGAGCCTCCAGCAGCTTGATCTCATGTTCCAGCTCCGGCACCAGCAGCAGGGTCCGCCAGGAGGCATTCTTCTTGGAGCGCAGCACATCGCCATAGATGTGGTCGCCCACGTAGAGAATCTGCTCGCCTTCTGCTCCCAGCTGGGCCTCCAGCCAGGCGGCGTGGCCGCCCGTGAAGCAGCGTGGCCAGCCCTCCAGGGGCACGGGGTCCGGCGTATCAAGGAAGAAGGCGGGCTTGCGGCTGCTCACCACGACCAGATCGAAGTAGTCGATCCAGCGGGGCCGGGCCGGGTCCTGCCCATCCAGCAGATGGCCCAGGACACCCGCGGTGAAGCTCCATTCGCTATTGGTGAGGAGGAAGAGCTTCTTCCCTTCGCGCTTGAGCCGGTCCAGGGCCAGCGCCAGCTGGGGATCATGCGGGATGAAGAAGTCACGGTGGGCCAGGATCTCTGTTTTCATCTCTCCGTTCCGGTGGGCGGTGTCGATGGCCCAGCGCACGTCATGGAACAGCTGCAGGTAGTTCTCGGCCTTGAGGAGGCTCTGGTCCAGGCTGTCCACCAGCCGGGCGTAGAGGTAGCCCTCGGGAATCTCGAAGAGCGTGTCGAGGTTGCGGAAGCCCTTGGCTGTGATGGACAGCCGGCGTCGCCCGTAGACGGCGTCCAGCTCCGTGCGGGGCAGGATCCGGGTGCCATGGCAGGCCCGGACCACCTGGCGCTCGCGGTTGAGCTTGAGCACGTTTCCGCGCAGCCCGTCCAGCAGCAGACCGCGCACGGCGAAGGCCGGATCGTAGGGGATCTCCAGGAGCCAAGCCGAGTAGCCGCGGTCCCGCACCAGGTACCGCACCGCCTTCTTGAAGGCCAGCTCGTCGATCTCCGGCGCCCGGTAGCGCGCCAGGGTGTGGTCCATGTCGAAGCCGATGGCCTTGATCTCACCAAGGGGCAGTGTGCGCAGGGCGAAGAGCTTGCGCTCCGGCGGCAGCCGGTCGTCCCCGTTCAGCAGCAGCGGCGGCGCGGCAAGCAGGGCGGGATCCCAGGCGGTCATGGATTGAGCGTACTCCAAGTGAAAGCCTGTAAAGATATCCACAGATTCCACAGATGGATACAGATTCTAGGGACGGAGAATCTGTGGAATCTGTGGACCTAGCTTCTTTCGGGCTCTTCGTGTCCGATGCCATGTGTAATGCTCTGGTGCCCGAACACCTCCCACGCCAGTTGCCGGAACCGCTCCGTGTGGCCCCAGTCCTTCTCCCGGTCCATCCAGAGCTTGAAGTGAATGAGTTCATGCTCGAGGATTCGGAGCTGCACGGCCTCCGGATCGTGGCAGTTCATCCCGCACACTTGCTGCGGCCACGGCCAGTCCCGGCGGCGCAGCAGGGGGATGCTGAGGCGGATCTCCGGATGCCATGTGCCGCGGGAATCCTTCTCGATCACGAAGAGCCCCGCGCACCGCGCCATGCGGGGCGACCAGATCACCGGAGGCGGCGCGAGGTTCCACCCCGCCTCGCGGAGGATGGCCTGGGCCTTGTGGCGGAGCGTGAGCGTCATGTTTTCATTCTGAAGTAGATCTCGCGTGTTTTCGCAGCCCGAAGGGGGAGCCCACAGGTTGGCTTCAATCCTTGGCCTTCCGCACCCTGGCCTTCGAGCGCTTGAAGCGGTCCAGACACGATTGACGGATGCCGATGGCTCTCGATATCCGATGGTCGGAGGTCGAGACGCTCCTACACCAGCGGCGAGAGGGCGGAGGAACTTCTACGCCGATCCCCGGGAACCCGGTTTCATCGGGAGACGGCCTCCCCAGCCACCTCAAGGGCCTAGATGGTCCAGTCGTTGGCGGTAATATCCTCCGCTGCATTACATGGACCTCCTGATGCGCGCCTCCTGTTCGGTGCGGTATTCGACGATCCGGCTCCGGTCAGCTTCGGCGAGCGCACGTCGGAGAGACGCGGCGTCAAGATCGCGGCAGTAGGCTGGCGTTCCGGGTTGCTGGCGCCAGGAATCCTTCAGGGTCCCGCCATCGACGGGATCGAAGCCGAGATCGTCGACGAGGCGGAGCACGGTGGCCTTGGCATCCGGTGCGTCCCCGCATACGGAAAGCGCGATCCGTCCTGGCGTTCCCTTGGGCGCGCCCTTCTCAAGGAGGCTTTTCGCGAAGATGTTGTTGAAGGCCTTGATCAGGGGATGACCGATCTGCTGCGCGACCCAGGGACTGTCGAGCTGGCCCTGGTCGATGGCCTCGATACGGCCATCACGGAGTTTGGGATGGTAGTTGCCGATATCGATGACGACCACGCGATCCGGCAGGTTTGAGAACAGCTCGGGCGAAAGCCGGGGGACGGCTTTGGTGGGAATCGCCAGGATGACGATGTCACCAGCCTGGACGGCATCGGCCACGGATGCGGGCGTCGCGCCGATCTTCTCCGCCAGTTCTTTCAGGCTCTCGGGGCCGCGGGCGTTTGCCATCAGGACGCGGTGGCCGAGCTTGGCGAGGTGACGGGCCAGGACCTCTCCCATGCTGCCTGTGCCGATGATTCCGATCTTGAGATGGGCCATATCCCATACCTCCCTGGTCGCACGAGATGGTTGTGAGGGCTCGTGCCGGCGTAGGTGTCTCCTGGCCGGTACGGGCCCTTCCGTTAGACCTTCTTCGTCTTCGCGGGCGGCTTGATCACGCCGGGCAGGCCCAGGAGCTTTCGGGCGGTGCCCAATTGGCCCAGGTGGTAGGTTTCGTGCATGAAATAGATGCCGACGATCTGGGCCAGTGGCAGGGTGGCCTGGAACGCGGGATGGAAATGCGATTCATCCCAGTCGGCAGAGCCGAAGGCCGTGTTCAGGGCTGCCTGCGTGTCCTCCATGGCAGCTTTGAACTGCGCCAGGGCCTGGGGCTCGGTCGCCGCCGGCCGATAGGCAGACTTGAGAACATCCCCGAGAAGTTCGTGGCGGTATTCCAGGATGTGATTGAGGATCCACGTGATGCTGTTCACGTCGTCAGAAGGAGGCAGATCGGCCTGGCTTTGGGTGATGTCGGCCAGGTTCTTCTCCAGCAGGACATCTCGATTGATGTTGAAGAGGGCGGTCCAGGGTTGGGACATCGATTGCTCCTTGGGGGGCGCGGTGGCCCGGGTGCGGGTTGAATGGGAAGATGGCTTCGCCTGCCTTAAGCAGGACTTAAGGCCATCGCAGACGAGCAAGCCCGTTTTTTAGGTTTCGACGAAGGCCTTGAGGCGCGCCAGGGCGACGTCCCACTCCTTCGAGAGGCGTTCGAGGTACTGGTGGGCGTCCTCGAGGCGCTTGGGCTCGAAGGCCCAGATGCGTTCTCTTCCCTGGCGGCTGCTCTTGACGAGTCCGGCCTCGGAGAGCACTTCGAGATGTTTGGTGATGGCCTGCCTGGTGACGTCGAACTGGCTGCTGAGGCGCGTGACCGTGAGCGGCCCTCCGGCGCAGAGGCTGACGAGCAGGCCCAGGCGCGTGGCATCCCCCAGGGCGGCGAAGAGCGGCGCCGCATCCTTCAGCCGCGCGGGGGAGAGGGCTTCAGGCCGTGACATAGCGTTCGATCCGGGGCAGCTGGCCCGCCCAACCGGCATCGTTCATGCGGAAGGCCTCGTCGCGCCGCTCGGGCGGCAGCTGGTCGAAGCCGGACTCCACCACCTTGAGCAGGGTGCCACCCTCGGCTGATTCGAGGTGGAACTCCACGAGGGTCATGGGCTCCGTCGAATAATCTTTCTTCGCATCCATGGGGTACGGATGCCAGCGGTAGGAGAAAGTGCTCTCGGCTTCCATGCGTTCGACCCGCATCTCCAGGTGGATGTGCTCGTAGTTGGGATGGGTGATCCGTCCGAAGACCGGCTGGCCGGGGAGGAAACGCCCCTCCAGCTTCATGCCGAACCACGTGCCGAACTCCTCGGCGTCCACCAGCGCCTTCCAGACCCGCGTCCGGGGCGCGCGGAGATGGATCTCCTTCCTGATGCAGTCGGTGCTTGATGTCATGACGTGTAACCTCCTGGTTGCATGTTAGGCGAATCGGGAATTGATGCAACCCCTTGGTTGCATTTTTCTCCATCGGGAGCAGACCCAGCTCTTCCGGCCCGGCGTAGGCTTGGATCGGGCCAACCCTGGAAAGGGTGGCGGAGGGAAGGAGGCGCGCCATGAGGAGGGCCCTTCCACTGTCGGAGGTGTACACCCTGCTGGAGCCTGGCCCCGTGGTGCTGCTCACCACGGCCCACCGGGGGCGCGCCAACGTCATGGCCATGTCCTGGCACATGATGATGGAGTTCAATCCGCCCCTGGTGGGCTGCCTGGTGAGCGGCGCCAACCACAGCTTCGAGGCCCTGCGGAAAACGCGGGAGTGCGTGATCGCGATCCCCGCGGCCGGGCTGGCGAAGCAGGTGGTGAAGGTGGGCAACGCCTCGGGCCGGGATGTCGACAAGTTTGCGGTCTTTGGCCTCACGCCCCTGCCGGCGAAGAAAGTGGCCGCGCCGCGGGTGGCCGAGTGCTTCGCGAACCTGGAGTGCCGGGTCGTGGATACGCGCTTCGTGAACCGGTACAACCTCTTCGTGCTGGAGGTGGTCCAGGCCTAGATCGATCCCGCGCAGAAGAAGCCGAAGACCCTCCACCACCACGGGTATGGGGTCTTCGTGGTGGATGGCCAGACGATCCGGTTGAAGTCCGGCAAACCCTGATACAACCTCGCCTTCAAAAGGCAGAGAACACCACCAAGACACCAAAGCACCAAGGAAAGCCAGGGCCATGTGCTTTTTCCGTTCTTGGTGGTCTTGGTGGTCTTGGTGCCTTGGTGGTGGAAAATGTTCTTTCCCTTCTTATTGAACGCCCGCTGATACAAGGGCCTAGGCGCTCACCTCCCGTAGGTGCCCATCCAAGTGGCCTCGCCCAGGACCTTACCTTTCACGGCTGCGTCGACTTGGCCTCGGGTTGCACCGGCCGGGAGGCCCGAGGGTGCCGAGAGGGCGATGAGGTAGAAAAAGTAGCGATGGGGCTTCCCCGGCGGTGGCGACGGCCCGTTCCAGCCCAGCCGGCCCCAGCTGTTCTTGCCCTGGTGGGCGCCGCCTGGGAGATCCGCCGTGCGGGGCTGGTCCTCCGCCAAGGACCTCGCCGTACCCGGCAGATCATAGAGAACCCAGTGGACCCAGGTGCCGACGGGCGCGTCGGGATCGTCCACGATCAGCGCGAAGGCGGCGGTGCCTGTGGGCGGCTCGCCCCACTGGAGGGCCGGGGACCGGTCGGCACCATCGGCGGTGTGGGGGCGGGGAATGGTGCCGCCATCGGGAAAGGCCGGTATCCGGAGTTCCATGCGGGCCTCCTTCCGCGCCGCCGGGCCTGCTGGTGGGACGGCCAGCAGGACGGGAAGCAGCAGCTCGATGATCATCCCCTCAAGGTACGTCTGCCCGGGGGCCACGCCCGGTCGTTTGCCGGAATGAACGTGGAGGAACCCTGCCGCGAGCACGTTGTCGCTCGCCTGGATGGAGGTGGCCCGGAGCGTCCCGGGCCGCAGATGCAGGGGTGTCTCTCCCGCAGCAGGCCATCCATTTGAAGGAGGGGCCACTCCATTCTGATCTGACTGCGGGTTGCGAGCCATTAAGCGAAAGTATTTAAGTTGATAAAAGAAATGCTTTAACGCATGGGTATGGCGCTTGCTCGAACCAACAGGTGGTTGGTGCGTGTCCAAAGAAAACCTGTACATCTCTGGGTCGTTTGAGTGACCCCCCATCACTGGACTCAGGTGAAACGGCGTCGACCACCGCGAACCTTGAAGAGCCCCCAACCACTTGAAGTTCAACCCTAGGATCCCCCATGAGCCGATGCCGCCAATCTTGGACCCTCCCCCTTGCCACAGCCTTCCTGCTCCTCGTTCCGGCGAGCTACCTATATGCCGATGACACGGCCGGGATTGCCGCAAGCCCCCTTCCGGCGGCCGCTGTCGACGCGATCCCGGTGGTGCTCGATCCAATCGCCAAGCAGAAGCTCATGGCCTCTGGCCATTACACGTCCTTTTCCAAAGGGCAGCCCCTGGTTGATTTGTGCCCCGATCCTGCTGCGGGCGCCGACATCACGCGCACCTTGAGCAGCGGCCATCCCAACATCGGCATCCAGACGCTGGTGGTGGCAGCCATGCCCGCGAGCCTCTTGGCCCGGGAAGGCCGCACCCTCGTCCTCTACAACCGGCTCCATCAGTTCCGCACGATGGCAGGCATCCAGTATTTTTCATCCACCCACGGCAAGGTCCGGACGCTGTTCACGACTTCTCATGTGGTCCAGGCCCCGGGCGACCGCCACCCCCTGAGCGATCCTCAGTATTCAGCCATCGAATCCACCCATGACCTCTTCCTGGAACAGGACGATTCCACCTTCGGCAAGAACCTGTACACCGTGACGGTAAAGGGCCACGAAGGCGGAGCCATTGAGCTCACCATGAGCAATGTCGAGCGGGTCTGGTGGGGGATCCTGCCCGTACTGGGACCAGGCGCCCTCAAGCTCACCATGGTGATCCAGGCTTCGGCCGATGGGAAATACCTCTATTTCTACGGCAACGTCGGCATCGGCGCCACGAAAGTGCTCGGCATGGAAGAACAGGTACGCACGAGCTTCTACTACCGCGTACTCGCCCTGTACCACTGGTTTGCCAAGCAGGCGGCCACGGCCTGAACGAGGCGCTCGGAGCAGGGACGGCAGGATCTGATCGTCCTCCTGGTCCGTCATTCCGGAGTCTGCATCTCCCTCAGGCCGGCACGCGTGGAGCCTGGGCGGCTTGCACGAAGTGTCCGGGAATCACCGCGCCACAGGTGGGGCAGCGGCCATCGGTGGTGAGTCGATTGACCTCGATCCGGAACCAGTCACGGACGATGAGCGGGGTCTGGCAGGTGGGGCAGCGGGTCGTTCCACCGTCGAGGTCGTGTACGTTGCCGGTGTAGACGTAGTGAAGCCCCGCGGCACGGGCGATCCCCCGCGCCCGGGTGAGGGTGGCGGCGGGCGTCCGCGGCAGGTCGGTCATCTTGTAGTCCGGGTGGAAGGCGCTGAAGTGCAGGGGGACGTCCGGGCCAAGCTCTCGCGCGATCCAATCCGACAGCGCTGCAATTTCGTCGCTGGAATCGTTCTGGCCGGGGATGAGGAGGGTCGTGATCTCGAGCCAGGTATCCGTTTCATGCCGGAGGTAGCGGAGGGTGTCGAGGACGGGCTGGAGATGGGCCGCGGAGAGCCTGGCATAGAAGGTGTCCGTGAAGGCCTTGAGGTCCACGTTGGCGGCGTCCATCTTCGCGTAGAAGGCGCGCCGGGGCTCCGCGTGCATGTACCCGGCGGTGACGGCGACAGTCCGGATGCCGCGCTCATGGCAGGCGTCGGCTGTATCCATGGCGTATTCCGCGAAGATCACCGGGTCGTTGTAGGTGAACGCGACGCTTTGGCACCCAGAGGCTTCGGCGGCCTTGGCGATGTCCTTGGGAGAGGCCTGGTCCAACAGCCGGTCCATGTCCTTCGCCTTGCTGATATCCCAGTTCTGGCAGAACTTGCACATGAGATTGCAGCCCGTGGTGCCGAAGGACAGCACCCTTGAGCCCGGCAGGAAATGATTCAGAGGCTTCTTCTCGATGGGATCGACACAGAACCCGGAGGAGCGGCCGTAGGTGGTCAGGATCATCCCACCCGCGACGTTCTGCCGGACAAAACAGACGCCGCGCTGACCTTCGCCCAACTTGCAGTCCCGGGGGCAGAGGTCGCACTGGAGGCGCCCGTCTTCAAGGCGGTGCCACCAGCGGGCCGGATGGGGAGCGGTGATCACCTTCATTTGCGGCTTCCGACCCCTGCCTCTTCATGGAACCGGTCCACGGTGAATCGGGTGATCCGGATCCGGTCGTCCCAGAAATCCTGCGAGAGGCCCGCCTTCTGCCTGAGATGGGCGAGGAATTCGGCCGGGTTGGGCATTTGATCCCAGACCTGTGGGAGGAACGCCCCCTTGTGCCCTTCCCACTCCAGGACCAGGCCATCCACGTGGGGCCGGAGCAACGTCAGCAGGTGGTTCTTGTTCTCGTACCGGATCGGTTCGAGGGGCGAGAGCAAGGAGACCTCGATGTCGGTATCGGGCCATTCGCTGAGCGCGAGGGGTGGGAAGCGGGGATCGTGGAAGGCGGCAGCCCGGGCGTTGGCAGCCACGTCCTCCCCCAGGGATTCCACGGGGGCAAGGGTTCCCATGCACCCCCGCAGGGAACCATGACGATTGAGGGTGACGAAAGAAGCCCCGGGTTCTTCGAGCCAGCTTGCCAGCGGGACAGTCGCTCCCGCCAAGCCGAGCTTTTCGGCGATGGCGCCGCGGGCGATCAGCAACAGGGTCGGGCCCCGGTCAATGGTTGCGTGCGGATGGGTCATGGGCAGCCTCCTGGGTGAATGCGAAGGCCGCATAGCCAACCACATGATCGCGGTCCCCAGCGGTGTCCCCGGAGTTGCGCAAGTCCAGCAGGTGGGGGGTCAGCCGGTGGTGGCGGGCGGCCAGCAGCAGCCCGTTCACGGCCGTGGCGCCACAGGCCTGGTCGTGGCTGGCCAGCAGCTCCAGGTCCGCAATGCTGGCGCAGGTCCGACGATCCAGCTCCTGCGCTCGGTCGTAGGAATGGTAGTGGGACAGGTCCGAACTCACGACGATCAGGGTTTCCAGCCCGCCCCAGAGAACCTCGATCACCTCCGCCACGGACTGCGCGGCCGCTTGGCCCACGGCCAGCGGTATCAGCTGGAACGCCCCAAGGGCCTGTTGGAGGAAGGGCAGTTGCACTTCGATCGAATGTTCCCGCGCATGGGCTGCCGGGCTCGTCGTCACCATGGATAGAGGGCGGAGGGACTCAGTAGCGGCGCCATCCACGGGGATCCGGCCGAGGGGCGTGTCAAAGGCCGAAGCCCCGGGGAGGGCGAGGCCATAGACGGGCACATGGTGGGTGGGACCGAGCAGCACCACCCGCTGGATGATGCCCCGCAGCCGGCTCAGGGGTGCATAGGCGCTGGCGGCGATGGGTCCCGAATAGATGTAGCCGGCATGGGGGACGATGAGGGCTTTTGGCAGGCCGAGCCAGGGGTTCGCCCCGGCCGTATCGGCGAACATTGCCTGGATGGTGCGGCCCAACTCACCGCTCTCTCGCGGATAGAAAGTCCCGGCCACCGCAGCCGTCCGGACATCCATCGTCGTGTCCATGTCGCCAGGGTAATCCCTGGGGCGGTTCGGGCCAGGGGGCGAGGGTGGATCTTTGGAAACCACCTTCCACTGAAACCAGCACCACCCGCAGGGCATCAAATGACCTGCGGAGGCGCCATCCTCCCTTCCTTCAGGGGTTGGGGTAGGAAGAGCTCAGGGCGTGGTGAAGGTCGAGGCCACGCCGGCGGGGGTCACAGTCCTCAGCAAGTGGTTACCCGTGTCCGCCACCACCAGGTCGCCCGAGGGTGTCGAGACGACGCCGCAGGGCAGGCGGAAGAGGGCGGCCGTGCCGGTGCCATCCGCGTTTCCGGAATTCCCGCCCGATCCTGCCGGGGTGCTGACGGTGCCATCCGTCCCGAGACGTCGGATCGCGTGGTTGTGGGTGTCGGCGATCCACAGCACGCCGGCGGCATCCAGGGTGATGCCCACGGGCAGGTTGAACAGCGCCGACAGCGCGCTGCCATCGGCGAAGCCGTGGGTGTTGGCCTGGCCAGCCAGTCGGGTCACGATGGCGCCCTGGGCGATCGCCCGGATGCAGGAATTTCCGTAGTCCGCGACATACAAGGTGCCGTTCGGGGCCAGAGCGATCCCGTTTGGCTGGTTGAACTGGGCGCTGGTGCCGGTCCCATCGACCAGGCCTGGAGTTCCTGCCAGGCCCGCGTAGGTGGACACGGTCCCATCCGCGGCCAGGTACCGGATGGTGTGGTTCTGGGAGTCGGCGATGTAAGTCCCGCCGGTCCCATCCACCGCCACTCCACAGGGGGCATTGAAGCGGGCCTGGCTTCCAGGGCCGTCCACCGCCCCCGGGACGCCGGGAGCGCCGGCCAGGGTGGTCACGGTGCCATCTGGGGCGATGCGCCGGATGGTGTGGTTTCCCGTATCCGCCACGATCAGGTTTCCGGTGGAGTCAAGGGCCAGGCCACCTGGAGCGTTGAACCGGGCGTTGCTGCCCTGCCCGTCCGTGGCCCCAGGCAATCCCGAACTCCCGGCCACCAGGGTCTTCTGGTTCGTGGCGTCCACTTTCCAGATGGTGTGATCGTCCATGTCGGCCACGAAGAGATTGCCCGAAGCGTCATACACCAGGCCCACGGGCGAGGTGAACTCCACCGCAGCAAGCACAGTCAAGGTGGCCACCCCACTCGTGGCTGTGCCGTTGGGATTGGTCACGGTCACCGTGTAGTTCCCAGCGTCCTCGACCTTGGGCTGGTAGAGGGTGAAGGTGGAGCCGATGGCCCCCAGAAGGTTCTGACCATCCTTCGCCCACTGGTAGGCGAGGGTGGCGGCCCCGGTGGCGGTGACCGAAAGGCTGACCGGGCGACCGGAAACCGTGGTGGCACTCGAGGGCTGTACGGTGATGGTCGGTGGCGTGCCGGGGGCAGACGCATCGGTATGGTGGCTGGAACACCCGACTCCGAGGGCAAGGAGCAGGATGGGAAGCAGGAGGAGTCTGGAACCTCGCAGGCTGTGAATGGATCGCCCGGCTGAAGCAAGCAGCGCGCGCATGGCCACAAAGCCCTCGCCAAGGTTGGGGAACCCCTGGATCATTGAACCTCCCAGAAAAAGCCCCCGAGGGCCAAGGCATGGTTGAAGGGTGGACTGGTTCTCTCGCCGAAGGGGAGGATCCCATGAATGGTGGGCTCTCCCGCTGGAAGGTTCCACGGAGGTCTCAGAACTCGAAGGTCGGTCCGCTCAGCGTCTGGGCATCAAGGATCTGGCCGTTGGGGTCGAGGGTGACGAGGCCCTGGGCCTGCCGAGGTGTCAGCTGGCCAATCTGCTGGAGGGCCTGGCCCCGCAGTTCCGGGCTCCCGCCCTCGGCGGATTCGAAGAACACGGCGCCCACGCGGTAGGTCTGCCTGGCATCCTGCAGAAGGTGCAGCTCGCGGAGCTGGCGCTCGTCCACGGGGCTCGGCGCGTCCGTCATGAGGCAGCGGGCCTGGGCGGTCTTGGGGAAGGCGATGACCTCACGGATGTTGTCCACGCCCGCCAGCAGCATGACGAGCCTATCCAGGCCCAGGGCCAGGCCGCCGTGGGGCGGGGCGCCGTAGCTGAGGGCGTCCAGCAGGAAGCCGAACTTGGCGCGGGCCTCCTCCTCGCCGATGCCGATGGCGCGGAACATGCGGCTCTGGGTCTCCGCGTCGTGGATGCGGATGCTGCCACCACCGACCTCGAAGCCGTTGAGCACCAGGTCGTAGGCCACGGCGCGGCACCGACCGGGATCCGTCTCCAGCAGGCCCAGGTCGTCGGGGTGCGGGCTGGTGAAGGGATGGTGGCAGGCCACGTAGCGTCCGCCCTCCCCGTCGTCGTCGCCGCTCCACTCCAGCAGGGGGAAGTCCACCACCCACAAAAACACGTAAGCGTTTTTGTCCAGGAGATGCTTGGCGAGGGCGGGGTCTTTCTCCTTGGCCGCGAGGTCCGTGGAGATTTTCAGGCGGAGGTCACCGAGGACCCGAGAGGTCTGAGCATCCGTTCCTACAGCGAAGACCGCCAAACCTTCACCGCCAACGCCGAGCTGGGCCTTGAGCGCCGTTTCATCCTCGGGCATGAGGAACTTCTTGAAGCTGCTGGTGAGGCCGTCCTTGCCCCACTTGGCGTAGGGCAGACCGCCGGCGCCCATCTGTTTGGCCACTTCCTGCAATTCGTCCAGCTGCTTGCGGCTGAGGGAGCTGGCCGCCTCCCCGGGGAAGAACAGGGCCCGCACGCGGCGTTGGCCCTGACTTTCGGCGGCGGCACGGAAGAGATTGAAGCCACTGGTGGCGAAGAGGTCGGTGACATCCTGGATCTTCACGCCGCAGCGGAGGTCCGGCTTGTCCGAGCCGTACCACGCCATGGCGTCCCGGTAGGACAGGCGGGGGAAGGGCGCGGTGACATCCTTGCCGACCATCTTGGCCAGCTTCACCATCAGCGGCTCGATGACACCCTGGACGTCTTCCTGGCGCACGAAGCTCATCTCGATGTCGATCTGGGTGAACTCGGGCTGGCGGTCGGCGCGCAGGTCCTCATCCCGGAAGCAGCGGCAGATCTGGACGTAGCGCTCGAAGCCCGAGACCTGGAGCAGCTGCTTGAAAAGCTGGGGGCTCTGGGGCAGCGCGAAGAACTCGCCGGCATGGACGCGGCTGGGCACCAGGTAGTCCCGGGCACCTTCGGGCGTGGATTTGGTGAGGATGGGCGTTTCGACCTCGATGAACTCCAGCTCGCGGAAGTGGTTCCGGGTGAGGTTCGCCACCTCGCTGCGGAGCACCATGTTCCGCTGGAGCTGCTCGCGGCGCAGATCCAGGAAGCGGTAAGTGAGGCGCAGATCCTCGCCCACGCCCTCATCCTCCAGGGGGAAGGGCAGGGGAGCGGCGGTATTCAGGATCCGCAGGCCCGTGAGGCGCACCTCGATGTCGCCCGTGGCCATGTTGGGATTCTTGCTCTCGCGTTCGGCCACCACGCCTTCCGCGGCCAGAACGAACTCGCTGCGCACGGCCTTGAGCTTGGCCAGAAGCTCGGGATCGGCGGTCTCCTCGTTGGCCACCAGCTGCACCAGGCCCCAGCGGTCCCGGAGGTCCAGGAACACCAGGGAACCCAGGTTGCGCACGCGCCGGCACCAGCCGAACAGGCGCACCGTCTGGCCTGCGTGGTCGAGGCGCAGGTCGCCGTTGCGGTGGGTGCGTTGGAAGTCGCCGAGCCGATCGAGTTTCATAGCCTTACAGGATCGCATCCCAGGGGGGCTGGCTCAAGCGGCGAGGCCAACGGTAGAGCTGCCACAAGGGCCCGCGGAGAGGGTGCGGTGGCCAGCCCCACCCTTAGTCCGACCCGGCCCTGGTTTTCCGGAGGGCCCGCCGCTCATGGCCGTTGGCCTCCCGGGTTGGCGAGAACTCCAGGCGGAGGAGGCCTTCCCCCGGCACTTTCTCGAAGAGGATGTCCTGCCTCACCTCGAAGATGGCCCAGGACCCGCCGGAGCCCTGCACGGAAGCTCGGAACCCGTTGGGCCCCGCATGGCATTCGTAGCGGCCGGTCTTGGGCGGCAGGCCCGGCAGGTTGGCGAACTGGGGTCGGTAGGCCCGCACCCGTTCGAGGAAGGCCTCCTCGGTGGGGTACCTGCTCGCTAGCGCCGGGTTGGCCCGGTAGAGCCGCTCCACCCCAGCGTCGGTCTGCAGTCCCAGGGCGACTCGGTGGATCACGGGCCAGGCCTGGGCCTCGACTGTCTTCGATTGCCCGAAGAGGAACAGCACCAGGACGATAGGGATGGCCAGAATCCCCAGCGCCACTTGCAGGCCAAGGGAAGCGCCCTGGCCGGACGGTTGGGTTGCTTCCCCGGACCAGTCGCCAGAGGCCAAGGCGTCCTCAGCTTTCGATGACGGGGGGGAGGGCGCGCCGGGAGGCCCGGTACCGCTCCCACCGCAGCCGGGCCCGGTCCATGTAGAGGTAGATGACGGGGGTGGTGTAGAGGGTCAGGAGCTGGCTGAAGAGGAGGCCGCCCACGATGGCGATGCCCAGAGGGCGGCGCAGCTCGGAGCCGGTGCCCATGCCGATGGCCAGCGGCAGGCCGCCCAGCATGGCCGCCATGGTGGTCATGGTGATGGGCCGGAACCGCAGCAGGCAGGCCTGGAAGATGGATTCCTCCGGGGTCTTGCCCTCCCGCCGTTCCACCTCGATGGCGAAGTCGATCATGAGGATGGCGTTCTTCTTCACGATGCCGATGAGCAGGATGATGCCGATGAAGGCGATGACGCTGAGGTCGGTCCGGAAGGCCAGCAGGGCCAGCAGGGCGCCCACACCTGCGGAAGGTAAGGTGGACAGGATCGTGAGTGGGTGGATGAGGCTTTCGTACAGCACGCCCAGCACGATGTAGACCACGAGGAGCGCCGCCGCCAGCAGGAGGGGCTGGTTGGACAGCGAGGCCTTGAAGGCCTGGGCTGTCCCCATGAAGCTGCCCCGGATCGTGCCGGGCAGGCGGATCTCCTGCTGGGCCTTGTCGATGGCCGTGACAGCATCGCCCAGGGCCACGCCCACCGGTAGATTGAAAGACAGGGTCACGGAGGGCTGCTGACCCTGGTGGTTCACGGAGAGGGCCGTGTTCCGCCGCTCCAGATGGGTGAAGGCGCTGAGAGGCACCAGGTCCCCGGTGGTGGACCGCACATAGGTGTGGCGCAGGCCATCGGGCGTCTGCATGAACGGTGTGTCCACCTCCATCACCACGTGGTACTGGTTCAGGGGGGTGTAGATGGTGGAGACGAAGCGCTGGCCGAAGGCGTCATACAGGGTACTGTCGATGGCCTGGGGGGTGATGCCCAGCCGCGAGGCCGTGGTGCGGTCGATGGTCAGGGAGGCTTCGAGGCCCTTGTTCTGCAGGTCGGTGTTGACGTCCGCCAGCTGGGGGACCGTGCGGAGCTTCTGGAGCACCCTCGGGGCCCAATCGAACAGCTCGCGGGCGTCGTCGCCCTGGAGGGTGTACTGATACTGGGAGCTGGAAGGGCGTCCGCCGATGCGGATGTCCTGGACCGGCTGCATGTAGAGGGTGCCGCCGGGGAGGTGAGCGGTCTTTCCTCGCAGGCGGGCGATGACCTGGTCTCCGGTCTCCTTCCGCTGGTCGTTGGGCTTCAGAGAACAGAACATGCGGCCAGTATTACCGCCACCGACGAAGGCCGTGACGCTCTCCACGGCAGGATCGGCCTGCACGATGGCCACGTACCCCGTCATCAGCTTCTCCATGCCCGCGAAGGAGATGTCCTGGGCGGCTTGGATCGAGCCGGTAAGCCGACCTGTATCCTGCTGGGGGAAGAAGCCTTTGGGGATCACCACGTAGAGGCCCACGGTGGCGAGCATGGTGCCCAGAGCCACGGTCAGGGTGAAGCGCTGATGCCGCAGCACCCAGGCCAGCGAGGTCTCGTAGTGCCCCATGATCCACTGGAAGGCGCGCTCCGTGGCCTGGAAGATCCGCCCATGGCGTTCCTCGCTGTGCGGCCGGAGCAAGCGTGCGCACATCATCGGCGTGGTGGTGAGGGACACCACCATGGACACCACGATGGCCACGGAGAGGGTGACGGCGAACTCGCGGAAGAGGCGGCCCACGATGCCGCCCATGAGCAGGATGGGAATGAACACGGCGATGAGCGAGATGCTGATGGAGACCACGGTAAAACCGATCTCCTTCGCGCCGTGGAGGGCGGCCTCCATGGGCTGCATGCCATCTTCCAGATGGCGGGTTATGTTCTCCACCACCACGATGGCGTCATCCACCACGAAGCCTGTGGCCACGGTAAGCGCCATCAGTGACAGGTTGTCGATGGTGTAGCCCAGCAGATACATGACACCGAAGGTGCCGATAAGTGAGATGGGCACCGCCACGCTGGGGATGAGCGTGGAGCGAACACTGCGCAGGAACACGAAGACCACCAGGATCACCAGGCCGATGGAGATGCTCAGCGCCAGCTGTACGTCCCTCACCGAGGCCCGGATGGTGCGGGTGGCATCGATGAGCACTTTCAGCTCGATGGTGGGCGGGAGCGAGGCCTGGAGCTGGGGGAGAATGGCCCGGACCCGGTCCACGGTGTCGATGATGTTGGCGTCGGGCTGGCGGAAGATGGGCACGATGATGGCTGGAACGCCGTTGGACAAGCCGCGATTGCGGATGTTCTCCACCGAGTCCGTCACTTTGGCGACATCCGAGAGGCGCAGCGCATTGCCTTTCCTGTACCTCACGATGAGCGGCTGGTATTCAGCGGCCGTCCTCAGCTGATCGGTGGTGGCCAGGGACCAGGTGGTGGTGCTGTTGGAGATGTCGCCCTTTGGCCGGTTGATGTTGGCCGCGGCGATGGCCAGGCGCACGTCTTCCAGGGCCAGGCCCTGGGCATTGAGCACGGCGGGATTCACATCCACGCGCACGGCCGGCAGCGCGCCGCCCCATACGAAGACCTGACCCACGCCCTGGACCTGGGAGAGTTTCTGCTGAAGCACCGAGGAGGCGATGTCATACATGCGCTCACGGGGAATCAGGTTTGAGGTCAGCGCGAGCATGAGGATGGGCGAATCCGCGGGATTCACCTTCCGATAGGAGGGATTGTTCGGCAGGTTCGAGGGCAGGTCGCCCCGGGCCGCGTTGATGGCCGCCTGGACGTCGCGTGCGGCCGCGTCGATGTTGCGGCTCAAGTCGAACTGAAGGGTGATGTTCGTTCCTCCGAGGGAACTGGTCGAGGTCATCTCGGTGATGCCGGCGATGCGCCCGAACTGGCGCTCAAGGGGCGTGGCCACGGAGGAGGCCATGGTCTCTGGACTGGCCCCCGGCAGCCCCGCCGAAACCTGGATGGTGGGGAACTCCACCTGAGGCAGGGGGGAGACCGGCAGGAAGGTGTAGGCGATGGCACCTAGCAGGGCCAGGGCGATCGTCAGCAGCGTGGTGGCTACCGGACGATGGATGAAGGGAGTGGAGATGCTCATTCGGTAGTGGCCCGGCGCACGCCGCGCAGGCGGCGTGCGAGGCGATCAAACGCCAGATAGATCACGGGCGTGGTGTAGAGCGTGAGGATCTGGCTGAAGATGAGGCCGCCGACGATGGCGATGCCCAGGGGACGGCGCAGTTCAGCGCCCACGCCCGTGCCCAGGGCCAGGGGCACACCCCCCAGCAAGGCCGCCATGGTGGTCATGATGATGGGCCGGAAGCGCAGCAGGGAGGCCTGATAGATGGCTTCCTCAGGCGGCTTGCCGTCCTTGCGTTCGGCCTCCAGCGCGAAGTCGATCATCATGATGGCGTTCTTTTCCACGATGCCGATGAGCAGGATGATGCCGATGAGCGCGATGACACTGAAATCCGTCCGGCAGAGCATGAGCGAAAGCAGCGCCCCCACACCGGCCGAAGGCAGCGTCGACAGGATCGTGATGGGGTGGATGTAGCTTTCGTACAGCACGCCCAGCAGGATGTAGACCGTCAGCACCGCGGCGAGGATGAGGAAGGGCGTGTTCGAAAGCGAGGCGCCGAAGGCTTGCGCCGTACCCTGGAAACCAGTCTTGATGCTGGGCGGGAGATCCACGTCCTGGCGGGCCAACTGGATGGCCTTCACGGCATCACCCAAGGATGCGCCGGGAGCCAAGTTGAAGGAGACGGTGGCCGTGGGGAACTGGCCCTGGTGGTTCACGGCCAGAGGGGAGGTGATGGTCTCGATGCGCGTGAAGGCGCTGAGGGGAACGGATCCGCCGGAGGCGGAACGCACGTAGATGGCCTGGAGATCCTCGGGCCGCTGGTACTGGCCGGGGGGGGCTTCCAGCACGACGCGGTACTGGTTCAGCTGCGTGAACATGGTGGAGACCTGCCGCTGGCCAAAGGCATCGTAGAGCGCGTCGTCCAGCATCTGGGGCGTGATGCCCAGGCGCGAGGCCGTGGCCCGGTCGAGGGTGACGCGGACCTGGAGACCCGCATTCTGCTGGTCACTGGCTACGTCGCGCAGCTCGGGCAGGGAGGAGAGTTTGTCCACGAAGCGCGGCACCCATTCGCCCAGCTCTTTGGGATCGGCGTCCTCGAGGGTGTACTGGTACTGGGTGCGGCTCACCCGGTCTTCCACCGTGAGGTCCTGGACGGGCTGGAGGTAGAGGCGGATGCCCTCGACCTTGGCCAGCTCGGGCTGGAGGCGGTGGATGACTTCACTGGCGCTCAGGCCGCGCTCTTCCAGCGGTTTCAGGTTGATCTGGATGCGACCGCTGTTGAGCGTGGTGTTGGTGCCATCGATACCGATGAACGACGACAAGCTCGCCACAGCCGGATCCTTGAGGATCTCGGCCGCGAGAGCCTGCTGTCGCTCGGCCATGGCGGGGAAGGAGACGGTCTGAGGCGCCTCGGAGATGCCCAGGATCACGCCCGTGTCCTGCACGGGGAAGAAGCCCTTGGAGATGGCGAGGTAGAGCAGGACCGTGGAGGCGAGGGTGGCCACGGCCACGACCAGCGTGCCGGTCTGATGCTTGAGCACCCAGGTGAGGGTGCGACCGTAGAAGGCGATGATCCGCTGGAAGACCCGCTCGGAGGACTGGTAGAAGCGGCCCTGCTCGGACGCCGGGGTGTGCTTCAGCAGCTTGGCGCACATCATGGGCGTCAGCGTGAGCGATACCACGGCGGACACCAGGATGGTGACGCTGAGGGTGACGGCGAACTCGCGGAAGAGGCGGCCCACGATGTCGCCCATGAACAGCAGGGGGATGAGCACTGCGATGAGCGAGACGGTCAGGGAGAGGATGGTGAAGCCGATCTGGCCCGAGCCCTTCAGCGCCGCCTGGAGGGGCGGTTCGCCCTCTTCGATGTAGCGCATGATGTTCTCGATCATCACGATGGCGTCATCCACCACGAAACCGGTGGAGATGGTGAGGGCCATGAGCGTGAGGTTGTTCAAGCTGTAGCCCAGCAGGTACATCACCGCGAAGGTGCCCACCAGCGACAGCGGCACGGCCACGCTGGGGATGATGGTGGCGGCCAGGGTCCGGAGGAACAGGAAGATCACCATGACCACCAGGGCGATGGTGAGCATCAGGGTGAATTCCACGTCCGCCACCGAGGCCCGGATCGTGGTGGTGCGGTCCGTGAGGATGGTCAGCTCCACGGCCGCGGGCAGTGAGGCCCGCAACTGGGGGAGCAGTTCCTTCACCCGGTCCACGACGGCGATGATGTTGGCACCGGGCTGCCGCTGGATGTTGAGGATGACGGCGGGGGTGGTGTTCTTCCAGGCGGCCAGGCGGGCGTTCTCCACGCCATCGTGGACGGTGGCCACGTCGGACAGCGTCACTGGGGCGCCGTTCTTGTAGGCGATGATGAGGGGGCGGTAGTCCTCGCTGGACAGCAGCTGGTCGTTGGCACCGATGGCGTAGGCCTGGCGCAGGCCGTCGAAGCTGCCCTTGGCCTGATTCACGTTGCTCTGGGCCACGGCGGTGCGCACGTCGCCCAGGGTCAGACCCTTGGCCGCCAGGGCCGACGGGTTGGCCTGGATGCGGACGGCGGGTTTCTGGCCGCCGCTGATGCTGACGAGGCCCACGCCCGGGAGCTGCGAGATCTTCTGGGCCAGGCGGGTGTCCGCGAAGTCCTCCACCTTGGAGAGGGGCAGGGTCCTCGAAGTAAGGGCCATCGTGAGGATGGGTGCGTCAGCCGGATTGATCTTGCTGTAGATGGGCGGATTGGGGAGATCACGGGGAAGGTAGGTCCCAGCGGCATTCACGGCCGCCTGTACCTGCTGTTCCGCCACATCGATGTTCAGGTCCAGCACGAACTGGAGGGTGATGATCGAGCTGCCGCCCGAGCTGGAGGAGGACATGCGGTTCAGGCCCGGAAGCTGACCGAACTGGCGTTCCAGGGGAGCGGTGATGGCCGAGGCCATCACATCGGGGCTGGCGCCGGGATAGAAGGTCACCACCTGGATGGTGGGGTAGTCCACCTGGGGCAGGGCCGAGACGGGCAGCTGGCGGAAGGCCAGAATGCCCACCAGCAGCAGCCCCGCCATGAGCAGCGACGTCGCGATCGGCCGGAGGATGAACGGCCTGGAGGGATTCATCGGCTCAGCCCTTTGTGCCAGTGGGCTTGGGCAGCACGACCTTACTGCCGGGTCGCAGTTTCTCAAGGCCATCCGTGACGACGGTTTCACCGCTCGCGAGGCCCTGCTTCACGGCCGTTTCATCGCCATTCGTGGTCAGCACTTCGATGGCGCGCATCTCTACCGTGCTGTCAGCCTTCACGACATAGACGAAGGAGCCCTGCGGGCTTCGCTGCACGGCAGCCGTGGGCACGATCACCACGCGCCGGAGGGTGTCGACCAGCAGGCGGGCATTCACGAACTGGTTGGGGAAGAGGGTGCGGTCAGCGTTGGCGAACAAGGCCTTGAGGCGCACGGTGCCGGTGGTGGGATCCACCTGGTTGTCGATGGCCGCGAGGGCGCCGGTGGCGAGCCGCGTCTTGAGGTCGCGATCCCAGGCCTCCACGGGCAGCTTCCCGTTTTTGGCGGTCTGCCCCAGCACCTTCTGGATATCGTCCGCGGGCACTGAGAACACCACGTTGATGGGCTGGATCGGGGCGATGACGGCCAGGCCGCCGGCGTCGCTGGCCCGCACCATGTTACCGGCGTCCACTTGGCGGAGACCGACCCGGCCCGCGATGGGGGCGGTGATGCGGCTGTAGACGAGGTTCAGCTTGGCGCTCTCCACCTGGGCCTGGTCGGCCTTGAGGGTGGCCTCGTATTGAGCTACGGAGGAGTTCTGGGTGTCGAGCTGCTGCCGGGAGATGATGCCCTGCTGGACCAGGCCCTGGAGGCGGTTCAGATCCGCCTGGGCGTTCTGATAGGCGGCCCGATCCTTCGCCAGCTGACCCTCTGCCTGCATTAGCTGGACCTGGAAGGGGCGTGGATCGATCTCCGCCAGCAGCTGGCCTTGGCGCACCATCTGGCCTTCTGTGAAGTCCACGCGGATGAGCTGGCCGTCCACTCGGCTTTTCACCGTGACGGTGTTCAGAGCGGTGACGGTGCCGAGACCGGTGAGGCTGACGGGCATGTCGCCCTGGCGGGCCTGGGCGGCCAAGATGGGCACGGGGCGCCCGCCCGCGGGATTGGTGCCAGCCTCCTTCTTTCCTCCCCGGGGAAGGAGGACCAGAACAATGACCGCAGCCGTTCCCAGGATGGCCCATAGGCGCCAGTCGCGGAGGAGAGCGGGGCGCCCGGCGCCGGATTCGAAAGACTGGATGGGATCGGTGGCGTCCATGCGGGAATCGATGCCTTTTCGAGCGGGTGGTGCGGAGGAGCCCGGCGGGTCGCACCGGGCGGAGAATCGGCTCTAGGGCCGGATCATGGCACGGCGGTCCGGCTCTTGGCCTCGCCCTCAGCCAGCGCGGCGGAATACATGGCCTCCAGATTGCCGATCATGGTCAGGAGGCTGCCCCTCAGGGCCTCCTGCTCCGCGGGCGACAGGCCGGCGGCCATGGACTGGTGGAGGTCTGTGGCCAAGTGCTGCAGTTCTTGGGCCAGGGCCACTGCCCCTGGGGCCAGATCGATCAGAATCCGGCGGCCATGCCGGGGATCCGGCTTGGTGGTCAGCAACCCGCGCGCGACCATCGCCTTCACCAGACGGCTGGCCGTTGGGTCGTCCATCCACACCTGCTGGGCCAGTGGATGCAGGGAGGAAGGGCCCTTCTCAAGAAGCACCAGCATCACCCAGAACTGCTGGGGGCTGAGTCCATATGGGGTCAAACGGACCCATACGACCTGCTTGAGGGTGCGGCGGACGGCAGCGGCCAGGGTTCCGAGGCCGGCTTCAATGAGGGGGTCGGGGGCATGTTCTTGCATAAGCAACAAGGCTGCGCCCGTACAACCCTCGTGTCAAGGGGTATAGCCCGGATTATTCCCCACAAAAGTCCTGCCGGCCTCGGACTGCAGCCGCTTCATTTACCTCGGGAACTGGGCCGGGTGGACTGACGCCCCCGTTCGCCCCGAGGCGACTGGCCCGAACTGGGGCGAACCGAACGAGCGGGGCCGCGGCTGCGACCACCGCCACCACCCTGGCGTCCGGTTTGAATCGGCTCGGCGGGGATGCTGGGATCGGGGGCGTAGCCCTGAATGACATCCTTGGGCAATTCCTTGCGGAGCAGCTTCTCGATGTCCTTCAACAGCCGGTGCTCATCGACGCAAACCAGCGACAGGGCCTCGCCTTCGCTGCCCGCGCGACCCGTGCGGCCGATGCGGTGGATGTAGTCCTCGGGCACCTGGGGCAGTTCGTAGTTCACCACGTGCGGCAGCATGTCAATGTCCAGGCCGCGGGCGGCGATATCGGTGGCCACCAGGACGCGGACCGCGCCCTTCTTGAAGTCCTCCAGCGCCTTGATGCGCTGGGGCTGGCTCTTGTTGCCGTGGATGGCCATGGAACTGATGCCGTCCTTGTCCAGCTGCTCGGAGAGGCGGTTGGCGCCGTGCTTGGTGCGGGTGAAGACCAGCACCTGCTCGAGCTTACGGCTGGTGATCAGGTGGGAAAGCAGGGCGCGTTTACGCTCGCGATCCACGGGATGGACGACCTGCCGAACCAGTTCGGCAGCGGTGTTGGTCGGGGTGATCTGCACGGTGGCCGGGTCCCGCAGGAACTTGGAGGCCAGCTGCTTGATCTCGTCGGTGAAGGTGGCCGAGAAGAGCAGGGTCTGCCGCTTGACGGGCAGCAGGGCGAGGATCTTCTGGATGTCGCGGATGAAGCCCATGTCGAGCATGCGGTCGGCTTCGTCCAGCACCAGGATCTCGAGCTGGCTGAAGTTCAGGTTGCCCTGGCCCTGGTGGTCCAACAAGCGGCCCGGGGTGGCGACAAGGATCTCGACGCCGGCCCGGAGGGCCTTGGTCTGGGAGTTGATGTTCACGCCGCCGAAGATGGTGGTGGACCGCAGGGGGATGTACTTCCCGTAGGTGCGGACACTCTCCTCCACCTGCATGGCCAGCTCGCGGGTGGGCGTGAGGATGAGGGCGCGGATGGGGTGGCGCGCGGGCGAGGCCGAGGTGCTGGCATGGGGAGCCAACAGCTGCAGCATGGGCAGGGTGAAGCCGGCGGTCTTGCCGGTGCCGGTCTGGGCCCGGCCCATGAGGTCGCGGCCTTCCAGCACCAGGGGAATCGCCTGGGTCTGGATGGGGGTGGGGTGTTCGTAGCCCTGCTCGCGTACGGCGCGCAGCAGCTCGGGCAGCAGCCCGAGGGATTCGAAGGACATGGTCGCTCCTGAAGGGGCCCGCCCTCGGAAAGATTCCGGAGGCCCGGTCAGGGCGAAAAGGGATGATTCGGATTGAGAAGAGGCGGAGACCGGGGGTCGCCTGCGATCGCGAAGGAAATAGTCTACCGCCATGGTCAGGATTTGGCGAGCCATCTCCGTCAGGCGAGTCCCAGGCAGTCCATCACCTAGAAAAAAGCGAGAATTAACGGTCCATTCCGCTGAGCGGACCGGTCCGCAGGGATTGGATGGTGGCGCCGATCTCACCCGGGTAGTCGGAGGCGCAGATGGTGATGGAATCCGTCAGGGCCAGTCCAATGAGCTGCACCAGGGCGGGGCGCTGGTCCGGCGGGACCGGGGGCAGGACCTGGAGCTGGATGCCCAGGTCCACCAGGAAGTCCGCCATCATCGGCAGGGCCTTGGCCTCGAGTTCCTTCAAAATGTGGCCGTAGCGAACCATGAAGGTACGCCAGACCCCCTCCATGTACGCCAGGGTGGCGCCACCTCCGAGGTCGCCGGGCGCATAGGCGCGGGCCATGAGCGACCCCATGGCGGGGCTGCGGTGAGAGGCGGCCTCCACCAGCTTGGCGCCGAGGTACGGATCCAGGTTCCGGGCCAGCAGGTCGATGCCGTATTCGAGGATGAAGTGGCAGTTGTCCGGTGTGATCAGGCCGAGGTAGCCGGTCATGCCCGCGGCGGTCAGCTGAGCCTCCAGGGTCGCCTTGAGCACCGCGGCCTTCTGGATCACATAGCCCTGACTGGTGTCCGCCAGGGTGAGGCTGGCGATGTGGGCGGTGTGGTCCGCGCCCCAGGCCTCGTTATGGCTGGCGAAGCCCCAGGCCAAGGCCCGTTCCTGCGGGGTGACGGCCACTTCCCAAGGGGCCAGGGCCTGATAGTGGGTGGCCAGGAACAGGGGATCCGTGGCGGACATGGACTTCAGCAGGTTGAAGTCGGGCGCAATGGCGCCGTACAGCAGTTCCGCTTTGTTCGTGCCGACTTCCTTGAGCTGGTAGGCCACGTAGGTATGCGTGCCCGGGCCCCAGGCCTGAAGGGCGGTGGCGGAGGCCACCAAGGCGAGGATGCGGAGGGACAGGTGCATGGTGACTCCGGTGCAAGGTCGGCCAAGGGCCGGTGGAGTTGGGGGATTTGATCAGATGGAAGAGGCGGTGCGGAGCAGGTCATCCGGGGGCGCGGGACGGCGGATCTGGCGGCGATGCAGGTGCCGTCGGCGGACCTCGAAGGCGAAGGCGTCCAGGGCCTCCAAGTCCAACGATTCCCCGTTCAGGGGCAGCGAGAGGGTCAGCAGGCCCTCCCGTTCCGTGGCATGGATGAACTGCGCGTCCGCCAATTTGGAGGGCATGCACTCCAGGGGCCCCACGAGGACGGCAGCGTCGATCTCGCCGCGGCGCCAGCCCAGGAGAGGGGCGCCGATCGTGAGCACGGCCTCGCCTTCCAGCGCCTCGCGGAGGTAAGGCGCGGCGGTGGCCAGGATCTGAGGCAGGGTCCCACGGCGCGGCCACCCGAGTTCGGACTCCAGAGCCCCTTCGGCCACAGCCAGGATCCGCTCCCGGACCCACCGCTCAACCCAGGCAGCCGGGCCGGTCTTGGCACCCTGGGCCCGCTCGGTGTATTCGGAATATTCGATGAAGTCGGTGGTGGCTTCGATATCCACCCGGAGGCCACGCGCGGCCAGGGCCCGCGCCATCTCGCCGTTGGCGAAGGGATCGAGGCGCACGTAGATCTCCCCGGTAAGCAGGACCCGGGGCAGATCCGCACCGGTATCCGACCGGCGGAGTTCTGCGAGGGCCTGGCGAAGCAGGACCGGGAGGCCATAGATGCGGCCCGTGGCCACTTCAGAGATGACCCGTGCGGCGCCGAGATCGCCTGCGGCCGTGGTTTCGAGATGGGCTGCGATGCATGCGGCCCACTTATCCCGGATGGCGTCGGCCGCGCCGGGCGTCCGCTCCGCGGCCCGAACCTGGCAGAGGGCCCGCTCCAGGGTGCCGAAGGCCGCCATGCCTGCGAGGATGAGGGCTTTGAAGCCCGTGGGCAGGCCGCGGAAATAGTCGCCGTAGGGCGGGGACCAGATCCGCACCCGCGCATCCTCGCCCAGTCGCTTCAGGATCAGCTGGTGCAGGGTTCGGTACGCCCCCATGCGGCAGGGGCCGAAGGCGGCCGGGAGGAGCAGGACCACGCGCTCCTGCGGGTGCCGCTCCAGGTAGGCGAGGAGCCCCCCCAGCACCAGGGTCATGGGCAGGCACTCCTTTCCGGAGGTCTGTCGCCGCCCCAACCGGAGCGCGGTCGCATCCGAAGGTGGCAGCACTTCCGCGCGCACGCCCAAGCCCCGCAGGGTCGCGGCGGCGGCTTCGGCCTCTGGACCCATCGGCGGGATCAGGAGGCGTTCCCCTTTGCGGTGGATTTCCTGGAAGGTGCGGGTTCCCACGCAGAGGTCCGCGGCGGGCCTGGGTTCGTGCTGGCCCTCGCGCAGCCGGTCTTCGCGGACGCAGTGGAGGAAGGCCTCCACCCGCGTCTTGGTGCCGGCGTCCCCCGCATGCCCATCGGTTTCGATGACGGCGTAAGGGCGCCCCTCCATGAGCCAGGCGAAGAACGGGACGGTGAAGCTGTCGGGCCCACAGGCGTAGTTCGAGCAGAAGATGCTGTAGAGCCCCGCTGTCCGGCGGATCTGCCAAGCGGCTCGCAAAATGCGCTGGCTGTGCCCCCAGAAGACTTCGTCGAAGATGGGCACGCCCGCGTCCATGGGCAGGCAATCCAGCGGGATGGCGATGGCGCCCTGCTCCCGGAGGATGGTGGGGACGTTGGAATTCAGCACGTCGTTGTGCAGGGTGTAGCTCCGGCCCAGCAGCACCACGGGCACGAGGTTCCGTTCCCGGCAGTAGGCCAAGGCCCGGCGGCCCAGGTCCTGCAGGTCCGCTTCGAAAGCCAGCTGGGCGGACCGGGCGGCCCGCCAGGCGGAGCGCCATTCAGAAGGCAGATCCTTGCCCAGGTCCGCGGCCAGGCGCCGGCAAACGGTGAGGAAGGCCGGGGAGTCATAGGCCCCGGGACCGAAATCCACGACGGGGGACAGCACCTTCGGTCCGCCGTCGCCCAGGCCCAGGCGCAGCACATCCGGGGCGCCTTGGGAGATGGGGCAGACCACGGCGTGAGGTTCCCCGCCCACTCTCGGCAGCTCCCGCATCATGGGCAGGAAAAGATAGTCCGGTTTGGCGTCCGCCATCCCGGCCACCAGGCCGTGGTACTGCTGCATGGGCGCGCAGAACGGGGCGCCGGCTTCTTCGATGCCCCGCTTCAGGGTGTCGCGCCCCGGCGCGGGGGCCACCTGGAGGTCGAAGCCCAGGGCGTGGAGGTAGGTGGCGAAGAAGGGGAAGGAGCCCTGAAGTTGGAACTCGCTGCTGATCCCGATGAGGGGCCGGCCCCGGCGCTCCGAGAGTCGCGCGGACACCTGGGCGACCAGCTCCCGGTGTTCCCGGAAGGGATCGGGGGCCCGGTCCGGCAGCTTGGCCCGCCGGGTGCCCTTGTCCCACAGGGAGCAGCCGCCCCCCCAGGTGAACTTGGTGCTGGTGCCGTCCACGCGCGTGGTGAGGCGGTCGATCCGGCACTTGTTCCCGGCCCCGCCGCAACCCTGCGTGGCGGTGCAGACGAACTGATCCTTGGCGGCCACTTCAGCCTGGAGGAAGCGGGCGCCATCCAGGTCGTCCACCTCCTCCCAGGCCAGCTCGCGGGCGGCCAAGAGGGCGATGCCCACGGCGCCCATGAGGCCGGGCTTGGGCGGCACGATGACCTCGGCGCCAGTCTGGCGGGCCACCGCCGCGGCCAGGGCGTCCGAGGCGAAGGGCATGCCTTGGCAGAAGATCACCTGCCCCACGGAACGGCTGCCCTTCACGCGGTTCAGGTAGTTCGCCACCACGGAGTCGTAGATGCCCGAGATGATGGTGGCCTGGGGAAGGCCGGCAGCCACGGCCGCGTCGATGACTTCGGCCATGAAGATCGAGCAGTGCTGGCCCAAGGAGATGCAGTGGTCCGCGGACAGGGCCACCTCGCCCAGTTGCGCCACGGAATCGATCCCGGTGAAGCGGCGCCCCTGCTCCTCGATGAAGGAGCCGGTGCCAGCGGAACAGGCCTCGTTCATGGCTGCGTCCACCACCTTGCCGTCGGCGAGCCGGATGTATTTGGCGTCCTGGCCGCCGATCTCGAAGATGGTGTCCACCCGCGGATCGCACTGCAGCGCGCCGGTGGCGTGGGCGGCGATCTCGTTGAGCACGAACACCGCCTCCCGGCCGTAGCATACGGAGAGCAAGGAACCCACGATCTCCCGGCCCGACCCGGTCACGCCGAAGCCCCGGAGGTGGTGCGCGGCGGCGGGGCTCGCCAGGAGGTGGCGCATGAGGGCCTGGGCGGCCGCCACCGGCGCGCCATCGGTGGGCAAGTAGGCTTCCCAGAGCACGGTCCCGCTCTCGGGCTCCAGTGCCACCGCTTTCGAACCCGTGGAGCCGATGTCGAAGCCTACGATCACCTCGACGGGAAGGGTCTCTACGGGCCCCGCAGCCAGAGGCTCGGGGGGCCCCGGCAGGCGGCGGACCCGGTCGAGGTAGAACGACAGCGGTTCGGAGGCCTCCATCACCGCGCGATCCGGCGGGCACAGCAGGGCTTCCAGTCCAGGCAGTGGTCCCGGGGCCTCGGCGGCCAGGAGGGCACAACCCAGGGCTTCCAGGTAGAGGCGGTCTTCCTCTGCGGCCTCCAGAAAGGTCATCCCGTGGGCCTCCGCGTGGCGGCGGAAGTGGGCCTGGATGCGGGCGGAACGGGCCACGCCACCGGCCAGGAGCAGGCGCTCGGGACAGACCTTCGGCTTCATGAGGGCCTGCACGTTCTCCGCGATGGCGTCGAGCAGCCCTGCGAGGATGCGTTCGCGGGATTCCCCCTTGTTGGCCAGGTGGGTCATGTCTGTTTTGAGGATCACGGGGCAGCGGCCCGACAAGGGAGCCGGATCGGTCACGCCCTGGGCGAGAGCCGAGGCCTCTTCGACGGTGAGTCCGAACCGCCCCACCAGCTGGTGCAGGAAATTCCCCGTCCCCTGCGCGCAGCGACCGTTCTCCCGATAGACCTCATGCCCGGTACCCCGGAGCTCCAGCACCGAAAAGCCGCGGCTACCGATGGACACGACGGTGGCGGGTTCGATCCCGTACCTGAACCGGAAGCCCGCGGCGAGGGCCTGGCGTCCAGGCACCCGCGCCAGGGCCACCGGGCGGCCCAGGCGACCCGTCACGGCCGCGCCAGCCACCCCATCCCAGCCCCACTCACCGAGCAGGCGCAGGAGGGCTCCTCCGGGGTCCTTTCCGTGGGTGATGCAGGCCCGCCGCGCCCAGGTCCAGCCCTCCCCCGACCGCACCAGCTCCGCGGCCTTGAGGGTCTCCGCGCCGAGGTCGAGACCGATGAACCGTGCCATGCTGCCTCCCGCCCGGGCTGTCCCGGGGTCTGCATCAGATGCGGTAGATGTAGCCGGCGATGCTCAGGGGCATGAGGGCGCCCATGACTCGATCCGCCCCGCCGGTTTCGAATCCCAGGCCCCCAGGTGGTTCAAGGCTGAGACTGCAGAGCAGAATGAAGAAATTCCTCGGAGGGGACAGGGACATCATTGGGCTCCCGGTTCGGCCTGGGTCCGCTGGATAACGTGGGTCGATCCCTGGGTAGGCGGCCAGCGGTAATGCGCGCATGTCGTCCTTTGTCGTGTCTCCAATGCCTATGATTCCTGGGATTTGTTCCCATAGGCAAGAAGGTTCATGTAGAATTCCGTGATATCCAGTCGTCAGTTCTTGCACTCAGTTCTGGCCCATGAGGGGCCTTCGAGCGGAGAGGCGATGGCACACGAAGTCCTGGAGGCGCGCCTCGAATCCTGGAAGGAGATCGCGGCCTACCTGGACCGGGACGTCCGAACCGTCCAGCGCTGGGAGAAATCGGAAGGCCTGCCCATCCACCGGCACCTGCATGACAAGCAGGGCAGCGTGTTCGCCCATCGTTCCGAAGTGGACCTCTGGTTGGCTGGACGCCGCCTTTCGCCGGGGAATGGGAATGATCCAGACGGGGAACATGGGGTGTGCGATTCGCCCGGAACGGCGGGAGACGAGGCTGACTCTCCAGCTTCACCCGCGCCCCCTCGGGAGGTGAATGAACCCGACCTCATGGCCATCCCGGCCAAGGTGCCCCTGCGGGGCGCGCGGGTTGGGCCCCTGGTCCTCTGGTCGCTCTTGGGGCTTCTCCTCACCGCCGGGGCCTGGATGCTGATCGGCCGCATCGGTCATGTACGCCCTGGGCCCGCGCTGGCGGTGCTGCCGTTCGTTAATCTCGGGGAGGAGAAGAACCAGGAATTCTTCAGCGATGGATTCACCGAGGAGTTGATCACCCAGCTGGGGCAGCAGCAGGGCGAAGGGGCGCGGGTGGTGGCCCTGCGCTCTGCCCAGGACTATCGTAATACCGCGAAACGGCCTCGCCAGATCGCCCGGGAGCTGGGCGTGGACTACTTGCTGCAGGGTTCAGTCCGGCGCGTGGGCGATCGAGTCCGAGTCACTGCGCACCTGGTCCGGGGCTACGACGAGACCCACGTCTGGGACCACAGCTATGACCGCGATGTCAGTGACGTCCTCGTGCTCCAACGCGATGTGGCGGATGCCATCGCCGACGGCATCAGCCTCCGGCTGGAACCTGGGCGCGCCCATCCCCGGGCGGTGAAACCGGAAGCCTACGTGGCCTACCTAAAGGGGCGGTTCCTCTGGAACAAGCGCACTCCACAGGACCTCTACCGGGCCCTGGAACAGTTCAGGATTGCCGCCCAACTGGATCCGACCTTCGCGCCGACCCATGTGGGGATGGCGGATTGCTATGCTCTGCTGGGTTCCGCGGAGATGGGCACCATGGCACCCAAGGAGGCCATGCCTCTGGCCAAGCAGGAAGTGATGGCCGCTCTGGCACTCGACCCGGCCCTGGCCGAGGCCCACGCCTCCCTCGGGCACATCCGCCTCATCTACGAGTGGGATTGGAGCGGTGCCGAAGACTCCTTCCGGCGGGCGATCGAATTGAATCCTGGCTACGCCACGGCCCATCAGTGGTACGCCCTCTACCTGAACGCCCGTGGACGCAGCGAAGATGCTCTGACAGAGCTGCGGAAGGCCGAGGAACTGGACCCCCTCTCCCCCGCGGTGAAGTCCGCCGTGGCCGAAGCCTACTATTTCGCCCGGCGCTACGGGGAAGCAGCCACCGCCTCGCAAAAGGCTCTGGAGCTCGACCCCAATTTCATCTTGGGATATCTGAACCTGGGCCGGGCCCTGGAGATGCAGGGGCGCTTCGACGAGGCCATCACCGCCCTGCGTCAGGGCTGGGAGCTTTCCGGTCGGGCTCCAGGCATGACGCTCTTCCTCGGTCATGCCTATGCGGCGAAGGGCGACCATCGGCGGGCCGAAGAGATGCTCGACCTACTCCGGCACCCTCCCGATTTCGGTGGCAAGCCCCTCTACGTTCCCGCCCTGTACCTGGCGGGGATCCAGGGTGGCCTGGGGGATCGCGAGGGGGAAATCAAGAGTCTGCAGAAGGCCCTGGAGGAACGCTGCGAATACCTGATCTACCTCGAGCGCGAACCCATGGCCGACCCCATTCGGAAGGATCCCCGGTTCAAGGTCCTCCTGAAAGCTGTCCGATCCTAGATTCCAGGGGTCATCTCAGCCGTGTGACCACGTCGCCCAACGGCCAGCTCTCCTGCTCGCCGGTGGCCATGTGCTTGACGGTGACGGTGCCACTGTCCAGTTCACCCTCACCCAGGATGAGGACTGTTTGCACGCCCATGCGATTGGCGGTGGCCATGGCCTTCTTGAGGGCCCCGCCGCGGGTCTCCAACTGCAGGGCGATGCCAGCGTCCCACAGGCTGCGGGCCAGCTTGAAGGCTTCTGTGGCGGCTCGTTCGCCCAAGGGGATGAGCAGGGTCGGGGGGGTGTGGGGCGCGTCGCCGCGGATCTGCTGAAGCACCATGGCCAGACGGTCGAGGCCGATGGCCCAGCCGAAGGCCGGCACCTCGGGACCGCCCAGCTGCTTCACCAGGCCGTCATAGCGGCCGCCGCCCAGCAGGGCGCTCTGGGCGCCCAGGTCGGAGCTGAGCAACTCGAAGGCCGTGCGGGTGTAGTAGTCCAGGCCGCGCACGAGGCGCGGGTTCTCTTCGAAGGGGATGCCCAGTTCCGTGAGCAGGGTCTTGAGCCGCGCATGGTGCTTGGCCGAGGCCTCATCCAGGTAGTCCGTGATCACCGGGTGCCCTGCGAGCGCCGTCTGACAGGTTTCGTTCTTGCAGTCCAGGACGCGCAGCGGATTGGACTCGATGCGCCGGTGGCAGTCGGCACAAAACTGATCCTGCCGCGCTTCGAAGAAGGCGCGGAAAGCCGCGTAGAAAGCGGGGCGCGACTCGGGCGTGCCCACGCTGTTGATGGAGAAGACCATCTGCTTCAGACCCAGTTCCTTGAGGAAACTGTGGAGCATGAGCAGGCTCTCGGCCTCGCTTTCGGGGGAGGCCACGCCGAAGCTCTCGGCGCCGATCTGCCAGAACTGCCGGTACCGGCCTGTCTGCATGCGCTCGTACCGGAACTGAGGGCCAATGTAATAGAACAGGGCGGGATCGCTGGAGGCCACCAGCTTGTGCTGGATGGCGGCCCGCACCACGCCCGCGGTGTTCTCGGGGCGCATCACCACGTCGCGCCCACCCTTGTCCGTGAACTGGTACATTTCCTTGTTCACGATGTCGGAGCTTTCGCCCACGCTGCGCTTGAACACATCCAGTTCTTCCAGGATGGGGGTGCGGATTTCGCCATAGCCGTGGCGGCCGAACACCCGGCGGGCGGTATCTTCGATATGCTGGAACCAACGCAGCTCCGCCCCGAACAGATCCCGCATGCCTTTTACCGATTGGGCCATGATTCGACTCCTGAGCCTCCTGCTCACATTCAGCCTACTGTCTTGGGCCCAGAGTCCCAAACCTACCGGTCCGCCGGTCCATCCCCCGCGGCTGAAGGTCATGGTGGATCCCGGGCACGGCGGGGACGACAGCGGCGCCAAGGGTCCCAAGGGCCTGAAAGAGAAGGCGGCTGCCCTGGAAATCGGCCGGGCGGTGGCCGCCAAGCTCGAGGCTGCCGGTTTCGAGGCCGTCTTCACCCGCGACGACGACACGTTCATTCCCCTCTGGGATCGGGCGCGGGCCGCCAACGCCCAGGGCGCCGATCTCTTCATCAGCCTCCACCTGAACGCTGCTCGAACTAGGGCCGCCCGGGGTTCCGAAGTCTACTTCCTGAGCCTGGGGAAGGGTGACGACGAGGAGGTGGTGGCCGTCGAGAACGCTGGCGCCGGGGCCGCCCCGGCTGGAGCGGACAGCGTGGTGGCGAGCATCCTGGACGACCTGGCCCAGAAGGCCTTCCTCCAGGATTCCGAGCGGCTGGCCGTGGCCATCCAGGGCCAACTGAACCGCCTGGCGGGCATCAAGGAGCGTGGCGTTAAACAGGCCCCCTTCATCGTCCTGCGGGGCGCTGCCATGCCAGCCGTCCTGGTGGAGGTGGCCTTCATCTCCAACCTGAAGGAGGAAGCGAAGCTCAAGGACGCCGCGTTCCGCGCCAAGGTGGCCGATGCCATCACCCGGGGTGTCCGCCGCTACTTCGCCCAGGCCAACGGCAGCGTGCGCCGGAGGACCGTGGCCGGGCCCAGCTGAAGGAGCGTTGGCCACCGAAGCCAAAGGCCCTGCAAGCCCTGGTGCCAAAGCGTCAACCTTGAACGAAAAGCCGATCGAAGCCATGATGGACAGTCGTAGTACCCGTAGCTCAGCTGGATAGAGCGTTGGCCTCCGAAGCCAAAGGTCGCTGGTTCGACCCCAGTCGGGTACACCAACAAGATCAGGGAGGCCGTCCGGCCTCCCTGATCTTGTTGAAGGCCTGGGGTCGGACCAGCGAGTGCATCGCCAAAGGCGGCATTAGATATGCCGCCGACGCGAGGCGGTGCAGCGAAGCGGCACAGTTCGACCCCAGTCGGGTACACCAACAAGATCAGGGAGGCCGTCCGGCCTCCCTGATCTTGTTGAGGGCCTGGGGCCGGACCAGCGAGTGCATCGCCGAAGGCGGCATTAGATGTGCCGCCGACGCGAAGCGGCACAGTTCGACCTCCTCTGGGCCGTCCGGCCTCCCTGGATTTGTTGAAGGCCTGGGGTCGGACCAGCGACGAGGCCCTGGCTCGACCCTCTGCGTCTCGGTCGTGGGCAATCGGGTGCCTGGGCCGGACCTCGGAGGGACCGTAGGAGGCATCAGCCGATGCGTTGGTATCCTTGAACCAGAAGGATTTCTCGCCGGGTGGGCCTTGACGGACCTCAATTTGCGAGGCACAATGAAATCGACTAAACCGGAGGACCCCGTGGACCGTGAACTGCTGAAGGGCAGCACTCCCCTGCTGCTGCTGTCGCTGCTCTGCGAGGGGCCCATGTATGGCTATCAGATCATCGAGACCGTTCGCCAGCGCACCGGTGGCACGTACACCCTGAAGGAAGGGGCCCTCTATCCGGCCCTCCACAAGCTGGAGGCCACGGAGTTCATCACTTCGTACTGGGAGACCCAGGAGAACGGCCGCGAACGACGCTACTACTCGATCCAGCCGGCCGGGCAAGCCTTCTTGACCGCCAAGAAGAAGGAATGGAACCAGTTCGTGGATATGGTGCAGGCCTTCGTCGGGCCTAGGGCCTGAAGGTTTTGCCTCCATGTTCCGGGCCCTTGACGGCTACCTCTCGCAAGTGGCTGCCGGCCTGAGGGGCGTGTCCCGACGGCGGCGGCTCATGCTGCTGCGGGAGTTGGAGGCCCACCTGCTGGATGAGGCCGAGGCCCGGGGCATCCACAGCGAATCGGGCATGTCGGCCCTGCTCGCTGACAAGGAGCGTCCTGGCCGCCTGGCCGAGGAACTCGCCGCGGGGGAAGGGCAAGACGCCAATCACCGCGGCGGCACGGCATTGGCGGCAGGCATGATCATCGGCTTGGCCACGGGCAGCCACATGTGGTTCGAGGGTTGGCGCTGGTACATCTGCCTGACCTTTGCCGCAGCCCAGGGTTTGGCTGTGGGCGCAGGGTATTTCTGGGCCAGGCGGCATTGGCTGCGGCTGGATCCCTGGGCGAGGATGGCTGTCGCCGTCCTGCTCACTTCCCTGCTTTCCATCCCCCTGGGGTTCACCAGCGCCCATGGGTTCAAGCCGACCCGGCTGTTCTACGGCGCTTACACCGGGTTCCTGCTGGAACAGCACAGTCAGGAGTGTCCGCTCTGGCAGACCCTCCTGGAGCCGGTCCTCTTCACGGCGTTCATGTTTGCCGTCGAAACTGGGTTCCTCGGTCGGATCCGTTTCCAATGGTGGCAGGTGCCCCTGGAGCTCAGTTTCAACGCCACCTTGCTGATCAGCGTGATGCTGGCCTTGAAGCTCCGCCGCGTCCTGGCCGAGCGCTGGGTCCTGACTCCCCAGGAACAGGGGTAATGCTCTCCGGCGTATGCGCGCAGCGCGCGCATACGCCGGGATTCCGGCTTTCCCTCTCCTGGGGAATCCCCCTTGAGAAACGGGGGATTTGGCGATAAGCTATTCGTCTTGCGTGGACAAGCCGCGTGCGTTCACCCCGCCCATGGGGGCATCCGGTCGGTCCCAGGAGGAAGACATGAAGGAAAAGATTCACCCCGAGCTGCATGACGTGAAGGTGCACTGCGCCTGCGGCAACGAATTCATGACGCGCTCCACCAAGAAGGAGTTGCGCGTGGAAATCTGCGCGGCCTGCCACCCCTATTTCACCGGGAAGCAGCGTCTGATGGACACCGAAGGCCGCGTGGAGAAGTTCAACAAGAAGTACGCCAAGAAGGAGGCCCCTGCGGCCCCTGCTGAGGCGGCCACCGAGACCACCGAAGCCTAGCTGTGAAGTTCCGAAAGACGGGCCGAGTGATCGGCCCGTCTTTTTGTTTATGCTGTCCGGGGGTTCCGCGCTGCGCGCACACTCCCGGGCCCCCACGCCCAGTTCCGGCACAGCCGGCCCAGGGTTTTTGCCCCCAGATAGGGCGCCGGATCCCGAGGTGAGCCATGCTCGATCAGCTTGAAGCCGTCGAAGCCCGCTTCCAGGAAGTGGAGGCGCAGCTGCAGGATCCCACTGTGGTGTCGGATCCCAAGCGTCTGCGCGAGCTGGCCAAGCTCCGTGCCGAGCTGGAGCCGGTGGTGCTGGCCTTCCAGGCCCAGCGCACCCGCTTGAGGCAAATGGAGGAGGCTGAGCTCATTCTGGGCGACAAGTCCATGGACGCCGAACTGCGGGAGATGGCGGAGCTGGAAATCCCCGACCTCAAGAAGGCCATCGCCGAAGGCGAGGCGGAGATCAAGCGCCTGCTCATCCCCAAGGATCCGGCTGACGAGAAGAACGTGATCCTCGAAGTCCGCGCCGGCACCGGTGGCGAGGAAGCCGCGCTGTTCGCCGCAGAGCTGTTCCGCATGTACATCCGCTTCGCGGAGCGCCGGGGCTTCAAGGTATCGGTACTAGACGAAAGCGACGCCGACGCGGGCGGGCTCAAGGAGGCCACGGCGGAGATCCAGGGCGAGGGCGCCTACAGCCTCTTCCGCTTCGAAAGCGGCGTACACCGTGTCCAGCGTGTGCCCAAGACTGAGACCCAGGGCCGCATCCACACGTCCGCAGCCACTGTGGCGGTCATGCCCGAGGCCGAGGAGGTGGATATCGAGATCCACCCGAAGGATCTGCGCATCGACACCTTCTGCTCCGGTGGCAAGGGCGGCCAGAGTGTGAACACCACCTACTCCGCCGTGCGCCTCACCCATTTGCCGACCAACACTGTGGTGAGCTGCCAGGACGAGCGCAGCCAGATCAAGAACATGGCCAAGGCCATGACGGTGCTGCGCAGTCGCCTGCTCCAGAAGGCCCAGGATGAAGCCGATGCGATCCACTCGGCGTTGCGTAAGTCCCAGGTGGGCAGTGGCGACCGTAGCGAAAAGATCCGCACCTACAACTTCCCCCAGGGCCGCGTCACCGATCACCGCATCGGCGTCACCATCCACCAGATCGACAGCTTCATGTCTGGCCAGCTCGAACCCATCATCGAACCCCTGCGGGCCGCGTTCGAAGCAGAGCGGCTGCAGGCGTTGGAAGCGTAAGGACGGGCTGTCAGCTCTCAGTAAAAGCAGAGAAGCGGGAGGCACAGCCTCCCGCTTCTCTTTTTTGGCTGACAGCTGACCGCTACTTCTTCAACGTCACCCTCTCCGGCGAGGTCAGGCTGAAGGCGACGGGTTTGCTGGCGGGAATCTTGATCACAGTGTCGGCGGTGCCGGCGGCCACGGCGGTGCCGGCGGCGGCGCCCACAGCCGCGCCACCGAGGGCGTGATCACCCTGGTTCTTCTTGTCGGACAGGAGGCCGACCAGGGCGCCAAGGGCCGCACCACCGCCGATGTATTTGGCATTGCGTTCTCCCCGGGCCGTGGCGACCACCACATGGGTGTCCGTATCGATGCCGACACCGGCGATCTCGGTGAGGCGGATGCCCAGGGCACCCTTGCCGTTGCTCAGGCGGCCTGCCGCTGCGCTCTGGGTCACGACACCCCGGGCCGAACTGCCGGCGCTCCAGACCAGCTTGCCGTCCACCACGACGTCCGAGGCCAGTGAGCCGTCCCAGGCATCCCCGGCCTGGTCCTTGTCCGTGGCCAGGTCGCGGGCCAGGGCGATCTCCAGCTTGGTGCCGGTGGGAACCTCCACCACTACGGGCTTGGGGGCTTCCTTGGCGGCCGGCGCGGAGGCGAGGACGACGGCTTCCTGCTTCTTGGCCTCAGCCCGCTTCTTCGCATCGGCTACCTGCCGTTCCAGGGCTTTCACCTGCGACTTGGTCACCTGCTTGACGGTGTCGGCATCTTCTCCGGTGATCTTGCCGGACTTGGCCTCGGCGAGCTGCTGCTCGAGTTGGGCAACTTTGGCCTCTGCAGCCTTCGCGGCCTCATCGGCCTGAATGGCGGCTTCACTCTTGCGGTTGCAGGCGATCGTCAGAATGAGCACGGCAGCAAGGGACAGGCGGGTCAGGGTAGGGCGCATGGGACCTCCTTCGGGGGGTATATAGTATGACAACTAGACAAAGTTTACCCCATGGCCACTCCCAACCTGAATCCCCGCGGTGAATCCGTGCTCCGCACCCTCATCGAGGCCTACCTCGAGGCGGGGGAGCCGGTGGGGTCGCGCCTGCTGGCCAAGCGGTTTCCCGAGCCCCTTTCCAGCGCCACCATCCGAAACGTGCTGTCCGACTTGGAGGATGAGTCCATGGTGGCGCAGCCCCATACCTCCGCGGGACGGGTGCCCACGGAGCGGGCCTATCGCTACTATGTCGACCGTTGGCTAAAGGCGCAGCCCCCGGATCCCGAGCTGGAGGGACGCCTCGCCGCAGCCCTGGATGGCCTGGAACTGGATCCCGAATCCTGGGCCCGCCATGCCAGCCGGACATTGGCGGAGGTCATGGGCGGGGTCTGTGTGGCTTTGCCGCTGCCCCTGACGCAAAGCCGCCTGGTGCGCCTTGAGTTCGTGCCCGTGGGACCGGGGCGCCTGGTGGCGATCTGGGTGGGGAGCCTGGGCGAAGTCGACCACCGCCTCATGGACAACCCCTGGAACTACGCCGACACCGTCCTCACAGAGCTGGGGAACTATGCCACCGCCCAGTTTGCGGGTCTCACCCTGAGCGAGATGCGGTCCCGACTCCTGGAAGCCCTCCAGGCCGGCGCCCAGGAGGGCGAGTCCCTCCGGACCCGGCTCCAGGACTTGGCTTCCCGCTGGCCCGAGGAGGGTCCTGCTGGGGACCCGCCGGTGCTTGTCTCCGGCCTGGGCCGGCTGGGTGGGCTTCCTGAATTCGAGGATGTGACCCGGTTCCGGGGCCTCGTGGCGGCCTTCGAGGAGCGGGGCCGTCTGGCCCGTCTCCTGAATGCCTTTGCAGATCGGGCCTCGCAGGACATCCAGCTGCTCCTGGGCTCCGAGAACCCCTATCTGGATGGCTGGCCTCTGGCCACGGCGGTGCGCACCGTCGGACTGGGCCCGGCCGGCTATGTGACCTTTGCCTTGGTGGGGCCGCTCCGCATGGACTATGGCCGGGTGATGGGTGGTCTGCGCTGGTGGTCCCGACAGATCCAGCAGCGGCAGGGCGGAGTCTGAGGGGCCGGGTTGGTTTCCAAAACAGCTCCCGGCCCGGACTGCGTATACTGCTGCGATGACCACTGATGCCCCCCGCGAGCCCCAAGCGAAGCCCGCTCCTCCTGCTGGAGAACCCGAGGATGTGGTGGACCTCAGTCTGGATGATGCCCTGGACGGGGATCTCCAGTCCGTGGCCGACGAGGTGGCCTCGGAGTATCCGGCCCCGACGGGTGAGGAGGCCGACGTACTTGAGCCGGTGGATTCGCGGGTGGACCTGGAATCGGCGCTCGCTGAAACCGAGCGGCAGATGGAAGAGATGCTCCGCCGCGAGGCTGAACTGATGGATCAGCACCGGCGCCTCGCGGCAGATTTCAACAACTTCCGCAGCCGGGCTCAGCGTGACATCGCCATGGCCGTGGAGCAGGCGGAGCGGAAGATCCTCCTGGAGATGCTGCCCGTCCTTGACAACTTCGAACGGGGACTCGGGGCGTCCTATCAGGATGTCGATTCCTTCCGCGCCGGTATCGAACTGATCCAGAAACAATTTCTCGAAGCCCTTCGCCGCATGAGCGTCGAGCCGCTTCCGCTCCAGATCGGCGATACCTTCAATGCCCTTCACGCTGAGGCGCTTACCACCTTCAGCGATCCGAATCTCCCCGATGGTGCCGTGGCCGCCGTCTACGAGCGCGGCTACAACCTCAAGGGGCAGCTCCTGCGCCCAGCCCGGGTGGTGGTGAACCGACTCCATGACTCGGGAAAACCCTAATCGCGTCCAGCCTCAGCACTGGAGATCCCTCCCTGGCATCCCATTCGTTATGAAGTAATTGATCCCACTGGAGTTTCACCCATGGCAGGCAAACTGATCGGCATTGACCTGGGCACGACGAACAGTTGCGTTTGCGTGATGGAGAGCGGGGATTCGCGCGTGATCCCCAACCGCGAAGGAAGCCGCACGACCCCTTCGGTGGTGGCCTTCACGGACAAGGGCGACGTGCTGGTGGGCCATATCGCCAAGCGCCAGGCCGTGACGAACCCCCAGCGCACCCTGTTCGCCGTGAAGCGCCTCATCGGGCAGCGGTTCATGGCTCCGAAGGTGCAGGAAGCCGTGGGCCGTCTGCCTTTCCCGGTGGTTTCCGCGCCCAACGGCGACGCCTGGCTGCGGGTAGGCGAACGCGACTATGCGCCGCCCGAAGTCACGGCCATCGTCCTCCGCTCCCTGAAGCAGGCTGCCGAAGCCTTCCTCCACGAGGATGTGACGGACGCTGTGATCACGGTCCCCGCCTACTTTGATGATGCCCAGCGCCAGGCCACCAAGGACGCGGGCAAGATCGCCGGTCTCAACGTGCAGCGCATCATCAACGAGCCTACCGCTGCGGCCCTCGCCTATGGTTTCAACAAGAAGGGCCTTAAGCAGATTCTGGCCATCTACGACTTCGGCGGGGGCACCTTCGACTTCACCTTGATGGAGATGAATGACGGTGTCTTCGAGGTGCTGGCCACCAGCGGCGATACCTTCCTCGGCGGTGAGGACATCGACCTGGCCGTCCAGAACTGGCTCGTGGAGCAGTTTCACGAGAAGACCGGCATCGACTTGTCCACGGACCGCATGGCGCTCCAGCGGCTCAAGGAGGCCAGCGAGAAGGCCAAATGCGAGCTGTCCACCCTGGATCGCGTGGAGATCCGGCTTCCCTTCATCGCCCAGGCCGCCGGTGGTCCCCAGCACCTCGAGGCCACCCTCACCCGCGAGCAGCTCGAGGGCATGGCCAAAGATCTGGTGCAGCAGACCCTTGTGCCCATCAAAGATGCGCTTGAACAAGGCGGCAAGACGCCGAAGCAGGTCGATGAGGTCATCCTGGTGGGCGGGCAGACCCGCATGCCGCTGGTGCAGCGGCTGGTGAAGGATTTCTTTGGCAAAGAGCCCAACCGGAGCATCAACCCGGATGAGGTCGTGGCTACCGGCGCCTCCATCCAGGGCGCCGTCCTCAAGGGTGATATCAAGGATCTGGTGCTCCTGGACGTCACGCCGCTGTCGCTCGGCATCGAAACCCAGGGCGGCGGTTTCGTGAAAATCATTCAGCGGAATGCCACCATCCCCACTCGGGATTCCCGCACCTTCACCACGGTCACGGACAACCAGAACCGAGTGGAGATCCACGTCCTGCAGGGCGAGCGCGAATTGGCGGAACACAACAAGAGCTTGGGCCGCTTCGACCTCATCAACCTGCCGCCGCTGCCCAAGGGTGTGCCCCAGATCGAGGTCTCCTTCGACATCGACTCCAACGGCATCGTGAAAGTGTCGGCCCGGGATCTCATGACCGGCCTGGAACAGGGCCTGAGCATCCGCCCCAGTTCCGGCCTCTCCGAATTGGAGATTCAGCGCATGATCCGCGAGGCCTTGGCCAATGCCGAAACCGACGTGAAGAAGCGGGATGCGCTGAAGTACATTGCCTCCGCCGAGGGTCTGATCTTCTCCTGCGACAAGAGCTTCACCGAATGTGGGAAGTACCTGCAGGAGAACCAGCAATTCATGATCCGCGACGTGCTCGCCCGGGCCCGGCAGGCCGTGGCCGCCCAGGATCCCGCGGGCCTGCGAGCCTGTGAGGGGCAGCTGCTCGAAGCCCAGAATCTGCTCACCGACGCCGTTCTGGCTGCCAGCGAAGCCATGATGGCCTCTCTGGATGGCGAAGACGAGGGCGCCGCCGGGCCGAACTAGCCTCAGGCCATTCCAGAGGGTCCGGCTGTGGAGCTTTTTGGGAGAGAATAGACATCTGATCGGGTTGACCCAGAAAGTGGCCCGCTGAGTGGTGGGGCTTGCCAACGCTTTCGCCAAGATGCCTGAATGAGCCGGGCGGCCCTGGTGAGGAAGGCCACGGAACGCCGAGGACTTAAGACTGAAGATTTGAAGACAGAGGATTGACCAGACATGAAGCGTGACTACTACGAAGTGCTCGGCGTTGCGAAGGATGCCGGGGCGGATGAACTGAAGAAGGCCTACCGCAAGCTGGCCATGGAACTGCATCCCGACCGCAATCCCGGCAACAAGGAGGCGGAAGAGAAGTTCAAGGAGGCCGCCGAAGCTTACAGCGTGCTGTCAGATCCAGAGAAGCGGAAGGCCTATGACCAGTACGGCCATGCGGGTCTGGGTGGTGCGGGTGGCGGCCAGCAGTTCCAGTTCGATCCCAACCAGTTCGCGGATTTCGAGGACATCCTCGGCAGTTTCTTCGGTGGCGGCCTCTTCGGGGATCTTTTCGGCGGCGGAGGCCGGCGTCGGTCCAGCGGCGAGGAACGCGGCTCGGACTTGCAGTACAACCTGAAGCTGAGCTTCCGGGACGCGATCTTCGGCAAAGACAGCGTGGAACTCAGCATCCCGCGCCTGGAGGCCTGCAGTACCTGCCATGGCTCAGGGTGCGAGGCAGGCTCCCGCCCGGAGACCTGTCCTCAGTGCCGGGGCACGGGCCAGGTGGCCATGCGGCAGGGCTTTTTCCAGATGCTCACCCCCTGTCCCCGCTGCGAGGGCCGGGGCCGCATCATTCCCAAACCCTGTCGCGAATGCAAAGGGGAGGGGCGCGTCCACCGCAAGTCCAAGGTGAGCTTCAAGGTGCCGGCGGGGGTGGACCGGGGCACTCGGCTCCGTCTGCAGAATCAGGGCGAAGCGGGGCGGTTCGGGGGCCGCACCGGCGATCTCTATGTGGTCTTCGACGTGGAGCAGGACCCGAGATACGAGCGCGATGGGTTTGATCTCCACCAGCGGCTGGAGGTGTCCTGGCCCCTGCTGGTGACCGGCGGCGCGCTCGAAGTTGACACGCCCTATGGGGCGGACAAGGTGAAGCTGGCGCCGGGAACCCCCGCGGATCACGTGGTCAAGCTCGTGAACGCCGGCGTCCCCAGGCTCCAGGGCAGCGGCCGTGGTGACCTCTACCTGCACCTGCGGGCGGCGGTGCCAAAGTCTGTCACGGCCGAACAGCGCCAACTGCTGGAGCAGCTCCGCCGCAGCCTCGACGGCGAACCCGCTGAGAGCGGTGAGGAAGGCTTTCTGTCCAAAGTATTCGGAGCCGAGAAGACTGGGAAGAAGAAGCGGAAGTAGGGATTTCAGTCTGGACTCCAGGCTGCCCCTATCTCCCCGCCACCATCACCTGCCGTTTGCCTTCCCGCTTGGCACGCAGGAGGGCGCGGTCGGCCTGTTCGATGAGGTGCCCGGCCCCGTCGGCATGCTCCGGGAAGGCGGCCACCCCGGCGCTGAGGGAGATGGTCAGGCGATTGCCTCCGATCGAGACGGGCTGGCCCAGGATGACTTCAATCAGGCGTTCCGCCAGCTTCTGGGCCCCGAGAGAGCCGGTGCTGGGCATGATGAGACAGAACTCATCCCCTCCATAGCGATAGAGGCGATCGTGGGCTCGGCAGAGGCGCTGGGCGGTCCGGGCGACAGCCTCAAGCACGATGCTTCCGGCGGGATGACCGTATTGGCTGTTCACCTGCTTGAGGTCATCTACATCGATGAACACCAGGGCCACGGATTCCCCCCTGGCGGCGGCCTCGCGTACCGTCTGGGGCAGCTCCGCCTCGAGGCAGCGACGATTCTGGGCCACGGTGAGATCGTCCTTGAAGGACAGCGCCCGGCTCTCCTCCAGGCGCCAGGCGTTGAGCAGCAGGGGCTCCACATCCTCGAAGCCCTGGAGCAGGCGCTCGGGAGGCTCCTGGGGATTCAACAACCTCAAAAGGCCCAGTTGCTCTGAGGCCGCCAGCGGGAACGCTTCGCCGCGGCGTACCAGTTCGGCGGCCTCCTGGCGGGGCAGCGGTGCCTCGGGGAACGATCCGTCGCCGGCCCGCTGGTAGTACAAATTGTCCTTCCTGAGCCAAATGGCACCGCCCCGCGCCCGGGATTGGCTGATGGCCCGGCTCAGCATGACCTTCAGGAGGTCGTCCAGCGAGGCGAGGTGAAGCATCTGACGCAGCCAACCCTCGCTGCCCAGATCCCGCTGACGCAGGTGCCGGAGCGCCTCCCGGGCCGTCTCAAGTGGGCGGTCCTGGAGCAGCACCCAGCCTGGCCTCAGCCCCAGCACGGCGCTGACCTCCTCGGCTTCTGCACGCTCAACCCACCAAAGGATCTCGGATCCCTCTGCTGGAATCAGCCGCGGGTCGGGCCGCTCCGCCACCAGCACGAGCGACCCTGCCCCTGGTCCCGGCACCACGTCGTGCCCCCATGCCTCCAGGGCCGCGCGCAACGTGGCGCCGGCCCGGGAGGGATGCGGTTCCAGCCAGTGGATGCGATTCATGGGGCTCCTGGAAGGGCAGTGCTTGGTCGGTGGTGGGCGATCAGCCCAGCGCGGCTTCCAATCTCAAGGCCAACTGGCCGAGGTGGGCGGCGAGCTGTTCCAGGGTGGGCAGCGACCCCTCCCGCTGGCTGCGCTCGGCCCGGACCCAGCGCTTCAGCAGGGTCACGGCCTGGGCGTCGCGAACCCCAAGGCGCTTGGCGTTCTGGATCAGCTTGTGGGAGAGCCGGGTGCGCTCCGCTCCCGCGGGATCCTTTTGCAGACTGGCGATGAGCTTCAAGGCCTCCTGGGCCACCTCAAGGTCCTGCCTGATAAGGGGGACCCGGGCATTGATGCGGAGCAGGAACAGTTCCAGGAACCGCAGCAGTTCGCCCAGCAGGTCCAGGCTATCCCGGAGGGCCTGGTGGACTTCCTCAGGGGATTCCAGCAGCCGACCCAGGTCCAGGATGAGGCGCTCGGCCTCCTCCCGGTCCGGCCGCCGCATCAGAGGGAATTCCGGGCTGCGGCGGAAGGCCAGCACATGCCGGTAGGCCTGGGCGAGCCCCAGGGCGAGCCGCGGCCAGTCCTGGAGTTCCATACTCAGCAGAAGGTGGGCGTGAATCGGTGGGACCTGTTCCCAGAGCCGCTGGATGCGCAACCGGAGGCGTTCACCCTCCTCCATCATGCTGGGGGATTCCGGGAAGAGCCGCTGCTGAACAGCCGGTGAGAACAGGCCGACCAGCTCGCTCATGAGCTGCTTCTGGTGGTTGACGAGCAGGCCGCGCAAGTTGTCCAGAGTGTGGGCCAGCTGGTCCGTGTCCGCCCCAGCCAGGGCCTGCTGCAGCAGGCTCCGCAGGGTCACTTGATCCTGGTGCAGGCTCAACACCGCCTGGCGGAGGTAGGCCCGGAGCCGCGGAACCTCCTGCCGTTGTGGATTCAGCTGCGCAGTCCGTCCTGGGTCGTCGGCACGGTCCGCCACGCGGCCCAGCTCGGATTCGATGACGAGGAAGGTAGGCACGGCGGCATAGAGGTCCTGGGCGCTGGCCCCGGCGTAGGGTTCCAGGGATTCCATCAACCCAAGGAGGGAGATGTGGCTGGCCAGGGCTCGCGCTACCACGGCAAAGAGGGCCCGGTCCTCTCCGCGAAGGTCCTGGAGCAGCTGCCGCAGATCCGCGGGCATGCGGTCCCTGAACAGCTCGGCGTCCATGCGTGGGAGAACCCAGCCCAAGTGGTCCCAGAGCCAACGCAGGCTCCCCCGGATCTGCTCCACCGCGGGCCAGTGGATGCCCCGATCAAGGGGGCGCAGCAGGCTCAGGCGCAGGTTCGACACCACGTGCTGCAGCAACAGCAGGGGTTCCACCCGGGCGTGGAATTCCGGGGGGATGCAGGCTTCCAGCTGTTCCGCGAGCCGCGCCAGGGATTCCTCCAGCCGGCCTTGGCCCTGGATGGCCCGGTTCACCACCTTCATCTGGGTGTTCAGGCTGGCCACGGCCTCTGGCCCCTCCTTGCAGGTCTGGAGGGCGGTCAGAATCTGTCGGAAGGCGTCACGGTGATCCTCCAGGAAGGCGGCCCACAAGACCCGGAGGGCCCCGGTATCCTCCCCCGGAGCCGGGGCCATGGCCCGGAGCGAGGCCAGGAGGTCGAGAAGCAGCCCCACCCAGGCGGGCTGTTCCTGTTCCACCCTCAGTTCCCGGTGGGCGGTCCCCGTCAGCTGGGCCAGTCGCCCCAGACCATGTTGGAGGACCAAGCCCATGGGAGCCCGGGCTTCGCCGAGCCGGCGGGGCGAGAACTGGTGCAGGAAGGCCAGGAAAAGGCCAAGGTTCCGGCGCAGGTTGGCCTGGGCCGGGGATTCCTCAGCGGCCATGGCCTCCCGCGAAGGGGCCTCCAGCAGGGGATCCAGATCGCCCGCCCCTGCCCGGAGGATGTCTTCCAGCAGGGCCAGGTCCATCCGGGAAAGACCCTTCTCCCGGATCAACTGCCGGGCCAGCATCAGGCGCTGGGGCGGGGTTCCTGGGACGGGCATGTCGAAAGCATACAATGGGCCGGACTAAGTGAAGACCGGCGGACCGGGAGATACAGCCAGACGCGGGGATGACTTCAGGAGGTGATACCATCGGCTTACCCCATCCGGAGGCAGCCAGTGGCAAGTAAGCTCGGGGAAATGCTAGTCAAGGCCCAGCTCATCACGGATGTACAGCTGGAAGACGTTATGAAAATCCAGCGGCGTGAAGGCGGCAAGCTCGGAAGCATCGTCGTGCGCCAGGGCTACTGTTCAGATCAGGACATCGTGAGCTTCCTCGGCATGCAGTACGGAGTTCCGGCCGCGGATCTGGAGCAATGGCCCCCTATCGATGCGGGTGTCATCGCCCTGATCCCGAAGGATCTGGCCCAGCGCCACAAGGTGTTGCCCCTCCAGCGCACGGGCAATGTGCTGACTCTGGCCATGTCGGATCCCACCGATATCTTCGCCATGGACGACGTGCGGTTCCACACCGGCTACAACGTGGATCCCGTCGTGTCCAGCGAGATGGGCTTGGTGCGGGCGGTCGAGAAGTACTATGGCGGCGCCAGTGGTGTGCGTCTTGCCGATAGCCAGGGCGGCCGCGCCACCATGGGCGGCGGACCCGCGGGGGCCGGGCCCATCGACACCACCGCAGCCAAGCCCTTCAACGAGCTGGACGAACAGTTCGACCTCCAGGAACTGGAGCAGGAGCTGGATGCCGACGCCGAGTTCGAGGCCACCGACGACGACGAGGAGAGCATCAACGTCGGCGCCCTGAAGAAGGGCAGCGAGGATGCCCCGGTGGTGAAGCTCGTGAACATGGTGCTCATCGACGCCATCAAGCGCGGGGCCTCCGACATCCACATCGAACCCTACGAAAAGAACTACCGCATCCGGTTCCGCATCGACGGCATCCTCATGGAGGTGATGCGCCCGAACCTGAAGCTGAAGGATCCCCTCACCTCCCGCGTGAAGATCCTGGCCAAGCTCAACATCGCCGAGAAGCGCCTGCCCCAGGACGGCCGCATCAAGCTCCGCGTGAACATGGGTGGCCGGCAGAAGGTCATCGACTACCGCGTGAGCATTCTGCCAACCCTGTTCGGCGAGAAGATCGTGCTGCGGCTGCTGGACAGCGACAAGCTCATGCTCGACCTCACCAAGCTCGGCTTCGAACAGGAAAGCCTGGATCGCTGGGATCGGCAGATCTCGAAGCCCTACGGCATGGTGCTGGTGACGGGGCCCACGGGATCTGGCAAGACCAACACCCTGTACTCCTCCATCGCCAAGCTCAACACGGTGGACACAAACATCCTCACCGCCGAGGATCCGGTTGAGTTCAACTTCCCCGGCATCAACCAGGTGCAGATGAAGGAGCAGATCGGCCTCAACTTCGCGGCGGCCTTGCGCTCCTTCCTCCGGCAGGATCCGAACATCATCCTGGTGGGCGAAATCCGCGACTTCGAGACGGCCGAGATCGCCATCAAGGCGAGCCTCACGGGCCATCTGGTGCTGTCCACCCTGCACACCAACGACGCCCCCAGTACCATCAACCGCCTCATGAACATGGGCGTGGAGCCGTTCCTGGTGGCCACCTCTGTGAACATCATCTGCGCCCAGCGTCTCGTGCGCCGCCTTTGCGCCAGCTGCAAAGCCGTGGACACCCACCACCAGCCCGAAGAGGCCCTGCGCGAGGTGGGGTTCACCCCGGAGGAGATCCAGCGGGGCATCACCTTCTACAAGCCCGTCGGGTGCGATATTTGCAACAAGCGTGGCTACAAGGGCCGCGTGGGCCTCTACGAGGTGCTGGAGATGTCGGAGACCCTCAAGGACATGATCCTCACCGGGGCCTCGGCCATCGAACTGCGCGAGCAGGGCCAGAAGGAGGGCATGATCACCCTCCGCCGCTCCGGGTGCCGCAAGGTCCTCGACGGCGTGACCACCATCGAAGAGATCATCCGCGAGACAGTCCTCTAGGCGCCGACCCACGTTTGCCAAGTTCTTTGACAGGATTAACAGGATTGAAAGCTGGATTAACAGGATTTTGAAAGAGTGGGACGGGAATGGTGGTTGGGGCTGTGCTGGAAGAACTTTCGGGACGTGTCATCGGCGCGGCGATGAGGGTGCATTCCACGCTGGGGTCTGGGTTCAGTGAAGCGGTGTACCAGAATGCCCTGGCCCTCGAGATGGCCCTGGGCGGCATCCCGTTCGAACGCGAAGTGCGGCTCGAAGTCCACTACCGGGGCGAGCTTGTCGGGCAGTACCGGGCAGATCTTCTGGTGGATGGATCCCTGACCCTTGAATTGAAAGCTGTCCAGGCCATCCTCCCCGAGCACGAGGTGCAAGTCGTCAATTACTTGACCGCCACCGGCCTGGAACGGGCTTTGCTCCTGAACTTCGGTGCCCGGAGCCTCCAAGTGAAGAAGAAGTTCCGGAGCCCTCGACTCCAAGAATCCTGTTAATCCTGCCTTCCATCCTGTTAATCCCGTCCAAGCAGTTGTTTTTCCCGAGGCCAGCATGAGTGACATTGGTGCCAACTACGTAGCTCCGCTGCAGCAGCTGCTCAAGACCATGGTGGAGTACGGAGGCACGGACCTTCACATCACCACGGAATCGGCGCCGCAGATCCGCATCGATGGGCGCATGGTGCCTCTCAAGCTACCCCCGCTGGACGCCTCCCAGACCCGCTGGCTTTGCTATGGCGTCATGACTGATCAGCAGAAGCACCGCCTCGAGGAGGATCTGGAGGTGGACTTCTCCTTCGGTCTCCAGGGCGTGGCCCGTTTCCGTGCCAACGTCTTCAATCAGCGGGGTGCCACGGCGGGCGTCTTCCGCACGATCCCCGAGAACATCCGCAGCTTCGAGCAGCTCAACCTGCCGCCCTCGGTCCAGGCCCTCTGCGACAAACCCCGCGGCCTGGTGCTGGTGACGGGCGTGACTGGTTCCGGCAAGTCCACGACCCTGGCCGCCATGGTGGACAAGATCAATGCCGAGGAGCCCGTCCACATCCTCACCATCGAAGACCCGGTGGAATACGTCCACAAACACAAGCGGGCACTGGTGAACCAGCGGGAGATTCACGCGGACACTCACAGCTTCAAAAAGGCCTTGCGTTCGGCCCTCCGCCAGGATCCCGACGTAGTGCTGGTGGGTGAAATGCGCGATCTGGAGACCATCGAATCGGCCCTGACCATTGCCGAGACGGGCCACCTCACCTTCGGCACCCTGCACACCAACAGTACGGTGCAGACCATCAACCGCATCATCGACGTGTTTCCCAGCCACCAGCAGGCGCAGATCCGAGCCCAGCTCTCGCTGGTGCTGGAAGGCGTCATCTGTCAGAGCCTCATCCCCAAAGCCAGTGGCAAGGGGCGGGCCCTGGCTCTGGAGATCATGATCCCCAACTCCGCCATCCGGAACCTCATCCGCGAGGACAAGGTCCACCAGATCTACGGCACCATGCAGTCCGGCCAGACCAAATACGGCATGCAGACCTTCAACCAGAGCCTGGCTGACCTGGTTCTCCGCAAGGAGATCACCCAGGAGCAGGCCTTCGAGTATTCGTCGAACGTGGATGAACTGCGGGAACTCATCAACCGGGGCGTGGGCCTCGGCTCGGCCGGTGGCCGCGGAGCTGCCGCGGCCCAGGCCACCACCACCAATCCCGCGTTGGGCGGGCGGAATCCCAACATCAAGTACACCTAGGCATTTCCCCTGCGACCATTAGTTCTTCACCACTGATCCATTCCTGCCTATCCTGAAGGCACCACCGTTCCTAGCCCGCCGAGGTCCGCATGCCCGCATACGCATGGAAAGGCAAGAATCGCATGGGGGAGGCCCAGGAGGGCGTCCTGGTGTCCGAATCCCGGGATGCCGCCGCCGCCACCCTGAAGCGCAACGGTATTGAAGTCACCACCATCGGCGCCATGGCCGCCAAGGGCACCAAGTCCTTCGGCAAGGTGAAGCCCAAGGAACTGGCCATCTTCACTCGGCAGTTCAGCGTCATGATCGACGCGGGCCTGCCCCTGGTGCAGTGCCTGGAGATCCTGGGGGCCCAGCAGCAGGACAAGGGCTTCCAGAAGATCATCGAAGCCGTGCGGGGAGACGTGGAGCAGGGTCTCACCCTCCAGGCCGCCCTCTCCAAGCATCCCAAGGCCTTCAATGACCTCTACGTGAACATGGTGGGCGCCGGCGAGAGCGGTGGCATCCTGGACGTCATCCTCCAGCGGCTGTCGGGCTACATCGAGAAGGCCGTGAAGCTCACTGCTAAGGTGAAAGGCGCGATGACCTACCCTGTGGCCGTCATCACCATCGCCATCGCCGTAGTGGTCATCATCATGGTCAAGGTGATCCCCGTCTTCTCCGCCATGTATGACGGTCTGGGCAGCAAGCTACCCTTCCCCACCCTGGTCTGCATGGCCATGTCCAATGCGCTCATCAACTACAGCTGGTTGCTCATCATCGCCATCGCTGTCATCACGATTGGCCTCCGCCAGTATTACAAGACACCGCCGGGTCGCCTCCAAATCGATGCGCTCCTATTGAAGATCCCCATCATTGGCGACGTGCTCCGAAAGGTGGCTGTGGCCCGATTCTGCCGCACCCTGGGCACCCTCATCAGCTCCGGTGTGCCCATCCTGGAAGGCATGGACATCACGGCCCGCACCGCCGGCAACATGGTCATCCAGAACGCCATCCTCAAGTCCAAGGATGCCGTGGAGCAAGGCCGCAACATCGCCACCCCCCTGGCAGAAACCAAGGTCTTCCCGCCCATGGTGGTGCAGATGGTGGGCGTGGGCGAGGCCACGGGCGCCCTGGACGCCATGCTGTCCAAGGTGGCGGATTTTTACGAAGACGAGGTGGACAACGCCGTGGCCAACCTCACCAGCCTCATGGAACCCGTCATGATCGCCATGCTCGGCGGCATCATCGGCTTTATCGTGATCGCCATGTACCTGCCCATCTTCAACCTGGCCAACGTGTTCGGGAAGGATTGACCGCGGCGGTTTCGCACGTCCCTTGCATGCTTTCCTGCGATCCCTGGAGGTCCCCATGTCCGGCCTGCTGTCCCGCTTGACGCCCCGCCGCTCCGGCAACGCCCGCGGTTTCTCCCTAATCGAGCTGTTGCTCGTAATGGCCCTCATCGGCATCATCAGCGCCATCGCCATTCCCACCTTCCTGGGCCAGCGCACCCGGGCCCGGGTCATTGGCGATGCCATGTCGAATGCCAAGGTGCTGTCCATGGCCCTTGAAACACGCAAAGCCGAGAATGGACTCTACGGCGGTGCAGGCACCTACACCTGGAAATCGGACGGAACCCGCCCCTCCACCGACATCGCCCCCAGCTTCACCCCCCAAGGTAATTCGCAGATGGATTACACCGTCGAGATCAAGAACGTGGGGTTGACCTACGTTTTATCCGTCAACAACAAGGGCGGGGGTGGGCTGGTCTACCAGACGGACCAATCCGGGAAAGAACTGGCCCGACAGCATTGACTGTTTGGTAAGCGTTCGTAAGCGGCCAGGGCCCCAAAAGGGTTCCCTGGCTTTTATTTCGATGGATTCCAGGGCGTTCGGAAGAACTCCTTCTCAATGATCGCCTTCAGTCGCTGGAATTCCTTTTCGTCGATATCGCCTTGGGCGATCAGGTCGTACCCCTTGAATTCCGTCTTCTCCGCCCCGCCTCCCTTGAGCGGCTTCAGGACCGTCAAATGATCTTCCTCTGCCTTGGCCAGGGAGACATCCGCGCCTCGTTCGCTGGCGGGTTTCTCGTAGATCATGGCCCAGAGTCCCTCTGGCAGGATGTAGGTGGCCTTGATGATGCCCTCGGTGGTGTACTCCCGGTACTCCTTGAGAGATCGCCTGAAGTGGGTGTCCCGAAGGGTGTGGAATCGGGCTGGCGCAAACGGCCGTGAGGCCAGCCGTGCGGGGTCTGGGACCTTTCCCGTAGTCAAAAGCTGGTCGGTCACATCCCGGAGATCCAGCAGGCTGAGGGCCCGGGCCGGTCCTTGGACCTGCTGTTGGGCGCAGCCAGGCGTGGCCACGACCAGGGGTACGCGCAATTCCCAGGGATCCAGGCCATAGCCATGCACCCCTCCCAGGCGAAGGGCCTTGGTGGCGTGGTAGAAGCGCTCCCCATGATCCGAGGTCAGCACCCGAAAAGCATCCTGGTAGTCCGGATCCTTGGAGAGCTGGTTCCAGATGGGAGCCCAGGCTTTGAGGATGCTCCGGATGCGGATCTGGTACGCCTGGTAGGGATCCTGGGCCGGAGGCTGCTCCACCAGGTCACGAGCCTCGATCTGTTCAAGCTGGCTGAAGGGTTTGAAACGGTTGGCTGGGATTTTCCACCAGCCTTGGATCTCCCCGAGTTCCTTCCTGGTGAGGAAAATGGGTTGATGGGCGAGGCAGGAATGGTAGATCACCCAGTCTGCTCCCCGCCCCTGTTCCAAGGTCTGGTGCAGTCCAGCCGCGGGGTTCGTCCACGGGTTGGTGGTGGGGAACACCCTCAGGATGTCCAGCCAGGCCGCAAACAGTGGCACGCGCACACCGAGGTTGGAATTGACGAAGTTCTCCCACCCCCGCGCGGGCATGGTGACCCGGTCGAACAGGTAGGTCCGCCCCGAGATGCTGATGGTGCCGCCATCATCAATGAAGAAACGCACCTTCTGACCACGTGCCTGGGCATCCTTTAGGAGCTTCAGGTTGACCTCGCCGGTCAGTTCCTCGATGGACGGCACCACGGTGGCGATGGAATAGAACTCTGGATCCCCCCCCCACAAGAGGTGATACAGCATGCGGGTGGCGGGCAGGGGGGAATAGACGTTCGGGTAGGACACACCCGCGAAGCTCTTGAACTCCGGTTGGGTCCGGAAGTCCCCCCGCATGCCGTCGATGCCCAGGAACAGTGCCTTGACCGGATGGCCGGATGGCGCGTGGGGGTGGGTCCGCTGGGCCAGCCAGAGGGGAAGTTCCGCCAGGCCGCCCCAGGCCGTCAGGCAGATAAGCAACACCCCCAAGCGCCGCAGCCCCCCCCAGCTCTGGCCCCGCCCGACTCGCCGCAAGCCCAGATAAGCCAACCCCACCGCCAGCCCGAGCAGCAGCAGGAGAGAAGCCAGGATCGGTAGACGGGAAAGGCCCGGGATGACCCACATGGCCGTGGGCACCTCCCACCAGTAGATCCAGTGGATCCAGACCAGCCCAGCCAGGGAGAGGAGGAAGCCTTGGGTCCAGGTCCAGCCAGACCGCCAGGTGCGATCAAGCACCAGCGTTCCGGCAGCCAAGGCTGCCAGCCAGCCAATAAGCCCCCCGACAAGGTACAAGGGGGCGATTTCGGCGAATACCAGCCGGAAGGCGAAGCGCTTGCCGTAGGTGGAAGTGAGCCCTTCGGTAATGAGCGATCCTAGTCCTGCGTTTGTGCCTCGGGCATCCACCCAAAACATGAGGAACAGGAGGACTAGCGCCAGGAATCCCGCGGCAAGAGGAGCGATCCACCGCCAAAAGGTTTGAAGCCTTCGCATCATTACCCCAAAAAAAACCGGAGGCTTGGTAGCCTCCGGTTTGAATCTATCAAAAACCACCCTACTCCAGCGCGCTAACCTTGGTCACGACATTCGTGCCATTGACGAGGCCGTCAATCATAACGCCACCGGCGATGAAGCCACTACCCGGCTTCTGTACGACGGTAACATTACTCACGACAGCCGTACCGCCGCCGGCTTGGGGGAACCAGACCTTGAAGGCGACCTGCCCCTTGGGCATGGTTGCCGCGATACCCTTGATGTCAGAGACAACAGCAGAGATGGCCGTGGTGGAGGTAGCCTGGGCGGAAACGATTGTCGCGAACGCCAACTGAGAGGCCACCCAAGGGCTACGGTCGCTCTTTGCTGTGTTGGTGAGATATGAATTCAGTGCCGCCGTAGTCTGACTATTCGGAGTGCCACCTTCCTTGAGCCGGTCCCACTGGCCGACCAGATCACCGATGCGGCCATTCAGGTTGGAAATGGAGGCCTTGTCACGGGCCCGGGCGCGCTGGCTGAGCAGGGCCGGAATGGCGATGGCGCTGATGATGCCGATGATAGCGAGCACGAGCAGCAGCTCGATGAGGGTAAAGCCCTTCTGGTTCTTCATGGAGATCTCCTAATGGGCGGTTGCCGCGACTGAAGGTATCAATACCTGTGCCAAGGGGCCAGGGAGAAATGGAACCATTGACGGGGAAAGGCATCAGGTGAGGTTTCCGCCTGTGGGGAGCCGCCGGGCCCAGCCTCCCGTCAAGGGACTGACGCGATGGGTCAGTGTCCCGGCTCCATTGCGTCCATCCATTCACACGTTTGCTGCTTGGAGTCGAGCCGGAGGGTTTCCTGGCCATCCAGGAGTACACATGCATGGAAAAGCAGGGACAGGATGAACAGGATTCTTAAGGATGAACAGGATTAACGACCAAAATTGCCAGCTTTAATCTTGTTAATCCAGCTTTTAATCCTGTCAATCCTGTCCAAGGTTTTCCAGCAGTTCCCGCGCCCCCCGGTGCCTGGGATCGAGATTGAGGGTTTCCTGGGCGGCTTTGCGGGCTTCGTCCTTCCTGCCGAGGTCGCGGAGGATCTGGCCTTTGCGCCACCAGGCGCCGGGGTAACCGGAACTGCCGCCTTCGAGGGGCTCGCGCAGCACCTGGTCGAGGGCGGCGAGGCCTTCAGGGCGGTGGAGGCCGCTGACGGCGGCCACTTTGCCCATCTGGAGTCGGAGCAGACTGGGGGCGTCCACTTGGGTGAGGTGCTCCTGGACGACCTGCCAGGCGAGGTCGGGCCGCCCACCGTGCAGGTAGGCGTCGCTGACGGCGGCCACGCCGCGGGCGCGGGTGCGGACGCCGGGCAGCAGACGGGAGGCTTCGGCCAGCAGTCGGGCGTTCTTCCCAGCCTCGCCCAGGGCCTTCTTGGCAGGTCGGCGGTCCAGGGCATCGAGCCACTGGCCCACCACTTCGGGATCCTGCGGCGCCTGGGCCAAGGCGCGGCCGAAATAGGGTTGGGCTTCCCACCACTGGTCTTCTTCCACCAGGACCAGGGCCTGGAGCAGATCCCCCCGGGCGGGGGCCACGCGCCGCAGCTGGTCGGCGCAGCGCAGGGCCTTCTTCGTGGAGCCGCCCAGGATCCCCGGCAGCAGCTCGTAGGCCAGCCCCAGGCTCATCCAGGCGGGGGCGAGGGTGGGGTCGGCCTGAGTGGCGGCGCGCAAATCATCCATGGCACCCAGGGCTCCCCGCAGGCTGCCGAGGTCGCGCTGACGGATGGCTTCGCCGGCCTGGGCCAGACCCCGGGCCAGGAGGGCATCCGCCAACCCCGGTTGCAGGGAGACCGCCCGGTCAGCGGCGGAGTGGGCCTCAGTGAACCGCTGCAGGCTGGACAAGGCCTGGGACTTGGCCGCCCAGGCAGCAGCGTTGGCCCCGTCCTGGCGCAGACGGGCCTCGGCTTCGGCCAGCACCTTGAGGTAGTGCCCGGCGTTGAGGTCGGCGCGGAAGGGATGAGCGGTGGATGGGGCGAGAGCGATGAGGGTGACGAGGGAGATGGGGGCCAAGGGGAGCACGGGCATCCCTCCAACAAAAGCGAAGACAGGATTAACAGGATTGAGGACAGGATGAACAGGATTGGGGGGAAGAACTTTTTTCGCCGCTGATTTCAGTGATTCCAGTGATCAAGCCAGTGAATCTTTGTCCCAGCGCGGCAAGGGCGCCAGGAAAGGTGCCAGGGCCGTGCCTTTTTCGGATGCGCGGCCCTGGCACCCTCCCTGACTTCCGGCAGAGCCGGGGGTGGCCTCTGGCCGGCCCATGTGGGAAGCATCCGGGGCCCAATCGCTGTCCATTACCGAAATCGGTGGCAGAAAGGCTTTCTCTTGGGGATTGACGATAATAGGGAAGATGCGCATGTTTAATGCGCATTCATGTCGGAGGATCCGTGGCATCCAAGAAGGCGGTCAATCTCAGCTTGGATTCCGATCTCCTGCGGCAGGCTCGGGAGCTGGGGCTCAACCTCTCGAGCGTGGCTGAGGAGGCGCTCACCTACGCTGTGAGTGTCCGGCTGGCGGAACGCTGGGCGGAGGAGAACCGGGCGGCGGTCGAGGCCTACAACCGAAGGATCGAAGCCCAGGGCGTGTTCAGCGACGGCCTCCGGACCTTCTGATGGTCTCGTATTCCGTGTTCCGGAACCCGAATCCAGGGACGAACACAGCCATTCCCTTCCTGCTGGATGTGCAATCGGAGGTTCTCTCCATGCTCGGGACGCGGTTGGTGGTGCCCCTGTACCGGACCGATGCCGCCAATGTCCACACTATGTCCCGACTGACCCCGGTGGTGGACTTCCAGGGACAGCCGCTGGTGGCCATAGTCCCGGAGTTGGCAGGCATCCCGCGGCGGGAGTTGGGGGCCATCGCGGGTGATCTGTTGTCTTCGAGGGGCGAGATCCTTGCGGCGATGGATCTGCTGCTAACGGGGTTCTGAAAATATTTTCCGCCACCGATTCGAGTGATTACAGTGATGGCAGTGATTAGGCTCCGGATGCTTCCCGCATGGGCCTGACACCCTCCCTAGAGCCCGTGCTGCGCTGGAACAGAGAATCACTGGATTGATCAGTGAAATCACTGAAATCGGTGGCTGAACATCTTTAGGCTTCAGGGTCCGGTCATCACTGGCAGCTGCGGCTTCGTCCTGACTCCGGGTATAGCGCGGTAGCGCGGGTTCGGCTATGCTAAGTGATTGTCTGCACACGACTCTGGAGGAGATCGCATGAGCGCCAAGGGTGGGTTGTTGGAGGGGAAGCGCGGGCTGATTATCGGCGTGGCGAACAAGCGGTCCATCGCCTGGGGCATCACCCAGAGGGTGGCCGAGGCCGGCGCCCAGCTCTGCCTGACCTACCAGAACGAGCGCCTGGGCGAGAATGTCCGCGAGCTGGCGGCAGACCTGAAGAATCCACTCCTCCTGCCCATGGACGTGGGCAGCGATAGCCAGATCGTCATGGCCTTCGACGAAATCCGCAAGAAGTGGGGCAAGCTCGACTTCCTGGTGCATGCCGTGGCCTACGCGCCCCGGCAGGCCCTGGAGGGCCGGTTCGTGGAGACCAGCCGCGAGGATTTCCGGGTGGCCCACGACATCAGCGCCTATTCCCTGGCGGCGGTCTGCAACGCGGCCCAGCCCCTCATGGCCGAGGGCGGCTCCATCGTGACACTCACCTACCTGGGTGGCGAACGGGTGGTGCCCGGCTACAACGTGATGGGCGTGGCCAAGGCCGCCCTGGAGTCCAGTGTGAGGTACCTGGCTGCTGACCTGGGTCCTCAGGGCATCCGCGTGAACGCCATCTCCGCCGGCCCCATCAAGACCCTGGCCTCCTCGGCCATTCCGGGCATCGGCTCCAAACTCAAGGCCCACCGCTCCCACACCCCCCTGCAGCGGGACACGGATCAACTGGAAGTGGGCGATGCCGGCGTCTTTCTCGTGAGCGACATGGGCCGCGGCATCACCGGCCAGGTGCTCTACGTGGACGGTGGCTTCAGCGTCATGGCGGGGTAGGCGTCGGGAGTTCGAAAGGCTTGGACAAGATTGACAGGATTAAGTGATTGATTAACAGGATTAAGGATTCAGTAAAGCTTTTGGGATCCTGTTAATCCGTCTTTCAATCCTGTTCATCCTGTCTCAGCTTTTCCCCTGGGGGGGCAAGGTTTTCTGGATGGCTAGGGCGCGCTGGGCGGCTTCGGAGCGCTGGGGCTTGGATAGGGAGACTTCACTCAGCTGGATGATGAGGACTTTGAAGGGATCGAGGCCCAAGCGACGGGCCAGGTACAGGTGGGCCAGGCCCTCCACGGGGTCCTTTTCGATACCTTTGCCGTTGATCAAGAGCAGGCCGTAGGCCATGCATGCGTCTGGATCGCGGTGCTGGATGCGCACCCGGTAGGCCTCGACTGCCCTCCGGTACCAGGTCACGGCTGTCCCGGGATCGACCTGGCGTTGAAGATCGCCGGCGAGAACCATGGCATCGGCATTGCCCTGGTTGCCGGATGCCCCGGCCCACCGGAGGGCTTCCGCGGGGTCTCTGGGCAGGCCCGCGCCCTGGTTCAGGGCCCGGGCTAGGAGCAGCTGGCTCTCCGCATCGCCCCCTTCGGCAGCCTTCCTGTACCAGTAGGCGGCCTTGGCGGGATCTTGCCGGAGGAAGCGGTGGCCGCCGGCCCGAAGCAGTCCCATGGTGCGCTGGTCGGCCAATCGGCCTACGGCCACGCCAGCCAGGCCTTTCCAGACTTTTCGTCCATCCCAGAGGGAAACGACCAGGAAGGCCACGGGGAATACTAGGGCCATGGAGTGCAGCAGGCGATGGAGGGCCTCACCGCTGGCACCGCCTTGGCGGTTGAGACGGATGGCCTGGATGGCTCCGGCGGCCAGGGTCACGCCCAGCGCCACCGCCAGCGGCAGGAGGGCCGCGATCCCGATGTAGGTCCAGTTCATGTCAGCCCTTCAGCTTCTTGAGGGTGTCCAGCACGTCCTGCACGTGGCCCTTCACGCTCACTTTGGGCCAGACGTGGCGGATGACGCCTTTGGGATCGATGAGGAAGGTGCTGCGGATGATGCCTTCCACTTCCTTGCCGTACATCATCTTCTTGCCGAAAGCGCCGAGCGGTTCCAGCAGGGTGCGATCGGGGTCGGAGAGCAGGCGGAAGGGGAGGCTCTGCTTGGCGATGAAGTTCTGGTGGCTCTTGAGGCTGTCGCGGCTGAGGCCGTAGACCTGGGCACCGAGGGACTGCACTCGGGCCAGGTTGTCCCGGAAGTCGCAGGCTTCCGTGGTGCAGCCGGGGGTGCTGTCCTTGGGATAGGCGTAGAGGACAGTCCAGTGGCCCTTGAGGTCGGCGGCCGTGACCGTCGTGCCCTGGTCGTCCTGGAGGGAGAAGGCGGGAAGGGGCTGTCCAACGAGAGCGCTCATGGGCCGTAGCCTAATCTGGACCCGCGCTCCTGGATAGGAGATCCGGCACAGGGCGGGCTAAGTTCGTGGGTTGCTGGGGAGGATGGGGCGGGGCCCGAAAGCACTGGGAACAGCCGAGACTGGATTAACAAGTTTCAAAAGACAAGATTTGCCGCTGATTCCAGTGATGACGGTGATAAAGCGGGTTTCGGATAGACGCCGCACGGGCCCGCCGATGGCGGCCTCCGGCTCGGCCGGAGGTCAGGGTGGGTGCCGCCACCGCGCCCCCTAAAAGGCGCGGCGGTGGCACCCATCCTGGAGCCCATGCTCGGGCGCGAACGGCCAATCACCGCAACCACGGAAATCAGCGGCTAAAAAACTTTTCCCTGGAATGCTGTGGAGACTCCGGAACGAGGGGGCAGTGGCCACCCGGGGCCTGTGACCGGGGACAAGCCTGGATGCGGACAGAATGGGGCCGCGGAGATGACCATGGACCTGACCGAGTATCTGGATGCCGAATGGAAGCCAGCCCTGGGCTGTACCGAGCCAGCCGCGGTGGCCCATGCTGCCAGCTTGGCTGCAGCACAGGGAACGGGGGCCATCCATGAGGTGCGCCTAGTTGTGGACCCCCGCACCTACAAGAACTGCCACGCGGTCGGCCTCCCCAATAGCGGCGGCCGCACGGGCATCCTCTGGGCGCTGGCCCTGGGTGCCTGCCTGCCGGACCCCTCCCTGGGTCTGGGCTGCTTTGCGGCGGTGGACGCGGCGATGCTCGCGGCCGCGGCGGACCTGATCGCCCGGGAGGCCATCCACATCCAGGTCGATTCCTCCCGTGCCGAACTCTCCATCGATTGCGCTGTGGCACGCGAGGGCGGCACGGGGCGGGCCGTGCTGGAAGTGGAGCACACGCACCTGGCGCGACTGGAAGCGAATGGCGTGCAGGTGGGCGGCAGCCCTGCCCGGATCGGGGCCGAGGGCGCGCCGTCCGTGCGGGCTACGGTAGGGGCCATGGGCCTCCAGGAACTGCGGAAGCTGGCGACCACGCTTTCAGAGGGCGATCGCCAGCGGCTGCGGGAAGGGGCGGCCTACAACCTGGCCATGGCCGAACATGGGGTGTCCCTGTTGCCTGCGGGCTTCGTGCCACCGCCAGGACAGGACCTCATGACCCGACTCTCCCGGCTGGTGGCCGCCGGGGTGTTCGCGCGCATGTCCGGCGAACCCCTCATGGTCGTGTCCCTGGCGGGCTCCGGGAACAAGGGGATCACCGTGTCTGTGCCGGTCACGGCGTGGGGCCAGGCTGGCGGCCACACCCAGGCCCGCATCGACGAGGCGCTGGCCTTCGGCTGTCTGGTGACCACCGCCACCACGCAGCGCCTGGGCACCTTGTCCGCTGTGTGCGGTGCCGCCAATGCCGCGGGCATCGGCATCGCCTTGGCCATCCTCCTGCTGGAGGGGGCGACCCCGGCGCAGATGGATCTGGCCGTGGCCAACATGGTAGGCAACGTGGCGGGCATGATCTGCGATGGCGCCAAGATCGGCTGCGCCATGAAGGCGATGACGGGCGTGGACGCAGCGTTCCGCTCGGCCACCCTGGCCCTGGCGAACTTCGGCATCCCCGCCACGGACGGCATCGTGGGGGTGGACGGGGACACCTCCCTGGCCAACCTGGGCCGCCTGGCCCGCCGCGGCATGACCGGGGTGGACGCCGAGGTGCTGGAGATCATGCAGGCGAAGCTCTGAAGCTCTTGGAAAAGCAGGGACAGGATGAACAGGATCAAGGGCTTCGATTAACAGGATCTGCTTATCGGCGAGCCTCAGCCTGAAAGTCTGAAACCGCAGAGGTCGCAGATGGGCGCAGAAAAGGCGTCCATAAGCGGAGGAAAGAACCATGCACCTGGCGCTCCAGCCAGGATATCCGGGCCTCCGGCCCCAGGTCGCGCTTCGCGCGGCCTGCTTCGTGGGCGGTGGCCATGGCGGCCCCTGGAAGCCGCCCGGAGTCGCCGCCCGCGGAGGGATATCCGCGGTGAGCCCGGCCCCTTCTGCGCCCTCTGTGTGCGCCCAACGGGCGCTTCTGTGCCTTCTGTGTTCCTGCTTTTCTGGCTGAGATTCGCCGATAATCAGATAACAGGATTCAAAGACAGATTTAGCCGGTGATGAACGGTGATTACGGTGATGGTGCCGCTCACACCCAAGCATGGGCTCCAGTGAGGGTACGAGGGCCGCGCCTTTTGGTGGGTGCGGCCCTCGCTCCCTCACTGACCTCCGGCCTGGCCGGAGGCCGCCTTCGGCGGGCCCTTGCGGGGCTCAGCCGAGATCTGCTTTATCACCGTCCATCACCGGCTAGTGGCAGTTCTCTTTTTGGCGGTCGGCTTGGACGCGCTCCAGGCAAGCGCGAGCACCACGGCCAAGGCGCCCCAGCCGAGTGGACTCGGGTCGGTGGCCAGGCGGGGCAGTTGTTCCAGCAGCAGGCGGCCCAGGCTGTCGTGGTCGGGGCCAGGACCCAGGCCCAGGGTAGACAGGGTGGCCTCGCCCCAGAGGGCGCCCAGCCATGCGCTGGGAAAGAGGACTGCGGCCTGCTCCAGCCCCCAGGGGGCCCAGCGGCGGAGCGTTGAGACAGGTGTGGCGCCCAGGGTGCGCTCCGCCGCCCAGGCTGGTGAATGGCGGAAGGCATCGAGCTTGCCGCGGAGAGGTGGCTCCAGGTGAGGGGCCAGGAGCAGGCCCAGCAGCAGGATGAGGGCCGCGGCGCCAATCCCCCCAGCGGCCGCGGCCAGCGGCAGCAGGAACAATACTGGCGGCAGGCTGCGGAGGGCGGACAGGGCCCCGCGCCAGGGTCGCCCCCACCAGGCCAGTAGGAGCGCCAATCCCAGGGCCAACAACGCGCAGGCGCTGGCGAACCCCACGCTGCGGCCACCCGCCAGCAGCAGCCGCAGTAGGGCGTCCCGTCCGAGATCATCCGTGCCCAGGGGATGCGCAAGTGAGGCGGCGAGGCCTCCGTGGAAGGGGTCCAGGGGCAGCTCGGGCAGCGCCAGGGCCAGCAGAAACGCGAGGCGCCACTTCACGTTGCAGCCTCCGCTTCCAGCGGTCGCGACAACAGCCAGAGCAGGGCCAGGGCCGCCACCCAAGCGGCGAGCCCGGCCCGGTCCCGCCCGGCCACACGGTCCATCCAATCCATTCCCAGCCCCGGTACACCGAGCATCCGCTCCAGCACCAGGGAGGCCGTGAGCCAGACCGGCAAGCGGGCGGCCAGCCAGCGGCAGATGAGGCGGGCCAGGGCCAGCCGCCGGACCTTGCGCACCGCCCGGGGGCCCCAGGCCGTGGGGAAGGGGAACTCCCCCGGTAGGGCCGCTGACAGCCAGCGCACCTCACTCGGCAGCGCGGCCGCAAGGAAAGCGGCGAGCCAGCCGCCCTGACCAGGAGGGCCCCACACCGCCGGCCAGCAGGCGAGCAGAGCGGCGGCCCAGAGCAGGTCGGGCGGGGCTTCCAGCAAGGCCAAGGGGCGCCGGGTCGCAAGGGCAGGTCCTCCGAGCCAGGCCAGCAACGGCGCCAGGAGGGCCAGGGCGCCCAAGGCGAGGCCAGCGGGAAGCAGGGCGTGAACGGGGAAGGGTGGCGGCGGCACCGGTCGCCAGAGGGCGCCAGGAAGGCTCCAAGCCAGGGCCAGGGCCAGGGCCCAGATGGCCATGCCCTGGGTGACGGCGCTGCGGGCCGGAGACCAAGTCACCGGTTCCAGCGCCAGCCTGCCGCTCCTGGGGTGCCGAGGTAGAGCCCCAGAGGGCTGGGTTCCACGGTGAGGCGCTTGTCCACCCAGATCACGCTCTGGAAGTCGAGCAAGGGCAGGGCAGCGGGATGTTTGGCCCAGAGGCCCTGGAGGTCGAGCCAGGCGCCATCTCCCGGTTCACGGAGCTTCGCCGCCAGTGCGGCGAACTGGGGGTCGCGCCACCCGGTGACGTTCATGGGGCCGTTCGGTTCCATGTATTCCAGCACGGCCCAGGGATGGGGCTCGAAGACCACCACGGAACAGGCGAGCTCAAACTCGCCCCGGCGCAGCCGATCCACGAGAATGGCCTGCTCCAGGGGAATTAGCCGCAGCTCGAAGCCGTCCTTCCGGGCCCGCTCCCGCAGGGCCAGCAGCAGGTTCTCGGTGAACGCCTCTCCTGATGCGTAGAGCAGCTTCAGGAGGGTGGGGGGCTTGGGCGGGCCGGCTTCGGTGTCGATGGCCTGGGGCTCGAAGCCCAGGCTCTCGGGCCACAGACCGTGGCTGGGCTTGGCATTCTGGCCGAGAAGGCCGGGGGGGAAAGCGTCCTGGCGCCAGCGCTCCAGCAGTTGCAGGGGCCCCAGGCCGGCGTGGCTCCAGACCACCAGCTGGGCATTCATGGGCTGGACCACCACGTGATGGCTGGCTGGGGGCGGCAGGGGGCGGGCCGGCGGGGCCCCGATGGTCAGCCAGCCCTTCTGGAGGGCCTGGAGCACCGTGGCCGGGTCGGGCAGCAGCCGGAACCGGATGCCGTCGATGCGGGGCTTGAGGAAGTGCTCACGGCGCAGAAAGGTCCAGGCCGCCGGTTCCTTCTGGAACAGGAAGGGGCCGGAGCCTCGCTCTGGGTGGCCCTTCTGGGCGATGGGCACCCGGGCCAGCTCCAGCAGCAGGCGACCCGGAGGCTTGGGGGAGCGGATCCACAACCGGCCATCCTGCAAGCGAGCCACGGCGCCCTCCAGGATGGCCCGTTTGGTGGGGCTGGCTTTGGGATCGCGGCTGATCTCTGCGAAGGTCCAGAGGACATCTTCCGGCGTGACCAGGCTGCCGTCTGTGAACCTCGCATCGGCCCGCAGGGTGAAGGTGATGGCGCCATCCTTCAGGATCTTCCAGGAGGTGGCCAGGCGGGGCACCGCCCGCCCGCCGAGGCCGAGGCCCACCAGGGCATCCCCCGCCAACGACTGGAGGATCCATTGCTCGTAGCTGTCACCGTGGATGAGATCGAGGGGCCCGGGATCCCGGGGCAGGGATTCCTCCACCATCTGGGCCCGGACCGGGGCCAGGGCCGCTAGAAAGACCAGGGTCAGGGCGGCGAAGCGGTTCCGCATGGTTGCAGGCTCAAGGAAGTTTCCTCCAGCATGCCCGGGCCGATGAGGCCTGCCAAGGGGTGGCCCGTCCATCACCGTCTTTCACCGGCAAAGCTGCCTTTGAATCCTGTTAATCCATCCTTCAATCCTGTTCCTCCTGTCCCCGTTTTTGCCGGGCCCGCCTGCGCTCCGGGATCGGTGTTGCTACTCTGAATGGCGGAGGCGCTGTGGCGGATCTTTCGGAGTCCAAGCTGTTCTGGTGGTGGCCGCTCATGGACCGCCACCGGCGCACCCTCTACTGGGGCCTGGTGGCCACGGTCTGGTGCAGCGTGGCGGCTTCGGTGGTGCCCTACTGGTCGGGTCGGGCCGTGCATGCCCTGGAACGCCAGGACTGGCATGGTTCGCGGGTCTTCCTGGCCTGGATGCTGGCCTTCACCGCGGTGGCGGGCATCGGCCGCTACCTCATGCGCAACACCCTCATCGGCCTCAGTCGCGATGTGGAGCGGGAGCAACGTGAATCCCTCTATACCTTCCTGCTCTCGCGACCTTTCGCTTTCTATGAGCGGCAGCGCGTGGGCGACCTCATGTCGCGCCTGGGCGACGACGTGGGCACCGTGCGCATGGCCACGGGGCCAGGACTCATGAGTTTCCTGCAGGTGCTTTCGATCCTCCCCGTGACGCTCGGCCTGATGTTCAGCACCAGTTGGCGGCTCACCCTGGCGGTCATGCTGCCCTTCTCCTTCCTGGCACTGGGTTTCTACATCATCGGGAAGTGGAGCCACATGGTGCAGCAGAAGCTGCAACTGGCCTTCTCGGCCCTCTCGACCTACAGCCACGAGACCATCAGCGGCGAACGGGTGGTGCAGGCCTTCGGCCTGGAGGAGGCCCGGGTGGCGCAGTTCGATGCCCTCAGCCGCCGCCACGCATCGCTGAGCATGAAACAATCGGTGATCTTCAGTGCCTACGCGCCCTTGTCCGCGCTCATCAGCGGCGTGTCGGCCCTGGTGCTGGTGACCTACGGCGGCAGCCTGATGGTACGGGGGGTCCTGAACCTGGGTGATCTCACCGCCTTCACCGGCTTTCTGGTGGCCCTGGCCTGGCCCATGATGAGCCTGGGTTGGTCGGCCAACCTCTTCCAGCGGGCCAGGGCCGGTCAGGAGCGGCTGGATCAGCTGCTCCACAGTCCCGAACTGCCCCTGCCTCCCGCCGAGGCCATCACTCTGCCGGACTTTCCCGCGGCGCTGGCTCTGGAAGGCCTGACCCACCGCTTCGAGACCGGGCGCGGCCTGGGTCCTCTGGACCTTGCCCTGGCGCCTGGCGACAGTCTGGCCGTGGTCGGCGGCATCGGCTCCGGCAAGACGTTGCTGTTGCAGGTATTGGCGGGCCTTCGTGCGCCCCAGTCCGGCCGCATGCTGGTGGATGGCGAGCCGCTGTCCGACGCGACCTTGCGGCGCCACTGGGCGGGCCTGGGCTGGGTGCCCCAGGAGGCCTTCCTGTTTTCGGACACCTTGCGCATGAACCTCGCCATGGGCCGCCCTGAGGCCACCGAGGAGGAAATCTGGGAGATCGCGCGGGTGGTGGCCATGGACGAGTTGATCCAGCGCCTGCCCGACGGTCTCGACACGGTGGTGGGCGAGCGAGGCGTGGCCCTCAGTGGCGGGGAGCGGCAGCGCACAGCGCTGGCCCGCGCCCTGCTGCGCCGTCCCCGCCTGCTGCTATTGGATGACGCCCTCTCCGCCGTGGATGCCGAGACCGAAAGCCGCATCCTCGAAAACCTGCGCGCCTTCCTCGGCAAGTCCACACTGGTGCTCGCCACCCACCGGGTTTTCGTGGCCGAGACTTGCGCTCGTGTGCTGGTGTTGGAGGAGGGCCGGGCCGTCCAGCTGGGCACCTCTGAGACGTTGACCACCCAGCCGGGTCTCTTCGCCCGGCTCAAGCGGCTGCAGAGTCTGGAACGGGAACTGGTCAAGGGCACGCTATGAAGGTCCTGCAGATCGACCGGCAGGTGGTGACGCGGGCCCTGGTGCTGGCTCTGTCGGCCTGGGTGGCCTTCACCATCGCCACGCTGGTGCATGCCCAGAATGCCTACTGGGCGGCCATGCCGGTCTGGGTGGTGGCTCAGGCCTCACGCGGGGTGCTGTTCGAACGGGCCCTCCTGCGGGTGCTGGGGACCCTGCTGGGTGCGGCGGTCGGGTTCGCGATCCTCCATGTGCCGGTGCACCCCTATGTGCAGTTTGCCCTGCTGAGCTTGTGGGTGGCCATCAACGGGGGACTGACCCATGTTCTGCGCGGTGTGCACGGCTACGGCGCCCTGTTGGCGGGCGTCACGGCTGCCATCGTCGTCATCCCGGCGGTGCTGGCGCCAGGGGCCTCGCTGGACCTCGCCACCGCGCGGGTGGAATGCACCCTGATCGGGGTGGTGGTGACCACCGTCATCACCGGCCTGGCCACACCCAAGTCGCCGAGCCAGGCCTTCTTCGCCCAGATCCGGGACCTTTCGGCGGATGCCATCGTCTACGCGGCGCAGGTCCTGCGTCGCGGAGCCACCGAGATGGGCGAGGAGAAACAGCGGATCCTCTCGGAAATCAGCGAGGTCGAAGCCTCCGCTCGCCTGATCCTGGCGGGCTCCTTCGAAGGCTACCGCCGCCTGCACGATGTGGATTCGCTGGTGGTGGGCACCCTCGCGGTCATGAGCGCCGCGGTTGCGTTCAAGCCGGAGGATCGGGCCGCAGCCGAGGTCCTGGCACCGCACCTGGACCAGGCTGCGGAGGGGTTGCGCGCGGAGGCTGGGGCCCCGCCATCCGGCGGGCCGGCCTTGAGGGGCGGACCGTCCGTCTTCAGCCGTCTGGAGGGCGCTCTGGCCCGCATTCTGGAGGCCAACGCCAGCTTGAGCCGTCCCCTGGTCGGCGCGACGGTTCGGCCCTTCCGCCGACAGCTTGCGGTTCTTGCGCCCCACCGGGAATGGCCCCAGGCCGGACGCACGGCCGTGGCCGCGGGGGCCGCCACATTCCTGGCCGCGAGCCTGGCCCACTGGGCGGGTTCGCCTCTGGTGGTTCAGGCGGCGGTGGGGGTCTGCATCTTTTCTCTGGTCTTGGGCTCCATGGCCCTGCCCCAGCACATCGCGCCCAAGCTGCTGACCGGGGTGGTGGGCGGAGCCACCCTCGCGATCTTCTACCGCCTTGTGGTGCAGCCGGCCTTTCCGGCCCCACCGGGCCTGCTGCTGACGCTGGTGCCCTTCCTGCTGCTGGGGGGCTTGCTTCGCGCGCATCCTCGCACGGCCCTCGCGGGCGTGGATTTCAACATGTGTTTCCTGTTGGCCAGCCAAGCCGGCATCACGGTGGCCGCCAGCGCCATGGCCGTGGTGGGGGGCTCGGCCGCGCTCGCCTCGGCGGCCTGCCTGGTGGCCGGCAACTACATTCTGATGCCCCGGAGTTCCGTTCGGCAGGCGAAGGAGACCGCCGAGGTGATCCGACGGGACCTGCTCCGGATGATCGAGCCAGCGCCGGGTGCCGCCATCGAGGACTGGCGGGCACGCGGGTCGCGTCAGATTCTGCGGCTCTCCCTGCATCTGGGCCACGCGAAGGATTTGGGCGGGCGCTGGCCCAAGGGCATCCTGGCGGTGCTCAACCTGGGGTACGCCATCGAGCAGCTGCACGAGGTCCCGGATGCCGTCGCGGGGCCCGTGAAACCGGAGGCCTTCATAGCCCTGCGACAGCTGGCCGAGGATCCGATGCAGGCCGCCGGAGCGCTGCGTAACCTGGCGGGGAGGAACCCCGGAGAGCCTTTGCGCCCAGTGCTCCTGGACCTGGCGGAGGGCCTCGAGAAATCAGCCGACCTGCTGTCGTTCGGTCGGCTTGAACGGTCCGCCGCGGCCTGATCAGGCCCCTTCGCGGAAAGTCACCTTGTTGATCTCTGCGAAGGTGGTGATGCCCATCCGGACTTTCTCGATGGCGCTCTCCCGGAGGAACTGCATGCCGCCGCGACGGGCGGCAGCCTTCACCTCGCGGGTGGGGGCGCGCTGGATGAGCAGCTCGCGGATCTCGTCGTTGAGGCCCATGAACTCGATGATGGCCTGCCGGCCCCGGAAGCCCGTGCCGTGGCAATCCACGCAACCCACCCGGTCGAACAGGGTGGCGCCGCGCAACCAGGCCTCGTCCACGCCGTTCTCCTCCAGTTCCTGGGGGCTGGGAACATGGGCGGGGCGCTTGCACTTGGGGCAGAGCACGCGGATGAGGCGCTGAGCCAGGATGCAGTTCAGGGACGACACGAAGTTGTAGACCTCGACGCCCATGTGCTGGAAGCGGCCGATGACGTCCAGCACGTTGTTGGCGTGGACGGTTGTGAAGACCAGGTGGCCCGTGAGGGCGGACTGGATGGCGATCTGGGCGGTCTCGGGATCGCGGATTTCGCCGACGAGGATCTTGTCGGGATCGTGGCGGAGGATGGATCGCAGGCCCAAGGCGAAGGTGAGACCCTTCTTTTCGTTCACAGGGATCTGGGTGACGCCCTCGAGCTGATACTCGACGGGGTCCTCGATGGTGATGATTTTGTCCTCGGGGGCCTTGATCTCGCTCAGCACGGCATAGAGGGTGGTGGTCTTGCCCGATCCTGTGGGGCCAGTCACCAGGAACATGCCGTAGGGCTCGCGGGAGAAGCGGCGCAGGCGCTTCAGCTCGTGCTCGGAGAAGCCGAGGATCTCGAGGCTGAGGGCCTGGAACTCTTCGGTGAGGTTCTCCTTGTCGAGGATGCGGATCACCGCGTCCTCGCCGTGGATGGTGGGCATGATGCTCACGCGGAAATCGATGGCCCGGCCGCGGACCTTGAGCTTGAAGCGGCCGTCCTGCGGCTTGCGTTTTTCGGCGATGTCCAGCTCGGACATGACCTTGATGCGGCTGATGATCGGCGAGGCGAACCGGCGGTCGATGGGTTCGGCGGCCGGGTACAGGCTGCCGTCGATGCGGTACTTGATCTGGAACCCCGTGGCCGTGGTTTCCAGGTGGATATCCGAAGCCCGGCGTTGGAGGGCGTTGAAGATGGTGGTGTCCACGAGCCGGACGATGGGGGCCTCGTCCTTGTCCGTGAGCCGCTCGAGGTCGAGCACTTCCTCGTCCAGATCTTCCTCGTGGAGCACCTGGATCTTGAGGGCCTCGCCGGCCTCATCCATGACTTTCTGGCCGCTCTCGGATTTCTTCAGGACTTCCTGGATCTGGGCCAGGGGCGCGCCGGCGAAGCGCAAGGGCCGCTTGAGCTGCTGCCGTAGGAGATCCTGGGTGGGGATGTCCAGGGGGTCGGCCATAGCCACCCAGAGGACGCCTTCCCGCTCCTGCACCGGCACGAAGTGGTGCTTGAGCATCAGATCGATCGGGATGGCCTGGAAGAGCGCGAACTCCACCGGCTCCCGAGTCAGGTCCAGGTTGGGGTACAGGTCCCGGGCCGGCCGGAAGCCTGTTAATGCTGGATCGCCAGTTTCGACGGCATCCGCGGGATCCGGGGGATTGGGAAAAGTCATGGAATCATCCTACTGGAAGGTGCCTCGGCCTGGATGGACGGAATCGGACCTGGATCACAAAGGACGCACCGGTTGGCTTCGATCGTTGACCTGCGCGGGACCGGCACTCCACAATGACTGGTCCTGGAGGCTCCATGCGCGGGTACGCGTCGATCCTGCTGCTGATCCTGGTAGCGGTGGCTCTGCCGATCATCATCCTGAACTTATCGCGGCTTCTGCGCCCCAGCTGGCCCAGTGCGGCCAAATACTCGACCTACGAGTGCGGCATCGTCACGACCAGCGAGGCGCGGGAGAAGTTCTCCGTTCGTTACTATCTGGTGGCAGTGATGTTCCTGGTGTTCGACGTGGAAACGGTCTTTCTGATGCCCTGGGCCATCCAGATGAAGGAATTGGCTGTTTTCGGCTTCATCGAGCTGGGCCTCTTCCTGTTCCTGCTGCTGTTCGGCTACGGCTACATCTGGTCCAAGGGAGCCCTAACATGGGAATGAACCAACCCACCGCCCTGGAGCACATCCTGATCACCACCAAGGTGGAGAAGGTCATGAACTGGTCCCGTGCCACCAGCGTGTGGCCGGTGACCTTTGGCTTGGCCTGCTGCGCCATCGAGATGATGGCTGCGGGCGCCAGCCGCTTCGACTTCGATCGCTTCGGCGCCGGCATCTTCCGCGCCAGCCCGCGCCAAGCCGACCTGATGATTATTGCCGGCACCGTGACCTACAAGATGGCGCCCATCATCAAGACCCTCTACGACCAGATGCCCGAACCCAAGTGGGTGATGGCCATGGGTTCCTGCGCCACCGCCGGCGGGCCCTTCGACTCGTACCACACGATCCAGGGCGTGGACAAGGTCATCCCCGTGGATGTCTACATCCCGGGTTGCCCACCCCGCCCTGAAGCCTTCATCTACGGGTTCCTGAAGCTGCAGGACAAGATCATGACCAGCAGCCTGGCCGACCGGTACAAGGACATCTTCGAGGAGGTCGGCTGATGTCGGAACCGAACGTCCCTCCGGTCCCGGAAGTGCCGGAGACCCCCGCCGGCCCCTACGTGTACGACTACAAGGCGGCGCCTTTCCGCCAGATCACCATGCCGAAGACGGTGCCCCTGCCGAGCTACCGGACCTACGTGGCCGAGCAGAAGGCCGCGGCCGAGGCCGACGAGGCCAAGTGGCAGAAGATGCTGGCCGACTACGAGACTGCCAAGACCAAGGCCGAGGCCGAGGGCAAGGATGCGCCCAAGCCCCCCGTCCGGTCCGTTCCCCGCAAGGATGACAACGATCTGAAGACCCCTGTGCCCGAGGAGGCAAAGGATCCCGATCTTCTGAAGCTGCAGGCCCTCCTGGGCGACAAGGTCGAGGAGATCTTCGAACAGGCCGGGGAGCTGGTCTGTCAGGTGAAGAAGGAGGCCATTCACGAAGCGCTGACGCTGTGCCGCGACGAGGCCGACCTGAAGTACGAGATGCTTGCCGACCAGTCGGGCACGCACTATCCGGCCGCCCAGGATTTCGCCTACAGCGTGGTCTACCACCTGACGAGCATCAGCCGTCGCAAGCGCCTCCGGCTCCGCATCCTCGTGCCCGAAGGCTTCGTGCCCGAAAGCGCCTGCCCCCTCTATCCCAGCGCCAACTGGATGGAGCGGGAGATCTACGACATGCTCGGCATCCGGTTCGCGAACCATCCCGACATGACCCGCATCCTCTGCCCCGAGGACTGGGAAGGCTACCCCCTTAGGAAGGACTACCCGACCGTGGGCTGGGGCCAGCGCGACATCTCCTTCCGTGAGGACCGCAGCGGCATGCTCGAGCGCATCGCCCTCCAGAAGGCCGGCCAGCTGGGCATCAACCTGAAGCAACCCAAGGCGGACTAGGAGCGGACGGTGTTCAAGAACGAGGAAATGGAGATCAACCTGGGCCCGCAGCACCCGTCCACGCACGGTGTGCTTCGGGTGAAGCTGCGGCTGGATGGCGAGACCGTCACCCATTGCCGGCCGATGATCGGTTACCTGCACCGGGGCGTCGAGAAGATCTGCGAGAACCAGTCCTTCTTCCAGGGCCAGGTCTGGACGGACCGCATGGACTACTGCTCCGCCGTGGCCAACAACCTGGGCTGGGCGGAAGCCAACGAGAAGCTGTTCGGCATCACGGTGCCGCGGCGTGCCCAGTACATCCGCACGCTGCTGAACGAGTTCAACCGCATCGCCTCGCACCTCATCTGGCTGGGCACCCACGCCATGGACATCGGGGCCCTGACGGTGTTCCTCTACGCCTTCCGCGAGCGCGAGGATGTTCTCGACATCAACGAGGCTTTCTGCGGCTCCCGGCTCACCACCACGGCTTTCCGCATCGGCGGCCTGCGCGAGGACCTGCCTCCCGGCTTCGAGAAGATGGTGCGGAAGTTCCTGGCCAAGTTCTCCGACTGCCTCGAGGAATACGAGAACCTGCTCACCGAGAACCGCATCTGGAAGAAGCGCACCATCGGGGTGGCCCGGCTCAGCGCCGAGGATGCCATCGCCCTTGGTGTCACCGGGCCCATGCTCCGCGCGGCCGGCGTGGCCTACGACATCCGCAAGGCCTTCCCCTACGCGGCCTACGCCGAGATGGACTTCGAGATCCCCACCCGCCCCGAGGCAGATACCTACGCGCGGTATCAAGTCCGCATGGCGGAGATGCGCCAGAGCGCCCGGATCATCCAGCAGTGCATGGACGGCATGCCCGAAGGGCCCGTCATGGCCAAGCTCCCCAAGATCCTGCGGTCCGAGGTCAACGAGGTCTACCACGCCACCGAATCGCCGAAAGGCGAGATCGGGTACTACCTCGTGGGCGAGAAGGGCTCGCTGAACCCTTACCGATTCCACGTGCGGGCTCCTGGGTTCATCAACCTCCAATCCCTGCCCAAGATGGCCGAGGGAGGACTGATCGCCGACGTCGTTGCGGCCATCGGCTCCCTGGACATCGTGCTCGGCGAGATCGACCGCTAGCCGACGAGGATCCCAAGACATGCCGACCCCGACCCTCATCCAGTCTCTCGTGATCACCCTCATCCAGTGCCTGCTGGTGGTGATCTTCGTTTTCGTCGTCGTTCCCCTCACGGTGTTCGCCGAGCGCAAGGTGCTCGGCCACCTCCAGCAACGCCTGGGCTCCACCCGCGTGGCCAGCGGCCACGTCGGCTTCAGCGGCTGGATGAACCGCAGGATGTGGAAGATGGGCAGGGTGCCCGTCCTCTCCTACTGGCGCGGCATCCCCGGCCTCGTGGGCGACGTCCTGAAGCTGATCCTCAAAGAAGACATCATGCCGACCAAGGCCGACAAGTTCGTCTTCTTCCTCGCCCCGTCCATCAGCATGGTGGCTGCGATCGTGGTCTTCGCCGCGATCTCCTTCGTGCCTGGTACCTTCTTCACCCTGCCCACCTGGTTCCCCTTTGTGGGCGGGCTCCCAGTGTCCGGGGGCATCGCCGACATCAACGTGGGTCTGCTCTGGATCCTGGGTGTGGCGACCGTGGGGATCTACGGCATCGTCCTGGCTGGCTGGTCCTCGAACTCCAAGTACCCCCTCCTGGGCGGCCTGCGCAGCGCGGCCCAGATGGTGAGCTATGAAGTGCCCCTGACCCTCAGCCTCCTCGCGCCGGTGGTGCTTTCCGCCAGCCTGAACTTCAGCGAGATGTCCTCGCGCATGGCGATCGGCATGCCCTTCTGGGCCCTGGTGCCCCAGGTCATCGGGTTCCTGCTCTACCTGACCTGTGGTTTCGCGGAGACCAACCGCCTGCCCTTCGACATGCCAGAGGCTGAGAACGAGCTGGTGGCGGGCTTCCATACCGAGTACTCCGGCATGAAGTTCGGGCTCTTCTACCTGGCCGAGTACATCAACATGACCGTCGTGTCAGCCCTGGCCTCCGCTTTCTTCCTCGGTGGTCCCTGGCTGCTCCCCTTCGGCCTGCAAGGTCTGTTGAATCCCTATCTGCCGGGCTTCCTGTCCTGGTTCGGGGCGCCCCACGCCATCTTCTTCGTGGCCAAGATCATCTTCCTTCTCTTCACCTACATCTGGGTGCGCGGCACCATCCCCCGCTACCGGTACGACCAGATCATGGCCGTGGGCTGGAAATATCTGATCCCCTTGGCGCTGGTCAACCTTCTGCTGGCGGCCGTCATCCGCTGCTTCGCCGTCTAAGGGGCCGTCCATGAACAAGTTCCTGAGGACCCTCCTCCCCGCCGACATCGCCAAGGGCCTGTCCGTCACCGGCAAGCACTTCAGCCAGGTCTTCTTCACGGCCAACCGCCGCAAGGTCCCGTTCCACATCGTCTCCGAGTACCCCGAGGTGCCCGCCAAGGTTCAGCCGCGGTTTCGCGGGCGCCTGACGATGCTGAAGGACGAACAGGGCGTGATCAAGTGCATCTGCTGCCTGGCCTGCGAAAAGATCTGCCCCACTCAGGTGATCACCATCGAGAAGGGCAAGCAGGAGGGGCGCAAGATGCCCTATCCCGTGCGGTACGACTTCGAGATGGAGCGCTGCATCTTCTGCGAGTTCTGCGTGGAGAGCTGCGGCTTCGACGCCATCATCCTCAACCACCAGTTCGAGCTGGCCGCCTACAACCGCGAGGACTTCTCCCTCGGTACGGTGGGGCTGGACCAGAACATGTTCGAGCCCTCGCATGTGGGCAAGTTCAGCGTGGCCGACGACTGATTCCATCCCTTCGCGCACATTCAGAGGACGTCCCATGGAACATTTCATCGAAACGATCGGCCGGAACCTGTTCGCCATTTTCGGCGTCATGGCCCTTGTCGGCGCCTTGCTCACCATCGGCTCCAGGAGCGCGATCCACAGCGTGCTGGGCTTCCTCTTCGCGATGTTGAACATCGCCGGGTGTTTCCTCGCGCTGGAGGCCGAGTTCCTGGGCGTGGCCCAGATCCTGGTCTACGCGGGCGGCATCGTGGTGCTCTTCCTCTTCGTGGTCATGCTCGTGGAAATGAGCAAGAAGCGGGAGGGTGAGGTCTTCCAGCTGCAGTCGCGGTACGCGGTAGTGGCGGTCGCGGTGGGCGTGGTGATGTTCCTGGGGGTCTTCCGCAAGGTGCTCTTCGGCGCAGCCTCGCCTGAGGCCCTGGTCCTTCGACCAGAGCTGGCCAGGGGGCTAGATGTGGCCCATCAGAACGCCCAGGCGGTGAGCCGCGGTCTGTTCGCGGACTACCTCCTGCCCTTCGAGATCCTCAGCGTGATCCTGCTGGTGGCCCTGGTGGGCGCCGTGGCGCTGGCAAAGACGGAGCGGGTGTGATGGTCAGCCTGAACGCAGTCCTCGTCATCTCCTTCCTGCTGTTCTCCATTGGCATCGCGGGGGTTCTCATCCGCCGCAATGCCCTGATCATCCTCATGTGCGTCGAGCTCATGCTCAACGCCGCCAACCTGAACTTCATCGCCTTCGCCCGCCACAGCGGTTCAGTCTCCGGCCAGGCCTTCGCCCTGCTGGTGATGGGCTTCGCCGCCGCCGAGGTCGCCGTGGGCCTCGCGCTGGTGGTGGCCCTCTACCGCAAGCGCGACACCGTCCAAGTGGACGACATCAACCTGCTGAAGGGATGACGACGACATGAGTGCCGACATGACCCTGACGCACGCCGCCACCGTAGCCTCCCAGGCGGGCAGCTACCTTTGGCTGATCCCCTTCCTGCCCTTCTTCGGGTTCCTCATCAACGGTCTCAGCGGCCGCAAGTTGCAGAGCACCAAGGTGGTGGACTTCTTCGCCCTGGGCAGTGTGGGCGTGGCTTTCCTCCTCACCCTTTGGCACTTCGTCCAGCTCGCTGGACTTCCCGCGGATGGTCGGTCCATCCACCAGAGCCTCTGGACCTGGTTCAGCATCGGCGGCGCCCATGTGCTGGGCGGCATGACCACCTACAAGATCGAGTGGGCTTACAAGTTCGATGTGCTCAGCGGCTGCATGGCCTTGCTGGTCTCGGGCGCCGGCTTCCTCATCCACCTGTTCAGCACGGGCTACATGGCGGAGGAGCGGAACGATGGCCGTTACTACCGCTTCATGGCCTATATGAACCTCTTCGTGTTCAGCATGCTGAACCTGGTGCTGGGCGCGAACATCCTGATGATGTTCCTGGGCTGGGAAGGGGTGGGCCTCTGTTCCTACCTGCTCATCGGCTTCTACTTCGAAAAGGAATTCGCCGCCGTCGCGGGCAAGAAGGCCTTCGTCACGAACCGCATCGGCGACTTCGGCTTCATGATCGGCTTCTTCCTGATCTTCCAGGTCTTCGGCACCCTCGACTACGACACGCTGATGGGCTCAGTCCGCGGCATCGCTAACATGCCGGCCATCACGCTCTACGGCCACACCGCGAGCCCCACCTGGTGGTTCAACCTCATCGGCTGCTGCCTCTTCGTGGGCGCCATGGGCAAGTCCGCGCAGATCCCCCTGTATGTGTGGCTGCCGGACGCCATGGCGGGCCCGACGCCTGTCAGCGCGCTGATCCACGCCGCCACCATGGTCACCAGCGGCCTCTACATGATCACCCGGCTGAACTTCATCTACGTGAACGCCCCGGTGGCGCTCGCCGTGGTGCTGGCCTTCGGTTCCCTGACGGCTTTCGTGGCCGCGACCATGGGGCTGGCCCAGTACGACATCAAGAAGGTGCTGGCCTACTCCACCGTGTCCCAGCTGGGCTTCATGTTCATGGGCATGGGTGCCGGGGCCTTCAGCGCCGGCATGTTCCACGTCTTCACCCACGCCTTCTTCAAGGCCAGCCTCTTCCTCGGATCCGGCGCCGTGATCGCGGCCTGCCACCACGAGCAGGATATGCGCAACATGGGCGGCCTCAAGAAGCTGATGCCCATCACGGCCATGAGCATGATCCTGGCGACCTTCGCCATCGCGGGCATCTTCCCCTTCTCGGGCTTTTTCTCGAAGGATGAGATCCTCTGGAAGGTGTTCGAGGGTTGGTATCAGCACGGCCACTACACCGGCCCGGCGCTGAACCTGGTCGCCTGGATCCTGGGCATGCTGGGCGCCTTCTGTACCGCCTTCTACATGACCCGCCTGATCGCCATGACCTTCTATGGCGAGTATCGCGGGGCGGGGAACGACCCCTACAACCTGTCGGTCCAGTCCGAGGCCCATCACGGTCACGATGACCATGGGCACGACGCCCACGCTCACGCTCACGACGCGCATGACCACCTGGAAAACGGCCTCCACGAATTGGATAAGCCGCACAACCACCGTGGAGATGACCCGGAAGACCATGACATCGTGCCGGGGCATCATCCCCACGAGGTCTCCTGGCGCATGTGGTTGCCGGTGGCCATTTTGGCTGGCCTGGCCGTGGTGGGCGGGTTCCTGAACTACCCCGAGAGCCTGCATCGCGTGCTGCCCATCGTGCCCGCCGAGTTGTTCAGCAAGTGGATCGAGCCGCTGCTCTATCAGGTGGCGCCTATCCATCACGGCGAACATGTTCCGCCGGCCATGGAGTACATCCTCATGGGCTGGGCGACTTTCGTCTGGGCTCCCGGTGCGATGGTCTTGGCCTGGTGGATCTACAAGGTGGACCCGAGCTGGAGCCGGGCCAAGGCCTTCGTGGCCCGCTTCCCGAACCTCTACCGCTGGGTGAACGCCAAGTACTATGTGGACGAGTTCTACGAGGCGGCCCTCATCGAGCCCATCAAGCGTTTCTCCGCCCAGCTCTGGAGCTTCGACACCTGGGTGGTGGATGGCATGGTGAACGGTGCGGCCCGTGCCACGGTCATCTGGGCCGACCTGTCGAACTGGATCGATCAGAAGCTGGTGGACGGTGCCGTCAACCTCGTCGCCTACATCATCCAGGAGACCAGTTCGGTCTTCCGGGGCTTGCAGAGCGGCCGGGTGCAGCACTACGCCTTCGTGATGTTCCTCGGCTTCCTCGTCTTCGCTTTCTGGAAATTCCTCGCCTAGCCCTCATTGGTTGGAGTCCCCATGTTCACCGCAAATACGACACTGATGCTGGTGGCGACCTTCCTGCCCCTACTGGGGGCGCTGGTCCTGCTTCTTGTGCCCAAAGGCCAGCGCCGGGTCTTCGAGATTGGTTCCCTCCTGGTGATGATCGTCAGCTTCCTGATGAGCGCGGTCTTCTGGTTCGGCTATGACCGCGCCAGCGATGCTGTGCAGTGGGCCCGAGCCTGGGAGTGGATTCCCTCCATGGGCGTGAAGTTCAGCGTCGGCATGGACGGCATCAGCCTTCTGCTCTGGCTACTGACCACCTTCATCGGCCCCATCGCGATCGCCTGCTCCTTCAAGTCCATCGAGGAGCGGCACAAGGAGTACTACATCTGGATGCTGGTCCTCCAGACGGCCATGCTCGGCGTGTTCATCACCCAGGACATGTTCCTCTTCTACCTTTTCTGGGAAGTGATGCTGGTGCCGATGTACTTCCTCATCGCCATCTGGGGTGGCCCACAGAAGCTCTACGCCGCCATCAAGCTCTTCCTCTACACCCTGGCCGGCGGCGTGCTCATGCTGGTGGCGATCCTCGCCATCTACTTCCTGCAGCACAAGACAACGGGCGGCTACAACTTCTCCCTGGAGAGCTTCCAGGCCATGGCGCCGGTGATCGCGCAGCAGAGCAAGACTTACCAGATCCTGCTGGCCCTGGCCTTCTTCATCGGCTTCGCCATCAAGGTCCCGATGTTCCCGTTCCATACCTGGCTGCCGGACGCTCACGTGCAGGCACCCACGGCCGGTTCCGTCATCCTGGCCGCCATTCTCCTGAAGATGGGCACCTACGGTTTCGTGCGGTTCCTGTTGCCCATCCTGCCCGGCGCCACCAAGGACCTGATGCCCTGGTTCATCGGTCTGTCCCTCATCGGCATCATCTACGGCGCCCTGGTGGCCATGATCCAGAAGGACATGAAGAAGCTGGTGGCCTATTCCTCCGTGAGCCACTTGGGCCTGTGCATGCTGGGCCTTTTCGCCCTGAATCCTTATGGCATCAAGGGCGGCATGTTCCAGATGATCAACCACGGCATCAGCACCAGCGGGCTCTTCCTCGCGGTCGGCATCGTCTATGAACGCCGCCATACCCGCATGATCGCGGACTTCGGGGGCCTCTCGAAGAGCATGCCGATCTACGCCACGGTCTTCATGCTCATGACCATGAGCAGCCTGGGCCTGCCCCTGCTGAACGGGTTCATCGGCGAGGGCATCATCCTCATGGGCTCCTTCCAGGCCTTCCCATGGGCCGCCGTGGTGGCCACGTTGGGCATCATCCTCGGCGCCGCCTACCTGCTGTGGATGTACCAGCGCGTGATGTTCGGGCCCATCACCGCGGTCAACGAGAAGATGGAGGACCTCAACCTCCGCGAGATCCTCTACTTCGCGCCTCTCGTGATCGCCGCCTTCTGGATCGGCATGTATCCCAAGCCGATCATGGACGTGATGGATGCGCCCGTGCGCAAGCTCGTCGAACAGATCACCCCCGGTTACCACGCCGCCCAGTCCCTGGCTGCCCAGCAGGCCATCGCCGCCAAGCTCGGCATGCGCGGCATGGAGGCCCCAGCTCAGCAGGAAGTGACCTCTGAAGGTCATGAGGCTGCCCCTGCCACTGGCCACGAGGTCCCCGTCCACGAAGCTCCTGCCCACGGCGGAGGCCACTGATGACCGGCTTCTCACAGGGCCTTTTGGATGCGCTCCTCCGGGATTCGCATCTGATCGCGCCCCAACTCTTCTTGATGGTCGTGGCCACCCTCATGCTTTGGCCCGGCGACCTCTTCTTCAACCGGAACGAGAAGCACAAGTGGGCGTCCATCACCTTGGTGATTCTCGCCATTACGGCGGCCCTGATCGGCCGCACGACGGATGGCGAAGGCTTCTCCCGCATGTTCCGCATGGATGGCCTCACCCGGGGCTTCCAGATGCTCTGCGTGCTCGGGGCCGCGGCCACCGTGGCCCTCAGCGTGAAGCTGCTCAACAGCATCAAGCAGCAGACGGTGGAGTACTACGCCCTGATCCTGTTCTCCCTGGCGGGCATGCTCTTCCTCTGCGGGGCCTCGGACCTGATCTCGGTCTACTTCAGCCTCGAGCTGATGGCCATCAGCATCTACATCCTGGTGGCCTACCTGCGGGATCGGGCCACCAGCGTGGAAGCCGGCGTGAAGTACTTCCTGTTGGGCGCCTTCTCCAGCGGCATCCTCGTCTATGGCATCAGCCTGCTCTACGGCGCCGCCGGCGGCACCACCACGAACCTGGCGGACTTGAACCAGGCACTGGCCCTCACCCCCACCACCAGCAACCTGCTGGTGTTCTCCGGGGTGCTGATGGTGTTGATGGGCATGGCCTTCAAGGTGGCGGCCGTGCCGTTCCACATGTGGGCGCCGGACGCCTACGAGGGCGCCCCCACACCCATCACCATGTTCATGTCCACAGCACCCAAGGCCGCCGGCCTGGCGGCCTTCCTTCGCGTCTTCGGCGCGGGTTTCCATGGCGTGACTAGCGACTGGATCCTGCCCCTCTGCTACATCGCCGGCGCCAGCATGATCCTCGGCAACGTGACGGCCGTGCGTCAGGAAAGCATGAAGCGCCTGCTGGCCTACTCCAGCATCGCCCACGTGGGCTACATGTTGCTGGGCGTGCTTTCGGGTGACGCCAGGGCAGGGGCCCAGGCCGTCTGGCTCTACATGCTCATCTACATCGTGATGAACACGGGCGCCTTCGCCGTGGTGATCTACCTCCAGGGCAAAGGCGAGGGTGAGCGCATCGAAGATTTCAAGGGCCTGGGCCGCAAGCACCCCGTGCTGGCCTTTGCCATGATGATCTTCATGCTCAGCCTGGCCGGGATCCCGCCTCTGGCGGGCTTCTTCGGCAAGTTCTACCTCTTCAAGCTGGCCATCGAACAGGGCTTCGTCACCCTCACGACGATCGCGCTGCTTACCAGCGCTGTGGGTGCCTACTACTACCTGGGCGTGGTCGCCCAGATGTATTTCCGCGAGCCGGACGGCGAACCCTCGGCCCCGATGGGTGCCACCTCCGTGTTCATCGTGACCTTGGCCTGCGCCCTGGTCCTGGTGGCCACGGCCTTCGGCCCCTGGCTGGTGGATTGGGCCTCCAAGATTACGTGGGTTTGAGCCCTCAGCCATACACTGGAAGGCGCGGGGTGACCCGCGCCTTTTCTTTGGGGGACGATTCGTGTTTTTGAGGCGCGGCAGCAAGGATGCGGACCCTGGGGAGCGGGCGCTCTGGGGAGACCTTATGTCCATGGGCCTCACCTTTCCCCTCTGCATCACCCTGGGTTTCTTCCTGGGCCGGTGGATTGGCGGGCGGTTCGGGCATCCTGCCGCGGGTCAGTGGGTCGGCCTGGCCTGGGGGATCGTCACGGCCTTCTGGGAGCTCTACAAGGTGAACCGGCGGATGGCAAAGCGGGATGCGGAGGAGCTGAAGCGCCTCAAGGATGGGAAGGACTCCGATGACCGGAACCAGGGATGAGGGCGAGGACCACCTCCGTCGCGTGACCGGAGCCATGGTGGTCCTCATGATCCTGGGCATCCCCCTCTGGGGCTTCCTGCGGTCCTGGACCGCCGCTTTCGCCTTCGGCGTGGGGGCCTTGGCCAGCCTGGCTTTCTGGACCCTCCACCGGTATTTGACCGCCCGCATGCTGACCCCCTCCGTGCGCCGGAGGTGGCTCTACGCCTTCCTGTCCCTGGGCAAACTGGCGTTGATCGCACTGGTGCTGCGTGGGATGATGGGGCGATACCCGGCGGAAGCCCTGCCGCTGGCCATTGGAGTGCTCCTCTTCGTGGCTGGCATCCTCCTGGAAGCCGTGCGCCTCGTCTTCCAGAAACCTGAAGCTCCGCCGCCCGATTGAGGTTCGACCCAGATGGAACACCACGCATCGTTGCTAGCCCAGTGGCTCACCCAGGTTCTCCACCTGTCCCAGCACCCGTGGCCCGGGTTCGCCCATGGGGCGGCCCTGTCCATCCTCGAGCGCTATGACCACCTGTTGAACGCGGCCCTGGCGGCCCTTGTGGCCATGCTCTTCACGGCCCTGGTGCGAAAGAACCTGTCTCGCATCCCCGGTCCCCTTCAGCAGATGTTCGAGGGCGTCGTTGAGTGGCTCAAGGGCATGATCAATGACAACATCGCCCACCACGGGGAGAAGCACCTGCCCTTCATCGGGACCATGGCGCTCTTCGTCTTCTTCAACAACCTCTTCGGCCTGCTGCCCGGTCTCAGCCCCGGCACCAGCAACTGGAACATCACCCTGGGCGCGGCCCTCGTGGTGTTCGGCTACTACAACTTCCAGGGCATGAAGGAGCAGGGCGTCGGCAAGTACTGGCTGCACTTCGCAGGCCCCATCTGGTGGCTGATGCCCCTGATGTTCCCCCTTGAGATCCTTGGCCTCCTCAGCCGCATCCTCAGCCATTCCCTCCGTCTCTTCGGCAACATCGCCGGTGAGCACGTGGTGGCGGGCATCTTCTTCGGCCTGATGCCCATTCTGCTGCCGGTGCCCATGATGTTCCTGGGCCTCTTCTTCGGGCTCATCCAGACGTTCGTATTCACCATGCTGGCCGTGATCTATCTCAGCGGTGCCGTCAGCCACGAACATTGAACCTACCAATAACGCGAACAGGCCGGGCCCGCTCGCGTTTTCCGCATGTGAAAAGCATTCAACCGCCCGCGGGATTCCGAACCCTTCGGGCACCACTTAGGAGCACCACCATGAAGAAGTTCCTTACCACCGCCTTCCTGTTCACCCTGGCCGCCGTCGCCTTCGCGCAGGGCGCCCCCGCCGCCACCAAGAGCCTCTTTGAAGGCCAGTTCACGGCCCACATCGCCCTCGCCATCGCCGCCGCCGGTTGCGGTCTGGCCCAGGGCAAGGCTGTGGTCGCCGCCTGCGAGGGCGTGGCCCGCAACCCCCAGGCCGCCGGTAACATCCGCACCACCATGATCATCGGTCTGGCGCTCATCGAGGCCCTCGTGATTTACGTGCTCGTCGCCGCCTTCGCCATCAAGTAGGATAAAATCGGTATTCAACGGGGCGTCTCTTTTTAAGACGCCCCGTTTTTTTATGATCCATAGTGAGAGAATCGGTAAAGATGCTCGACGTCATGCGCCATCACGCCCTTTTCCCCATGCCACCAGAAGTCACCCAGGTGATCCTCGGCGGGGGGTCCCCCATCGACCTGGATGGCCTCCGTATCCAGTCCCTCGACGAGGCCTGGACCTTCGCCCTCAACTACGGCTACGACATGAGCGTGCCCACCCAGCGGGCCCGGGTGGCCAGGATCTACGAGGATGCCATCGACTTCCTCGAGGGCGTGGTGCTCGAGGGCACGAACCTGCATGTTCCGAACGAGTTGCGGGCCGTCGGGGATCCCCTAGACCTTCTGGTCTGGGCTTCGGAGCGCCCCCGCACCTCCAGCGGTCGCTGGGCCTGCTCGATCCTGCGGGTGATGCACACCCTCTTCCATGTGGACCACAACGTGAACCTCCGGTTCCTCCCGGAGATCCAGCGTCAGGTCTTCAGCCGCTACGACCAGTTCCTTGTCTGCGAGAACGGGAACTGGCTGCTGCGGGGCGCCTACGAGGTGCCTCTGGTGGCTGTGGAGCGCAAGGAGAACAAGGACCGGGTCTCCATGCTCCTTAAGATGCTCCACAAGCCCGAGAACGTCGCCGAGACCATCTACGACCAGATCGGCATCCGCTTCGTGGCTGAGGACCGCCTGGGCGTGCTCATGGCCATCCGCTTCCTCCTGGACCATCACGTGCTGATGCCCACGCACATCAAGCCCAGCCGAAGCCGCAACCTGATGATCGACCTGGACGCCCTCGCCGCCTGGACGGAGTCATTGCCACCCCTGTTCCAGATCCAGGATCTGACTCCCGAGGCCCGGCAGGCCCTCAGCAGCACCTTGGCCCTCAAGTCCGGCGGCGTCGAACAGAACCCGTTCTCCAGCAAGGATTACTCGGCCATCCAGTTTACGGCACGCACGCTGGTCCGCCTTCCAGGACCGGGCGGATCTGCCCTGGAGGCCGTCCAGGAACGGCTCCGAGCCCTCGGGCACGGGGACTTGGCGGACCTCGCCGGGATTCCAGAGTTGATCCAGGAACAGGAGGAGTTTACTTTCTTCTTCGCACATGAAGTCCAAGTGATGGAACAATCAGGGTTTCAAAGCTCACGATCAGGTCCTGCATCCCATTCGGAATACAAACAACGCCAGCGTGACGCTGCGCGGCGGCGAGTACTTCAGGGAATTCTTCAGGAGGAATCATGCTGAACATCCAGACCCGCCAAGAGGGCACCGCTTCCGTGGTGTCGATCCAGGGCAAGGTCAACTTCGAAGTGACCGCCCAGCTGCGGGATGTGATCCGGGAAACAGTGGCCACGGCGCAGCCGAAACTCCTGGTGATCAACCTGGAGGGCGTGAGCTTCATCGATTCCTCGGGTCTCGGCCTCCTGGTCGCTGCCCGGAACAGCGTGGACAAGTCCGGCGGGAAGCTCCATCTGTCCTGCCTGCCTGCTCCGGTGAAAAAGACCTTCGACCAGACCAACCTCACCAACTACTTCTCCATCTTCGCCACCGAGCAGGACGCCCTCCGCGGCGCGTGACAGTCGGGAACGGCGCTCCCTGAAGGCTCTGCATGGCCAAGGGCGTAGTCCTGGTGGTGGATGATGAAGCGCCCATCCGGGATATCCTCAGCTTCTACCTCAAGCGGGCGGGCTACCAGGTCCTGACTGCTGGCCATGGCGTCGAAGCCCTCGGGGAGATGAGCCGCCTGAAGCCCGACCTCATCATTTCGGATCTGCGCATGCCGGAGATGTCCGGCGACGAACTCTGCAAGCGGGTCAAGAGCGATCCCGCCACGCAGGATATCTACTTCATCATCCTGTCCGCCCTGGACGGCACGGCCTCACGGATTGGCGGCCTCTCCCTGGGTGCCGACGACATGATCCCGAAGCCCTTCCATGCGCAGGAGGTGCTGGCCAAGGTGGACTCCACCTTCCGCCTCATCGGGATGCAGAAGGAGATCAAGCGCCAGAACAAGGAGCTGACCGCCTTCCAGGAGCGCGTACGGGAGGAGATGGAGCTGGCCGCGGCCCTGCAGATGGGTCTGCTGCCCAAACTTCCGGGTGAGGGGCGGGGTGTGAGCTACACGCATCGCTACCTTCCGGCCGCGGGCATCGGGGGGGACATTTACGCGGTGCTGCCACTGGCGGATGGCTGCACGGCCATGATGATCGCGGACGTGAGCGGCCACGGGGTCACCGCGGCGCTCATCTCGGCCATGGTGAAGACCTCCTTCGAGAACCAGGTGCGCCTGGGCGGCGAACCCCTGGCCTGGGCCATGGGCATGAATGAGGATCTCTGCCGCTCCACCCTGGCCGAACAGTTCGCCACGGCCTGGTTGGGCCGTCTGGATCCCGCCACGGACCGCATCCGCTACGTGGCAGCCGGCCACTGCGCCCCACTGCGCATCGTGCGGGGCTCCAGGGGCGGGCTTCAGCGTTCCGAAGTCCTGCGGGGAAAGGGCTTCATGCTGGGCTTGGATGCCCAGCTCCCCTTCCTGGAACATGATGCGGAGTTCCTGCCCGAAGATCGGCTCGTGCTCTATACGGATGGCTTGGTGGAGGTGGAGCGAGAGGATCGCACCATGCTGGAAGAGGCCGGCCTGCGCCGCATCTGCGCGGAGCTTCCCGCCGGGGCCGACGAGGCGGCGGCCTCCGTCATCGCCCAGGCCCGCGCTTTCAACGCCCCCGCGCCGTTCGTGGACGACGTGACCTTGGTGATCCTGGACCGGAAAGCCTGAAGTCCGTCCTGGGCCTGAAAACAGGAACACAGAGGGCGCAGAGAAAACCCTGACCTGTCTCTCTCTGCGTCCTCTGTGCGAACTCAGTGTCCTCTGTGTTCCTGTTTTTTCGAGGATCCGAGACGAACCTAGATTTCCGCCAAGGTCGCGGCGATGCCGACCTCCAGCTCCGTGAAGGGAGCGGTGTAGCCGGCCGCCCGCAGGCTGCGCACGTCGGCCTGGGTGAAGCTCTGGTACTTGCCGCGTAGGGCTTCGGGGAAGGGGATGTATTCGATGCGTCCCTGACCCAGGTGGGTGATGAGGGTCTGGGCGATGTCGTTGAAGCTGCGCGCTTTGCCGGTGCCGGCGTTGACGATGCCTTTCGCCATGCCCGCGCCGCCGAAGTGCAGGTTGATGGCCACGATGTCACCCACGAAGATGAAGTCGCGATGCTGCTCGCCGTTGGCGTAGCCATCCGTGCCCTCGAAGAGGCGACAGACGCCAGTCTCCTTCAACTGGCGCAGCAGCTGGTGAAGCACGGACATCATGCGGCCCTTGTGGTGCTCGCGGGGGCCGAAGACGTTGAAGTAGCGCAGCCCTACCACCGGGCTCTGGATGGCCGGCAGGAGGCTCCGCACATGCTGATCGAAGGCCAGCTTGGAGTAGCCGTAGACGTTCAGCGGACCCTCGTTCTTCGGCACGGGCTCGAAGTCCGTGCTGGCGCCGTAGGTGGCGGCGCTGCTGGCGTAGACCAGGGGCGCCTTCCGGGCCAGGCACCAGTGCAGCAGGGCCTTCGAATCGCCGAAGTTGTTCTCCATCATGTAGCGGCCGTCGGTCTCCATGGTGTCGGAGCAGGCGCCGTTGTGGAACACAGCCTCGGGCTGAAGATCCAAGGTGCCGGCGTCGAGACGCGCCCGGAACTCCCGCTTGTCCATGTAGTCGGAGAGGGTGAGGTCCGCCAGGTTCCGGGCCTTCTCCGCCCGGGCCAGGTTGTCCACCACGAGGATGTCCGTGTGCCCGCGGCGGTTCAGCTGCCGCACTACGTTGCTGCCCACGAATCCCGCGCCGCCCGTGACGATGAACATGCCCGACTCCTCTTCCACATCCAGGATACCGGCTATCCGATGGCCTCTTCCGGTTCCGGGCGCTGGAGCCGCTTCAGCAGCCTTGGTCCCAGCTCTGCCACGAAGGTGGCGGCGAGGATCAGAAGGCCACCGGCCAGCTGGCTGGGCCCCAGGTGTTCGAGGACGCCTGGGACGACACCGCTGACGGCGATGAGGGCGGTGTACACGGGTTCCAGGCTGAACAGGATGGCGCTTTCGGTGGCGCCCAGGCGGGCCTGCATGGTGCTTTGCACATAGAAGGCGAGGGTGGTGGCCAGCAGGCCCATGAAGCCGAGCGAAACCCAGGTGCCAGCCCGGGCCAGGGCGACGCCGGCGCCCTGGAAGCCGTACGGCGCGGGGAGGGCGAGCGTGATGGCCAGCGAGATGGCGCCAGTGACGGCCACCTGCATGAAGGCCAACACCCAACCCGACGAGCGACGGGAAAAGTGCGCCGTCATCACGATGTGGAATCCGCACAGCACAGCGGCCAGCAGGGTCTCGGAATCTCCCCGGTTCCAGCCCCCCCAGGCGGCCCCAGGCTCGCGGACCAGCAAAGCCAGTCCCGTGAGGGCCACCAGGGCGGCCAGGCCGTGCGAAGGCCGCAGGCGATCGCCCGCCAGCAGAGCCACCAGGGGGGTGAAGATCACGTAGAGCCCCGTGATGAATCCGGATTTCGAGGTCGTGGTGAACCGGAGGCCATCGGTCTGGAGCCAGAACAGGGTAGCCAGCACCAGGCCCAACCAGAGGCCGTCCAGGGCGTCCCGCCGCCGGATGGGCACCTTGAGCAGCAGCATCATCAAACCCAGGCCCGCCGTCCCGATGGCGAACCGGAGGGTCAGCAGCGCTCCCACGGAAAGGCCCGCCTGCAGGCAGTATTTGGTGGCAGGGAAGCCGCCACCCCACACCGCCGCGGTGGCGGCCATGGCGACGACAGCGACGAGGTGGGACTTGCGGGACTCCAGCATCCTTCCAGGCTAGCCCCGGCCCCGAGCAGGGCGAAGGATAATTCCGGATGGCATTGACGGTTTGTTGCTATTTCAAGATCGCTGCCAAGCGGATCGTCAATTCGGGCTGATCCGGGTCGTCGGTGTTCAGGGACAGTACTTCGCTGTACCTGCCGGCCTGCAGGGAGGCGGGCAACACCACGGACAGCTCCTGGGTGGCCGCTTTCGGGCCGGAGCCCTCGACCCGGACACCCGCGAGGGAACAGCGGCTTCCGGTGACGCGGAAGGGGTGGCCATCTGCCTGCTTCAGGGTGAGCTTCTGCCGCAGTTCCCGGCCGGCGGTGTCCTGGAACACCAGTTCAGCGGGAGTGGCCTGGACCGCAGGCTTCAGCTCCCACTGGATGTTCAGGGGCAGCTGGTTCATACGAGGGTTCTTGAAGTGCACCGTGGCCTCCTCGACGCCGCGGAACCGGCCGATGGGCACCTTGCGGCCGTCGAAAGCCACTTCCATGACCAGATCCTTGCCCTCCTGCCGGTAGGCGAAGGCGAGGAAAGGGGCGCCAGGGGCCTTCACGTCCACAATCTGGACGGGTTCGCCACTGCCGCTGGCGTAGCGCACGGTGCTGCGGGAAATGGCAGCCTTGGGCACGTTGTGGAAATAAACGGAATCCACGGAGGGCATGATCTCCTGCACCACTTCCGCCTCAAGGGTCAGGCTCACGGCCGGATTCTTGGGGTCATTGCTGACCACCTCGATGGATTTGCGCACGCCGCCCTTGAGGCCCCGCGGATCGAACGTGGCCTCGAGGTCCGTGCCCTCGCCGGGAGCGATCGACCATTTGCCGATCACGGTGGCGGTGCAGCCGCAGCTGGGTCGCACCTGGGTGATGCTCAGGATGGCGTTGCCGGTGTTGGTGACGTGGTACTTCGCAGCCACCTTGCGGTCCGGCGTAATCCGGCCGAAGTCGTGGTGGGTCTTGTCGAAGCTGATGATGGGCGCCTGGGCCGTGAGCGTGATGGCGGCGCAAGCGAGAAGGAGGCGACGGAGCATGCGGGACCTCGCAGGAAGACCTGTGATTCTAGCCGGAGATGAGTTCTTTCAGCTCAGCCCAGACCTGGTCGGGCCCAATCTCCGCCAGGCAGGGGTGCCCCGGCGTGAAGCAGTCCCGCTTGAAGCAGGGGGCGCAGGGGATGCCCTCCTTCCGCAAGCCACGGCTTCTGGGGCCCCAGGGCGTGGACCCGCCCGGGTCCGTGGCGCCATAGAGTGCCAAGGCCGGCGCGCCGGTGGCCGCGGCCAGGTGGCTGAGCCCCGAGTCGTTGCCCATGACCGCCGCGGCCCCGCGCATCCAGGCGGCGGCCTCCTTGAGGGTCGTCCTGCCGCAGAGGTTGATGCCTTCTGCACCGGCCACCGCCGAGCATGTGGGCGCTTCATCCGGCGAGCCGAGCACCACCACGGCGAATCCCTCGGTTCGGGCCTTCAGCAAGAGGGCTCGGAAGTGGTCCACGGGCCAGGCTTTGGACGGCCAGGTGGATCCAGGCATGAGGCAGAGGTAGCGCTGCGAGGGCTTCTCGATGGCCACGCCCGGGTCGAAGTCAGCGAAGGGCATGGGCGGCAGGTCTGGCCAGCGCCGTTTCAGCACGGCGTGGTAGCGGAGGAGGAAGGGCCCCTCCGCGTCCCAGAAGGGCCCGCTGTGGGTGTTGAAGAGGCCCGCCAGGCTTTCGTCCACGCCGATGCGCTCCGGGACCCAGGCCAGCCAGGCCGCCAGCGCGGGCCGCAGGGATTTCGGGAAGTGGATGCTGCGGGCGGCCCGGTGCTTCCGGAGGACGCGCGCCATGGCAAAGGGACCGGGCTTGCCCTCGTCCGGCAAGGCCGCGTCGCAGAACCACGTCTCCGCCACCAGTCCCACGGTGCTTTTCGGCCCCCAGACGACAAGGGGTCCAGCGTCGATCTCCCGGAGGAGGCGTAGCACCGGAAGCTGCATGGCGGCATCCCCCACGAACCGCGGGAAGCGCACCCAGGTGGCGTGGTCGGGAATCACAGCCATGGCGACAGCGCCTCCCGGAACTTTGCGGCAGCGTCGTAGTTCCGGGTCAGGGCCGTGCCGAAGGCGTGGGCCTTGGCCCGCTGGACCTCCCAGGCCGCGGGATCCGCCAGGAGCGGCCCCAGACGCGCGGCAGTAGCCCGGAGGAGGGCCCCATCGATGGCGCGCCGGTCGTCGGGCTTCCGGATGAGGAACCCGCCTTCTCCATCCTTCAGCACGGAGCCGATACCCCCCACGGTGGGCGCCAGCACGGGCACGCCTCGTTCCAGGGCCTCGATGAGGGCCAGGGGGAAGAAGCCCTCGTTGCGGCTGGTCATCACGTAGAGGTCCAGGGCCGCGAAGGCCATGCCCAAATCGGGCAGGGGGCCGAGGCGGCGGGTGCGCTCTTTCAAGGGGGATGCCTCCAGGGCCGCCTGGAGGGCCGTTGCGGTTGCCGGTTCCTCCCGTCCCGCGAACAGCACAGTGGCGCCAAGCAGGTTTTCGGCGAAGCGCAGCACGGAGACGGGATCCTTGCGGCCATCGATCTGGCCTATGTAACCCACCAATGGGCCAGTTTCCGGCAGGCCCAGCTCGCGCCGAACGGCCCGGCGCTCCTCGGCGTCCACAGGTCGGGCCTCAGGCCGCGGGTACAGGGGATGGATGATGCTGCACGGGGCGGCGCTCAGGTGCTCCCGCACGGCGTCGGTGAAGTCGTAGGTGCAGATCCAGCGGTCCACGAGGTTTCGGATGCCGCGGTACTTCCGCAGGTGGCGCTCGTAGTGCTCGTGCAGGGTGAGGACCGTAGGGATTCGCACACCGAACCGCGCCAGCCAGGGCAGGGCGCGCTGGACCCCCTTGTGGTTGCAAAGCACCAGCAGGTTCGGCCGGGTCTGGCGCAGCCAACGGAAGGCACCCACGGCCCCGGGGAGATGGATCACTTCGGCCACGTTCGGGTTGCGGGCGCGCAATTCCGGTTCGAGGTCACGTTTTCCCGGATCCTTCCGGAAGATCACGGTTACCTTCACGGGCAGATCCGCCAGCGCCGCTACCTGTTCCAGGAGCACCCGCTCGCCCCCCCCGAAGGACAGCTTCCGGTGCGCGAACACGACGTGCTTCACGGGACTCCAGCTAGGGGTTTGTTTTCAAAATGGATGCGAGCCGCGACGGGTCCAGCCGCGTGATCCAGGAAGGCGGCGGCCGCAGGGCGATGCGGGACATCGTTCAAGGCCACCAACGCACCTGGGCGCGCGGCTGGGCCCGTCCCGAAGGGCAGGGGGCAGCGCCCGGCGCGATACTGCGTCAAGCTTCTCGCCAATAGTGCCGCTATTGCCATCGTCGCTTTCCTTGTCTCGCTTGGGCGGTGCCCCCTGCGCGGCCACACCCCATTTTGAAATCAGACCCCTAAGGTTCAAGATAGGATAACTGACCTAACGCGTCACTTCTCCAGGTTGCCATGTCCCTCGCCACGACCCAACGGATCCTGCTGGTGGAGGATGAACCCGGCCTTCGGGAGGTGCTGACGTTGGCCCTGGAAGGGGCCGGCTTCCGGTGCGAGGCTGCCGCAGGCATCGAAGAGGGCCAGCAGGCCCTCCGGGAGACCACGTTCGATGGCGTGCTCTCCGATCTGAAGCTGAAGGACGGCTCCGGCATCGAGCTGCTCACCTGGATGAAGGAGCAGGGGCTGGAGACGCCGGTGGTGATCATGACCGCCTACGCCACCACGGAAACCACGGTGGAGGCCCTGAACCAGGGGGCCGTGGACTTCATCACGAAACCCTTCAAGCACGACGAGCTCATCGGCACGCTGAAGGGCCTGCTGGCCGCCACAGAACCGGCCGCGCCGCTGCCCCAGGACCTGGGCGAGCTGGTGGGCGTGGGCCCCATCATGCGGAAGATCAACGCGCTCATCGGCAAGGTCTCCCGCGCGGACACCACGGTACTGCTCACGGGCGAAAGCGGCACCGGCAAGGAGGTGGTGGCCCGGCTCATCCACCGCTATTCCGACCGGGCCAAGGGGCCCTTTGTGGCCGTGAACTGCGGGGCCCTGCCCGAGGCTTTGCTGGAAAGCGAGCTGTTCGGCTTCGAGAAGGGGGCTTTCACCGGCGCCGGGGCCATGAAGCGCGGCCTCTTCGAGGAGGCTGGCGGCGGCATCCTGTTCCTGGATGAGATTGGCGAGATGCCACTGTCCCTCCAGGTGAAGCTGCTGCGGGTGCTCCAGGAGCGCCGCCTGCGCCGCCTGGGCGCCACGGAAGAGCGGCCGGTGGACGTGCGTGTCATCGCTGCCACCAACCGGGATCTGCGGGCCAGGGCGGAGTCCGGGGCCTTCCGCGAGGACCTGTTCTACCGGCTGAACATTCTCCAGATCGAGCTGCCGCCCCTGCGGGAGCGACCCGAGGACCTGCCGGTGCTCGCCGAGCACTTCCTGCGGCGGTTCTGCCAGAAGCTGGGCAAGCCCCCCATGCAACTCCACCCGGACACCATGACCCAACTGCTGGCCTACCGGTTCCCCGGCAATGTGCGGGAGCTGGAAAACCTCATGGAGCGCTGTGTGGCGCTCAACGCCGGCGGTCCCATCACCAAGGACCTGTTGCCTGATGGTTTTGGGCAGAATCCTGCGGCGGAAGGTGGCCTCCGCCCGCCGCCCCTGACCATCCCGCCGGAGGGTTTCGACCTGGAGGCCTGGATCACCGCCCTGAAAGGCCACTTCCTCCGGCGGGCCCTGGAGGACGTGGGCGGCGTGAAGACCAAGGCCGGGAAGCGGCTCGGCATGAGCTTCCGGGCCTACCGGTACTGGCTGGCCGAACTGGGCGGCCTGGAGGCGTTGCCACAGGACTTCCCCTGGCCTGCGGACTTCCCGGCCCCCGCGGTGGAAGAAGGCGGCGGAACCGAAGGCGGCAAGGACGCATGAAGCCGATGAAACCTTGCTTTTTCAGCCATTCCTGGCACACTGGAACGCTCGGATGCGACGCAGACGAGCCCTCTCACCGGACCCTCCCATGACCCCGACCACCGCCTGCCGCCGAGACCGCGGTTTCTCTCTGTTGGAGCTGCTGGTGGCGATGATGATCATCGCCGTCCTGGGCACCCTGGGTTTCTCGCAGTACAAGAAGCACTCTGCCGCAGCCCGCTACCTCAAGGCCCAGGATGACCTCAAGATCGTGGCCGAGGGGTTGGACCAGTACTACCTGAAGTACGGTCGCTTCCCGGATTTCGGCAGCTACGACGCCATGATCGACGGCAACTCCTCGCTGGTGAAGGAAAGCCTCATCAAGACCGGCATGCCCGCCCAGGACCCCTTCGGCCAGCCCTACGAGGGCAAGTCCAGCCGCGCCACCTACGAGCTGAAGTGCGCCGGCGATCCCGGCAACCAGGAGGATGCGGGGCCCATCACCCGGACTCCCGGCCAGGTGACCGGTTCCTCCCCAGTCAGCTCATCAGGTTCCAATGCAGCCCCCAAGGCCGACACCCCGGCCGCGGATGCCGGAGCCAAGAAGTGATTGACCTCCACAAGCTGCCCCCCGAGGGCCTCCGTCTGAACGGCACCACCGAGCAGGTGACGCTGGAGGGCGGTGTCTCCCTGCGCGACCTGACCTGGTCTGTGTTCGCGCTGGCTTCCGACGGGGACGTGTTCCTGGAAGTGAAGGGCGAGGCGGTGTGGCAGGGGACCTGCAGCCGCTGCCTCGCGCCCCTGGACCGCCCCCTCATGGTGGAAAGTCAATTCCTGGGCAGCAAGGATCCGGACCTGGTGGGTCGTGGCTCCCACACCCTGGGCTCCCAGGATCTGGACGTGGTCTTCCTGCCCGAGGACCTCCTGGACGAAACCGAGCTGGTGCGTGAGCAGTTCGAGCTCCAGGCCCCCATGCACCCCCTTTGTGTCGAGGACTGCAAGGGCCTCTGCCCCACCTGCGGTAAGAACTGGAACAAGGGCCCCTGCCAGTGCCCGCCTGATTCCGTGCAGGCCCCCTCAGCGCTCAACCAGGCCCTTACCAAGGCCCTGGCGGGAATCAAGCTGGACCCGGAATCCTGAAACCCTTAACCTGAAACTTTGCATTTTCCCCCTAGGAGCAAGCCATGCCGAATCCCAAGCGCCGCCATTCCAAGGCCCGCCGCGACCGCCGGCGCACCCACGACGCTCTGGAGGTCATGAGCGCCAGCACCTGCCCCAACTGCCAGACCCCCAAGCTGCCCCACCGCGTGTGCCCCAGCTGCGGCTTCTACCGCGGCAAGCTGGCCGTCCACGTCGCCGCTACTGCCTAAGGCAGTGGACGGCCATCGCATCGCTTTGGACGTCATGGGGGGCGACCATGCCCCCCATGCCACGTTGCTGGGTGCCCGGGAGGCCCTTCAGGTTTGGCCGGAGCTCTTCCTCTTCCTCGTCGGGGATGAGGCGGTGCTGCGTCCGCAGCTAGTTCGCCACGGCTTCACGCCGGAGCTGCTGGCCCGCACGGAGTTGGTGCACGCCTCCCAGACTGTGGTCATGGATGACAAGGCCACCAGCATCCTGAAGGAAAAGAAGGACAGCTCCATCCGTGTGGCCGCCCAGCTTGTGCGCGAGGGGCGGGCCCACGGCGTGGTGTCCATGGGTCATACCGGGGCCGCCATGGTGGCCTCGAGCCTCGTCATCGGCAAGCTCGACGGCGTGGATCGGCCGGCGCTGGCCAGCGTCCTGCCCAACATGAAGGGCGGCCCCACCGTGCTCCTCGATGTGGGCGCCAACGTGGACAGCCGGGCCGACCACATTGCCCAGTTCGCGGTGATGGGTTCGGTGTACGCCGAGGAAGTCCTCGGGCTCGAACGCCCCCGCGTCGGCATCCTCAGCGTGGGCGAGGAGGACGGCAAGGGTACTGATGTCACCAAGGACGCTTCCGCCATGCTGCGTGAGATGGGGATCCGCTTTGAAGGCAATGCTGAAGGCCGGGACATCTGGAACGGGAACTTCGACGTCATCGCCTGCGATGGCTTTGTGGGCAACGTGGTGCTGAAGTCCAGCGAAGCCCTGGCCGAGGGCATCATCGGCGGCCTGCGGGACAGCTTCATGGAGTCGCCCATCACCAAATTGGCCGGCCTGCTCGCGAAGCCCGCCATGAAGCGGTTCAAGAAGAAACTGGACTACTCGGAGTACGGCGGCGCGCCGTTGCTCGGCGTGAAGGGCGTGAGCATCATCGGCCACGGCCGCAGCGACCACAAGGCCGTGCGGAACGCCATCCGGGCCGCCCTGCGCGCCGTAGAGCACCACCTCCACGAGCGCATCCAGGAGCGCGTGGCGTTGCTGCTGCCCCAGGACTGAGGCGGCTTCCGGGAAAGGATTCACCACCAAGACACCAAGACACCAAGAACTGCAAAGGCAAGTTCGTTGTCTTTCTTGGTGTCTTGGTGCCTTGGTGGTAAGCAGTTCAAGTTCGAGTGGTCGGGGAGGTTCTCTATGAGCAAGGTGGCTTGGCTGTTTCCGGGGCAGGGGTCGCAGGCGGTGGGCATGGGCGTGGCCCTGGCGGCGGCCGAGCCTGCGGCACGGGCGGTGCTTCAGGACGCTGACGCTGCCTTGGGCTTCCCGCTCTCGAAGCTCATGGCCGAGGGGCCGGAAGACACGCTGAAGCTGACGGAGCACACCCAGCCCGCCATCCTCACCCACAGCACCATGGTGGTGCGCGCCTGGGCCCACCGGCTGCCGAAGCCCGATTTCGCCGCGGGCCACTCGCTGGGCGAGTACAGCGCCCTGGTGGCCCTGGGCGCCCTGGGTTTCCAGGATGCGGTCCGCACGGTGCGTGAGCGCGGCCGGGCCATGCAGGAGGCCGTGCCCGTGGGCGTGGGCGCCATGGCGGCGATCCTGGGCATGAGCCAGGCGGATGTGGAGGCCAGCTGCGCCGAGGCGGCCGCCGCGACCGGCAAGATCGTGGTGCCCGCCAACTTCAATGGTCCCGGCCAGATCGTCATCGCGGGACATGCCGAGGCGGTGGAGGCGGCTCTGGAAGCCGTCAAGGCCAGGGGCGGGCGCAAGGTCATGAAGCTGCCCGTGAGTGCGCCGTTCCATTCCCCGCTCATGGAGCCCGCCCAGGCCCGCATGGCCCCCACCCTGGGCAACTTGGCCTTCAAGACACCCATCTGCCCCCTGGTCAACAATGTGGACGCAGCCGCTGTCTCAGCGCCCGAGGTTCTGCGGGACGGACTGGTGCGCCAGATCCCGGGCGCGGTGCGCTGGCAGGCCACCATGGACCTGCTGCTGGACCAGGGAGTCACCTCTTTCTTCGAATTGGGACCAGGGAAGGTTCTGGCGGGCCTGGTGAAACGACAGGCCAAGGAGCGGGGCCTGGAGGTCTCGGCTCTGAGCATCGGCGCCCCGGAAGACATGGCCCAATTGGGTTGACACCGCGCTGGCAGCGATTTCCCGCCGGGAAGGTGTGATGAAAAGCAATGCCCCCCAGGCGTAGGGTGGAAGAGACGACACTGCGTCTCCCAGTGTGCGGTGCCGGGCAGCGTCAAAGCGGCCCGGGGCCCGCCTACATCACCCTCAGTCCGAGGTGCCCATGCGCAAGGATCTTGTCTTCGGAATGGCCGGCTCAGGAGGCGATGGCATCGTCTCTGCCGGCGACTCCCTTCTCCAGGCCGCTTCGGCCGAGGGTTATCACGGCGTGATGACCAAGAGCTTCGGTTCGCAGATCCGCGGTGGTGAATCCTCTTGTCGCGTGCGCATCAGCACGGATCCGGTCTTGAATCCAGGCGGCAACCTTGATGTGGCCGTGGCCCTGAACTGGGAGGACTTCCTCAAGTTCGGCGCCGAGCTTCCGGTGGCTGGTACCACCGTGGTGATCTACGAGGCCGCCACCGGCGTGGCCGAGAACCAGATCCCCCTGGTGGGCGTGACGCCCCTGCAGGTGATCGCGGTGCCCATCGCCGCGATGGCCAAGGAGACCGCCGGCACCGAGCGCGCCAAGAACACTGTGGTGCTGGGCCTGATTGCCGGCTGGTTCGGCATCGGCGCGGTGGCCGTGATGAAGGGCATCTCCAAGAAGCTGGCCAAGAAAAGCCAGGAACTCGTCGAAGCCAACCAAAAGGCCTTCGATGCGGGCATGGCCTTCGCGCAGGCGCATCCCCTCAAGGCGGACATGACCATCGAACCCTCCGCGGGCAAAGGTGGCGTGAAGCTCCTGACCGATGGCAACGACATGTGTGCCGCCGCCGCCATCTTCGCTGGTTGCCAGTTCTTCGGCGGCTACCCGATCACGCCCTCTACCGAGATCATGCAGTTCTTCACCAACCACGTCTGGAAGTACGGCGGCGCCGTGCTGCAGGCCGAGGATGAGATCGCGGGCATCGGCGCGGCCGTGGGCGCCTCCTTCGCTGGCAAGAAGGCCATGACCGCCACCAGCGGCCCGGGCCTTTCGTTGAAGTCGGAGATGATGGGCCTCGCCAGCATCGCCGAGCTGCCCCTGGTGATCGTGGACGTGCAGCGCGGCGGCCCCTCCACGGGCCTGCCCACCAAGACCGAGCAGTCCGACCTCTTCGCGGCCGCCTTCTCCGCCCATGGCGACGTGATCCGCCCCGTGCTGGCCCCCACCTCCGTGGCCGACACGTTCCGCACCACCATCGAGGCCTTCAACATCGCCGAGTACTACCAGACGCCGGTGATCATCCTCTCCGATCAGGAGATCGCCTCCCGCAAGGAGACGCTGGATCCCATCGACACCAGCCAGTTCAAGATCATCAACCGCCTTGCCCCCACGGGCTCGGACCTGCAGGACTACAAGCGGTTCAAGCAGACCGAGAACCACATCAGCCCCATCAGCCACCCGGGCCTGCTCGGCGGCACCTACCTGGCTTCCGGCATCGAGCATGTGGAATCCGGCGCGCCCACGAACAGCGGCTCCGTCCATGCGCGCATGAACGACAAGCGCATCAAGAAGCTGGACCCCCTCAAGGAGCGCAAAGATCTCTTCGAGATCACCGGCAACCCCGATGCGCCGCTGGCCCTGGTGGCCTGGGGCAGCGTGGCCGGCGTCTGCCGCGAGGCGCTGCAGATGGCCCGGGCCGAGGGCCTGGATGTGAAGCTCATGGTGCCCTACCTGCTCTATCCCGTGGCCGAGCAGACCTACCGCGATTTCTTCGCCTCGGTGCAGAAGGGCCTCGTCGTCGAGCAGTCCCACCTGGCCCAGACCTTCAAGGTGCTGCGCATGCACCTCGACCTGCCCAAGGGCCTGCAGTCCCTGGCCCGCAGCGGCGCGAACCCCTTCCTGCCCGGCGAGATCGTCGCGGCCCTCCACCATCTCCTCTCGGAGCTGCAGCGCAGCCACGAGGGCAAGCTTCAGCCCCAGGAGTGAGGTTCACCATGAGCGCTACCTGCGAATTCCAAGCGAAAGACTACAAGAGCGACCTGAAGCCCATCTGGTGCCCCGGCTGCGGTGACTACTCCGTGGTGCAGGGCATCTACCGGGCCCTGGCCGCCATCGGGCGCCCGCCGCACGAGGTCGCCTTCATCTCGGGCATCGGCTGCTCCAGCCGCATCCCCGGCTACACCACGGCCTACGGCTTCAACACCGTCCACGGCCGGGCCCTGCCCATCGCCCAGGGCATCAAGCTGGCCAACCCCGACCTGCTGGTGCTGGCGGCGGGCGGCGACGGCGACGGTTTCTCCATCGGTGGCGGCCACATCGCCCACCTGATCCGGCGCAACATCGACATCACCTACATCGTGATGGACAACCAGATCTACGGCCTCACCAAGGGCCAGCTCTCACCCACCTCCCAGAAGGGTCGCACCACCTGCACCTCGCCCTACGGGAGCCTTGAGAACCCCGTCAATCCGCTGCTCTACGTGCTGGCCTACGGCGCCGGCTTCGTGGCCCAGGCCTCGCCGACGGATCTGGCAGGCATGGCCTCCACCATCGAGGAGGCCATCCGCTACCCAGGCTTCGCCTTCGTGAATGTCCAGTCGCCCTGCGTGACCTACGGCGAAGAGGCCCAGCAGATCAAGGGCCTCAAGGCCATCAGTGAATCACTGGCGGCCATGGGGCACGACCCGGCAGACCGGCTGGCGGCCATGAATCTGGCCCAGCAGTACGGCCAGAAGATGCACCTCGGTGTGTTCTACCGGAACCCCGAGCCGCCAACCACCTACGATGCCCTGGTGCGTGAGCGTCAGGCGCTGCTGGCCAAGGACGCCCTCCCCAAGGAGCGCATCCTGGACCTCTTCATCAAGAAGTGACGGGAGGCCGACCATGGCCACGCAGATTGATTTCGCCCGCTTGAGCCTCATGGATGCCCTCGACCTGGCTGTCCTGATCGAGGATGAGGCGAAGGAGCGCTACGAGGACTTCGCAGCGCAGATGGAGCAGCACCGCACCCCGGAGGCGGCCACCTTCTTCCGCCTCATGGCCGGCAACGAGGCCAAACATGGCCAGGAGCTGGCCGACCGCCGGAGCCAGCTGTTCGGCGGTCTGACACCCACTGTGACTCGGGCCATGATCTTCGATGTGGAGGCCCCGGACTTTGATGAGGCCCGGGCTTTCATGAGCCCACGCCAGGCCATGAAGGCCGCCCTGGCTTCCGAGGTCAAGGCCCATGCCTTCTTCGTGGCGGCCCTCCCCGCTTTGAAGGATGCCAAGGTCCGCGCCCTCTTCGAGGAGCTGCGTGACGAGGAGGTTCTGCACCAGACCCTCGTCAAGGCCGAGCTGGCCAAGCTCCCCCCAGATTCTGGCCTCTCGGACGACGACTTCGTAGACGAGCCCGCGGCCCAGTAGGCTGGTCGTCCAAGTCGGGGAAAGACTTTTCACCACCAAGACATAAGAACTGCTTTTCCTCTCGGTATCACCTGCGGTGATACGCGAGACAAACTGATGTCTGGTGCCTTGGTGGTGATCTTTTATCTCTGGCCTTCAGAGGAGCCGTGCCAAAGATCCGCGAGCACCATGCCCGTCAGGGCTAAGTAGGTCGTGGCGACAAGGACCAGGGCCGCCCAGGGCGCCCAGGCGATCCCGGTCCGCCCCTGGCGCAGCCACCACTGGCCCATGTCAAAGAGCACCGCCACCGCGGAAGCGCCCATGAGCCCCTTGCGACTGGCCCAGGCCGTCCGCCGAAGGTAGAGGACTGCCGCCGCCAGGAAGACCAATGGGAAGGCCACGAGATGGAGACCCCGAGCGCCGATCGTGGCATAGAGGCTGTCCGAGGCCTCCTCCATGGCCAGGGGCCGCAGGTCCTCGTAGCTGGTGATCCGGGGAAACTGGCCGCCTGGGCCGTGGCAGCTGGCGCAGTTGTTCGTGACGATGGCTTCCACGGGGGCGAAGCCCTCCCGGGCGGCACCACCCTGCACCCAGGTGCGGAACATGGCGGTCTCAGCCGGGCTGGTGTTCGGGGCCATCACGCCTTCGAGAATGGCCATGAGACGGGGTCTGGCGGCCGGAGCCTGGGCCATCCCGGCGCGTTCCTGACGGGTAGTGAAGAGCAAGCCACCCGTCAGGAAGGCCGCCATGGCCAGGAGCACGAAGGTCGCGAAGGCGCGCTCGGAGGGGGGCAGGTTGCGCAGGCTCATGACGCCCATGGTATCCGCCCCGCCGGGTCAGTCGATGGCCACGGGGCCCGTGGCTCGGCTCCGCCGCATGAGGAAAAGCAGGGGGAAGAGGCAGAAGCAGAGGATGCCCATGAACCAGAAGGTGTCCGAGAAGGCCATCATGCTCGACTGCTTGACCACCGTGCCGTAGGCGGCGCCCTGCGCCATGTGGGCCGCATCCGTCGGTGACAGGCCACCGCGGAGCACGCCCAGCTGGGTGGCCCGGTCCAGGAAGCCCTGGTAGGCGGGGTCCCCCGGCGCCAGGTGGCCGATGAGGTTGGCCTGGTGGAACTGGGAGCGACGGGACAGCAGTGTGGTGGCGATGGCGATGCCTGTGCTGCCGCCGATGTTGCGCACCAGGTTCATGAGACCGGCGGCATAGGCTGTCTTCTCATGCGGGATGTGCTGGAAAGCGGAGACGTTGATGGGGATGAAGAGAAACGCGAAACCCAGGCTCTGCACCACGCGGGAGGTCATGGCCGTCTGGAAATCCACCTGCAGGTTGAACCCCGACATCTGGATGAGGCCGAGACCGCAGGTGAAGAACCCGATGCCGATGAGCCAGCGGGTGTCGACTTTCTTCAGCAGCATGGCCACCACGGGCATCATCAGCAGCACCGCCAGGCCGCCAGGACTCAACACCCAGCCACTCAGCAGGGCGGAGTAGCCCAGCAGCGTCTGCAGGAAAATGGGCAGCAGCGCCAGGCTGCCGTAGAGCACGAAGCCGAGCACGAAGAGCATGAGGATGGAGACCGCGAAGGTACGGTCCTTCAGCAGCCTCAGATCCACGATGGGCCGTTCCTTCCGCAGCTCGTGGTAGACCGCGTAGAGCAGGGCCACCACCGCGACGACGGCGAAGAAGACGATGAAGTTCGAGGAGAACCAATCCTTGCGTTGGCCCTCGTCCAGCACGATCTCCAGCGACGCCAATCCCAGGGTGATGACACCGATGCCCAGGTAGTCGAACCGGGCGCCCTCCTTGAGGGAGATGCGGTGGAAGTTCGGGGGATCCTGCACCAGCGAGCTGGTGAGCGCGATGGACAGGAGGCCCACCGGGATGTTGATGAGGAAGATCCAGTGCCAGCTGAAATTGTCCGTGATCCATCCGCCCAGCACGGGGCCGATGATGGGCGCCAGCACCACGCCCATGCCATAGACGGCCATGGCCGCGCCGCGCTTCTCGTGGGGGAAGGTTTCCACCAGGATGGCCTGGGAGATGGGCTGGAGGCCGCCGCCGCCGAGGCCCTGGAGCACCCGGAAGAAGATGAGCCAGCCCAGTGAGGGCGCGATGCCGCAGAGGAGCGAGGCCACCGTGAAGATGCTCACGCAGGTGAGGTAGAAGCGCTTGCGGCCCATGAGGCTGGAGAAGTAGCCACCCAGCGGCAACACCACGGCATTGGCCACCAGGTATGACGTCAGTACCCAGGTGGTCTCCTCCACCGTCGCCGAGAGGTCCCCCGCGATGTGCGGCAGCGCCACGTTGGCCACGCTGGTGTCGAGGACCTCCATGAAGGTCGCGATCATCACCGTGAGGGCAATGATCCAGGGATTGATGCGGCGGTGCTGGGTCACTTCACGATCACCGTGGCCTCGACGTTCATGCCGGGGCGGAGGATGACTTTATGGGCTTCCGTTTCATCGATGTGGATCTTCACGGGGATGCGCTGGACGACCTTCACGAAGTTGCCCACGGCGTTTTCGGGGGGCAGCAGGCTCATGCGCGAGCCGGTGGAACCGGCGATGGAATCCACGTGGCCCTTGAGCACCACGCCGTTCATGTCCACCTTGATTTCCGCTTCCTGGCCGGGCTTCATCCGCGCCAGCTGGGTCTCCTTGAAGTTGGCGGTGACCCAGGTCTGGTGGAGGGGAATCAGCGTGAGGAGGCCCTGGCCCGGCTGGATGGTCTGGCCCGCTTCCACGAACTTGCGGGTGACGACGCCATCCACGGGGGCGAGGATCTGGGTGTAACCAAGCTGGAGTTCGAGGCCCTCCTGGCTGGCCCGGGCCTGGTCTACCTGGGCCAGGGCCGAGGCCAGGCGGGCTTCAGAGGCGCCCACGGCGACTTTCCGAATATCCGCCTCGCGCTGGAGGGAACTGAGCTTCTGCTGGGCGGCACGCCAGTCACCGTCGGCCACCTCAGCCTGGGTGCGGATGCCATCGAACTGCTGGGCGGAGATCTCCTCCCGCTCGGCCAGGGGCTTCATGCGCTGGACATCGGTCTTCGCCTTCTCCAGGCTGGCCCGTTTGGAATCCAGGTTGGCCTTGGCGGTCTCCAGGTCCGAGCCCTTGGCCTGCTGGAAGGCCACCCGGGCCCGTTCCAGATCGGCCCGGGCGCCTTCGACCTGGGCCTTGGCCTGGGCGAGGGCGGCTTTCGCCTGGTCCAGTTTCGCCTGGATGTCCCGGGGATCCATGGCCACCAGGGGATCGCCGGCCTTCACGGCCTGGTTGTCCTCCACCAGCACCTTGTCCACGGTACCGTAGACGCGACAGGAGACCGGCACCAGGTGGCCGTCCACCTGGGCGTCGTCCGTGCTCACGCGGTTGCGGGTGTAGAACCACATGCCAGCGGCGATGACCAGCACGATGGGCGTGCCGATCTTGAGGGCCAGCATGGCCCGGGAACCACTGGCAGGGGCTCCGCTGGGGGTGTCCGTCACGGGGGAAGCTTCTTGATTCATGGGAGTCTCCATCAGCGTGCGAAGAACGATTCCAGCTGCCCCGTGGCTCGGGCCAGGTCCGCGCGGGACTGGTTCAGGCGGTAGAGGGCGCTGATCTGGTTGTCGGTGGCGCGCGCCAGTTCATCCTGGGCGTTGATCACTTCGATGTTGTTGCTCACGCCGGCCTCAAAGCGGTGCCGGGCCTGGGTGAGCGCTTCCGTAGCGAGAGAGACGGCGAGGTTGCCCACCTCCACCTCGTGGGCCGCGGCATCCAGTTCCGCCTGGGCCACCTGGACCTCGTAGCCGACCTGGGCGCGGATGTCCCGCCGGGCTTCCTGAACCCGGCTCTGCTCGGACTTGGCGCGGGAGATGTGGGAGGACACCAGGCCGCCGGTGAACAGGGGCACCCGGAGGCCCAGTGAGATCTGGTAGGTGTTGACCCAGGGCTGGGATTGGAGGCCTGTGGACCCATACGTCCCGGTGGCCACGAGGGTGGGCAGACGCAGGCCCTGGGCGGCTTGGCGCAGGTTCTCGGCGGCCTTCTCCCGGGCATCCAGCGCTGCGAGTTCGGGGCGCTGGGTCAGACCCGCCTGGTAGGCCTCGTCGAAACCGCCCGCCGGCAGGGCGGGGGCCGCGAGGGTGTCCGTCAGATCGAGGTGGGTGCCGGGCGCCAGGTCCAGCAGGCGGCCCAGGCCGGCGAGGGCCGTCAAGCGCTGGGTCTGGGCCTGGATGAGGCGCTGGCGCTCGGTCTGCAGCTGCAACTGGGCGCGCAAGGTATCGAGCTTGGTACCCACCCCTTGCTTCTGCTGGTTCTCCGCCAGCTTGGCCAGGGCCTCCGCCAGGTCCACGCGGGATTCCCCGGCCTGCACCGAAGCCGCGGCGCGGAGGGCCCGCAAATACTGGCCCACGACCAGGGCGGCGATCTCCTCGCGCACGGCGCGTCCTTGGGCGCGTGTGGCATCCTCGGCGTGCCGGGAGGCCCGCCACTTCTTCCAGAGGCTCAAATCGAATAGGGAGACCTGGGCTTCCACGCCTACCTGGCCCCAGTTGAAAGGGCCGACGACTTCGGGGCCGTGCGGCTGCGCCAGCCCCATCAGGGCATCCAGGTTGTATTTGTTGCGCTGGCCGATGGCCTGGGCAGCCACCGTGGGCATGAGCGCCGCGGCGGCGGCCCGGCGGTCGTCGCCGCTTTCCGCGATGGTCAGCAGCGACTGCTGCACGCGCGGGTTCTGTGCCAGGGCGGTCCGAAGGGCCTGAGCCAGGGTGAGTTGCACGGTTGGGTGCGGGCTGGCGGTGGCTGCTAGGGCTGGCGCGGAGGTTGGTACGGGACCTTGGACGGGAGCTGGGCTGAGGGTAGGTGCCTGGGCCCAGGCCGCGCTCGCGCCCAGCAATGCGAGAACGAACCCCCGTCCCCCGCCGCGGACACAAGCTGCACTCTGGACCCTGGAGCTGGCGCGGGACATGGAAGCCTCCATCTGTTCTGCAAACAATCCTGGCTGGGTCATGCGGGCAGCCCGCTGTTGGCCCGGATCCGATTCAAGAACCCCTTGAGCTGCTCCAGCTCTTCCCGCGAGAAGCCGTTCAAATGCGCATTCAGCACTTTGATGGCCACCGGCGGCAGGTGGGGCAACAGGTCCCGGCCCGTCTCTGTGAGTTCCAGAAGGGTGACCCGGCGGTCCGTGCTGCTGGGCACCCGGCGTAACAGGCCCTTCTCTTCCAGGCGATCGAGCATGCGGGTCATGGAGCCGGTGTCGCAGTGGCCGAAGCGACACAGCTCGGCGGCCGTGGAAGCGCAACCCCGGGCGATTCGCATGAGGATCACCCACTGCGCCCCGGTGATGCCCATGCCCTGGCTGGCCATTTCGTCATCGAATCCAGTCAGGATCCGCCGGGAGACATCCGCGATCAGCCGCCCCAGGCTGTCCTCCGGGTTGTAGTTCTCGGGGGTGTACAGCGGTTCCGTCTCCTTTGGATCCGTGTTCATGGGAGGGGCTCCAATTAAATGCCTAAGCAATCACTGCCAGAGCAGCAATATTGAGGAATCCCTTTCCTTCTGTCAACGACCTATCGTCGTCACCCGGGCGTTTCTGGCCGGAAGGTAGACAATGGAGAGCGTCTGCAGGAGGCTGCCGTGTTCCGCGCACCCGCCCTTCGTCCAGTCCTGGTGTCCGCCCTGCTGGGGGCAGTGGTCGGCTCCGCTCAGGCGCCCCCGGCCGCCCCTCCCAAGGGCCCTTTGGTGTTACCCACCCCGGCGGCGGGGACCGTGTCCCTGGACGCAACGCTCCAGGCCCGAAGGACCACGCGGGACCTCACGGGACCTGCCCTTTCCATGGCGGAAGCCGCCTAGCTCCTCTGGAGCGCCCAGGGCGAGAACCGTCCCGGCCGCCGGACGGTCCCCAGTGCCCATGCCCGCTACCCCCTTGGCCTGTACCTCGTCACCGAGGGGAGCCCCACCCTCGGGCCGGGCACCTATCGGTATCTGCCGAAAACGCACGCCCTCCGTGCGGTTGGAACCAAGGGGGCTTCGGCCCTGTTCGGCTCCATGCCAGCGATGCAACCATGGATTGTCAAGGCACCTTCGGTGTTTGTGGTGACGGGAAGGCCCCTGAATTTGTCTTCCAGGGAGCCCGTCGCGAAGATGGACTACACCTTCTGGGAGGCGGGCGCGGCCTCCCAGGCGTTGCTGCTGCAGGCCGCGGCGCTGGGGCTCGGCAGCGGCGTGGCCTCCGGAGTGGACTTGGCCGCGATTGGCACGTCCCTGGACCTGCCGCCCGAGGAGAAGGTCCTCGTTCTGCTGCCCGTGGGGCGGATGAAGCCTGGACCCTGAGCCGCCGTGAACCTTCGGCGAGGCCGGGCCATTGAACTGGGGAGGCCGGCGCTTCGTCTACCCTGGAGGGTAAGGACGTCGTCCGCGACTCCGGAGGTTTCATGAACCCTGTCTGGCTCTGCCTTCCCACTGCGGCCCTCGTGGCCATGGCCCAGGCCACGCCCGTCCCAGCGCCAGATCGGGAGCTCACCTTCCCGGGCTTCAACGCCTTCCCGCTAAAGGGCAGCGTCAAGGCGGGCGGTGCCCATCCCTACTTCGCGGTGATGGTGGCCGGCTCTGGCCCCACAGATCGCGACTGGTCGAATCCCCTGATCCCGACGCCCAGCCACGGCGGGCGTGACTTCGCCGCCTGGCTGCAGGGGCAGGGCATCGGCTCGCTGCGCTATGACAAGCGGTTCATCGGCTCGAAGGATCCCAAGCTCGACATCTCCCTGGACGCGCAGTTGGGCGATCTCAAGGCGGCGATGCTGGCCGCCCGAGCGCAGCCCGAGGCCCGGGGGAAGAAACTGCTGCTGGTGGGCCACAGCGAAGGCGCGCTGCTGTCCCTGCTGGCGGCCGGAGAGGCGGACGCCGCCCTGCTGTTGGCCATGCCGGGCCTCAGCATGGGGCGCGTGATCCTGGCCCAGGTGAAGGCCCAGCTGGACGCGGCCGGAGCGCCCCAGGAAGTGGCCCAGGCGAACCTCGACTACCTGACCGCGGTCGAGGCCTCCATCCGGCAAGACAAAGCCCTGCCCGACGCCAGCGTCCAGGTGGCCCCCGGTGTGCTGCGGCTGGCCCGGAATCTGGCCCAGGCTGAAAGCCGGAGCTTCGTCCGCGCCACCCTGGACCTGGATCCCTGGGCCCTGGCCCAGCGCCTCCCCGTGCCCTGTGCCGTGGTCTGGGGCGACCGGGATGTGCAGACCTGGAAACCGGATGCGGTGCCTCTCGGGTTCAAGGGCACCGTGCTCGAACTGCCGGAGGCGAACCACCTCCTGAAGCGCGAGACCCGACCCCGGACGACGCTGGACGGGGCTTCGGCCTTGACGGCCTACGGCGACAAGACTCCCCTGGCGGATCTGGCTCCGGTGGCCCAGTGGCTGAAGGCCCTGAAATAGGTAGAAATCGGACGGAGGTCCTTTCATCATAGGAAAAGATCTTCCGAGGTATTCATGTTTTCCATCCGACTCCTGTCGCCTGTGATCGCTCTATTCGCAGCCCAGACGGGGCTCGCCACCGAGACATGGGACGCGGCCTCCTCGCGCCTCCAGGCCCATGTGGAGGCGCGGCAGGGGCACGGTGCCATCGTGCAGATCGAGCGGGTGGACGCGCAAACGGTCCGGGTCAGCTTGAAGGCTCTCTGGCCCCGGTTCCTCCGCGCCAGCTTCCAGGGCGGCGGGGACCGGCATCGCCTCTGCCAGCTGGAGGGCCGAGGCAGCGAGACGATCATCGGCACCGCTGCCATCGATCCCCAGACCACGTACCTGGATGTGCGGCTCCACGGCTCTGACTTCAACCCGAAGATCAGATTGCGGCTGCCCGCCCTCGGCCAGACCGAGGTGGACACCGTGCTCATGGACGGCAATCCCGACGCCTGAACGGGCCGTCCCGCCCCGCCTTGCTAGACTGGGCTCTCATCCATCCGGAGGTCCCATGTTCAGCCTGCAAGGCAAGGTCGCCCTCGTCACCGGTGCCAGCCAGGGTATTGGTGAAGCCATCGCGAAGCGCCTCGCCGCCCAAGGCGCCACGGTGGTCTGCGCGGCTCGCACGCTGAGGAAGCTCCAGGAAGTGGCAGACGCCATCTCAGCCGAGGGTGGCAAGGCGGATGTGGTGGTGGCCGACCTGGCGGATGGGGCCTCCGTGCGCGCTGCGGTGGCCACGACGGTGGAACGCCACGGCGCCATCCACATCCTGGTGAACAATGCCGGCATCACCCGCGACAAGCTGCTCATCCAGATGAAAGAGGAAGACTGGGACGCGGTGATCGACACCAATCTCAAGGGTGCCTGGACGGCCATCCAGGCGGCGACCAAGCCCATGATGAAGCAGCGCTGGGGCCGCATCATCAACATCGCCTCCGTGGTGGGGCAGATGGGCAATGCAGGCCAGGCGAACTATGTGGCCGCCAAGGCGGGCCTCATCGGCCTCACCAAGTCCGTGGCGCGGGAGTTGGCCAGCCGCAACGTCACTGCCAACGCCGTGACGCCTGGCTACATCGAGACAGCCATGACCGCGGGGCTTCCGGCGGAGGTGAAGGCCGAGTTCACCAAGCAGATCCCCCTGGGCCGCATGGGCACCGCCGACGACATCGCCGCTTCCGTGGCCTTCCTCGCCAGCGATGAGGCAGGCTACATCACCGGCCAAGTGCTCAGCGTCAACGGCGGGATGCTGATGGTCTGAGATGACCGGCTGGAGCGATTTCCCGTTCCTGGGCGCACTCCGCCGGCACCTGGTGTCCCTGCACCCCCGATGGGCCTGGCTCACCCTGGCTTGCGGCCTGCCCTGGCTGCTGCTGCCGACGCGCTGGCACCTGACGGGGACGGGCTGCCTGTGGGGCCTGTCCGCCGCGGCCTTCTGGATCGGAGCCCTGGTGCTGGGCTTCCTGGGGCTGCGCTGGCTTTGGCTCCGGTTGCTCTTCAAGGTGTCGCGCCGGCTCTGGATGATTCTGCTCCTGCTCTCCTTCCTGCCTGCGCTGACGCTCACGGCCCTGTTCGTGTCCGCGGGCTGGCTCGGGTTGGGCGCTCAGGTCGGCCGGGCCTTCCAGGGCGACTTGCGGCGCATGGAAGCCGCCCTGCGCGAGGCGGTGAAGCAGCCTTCGGATGCCGAGGCGCTGAAGGCCCTGGAGGTGCTGAGCGAAGCGCACGTGCGCCGGGTGGAGGCCCTGCCTCCGGGCATCCAGGACGGTTTCGTGGGCTTCGTCTACGACACGACGCCCGCCGGCCGGAAGCTGGTGGCGCTCCGGGCCGTGGCCGCCGAGAAGGGGCGCTACCGCCTCCTGAGCCTGGGCCTGGGCCGCATGAGCACCTCGGGCCGGGAGATCTGGGGCGGGCGCATGGACTATCGCCTGGACTGGGGCGCGGTCGAGGATGACCACGTGAAGATGAAGCAAGGGAACGAGGAGACGCCCCTGGACTTCTCGGGCTTGCGCCGGGGCATCCCGGCCGTGGCGAGCTACCAGAACGGGGAGGTCGCCCAGGGCAGGGGCCTCTTCCAGGCCTTCCGGTTGCCGCCGGTGGGGTTGCGGGTGGTGGACTGGGACTCGGGACGCCCCATGCTGCTTACGGTCACCCCGGAGACCAGTCTGGAGGAGCTGTTCCGGGGCTTTGGCTTCGGCAAGGGCGGCAACCTCTCCGGCGAGACGCTGCTGATCATCCTCGCCCTGGTGCTGGCCATCCTGGTCCTCTTCGGCTTCCAGTTGCTCGCCCTGGCCATGGGGCTGTACCTGGCGCGCAAGCTGGGGAAATCCGTGGACGGCCTCTTCCGCGGCGTCTTGCGGCTAAGCGCTGGTGACTTCACCGCCCGTATCCGGCCCCTGGGGCGGGATCAGGTGGCCAGCCTCACGGCGGCCTTCAACGAGATGGCGGCCCGGCTCCAGCGGGCCGATGTCGAGCGCGAGGAGCGGCTGCGCATGGAGGAGGAGCTGCGCGTGGCCCGCGAGGTCCAGATGCGGCTGCTGCCGGATCTGGAGGCGCTGCAGATGCCTTCGGTACGGGCCGCCATTCTGCCGGCCCGCGAGGTGGCGGGAGATTACTACGACCTATTCCCCCTGCCGGACGGCAGCCTGGCCTTCCTCATTCTGGATGTCAGCGGGAAGGGAACCAGTGCCGCCTTCTATGCTGCGGAAACGAAGGGGGTGCTGTCTGCCTTGGATAAGCAGACCCTCAGCCCGGTTGAGGTGGCCGATCGCCTGAATGGCATCTGGTGTCAGAGCCATGGCCGCCGGCTCTTCCTCACCTTGGCCTATGGCACCTTCCATCCCAGGACCGGCTGCTACCAGTTCGTGCGGGCAGGCCACCCATCCGCCTTCCTGCGCCACGCGGATGGCCGCGTCACGCGCCTCCATCCCCGGGGGTTGGGCGTGGGTCTCAGCGCCACCGGGTTCAAGGAAGCGCTGGAACCCTGTGGGGGCATCCTGGAACCCGGAGATAGCCTGATCTTCTACACGGACGGCCTGTCCGAGGCGCAGGCGCCGGATGATGCCTTCTATGGTGAGGATCGCCTAGAGGCGCTGCTCGCCGGTCCTTGCGAGGATCTGCAGGCTGCCATCCTGACGGATGTAGTGGCCTTCACCCAGGGCCGGCCACTGGCGGACGACCTCACCTTGCTCATCCTGAAACGCTGAGGGAGCCTCTCTCCGTGTCGATCTAGCGCAAGGCTTCCTTCAGCTCGCGGATGAGCTCCGGGGCCTGGATGCGGGCACTGTCGAGGGATTTGCCGAAGAGGGCCTTGGCCTCGTCCGGCCGGCCTTCGCTCCGGGCCAGCCAGGCCTGGGCACGGAGGATGTAGGGCGTCTCCTCGGTGGAGAGGGTGCGGCTCCGGTCGAGCAGCGCGCGGGCCATGCCGCGCCGACCTTCGCGGGCCATGCATTCCGCCTCGGCCGCCAGACAGTGCGTCTCCATGAGCGTGTCTCCGAGCTCCTGGTGGAGGACGAGGGACTGCCGGTAGAACATGCGGGCCGCTTCGTAGTGGCCGGCGTCACGGTTGACCTCGCCCAGGTTGTAGAGGGCCGTGGCTTCCATGGGGCGGAGCTGGGTCTTCCGGGCCTGGTCGAGGCACTGGCGCTCCAGCCCCTCGGCGCGGTCCAGTTCGCCCCGCGCCTGGGCGACGCTAGCCAGGCCCATGAGGGAGTAGACCAGGCCATTGGCGTCACCGATGGTTTCGCGCAGGGACATTGCCTGGCGGAAGAAGCTTTCGGCCCGGTCCAGGCCACCGTCCTGGGCCAGGGCCAGATCCCCCAGATTGTTGGTGATGAAAGATTCGCCCCAGCGATCGCCGTAGGCCTGCACGATCTGGAGGGCACTCTGGTAGCGGGCCTCCGCCTCCTTGAGGTGGCCGCGTTCCTTCTCGATCACCGCCAGGTTGTTGAACGACCGGGTGGCGTTCAGCTTGTCGCCCAGACGCTGGTACCTGGCCAGGGCCTTCTGGTACTCGGCTTCCGCCTCGGCGGGTTTGTGCTGGCGCTGGAAGTTCACGCCGAGGGTGGCATGGATCCCTGCCTCGAAGGAGGCGTCCCCGAGGAGGTGAGCCAGCTCCAGAGCCTCGCGGCCGGTTCGGTCCGAGGCCTCCCACTGCCCACGATCTCCTTGCCGCACAGACAGGTAATGGAGGGCCTTCATCTCGCTGACCCGGTCGCCCTGGGCGCGAGCGGACCAGCGGGCCCACTGGAACACAGGTTCGGGGGGCATATCAGCCAGGCGACTGAGGCACCGGGCGTAGCCGATGATCGCCGGGGCGAAATCCGGGGCCTTCAACGCCGCGGCCTGGAACGCCGGGGCAGCCTCCTTGAAGTCCCCCCGGTCCATGAGGTCCGCGCCATGGACATAGGCTTCCAGGGCCTCCGGGGCCACCGGCAACATCCCCTTGGGCTGGGAGATCAGGGGATCCACGGCCTTGATCAGATTGGCCGCCACCTTGCGGGCCAGGGGCAGGGAGACGGCCACCCGGCCGCTGGCTTCCCGCGTTTCCCCGCTGTGGCGGAGCTTCCCGGAGGCGTCCCTGAGTTCGTAGGCCAGGACGACCGAGTCGCCTCCGCCCCGGGAGAGGGTGCCACGCAGCACCAGCTGGGCGCCCAGGGCAGCGATCAGGCGGGCCTGGTCCTCCGGCGGGATTGGACCCCGGGGCGTCAGCCGCAGGGCCACTCGGCCCCGGGCCAGACTGTCGGCATCCACCGGGGTGAGCTTGGCCTGGCCGCCCAGGGAAGCCTCGATCATTTGGGGCAGTACCAGCTGGGTGAGAGGTTCCAGGTGGATGTCACCGGTGGCGTTCGTGAAGGGGAGGATTGCCAGTCGGGCGGGCCGTTCGCGAGTCAGGTCGGGGATGATCCCCCGGGAACTGAACCAGTTTGCGCCCACCGCCAGAACCAGGGCGCCCATCGCCGAAGCTCCGGCCCAGCGCAGGGCACTGCGGGGTCGCAGCAGATGGTCGAGTCGACGGCCCACCTGGGCTGCGGTGGGCCGCTTGAAGGGATGGGCCTCCAGCATGGACAGCAGGAGCTCCGAGGCCCCCGACGGCAGGCCACGGACCTTGAGATCCCGGCGGCTGCCCTGCACGATGGCCAGCATCCGCGCCCGCCCTTCGCCGGGGAAGGGGTGCTCGCCCGCGAGCAGTTCCCACGCCACGATGCCGAGGGAGAACACATCACTGGAAGACCCCGCCGCTTGGCCCTGGATCTGCTCCGGTGAGGCATAGCTCGGGCTCCCCATGAAGGTCCCAGCCTGGGTGATCCGCTCCCAGGCCTGGGGGGCGGAGGGTTCCTCGGCGCTGTCTTCTGCCTTCGCCCGGCCAGCCTTCTCCAGGGCTTGCAGCGTGGCCAGGGTTGGCACGCCCGAGGGGGTGACGCGGGTGTCGCCCGGGCCCGAAGGGTCCACCAGCCGCGCCAAGCCGAAGTCGAGAACCTTCACCTGGAGTTTCCGGCTGCCCGGGGTCTGGGCCACCATGATGTTGCCGGGCTTCAGATCGCGGTGGATCAACCCCTTCGCGTGGGCCGCCTCAAGCGCATGCGCCACGGCGCTGACCACCTGGAGCTTCTCGCGCACGGTGAGGTCCGGGGCCGCCTGATCCAGGGTCCGCCCCTCCAGGAGTTCCATGGCGATGTAGGTGCCGCTGGGGTTTTCCATCCAGTCATGCACTTGGCAGACGTTCGGGTGGTTGAGCTGGGCCAGGGCCAAGGCCTCTCGGCGGAAGCGCTCTGGCGCGGTGGCCTCGCGGTCCGCCCCAGCCCGCAGGGCCTTGAGGGCCACGCTGCGTTCCAGGGTGGGATCCCAGGCCTGGTAGACCTCGCCCATGCCGCCGGTGCCGAGCAGGGCCTCCACCCGGAATCGCCCCACCTGCGTGCCCGGGGCCAGGATCCGCCTCCGGGAAGAGGGCGCGGACTCGGCATTGGTTTCATTGGACATTTGGGCACCGGCGATTTTTTTTACCTTACTACCACGCGGTGCGGATTGTCACATGTCTTTGGGGCCTTTCCCCACTGCGCCCAGCACGGTCTGCTCCAGGCTGCGCAGGGTGTAGGGCTTCTGCAGGAAGGCGCTTAGGCCGCGGCCCATGAAGTCCTTGATGGATTCCTGCTCGCTATAGCCGCTGCTGAGAATCACCGGGAGCTGGGGGAGGATGCGGCGGATCTCCTGGAAAGCCTCCCGACCGTCCATGTGCGGCATGGTGAGGTCCATGAGCACCACGTCCACTTCGTCGCCCTGGTGGGCGAGGACGTCCAGGGCCTCGACACCGTTCCCAGCCATGATGACGGTGAGGCCAAGCATTTCCAGGGCGGCCGCCGCCGCTTCGCGGATCATCGCCTCGTCGTCCACGAGCAGCACCGTGACCTTCCCGGAGGGCGCGGAGATGGGGGCTGGCACGGGCGCGGCCTCGCCAGGGACCGCACTGGCGGGGAAGAGCAATTTGAAGGTGGTACCAAGGCCCGCTTCGCTGTAGATCCGAAGCCCAGCGTGGTGGCCATGGAGGATGCCCACCGTGGCCGACAAGCCCAGGCCGCGGCCGGAGCGCTTGGTGGTGAAGAAGGGCTCGAAGATGCGGGCCTGGATCTCCGGCGTCATGCCGCAGCCGGTGTCGCTCACCTCCAGAGTCACGTAGGCGCCTGGTGCCAGGTCCTGACCATGGAAGACCTGGTCGAGGTAGGCGCGGTCCACTTCGAGGCTGCTGGTGGTCAGGCGGATGGTGCCTTCGGCCTCCCCGATGGCGTCCGCCGCATTGGTGACCAGGTTCATGATCACCTGCTGGATCTGGGCCGCGTCGGCCTCCACCATGGGCAGCACTGGTGACAGCTGGAACCGGAGGGCGATCTTCTTGGGGATGGAGACCTCAAGCAGGTGGGTGACTTCCTGCACCACGTGATTCAGGTCGTAGGGGCGCACCACGAAGCGGCCCTTGCCGGAATAGGCGAGCATCTGGCGGGTGAGATCCGCCGCCCGGTGGATGATCTGCTCCAGGCTGTCCAGGTGGGGCAGGGCCGGAGATTCGGGGGCCAGCTTCAGCTGCGCCACGTTCATGTGCCCCAACATGGCGGTGAGCAGGTTGTTGAAGTCATGGGCGATGCCGCCCGCGAGGACGCCCAGGCTCTCCAGCTTCTGCGCGTGCTGCATCTGCCGTTCGAGCAGGAGCCGGGCCTCCTCCGCATCGCGCCGCTCCAGTTCCGCGGCCGCCCGGGTGGAGAAGATTCTCAGCAGCGAGGCCACCTCCGAAGGGGAGGCCGGGGAAGCGCGATGGAGTACCACCAGCACCCCGAGGACCCGGCCATGGGAATTGATGAGGGGCGCGCCGATGTAGCTGTCCGCACTCTGGTCGCGGAGCATCCCGCAGGTGGGGAAGCTCTCCTGGACCTGGTTGGCGAACACGCAGACCTCGCCGCGGAGGGCCCGCTCGCACGGTGTTCCGGCCTGATCGTACTCGAAATTCTCCACGGGAACACCCCTTGAGAGAACTGACAGGGTGCGGATCCGCCCCGCGTCGCCCGCGCTGAAACACTCTCCGATGAAGGCCACATCGGCTTCCGTGGCCTGGGCCAAGTGCTTGACCAGTTCGTGGAGGAAGGATTCCCCCGTAGCGGCCGAGAGGCCGTTGACCATGTGGAGGATCTGCTCTGCCACCCGCTTCCGTTCCGCCAACTCTCGTTCGAGGCCCCGGTTCAACTCCCGGATTTCCGCCGTGGCCTTCCCCACCTTGCGCCGGAAGCCGAACGCCACAGCGATGGATAGGGCCAGTGCCGCGAGGATGCCCAGGCCCGTCCGCCAAGCCCAGAGGGGCAACCCCGCCTTTGATTGGGGGGACAGCCAGCGGTTGATGGCTCGGTGGTACCCGGAGTCGGGCCGGCTGCGCCCGTCGCGGAGATAGGCATCCAGGGCCGCCAGCAGATCGCCGTTCTGCCCCTCTTTGGTGGCGAAATGATGGTCGAAAGGGCTGAAGACCACCGGCGTGCGCTCCACGCTGTACATGGATTCCTGGGAGAAGCCGAAGATGTTGGAAGTCACGCCCCCGTCGGCGCGCCCATCGGCCACGGCCTGGAGCACATCCGAGAAGCCGCTGTACTCGGTGAAGGAGACGGGAAGGTTGAACTGGGTGCAGAGCGCCCGGAAATGCTCACCGTTGATGTCCCCCCGCATGAGCGCTATGCGGCGGTTGCGGACGTCCAGCACGGTGGTGATGCCGGAGCCGGGATGGGTGTACAGCATGCTCCACACTGTGAACGAGGGTTCCTGCCCGTAGTCCAGGTAGCGGTCGCGCTCCGGCGTGTAGGCCACGCAGGTGAGCAGGTCCACGTCGCCGGACTGGGCCCGGTCGAGGCTTTCCTGCCAGGTGCCGGGGACGAAGCGCAGGTCCCAGCCCTCCTTGGCCGCCACCTCCCGGAGCATGTCCACGTAGAAGCCATAGGGCTGCCCCTGCCGATCCATGAAGATGGCCGGAACATTGGGGAACACCGCCACCTTGACCACCCGCCGCGGAGCTGCGGCCAAGCCGAAGGCCCAGAAGAGAGCCATCAGGGCGATCGCCAGGCGTTTCATGAATGGTGGTTGTAAAAAATGTATTTTTGGCATAGACCTGCCTATAGCTCCATCGTCACAAACCACCGGCACCTGAACTTTGCCACTATTCCAGCCGGGCCTTCCGCTCCCCGTCACGCCATCGAAGGCGCAGGGTGGCACCGGCAGGCTGCGCCAACGCGGCGGTGACGGGGTGCCCTTCGGCATCCAGGGCGAGCACGAAACCCCGTTGCAGGGGACCGGCCGGATCGAGGCCACGCAGTCGCTCCACGAGCACGGCCAGGCGCTGATCCCGCTGTTGGAGGCCCCGCAGGAGCGCCGGCGCCAGGGCGCGCTGGGCCTCGCGTACCCGTGGCTGGTCCAGCTCGCCGGCGGCGCGGCTGGCGGCCTGCCCCAGGCGCTGGCGCAGCAGGGCGAGCCGCCCCCCCACGGCGTCCAGGCCGCGGCTTGGATGGGCCAGGGCCAGGCGCTGACCCAGTGCGAGCAACCGTGTCCCGGGTGCGGCCAGCGGTTCCGCCCGCTGCAGGCCGTGATCCGTGAGCAGATTGAGCGTCGTCTCAAGGCCCCGCAGACGCCAGGCCGTCTTGGCCGTCAGGGCTTCCACGCGCCGCCGCAGCTCTGCGCCCAGGGCCACGCGATCCGGCGTGGCCAGCTCCGCGGCCTGGCTGGGCGTGGCGGCGCGGCGATCCGCGGCCAGATCCACCAGGGTGGTGTCGATCTCGTGGCCCACGCCGGTGATGACGGGGATCCGACAGTCGACCACGGCCCGCACCAACTCCGGATCGTTGAAGGCCCAGAGATCCTCCAGGCTCCCGCCGCCCCGCACCAGCAGCAGGGCCTCGCAGCCCCAGTGGGCATCCTGGAGTTCCTGGATGGCGAGGAGCGTCTCCGGCACGCAGCGCTCGCCCTGGGCCGCCGCGGGCGCGATCAGCAGGTGGATGCCCGGGGCGCGACGGGCGGTCACCTCCAGCACATCGCGCAGGGCCGCACCGCCCAGGGCCGCCACGACGCCGAGTCTTTTGGGAAAGCGGGGCAGGGGGCGCTTGGGCCGGTCGAAGAGGCCCTGGGCGCGGAGGTCGGCCTCCAGCGCCCGCAGCCGCGCCTGCAGGTCGCCCACCCCCGCGGGTTCGCAGTGCGTCACGGCCAGCGTGATCGTCCCGCCCGCCACATAAAGATTGAGACTCCCCTTGAGCACCACCCGCTGACCGTCCGCCGGCTTGTGCTGGAGGAATCGCTGTTGCCCCGCCCACACCGCGCAGGAGAGCGCCGCGCCTTCTTCTTTCAGCGTGAAGTACCAATGCCTGCCCGAGCCCCGGAAGTTCGAGACCTCGCCCACCACGCACACCGCCGCGAACGGCGGCTCCAGCCGGGCCTTGACTTGCTCCAGCAGGCGCTTGACGGAAAGAGGCGCCGATTCACTCATGGCTTGCGGAAGCGTCCCAGACCCACCGTGAGCCCTGTGAAGACGGTGTATCGGGGTGCCCCATGGGTCAGCCCCACATCCACACCCGCATCCAGCACCAGCCGCTTCGACACCTTGTAGGCTAGAGCCCAAAGATTGGAGGCGATGCGTGCATTCATCGGGGTGGCCTGGAGGGCGTACAGCTCGCCGGTGATGGACCAGGTGTCGTTAAGGTTGCGGGTGACGGAAACGGTGCCTGCGGTTTGAGTCGCGCGGCCCCCGCCCATATCAGGAGTGAGCCCGATCCAGGACTCCAGCAGGTTCACATCGATGTGGTAAGGCCCCGCATCCCGGCTGAACAACAGCGTAAGGGTGTCGCTTGGCGCGCCATTGCCGAGGCCCTGCGCCGATGGTGCCGTGGGGAAGGTGTGGGCCATCTGGATGGCCTGATCCATGCCGAACAGGCCAGCGTGGAGGTAGCACCACTGAACGCCCAGGTTGAAGTCACCCAACCCCGAGGTTGCAGGTGCGCCCGCGGGTTCCAGTGTCAGGTAGCCCGGAGAAGCAAGGCGAAGCTCCAGATCCTTCGCCAGGCCCAATTTAAGGAGGGTGGGCGTTCCGAAGCTGGGGCCATCTTCACGGAACGCGCTCCGCTGGAGACCCCATTCCAACTCCGCCACGCCTGATTGCGTGGTGAGGGCTGGGTTGGCAAAGGTCGGCCGGTTGGGATTCACCTCAATGGGAGGCTCCTCCGCCCGCAGAAGGCCGGAGAGCACGAGGCAGAGGGCCAATGGGATGCGCATGGCCATTCAGGCTAACGGATCGGGGTCGGCCGAGCCATGGGGTTGAGGGTTTTGATGGTAGCGGCGCGTCTACCTCGTAATACAATGGCGAATCATTCAATCCTTCCCATCGAGGTGGTTCCCATGCCTGGACGCACCCTTCTCTTCCGCTCCCTGATCCTTGCGTTCGCCTGCATCGGCGTGGCGCAGGCCCAGACGAAGCTGCTGCGTTTCCCGGACATCCACGGGGACAAGGTGGTGTTCACCCACGGCGGCGACCTCTGGAGCGCCCCGGCCACGGGCGGCACGGCCACGCGGCTGACGGCGCATCCGGGTCTGGAGGTGTTCGCGAAGTTCAGCCCTGACGGCAAGTGGATCGCCTTCACGGGCCAGTACGACGGCGACGAGCAGGTCTACGTCATGCCCAGCGAAGGCGGCGTCCCGCGCCAGCTCACCTTCGACCCGGCGGCGGGCCCACTGCCACCCCGGGGCGGCTACGACCACCAGGTGGTGGGCTGGACGCCGGACGGAAGCAGCGTGCTGTTCCGCGCCGGCAGCGACGCCGACGGCGTGCTGAGCCGCACGGCCCTCTACACCGTGAGCCTCAAGGGCGGCCTGCCCACCCGGCTGCCCATGCCTACGGCCGGGCCGGGCGCCTACTCGCCGGACGGCACGCGCATCGCCTACGCGCCCATGTTCCGCGACTTCCGCCACTGGAAGCGCTACCAGGGCGGCTGGGCCCAGGACCTCTATGTCTTCGACTTCGCCTCGAAGCAGCAGAAGAAGATCGCCGCCAGCCCGCGCACCGAGCGGGATCCCATGTGGATCGGCGACCAGGTGTACTTCGCCTCGGACCGCGACGGCACCCTCAACCTGTTCTCGGTGGACCCCGCCACGGACGCGGTGAGGCAGCTCACCTTCCAGAAGACCTGGGACGTGCGCTGGCCCTCCAGCGACCGCCAGGCCCGCATCGTCTACGAGCTCAACGGCGAGCTGCACGTGTTCCACGTGAAGGACGGCCGCGACCAGGGCCTCGCCATCACCGTGCCCACGGACGGCGGCGCCTCGCGGCCCGCACGCATCAGCGTGGAGAAGAACATCGAGGGCTTCGCACTGTCGCCCAAGGGCGAGCGCGCCCTCTTCGTGGCCCGGGGCGATGTGTTCACCGTGCCCATCGAGAAGGGCCCCGTGCGCAACCTCACCAACACCTCCGGCGCCCACGACCGCCTGGCCCGCTGGTCGCCGGACGGCAAGAGCATCGCCTTCATCTCCGACCTGAGCGGCGAGGACCAGGTCTACCTCGTGGCCCAGGATGGCAAGGGGAAGCCGGAAGCCCTCACCAGCGGCCTGGTGGGCCAGCTCAACGGCCTCGCGTGGGCGCCGGACGGCAAGCACCTGGCCTTCACGGACAAGGACGGCGTGGTCTACGTGCTGGGTATCCAGGACCGCAAGCTCGCGAAGGCCGCCAAGGACATCTTCGCCCGGGTGGGCGACCTGGCCTGGTCGCCGGACGGCCAGTTCCTGGCCTTCTCCCTGGCCAACCTGAACGGCACACGCAGCCTCCACGCCTGGGGCCTGGCGGACCAGCAGCTCCACCGCCTCACGGGCGAGCTGTTCACAGTGGCCGATCCCGCCTGGGATCCCGAGGGCAAGTACCTCTACACCCTCAGCCGCCGGGACTACGCGCCCCAGATCAGCAACCTGGAGTTCGATTTTGCCGGCAACCGCAACACCGACATCGTGGCCTACACCCTGACAAAGGCGGTGCCTCATCCCTTCCCGCCGGAAAGCGACGAGGTGGGGGCGGCGCCGGAGAAGGCCACCCCTGAGAAGGCTGGGCCGGAGAAGAAGGAGGAAGGCGGCAAGAAGCCTGAGGCCTCCAAAGCCCCCGTCGCCGTGCGCATCGACTTCGTCGGCTTCGAGCAGCGCGGTGTGCGCGTGCCGGTGCCCGCGGACAACCTGGGCGGCCTGGAGGCCGTGAAGGGGTTCCTGCTCTACAGCAAGGCCGAACCCTTCGTGTACGGCGAGACCAATGGCCGCCGGCCCGGCGGCGGCGCCCTGTGGATCTTCGACCTGAAGAAGCGCCAGGAGAGCGAGCTGATGGCGGGCGTGCAGGGCTGGGTGCTGAGCCAGGACGGAAGCAAGGTCCTGGCCCGGGCCGGGCAGGGGCCCGCGGCCTCGTACCAGCTCATGGACGCCAAGCCCAAGGCCACGGAGAAGAAGACGGTTTTCACGAAGGCCCTCTACGTGGACCGCATCCCCGCGGAGGAGTGGCGCGAGGTCTACGACGAGACCTGGCGGCGGTTCCGCGACTTCTTCTACGTGAAGAACATGCATGGCTACGACTGGAAGGCCCTGCGCGAGCAGTACCGTCCCTGGCTCCAGCACGTGACCCACCGCTCGGACCTCACCTACGTGCTCACGGAGCTCATCTCCGAGCTGAACATCGGCCACACCTACACCGACGGCGGCGACCAGTTCCTGCCCGAGCGTGCCAAGGTGGGCCTCCCCGGCGCCCGCTTCGAGCTGGATGCCGCCGCGGGCCGCTACCGGCTGGCCCGCATCTACCGCGGTCACAACGAGGAGCCCAAGTACCGCAGCCCGCTGACGGAACCCGGCGTGGACGCCCGGGAAGGCGACTACATCCTGGCCATCGACGGTGTGGATCTGAAGGCCGACGACAGCCCCTACCGCCTGCTGCGGAACAAGACCTTCCCCGTGACGCTGACCCTGAACGCCAAGCCCAGCCTCGAGGGCGCGCGGCAGGTCACCTACAACCCCATCCAGAGCGACGCCAACCTGCGCTACCTGGATTTCGTGCTGCGTTCGAAGGAGACCGTGGACAAGCTCAGCGGCGGCAAGGTGGGCTACCTCCACATCCCCGACATGGGCGGGCCCGGCCTGTACGAGTTCATCAAGTGGTACTACCCGCAGATCCGCAAGGAGGGGCTCATCGTGGATGTCCGCGCCAACGGCGGCGGCAACATCAGCCAGATGATCCTGGAGCGCCTGGGCAAGAAGCTGCTGGGAACGCGCTTCGGCTACGCGGGCGAGCACCCCTCCACGTACCCGTCCACCGTGTTCCACGGCCCCATGGTGGCGCTCGTGAGCGAGACCAGCGCCAGTGACGGCGACATCTTCCCCTACCACTTCCGCTTCGCAGGGCTCGGACCCCTCATCGGCAAGCGCACCTGGGGCGGCGTCGTGGGCGGCGGCAGCACGCCGCTGATCGACGGTGGCAGCGTCTTCGTCCCGCAGTCCGGCACCAACGCCCCCACCGGCGAGTGGATCATCGAGGGCCAGGGCGTGACGCCGGACATCGAGGTGGAGAACGATCCCGCCTCCCTGCTGGCGGGCCACGACCGCCAGCTGGAACGGGGCGTGCAGGAGGTGCTGAAGCGCATGGCGGAAACGCCCATGCACCTGCCCAAGCGGCCGGCGGATCCCGTGAAAACCAAGGGTCTTAGGAAGCAAACAGGATAGGTGAGAGCATGGAAGCCGCGCCGATCCTATGGAAAACAAGTACTACACCCGTTCAAAGATTTCCGAGGCGAAATTCCGCCACCTCGTGAGGTGCTTTGCGCTCGATCTGACGGCGACGGAGACGGCCGTGATGACGGGGATCAGTTTGCGTTCCGTGAACGCGATCTACCTCCGCATCCGTGGACGCATGGCTGAGGCCTGCGAGCGCCAGTCGCCCTTCTCCGGCCAGGTGGAAATCGACGAGTCCTATTTCGGGCCTCATCGGGTCCGTGGAAAACGAGGCCGAGGTGCCGGAGGCAAGACCATCGTCTTCGGCATCCTGAAGCGCGGAGGTCAGGTGTTCACCCAGGTGGTTCCCAATTGCAGCAAAGCCGCACTGCTGGGGGTCATCCGAGGTCACGTGAAGCGGAAAACCACCATTCACAGCGACGGTTGGAAGGCTTACGACGGTCTCGTGGATATGGGCTACCAGAAGCATCACCGGGTCAACCACGGCGCCAATGAATTCGCCCGGGGGAAGAGCCACATTAATGGCATCGAGTCCTTCTGGAGCTACGCCAAGCGCCGCCTCGCCCGATTCAATGGCATCTCCAAGGCGACCTTCCACCTCCACCTCAAGGAATGCGAGTTCCGCTTCAATTGCCGCCATGAGGATCTCTACCAGACCCTCCTCAACCTGCTACGCTCTCATCCGCTTTGACCCTGTTTGCTTCCTAAGACCCAAACCAAATAGGTCTGGTGGTCTAACCGCCGCGATTTGCGCCGATAAAATCCACTCTGGAAGATGTTGCCACAAGGGCCGGGATCTGACCGAATCCGGCCCTTGTGGCGCAAATGTGTTTTTGGCTTGGTGGTCAGACCGTCGCGCGGTACTGTTCTGCAACCGATTCGGAGGTCGATAATGTTTTTAAGCATCCTTGCAGCCACGCTGCCCCTCATCGTTCTGCTCATCGGCATCCCGCTGTTGATGAAACCCGCGGCGAAGGTGGCACCCATCGCCCTGCTGGTGACGGTGCTCGCGGCCATCCTCGTGTTCCACTTTCCGGCGAAGGTGACGGTGCTGGCAGCTTTCCAGGGCGGTCTCACCGGCCTCTTCCCCATCATGTACATCCCCTTCGGCGCGCTGGTGGTCTACAACGTTCTGAAGGCCACGGGCTGGATGGACAAGATGCAGGGCGCCATGGCGAACCTCACGGTGGACCGCCGCGCGCAGGCCCTGCTCATCGCCTTCGGCTTTGGCGCCTTCCTGGAAGGCATCTGCGGCTTTGGCGCCCCGGTGGCCATTCCCGCCAGCATCCTCATCGGCCTGGGCTACAACCCGATGATGGCCGCCCTGGTGTGCCTGGTGGCCAACACGGGTCCCGTGCCCTTCGGTTCCCTCGCCATCCCCACCGTGACGCTCGCCAAGACCACGGGCCTGGACGTGATGAAGCTCTCCCAGATGACGGGCCGCTTCATGGCGCCTCTGGCGCTGATCATGGCCTTCGCCACGGTCTACGCCATGTCCAAGTCCAAGGGCCTGAAGGGCGCCCTGGGCACGATCCTGGTCTCGGGCCTCAGCTTCTCCATCACCCAGTTCCTCGTCTCCAACTTCATCGGCGCGGACCTCACCTCCGTGCTGGCGGGCCTGGTCTGCCTCGTGGCCACGGCCCTCTACCTGAACTTCCAGAAGCACGCTCAGCCCTGGCTCTTCGAGGGCGAAGCCCCGGCCACCGAGGAACGGCGCGAGTTCCATTTCAAGGAACTGTTCCTCTCCTGGCTGCCCTACCTGCTGCTGGCCGTGCTCGTCATCGCCGTGAACCTGCCCAGCACCAAGCCGCTCTTCGACGGCAGCGCACCCGGCTGGAAGTGGGTGCTTCTCAAGGCCCAGATCTACAACCCCGGCAAGCTCTACGCGTTCACCTGGCTCCAGAGCCCCGGCACGATCATGCTCATCGCCGGCCTCATCGCCTTCCCCTTCATGGGCATCAGTTACGGTGTGATGGGCGAGCAGTTCGGCAAGACCTTCAAGCAGATGATCCCCTCCTTCATCGCGGTGGCCAGCATCCTCGCCATCGCCGAAGTGATGAACATGGCTCTGCCCATCATCGATCCCAAGACCAAGCTGGCGGTGGTCGGCGATCTCGCCACCAAGCAGATCTCCATGGTGGCCACCATGGCCAACGGCATCGTGGCCCTGGTCAGCCGGAACGTATATCCGTTCCTCAGCCCACTCTTCGGCACCCTCGGCGTGTTCCTCACGGGCAGTAACACTTCGGCCAACGCCCTCTTCGGCAACCTGCAGAAGCTCACCGCCAACGGCATGGGCCTGTCCGACATCCTCATGGCCTCGGCGGGCAGCGCGGGCGCCTCCGCGGGCAAGATGATCTCGCCCCAGAGCATCGTCATCGCCGCCACCGCCGTGGGCCTGGCCGGCAAGGAAGGCCTGATCATGCGCCAGACCATCAAGTACACGATCCCCTACGTGATCCTGCTGGGCCTCATGGTCTTCGGCTTCGCGTTCATGTTCCCGGGACTCGTGCCGTAAGGAATTGAAAAGAAGTGGACAGGATTAACAGGATGAAAGGCTGGATGAACAGGATTCAAGAACGGTCGGCTTTTGAATCCTGTTCATCCTTCTTTCCAATCCTGTTCATCCTGTCCCAGCCTTTCGTCTTTCTAGGGAGGGTGCGACCCATGCGCATCATCGTGGCTCCGGATTCCTTCAAGGGCAGTGTGTCGGCCCTCGGTGTGGCGGAGGCCATGGCGCGGGGCATCCATGCGGTGTTTCCGGCGGCGGAAGTGCTCAAGGTGCCCATTGCCGATGGCGGCGAGGGCACGGTGGAGGCCTTGGTGGCCGCCACGGGCGGACGCCTCATGCACACGGAGGTGCGTGATCCCCTGGGCGAATCTGTGCGCGCCCACTGGGGCATCTCCGGTGACGGCACCACCGCCTTCATCGAGATGGCCTCGGCCTCGGGCCTGCCCCTGGTGCCCAAGGAACGCCGCGATCCGCGCATCACCAGCACCTTCGGGACCGGCGAGCTGATGAAGGCGGCCCTCGAGGCGGGCCTGCGGAAGCTCGTCATCGGCATCGGCGGCAGCGCCACCAATGACGGCGGCACGGGTATGGCCCGGGCCCTGGGCGTGCGCTTCCTGGATGCGGAAGGCCGCGACCTGCACGAAGGCGGCGCCGCCCTGGCGCGCCTGGCCCGCATCGATCTGTCCGGACTGGATCTGCGCCTCGCCCAGGCCAGCGTCCTGGTCGCCTGCGACGTGGACAATCCCCTCTGCGGTCCGCGGGGCGCCTCCGCCGTCTACGGCCCTCAGAAAGGTGCCACGCCGGAGATGGTGCAGGAACTAGATGCCGCCCTTGGTGTCTTCGCCAGTGTGGCCACCGCCGCTACCGGCCGCGACATCGCCTTGCTCCCTGGTGCCGGCGCTGCCGGGGGCCTCGGGGCGGGCCTGCTGTTCTTCACGCCGGCCAGCCTGCGGCCCGGCGTCTCCATTGTGCTGGAGACCACGGGCTTCGAGGCCCTGGTCCAGGGCGCGGACCTGCTCATCACCGGCGAAGGCCGCACGGATCTCCAGACCGCCATGGGGAAGGCACCCGTGGGCGTGGCGGCGGTGGCCAAGCGCCATGGCGTACCCGTCATCTGCATCGCCGGGGGCCTGGGCGATGGCGCCGACGAGGTGCTGCGCCATGGCATCGACGCCCTGGCCACCACCGTCCCCCAGCCCATGAGCCTCGAAGACTGCATGGGCCAGGGCGCCGCCCTGGTGGAGGCCGCCGCCGCCCGGGCCTGCCGCCTGGTGAAGGTGGGCATGGCGCTGCGCGGTTGACGCCAGGTAGCCCCTTGCCGTCGGGGGAACATCTGCAATTGTCTATACACACTTTCGACCTGGAGCGCCCCATGACCACGACCCTCGAGTTCCGAGACGCCGTCCTGTCCAGCTATCCGGATGTCTACACGCCGGAGGCGATCCGCGCCCTGGAGGCCCTGGCTCCCCTGGACGACCGCCGTCGGGAGCGCATGGCTGCGCGCCTGGCTCTGCGGAAGCGCCGGGCCGAAGCGGGTGAGCGCATCGGCTTCCTGGATCCCACGGTCCTGATCCCAGGCAAGTCCTTCACCGTCGCCGACGCCCGCGCCGGGAACTTCGACGGGGCCGTGATCCCGCCGGACCTCCAGCGCCAGTGGATCCAGGGCACGGGTCCGGCCACCAAGCCGCGCTCGGATGTCCGCTCTGGCATTCGCAACGTCGCCTATGCCCTGCTCTCCGGCGCGGACGGCTGGATGTTCGACGGCGAGGACGCCCTGGGCCAGGTGGACACCATGTCACTCGACAACCACCGCAACCTCAAGCTGGCCATCGCCCGGGATCCGCTCTTCCTGGAAGTGGCCGAGGAAGTCAGCCGCGAGATGAACCAGTGGGCGATAGGGTTCTTCGGCCACCCGATCATCGAGGACTGGCGCAAGCAGCTGGACTTCACCACCGTGATCTTCCGTGTGCGAGGCCTGCACCTGGAGGACCGCCACATCCGGCGGAACGGCCACGGCTTCTCCGCCTCCATCGCCGACATGGTGCTCTACGTGGTGAACAACCACGAGCGCCTCCGGGCCTTAGGCCGCAGCCTCGTCCTCTACCTGCCCAAGACCCAGACCGCCGAGGATGCGGCCCTCTTCAACGCCATGCTGGTGGCCCTGGAGGAGCACCTGGGCCTCGCCGTGGGCACCATCAAGGCCTACGTGCTGGTGGAGCAGCTGGAGCAGTGCTTCCAGCTCATGGAGATCCGCGCCGCCCTGTCCCCCCACTTCGTAGGCTTCAACACGGGCCGCTGGGACTACATCAACAGCGTCTCGGACGCCCTGGCCTGGGACAAGGCCTTCGTGAACCCGGACATCAGCGCCATCACCATGACCTACGGCTACATGCGCACCTACGAGGACCGCGTGCGCCGGGCCATGAACACGCCGGACCGGAACGGCCGCTTCGCCCTCTGGCAGGGCGGCATGGAGCCCAACATCCCCGTGGGCAGCGAGACTGGCGTCACCGCCAGCATGAAGCGCGCCGTGGCCGGCGCCGAGCGCGAGCAGCGCGAGGGCGCCTCGGGCAAGTGGGTGGCCCACTGGAAGATGGTGCACATCGTGCGCCCCGTGTGGGAGCGCGTAGGCCAGGCCAATCAGATGGGGCGCGCCTTTCCGGCCCTGGCCTACGGGCCCGAGGATGCCGCCGGCCTGATGCAGCTAGAGCCCGCACCCCGCACCATCGCGGGGGCCCGGGACCTGCTCTCCGTGGCCCTCCAGTACGGCAACGCCTTCCTGCGCGGCTTCCAGGCGGCGGCGCTCAAGCCCGCGGACTTCTTCGGCAACGATGATGTGCTCTACCTCATGGAGGACATGGCCACGGGCGAGATCCGCCTCTCCATCCTCTGGGAGTGGCTGCACAAGGGCGCGGCCTTCACAGAGGCCGATGCCGCCACCGGCACGGCCGTGGGCGACCGGCTGACCCCCGCCCTCTTCGCGCGCCTGGTGGACGAGGAGTACGCCAAGCTCCGCAAGGCCAGCAATCGCGACGTCCACGACGACTCCAAGGACACCACGCTGCCTGTGGCCCGGGCTATCGTCCAGGCCTACGTCAACAGCCCCGTGAAGGCCCCCTGGTACGTGGATCTCCTCAACCTGAACCTGGGCCTGGAGGACCTGGCCGAGGCCGAGCAGCGCATCGCCCGGTTCTTCGAGACCTTCAAGAAGGACGGGACTCGGATGACGGAGAACCTGGATTTCTGAGGGAAGAGCGGAGACAGGATTAACAGGATGAAAGGCAGGATTAACAGGATTAAAATCTAATGGGCAATAGGTCGAATTACTTCGACGGTGGATTTTCTGCCAGATTCTGCTTGAACCAATCGTGGACAACCACATCTATGGGTTGAAGTCGAATGGCCAACGAAATGTGGTCCTCTCCCGGAAGAATGAGTAAACGGCTTCCGATCGGGGAACCAGCACTCAGCCGTTGGCTATGATCAGGGGGAACCATTTTATCGTCTGCCCCGTGAATGAATAGGATCGGACCTTTGACGGCCATCGCGGCCTTCGGTACATCCACCTCGGCCCATTTGAATCCTGCTTCTCCGGGTGCTCCCTGGATGGCTTGTTGGATCGTGCTCTCGGGCACCCACCAGAGCAGTCGTCTGAATGGAGGGAACTGTTGGACCATGGTTCCAATGGCTGACTGGGGGTCTGCAAACGGCTCAATAGCAACAACAGTCGCGATTCGGGGATCGGCGCCGGCCCACTGGATGGCCACACTGGCTCCCAGCGACACCCCGATCACTCCGACTTTACCCGGCACCAGTCGACGTGCAATTAAAGCATCCAGGACAGACCGCATGTCCTCTACCTCGAATGCGCCAAAGCCGACCCATTTCCCTGATGACCCTCCATGTCCCCTGAGATCCACCATCACACAGCGAAATCCCTGCTGGGCCAGGGAGACAGCCCAATGAAGCATCTGCTCCTTTTGCAGTCCGAACCCGTGGAGGAGGATCACAGTGCCCTTTGGCTCGACTATGAATACTTCGGGTTTCTTAAAGGACATCTGAACCTCAGCCACGAACGCATTCTCCGATTTCTGCTGAGAATCGTTGTAGACCAAGTGCCAGTCTCCAGGCTCAACTACCGTTGCTTTCAGTAGGATCTCAGGAGTGCGGGCGGTCACCGACACAGCCGTGAAGACATCGGTCGTGGCACCAAACTTGAGAGACGGTGTCGACTGAAGATTCGGGGCTCTGACCAACCGACGGGCCAAGATGGTATGCGTGCAACCTGTGCATACCAGGGTGAACATCATAAGCAGGAGGTGATGTTTCATGACCTAATCGTAACCAGGGACTCCGGCTCGACAGTCCGGGTCTAGGCTTGCACCGTCCCTTCTTTCGTTATCGTTATCAGAGCCACCAGACACCCATTTTCCTCTAAGCACCTGTCCAACCCGGACACTGATGTAATCGGCTCCTCTGACTAATAGCAGTCCCTTGCCCTCATCCTGTTAATCCTGTCTACGCTTTCCGCAGTTTCGCCGCGAAGGCATCCAGGGCGCGGTAGTAGGGATCGATGCTGGGGATATAGTGGCGCTCGCCGGCGGCGTGAGGGCCGATGCCGGTCTGGCCCCAGACCACGCCCTGGCCCTTCGGCGCGAAGCGGGCGGAAGTGCCAGCCCCTTTGCGTCCGATACGGATGTCGCCACCCGCAGCTTCGATGCCCCCCAGCAGGGCCTTGAGATAGGGATTCTCCGGGTCGCAGGCCACGCCGGGTTCCCAGGCTGCGGGCACGAATTCCAGCTCCCGTTCCGCAGCCATGGCTTCGATGGCGGCGCGCAGGCTCGAGATGTCGTCCTGGGGGATGGGCCGGAGTTCCACGCCCAGGGCGCCGCGGTCTGGCGTGATGTTGTAGACCCCAGGGGTGCCCACCTGGATGTAGGCGAAGCGGGCCAGGGACTGCCAGCCGTCCGAGGCCTTGAGGGTGAGGCGCTTCGCGAACATCTCGCGCAGGGCCTCGCGGGCGCCCAACAGGCGCTCGGTGAGATCGCTGCCTCCCGCCAGGCCGCTGTGGCCGCGGGTGCCCTTGGCCACCAGCTCGAAGCGGAGGACGCCGCGGTTCTGGGTGCAAACTTCGCCCCACAGTTCTGTGCCCTTCTCGCCGGTACGCTCGCCGGCTACGAAGAAGGACGGTTCATAGCCCGCTTCCTCCTTGAGCACCTTCAGGACGTGGGGCGTGCCCATGGGCTCGAGCTCGCCATTCTCCTCGTTGCCGAGCATGAGGAGGCTCACGGGCGGGTAGGGAGCCCCCTTCTTGAGGGTGTCCTTCATCCACACCAGGTAAGTGGAGAGCACGGTCTTCATGTCCGCCGCACCGCGGCCCCAGAGGTAGTCGCCCTCGATTTTCGGCTCGAACTGACTGTCGTCGGGCTCGGGCTCGACCACGTCGAAGTGGCCGCAGAGCATGACCGGGGCCTGCTCGCCGCCAGGGAAGTGGGCCAGCACGGCGGGGAAGGTGGCCTGATCGAAGTAGCGGACGGGCACGCCGTGGTTGCGCAGGTAGTCGTAGATGAAGGTGGCCGCCCGGTGGATCTCGGGCATGCGTTCCTCGGGGCAGGCGGTGACGCTGGGGATGCGGATCAGCCGCTGGGAGACAGACAACACTTCCGCGGTCTTGGTCACGAACCCTGATTCCACCAGCTTTTCGGGCTGGGGCCGGAACCGCACGGGGGCCTGGGGATCCAGATGCACCTCGTCCCGGGCGTGCTCCACGAAGTCCTGGAGCTTGTTCTGCTCTGCGCCGAGGTCCGCCAGGTGGCCGGTGACGGTCTCCACTTCCTCGCGGACCTGGGCCTTCCGCGCTTCCGCCAGCTCGACGAGGAGGGCGGGCGGAACGATGTCCGAGGTGCCGAGTTTGGCCTTCAGCTTCTGGCGCATCTTCTCGGCGGTGCTGGGCGCGCCTTCGACCATCTCCTGCAGCGGCTGGAGATCCTCCCAGAAACCAAGCGCCTCGGCCAGCGGCCGCAGCTGGTTGAGCGTCCAGGCCAGGAAGACGCGCATGGCCACGGGCTTGGCGGTGAGGGGATCCTCGATGACGGCATTCAGGCCTTCCTTGGCCGCCAGTTCCTCGTTGCGGCGGGCCCTGGTGATGTCCTCGGCGTCATAGCGGAACCCGCGGGCGAAGTCGGGATCGGCATAGAAGCGGAGCAGCAGCAGGTGCTTAAGGGTGAGGTTGGCGACATCGAGGGCCAGCTCGTGGCCGGGATCGTCGGTGCGCACTTCCACGCGGGCCATGGGCAGGTCGATGCGGGCGAAGAGGTTCTGCCGCTCGATCTGCGCGGCCATGTCCTCCACGTTCCGGGTTTCTCCGGCGGCGAAGAGGCCTCGGGCGTAGATGTCATGCAGCTGGTCGCTGGTGACCTGGATGAGGCGCTCCACGGGCTCGACCTGGGAGCGGGCGCGCACGGGGATCCAATTGTTGTTGCCGAAGCGCACGCCGCGGCGCACCAGATCGTAGGACAGGCGCAGGTAGTCGGCGTGGCTGCGGTTCAGATCCGGCACGTCCAGGGCGGGTGGGTTCGGGAAGGTGAGGTTCCGCACCGATTCATAGGGCGTGAGCCGGACGACGGGCTTGCCGTCCTCCTCCGAGGCCTGGAGCGGTGTGCTGGCGCTGGTGGCGATGAAGAGCGCCGCGAAGGCCCGCATGAGCCGCGTGCTGGTGATGTAGACCTTGTTCTTGTAGGCGTCCAGATGGTTGTCACCACGCTGCGCGTCGGGCAGGTGCATGAAGTCCCAGGCCAGCATGGGTTCGGGCAGGCTCAGGTTGGAGTGGGTACCGGCGGTGGCCAGCTCGGTGCCGTAGATCTCGACGCAGCGCTGCAGGTAGCGTCGCTTGGCCAGGTGCCAGGACATGGGCACGCAGTCGGGCCCGATCTCTGGCAGCACGAGCAGATTGCCGTGCCAGTAGTGCAGGGGTTCCCCGAAGGCGCGACCCGCCTTGTGGAGGGCGTTGATGAGGGCGGCCTCCAGCAGGCGGCCTTCGTACACCGCGCCCTTGGGCGTGTGGTAGGGCCGCGTGACCCACTCGATCATCCAGTGGAAGACTTCCAGCTGGTGGTACTCCTCCGTCCAGGGGGCCAGCACCTTGGTCCGCAGGTGGTCCACGAACGACATGCGATCCGGCCCCGTGCCCACGGTGAGCAACGGGCGGAACTGCGGGTCCACCAGGTTCCATTCCAGCTCCAACCCGCAGAGGCCGCCCGAGGGTCGGGTCTCCAGCGCCGTCTGGCGTGCCAGCTGGAACTTCTCGACGAAGGCGTTCAAGTCGAACACGGGTGCTCCGGATCAATCGGCTAAAGAAAAACTCATCACCACCGAGGCACCAAGAACTGAACAAGCCTTTTTCTTCTTTTCTTGGTGCCTTGGTGTCTTGGTGGTGAATCTTTTTCAACTCTGAAGGGACTTGAGCGCCGCCACGAGCCGCTCGGCGGCACCCTGGGTGCGTTCGACGGGGGTGGCGTAGGAGAAGCGGATCCACTCGGCGCCGTAGGGGCTGAAGAACGCGCCCGGAACGACGGCCACGCCGTGCTCTTCGGCCAGATACTGGCCCATGGGCTCGGAATCGGCCCAGCCTTTGGCCGCGAAGGAATCCGCCACCTTGATGAAGGCGTAGTAGCCCTGGCCGATGATGTGGGTGAGCTTCTGCTCCTTCAGGTAGCCGCGCAGCCAGGCGCGGCTGGTGCGGGTGGGGCTTGCGATGGGGGCGCTGGCGGTGGCGAAGCCCTTCTCATAGGCGGCCATGGCCACGGCCAGGCTGAAGAAGGAGGGGATCACGGTGTGCGAGGCCTGGGCCACGATGACCTTGACCACCTCCGCGTCCGCCAGCAGATGGCAGTTGCGGATGTTGGAGCCGCCGAGGCTCTTGGTGAGGCCGTCGAGCACCATCAGATGCTTGCGCAACGCGGGCTCGAAGGCGCGCAGGAGGACATTCACATCGTAGGGCTCGCCATCACCCACCGCGTGGTACATCCAGTCGAAGAGGACATAGGCCACGCCGGCTTCCAACGCGGTGCGGGCCAGGGCGATCTGGCGCTCCAGCGTGAGGGTCTGGCCCGTGGGATTGTCGGGGCTGGTGATGACGAGGCCCGCGATCTTGCGGTTCGACTTCGCGGCTTCCGTGACGCAGGCGCGGATGCCGTCCTCGGAGTAGGCCCAGCCTTCCTCGGCCCGGCCCGGAGCCCACATCACGTTGGCGCCGATGCCGTAGGGCCCCCAGTTGTAGCTGATCCAGGGCACGCGACTGACCACGACCACATCGCCCTGGCGGCCGTGGCCCAGGGCCAGCATGGCTTGGTAGGCCTTCTGCAGGCCGTCGCGGCCGCCCTGGGTACCGATGACATTGGCCGTGCCCCAGCCCGTGTCCGGCGCCAGCTTCCAGTAGGTTTCCGCCACGCTCTTGCGGTACGCCTCGGTGCCGAAGGGCATGTCGTAGGCGGTGCCATGCTGCTTCTGCAGCTCGAAGGCCCGATCCAGCAGCGCCTCGGGCACGCCCGGGAGCGAGGCCCCGCCGTCACCTTGGCTGGCGTCGAAGACCGGGACGCCTGGCTGCTTCTCCTGGAACACCTTCAGGGACTTGTTGATGAGGAACATGCGGGAGGCGGGAATCGGCGCCAGGCGTTTCAGATGGTCGCTCACCGGGACGAGGTTGGCCTCAGGCACGGCAAAGGCGGGCGTTTCAGGGGAGAGAAGGGCAGCCATGGATCCTCCCGATACGAAAATGTCGCCCCTGCGGCAACCCGGGGGCGACAAGCATTGGTTAAGATTACCAGCCCAGGCCATGGGCTCAAGTTATAGAACCTTATATATCAATAACTGATGGTTATGAGCCAGTGGTGAAATCAAGATGCTTGAACGGTCGGGCGGAAGGGCCGGCATAGTCCTCCACGCAGTGTCCATGCCCGAGGAGGAGGTACCGGTAGCTGAGCAGGCCTTCGAGCCCCACGGGTCCGCGGGCATGGATGCGGCCGGTGCTGATGCCGACCTCGGCCCCGAACCCATACCGGTAGCCGTCGGCGAAGCGGGTGGAGGCGTTGTGGAAGACGCCGGCCGCATCGACCTCAGCCAGGAAGCGGGCAGCGGCCGCGTGGTCCTCGGTCACGATGGCTTCCGTGTGGCCGCTGCCGTGGGCGCGGATGTGGGTCAGGGCCTCGTCGAGATCCGCCACCACCTTCAGGGCCAGGATGGGGGCGCCGTATTCCGCATCCCAGTCGGCTTCCATGGCCTTCCCGAGCGTGGGTACAAGGGCCAGGCAGGCGGGACAGCCGCGCAGCTCCACGCCCCGGGGAACGAGATCCTCCACCAGGGCCGGCAGCAGGCGAGCCGCGGCCCAGCGGTGGATGAGGACCGTCTCCACCGCGTTGCAGGCCGCCGGGTACTGCAGCTTCGCGTCCCGCACCAGGGCCACGGCCATGGCGGTGGCCGCGGCCGCGTCGAGGTACATGTGGCAGACCCCATCCGCGTGACCCAGCACGGGGATGCGGGTGGCGGCCTGGAGGCTCTGCACCAGCTCCCGGGAGCCGCGGGGAATCACGAGATCTACCAGGTCGGGACGCTGCAGCAGAGCCGCCACAGCCTCGCGATCCGGCAGGCCCTGGACCGCGGGTTCGGGTAGCCCCTCCTCCACCAGCGCCTGTCGGACCAGGGCCAACAGCGCGGCATTGGAATGGCGGGCCTCGCTGCCACCCTTGAGCAGCACGGCGTTGCCGCTCTTGAGGGCCAGGGCGCTGATCTGGATCAAGGCGTCCGGCCGCGCCTCGAACACCACGCAAAGCACGCCCAGGGGGCAGGTGACGCGGGTGAGTTCGAGGCCGTCATCCAGCAGCCGATGCAGCTGGACCTGGTGGAGGGGATCAGGCAGGGTCGCGACCGCGCGGACCCCCTGGGCCATCGCCGCCACCTTGGAAGCATCCAGGTGGAGGCGCTGGAGGGTGGCGGCGGGGAGGCTGTCTCCAGCCGCCCGGATATCTTCGGCATTCGCCACGAGGAGGGCAGGTGCCTGACGCTCCAACAGGTCGGCCAGCCGAAGAAGAACCGCCGAACGGACCTTGGAGGGCGTGGTGGCCAAACGACGGGACGCATCCCTCGCGCCCTGGGCCATGGCCTGGATTTGAAGGGGGCTCAAAGAGGCTTCGCTCATGACTGGACTCCCCTGGGGCCGGCGAGGAAAAGGGTGCCAATGGATTCGCCGGCGAGGATCTGATCGAGCACTCCGATGGTAAGGCCCGAGGCCAGCACCACGGGTACGCCAGCCTGGGTGGCGGCTCGGGCCGCCGCCACCTTGCTGACCATGCCGCCCCGGCCACGGCCCGAGGTGCCCTCGAGCGTGACCTGAAGATCGGCGCCGAAGGGGATCTCAGCCAGGGGCGTCGCGTCCGCATGCAGGCCCGGGTTCCGGGTGTGCAGGGCCGTCACGTCGGACAGGAGGACCAGGAGATCGGCCTCGAGATGGGCGGCCACCAGGGCCGACAGATGGTCGTTGTCGCTGAAGATGGGGTTACGACCCGGAGAAGGGCGCTCCAGCTCCAAGGTGGAGACGGTGTCGTTCTCGTTCAGCACGGGGATTGCCCCCAGTTCCAGCAAGGTCTCCAGCGTGCGCCGGAGGTTGCCGTGGCGGAGGGGATCGGCGAAGTCGTCCTCGGTGAGCAGCACCTGCGCCGCGCACAGGCCCATGCGCGCGAAGCCCTCCTGGTAGATGGACATGAGCTGGCCCTGCCCGGCCGCGGCGCAGGCCTGTTTCTGCGACAGGCCTTCGGGCTTGATGCCGAGCTGTCGGGCTCCAAGGCCCACCGCGCCTGAAGACACCAGCACGGGTTGCGCCCCCCGGCGGTGGAGGGCGGCCACGGTTTCCATCAGGCCGTACAGGCGGCTCAAGGCCGGTCTGCCTTCGGTATCCACTACGACTTGCGTGCCGAGCTTCAGCACGATGCGCTTCGCCCGGGCGAGGTTCGCCCGGCCGAGAGAGGCTTCCGATCGATGGGTCATGGGAACTGCCGAAAGAAAAACCCCCGGGCTGGTGGGCACCGGGGGTGAAGTGAGCGGATCGGCTTGGCGACGGGCTCAGATCCCTCCCACCGGCGCACCGGGGATGGGCTGGCTGGGGATCGGGTTGAGGGTCGCGACAGGAATCATGGTCTGCCAAGTGTGCCGACGGAGGCTGGAGGGCGCAATGGGAATCCTTCGGACCAGGCCAGCCGGCCGTGGGGGGCTTCGATGAGCCGTCCCGGGCTTGACCGCGGGGGATCTTGCTAGGATCTCTTCACCGGCGAGCCGTTCGCTGGCATCGGAAAGGACCATCACCCTTGACCCCTGTTCGGCGGGAGACGACGGCCAAACGTATCGAGATCGCCGATGCTGCCCTGCGCGTCATCGGCGAGAAGGGCATTGCGGAGCTGACCTTCGCCAACCTGGCGGCGGAGCTGGGGGTGACTCCCGGGGCGCCTTTCCGGCACTTCAAATCCAGGACCGAGATCCTCGAAGAGGTGGCCGACCGGGTGGTGGACCTCGTCGGGTCGGCCTTCCCGGACCCGCAGCTGCCGCCCCTGGAGCGCCTGTCGCGGCTCTTCCTCGCCCGGGCCGAGGCGGTGGGGAAGAACCTGGGGATCGCCCGCCTCATCTTCTCCGACCAGTTCGCCAAGGCCCTGCCGAAGGATGCGGCCGCCAAGCTCCGGGGCCTGGTGGGGCACACCCGCGGGTACCTTCTCGACATCTTGAGGGAGGCCGCGGATGCGGGCCTGGTGCGGCGGGACATTGCGGCCGAAGACCTGCTGGTCACGGTCCTCGGGACCCTCCAGCACCTGTCCTTCCTGATGGCCCTGCCCAAGGATGGCCTGGGATTCGAGCGGCCGGACCCGGCGAGGGCGCTGGATACCCTGCTGACCCTGCTCAAGCCCACGGCCCCGGCCGTTCGCACAAGGCCTGCGCGAAAGGCCTGAGGCCGGCCCGCCGGCACCCGCTGTGATCTGGGGCAGGAAGCCGGGGCCTGGCCACCCGTGGGCGGGAGCCTGCCCCTCGGGGGTCTCCTGACGACCGCCGGGTCGTCTGTTAATCATAAATATATTTAATATCAATATTTATTTAAAAAAGAAAACAAAGGTAAACAAAAAAGGTTGAAGTAAGTAAATTTTTATTTACTCTCAAATCCGGGCACGGCCGAGGTCCTCCCCGGAAGCCACCCGGTCCGGCGCCAGCCGCCCCCCCCCACCCTTGGATGGAGTCGCACATGAAGATGCCCGCGCGATGGTTGCTCTTGCCGATGGCCCTCCTCGGAGGGATGCAGGCGATGGCCGAGGAGCCGCTGACCCTGTGGGAGGCGATGCGGCGGGCCGCAGAGGCCAACCCTGCCATCCGCAGCCGGCAGGTCGAGGTGGCGCGCCAGACGCTGGAGCAGGACATCGCCCGCGGCCAGCACTATCCCAAGCTCGACCTCTATGGCGGCGTGACGCACTACGGCTACCCGTCGTTGGTCACGCCCATCCGCCAGGCGGGGGTCTTCCCGCCCATGGACAAGGACATCTCCACCCTTGGCGTCACCCTCACCCTGCCGGTCTACAGCGGGGGGAAGCTGGCCGCTGGAGAAACGCTGGCGGCACAGCACCGGGAGGCGGCGGTCCAGGCCCTCCGCAGCAGTGGGCAGGACCTCCTGTTCAACGTGGTGGCCACCTACGCCAGGGCGCTTCATTTCAATCATCTCAGGAAGGCGCTGGATGCCCGGCTGACGGCGCTCGAGCGGGAGGAGAAGGACATCGGCCTGCGCATCGAGCATGGGCGGGCCGCGCGGCTCGAGCTCATCCGGCTCCAGACGCAGCTGTCCCAGGCCCGCCATGACGAGATGGCCATCGCGCAGGGGGAGAGGGACGCCCTTTCCCTGCTGGCCTCGCTCATGGGGGACAGCCGCCCGGCATCGGTTCTGGCCGATTTCGGCGGGACCGCACCGGCGGTCCCGGGCACGGAGGAAGCGGCCCTTGGCCGCGCCCTCCGGCATCGCCCCGACCTCCTGGAGCTTCAGGCCATGGAGAAGGCGGCCGGGGCGAAAACCGACATTGCCCGCGGCGACCGCCTCCCGCAGCTCAACCTGGTGGCCAGGGCGCAGAAGGCCGCGGGAAGCGATTCGACGGTGTACAACGACTGGCAGGCGGGCCTCCAGTTGTCCATCCCGCTCTTCGACGGAGCGGTCCGACGCCGGCGGGTCTCCCAGGCCCGGCTCGAGGAGAGGCGGGTCCAGCTCATGCAAGAGGACGTGCGCAACCGCCTCGCGGCGGAGGTCCAGCAGGCGCGTGGAACCCTCTCCGAGGCGCAGGCAAGGCTGGCGACGGCCCTCCAGGGTGAGTCGGAGGCCGAGGAGGTGCTGCGCATCGAGACTCTGCGGTACGACAGCGGAGAGAGCACCATCACCGATCTCCTGCTCGCGGAGTCGGCCCGGTGGGGGGCCGTGGCCACCCGCCTCCAGGCCGAGTACGACATCGCGGTGAGCCAGGCGCGGCTGCTGAGGGCGGTCGGCGAGCTCGCGCCCGACAGCTTCAAGCCGGTCTCGGCAGATGGAGGCGCGGCCGGGCCCTCGGACCCGGCAGGGGCAGGCCGGCGGGAGGCTCCGGCCACCCGCCACGTGGGCGCGCCGCTTTCGGGGTTCGAATTCTGACCCGCCGTCCTGCCCACGGCCGCCTTGGCGCGTCGCCGGAGCATTCCAACTCGCGAGGAGAGTCCCATGAACAAGAAGAAACTGGTCATCGCAGCCATCCTGGCCTCTGTCCTGGGGGGCCTGGCGATCTGGAGGCTCGGGCCCTGGCATGGCCGGCGGGACGGAGGACCGGTGCTCGCTTCCGGCACTGTGGACGCCACCGAAGTCCTCGTGTCATTCCGGGTGCCCGGGGTCCTCCGCGACCGGCCGGTGGAGGAAGGCAGCCACGTCAAGGCTGGCGACCTGCTGGGCGCGCTGGATGACCGCGAGGCGGTGGCCCGCCTCCATCAGGCCGAAGCCGCGGAACAGGTGGCCCGGGCGCGTCTGCAGGATCTCCAGTCGGGGTATCGCCCGCAGGAGATTGCCGAGGTGCGCGCCCAGGCCGAATTGGCCCGGGCGAACCTGACGAACCTTGAAGCGGAGTCCAGGCGTTCGGAGGCGCTCTACGGGGGAGGCGCCGTCAGCCGGCAGCGCCGCGACAAGGACACGACGGCCGCCGCCGTGGCCGTGGAGCAGTACCGGGCCTCCGAGGAGCGGCTGAAGCTCCTCCAGAGCGGCTACCGGCCCGCGGCCATCCAGGGTGCCCGGGCCCAGCTGGCCGAGGCGCAGGCGGCCGTGGAGGCCGCGCGAGTCCTGCTGGGGGACCTGCGGGTGACGGCACCGGTGGAGGGCATGATCACGCGGACCCACGCCGAGAGGGGCGAGACCCTGGGGGCCGGCCGGCCGGTGGCAACGGTCACGGACATCTCGAGGCCCTGGGTCCGGGTCTACATCCCCGAAAGCCTCATCGGACTGGTCCGCATCGGGGCGCCGGTCCGTATCAAGGTGGACACCTTCCCCGGACGGGAGTTCGCCGGGCGGGTGAGCTATGTGTCCCCACAGGCGGAGTTCACGCCGAAGAATGTGCAGACGCAGGAAGAGCGGGTGAAGCTGGTCTTCGCAGTCAACGTGGTGATGGACAACCAGGACGGCGCCATCAAGCCGGGAATGCCGGCAGACGTCGCCATCGACACCAGCCATGGGGCGGGAAGGTGAGCGTGCCGACCACCTCCCCTCTCCCGCCGTCGGCCGGCATCATCGAGACAGAAGGCCTGGGGCGCGCTTTCGGCGAGCTCTGGGCGGTGCGGGGCCTGACGCTGAACGTCCGCCGCGGCGAGGTCTTCGGCCTGGTGGGGCCGGACGGCGCCGGCAAGTCCACCATCATCCGCATGCTGACGGGCATCCTCCCGCCCACTGAAGGGGCGGCCACCGTGGCCGGCTTTCCCATCGAGGGGGGCGAGGAGCAGCTCAAGACCCGCATCAGCTACATGTCGCAGCGGTTCGGTCTGTACGCGGACCTCACCGTCGAGGAGAACCTGAGTTTCTACGGCGATCTGTACGAGGTCCCCAGGCGGGAGCGCGGCCCCCTGGAGGAGCGGCTGCTGGGCTTCTCGAATCTCACCCCGTTCCGCAAGCGGTTGGCGAGCAACCTCTCGGGAGGGATGAAGCAGAAGCTCGGCCTGGCCTGCGCGCTGATCCACAAGCCAGAGATCCTCTTCCTCGATGAGCCCACCAACGGCGTGGATCCTGCCTCCCGCCGGGACTTCTGGCGCATCCTCTACGCGATGCTCAAGGAGGGGGTCACCGTCTTCGTCTCCACGGCCTACCTCGACGAGGCGGAACGCTGCTCAAGGGTCGGGCTCATGCATGGCGGCCGCATGATCCAGTGCGACACGCCCCAGCGGCTGAAGCAGGGGATCCCCGGCCGGTTGGTGGAGCTGGAGGCCGGCCAGCCCCGGGCTGCGCTCGAAATCCTCTCGGGACGGTTCGACAGCGGCCACGTCAGCCTGTTCGGAGGGAAGCTCCACCTCTATGCCGACAGCGAGGAGGAGGTGGCGCAGGCCCTGGCGGCCCTGGGCGAGGCGGGCATCGAGGTGCTCGGAGCGAAGAGCATCCCGCCGACCCTGGAGGATGTGTTCATCCAGCAGGTGACGCATACCCCTCAGGAGGCCGTCTCATGAACCGCGAAAACGCCGTGGAGGTCAAGGACCTGACCCGGACTTTCGGGAGCTTCGTCGCGGTCGACCGCCTCACGCTGGAGGTCGGGCGCGGAACGGTCTTCGGGTTCCTGGGGCCCAACGGAGCAGGCAAGTCCACCACCATCCGCATGCTCTGCGGACTTCTCCTGCCCACGTCGGGCGAAGGCCGCGTGGCCGGGCTCGACGTGATGACCGAGTCGGAGGCCATCAAGCGGAGCATCGGCTACATGTCCCAGAAATTCTCGCTCTACGACGACCTCACCGTGGAGGAGAACATCGACTTCTACGCGGGGCTCTACAGCGTCCCGAAGGACCGGCGCCAGGAGCGGAAGGCCTGGGTGCTGGAGATGGCCGGCCTCGCGGACAAGCGCCGCACCCTGACGAGAACCTTGGCGGGGGGATGGAAGCAGCGCCTGGCCCTGGGTTGCGCGGTCCAGCACGAGCCGCCGATCCTGTTCCTGGATGAGCCCACCTCGGGGGTGGATCCCCTGTCGCGCCGCCGGTTCTGGGACCTGATCGCCCAGATGGCCCGCCGCGGCACGACGGTGTTCGTCACCACCCACTACATGGAGGAGGCGGAATACTGCGACGAGCTGGCCCTGATCTACCGGGGCAAGATGATCGCCCGGGGCACGCCCCACGAGGTGAAGGTGCTCCTTCCGGACGACATCCTCGAAATCCGGGTGGAGCGGCCCTTCGAGGCGCTGGAACGGCTGGAGGCATCGGGCCTCGTGAGAGAGGTGGCCCTGTTCGGCGGTGCCCTGCATGCGGTGGTCGGCGAAGCGGGCACCGGGGCGCCAGCGCTGGCGCGGTTCCTTGAGGAGCAGGGGTTCGTGGTGGAGGCGATCCAGCCCGTGCCTCCTTCTCTCGAAGACGTCTTCGTCTCCCTGATCGAGCTGGAGGATCGCAGGAATCCGGCGGGGGCGGAGGAATGAACAGGCCTGCCCTTTCCTGGATCCGCCTGGCCGCGCTGGTGAGGAAGGAGTTCATTCACATCTCGCGGGATCCCCGCTCCCTGGCCATGGCGTTCCTCATGCCGATGATCCTGCTGATCCTCTTCGGCTACGCGATCAGCATGGATATCAAGACGCTCGATCTGGCGGTCTACGACCAGGACAAGAGCGCCGCGAGCCGGCAGTACGTGGAGGGCTACCAGGCCTCCGGCTACTTCCGCGTCGCCGGCTCGATCGAGGACTATGCCTCCGCCCGGGCCCAGCTGGATCGCGGACAGGTCCACCTGGCCCTGGTCATCCCGAGCCACTTCGCCCGCGACCTTGAACAGGGGCGGAGCCCCAAGGTCCAGGTGATCGCGGACGGGACGGACGCCAACACGGCCACCATCGCCCTGGGTTATGCGGAGGCGGTCACGAACCGGTTCAGCACGGTCCGGCAGCACGCCACCATCGAGCTGGCCGTGGATAACCGCGTCAGAGTCTGGTACAACCCTGACCTGAAGAGCCGCTGGTTCATCATCCCGGGGCTGATCGCGGTGATCATGTCCGTGATCACCGCGCTGCTCACCTCGCTCACCGTATCGCGGGAGTGGGAGAGCGGGACCATGGAGCAGCTGATCGCCACGCCGGTCCAGCCGATCGAGCTGTTCCTCGGGAAGATGGCGCCTTATTTCGTGATCGGCGTGGCGGACGTGCTGTTTTCCGTGGCCATGGGCGTGTGGGTTTTCGGCGTGCCGCTCCGGGGCAGCTTCCTGTTCCTGCTTGGCGTCAGCTCGATGTTCCTGGTGGGGGGGCTGAGCCTCGGCATCCTCATCTCGACGGTGGCCAAGTCGCAGCTGGTGGCGAGCCAGCTCGCGATGATCCTGACCTTCCTGCCTGCCTTCCTGCTCTCCGGCTTCCTCTATTCCATCGACAACATGCCGCGGTTCCTCCAGGTGGCCACCCATGTGGTCCAGTCGCGCTATTTCGTGGACGTCCTGAAGGCCATCTTCCTCAAGGCCAGTCCGCCGCGGTTCTTGGCCGAGGACCTGGCCTTCCTCGGGCTGTTCGCGGTGGTGGTGTTCGTCGCGGCCCTGCGCAAGTTCAAGAAGAAACTCACCTGAGGGAGAAGACCATGTGGGAGCGGATCTATCGCATGCTGGTGAAGGAGTTCATCCAGGTTCTCCGTGATTCGCGGATGAAGGCGCTGATCTTCGTGATGCCCGTGATCCAGCTGATCATGTTCGGCTACGCAGTGACCACGGATGTGGACCATATCCGGACGGCGCTCTGCGATCTCGACAAGAGCCCGCAGAGCATGGCCCTGATCGAGCGGTTCACCGGGTCGGGCTACTTCTCGTTGGTCGAGAGCACCGATAGGCCCGGCCGTCTGGGCGAGCTGCTCGACCGGAGCCAGGCCACTCTGGCCATCCAGATCAACCCCGGCTTCGCCGATGATCTGCGGGCGGGCCGACAGGCGGTGATCCAGACCATCGTGGATGGCACCGATTCCAATACGGGCACGGTGGCCATGGACTATTCGCTGCGTATCACCCAGGCGTTCTCGCGCGAGGTGGGCGCTCCGGTGGCGCTGGCCGGCCTGGCGCAACCCGGGCTCGCGCCCATCGACCTGCGCACCCGCGCCTGGTTCAACCCGGACCTGAAGAGCCGCTACTTCAACGTGCCGGGGGTGATCGCCGTGATCCTGCTGCTGACATCGCTGCTGCTCACGTCCATGGCGGTCGTCCGCGAACGCGAGATCGGGACCATGGAACAGCTGATGGTGACCCCGATCCTCCCGCTGGAGCTGATCCTCGGGAAGACGCTCCCATTCGCCCTGATCTGTCTCGCGGACGTGCTTGCGGTCACCGCAGTCGGCGTCCTCTGGTTCCACATCCCCATTTACGGGAGCCTGTGGCTCCTGCTGGCGGGAGCCATCCTCTACCTGATGTCCACCATCGGGGTCGGGCTGTTCATCTCGACCATTTCCCACACCCAGCAGCAGGCCCTGATGTCGTCCTTCTTCTTCTATCTGCCGGCGGTGCTGTTGTCCGGGTTCATGTTCCCCATTTCCAACATGCCCCGGGCGGCCCAGTGGCTCACCTACCTCAATCCGCTGCGCTACTTCCTGGTGATCATCCGCGGCATCTTCCTCAAGGGCAGCGGGCTGGAAGCCCTCTGGCCCCAGTTCGCGGCCCTCGCCATCCTGGGGATCGCGCTCCTGTCCATCAGCTCCACGCGCTTCCAGAAACGGATGGCGTGACATGCGCGGCCTCCTTCACGGCATGCGACGTCTCATCGCCTCGGCGGCTCTGCTGCTCTCCCCCACTCTGCTCCGGCCCGCGGATGCGCCGCCCCTGCGCGAGGTGATGGCGGGCCTGGGCCGGCACATGGAGGCCATCACGGCTGCCATCAGCCGCGAGGACTGGCCCTCCGCGTCGGCCGGGGCCGCCCGGATCGCCGGGCATCCCCAGCCGCCGATGTTCGAGAAGATGCGGATCATGGGCTTCGCTGGAACCCGGGTGAACCAATTCAGGGCCTACGACACAGAGGCGCGCCGGCAGGCCCGGGCGGTCGGGGCAGCTGCAGATGCCGGAGACGGCCCTGGGGCCATTCTGGCCTTCGCGAAGCTCCAGGAGAGCTGCCTGGGCTGCCACCAGGCCTTCCGGAAGGCCTACATCCAGCACGTTCGCGGGGCCCGCTGACCCGCACCCGCGTTCCCGGATCAGCCCATGACTCTGACCCTCTCCATCGGAGGCGGCTGGCGGTCTCCGGAATGGCACCACCGTCATCGCAGGAGGAGGGCATCCATGGAGATCATGCACGTTCTTATGACAGAGCACCGGACCATCACGAGAACCCTGGGCCTGCTCGAGCGAGTGGGGCTGTCAGTCCTGGCTGGCGACGCGCAGGCTGTCCTGGACCTAGCCAGCTTGTTGGCATTCTTGCGCGACTTCCTGGAGCAGGGACACTGCCGAAGAGAGGAGGCTGCCTTGTTTCCGCTGATGGAACAGTGTGGAATGGCCTGGGGAAGCGGTCCGTTGAAGGTGCTAGCCGCTGAGCATGCGACAGGGCGCAGGCAGCTCCTGCAGATGCAGAGCCTTCTCGGGGAACTGGACCGTGGGGAGGAGGATGCGCGGGACCAGATCTTTCTAGAGATCCGGTCGTACCGTGACCAGCTGATGGCGCACATGCGAAAAGAGGACCAGGTGATTTTCCCAATGCTGCAGCGCGTGCTTCAGCGGGTCGGATCAGTGAGGAAGGTGGGCTGCAAGGCGTGGGTCCACGAGCCATCCGTGCCCGGAGGGTTGCCGCCGGCCCGGTTTGAGATCCTGGGCTGGCTGGAGGGGCGCTATGGAGGGTGAGGCCGAGAGGATGGTGCCGATTTAGTTCCTGCGGCCGCGCGCGGGCTGGAATGGGTCAGGCCGAGGCCGTCCTAAGGGCCTGCCACAAGGCCTCGACGTGGCGGCGCTCCGTGGTCTCCGCGCCGATGCTCACGCGAAGAATCTGTTTTCCCTTGAGCAGGGAGGGTGTGAGGTAGGCCTTGCCGGCCTCGTTGATGCGGCGGGCGATCTCCAGGTTGTGGATGGCGAGGGCGGTCTCGCCGAGGCCCGGTTGCCGGTGCCGGAGGCAGACGGTCTGGAGGGGCACCGGGGCGAGGCGCTCCCAGTCCGGAGCCGTGTCCACCTGGTCCTTGAGCCACTGGGCATTCGCCAAGTCACGCCGGATGCGGGCCTGGAGACCCTCCACGCCGACATCCATGAGGTAGAACCACAACTTCAAGGCCCGGAACCGGCGGCCCAGCTGGATGTGCCAGTCGCGGAAGTTGCTCACCTGGCCGTCTTGGGCGGTACGCAGGTAGCTGGGGTTGGTGCTCATGACGCGGATGAGGTGCTGGGGATCGCGAACGTAGTACGCGCTGAGGTCGAAGCCCACACCCATCCACTTGTGGGGATTGAACACCAGGCTGTCGGCCCGCTCGATGCCTTTCCACATCCAACGGCACTCGGGCAGCACCATGGCCGTGCCCGCCAGGGCCGCGTCCACATGGAGCCACATGCCGTGCTGCTCGGCGAGGTCCGCCAGGGCGGGCAGGGGATCCAGGGCCGTGGTGGCGGTGGTGCCCACGGCGCCCACGATGGCGCAAGGGCGCAGGCCGATCTCGATGTCCTTCTCGATGGCCGCCTGCAGCAGGTCCAAGCGGATGGCGTGGCCCTCGTCCGTGGGGATGAGGCGCAGGTAGTTGCGGCCGAAACCCGCCAACAGCGCGGCCTTCTCAATGGAGCTGTGGGCCTGGTCCGAAGCGTAGACCACCAAGGGCGCCTCCCCGCTCTGGAGGCCTTCGGTGTTCTGGGCGTAGTCCGACACCTTCTCCCGGGCACAGAGCAGGGCGGTGAAGGTGGCCGTGCTGGCGGTGTCGTGGATGACGCCGGTGAAGGCCGTGCTCAAGCCCACCATCTGGCGCAGCCAGTCCATGACCACTTCCTCGACTTCCGTGGCCGCGGGGCTGGTCTGCCAGCTCATGCCCTGGGCGCCGAGGCCCGACGCCGCGAGGTCGCCGAGGATCGAGCTGTAGCTGGTGTTGCTGGGGAAGTAGGCGAAGAAGGATGGATGGTTCCAGTGGGTGATGCCGGGCAGCACGTCCCGCTCCAGGGCCGCGAGAGCCTGGGCCACGCGACCCCCATGTTGGGGTGGATGGTCCGGGAAGGCAGCCCGGATCTCGCCGGGCTTCACCTGGCTCATCACAGGCAGGCGCTCGAGATTCTCGCGGTAGTCCGCGATCCAATCCACGAGCTGGTATCCGAGGCGGCGGAATTCTTGGGCGTCCATATCCCCTAGTGTGCCCGCTTTGCGAGCCGAGTCACGGTGGCATGCACCCCCTGGACTACCTGGGCCATCCGGGCGTAGTCGAGGCGGTCGGCCGTGTCCCGGTCCGTGTGGTAGTCGGTGTTCCGGTAGAAGGCCGTGTCCGTGACCATGACCGCCGTGAACCCCTGGTCCCAGTAAGGGTAGTGGTCCGAGAAATCCATGCCGGGGACCCAGCGGGGGCCGTTGAGGGATTTCACGGGAAGGGGCGTGGTTCCGCGCATGGCCGCCTTGACCTGCCGGGTCAGGCCGATATCGTCAAACCGCCCGGCCACCAAGAGGAAATTCCCCCGGTCGGGATAGACGAGCTCCAGAAGCGAGGAGGGATAGCGCTGGCTGTGTGGGGCCTCTGTGAAGCGGCCGACCATTTCCAGGACGATGACAGCGGCCACCTCAGCCCCGGTGTCTTTCAACAGGCGGGCGTGCCGGACGCTGCCCATCTCCGGCGTGCGAAAGAAGGGGGGCTCCTCCAGGGTGTAGGCCACGAGATCCACGCGTTGGGCGGGCGCCGCCCGGCCGAAGGCCCTGGCCAGCTCCAGCAGGCAGGCCACGCCGCTGGCGTTGTCATCCGCACCGGGGAGCTCGCCGTGGGCGTCGTAGTGGGCGCCCACGACGAGCCGGGGCCCATCTTCGGGGCCGAAGGTGGCGATGACGTTGGCGGAGGCTCGGCCCCGCACCTCGAAGGCCTGCCGGGAGACTCGGCCCCCTGATTTCTGGAAGGCGGTCTCGATGTAGTCCGCCGCTTTCGCCAAGCCAGGGCCCCGCCAGTCCCTCGGGAGGCAGGCCTCCGACAGGTAGCGCACATGCGCTTCCAGGCGACCCACCTCCACTGGAATGGCCGCTTCGCCCCGCGGCGAGGTAAGCAGAGGCTGCATGACCAGGAGCCCCCCGCCGGCGCCGGAGGCGAGGAAGAAAAGGAGAATGCCCGCCAGGACCTTCCAGCGGCGCAGGTGATCCCACCTCCAGTAGGTCTCCGGTACGGCGGATGCAGAGGGGCTGTCCAGGACAGGCATACCGCTAGTGTCTCCCAGATGGGATGGCCGTGGCAGGGCTTCCAGTGTCCTGCGGGCTGGCGGCCGGGGGGCTCAGCCGGGGATGATGGAGGGTCTGCTTCAGGAAGGAATCTCATGGACATGGTCATCGATTTCCCCGGTGGTGCGCGGGTGGATGCGCACTTCGGCCCCTTCACGGTGCAGACCGATCAGCCCGCCCAAGCGGGGGGCGAGGGCTCGGCCCCCAGCCCCTTCGCGCTGTTCCAGGCCTCCCTGGGCACCTGCGCCGGCATCTACGTGCTGAATTTCTGCCGCCAGCGAGAGCTCCCGACCGAGGGCATCCGCCTCGTCCAGCGGACCATACCGGATCCCGCCACGGGGATGGTGGGGCGCGTGGAACTGGAGATCCTGGTGCCGCCGACGTTCCCTGAGAAGTACCACGACGCCCTCGTGCGCACCGCCAGCCAGTGCACAGTGAAAAAGCACATGGATCATCCCCCGGCGTTCAGCGTGAAGACCCTGGTCGAGGGCTGAGGTAGATCACGGAGAAAGGTCTTTTTGCCACCGATTTCAGTGATTTCAGTGATGAAAAGATAAGGCCCTGTCCTTGGCAGAATGGGCTCCTTGGCGGGCGCCAGGGCCACGCCCTCTTGGGGGTGCGCGACCATGGCGCCCACCAAGACTTCCGGCGAAGCCGGAAGCGGCCTACGGCCGGCCCCTGCGGTAAGCATTCGAGGCCCCATCACCGCAATCACTGAAATCGATGGCTGAACAAATCGCCCGAGTCGGCCACGGCTTTGAGGTTGTTCTCGCCCGACAGTGGCCTACTCGTAGCGGAGCGCCTCGATGGGATCCTGTTTCGCGGCCTTCAATGCGGGCCACAGCCCGAAAATCAATCCCACCGCGGTGCTCACGCCGAAGCCCAGGATGATGCTCCAGAGGGGCGCGGCGGCGGGGAACTCGAAGACCAGGCGCACCAGCATGGCGATGCCCAGGCCCACGGCGATGCCGATGGCGCCGCCCACGCCCGTGAGGCTGATGGCCTCCACCAGGAACTGCATGGCGATGTCTTTGCGGGTGGCGCCCAGGGCCTTGCGGACGCCGATCTCGCGGGTGCGCTCGGTGACGCTCACCAGCATGATGTTCATCACGCCCACGCCGCCGACAAGAAGGGCGATGGCGGCGATGAGGACCATGGCGCCCGCGATGCCGCCGGTGATCTGCTGGAAGGTCTTGAGCTGGGCCTCGCTGGTGAAGATGGCGAAGTCGTTGGGTTGGCTGGCCTTCAGGCCCCTGCGGGCACGGAGGATGGCCACTTCCTGGTCCATCATCTCGTACATCCGCTTCGGGTCCTTGGGGACCGTGGCGATGTGGATGGTGTCGCCACCGCCGTTCTTCACCTGGGGGAACATCTCGTCGAAGGTGCTGATGGGGATGATCAGGATGTTGTCGGCGTCGCCACCGAGGAAGCTGCCCTTCTTCTCCAGCAGGCCGATGACGTTGAAGGCCACGCCGTTCACCAGGACCGTGCGCCCGATGGGGTCCTTCTTGCCGAACAGGGCCTCGGCCGTCTGGGGCCCGATCACGCAGGTGCGGGCGGTGTGGGTCACATCGGCATCCACGAAGAACCGGCCGTCCTGGATGAAGGCGTTGTTGGAAGGTGCGTAGTCGGGATTCGTGCCCACGAAGGTGGGGTTGTTGCCCTCCTGGCCCTCGGGCGTCTTGACGGTGAGGTTGGCGGCATCGTTGCCGAAGAGGTAACGCTCCTGGGATACGGACGCGGCCAGGGTGGCTGTCTCTTTGAGGGCTTCGGCATCCTCGATGGTGAGGTCGCGTCGACGCTTCTGGTCTTCAGGCAGGCGTCCGCCGCCGAAGCGCGGCTCATATTTCTGGAACTGAACCAGCGTGGTCCCGAAGCTGGAGAAGCTGTCGGTGACCGCGTCGTTGAAGCCCGAGACGAAGCTCACCATGGCGATGACCGTGGCCACACCCGCCACGATGCCCAGCAGGGTGAGGAAGCTCCTCAGCTTCTGGGCCACCATCGCACGCATGGCGAACCGCACGTTCTCGGTGCCGATGCCCCTGAATCCCACCTTCCGCCTGGTCATGCTCACTCCGCCCGGATCGCGTCGATGATGACGAGGTTGGAGGCCCGGTAGGCCGGCAGGAAGCCCGCGGCAAGTCCCACGAGGGTGCTGAGGAGGATGCCGGTGAGCACGATGCCGGGCGTGATCTGGGCGGGGAAGTCCGCCAGGGCCCGGACGGTGAAGGCGCCTGCGGAACCTACCAGCACGCCGATGACGCCGCCCGCGGCGGACAGCAGGGCGGCCTCGAGGAGGAACTGGTGCCGGATGTCGCGCTTCCTCGCCCCGAGGGCCATGCGGACGCCGATCTCCTGAGTCCGCTCCACCACGCTCACCAGCATGATGTTCATGATCACGATACCGCCCACACCAAGGCTCACGCTGGAGATGAGCATGAGGAGGATGAAAGCCGCGCTGCTGATGGTCTTCCAGAGTTCCTGCAGGCTCTCCTGCGTGAGCATGCCGAAGGGGTCGGGGCTGCGGAAGCTGGTGTGCCGCATGGCTCGGAACAGAGCCCGGACCTCATCCATGGAGGCATCCAGGCCTTCCACGCCGTTCCTCGCCTTGATCTGGAGTTCCAGGCTCTCGTTCGAGGCCATGAAGTTCTTCCGATAGACCTGCAGGGGGATGTAGATGCGGCCGTCCTGGTTGAAGCCGATGCTTCGCCCCTGCTTGGGCATGAGCCCGATGATCCGGAAGGGGAGGCCGCGGATCAGGACCGTCCGGCCCACCGGGTCCAGGTGGGGGAAGAGTTCTTCGCGGGTATCGGCCCCGATGACGGCGACGTTCGTGGCCGCATTGTTCTCGTTCTCCGTGAAGAACCGGCCCGCCTCGAAGTCCAGATTGAAGAGGTCCGCGAAGTTGGGGGTGATCCCGATCACGGCGATGCTGTCCAGATGCCGAGTCCCACTGTTCACTGGCATCGCGTTGCCCGCGGCCGCGGAGACCTGGGAGGCTTCCTTGAGGATGCCGCTGGAGAGCCGCTCGTACTCCTGCCAGGTGATCGGCGGACGCTTGAGGGCGTCGATGAACTCCTTCCGGCTGCGGATGATCCCGAACTTCTGGACGACGTAGACGTCCGGGGCCAGGACGATGATCTTCTCCTTCACGTAGGTGTTCAGGCCGGAGATCACGCCCACCACGGCCACGATGGTGGCCACGCCGATGATGACGCCCAGCAGCGTGAGGAAACTGCGCAGGGTGTGGGCCCGGATGGCCCTCAGGGCGGCGCGGAGGAGTTCGAGGGGAGTCATGGGGGGTCCGGTTAGACCGATGGGCGGGCTTGGCCCGACCAGGAGGTGGGGGTCCGGGGGGACATCGTGAGCGAAGCGAACAGGCGGTCCCCCTGGATCATGATTAGGCCTTGGCCTCGTCCTTCTTCTTCGCCTTCTCGACCCGGACGGCCTCGCCGCCCTTCAGGTCACGCAGGGCGCGATTGGGGCCGGTGATGAGGGTTTCGCCGCCCTTGAGGCCGGAGAGCACCTCCACGGAGAGGTCGCCCATGAGGCCGGTCTTCACGGCTGCGAACTTGGCCTTGCCGGCCTCCATCAGGAACACGCCCTCTTCCTCGCGGGGGGCGCCGGGCTTCCGGGTCTCACCGGGCTTGAGCTTGATCTCACGCATCACCAGGGCCTGGAAGGGGATGGCCAGGGCCTGGTCGCGGCTGCCTGTGTAGATGTCCGCCTGGGCTGAGAGGCCGGGCTTGATGGTGAGGGGCGGATCCTTGATCCAGACCTTCACCTTGAACTTGGTGGCCTCGTTGACGGTCAGCTTGAGGATGGGGCTGCCGCCCACCTCGGTGACCTGGCCCTGGAACGTCTGATTGGGATAGGCGTCGATGCGGACCTGGGCCTCCTGGCCCTGCTTCACGCTGGGGATGGAGGCTTCGTCCACTTCCATTTCCGCCTCGACCTTGCTCATATCAGACACGGTGAGCAGCACGGTGCCGGGCTGGTTCTGGATGCCGGGCACGGCGGTCTCACCCAGCTCGATCCGCCGTGCTGTGACCACGCCATCCATGGGCGCGGCGATGGTGGAGAAACCCAGGCCCACATGGGACTGGCTCACGTTCGCCTTCGCCTGGTCCGTCCGGCGGCGAGCGGTCTCCTGGGCAGCCTGGGCGGTCTCAAAGGCGGTCCTGGCCCGCTCGAAGTCCGCCACGGAAATGATGCCTGCGGTGCGGTTCGCCTTGGCGCGATCAAAGTCGGAACGGGCCTGGGCGAGGTTGGCGGTCGCGGAGATCAGATCCGACTGGGCCGCGTGCAGATTGGCCTGCATGGCCTCCGTGTTGGCCCGGGCACTGCGGGGGTCGATCTCCATGAGGAACTGGCCCTTGTGGACACGGTCCCCTTCTTTCACAGCCAACCGAGTGACCTGACCCATGATGCTTGCCGAGATATCGGCCTTGGTCACCGCCTGGATCTTGCCGTTCGCGCTCACCTTCGCCTGGAGGTTCTCCCGACCCACAGTGGCCACCTGCACGGCCATGCCCTTGTCGCGCATGCCGGCAATGCTCAGGCCGCCGATCAGTACGACCGCCAGCCCCCCACCGAGGATCCACATCTGCTTCCGGGTCATGTCAAAGGCCTCCCCAACGGGCTGGATTCATCTAATCTTCGCGCAGACAGACAAGGGGTTTAGTGGCCCTGTCGATCATTAATGAAATCAATTTCTATTGACCATCTTCGTCAATTAGAAAATGATTTCATCTGGAGGATCTACTGTGGCGCACCGCTCCCTCGGCCCCACCATCTTAGCTTTCCTTGTGGCTGGGCCCGCATTCGCCGCAGCCGCCGGTAGCGGGACGCTCACGGGGCGGGTGACGGATGACCAGGGCCGGCCTGTGGCCAAGGCCCAGGTCCGCCTGGAAAACCGGGTCTCCGGGTTCCACCTCGACGTGGTCACGGATGGTTCAGGGGTCTACACGGCCTACAACATCCCGTTCAGCGACTACCACCTGGAGGTGGCGGCGCCGGGGATGCAGGAGCTGCATCAGAACCTCTCCGTGCGCTCGAACCTGCCCACCCGGCTGGACCTGAGCCTGAGGGCCGCCCAAGCTTCGGCGACGGTGGCGGTGGAGGACACCGTGTCTCTGGTGGAGGCCCACCCTTCGGCCCACATCGATATCGACCACTCCACCATCGAGAAGATCCCCACCTCCGTGCAGAGCCGGGCCATGGAGAGCATCCTCCTCACCACCCCGGGCTTCATCCAGGACGAGAACGGGCGGTTCCATTTCCGGGGCAGCCACGGGCAGGTGACCTACGTGGTGGATGGCGTGCCCATCACGGATCAGGTGCAGTCCACCTTCTCGAACTCCCTGGACCCCTCCCAGGTCGAGAGCATGGAGGTGATCACCGGGGGCGTGAGCGCCGAGTACGGCGGCAAGCCGGCGGCGGTGGTGAACCTCACCAGCAAGTCCGGCCTGGGTTCGACCCAGGCGTTCCAGGGCGATGTGTCCATGGGGGTCTCCCGGTTCAGCACCCGGGAGCTGTCGTTCGGAGCCCGGGGCGGGACGGCCGCCTTCGGCTACTTCGTGACTGCCACCACCTCGGCGAGCGACCGGTTCCTGGATCCCGTGAACTTCGAGAACCTGCACAACCACGGGACGACGAATCGCCTCTTCAGCCGCTTCGACTGGCTCCTGGGTGCCAGCGATGTCCTCCGCTTCTCGGTCAGCGGGGGCCGCACGGACCGGGACGTGGTGAATCTGGCCTCCCAACAGGCAGCGGGCCAGGATCAGCGGGTCCACAACACGGACGCCAACCTGAACCTGGGGTGGACCCACCTGCTGGGCGCGGACCGCAGCCTGGACGCGGCGATCTTCTACCGGGGCTCTACCTCCCGCCTGGACCCCACCCGGGACCTCCAGCCGGGCTTCAGCAACGGCGGGCCGGACACCCCGGTCTGGCTCCGCTCCGACCGGCGCCTGGATAACCAGGGCGTTCTGGTCGGGTACACCCAGCGGAACGGGAACAACACCCTGAAGCTCGGCCTCCAGTACGTCCGCTATCCCCTGCATGAGCGGTTCGATCTGGCCATCACCGATCCGTCGCAGGTATCGGGTCCTGCCGATCCGCTGTATCCCTACACCGCCGCTGGCGGGGGCAACATCCTGCGCTTCGCGGACGGATTCGTGCCCTCCCTGGCCTCGGCCTACCTCCAGGACGACCTCAAGGCCGGTCGCTGGACGCTCGCCGCAGGCCTGCGGTACGACAGCTACAAGGGCCGGAACTTCACCCAGAACGAGCTGCAGCCCCGGCTGGGTGTCACCTACACGCTGCCCGGCACGGGCACGCTGGTGCGGGCGGTCTACGATCGGCTGCTCATCACGCCGGAGAACGAGAACCTGGCCTTCTCGACTTCCCAGACGGCCTGGAGCCTGGTCACCCAGTCGGCCTCGGCCGCGCCCCAGTTGCGGGGCGAGACGCAGGACAGTTACCTCCTGGGCCTGGAACAGCAACTGGGCCAGGTCGCACGGGTCAGCCTGGACTACTGGTGGAAGGACAGCCGCAACGCCGCGGACAACAGCCAGTTCCTGAACACCGGGATCCTCTTCCCCATCTCCGCCTGGAAGGGCCGGTTCCATGGGATGGACCTCCGGGTGGATACGGTCGTGCTCAAGGGCTGGTCCGCCTATCTGAGCGCAGGCACCGTCCGTACTCTCTTCTATAGCCCGACCATCGGGGGCCTGGATTCGGCCAACCCCACGGTGAACGGTCCGGACGGGACGCCCTACCTCATCGACCACGACCAGAAGCTCACAGCCCAACTCGGGGTGCGCTACGAGCAGGGTGGCTTCTTCACCCAGGCGTCTCTCCGCCACGACTCCGGCCTGGAGGCGGGCGATCCCACCACGGTCGCCGGGAATCCGGACTATGCCTTCGGCATCCCCTATGTGCGGGCCGAGCACGACAGCCTGGTGGGCCTGAACTACCGCATCAAGGCGCGGACGGTCCTGGACCTCAACGCTGGGCAGGAGTGGAAGCTGAAGCGCGGGCGGCGCGTGTCCGTGGGCCTGGACCTGCTGAACGCCACGAACGAGAAAGGTCTCTACAACTTCCTCAGCACCTTCGGCGGCACCCACGTCATCCCGCCCCGGACCTTGGCGGCCCACCTCAAGCTGAAGTTCTGAGGGCGGCTACCTGGTTTTCGTGAACGGGTGCTCGAAGCTCAGGTAGAGGAAGATGGCCTTCTCGCCGCGGCTAGCGCCCACGCCGATGGGGAGGGCAAGGCCGGGGACGATCTGGAGCCCGCTCGGGAAGTTATAGGCCCACCGGATGCCGGGGGAAAGGAAGGACGTGCTCTGCCGATCGGTCTGATTCGGGCCTGTCACCATTTCGCCGTTGGTGTAGACGTATTCCAGCATCACGTTGAAGCGTGGATTCGCCAGCCAGATGAAGCTCTGGCCGAGCAAGAAGTCCTGGGTGGTGGCGCGGTCCCCGTTCATGTTGATGGCTCGAGGCGTGTGAGTGGCCCCGGCATTGAAGTGGCCCACGAAGGCACTGCCCACGGTGAAGCTCACGGGCAGGTTCACCTGGAAGCCCGTGGCCCCCTTGCCGTAGCCCCGCTTCTCGTCACCGGTGGGCAGCAGCACCGTGAACCGCGGCGCCACGGCCACGGGCGCATTGCCGTCTCCCACCAACTGGTAGCGGTAGTTCAGGGCCACATCCCCGAAGGCCTGCTTCCCATCGAGGGAGAGGCCCAGCCGTTGCCAGGGCAGGGTGAAGCTGAGCTGGTGTTCCAGTCCACCTACGGGCCACTCCTGAGTGAAGGTGTAGATCCAGTCCTTGCTCTCCTGGTAGCGGGTGAAGGTGCTGATGTGCTGCACCACCCCGGGTTCCTGGTTGTAGGCCTCCTCCACGAGGAAGGAGTTGTCCTGGATGGGTCCTTCCTTCTTCTCCTGGGCCGACAGGGAGGCGGCGAGGAGGAAGGCGGGAAGGAGGCGGCAGAGGAGGGGGGAGGTGAAGGTCGTCATGGTTGTGATATTGAGTCTCAAAAATAAATGATTCAAGACCTCTGGGTTGTGAAGTGATTCGCGTCACTGGGGCTGCGCAGGGCCCCCGGTCCATTGGATCGGGCCGGGCCTTCTCGAATCAAGGGCGGGAAGCTGGGTTCGGCATGGATACGTAGTGATACGATGGTTATTCGCCCATGTTTGGAGAACCCATGTCGTTCGGAATTCCACGCCTCATCCTACCTCTGCTTGCGTTCGTCCTGGCCTCCGCTCCCGTGCGGGCTGAGGAGGGCATGTGGACCTTCGATAACCTGCCGACGAAGAAGATCCAGTCGACTTATGGCTGGGCTCCCGACCAGGCTTGGCTGGATCACGTGCGCCTTTCGGTCCTCCGTTTTCCTGGGGGCTCCGGTTCCTTCGTGAGCCGGGACGGCCTGGTGCTCACCAACGAGCATGTGGGCCGGGGCTGGCTCCAGCGCGTGAGCAGCAAGGAGGCGGACTATGTGAAGAACGGCTTCGCCGCCGCCACCCGGGAGCAGGAGATCAAGGTACCGGGCCTTGAACTCATGACGCTGATGGCCATGGACAACATCACGGATCGCCTGGCCAAAGTTGTGAAGCCTGGGACCCCCGAGAAGGAGATTCTGAAGGCCCGCCATGCCGAGATCGACAAGATCAAGAAGGAGATGCAGGAGAAGAGCGGCCTCACCTGCGAGTACGTGACGCTCTACCAGGGGGGAGAGCACTGGATCTACTCCTACAAGAAGCACACGGACGTGCGGCTGGTCTTCGCGCCTGAGCTCCAGATCGCCCTGTTCGGCGGAGACTACGACAACTTCACCTATCCACGCCACAACCTGGACTTCACCCTGTTCCGGGTCTACGAGAACGGCAAACCCTACACGCCCCCCGAGCACTTGACATGGACCCAGACGGGCCTGAAGGCCGGCGACCTGACCTTCGTCATCGGGCATCCTGGCAGCACCAAGCGGCAGGACACCTTCGCCCAGATGGTCTATTCCCGGGATCTCGCCATCCCCATGCGCCTGGCCGGGCTGGAGCGCCAGAAAGAGGTCCTGGTGCAGTACGGCAAGACTTCGCCCGAGGCCGCCCGGCAGGTCGGGACCCAGATCCTCAGGATCGAGAACAGCCTCAAGGCCCTTGGCGGCTACTTGTCCGGGTTGAAGAACAAGGAGGCTCTGGCCCGCATCGAGGCCGCCGAGAAGGCCTTCCGGGCCAAGGTGGCGAAGGATCCACGGCTTCAGGCCGAGGCCGGGCCCAGTTGGGGCCGGATCGAGGCGGCCCTGAAGGTGGCCCGAAGCCAGGCCAAGGACAGCGCCTATGTCGGCACTGCGCACTCCACCCTGCTGGGGTACGCCTTGTCGCTGGTGCGGATTCCGGACGAGGAATCCCTGCCCAGCGAGAAGCGGCTGCCCGAGTACAGCGACACCAACCTGAAGGCCGCCAAAGCCCGGCTGGGCGTCCCCGCCCCCTACTACCAGGAGCAGGAGGTTTTCGTCTTCACCCGCGGGCTCGCCGAGGCTGCCAAGCAACTGGGGCCCCAGCACCCCTTCGTGAAGGCGATGCTCGGGGGCAAGTCCGCAGCCGATGTCGCCAAGGCCGCGGTGACTGGGTCGAAGCTCGGGGATCCGGAAGTCCGCAAGGCCCTCCTGGCCGGCGGCAGGAAGGCCATTGCCGAAAGCCAGGATCCGATGATCCTCCTGGCGAAGAAACTGGACCCCATCGGGCGCACCCTCCGCAGAAAGCAGGAAGAGCAGGTCCAAAGCGTGATCACCGAGCACAGCGCGCGCATCGCCAAGGCCCGCTTCGCGGTCTACGGCAAGGGCACCTACCCGGATGCGACCTTCACCATGCGCCTCACCTATGGTCCCGTGGCGGAGTTCCCCGCCAACGGCACCCTGATCCAGCCCTTCACGACCTTTGGCGGCCTCTACGACCGGTATGACGGCTGGGGCGGCAACGCCGCCGGGGCCCACGATGGCGCCTGGCGCCTGCCCCAGCGCTGGCTCGACAAGCGCGGCGCCCTTGATCCGAGCATGCCCTTCAACTTCGTCCACAAAGTCGACATCATCGGTGGCAATTCAGGCTCCCCCGTGGTGGACCGCAAGGGCGAGCTGGTGGGCCTCATCTTTGACGGCGACATCGACATGCTGCCCGGCAACTACTTCTATGACGACACCGCCAATCGCGGTGTTTCCGTGGACGCCCGGGCCATCGTGCATGCCCTGGACAAGGTCTACGGCGCTTCCAGCCTCGTGGCCGAGCTGACCGGGAAATGATTTTTTAACCGCAGATGGCGCAGATGGCGCAGATGAAAAGAGATCTTTTATCTGCGGCCATCTGCGTCATCTGCGGTTCCCATTCTTGATGTTCTTTTTGGAGTTCTCATGCGACGCCTCTCTGCCCTCGCCCTCCTGCTCGCACTGCCCATCCTCCGTGCCGAAGACGGCATGTGGACCTTCGACAACCTGCCACTGAAGCAGCTCAAGGAGAAGTACGCCTTCGAGCCGGGGAAGGATTGGATCGACCACGTCCGCCTCTCCACCCTCACCCTGGGCGGCTGCACCGGTTCCTTCGTGAGCGCGGATGGTCTGGTGCTCACCAACCATCACTGCACCCGGGGTTCTCTCCAGCGCCTGTCCACCAAGGACCGCGACCTGGTGAAGGATGGGTTCGTGGCGGCCACGCGGGACCAGGAGATCAAGCTCCCCGGCCTCACCTACCGCACCCTCATGGCCATGGAGAACGTGACGGAGCGCGTGGCGAAGGCCGTCAAGCCCGGTCTCGGCGAGAAGGCCGCTGCCGCGGCCCGGGCCAAGGAGCTGGATGCCATCAAGGCAGAGTTGGAGAAGGCCAGTGGCCTCACCTACGACGTGGTGAACCTCTACCAGGGGGGCGAGACCTGGATGTACGGCTTCAAGACCTTCAAGGACATCCGTCTGGTGGCCGCCCCCGAGATCGCCGTGGCGGCCTTCGGGGGGGACTACGACAACTTCACCTACCCCCGCCATGACCTGGACTTCTCCATGGTTCGCGTCTACGAGAACGGCAAGCCCTACCACCCCGCCCACCACCTGACCTGGAGCACCGAGGGCCTGAAGATGGGCGATCTCACCTTCGTGGTGGGCCACCCCGGCCGCACCAGCCGCCTCCAGACCTTCGCCCAGATGAAATACGACCGGGATTTCGGCATTCCCGCTTATCTGCGGAACGCCGACCGCACCCGCGCCATCCTCGAGGAATACGGCAAGCGTGACGCCGAGCATGCCCGGCAGGTCCAGACCCTGATCCTGGGTGTGAACAACGGTTCCAAGGCCAACGAGGGTTCTCTGGCCGGCCTGAAAGATGCCGAGGCCATGAAGCGCATCGAGGACGCGGAGAAGGCCCTGAAAGCCGCCGTGGCGAAGGATCCCAAGCTGACCGCAAGCACCGGCAAGAGCTGGGCGCGCATCGAACAGGCCACCCAACTTCAGAAGGGTTTGCTCAAGGAGGCCCGTTCGGTCGGCTCGGCCCGTTCCACGACGTTGGGTCAGGCCCTGGCCTTGGTGCGTCTCGCCGAGCAGCAGGAGCTTCCCGTGGAGAAGCGCCTGACGGAGTACCGGTCCGAGGGCGGCCTCAAGGTCCTGAAGACCCGCCTCAGTGGACCCGCCATGGGCATGATGGGGCAGGGTGCCAACCCCGAATTGGAAACCCTTCTCTTTACGCGCGGCCTTGAAGATGCGGCTCGCGAACTGGGCCCCCAGCATCCCTTCGTTGTCGCGATCTTGGGCGGCAAGAAGCCCGCAGACGTGGCCAAGGCCGCCGTGGAAGGCACGAAGCTGAATGATCCGGCCGTGCGCAAAGCCCTGATCGAGGGCGGAAAGAAGGCCGTGACCGAGAGTGGCGATCCCATGATCGTGCTGGCCCGCAAGCTCGAGCCCATCCTGCTCGGCCTGCGGAAGAAGCAGGACGACGTGAGGGCCATCCTGGAAGAGCACGGCGCTCGTATCGCCAAGGCCCGCTTCGCCGTCTACGGCAAGGCCCTGCCACCGGACGCCACGGGGACCCTGCGCATCACCTACGGGGCCGTGGCCACCTATCCGGCCAACGGCACACTCCAGCAGCCCTTCACCACCTGGGCCGGCCTCTACGATCGCCACTTCGGCTGGGGCGGCAACGAGGCGAAAGACTACACCGACTGGCGTCTGCCTCAGCGCTGGCTGGACCGCATGGGCAAGCTGGACCTCCGGACGCCCCTCAACTTCTCCCACGCCGTGGACACCACCGGCGGCAACTCCGGCAGCCCCGTGGTGAACCGCAAGGGTGAGCTGGTGGGCCTCCTCTTCGACGGCAACATCGAAGGCAACGCCGGCCGCTACTACTACGATGAGAAGGTGAACCGCAGCGTCTCCGTGGACGCTCGCGCCATCCTCGAAGCGCTGGTCAAGATCTACGACGCGCCGCACCTCGCCGCCGAGCTGACCGGGAAGTAATTCTGTACGACTGAACGCCAGGGGCCCTTCGGGGCCCCTTTTCGGAGTCCCCATGCGCCTCACCGCTCTCGTCCTCCTGCTTGCCGCCCTGCCCGCGCTGCGCGCGGACGAGGGCATGTGGACCTTCGACAATATTCCCGTGAAGCAGATCAAGGCCAAGTACGGCGTGGATCTGGACGCGACCTGGCTGAAGAACCTGCAACTCGCCACGGTGCGCTTCCCCGGCGGCACGGGGGCCTTCGTGAGCCGCGACGGGCTGGTGGTGACCAACCACCATGTGGGCCGGGGCGCCATCGCCCAGGTGTCCACGGCGCAGACCGACCTGGTGCAGAACGGCTTCACCGCCGCCCGGCGGAGCCAGGAGATCCAGGTGCCGGGCCTGGAGCTGATGATGCTCGTCTCCATGAAGGACGTGACGATGCGGGTGAACGGCGCCGTGAAGCCCGGCATGGCGGACCAGGAGGCCCTGGCGGCCAGGCTCAACGCCCTGGCGGATCTCCGCCGGACCGAGGAGGCGAAGACCGGCCTCACCTGCGAGCCGGTCACTCTCTACCAGGGCGGCGAGTACTGGCTCTACCGCTACAAGAAGTTCAGCGATGTGCGGCTCGTCGCGGCCCCGGAGCTCCAGGTGGCGGCCTTTGGCGGCGATCCCGACAACTACACCTATCCCCGCCACAACCTGGATTTCTCCCTGTTCCGCGTCTACGAGGACGGGAAGCCCTACCGGCCCGACGCCATCCTGCCCTTCAGCGCCAAGGGCGTGGCCATGGGCGAGCTGACCTTCATCTCGGGGCATCCGGGCATCACCTACCGCCAGCAGACCTACGCCCAGATGGCTTACGCCCGCGACCTCGGCATCCCCTTCCAGCTCCGTACCCTGGAGCGCCAGGAGCAGGCCCTCCAGGCGTATTCGGCCACGTCGCCCGAGGCGCACCGCCTCGCCGCCGAGTCCATCTATGGCCTCCAGAACGGGCACAAGCGGCTCAGCGGCCAGCTGCTGGGTCTGGCCAAGCCGGAGAACCTGAAGAAGGTGGCGGCGGCCGAAGCCGCCCTGAAGGCCGCCGTGGCCAAGGATCCCGGCCTGCAGGCCCGCGTGGGCGAAAGCTGGGACCGGGTGGCCCAGGCCGTGGAACGGCAGAAAGCGCTGCTGAAGGAGGCCACCTACCTCGACAGCGGCCGCGGGACCCTGGTGGGCCGGGTGGCCACCCTGCGTCACGCCCTCACCCTGGTGCGGCTGGCGGACGAGCTGGCCAAGCCCTCGGCCCAGCGGCTCAGCGAGTTCAGCGAGGGCAACCTCAAGGCCACGCGGGCGCAGCTCCTCTCGCCCCGGCCTGTGCGGAAACCCATCGACGCCACACTGCTGGCGGCGGGGCTGCGGGAAGCCCAGGAGGAACTGGGCGCGGAACATCCCTTCGTGAAGGCCCTGCTGGGGGGCCAGACGCCGGAAGCTGTGGCCAAGGCGGCCGTGGAGGGCACGAAGCTGGATGATCCCGCCGTGCGGAAGGCGCTGGCCGAAGGCGGCAAGGCCGCGATCGACGCCAGCACGGACCCCATGATCCTCCTGGCGAGGAAGGTCGATCCCTTCGGCCGCGCCATCCACACGCGGCTGGAGGCCGAGGTCACTGGCGTCTTCAACGAGCAGGGCGGGCGCATCGCCGAGGCCCGCTTCAAGGTTTTCGGCCGGGCCGTCTATCCGGACGCCACCTTCACGCTTCGGCTGGGCTACGGCCCCGTGGCTACCTACGCCAACGGCACCGGCACGCTGGCCCAGCCTTTCACCACCTTCATGGGGATGTACGACCGGCACCTGGGTTGGGGCGGCAATGCCGCGGCAGCCGAGGGCGGAGCCTGGACCTTGCCGGAGCGCTGGCTCAAGCGGCAGTCCAAGCTGGATCTGGCGACCCCCTTCAACTTCATCTACGCCTGCGACACCGTGGGCGGCAACAGCGGCAGCCCCGTGGTGAACGTGAAGGGTGAGTTCGTGGGCATCAACTTCGACAGCGTGTTCGAAGGGCAGGGCGGCTACTACGTCTACGACCCCGACACCAAGCGCGCCGTGGCCACGGACGCGCGCGCCATCCTCGAGGCCCTGCGGAAGGTCATGGGCGGTGGCTACCTGGCGGACGAGCTCCTCGGACACTGAAGCGCCGGGTACCTGGACTGGGGAATACGAACGCCGAGGGCCTTTTCGCCACCGATTTCAGTGATTCCAGTGATTGAAAAGATGGAAAGACAGGCCGCTGTCCCAACGCAGCATGGGCTCCATGGGGGGCGCCAGGGCCGCGGCCCCTTGGAAGGCCCCGACCCTGACGCCCCCCCATGACTTCCGGCGAAGCCGGAAGCGGCCTTCGGCCGGCCCATGCGGGAAACAGCCGGGGTTTGATCAGCGAAATCACTGAAATCGGTGGCGAAATGCTTTTTTTGTTCGGCAGACCCGTGAAGAGGTGTCCGTGCTGGGCCGGTCCCCATTCGCGCGCTTCCTCTTCCGGCTGACGTTCCCCCGATCACGAGGTTGTGTGAATCTGTGGATCACACTTTCTGTTCAAGAGGCGACAGGTGGATCTGTATCTTTCGTGTTCCCTTACCGGCGGACGCCAGGACCAGCCCGTGGTGGCGGCCCTGGTGGACCGCATGGAGACCCTGGGCCACCGCGTGCTGACGGCGCACTTGGCCGACGCATCCGCCATGGCCGCGGACGGCGGCCTGTCGCCTGAGGCCGTCTACGAGCGCGACACCGCCTGGCTCCGCGCCAGCGAGGTTGTCATCGCCGAGGTGAGCACGCCCTCCCACGGCGTGGGCTTCGAGATCGCCTATGCCCTGGAGCGCGGCAAACCCGTGCTCTGCCTGGCCCGCGAAGGCGTCCGTGTCAGCAAGATGCTCACGGGCATCCGCCAAGAGGGCGTCGCCTTCCGGACCTACGGGGCCGTTGATGAAGCGCTGGCGCACCTGGAGACCTTCCTAGCGCGATAATGCTGACGAGATCCTGAATCCTACGGAGGACGCCATGTCCGAGGCCGGCACCACCCGACGCGATCTGTTCAAGCTGGGGGCCGCCGCCGCGGCGGGCCTCGTCGCCACCCGCCTCGCGGCAGTAGAGGCCGTCGCGGGCGCGGAGCCCGTGATCCACCATCCCACGCCCCACGCGCCCTTCAACCCCGCCACCGCCGAGGCCATGCCCACCCGCAACCTGGGGCGCACGGGGCACAAGGTGGGGATCTTCAGCCTCGGCGGCCAGGCGTCCATCGAGAAGCCCCACAATGAGAAAGTGGCCATCCCCCTCATCGAGCGGGCCCTGGACCTGGGCGTGAACTACTGCGACACCTCCGCCCGCTACGGCGGCGAGGCCCGCTGGAGCGAACAGTACTTCGGGCAGGTGATGAAGCGGCGGCGGGCCGAGGCCTTCCTCGCCACCAAGACCCACGACCGCACGGCGGACGGCTCGCTGCGGCTGCTGGAGACCTCGCTCAAGCTGCTCCAGACGGATCACGTGGACCTCTGGCAGCTCCACGCCATGAGCACCATGGACGATGTCGAGCGCGTCTGCGCGAAGGGCGGCGCCCTGGAGGCCTTCCAGAAGGCGCGCGACCAGAAGCTGGTGCGCTTCCTGGGCCTCAGCGGCCATACGGACCCGGACGTGCTGGCCGAGGCCATCCGCCGCTTTCCCTTCGACACCGTGCTCATGGCCTTCAACGCCGCCGACACCTGGCACCTGCCCTTCAAGAAGACCTTGCTGCCCCTGGCCGTGGAGAAGGAGATGGGCATCATCGGCATGAAGATCCCCGCCCGCGGCCGCCTCCTCGCCGGCGTCCAGCCTCCACCCCCCGAGAAGCAGCGCGGCCCCGCCAAGCACGACCGCCCCGGCACCCTCACCATCAAGGAGGCCATGCGCTACGCCCTGAGCCACCCCGTCAGCACCATCATCATCGGCGTGGACAACATCGCCCAGCTCGAAGAGAACGTCCGCATCGCGGGGGAGTTCTTGCCACTGAACTTGGCTCAGCTGGAAGCTTTGGAACAGAAGGTTCGGCCCGTCTATGGGCAGGCGCAGTGGTACAAACGGGATGCGCCGGCGAATCCTGGGAAATGAAAAGGAATATTAGCCACCGATGAACACAGATGAACACCGATAAAAGATGATGAATGTCGGTGAAGGATGGACAACTCGTAGGTTCTGGTCGATGATGCTTGCCAAGAAACCCTGACGGATCGTTGGCCACCGTTGCATTACGGTGATTCGTCTAATTCAAAGTTAGGTTTCATATCAACATGACTCACTCCTACTACTCTCAGAGAAAAGGCAGTAATCCTAACAAGGAAGGTCTGCCCCTCCATGACTTGGTCAATATATTTGTACGTGTGTACTTACAGATGGCTGAAGAAGGTTTCTTCACTGAGGCCTTTGGGTTCGTTTGTGTGGATCTAGGCTATTGCCCTGGGAAGATTCGGGATATCAAGTTAGCCATCCTTCTCGCACTTAGGAAACATGACTTATGGCCTATCGATGAAGCCTTTGTTTGTTACAACGAAGATGATTTATTCGACATGATCGAATTTCTTTTTCAGCACGTCTCGAAGCCTGTTGATGGCAATTTACACAACTATAATAACTGTGGGATGCACTGGGAAACCTTCAATAAAGCAGACGGTCAATCTGAGTACAGAACCCGAGTAAACGAACTGCTCACACATCACTCAGGTCACTTCGAATTATCCAAATCGGGTGAAATCTTGCAACAAGCCGAGGCTGGCTTCGAACCGATTTTTGATGCCGATGTACCATCTAGCGATAGCAATATCGTGGATAGAGTTGAATCAGCTGTCTTGCGCTATCGCAGGCACCGGTCGACTATCGACGATCGCCGTCAAGCAGTGCGCGATCTAGCCGATGTTCTTGAATATCTCAGACCTAAAGTGAAATCCCTTCTATCCTCTGCTGACGAAAATGATCTTTTCAACATTGCGAATAATTTTGGCATCAGACATCACAACGAGAAACAGAAAACATCCTATGACACCAACCTCTGGCTGAGCTGGATGTTTTACTTTTACTTGTCCACCATCCATGTCCTATTGCGGAAAATCGAACATGATCGCCCTTGAAACCTAACCGTCCGCTCAACTCGGACACTGCTTGCCTTGCCTTCCGCTCTCCGGCAACGTCTCGCTTTCTCGGCTCCGCTCGCCGCCTCGGTGCAGGGGGGGGGCGGTTAGCTTCCTTCGTCAGGCCGCGACAGTGTCCACTCACACCCATACGGAGATTTCCCGGAATGGACATTCCAAGGATCTTCAACATCACCGAAAGCGCTCATCGCATCCATAACCCGTTCACACCGGAAAAACTGGCCACGCTCGGCGTTGCGCTGCGCCTGGAATCGGGGGCCCGAGTGCTCGACCTCGGTAGCGGTTCGGGGGAGATGCTATGCACCTGGGCACGCGACCACGGCATCGTCGGCTTCGGCATCGACCTGAGCCAGCTGTTCACCGAGCAAGCGAAACGCCGGGCTGAAGAACTCGGCGTCGCCGATCGAGTCCAGTTCATCCATGGCGATGCTTCCGGTTATGTCTCGGATGAGAAGGTCGGCGTGGCCGCCTGTGTCGGTGCCACCTGGATCGGCGGGGGCGTCGCCGGCACGATCGAGCTTCTGGCAAGGAGCCTGCGCACCGGAGGGATCATCCTCATCGGTGAGCCCTACTGGCGGCAGCTACCTCAGACCGGGGATGTGGCCAAGGGGTGTCTTGCCAACGCGATCTCGGATTTTCTCCTGCTCCCGGATCTTCTCGCGTCTTTCGGCCACCTTGGCTATGACGTCGTTGAAATGGTTCTCACGGATCAAGACGGCTGGGACAGATACGAGGCGGCTCAATGGCTCACCATGCGCCGATGGCTTGAAGCCAATCCCAATGACGAGTTCGCGAAGGATGTTCGAGCCAAACTGACCTCGGAACCCGAGCGCTACGCTGCTTACACGCGTGAATACCTGGGCTGGGGTGTATTCGCGCTGATGCCGCGGTGAGCCTGACCTCTTGCTGGCTTCGCTCAGCGCTTCAGCGCCTCAGCGCAGGCGGGGCCGGTTCGCTTCATGTGTGGTGTAGGTTCCTGGTCCGCGACTCCGACCGGCTGGAGGTCTGAATGAGGGAAAACCCGCCGATCATGGTGCTGGCCGAAGAATCGCCTGAGGAAGTCACCTTTCGCTTCAGGGGCCGCCGGTGGGCGGTGGCGACCCTGATCCCGGGAGTGGCCCTGCTTTGGCTGGTTCGCTACCTGTACCTCTTGGGCCGCTCCCAAACCTGGATGTTGGTGGTCGTGGGGGTGTTCGGCCTGATGCTGGTCTATTCGAGTGTCTACAGCGCCACGGCGGATCAATGGCTGACGGTGTCGGGCCTCCGGAAGACGGTCCGGTTCCACAAGAAGAACCTGTACGGCCGCGTGGCCTGGGAGAAGGCCCCGGGGGAATTCCGGAACATCCGGGTCGGGCGATACACCCGACCCTCCAACTGGCACATCGCCCTGGTGGGCCGCGATGGATTCGAGCTCTATCTTGGTGAACATGCCTTCGGCGCCTTCACCCTGGAACGGGCCATCCAGGTGGCGGCCAAGGTGAGTCAACGGACGGGCATCCCGCTCGAGGCCCCGAATCAAATTTAAGGGCCCATCCCTTTCCTCCGTTTTCGAGGTGCTCATGGATCAGGCGATCTCTCCCCTCCGGGCCGCGCAATCGCTCACGGAGCTGTGGTCCCCGAGGGTCATCGGCGAAGTGGATGAGGCCTACGTCAAGGTGGCGCGGCTGCACGGCCGCCTGGCCTGGCACGCCCACGAACACGAGGACGAGCTGTTCTATGTGCTGGCCGGCGTGCTGACCCTGGAAATGGAGGACAAGACGGTCCGCGTGGGCCCGGGGGAGTTCTACGTGGTGCCCAAAGGCGTCCGGCACAATCCCATCGCAGACGAGGAGTGTCTCGTCATGCTGCTGGAACGCAAGACGACCCGGCACACGGGGGACGAGGTCACCGACAAGACGCGGTCCCTGGAGGATCAGCTCCGGCCCCTCTAGACGGGCCTATGATGAGGGTTCTTTCGGGGGCCTGGTGCGCGAGGAATCGGTGGCTTCACCGGACAGTACGGCGGTTCGGGTGGCCTTGTGGCGGGCGCTGCATCTGGAGGTGGACGCGCCGCCGCCGGTGTTCCGGGACGAGGTGGGGCTGCGGCTGGCGGCGCCAGAGGCGGGGTGGCGGGAACGGCCGGATATGGCGCCGTTCACGCGGCCCTTCCGGGCGTCCATCGTGGCGCGGGCGCGGTTCATCGAGGACTGCGTGGAGGAACAGGCCGCCCGGGGTGTCGCTCAATATGTGCTTTTGGGCGCGGGGCTGGACACCTTCGCCCAGCGCCGGGCCGACCTCGCTGCCCGCATGACGGTCTTCGAGGTGGACCAGCCCGGGCCCCAGGCCTGGAAGCGTCAGCGGCTGGTGGATCTGGGCTACGGCCTCCCGGCCTGGCTGCGGCTCGTGCCCGTGGACTTCGAGGCCGGCGACGGCGAGTGGGAGCGGCTGGCGGCGGCGGGCTTCGACCCGGCGGGCCCGGCGGTGGTGGCCTCCACGGGCGTGAGCATGTACCTCACCCGGGAGGCGGTGGCGGCCACGCTGGGCCGGGTCGCGGCCCTGGCGCCAGGCTCCACGCTGGTGATGTCCTTCCTGGTGCCCCTCGATATGGCCGATCCCGAGGTGCGCCCCGGCATGGCGCGGGCCATGGAAGGCGCCCGGGCCAGCGGCACGCCCTTCCTCAGCTTCTTCGACCCGTCGGAGCTGGTGGCCCTCGCCCGCGAAGCCGGCTTCCGCGAGGCGCGGCACGTGTCCTCCGGCACCCTGGCCCAGCGCTACTTCGCGGGCCGCACCGACGGTCTCCGTCTCCCCAATCCCGCCGAGGAACTGCTGGTGGCGACCACCTGACGGCCATTCAGGGCCCTGCGGCCCAGGACGCCTCAGCGCCCGTTCCGCGCGGCCTCCTGGGCGTGGAACAGCGTCCGGGCGCTCTGCCGCCAGGCCGGCAAGCGCAGCGCGAACACCAGGCCGCCCAGGAAGCAGCCGGCGCCGCCCAGGGCCACGGTGAGGGGGGCCCCGAGGTGGTGCGCCAGGGTGCCGCCGAGCAGCGCGCCGATGGGGGCCATGCCCATGAACATCATCGAGTAGACGGACATGACCCGGCCCCGGAGGGCATCCGGGACCATCATCTGGATGAGGGTGTTGCTGGAGGCCATCTGCACGATCATGCCGAAGCCCACGGGCAGCATGAGGAGCACGGAGAGCGGGAAGGTCCGCGACAGCGAGAAGGCGATGAGGGCCGCGCCGAAGCCGGACGCGCAGGCGGCGATCCAGGTGCCGAGGCCCTTCGGGCTGGGCCGCAGCGCCAGGGTCACGGCCCCCGCCAGGGCGCCTACTCCGGAAGCGCCCATGAGGGTGCCCAGGGCTCTGGCCCCGCCGTGGAGGATCTGGCCCGCGAAGATGGGCATGAGCACGCTGTAGGGCATCCCCAGGAGGCTGATCAGGCCCAGCAGCAGGAGGAGGTCCCGGACCGGGCGGGTCCGGCGCACGTAGCGGAACCCTTCGAGGATCGAGTGGCCGCTTGGCGCGGGCCGGCTGGGGGCGGGCTCGAGGTGCATCGCCAGCAGCCCGGCGATGACCGCGAGGTAGCTCACGCTGTTGATGAGGAAGCACCAGCCCTCCCCCACGGAGGCCACCAGCACGCCGGCCACGGCGGGGCCCAGGATGCGCGCGCCGTTGAACATGGAGGAGTTCAGGGCGATGGCGTTCATCAGGTCGGTCCGCCCGACGGTCTGGGCCACGAAGACCTGGCGGGCCGGGATGTCGAAGGCGTTCACGATGCCCAGCAGCAGCGAGGTGGCGATGATGTGCCACAGGTGGACGTGGCCCGTGAGCGTCAGGAGGGCGAGGATGAGCGTCAGGCCCATGGAGGCGCTCTGGGTGATGACGATCAGCCTGTGGGGCTTCATGTGGTCGGCGGCCAGGCCGCCCACCGTGGCCAGGAGGAACACCGGGATCTGCCCGGCGAAGGCCACGAAGCCCAGCATGGTGGCCTGGCCCGTGAGCCGGTACACCAGCCAGGACTGGGCCACGGTCTGCATCCAGGTGCCGATGAGTGAGATCAGCTGGCCCGAGAAGAAGAGGCGGTAGTTGCGGTAGCGCAGGGCGCGGAGGGCTTCGGGGAGGCCAGGCATCGCCCGATTCTACCGGGCGGCTGGGGACGCTCGGCGCCGCCTGGAAGCGGTGGATCAGAGCGCGCGCCGGCGCGGGGACTACTCCGCTCGCAGGGCCTCGATGGGATCCAGGGAGGCGGCCTTCCGCGCCGGGAGCACCCCGGCGGCGGCGCCCACTCCCAAGGTCATCACCAGGGCGGCGACCACCGCTTCCGGAGGCGTCGCGAGGGGCAGGCCCGGCACGATCAGCCTGAGGAGCGCCTGCACCAGCAGCCCGAAGGCCAGCCCCGCCACGCCTCCCCCGGCCGCCAGCAGGATCGCCTCGAGGAGGAAGAGGGCCTGCACGGTCGAACCCTCCACGCCCAGGGCCCGCAGGAGCCCGATCTCGGCCGTGCGCTCGTGCACCGAGATCCACATCACCGTCAGGATGCCGACCGCCCCCACCACCAGCGAAATCCCGGCGATGGCGGTGACCGCCAGGGTCACGATGCCGATCACGCGCCCGAAGACGTCCAGCATTTCAGTCTGCGTGGTGATGGTGAAGTCCTCCTCGCCGCGGTGCCGGGCCATGAGGGCCGCTCGGACCTGCGCCACGAGCGCGGGGATCCCCTCACTGCTGGACGCGAGCAGGTCGATCTCCTGGAGTTCGGACAGATTGAACAGGCCCATGGCGGTGCCCACGGGGATGTAGGCCGTATCATCCAGATCGAAGCCGAGCAGCTGGCCCTTGGGCTCCATGACCCCGATGACGACCAGGCTCTCGGAGCCGATGCGGACCCGCTGACCAAGGGGCGAGGCCGTCCCGAAGATCTCGCGGGCGAGCTTCGGGCCCAGGACGGTGAGGGAGGCCCGTCTCCCCGAGTCCAGCGGAGGGAGGAAGCTGCCCTGGGCCGTGCCGACGCCCCACACCCGGGGCAGCTCATGGTTGACACCGTAGATGTAGACGCTGCGCCCCCGACCGCCGAACTCCACCCGTCCCTGGCCCATCGCTACCGGGATCATGGCGTCGACACCGGGCAGGCGGCGGAGGGACCCCGCGTCTTCGGGGGTGAGCTGGTGGGTGGTACCGCCGAACACCCCTGGGATGCCCATGGTCTTCACCTTGCCGGGATTGATCGCCATGAGATTGGTGCCGAACTGGCTGAACTGGGACACGATGTACTGGCGCGTGCCCTCCCCCAGCGAGGAGAGCAGCACCACCGCCGCGACGCCGATGCCCACGCCGAGCACGGAGAGCGAGGATCTGAGCCGGTGCCCCGCCACGGCCCCGAGGACGAAGCGGAAGAGCTCGGACGAAGGGGCGGCCATGCTCACCGCCTCGCCAGGGCCGCGACCGGGTCTAGCCGAGTCGCCCGTCGGGCCGGCCACACGCCGAAGCCCACGCCGACCAGGAAGGAGAGGCTCAGGGAAGCGGCCACCGCCCACGGGGGGATCGCGGCCGGGAAGTCTGGATAGATCAGCCCCAGGAGCCGCACGCCGAAGGCTCCCACCGCCAGCCCGAGCAGGCCGCCCAGGGCCGCCAGGATCGTGGCTTCGGCGAGGAAGGCCAGGAGGATCTGGGGTTCCGCCGCGCCCAGGGCCTTGAGCAGGCCGATCTCCGCGCGCCGCTCGGTCACGGACACGAGCATGACGTTCATGATCCCCACGCCCGCCACGACCAGGGAGACCGAGGCGATGCCCGCGAGAGTCAGGGTCAGGGCGCCGAGGATGGCGGAAAAGGAGGACACCATGGCGTCCTGGGTGTAGACCGTGACATCCTCCGCCCGATGCCGCTCCTTCAGGAGGGCGAGCGCTTCGGCCTTGGCCTGGTCCATGTCCGCGAAGATCCGCACCTCGGCCACGATGCGGAACAGGCTGGTGCGGTTGAACAGGCGCATGGCCGTCTTCACGGGGACGAACGCCGCTTCGTCCAGGTCGAACCCGAGCACCGAAGGACCGCGCGGTGCCAGGACCCCGACCACATGGAAGCGGGCGGGCCCGACGCGGACCATCTGGCCCAGGGGATTCTCCCCGCGGAACAGCTCCTGGGCGGCGCGCGTCCCCAGGACGATCTCGGTGCCCGCCCGGTCCGAATCCCCGGGCGGCAGGAAGCTGCCGGAGGCCAGCTTAAGACGGCGGATCTCAAGGTATTCGGCCGTGGTCCCGAGGACCGGGACCGCGCGGCCCAGGCCCTGGAAGCGCAGTGTCTCGGTAGCCACTACGATGGGCGCCGTGCGGCGCAGGCGGTCCAGGCGGGCCAGGGCGCCGTGGTCCTCCAGGGTGAGGTCGTGCGTGACTCCTCCGAACGGCACGCCCCCCGTGGTTTCCACCTTCCCGGGCAGGACGATGATCAGGTTCGATCCGAGGGCGGCGAACTCGTCCACGATGTAGCGACGGGCGCCTTCGCCCAGGGCCGTGAGCGTGAGGACAGAGGCGATCCCGATGGCCACGCCCGCGACCGAGAGCGCGGTCCGGAGCCGGTGGCCCCGGAGGGCCCCGATCGCAAAGCCGAGCAGATCCAGGAGGGCCACCCTAGGCCTCCACCGTGGACGTGAGGACTTCCGGCGGGCCCGACAATGCCCCATCCGTGAGATGGACGACCCGTTGCGCGTGGCCGGCGAGGACCGGATCGTGGGTGACCACCACCAAGGTCAGTCCCTGCCTGTTCATGGCCTCGAGCACGCCCATCACCTCCTGGGCCGAAGCGCGGTCCAGGTTGCCCGTGGGTTCGTCCGCGAGCAGGACCGCGGGGTTCATGACCACGGCCCGGGCGATGGCCGCCCGCTGGCGCTCCCCTCCCGAGAGCTGGTCCGGCCGGTGGCCCGCCCGGGGCAGGAGGCCCACCGACGCGAGAGCCCGGGTCGCCCGCTCCCGCCGTTCGTCCCGGGCGATCCCGCCGAACAGCATGGGCAGCTCCACATTGCCCTGCGCGGTGAGCCGGGGGAGCAGGTGGAAGAACTGGAAGACGAAGCCGATCCGGTTCCGCCGAAGCAGGGACCGCTCCCCGTCCGGCAGGGAGCCCACCTCCCGGCCCTCGAAGCTGTAGCGGCCCTGGGTGGGGCGGTCCAGGCAGCCCAGGATGTGCAGCAGCGTGGACTTGCCGGAGCCCGAGGGGCCGATCAGGGCGACGTACTCACCCGCGGCGATGCTCAGGCTGACATCCCGCAGGGCGTGGACCACGCCCTCCCCCATTGGGTAGGTGCGCCACACGCCCTGGAGGCCGATCATGGCCCCTCCCGACCCTGTTCATGGGCCCGATCCTGAGCATGGGCCCTGGCGCCGGGCCGGATCTCCGCGGAGTCCCGCGCGGTGACCACCCGTTCGCCCGACGCGAGGCCCGACAGGATTTCCGTGAACTGCCAGTTGCGGAGGCCGGTCTGCACCGTCCGCTCCACCAGGCGGCCGCCCTCCAGCACGAGCACCTTCCCGCCTTCGGCGATGGCGGAGGTGGGAACGCGGAGCACTCCGTCCCGCCGGGCCAGGATCACTTCGACATCGCTGGAGGTGCCGGGCAGGAAGCCCTGCGCCAGGCGCGGATCCACCAGGACGACCTCGATTTCCACCGTGCGGTTCTGCTCCTGCACATCCAGGACGAAGGGCGCCACCCGGTCGAGGCGGCCCGCCAGCTTTTCGCCGGGGCGGGAGTCGATGGTGATCCGGGCGGGCTGCCCGACCTTGACCCGCTGGGAGTCGACCTCGTCGATGGGGGCGCTGATGTAGAGGGAAGCTGGATCGAGGAGATCCAGGACGGCAGGGATGGGAATGCCCGGGGGCGAGGGTGTGATCCATTCGCCCACCTCGCCGGAACACTCCGCCACGATTCCGGAGAAGGGAGCCCTGACCTCGGTGAGGGCAAGCTGGGCGTTGGCCAGCCGCACCTGGGCCCGAGCCTCGTCCAGGGTGGCGCGCAGGGCTTGGCAGGTGGCGGCGGTGCGGTCCCGGGTGCTCTGGAGGACATCGAGGTTCTGCGGGCTGAGGACGCCATCCCGCGCGAGGGCCAGGCCCCGGGAAAGTTCCTTCTCGGCGAGGTCGGCCGCGAGGCAGGCCTCCTGCGTCCGGGCCTCGGCGGTGCGGACCTGTTGTTCCGCGAGGCGCAACTGGGCCCGCTGGACCGAATCGTCGAGCTGAAGGAGAAGGTCCCCCGCGGTCACCCAGCTGCCCTTCCGGTGGGGCAGGGCGGTCACGAGCCCACCCAGCTGCGGCGACAGCTTGGCGCGGTGGTGGGCCTTGACCGTGCCGGCCCGGGTGTTGGTGATGATCTCCTCCACCGACCCCATCTCGACGCGGGCGACCTTCACTTCCAGGCCTGCCCCCCGGAAGACCAGCAGCCTCAGGATCACCGCCCCGATCCCGACCGCGAGGAGGAGGACGGCCCAGCGAGGCACCTTTCTCATATCTACCAATCTAGGTCCCCGAGGAAACCCAGGAAGGGTCGATCGCTCCTTCCAAGGCCCAGGCATGGATTTCGAGTCCATGTTGCCTCGGGGAACGCATCCCAGGAACTTCAGAGGGTCAGGCAGGACGGCGATCGAGCCCCATGGAGGTCATCCATCCAGCCTCGAATAGATGTCCGGCCGCCGGTCTTTGAGCGCTGGGAATCGTTCCCGCCAGGTACGCAGAGCGGCCAGGTCGAGGTCCCCGACGACCAGGCCCTCGGTGGCATCCCCCTTCACGAGGACTTCTCCGAAGGCATCGTGGATCGCGGAGGCGCCGGGGTACTCCAGGTCCATCGCATCGCGGCCCACGCGGTTGACGCCGCAGATGGCCATCTGGTTCTCGATGGCCCGGGCGGCGAGCAGCGTGGACCATGCGGCAATGCGGCGCACGGGCCAATTGGCGGGGAGGAAGACCACTTCGGCGCCCCTGGCAGCCAGGGCACGGAAAGGTTCGGGGAAGCGCAGGTCGTAGCAGATCTGCAGGCCGCAGCAGATGCCGTCGATCTCGAACACCGGACAGTCCGTGCCGCCGGAGTAGTGATGATGCTCCTCGCCGTAGGAGAAGGGGTGGATCTTCCGATAGGTCGCGAGCAGCGAGCCGTCCGGCGCGGTGACGAAGGCCGCGTTGCGCGGGTGGGGCGCGTGGGTTTCCACGACCGTGCCCACGAGGTAGACGTCGAACTCCCGGGACAGCGCCGCCACGGCCTCCGTGGTGGCGCCGGGGATGGGTTCGGCGAAGGGCTCCGGCGCCATGGTGAAGCCCAGGGTGAACAGCTCCGGGAACACCGCCACCCGCGCGCCTGAGCGGGCCGCTGCCTCCACGAAGCCGCGGGCCCGGGCCAGGTTCGCGGCCGGATCCTGCCAGACCGTGTCCTGCTGGACGAGGGCGACGCGGAGCGTGGTGGGGTTCATGGAACGATCCTAGATCCAACCCCGAGGAAAAAGGTGGGAACCGCAGATGACGCAGATGAACGCAGATGAAAACCAAGATGCGAAGGGTGAATTCATCTGCGCCATCTGCGGTTCAAATCCAGACTTTTACGCCTGGCGGAACCGCGCTGGATCCAGGGGCCCGGCGGTGGCCTTCCGCAGGTAGCAGTCGGCGGCAAGCTGGCCCACGGCGAGGCCGCTGGTCATGCCGTGGCCGCCCAGGCCGGCGGACCAGAACAGGCGCGGATTCCAGGGATCCCAACCGATGACGAAGCGGCGGTCCGGCGCGAAGGTGCGCAGGCCGGTCCAGTAGCGGGTGATGGGGCGCTCCGCCAGGTCGGGCGCCAGCTCGCGCAGGCTGGCGAAGAGGCCGTCGAGCACGGAGGCATCGGTATCCGGCTGGCGCCCGCGGGGAGGCAGGGGCACGGCCACCTCCTCGCAGGGGCACATGAGGACGCCACCGCTCTCGGGGCGCAGGTAGAAGGGCCGGTCCACCCACCAGGCCCAGGGTTCCTGCTGGGGATGGGCGGCGCCACTCCACACCAGGGAGCGCCGCAGGGGGGTGTAAGCGATCTGCGATCCCGCCAGGCGGCCCAGCTCTCCGGCCCAGGCGCCCGCGGCGATGGCCAGGGCCCGTGCATGCAACGGCCCGCGATCCGTGTCCAGGTCGAACCCGTCCTGCGTCGGATGAATTCCGCTCACGCCGCAGCCGAAGCGCAAGTCGGCGCCTCCGGTCCGGGCGCCGTCGGCACAGGCCTGCAGCAGGCCCGCGGCGTCGATGACCCCATCGCCAGGGATGGCCAAATGTTCGGCAGCCCGGAGGCCGGGCAGGGGGATGCCTTCGCCGCGCTGGACTTCTACGCCGTGGCGAGTCGCCTCGGCCTCGAAGGCGTCCAGGGGACCGCGCGCCACGCTCACCAGCAGGCCGCCACCGGCGGTCATCAGGCCAACTTCCGCCAGGCGCCGGCAACCTTCCACGGTCAGGGCCGTGTGCTCGTCGCGGCCCGTCAGCGACCGGGCCACCGCGGCATTGTGGCCGCTGGCGTAGGTGCCGGGCTGGTCCTCCCGATCCAGGAGGACGAGGCCCCGCTGACCGGCCCGGGCCAGGTGGAACGCCAAGCTCAATCCGGCGATGCCGCCGCCGATGATCGCAAGCTCTGCCGTCTCAATCGTGCCCATGCCTTTATCGTAAACGAAACGTTGAGAGCGGCCTGGGTCTGGAGTGGCGGTTGGAGAGCACGAGCCGCGATCGATGTGCAAGCAGGGTGGTTGAGCTTTGGTGGGACTATCGATGCGGATGAGATAGGGTCCAAACTATCTCGACAACAAGAACCAGAGGATCACGGAGCACGGCATGACTCCCCATTTCCCTTGCCGGAATCACTGGAAATTTTTTGGCGTAGTGCTGCTCGTGGGCCTGCTTACGTGGACCCTGCCCCTGCGTAGCCAGACCAAAGATTTCACCATTTTCCCCAGGTACAAGGCCCTGGCCCCCACCCTGGATAAGGTGGACCGGTTGGTTGCCGACCGGCAGTTCGATCAAGCCCGGGCATTGATCAGGTCCTGTTTGGCCACAATCCCGGATCACTTCGAGGCTCACTACTACCTGGCCCTCATGGCTTACGACATGAAGGACTACGAAACGGCTCTGGCCTGTATCGAGCGTTCAATGGCCAGCCTCGGTGAACTGGACCGGCTCTATCAGGTCGAGATCGCCAAATTGGAGGCCTCAAACAGACAAACCATCGAATTGCTCGAGGGCGCTCTTAAGTATACGGACTTGGGTGCCGGCAATAATGGGTGCTGGGAAGGCGATATTCTTAGCCTCAAAACCGCGATTTCCATGGAGAAGCGGAAAAGCGGGCCATTGTCCCGGGGTGCGGACCCCTTCACCATTCCCAGGGAGTACCCCTTTCTTCAAGGCAACTGCCTCTTTCGGCTCGGACGGCATGCCGAGGCCAAGGTCCAGTATCGGGATGCCCTCAAGGTGGATTCAACCTACAGCAGCGCCTGGAATAACCTCATCAACGTCCTCTGGGTTGACCGGGAGTACGATCAGGCCACGGCCTCCCTCCACCTGGCTGAGGCCGCGAAAGTGCAGATCGATCCCAAACTTCGGATGGCGGTCATGACGGCCGGAAAGTCGGCCTTCGAGGGAGCTGCGAGGGCCATCCCGAACTAGGGCGCCTTCCTGTAGTCTAGGTCCGAGGCCCACGGGACCTGGGTTTGAGGCCTCTCCGCCCCTGAATGGCTGTGATTTTCATCAAGGATTCCGGGATTCCATCTGACTGGAAGGCATATGATGAGAATCTCCGGAGGTTATTCCGTGCGGTCGATCCTGCGCGCCATCCTGGCCGTTGCGCTGCTCCTGGGCGGCGTGGGCGGGGACTGGGCGCTGGCCGGGGACCGGGCGGCAGCACCTCACGAATGCTGCTGTGGGATGATGCCCGGCGGCATGGAGGATTCGTGCCCCTGCCCGAAGCCCGAAGGGAACCGCACGCCCCAGCGGGGTGCCTGCGCCGAGCGCCAGGTGGTCGTCGCTCCTGCGGCCCGCCGGGCGGAACAGGGCGCACGCCGGACCGAGCCCCGACCCGAACCCGTCGGCTGGGCCCGTGCGACTTCGGAGGTTGCCGAAATCCTCCCCATCGCCATCCAAGGTGGTCGTGACCCGGATCTGGGACGGCACCTCGCACGACTGAATACGCTCCGGATCTGATCGGAAATGATGCGAAGCTCTGCCTGCTTTTGAGCGGGCCCACGCCTCTTTCCCTTCTCGGAGTTCCCCATGCGCACGCTGCTGCGCCTGGCCCCGGCCCTGGTGCTCGCCGCACCGGCCTTGGCCCAGGCCCCCCATTACAACCCCCCAGCCATCTCTCCCCAAGCGGCCGATCCCGTCCTGGCCTCCCTGCTGGCGGACGCCCTCGGGAAGCACCCTGACGTCCAGAAGGCCGACGCGGCGGTGCGGATGGATCAGGAACGCATCCCCCAGGCGGGTGTCCTGCCGGATCCGTCCTTGTCGCTGGGCCTCCAGAACGACGGCTTCAAGGAACTCCAGATCGGCAAGATGGAGACGAGCTATTACAGCATCGCCTTCACCCAGCCGTTCCCCTGGCCAGGCAAGCGGGGCCTGCGAAAAGAGGTGGCGGCGGCGGGAGTGGATCTGTCCGAAGCCACCCGCTCCCGGGTGCTCCTGGGCCTGGAGGCCGATGTGCGGCGCGGCTACGCGGCCCTGCTCCTGATCCGCGGACAGAAGGAGTTGCTGACGCAGCAGTCCGTCTTCCTGGAACAGGCCGAGCGCCTGGCCCGCACCCGCTACGAGGTGGGGCAGGGCAGCCAGGGTGATCTGTTGCGGGCCCAGCTGGAACTCACGCGCCTGAAGCAGGCGGCCTGGTCCCTGGAGGCCGAGGAGCGGTCGACCCTCGCAGGCCTGAACCGCCTCCGCCAGCACGCCCCGGCGGACCCCATCGCCACCACGGCCGTGCTGGCGGACTTGCCCGAGCCTGGGCTCCTCACCCCGGAACAGGTCGAGGCCCGCAGTCCCGAACTGGCTGGCGCGCGGGCGAGCGTGCGCCAGACCGAGAAACTGTTGGACCTGGCGAAGCTGGACCGGCGCCCGGATTTCGCCGTCACCGCGGGCATCATGCCCCGGGGCAGCCTGGATCCCATGTGGCAGGTGGGCGTGAGCATCTCCCTGCCCATCTATGGCCGGCACAAGCAGCAGCGGGCCATCGCCGAGCATGAGCACCACCGCCTCGGCCAAGGCGCAGAAGTGGAATCGGTGCGCACCCTGCTCCGCCAGCGCACGGAGGAGCGCACCATCCAGATCGAGACGCTGCGCCGCACCCGGGACCTCTACCGTGAGGGCCTGCTGGTGCAGAGCGAGGCCAACTTCAAGGCCTCCTTGGCCCAGTACGAGACCGGCCGCGCGTCCTTCCTGAGCACCCTTGAGGCTCTCAACGGCTGGGTGGGAGATCAGGGCGCCTACCTGCAGACCCTGGCCCAACTCCAGGCCCAGCACATCGCCCTGCGCGAGGCTGCCCTCGGTCCCACGACCCCCATCAGTGGCGGGTTCCTGGCCTCGGCCAGCCTGGCCTCCGGAGCCGCAGCAGCCCCCACCGCTTCAACCTCCGCCAAGGTTCCGGGCCAGGCCCAGGACAGCGGCCCTGCTATGCCCAAGATGTAGGAGAACTCCGATGAGCCTCGAGCAACCCACCTTCGAACATCCCGCCGCATCCCGCGCCTCACGCATCCGCACCCTCGGCCTGGTGGCCTTGGGTCTCGTCGCGGGCATCGGCGGCACGCTCCTCCTGCGGCCCTCCGCGAAGCATGACCACAACCACGAAGCTGCCAGCGCGACGGCGCCCAAGAAGCAGATGTACCAGTGCCCCATGCATCCGCAGATCATCCAGGACCACCCGGGGACCTGCCCCATCTGTGGCATGGAACTCGTGCCCATGGCGAGCGAAGCCCCCAAGGAAAAGGGCAGGATCGTCTACTACCGCTCCCCCATGAACCCGAGCCAGACGTCCCAGGTCCCCATGAAGGACGAGATGGGGATGGACTATGTGCCGGTCTATGAAGGCGATCTCCAGAGCGAGGGCGCGGGCCTCGAGGACCACGCCGCGGTGAAGATCGATCCTGAGCGCCAGCAGCTCATCGGCCTGCGCACCGAGAAGGTGGCCGAGGGGGCCGTGAGCGGCGAGCTGCGCGCCCTGGGCCGCGTGGCCGTGGACGAGACCCGCGTCCGCAAGGTGAACGTGAAGGTGGAGGGTTTCGTCGAGAAACTCTTCGTGGATTTCGTCGGAAAGCCCCTGGCCAAGGGGCAGCCTCTGTTCAGCCTCTACAGCCCCGACTTCGTCAGCGCCCAGCGGGAGTACCTTCTGGCCCTCAAGACCCAGAAGGCTCTGTCAGGCGGATCGTTGCAGAGCAGCGGCGGGGATTTGCTGGAGTCGGCGCGGCGCCGTCTCACGCTGTGGGACGTCCCGCAGGCGGCCATCGATAACCTGGAGAAGACTGGCGAGGTCCTGCGGGCCCTCACCCTGCGCAGCCCCATCTCCGGTGTCGTGACGGCCAAGAATGTGGTGGAAGGCGCCCGCATCACACCTGCGGACATCCCCTTCGAGATCACGGATCTCAGCCGAGTCTGGGTGCTGGTGGATGTCTACGAAGCCGAGCTGAGCCGCGCCAAGGTGGGCACCCCCGCCGAGCTGACGGTCCAGACAGCCCCCGGCAAGATTTTCAAGGGGCGGATCGCCTTCGTGGATCCGGTCATGGATCCCAAGACCCGCACCGCCAAGGCCCGCGTGGAGTTCCCGAACCCCGGGGGTGTCCTGAAGCCCGAGATGTTCGGTGACGTGGTACTCAAGGGCCAGGGACGGAAGGGCCTCATCATCCCTCTGGATGCGGTGTTGGATGCCGGCACCACCAAGGTCGCCTTCGTGGCCCTGGGCGACGGGAAGTTCGAACCGAGGGAGGTCACCACGGGAACCACCGTGGGAGAGAAGGTGGAGATCCGCTCCGGCCTCAAGGCCGGCGAAGAGGTCGTCGTCCGGGCCAACTTCCTGGTGGATTCTGAATCCCGCCTGAAGGCGGCCCTGGCCCAGATGAGCCAGAAGGCGACCAACACCGAGGGCCCGAAGGCCCCTGCCCAGCCGGCGCCGTCCGGCCACCAGCATTGAGGGGGCCGATATGAGCGCACACGTGGGCTACGACCCCGAACACCCGACTTTCCTCCAGCGGATCATCCGCTTCTCGGCGGAGAACCGCTGGCTGGTGATGGCCGCCTCGGTGGTGTTGATCGCCATGTCCTTCTGGACCATGCGGAACATCCCGCTGGATGCCCTGCCGGATCTCAGCGACACCCAGGTGATCGTCTACACCAAGTGGGACCGGAGCCCCGACATCGTCGAGGACCAGGTGACCTACCCCATCGTCACGGCGCTGCTCGGCGCGCCGAAGGTGAAGGCGGTCCGCGCCCTGTCGGATTTCGGATTCTCTTATGTCTATGTCATCTACGAGGACGGCACGGACATCTACTGGGCCCGATCCCGCACGCTGGAGTACCTCAGCAAGATCACGTCGAGCCTGCCTCCTGGCGTGACGCCGGTCATCGGTCCTGACGCCACCTCCGTGGGTTGGATCTACCAGTACGCCCTGGTGGATCACAGCGGGAAGCACAGCACGGATGAGCTGAGGTCGCTGCAGGATTGGTTCCTCCGCTACTCCATCCAAAGCACGCCCGGGGTGGCTGAGGTGGCCACGGTGGGCGGCCAGGCCCGGCAGTTCCAGGTCCAGGTCGATCCCAACAAACTGGCGGCCTACCGGATCCCCATCGATTCCGTCATCGGTGCCGTCAAGTCGGCCAATTCGGAGGTCGGCGGACGCCTGGTGGAGTACAGCGGGCGCGAGTACATGGTCCGGGGCCGCGGCTACGTGAAGACCACCCATGATCTCGAACAGGCGGTGCTCAAGGCCGAGAACGGCACGCCGGTGCGCCTGGGCGAGGTGGCCACGGTGACCTTGGGGCCCGAGATGCGCCGGGGCCTCACGGACCTGGACGGCCAGGGGGACGTGGTCGGCGGCATCGTGGTGATGCGCCAGGGTGAAAATGCCCTGAACGTGATCGAACGCGTGAAGACGAAGATCAACGAACTGAAGCAGGGGCTCCCCGAGGGCGTGGAAGTGGTCACGGTCTACGACCGCTCCGAGCTGATCCACCACGCCATCAAGACGGTGAAACACAAGCTCATCGAGGAGATGATCGTCGTTTCGATCATCATTCTGATCTTCCTCTGGCACGTGCCCTCGGCCATCGTGCCCATCATCACCATTCCGGTGAGCGTGGCGCTCGCGTTCATCCCGATGTACGGCATCGGCCAGAACGCCAACCTCATGAGCCTCGCCGGCATCGCCATATCCATCGGCGTGCTGGTGGACGGAGCCATCGTCGAAGTGGAGAACGCCTACAAGAAGATCGAACGGTGGATCGCGGCCGGAAAACCCGGGAGCTTCTACCACATCAGGCTCGAAGCCTTGATGGAGGTGGGGCCGAGCGTCTTCTTCTCCCTGCTGGTGGTGGCGGTGAGCTTCCTGCCCATCTTCACGCTGGTGGACCAGGAAGGGCGGTTGTTCAAGCCCCTGGCTTTCTCCAAGAACTTCGCCATGGGCATCGCCGCGCTCCTGGCGCTGACCCTGGATCCGGCCATGCGCATGCTCTTCGCGCGCATCGAACCCTTCCAGTTCAAGCCGAGGTGGCTGGCCTGGACCTTCACCCAGCTGGCCGTCGGGAAGTACTACGCGGAGGAAAGGCATCCCATCAGCGTCTTCCTGCACCGGATCTACGAGGGGCCCTGCCGCTTCGTGGTGAAGCATGCCAAGGCGACCATCGGCGTAGCTGTGTTGCTGGTGCTGGCCACGATCCCTGCCTTCATGAGCCTGGGCAGCGAGTTCATGCCGCCGCTGAACGAAGGGACGCTGCTTTACATGCCCTCGACGCTGCCGGGTCTAAGCCAGACCGAGGCCCAGCGCATCCTCCAGGTGCAGGACCGCCTGATCCGCACCGTGCCGGAAGTGGCGGGCGTCTTCGGCAAGGCTGGACGGGCCGACACGTCCACGGACCCCGCGCCCTTCTCCATGATGGAGACGGTGATCACCTTGAAGCCCGAGGACCAGTGGCGCGAGAAGCCCCGCTGGTTCAGCGCCTGGGCCCCGGATTTCCTGAAGGCCGTCCTGCGCCCGGTGTGGCGGGATCGCATCACCCAGGAGGAGATCGTCGCCGAGCTGGACCGCGTGGTGAAACTCCCGGCCATCCCCAACGCCTGGACCATGCCCATCAAGGCGCGGCAGGACATGCTGTCCACCGGCATCCGCACGCCCGTGGGCCTCAAGATCAACGGCGCGGACCTGGACACTATCCAGAAGGTCGCCGTGGAAGCGGAGCGCATCCTGTCGGGCGTTCCCGGAACCCGCAGCGCCTTCGCGGAACGCACGGCCCAGGGCTACTTCCTGGATTTCGTGCTGAAGCGGGACCAGCTGGCCCGCTACGGCCTCAGCGTCGAGCAGGCCAACATGCTGGTGATGACCGCCGTGGGCGGCGACAACCAGAGCACGGTCTACGACGGTCGGGCCCGGTACCCCGTGAATGTGCGTTACGCCCGGGACTACCGCGAAAGTCCCGATGCCTTGAAGCGGGTTCTCGTCCCCACGCCGACGGGCGCCCTGGTGCCCATGGAGGAGATCGCGGACCTGCAGTGGACCAATGGCCCTGCCATGATCCGCGACGAGAACGGCCAGATGAACGGGTACGTGCTGGTGGATTTCGACACGTCGAAGCTGGACGTGGGCACCTACGTCCAGCGGGCCAAGGCCGCGGTGGAGAAGGAGCTCAAGCTCCCCGCGGGCTACAGCCTCACCTGGTCAGGACAGTACGAAAACATGATCCGCGTGAAAGAACGCCTGAAGATCATCCTGCCCATCACCCTGGTGCTGATCTTCGGTCTGCTCTACGCCAACACCAAGAGCGCCTTCAAGGCCTCGGTCGTGATGCTGGCCGTGCCCTTCAGCGCCATCGGCGCCTTCTGGCTTCTGTGGCTGCTCGGCTACAACATGAGCATCGCCGTGTGGGTGGGCCTCATCGCCCTCATGGGGCTCGATGCGGAGACCGGCGTCTTCATGCTGCTCTTCCTGGACCTCAGCCACGACGAGGCCCGGAAGGAAGGCCGCCTGAACACCACGGGCGACCTGGTGGAGGCCATCATCCACGGGGCCGTGAAGCGCGTGCGTCCCAAGGCTATGACCGTCTTCGCGGCCTTCATGGGCCTGCTCCCCATCATGTGGAGTACGGGTACCGGCGCCGACGTCATGAAGCGCATTGCCGCGCCCATGGTGGGCGGCCTGGCCACCAGCTTCCTGCTCGAACTGCTGGTCTATCCCTCCATCTACTACCTCTGGAAGCGCAAGGAGGTGGTGGAAGGCCCAGTCACGCCTGAACCCGTACCGGAACCGGTCTGACGCCTTGAAAGGCATACCTGCTCGTGACTTCCCGATTGCTCCCCACGGCGGTGCCCACAAACGGCCCAGGTTCCGCCGACGCTTCACGGGCCGACCATTGCACAAGGACCTCCCATGCTCAACCTTCTGCTGACCCTGGCCATCGCCGCCAGCCCCCAAGCCAAGCCCGCCACGAACACCAAGTGCCCCGTCCTGGGGGGCAAGGTGAGCGAAAAGTCCAAGACCGTGGCGGTTCGCGGCCAGGAATACCGCCTCTGCTGTGGTGGCTGCGACGCGACCCTGCTGAAGAACCCAGACAAGTACCTCGAAAAGGACGGCACACCGAAAAACGCCAAGAAATAGTGGATAGACTAGAATATTACCCGGAGGTCATATGCTTCATACCGCCCTGCTCACCCTGGCCGTCCTGGCCGCCCCTGCGCCCGAGAAGGCCAAGCCCGCCACCAACACCAAGGATCCCGTCTGCAAGATGACGGTGGATGCCAAGGCCGCCACCGTAGTCGTCAGGGGCCGGGAATACCGCGTGTGCAGCAAGTCCTGCGGCGCGACCCTCCAGAAGGACCCGGACAAGTACCTGGGCAAGGACGGCTCGGTAAAGGCTGAGAAGAAGTAGCCCGAACACCTGCGATTTCCAGGCCCCGGGGAAAGCGGAAGCCGATTCCGCCCCCCGGGGCCCCGCCGTGTTTGGGTATCCACGAGAGCAACCTTTGTCATCGTAATAATTATTGATATTTATTAATTGTAGTCGAAAAATTAACATCTCTTAACCGTCGAGAGTAGGATCGTGGCCCTAGGTTGGGATGAAAGCCCCAGCTTCATCGCCTTGGAGGTTCCATGCGCTACCTGGTTCCCTTCCTCCTTCCTGCCTTCCTGTTGGCTGCTCCACCCGATCAGGCCCGGACCGATGCCCTCGTCCGGGAGGCCCGGGGCCATCTGACCGCTCGCGCCTTCCAGCTGGGTCTCGACCAGCACCTGGGCTTCGCCTTCAAGAATCGGGTTGCCGATGCCTTCGGCGAGGACCACGTCCGCCTGGACCAGACCTACAAGGGCGTTCCCGTGCTCGAAGGCGAGGCCATCGTCCACTTCCGGAATGGCCGGGTGCGAGCCGTCACGGATGACTTGGTCCGCGGGCTGGCCCTGAGCGTGGAACCCACCCTCGGTCGCGCCGAAGCCCTGGCCGCCGCCCACGCGGCCCTGGCCCCCCGCGGGAGCTACACCTACGAGCCAACCGCGACCCTGGTCGTGGCCAGCATCGAGGCCAACGAACCCGGCCGCGCCAACCGGCAGGTGCTGGCCTACCACATCCACACCGAGTTGGAGAACGGCGCCCAGGAGACCAAACACACGGACTTCCTGGTGGACGCCCACTCGGGCAAGATCCTCGAGTCCTGGGATACCCTCCGAACCGCCGGGGCCAGCGGAACGGGCAAGTCCCAGTGGTACGGGACGGTGACCCTCAACACCAACAGCACCGGCACGGGCTACGAGCTGCGGGACATGACTCGGGGCACAGGTGGCACCTTCAACAACAACGTCACGACCAACCTGCTCAACGGCACCTCGGGCACAGGTACGATCTTCACGGACGCCGACAACGCCTGGGGCGACGGGCTGCAGTACAACGGCACGCCGGGTATGAGCGCGAACGCCCAGACCGCGGGTGTGGATGGCCACCGGGGCATGCAGGCCACCTGGGACTTCTACCTGAATGCCTTCAGCCGGGATGGCATCGACGATGCTGGCCGGGCCACCTTCAGCCGCATGCACTACAGCAGCCAGTACGACAACGCCTTCTGGTCCGACAGCTGCTTCTGCATGACCTATGGCGACGGCCAGGTGGGAGGGTCTGTCGGCGAAGCGGATCTGGATACCGCGGGCCACGAGATGAGCCACGGCGTGTGCTCAGCCACTGCCAACCTGCAGTACCGCAGGGAGTCCGGCGGTCTCAACGAAGCCAATTCAGACATCTTCGGCACCCTGGTGGAGTTCTACACTCTGAACAACAGTACCGGCAGCTTCATCCCCAGCACGGCCGGTCCCGGGCCCATCACTGCCAACTACAAGCTGTTCGAGAACAGCTGGGGCCACGCCTACCCGAATGAGGCCCTGCGCTGGATGTACAAGCCCAGCCGCGACGGCCGCAGCCCGGACTTCTACAGCAAGACCCTCGGCCGACTGGATGTCCACTACAGCTCTGGCGTGGCGAACCATTTCTTCTTCCTGCTGGCCCACGGCAGCCAAGTGGACGACCTCTGTGACAACATCGCCTCGCCCATGACCAACGACGTCACCAGCATTACTGGCATCGGCAACGACAAGGCCGGCCGCATCTGGTACCGGGCCCTCACCGTCTACATGACCAAGCGCACCGACTACGCGGGTGCCCGGGTCGCCACCCTGAACGCGGCTGCGGATCTCTACGGGGCCGGTTCCACCGAGTACGCCACCGTGAACACAGCCTGGCTGGCGGTGAACGTCAAATAGGGCGGAGCGTCCAGAACGCGCCACGCGGCGGCCGATGGGCCACCGCGTGGCGCACTTTCGCGCCGGCTCAAAGCGGGGGCAGGCCGAGGGTTCGCAGCAGGGCGGTCAGGGCCTTGAAGGCTGGATGATCCGGATCGCCTTCGTCATCCACGGCCAGGAGATTGCGCGCCTTGCCGGGTCCCTGGACTTCGATCTCGTACCGGTAGCAGTCGCCATCGATGGGCTCGTGGCTGCTGGTCAGGTCGGTCAAGTCCTCCAGCTGGAGGGCGAGGATCCGGTGGGACTCGGCGTCGAACCGGGTCGCATCCACGGTGCCGAGCAGCTCTTCGATGCCCCCAGGTCCGCCGGTCTTTCGGATGGTGAGGATCATGGCTCCTCCGCGGCGCTCACGGCAGGTCCTGGCGGGGGCCGCATGGGCGGGCCGGAAATGTAGGGTCGCCGGCGATGGGTGTCAATCGACCCAGAGATCAGGTTCCGTACCTGGATTCCACCAGCGCGTCAGTTTGCGCCCGGAGTAAGGTCGGAGCAGTCCTTCAGCACATCCAGCCAGGCCTTGAGGATGAAGGCCGTGGCGCCCCACAAGGGGGCCTGGGGCAGCTCGAGCCTGGGCACGTCCAGGGCCAGGCCGTGGCGCTCAAGCCGCTCGATGGTCCAGGGCGCTTCCATGAGGGGTGCCAGCGGCAGCATGAGGACCTGTTCCAGCTCGTGATCCAGATGAAATCTGGGTTCGGGATGCTCCCAGCGGAAGAAGACCGGGGTGAAGCGCACCCGGGCCTTGGCCACACCATCGGGGAAACAACCCAATTCCCAAAGCCCTTCGGACACCCCGATCTCCTCGGCCACCTCGCGTCGGGCCGTGGCGGTCAGATCCCGGTCGCGGGGCTCCACCATGCCGCCGGGGAAGGCGAGCTCGCCCGGGTGGTGGGGTGCGCCGTAGCCGCGCTGGGCCACCACGAGCTTGCGGGCGCCCGCTGGATCGCCCCAGAGGATCACCCCCACCGCCGCGCGCCGGGGATCTTCAGGGATGCGGGCGCTGATCTTGTGCGGGTTCGGTCCGAGCTGTGGCCGCCGCAGGCTTTCCGCGATGCGGGGCCAGGGGACCGGCGGAGCTTCGGCCGGGGGGCGCCAGGTGCTCATTTCACCTTCCCGAACACGGATCCCTTCACCCGTTCCACGGTGTAGACTCCGCGAATGCGGCGCAGGCTGGCCATGAGCTCCACGAGGTGGGTCCGGTCGCGCACCCGCAGGGCGATGTGGAAGAGGCCGGCGCCCTCCTCCGTGGCCGAGCCGTGGAAGCGCTGTACGTTGATGCCCACGCGCTGGATGCCTTCGGAAATGGCGGCCACCATGCCGGGCCGGTCCTCGGTGGTGAGGGCGATCTCCGTGTCGTAGAGCTCCGTCCCGTGTTTGCCCCAGGCCACGTTCACGCGGCGCTCGGGATGCATGGTCCCCTTCGTCAGCTGGGGACAGTCGGCCCGGTGGATGGCGGTGCCGCGGGTGCGGGTGATGTAGCCAACCACCTCGTCGCCCCAGATGGGTTTGCAACAGGCGGCCAGGGCATAGAGGATGCCGGCGGTATCGCCCACCACCACGGAATCCATGAGGTTCGAGACGTTTTCCTTGGGCTTGGCGCGCTCGGGCTCGGGGATCAGGGGCTCAAGGAGCTTGTGGACCGTGAGGCGGCCGAAGCCCAGGGACGCGTGGGCGGCATCCCAGTTCGCCAGTTTGAGTTCGATGAGCCGCGCCTCGAGCTTGGCCTGGGAGTCGGGATCGTCCAGGCGCACGCCCATGGTGCGGGCCTCGCGCTCCAGCCGCTCACGGCCCAGGGTGATGGCGTGGGCGCGCTCCTCTTCGCGGATGAAGGCCTGGATGCGGCTCTTGGCGCCGGCGGACTTGACGAAGCCCAGCCAGTCCCGGCTGGGCTTGTGGTCGGGCCGCGTGAGGATCTCCACACGGTCCCCGTTCTGGAGGGTGTGCTTGAGCGGCACCATGCGCCCGTTCACCTTGGCGCCCACGCAGCGGTGGCCCACCTGGGTGTGGATGGCGTAGGCGAAGTCCACGGGCGTGCTGCCTTCCACCAGGCTGCGCAGGTCACCCTTGGGTGTGAAGACCTGGATGCGGTTGAAGTTCAGCTCACCACGCAGGTTGGCCACCAGGTCGCGGCTGTCCTGGGCGTCCTGGTGCAGCTCGACCATGCGCCGGAGGAAGGCCACTTGGTTGATCTCCAGACGGTTGGCGATGCGGCCGTCCTTGTAGGTCCAGTGGCTGGCGATGCCGGCCTCGGCGTGGAGGTGCATCTCCTCCGTGCGGATCTGCACCTCGAAGATGTCCCCGGAGTTCATCAGCACGGTGGTGTGGATGCTCTGGTAGCCGTTCTCCTTGGGCAGGCTGATGTAGTCCTTGAACTTGCCGGGTACGGGCCGGTAGAGGCCGTGCACAAGCCCCAAGGCCGTGTAGCAGCTGGCCCGGTCCGGGCAGATGATGCGGTAGGCCAGCCAGTCGTGGATGTCTTCGAACCCTTTGGCCTGGGCGCCCATCTTCTTCCAGATGCCGTAGAGGTGCTTCACGCGGCCGGTGACGTGGGCGTTGATGCCCTGCTGGCGGAGGATGGCCTGGAGCGAGCCGTGGATCTCCTGGATGGTGCCGGCAAGCTTGGCGCGCTTGGCCTCCACCGCGTTTTTCAGGTATTCGTACTGCTCGGGTTCCAGCTGGCGGAAGGCCAGATCCTCCAACTCCAGGCGCACCAACCCCATGCCCAGGCGGTTGGCCAGGGGGGCGTAAAGTTCCAGCGTCTCGCGCGAGATCCGGCGGCGCTTCTCCTCCTCCATGACCCCCAGGGTCTTCATGTTGTGCAGGCGGTCCGCCAGCTTCACCAGCAGCACGCGCACGTCCTTGCCCATGGCCACCAGCAGCTTGCGGACGTTCTCGGCGTTCAGCAGATGCTTGTCCGTGAAGGCCAGTTTGCTCATCTTCGTGAGGCCGTCCACGATCTCGCCGATCTCGTCCCCGAACTGCGCTTTCACCTGGGGCAGGGTCATGAGGGTGTCTTCCACCACGTCGTGGAGGAGGCCACAGGCCACGCTCGCGGCGTCCAGCCGCCAGTCCGCCAGGCTCTGGGCCACGGCCAGGGGATGGAAGAAGTAGGGCTCGCCACTCCGCCGGAGCTGGGTGGCGTGCATGTCCCGGCCCACGGTGAAGGCCCGGCGGAGCAGGGCCACATCCCCCTTGGGGTGGTGCTGCAGGAAGGCCGCCTTCACACGGTCGAACGCCCCTTCAAGCGTAAGGCAACTGTCCCCTTCGCAAGCCGTGCCTTCCCCCTCGCGGAGGACGGGCTCCAGGACTTTCCCAGGTACGGCCATGCTCGAGTGTCGCGCAGCCATTGTCCATATGCCAGACCGGAAGTGCGGGAAACAGGGGGGAAGGAATTGAAGTTGGAACCGCAGATGACGCAGATGGCGCAGATAAGAAGGATCGAATGCCAGGTTCGGCCCACCCGGCCTTGAAGTGGTCATCTGCGAGAATCTGCGCCATCTGCCGTTCCCTGCCTTTCCTGTCCTTTCAGTCCTGCCCCACACTCATCAGATGCCGCGCCGCTCCGCTCCCGACGATGCCTCCGCCTACAAGGGCTGGACGCGCCCAGGTCCTGTTCCTCCGGGCGGGGTGGACTTGGAGCCGGGCGAAACCCTGGACGGCCTCTGCGGGTATTGGCGGATCTTCCAGCTGAAGCGGGGCAACCGGTTCAGCACGGACGATCTGGTGACCGCCTGGTACGGCACCACCTGGTGCCCCCGCGCCGGCCGCATCGCGGATCTGGGCTCGGGCATTGGCAGCGTGGCGCTCATGGCCGCCTGGCGTTGCCCGGGTGCCGTGGTGCATACGGTGGAGGCCCAGGAGGAGAGCCTGCGTCTGGCTCGGAAGAGCATCCGCTACAACGGGCAGGAGAGCCGTATCTTTCCGCGTCTGGGGGACATCCGCGATCAAGGCTTGTTCGAAGGGGAAGCCCCCTTCGACCTGGTGACGGGCACGCCGCCCTACTGGCCGGAAGGCCAACGTCTGGCTGCCGCCCACCCCCAGTCGGTGCCCGCGCGCCTCGAGGTGCGCGGCAGCATCACGGACTACGCGATGGCCGCAACCCGGATTCTGGCCCCGGGCGGGCTCTTCGCCTGTGTCTTCCCCAACGATCAGCGGGCCCGCGCCCTGGCCGCCCTGCACGACGCCGGCCTGCTTTGCCTCCACCGCCGGGAGATTGTCTTCAAGGAGGGCGAACCGTACGGCCTGGATGTGTTTGCCGCCGGGCGGCGGAGGGACTACCCGGAGGATTTCGAGGCTCGGGCCCAGTGCCCGGAGGTCGAACCGCCCATCCTCATCCGGCGAGTCGATGGCAGCGTGGATCCCGCCATCGCCCGCCTGAGGTTGGCCGTGGGCTTTCCTCCGGGGCTTTGAGTGGCAGGCGGCCGTGCCTACTGGAACCGCAGGTCCGACTGCGCCAGGGCATAGGCGAAGCTGGCTAGCGCGGCGGCGTTGAAGGCCAGGTCGTCCGGGTCCACTTTGTCGACCGTGTCGGCCTGGGTGTGGTGGATGTCGAAGTAGTGGGTGGCCGCATGGCCCACACCGATGCCGGGGACGCCTTCGGCCACCATGGGGCCCACGTCCGCGCCGGAGCCGCCCAGCCGGAGCTCCACGACACCGAAGGGTTCGAGACTCGCGCCCAGGCTTTTCAATGAGGCCAACGCGACCGCTTTGGCCTCGGGCTTGGCCTTCTGCAGGTCCAGGCTGAAGGCCTTGATCCGCTCGCTGCCCGAGTCGGTCTCGAAGGCGGCGACGATCTTCCCGAGCTCGGCCCGGTGGGCGTCCCGGTAGGCGAGGCCGCCGCGCAGCCCGTTCTCCTCGTTGGTCCACAGGATCACGCGGATGGTGCGGCGGGGCTTCAGGCCCAGGGCCTGGATGAGACGCGCGGCCTCCATGGCGGCGACGGTGCCCGCGCCGTCGTCCTGAGCGCCCTGACCCACATCCCAGCTATCCAGATGGCCGCTGAGGATGACCACCTCATCAGGCTTCTCCGAACCCCGGATGTCGGCCACGACATTGGCGGAAGGCGCATCGGGCAAAGTCTTGGCGCCCATCTCCAGCTTCAGGCGGATGCGCTCGCCCCGGTCCTGCATGCGCCGCATCTGCGTGGAGGCCTCGATGGTGACGGCGGCGGTGGGGATCTTCGGATAGGCGGCATCGTAGTCCATGACGCCGGTGTGGGGGGTGTCCAGGCTCACGGGGCCCACGGAGCGCACCAGGGCGGCCACGGCACCGTAGCGGGCGGCGTGCGAGGCGCCGTCGTGGCGATAGACCACCGTCCGGCCGTAGCCCTTGAAGGGCACGTCATAGAGGACGATCTTCCCCTTCACGGCCGTGCCGAGCTTGTCGAGCTCGTCGAAAGATCCCACCACTACCACGTCCGCCGTGAGCCCGCCCTCGGGGGTGCCCACGCTGCCGCCCAGTCCCAGGAGGTTCACACGCTGCGGCGTAGGCAGCAGCAGCTCGGCGGATTCGTGGCCCCGCACCCAGTGGGGCACCATGGCGGGTTCGGCGTGGACGTTGGTGAGGCCCGCGGCCTTCAGACGCGCCTGGGCCCATGCAATGGCCTGATCCAGCTGGGGCGAGCCGGACAGCCGGTTCCCGATGCGGTCGCAGAGCCAGGCGAGATCCGCATAGGCGCCGTGGGTCCGGAAGGCCTCGGCCCGCAGCCGCTCGGCCGTGGCGTGGAGGGGAGCAGGAGCGGGCTGGGCGCCCAGGGTGGCGGCCACGAGACAGAAGAGTAGGAGGCGGCTTGGATTCATGCCTCATCTTACTGGGCAATTGTGAAGAATCACGGCTTTTTTGCCAGGGCCTCGATCTGCGCCTTCACCGTGTTCGTCAGCGGGTTGGGAATGGGAATGCTCAGGCTGTACTGCTGAATGAGCCAGCGATCCCCTTCCCGCGTCAATACGCCCGTACCCCGGGCGGGCCCCAGGTTCGGGGTCGCAAGGTCCTCGTCAAACCAGGCGGTTCGGCCATCTTGCGACAAGGTGATCGCCCGCCGCGTGGCCTGAAAGGTCCAGGCCTTCCCGCGTTTGAAGATCGGGTGGGCCCAGGCCTGGAAGGTGGCCTTCGTCCAGCGTTCCGTCGGATCGGTGCCCAGGAACACGGCGTCCTTGGCGAGATGGCTGAAGTAGCGGCTTTCGTCGGCCTGGGCTGCCGCCAAGTGCCAATCGTCCAACACCGCAGCGGCAGCCTGCTCGCCAGGTGACTGGGCCGGTAAAACCAGGGCGGGGCAAAAGACCAGGGCAGGGAGCAGGGCGACGCGCACGGGAACTCCAAGGGGAAGGGTCAACGGCGCCGGGCCAGTTCCACCCGTACCCGCATCCGGCCGCTGGCATCGGTCTCCAGAACCTCCCACGACAGGGGGCCGCTCCGGCCCTTGGGATTCTCGCCAGGGCCCAGGTTGAAGGCGGCGTCGTCAAGTTCCCAGCGCCGACAGGGGAACCGGGGCTTCGGGGGCTCGTGGGTGCCGGGATGGGCGTCCACCACGCGCATGGGGCCTTTGGGATCATTGGGGCTCAGCAGCGAGGGGTCGATGTGGGCCACGATGAGGCCCTCGTAGCCGGGGCCGAAGCGGCCACCCACCCGGCCCCGCTCGAAGCCCCAGGGGCGCCGGACTTCCAGGCTGAAGAACTGGCCCTTCTTGCGCGGATCGGGCAGGGTCACCCACTGGGGGTCGGCGCCCGGAGCGCGGGAGACCGGGGCGATCCAGCCCTCCCAGCGCCGGCCCTTCACCGCGAGGTGGCGGACCTGGTCCCGGAAATGCCCGCGGTACCAAAGGTCTGAGCGCACCCAGGCGGAGGGATGCGAGGGGCTGTAGCCCGTGTCCTCCACCCAGGGCCCCTCCTCGGGATGGGAGCGGTCCCAGCCGCGGTATTGACCCGCGTCCATGAGGTCCCAGATGCCGGCGGTCAGGGGATCGTCACACCCCAGATAGAGGTCGTCCACGCGGTGCTCGCCCATGGCATGGAAGGCCTCGTGGACGATGTTCCCGAGGGGGACTTCTTCCGTCATGAAGATCAAGGGCCAGCGCCGGGAGCGGTCCCAGGGCAGGGGGAGCAGCAGGCTCACAGCCTTGAGGTCGGCTTCGTCGGCGGTCAGCGATTGGGGCTTGCCGGGCGTGATGATCCAGAGGTGGTCAGGCTTGCCATCAGGGTGGAGGGCCCCGGTGCGATTATCCAGCCGGTCACAGTCGCCGAGGTTCTCCCCCTGCAGGCGCTCCACCACCCATTCGGACATGGCCTGCTTCTGGGCGTCAGTCCGGGGAGTTGGAAAATCGGCACTCCGCAGCTTGAGGAAGCGGCCCTCGACGAAAGACAGAGCGCCCTTGCTGACTTCGTACAGGTAGTTGGCCGCGCTGGCCACGCCGGGGCGGCGGGAGAAGAGCAGCTCCCGCAGCGCGCCATCCGGCAAATTCGAGGGCGTATCCGTGAAATCGAGGCGCACGATGAAGACCGCTTCCTGGCGATGCCTGGGCTCAGGGCTGAGGGCGATGTCACCGCGCCACTCGGCGGCGGGCACCAGATCGCGCCGCCAGCCATCCTTTTCCACGGCCAGCACGCTGTCTCCGGGCTCCAGGTCCAGGTGGAAGCGGCCCTCTGCATTGGTCACGGCCAAGGGCGGATCAGTGTCAGGCGATACCCTCGGCTGGCGATCTGGATAGACACGCACGCCGGCCAGCCCACGGTGGCCATCGGTGACGCGGCCCTCCAGGGTGGCGGCAGGGGAGGCCAGGGCAACGAGGAGGCCGAGGGCGGCTCCGAAGCCGCGGTTGGAACAAAGGGTCATGCCTGGCCGACAAGTTTCTGCAGGTGAGCCAGCCGGGCCAGCAGGGCCACGCGGCGGCGGGTTTCGGGCGCCACCAGCGGCTTTTCCAGGGCATCGGCCACGGGCTCCTGGAGGCGCGACCAGGTCTCCAGCTCGCCGGGATCGTGCATCAGGAGGATCGGCAGGTTCGTCAGCTCTTTGGATTGATGCAGCGCCATCGCCAGGGCTTGGGCGCTGCCTTCAGACAGATCCGTGTCGAGTACCAGCAGATCGGGCTGGTGGGCGAGGATCTGGGCCCGAGTCTGGCTTTCGCCCTGGGCCTCAAAGTAGGTGGCCTGGTCCTTGCCGAAGTGATTCTGGACCTGGGTCAGCACCATCGCGTTGGCAGACGCCACCACGACCTTGGGGCGGGCCGGGGCCAGCGGCCCCGTGCGGAGAGACAGGGTGCGGATGCGGAGGTGGGTCTGCACACGCACCTGCAGCAGCAAGGTGTTGGCGGGCTTTCGGATGAAATCGTCAGCCCCAGCCGCATAGCTGCGGTCCTTGGCATCCCGGCTCAGGGCGGTCAGCACCAGCACGGGGATGTCGGCGGTGGCCGGGTCCGCTTTTATGGATTCACAGGCTTTGAAGCCATCCAAGGAGGGCATGACCACGTCCATGATCACCATGTCGGGCCCGGGTCCGCCGGCCTTGAGACACGCCAGAGCCTCTTCGCCGTTGGCCGCCACCAGAAGCCGATGTCCCAGCGGCTGCAGCTGCGCCTCCAGGACTCGGCGCTGCAGGGCATTGTCCTCCACCATCAGAATGGTCATGGGAGACGCGAAGTGGGACAAGCGGACTCCTTGCTCTCGTGGCTTGAGGGTATAGGCCCTATCGGTTCCAATCAACAGCAGGATGCAGATGGAGTAGGTAAAACCCCGCAGACAGCAAGGGTTTCCAACGGTACAATGGCCAGTTCGAGGTTCCTCAGTGGCTCATCCCAGTCTCATCCGTAATTTCTCCATCGTCGCCCATATCGATCACGGCAAGTCCACCTTGGCGGACCGCCTGCTCGAGCTGACGAAGACCGTGGCTGGACGGGACATGCAGGCCCAGATCCTCGACGACATGGATCTGGAGCGGGAACGCGGCATCACCATCAAGGCCCATGCGGTGACACTGAAGTACCTGGCGCTGGACGGCCAGACCTACACCCTGAACCTCATCGACACGCCGGGGCACGTGGACTTCACCTACGAGGTGAGCCGCAGCCTCGCCGCCTGCGAAGGCGCCATCCTGGTGGTGGATGCCACCCAGGGCGTGGAGGCCCAGACTCTGGCGAACACCTACCTGGCCCTGGAGAACGGGCTGGAAGTGTTTCCGGTGCTGAACAAGACCGACCTGCCCAGCGCCGATCCCGAGCGAGTGCTGGAGCAGATCGACACGGTCATCGGCCTGGTGGACACGGCCCATGCCGTGAATGTCAGCGCCAAGACCGGCGAGAACTGTGGGCTGGTCCTGGAGCAGATCGTGAAGTGCATCCCGGCGCCGCAGGGTGACCCCGACGCACCGCTCCAGGCCCTGGTGTTCGACTGCTACTACGATGCCTACCGCGGCGTGGTGAACCTCATCCGGGTGATGAACGGGACGCTGAAGACCGGCGACCAGATCCGCTTCATGTCCACGGGCAGCGAGCACCGGGTGGACGAGATCGGCATCTTCGACCCCAAGATGGACAAGCAGGAATCCCTGTCGGTGGGCGAGGTGGGCTACCTGGTGGCCAACATCCGGCAGCTGGTGGACGTCAAGGTCGGCGATACGGTGACGCACGCGGTGACGCTCACGACGAAGCCAGCCACCCAGATGTTGAAGGGCTTCAAGGAAATCCAGCCCGTGGTGTTCGCGGGGATCTTCCCCACCTCCAGCGACGATTACGAGAACCTGCGCAATGCCATGGACAAGCTGCGCCTGAACGACAGCAGCTTCACCTACCAGCCCGAAACCTCAACGGCCCTGGGTTTCGGCTTCCGCTGCGGCTTCCTGGGCCTGCTCCACATGGAGATCGTGCAGGAGCGTCTGGAGCGGGAATTCGATCTCGACCTCATCACCACCGCTCCCAGCGTGCGCTACCACGTGCACCTGACCGATGGCACCGAAACCGACGTGGACAATCCCTCGAAGCTGCCGCCCCTGCAGAAGATCGCCAAGATCGAGGAACCCATCATCGAGGGGACGATCCTGACCCGCACGGATTTCGTGGGCGGCCTGATCAAGCTTTGCGAGGAGCGCCGGGGCATCCAGCAGAAGCTCGAGTACGTGAGCCAGGACCGCGTGATGCTGATCTACGAGCTGCCCCTGAATGAAGTGGTGCTGGACTTCTACGACAAGCTGAAATCCCTGTCGAAGGGCTATGCCAGCTTCGACTACCACATGAAGCACTACACCGAATCAGACCTGGTGAAGATGGACATCCTGGTGAATGCCGAGCCCGTGGATGCGCTCTCCCTCCTGGTGCACCGGAGCAAGAGCCAGGCCCTGGGTCTTGCGCTCTGCCAGAAGATGAAGGAGGTCATCCACCAGCAGATGTTCGACGTGGCCATCCAGGCCGCCATCGGCAGCAAGATCATTGCGCGGACCAATGTGAAGGCCCGGCGCAAGGACGTGCTTGCCAAGTGCTACGGCGGCGACGTCTCCCGCAAGAAGAAGCTCCTCAACAAGCAGAAAGAGGGCAAGAAGCGGATGAAGTCCATCGGCAACGTGGAGATTCCGCAGGAAGCCTTCCTGGCGATCTTGAAGGTTGAAGGCTAATCGCGGGCGGGACTAGGTATCTTTCCCGCCGTTCTTGATCTCGCCAGACTCGACGAGGTTGGCCAGCAGGCGCTGGAGCTCGTCATCGCCGAGGATGCCGCGGCGCTGGAACAGGCGGATCATGCCGAGCACCAGGGCGCGAGTCTGGTAGGTGTCCAACGGGGGAATCGATTCGCGCAGCGTCTTGCCATGGATGAGTTCGGAGGGCGCCGCCGGCCGAGCTGCCTCCACCGGCTCGAAGAAGCGGAAGGGATCAAGGTTTGCGGGTTCTTGAACCGGGGCACCGTGGCTGCCGAAGAAGGGGTCTGGCGGGAAGGCTGCCTCAGCGGCGCTGCCCGAGGTAGGCAAGGGCAGCGGGTCGAGGCTGAAGGTGACCGGAAGCGCCTCACCCTCCGCCTGGTCGGCGCCCACGTCCACCCGCACAGGTGCCCCGGGGGCAGGCACCTCCAGGTTCCGGTAGAGATCGCCGATGGCCTTCCGGAGCGCGCTATGGGAGGCCACCACCGGCTGGATGTGCAGGCCCGAAGCGAACCTGGCGCTATCCACGGCATTCAAATCCGAGGGGTCGGACATGGCCAGGACCAGCGACTTGGGCTCTTTGACCGAGATGGGGAGCACTGTGAACTGGTCCGCCAAGCGGTAAGGCACGAGCTTCAGCACCTCCGGCGGCACCGCCAGGTCCCGCACGTCGACTTGAGGCACGCCGGTCTGGTGGCTGAGGAAATCCATGAGGATTTCCTCGGTGATGTAGCCGAGGGCCACCAGGTTGCTGCCCAGGCGCCCACGGGCGATCTTCTGATGGGTAATGGCGCTTTGAAGCTGGGCTGGCGTGATGAGGCCAGCCTCCACGAGCATTTCGCCCAGCCGTTTGATCGGTTGCTGCATGAGGGAGTCCTGGGGCTTAGGTCTTCCGGGGATGCACAGAGGTTGGCCCCCAAGGTAACGTCATTCAAGGCTTTTGTGGGCTGGGGGGAGCATGGATTCTGAAGATCTCTGGCGTGCGGTCTTGCACGATTTCAACAATCTGGTGACGGGGCTCCAGGGAGTCATCGACCTGGGCGACCCGGACCTCCCGTTCGATCCGCACAACCATGCAAGGTTGGAGACGATTCTCGCAGATGGCAAGACCCTCATCGCCCAGGCCCGCGCCATGGCCCTGGGCCGCCTGCCCCTTTCCGAGCCGGTCCCCTGGGAGGATTGGGAAGCTGGAGTACGGGCGCGCCTCGACGCCACCGGCAGCCTCTTCCGATGCCCGGTGGAACTGGTGGATGCAGGAGCGAGAGGCGCTCCCTGGCCCGCGCCCCTGCTCCAGGATTGGGTCGTGACCTTCACCAGGCAGATTCTCCCCTGGGCCGCGCCCGGTCCCCTGCGCCTGGAAGCTCAAGTCGACCTCGATGCCTGGGTGCTTCGCTGGCTCACCGATGCCCCGCTCCCGGTCGCTTTGGAAGCCGAACCAGCTCCGGAAGCGCCGCGAAATCTGGCTGGGCTATGGTTGCGCGGCATGGCCAGCCACATGGACCTGACGTTCGAGACCTCCCATGATTTCATCCAGGCCCGCATTCCCCGCGAGAGTGCCGCAACGACCCAGTTCAAGGATTTCTGATGCTCCAGGCTCTACCTCCCGTTCCACCCGCAGCCGTGGTGGAGGTCACCGCCACGCGCTTCCCTGAGGACCCCGCGAAGGTGCCCGCCTCCATCACGGTCCTCACGGCCAGGGAGCTGGCGGAGCGTGGCGCCACGGACCTGGGTGGCGCTCTAGGGCTTCTGGCCGGTGTCGCCATCGCCCCTGGCGGAGATGGCGGTCCGGCCGGCAGCGTGCCCGAGTTCTGGGGCCTGAAGGAGTTCGACGCCTTCCTGCTCGTGGTGGACGGTGTGCCCTGGGGCGGTGCATTCAATCCGGCCCTCTCCACCTTGAGCCTCGAAGGCGTCGAGCGCATCGAGATCCAACGCGGCGCGGCGCCGGTGATGTACGGCGCCACCTCGTTCGTGGGTGTCATCCATGTCATCCGCGGCCTGCCAGCCGATGCCAAGGGTTCCGTCCGCTTGTCCGCGGGAAGCCACGGGAGTTTCGGAGGGGCGGTCTCCCTCCGGCTTCCGGCGGGGGCCAACACGGACAGCACCCTCACCGTGGATCACGACAGCCAGGGTTTCGAGGATGCCCGCACCGGCTTCCAGCGCACCCACCTTCTGTGGCGGAACCGCTTGCAGGCCCTGGATGGGGTGCTCCGTTTCGATCTGGAGGGCACGGCCACGGACCAGCAGCCCGCCAGCCCTTTCCCCCGCGTGGGCAGGGCGCTGACCGACCAGGTGCCCCTCGACGCCAACCACAATCCGGCCGGGGCCCACCTCGACGACCGGCGGGTCACGCTTACCACGGGCTATGACCGCGCGCTGGATGCCGCCACGTTGTGGTCCAGCACCCTCTCGGTGTCCCGGGCCCGGCAGGACGCCTTCCGCGGCTTCCTCACGGACGTGAGCGCCGCGGCTCCCAATGCCCACGGCTTCCGGGAGCGCATCGACCTCACAGATGTCTACTTCGATTCGCACCTCACGTGGACGGGCCGCTCCAACCTTAAGGTGGTGGCCGGTCTGGATCACCTCCATGGCCAGGGCCGCGGTCGGGGCGGGGACTTCGACTACTTCGTGAACCTCGATGGATCCGGTGCCCCCGGGGCTGCCGACCTCCCCAGCCAGGCGGACATCCGCATCGACGATCGGCGCGACTTCTCAGGCCTCTACGCCTTCGTCCAGTGGCAGGCCGCGCCCCGCCTGACGCTTGAGGCGGGCCTGCGGCTCACGCGGGCGGAAGAAACCCGTCGCACGTCCACGCTGGATTTGACCAGTGGAGCCGTTGAGGGCGGATCCGACGCCCGGGCCACCACCCGCCTGGGCGGCAGCGCCGGTGCCACCTGGACCGCCTGGCAGCGCGGCGAGGACCGCGTGAATCTCTACACGGGCTTTCGCAGCACCTTCAAGCCCGCGGCCATCGACTTCGGCCTGGATAGTGGCGCCCGGATGCTGAAGCCTGAGACCGCCACCAGCTACGACCTCGGCCTCAAGGCGGAGCTTCTGGGCCGGCGGCTCGCCCTGGAGCTCGGCACCTTCCTCATGGACTTCGAGAACCTGGTGGTGCCCCAGTCCGTGGCCGGTTCACCGGGGCTCGCGAACGCCGGCACCGAGCGGTTCCAGGGCGTGGAGGCTAGCGCAGCCTGGCGTCTCACGCACGACCTGGCAGCCCGGCTCGCCTACAGTTACCACGACGCCCGCTTTCGCGACTACGCCAAGGATTTCGGCGACGGCACCCTCACCCAACTGGCCGGGAAGCGATTGGAGATGTCGCCCTACCACCTCGGGGGCCTGGGCCTCGCCTATGCGCCTGCCCGAGGCCTCACCGCCTCCGCGGAGATGTCCTATGTAGGGGCCGTGTTCCTCAATCAGCGCAACACCGCCCCGGCCGGCGGCTATGCCACCTGGGCGGCCAGCCTGGGCTGGCGGTGGGAGGGCTGGGAGGTCCGCCTGGACGGCCGGAATCTCACGGACCGCCGCAAGCCCGTGGCCGAGAGCGAGCTGGGGGATGCCCAGTACTACCTGCCGCCCGGCCGACAGGTGGCCCTGAGTGCCCGCTACCGGTTCTGAGGGCTCAGAGCCCTGAAAAGCTTGGACAGGATGAACAGGATGACAAACAGGATTAAAAGGATCTGATTATCGGCGAGACTCAGCCAGAAAAGCAGGAACACAGAAGGCACAGAAGCGCCCGTTGGGCGCACACAGAGGGCGCAGAAGGGGCCGGGCTCACCGCAGACATCCCTCCGCGGGCGGCGACTCCGGGCGGCTTCCAGGGGCCGCCATGGCCGCCGCCCACGAAGCAGGCCGCGCGAAGCGCGACCTGGGGCCGGAGGCCCGGATGTCCTGGCTGGAGCGCCAGGTGCATGTTCCTTTCCTCCGCTTTCCTCGGCTCCTCCGCAAACCTCCGCTTATGGACGCCTTTTCTGCGCCCATCTGCGACCTCTGCGGTTTCAGACTTTCAGGCTGAGGCTCGCCGATAAGCAGATAACAGGATTCATTTCCTTGGCCTGAATCCTGTGAATCCAAAGAAATCCTGTCAATCCTGTCCAGGTATCTTTTTCAGTACACTCAAGGGTTTGGGCGGTGCGATGAAGTTCCACATTCAGACCTGGGGCTGCCAGATGAACGACCACGACGGCGAGAAGTTGTCGGGGTTGCTGTCGGCGGAGGGCTTCGAGGCGGTGGATGCCGCGGAAGACGCGGAGCTGGTGCTGCTGAACACCTGCTCCATCCGAGAAAAGGCCGTGCACAAGGTCTATTCAGAGCTGGGCCGGCTCCGTGAGGAGAAGCAGCGGCGCCCCCTGCTGGTGGGCGTCACGGGCTGCCTGGCCCAGCAGGAGCAGGCGGCTCTGTTCAAGCGGGCGCCCCACATCGACTTCGTGCTGGGCACCATGGCCCTGAAGCAGCTGCCGCGCCTGGTGGCCGAAGCCCGGGCCGGCAAGGCCCGGGTGATGGACACCGGCGAGTATCCGGACAACCACCTGTTCCCGCCCGCCGTCACGCGCCGCCGGGACACGGCCAAGGCCCTGGTGACCATCACTGAGGGCTGCAACCACGCCTGCACCTACTGCATCGTGCCCACTACCCGGGGGGCCGAGCGCCACCGTCCCTACGAGGACGTCTTGGCCGAAGTGTGGGGCTTGGTGGAACGCGGCTACCGCGAGGTGGAGCTGTTGGGCCAGAACGTGAACAGCTATGCGGGCGGCTGCACCTTCGCGGACCTGCTGGAGCGCGTGTCCGAGGTCGAAGGCCTCGAATGGATCCGCTTCACCACCAGCCACCCCATGAACTTCACGAAGGATCTGGCCCGGGTGCTGGTGACGAATCCCAAGGTGGTGCCCTTCCTCCACCTGCCCCTGCAAAGCGGCAGCGACCGGGTGCTGAAGCGCATGCTGCGGGAGTACACCGTGGCCGAGTATCTGGAGCGCCTGGGCTACCTGGGCGAAGGCCGCGCGCGGATGACCCTCAGCACGGACTTCATCGTGGGCTTCCCCGGCGAGACCGACGAGGACTTCGAGGCCACCCTGCGCGTGCTGGATGAAGTGGCGTTCGACGGCTCCTTCAGCTTCATCTATTCACCGCGACCAGGGACGCCTTCGCTGCGCCTCAAGGATGACCTGCCCATGGCAGAGAAGTCCGCTCGGCTGATGCGCCTCCAACAGCGCCAGATGGAGCTGACCCGCGCCAGCAATGAGCGATTCGTGGGGCGCGAGATCCCCGTGCGCGTGGAGGATCACGGTCCCAACGAAAACGGCTGGTGGTTGGCCCACAGTGGCGAGTGGAAGACGGTTCACCTGATGGTGGAACCCGGCCGGCAGCTGCCCTTCGGCGAGCTGGTGCAGGCGCGGGTCACTATGGCCAGCCCGCATTTTTTGGGGGCCGAACTGGTCTAGCAGCCTTCAGCCATCAGCCTTCGGTGGAGATGGTGAGGCACCAGCGGCGGGTCTCGCCGGGAGGCAGCAGGAAGCCACCCGGCTTGTCGGCGAACTCCCCGTCCCAACCTTCGGGGGCCGCATAGCCCTCCCAGGGCTCGATGCAGAGGAAGGCGGGGCCGGGATCGGGCTTGGCCCACAGGCCCAGGTGCGGGAAGCCCTCCCACCGCAGGGTGAGGGTCGGTCCGCCTTCGGCCTCGAAGCGGAGGCTTTGGCTCCGGGATTCCAGGAAGATCAAGGCATCCTCGGCGAACAGATCTTGGTCGAGTGGCAGCACACGCCCTTGGATGGGGGTGGCCTGTGGGGTTGGATCCAACAGCCCCCCAGGCGTCAGGCGCCGGAGGGGGCCGGGTTCGTCGGCCTCGAAGACGAGGCAATGCGCGGCCTTGGGAAGGTGGGGCACCAAGGGCCATCGGAAGGCCGGATGCAGGCCCAGGCTGGCGGGCAGGGGCGTGTCGCGAGGGTTGCGCAGGGCGATATCCATGCGCAGGGAGGTGGCCTTCAAGGTGTAGGCCACCCGCAGCAGGAAGGGGAAGGGGTAGACGGCGCGGCCGCCTTCGTCGTCGCGCAGTTCCACGGTGCAGGTGGTGGCAGTCCCTTCGAGCAGGGCGAAGTCCCGATCCCGGGCGAAGCCGTGCCGCGGCATGGGGAAGGCCTCGCCCCGATGTCGCAGGACGTCACCCTGCAGGCGGCCGACGATGGGGAAGAGCAGGGGAGCGTGCCGGGGCCAGAGGGGGCCTGCCTCCCACAGCAGGTCAAGGCCGCCCAGGCGCAGGGACTGGAGCTCGGCGCCCTGGGCTGAGATGACCGCTTCAGCCGCGCCGGTGTGCAATCGATGGATGTCCATGCACGAGATTATCCCTGCCATGGTAGATTTTCCCCGCCAAGCCTGCCGCTTTCCTCCGGGAGCCAGCCATGCCATTCACGGCGGACGTCATCGCGACGACCCTCCACGCGCCCCTCGCGAACGTGGAGAAGCACTGGCCACTGGTGGTGGAGGCCCTGAGCGCGCTCAAAATCCTGGATCTGACCACGGAGGTGGCCGCCATCGCCACCATCGGGGCGGAGAGCTACCTCTTCGCGCCGGAGCGGGAGCAGGGCAGCGACGCCTACTTCCGGCGCATGTACGAGTTCAAGCGCGCCCTGGGCAACACCGAGCCCGGCGACGGGGCCAAATACTGCGGCCGGGGGTTCATCCCCGTGCTGGGTAAGGCTGAGTACGCACGCTTCGGCAAGCTGGTGGGCGTCGATCTGGTGGAGGATCCGGACCGGGCCTTGGAACCAGCCCTGGCCGCCCGCATCCTGGCCTACGACTTCATGCTCAAGGAAGTGCCGAAAGCCGCCGCCGAGGGTGAGTGGGTGAAGGTGCACCGCCTGGTCCGCAGCGACCTTTCTGGCTGGAAGCGGTTCAACGGCATTCTCATCCCCCTGCTGAGGCTGCTGCCCGAGCAGGGGTGAGACGAAGGCCTGTGCGCGGACGACGGGAGCCATCCGGCCAGTGTGCCGGGTCGCCTTGCTCCGGCCCAGTCGCCATCTACGGCTTTCCGTTTCCGTGGAAAGTGGCAACAGCCTTCAAACCATCTGCCATTTGGTAGAGGTCAGTGAGATCGCTGATCGGCGTACGGGTTTCGATCTTCTGGGTATCGAATACTCCTACCGCCTTGCTCTTTGAATTGAAATAGAAGCGGCAGATCGGCTTGCGATTGTTATCGTCATACAACACCGCACAATAACTTTGCGCATCGCGAATCGCGACCTTCTTCGGCTCCACGACTTCTCTAAGGATCGCTCGAACGATGTAGAAGGCCTCCCATTCTTCCGGGGTGGTAATGATCTTCTCTTCTTCCTCTTGGGGAGGAACGACTGGCTCCACTGGCTCGGTGATATTCGATCCGTTATCAGCTAGAGCAACCTTCAGCCGGTCACTGATCTTGTCGTTGACCAGTTGCTGAAAAGCCCGCTTGGTGAGGGTGGCGAATTGATCTTTCACAACCTGGGTCATTCTTCCGCTGTAGACCTTCCCTGCCAAAAGCCGCACAAACTCTTCGGAAGGGCTGTGGAGTTGCTCGTTAAGCACCCGCTGGATCTCCTTCGTGTATTTGAGATCCGTAGCGGTGGAGAGGATATTGCTTATGTCGAAAGTAGACTTGGTGAACTTCTTGAGTTCCTCTGCATCCTGATCCTTGAAATCCAGCAAGTTGAATTCTAGAAACGGCTTGGCATCCATCATGTTTGGCTGATCCAGGTCGGTGTAGAAGAAATAATGGATGCCGTTTGTGAGGACTCCAAAGCGGGTTTCGGTGACTGTGAAGTAGCGGAACAGCTGAGTGGCAGTGATCTTCTTCAGGTCCGTCCCGTACTTCTTGCATTCCATGATGATGATGGGTTTCCCATCTCGAAGGATGGCGTAGTCCACCTTCTCGCCCTTCTTCACGCCGACATCCGCGGTGAGTTCAGGTTGGACTTCCGTGGGGTCGAACACATCGAAGCCAAGCGCTTTGATGAAAGGAAGGACGAGGGCGTTCTTAGTCGCCTCTTCAGTCTGGAGATGTCCAGCCTGATTCGGAACACGAGAAGCAATCAGCCGAAGTTGATCGAGGAAATCCATGGTGGCTCCCAGAGATATTCAATGTGATCTCACTAAAGATAAACAGGGTTAGCATAGATACTCAATTGCTCTGTTGCTCCATTGCATGGTTCATCCCGGGAAATGGCAAACGCATCTGCAAGGCGTCTATTCAACGCTAGCCACCAGGCGTAAATCGCGCAGATTCCCTGTGGGACAGCTAAATTCTTCATAGATCGAAGGCGGACGCTCAGGCGCACCGCCTGGAAGTGTTTGAAAAGGGTTTCAACTCCATCCACGGGTTGACCTGGGTACCCGAGGCAAATTGGTGCGCCCGACCAGACTCGAACTGGTACTCCGTTTCCGGAAGCGGATTTTAAGTCCGCAGCGTCTGCCATTCCGCCACGGGCGCGTGGCTCCAGCCTAACGGCGCTTCGCCGCCCATGGTAGCGTCGAGCCATGGGGACCCGTTCCGTTGCGCTGCTGCTGGTGATCTTGCCCGCCTCCCTGTCCGCCCAGGTCCGGGACCTGCGGGAGTTCTACCGGGAGCGCTGTGTGGCCTGCCACGGGGCGGAGGGTACTGGCCGGGGTCCCAATGGCGCCCGTCTGGGCGGCGGATCCCTTTTGGACCTCCGGCGCATGGCCCGGCAGGAGGAGGCGGGCCTGGTGATCACCATCCTCAGGGGTCGTGGGGCCATGCCAGGTTTCGGCCGGCAGCTCACGGAACCGGAGGCCCGTCGCCTGGTGACTGAGGTGCTGCGGCCCATGGCCTCACACAAAAAACGCTGAGGGGTCTTGCGGGAGCCGGCCCAGGACCCATCCTGGCCTGGTGTTTCAACATCCAACGAGGTGGCCATGCGGATCGTCGTGCTGCTCTCCTCCCTCCTCCTTGCTACTGGTCTGGGGGCTCAGACCCCCATGAAATCAGTAGACGAGCTGCGGGCCTTTTTCTCCCAGAACTGCGTGAAGTGCCACGGCCCGGATGGGTCAGCCCACAGCGCCGAAGGGAAGAAACTGGGCGGGTTCGATTTCACGGACACCAAAAAGGCCGCGAAGGAAACCGATGCCGACATGGAGAAGACCATCCGCAAGGGCATCTTCTTCGGCTTCGTCATGCCCTCCTTCAAAGACCGTCTTACCGAGGCCGATCGGGCACTCATGGTGAAAGAGGTGCTTCGGAAGGCCGAGAAGGGCAAAGCCATCGTGCCGCGATAGGAGGCGGGCCGATAGGATGAAGGGATGCCCGGCGCCGCCCACGATCCTTCCACCCACCCCCTGCTCCGCAATCTGAACGCCCCCCAGCGGGAGGCCGTCTGCCATGCCCATGGGCCGCTGCTCATCCTGGCGGGTGCCGGATCGGGCAAGACCACGGTGATCACGCGCCGCATCGCCTGGCTCATCGAGGAAGAGGGTGTCCATCCGGGCTCCATCCTGGCCATGACCTTCACGAACAAGGCGGCCGAGGAGATGCGGGAGCGCGTCCAGCGGCTCGTCTCTGTGCCCGCCGCGCAGATGTGGGTGAGCACCTTCCACAGCTTCTGCACCCGCATCCTCCGGCGCGAGGGTGAGCGCACACCCGTGGGCCGGGATTTCGTTATCTTCGATCCGGCGGACCAGAAGAGCCTGATGAAGCAGGTGCTGGCGGAATTGAAGCTACCCGAGAAGCAGTTCCACCCGAAGAAGGTCCTCGAGCTCATCAGCGACTTCAAAAACCGCTGCCTGCTGCCAGAGGAGGCCCGCGAGGAAGCCCTGGATCCCTGGACGCGCAAAGTCCTGGATGCCTACGACCTCTACCAGAAGGGCCTGAAGAACCACCGGGCATGTGACTTCGACGACCTGCTGCTCTACACCGAGCGCCTCTTCCGCGAGTCCGTCATCCAGGCCCAGTACGGGGAGCGCTTCAAGTTCATCCTCGTGGACGAGTATCAGGACACCAACCGCGCCCAGTACCTCCTCGTGCAGCACCTGGCCCGGCGGCACCACAACCTGTGCGTCGTGGGCGATGAAGATCAGTCGATCTATGGCTGGCGTGGCGCGGACATCCGCAACATCCTGGATTTCCAGCAGGACTTCCCCGAAGCCGTGCGCATCGAGTTGCTGCAGAACTACCGGTCCACGAAGAAGATCCTGGACGCGGCTTCCGAGGTCATCGCCAACAACTCCCAGCGCGTGGAAGGCAAAGGCGCCCTGATCACCGACCTGGGCGACGGCGAGTCCATCACGTTCAAGCTCACGGACGAGGGGCGCCTGGAGGCAGAGTGGGTGGTACAGCGCATCCAGGAGCTGCGGTACCGCGAGCCAGACGCCAAGGTGGCTGTGCTCTACCGCGCCAACTGGCAGTCCCGCCAGATGGAAGAAGCGCTGCGCGCCCAGAACCTGCCCTACCGGCTGGTGGGCGGCGTGAAGTTCTACGAGCGCCAGGAAGTGAAGGACCTCATCTCGTACTTGCGCCTCATCTCGAACCCGTTTGACCTGGTGAGCTTCCGCCGCTGCGTGAACGCCCCCACCCGTGGCGTGGGGCCCACCACGCTGGGGAAGATCGAGGGCGCCATTCCTGAGGGCGGCACACCGCTTGAAGGGCTGGCCATCCTGCTACGGGCGGGCGAGCTGAAGGGTCGGGCCCAGCGCGAGATGGGCAAATTTCTCGAGCTCTTCCACCGGGCCGGCGCCGAACGGGAGGCCCAGGACCTGGCGGGACTGGTGAAGTGGGTGCTCCAGGAAAGCGGCTACCTCCAGAGCCTGGAGGACGAGGCTACGCTGGAGGCCGAAGGACGCATCCGCAACCTGGAGGAATTCCTTAGCGCCGCCGCTGAATCTGAATCGCTGGGTCTGCGCCTCTCGGAATTCCTGGACCGCATCACCCTCGCCTCGGATACGGACCAGCTGGAAGAGTCCGCCCACCTCAGCCTCATGACCATCCACTGCGCCAAGGGCCTGGAGTTCCCCTTCGTCTTCGTCATCGGCATGGAAGAGGATGTCTTCCCCAATCGCAACGCCCGCGAGACGCCTGAGGGGCTGGAGGAGGAACGCCGCCTCTTCTACGTGGCCATCACCCGTGCCCAACGCCGCCTCACGCTGAGCGCCGCCCGGCGGCGCCGCATCATGGGTACCGAGATGCTTTCCATGCCCAGCCGTTTCCTGCGGGAACTCCCGGCGGAGGCCCTGACGGCACCCATCCGCTGGGGCACTGAGCTCTACCAGTCTGGTGAAGGCGTGCGGCCGGGCAGTTCCTTCACCCGGGGTGCGGGCGGCGGCTCCGTGGCCTCGGAACTCCAGCGCATCCGCAGCTTCTTCGACCGGGTGAAGGACACCCCGATGCCATCCTCCGACTCGGATGGCGGCCTGCGCGCCGCACCGGCCGAGAAGGAAGATCCCAATGCGTTTCCAGCTGGCACCAGGGTGAAGAGCGCCCGCTTCGGCGCGGGTACCATCCTGGCTGCCTCGGGGCGCGGGGAGGGCCTGACCTACACGATCCGTTTCGACCAGGGCGGCGACCGGCGCATCATGGCCCGGTTCGGGGGATTGGAGCGGGTCTGACCCGCACTTACAGCAGATCCTCCAAGGCCGAAGCCGCGGTGGGGAACTGGTAGCCGAAGCCAAGAGCCTGGGCATGGGCCGGGATCAAGAAGGCGCCCTGGAGCAGCAGGCTGGTGGCCATCTCGCCCAGCATCACCTTGGCGGCAGTGGCGGTGACGGCGCCTGGTACCGGGAACAGGGGGCGATGGAGGCGTCGGGCCAGCAGGTCGGTGAAGACCTCGTTGCTGACAGGTTCTGGCGCCGTGCCGTTGAAGGGCCCCTCCCAGGCGGGGTTGCGAGCCGCCTCCATGAACATGGCGACCAGGTCATTCAGGTGGATCCAGCTGAGGCCCTGCTGGCCCGATCCGAGTTTGCATCCCAGGTAGAGCCGCACCGGCAACGCCATCTTCGGCAGAGCGCCACCATCCCGAGCCAACACGACACCGATGCGGATCCGGGCGACGCGGACGCCGATATCCGAGGCTGCCATGGCCTCCGCCTCCCAGACCCGGCAGACGTCGGCGAGAAACCCGGCCCCTGCTGCGGCGCCCTCGTCCATGGGCGCCTGGCCCCGAGCCCCGTAGTAGCCGACGGCCGAGGCGTTCACCAAGGTTTTCGGCGGCCGCTGGCAATCCTTCATCGCCTCCACCAGACGACGAGTCGCGAGGATCCGGCTGTCCCGAATGGCGGCCTTGCGGGCCACGCTCCAGCGTTTCTCCGCGATCCCCTCGCCCGCCAGGTTGATGACGGCATCCGTGCCGTCGAGCAGGGCGGTGAGGTCTTCCCAGCCCTGGGCGTGGGCACCTGTGGGCAGACCCGCCCCAACGGGATTCCGGGTCAGCACCGTCACCTGCGCGCCCAGATCCAGGAGTGCCTGCACCATCGGTCGGCCCACCAACCCCGTACCGCCGGCGACCACCACCCGCCTAAGACCTGGACCCGTCATGGGCATCTCCCAGCACGAATATAAGTTAAGTCCTAAGCTCCGGCGCTATTCTTGAACCTTGGCTTTGAGTCCCGTGGACTCCTTCTGCCGAGGCGACCATGCGCTACCTGCTCTCCAACCTGCCGCTGAACCTGGGCGAGGAAGCGCTGGACTTGGCGAAGCCTCTGGCCCACGCCCTGGGCGGCGGACCGAAGGACTATCGCGCCGTGACCCTGGAACGCCGCAGCCTGGATGCCCGGCACAAGGGAGCCATCCGCTTCCTCACCGCGCTCAGTTTCGAGACTGATCGCCGGCTGGAGCTGGGGCAACTGCCCGGTGGCCTGAAGCTGGATCCGGCAACGGAGCTGGCGCCCTACGCCGTGGTGCCGCCGCCACGTCGGCCCCGCGTGGTCGTGGTGGGCAGCGGGCCTGCAGGCACCTTCTGTGCCTTGCGCCTGCTGGACTACGGCATCGAGCCGATCGTGCTGGAGCGCGGCCCCGCCATGGGCGAGCGGGTGAAGGCCATCGCCGGCTTGTGGAAGGATGCGGTGCTCGACCCCGAAGCCAATGCCCAATTCGGCGAGGGCGGGGCCGGCACCTTCAGCGATGGGAAGCTCACCACCCGCATTGGTCATCCAGCCACCCGCTACGTGCTGGAGACCTTCGTGCGCTTCGGAGCGAATGCTCGGGTCCTCTACCTGGCCAAGCCCCATGTGGGTACGGATGTCATCCGGCGCTGCGCGGTGCTCATCCGGAAGGAAGCCGAGGCGCGTGGCGCCCAGTACCGTTTCCGGGCCCGGCTGGAGGATGTGCGATTCGATGATCGGGGTTGCGTTCGTGCGGCTGTGCTTGCCGATGGCGAGGAGATCCCCTGCGAGGCCCTGGTGCTGGCGCCGGGCCACAGTGCCCGCGACACCTTCGAGATGCTGCACGGCCATGGTGTCGCCATGCGCCAGAAGCCTTTCGCCATGGGCGTGCGTGTGGAGCATCCCCAGGATCTCATCGACCGCTCGCAATACGGCCCCAGCGCGGGGCATCCGTCGCTGCCCGCCGCGGACTACAAGCTGGTCTGCAACTTCGGTCTGAACCGGGCCGCCTACAGCTTCTGCATGTGCCCCGGGGGCGAGGTCATCCAGTGCAGCAGTGAGCCCGGCGGCGTGGTGGTGAACGGCATGAGCAACGAAAAACGCGATTCGGGTTTCGCCAACTCGGGTCTGGTGGCCAAGGTGAACACGGCGGATTTCGGCAGCGACCACCTGCTCGGCGGCATGTATTTCCAGCGCACATGGGAACAGGCTGCCTACCGCGCCGCGGGCGAGACCTATGGTGCCCCGGCCATGTCGGTGCAGGATTTCCTGAAGGGCCGCGCCACCGGACGCCTGCCACGCACCAGCTTCAAGCCCTTCGCCGTGGCTGCGGACCTGCGCACCTGCCTGCCGGAGTTCGTACGGGAGCAACTGGCTGGCGCGTTGCCCACATTCGATAAGAAGATCCACGGCTTCGCCAGCAGCCAGGCCATCCTGCTGGCCATCGAGAGCCGCACCAGCAGCCCCATCCAGCTCCTGCGGGGCGAAGATGGGCAGTCCGTGTCCCACCCCGGCCTCTACCCCTGTGGCGAGGGCGCAGGCTTCGCGGGCGGCATCACATCCGCCGCCGTGGATGGCATCCGCGTGGCCGAATGGATCGCCCAGTCTGCGGGCGCCCCCGTGTTCCAGTCCTTCGAGAAGCAGGTCCGGGTTGGTGATTTGGCGAACGAGTACTAGCCTAGGCGGGTTCAGGAACCTGGATGATGCGCCATTCCTCCCCGAACTGCTCCAGGAAACCCAGCGAGTAGCAGCGGAAGAACACGAAGATGGGCAGGAAGGCCACGGAGCTGAGGTAGGGCAGGATGGCCACGCAGCAGGTGAGGCAGCAGCCGACCAGGATCAGGATGGTGGCGGGGATCCAGAGCAGGAGGGTCATCAGGTAGAACCCGACGAATCGCCAGCTGTTCCCCGGCAGGAACTCGCGGCGGAAGAGGGCCCAGGCTTCCGAGGTGCCCACGTTCCGTTGGTACATGATGGGCACCACGAAATCCCGGAGCAGCAGACTGATGGCAGTGATCACCAGGAGCCCCAGAACCAGGGCCGCTCCTGCCGTGAAGACCGCGGTGAGGGCGGAAGTGCCGAAGGTCCGGCCCTGGATGTCGGGCAGGGCGATGAGGGCGCCAAGACCGCCACAGACGATGAGGAGGGCCAGTGTGGCCAGGAGCAGCAGCAGGCGGAAGCGGAACAGGCGATTGCCAAGGTCCTGGAAGCGAGTCCAGGGTTCCACGATCTCCGCCCGGTCCCGGGCCACGCCGTCCAGGAACATGAATGTGCCCCGGCTGCCCAGCCACTGGAACAGAACGGCCAGTCCCAGGGCCAGAACGAAGAGCACCACACCCAGGGCGATGACCAGCGGCAGATGGTGGGCGATCCACTCCCTCACAGGGCCGAAATCCGGGCCGGTCCCGCGGTAGGAATGGTTGAAGGGATTCCCATTGAAGTTGAAGGATCCGCCGCTCCCCAAGTGGGCGAGGAAGGCGGAGAACCCCAAAACGAACCATTTCCGGGCACTGAAGGGCTCGAAGAGGATGCGCCGGGCATGGGCCAGCGCGGGTTGAATGGGATCGAGGATGGAGATCATGGTGTCCCATCATTCCACAATCGGGATTGGGCATAGAATGACCCCTCGCCCTCGCGCACCCGAAACGAGCGCGCATCCGCCCCGGAGGAACCATGTTCGAATCCGCGGAGCTCGGCCACAAGATCGACAAGGACGTGTGGGACCGGGAGGTTCCCGCCCTTCGCGAGGCCCTTCTGGACGCGCAGTTCGACCTCACCACGGCGAAGTTCCCGGTGATCATTCTCGTGGCGGGCGTGGATGGGGCCGGCAAGAGCGAGACCGTGAATACGCTCAACGAGTGGATGGATCCACGCCACATCCAGACCCACGGTCTGGCTGAGCCTTCGGATGAAGAGCTGGAACGACCCTACATGTGGCGCTACTGGCGCCTGCTGCCTCCCCAAGGGAGGATGGGGATCTTCGATGGTTCCTGGTACACGTGGCCGATTCTCGAGCGGGCCAATGGCCGCATCAAGACCTCGGACCTGGACCAGGACATGACCCGGGTGGCGCGCTTCGAGCAGATGCTCATCCACGAGGGCGCCCTGGTGCTGAAATTCTGGATGCACCTGGGCAAGGGGGAGCAGAAGAAGCGGTTGAAGAGCCTGGAGAAGGATCCGAAGACCCGCTGGCGCGTGACGCCCCGGGATTGGAAACATTTCGAGATGTACGACACGTTCCGGCAGGTGGCTGAGCGGGCTCTGCGTTCCACCAGCACGGCCGATGCGCCCTGGATCGTGGTGGAGGCCACCGACCCCCACTACCAGCGCCTCACGGTAGGGAAGATCCTGCTGGAGCGGCTGCGGGCCCGCCTGGACCATCCTGCCCCGGTGGTGCCTGCGCTGCCCCTGCATCCGCCGCCGCCCTCCCTGGACGGCGTGGACATCCTCAAGGCCTTGGACCTCTCGAAACGGATCGACGACAAGAAGGAGTACGAAGATGAGCTGCTCACCCTCCAGGGGAAGCTGAACCTGCTCACACGGCATCGGAATTTCCGGAAGCATTCGGTGGTGATGGCCTTCGAAGGTGTGGATGCGGCGGGAAAGGGTGGGAGCATCCGCCGCATCACCCAGGCCCTGGACGCTCGCCATTACCAGATCCATCCCATCGCCGCGCCCACAGAGGAGGAGCGGGCCCAGCCCTACCTCTGGCGCTTCTGGCGGCACCTGCCGCGTCGCGGGAAGGTGGCCATCTTCGACCGCAGCTGGTACGGCCGCGTGCTGGTGGAGCGGGTGGAGGGGTTCTGCTCCGAAGCCGACTGGCAGCGGGCTTATAGCGAGATCAACGAGTTCGAGGACCAGCTCGTCCGCAGCCGTACCATCGTCCTCAAGTTCTGGCTTTCCATCAGCCAGGAAGAGCAATTGCGCCGCTTCCAGGAGCGCCAGGATACGCCCTTCAAGCGATTCAAGCTCGGCGAGGAGGACTGGCGCAACCGCGAAAAGTGGCCTGCCTATGAGGCCGCCATCTGCGACATGTTGGACCGCACCAGCACTGAGATCGCCCCATGGACTCTCGTCGAAAGCGAGGACAAGCACTACGGCCGGATCAAGATCCTCAGGACCCTCGTGCAGCGGCTGGAGGAGGAAATGTAGGATTCAACGACTGGGATGACCCATTCTGGCGAGATCTTTTTCCATGCTGACCCACCCCCCACTCCCACCACCTCAGGCCACTCAACCCGCTGAGGAACTGCCACTCCTCCCCGGCTCGGACCCCATTATCCTCGGGGCATTCCAATGGGCGCTCGCGCATTCACCCAGCTTGCAGGAGGTGGTCCGGCAACTGCCCGGGGCGGATCGGAAGGCCCGCTATCGGTTGGTTCCTGGTATGGCTCACAACTATGGGGAGCTCCGCATCCGACCGTTGGAGGACATCTACGACATCGACATCGTGGTGCCCATCCTCGCCTGGACCCGATGTGGGGACGCACTTGAGCCATGGGTGGCCAGCGCGCTATTCGTGGCCCTGGAGACCGCGAGCAAAGGGCGATACAAGGAGACCGGCGATCCGCAGCGCCTTCATTTCATTGGAAAGACCAGGGAAGAAGCCTTCGCCTTCCAGGCCAAGGTCCGAGAGGAACTGGCCTTGGCGGATCCGGTGCGGATGACCGACCTCCCTGACGGGCAAGTCATCTTCCGCTACGGGTTCGAGCCCGGGACTTACCCACCTTCGGTCTCGCGGGATGCACCCCGATTCTCCAAAATCCCGAGGCGCCGCCCCCTTCCTCCGGGCATGCACTGAAGCCTAGGAGGCACCCGCTGCGTTCGATGGTTCAGACCGCCCGCTCCTTGCCGAAGACGCGGTCCAGCACAAGGCCGGCGGTTTCCTCGATGCTGCGACCGGTGACGTCGAGGATGGGCCAGCGGCGGTGCTGTTTGAAGATTTCATCGGCATAGACCAATTCATCGAGGATGTGGCCCAGGTCGCTGTAATTGTCTGCGCTGCCCGCGGCGCCCAGGCGCTTCAGGCGGTAGGCGCGGATTTCCTGGAGGCGATCCGGCTGGATGGTGAGGCCCACGATGCGGCCCTGGGGGATGGTGTCAAGTTCCGGCGGCAGCGGGACACCAGGCACCAATGGAACATTGAGCACCTTGTAGCCCTCCATGGCGAGGTACATGGAGAGGGGGGTCTTGCTGGTACGACTGATGCCGACCAGCACAATGTCGGCGTCGGGCAACCCGCCCATGTCGATCCCATCGTCGAACTTCAGGGCGAACTCGATGGCCTCGATCCGGCGGAAGTACTTGTCCCCGACCGCATGGAAGCTGCCGGGACGCTCTTCCGGGCGCTCCCGCAGGTAGAGAGCCAGGGTGTCCAGCAGGTTGCCGAAGAGGTCCACCTGGGTGAGCCGCAGCTCGGCGCAGCGGTCCGCCAGGTAGAACCGCATCTCCCGGGAAACGGTGGTGTGGATGATGACGGCCCGCTTCTCCGCGGCCATCTGGAGCACCCGATCCATGTCCTCCTGGGACCGGACGTTCTGGAACCGCCGCACCAGGGCGGAGCTTTCCCCCTTGGAGAACTGGGTCAGCGCCGCCTGGACCATGCGCTGGGCGGTCTCGCCGGAACCTCCGGACACCACGTAGATGGGCTGTCTCTCCATGGGAATGAGCATACCCTGGGGCGATGGAACCGCTGTCCCGTAGTGTCGCCTGGTTGGCCTTCGCCCTCCCGTCCGGAGTGGCGATCGGCGGCCTGGCTTTGGTCCTCGCGCGCTGGGCGCGGATCCACCGCCGGGCGAAGGCGGATCCAGAGGCTCTCCTGCTGTCAGCGGTGTCCGGCAGCCTGAGGGAGCGGGGCGAGTTGGCCTCCTCGCTGGGAGAGCTGCGCACCGTCCATGAGCGGCTCCTGGATGCCTTGCCCACAGGCGTGCTTTGGGTGGACCAGCGCCTGCGCCTGGCGGCGCTGAACCGGCGTGGATGCGATCTGCTGGGGGTCCGGCCCGGGGTTGTGGGTCTGGAGGCGGCCTTTGTGCTGGAGCCCTTTCCCTGGCTGCGGGAAGCCTTGGGGCGGGATCCCGGTCCGGCCTGGCGCTGCTCGGCTGGGGGCCGTCGCTGGCGGCTCCAGCGCATCGAGGCTCCGGATCGCATCGGCGCGCTCGTGCAGTTCGAGGACGTCACCGAGGCCGAGATCGAGGAACACCGTCGCCAGCTGCGGGAGCGCTTTGCGGACCTGGGCGAGATGACGGCGGGGGTGGCCCATCAGTTGAAGAATGGCCTGGCGGTCATCAAGGGCCGGGGGCAGATGCTGAAGCGCGCCGGCCTCGGCGAAGCCGCGGGGGACCTGCTGGAGGAGACCGAGGACCTGGAGCGGATGGTCCAACGTTTCCTCCAGTGGGCCAAACCGCTGGACCCGGCGGCGGAACCGCTCCGCCTGGAGGAGGCGGCGGCCCAGGCCCTGGCGGAGCTGAAGCGCCGTTCGATGAGCCAGGGCCGCCAGCTGACGGCGGAGGGGGAGGGCGGGGCCATAGGCGACCCGTTGCTGCTCCACCAGGCCCTGGTGAATCTGCTGGAAAATGCCTGTCAAGCCACGCCCCTCGGCGGCCGGATCCTGGTGCGGATTGCCGAGGGGCGGATCGATATCCTGGATGATGGGCCGGGCCTTTCGGAGGACGCCGCCCTCCGCATGCTCCGGCCCTTCGAAAGCGGCCGCCCCGATGGCACAGGCCTGGGGCTACCGCTGGCACTGAAATGGCTCAATGCCCAGGGGGCCGACCTGCGCCTGGCGCCCCGCCCAGAGGGTGGCACCTGCGCGGAGATCCGCTGGTAGGGACGCTGGTAACTTGTTGACATGAGAATCGCCCTGCTTCAGCTCAACGCCCGCCTTGGCGATCCCGAGGGCAACGGCCGAAGGGTGGAGTCTGCCTATGCTGGGGCCGTGGCCGCCGGAGCGGAGCTGGTCCTGGCGCCGGAGCTGGCGATTCCAGGTTATCTCGCCGAGGACCGGCTTTGGGAGCCGGCCCTGCGCCGGCGCATCGAGCGGGAATCCCACCGGCTGGCGGCCCTTTCCGGCCCCGTGCCCCTGGTCTTCGGCACGGCAAGGTCGGCCCCCTCGGGGCGCCTCTGGAACGAGCTGTGGTGGTGCGAGGACGGCGCCCTCCGCCACTGTGCCCACAAGCGCGTCTTGCCCAGCTACGACGTCTTCGACGAACACCGCTACTTTGAGCCGGACCCCTCGCCTCAGCCGCTGGTGGCCTTCCGCGGCCAGCGAATTGGCCTCTCCATCTGCGAGGATCTCTGGGCGGATCCGCAGCTGGGGAATGCCCCGGTGGACTACGGCATCGATCCGATCGCGGATCTGGCGGCGGCCGGGGCCACGCTGATCCTCAATGGCAGCGCCAGTCCCAGCGCCCTGGGCAGCTACCTGCCGTCGGGCCGTACCGCGCCCTGGGCCATCCCCTCGAAGGATGCTCAGCGCTGTCGCCTGCTGCCCGGGCTGGCACAGAAACACCGGGTTCCCATTGCCTACGCCAGCCGGGTGGGCGCTGAAAGTTGGCTGCTGTTCGACGGCGGGTCGGGGCTGGCACTCCCGGATGGGCGCTGGCAGGGCTGCGAACCCTTCCACGAAGGCCTGCTCATGGTGGATACCAGCCTGCCCGGTGAGGCGTGGCGGACGGTGGAAGAGGGCTCTTGGCTACGAACCGCCTTGGTGCTGGGGATCCGCGACAACCTGGCCAAACAGGGGCTCGAGGCGTTGGTGATGGGGCTTTCCGGTGGCATCGACAGCGCCGTGGCCGCCGCCCTGGCGGTAGAAGCTGTCGGCCCCGGACGCGTCCTGGGCGTGGCCCTGCCCACCCGGTTCAGCAGCGGGGAAAGCTCGGCCCTGGCGGAGCAGCAGGCCCGGCAGCTCGGCATCTCCTTCCTCAGTCTGGATGCGGATGCACCTTTCGCGGGTTTCGCCGCCGCGCTTGAGCAGGCCCTGCCGGGGCGCGCCTTCAGCCTGACCGACGAAAACCTGCAGAGCCGTTGCCGCGGCAGCCTGCTCATGGCCATGACATCCGAACCGGAGGTTCACCGCCGGCTTGGCACGGGCCATGTCGCCGTGTTGAATACGGGCAACAAGAGCGAAGCCGCCACGGGCTACTTCACGCTCTATGGCGATGGCATCGGGGCCTTCGCGCCGCTGGGGGACTGTCTCAAGGCCCGGGTCTACGCCGTGGCCCGGGAACTGGGGGAGGCCGTCCCCCGCGGCGTGGTGGAGCGCGCGCCCACCGCGGAACTGCGGCCAGATCAGACGGACGAGGCCAGCCTGCTGCCTTACGCCCAGCTGGACGCCATTCTGGGCACGGCCCTTGAAGCCCAGCGACCCGAGGAGGGACTTGCTGAAGATCTGGCCCTGCTGCTGGAGGGCCCGGCCCTGGAGCAGGCGCGGGCCGGACTGCCCCGCATTCTCGGACTGCTGCGCCGCACTGAATTCAAGCGGCGCCAACTGCCATTTGCCTTCAAGGTGAGTCCCAAGGCCTTCGGGGCCGGGCGGAGGATTCCCCTTACGGCGATTTGAGGTTCTTCCCGGGGGTTCCCTGCTGCATGTCTTCAGGCGGCGCAACGCAAGGCACTGATTCCGGGGCCTATGAAAACCCGCATTGCCGCGATATCCTGGCGCTTCTGGCCGGTGTGGCGAAATGGCAGACGCGACGGACTCAAAATCCGTTTCCCCCTAAAGGAGTGTCGGTTCGAGTCCGACCACCGGTACCAAGGACGGGCCCCGAAGGGGCCCTGTTGGTTTGGTGAGTTGTCTCATGGTAGGGATGGCGGCCCCGGGCCTGCGCGGGAAGAGGGCCAAATCGGGGTCTGCCAGGCAACTACACCCATGTCATGGGAAAGCACAATCTCCTTGATCTAAAGATCGCGGAAGTCTACATTCAGCTGTCAGTCCCCTGTATGTAGATCCGCTAGTTAGCCTGCCTGTTCGCGATGGCCCCTGACCGGATCCCAGTGCTTTCATCACGAAAAGGATCTGGACCATGGATGTTGTTTGGAACACCCGCTACAACACGGGCATCCAGATTATCGACGAGCAGCATCAGGAACTTTTCGCCATCGTCGATCAGCTTCGGAACTCCGTCCAGTCCGGCGGAAAGCGCGAGGAGGTGGAGGCGCTGCTGGCCACGCTGGTCAGCCACTCCGAGCGCCACTTCTCCACCGAGGAGTCCTTCATGGCGAGGTACGGGTATCCGGACCTGACCCAGCACGTCTCCGAGCATGCGTCCATGCTCACCAGCCTCCACGAACTGCTCAGCAAGTTCCAGGAGAGCCACCATGCGCTGGCCCTGATGGTTCCGACCTTCATGGAAGGCTGGCTGAAGCACCACATCAGCGATGGGGATTTCGGCTTCGTGACCTACCTGAAATCGCGGAATCTGGCCTGAGGGGCCAGCCGTGACGGCCGGGTGAAGGCCGCCGGAAATGTCCGGAAACAGTTCGGGTAAAAAAGGCACTTGAGTTGCCCGATCGGGATCGAGGATCCTTGGGGCTTCCCTTCCCTCGGGTGACCGGAATAAACCGGGACTCGCAATCCGTATTGACGGCCATTCCCCTGGCCTTTGGAGCGACGATGAATCGACGTTGGGCAACCCTCACGCTGACAGCCCTGGCCTGCGCCATGGTTGCCTCGGCCCAGACCTCCTCCACGGCCGGCGCGGTGCGCGGCGTGGTCAAGAACAAGGCGGGCCAGGCGTTTCCTGCCGCGAGCCTCTCCCTGCGGAATCTGGAGACAGGTCTGGTCCGCACGGCCACCACCAATGCCCAGGGCGAGTACCAGATCGGTCTGCTGCCGGTGGGCAGCTACGAACTCACGGTGGTCGCAGCCGGCATGCGGACCCTGAAGGACACTCAGGTCCAGGTGTCCCTGGGCCAGAACACCGTCGCCAACTTCAGCCTGGACGTGGCCGAGGCCTCAGCCATGGTGGAGATCGTCGCGTCGTCCCAGACCCTGGACACCACCCAGGTGAACAGCGTCACCGCCGTGGACAGCAAGCTGGTGGAATCGCTCCCCCTGGCCGGCGGCCGGGACTTCACGGCCCTGGTGCAGCTCACCCCCGGGTCCGTCTACGACTCCGACAACAACCGCGTGTCCATGGAGGGCGCCCGCGGCATCCAGAACAACCTGACCATTGACGGTGCATCGTACCAGTCGAACTTCTTCGGCGAGCAGCGCGGCTCCACGCGCATCCCCTTCGCCTTCGGCGCCGACACCATCAAGGAACTCCAGATCATCACCAATGCTTTCGACGCCCAGTACGGCAATGCGGCGGGCGCGGTGATCAATGCCGTCTCCAAGACGGGCACCAACGAATTCGGCGGGTCTGCGCTCTACCAGGTCCGCCCCAAGTCCCTGGTCGCCAAGATCCGGTCCGTGCCCTACGATCCGCGCGGGACCACCAACACCGACAAGGCCCGGACGAAGAACTTCACCCAGACCCAGTTCAACGTGAACGTGGGCGGTCCCATCATCAAGGACAAACTGTTCTTCTTCGTGGGCGTCGAGACCTACAAGTACAAAGAGGACATGACGCCGGACTTCGCCATCGGCACCTCCAGCTCCACGAACCTCGCGGCGTTCAACACCTTCATCGGCACCTTCGGCGGCCTAGTGATGGGGAACGATGGGCGCACCCTGGCCCAGGAGGGCGGCCACAGCTACACGAACGACCGCACCAACACCGTCTACTTCGGGCGCCTGGACTGGACCATCAACGAGAACCACCGGGCCACCCTGCGCGTGAACGCCCAGGACTGGAAGTCCGAGAATGGCACGACGTCCTTTACCAGCAGCTTCGCCCCCACCACGGGCCAGACGCAGCAGGGCCTGGAGAAGAACAGCGGCCTTTCCTGGGTGGCTGAGCTGAACAGCATCTTCGGCTCGAACCTGGTGAACGAGGCCCGCATCCAGCGCGCCATCGAGCGCCGCCCCCGCTACGCCAACACCACCGCCGCCCCGGAGTTCCAGGTGAACAGCGGCTTCACGGCGGGCCAGAACAACTTCCTCCCCAACGGATTGGACGAGTACAGCTGGCAGGTCATCGACAACCTCACCTGGAGCCAGGGCGACTGGACGGTGAAGGGCGGCGTGGACCTCCAGTTCTTCGACTTCAAGAACACCTTCTTCCGCTACCAGAACGGCTCCTTCCAGTTCGGGAACTACGCCACGGCCAGCCGCTGGGCCGCGGGCACCGTGGGCACCGGCGACACGCTGGTCTACCAGGGCGCCTTCAGCAACTACGGCGGGGCCATCTCCTACAAGTCCAAGCTCTTCGCCGGGTATGTCCAGGGCCAGTATCAGGGCCTCCTGGACCGTCGCCTGCTCCTCAGCCTCGGCCTCCGCGCCACCCGCGAGAACCAGCCGGACAACCCGCGCCCGAACCCCCAGTTCGCCGGGTTGGACCAGGCCAACGACGCCACGTCGTACGACCCCCGGTTCGGTTTCACCTATGACCTAAAAGGCGATGGCAAGACCCTCATCCGCGGCGGCTACGGCTGGTTCTCGAGCCCGAACGCCAGCCTCACCGTGTCGAACACGATGAACAGCAACGGGAACACCACCGCCACCTACCGGATCGCCAACGGCGTGTCGAACAACGCCCTGTTCAACTCCGGGCCCCTCTCCTTCGCGAACCGCGTGTCCGGGACCACCCTCACCCGCCTTGATCCCACCCTGCTCTCCACGGTGGGCAACACCAATTCGAAGCAGGGCCAGGTCTGGGATCCCCGGAATGATCTGGCTGTGGCCAAGCGCGCCGCCCTGGGCGTGGAGCACGCCTATGACAGCGGCTACACCGTGGGCATCCAGGGCGTCTACGCGAAGTTCGAGAACCTCCAGTACTTCGTCAATATCAACCTGAACCAGACCGGGGCCCCCGCCGGCTCGTACTACAGCGATGGCTACCCCCTCGCCACCAACCGGTTCGGCGGCACCCGCCCCGGCAAGGCCGTGGTGGCGGGCCGGGTCCTGGATTTCACGGGCTTCGGGGACGTGTTCCTCAGCCGGAACGACGGCGAGGGCAAGTACCAGGCCCTGATCCTCACGCTGTCCAAGCGGGCCGAGTCCGGGTGGGGCTTCACCTCCAACCTGACCTGGTCCAAGGCCCGGGACAACAACTCCAACGAGCGCACCACCGCCAGCGCCAGCTCGGATTCCAACGTCAACAACCCGGCGGATCCCCTGGCCACCTACGCCTACAGCGACAATGACCGCCGCTGGCGCGTGGTCTTCGCCGGCTATTTCCCCGTCTACTGGGGCATCCAGGGCGCCGTGAACTTCAGCTACACCTCCGGTCGGCCCTACAGCTCCTTCAACACCGGTCGCACCATCGCGGGTGTCTCCTACTCCGGCGACCTGAACGGCGACGGCGCGACGAACGACTACAGCCCGGACACCGAGCGCAACCAGTTCCGGCAGCCCTCGGTCCGCAGCCTGGACCTGCGCCTGAGCCGGGACTTCAAGATCGCCCGCCGCTTCGAGGTGCAGACCTTCATCGACATCTTCAACCTGCCGAACTGGGCCAACCAGCGCACCACGCTGACCACCGGCACCCAGGGCAACCCCACCGTCGGCTTTGTCCCCTCGACGGACTTCGGCTTCATCAACCTGCCCGACCGCAGCACCCGCGAGGTCCAGCTCGGCGTCCGCGCCAAGTTCTGATCAAGTAGCCCGCATGAAGAAGGCCCCGCACTCGCGGGGCCTTCTTCATGCGGCTGGAACGCTCATTTCAGGGTGATGACCGTGGCGCCGGCTCCGCCCTGGTTCTGGGGGGCGTCCTCCACCCGGATGATGCCGGGATGGCCGCGCAGGGCCTCACGGACCGCCGCCTTCAGCCGGCCGGTGCCGTGCCCATGGACGATGCGGATGATGCGCCGACCAGCGGCCAGGGCTTCTTCCACGAAGCGGTAGATCTCGCTGTCCACATCGTCGCTGGCCCGGCCGATGAGGTTGATCTCGGAGTCGATCTCCTGGACTTCGGCCCGTACCCGCACCTTGCCGGTGGGTTTCGGCGCCGCCTCCCGGGCTCCGATGGGCTCCAGCTCACCCAGGCGGCACTCCAGGCGGCGGCCCTGGGGCGTCTCCAGTGTGGCCCGGTCCCCCTTGAGGGAAACGACCTTGCCTTCGACGCCCAGACCCCGGTGGCGGGCGTACCCGCCTTCCCGGACCTCCTTGGGGGCGGGGGCCTGCGGCTTCGCGCCCCGCGGCACCAACTCCGCCTCCGCCAGGCGGCTGAGCTGCTTCACCCGCTCGTGAGCCTCGGTGCCCAGCCGATCGGCATTCACCTCGGCCGCCTTCTGCCGTTCCTTCAGCTCCTTCACCAGACGCTTGCCTTCGTAATCCAGGAAATCGAGCACCCGGGCCACTTTCTCTTTCGATTCCTGCTGGAAGGCTTCGCGTTCGATGCGCAGCTTCTCCTCCCGCTGGCGGAGGATCTCCCGGTCCTTCTCGGCGGCGGCCATCTGCTGGCGCAGGGTTTCCGCCTCGTCCAGCAGGCGTGTGCGCTCGGCCTCCAGCTCCCGCAGGAAGTCGCGCCAGTCCTGCTCCCGCTTGCCCAGCACCTTGTCGGCGTGGTCCAACACGGCCTTGGGCAGCCCCAGCTTGGCGGCGATGGTGAGGGCGCGGCTCTGGCCCGGCTGGCCCACCAGCAGGCGGTAGGTGGGTGCCAGGCGGTCCTCGTCAAACTGCACGAAGGCGTTCTGGAATCGCGTGTGGCGGAGGGCCCACTGGCTGATCTCGCCCAAGTGCGTGGAGCAGAGGATCCAGCAGCGGCGTCGGGAGAGGGTCTGAAGCAGGGCAATGCCCAGGGCGGCTCCCTCCTTGGGATCCGTGCCCGTGCCCAGCTCATCCAGCAGCACCAGCCCGCCGTCATGGACGCTTTTCAGGATCTCTTTCAGATGCAAAATATGGCTACTGAAGGTCGAGAGGCTTCCCGTGATGGTTTGGTGATCGCCGATGTCCGCGTGGAGGCTGGGCAGGGCGGGGAAGCTGGAGCCTTCCTGCACGGGCACCGCGCAGCCGCAGGCGGCCAGCACCGAAAGCAAGCCCACGGTCTTCAGGACGACGGTCTTGCCGCCGGTGTTGGATCCCGAGATGACGAGGCCTGGTTTCTCCGCCTCCAGCACCAGGTTCAGGGGAACCACCGGATGCGGCAGGGGCTCCAGGCCCATGGCCTCCCGCACGGTGGGCAGCAGCATGGGATGCCGCGCCTCCAGCAAGCAGAGCCGGCCCTGCTTGGGATCGGTTTCCAGGTCCGGCAGACGGCCATCGCACAGCGCGGCCCAGCGCAGGAGGGCCAGACCCTGGTCTGCCTGGGCCTGAAGGTCCCGCCAGCGGGTGAAGTCCTCACGCCGGCCCCGCAGATCGGCCAGCAGGTCCCGCAGGAAGGCTTGCACGGCCAGGGCGTAGTCGCGGTCGGCCTCCACGAAGGCGTTGTTGAGGGGCACGGCCTCCATGGGTTCGATGAAGACCGTGGCGCCGCTGCCGCTGCGGTCTAGCACCAGGCCCGGCACCAGGCTTCGCCGTTCCTGGCGGACCGGCAGGCAGGCCCTCCCATTGCGCTCCACGACCATGGCTTCATTGAAGGCGTCGGGTGTGGCCCGCAGCAGTTTCTGGAGCTTGGTCTGCACGGTCTGGAAGGCATCCTGACGGTGCCGGTGGAGGCTGGCCAGGGCCGGGATGCGCAGGGGGTCCAGCTGGCCATCGGCGTTGAAGCTCTTGGCCAGGCGCTCCGCGATGGATGTGGGGTCCGGCAGCAAGGCGGCCGTCACCTGCAGGCGGTCGATGCCCAGGTGGGCTCCCACGGGAGCCGGGCGGACTTCAGGCCAAGGCAGGGCCGCCAGACTGTTGAGGAGGCGGGCCATGGCCTTGAGGCCCTCCCGCAGCTGCCGCCAATGCTCCGGCAGCAGCCAGCCCGCCGGATTGAGCAATTCGTCCAGGGCCTCGTCCATGGGCAGGATGGGCAGCATGTCCGGGGCCTGGACCCAAAGGTCCTGCAGCTCCATCTGATGCAGCCGCCGCAGCCCCGTCCGCCCGTCCCAGGGCTGCATGGCCCCCAGCGCCGCCCACGCAGGCGCCGTGCGGGCGCCCGCCTGGATCAAGCGTACCGCATCGGGGAATTCAAGGGCATGGAGTTCAGGGTTCATGGGCGACATCTTCAGCCTTCAGTAAAACAAAAGGCCCGCTTCCGCGGGCCTTTTTCGAGATGAAGCCAAGCTTCATCTCAACCGATCATGCGGCGCTCCTGAGCGAGGCGCTTCAGGGTCTTCTTACGGGCGGCGAGCATCTTGCGCTTGCGCTTGGTGCTGGGCTTCTCGTAGTGCTGGCGCTTCTTCAGCTCGCTGAGAATGCCAGACTTCTCGCACTTCCGCTTGAAGCGGCGAAGGGCGAACTCGAAGGTTTCGTCTTCTTTGACCTTGACCAAAGGCATATGGATGCACCTCCTTTCCCGTGGATTGACAAGGGCCTGCCAGGCAGGACCGAGCCGAACGAAAAGTCTACCTCATGACTGGGGTTATGGCGAGGACGAAAGCCTCTGGTTACCCTTAACCCTCACTACTTCTTCCGGATGCCCATGCAGCGCCCCTTCCTTCTCATCGTGGACGGTGAGTCCTTGCGGACTCCTGGCCTGGTGTCCGCCATGGAAGGCGATGGCTGGGAGGTCCAGTGGATCCGGCACGACGGGACGGAGGCCATCCTCCAGGCCGACCGGGCTCCAGACCTGTTGCTGGTGGACTCCGGGGCCCCCGGCGGCGGCGGCAGCGATCTGGTCCAGCGCCTCCGCGAGCGGAACCCCCGACTGCCCGTGCTGGTGCTCACCGAGGGCTCGGAAAGCGGGCAGGAGGGCGGGGCAGGCGTCCAGGAATACCTGGAACGGACCCGTCCCGATGGCGAGATCGCGGCCATCCTCCGCCGATACCGGCCCGGACCCGCCAAGCTCACGACCAGCGACATCTTTGGCGACCTTCTGGCGGATCTGGAGGGGGGGGCGGAACCCGTGCCTCCTGCCGCCGCATCGAAGGCGCCGGCGACGCAACCACCCCTCAGTGCCGCGGAAATCTTCGGGCGGGTGATCGAAGAGGTGGAGGCCGTTCCGGAACCCGCTCCGGCCAGGAACCTGGTGCGCGTGGTTCCGGCCCTGGCCTCGGTCTCGGCGCCGACCCCATCCCTTTTCTCGGCTCCGCCTGCAGCGTCGTCCGCGGCTCCGATCGAGTCTCTGGGACCCTCGGATTTCACCCTCAGTGGCATCTCCGGGGTCAATGATCCCTTTGCCTGGACCGGGGCCCCGGCGGGACCCGCCGCGGTCCCACCGACGAAGGGTGCGAAGCCGGCGCCGGCGGGACCACCGGAAGTCCTGGAGGAATACGGGAACTATTTCCTGCTGGAGAAGATCGCCATCGGCGGCATGGCCGAGCTCTTCAAGGCCCAGCAGCGAGGGGTGCAGGGCTTCCAGAAGATCGTCGCCATCAAGCGCATCCTGCCGCACTTCAGCGACAACGAGGACTTCGTCACCATGTTCATCGACGAGGCCAAGCTGGCGGCCCAGCTGACCCACCCGAACATCGTGCAGATCTTCGACCTGGGGAAGGCTGGCAGTTCTTACTACATCGCCATGGAGTACGTGAATGGCCGCGACCTCCGCACGCTGCTGCGGAAGGTGCGGGAATACGGCCTGCCGTTCCCGGAGCAGGTGGCGGCCTTCGTGGTGATGAAGGTGGCCGCGGCCCTCGATTACGCCCATCGCAAGCGGGGCTTCGACGATCGGGAGCTGAAGCTGGTCCACCGGGACATCAGCCCCCAGAACGTGATCCTCTCCACCGAAGGCGCCGTCAAGCTCGTGGACTTCGGCATCGCCAAGGCCGCCAGCAAGGCGAGCCACACGGTGGCCGGCGCCCTCAAGGGGAAGCTGCTCTACATGAGCCCGGAACAGGCTACAGGCCAGCCCCTGGACAACCGGTCGGACCTGTATTCCCTCGGCCTGGTGCTCTTCGAGCTGCTCACGGGCGAGCGCTGCTTCCAGGCGGACTCGGAGCTGGGCGTGCTCGAGAAGGTCCGCCTGGGCCGGATATCTGACCTAGCCACGCTGAATCCGAATGTGTCCAAGGAGATGGCGGCCATCGTGAACCGGGCGCTCCAGAAGGGTGTGGACCACCGTTATCCCTCGGCCCGCTTCATGGAGCGCGATCTGCGCGACTACCTGCAGCGGCTTGGACCGCCCATCACGGAACATGATGTGGCGGAATACATGCACGTCCTGCTCAATGGGACCCCGGAGAACCTGGAGCACCTGATGGCGTCCCGGTTCCCGCCACCCACCGGCCTGACGAGCGGCACGCACCGTAATCTGGCCTTCCAAACGGAGACGGCCATCCGAAAGGCCCCCCTGCCCAGCGAGGTTCTCGAGTCCACCCTGGAATCGCTGGAACCCATCGAGCCGCTGCCCGACGCCGCACCCCGCCCTCGCTGGCTGCTGCCGGTGATCCTGGGCCTCGCGGCGCTCCTCGTGGCCCTGCTTGCCATCGCCCGGTGGTCCTGAGCCAGTGGTCGTGACTCGGGGATCGGGATAAGATCAGCTTTTCCGTACCTTTCATCGCCCAGGGAGTTGCCATGGATCTGAGCCAGGATCAGAAGGCCTTTTACGAGACGACGCGCGAGCGCTGCCGCTCCGAGGTATCCCAGATCAACAACACCATCGCCACCGAAGTACAGCGCGTGAAGGAACTGCTCACGAGTCTGAGCAACCGCAAGACCGCCGTGCTTCAGATGTACGGCGCCGCCTGTGAAGTGCTGGGCGAAGAGAACGACCTCGCCGAAGAGTCCATCGACATCGAATTCTGATCGACCTCTGGGTGGTGGAGCGGTTTCGCCGCCCAGCTATTCATGAATCCGCATCAGCGGCGCAGCACACTTCTGGCAGTTGCTCTGATGGGGCGGATTCTTCTTGCCGCAGTGGCTGCACACCAGGACATGGGCCCGCTTGCGGCGCCAGATCCGCAGGTAGAGGACGCCGAGGAGCACGACCAGCAGGCAGCCCTTCTGCCAGGACTGGAGGAAGAACCCCGTGGGGCTCTCGGCTTTCGGCTTCTCCGGCTGTTCCTGGAGGCTGAGGGTGGTGGGCTGGCTCATGCTTCGGCCCCTTCGTCCGGCAGGTCTTCGATCCTCTCCATCGCCCCTCCGCCGAACAGACCGTCTTCGGGCAGTGGCGGTTCGAGGCCGGCCAGGGCCTGGGCTTCCAGGCGGCCTTCGCCGAAATCCTCCAGCCGGGGCAGGTCGTGGAGGCTCTTCAGGCCGAAGTGCAGCAGGAAGGCCTGCGTGGTGGCATAGGTCATGGGGCGGCCCACCACGGGCTTGCGGCCGGCGGGGGTGATGAGCTGCCGTTCCATGAGGCTCTTTACCTGGTTGGCGCTGCTGGTGACGCCGCGGATGGCATTCAGCTCGGTGATGGTGACGGGCTGGCGGTAGGCGATGATGGCCAGCGCCTCGATCTGCGCCGGCGTGAGCTTGCCACTCCGGGTGGTGGTCACCAGCCGGGCGACCATCTCCTTGTAGAGGGGGCTGGTGGCCATGCGCCACCCGCCGCCCACTTCCAGGAGGCGCAGGCCGCTGGGCCCACTCAGGCGCTCCTGCAGCTTCTCGATGCCCTGCTGGAGGGCGCCGTCGCCCAGGCCGGTGAGTTCCCTCAGCCGAGCCAGATCCAGCACCTCGCCGGCCGCGGTGAACAGAGCCTCCAGCGCGCCGGGCAGGTCCCCGCCCTCGTCCCAGAGAGGATCCTGATTGAAGATCTCGGTTTCGTTCACCGGTAGGCCCCCAGACGCTGTCCGACGTTCACGTTGCCCTGGGTTTGGAGCGGAACCCAGTCACCGGCTCTGGGACCCCCGATCAGCAGCACCACGGTGGAGCCGAATTCGAAGGTGCCGAGGTCTTCGCCGGGCGCGCAGGGCAGCAGGTCCACGGCGAAGCCACCGTCTTTCGGCAGGTCGCGTCCAGCGAGCCAGCGCCGGTCGATCACGACGCCACCCACATGCGTGGCACCCACCAGTACGGCAGCCACTTCCAGTCCTTCACAAGGGCCCGTGCCCAGGGCCATCCAGACTGCGCGACGGTTGCGTTCGTAGAGCTGCGGAATGGCGCCGGTGCTGAGGTCATTCACGGGCCAGAGCTCTCCTTCCACGCGGCTGACGGCGCTGACCTTGCCTTCCAGCGGCACGTGGATGCGGTGGTAATCCTTGGGCGAGAGGTAAAGCGTGAGGTAGTGGCCGCCCTCGAAGCGCCCGGCCCCTTGTTCGTGCTTCAAGAGTTCCGAAACGCGGTAAGAGAGCCCCTTGGCCTGGATGGCCGTGTCGGCCTCGATGCGGCCGCTGGCGATGATGCGGGCGTCCACGGGACTGTTCAGGCCGCCGGGCGTGGCGGCGTCCTGGGGGCGGAGGCCCGCCTTGAGACGCCGCGTGAACAGGGCCTGGAGGCTGGGATAGTCACCCAGGGGAAGCTCCGCTTCCGCCAGGTTGATCCCGTAGTGGCCTGCGAAACGCCCCAGCAGAGGCTGACGCCAGGCGCGGGGCAGAGGGCAGGCGGCGGCCCAGCCCACCACCCGCGAACCCAGCTTCTTCGGGTACAGTCCCAGCACCCTCAAGGACAGGGGGCCGGGCGTCCAGAGCAGGACATAGGCCACCCAGAGCAGGGCTAGGACGAGCGCAACACGCGCGGGCTGGGGCCAAGTCAGATGCATCGCAACAGGATAACCCGCCAGCCGGTTCCGCCGGTGGCCCTCGAAGACTCAGGCGCCCACAATCGATACATGGGTTCTGACACCGCCAATGTATTCCTGCTTTGCCTCGCATGGGTCGCCTTCGCGGCCGTGCACTCCAGCCTGGCCTCCCTTGGATTAAAACGGGTCACGGCCTTGCACTGCCCGCGTCTGGTGCCGGCCTACCGACTGTTCTACAACCTGGTGGCCGGGCTGACGCTGCTGCCGATCCTCTGGCTGCTGGCGTACCGCCCCGGACCCTGGCTCTGGCGCTGGACCGGTCCGGCGGCGTGGGTGATGAACGGTCTGGCCCTCGTCGCAGCTGGAGTCCTGGTGTTCGGGCCGGCCGGGTACGACTTGAAGGAATTCCTGGGCTGGCGGCAGATCCGGATGGGCCGCGAAAGCGCGGAGGATCTGGAACCGCTCAGGATCTCGTCGCTGCACCGCTTTGTGCGGCATCCCTGGTACAGCCTGTCCCTGGTGATCCTCTGGACCCGTGACATGAACACGGCACGCCTCGTGTCAGCCGGGTGGATCACTGTCTACTTCATCGCCGGGTCGTGGCTGGAGGAGCGGAAGCTCCTGGCCCGGTTCGGCGCGGCGTACCGGGACTACATGGCCCAGGTCCCCGGATTGCTGCCGCGACCCTGGCGGATCCTGAGTCGAGAAGACGCCCGGAGATTGGAGGGAAGGCGATGAGGTGGCAGCGGATCAAGCCCGCCGAGGGTCGCGTCGTGCCCTGGAAGAACGGCGGGGGTACGACCCTGGAGATGATGGTGGACCCGCCGGGGGCCGCGCTGGAGACAGGTTTCCGATGGCGCATCAGCTCGGCGGAGGTGGCCGAGTCAGGGCCTTTCTCGGCCTTTCCCGGCCTGGACCGCTGGCTGCTTCTGCTGGAGGGCGCGGGGTTCGACCTCGACTTCGGCCCATTCGGCCGGGTGGAGCTCACGGAACCGCTCGTGCCCATCCGCTTTTCCGGGGACTGGCCCGCGGCGGCCACCCTGGTAGACGGACCCTGCACGGACTTCAACCTGATGGTGGATCCACGGGGCTGCCACGCTCAGGTGGAGTCCTTCCGCCTGGTCTCCCCACGCACTCTGGCCTGGCCTGCGGGCTCCACCCTGATCGTCTTCGTGGCCGCGGGAACTGTCTATGTCCCGGAGGTGGACCTGCACCTGGGCCGGCGCCATCTGCTGCGGATGGACGATGCCCCAGGCAGCCTTCAGCTGATGCCAGGCTTCGGGGGCGCGGCGCTGGTGGTGGTCGAACTCAGAAACGTCTAGCGGCCCACCACCAGGATCTGGAAGCTGCCGGGCGTCATGGTGGGCCGGGGCCTGGGGGCTTCCGCCGTCGGGGCAGGGGTGGGGCCGAACTCGGCGGTGGGCAGGTAGATCCGGTGGGTCTTTTCGTCCAGGGCCATGGTGCGGGCGCCGCGCTTAGTGGGGGCCTGCTCCAAGACGATGTAGCGGTCTGGGCCCTCCTGGCGGATGACAGTGAGGGTGCCCTCGCCGTTCGAGCTGAAGGCCAGGCCCAGCTCGGGATCGTAGGCGGCGGCATCGGCACCGGCTCCGATGGCGGGCGTGGCCACGATCTTTCCGGTGCCGGTATCCAGCACCGCCATCAGCTTGTTGCCGCCGACAATGAAGAGCCGGTTGTGTTTCAGATCGATGGCCATGCCGGTGGGATCCTGGAGGGGAGCCAGGGGCCAGCGCTGCTCCACGGTAAGCTTCTTCGCGTCGATCACGGCGACTTCCGCCGGATCTTCCAGGTTCACGAACACATGGCCCTTGCCGTCGGTGGCGGCAAATTCAGGTTTTTGGCCGAAGGGGATGGTTCCCACGGCGTTCCCCGTGGTGGCGTCGAAGACCGTGGCGTTCTTCCCCCGGCCATTGAAGCAGAACACCCGGGTGGTGGCGGGATCGAAGAGGATGGCGTCGGGGCCTTCGCCGGTGGCTTTGGCCTGGCCGAGAACCTCCAGGCTCGATAGGCGGAAGATGGTGATGGTGTTGCTCCGGCCATTGCTCGTGAAGCCGCGGTCCAGGCCCGGGGCCAGCGCTACGCCGTGGACGCCGCCAGTGCCCCTGATCTCCCCGAGCGTTTTGCCATCCACGTCCAGGACCAGCACCCGATCTGACCTGGGCACGTAGAGGCGCTTGGCCGAGCTGTCGAGGGTCACATAATCCCATCCGCCAGCTTCACCGACGGGGAGGGTCTTCACGACTCGGAGTCTTGCCGGGTGAGGCACGGCCGCGAGTGCAATGGAAAGAATCGATGCCAGGAATACCCGCATGGCCGACCTCAGGGAAAGACCGCGAGCCTATCACGTTGACCGAGGCTCGGGCATGCTACGCTCCCGTCCAGCATTCAATCCCAATCCAATATCCAAGGAGTCAGCATGAAGCTGAGAATCCTCGCGCCCCTGATGGCCTTCGGGCTTGCTCTCCAAGCGCAGACGCCCGTGAAGATCGGAGTCATCAACTGCGCCACGGGCACCCAGGCGCCCATCGGCGAATACATGAGCAATGGCTACAAGCTGGCCTTGGAGGATCTCCAGAAGAAGGGCATCAAGGTCGAACTGGTCATCGAGGACGACACAGGCAAGCCGCAAGTGTCCATGTCGGCCATGGAGAAGCTGGTGACCCGCGACCGTGTGGCCGCCGTGGTGGGGCCCTACAGCTCCGCCTGCGCCAACGCCGTGTCCAAGCTGGCCGAGAAGTACAAGGTGCCCCTCTTGGTGCCTGTCGCATCGAAAGAAGACATCACCCGCCAGAACCAGAAGTACGTGTTCCGGCTCAGCGCCACCACCGAGGACTACGCCTCCATCCTCATCTCCATGGCCCAGAAGCTGGGCAAGCCCAAGACCATGGCGATCCTGAACGAGAATACGGATTTCGGCACGTCCGGCGCCAAGTCGGCCAAGGCCTACGCGGCCCAGGTCGGCATTCAGGTGGTGATGGAAGAAGCCTACGCGGCGGGTTCGCCCGATTACCGCTCGACTCTCGCCAAAGTGAAGGCGACCAGGCCCGACCTCGTCTTCATGGTGTCCTATGTGGCCGATGGCATCCTGCTCATGCGACAGGCGCGCGAGGTTGGTCTGCAGCCCCAGGCCTTCCTGGGCGCGGGTGCGGGCTTCGCGTCCTCCGAGTTCGCCCGGGAACAGGCGATTTCCAACAACGTGTTCTCCAGCACGCAGTGGACCACGGACGTGAACTGGCCCGGCGCCAAGGACTTCGGGAAGCGCTACAAGGCCAAGTTCGGCAAGGCCGAGGTCCCCTACCATGCCGCCAATGCCTACGCCTCGATGATGGTGATGGCGGAAGCCGCGGCGAAGGTCGGCGGCGATCGCGAGAAGCTTCGCGCGGAACTGCGCGGCGGCCACTGGAATGGCATCATGGGCGAGGTCCGGTTCGTCGACTACAGCGGTTACACGAACCAGAACAAGCACCAGATGCTGGTGGAACAGATCCAGAACGGCAAGCACGAAACCGTGTGGCCACCTGAGTACGGGTCGAAGAAACCGGTCTACCCCTTCAAGTGGAAGTAGCCGTCTTCTGATTCGCGCGTGAGCCTGTCATCTTGGATGGCATGCACATCGGGTACCTATTCACTGTCATGGCAGCGGCTTTTCTGGCCGGAGCCATCAACTCCATCGCGGGGGGCGGCACACTCGTGTCGTTCCCCGCGCTGCTTGGCATCGGCCTCACGGGGCAGCAGGCCAATGTGACCAGCACCATCGCCTTGTGGCCGGGCTCGATCGGGGGATTCTGGGGCCATCGCCGGGATCTTGCGGGCACGAAGGAATTCGCCCTGCGGTTGATGCCGGTCTCCCTCGTCGGTGGTGCGCTGGGTGCGTGGCTCATGCTGGTCACCCCGCAGAAGGTCTTCGACCACCTGGTGCCTTGGCTGATCCTGGCGGCCACGGTGCTGCTGGCGGCCAATGATCCGGTCAACCGAGTGTTGAAGAGGATGGGGAGCCACAACCGGACGCCGGGGTGGTGGGTCGGGGCCATGATCTTCCAGTTCATCGTGGGCATCTACGGCGGCTACTTCGGTGCCGGCATCGGCATCCTCATGCTGGCGGCGCTGAGCCTGCTGGGCCTCACGGACATCCACCAGATGAATGGCCTCAAGAACCTGCTGGCCCTCTGCATCAACGGCGTGGCCATCTTCGCCTTTCTGGGCATGGAATACCTGCGGCATCCCGGCAACGTCCAGTGGGTCCTCGTAGGCCTCATGGCCGTCGCCGCAGGCCTGGGCGGGCTGTTCGGTTCCCACATGGCGCATCGTGTCGGGCGAACCACGGTCCGCTATGGGGTCATCACCATCGGGTTCGTGCTGACCGCCTGGTACTTCTACAAGATCTACGCAGCCTGAGCCTGTCTGACAGCTCCCCACGGCGCCATGCGAGGGATGTCGGCGGTATGTTCGGACCCGGCCTGGGCGCTGGCTTCTTTCCGATGTGACAGCTGCGGCTATCACGGAGGGCAGGCCCATCGTTTTGAATCTGAATTCCGATCGTTTTGAACAGTAATCGGATGTCTCTGCATCCCAATTGCTTCGCCATTCCCATTTCCGAACACGTTCAATAGCTGGGCCTTATGGGGTTGGGAGTGCCGGGAGAGGTCACAGGGGCATGCGGCACGCTCCTTGATACATGAGGAGCGTGCCACTGATGACAGGGTCGGCCAACGACCGTCCCTGCTGGATCGGCGGGAGGTTCCAGAGGTGGGACTGTACTTGGTTCATGAATCGGAGGAGATGCACCATGCTCACCATCCTGATCGTCCTTCTGGTTCTGATGGCCCTCGGCACCTTACCTACTTGGCCCCACAGCAAGACGTGGGGTTATTACCCGAGTGGCGGCCTGGGCCTTGTGGTCCTGGTTCTCATCCTTTTGCTCCTGCTCGGGCGGATCTAGTTGGCCCTGATGGGTCGCGAAGCACCTGAACGCTGCCAGCGGCAGTCAAAGCTATAGGGAGAAAAATATGAATCGCACGATGGCCGTACTGTTGTCTTCGGCCTTCCTCCTCACGTCCTGCGTCGTGGCGCACCGGCGCGGTGGCGGGATCGAGATCATTCCCATCCTGCCAGCACTCATCGAGCTGGATGTGGACCAGCCCTACTACACCCAGGACGGCTATTACTACTTCTACACCAACGACCGCTGGGAGTACTCAAGGTCCAGAAACGGGCCTTGGGCCGAACTGCCTCGATCCCACTGGCCGCGCGAGACACGGTGGAGGGGTCGGGACCGTAGGCATTGACCCATCTCAATCTGGACCAGGAGTCCTCCATGCCTTTCAAGCTGTCGCAATGGGCCTTACCTGCGGTGTTCGCAGCCTTCAGTTGTGTGCCCGCCGTGGCCCAGATCCGCGTGGGCGTGGACCTTGGTGCCATCCGCATCCGCATCGCCCCGGAGGCTCCGCCTCCACCGCAGGTGGAAGTGAGGATGGCCCGGCCCAGCCGGAACCACGTGTGGATCCAGGGCTACTGGGATCGTCAGGATGACCGTTGGGCATGGTCCCCCGGTCGCTGGGAGGAACCATCCCAGCAGGGTGCCCGGTGGATCCGACCGCAGTACCGGTCGGAGGGAGGGGCTTACCGATATGAGCCTGGCCACTGGTCCCATCAGCGCCTGGAGGAGGGGGAGGATTACAGCCGCTGGCGCCAGGAGCATGGCCGGCAGCCTGGCAAGCACTGGGCAGGGAGAGGGACCGTGAGAGGGACGACCATCACCGGGAGCACTGATCGCATAAGAACTGCAGGGCCGTCCGGGGTGCGAATCCCGACGGCCCTCCGGGTCATCAGGCTGGTGATGGGTGCCGGCGTGGAAGGCAGGCCCTGCTTACGTACTTCTGAATGCGCCAGGGTGGTGCCATGAATCCCACGACGCCACCGCCTTCGGACCCCCGGCCACGCGAGGGTTCTCAAGAATCTTCGGGCGCTCAGCCACGTACGGTGCGCTTCGATGTATCTGCAGCGACCATGCTCCGGCTGGTTCTCGTCGGCATCTCGCTATGGCTGGCCTTTCGGCTCTGGCCCATCATCCTCGTGCTGGTCGTCGCCCTTCTCATTGCGGGAACGCTGAGCCCTGCTGTGCAGTGGCTGGAGGAACGGAAGGTCCGGCGTGGCTTCGCAATCGCAGGTGTCTACCTGGGGATCTTCATCCTCGGAGCCCTCATCGTGACCCTGACCATCCCCTCGCTCCTGGGGCAGGCGGTGGCGCTGTTCGAACGGGAACCCGCCTTCCGCAAGAGCCTGGCTGATTATTTCGCCCAGTTCCATGCGAGCGCACCGTTTGCCAATTGGCTTCGGAACATGAGTTACGACAGTGCGCTGAGTGCGATTGGCGGGGTCGCGTTCGGCTACTCCGTCCGGGTTTTCGAAGCCGCCACCTATGGCATGAGCGCCCTCTTCCTGTCGCTCTACATGATGATCGACCGCGACCGGCTGCGTGGAGGGCTGTTTGCGGTTGTTCCGCGCTCCCACCACATTCGCCTCTCCCGCGTCCTGTTGAACCTGGAGACGATCGTTGGCGCCTACATCCGCGGCCAGCTGGTCACCTCAATGCTCATGGGCGCCTTCACCTACATCCTCTTGAAGGCCTGTGGCATCGAGACTGCGATGGCCTTGGCGGTGTTCGCCGCGATCGCGGATATCCTGCCCTACATCGGCGGCATCATCCTGCTCGGACCAGTGGTGGTCGTCGCGCTTGGCCGTAGTCCAGCAGCGGCGATCATCGTCTTCCTGGCGATGCTCGCGTATCAGGAAATCGAGAGCCGCCTGCTCATCCCGCGGATCTACGGCCGGTCTCTCCGCCTTCCCTCGTCTGTGGTCCTCTTCGCACTCCTGGTGGGCGGAACGCTGATGGGGCTGCTCGGTGCTCTGCTCGCGCTTCCTGTCGCGGCGACGATCATGATGCTGCTGGAAGAACTGCGGGTCGAGCTGCCGGGAGAGCAGGAGCAAATTGAGGACAGGGAGCTGCGCGCCCAGGACGATCTCGCGGAGGAAGACTACGAGCGTCGGACCGAGGGTGTGGCGGCCCACGAGGCCGCGGCGGTCGCCCTCGAAATTTCGGCGAACCGCCAAAGCGAAGACGCTCTTTCGGCCAAGTCGAAAGCCGAGGAATCTGATGCGTGACTGCGCCAGGCCTGGGTCTTCAAATGACACGGCCGCGATTTGGACATTGGTAGGCCCAAGGGCGGCCTTGAACGCAGGCTGAGCTACGGCCTAGGAGTCCTTCCGCGTCTTGCTGCGCTCGGCACCGATCAGTCCATAGCTCTTGAGCTTGCGGTACAGCGTCGCTGACCCGATCTTCAGCTGTTCGGCGGTGCGCGTCTGGTTTCCCCCATTCAGCTCGAGTGCCGCGATGATGTATTCCTTTTCGACCTCATCCAGGGACCGGACCGCTCCCGTAGTGGCCACGGGCATGGAAAAGGCTTCGCGGATTTCCTCGGGCAGGTCTTCCAGTTCCACCCGATTCCCCTGAGCAAGCGCGGCGGCGCGTTCCATGGTGTTCTCGAGCTCGCGCACATTTCCCGGCCACGAGTACCGCAAGAGCTGATCGGCCGCGCTCGTGGAGATCCCCGCGATCTTGCGCTTCATCAACTTGGCCGCACTCGCAAGCAGCACGCGGGCCAGAGGCAGAATGTCGTCCCTGCGTTCCCGGAGAGGGGGAACATGCAGCTCCACGACTTTCAGGCGGTAATAGAGATCTTGGCGGAAGGCCCCGCCCGCCACTCCGAGGGCCAGGTCCCGGTTGGTGGCGGCGATAATGCGCACGTCGATCCGCCGGCCCTTGTTCTCCCCGACGCGGCGGATTTCCCGTTCCTGGATGGCTCTCAGGAGCTTGACCTGCATGCCCGGGGAGACCTCTCCCACTTCATCCAGCAGCAGGGTTCCCCGGTTGGCGGCCTCGAACAGACCGGGCCGATCCTGGTTCGCGCCCGTGAACGCGCCGCGGGCGTGGCCGAAGAGTTCGCTTTCAAGAAGTGTTTCGGTGATGGCGCCACAGTTGACGGCGACGAATGGCCCCGCAGCGCGCGTCGACTGTTCATGGACGAGGCGGGCGATCCGCTCCTTGCCTACCCCGCTCTCACCAGTGATGAGGACCGTGGAATCGACGGTGGCTACGCGGCAAGCCAAGTCGATCAATTTCCGCATCACAGGGCTCTTGGTGACAACGCCCAGTTCTTCAACCGGCTCGAACACAACGCGCGTCAGCGCCCGCCTGTGCTCACGGAGTTTTCGCTCGGCGGTCTTCAGGGACTCCGTGACCCGCTGGAGCGAGACTTCAAGGCATCCCTCCAGCCGTTTCGGCTCGAAGTAGCCGATTTCCGCAGCTCGTGCCTGGCCCCATTCCTCGCGCGTGCGTCCAAAAAGGTGGCAGGCGGCATCACCCTTGCCGACGCAGCGGTCCTCGAGGACGTAGATGTCCTTGCCAGTGGTCCGGCTGATGTAGCCGCTGATCAGTCCGCAGATGGTCCAGCAGATTGGGGCATCGGCGCGGCCGAAATGGAGGACATGCTGCTCGGCTTCATAGGAGCCGAGGATCAGCGCGCCATGCTCGGAGAGGGGATCCTCCCCGGCACCCGGCACCGCCCGGAAGAGGCCTTCCAGAGCAGGGATGCGCGTGCCTGCATGCCGCCACTCATCAGGAGTCGCCCACTTGAACTCAGTCTGCATGGCCTCGGCCATGCGCCACCCGTGGGCGAAGCCGAATTGGGTAAGCACGGTCCGGGCTGCCGTGAGCCCGAAGTTATCGACCAGATAACTGCGCAGGAGTCCCATGGCCACTGCGTCCAGCAGGACCGCGCGCTGGCCGGCGAACCTGATCAGGCCACCCTCTGGATCCAGTTCCAGCAGTTCTTTGTGGTCCAGGTCGTCGACGTGCATAGGCAGCCTTTGCGGTCGAATTGGAGTTGATCATAATTCATTTTGATCGAATAGGCCATGACAAATTCCGATATTTTGGTTTTAAAATATTTTAAATTAACCATTTAGACCGTGGTCCAAAAAATGCTTAATCTGACCCAATAGATCGACACCCCAATCATGGATTCCATGCGTTGGTGAAGAAAATTAGCCAGCCTCACGTGCACAGGACGCCCCTGGAAGTAAGCACGGCTTTGGTTCTGAGTGGAGCGACCAGGGCAGGGGTGCGAACCCGCTCCAGACCTACGGCGGCGAAAACGTACCCAGAAGAAGGACCTGACGACCATGAAACATCGGGGCACCTTGCGGAGGTACCGAAGCCGCTCGCAGCGATTGCATCTGTTCAGGGGATTGATTCCCCGCAGCCTTGAAGGGCGCAGCAGAATGCGGGTCATCGGCACGATTCTCACCGTCCTATGGGTGGTCGGTTTCATGAACGGCTACATGGTGGCCACGGGCCTCCACTTCCTGTTGGTGCTCACGACCGTAATCGTCTCCAGATCTTTCACCCGGTTCCAGGGAGCCATCTAGTTCCAGGTCGGACCCTGTGCAATCGAGGAGATGAGGGACTTTTTCATCCTTCAGATTGGAGAAGGCACCACGTCACTTCGATCGTATTTTTCAATAGAAGATTAAAGCAGGATTAATGGAAATAGATAAATAAAAAAACTTAAATCTATGGCCCGAAAAGTGCACTTACTCCGTGCTTCGGGGGCTACCGCCCCCCGGTGTTCGTAGATCGTAGGAACCACCTTCCACCAAGTCGTCCGATTAACCTCGGGGGAAAATTATGAGATTTGCCAAAAGCCCCCAAACGTTCGGGTCCCCTGATCCCAACCCTCGGCCCATGCGTGAGGGCCAAGGCGAAGGACTCGTCCTGGCATGGCGGATCCTACGATCGTTTGACCAAGTCCGAGAGCGACGGACGGGCAGCGAAGCACAACCCTGCGCTTCGCCTCTCACACCCGCGCAGCAGGGCAGCAGGAGAACCGCAGCGTCCGCTTCGGTTGTCCCCAGTAGCCGCAGGCCTGGTCCCTACCGCGTCTGCCCAGGAACCCTTCACTCAGTACGGCTGGCCCACTGCTGGTCTTTCGCAGACCTGGTTCGTGCCAACCACCTTTCAAGCCAAGGCTTCGCAGCCTCATTTAAGGAGACGTTCATGACGACCTCCGAGATCCCTCCCACGAGAAATCCCCAGCCCGCCCATCCGGGGTTGGATTCCAAGCCCGGCCCGGTCTCCAATCCCCTCGAGGTCACCGCCACGAAAAAGGTGGATGACCTTTCCAGGCGCCAGTCCAAGCACGACATGGTTCCGAAGCATGAACCCAAGACCCTTTCGAAGGAGAAGGAGACGGGCAAGACCGCGCCTACCCCAAGCCATTCAGAAGGCGGGCGGCCGCTACCTGGAGCACGGAAAAATTAGAAAGTTCCGAGCCTTTCAAACCCAAATCGCCCCACAGGGCAGACAAGAGGACACACCATGCGACATATCTCGTTGAACTCCCACACGGCTGTCATGGCTTCGGTAGCACTGGTTCTGGTCGGGGGCCTCCCCGTGCAGGCCGCTGAAACGGATAGCAAGATCGAGTCCTCCGCCAAGAACAGCTACAACTTCAAGACCTACCTGAAGGACGACAACATCAAGGTGTCGTCCACGAACGGTGTGGTCACCCTCACGGGGACAGTGGCCCGGGATTACCATAAGACCTTGGCCGAGGAAACCGTCGCGGGCCTGCCTGGCGTCAAGAACGTGGACAACCGGCTCACCCTGGTCGGTGACCAGCCCTCCGAACATTCCGATGCCTGGATCACCATGAAGGTGAAGGCGGTTTTGGCCTTCCATAAGAATGTGAGTGCCACGGACACCGAGGTGAACACGGAAAATGGCATCGTCACCCTTTCGGGTAAAGCTGACTCTGAAGCGCAGAAGCAGCTGACTGCGGAATACGCCAAAGATGTGGACGGAGTCACTGAGGTTCGCAACGAGCTGGTGGCCGCCAAGCCCGGCAAGCTGGCCCACCGGAGCGTCGGGGCCAAGGTGGATGACACCTCCATCACAGCGCAGGTGAAGACCGCCCTCCTGTTCCACAAGTCCACCCACGCCTTGGCCACCAAAGTGGTCACGCGGGATGGGGTGGTGACTCTGCACGGGCAGGCCACCAACGCCGCTGAACGTGATCTGGTGACCAAACTCGCCGAGGACGTTCATGGCGTGACGCATGTGAACAACCGGATGACCGTGCAGTAGTCCTATCGGGGTTTCGGCCAGCTTCAGGACCCGATCAGGAGGCCGAAACCCCGCCCTTTTCTCAAAGGAGAAACCATGTTGTGGACCATTGCCGTGATTCTCGTCGTCCTCTGGGCATTGGGCCTCGTGAGCGGCTACACGATGGGCTCATTCATCCATGTCCTGCTCGTGCTCGCGATCATCATCGTCCTGGTGCGCCTCATCCAAGGACGGAGGATTGTCTAGCAAGCCTCGCTCCTTCTTTCGGCCTAGGAACTTGCCATGCGCACAACCGAAGCATATTCAAAACCCGTAATGTCCGATGAGAAAGTCACTTGAGTCGCGCCAATGACAAGGCCCTCTGGATGCTTAACACCCATCAAGAACCCTGAGTCCCAACTCGGAGCCCGCCATGCCCATCGCCCTCGAAATCACCCTCATCCTGGTTTTGATTGCTCTTGCGGCTGGCCTGGTGCCTCTGCTTTTCCAGTTGCGCCGGACAGCTCAAGGCGTGGACACCTTCCTGCTCACCTCGAGCAAGGAACTGTCCCAGATCGCAGAAGATGTACATGCCTTCCGGATGCACATGGATAGTCTGGCGGGTTCTCTCCAAACCTCTTTGGGAGAGCTTTCCACCTTCACCAGATCCATCGCGGAGATAGGGAGGACGGTGACAGAGCTCAATTGCCGTGTTCGCGACAGCCTCGAATCCACCTATCGCAATATCGGAAAGATCATCAGAGGGATCGGCGCCGTGCTGGCCTTCTTCAAAATCAGGCAAACCCCTCACGAATCTGAATAGGACTACGACCATGAACGAGAAAACCACAACTTCCTCTCTGGGCCCCATGCTTCTCACTTTCGCCGCCGGCGCCGCTTTCGGCGCCGTGGTGGTGGCCCTCACCACGCCCAAATCCGGTCCTGAACTTCGCGGGAACCTCAAGGATCTCGCGCGGCGGGCCAAAGAACGGGCGAGCGACCTGGCTGAGGATGCCGGGTTGGCCTGGAATGGCATGAAGGAGCGCACCGTGCTTGCCGCCGGCGACCTCAAACGCGGCATGAATGATGCGGCGGATGATCTTCGGGGCTGAGCGCGCTAGAGCTGCGCAAAGCAACAGCCCAGCCAGGATGGCGAGGCCCAGAACTTGCCGGAGGGGCGAACCTTCCGGCAAGTCATCGCACCAGACGGTACGGACTCAAGCATCTAGGGAGGAACAGGATCATGAGCGAGAACAACGCATCTCATCCAATGGGTCCTATTTATCTTGCCTTCCTCGCTGGAGCCGCGCTCGGTGCCGCCGTGATCGCCCTTGGTAAAGCCAAGGCTGATCCGAACTTGCGAGAAGGAGCGGAGGGCTCCGCTCCGTGGGGCCACCACAGAGCCGGTGATGTGGCCGGGAAACGCAGCATGCCTAAAGTGAACGCCAGGGAACGCGTGGGCGTTGCCGCCGGTGGGCCTGTACCCAGGGTCCGCGTGTCTATGAACAATCTTCCAGGTTGAGCGACCTGGGATGGCCATGAGGGCGAACCGTCCGAATACCCACCATTCCAGACCGATTTGTCCAGGATGCCTGGCTCGGAGGTCATATGCGGGTAAAAGTGAACGGTCTACAGGTCGCCTATACGGATGAGGGCGCTGGTCTCCCGCTGCTGCTCGTCCACGGTTTTCCACTTAACCGCAAGACTTGGTCCAAGCAGGTGGAGGCCTTCAAGGCGAGGCATCGCGTGATTGCCCCTGACCTGCGGGGGCTCGGCCAGAGCGAATCAACGCCTGGTCCCGTTTCCATGAGCCGCTTTGCCGAGGATCTGCACGCCTTGATGGACTACTTGGGGACGGGCCCCGTCATTCTCGTGGGTCATTCCATGGGCGGCTACGTGGCCTTGGCTTTTGCCCATGCCTTTCCCAAGATGCTCCGTGGGTTGGTCCTGGTCGGCACGAAAGCCGGCAAGGACACTCCCGAAACCGCCGCCGCACGCCGTGCGACAGCCGAGAAGGTGCGGAATGTGGATGCTTCCGTGGTGGTGGATGCCATGGCCCCGAAGATGCTGGCGCCGACCAACACGGATGAAGCCATGGCCGCCGCAGTCAGGGAGTTCATGATTCCTTCACATCCAGAAGGCATCATCGGCGCCTTGCTGGGCATGGCCGACCGGCCTGATGCCAGGAATTGGCTCGGGAAGATCCGGGTTCCGACCCTGGTGATCGCTGGCGCCGACGACAGCATCATTCCGCCCAGCGAATCCGAAGCCATGGCCGAAGCCATCCCTGGGGCCAAGCTGACATTGATCCCCAAGGCGGGCCACCTCGTGGCTTTCGAAAGGCCCGAGGCCTTCAATGAATGCCTGCGGGTCTGGTTGGCCTGGGGTGGTGATGAGCCCAGGTCACGCAAGGTCCGCATCAGTGAACGACCGGCCGGATCAAACCTCATGGAAGCGTGGTCCCCCTGATTGGCCCTGGAGGGGTGGGCGGCTCTCGGGTGGCTAGAACCCCGCGCCGTTCTGGCACACCCACTCCCGCTTGGAGCCCTGGATGAACAAACCTGACAAGGTCGCAGCGAACCTGCCGGGGAGGCTTTTTGACTCTCCGGATGGATCGATCGAGCAGGTGGGGCGACAGGTTGGGGGGGCGGGATCCAGCTCGTTCACGAAGCCAGAGTGCACTGCGCCACCAGAACCTCAGCGGAAGAACCCGCGGAGGTTCTGGTGGCGATGCGGAAGCTGCCGCTGCAGCTCCTACCGAACCTGATCGATAAGGCCACCGTGACGCCATGAGCTCTGATCCCCAGCCTCACATCCCAATTCGATCGCGGGTGGCAGGCTTCGCCGAAAGGGGGAGCCTGTCTGGCCAGCGGCTCGGGGCCTTGGCGCTCTGTCTGCTGCTTGGCGCCTGCGCCCGGCTGCCCGATCTGAATTACCTGAAGACCCCGCTCAACGCTCCCGCGACGCCCAGTGTCGTCAACGCTCAGGGCACGCTGAGCGGCAAGGACGCGGCCACGGTGCTCGCTCAGCGCCTGGGCCATTCCAAGGTGGATGCCAAGGCGCTGGCGAGCATCGAGGAACTTGCGACGGGCCGACCGCTCATCGTTGGCAACAAGGTCACGTTGCTGTTCGACGGGCCCAAGACCATCGCCGCGATGATGGCCGCGGTGGCCGCGGCCAAGGACTCCATTAACCTGGAGACGTTCCTTTTCGAACAGGACACGTTGGGTTTGAAGTTCGCCGACATGCTCATCGCCAAGCAGCGGGAGGGGGTCCAGGTCAGCATCATCTACGATGCGGTCGGGACGCTGGGAACGCCGGAGGCCTTCTTTACCCGCATGCGGGATGCCGGAATCCGGCTGCTGGCCTTCCATCCTGTCAGCCCCATCCACAAGCTGGGCCGATGGCGCATCAATAATCGGGACCACCGGAAGATCCTGGTGGTGGACGGCAAAGTGGCTTTCGCAGGCGGTGTGAACATCACCGCTGCCTACTCGCGCGGTTCCTTGTTCCGATCCGGGGACAAGCGCCGCCGGGCCGCCCTGGGCTGGCGGGACACCCACCTGCAGATCGAGGGCCCCGCTGTGGCCGCGCTCCAGTGGCTGTTCATCCACAACTGGGCCAGCCAGGAGGAAGGCGATCTCCCCGCTCGGGACTACTTCCCCCAGCTAGCCCAAGCTGGCGACAAGGTGGTCCGTGTGATTGCGAGTCAGCCTGGCGGCGTCCATGAGGTCTACAAGGCCTACTTCGTGGCCATTCAGGGGGCGACCAGATCCATCCACCTCACTGCCGCCTATTTTGTCCCGGATGTGCAAATCCTGAAGTCGCTTCTGGAAGCAGCCCAGCGCGGGGTGGACGTGAAGCTCATCCTTCCCTCCATCTCGGATGGGGCGCTGGTCGCCTACGCCAGTCACTCCTTCTACCAGCAGATGCTCGAAGCCGGCATCAAGATCTACCAGTTGAAGGCCTCCGTGCTGCACGCCAAGACAGCTGTCATCGATGGCACCTGGTCCACGGTGGGCTCCACGAACATGGATACCCGCAGCTTTCTCCACAACAAGGAAATCAACGTGGTCGTGATGGGGGACGAGTTCGGGCAGGAGATGGAGAGTGCCTTCCAGGAGGACCTGAAGGATTCCAACCAAATCCAGCTGGAGACTTGGAAGCACCGCCCGCTGCATCAGCGGTTCATGGAGTGGTTCTCCCGGCGCTTTTCCTACTGGCTCTAAGGCAGGCAAGAGCCGCTTCCCAGCCTCCTTCGTATTGAAGGAGGTTGCGTGTCATTACGATGGGTTGGCTCGGCCTTTCGGACTAATAATTTATTTAAATGATTTAAATACATATATTTGTATTAAGGCACAGAATACGCATATTCAATGCCTTCCTCCGGCGTCAGCCGAGACGAGGTACATGAAGTGAACGCAGCCAGAGCACAGGACCGGGAACCAGGGGAGACCACCCGTGTGGCGGTCATTGTGGCTCATCCCGACGATGAGACTCTCTGGGCAGGGGGCCTCCTCCTGAGTCACCCCGAATGGTCGACGTGCATTGTGACCGTTTGTCGGGGCAAGGATCCAGATCGCGCGCCACGATTCCATCGGGCCCTGGAGCGGCTGGGCGCCATTGGCGCCATGGGGGATGTGGACGATGGTCCCACCCAGGTTCCACTCCCCAGCACCACGATCCAGGATGCCATCCTCACCCTGCTGCCCTGGCGCGAGTTTGACCTCCTGCTGACGCACGCTCCAGATGGGGAGTACACCTGGCATCGGCGGCATGGTGAAGTGTCCCGGGCCGTCCGGGATTTATGGTGGGAGGGTCGCCTCCGCACCCGAAGGCTGTGGCAGTTCGCCTACGAAGATGGCGGCGGGGCCTATTCCCCCCAACCTCAGAAGGGCGCGGGCATTCACCTTCCCCTATCCGAAGCGATCTGGGCGCGGAAAACCGGAATCATCTCCGATATCTACGGCTTCAGCGACACCAGTTGGGAGGCTAAGGCCGCTCCGCGCACCGAGGCCTTCAACTGCTTCGGCGAGCTGGACGCCATCTACCTCCCTGGCGGAATGGATCGCAGGCACAAGCCATGAAAATCCTGGTGCTCTACTCCTATCCCCCGGCGCCTGGAGGCTTGGCCACTCAAGGGGATCTTCTCTACAAAGGCCTTCTGGAGATCGGTGTGGATGCCCACGCCGCCCACCTCCGATCTGATGTTGAGAAGGAGTGGTACTACCGCTGGTTCCAGCCAGACGCGGTGGTGGGAGTCGGCTTCTGGGGCGATGTGCCCGACCTCGTCCTGCACCCCCAGCGCTTCGGCATGCGGGCTGTCCCCTGGCTGCTCGCGGACGGCTATGTCGTGAACTATCGCGAAGTCCTGGAGCGGCTGCCCCTCATGCTCGTGACCTCGGACTGGGTTGGGGAGACCTTTATCCGGGACGGCATCCGGGGCGACCACACGGTCACGTTGCCGGTGGGCTGCGACACGGATGCGTTCGTTCCCCGGAGCCAGGATGATCCCAAGGTGCGCGCCGTCCGGGAGGTCTTGGGCGTCGCTCCAGACGAATTGATGATTCTCACCGTGGGGGGGGACACCGCCTCCAAGGGGGGTCGAGGCGTGATGGAGGCACTGGCCAACCTGGGTAAGGAGGTTCCTCCCTGGCGATACGTCTGTAAGGTGTGGCCGCAGAAACGGACGGAGGTTCAGAACGCGTTGGATATGGAACTCGCTCGCGCCATCGGAATCGGAGACCGCGTGGAATTCTGTACCCACCAGGTCTCACGGGACCTGATGCCCTACCTCCTCGCCGCCTGCGATGTCTATGCCGCCCCCTCCAGGTTGGAGGGTTTCGGGATGTCCCAGGTGGAGGCGGGCGCCTGCGGTAAACCGGTCCTGGGGATCCGGGCCATGGGTATGCTCGACACGCTGATCCACGGAAAAACGGCGTTGCTCGCCGATGTGGCACAGGAAATCCGGATCACCGAGGCAGTCTTGGGCCCCGAGTCAGGTTTCGAGCCAGGTCATCGCATCGTCTTCGACAAGCCCCGGGTTTCAGACTACCGCGCCTCGGTGCCGGATATCGCCAGGCACCTGAAGGTCCTGCTCAATGACGCCGAACTCCGGCAGAGGATGGGAACGGCGGGACGACAAAGGGCTGTCGAACACTTCGACTATCGGATCGTGGCGCAACGGCTGGTGGCGATCCTCCAGGAAAGGCGGCCCTGACATGGATCCCCTGATCCAGGAAGCCAAGCGTGCCGCGCTGGACGTGCTTTTGCACAATGCGTCCGGCCCCTTCGAGGGTCTGCCCCGCACGGCCGGTTGGGGCTACCCGGAACCCTATACCCGGGACCTCCTCATCTCCTCGCTCGGCATCTTCGCCTCCGGCAACCAGGATCTTCTCAACTCGCTGCGCAGAGTGCTGGAAACGCTGGCGGGAAACCAGAGCCCGCGTGGGCAGATCCCATCCACGGTGCATGATCCCGAGAACCGGGGCGCCAGTGATACGACTCCGCTGTTCCTCCTGGTTCTGGGCCTGTACCGCCGCTTCACCAAGGATGCTACCTTCCTCCAAGGGGCCGCCGTCAAAGCTCTGCAGTGGATGGATTACCAGACCATTGATGATCGGGATCTGGTTGGCCAGCAGCCGACCAGCGATTGGCGGGATGAGCAGTGGGTGCTCGGCCACGGGCTCTATGTCAACGCGCTCGTGCATGGCTACCTAAGGCTCCTGGGCCTGGAGGACCGGGCGAACGCGTTCCGGATCGCCGCGAACCGGGTGGATGGCCGAGGGTTTGCCACCACCGACCAGCCCACCTACTCCGAGTGGTTCTACAAGGTCTTCCGGGACTCCCGCTGCGATGTGCTCGGCAACAGCCTCGCCATCCTGACTGGGCTGGCCGATCCCGGGCGCGCGCGCGACATGGTGGCCTGGATCGAAGCCCAGTGCGTTGAGTTGCGTTTGAGCGGGGACCTGGCGCTGGACCTGCCTCCGTGCCTCTTCCCTTTCATGAAGCCGGGGGATCCCGACTGGCAGGCCCGGTACGAAACCTACAACCTCCCAGGCAACTACCACAACGGTGGGGTGTGGCCTTTCGTCTGCGGCTTCTACGTCGCCGCACTGGTGGCGGCTGGCGAGCAGCGTCTGGCAGAAGCAACACTCCGCGCCCTCACGGTGCTCGTACAGCGTTCACGCAAGCTCCCGGCAACCCATCCAGGGGCCTTCGGCTTCAACGAATGGTTCCGCGCCCAGGATGGAGCCCCCGCGGGCGAGGATTGGCAGACCTGGTCCGCTTCCATGTACCTTTATGCAGCCGCCAGTGTGGAGTCGGGGAAAGCCCTGTATTTATGAACCTTCCCAGCAAGCCCGGGAAAAGGAAAACGAGTATGCAGAAGAACCATCCAGATCATGCTTCACCCAGGAGGGGCTTGTCATGACCAGACCGAAGACTGGCCCTGGGAGCCAGAAGCCGAAGGCCAAGGGCACACCCTCCAATCCTGTCGGATCGGCTTCGCCAGTGGTGGTTCCCGGTCCCGCCGATGCTTCCTCTGAGACAGCACCGTTGGAGCGTTTCCCCATTGTCGGCATCGGTGCCTCGGCCGGTGGTCTGGGCGCCTTCGAAGCCTTCTTTTCCGGGATGCCAGCCGACCGGGATCCCGGGATGGCCTTCGTGCTGGTCCAGCACCTGGCCCCCGACCACAAGAGCATCCTCACCGATCTCATCCAACGCTACACCCGCATGCAGGTGTCCGAAGTCGAGGATGGCGTGACGGTGCGGCCCAACTGCGCCTACATCATCCCTCCGGGCCGGGACATGGCGTTCCTGAATGGCACTCTGCAGCTGCTGGAACCGTCCGCACCCCGAGGCCAGCGCCTGCCGATTGATTTCTTCTTCCGATCCCTCGCGCAGGATCAACGCGAACGGGCGATTTGCATTGTTCTGTCCGGCACCGGCAGCGACGGCACCCTGGGCGTTCGAGCCATCAAGGGCGAGGGCGGTCTGGTGATCGCCCAGACGCCTGACTCCGCCGAGTACGACGGCATGCCGCGCAGCGCCATTGCCACTGGCATGGTGGATCTCGAACTCCCTCCCGGCGAGATGCCGGCCCAACTCATGGCGTATGCTGGCCATGCCTTTGGACCGTCGGAAGGGCCCTCCGCCGTTTCGACACCGCGGTCCGAAAGTGCGATGAAGAAGATTTTTGTCTTGCTGCGCGCCCAGACCGGCCACGATTTCTCCAACTACAAGCCGAGCACCATCCACCGCCGAATCAAGCGCCGCATGGCCGTCCAGCAGATCGATGGACTGGACGGTTACGTCAGGCACCTGCAGCAGACGCCGGCCGAAGTGGAGGCGCTGTTCCGGGACTTGTTGATCGGCGTGACCAATTTCTTCCGGGATCCAGAGCCATTCAAGGTTCTGGAGGAACAGGCCATTCCAAGGATCTTCGCGGGAAAGCCTGCGGGCGCCGCGATCCGGGTCTGGTCCGTGGGCTGCTCCACCGGCGAGGAGGCCTATTCCCTCGCCATCCTCCTGCAGGAGCGGATGGAGGCGTTGAAGCAGAGCTATACGCTGCAGGTGTTTGCCACCGACATCGACAGCCAGGCGATTGCGACCGCCCGAGCGGGAATCTATCCGGCCAGCATCGCGGCGGATATTTCGCCGGAAAGATTGGCCCGGTTCTTCACGGTCGAGCCTGGCGGCGGCGCCTATCGAATCCACAAAAGCATCCGCGACATCCTGGTGTTCTCTGAACAGGACGTCATCAAGGACCCACCTTTCTCGAAACTCGACCTCATCAGTTGCCGCAACATCCTGATCTATCTGGGCGGGGACCTGCAAAAGAAGCTCATTCCCATGTTCCATTACGCACTGAATCCGGGGGGTACGCTCTTTCTGGGTACCTCAGAGTCTGTGGGTGAGTATGGTGATCTGTTTGCGGTTCTGGACCGGAAATCCAAACTGTATAAACGCAAGGATGATGAACACGCCGTGCAACGGGCGGGGCTCGGGCGTTTCCCGTCGGCCCTCATGGCCAGGAGCGAAGCCGTCCACCGGGTTCCCGGGAAGGTCGGATCCTCTCTGAAAGGATCTCTGCGAGAACTGACGGAACAGGCACTTCTGAAGCAGGCCGTCTCCACCGGTGCGCTCGTCAACAACCAGGGTGACATCCTCTACCTCCACGGCCGCGCGGGGATGTACCTGGAGCCGGCTCCTGGTGAAGCCGGCACCAATAACGTCCTGAAGATGGCCCGGGAAGGCTTGAGGCGGGAACTGGCCTTGGCTCTGCACAAGGCGGTGGCGACCCGGGAAACCGTCCGCCGTTCCGGGCTGATCGTCAAAACCAACGGGCCTGACATCGTGACCAATGTGAGCATCCATCCGGTGGAGGTGGGAGGCGAAGCGATCACGGATACCCCTCTGTACCTCGTCGTCCTGGAGGAGGCGCCCGACCAGCCCACCGAATTCCTGCAGCCGCTGGTTGGGGAGGGTTCTGAGGGGCCGAGCCAACTGGATCAGGATGCAGCGGCCAGGATCGCGGCTTTGACCCAGGAACTGCGGGCCAAGGAGGAATACCTCCAGATTGCCAACGAGGAGTTGGAGACCTCCAACGAAGAACTCAGATCCTCCAACGAGGAAATGCAATCCGTGAACGAGGAGCTGCAGTCCACCAATGAGGAACTGGAGACCTCCAAGGAGGAACTGCAATCGGTCAATGAGGAGCTAGCCACGGTCAATGCCGAATTGCAGGCCAAAGTGGTGGATCTGTCGCGAGTCAATAACGACATGAACAATCTGTTGGCGGGCACCGGCATCGGAACGGTCTTTGTGGATCACCGTCTGCACATCCTGCGCTTCACGCCGGCAGCCACCCGGATGATCAACCTGATCCCGGCCGACGTAGGCCGGCCCGTGGGACACATCGTCTCGAACCTGGTTGGCTACGATCGCTTGACCGCGGATCTTCAAGCCGTACTGGACACCCTGGTTCCCAGGGAGCTGGAGGTTCAGACGGTGGAGGGCAAGTGGTTCTCGCTGCGCATCCAGGTCTATCGCACCCTCGATAATGTGATTGAAGGTGCCGTCATCACCTTTTTCGATATTTCGGAAATGAAAAAAGCCGAGGCTGCAGTTCGCGAGAGCGAAGCCATCTTCCGCCAGCTGGCCGAATCCCTGCCCCAGCTTGTCTGGATGTGCCAGGAGAATGGTCAGCACGAGTACCTCAGCCCTCAATGGATGGAATTCACGGGTGTGCCCGATGGCCAGCAGGTTGGCGACAGATGGCTCGACTGCTTCCACCCGGAAGATAGAGACCAGTTGATGGCTACCTTGAGATCCAATGCGGAGGCCAAGGAACCACTGATGGTCGAGTTCCGCTTGCGCAATCGCAAGGGCGATTATCAAAGCTTCACTGCACGCTGCTTTGCCATGCACCACGTTTCTGGCCACCTCGTCAAATGGCTTGGCCTGTGCATGGAGATCACCAACCGCCAACCTTCTCCAGGGCTGGCGGCGGACGAGCAGAGAAACCTCCAGAGACACAAGGCGGTACCCCATGAATGAGAAGAAGAATGTTCCCGAGTCGGCGGCCCAACTGCGCTGGCGTGCAGAAGAGTTGGCCCGGCACCAGAGAGCGGAATCAGCCTCAGAATCCCAGTCCCTGTCGCCCGAGGAGACGCGCAGGGCCATCCACGAACTGCACGTCAACCAGATCGAGCTGGAGATGCAGAACGAGGAGCTGCGGCGGGTCCAGGCAGAATTGGATTCCGCTCGCGCCCACTACTACGACCTCTACGATCTGGCGCCTGTTGGCTACTGCATCCTCTCGATTGAAGGTCTGATCCTGGAGGTCAATTCCACGGCCGTGAAGTTGCTGGAGGCAGCCCGATCCACCCTCATCAGGCAACCGATCACCCGGTTCATCCACAAGGAGGACCAGGACATCTACTACCTTCACCGCAAGCGGCTCTTTGAATCGAACGAGCCACAGGTCTGCGAATTGCGCATGGTGAAAAAGGATAGGACGACCTTCTGGGTCCGGCTTTCGGCCACACCGCCCAGTTCTGTGCGGGAGACAAATGGTGAGCCTGCGAGCCGGTTGGTGCTGAGCGACATCACCGAGTTGAAACGGATGGAGGAGGAGAAGGCCGAACTTCTGGCCCAATTGCGGAAGGGCCAGGACGCTCGCCGGCCCGGCCTGCCGCCGCGTAGGCGGGGAGATGACGGCAAAATCGCCTGAGCCTATTGTTCATGATCCCTCCGGGGGCCTCCGCGACCGGTAAGAATCCAGCCGACGCGTCGCAACGAGCAGCCTCGTGCCGGCGGAGATCTCCTTCGATTCGAGTTGTTCGGTGGCCAGGGAAATAGGGACGCTCAGCGAATCGGACAGATCGTCACCGACCGCGCCGATGAGCTCCAAGTGTTGACCGGACCGTTTTTGCTTGAGTCTGGAATCTATCAGGAGCACTGTGTCTGAGATCAGGTGAGAACCAATCTCATAAGGGGTCCTGCGATGAACCATGCAGCGTCTGACTCGGCTCCACTCTCCCCCCGTTGGCGTCAGGCGGTCATCCTGGTCATGATCTTCGGGTTCAGCCTGTTGATCTGGGTTACCGCCAAGACCTACGCCGGTGCCCCGCCCATCCCGGCCCGAGTGGTGGGAGATCTGGGCCAGACCCTCTTCACGGGCGAGGAGATCAAGGATGGCCAAGAGGTCTTCCTGAAGTATGGGCTGATGGAGCACGGGACGTTGTGGGGGCATGGTGCTTACCTGGGTCCGGACTACACGGCTGAATACCTGCACCGCCTGGCAGAGATTGGTCGAGACACGCTGGCCCAGGCGCGCTTTGGCAAGGCCTTTCAGGATCTGGACGAGGGGCAGGCCCTGGAGATCGGGGCCTTGGTGACCTCCCAGATCAAACAGAACCGGTACGATCCGGGCACAGACACGCTTCGATTCACGAATCTGGAGACAGCGGCTTATCGCCTCCAGGTGGACGAGTGGAAAACCTACTTCTCTGGGGCCACAGCCCCGGTGGGTCTGCCCGCCAAATTCATCCAGGACGAGGGGGAGCTGCGGAATCTGACGGCCTATTTCGCCTGGGCCACCTGGGCTACCGTGGCGCCACGGCCGGGGAAGGACTACTCCTACACCAACAACTGGCCCTATGAGCCCCTGGTGGGCAACACGCCCACGGCGTCGACCTACCTGTGGAGCGCCATGAGCCTCATCACGCTGCTGGGTGGCCTGGGTCTGATCCTGTTCGTCTTCGGGAAGTTCGATTACCTGGGCTGGGGCGGTGAGGCAGGCTGGAAGCATGCGGAGGAGAGCCGGCTCCACGCCTGGACCCTCACGCCCAGCCAGAAGGCCGTGGGTCTTTTCTTTGCCGTGGTGGCGCTGCTGTTCCTGGGTCAGGCGGCGCTCGGCGGGGCATTGGCGCACTACCGCGTCGAACCGGGTGGGTTCTATGGCTTCGACCTGACCCGCATCCTGCCGTACAACCTGGCTCGCACCTGGCACCTGCAGCTGGCCATCTTCTGGATTGCCACGGCCTGGGTGGGCGGCGGCCTCTTCCTGGCGCCGCTCGTGGGCGGGACCGAGCCCAAGGGCCAGAAGGCCGGCGTACTCCTGCTCCTCGGCGCGCTCGCCATCGTGGTCTTCGGCAGCCTGTTCGGCGAGTTCCTGGGCATCAACGGCTACCTGGGCAGCCTGTGGTTCTGGCTGGGCCATCAGGGGAGTGAGTACCTGGACCTGGGCCGCTTCTGGCAGCTGCTGCTGGCCGTCGGCCTTATCTTCTGGCTCTTCCTCATGTTCCGGGCCCTGCGACCGGCCATGAAGGGCGGCGAGCAGGGGGAGCTGCCTTCCCTCTTCTTCTACGCGGCCATCGCCATCCCGCTCTTCTACGTGCCGGCCCTGTTCTACGGGCCCCGCACCAACTTTGCCGTCATCGACAACTGGCGTTTCTGGATCATCCACCTCTGGGTGGAGGGCTTCTTCGAGCTCTTCGCGACGGTGCTGGTGGCCGTGATGTTCTACCAGCTGGGCCTCGTCACGGCGAAGTCCGCCACGCGGCTCGTCTACCTCGACGCCATCCTCTACCTGGCCGGCGGCATCATGGGTATCGGCCACCACTGGTACTTCACGGGGCAGGGGACCCTCAATATGGGCTTGGCGGCCAGCTTCTCCGCGTTGGAGGTGGTGCCGCTCACCCTGTTGACGCTGGATGCCTGGGACTTCATCCGCCTGCAGGACAAGAACTGCGAGGATTGCGGCCGGCCCCTGGCGGCGAAGCAGCGCTGGGCCATCAAGTTCCTTATCGCCGTCGGCGTGTGGAACTTCGTGGGGGCGGGCGTCTTCGGCTTCCTCATCAACCTGCCCATCGTGTCCTACTTCGAGATCGGCACCACGCTCACGGCCAACCACGGGCACGCGGCCATGTTCGGCGTCTTCGGGATGCTGGCCCTGGCGGTGCTGGTCTTCTGCCTGCGGGAACTCAAGGGCGATCGGGCCTGGGAACGGGCCGAGAAGGCCATCCGCATCGGCTTCTGGGGCCTCAACATCGGCCTCGGCCTGATGGTGGTCCTCGACCTCTTCCCCGGTGGCGTCATCCAGCTCTGGGATGTGCTCTCCCACGGCTACTGGCACGCCCGGCGCCTGACCTACCTCATGAGCGGCACCTTCCACACGCTTGAGTGGGTCCGCATCGTGGCCGACATGGTCTTCCTGCTTGCCGGGGCGCTGCCCATCGCCTACGCCACGATGAGGCTGGTCTTCTCCCCCGAACCGAAAGATACGGCCTGATCCGGCTGTCGCGAAAGGACCCATCATGACCATCTCGAATCTGCAGGAAGCCCTGCCCATGCCGGAATCGCAGCGGGCCACCCTGCCGCTCATCGATGTGGAGGACGGCCTCAAGGTGGTGCTGGTTGCGCTGCCGAAGGGAGTCAAGATCGCCCCCCACCAGGCGCCGTATACCGCCAGCGCCCAGCTCCTGACCGGCCGCATCGAAGTGCTGAAGGGCGAGACCTGGATCCCCATGATTCCCGGCGACCGGGTGGTCTTTGACAAGGATCAGCCCCACGCCCTGACTGGACTCGAATCCTCCTATGTCCTCGTGACCCACATGCGGAGCCAGGAGCGGTGACGGATCCAGGTCCTGCCCAACCTACGGTCGTCATCGTCGGCGGCGGGTTTGGGGGGCTGAAGGCCGCCCGGGCCCTCGCGGAAGCGCCGGTCCGCGTCGTGCTGGTGGATCGCCAGAACCACCACCTGTTCCAGCCCCTCCTCTACCAGGTGGCCTCGGCCACGCTCTCGCCCGCCGATATCGCGGCGCCCATCCGCCACATCCTTCGGACCCAGGAGAACGCCGAAGTGGTCCTGGGTGAAGTGATCTCCGGAGATCTGGCTGCCCGGCAGGTGAGACTGGCGGATGGCAGGGACCTGGCCTACGACTTCCTGATCCTTGCCGCGGGTTCCCGCAGCTCGTACTTCGGTCGGGACGATTGGGCGGGGCTGGCCCCCGGCCTCAAGACGCTGGAGGACGCCCTGGAAATTCGGAGACGCTTCCTGCTCGCGTTCGAGCGGGCCGAGCGGGAGGAGGATCCGGAGATCCGCCGTGAATGGCTGACCTTCGTGATTGTCGGCGGGGGAGCGACCGGCGTGGAGCTCGCGGGCACCTTGAAGGAGACATCCCGGCTCTCACTGCCGCGCGATTTCCGGCGCATCCGCACGGATCGCGCCCGGGTGATCCTTGTCGAGGCTGGTCCCAGCATCCTGGCGAATTTTGGTTCAGGCCTATCCGAGAAGGCCGTGGATGGGCTGGAACGCATCGGCGTCGAAGTCCGTCTGGGACAACCCATCACGGGGATGGATGACCGTGCCGTGCAGCTTGGCGGAGAGCGCATCCCGACGCGGACGATCATCTGGGCGGCCGGGGTGTCGGCCGTGCCCTTGGGCGCGGGCCTCGGCCTGCCGGTGGATCGCCTGGGACGCGTCATCGTGGCGCCCGACCTCAGCGTTCCGGGCCACCCCGAGGTCTTCGTGGTGGGAGACCTAGCGGCCTTCACACACGGCTTGAACGGCCCGCTGCCCGGCGTAGCGCCCGTGGCCATCCAGCAGGGGGCCTGGGCGGCAGAGAACCTCCTGGCCACCCTGGCCAACCGGCCCCGGCGGCCTTTCCGCTACCGGGACAAGGGCAGCATGGCGACCCTCGGCCGCGGCCGCGCCGTCGCCCGCGTGGGCGGCCTGAGCTTCACGGGCTATCCAGCCTGGCTGGCCTGGCTCTTCATCCACCTGATGCTCCTCGTGGACTTCCGAAGTCGGGTGTTCGTCTTCTTCGAGTGGCTGTGGGCCTACCTGACCACGCAGCCCCGGGCCCGGCTGATCCTGAGGAATGGCGACCAAGCCTCTTCAAAGGGCCGATCCGATGGGGCGGATTGATTTTCCAGCCTTGTCCGTTCCCTTGGGCCTACCTGTCAGCATTTCAGTGATTTCGAATCCCCCAGAGGAGTAGTGGTCATCTAGTGAGTATGCTTTTAATCGTTGGGTGCGGTTCGATGCCGCAGGCTTGGGACAGTCGGGCCGCTGTTCCGCACTGGAATCATTCGATTCCACCTGGAGCCGCCCATGCCCCTCGCCTTTCTTACAATCGGTCCATTCGCATGGACTTTGGCTTTGCTGGCATTGCCTTGGGTCGGCGCAAAAGCTGGTGGCGAAGGCGCGGTGCGTTTGAAACTGTCCGCCGTGGCCGGGAATCTTGGGCTCGGTGCAATGCTCGCGACATTCGTGAAGGTCATTCCTGGTTTTCCAGGCCTGACTCGCAGTACCGAGGCCGGAGTGTTGGCCAGCCTAGGATCGCTGTACTTTTTTTGGCTGATCATGCTTGAAGGGGGACTCACATGAGGTTGTCGCTGCGCTTCATCCTGCCTTTGATACTCGTCCTGGCCGGTATCGCTTACGGCATTTCCCCACTGGTTGATCAGTTGACTCTGCGATGGTTCATTCGGGACCTGAATAGCCGGTCGACCCTGATTGCCAACACCATCCAAGAGCCTCTGCTGGAGCAGCTTGCCGCGGGTAAAAGGGCCAAAACCGAGGAATTCTTCAACCGTATCACCCAGGATGAGCGGCTTTTTGCCCTGGGCTACTGCGCTTCACCGGATAGCGTCATGCTGGCCAGCCGTTCACTTCCTGAAGAAATCAGATGTGGCGAACTCGACCGTTGGCAACAACCTCAGGGGCACCTGCTCGCAAGCGTTCATGGGCCCTTGCACATTTCGGTAAGGCCGATGGCCAGCGAGGCTTCGCCAGCCGGGCGATTGGTTCTCGTGCACGACATGAGTTTCATCACGCGGCGCACGGAGGAGACCAAGCGCTACGTCTTCTATTTCTTCATGGCGCTCGCCGCCGTGGTTTCGCTCATCACAGTGGTAATCGCCCAGCTTTCCTGGCGCGGGTGGATGGCTGGCATGAGTTCTCTGCTGCGAGGCGAAGGTCTGCTGCGAAAGCCGTCGGGTGGTGCACTTGCCCCTCGCCCCGAGTTCAAACCGATTGCCCGCGATCTGCAGCGTCTCATTCATGACCTGGAGGCTGAGAGCCGCGCACGAGATGAATCCCAGATTACCTGGACACCTGAAGCCCTTCGGACAATTCTCCATTCTGAATTGAGTGGCGAAGACGTGATCGTCGTTTCCAACCGCGAACCCTATATCCACCAACGTCACGGCGAGCGGATTGAGGTCACAAGACCCGCCAGCGGCTTGGTCACGGCCCTTGAACCGATCATGCGAGCCTGCTCGGGCACCTGGATCGCCCACGGCAGCGGCTCGGCGGACCTTGAGGTGGTTGATAGGCACGACCGCATCCAAGTGCCGCCAGAAAGGCCATCCTATCAACTCCGCCGTGTCTGGCTAAGTTCGGAGGAGGAGGCGGGCTACTACTACGGCTTTGCCAATGAGGGGATGTGGCCGCTGTGCCATATCGCCCATGTGCGGCCCACCTTCCGTTCAAGCGACTGGGCCCAGTACCTGGCCGTGAATCGCAAGTTCGCCAAAGCCGTGGTGAGTGAGGCCAAAACCAAGGCCCCCATCGTCCTAGTCCAGGACTATCACTTCGCCCTGCTGCCAAAGATGATCCGCGAAGAGCTTCCAGAAGCCACCATCATCACCTTCTGGCATATACCGTGGCCCAACCCAGAGTCCTTCGCCATCTGCCCCTGGCGGGACGAGATATTGGCCGGGATGTTGGGCAGCAGCATCATGGGTTTTCACACCCAGTTCCACTGCAACAATTTTGTCGACACGGTGGATCGATTCATCGAGGCCAGGGTTGATCGGGAATCCTTCACGGTCTCATTCGGGGGAAAGCTCACCGCCGTGCGGCGCTACCCGATCTCCATCGCCTGGCCACCGGAACCCGAGATGCTGCAGAAGACCGTACCAACCTGTCGCAGCAGCATCCGTGAACTGAACGACCTTCCCCATGAGCACAAAGTTGGCGTGGGCGTCGATCGCCTGGATTACACCAAGGGCATCGTGGAACGATTCCGCGCCATTGAGCGCCTACTGGAACTGAACCCGGATTGGGTAGGCCGCTTCACCTTCGTCCAAGTGGCCGCACCAACACGCTCCGGCATTGATGAGTACCAGCATCACGAGGCCCAGGTCCGGGCCATGGCAACGCGCATCAACGGTCGCTTTGAACGTCAGGGACCGCCTCCCATCGTGCTCAGGATTGAGCATCACGAACCACAGGCGGTCTATGAATACTTCCGCGCAGCCGACCTCTGCTTCGTGAGCAGTTTGCACGATGGCATGAACCTGGTGGCCAAGGAGTTCGTCGCAGCCCGCGATGACGAACGCGGTGTCCTCATACTCTCTGAATTCACTGGTGCGGCGCGGGAATTACCCGAGGCCTTGATCGTCAACCCCTACGACGCCGACCAATGTGCAGCCGCCATGCACCTGGCGCTCACGATGGCAGCCACAGAACAGCGCGATCGTATGCGTCTGATGCGCGGATTGGTCGCGGAATTCAATGTCTTCCGCTGGGCCGGTCGTATGTTGCTTGATGCTGCGGCGATGCGCAGGCGGGGCCGCCTGGTCGAGAAGACGGAACGAGGGGGGAGGTGACGATGCGCCGAGCATTCCCACCCGTGGCCCGTGTGGATTGGGCCTTTTTCCTGGATGTCGACGGGACCCTGATCGATATTGCCGACCAGCCAGATGCGATTCGGGTCGACACTTCATTGCTGGACCTGATCACGCAGTTGCACCGGGCTAGTGGCGGAGCCGTTGCGCTGGTCACTGGTCGCTCGTTATCCGACCTGGAACATCACCTCGGCCCATTGCGAATGCCCTTGGCCGGACAGCAGGGCCTTGAACGACGCGATGCTGCCGGGCGTCTGTGGATTCACGCCGCTCCTCCTGCGGCAAAGGTGTCAATCAAAGAGGCCCTTGCCTCCGTGCTTGCTCGCCATCCTGGCCTGTTGCTGGAGGATAAGGGGCTGACCCTTGCGTTGCACTATCGGCAGGCCCCCCAACTGGCCGCCTACGTACATCGGCTCATGGGTAGATTGGCCCCGCAGGCTGGGCCTGACCTCGAACTGCAGCGTGGCAAGCGCGTGGTGGAAATCAAGCCCGCCGGCTTCGACAAGGGCACGGCAGTGGCCGAATACCTGTCCGAACCTCCTTTTAAGGGACGGCGACCGGTGTTCATTGGTGATGATCTCAATGACGAGCATGGCTTCACCGAGGTCAACAGGCTGGATGGAATTTCGATCAAAGTCGGCAAGGGTCCCAGTTGCGCACGCTTTTACCTACCGGATGTGGCAGCGGTGCACCATTGGCTGGGAGAAGCCGTGAAAGGTATCCCATGAGGAATCTTGACCTAGCTTTGATTGGGAATTGCACCATCGGAGCGCTCATTGATGACCGCGCCACGATTAGCTGGGGGTGCTTCCCCCGCTTTGATGGAGATCCAATGTTTTGCGCTCTCCTCAGGGACAGCGATGATTTCGGGTATTTCGGGATTGATCTCTCTGATTGCGAACGAACGGAGCAGCACTACCTCGAAAACACCGCGATTCTGGTGACTCGCCTTTACGATCCGCATGGCGGAGCCATTGAAGTTATGGATTTCGCGCCACGGTTTCACCTGCATGGGCGAACCTTTCGCCCCATGATGCTGGTGCGCCGTATCCGGCGGCTCACTGGTAGCCCTCGAATCACCCTGCGGTTGCGCCCTGCCTGCGACGAAGGGGCAAGTCGACCAGACATGACCTGGGGCAGCAATCACATCCGCTATGTAGCCCCATCAATCACCCTTCGGGTAACGACTGATGCATCCCTGACTGCACTCATGCAGGAGACATCGTTCTTTCTGGAGGACACGATCACGCTACTGCTGGGCTCTGACGAGACCGTCAACGAAGCCGCCAATGAAGTGGGACGGCGGTTTCTAGAGGAGACCACGCAGTACTGGCGGGAGTGGGTTCGCAATCTCGGCATTCCCTTTGAGTGGCAAAGTGAGGTGATTCGGGCCGCCATCACCCTCAAGCTCAATGCATACGACGATACCGGGGCCATCATCGCCGCCATGACCACCTCCATTCCAGAGGCCGCAGGCAGTACCCGCAATTGGGACTATCGCTATTGCTGGCTCCGCGACAGCTATTTTGTGGTCAACGCCTTGAACCGGTTAGGTGCAACTCGAACCATGGAGCGCTATCTCGCCTACATCATCAACCTAGCCGCCGATGCCGGGGGGGGGCCGCTGCAACCCGTTTATGGAATTGATGGTCGTTCCGAGTTGCACGAAAGGGAGGCCCCGGCCCTAGCGGGGTACCGTGGAATGGGACCGGTGCGCATCGGCAACCTGGCCTACCGCCAGGTGCAGCATGATGTTTACGGCTCTGCCATTCTTGCGGCGACCCATATCTTCTTCGACCAACGCCTGACTAGGCGAGGTGATGAAGCCTTGTTTCATCGTCTAGAAGCGCTTGGTGAACAGGCCATTTGCTGCCATGACCAGCCGGACGCCGGACTATGGGAACTGCGGGGCAGCGCGCGCGTGCACACCTTCTCTGCCGTCATGTGCTGGGCTGCCTGCGATCGTCTAGCCAAGATCGCCCAGCAATTGGGACTGCCCGAGCGCACCGACTACTGGAACCAGCAGGCGCAGATCATTCATAGCACCATCAGTCAACGCGCCTGGAACGAAAAGCGTGGCACTTTCGTATCCACCTTCGAGGGCGAGGCCATGGACGCCAGCCTACTGTTGTTGGTTGAGGTGGGCTTTCTTGATCGAAGCGACCCGCGATTTTCCGCAACGGTAGGTTCCGTGGAGAAGGAGTTGCGGCGTGGAGATTTCATTTTCCGTTATACAGAGAAGGATGACTTTGGCGAACCAGAGAATGCCTTCATCCTTTGCACCTTCTGGTACATCAATGCCTTGGCCGCTCTTGATCGCCGCGAGGAAGCAGGCGTCCTCTTTGCAAAGTTGCTGACTTGCCGCAATCGCCACGGCTTGCTAGCAGAACACATCGATCCCGAGAGTGGCGAGCTGTGGGGAAACTTCGTGCAGACCTACAGCATGGTGGGATTGATCAATGCGGCGATTCGGTTATCGATTCGCTGGGACCAAGCATTCTGATCCTGGTTCATGAAGGGGACGATCATGCTACACGGACAACCGGCGGGGCCATCGACGCGTTTCCGCCTGCGCCCCGGCGCGCTGCGTTGAGAGTCAGATCTTCGTGGCCACGGCCGGCCTTGTGGGCAGCATGCCCCTGGTCACTGATCTCACCTCCCAACACGCCCAGAGCGGGATCTACACGCCCTCCGCTGTCGCCTTCCCAGTGGCTGGCGCGGCCGCTGAAGGGAATGAGGCGTCCAGGCATGGGGAGAACAGAACCACTATGTGACCCGCGCGAGACCCACAGCGGGATCCGTACTCCGATTCCAAGTCCGATCAGCCAAATAGGAAAGCCCGCAAACCTAGTGGCTGCGGGCTTCTTTTGGCGGAGAGTGGGGGATTCGAACCCCCGAACGGCTTTTGACCGTTACACGATTTCCAATCGTGCTCCTTCAGCCACTCGGACAACTCTCCCATGGCTCCGCGTAGAGGCGGAAGCAGCAAGGTTATCACGGCCCAGGGCCTGGGCCAAGGGCCGTGATTGGTGGGACTACACGGCTTCGAGGACGGCCACCAGCAGCTTCCAGAAGTTGCCCACGGAGGGCACGCTCACGTGCTCGTCGGGAGTGTGGACATCCCACATGCTGGGACCGAAGGACACCATCTCCATCTCCGTGTATTTCTCGCCGATGAGGCCACATTCCAGGCCGGCGTGGATGGCCATGATCTCGAGGGGCTTGCCGAACACCTTCTGGTTGGTCTCGTTCACGATGCGGACAAGGGAAGCCTTGGGCTCGGGCTTCCAGCCTGGGTAGCCGCCGGTGACGTGGGACTCGAACCCGCCCAGGGCGCAGGTGGCGGCGATGCGCTCGGACAGGGCGGTCCTGGAGGCGTTGATGGAGCTGCGGGTGAGGAGGTTCACTTCCACCTCATCCGGGCGGGTCTCGATCACACCCATGTTGGTGGAGGTCTGCACCAGTCCCGGGATGTCCGGGCTCATGGCCTCGACGCCGTGGGGCAGGGCCAGCAGAAGCTGGAGGAGAGCTGTGGCATCCGTGTCAGCCATGATCTGGGTGCCTTCTCCAGCCTCAAGGGCCAGGTGGAGGCCGGGATCGTGGGCACCGAGGGCGGCGCGCCAATGGGCCTCATGCTCCGCCAGGGCCGTCCTGAAGGCCTGCTCCTGGGCGGGGTCCAGGAAGATCTGGGCCGAGGCTTCGCGGGGGATGGCGTTGCGTTTGTTGCCACCCTTGATGGCGGCCAGACTGAACGCGAAGGTCGGCTTCAGGGTGCCCAGAACCTGGGCGAGGATGCGAATGGCATTGCCCCGGCCCGCGTGGATGTCGATGCCGGAGTGGCCGCCCCGGAGGCCGAACACCTTTAGGCGGAAGGCGCGGGCGCCCGCGGGCGGCGCCGTGCGGGTGAGCTTGCGGGTGACGATGGTGTCCTCGCCGCCGGCGCAGCCGATGGTGAGGTAGCCCTCCTCCTCGCTGTCGAGGTTGAGGAGGAACTTCGCCTTGAGGCGGCCCGGCTGCAGCCCGTTGGCACCGGTGAGGCCCGTCTCCTCGTCGATGGTGATCAGGGCCTCGATGGGGCCATGGGCGACGTCCTTGCTGGCCAGCACCGCGAGGGCCGCGGCTACGCCGATGCCGTTATCGGCGCCCAGGGTCGTGCCCGTGGCGCGGAGGAGATCGCCGTCCTTCCAAACCTTGATGGGGTCTTTCGTGAAGTCGTGGCCGGTGCCCTCGTTCTGCTCACAGACCATGTCCACGTGGGCCTGAAGGCAGGTGGTGGGCCGGCCTTCCTTCCCGGGGGTGGCCTTCTTGCGGATGATCACGTTCCCGACCTCGTCGCGCTCCACGTCACACCCCAGGGCCTTGGCCTGATCCGCCACCCAAGCCGCAGCCACGGCCTCGTTCTTGGAGCCGCGGGGGATCTTCGACAATTCAAGGAAATAGGACCAGAACGTTTTCGGTTCAAGGGATTCGAGCAGCGTGTCCACAAAACCTCCGTATGCCCGACCAGTCAGCCGGGGCGGTTGCGTCAACTGTACCGGCCACCCGGCGGGGAAGGGCGTGACCGGGATCACTGTGTAGCACGATTTCCAATCGTGCGCTGCCGTCAGAGGCGTCCGAGGGCCTGGTCGAGATCCGCCAGGATGTCCTCCAAGTCCTCAATGCCTACCGACAGGCGCACCAGGCCATCCGTGATGCCCGCGGCGATGCGGTTCTCCCGGGCCATGCTGGCATGGGTCATGGACGCGGGGTGGCTGATGAGGGTTTCGACGCCGCCCAGGGACACGGCGAGCCCGGCCAGGTGCACGTTGTCCATGACGATGCGGCCGGCCTCGAGACCGCCCTTGAGTTCGAAGGAGATCATGGAGCCAAAGCCGGTCATCTGGCGCTTCGACAGGTCATGCTGCGGATGGCTGGGCAGGCCGATGTAGCGGACCCAGGCCACCTGGGGGTGTTTCTCCAGCCAGGGGGCGACCTTGCGGGCGTTTTCCTCGGCCCGCTCCACCCGCAGGGCGAGGGTCTTCAGGCCCCGGCTCACCATGTAGGACTGGTGGGGATCCATGTTCGCGCCGAGGTTCACCAGCATGGCGCGGATCTGCTTGTGGAGGGCTTCCGTTTTGGCCACGACGATGCCGCCGACGATGTCCGCGTGGCCATTGATGAATTTCGTGACGGAATGCAGGACCAGGTCGGCCCCCAGGTCCAGGGGCTTCTGGAGGTGAGGGCTGGCGAACGTGTTGTCCACGACCAGAAGGGCGCCCGCGGCGCGGGCGATCTCCGCCGCCGCAGCGATATCCGTAACGGACATGGCGGGGTTGGACGGTGATTCCACATAGACCAGCTTGGTGTTCGGCTGGATGGCTTGGCGGAGGTTCTCCAGATTGGAGGTATCCACATAGGTGGACTCGACCCCGAATCGGCTCATGTGCTTTTCCATGAGGCCCCGGCTGGGCCCGTACACGGAATCCGTGCTCACCATGTGATCCCCGGCGCTGAGCAGCGCGAGATAGACGGTGCTCACCGCGCCCATGCCGCTGGCCATGGCCGTGGCGCCGAACCCGTTCTCAAGCTGGGCGACGTTTTCTTCCAGCGCGGCCGTGGTGGGGTTGCCGATGCGGGTGTAGATGTAGCCATCCTCGGTGCCAGCGAACCGGTTGGCGCCCTGCTGGGCATTCTTGAAGGCGAAGGTGGAGGTCTGGTAGATGGGGGTCACCACGCTCCCGTGGGCGTCTTCCCGGATTCCCGCGTGTACCAGCTTGGTGTTGAATCCCTTGTTGCGGGTGTCCATGGCGGCTCCTGTTCAGGATTGAGAGGTGTTCAGAGAACATTGGATAATGCAAAATAACCAAACGGTTATAATAACAGGGCTGGCCCTAGGGCGAATGGTTGATCGGTTCGCCGCCATCTCACCTTTTGCACTCCGGAGATCTCATGATCGGCAAGGCTTTCCAGGACTACTACCCCGAGAATGTCGCTCATTGCTATGGGTGCGGGCGGCTGAACGGCCAGGGGCACCAGATCCGCACCTACTGGGACGGCGAGGAATCCGTGACGCGGTTCCGCCCCCGGCCGGAGCACACGGCCATTCCTGGCTACGTTTACGGGGGCCTGCTCGCGTCCCTGGTGGATTGCCATGGCACAGGCACCGCCGCGGCGGCGATGTATCGCCAGGAAGGGCGGCCCATGGACAGCCTGCCCGCCTTCCGGTTCGTCACCGCCTCCTTGCATGTGGACTACCTGGCACCAACCCCGTTGGAGGCAGAACTGGAGATCCGCGGTCGCGTGAAGGAAATCAAAGGCAAGCGCGTGGTGGTCGAAGCGGCGGTATCCGTCCTCGGCAAGGTCACGGCACGTGGGCAGGTCGTGGCCGTCCAGATGCCTGAAACGTTTCTTGAACGGTAAGGGGGCCTGATGTCCGATACGAAACGATTCGATGAGGCTGCGGCCACCTGGGATTCCGTGGATCGACGGGTGGTGCTGGCGCATGCGGTGGTGGAGGCCATCTCGTCGCGGGTACCCCTGACGAAGGAACTGGCCGTTCTCGATTTTGGCTGCGGCACGGGCCTGGTCACGCTGGCGTTGGCGCCTCAGGTCGGTTCGATCGCAGGGGCCGACACCTCCTCCGGCATGCTGAAGATCTTGGCGGAGAAGGCTGAGGCGAAGCGCCTGCCTCTGCGGCAGATCCTTCTGGATCCTTCGGGGGGCGGCGACCTCGGCGGTCCCTATGACCTCATCGTGAGCAGCATGACGCTCCACCACATCGCCGACGTGCCCGCCTTGTTCAGCCGTCTCGTCTCGCACCTCAACCCGGGAGGAACGGTGGCTCTGGCCGATCTGGACGAAGAGGACGGCAGCTTTCATGAAGACAGAACGGGCGTCCATCACCACGGCTTTCCCCGCGCCCACATCCAGGCCTGGCTGGAGCAGGCGGGATTTCGGCAAGTCCACCTCGGTACCGCCACCGTGACGCACAAGGAAGGGCAGGACTATTCCGTGTTCCTGGCCACGGCGCAGAGGGGTTGAAGGTCAGGCCATCGGTCGCCTCGAGGCCTGCTTCTTCCAGTACCGTGCCAGGCCGTACACGCTCATGAACGCCGGGTCTGCGATCTCGTAATCCTGGATGGCGTCTTCCTGGAGCCCGTACCCGGTTAGCAGCTCCCGCATGAACCCTTGGAACAGGGGCACCAGGGCTTCCTCGGTGTGGCCCGCCTCGATCTTCTCTCTGACCCAGCCTGCGATCCGGTGGATGTTCTCCTCCAGGGAATCGAAGTGGGCCAACCCATCGTTTTTGATGCCGAAGTGGGTGGGGTAGATGTAGGTCGGGTGGCATGCCCGCATCCGCTTGATGGAATCCAGCCACGCCTCCAGATCGATATCCGGTGGAGGAAAGGGGGGAATCGTGGGGCCCTCCCCGATGCGGATCCCTCCGACGTCACCCGTGAACAGGCCATCCTCCAGACGGAACGTGATGTGGTGAATGGCGTGGCCAGGTGTATGGATGGCCTGAATGGCCATGTCCCCGAACCGGACAGACTGGCCATCTTCCATGGCCACGATTCGATCCGGGTCGATGGGTTCCAGGCGTCCCCACAGCTGTTCCATGGTGTCTCCATAGATGCGTTGAGCTGAACTCAGCAATTTCCCAGGATCCTGAAGGTGGGGCGCGCCCTTGGGATGGACATAGATGCGCGCGCCGTGCCGGGCCAGGCGCCAGGCCGCACCGGCATGATCGAGGTGGATGTGGGTGACGAAGACATGCCGGATGTCTTCGAGAGCGTAGCCCAGAGCTTCCACGGCGGTCTGAAGGTTGCCGTAGAGGGATTCCGGCCCGGTTTCCACGAGCACGGGCCCTTCAGGTGTGCGGACCAGGAAGGCCCCCACGGTGCCTTCCACGTGGAAGTGGAGGTCGAGCAGCGAAACCGGCCCCTGCGATGTGACCGTAGGCATGGTCATCCCCCTTTCAAGCTTGAGGGGTCAGTATCCCGCACCGAGCAGAGGCCAACGTGATGATGGACATGGAAGAGCTGGGCGGTTTACCCATTCCTACAAAAAGCTGAAGGGCCACTAAGTAGTGGCCCTTCAGCTTTTTGTAGGTTGGCGGAGAGAGAGTCCGCCAAATTCAATTCCACCGTTGGTTACGGTAGAGCACTGATGATCATTCAAATGTGTTGTACTAGAAGGTTTTATAAATTTAATCTGTGCAGGACAGTGCAGGGTTGAGTAATGACGAGCAGGGGCGAGCAAAGATAAAATATGGGTATAAATATGGGTAAAAAGGCCTATCCTTTTAGTCAATGGAGGCCTAAATATGGCTGGAGGACGGAACAAACTGGTTGCTCCCAAGATTGAGAAGTGCTCCAAACCTGGGTATCTGAACGATGGCGGGAACCTCTACCTTCAGATCGTAAAACGCGCCCCAGCGAAACCAGGCGAAGGCCCAAGGAAGAAGGTCGAGGGGGTCACGAAATCATGGGTCTTCAGGTATAGGCACCGTGTCACCAAGAAGCTCATTGAATTGGGGCTGGGGTCGTTTCCGGATATTTCCTTGCAGAAGGCGCGAGACAAGGCGGCGAGCCTGAGAGAAATCCTCCACGACCGCAAGGACCCGAAGGTCGAAAGGGCAGTGAAGCGAGTGGAAGAAAGGGCAAAAGAGGCCAAGACAATCACCTTTGACGAGGCTGCAACCAAGTGCATTGCCGACAGATTCTCTGGATGGAAGAGCGAGAAACACGCGCAGCAGTGGACCAATACCCTGAAGACCTACGCCTCGCCTGCGATCGGAACTCTGAATGTCGATGTCATCGATATCGCCTTGGTTCGGAAGGTGCTTGACCCTATCTGGAATACCAAGAACGAGACGGCCTCGCGGGTTCGGCAACGCCTCGAAGCCGTCCTCGCTTGGGCAAAAGTAAGTGGCTACCGCTCAGGTGAAAACCCTGCCGAATGGCGTGGAAACCTTGATCAATTGCTGCCGAAGCCCTCAAAGGTTCAGAAGAAGAAACACCATCGCGCCATGGCCCATTCGAAAATTCCGAAGTTCATGACGGATCTCCGTTCAAGGGAGGGCATCGCGGCGCTTGCTCTTGAATTTACGATTCTCACGGCGGCGCGTACCGGGGAAACCATCGGGGCGGTGTGGGGGGAATTCAATCTGGAGAAAAAGACCTGGACCGTGCCCGCCGAGAGGATGAAGGCAGAGAAAGAGCATGTGGTTCCACTCTCAGCAAGTGCCCTGAAGATCATTAAGGACCTGGAGCAAGTGAAAGAAGGGCCTTATGTGTTCCCAGGGCCAAAAGCAGGAACTCACCTCTCGACTGGTGGCATGGATGCGGTGCTTAAGAGAATGGAGCGCGACGATGCCACCGTTCATGGGTTCCGGTCCACATTCAGAGATTGGGCTGCCGATAAGACCAATTTCAGCAAAGAGGTCATTGAGCACGCCCTCGCACACCAGTTGGAAGATAAGGCCGAGGCGGCTTATCACCATTCGACCATGCTAGGTAAGCGCAGACCGCTGATGGCAGCGTGGGCAAATTACCTAGCCTAAGGTGATATTTTCTACTCTTGTATTTGGTTACGATGGTCATTATTTTTTAAACACTTTCAAAAATTCTTCAAAGTACTCATTTATGATTGAATTCCATGGATGTGTGCTGAATGTATTTTTTCTGAATTAGGTTGAAATAGATTGATTGTCGAGTCGATCAATCCATAGCCTAGGGACTATGGAGAAACGATCGATGAAGAGCGCTCAACGAGCGAACCTGTTAGGTGGCAAGTTCGCCATGGTGCGTGACTGTACAAGCGTTTGGCAATCTTATGGCTGGCCACCAATTACCCTGCACCACGATTTGTGGTGCAGGCACTTGCGTGTGCCAGAAATTACGCCACAACAGGTGATTCCATGATGAATAGCAAAAGCTTTTCGAACGCCAAAAGCGTGGTGCATTCGAAAATTGGCCCCCAGCATTACGAAACCCTCGAATGGATTGCCACCACCCGAGGGATCAGTATGACCCAGGCATTGCGCTCCCTGCTGGAGGAGGCACGGCAGCAGGAGACCGAGGCCATTCTGGGCTCACGCCTGGATGGTTTGGCTCGAACCCTAACTGGGGTCATCGAGCAGCAAGCCAGGCATGCGACAAGGATCGAGGCGTTGGTTTCGATCCTTCGTGGGATCGAGAACGCCCAGGTGGATCGGGAGACACAGATCCTCCAGACCCAGGGGGCAGTGGTGGGCATGACGCAGCTTGTCTACGCCCACCTACTCGCCATGGTCGAGGGAAGTTCTCGGGCGGATGAGATCTCGGCATCGGCACAGAAAAAGATCCAGGCGCTCCGAGGGGAGGCGTAGATGGTCATTGTGAAAGAAGGTTGGAAGAAGGGGTTTCGAGGACGCCAGCAGCCCGCGAGAGCGGATAGAAGGATGCATTACCTCGCGTCAGAGCATGGCCGTGACTCGGCATGCCTGTTGAGCGTTGAGGGGAAAGCTCTTTCGGTCGAGGAGGCCATCACCGCTATCGGAGGTAAGACCGCAACCTACCACGAGGTAATCCTGGCTGGGAGCGACTCAGAGTGTGAAACCCTCCGGCAACGCAACCCAGAGGATCAGCAGGGCGCTATCCGTGAATCAGGCCTACGTCTGGCGCACGACTATGCACATGGGCGACCATTCGTTCTTGCCATCCATGAGGGTGACGGTCGGTTCCACTTCCATATCGCAGTGGCTGGAGCCTCCAAAGGCCAAACTATGGGTCGGGATGGCACACTTCAACAAGTGTGGGACCGCGAGTATTTCGGCGATGAGCCCCGGATTCTGGACTGGGATTCGCACAAACGATTCCTGACGATCAAGGCACAGGTCCGACAAGTCATCCAGCGGCAGCAGGAAAATCACCGAAGCCGAAGAGATGCGATTCGGCGGGCTGATCCAGGGCGAAAGACGGAGGTGGCACGTCCCTTCGAAGCGAAGAGCCGAGAGCTCATCGAGCAGCGTTACATCCTGGAGATTGCCGCCCTCGATGCTCGCTACCAGGCGCGGAGCAGCCTGGATGGTCCGAGGCATCGTTCTGAAAAAGAGCGAGTCGAGCACCGCCGAACAGGGGCTCTGCATCGCCTGGATCGGCGTGAATCAGAACGCCGAATGCGGGCCATTGGTATGTCCCTCGATCAGGGAATCCAGATGGGCGGAAGGCAGGTAGGCCGGACCATCGGTGCGGTTGGTCAGGTCACGAAGGTTGGGGTGGATTCAGCCATGCGTGAATTTGGTGTTCCCCGCCCGCTCCGGGCCACGGCACGGATCACCATAACCCTGGCGACAGAGGCCTCCCGAGTCGCCTTGCAGACAACCATGGAAGCTGCCAAAGCTGCGATTCAAGTAAGCCTGAGGCTAACCCGTGGCGTCTCCACCCTGGCCCTGGGAGCGTTGGCGGCACCTGTTACGGGAGGCGCTTCCCTGGCAATGGCTTTGCCAGCGGCTCGGGCGGAGCTCACGGCGGCAGGTCGAGAGGCCAGCAAGGGCCTTGCCCGCGCCGGGAGTGGGCTGGTAGGAAGTGGGCAGCAGGCGGCCAACGCCATGGGCAGGGAGATCCTTCCCTTCGAGGCCAGCGAAATGGCCGACCTGGCAAGGGGCAATGCGGGGCGTCAATTCGCCCGCCACCTTCCGGAGTCACTGCGACGGGCCATGCAACTCGCCAGGATCCTCCCCTCCGGCTCTCCCTTGGCCGTGGCCGTAAGGCTGGCCACAGAGACTGCCAGGGCGGCTCAGGAGGCCTCTCGTCCCCACCTGGAGGTAGACCGATGAACCCCATCACGGTTTCTCAACTGCTCCGCCTCTGGCAACAGGTGTCATGGCCATCGATCCTCCTAGGCGGCTTTGGCCTGGCGTGGATCGTGTTCCGCGATGTTCTGGTGAGTGGGGTCGATGCCCACTACTGGCTGGTGCATCATTCCAAACCATGGGTTCGACAGCTTCTCCATCGGCGATCGGGAAAGCTCGCGGCCCTTTTCACGGGGCTACTTTTTTTCGGATTCCTGTTTGCATTCGCTATAGAATCCGTTCCCTTCCGGGACTGGGCCTACAGGGAACCCAGATCATTCCTCTGGGCCAACCTGGGGATCGGCTCCATTGCCGTGATTGTGCTCATCACCTGGGACACTCATCCCTCGTACCTCAGGCGCGGTGAAAGTTGGGCGAGTGCCGAATTTCGGGACCTTCACGAGGACTGGGGGCGCTTCGACCGCCAGGACGGAAAGAGCGTAGGAAACGGCAAGCCTGTGGCCGTTCTGCTCGCATATCGCGATTGTGGGCGGAAAGCACGTCGGATGCTCATGACTCTTCAGAGGAAGGTCAGGAACCTCACATTCGTATTCCTGCGGTGGGATGTGCTCTCGCGTCACATCCTCATCCTTGGGCCTCAAGGCAGCGGCAAGACCAGTGCCTTCTACGGCCACATTATGCTTTCAGCGACCCACCCGTGGATCTACCAAGACAGCAAATCGGAACTCCCCTTCCGAGTTATGTTTCCAGAACGCCTCGTCTGGGGCCTTGACGTACGAGGCCACGAGACCCGAAGTGGTGTGTGGAACCCGCTCCAGGAAATCCGCAGCCCAGACGACATTGACCTGATCGTCGACTACGTTTTCCCCACAAACGCTCGGGACGCAAATCCATGGGTCAGGGAGATGGCACGTGTGCTTTTCTCGGCGATTCTCCACTCCCAGCCGTGGAGCAGCCTCCAGGAAATCTCCAGAGAACTAAGGCGGACGCGGCTGGAGACGTTCTTGGAAGGCCTCGATTCGATCTGGAAGGACCTCCTCAAGGAACCGAAATCACAGGTGCCAATTCTCCAGGATCTCGTCGCCACGCTTGCTCGATGGGAAGCCCCTCGGGTGGCGACAATAACGGAAGGAGATAGCACAGTCTCTCTCGACGAGTTCATCACGCGAGGTGGATGGGTGATGAGTTGCGAGATGTCCGATGCTCTGCGGACTCCGGTCCATCTGTTCTGGGGCATGCTGATTGGCCGTTTGAGAAATCGCGCCGAGGGGTCCGCGCCAATTCTTCTCCTGCTCGATGAATTCGGAGATGCTGGCCGATTGCCCAGCATCGAAAGGGCCTTGGTCCTCCTAAGAAGCAAGGGTGTTGCCTTCGTCGCCGCCATCCAGAATCTGGGGCTCATGGAGGATGTGTACCCCCAGAACTGGAAGGCTGTGGTGAAGGGTTTCGGAAGCAAGATCTGGCTCATGCGAAACGCTGAAGACGACACGCGGGAAACGCTTTCGCGTGTTCTCGGAAAGTGGACCAGGCGCATCAAGCCAGCCAACAAGCACTCCAAGGAAACCGAGAAGGAGGCCGACCTGGTACCGATTGACGCCTGGGGAACATGGTCCGACGAACGTGCCGCGATCGCACGGGCCAATGGGTGGACCTACTGGCTCCCATTGAGTCTTCCGGTCCCGAACACGCCTCTTGGGGCTGGCGTTGAAGCGGGCGATCCGTGGGAGGAAGCGCGGGCCATGGCTGCAATGGCCGTCGAGGAGATCTCACAGGAATCGGGCGAATCGCACCAAGAGCGATGGAATCCGCTGTCCGCAACCTTCATCAGTCCTGAACCGATTGGGAGTGGGCTGGAGATGCTTGGCGAGCTTCACTTGCCATCACCTCCAACAGCAGTCGCGATCCCCACACCAGAAAACGCACTCACACAGGCCGGGGGCCCGGCCATCACCCAAGAGGAGGAATGGCTATGAGCCAGATTCACGACGCAACAGCAGCACTTGCACGACTGGAGCGCCTTCGGGAGCTCGGGTACAGATGGGACGCCGCCGCCAGGGAACTGGCGGCCAACGGATTTGAGGAACGGGCCATTGCTGAGGGGCTTCGAGCCAAGGGCGCGTGGATGGCTTCGGCCTCGGCTCTCAAGACTTCTGGGCTGCCATACGAGGACATCGTGGTCCATCTTCAGGAGATGTTTGCCGGATGGGCGGACGTTGCGACCGCGTTGATGGCGGCGGGTCTGACGGGCGCAGATGTGTTGCGAACCCTTCTTCCTGTGGCGGAAGAAGCCCACGACCTTTGGAGCGTCGTTCAGGTTGCGGTGTGCCGTTCCCCGGAAGCAGCAGATTTTACCGAACTCAGGGCGGTCCTCAGGTTCTACGGGATCGATGCGGAGGAAGCGGTAAACCATTTTGCCGGGCCATTCGGGACGAAGGAGGAAGCTGAACGGCGGCTTGGGGTCTTGTAGAACCGAGGAACAAGAGGCACGGGGGAATGGCTCCCGTGCCCATTTCGTGTCAGGCACTGCCGGATGTCCATTCCCCGCGCCCGGCACCCCTGCCCGCTCTCTGCCCGGTTCCCGGTGCGTTCCCGGTTCGGGTCTTGGGAGCGGGGGCCACCGTCTCGTGAGTGCCCCGACTCGATGGGCACGGAGATGAGCCATGAACCCCCACGCTTCCTTTGTCCCCCAGCCCCTGCTTTCCTGTGAATCCCAGCCGACACCCAAGCTCTCACATGTGTCCGAGACCTTGGCCATGTATGGTCCGGAAGCCCTCAGTGACGCGCAGATTATCGAAGCCATGCTGACGCGGACTCGCGCAGGACGCGCCGAGACAATGCTCGCCCAGGCTGGCAGCCTCGCCCGGATGACAGCCATGGGACCTGCCGAGCTCCAAGCCATTGGTCTCACCAGGGTCGAGATGGCCAGATTCGCAATCCTCCAGGAAGTGCAACGCCGATCCCAGCGCTCCGCCGAGCGCCCGCGAATCAGTTCCCCACGGGCCGCTGGAGCGTATCTTCTCCCTCGCTGCACTGGCTGGACCGAAGAGCGCTTTGGGCTTTTGAGTCTGAACGCCAAAGGTGAACTTTTGGCGGAACGCATCCTGAGCCAGGGCACTGCTACCGCCACGCTCATCAGCCCTCGCGAATTCTTCCGGGAGGCACTCCGCTATGGCGCGGCCACGGCATTGGCATTTCACAATCATCCATCTGGGGATCCGACACCTTCCCGCGAGGATTGCGCCCTGACCAAGCGTCTTCGTGATGCCGGAGAGAGTCTAGGAGTGCCTCTCGCTGACCATATGGTGATCGGTGCCGAAACCTGGCATAGCTTCCGGGCGGCTGAAGGGTGGGACCGCTCCTAGCTTCAGTCCTGGCCAATGTGCCAAAGGTGAAGGTGGATAACGACCTAGCCTGACATCGTGGGATTGCAGCCACTTATATCCACTATCCAGCAGTAGACTGGGGAGGATCTTCGGAGACTTCACTGCAATGGCCACCACCAGTGCTTTCCTTCTCATAGACTTCCTCATGTCGGATGAGTTGCGCCCATGAAGGAAGCTGCCACTCGCATGGAAGCAATGAGAGACACGATTTTCATCAGCCACGCCAACCCAGAGGATAACGAGTTCACGCAGTGGCTCAGCCTTCAGCTAAGTCTTCAGGGATACGCGGTTTGGTCTGATGTGACCAAGTTGATTGGTGGCGAGGACTTCTGGGTTGATATCGAATCGGCGATCCGGGATCGAACCATCAAGTTCCTGTTTGTTGCCTCAAGAGCTTCCAAGACTAAGCAAGGTGCCTTGAACGAATTGGCAGTTGCTCTTACCGTCGCACGGCAGATTTCGATCCACGATTTCATTATCCCGATCCGGATCGATGATCTTCCTTTCAGCGAATTCAGCATCCAGATCCATCGCTTGAATGGCATTGATTTCCATGGAAACTGGGCTATGGGACTTGCCAAGCTACTCAAGAAACTGAATGAAGACACGGTGCCGAGAGACGAAGCGAAGTTCAATGCCTCGACCATCCGATCCTGGTGGGACGCAAATCATTTGGGCGAGGAAATCGTCAAGCACGAACCTGAAGTCCTGCTTTCGAACTGGCTTCCCGTCGAAGATCTCCCCAGCCAAGTTTTCCTTCACACGGATAAAATCAAGCAGAACTCGCGGATGGGTTTTCGCTTTCCTGCGCACCGGATCGGTTCATCCACCTTGTCCTTTGCGACTGCGGAAGAACTGGGACTTACCCAGGTCGATTCAACCCAATACGCCACCAAAGATGTCCTTGCTGGGAGCATTCAAGATGCTCCCTTGAACGGGGAGCAGTGCCAATTCGCGCTCTTGCGGGTTCTCAGAGTTTCATGGGATAGAGCCATGTCCGATGCGGGGTTGGCGCTCCATGAAATGGCGAGCAAGAAGCGTTGCCGATACTTCAATCGGACCCACTTCAAGGGTAAAGAGTTCGTGCCCTTCGAGAATTCGGGTTTCAAGGGACGACGAACCTTAATCGGGAAGTTGAAGGAGAACCAGTGGCATTACGGGTTGAGCGCTGAGGTTCGGATCGATCCGTTCCTTCTGCTGGCCCTGTATCCCCATGTCCTGGCGACCACGAACGGGAGCACCCTCCTTTCCTCTGCTGCGAAGCTCCATGCCGCAAGACGATCCGCGTGCAAAGATTGGTGGAATGCGGAATGGCGCGACCGCCAGCTTGCATGCTTGCAATGGTTGGCCAACAAGAACGACGGGAAAAGCATTCTGGTGCGCCTTTCTTCGTCCTTGTCCTTCGATGTTCCCATCACACCAATTCAATTCCGAAGCCCCCTTTCCTACTCCGAGGAATCGCTCAAGAGGGATGAGGATCCACCCGAGGACCCGGCTTTCGAGGAGGCCACCCTTAATCAAGTCGAGGGTCCATGATTGAACTGGTCCACATCCCCGAGCCGTCGCTGCTGTTCCGCCATGGTCAGGCAACCCTTGACCCAAGGGATGGGCTCACCTTGTTTGGTCCGCTGGAGGATCCGGCCATTGGCAGGATCCAGTGGGCAGCGGTTGGACCCAGGTCTTGCATTGATCGGATGAAGAAGTGGGTGACGCGAGTTCAGGGACCTGTTTATGGCCCACCTGGCGCGACCGCTCGCCCACTTTTCCCTGGGTTTGAATCAGTGTTCAGGACGGTCTGGGATTCGAACCCCGTGCTTGAGCTTGAGATCCCTGCGGATGAGATCAGCCGCAGAGTTCACAATGCTGACAAACACCAGCGGGTATTTCAGACGGCGGATCTCTACGTTGAGAAGATCCTTCAGGCCAGGATGGACGAGGATATCACTCCCACAATCTGGTGTGTGCTCATTCCGGAAGAAGTGTATTCCTATTGTCGGCCTCAATCCCAGGTCCCAACAAGTGAGAAGGTCCAACCGGCAAACCGGCTGAGCAAAATGGATCTCCGAAAGTCCGCGACTGAACAGTTCCTATTCGAAGACATGAAGGAATTGGCTCAGGAATACACGTACGAGGCCAATTTCAGGCATCAACTGAAGGCTCGGCTTCTGCCGCACTTGGTTCCTATTCAGATCATCCGGGAAATCAAGATCGCCGAAGCCGATCTTGTCTCGGCTTCTGGCAAACCGCTCTGCCCAGACTCAACCCTGGAATCGGCCATCGCCTGGAACCTTGCGACTGCTGTCTACTACAAGTCCGGTGGGCGTCCCTGGAAGCTGGGAGCAGCCCGTGACGGGGTTTGCTACATCGGCATGGTCTTCAAACAGATGGAGCGGGAGGCGGACACCAGGACCGCCTGCTGTGCGGCGCAAATGTTCATGGACTCGGGAGATGGCGTGGTATTCCGAGGTGCCGTTGGCCCTTGGTTTCATGAGAAGCGAGGGGACTTTCACTTAGACAAGAAGTCGGCCAAAGAAATCGTGTCCATGTGCATCGAGGCCTATCGAAAGCAAAATGGAAAATCTCCTAAGGAGTTGTTCCTGCACGGCCAGATCTCCCTTCGTGACGAGGAGTGGTCCGGATTCATGGAGGGAGCGGGCAGCGAAACCAAGGTCGTTGGCGTCCAGATTCGCCCTTCTGCCGCGATCAAGCTATTCCGCCCCGGCGATCATCCTGTTCTCCGTGGGACAGCCTATCTGGTGAACGAGAAGTCCGGCTTTCTCTGGACGAAGGGCATGGTACCGCGCCTTCGAACCTATCCAGGACGGGAAGTCCCGAAGCCCATATTCATCCAGATCTGCCGAGGTGATTCGGACATCCGAACGGTTATGGCGGATGTTCTCGCTCTCACCAAGCTGAACTACAATTCCTGCACGTTTGCCGATGGCGTGCCCGTAACCCTAAAATTTGCGGATGCCGTGGGTGAAATTCTTACGGCTGGTCCGTTCGCCAAGGATTCCGGGCATCCCTTGCCTTTCAAATACTACATTTGACCTCGAAAGTTTTTTGCACCAGCCCTTGGTGAAAGTCGAACTCGTGAAGGCCCATTATGATTGAAGCGATCAGCATTGCAGGCACAGCGACTTTCGGAGCCCTGCCCGAAACCCTGGATGGGCTTTCGCAGTTCAACTTCATCTATGGAGCGAATGGCACCGGCAAAACCACGATCAGCCGGGTCATTGCAGATGAGCGAGCATTTCCGACCTGCAAGGTGACCTGGAAACGCGGCACGCCTCTTCAACCCATGGTTTACAACCGCGATTTCGTGGACAGGAACTTCAATCCATCGACTGACCTAAAAGGTGTATTCACCCTTGGAGAGAAACAGGCAGACTCCCTCACCAAGATTGAGACCGCGAAAGATGAGCTTGATGCTCTCACCAAGAAGGTCGAAACACTGACCAACAGCCTTCAGGGTGCGGATGGAACGGGTGGCAAGAAGGGTGAGCTTGCTGCATTGGAGTCGGAGTTTAAGGACAAATGCTGGGCGCAGAAGCAGAAGCATGATCCAAAGCTGCAAGGCGCATTCGAAGGGTTTCGCGGAAGCGCGGAGAAGTTCAAAGGAAAGTTGGTTTTGGAGTTGTCCAACAACTCCGAAACTTTATCAACACTGGAGGAGTTGGAGAAGCGAGCCGCAACCGTTTTTGGCACAACTCCTACCACAGAGCAGTTGATCCCTGGCCTAGATGCGACCAAATCGATTGCGCATGAAACCAACCCCATTCTTGGGAAGCGGGTCATTGGCAAAGATGATGTTGATATCGCGGCGATGATCAGGAAACTTGCCAATAGTGACTGGGTTCGCGAAGGTCGTGCGTTCTATGACTTGAATCAAGGGGTCTGTCCGTTCTGTCAGCAGAACACGACGGACTTGTTTGCTAAAAGCTTGAACGAATACTTCGATGAGACGTTTGAAAACGAAAGCAAGGCCATCGACGACCTCGTAACGAACTACAAAACAGACTCGGCTCGGCTCCAGCAGCAGGTCGCATCCATTCTTGCCGCCCCATCCCGATTCTTGGATGCGGAGAAGCTGAAAACGGAGAAGGAGCTTCTCGACTCCATCTTCACCATCAACTACCAGAGGATCAGCCAGAAGAAGAAGGAGCCAAGCCAGGTTATCGAACTCGAATCGATCAGCAATGTCGTGGCAGCGCTCAAGACGATCATCGATTCTACAAACGCCTTGATTGGTGAGCATAACCGGATGGTGGCGAACCTCTCGCAGGAGCGCACCAAGCTCACGGCGCAAGTATGGAAATTCCTCCTTGACCACGAACTCAAGGATTACTTGGTGACGTACAAACAGACCAAGGAGGCCCTGGATAAGGCGATTGCCGGAATGTCTTCGCAGATCGTGACCGCGAGGAGCGAATCGACAAAGAAGGAGGCTGAAATTCGGGAATTGGAAAAGCAGACGACCAGCGTTCAGCCAACCATAGATGAAATCAATGCCCTGCTTTCCTCATTCGGATTCAAGGGGTTTTCGCTCGCGAAGGCGGCAAGTGGAACCTCCTACAAACTAATCCGTTCAGACGGGACAGATGCAAAGGCGACATTAAGCGAAGGTGAAAAGACCTTTGTTACCTTCCTATATTTCTATCACCTCCTGAAGGGAAGCGACTCGGAAAGCGGCATGACGATGGATCGTGTGGTCGTGTTTGACGACCCGGTATCCAGTTTGGATAGCGACATCTTGTTCATCGTTGGCAGTCTTATCAAGGGTCTTTTTGAAGAAGTTCGGACGGGGGTTGGGCACCTCAAGCAAGTGTTTGTCCTGACCCACAACGTATATTTCCACAAGGAAGTCACGTTCAATCCCAGACGGGACAAGGCAGTCTGCCTATGCGAAGAGACCTTCTGGGTGGTTCGTAAGCCGGGAGATATTTCCAAATTCGACAATCATCCGTCCAACCCGATCAAGACATCCTACGAACTTCTCTGGGCAGAAGTTCGCAAGGCTGATCGAACCAATTTGACCATTCAGAACACGCTTCGGCGAATACTGGAAAACTACTTCAAAATCCTAGGTAGGGTCGATCTGAATAAGATCTGCGAGATGTTTGAAGGGAAAGAAAAACTCCTCTGTAATTCCCTGGTCTCCTGGGTTCACGATGGATCGCATTTCGCTCACGATGACTTATATGTTTCGATCGATGAAGCCATGGTCGAGGCTTATCTAAAGGTATTCGAGGCTATTTTTTACAAGATGAAACACGAAGGGCATTACCAGATGATGATGGGTAATCCGGGAGGCTGAGGGGCAGAAAAATCAAATGCGGCGATTACAGTCCTCATTCCGCCCAAGAAACGACAAGAATTGTCCATTCCATGGTGGGACAATGACGAAATCTTTCCCCCCTTTGACTAAATGTGTGGAGCTCTCATGAAGATCGCCTTGAGAACCCCCTCCTTGAAGAAGCGAATCGCTGCCCGTACCAGCCCAGCAAGGTTCATTCGTCAAAATATGGGCCTAAAGGCTCCTCGCGGCTGGGGTTGGCTCACCAATCCGCGCAAAGCTGCCTACAACCGAATCTATAGCCGAACCACCTTCGGCCTACGCGGGTGCGCCTGGGTCCTTCTAATCCCTGGCACGACCCTCGGATTCTGGTGGATGATGAGATAACTCCTTAGCCGCCCGTCTTTTCCAAGGGATACCCCCATGTCCGAGCAATCACCTATCACGGGTAACAGTCCGAACCTTGAATTGCTTATGAAAGAGTTCGCTGCCCAGGCTGAATCTTGGTTCAAGGACCGGACCTTCGTCCTGGATTACAACCGAATCGTACAGGCCTTCTTTGAGCCTGAAAACCTCCAGAAGGCCGAGTGGCCGAACTTTCAAGAGCTCGCCGACCAGCTACATTCATTCAACAGCGTAAAACTGGCCAAAACACGAGCGTTCGGCCAACCGAACTACCCCATCGAAAAATATCGAGAATCGTTTGAATTTCTGGCTCATGGCCAGGGTTCTGTTGAAGACCGTATGCGAGCCTTCATGGGCGACAAGGAAGCCTATGCAAGCAAGTTCATTGGCCCTAGCGCTGTTTCCGAATTGATCGGACAACTCTTTCCAGAAAAATTTCTATTCATGAACCAGAGAGATACGGACGCTGCCAAATACCTTGGGATCTATCCCATCTTTCCAAAGGGTGCGGATTTCCCCCAGAGATTCACGGCTTTCAACGTTGCCATGGTTCCTCTCTTCGAGGAGTATCAACGCGTCGTCGGCATTCGAATTGGAGCACCAATCGGCCTCGAAGTGGATCAGTTTCTAAGCTGGATTTTCGAAACGAAGATCCCCAAGAAGGCTGGGGATAAGCCCAAATCGGGTGGGCAGCAAATCTGGGTCTTCGCTCCTGGACCTCAGGCTAGATTCTGGGAGGAGTGCAGAAGCCAATCCATCGCAGTTTACGGTGGAGACTTGCTTGGACCGCTGGACGCCTACCAGACGAAGGATGAGATCCTCCAGCAACTCAAGGTGCTCTATCCGAAGGAGGATGTAGAGCCCACCAACGATGCCAGAGCCGCCTGGGAGTTCTGCCGTGTTATGAAGGAAGGTGACCTTGTCATTGCCAAGAAGGGAAATCGTAAGATCCTTGGCGTGGGTATTGTCCGAAGTGGCTACCGGCATGACCCCACCCGTCCGGAGTACCCAAATGTCCGTGACGTGGATTGGATCCACGAGGGGGATTGGACTCTACCGGATGGGGAAAGCTTCGCCACCAAGGCCCTCACGAACATCACCCGGTACAAGGAATCCGTCGCCGCCATCCTTGCGACTGTCGGCATCAAGACCGACGAAGTTGATGTTGAAGATGGTCCAAAGCACTACTGGATGAACTGTTCCCCCGGTATCTGGAGCGTCGCTAGTTGCGAGATCGGCGGGGAACAGGTCTACACAACCCACAACGATAAAGACAACAAGCGTCAGGTCTACGCCTGCTTCCAGGAGGTCAAACCGGGTGATCTAGTGATCGGATACGAAACGACGCCTGAGCAAAAAGTGACCAGTCTTTTGGAGATTACCAAGGGGATTCATGTCGATGCTGAGGAGGGTGAATGCATTCGTTTCAAGATCCTCCGTCACCTGGAAAAGCCACGATCCCTCCAGGAGCTCAAGGCAGTGCCAGCATTGGCAGACTGCGGGCCTGTGCAGGGGAACCGGCAGGGGAGTCTCTATAAACTCACCAAGGCTGAGTTCGATACGATTCTTGGCGCTGATCCTGTTTCAGAAGTAGAAGCAGTTGAGCCAGAAGATGAAGAGGCGCTCGAATACACCGTTCAAGATGCGGTGAAGGAGCTCTTTGTGGGGGAAGCCACGGTCCAAGAGTGGCTGGGGCAGTGGGAGCGCGATAAAAACCTGATCATTCAAGGACCGCCAGGTGTCGGGAAAACATTCTTCGCGAAGCGCCTCGCCTACGCGCTGATGAAGACTAAGGACCCCAAGCAAGTCGCCATGATTCAGTTCCACCAGTCCTATGGATACGAGGACTTCGTTCAAGGGTTGCGGCCTCGTCCCGAGGGTGGGTTTGTCCTGAGGAATGGTGTTTTCTATAAGTTCTGCCTCGATGCTAGGCGTTCGCCTAAGAAGCATGTCTTCATCATCGATGAGATCAATCGGGGCAATATTTCTAGGATCTTCGGCGAACTCTTGATGCTGGTTGAGAATGACAAGCGGGGAGAAGAATTCGCGCTGAAACTCGCCTATCAAGAGGACAGTCAAACGTTTTTCGTTCCGGAAAATGTCTACATCCTTGGCTTGATGAACACGGCAGACCGCTCACTGGCCGTGGTGGACTACGCGCTACGTCGCCGGTTCTCCTATGTAGATCTTCTTCCGGCCTTCGAGAGCAATGAGTTCAAAAGCGCTCTCACCGAGAATTGCCCCGAAGACCTAGCAGTGAACATCATCCAGAAGATGAAGCGCCTGAACAAGGAAATCGTCGAGGACACCTCGAACCTTGGACCAGGCTTCAGCATCGGCCACAGCTATTTCTGCGACATCAACTCCGCTGAGGATTATCAGCGGGTCATTCGGTTCAAGATCGCTCCCCTACTGAGAGAGTACTGGTTCGATGACCCCAAGAAATCAGACCGATGGATAAAGGATTTGCAGGGCCTGTGAGATGACCGGTATCCCGATCCGCAACTATTACTACTTGCTTAGCTACGCCTGGGACCTCCTGGAGGAGTCCAGGGAGCTTGCAAGGGGGATCGAGCATCTTCCGAGCGTTGAAGATTTGTTGGCCCGGATGCTGGTCCACGGAACGCAACAATTGCTTCGGCGCGGCATGGATCAGGGCTACATTCCCCAATCAGATGTGCTCAGCACGATCAGAGGCAGAATCGATTTCGAGATTTCTACCCGCCGCCTTCTCCTTGAACACGGCAAGGTGCAGTGTGATTTCGAGGAATTCCTTCCCGACCTCCTACATAACAGAATCCTGAAAGAGACATTAAGGGGCCTTGGGGCCTATCCAGGCCTAGACTCTGACAATAGAACAGCGGTCCATTCAGTGCTTCGTCGGATGGAGGGCATCAGCCCCCTGCACATCCGAAAGTCGCACTTTGCCCAGGTTCGCCTTCACCGGAACAATGCACACTACCGGCTGCTCATGCACCTCTGTGAACTGGTACACGAAAACCTCCTCATCAACGAGGAGACAGGGCAGCGCTATTTCCGTGACTTCCTCCGAGACAAACGGCAGATGGCGAAGCTCTTCGAGCTCTTCGTCGCCAGGTTCTATCAAAAGACGCTTGAAGCTGATGGCTGGAAAGTTCGGCCTCAAGAGCGGATCCATTGGATTTGCCCGAACCCTCCGGATCTCCTGCCTGAAATGCAGGCCGATGCCGTCCTACGTGGTGATGGACGGGTGGTCGTCGTGGAATGCAAGTTCTACCGGAAAACACTTCAGTCAAACCTTTGGAGTCAGAAGCCAAAGATCCGGTCTTCACATCTGTACCAGTTGATGACCTACATCCATAACCTAGGTGCCACAAGCCCTGGGCAAGGGATCGAAGGGCTGCTGGTGTACCCCGCCGTCGAGGTCAATTTCATCGAAGACGTTGTGTTATCGGGGCATCGAGTTCGGATCTGCACGATCGACTTGTCAGGTGAATGGGAAACGGTTGCAGAACGCATGCACCAGGTCCTGACTGATTTTCGCCTGCCTGATGACTTACACACGTTGCCGTCGATGGAGGTGCAACCTTGATCTTCTATAGGGTGTAGTATTTACCTAGAAGCTTGAACGCTCTGTTCGCTGTGTAGGTTTGTGTTGGTACTAATGCAATGGGAGAGAATAGTGCCAAATTTTGAGACAAGCCCCAAGCTTCCGGGAGTGAATATACGGCATTTGGTTATGGATAATGATGATTTTATTGTTTGCATTGATGAGCATTTCGATATTGATTGGAAGACGATGGATTCCTATAACTCAGGGATTCAGACAGATCCCACAAGGCACAATAAAATAATTAATAGGGCAGCCTTGGCTGAGTGCATTCCAAATAGTCACCATGATGAACGCATAAGAACTGATTTCAAACGAATGGTCGGAGAATCTATAGCTAGGTCGTTAAAAGGTGACTATGAAAACGCTGAAACAATGCTGGATTCCGCGATCGCATATATTGAATTAAGAAATATTGAAAAGGCACGATATTGGCAACTTTGCACCGCATGCTGGTCTGCAATAATCATGGCTATTATCGCTATTTACTGCATAACTATTAAAATTAAGATAATTGAACGAGTCGGTGAAAATGTAGCCATTTTATTGATGGCATTTGTAGGCGGCTTGCTCGGAGCAGTACTGTTTATGATATTTCGAATTGGGAAATCCAATATTACGAGTGAAGCTCCAAGATCACTCCATGTCCTAGAGGCCCTGGCAAGGATGATGGCCGGTGGACTTTTTGGTGTAATTGTCGGCGGTGCGATCAGGCTTGGTGCTGTTGTACCAATGTTGCGCTCGGCGGAGTTTCCATATCTTGGAATATTTATTACATCGATCGTATCTGGGTACAGCGAGCGCTGGGCTCCGAGTTTAATTGAGAAAGTTGAAAAAAACCCTCAAGATAAAGGGAAGAACAGATGACTCGCAAAGCATTAATTATTGCAAATCCTGGTGAAGCCGGTGCTTCGAATTATTGCGAGGGAGTAGCTCGTGATGTAGAAAATTATTCAAGCTTTTTGAAATCTCCTATTGGCGGTCTTTGGTACGATTCTGAAATTAGTATTTTGGACCGTCCCACTGCCATGCGACTCCAAACAACGCTCTCAGTCATCGGTAATGTGGACTATTTATTTTTAGTTTTCTCGGGTCATGGGTGGTACTCCGAAAAAACAAAATCAACAATTGTTTCTCTGCGTAACGGAGAAGACTTCGATTCTTCTGAGCTAAAACTTCCTAGCATTAGGCAGACTATTGTTCTGGATTGTTGCCGCGAAAGTTACGATGAGCGCCCAGTGGCAAAAAGCCTAATCGAAAAGGCGGCAAGAAGGATGCCACAACTCCATCCAGAACGATGTCGAAAAGCTTTCGATAAGGGAATTGTTGAATGCCCGAAGGAACTTTTAGTCCTTTACGGATGCTCCATCGGCGAGAGATCCGGAGACGATTCACAGCAGGGCGGAGCCTATTCATCATCGTTGATTGATTCAGTCCAGAGTTGGTATGAACAAAAGGATATAGATACAGATAAATATTATGCTTCTTTAGACATACCCGATGCTCATCAAGCTGCTGTGGGCCTAGTAACCAAGAAACGTGGCGGTCGCCAGAATCCAATGATTTCAAAACCGCGCTCTGGCCCCTATTTCCCAATTGGCATTATCGCCTGATGGGGCTTTGCCTTGCATAAGGCCCATTCTTTGCGGGCTCATGCATAGCCTGAAGGACCGATGACAACCCCGTTCCACAGCCACTACTGGGCTCAACTGCTCACACTGAAGTCCTCCTCGGACAGCATGGAGAACCTGTCGAGGTCCTTCTCTGGAGCCCGTGTAGACCTCAATCCACACCAGGTGGACGCGGCGCTCTTCGCATTTAGGTCGCCCCTTTCCAAGGGGACCATCCTGGCTGATGAGGTTGGGCTTGGAAAGACCATCGAGGCAGGGCTCGTGATATCGCAGCAATGGGCGGAGCGCCATCGGAGGATCCTGCTGATCCTTCCCGCCACGCTCCGAAAACAATGGCAAATGGAGTTGGATGAGAAGTTCTATCTGCCTTCGGTTGTCCTTGACTCGAAATCGTTCAACCAAGCCCGGAAGGAGGGGACCCAGAATCCCTTCGATACGAATCGCACCGGCCAGGCGCAAGTCGTGATTTGCTCGTACCACTTCGCGGCACTGAAGGCCAAGGAGGTCCGCGAAGTTCCATGGGACCTGGTCGTCATGGACGAAGCCCATCGGCTCCGGAACGTCTATAAACCTGGCAACAAGATCGCCAGAGCCATCGCCGATGCCACCAAGGGCTATCGAAAGCTGCTCCTCACGGCTACGCCTCTCCAGAACTCGCTCCTGGAGCTCTTCGGCCTGGTGAGCCTGATCGATGATCGGGTTTTCGGGGATCTGGAGTCTTTCAAGGAACAGTTCCTTCGAGCACCGAACGAAGACTTCCGAAACCGGAGTCTTCGGGATCGGCTGAAGCCCCTCTGCATCCGGACCCTCCGGAAACAGGTTCTGGAGTACATCCGGTACACCCAGCGAATTCCAATCACCCAGGATTTCACGCCCTCGGACGAGGAACAGCTTCTCTACGAGCGCATCAGCGACTATCTCCAGCGACCCGATCTGGTGGCGCTTCCCAGCAGTCAGCGGGCCTTAATCACACTTGTGTTGAGAAAGTTGCTGGCATCTTCCAGTTTCGCCATCGCCGGTGCCCTGAAGGGCATGGCGCAGCGCCTGGAAGACCAGCAGAAGGCCCTGGAAGATGACTTCGAAGGGCTTCCAGAACTGGCTGACGAATGGGAGGAGGACGAGGCCCAGCGGGACGCCGATCCGGCCAAGCTTGCTGCCGAGTTATCCGAATTGCGGTCCTATCTGCAACTGGCAGAGACCATCCAGAACAACGCCAAGGGGTCGGCCTTGATCACGGCGTTGGAAACGGCCTTTGCCCGTGCGCAGGAACTCGGCGCGGCACGTAAGGCGGTGATCTTCACCGAAAGCCGCAGAACACAGGCCTACCTGTTGAAGCTGCTTTCGGAGGCGGGTTATGCAGGCCAGATCGTCACGCTGAATGGCGTGAACACCGAGCCGGAGCCCAGAGCGATCTTCCAGCGGTGGAAGAAGCGCCACGCCGGGCAGGACATTCTTGAGGGCTCGCAGGCCGTCAACATGAAGGCGGCCTTAGTTGAGGAATTCCGCGACCAGGCCACTCTCCTTATTGCTACGGAAGCCGCCGCCGAGGGTGTGAATCTTCAGTTCTGCTCTCTGGTGGTCAACTACGATCTGCCATGGAACCCCCAGCGGATCGAACAGCGCATCGGGCGCTGCCACCGGTACGGCCAGCAGCACGACGTGGTGGTGGTGAATTTCCTGAATCGACGCAATGAGGCCGATCAGCGAGTCTTCGAGCTCCTCTCCGAAAAATTCCGCCTGTTCGATGGCGTGTTCGGGGCCAGCGACGAAGTGCTGGGATCCCTTGAATCGGGCCTGGACTTCGAGAAGCGGATTGCCCAGGTCTACCAGGAATGCCGTACCCCGAAGGAGATTCAGGGGGCTTTCCAGGCGCTTCAGGCAGAGCTTGATGACCAGATCCAGGCGCGGATGAACCAGACCAGGACCACCCTTCTGGAGAATTTCGACGAGGACGTTGCCGCCAAGTTGAGGGTGAGAAGGGAGAAGGCCAAAGAAGCGCTGGACCATCGAAAAGCCCTGCTCTGGGATCTCACCAAGACAGAGCTTGATGGTCAGGCGACCTTTTTCGATGCCAGCCCCAGGTTCGAAGTCACCTCTGGTGCCTTCCGTGGTCACTACCACATGCAGTGGCCGGAGGCAGACGAGCGAGGGGCCACCTTCTACCGAGAAGATCATCCCCTGGCCTCAAGCCTTCTCCAGAAGGCCTTGGGCAGAGTGTTGCGGTCTGAAAAATTGGTATTCGATCTCTCCGGGGCAGGGAAGAAGGTCAGCCTATTGGACCCATTTCGGGGGAAGGGCGGTCAGCTTTGCTTGGCCAAGCTCCGCATTGATTCAGTCCAGATCGAGGAATTCCTCCTGCTCGCAGGACGGACGGACGATGGGCAATGGCTAGACCAGGAGCAGTGCGAAAAGCTACTCGGGCTTCCAGCCACGGTGGAACCCTTGCAGGGCGGATTACTGCCCTTGGAATGGTCATCCCGGTTTGAGCCCCAAGTGAAGGCTCGTCTGGGAGAGGTCGAACTGCGGAACACCAGCTACTTCGAGGAGGAATCCGCCAAGCTGGATGCTTGGGCGGAGGATCTGAAGCTCAGCCTTGAGCGGGAGCTCCAGGACCTTGGGCGGCAGATTCGGGAGGCGAAACAGGCGAAGAAGGCCTGCGCCACCCTCCTGGAGAAGGTCGAGGCCGAGAAGTCGGTTCGGAACCTGGAAAGCAAGCGGAACCGGCTACGCCGCGAACTCTATGAACAACAGGACCAGATCGACAAACGACGAGAAGGCCTGATCACTGAGATCGAGGATCAGTTGAAAGCTCAGCATGGGCTTGTCGATTTATTCATGATTCAATGGGCATTAATGTAAGCAAGGAGGGCATACCTTACACATGACAGCAGAATTCCAGCCCCCTCCTCCTTTTGGTGATTACCTCGTTTTTGTCGATGAGAGCGGAGATCACAGCCTGGAGTCGATCAATCCCGACTTCCCGATCTTCGTGCTCGCTTTCTGCATCGTTAAGAAAGACGACTACCGCCTCCATTCGGTGCCCGAGCTTCAGGCCATGAAGATGAAGCATTTTGGCCACGACCAGGTGATTCTCCACGAGCATGACATTCGGAAGCGCAAAGGCCCCTTCGCCTTGCTCATGCGAGAGGACAAGCGGGAGTCCTTCATGGGCGACATGAACGCCATGATGGAAGGGATGCCCTTCACCATCCTCGCCTGCGTCATCCAGAAGGAGGCGCACAAGGCGAAGTATGTGCATCCGCATCACCCCTACAAACTCTCCATGGAGTTCGGCCTGGAACGGGTCGTGAAGTTCCTGGAAGAGAAGGGGCAGGATGGGCGGCTTACGCACATCATCGTGGAGAGCCGAGGTAAGAAGGAGGACGACGATCTGGAGTTGGAATTCCGGAGGATCTGCGACGGGAAGAACTATCGGCAGCAGAATTTTCCATTGGATGTCGTGTTCGCGAACAAGCAGACGAACTGTTCGGGCTTGCAGCTTGCAGACCTGGTGGCTCGACCCATTGGGCGGCATGTCATGGACCCCAGGCAGCCGAACCGTGCCTGGGATCTGATCGAACCCAAGCTGTTTCGGAGCCCCCAGGGCAAGACCGAAGGTTGGGGATTGAAGTGCTTTCCCTGAAAAAGCGAAGGGCTCCGACTTTCACCGGAGCCCAGCGCCGATCGGGCACTCCCAATCCACTTGCCCATAGTATGGGATCTTCAGCAGGTCACACAAGCGAATGGTTCACCTTTTATCCTCCTTCCGGACACCTCACCTTTCGCATTTGCTAGGGAAAACCAATGGCTGCACGAAATAAGCTGGAACTGACCTGGATCGGGAAAAACCAGCGCCCCCGCCTGGAGCCACGGATCCTCCTGGAGGATTCAGGGCTCTCGCACCAGGCCAAGACACGCGTCTCTGAGTCGGACATTTTCGACAACAGGCTAATCTTCGGAGATAACCTGCTGGCTCTAAAGGCGCTGGAGCAGGAATTTTCTGGGGCGGTGAAGTGTGTTTTCATCGATCCCCCGTACAACACAGGAAGTGCCTTCACCCATTACGACGATGGATTGGAGCATTCCATCTGGCTTTCTCTTATGCGTGATCGCTTGGAGATTATCAAACGACTTTTATCTAAGGATGGATCTCTTTGGATCACGATTGACGATAATGAGGCGCATTACCTGAAAGTGCTTTGCGATGAGGTTTTTGGACGCGCTAATTTTGTATCTACAATTGCATGGATGAAACGCGTGTCCCCGGCGAATGATGCAAAGTATTTTAGTACCGACCATGATTCCGTCCTTATCTATGCAAAGGACAAAGCATCCTGGAAACCAAATCGACTTCCACGCGGGGAACAACAGAACGTTTATTACAAAAACCCCGACAAGGACCCTCGCGGGCCCTGGAATTCGGTTACATACACTGGGAATAAGACCCGAATCGAGCGTCCAAACCTTTATTACGGCATTAAGAACCCGACCACTGGTGAATTGATCTTCCCACCGGACACGTTGACTTGGAGGTACGGACTGGAAACCCACGCCCAAAATGAGGCAGCGAATCTTTTGTATTGGGGGAAGGATGGACAGTCTAAGGCACCACGCCTGAAGATGTTTCTAAACGATGCTGAAGCTATTGTTCCCCGAAGCGTCTGGCTTAGTAGCGAAGCCGGAAGTACTCAGAGTGCGATGGGTGAACAAAAAACATTATTCAAAGCACCTTTTTCTACCCCAAAACCCGAATTGCTTCTTAATAGAATTATTCATATTGCATCTGATCCTGGGGACTTAATCCTAGATTCATTTGCGGGTTCCGGGACAACCGGCGCAGTCGCGCATAAAATGGGCCGCCGCTGGATCATGATTGAGTTGGGAGAACACTGTCAAACACACATAATTCCCCGCATGGAAAAGGTCATAGATGGCGCAGATCCAGGCGGGATCACCAAAGCAGTGGACTGGAAAGGTGGTGGTGGCTTCCGCTATTTCCACCTTGCACCTTCTCTCCTTGAAAAGGACCCATGGGGCAATTGGGTAATCAGCAAGGATTTTAATTCGGGCATGCTCGCCGAGGCCATGTGCAAGCTGCATGGGTTCACCTATGCGCCCAGCCAGGATCATTACTGGAGGCAGGGACATAGCAATGAGGCTGACTTTATCTACGTCACAACACAGTCCCTCACCCAGACTCAGCTTCGCGCGATCTCCGAAGAGGTCGGTGAGAAGCAGACATTGTTGGTGTGTTGTGGGGCATTCCGAGGTGATGCAGAGTCCTACCCGAATCTCACCCTCAAGAAGATTCCCCAGAGTGTGCTTTCGAAATGCGAGTGGGGGCACGACGACTACAGCTTGAACATCCAGAACCTTCCCAGCGCCTCTGACCTTGGAGCCGCGCCCCTAGATCCCGTGGCTACGCCAGAGCCCGGAGGGGTTACTAAACGTCGAAGCAGGCCACCGAAGACAGCCAAGCCCAGCGAAGGCTCACAGGCGCTCGGGCTGGAGGTGGAAGAATGAATAAGACCCTGAACGCCCTCGTGGGGCGCATGAGCCTCCGTGCTCCCCAGGCAGAATCCCTTAAGATTCTGGCGCAGGTTGCAGACCTTCTGCCCATGACTAAGGATCAGGACGCGATAGCCTCTCTGGACGCGATCAAGGCCCTTTTCCCGACGGTGGAGGATTTCGAGCGCGACTTCCCTTCGCTATGCTTCGCCCTGGCAACAGGAGTTGGCAAGACGCGGCTCATGGGTGCCTTCATCGCCTACCTGTACCAAGCCAAGGGCATCCGGCACTTCTTTGTCCTCGCGCCCAACCTTACGATCTACAACAAGCTGATCACAGACTTCACGCCTGGAACATCGAAGTATGTCTTCCAGGGCATCTCGGATTTCACCTTCAATCATCCTGAAATCATCACTGGCGACAATTACGAAAGTGGTCGCGGTGTCCGGGTGGAGGACCGTCCAGAGGGGATGCAAGTCCAGGCTCTACCGGGCATGGATTCGATCCATATCAACATCTTCAATATCTCGAAGATCAACAGCGAAGTTCGCGGCGGCAAGGCTCCTCGTATCAAACGCTTGGCGGAATACATCGGCCAGAGCTATTTCGACTATCTGGCGGGCCTACCGGACCTCGTCCTGCTGATGGATGAAGCGCATCGCTATCGAGCCGCCGCTGGCATGAAAGCGATCAACGAGCTCAAGCCCATCATGGGTTTGGAGCTTACGGCAACCCCCTTCGTCGAAGGCAGTGCAGGAAGCCGCACTCCCTTCAAGAACGTCATCTATGACTACTCTTTGGCGAATGCCATGAAGGACGGCTTCGTTAAGGAACCCGCCGTCGCCACGCGGGAAAATTTCAATCCAGCCAACTACACCGAAAAGCAGTTAGAAAAGCTGAAGTTAGAGGACGGAGTTCGAATCCACGAATTCACCAAAGTGGAGCTCACCACCTACGCGAAGCAGAATGGGGTTCCCTATGTGAAGCCCTTCATGCTCGTCGTGGCTCAGGATGTCGCCCACGCCAATGAATTAGTGGCAATCATCCAAAACGATGATTTCTTCGATGGGCGCTACAAGAGCCGCGTGATCACGGTCCATTCCAATCTACGTGGAGAGGAATCCGAAGACGTTGTGGCGAAACTGCTCGCGGTGGAAGACCCCTTGGAACCCACGGAAATTGTGGTTCACGTGAATATGCTCAAGGAGGGCTGGGACGTTCGGAACCTGTACACCATCGTCCCGCTGCGGGCTGCCAATTCCAGAACCCTGGTGGAGCAGTCCATTGGGCGTGGTCTGCGCTTGCCCTACGGGAAGCGGACAGGTGTGCCCGAGGTAGACACCCTGACTATCGTGGCTCACGACCGTTTCCAGGACATTGTGGATCATGCGAAGGACCCTGATTCCATCATCAGGAAGGGCCTGGTGATCGGGAAGGACATCCCCGATAAACCACAACAGGTGGTCACAGTGCCATCGGTGCTCGAAGCGAGCCTTCTTGGAACCCTGGTTGAAGCCACGGACGGAGGTCAGCACACATTGTTGCTACCTACCGCCGAAGAGCCGATGTTCAAGACCGAGGCAGAAAAGAATGTTGTTCGCTCTGTGCTTACCTCACTTCCCAACTTTGAGCACCTTCGCGGGGCCTATGAACTGAAGAAGGAAGATGTACGGGCAGAGATCGTCCGTGAGGCCGAGATAGCCTATGCGGCCCGCCCAGTGGTGGAAGGGGAGGTCAAGCCAGACATCGCCGCCATCGTCGAGCAAACGCTCGCCCATGTGGTCAAAGAGACGATTTCGATTCCACGCATCATCGTGGTGCCCACCGGAGAAGTGAGTTCTGGCTTTTCGGATTTCGATCTGGATACCACAGGGGTTCGGCTTCAGCCAGTGGATCGGAACATCCTTCTGGAGGAAATCCGTACCAACGAAAGGCGCTTCCTGCAAGCAGGACTGGCCTTTGGGCATGAGGAGCGCCTTGAAGATTACCTGGTGCGCGAGCTCATCGATCGAGATGACATCTCCTACGACGACCATGCCGCCCTCTTGTACAAGCTAGCGGGGCAGTTGGTGAAGCACCTGCAAAGTTACTTGGCCGATGATGGCGAAGTTGAAAATGTGCTCCAGTACCACCAGAAGCAGCTTGGAGACTTCATCCACGCGCAAATGCAGGCGCAGGTGTGGGAGAAGGCTACCGGCTACGAAGCCCGTGTCACGAAGGGCTTCGTGGTTCTCAAGGCCAACGTCTTCCAAGCCCCGACAGACGAACCCCTGCGGGACTTTAAAACGCCCGTTTCCAACAAGCAGGACATCCCCAAGATGCTCTTCAATGGGTTCAAGCGCTGCATGTATCCCATCCAGAAATTCGATTCTGATTCAGAGCGCCGTTTCGCCGAGATCCTCGAAAACGAGCGGGAGGCGCTGAAGTGGATGAAGCCAGCGTCGGGGCAGTTCAGAATTTTCTACAACAAAGACCATGCCTACGAGCCGGATTTTGTGGTGGAGACAGAGAGCATGAAGCTTATCTGTGAGCCGAAGATGGCCAAGGAAATGAAGGACGAAATTGTTCTGGCCAAGAAAGCGGCAGCGGATTTGTGGTGCCAGCACGCCACAAAACACGAGCTTGAAAATGGTGGGAAGCCTTGGAAATATGTGCTTATTCCGCATGACCAAATACTTCCAAACAGTTCTTTGGTCTTTTTGTTGAAAACATGCGCGACAGAAGTTCCATTAGGCGTAACTTCAAAATGACCAAAGTGTGGAAGGATCCCCGCTGGAACAAGCAATGGCTTGAGTGGGACGACATACCATCTGAATTTCGGGCGGCATTGATTTGGGCTTTTTTGACCACAGGCCCAGAAACCAAAGATGAATTTGCGAAAATGTTTATTGCTATGGAGCAGTGGAAATATTCCAGATTTAAAATATTTTTGGAACTCGAAATTTTATGGATAAACAATACCTTGGATATGCTATGTGATGACATAGAAGGTATTGATATTTGTAGAGGGATTTCTATGTTTTTTAGTAAAAAATTAGGTAATGAGTACAGCATTGAAGATCGAATCAATTTAAAAAAAGTCAATCTGGTAACACCAGAAATGTTGAAAAAAATTGATATTAAGAAACGAGATTTATCTAGCTCGTGGAATTGGATGGATTCCTGGTTCTTGAAATGCCACGAGAAAGAAAATTCAGTCAGTTTTCTCGAATGGGTGCCTCAGGAGCTCGATAGGATCTCCAAACAAGACCGTGTTCCAAAATCTCAATCAACCCTTTCAATACGCCAAAAATCGAGTGAGACAGAACAACATGCACTATTGCATCTTGGGAGATCATTCCCGATCGATACCTCAGGCCAGGAAATCCAAAAGACCATTCGCGTAGTAGAAGGACCAGAAGGACCAGCCATGACCTGGGGGTATATTCTTCGCGACATTGAGCCCGAGATTCCGTATTCGCCATTTCCGGTGTATGTCTCCGATTGGGACGCCGACTTCAATAGCCGACGATTTAAACATCTGCTCCTACGCGAAGATGATGCATTTATTGGAGGCAAGAGCGGTGGCCTCGTCGATTTTCCAAAAGATCTGCGCTCTGCGGCTGATCTACTGCGGCGAAGAAATAGGCTTGAGTCGCCGATGTCACACCTGGTCTTAGGCTAGGTTTTCGGCTCGGATCCACCATATAACAGTCCAACCAACCAGAGGAGGCGTCTCCTCAGGTTGGTGGAGTTGCCTGCCCAAATCCTGGTTCTGTGATCGCGGTGATCACAAACGTGACCAGGAGTGTCCAAATGGGACCAACCAGAATTGCAATGACCGTTGCAGAGTACGCAACGGATTTCCGGATTTCCAAATCCACGGCGTATGCGCGGATTGTCACGCTTCCAGGGGGCCTTCTTCATGGGTGGGACATCGCTGATATGTTCCCCCCCTTCTTTTCCTTGGCAGACCTCCAAAAGCTGGTGGCGGGTGCGCCCAAGGCCCCCATGCAGGAGGTGCAGGCTCCCGCACGTCCTGGCCCACTCATCAAGCTGAACATGGATCAACTGAGGGATTCTCCCTCTGTTCCGCGAAGGTGGCTCTGGGACGGGATGATTCCTCTTGGGGTGCCTGGTCTGGTCGGCGCGGTCAGTGACCACGGGAAAACCTCACTTCTGTTGCAGATCGCTGCTGGAGTCTCGATTGCGAGGCCGGTGCTTGGAAGGAAGACCTTGGATGAACCTGGCGGAGTCCTGATGGTTTTCCTGGAGGATGACAGCGTTGAGGAGGTCAAGCCTCGCGTGGATAGCGTTGCGGAGACCTTCCCTGATTGGACGGACGAGAACGAGGCCAATTACCGAAAGCACCTTTGGCCCTATGTGCCCAACTGGGAACATACTCTGGACACTTCATTCGCACGGTTGCATCAAGATCTGGAGCACCAGCTTGGCATGATGATCACGGCAGGAATCAAGCCTGCTCTGGTGATCATCGATACCTTCGCGGCGGTCAGTGATGGATCAGAGAATGATGCGTCCTCATCGCGAATGCTCTGGGCGGTGGCCCGTTCACTCTCGCGGAAGTACGGCGTCACCGTCATTTTCTCCCACCACCTGCGGAAGGAGGGGCAGATTGGCAAGGATCGCAGCCCCATCCACGAGCGCCTGCATCCCAGCATGATGCGCGGAAGCAGCGCCAACGAAGGTGCGGCACGGTTCATTCTCCAGCTTGGCTGGATCACTTGGGATGAAGCCGATCGGTCGGGCCTAGACCCGGAAAAGGCCTACAACTTGGGCTACGCGGTTGGGCGAGTCAGCAAGGTCAAGGCCGCTAAACCTGAGTTGCTCTTCCTGGACCGCATCGACCCTGGAGATCCTGGCCAGGGCTGCTTTCGGCTTCACCCCAAGGGGGAGGAAATCGTCGCCACGCTTTTCAAGAACCGGGGGAAGCTCAAGGAGCTTGGCCTGCAATTCCAGCTTCTCGTGGCGCTTAGCCGGGCCAAGGAACCCATCGACCGTGAGGCCCTACAGTTGCAGGTCTTCGGGGCTGGCCAGAAGGCGCGGAAGGCCCTCGAAAACGCCCTTACCAGGCTCCGGAAGGACGGTCACCTGCTCCCGCGTACCTTGCAGGTCTCAGAGCAGGGGTTGCGCCACATCCAGGAGTTGCTCACCGAGGCCCCTGACGAAGACTGACATCACCCGCCTCAGCACTCCCTTGTGTCCCCCCTATGGGGGGGGTGGAAGGGAGTGCCCTTCGATTCATTTCACATCACCCTAGCCCATGGATCTGAACATGAACATCAACCCCATTTCTCTTCGCCTCACGAAGAAGGTCTACTTCGCAGCCCCGGCAGGATGCTTCCTCGCGAGCAATGTGATGACCGATCGATTCAGCCCGGTATTCGCAGAGACGGTCTTCGATTCGTCACACGAGCGGTTTTCCCAGTGGGCACGGGTCGTCGCAGCCGGAGCCGATCAGAGGCTCTGCCGGATCTTCCGTGACGAGCAGGAATGCCGATCCTGGATCGCCGCGCTGGTCCCACCTAGAGTCCGTTAATGGGAGTGGCGACGACAGGCCCTGAAGAGGCACTTGAACCTGCGTTCTCCATGGAAAGGAGGGCTGGCTATGCATGAGGAGAATTTAGTGACGCTGTTCGAATCCAGGCTTATCACCTGTCTTGCGTCACCGCTGGGGACAATTCGGAGGGCACGATGATCCTGGTCAAGGCACGGAAACAGGGTGGGGCAGTCATCATCACCATTCCTGCCGGTCTGCTGAAACTCCTCGACATCAAGGCGGGAGATGCCCTCGACTTGGACGTGCTCCCCGACGGGTTCGTGATCCGAAAGGCGGAACCTGCCCACAGACGATACAAGCTTGCCGAAATGCTGGAAGGTGTGATCCAAGAAACCATCAAGGAGTTCAATGCTCAGGTTGCGCCCGCAATGACAGCCGAAATTGTAGCCCGAACGATTAGGGTGGTCTATCCGGCAAAGGGCTAACCCGGCAGACCGTCTCCAGGGGCGGCACAGACACAGAGGCTGAGAGCAATTTCGCTTTTGTTCAGCCGTTCCCTGCGGCCTTGCCTGCGCTTCCCTTGCGCCCGGCGGCGGCGAGTCCTCTGCTTTCTTGTTTCCCGCCGAGCGGGAGCCCCTCCGCGAAAGCGTCCTCTTGCCTTGGGAGCGGCGTCGCTTGTCTTGGTCGAGCCGCAGGGAGCGGCAGACCCCAAGGAGCACACCATGACCCTCAACACCCTCATCATCACCGGCCACCTCGGCAGCGATCCGCGCTTCGCCCTCACCCCCACCGGGAAGCAGAAAGCTTCCTTCTCCATAGCCACCAGCCGTGTATATCGGGGCCAGAAACACACCGAATGGACGCCTGTCGTCATCTGGGGCACCCTCGCAGCCCGCGCCGAGAAACTCCTGAGCAAGGGCCAGGCCGTTCTGATCTACGGCGAGAAGCGCACGCGAAGCTACACCGACACGCATGGCGTGGAGCGCCAAGTGGTCGAGCTTGTGGCCTCCGACTTTCAGATCCTGAGCCGCAAGCAGGCTGAGCCCCGAGAGGAGGCCGCCCAGTAGGGCGGTCTTCTCTCTCCCTCACCCCACGATTCAGGAGTCCACCATGTCCCCAGCTTATGAATCCATCACTGCCCGCATCCTCGACATGCTCTCCCATGGCCAGATCCCCTGGCGTCGTCCCTGGAGGGCCATCAAAGGTTTAGGAATGCAGCATCCGCGCAACATCAGCGGGAACCTATACAGGGGTGCCAATTGGTTCCTGCTGGGCATGCTGTCCTACCCAAACCCGATCTTCTTGACCTACCGTCAGGCGCAGGCGCTCGGCGGCCACATCCGCAAAGGTGAGCATGGGTTCCCAGTCGTCTTCTGGAAGCTCTTGGAGATCACTGAGGACACCGCCACAGAAGCCGATCAGGTGGGAAGGAAGATCCCCTTTGCAAAGACCTACATCGTTTTCAATGTGTCCCAATGCGAAGGACTTTCCCTGGTGCTGCCAGAAGCCCTTCCTGTCACTGCCGAGTTTGACCCCATCCAGGACGCTGAGGCCTTGTGGGAAGGCATGCCGCATCGTCCAGAGTTGCACTATGGCGGGGACCGCGCTTGCTACATACCTGGCCTGGATCTGGTGAAGCTGCCCGATCGGAAGGCCTTCGGAACTCCTGAGGGGTATTACGAGACCCTTTTCCATGAAGCTGGTCACGCCACGGGCCATGCCAGTCGGCTGAATCGGAAGGAACTCATGTCCGGTTCTCACTTTGGGGGTCGGGATTATTCCATGGAAGAGTTGGTGGCTGAGCTTTGTGCGGCCTTCTTGTGTGCCGAGGTTGGCATCGACCAGGCCGTGATTGAAAACCAGACGGCCTACCTCCAGGGATGGCTGGAGAAGCTTCAGAAGGACCAGAGCGCTTTCGTTACCGCTGCCGCCCGCGCCCAGAAGGCCGCTGACTTTATTCTTGGCCGTCGGATGCAGGGCGTGGGCGAAGAGGAGGCCGCCTGAGCCTCGGCAGGAGCGCTGGGGGGGCCTTCTGGCTACTGAAGGTGGCCCCCTCCTTCCCGTTCTGGCGAGGATGCTGCGCCTCCGGTCGGAGCCCGCAAGCCCCCAAGATGGTCTCCCAGGGGGAGCCCTCCGTCTTGCGGGCCGCTGCGCTTTGCGGGTTCCGCCCTGCGTCGCTCATGGCCGCCATGACGGAAATGAGGGGGAGTGGACGGAATTGCCTCCTATTTCCCTTGAGCCCTTCGGACATGCATTAACGCTGCGGATCCGACATCAAGAATGAGCTCGATTTCGGCTGCCGTGAGCCGTGAAGCAAACCACGTAAGCCTTCCCATGGCCTGGTCCTTGGCGCTGTCAGAAAGCTGTAGTCGGAAGAGTTCATGGAGTTCAAGGCCGAGCGATTCAGAGATTGTGGCCACCACTCTAAGGGAAACAGTTCTTTTCCCGGTTTCGAGACGACTGATGGTTTCAGGTTGGACACCGACCTTTTCGGCCAATTCGGCCTGAGTCAGCCCCGCAGCCCGTCGTTGTCTGGCGATCCTTTGACCAAGGCGTTTGGGAAGGGAGTTCATAGGGGGAGCCTCTGTCGAGGAGGGCACGCCGACACGCCAGGTCAGATTCCCCCATGGACTTGACCTAACTGGTCATGCTTTCGCCGAAAACTTGACCTATTAGGTCATGGTGGGCGAGCCGAGAGGCAGGTAGGGTCGTCTGCCAGGGCCAAGGAACGGTTGCCGAAGCCCACCACCACCTAGACAGACGGGGTGCAGCATGAGTGACGACCTGATCCAGGCAGCCCAATACGTGCGGATGTCCACAGAGCATCAGCAGTACTCGACGGAAAATCAGTCTGATGCCCTGAAGGAATACGCCACAAGACGGGGTATTCAGATCGTCCGGACATTCTGCGATGCAGGGAAAAGTGGGCTTCGCCTTGATGGCCGGGATGGTCTGAAAGAACTCATCGAGACCGTCCAATGCGGTCGGGCGGATTTCACCACGATTCTTGTGTACGACGTGAGCCGCTGGGGGCGATTCCAGGACGCCGACGAAAGTGCCTACTACGAATACATCTGTAAACGGGCCGGGATCAACGTTCAGTACTGTGCAGAGCAATTTGAAAATGATGGTAGCCCGGTCAGCACCATCGTGAAGGGCGTCAAGCGGGCCATGGCCGGTGAATACAGCCGAGAGCTTTCGACAAAGGTGTTCAAGGGCCAATGCCGCTTGATTGAACTAGGGTTCCGGCAAGGGGGAGCAGCCGGATACGGATTACGGAGGCTGCTCATCGATCAGGCTGGAAAACCAAAAACAGAGCTACAACCTGGTGAACAGAAGAGCCTTCAGACCGATCGCGTGGTGCTGGTGCCTGGCCCACCGGACGAGCGGGCGGTGGTCCGTAGGATCTATCGTCTGTTCGTTTCGGAGGGATACACCGAACGGCAGATCGCTGGAGAACTCAACCGGGCTGGAATCTTCGGAGAGCTAGGCCGGGACTGGACCCGAGGGATGATTCACCAGGTGCTCACGAACGAAAAATACGTTGGAAACAACGTGTATAACAAGGTTTCATTCAAATTGAAAAAGAAGCGTGTCAAAAATCCACCCCAGATGTGGGTTCGGCGCAACGAGGCCTTCGATGCCGTGGTGGACATGATTGATTTCACTCTAGCGCAGGAAATCATCCTGGAACGCCACAAGAGGGTCTCGGACACGGAGTTTCTGGAACTGCTTCGAGGCCTTGCCCAACGCAATGGTCGCCTGAGCGGGCTGATCATTGACGAGGCAGAGGGCATGCCATCGAGTTCAGCTTACCGGCATCGCTTCGGCAGCCTCGCAAGGGCCTATCAACTGGTCGACTACCTGCCTGATCGGGATTTCGCCTATGTGGAAATCAATCGGAGGTTACGACGACTTCACCCCGAGATCATGGCGGAGGTAATAAGGGCTCTTGAGGAGCATGGAGGCACCGTCACACAGGATCCTAGGACGGACCTGCTTCTCATCAACGGCATGCATTCGGTCTCGATTGTCATCTCTCGATGCCAGGTCTCCAGAGCCGATGCCATGCGCTGGATGGTCCGCTTGGACACTGGGCTCGTGCCAGATCTCACCATCGTCGTCCGGATGGATGCAGCAAATATGGCCCCACTCGATTACTACGTTCTCCCGTCTCTGGACGTGAGGGAGGCCCGTCTTCGCATCAAGGAGGACAACGGGATGTTCCTGGATGGATACCGCTATCAGTCGCTTGAGTATTTCTTCGGAATTGCTCAAACGGTTAGGGCTGTGGTGGCAGCATGACCACGGTCCAGATTGTTTCCATCGATAAGATTCGCGTGATCAATGCACGAGGTCGCAGCAAAGGGAAGTTCAGGGAGATCGTGGAGAACATCGCCAAGATCGGCCTTAAGAAGCCAATTACCGTCAGTCGACGCGAGGGAGAAGATGGATTCGATCTCGTCTGTGGGCAGGGGAGGCTTGAAGCCTATATCGCCTACGGAGCCCGAGAAATCCCGGCGGTGGTTGTAGACATACCTCTGGAGGATCGCCTTCTCTGTAGCCTGGTCGAAAACCTGACCAGACGCACACCATCCTGCCTGGAGTTGGCAAGGGACTTGGCTGGGTTAAGGGAGCGCGGCCACAGCCTGTCTGCCATCGCCGCAATCACGGGCGTGAGCGAGAGCTACGTCGTGCAACTCATCCGCCTGATTGAGAACGGAGAAGATCGTCTGGTCGCGGCGGTCGAACGTGGCGACATTCCCATCACATCGGCCATTGAAATCGCCACCTTTGATGATGCGGGCATGCAGCGTAGCCTCCAGGATGCCTATGACAGCGGGAAACTTCGTGGACGCTCGCTAGTGAAGATGCGCAGGCTCATTGAAGAGCGTCGGGCTCATGGCAAAGACCTAGGAAGGTCTAGCTCGCGACGATCCAAGGCACCTTCACAACAGGATTTGGTCCGCACACTGCGGAAGGAAACTCAAAAGCAGGAACTGCTGGTGAAGAAATCCCGACATTGCGAGCAGCAACTACGGTTTGTCTTGACGGCTCTGAAGGATTTGATGAAGAACGATCACTTCGTGACCCTTCTTCGGGCCGAGAAACTCGATGCCCTGCCGAAGTATTTAAATGAAATGCTTCAGAAATGAGCGCCCCACGGCTTGAACCAGCATTTGAGTTGGAGGGGATCACAATCCGGCTGGACCGGCTCTTGCCGACGCGAGCCACCGGCGAGAACTTGAAGGAGTCATCCAAGTTCCGTGCCCTGACCGCCTCCATCCGCGAGGTGGGAATCATTGAGCCCTTGAGCGTGTTCCCACAAAAGGGTGGGAAATACCTTCTACTCGATGGGCACGCTCGTGTCGAAGCACTGCGAGAGCTTGGGATCTCCGAGGCCCCCTGTCTCGTTTCCCTCGCCAATGAGGGCTACACCTTCAACAAGCGGGTGAACCGAATTGCGCCCATCCAGGCAAATCGCATGATCCTGAAGGCAATGGACGCTGGGGTTCCAGAAGAGCGAATTGCGCGGGCGCTCAACCTAGCGGTCGATACGGTACGCATGAATCGAAGCCTGCTCTTTACCATCTGCCCAGAGGCTGTTGGCTTGCTCCAGGACAAGCAGGTTGCCCTCAAGACCCTGTCACTCCTCAAAAAGGTGAAACCACTTCGCCAGATCGAGATGTCCGAGATCATGGTCGCGGCTGGGAACTACTCGGTGACGTATGCCCGTGCCCTCGTGATGACCACGTCGAGGGAACAGCTTGTGGATCCTGAGAGCCCGAAGAAGATCCCAGGCATTCATCCAGACGACCTCGCTCGAATCGAGCACGAGATGAGGATCCAGGAGAAGGATTTCCGTATGCTCGATGAAACCTACAACGAGCACATCATGGCCCTGACGATCGCCCGTGGCTACCTCAGGCCTCTGCTAGAGAATGGTCGGGTTGTGCGCTTTCTCTCCCAAAACTTCCGAGAGTTCCTTTTTGAATTCCAACGGATCATCGAGGCCGCGAACTTGGAGTAGCGTGGAGCGCATAGTGATGCTAAGACCTATGTGGTGAGGAGCATCCATGCGTCAGCCGCGACCTTTGGACCAATGCCTTTCACAGCGCAAAGGAGCTCCATAGCCCCTCCCTTGGCGCGGTTATCGACAAGGGTATTCAGGCCATCCAGTGCTCCAGAATGAACGGCCTGCATCAGGTTAATTAACCGACCGGCCATCATCTCGGTCAACATGCCTCGGTCGTACCCGGCCTTGCACAGCCGCATCATCACATCACCCGCATCGGCCTTTGCCACCGTTACAGGATCTGTGAGGCCAGCTTTCCGGAGACTCGGAAGCAATTTGTAGGACTTCTCCAGTCCATACTTATTGACGGCCAAGGTGGCAGCAATGACGGCCTCAAGGTGTCTCTCGTTAAGTGGCACTGCTGCCTCCGTTGCAATCCAGTCTGGATGGTCTTCCTCAATGATACGTCTGGGTTTCGTATCACGTTGCATTCAGACCGAGTCAAGTGCACCGACGGTCCTCCAGTCCCACCTTGCAGGGATGCTGGACCTCAGGGCGTCACCCGGAAGTTCTCAGGCGGTCTCCCAGCGTTAGCCCTCCGACCTGAATCCCGATCTGCTTCGCGGGCACCGTACCTCATCGCCCTTGGTCGAGAAGACGGAAACGGAGTGGGTCGAGGTCAGCCCGGTGACAGAAACTCGAAAGCCAAGTAAAAATATGGGTAGAAATATGGGTGAGTAAATGCAAAAACTCCAAGATGTCTAGAATCAACATCTTGGAGATCGTTCTGGCGGAGAGAGAGGGATTCGAACCCCCGAACAGGTTTCCCCGTCTCCGCATTTCGAGTGCGGTGCCATCAACCACTCGGCCATCTCTCCGGGACGCTCATTCTAGCAAACCGGCCGATAGAATCCAGCATCCGGGAGGTGGAGATGGTGACGAGGGCGTGGGGACTGGGGCTGGCGATGGTGGTGATCACCCTGTCGGCCCAGGAGGCGGACCTGGCCTTGACGGACGCGGCGGCGGACCGTTTCGCGGCGCTGGCGCTGAAATGCGCACGCCAGGAATACCCGAACAAGCTGGATCACGTCATGAACAGTGCCGAGGAGGTGAAGGCGCCGAAGGCGCTCCACCCGGCGTTCTACGGATGCTTCGACTGGCATTCCTCGGTGCATGGCCACTGGATGCTGGTGCGGTTGTTGCGCACCCATCCGGACATGGCGAAGGCGGCGGAGATCCGTGGGGTGCTGAACGAGAACCTGACCCCGGAGCGCATCGCCGCGGAAGTCGCCTATTTCGACCAGCCGGGTCGCCGGAGTTTCGAACGAACCTACGGCTGGGCCTGGCTGCTCAAGCTGGCGGCGGAACTGAAGGCTTGGGATGCCCCCGAGGCCCGACGCTGGTCTGGGGCGCTGCAGCCTCTGGCCGACCGGGTTTCCGTGGCCTTCCAGGACTTTCTGCCGAAGCAGACCTATCCCATCCGCACAGGTGTGCATCCCAATTCGGCGTTCAGCCTCGACCTGGCGCTGGACTATGCAAGGGCGGCGAAGGACGCCCGTCTGGAGGCGGCCATCCTCGATCGCGCACAGATCTGGTTCTGGAAAGATCACAGCGGTCCCCTGGCCTGGGAGCCGGGCGGGGAGGACTTCCTGTCGCCCTGCCTGGAAGAGGCGGCCCTCATGGCCCGCCTGCTTCCCCGCGACCGGTTCGGGCGATGGCTGGATGGGTTCCTGCCCGGCCTGCCCGGCACCCTAGGCCCCGTCACCGTCTCGGACCGCACAGATCCCAAGATCGTCCACCTGGACGGCTTGAACTTGAGCCGCGCCCGGGCCCTGTACGACCTGGCCCGGACCTTCGGGCCGAAGGACCCGCGACGATCGGCCCTGGTGCGGGCTGCCGACCGCCATGCCAGGGCTTCCCTCCCGCACCTGGCCACGGGGAGCTACGAGGGGGAACATTGGCTGGCCACCTTCGCCGTTCGCATGCTCGAGGCCAGAGGCACCGGTATCAGATAGATATCGTTGGATATAAAAGGGAACATTCTGGTCATCTACGATTCAGATTTCTGAAAAATACCATTCAGGCCCTTGACGCAAAGACGCTGTCGCACGAACATCGGCAGGCGTTGCCTGACATTGAGATGGAAAGTTAACTGCCCGTATGGAGCCCGCTGGTTCGGTTTTGCCGATCCATATGGGACCCCCGGGCCCTGCCCTGGGAGGTCTCGTGAGACTTCGAAGTTTTTCCATCGCCACCGTGGCGCTCGTCAGCGTCTTCCCCCTCGCTGCCCCGCTGCAGGCCTGTTGCGACGATTTCTGGAGCTGCGTGGGGGCAGTGGCCTCCGGGGGCCTCACCTGCGCGGTGGAAAGCCTCGTCAATAGCATCAAAACAATCATCCAGAACGTCGGGAGACTGGTCTCCACCCTGGCGCAACAGGCGGCGGACGTGGTGAACCTCGCCAAGACTGAGCTGAACGGCGCGGCCAACGACCTGCGGAACCTCGCGGGCCAGGCCGAGGGAGATTTCAATGCCGCTGCCCAGGCCGCCCAGTCCATCGTGAACGAAGCCAGCCGGCCGCAGCTGGTGTCACCCCATATGGCAGCCGGGGCGCTGGCCACGGCTGGAACCGCGGGAACCCGCGCAGCCACGGCGGGTGTCCAGCCTCCTGGCGTTCATCCAGGCATGGCCGCCGCGCCAAAACCCGGGGGTGTGGGAGCGGTCGGAGCCGCGACCGGCGTGCGGATGGATCAGCTGCCAGCCGATCCTCAGCAGGTGCTGGATGCCCTTCGCAGGGCCAAGGACGCCATCGACGCCCTCCGCCCCGATGTGACCCAGCCCATCAACCAGGTGCGCCAGTTCGCCACCCAGGCCGAACAGCAGGTGACCTCCGCCGCTTCTTCGGCCGCCAACATCGCGCAGACCGCCCTGCTGGCCCCTCTCCAGACGCTGGGGAACATGCTCACGGACCTGGTCAACCACCCGGAACATATCTTCGATCCCAGCCAGATCGTGGACAACGCGATCAACCAGATCACGAACCAGGTCGTCACCACCATGACCCAGGTGCACGATGCGGTCATGCAGCAGGCCAAGGCCACCCTCGATCAGGCGCAAAGGCCCATCCAGGACGCCCTGGACCGTGCCTCTGTGGCGAAAAAGATCGCCGACGCCATGCAGAAGGTCCAGCACGCGAAGACGAAAGCCTCCTGCGATGCGCTGAACGCGCTGATTCCGCGCCAGCGTCTGGATGTCCGCGCCTTCACGGTCCATGTGGCCGGGGCCGCGCCCGCGCCGGGGATCCTGGCCTTGAACCTGAACCAGCACAAGACCATGGCCATGGCGCCCTTCAACCGGACCACCGCCTCTCGGCTCACCGCCCGGACCGTCGGCACCCAGATGGGCGCCAAGCTCAAGGGCCCCTGGCAGGACTTCAAGCGCCTTCAGGCTGCGTCTCCGAAGGTGGATCCGGCAGCCAAACCCCGAGTGGACGCCGAGATCTCCCGACGCTTCGCCGGGAAGACGGGGCCGCAGGCCGAGGCTGAACGGCAGGCCATGCTGAACGAGGCCCGCGCGCGGTTTGCCAAGGATCCGGCGCTGCTCCGGAAGGTCGAGGCCATGCTCGATGGCGATCCCATCATCAAGGGGCATCTTGGCGGTCCGCATGGTCCCGCCGTGCGTGAGCAGTAGAACCTCGCTCGGGGTTTTGTCCCTGCCTGGGAGGCATGTGTGATCGACCTGTGCCTGCGGGCCCTCGTCCTGGCCGCCGTCTCCGCCGCCACGGTGGTGGCGGCCGCGGATGGCTTTGAGCTGAAGCCACCCCCAGCGCCCGGCGGGCCCATCCAGGGCACTGCCACGGCGCCTGCGGGGACCGAATGGGTCGTGGTCTTCTACCGGGTGGCTGGCGAGGAGGAGTTCTCCAGCTTCAACCTGGATGTCGGACCGGATGGCACCTCCTACGCAGGCAAGCTGGAGGGTCCTTTCCCGGCCGGGGCGAAGCTCGAGTACTACGCGGCCTTGCGCACGCCCTCCGGAATCAAGTACCTGCCTGCAGAGGCACCGGCCACCTTCGCGAGCCTGCAGATGCCCGGCACCGCTACCGCCCCCGCGGTTGGTGGCGCGACTCCCGCCCAGGCCGAGGCGGGCCAGGTCCCCGCATCTTCTGCCACGGCCACGGGAGCCGCGCTCGGGAGCCCGGCTCCAGCCCATGGCCCCATCTACTTCGATGGTGCTTTCGAGCGCATGGTCCACCACCAGACCCCGATCGAGGGAGAACGGCGAAACCTGGCCTCGGGCCAGCTCCGGTTCGCCTACCAGAAGAGTGAGGGCGATCAGCAGGTGCTCCTGAACGCGCGGGTGGTCTACACCAACCAGCCCTTCGGAGGCCAACCCCGGTGGAGCCTTGGCGATCTGCAGGCGGCCTATGCGGTCGGAAACCACAAGCTCCAGGCCGGGGACATGGTGGTCCAGGAATCCGAGTTCACGTTGGCCGGAGCCGGGCGTCGGGGCCTCGATTACGCCTACACCGGGCAGGCCCTGGGAGGTCACCTCTTCGCACTCAACACGCAGGCCCATTCCGGAACCGAGGGCGTTGTCTGGCCGGTGAAGGGCAGCGAGGCCTACGGTGGATCCCTCGGCTACGGGTGGCTCAATGGCAACCTCCGGGCCAAGGTGGTGTTCCTGTCGGGGAAGGACGACCCCGCCACCGCCATGAATCTGGTGTCCGCCTACGCGCCCACGGTGCAGGACGGCTCCACGGGTTCCTTCGTCCTGGACGGCCGGTTCCTCGACAGCCGCCTGGCCCTGTCCGGGGAGTATGCCCGGAGTCTCTTCACCAAGGACCTGGTGAACGAAGCGCCCCACCTCAGCGACCAGGCTTGGCGCCTCAGCAGTTTGTGGGCCGATGGGCCCTTCAGCGCCCAGTTGGGCTACCGGGACGTGGGCCGGGACTTCGGCACGGTGGGCGTGGCCTTCTTCGTGGGGGACCGCCGCACCTTGAACGGCAGCCTCGGCTTCAACCGCGCCACCTGGAGCCTCAGCGCCACAGCCCTCGATGAACGCACCAATCCCACGGGACAGCCGGGGCTGGATCAGGCGTGGAACCAGTCCCAGAGCCTGGATGCGAGGGTGGGCCTCACCCAGACCCTCTTCTGGCGAGTGGGGCTTCGCCAAGCTCACCAGGAAGCCGAGCTGATCTCCAATCCGCTCATTCCCTTCAGCAACAGCAAACGCACCGGCCTCACCACCGGCTTCGATGTCATGCTGCCGCCCGCGTCGAGCCTGGCCTTCAACGCCCAGTTCGACCGGTTGCGTTCCGAGGGCGCCAGCAACACCACGGGCAGCAGCACCACCTTCTCGCTTGGAGGGAGTCTGGCCATGGGCCAGCGGGTGCGCGTTTCTCCAAACCTGAGCTGGTCCCGCACTCTCAGCGATCCCGGCGACCAGAAGACCACCATGGAGAACGCCTTTCTCAACGCCGATGTGGCCCTCATTCCGGGCATCCTGGGCTTCCTCCTGAATGGAGGCATCTCCCGGACCGTGCTCGTCACCGGCGATGTGATGGAGAACTCTGTGGCCGAGGGTACCTTGCAGTACTTCCTGGATACCTTCCTCAAGGGCCGTGGCCGGGCCAGCCTCGGTCTCAAGGGCCGCTACACGCACGCGCCGGGCCTGGTGGCCATGACCCCCACCGGGACGAGTACGGGGGGAACGGGCACGGGCACTCCGACGGCGGCATTTCTGGCGAACGACAACTCGGTCTCCATTCTCCTGAACATCTCGTACTGAGGAGCTGACCCATGCGAACCCTCCTCATCTCCCTCACACTCTTCTGCGCTCTTTCCCTGCGGGCCCAGGGCACCATCACCGTCACCCCGGGTGTACCAGTGGTCGGAGCACCCACCACCTTTGTGCTTTCCCCGACGTACCCTCCCGTGGGGCCCGTGTCCTGGGATTTCGGGGACCAGACGCAGCCCCTCAGCGGCGGGATCGTGGCCTCCCACATCTATGCCCGGACAGGATCGTATACGGTGCGTGCGTCCTATCCCTATGCTGCGGGCCAGGGGCTGCCGTTGACCGTTCAGCTGCCGATCCTCGTGGCAGCCCGCCTGGGTCCCTCGGCCCCGTTCACCATCTCCATGCTGCGTCTGCGGTGGGAGGATGGCCGGGTGGACAGGTCGGTGGAGCAGGGCTTCAGCCCCCTGGTGGTGTTCGCCGATCTGAAGTTCGAGGGCACGGGGATCTTCCAGGCCCAGTGGGTGGTGGACGGCATCCCGCTGGGCACCTTCGCGGCCCAGCTGGCCTTTGCGGGGACGGTCACGCTGGATTCCCACAGCATGCTGCCGCTCCCCACCACCGCCCCGGGGGAACACTGGGTCACCCTGAGGATCCTTTCTCCCCAGGTATACATCGAGTCGCCCCAGATCCGCTATTTCGTGAAGCAGGGCGGCGAGGAGGCCCCTCAGATCGATGAGGTGATCCCCACGGCGGTACGCCCTGGCGAAGAGACCGAACTGCGGATCCGCGGGCGCCGTCTGGCTCCCGGGATGCTCGTTTCCTTCGGCAAAGACATCGCCCTGGTGGCGCCCCTGCGGTTCCCCGAACCAGGCTGGGCCATCGCCAAGATTTTCGTGGCGCCCACGGCCCACCCCGGCTTCCGCGAGACCCAGGCCGCCAGCAAGGCCGGACGTAGTCGCGGCCCCGCCCGGCTGGAGGTACTGCCGCGGCCCCGCCATGTCGCCGCGACCGACCCGGGCTTGCCTGCGCTGTCTCCCCTGGTGGCCTTCCTCTGGTCCGAAGGGGACGGCGTGGTGCGACCGAGCCTGGTCAGGGCCCTGACAGCTGCCTTCCTCCCGCCAGAAGACGGCTTTGCCGGGGATCTGTCCGGCCTCTTCCAGGTTCCTTCAGGAAGAGATTGATCCTTCAGTGCTGGCTACGTCGCCGCCGGAAGAAGGACTGGAGCTGCTCGCGGCACTCGGCTTCCAGCAGGCCGCCCTCGAAGGCGATGCGGTGGTTCAGGTTCGCATCCTCCAGGGCACCTAGCCAGCGACTGACGCCCACCTTGGGATCCGAGGCGCCGAACACCACGCGGCCCACCCGAGCGTGGATCAGGGCCCCGAAGCACATGAGGCAGGGCTCCAGCGTCACGTAGAGCGTGGCGTCCGTCAGCCGGTAGTTCTTCGCCCAGGCGCCGGCGCTACGCAGGGCCAGGATCTCCGCGTGGGCCGTGGGATCGTTCAGCTTCACCGGATGGTTGTGTCCCCGGCCCAGCAGGGCGCCCTCCGACACCAGCACCGCGCCCACAGGCACTTCGTCCAGACGATCCGCCTTCTCGGCCTCCTCGAGGGCGAGCTTCATGAAGTAGATGTCGTCGCCGCTCCACATGGATCCAGTGTGGCGCAAATCAGGCTAGGGCCTGGAGCCCGGAGTCTGGAGTTAATGCTTCAAAAGCCCATCCGGTACGTCGGAAACAAAGGAGCAGTATGGCCGATTTCCCCTTGAAGAAAAAGGCTGATCCTCGGTTTCCCAGGTCGTTACACTCACCTTGATCCTGAAGGATCGAGTCATTCTCACCGCCCCGCGACGGCTTGGCCTTCGCGGGGTTTTTGCAGAGCCACCGAGCGGGGGGAGGCACATGCACGCGCACCTGATCCTGAAGGACGGGACCATCTTCCGGGGGCGGGCGCCGTTGGGTTTCGGCGGGGGCGGCGAGGCGGTGTTCACCACGGCCATGGCTGGCTACCAGGAGATCCTCACGGATCCCAGCTTCGCCGGGCAGATGGTCTGCATGACCTTTCCGGAGCAGGGCATCTACGGCATCCATGCCGATCTGAACGAGGGCACGCGGCCCTGGGCCACGGGCCTGCTCTGCCGCCGCCTCACCTTCGCACCGGACCACACGCGGTCCGAAGGGGATCTGCCGGCCTGGCTCAAGCGCCACCACATCCCCGTGATGACGGACCTCGATACACGGGCGCTCACCCAGCATCTGCGCGATCAGGGCGCTCAGCCTTCGCTCATCTGGACTGAGTTGGACGGCAGCCTCGACGCGGGCGTGGCCAAGGCCAAGGCCCTGCCGGACATGACCGGCCAGGCCCTCTGCGCCGAAGTGAGCTGCAAGGACCGCTACGAGCTGAACCCCGATGGCGCCTTCCGCGTGGCGGTGCTGGATGGCGGCATCAAGCTGAGCATCCTCGATCAATTGGTGGGCGCGGGGCTGCACCTCGAAGTGTTCCCCTGGGACGCCCCCGCCACGGAGCTGGCCGCCAAGCGCTTCCACGGCCTTTTCCTCAGCAACGGCCCCGGTGATCCCGCCGCGCTGCCCGGCATGCAGAAGGAGGTGGAAGCCTGCATCGGGAAGCTGCCCATCTTCGGCATCTGCCTGGGCCATCAGCTGCTGGGCCAGGCCTTCGGCGGCCGCACCTTCAAGCTCAAGTTCGGCCACCGAGGCGCCAACCAGCCCGTGCATGACCTCATGACCGGCCGCATCGAGATCACGGCCCAGAATCACGGTTTCGCCGTGGATGAGGCCAGCCTGCCGAAGGATGTGGAGGTCACCCACCGCCACCTCAGCGACGGTACGGTCGAGGGCCTCCGGCACACGCGGCTGCCCATCTTCAGCCTCCAGCATCATCCCGAGGCTTCGCCTGGTCCCCACGACGCGCACCCAGCCTTCAATCGCTTTGTGGCGCTGCTCCAGGAGTTCCACCATGCCTAAGCGGACGGATCTGAAGAGTGTGCTAGTCCTCGGTTCCGGTCCGATCCAGATCGGGCAGGCCTGCGAGTTCGACTACTCGGGGACGCAGGCGCTGAAGGCCCTGAGGGAGGAGGGCATCCGCACCATCCTGCTGAACTCCAACCCGGCCTCGATCATGACGGACCCGGGCCGGGCGGACGCCACCTACATCGAACCCCTCACGCTCGGCGTGCTGGAAAAGATCATCGAGGCCGAGCAGCCCGACGCCATCCTGCCCACGGTGGGTGGCCAGACGGCGCTGAACCTCGCCATGGAGGCCCACGAGAGTGGCCTGCTGGAGCGTGCGGGCGTCAGGCTCATCGGCGCCCAGCCCGAGGCCATCAACCGTGGCGAGGACCGCCAGCTCTTCAAAGCCCTCATGGACGGCCTGGGCCTGGAGACCTGCCGTGGCGGGTTCGCCCACAACATGGGCGAGGCTCGCGACCTGCTCAAGCTCACCGGCTTTCCCGCCATCATCCGGCCCAGCTTCACCCTGGGCGGCAGCGGCGGCGGCATCGCCTACAACGTGGACGAGTTCGAGACCATCGTGGCCCGGGGCCTGGATCTCAGCCCCACCAAGCAGGTGCTCATCGAGGAGAGCATCCTGGGCTGGAAGGAGTTCGAGCTGGAGGTGGTGCGCGACCTGGACGACAACGTCGAGGTGATCTGCTCCATCGAGAACCTGGACCCCATGGGCATCCACACCGGCGACAGCATCACGGTGGCGCCCGCGCTCACCCTCACGGACCCCGAGTACCAGCGCATGCGCGACGCGGCACTCGCGGTCATCCGCGCCGTGGGCGTGGAGACGGGCGGCTCCAATATCCAGTTCGCGCTGGAACCCGAGACCAGCCGCATCATCGTCATCGAGATGAATCCCCGCGTGAGCCGCAGCTCCGCGCTGGCCTCCAAGGCCACCGGCTTCCCTATCGCCTGGGTGGCGACGAAACTCGCCCTGGGCTACCGGCTCTGGGAGCTGCCCAATGCCATCACGCGCATGACCAAGGCGGCCTTCGAGCCCGTGCTGGATTACGTGGTGGTGAAGATGCCGCGCTTCACCTTCGAGAAGTTCCCTCAGGCCGACAAGGTGCTGGGCACGCAGATGAAGAGCGTGGGCGAAGTCATGGCCATCGGCCGCAGCTTCCAGGAAGCCCTGCAGAAGGCCGTGCGCTCGCTGGAAGAAAGCCACAAGGGAATCTCCGGCGCCCTGGAGGGCAAGCTGGATCTGGGCCGCCTCAAGGAACACCTGCTCATCCCGGGGCCCCAGCGCATCTTCTGGGTCTACCACGCGCTGAAGGCTGGCCACAGCGTGGAGGAGTTGCACCGCCTCACGCGGATCACGCCCTGGTTCCTGCGTGAGATCGAGGAGATCGTGGTGCTGGAGGGCCGCCTGCGCAGCTTCCCCGTCGACCGACTGCCAGAAGAGCTCCTGGAGAAGGCCAAACGCGCGGGATTCGCCGATGACCAGATCTCGGTGTTCTGTTCGGGAACGGAAGCTGAGGTCGCCGCGCGGCGGGACAAGCTGGGTCTGCGCCCTGCCTACAAGCGCGTGGACACTTGTGCGGGCGAGTTCCTGGCGGAAACGCCCTACCTCTACGGCACCTGGGAGGATTACAGCGAGGCGAGCCCCACGGACCGTCCCAAGGCCATCGTGCTGGGCAGCGGGCCCAACCGCATCGGCCAGGGTGTGGAATTCGACTGCTGCTGCGTGCAGGCCGTGGAAGCCATCCGGGCCAGCGGCGTGGAAGCCATCCTCATCAACTGCAACCCCGAGACCGTCAGCACCGACTTCGACACCAGCGACCGCCTCTACTTCGAGCCGCTGACCTACGAGCACGTGAAGGCCGTGGTGGACCGCGAGGCCGCGGGCGGCAAGCTGCTGGGCGTCTTCGCCCAGTTTGGCGGCCAGACGCCGCTCAAGCTGGCCTCGCCCCTGCATGCCGCCGGTGTGAAGCTGCTGGGCACGCCACTCAACACCATCCTCGATGCCGAGGACCGCGAGCGCTTCGGCCAGGCCCTTAAGCGCCTGGACATTCCGGCGCCGGCCTGGGGCATGGCCACCAGCTACGAGCAGGCCAAGGACATCGCTCAGCGTCTGGCGTACCCCGTGATGGTGCGGCCCAGCTTCGTGCTGGGCGGCCGGGCCATGGCCGTGGTCTTCGATGACGCCGGTCTGGAGAAGTACATGCGCGAGGCCGTGGCTGTGAGCAACGACCAGCCCATCCTGCTGGACCGCTTCCTGGATGGCGCGCAGGAGCTGGACATCGATGTGGTGTGTGATGGCGAGCAGGTGGTCATCGCCGGCCTGCTGGCCCACATCGAGGAGGCGGGCATTCACAGCGGCGACAGCTACGCCGTGATCCCCGCCCTGGGCGTGCCTGAGGAGATCCTGGAAACCGTGAAGGGCTACGCCCGGAAACTGGCCCTGGACTTGGGTGTGCTCGGCCTCATGAACCTGCAGTTCGCCGTAAAGGATGGCATCGCCTACTGCCTGGAGGCCAACCCCCGGGCCAGCCGCACGGTGCCTTTCGTGAGCAAGGCCACCAATGTCGACTGGGCAGGCGTGGCCGCCCGCATCGGCCTGGGCCAGAGCCTGAAGCAGCAGGGCATCACGGATGGCGTCCCGCGCGCCGTGTCAGTGAAGGGCGTGGTCTTCCCCTTCGCCAAGTTCCCGGGCGTGGATCCGGTGCTGGGCCCCGAGATGAAGAGCACCGGCGAGGTCATGGGCATCGGCGATACCTTCGGCGAGGCCTACGCCAAGGCCCTGTTGGCCGCGGGCATTCCGCTGCCGCTGTCGGGCACGGTGTTCCTTACGGTGAACGACCGGGACAAGGCCCGCCTGCCGGAGCTAGCCCAGAAGCTCGTGGCGCTTGGTTTCGGCCTGTGCGCCACGGAAGGCACGGCCCGCACGCTTGAGGCTTCCGGCCTCAAGGTGCGCAAAATCTTCAAGGTGAACGAGGGTCGACCGAACGCCGTGGACTTGCTGAAGAACGGCGAAGTCCAGTGGGTCATCAACACGCCCCTGGGCCGCGATGCCTTCTTCGACGAAAGCGCCATCCGCCGCGAGGCCCTGCGCCTGAAGATCCCCTGCCTCACCAACCTCAGCGCCGCCCTCGCCGCCTGCGAAGCCGTCGAGACCCTGCGCGGCGAGATGAAGGTACGGGCCATCCAGTCGCTGGGATGAAAAGTTGAAACCGCAGATGTCCCAGATGGCGCAGATAAAAGCCAAGGCAGTTTTTATCTGCGGCCATCTGCGACATCTGCGGTTAAATTGCCTTTCCCCGACCAAGCCTGGAGGTCGCCATGTCCATTGAAGACCGCATCCAAGCCTTCCTCGCCTCAGGCCCCTTCGCGGTGGTGGGGGCCAGCACGGATCGCTCGAAGTACGGCAACAAGGTGCTGCGTTGTTACCAGCAGCACGGGAAAGAGGTGTATCCCATCAATCCAAAGGCGCCAGAAGTGGAAGGCCTGAAGGCCTACCCGTCGCTGGCGGTGCTCCCGGTGAAGGTGCCGGCCATCTCCGTGATCACACCACCTGCAATCACGGAACAGGTGGTGGGCGAAGCCGCCGCCGCCGGCGTGAAGCACATCTGGATGCAACCAGGCGCCGAGAGCGACGCGGCCATCCGCACGGCGGAGTCGCTGGGGATGAATGTCATCGCCGGAGGGCCGTGCCTGCTGGTGATGATGGGCTATCACGAGTGAATTCGCTGCGCGAATTCGGAAATGCAGGTCCCATCTGAATTCTCGTAGCGAATCAGACTAGGCGAGGCCCAGGTTCTTCCGAACCTCTAACCGATCATCCTCGTGGGCCTGGATCACCTTCGGGACCTCGCTCTGCCACAGCTCCGAGAAATCGGCGAAGGAGATGGTCGGCTTCACTTCGGCGCCAGGGGTCGAGTGTTCGATTGAGTCCTGCGAGCACATCTCGCGGGTACCAGGCTTGGGGGTCATGGGTTCGGGTCCTCAGGAGAAAAAGGTAAGCGGTCTGAAGTTGGTAGGCAACCACGGATTCGGCGGGTTTCGGGCGGGCCCGCACGCTGGCGAGGGCATCGTGCCCCTCGGTCATGCGGCCTGATCCTTCCGCGTCCACCCGCACGTGGTAGAGCTGCAAGGAGCGGCCCACCCGGGGCGCCAGGCCCAGGAAGGTGAAGGGTGCCCAGGCGTGGGTCTGGGCCATGCGATTCAGGGGCACGTAGCGGCCTTCGCGTTCGGAGCGGGCCAGCATGGCCTTGAGGGCGCTGTCGGGATCGCGGTCTGTGTAGACGAGGTGGACTTCGCCACACCCTGCCTGGCGGATGCGGCCCAGGAGGAAGGCCACGCCCTCGGGATCCGTGTGGGGCGCGTCGAAGACGGCGCCGAAGGCCGGGCCCATGGCCAGGGCACCTGTGGTCTTGCCGGTGGCCTGGCCGCCCATGAAGAGGATCACCGGCTCCCCTCGGGCGTGGGCCAGGGCCCGGTCGCGCAGGCGCTTGCCCAGGGCGTTCATGTGCACGGCGGCGCGCCCCGCCGGATCCTCCAGGGCCTCGTAGCCCTGGGTGGGGTTCTGCCGCAGGGTGGGCAGCAGGGTGGCGAGCACGTCGCCATTCACCAGCTGGCCCTCGAGGGTTCCCGCCCGGGCCGCGTAATCGTCCAGCGAGGCATCCGCATGACGGGCCAGGTCGGCGGCTTCGGCTTCCAGGGCCCCACACAGATCCCGCCTCTGGGCTTCGCCCAGCTCCCAATAGGAGCGGCGTTCGTGCCAGGGAACCTGCTGCCAGGGCTGGGGTGCCGGGAAGGGGAGGGGGGGCATGGCCTCAGCCTACTGGATGCCGGGGGTTCCGGCACCCTATGCTCGGAACCATGCCCGCTTCCGCTCACACCCTCCTGTTCCCCGGCCAGGGCACCGAAGCCGTGGGCATGGCCCAGGGCTGGGAGGCTCACGACGCCTGGGAGGGCACCCTGCGGGCTGCGGAGGCCCACACCGGTCGTCCCCTGAGGCAGGCCATGGCCAAGGGGCCACAGGAATTGTTGCGGCAGCAGCGCCTCGCCCCCTGCGCGGTGTTGGCCCATTCTGTGGGCATCTACCGGGCCTGGCGTGCGGCGGGGCTGGCGCTTCCCGTGGCAGCCGCGGGACACAGCATGGGGTTCTATTCGGCCCTGGTGGCCGCCGAAGTGGTTCCGCTGGAGGCGGCTCTGGACCTCATTTCCGCGGTAGAGGATCTCAGCGAGACCGCCTTCGCCGCGGGGGCCATGGGCATGGCCTTCCTCATCGGGGTGTCCGAGCTGGACCTGCGGCGGGCCTTGCTGGACCACCCCGAACTGGTGCTGTCCAACCGCAATGGCCAGGCCCAGTTCACGGCCTCGGGACCGGTGCCCGCCCTGGAATCGCTGGTGCGGGACCTGGGTCCTGCAGCCCTCAAGACGGGCCTGCTGCCGGTGCAACATCCCCTGCATGGACCCCATATGGCCCCCCTGCTGCCCGGCATCTCGCGTAGGCTGGCGGCGGTGCAGCCTGCGGAACCCGCCTTCCCGCTGATCTCCCATTTCGATGGGCGCCTGCTTGGCACCGGGCAGGCGGCCTGGGATGAAGGCATCGCGTCCGTGGCCCTGCCGGTCGACTGGCTGGCGGTGGTGGCCCGGCTGAAGGTGCTGGGCGCCCCTTTGGCGGAATGTGGCCATGGCCGACAGCTGGCGGGACTGACCCGATGGGCGGACCGGGATCTGGCCGTGGCCTCGCTCCAAGTGCCTCCAGTTCGGTAAAAAACCGCAGAGCCTTTGGGACTGCCAATGGATATGCCGGCTGTGGCTCTGGCATGATGAGCTTCCGAACCCTTCGGTCTGGACGCGCTCCATGATGGTTTCCCCTCACTTTCTCGGTGAAGCGCTGGCGAACCGGTGCTCCCAAGTGCTCTACCGCTGCATGGAAGAGGTTGGCAGCACGAAAGGGGCGCTCTACTTGCGCGTGCCTGGCCAGGGAGGCTTCGAGGTCGTCAGCTTCTACGGCTGGCCCCGGGGCACCCGCCCGCCCGTGGCCATCCCGGAAGGGCACCCGCTCCTACTGAAGACCCAGCGGGCCCGCCGGACCTATGTGGTGAACGATGCTTCGGAATTGCCGGAACTTTCGGCCTTCGGCCAGGGTGGAGAATGGCCCCGATACCTCATCACACCGGTCTACCTCCAGGGCGACTGGGTGGGTCTGCTCATTCAGCGGGACCGTATCAAAGGCGGGACCTTCGAAACGGATCGCGACGAACCGCCCACCTTGGCCATCTGCGGGGACCTGGTGGCGGCCCTGAAGGAGTTCCGCTTCCACGGGGGGCCCCACCCCTCCCGGGAGCAGCCCGTCGGCCCGGGCCCGGTGCCAGAGGGACTGCCCACAGCGGCAGATCTCCTCGGAGAGCTGGCCCCCGCGCCGGAACGCCTGCTGCCACCGGCCCGCGCCGCCGTTCCGCCCATGCATGCTCCGGGGCCGGTCACCCCTTCCACGAGGCCCTCGGACAACGAGCGGCTCTATGGCTTTCCCGCGGGCAAGGACGGCTATACCTCCCTGCCTTGGGAGCCTGACCGCACCCTCAGTGGCTGGGTGGCGCCTGCCCCCGTGAACGCCGAACGCGGGAAGGGCATGGTGCCGCCTGAGCAACGGGCCTTTTTCTGGGAGATCGCCGGACTCATCAGCCAGATTCTTCCGGCCACCGCCGTGGCGCTCTGGATCGAGGACCCCGAAGAGCTCCGCCCCATCCTGGTCTTCAGTACCCTGCCCCTGTCCCCGGATCTCCAGCAGCAGATCCTGGCCCACGCCACCTTCCACCTGCCGGCCGTCCGAGAATCGGACCTGCGCCTCATCAGCCGGACGGAGATGCCTGAGGTGCCGCCGTTGACCGGCGCATTTGCCACCTACCTGCCCCTCCTGCTCAACGAGACCCTTCACGGTCACGACCTGGTGATGGTGTTCCGCCTGGAGGACCATTCCTTCTCTCTCTCCGAGGTCGAGGCCATCCAGCAGCTGAGCCGGGTGCTGGCCCTCTATCTCCAGGAGGCGCGACTTCATGTGCGGTATCACCACGCCTTCCTGTCCGTAAGTCACCGCATCCTGCAATCCGGCGAAGGCCGGGTGCCGAGCCTGCGCCCCCACAGCCTGGCCACCGCGCGGTTGGCCCGGGATCTGGCCCAGATGCTCGACCTGCCCACAGAGGATGTGGAGGCCGTGAGCATCGCCGCCATGCTCCATGATGTGGGGCTGCTGCTGCTGGACCCCCAGATGCTCGCCAAGCCGACGCTGAGCGACGAGGAGATGAAGAAGGTCCGCGACCACCCGGAGCTGGCGGCGGTCTTCCTCAAGGACCTGCGCTTCCCCTTCGACGTGGTCCGCATGATCCGCCATCACCATGAGCGCTGGGACGGTCTGGGCTACCCCGAGGGCCTGCGTGAAACGGCCATCCCCATGGGCAGCCGGATCATCGGACTCATCGAAGCCTACGAGGTGATGACCAGTGGCAAGAGCTACCGTCGACCCCAGGGCTTCCGGCAGGTGTTGGCGGAACTGCGGAACGAAGCCGGCTCCCAGTTTGATCCAGCGGTGGTGGAAGCTTTTTCCGAGCTCATGGCACGAAAGAGTGAAAGAGTCTGATAATCAAGGCTCGGAGCATCCATGCGGCCCCTCCTTCCAGCCAATACCCAGCGCGGCTTCACCATGGCCCTGGCTTTGGCCATGGCCGTGGTGATGGGCGTGATGCTCATGAAGGTCGGTCCCCGGCTGAGCGCCGAAGTCCAACGGGAGAATGAATCTGAGCTGATCTTCCGGGGCGAGGCCATCGCCACGGCCCTGCGGGTCTATTTCGCCAAGACCAAGCACTACCCCACGGACTTGGACGAGGTGATGAAAATTCGACCCCGTATCCTGCGCCAGAAGTACCTAGATCCCATGACCACCAGCGGCGAGTGGCAGTTCGTGACCCAGGTGCAGGCTGGCGCTTCGGGGGACACTCAGGGTCTGCCCATCGTAGGGGTGCGCAGCCGTTCAGAAAAAGACAGCATCCATGCCTACCAGGGCAAGACCCTGGTGCGAGATTGGCTGTTCACGGCCGACGAGAACCTCCTCGGGGGCGGCGCCACCACGGAGAACGAACGCACGCGACGGAGCCTCCGGGGAACCATGCCGACGCTTCCAAAACCCTGAGGTTGCATGCGGCTGTCCTTCCTGACCATCCTCCTGCTGCTGTCCACCCTGCCTGCGATGGCCCAGGGTTTTCAGGCCTGGGTGCGAGGCCTGGAAGCCCGCGGGATCTCTGTCTCTGCCGGGCTCTGGGAGATTGATACAGGGAAGGTCCTGGAGCGCCACCATGATGAACTGGCCCTGGTGCCGGCCAGCACCACCAAGGTGGTGACCACCTACGCCCTGCTGAAGACGTTGAAGCCGGACGCCACCATCGAGACTGAAGTGTGGGGTGACCTGAAGGATGGCGTGGTCCAGGGCGATCTCATCTTCAAGGGCGATGGTGATCCCCTCTTCACCAGCGAGCGGATCTGGCTGTTGGCCCAGTCGCTGAAGAAGCTGGGCCTGCAACGGATCACCGGGAACATTCGACTCGATCAGAGTGCCTTTGACGCCCAGCGGGAACCACTGGGTTGGGAGAACACATCGGCCAACACCCTGCCCGTCGTGCGGGCCCTCTCCGTGGACTTCAACCGGGGGGAGAACGGGCACTTCGTGATCGACCCCGACCGCCTGGCCCGGGAGACCATCCAGCGCATCCTCCAAGAAACAGGGATCGCCGTGGAAGGCCGGATCGAGAACTTGGGCCAAGGCGTCCCCCGCAAGCTGACCGCCTGGACCTCGCCGCCCCTGCGGGCCCTGGTGCAGGACATCAACAAGTGGTCGAACAACTTCATGATCGAGATGCTGGTGCGGAGGTTCGGGGCCGGGTCGTGGCCCCGCGGCATCCAGCGCGTGCAAGCCTTCTATCGCACGGCCTTCGCCCTGGGACCGGAGGCGCTGCAGATCACGGATGGCTCGGGGCTGAGCAAGGACAACCGACTGTCGGCTCGCACGCTGGCCATCATCCTCCGGGGGGCGTACCACGATTTCGAGGTGGGGTCCGAGTTCGTGTCGTCGCTGAAGATCATCGGGGGCGAGCCTTGGAAGCTGAAGGTGAAGGATCCCAACCTCACTCGCCGGGTGCGGGTGAAGACAGGACATCTCGACCGGGTCACGAGTCTCTGCGGCTACCTCCAGACCTTCGATGGCCGGGTGCGCGTCTTCGCCATCCTGCTGAACGGACCCGCCCGGGACGAGGATGTCTGGGAGCAGATCTCCCGCTGGGCGAATTGAGCCGCTGCCAACCCTGGCCTTGCGGGCCAGTGCATCCGGCGGCGATGCTGGAACCATGGAAGAGACACAGGCGGGGACGCCAGATCCGAGAGGCCTGGCGGCCCTGATCCTCGGGGCTTCGCTCCTGGGCTTCGCGGCCATGCTGGTGCGTTGGGCCGCTCCCGCAGGCCCGCTGGCGGTGGGCTTCTACCGCATGGCCATCGCCTTGCTGCCCGTGGCCTGGCTGGCCTGGCGGGCGCGGGGCACCGCGCGGTCCGGCATCGGGCGGGCCCGGCTCTGGGCCGGTGTGGCCGGCCTCTGCTTCGTGGGCGATCTATGGATGTGGCATTCGGCCCTGCACCATACGAGCGCCGCCAACGCCACGCTGCTGGTCACGCTGGCACCCATCTGGGTCGCGGTGGTCTCGGTTGTCTGGATGGGCGCCCGCCTGCGGCGCCGTTTCTGGCTGGGCGTGGGGTTTGCCCTGGCCGGTGCCCTGGTTCTCGGGCTGGCCAAGGGCGCGCGCTGGGGCACGGGCTTGGGCGAGTTGCTGGGGGCTCTGGCGTCCCTGGCCTACGGGGCCTTCACGCTGGTGCTCGGGCGCGCCCGCCGGGACCTCAGCGCCCCGGAGGCTTTGTTCTGGGTCGTCCTCTGCTGCGTGGTGGGCTTCGGTCTCCTCGGCCTCGCGCAGGGCGAGACGTTCAGCGGCTATCCGGCGCGCGCCTGGTGGGCCTTGGCGGGCCTGGGGCTGGGGGTGCAGGTCGTGGCCTGGTGGCTCATCACCTGGGGCATCGGCCACGTGTCCACGAACGTGGGCGCCATGGGGCTCATGACTCAGCCCGTGGCCACGGTCATCCTGGGCTGGCTGCTGCTGGGGGAATCCGTGCGACCCATGCAGGGGCTGGGCACCCTCCTGGTGCTGGCAGGCATCGCTGCCTGCGCCTTCAGCCCACCCGCTGCAGAGAAGAAACTTACTCCGGGGTGAGGACACCGCGTTCCTCGCGGTAGGCGAAGAGTTCCCCGAAGCGGCCCCACGGGGCCCCCTCCGCGATCGCAAGCCAGAGGCGTAGCGGGAGCGGGAGCACGCGACTTGATGTCGCGTGCGATCGGGGCGGTAGTCAGGTGAGGCCTGGCCGGGCGCTATTCCGGGGTGAGGACGCCGCGTTCCTCACGGTAGGCGAAGAGTTCCCCGAAGCGGCCCCATGCCACGAGGGTCTCGAAGGTCTTCTCCGGATCCTCCATGGGCAGTCGCGTGGCCAGTTCCTGGAGGAGGGTCTCCTCGGACAGCTCGCCCTCCTCGAGGTGCATCATCTCCTGCACGACACGGAAAAGCCGCAGCTCCAGGAGCTGGGCCCGCCAGAGATCCTTGCGGTCATCCATGTTGGCGTTCACGAAGCGCTTGCCCAGAGGCGTGAGCAGGACGGCGCGCTTGGGGGTGTCCACCAAATCCAGCATCTCCGCGGCCTTCACGGTGGTGAGCACCTTCTCGAAGGCCACATGGGTATGCGAGGCCACCTGGAAGAGGTCGCTGGTGCCGCCTTGGGCGTCGAGGAACTCCAGCAGGCCGAGGATGTCGCCGCTTTGGGCTTGGGGGAGGGGCTCCACCTGGTCCTCCTGGACCGCGGCACTGGGAATGGGGGCGGTGACCTGGACGTCGGGCAATTCGGCGCTGGTGAAGATGTCGTGCAGGTGGTCCACGAGCTTCATGAACTCAGGCGAGCGGCTGTCCCGGGGCCGGGCCATGGGAACGTCCACGATGGTCCGCAGCGTGCCGGGGCTGCCGGAGAGCAGGGCCACGCGGTCGGCCATGAGCAGGGCCTCGCGGATGGACTGGCTCACCATCACGATGGCCGAGGGATTGCGTTCCTTGTCCGCCCAGATGTCGATGATCTCGGCCCGCAGCGCTTCCGCGGTGAGGGCGTCCACCTGGCTGAAGGGTTCGTCCATGATCAGGATCTCCGGGTCCACGGCCAGGGCCCGGGCCACGCCCACGCGCTGCTTGGTGCCGCGGGAGAGCTCGCGGGGGAAGGCTTCCTCGAAGCCTTCGAGGCCGACCTTGCGGATGGCCTGGTGGGCCCGCTCGCGGACTTCACCCTCGGGCAGATCCCGGGCGCGCAGTACCACGCGGACGTTCTCCTCCACGGTCATCCAGGGGTAGAGTGCGAAACTCTGGAACACCATGGCCACGCCGGGATTCAGGCCATCGAGTTTCTCGCCATGGTGGCGGACCTCGCCCTGGGTGGGCGGCATGAGGCCCGCGAGCAGTCGCAGCAGGGTGGATTTGCCTGATCCATTGGGGCCGATGAGGCAGAGGATCTCGTCGGGGCGCACCTCGAGACGGATATCCTCGAGCACGCGCTGGACGCCACCCCGAGGCCCGGGGAAGCGCATCTGGACGCCGCGGAGTTCGCAGATAGGGGAGGTGTTGGGCTGCTGCATATCCACCTCAGCGGTTGAGTGCGTAGCGGGTTTCGGCCAGGCGGTAGAGCGGCACCCAGACGAGACGGTTGAAGAGGACGACCAGGGCCGCCATGAGCAGGGCGCTGGCCGCGAGGTGGGGCATGGAACCTTGTTCCGTGGCCAGCACCACTTCAGCGCCCAGGCCGAAGGTCCGGAGCGTGTGCTGCCTGGTGGTGACGATCTCCGTGATGATGCTCGCATTCCAGGCCCCGCCGGTGGCGGTCACCCAGCCGGTCACGAGGAAGGGGAACACCGCGGGGAAGTAGAGGTTCCAGCAGCGCTTCCACAGCGACATCCGATAAGCCGTGGCGGCCTCGCGGAGGTCCGCAGGGATGGCCTGGGCCCCCGCGATGATGTTGAAGAGCAGGTACCACTGGGTGGACAGCACCATCAGGAGCACGCAACTCACGCCCAGGCCGATGCCCAGGGAGCTGAACACCAGGATCAGCGACGCAAAGATCAGGGAGGAGGGGAAAGAGGCCGCCACCTGCACCACGGATTGGAGGCGCCGGGACCACTTCGGCGACATGCCGATCCACAGGCCCACAGGCAGAGTCCAGAGGGTGGCCAGGAACGTGGAGAGGAGCACCCGGGACAGGGAGGCCCCACCGGCTTTGAGCAGGACCAGCCACTTCGCGCCACTCACCTCGGCCAGCAATCGCACGACGGAGAACGCGCCCAGCGAAAGCAGCACGAGGATTCCCACCATGGCTGAGGTGGCTACCCAGGACCCAAGCCGGCCAGGTCTTTGAAATTCTTCGTGGGCCTTCCGGATGAAGGCCGGGCGGGGCGTCCGGCGATGCAGGCGCTGGTTGTGCCGGTTCTCCAGCCATTTCAGGAGGCGGGAGCGGCGAAACAGGCGGAGCAGCCAGTTCTCGCCAGGGTCCACCTCGCCACCTTCGTCGACCTGGAAGCGTTGGGACCAGGCCACCACGGGTCGCCAGACCAACTGGTCCAGCAGGATCACCAGCACCAGCATGGTGACGATGGCGTAGATCTGGGCGCGGGTGCTCCCCTGCTCCACCGCCGTGTTCATGTACGACCCCAGTCCCGGGAGCTGGAAGTTCTTGTTGCCCGCGTGGAAGGCCTCGGCGGACATTAGGAAGAACCAGCTGTTCGCCACGCTGACCATGGAGTTCCAGACCAGGCCGGGTGTGGCGAAGGGGATCTCAACCCAGCGGAGCTTCTGGAGCCAGGTGAAACCGTAGAGGCTCGAGGTCTCCTCCAGCTCCTTGGGCAACGTCTTCAGCGACTGGTAGAAGCTGAAGGCCATGTTCCAGGCTTGGCAAGTAACGATGAGCAGGATCGCCGACAGTTCCAGCCCGATGTTGCTGCGGGGGAAAAGGGTGAGCATGAGCAGCAGCACGGGCGGCAGGAAGGCCAGCAGCGGCACGCTCTGGAGGATGTCGAGGATGGGCACCAGGACCCGTTCGGCCCGCGGGTCCTTGGCGGCCCAGTAGGCCACCACCAGCGTGAAGGCCAGCGACACCGTGTAGGCCGCGATGGCCCGGATCAGGGACAGCAGGAGGTACTTGGGCAGGGCCCAGGCGCTGAGGGCGATCTGCACCGTGGGTCGTTGGACGGCGGTCCATTCCTTCCCGACCAGCCAGAGCGCCGCCAGCGTGCCCACCAGGGCCGCGAGCACGAGCAGGTCGATCCAGCGGCGGTGCCGGATGGGCGCCGTCAGCAGGTTCATCGCCTGGCCCCAGACGGTGTCGAGGAAGCGGTGGATCATAGCCGGTCCGGAGGAGCGGATGGGGCGCTGTGGGGCACGCCGCCATCCCGTTCAGGGGGCGGATTCGGGGGAGCCGGAACAACAGGTGAGGGCCGCCTCAGCGGGCGGCGCAACACGACGGAGGTTCGGAGAGGTCGGATTGTCGTCCCATCGAACCTCCTTTCCGGCGCCAGGGCCATGGCCAGTCTGACCCCCGCCCCGGCCCCGGTCAACACGGGAAGTGCTTCACCTGCAGCCACAAAAGGGGGCACCATGAACGGATCATCAAGGAGCGGAATCGTGCGGAAAGGCAGCCATGGCGACCGCTGAGGAGCGGGTCCTAGCCCTGGCCGTGGCCCGCGGCCTGCTCGAACCCGGCGATATCAGCGGCCACCTGGAGGACCTGGTGACCTCGGGGCGCCTGGCTGGCGGCGACCGCTTGATGCTGGAGCAGGAACTGGCCGATCTGGAGGCCGTCGAGGCGAATCACTGGTCCGTGGAGATCACGGCGCAGACCCACGCGGCGACGGAGGGGGCGATCACTGGGTTGGCTTCCCTGGCGGATCCCTCCGGGGCTGAGCTGGAGGCGGCCTTCCCTGTCGCCGGATTCCGGCAGAGTGGGATCTTCCGCGCCAAAACCCTGGAACGCTGGGGCCGCTTCGAAGCCCTCGAACTCTTAGGCGAAGGCGGCATGGGTCGCGTGTTCCGGGCCACGGACTCCCGCCTCCGCCGGGTCGTGGCCCTGAAGCTCCTCCGGCGGGACGACCCGGACCTCCTCCGGCGCTTCATCCAGGAGGCCCAGCTCCAGGCCCGGGTCGACCACCCGAATGTCTGCCGGGTGCATGAGGTGGGCGAGTGGCGCGGGCAGCCCTACATTGTCATGCAGTTCATCGCCGGGGAGACCTTGCTGAAGGCTGCGCCCGCATTGTCATTGGAGGCGCTGCTCCGCCTGATGACGGAGGTCTGCGAGGGCGTCCATGCGGCCCACCGCGTGGGCCTCATCCACCGCGACCTGAACCCGGCCAACCTGATGGTGGAGCGGCTGGACGACGGGTCCACCCGGGCTTGCGTGCTCGACTTCGGGCTGGCCCGGGGCATCGGGGGTGGGAAGCTCACGCAAACCGGTCAGGTGATGGGCACCGTCTGCTACATGTCTCCAGAGCAGGCGCGTGGGAACACGGCCCTGCTGGACCGCCGGTCGGATGTCTATTCCCTGGGCGCCACCCTTTACGAGGTACTGACCGGGGAGCCACCCTTCGGGGGGGAAGGGCTCGAATGCATGGCGCGCATCGTGAAGGACGATCCGGTGCCGGTCCGGATTCGAGTGCCCACCATCCCTGCCGATCTCGATACCGTGGTGCTCACCTGCCTCCAGAAGGATCCGCGGCGCCGGTACGCCACCGCCCGGGCGCTGGGGGAGGACCTCCAGCGCATTCTGGATGGAGAGCCCATCCAGGCCCGCGCCGCGACGCCGGTGGAGCGGATGGTCCACTGGGCGCGGAAGCGCAAGGCCCTGGTCACGGCTTCAGCCGCAGTCTGCCTTTCCATCGCGGTCTTCGGTGGTTTCGGCGTGCGGGAACGGCTGCGGGCCCAGGCCCAGGCCGCCCATGCCCAGCGGTTTGCCCAGGCCGCCGAACGCATCGAGGCCCTGGGCAGATACCTGCGCATCCAGCCGGCGCGGGACCTGACTCGCGATCAGGCGGATCTCCGGGCCCGGGTGGAGACCCTCGCCCACGAGGTCGAGGCCGCCGGCCCGCTGGCCGCGGCCCCGGGCGCCTACGCGCTGGGGCGGGCGCACCTGGCCCTGGGCGACCCGGCCGGGGCCCGAATCCAGCTGGAACGGGCCTGGGCGCTGGGGTTCCGGACACCAGAGGCGGCCCATGCCGAAGGTCGCGCCCTGGCGGCGATCTACCAGATCGAGCTGGGCAAGGCTTCCGCACTGCCCGATCCAGAGCTCAGACAGCGTCGGCTCGACGAGTTGAAGGAGACCTTGCGGGAGCCCGCGGCCGATTGGCTGAGGCGCGGCGCCAGCGCCAGCCTTGAACCCCCGGCTTTCCGGTCGGGCCTGCTCAGGTTGATGGAGGGCCAGCCGCAGGAGGCCGTCCGGCTGGCACGGGAAGCCGAGGTCCAGGCCCCCTGGTTCTACGAGGCCCTGCGGCTTGAGGCCGAGGCCTGGCTGGCCCAGGCGCGGTTCGCCCAGGAAGCGCAAGTCGCCCAGCCCGCCCTGGAAGCGGCGGGCCGAGTTCTCGCGCAGGCCGAACTCCGGGCACCCTGCGATGTGGATCTCCTCAGCCTGGACATGCGGCGTTGGCAGGAGGCCGTGGCGCGGGGTTGGGAATCGGGAGCGGATCCCAAGGCGCCGGTCCTGGCCCAGGTGGCCGTGGCCGACCGCTGGGTCCAACTGGAACCTTCCGCCGCCGAGCCCCTGGCCTGGCGCGCCCGGGCGCGGGGAGAGATGGCGCGATATCTGACTTACCGGGAAACCGATCCTGGCGTCTGGCTGACCCAGGCGAAGGCGGATGCCAGCGAGGCCATTCGACGGGACCCCTCGGAAATCGAAGCGTATGCAGCCCAAGCCTCGGTCCTGCGCACAGAGGGGTATCGCTTGCTGAGCCGTGGGGAAGATCCTTCGCCGCGTCTGAAGGAGGCGATGGCGGTGGCCGACCGGGGCCTTCGCCTCGATCCGGGGCATATCGTCCTGCTGAATATCCGCAATTCCGCCCTGCTCGCCTGGATCGACACGGCCCGCATGTGCGGCACTTATGACCGGGCTACCGTAGCGCCTTATCTCCAGGAGGCCCGGGCCACAGCGGAGGCTCATCCCGAAGATGCCTATTTTCAGGGGAACTTGGGAAACGTGGCGCAGGCCATGGCCAAAGCTGAAGTCGCTTCAGGTGGGGATCCTTCTGCTGACGCGGAAGAGGCGGTTCGGGCCTATGAAGCAAGTCTGAAGAGCCAGCCGCGCCATGTGGGGTTCCACCGGGGCATTCTCATCGCCCGGGATGCCCAGGCTAAAGCCCTCGCGCGCGATGGGCGCGATCCCAGCGCTGTGGTGGCTCAGGCGCGGGCCGCCTATGAACGAGCCCGGAACCTTCAGGTTCCCCTCTCGACCTTGGCGCCGTATTTCCTGGATGTGCTCCTCTCTGCGGCCACCCAGGCCTTGGCGCAGGACGAGGATCCAGGTAGATATCTGGAGGAGGCGGGCAGGCTGCCGAACCCTCAGGAACGGGGTTCGGATGATCCCGTGGAACCTGGCACAGTATGGCTCCGCTATTGTGCCCTCATGTTACGAACAGGCTACCGGCCGCAGCCACAGGGCCTTCGGGTTTTGGGGGAGGCTACGGCCCGGTCATTGGCCCGACTCCAGCCCGTGGATCCTGCGTTCTGGATGGCCTTGGCTGAGTTTCATGACGCCTGTGGCAATGCGCCCGCAGGCGCACTGGCCCGGAGGCGAAGCAGGGCCCTGAACTCGAGGTGGCGCTCTCGCTAGCCGTTCGTCGGATTCATGATGCTCTTGGACAGGTAGGCGGGGGTCGTCCCGTCCTCCTTGGGGTGGTTCCAGATCTGATTCACCACGGTTGGGGTCATGGGAAGGTGCGGCTGGTCGCCGATGATGGGTTCGCCGTGGGGGAAGTGGCGGAGGAAATCCTCCCGGCTCATGTGCTTGCCTTCAGCCGGGCCGCCCTTGTCGTAGAACTTGCCGAAGACCTCCACGGCCCGGTCGCTCCACACGAGCGCATCGGTGGCCTTGGGATCGATGGTGTGGACCCGCGTGGTGCCGTCGGGCATGAGCACGTTCAGGGTGATGCCGGTTATGCGGGGGCGTAGCGGAGCGGCCATGAGGTTCTCCTGTGGTGTGAGGTGACGTGAGGTTCAGGTTCAAGGGCGGGGAACGGCCTGGAGCAGCTGGGCGATGACCTGGTCCGTGGTGGCGCCGTCGGCCTCGCTTTCGAACGTGAGTAGCAGGCGGTGGCGCAGCACATCGGGCGCCAAGTCCACTACGTCCTGGGGCAGCACGTGGTCGCGACCCTGGAGGTAGGCCAGGGCGCGGGTGGAGGCCTGGAGCGAGAGTGAGGCCCGGGGGCTGGCCCCGCAGCGCAGCAGCTCCTTGCCCTTCCAGACCTTGCCATGGCCGGGCCGGGTGGCCTGCACCAGCCGCACGATGTAGGTGCGGATGGCGTCGTCCAGGCGCACCTTCTGGGCCTCCCGGCCCGCCGCCAGCAGGAAGGGGCCATCCACCACGGGGTTCACCTCATCGCCGTTCAGGTGGGCACGGCGGAGGACCTCCACCTCATCCTCGTGCTTGGGATAGTCCACGCGGAGCTTGAAAAGGAACCGGTCCATCTGCGCCTCGGGCAGAGGGAACGTACCCTCCTGCTCCAGGGGATTCTGGGTGGCCAGCACGAGAAAGGGATCCGGCAGGCGGAAGCTCTCCTCGCCCAGCGTCACCTGGCGCTCCTCCATGGCCTCCAGCAGCGCGGCCTGCACTTTGGAGGGGGCGCGGTTGATCTCGTCCGCCAGCAGCAGGTTCGTGAAGATGGGGCCTCGCTTGGGCGTGAAGGTGAGCTGCCTGGGATCGAAGACCAGGGTGCCCACCACGTCGCTGGGCAGCAGGTCCGGCGTGAACTGGATGCGATGGAAGGTGGTGTGGCTGGCGGCCGCCAGCGTCTTGATGGTGCGCGTCTTCGCCAGACCCGGCAGGCCCTCCAGCAGCACGTGGCCGCGGCAGAGCAGGGCCACCACCAGTCGGCTGAGCAGCTGGGGTTGGCCCACGATCACCTTGCGGCATTCGGCAAGCAGGGGTTCCAGGGAGTGGGCGGAGGTCGCGGTCATGGGGTGTCCTGAAGGTCCACTCATCTTGACTGGAACCGGGCCAGACCGGAATGGTGCATTGACCCCCGGTAGGTCAGCATGACCCACGGTAAGTGCTTACGCGCTCTGTGGCCGGTGCTAGGCTCCTCCAAACCCTGATCTCAGTCACTTCACCTTGGAGGACCCATGCGATCTGCAGTCATCGTCGAAGCCAAGCGCACGCCCATCGGCCGGGGCGTCAAGGGCGCCTACGCCGCCACCCGACCCGAGCAACTGGGCTCGGTGGTCATCGAGGCCATCAAGCCCCTGCTGAAGGACTGGTCGGGCCTGGAGGACGTCCTGGTGGGCTGCGCCATGCCCGAAGGCGAGCAGGGCATGAACATGGCCCGGTTGATCAGCTTCCGCGCCGGCCTGCCCATCACCGCTGGGGCCGCCACCATCAACCGCTTCTGCGGCAGCAGCCAGGAGACCATGCTCATGGCCGCCCGCGCCATCATGGCGAATCAGGGCGACCTCTTCCTCACGGGCGGCGTGGAGAGCATGTCCAAGGTGCCCATGATGGGCTTCAACCCCAGCGTGGATCCTTACATCAGCGAGCACTACCCCGAGGCCTACTGTTCCATGGGCATCACCGCCGAGAACCTGGCCAAGGAATACAAGATCAGCCGCCAGGACCAGGATGAGTTCTCCTACCAGAGCCACCAGAAGGCCGCTGCCGCCTGGAAGGCCGGGAAGTTCGAGCGGGAGGTCGTCCGCTTCGAGGCCAAGGGCTTGGACGGCAAGCCCGTGACCCTCCAGCAGGACGAGTGCATCCGCGCCGAAACCACCATCGAGAAGCTGGGCGAGCTGAAGGCCGCCTTCATGGTCGATGGCTGCGTCACCGCCGGCAACAGCTCTCCCGTCACAGACGGCGCCGCCTTCATGCTGGTGATGGAAGAAGGCCTAGCGAAGTCTCTGGGGCTGAAGGCCCGGGCGCGCATCATCGGTGGTGCCGTCGCTGGCGTGGAGCCGGATCGCATGGGCATCGGCCCCGTGCCCGCCGTGAAGAAGGTGCTGGACCGCTTCGGCCTCAAGCTGGATCAGATCGATGCCATGGAACTGAACGAGGCCTTCGCCGCGCAGAGCCTGGCCGTCATCCGCGAAGGCGGCTACGACCCCAAGAAGGTGAATGCCTGGGGCGGCGCCATCGCCGTGGGCCATCCGCTCGGCGCCAGCGGCGCGCGCATTCTGACGACCCTGCTGAACCGCCTCGAGACCGATGGCGGGAAGTACGGCATCGCCACCATGTGCATCGGCGGCGGCCAGGGCATCGCGTCCATCATCGAGAAGCTCTGATCCAACCACGCAAATCGACATCAGGAGGTTGGATATGAACATCAAGAAGATCGGAGTCCTCGGGTCCGGCGTCATGGGCTCGGGCATTGCGGCCCATGTGGCGTCAGCGGGCTGCCAGGTGGAGTTGCTGGATATCGTCATCGACGAAGCGGCGCCGGACAAGCTGGCGGAGGGTGCCTTGGCGGCCCTGGCGAAGTCCAAGCCCGCCCTGGCCATGCACCCGTCGTTCCTCAAGAAGATCCGGCCCGGCAACCTGCGGGATCACCTGGACCGTCTGGCGGACTGCGACTGGGTGGTGGAGGTGGTGAAGGAAGACCTCGCCATCAAGCGCGAGCTGTACGGCCGCCTGGAGCCCAAGCTCAAGGCCGGCGCCTGGGTCAGCTCGAACACGTCGGGCATCCCCCTGAAGCTGCTGGTGGAGGGCCGCAGCGACGCCTTCCGCAAGCACTTCGTCATCACCCACTTCTTCAATCCCGTGCGCTACCTGCGGCTGCTGGAGTTCGTGAAGGGCCCCGAGGTGGACGAGCAGGAGTCCCTGGCCTTCCGCACCTGGCTGGAGGAAGCGCTCGGCAAGGAAGTTGTGCCGGCCTACGACAGCCCCACCTTCATCGGCAACCGCATCGGTATCCACAGCATCATGGCCACCCTGCAGATGGCCCTCGCCGAGAAGATCCCCTTCGAGGTGCTGGATTCGGTGCTGGGCGACGCGGCGGCCCGGGCCAAGAGCGCGGCCTTCCGCACGGCGGATCTCGCGGGTGTGGATATCCTCGCCGCCACGGCCAAGAACGTCTACGACCTTTGCCCCAACGACGAAGTGCGCGATGTCTTCAAGTTCCCCGAGTTCCTCCAGTACATGCTGGACAACAAGCTGCTGGGGAACAAGACGAAGCAGGGCTTCTTCAAGAAGGGCCCGAAGGACGCCAAGGGCAAGAAGAGCTTCCTGGCCCTGGACCCCGCCACCCGTGAGTACATTCCTCAGGTGAAGCGGGACTGGCCGATCCTGAAGGAACTGAAGGGCATCGACGATCCCGCCGAGAAGGTGAAGACGCTGCTGACCAGCGACACTGAGGCCGGCCGCCTGGCTTGGCGCTGCATCGCGCCCAACCTGACCTACGCCGTGAACCGGCTGGGCGAGGTGACGGACGGCCCCCTGAACGTGGACCGCGCCATCAAGAACGGCTTCGCCTTCGATCTGGGCCCCTTCGAGACCTGGGACACCCTGGGCGTCGAGCGGGTCGTGGCCCGCATGAAATTCGAGGAGCTGCCCATCGCCCCGCTCGTGGAGAAGATGCTCGCCAAGGGCATCACCAGCTTCTACCGCTGGGAGCACGGCGTCCCCGTGGCGCAGCTCAATCCGAAGACCCTGGCCTACGACGCGATCCTGGAAGACAAGCGCGTGATCATCCTCAAGCGCGAGGAAGGTCGCGGGAAGGTGATCGCGGAGAACGGCAGCTGCCAGCTCTTCGATCTGGGCGATGATGTGGCCTGCCTGAGCTTCCACAGCAAGATGAACGCCCTCGACGACGGCATCATCATGCTGATGGAGGACACCATCCAGAAGCATATCCCCGGCCGCTTCAAGGGCCTGGTGGTGGGCAACCAGGGCCAGCACTTCAGCGCTGGCGCCAACCTGGTGATGGTGCTGAACGCCGCCAAGGACAAGCAGTTCGACCTGATCGAAGAAGTGGCTCGGCGCCTGCAGTACGCAGCCCGCATGCTCACCTACGCGCCGTTCCCCACCGTGGCGGCTCCCTTCAACCTGGCCCTCGGCGGCGGCTGCGAGATGACCATGGCCTGCCAGCGGGCCGTGGGCCATGCCGAGCTCTACATCGGCTTGGTGGAAGTGGGTGTGGGCGTCATCCCGGCGGGTGGCGGCTGCCTCCAGATGCTCCTCCGGATGGAAGACGCCATGGCCGCCAAGGGCCAGCTGGGCCCCATGCCCAAGGTGAAGACAGCCTTCCAGTTCATCGGCACCGCGAACGTGAACACCAGCTTCGATGAGGCCCAGCGCAATGGCTATCTGCGCCGCACGGACCGCCGCGTGATGAACAAGGCCTTCCTATTGAACGAGGCTAAGCAGGAGGTTCTCAAGATGGCCGCAGATTTCCAGCCCGTGAAGGAGCGCACCCTGCGTCTCCCTGGCCTGGGCGGCAGCGAGGCCCTGAAGATGGCCGTCAAGGACTTCCAACTGCAGGGATTGGCCAGCGAGCACGATGCGATCATCATGGGCGAGCTGGCCAACATCCTCTGCGGTGGGGATGTGAGCCTCGTCCAGGAGGTCAGCGAGGAACGGATTCTTGAGCTGGAGCGGCAGGCCTTCGCCCGCCTCTGCAGCTACGAGAAGACCCAGGCCCGCATGGATGCCATTCTGAAAACTGGCAAACCCCTGCGGAATTAGCTCGAACTCCCGTTATTTTGTGACTTATGCCGCCTTTTTTGAGGCGGCATTTTTTTGGGTTGCCAGGGGATACGCAGGTCGGAACACTTGGGGCGGTCGATATCCGAACCCCACAATCAGGAGGCACTGTGAGCGGCAATTCTCAGTCAACTCCACGCGTAGCGGCCATCGTGGGCCCCTACCTCTCCGGAAAGACCTCCTTGATGGAGAGCCTTCTCTTCGTGGCAGGCGCCCTGCCGCGCAAGGGCTCTGTCAAGGAGGGGAACACAGTCGGCGATGCTTCCCTGGAAGCGAAGGCCCGCCAGATGAGCGTCGAGGCCAGTCTCGCGGCCTGCACCTACGAGGGTGAGGGCTGGACGCTCATCGACTGCCCAGGTTCTGTCGAGTTCCGCCAGGAGACTGTCCACGCCCTCATGGCCGCGGACATCGCGGTGGTGGTGTGCGATCCCGATCCGGCCCGCGCGCTGATGGCCGCGCCGGCCTTGAAGTTCCTCGACGACCACAAGATCCCGCACGTGATGTTCATCAACAAGATGGAAGCTCCGGGCAGTGCGGGGCGGCTGAAGGATGTGTTCAACGCCCTGCAGCTGGTGTCTGAGCGCCCCCTGGTGCTCGTGGAAATCCCCATTCACGAGGGCGATCAGGTCACGGGCTATGTGGATCTCATCAGTGAGCATGCCTACCAGTACGAAGCGGGCAAGGACGCGGACCTCAAGCAGCTGCCGGATTCCGTGCTGCCCGAGGAGCGCGAGGCCCGCCAGCTCATGCTGGAGAAGCTCGCGGACTTCGATGACCACCTCATGGAAGAGCTGTTGGGTGATGTGGTGCCTTCGCTGGAGGAAGTCTCTGAAGACCTGGCCAAGGATGTACGGGACGACTTGTTGGTGCCGGTCTTCTTCGGGTCCGCCGACAAGGATGCCGGCGTGCGCCGTCTGTTCCAGGCCCTCTGTGACGAAGCGCCCCGGGTGGAGGCCACGGCCGAGCGGCTGGGCATCCCCGAGGGCAAGGACACGCTGGTGCAGGTGTTCAAGAGTGTGCATGCCCAGCACGTGGGCAAGCTGAGCATCTCCCGGGTGTGGCGCGGCGAAGTGGCCGATGGCGCGGTCCTGGCCGGCAACCGCGTGAGCGGCATCAACCGGCTCTTCGGCGCCCAGCAGATCAAGCAGACGAAGGCCTCGGCTGGCGAAGTGGTGGCCCTGGGCCGCATGGACGAGGTGCGCACCAGCGAGGCCCTGACCCCTTCCGCCAAGCTGGAGTTGGACTGGCCGGAACCTCTCCAGCCCATGCTGGCCCTCAGCCTGCACACCCTCAAGAGCGGTGACGATGTGAAGCTGTCGTTGGCGCTCCAGAAGCTCTGCGAGGAGGATGCTTCTCTTCAGGTGGAGCAGAACGCCGAGACCCAGGAGCGCGTCCTCTGGGGCCAGGGCGAGGTGCACCTGAAATGTGCGCTGGACCGCCTCAAGAGCCGCTTTGGCCTCGATGTCCAGCAGCACCCGCCCATGGTTCCCTACCGCGAGACCTTCACGAAGGGCGCCAAGGTGCATGGTCGCCACAAGCACCAGACCGGCGGCCACGGCCAATTCGGCGATGTGTGGTTCGAGGTGAAGCCCCTGCCGCGCGGCACGGGTTTCGAGTTCGAGGAGCGCATCGTTGGTGGCGTGGTGCCCAAGAACTTCTTCGGCGCCATCGAACACGGCGTGGTGGAGTGGATGAAGCGCGGCCCCCTGGGCTTCCCCGTGGTGGACATCCACGTGGCCCTGGTGGACGGCAGCTACCACACCGTGGACAGCTCCGACATGGCCTTCAAGACGGCCGCCCGCATCGGCATGACCGAGGCTGCGCCCCTCTGTCATCCCGTGCTGCTGGAGCCGATCTCTGAAGTCCACATCAGCGTTCCCAGCGAGTACACGCCGAAGGCCCAGCGCCTCGTGACGGGCCGCCGCGGCGGCCAGGTGCTCGGCTTCGACGCCAAGCCCGGCTGGAAGGGCTGGGACGTGGTCTCCGCCTACATCCCACAGGCCGAGATGAGCGATGTCATCGTCGAGCTCCGCAGCCTCACCATGGGCGTTGGCTCCTTCACCTGGTCCTTCCACCACCTTCAGGAACTGGTGGGACGGGATGCGGACAAGGTGGTGGAGGCGAGGAAGGCGGCGAAGACCACGGCCTGAGGTCGAATGCGGCTCCAGCCTTGCCCGGCTGGAGATAGGAAAAGCCATTCTTCCTTCAAAATGAGACAATCTATCTCCGGATTCCCGCAGGTAATCCGGAGCATGGAGTGTTCCTTGGCCCAAAAAGGCGTCCAGATCATCGCGGTGGAACCCGGCAGTCTGGCCGAGGAGGCGGGCCTGCGCCCCGGCGACACTCTGCTTGAGATCCACGGCGAGGCGGTGCTGGATCAGCTGAACTACCAGTTCCTCATCACTCGCGAGGACGAGGCGGAGCTGCTCGTGCAGCGGCCGGATGGCAGCACCTTCATGGCCTCGGTGGAGAACGGCGGCGAGGGCATCGGGGTCGATCTGGCCCAGGACGAGGTGAAGGTCTGCAAGCAGAACTGCGTGTTCTGCTTCGTCCACCAGATGCCCAAGGGCTTCCGGAAGTCCCTCTACCTGAAGGATGAGGATGTGCGCCTCTCCTTCCTCTACGGCCACTTCACCACGCTCTCGAGCAGTGATGATGCTGAGCTGGATCGCATCATCCGCGAGCGGTTGAGCCCCATCCACGTCTCGGTCCATGCCACAGATCCGGAAGCCCGGGTGAAAGTGGTAGGCAACCCCCGCGAAGGCCACATTCTCCGCAAGATCGACCGCCTGCTGGCGGGAGGTATCGATGTCCACACCCAGGCGGTGGTGGCGCCGGGGCTCAACGACGGGGCCATCTGGCAGCAGACTGTGGACGACCTCTGGGCCCGGTACCAGGAAGGGCGCGGTAGCGTCCTCAGCCTGTCCTGCGTGCCCGTGGGGCTCACGGCCCATCGGGAGAACCTGCCTTCGGTCCAGGATGTGGACGCAGTCTTTGCCCGGGAGTGGGTGGCCCGCTGGGCGCCCGAGGTGCGGAAATACGCCAAAGCCAACGACGGCGAGCCCTGGCTGCTGCTGGCGGACGAGTGGTTCACCCGGGCGGGCATCGAGGTGCCAGGGCGGGTCTTCTATTCGCGGTCCTGGGCCCAGCTGGAGAACGGTGTGGGCCTGGTGCGGCGCTTCCTGGAACACAGCCGTCGTTTCATCAAGAGCCCGCGAGCCAAGGGTTTTGCGGGCCGGCGGGTGCTGTTGCTGACGGGATCGAGCTTCGCCCCCACACTCTCGCGGGTAGCCGCCGAATTGAACCGCGCCGTGGGCAGCCAGCTACGCGTAGTGCCCGCCCGGAACTTCAGCTTCGGCGACAGTGTCACCGTGGCGGGCCTGCTTTGCGGCGAGGATCTGAAGTACGCGGCTCACGCCGATCGTGATGCCCACGCCAGGCAACAGGAGCGCGGCGGCCGGAAGGATTGGGTGGATGCGGTGGTGGTGCCCTCGTCCAGCCTGCGCACCCACACGGGCCCCACGGACCAGTACACCCTGCGCGGCGTGGTGGTGCGGGAGGAGGGTACGTTCCTGGACGACCTCACGCTGCCCCAGATGGCGGCGGAGCTCGGGGTTCCCACGGTGCCCAGCGGGGCGAACCTCTCCCATCTCCTCGACCACCTGGAGGCCGCAGACCGCGGCGCCTTCCGGGGTGGGGCCTTGACCTCCGCCTTCCACACGGCCGGTCTGAATCTGCCGCAGGGTGCCTACAACCCCTGATTGGCTTCTTCTCTTCAACGAATAGGAATGAATGAAAGCGGAGGGCAGCAGAGGAGCGGAGGATAGCTGAGAAAGAAAAAGGCTGTTCTCCGCTTTCCTTGGCGACTCCGCTTCCTCTGCTTATCAGATTCTTTATTGTCCAACCTTGGATGACTCGAGGATGACTGCTTCCATTCCCGCCCTGTCCCGCCGCCGCATGGTGGCCCGTGCGGAGCTTGCCGGTTCTGCGCTCTGCTTTGGCCTGATGGCCATCCTGGCGCGGAAGCTCACGCTACCGGGCATGGGGTTCTCGGCGGGCCATCTGGCGGTGCTGCGGTTCGTGGTGGGGGCCCTGGTGAGCCTCCTGGCTTTCGGCCTGATCCCCGGGCTCTACCGCCCCAACAACTATCGGCTGCTGGTGGCGCGTGGGCTTTCCGGCGGCGCGGTGGTGGTGCTCTATTTCTACGCCCTGGCCCACATCCCGGCGGGGGAGGCGGGCATCCTCTACAACGTGTTCCCAGTGATCGCCGTGGTGATGTCCCTGGTGCTCTTCAAGGAGCGGCCCACGATCCACCTCTGGTTGGCGATCCTGGCGGCCTCCCTGGGCGTGGTGCTTGTGCTCAGCCAGGGCCACCTGGGCCTAGGTCTCGGTCGGGGAGCGTTGGCGGCCTTGGCGGCGGCCATCTTCGCGGCCACCAGCGCCAACGCCATCCGCGCGGCCCGCCACACCGAGAATGCCGCCACCATCTTCTTCTTCTTCTGCGTGGCGGGTCTTCCCGTGGTGGTGCCCTTCGCCCTTTCGCCTTGGCCCGGCGGCTTCGAGGCCTGGGGTCTGGCCATCCTCATGAGTCTGCTGGCCTTCGGAGGGCAGATGCTGATGTCCGAGGCCTACGGGACCCTGGCGGTCTCCGAGGCGGCGGTCTGGCTTCAGCTCCTGCCCATCGTCCAGTACCTCCTGGCGGTACCCATGCTGGGGGAGCGCGCCACCGGGGCCGGATTGGCCGGCGTCCTGATCACCGTGGCTGGAGTGGCCTACGGCACGGTGCTGGGGCACCGCAGGCGGGCATGAAAAAAGGGCCCCGGATGGGGGCCCTTTTCGTGGTTCGGGGCAAGCCTAGCTGACCGGCGCAGCCACGATCCGCTTCTTGAGAGAGACCGCAACCTTCACGTCGCCCCCATCCTGGCCCTGGAACTTGTCCAGGTTCTCGAGGGACTTCTTCTTCGCCAGATCCGAGGCAACACGGATGGCATCGAGTACATCCACCATGGCCTGGAACTTCACGTCCTCATCCACCTTCAGGAAGACCTTCCGGTAGTTGAGGGGCTGCAACATCACGGCCTCGGGCAGCTTGTCCTTGATGCCCTGGGCGTCGATCTTGTCCTGCTGGAGGGTCAGGGTGCCGTCCTGATCCACCTGGATTAGGATGTTGTTCGGATCGGCCTTGGGGGGAGTGGCGGTCTGGACGACCTGGGGCACTACCACCTTCATGGCCTTGCTGAGGCCAGGGACCATCACGATGAACACGATCAGGAGCACCAGCACGATGTCGATCAGCGGGGTGACGTTGATATCGGTTTTTGCCTTGCCTTTGGCGCCGCCGGCATCCATCAGTTACCCCCTTCCTTCTTGTCCTTGTCCTCGCTCGTCACGATGGAGGCCTCGTCGGCACCACCCTTCCGGCAGGACTGGAACAGCTCGTTGATGTATTTGAAGGGCAGATCCGCATCGGCCTTGATGAACACGCGCTTGTCGTTAAGCATCGAGACGTTCCTGTTGATGTAATCCTCGAGCTTCTGGCGCTGGCCTTCGTCATTGATGAAGAACCGTTCGTCCTTGGCGTCCTTGTCGTCGATGAGCACGGGACCAGGGCCGGTCACTTCGTACTTGTCGTTGCGCTTGGAGGTCAACATGAGGGTCAGGTACTTCTGGCCCGCGTCCACCTGCTGGTCCACCTTCGGGGCGTGCTTGGACAACGGCAACTTCACAGCATTGTTCACGGCGGGTGTGATCACGATGAAGATGATCAACAGCACCAGCACGATGTCCACAAGTGGCGTGACGTTGATGTCGGACTTCATCCCACCCTTGGAACCACCTGTATCCATGGTGTGTTCTCCTCAGAAATCGCCCGGGAGCTCGCGCCCCCGGGCTGGGTGGCGGATCTTTAGTTCTGGCTCTCGCGGCGGATGAACTCGTCGATCATCTGGGAGGCCGCGTTGTTGATGTTGGTGACGACGACATCCTGCTTGGTGGTCAGCAGGTTGTAGATCCACACGGCCGGGATGGCGACGAACAGGCCGAGCGCGGTGGTGGCCAGGGCCTCACCGATGGAGCCGGCCAGGGCGTTGATGTCGCCAGCGCCCTTAGTCTTCAGGTCGGAGAACACCTTGATGATGCCGATCACGGTGCCGAGCAGGCCGATGAAGGGAGCCAGAGCACCGATGGTGCCCAGGCCGCTCATGCCCTTCTTGAGGAGCTCGACCACTTCGGCGGTGCCGCGCTGGATGGCGCGCTCCACGGGCTGGATGGCGTCGTGGTTGGGGTTCATGGTCTTGAGCTGCTTCTCGTACTGGAAGATGTCCAGGCCGTGCTTCAGCACCAGGGCGATGTGGCTCTTGTTGTGGGTGGTGGCGGCGCGCTTGGCGGCTTCGAAGTCGCCACGACGGAGGGTATCCATGAAGAGCTTCAGGAACTTGTCAGAGGCCTGCTTGCTCTGCGCGTAGGTCACGAAGCGCTCGATGGCCACGTAGATCTGGTAGGCCATCAGGATGAACAGGACGGAGATGATGAACTTGTTGGCGATGGAGGCCGAGCGCCAGATCTCAGCCGCGGAGAAGCTGTCGTGGCCACCTTCGGCGAGACCGAGCATCAGGGGGGAGTAAAGCAGGTTCATGAGATTTCCTTATGGAATGAGGAGAGTTATGAACGTGGGAAAGGGGGCTGTTACCTCAGCCGGAACGGCATCGTCAGCTTGAAGCGCGCGTATTGCGGGGCGCCATTCAGAAGGGCAGGCTCGAACTTCCACTGCATGGCGTAGGCTTCGGCCGTGGGCCGCAGCTGGGGGGGGCCTTCTTTCGCGACGGCCGAGGTGGGCACGCCATCGGGGCCAACCACGATCTCCACGACCACCGTGCCCTGGATCTTGGCGATCTTGGCGAGGGGTGGGTAGGGCGGGGCGGGGGGCTGGTACTTCACCTTGATCTGGCTGAAGTCGAAGTCCACCACCTTGCCAGTGCCACCGACCACACCGCCGACGACGCCGCCAACCACGCCGCCGATGACGCCACCGGGGACGCCGCCAGGCACGCCGCCCGGAACACCGCCGAGGGAATGATCCTGCTTCGGAAGCTCTTTCGGCGCCTGCTCAGGCACCACTTCCTGGCGCGGGTCGATGGGGGTCGTATCCACCTTGCCGGCCGACACGGCCATCGGCGGCGGCGGCGGCGGCGGGGGAGGCGGGGGAGGCGGCGGCGGCGGCGGTGCGGCCTCAGCCTGTTCGGCGAGGTCGATCGACATCGTCTTCAGCACTTTCTGGCCAGTCTCCGTGTGCTTCGCCAGCTGGAAGGCCACGAGCGCGAAGAGCGCATACATGGCAATCGTCGTGGGGATGGTGACCTTGGGGTTGCCCCGCCTGATGGCGTCGTTCCCCGCTGCGAGGGAGGACTTGTAGACGGCGTCCTCCAGCGTCTCCATCGGAGGGGCCGGCTTTGCGGGGGTTGATTTCTTGGGATCTTTGCTCATGCGACTCCCGTGAAAGATCCAGGGGAAAAAACAGCGAGCCGAATCGACGGGAACATCGATCCGGCTACGGAGATTGAGATAAAGAACTGGGGCAAGCCCAACGGCTAAGATGGCAAAGGGCGGGCGGATGGTCAAGCTGGAATAACGTGCGTAAGCCCCATGAACAGGGCATTCGGCGTTTTTTGGGCGGGTTTCGTAACACCCATCTGCGTTTCAAAAGGGTGACATTGTTAATTTTTGTTAAGAAAGCTGGAACTCCCCATGCCGAAGATCACAAGTCCCGATTTCTCATTCACCCACAGCGCCTGGGGCTTGCCCGGGGCGGCCCGAGCTGGCCAGTTTCATACCTCACATGGCGAGGTCAAAACGCCAGCCTTCATGCCCGTGGGCACTCAGGGCACGGTGAAGGGCGTCAGCCCGGCGCAGCTCCGAGACATCGGCCCTCAAGTGATTCTGGGAAACACATACCACTTGGGCCTCCGCCCAGGGGACGCTCTGGTGGCTCAGCATGGTGGCCTGCACCGCTTCATGGGCTGGGATGGACCCATCCTCACGGATTCCGGCGGCTTCCAGGTCTTTTCCCTGGCCTCTCTAAGAAAGATGACTGAGGAAGGGGTCACCTTCCAAAGTCACCTGGACGGCAGTGCCCAGTTCCTTTCGCCAGAGCGCAGCCTGGAAATCCAGCGAAACCTGGGCTCCGACATCTGCATGGCCCTCGACGAGTGCCCACCGGGGCGCATGGAGCGGTCCAAGCTGGAAATCAGCATGGCGCGCACCACCCGCTGGCTGGCCCGGAGCCGGGCCGTGCCGCTGCAGGCCCACCAGGGGCTCTTTGCCATCAATCAGGGGGGCACGCACTTGGATCTCCGCCGCCGCCATCTGGCCGAGGCGATGGAGCTCGATGCGAAGACCCCCTTCCAGGGCTTCGCGGTGGGTGGCCTCAGCGTGGGTGAGCCCAAGGACGATATGAACGCCGTTCTCGCGGAATTCGTGAAGGAGCTGCCGGAGGACCGGCCCCGGTACCTCATGGGGGTAGGCACCCCGGAGGACCTGCTCTTCGGCATCGAACAGGGGGTGGACCTCTTCGACTGCGTGCTGCCCAGCCGCGAGGCCCGGCACGGCCGGATCCTCACCAGCCGGGGCAAACTCAACCTCAAGAACGCCCGGCACCGGGAAACCGACCTGCCTCTCGATCCGGACTGCGCCTGCTACACCTGCCGGACCTTCAGCCGGGCCTACCTCCATCATCTCTTCCGCTGCGGCGAGTTGCTGGGCTTCACGCTGAACACGATCCACAACCTGAGCTACACTGTTGGGCTCACCCGCGCCGCGCGGCAGGCCCTGCTGGAAAACCGCTTTCCAGCGTTCGCCCAGTCCGTGCGGGCTCGTTGGCAGACCGAGGAGCCTTAGATGATGTACGCCCTTCTTCAGCAGCCCACGGCCGGTGGTGGCCCGGCCTGGATCCAGTTCGTGTTCATCGGCGGCATGGCCCTGATGTTCTACTTCCTCCTCATCCGGCCCCAGAGCAAGGCCCGCAAGGAGATGGAGGCCCGCCTGTCGAAGCTGAAGGCTGGCGACGAAGTCGTCCTGACCTCCGGCCTCTACGCCACCATCGACCGCGTTGAGGACAAGCACATCTGGCTCAAGCTCGGTGGTTCCGTGGTGAAGGCCCGGCGTGCCGCTGTGGCGTCCCTGGCCAACGAATCAGAACCTCAGAACTGATCTTCCCGACCTGCCGGGCCGGGACCAATGCACCACTGTTGGGCCGTCCCGCCTTCTGTTAGGAGCGCCCCGTGACCAAGCGGAGCCTCTGGCGCCTCGCCATCGTCCTCGCCGTACTGTTCGGCTGCGGATACTTCTTCACGCCTCTGTCCAAGGTGAAACTGGGGCTCGACCTCCGGGGCGGCGTCCACTTCGAGCTTGAGGTCCAGGGCCAGGAAGCCCTCGCGGCCGACCTGCGTGACAGCAAGGACCGCCTTGCGTCCCGGCTCAAGGAAAAGGGCCTTCCGGGCGCCACGGTGCGCGTGGATGTCGACGTCCTCAGGGTGGACGGCGCGGGTGCCGACCAGAAGGCCACGGTGGAGAAGGTCGCCAAGGACTTCTTCCCCGGCTACGCCTTTGCCGCCGAGGGGGACGTCTTCAAGCTCACGCAGAAGGACTCCTACCAGAAGCAGCTCAAGGACGACGCCAACAAGCGGGCCCTGGAGGTCATCGAGAAGCGCATCCGCGACATCGATCCCGCCAACGTGCTGGAGCCTGAGATCACCGCCAGCGGCGCCAAAGGCAACCGCATCGTGGTGGAGATTCCTGGCATTGAGGAAGGCGACCGGGAGCGTATCAAGACCCTTCTGGCCACCCCTGGTCATCTGGAACAGCGCCTGGTGGCCAAGGCCCCCCAGGTGTACTTCCCGTCCAAGGAAGCGGCCCTGGAGTTCTTCAAGGGCCAGATCCCCCAGGAATTCGAACTGTTCCCTGAGATCGAGAGCGAGCGCCAGGCCCGCCGCGCCGGCCAGCCGGCGGTGAAGGCCAAACCCGGCGAAGAGAAGATCAGCCGCTGGGTGTTGCTGGAGAGCCGCGTGGCCGTGGATGGCGCCGACATTATCGACTCGCATCGGGCCTCCAACTCCCAGACCGAGGCCAACGAGGTCAACTTCACCCTCAACAAGAAGGGGGATGATGACTTCGCCCGCCTGACTGGCATCGCCTCCGAGGAGAACCGCCTCATTGCCATCGTGCTTGATCGCAAGATTGTCACGGAGCTGAGCGCCAAGGAGAAGATCATCGGCGGCGCCGTCCGCATCAGCGGCAGCTTCAGCGCCCAGGAGGCCGACGACCTCGCCAGCCAGCTCCGCAGCGGCGCCCTTCGCGCACCTATGAAGTTCCTGGAAGAGCGCGTCGTGGGCCCCGGCCTGGGCCGCGACTCCATTCACGCCGGTGTGCGGGCCGCCGTCATCGGCTTCGCCGCCATCATCGGCTTCATGGTCATCTTCTACCACTGGTCCGGCGTCAATGCGATCGTGGCCCTCACCGTGAACGTCATCGTGATGATGGGTCTGCTGGGCTCCTTCCGGGCCACGTTGACGCTCCCCGGCATCGCGGGTTTCGTGCTCACCTTGGGCATGGCGGTGGACGCCAACATCCTCATCTTCGAGCGCATCAAAGAAGAACTCGGCCTCGGCAAGAGCGTGCCAGGCGCCATCGACGCCGGGTTCGACCGGGTGTTCTGGACCATCGTGGACAGCCACGTGACCCAGCTCTTCGCGGCCCTGCTGCTCTTCATCTTCGGCACGGGCCCCGTGAAGGGCTTCGCCGTGACCCTCACCGTGGGCGTCGTAGCCTCGCTGTTCACCAGCATCTACATCAGCCGCTTCATCTACGACTGGGTGCTCGAGCACCACCCAGGCGCCAAGACCCTGTCCGTGGGCACTCACACCTTCTTCAAGGGCTCGTCCTACGACTTCATGAAGTACAAGGGCACCGCCATCGCCATCAGCTGGAGCATCATCCTGATCTCGCTCCTCTATGTGCGGCCCTGGAATCTCACCCACAGCAACCGCATCCACCTGGGCATGCAGTTCGTAGGCGGCAATGACATGACGGTGCGGTTCCGCGGTGTCATGGAGCCCGAAATCATCCGGGCGGCCCTGGCTAAAAACGGCTACACGGATGCCTCCGTTGTGGCCTATGAGAATGCCGACAAGACGATTCGCGATTTCTCCGTGAAGGTGAAAGCCAGGAAGGATGCGGACCAGAAGGACAGCACCATCCAGGCCAACGCCCTCCGTGCCATCTTCAAGCAGATGGATCCCGAAGGATCGAGCAGCACGCTCCCGGCCCTTAACCTGGAAGGTTCCAAGACGCTTGCCGACACCCTGGTAAGGCTTAACCCTGCCGGGCTCGGGGGTGATGAGACCGTCCTCGGAGCCGCCTATGCTCCTTTCGCGGATAAGATCATCACTGCCCGGGACCGGCTGCCCTCGGGCCTCTACCAGAATTTTGGGGAGCTTCCGCAAGACCTGCCGCAGGCGGTGAGGGACACGGTCCAGAAGAACTATCGACTGGGTTCCGTGGGCATCCTCAAGGACGAGAGCTTCTCCCCCAGCATCTCCGGCGAGTGGACGCGCAAGACCCTCACCGCCGTGGCGTGGGCCCTGGGCGCCATCCTGGTCTACGTGATGTTCCGGTTCACGGCCAGCTTCGCGGTGGGCGGCATCGTGGCGTTGATCCACGACATGCTCATGGCCCTGGCGCTCTTCGCGGCCTTTGGTTACGAGTTCAACGTACCCGTGGTAGCCAGCTTCCTCACCCTCATGGGCTACTCCATGGCCGATACCATCGTGGTGTTCGACCGGATCCGTGAGAACAGCCACAGGCCGGAGTACCGCCGCGCCACGGTGACCAAGCTGGTGAACGACTCCATCAACCAGACCCTGGGCCGGACGATCCTCACGTCCCTGTCCGTGCTGTTCGTCTCGGTCTGCCTCTGGCTCTTCGGCGGCCCAGCCCTCCACGACCTGGCCTTCCCGCTGGTCATCGGCGTCATCACCGGCACCTACTCGTCCATCTACATCGCCAGCCCCGTGGTGGTCTACTGGGATCAGTGGTTCGGCGGCAAGGACAAGTTGAAGCAGCACGCGTAATGTTCTCCGGGGGTTTCCCCGCCACGCTTGCGTGGCGGGGATCTATGGTCCGCGCTGCGCGCCTCCGTCTAACGCCACGCCGTGCGCGGCTCCCACTCGCCTGATGGCTCGTGGAGATGGAGCCTCCCCCCGGACCCCCGCGAAGAAGCCCGGCAAAGCCGGGCTTCTTCTATTTCGCTGATGATCGTTGTGCCCTACTTCAGGTGCTTCTCCAGGAACGCGTAGATGTCCTTGCGGGACTCTTGTGCCAGCGTGGTGTCGATGCGGTTGAAGCTGTGGCCGCCGGGGGCGTCCTGGTAGATCTTGCTCTCGAAGGGCTTGCCGGCGGCCTTGAGGGCGTTGATGAGGGTCTCGACCTCCACCACGTTCACGTCCCGGTCATTGGTGTTGGTGTGGATGAGCAGGGGGGTGCGCAGCTTCTGGACGTTCCAGACGGGGCTGCGATGCCGCACCGCCTCCACATCCTCGCTGGGGGTCTTGCCGGCGAACATGGTCCGGACCACGGCGTCGTCCCGGTATTCCTCGCCAGCATAGCCCACGCGCGCGAGCAGGTCGGAGACGGGCACGCCCGCATAGCAGGCGGCGAACTTATCGGGGTGGTCGAAGACGGCCATGAGGGCGATGAGGCCACCGTGGCTCCAGCCCACCATGGCGCAGCGCTTCGGGTCCACGGGTAGGTGCTCCACGGCCCAGTCACGGCCGGCTACAACGTCCTCGATCTCCAGGCCGCCATAGTCGATGGCATCGTACAGACCCTTGCCGTAGCCCGTGGAACCCCGGTAGTCCGGCGCGATCACGATGTAGCCGCGCTCGATCATCTCCCGCACGATGTGGACGTGGTAGGTGCCGAAGTCGCCGTGGACACCGCCATGAGGCAGCACGATGAGCGGCAGCTTGCGGCCCTTCTCGGCCTTGCGGGGCACGAAGACGTACTGCTGGATCTTCAGGGGGTGGCGCTGGTTCTTGATGCCGTAAGTCTCCTCGCCCCGGGGGTTCGGCGGCCCGGTGTAGGTCACCTTGTCCACCACGGCCACGTCGGACAGACGCTGGAACCAGAGCTGGTCGTCCGCGGCTTTCCGTACGGAATCCAGCTCCCAGTCCAGGCTATTGACGCGGGACTCCACTCGCTTGAGCCGAGCCGCCTCGGCGCCTTCCTGGGCTGAGAGTGGGCCGAGGGCCAAGGTGAGGATGAGACAAGAGAGCGGGAGATGCATGACGACCTCAGGAGGAGACTGCCACCGAGGGTACTGCAACGGCCATCGTCATGCGATGGTCATCCTCCCCAGCTCACCCAGCCCGCCCGTCCTGGGATCTCCCGGCGGGAGACGGCCTTGGCCGGCGGGTGGGCGGCCTCCAGCTCTGGTAGCCAGTCAGCGTGGGTGCGGGCGTGGACGCCGCGCTCGCGCAGACCCCCCAGGAAGGCGTCGAAGGTTTCGAACAGCGCGCCGCCTTCGACCTCGGTGTGTAGGGCGTAGACGTTCAGGGCGTCCTCCCGCACTAGGTCCCAGACTTCGCGGTTCACCTGCTCTGGCGTGCGGCCGTCCAGGCCCAGCAACTCGTCCAGGGTGGGCAGGGTGGTGGGGATCTGGAGGGTGCTGAGTGTGCGTCCCTTCACGATGGGGTAGAAGGGCGCGAAGCCGCGGCAGTCGCCGGCGTAGGCCAGACCATAGGCCTCCTGCAATTCCAGCGTGGTGTCGTTGCAGCGCCAGGCGGGGCTCACGGCGCCCAGGGGCTTCTCGCCGAACACGGTGCCGAAGGCCTCGTGGGCGTTTGAGTACCAGTCGGCCAGCCACTTTCGCGACTTCCGGTCCAGGAGGTCGTGGTACTGCACGTGGTCCCAGGCGTGGATGCCCACCTCGTGGCCAGCCGCCTTCGCGGCCTGCATTTCGGCGGCGGCCCGCTTCCAGATGATAGGCGCGGGGATGAGCACGCCGTACATCATGGTCTTGAAGCCATAGAGCTTGGTGGCGTTGGTGCGCCGCATCTTGGCCAGGAAGCCCTTGCGGAAGATGCGCCGGATGGCCTTGCCGCTGTTGTCGGGGCCGAAGCTGAAGTAGAAGCTAGCCCGCATCTGGTGCTTGTCCAGCAGGCGCAGCAGGGTGGGGATGCCCGTGACCGAGCCTTCCAGGGTGTCGACGTCCACGCGGAGGGAAATGGCTTTCATGCTGAATCCTCGAAGCTTCCATTCCACCCGCGAACGGGGCGCACCACAAGGCGCGGGCTCCTCGGGACCCGGGAAAGTGCCAAACGTGTCCGGCTGGCTGACGCGCTCAGGGTCGGTCCGCGGTTCGCGTGATTTGGTGAAATAACGAGACCGAGTCTCTAGATCCATGATTCGTCGAATGCGCCTGAAAGCCTTTCCCTTCCTGCATCTGCGTGGTCCTCATCGAAGGCTGTGAAAAAGGGATTCGGCCCAGCGTTATCCGATCTATGATCATCGCGATCCATTCGCGACAGTCCCATCACATAGGAGGTTTCGCCATGCAGAAGTCCCTCCACCTCGATCCCAACAAGTGCACGGGTTGCCTTCAGTGCGAGATGGCCTGCGCCTGGGAGAACCACCGGAGCTTCACCATCGCCAAGTCGCGCATCAAGGTGTTCACGTTCCACAAGGAAGGTCGCTTTGTGCCCTATACCTGCACGCAGTGCGACGAGGCCTGGTGCATGACGGCCTGTCCCGTGGATGCCATCCGGCTGGATCCCGTCACCGGCGCGAAGATCGTGCTTGAGCCCACCTGCGTGGGCTGCAAGGTCTGCACGATCGCCTGCCCCTTCGGCACCATCAACTACGTGGCCTCCTCGGGGAAGGTGCAGAAATGCGATCTTTGCGGCGGCGAGCCGGCCTGCGCCAAGGCCTGCCCGACCGGCGCCATCACCTACGTGGACGCCGACTGGACGGGACTCGGGAAGATGCGCCAGTGGGCCGGCAAGACCGACACCAACCCCGCGACGGTGTGAGGAGCGACTGCCATGGCATGGACCAAGAATGTTCTCCGCGTGAACCTCGAGGCCGGCACCTGCACCACGGAACTGCTGAACATGCAGTGGGCCCAGGATTACCTGGGCCAGCGGGGCCTCGCCACCAAATACCTCGTGTCCGAGATTGACCCGAAAGTTGATCCCTTCTCGCCCATGAACAAGCTGATCTTCGTGACGGGCCCGCTCACGGGGACCATGGCCGCCACGGGCGGGCGCTATTCCGTGGTCACCAAGGGCCCGCTCACGGGCGCCATCGCCTGCTCGAACTCCGGTGGCTACTTCGGCGCCGAGCTGAAGTTCGCGGGCTGGGACATGGTGATCTTCGAAGGGGCCTCGCCCAAGCCGGTTTACCTCCTCATCAACGATGGCAAGGCCGAACTGGTGGACGCCTCCCACCTCTGGGGCAAGACCGTCTGGGAGACCGAGGAGACCATCAAAGCCCAGCACCAGGATCCCCAGATCCGCGTGGCCGCCATCGGCCGGGCGGGCGAAAACCGCGTGCTCTACGCGGCCATCGTGAACGACTTGCACCGCGCCGCCGGGCGGTCCGGCGTGGGGGCGGTCATGGGCTCCAAGAACCTGAAGGCTGTGGCTGTGCGGGGAACCCGCACGGACGCGTACCAGATGGCGAACCCCCAGGCCTTCCTGGCCGCCACCGAGGCGGGCAAGAAGGTGCTGGCCGCCAACGGGGTGACGGGGCAGGGACTCCCCACCTACGGCACCCAGGTGCTCATGAACGTCATCAACGAGCTGGGGGCGCTGCCCACGCGGAACCACCGCGAGGTTCAGTTCGAAGGCGCCCATGACATCTCCGGCGAGGCCATGCACGAGAAGCGGCCCACGGACGGCAAGGCCAACCTCGTCACCAACGGCGCCTGCTTCGGGTGCACCATCGCCTGCGGACGTATCTCCCGCATGGATCCCAGCCACTTCAGCGTCAAGGACAAGCCCCAGTACCACGGCGCCTCCGGTGGCGTGGAATACGAGGCCGCTTGGGCCCTGGGCGCCGCCAACGGCGTGAATGATTTGGAGGCCCTCACCTACGCCAACTTCCTCTGCAACGAGGACGGCTTCGACCCCATCTCCTTCGGCGCGACCGTCGGCGCGGCCATGGAGCTCTTCGACCTGGGCATCCTCACGGAGAAGGAGACCGGCTTGAAGATGCCCTTCGGCTCCACCGAGGCTCTGGTCAAGCTCGCCGAATGGACCGCCCAGGGGATCGGGTTCGGCAAGATCATCGGCCTTGGCTCCCGGCGCCTGTGCGAGAAATACGGCCGGCCCGACCTGTCCATGACGGTGAAGAGCCAGGAATTCCCGGCCTACGATGGCCGCGGCCTGCAAGGCATGGGCCTGGCCTACGCCACCAACAACCGGGGCGCCTGCCACCTGCGCGGCTACATGGTGTCCCCCGAGGTGCTGGGCATTCCCGTAAAGATGGAGCCCCAGGCCACCGAAGGGAAGCCCGCCATGCTGAAGGCCTTCCAGGATCTCACCGCCGTGGTGGACTCCGCCGGCATCTGCCTCTTCACCACCTTCGCCTGGGGCCTGTCGGACATCCAGCCGCAGATCCAGGCCGCTTGCGAGGGCGACTGGTCGGAAGAGCGCCTGCTCCTGGTGGGTGAGCGCATCTGGAACTTGGAGCGCGAGTTCAACCTCGCCGCTGGCTTCACGGCCAAGGACGACAACCTGCCGCCGCGGCTGATGAAGGAACCCGCCAAGACCGGCCCCCAGAAAGGCGCCGTATCCAAGCTCGACATCATGCTGCCCGAGTACTACCAACTCCGCGGCTGGACCAAGGAAGGCGTTCCCACCGCCGAGACGCGTTCGCGCCTCGGCGTATGAGCGGCAGGTCGTCCCATGCGACACCTGATCATCGGTAGCGGTCCCGCCGGCGTGGTTGCCGCTGAGACCTTGCGCAAGGCGGACCCTGCCGCAGAGATCACCCTGCTCTGCGGCGAGGGCGAGCCGCCCTATGCCCGCATGGCCATCCCCTACCTGCTGAAGGGGGAGATCGCGGAGGGGGGCACCCACATCCGGAAGGATGCCGACCACTACGACCGCCTGCGCATCCAGCTGGTGCAGGCCCGCGCGAGAGGCGTCGATGTCGCCCGCCGCACCGTGGACCTGGGTGATGGCCGGGACCTGCCGTTCGATCGCCTGCTCATCGCCACGGGATCGCGGCCCAGCCTGGAGAAGATCCCGGGCATGGATCTGCCGGGGGTGCACAGCTGCTGGACTCTTGAAGACGCCCGGACCATCCTCGCCAAGGCCCGGCCTGGCACCCGCATCGTCCAGATGGGCGCTGGCTTTGTGGGCTGCATCATCATGGAGGGCCTGCTGTCGCGGGGCGTGGACCTCACCATCCTCGTCCGCAGCGGCTACATGGTGCGCCGCATGATGAACCCCACCGCCAGCGGCATGATCCGCACCTGGTGCGAGGCCAAGGGCGTCAAGATCCTCACGCACACCCAGCCTCAGGGCATCACCCTCAAGGAGGGCGTCCTGCAGGTGGCCCTGGGCGAGGGGCGCGTCCTGCCCGCGGATATCTACCTCAGTGTGGTGGGTGTGGATCCCAACCTGGGCTTCCTGGAGGGCAGCGGCATCGAGGTGGACCGCGGGATCCTGGTGGATCCCACCATGCAGACCAACGTTGCCGGCATCTATGCCGCCGGGGACGTCGCCGAGGCCACCGATTGCCTCACAGGCCGGCGGCAGCTCAACGCCATTCAGCCCAACGCCGTGGAGCAGGGCCGCATCGCGGCGCTGAACATGGCCGGAAAGACCGCCGAGTTCCGAGGCAGCTTTGTCTTCAATGTGCTGACCACTCTCGGCCTCGTCTCCTCCTCTTTCGGTGAGTGGCAGGGTGTCCCCGACGGGGAATCCACCGAGGTGCTCGACGAGGCCCACTACCGCTACCTGAACCTGCAGTTCGACGGGGACCGGCTCGTGGGCGCGAACTGCGTGGGCTTCGCCGACCATGTGGGCGCCTTCCGGGGCCTCATCGAGGGCCGGGTTCGCCTGGGCAAGTGGAAACAGCGGCTCCTGCAGGATCCGACCCAGATCATGCAGGCCTACCTGGCCGCAGCGCACAGCGTGGCATGAAGGTCACCCTCAAGCTGTTCGCCTCGCTCGCGGCCCACCTCCCGGCGGAGGCCAGATCCCGCCATCGCATCGAGTTGGACGTCGAACCAGGCGTGACTGTGGCCGACCTGATCCAACGCCAGGGCATTCCGCCGAGCCAGTGCGCCATCGTGCTGGTGGACGGCGTCTGGGTGGCCGGCCCGGAATGGGGTACGCGAACCCTTGCTGAAGGCCAAGCCCTGGCCATCTGGCCTCCAGTGGCCGGCGGCTGATGCGTGATTCGGTGAGCCTGGAGATGACCCTCAGTCGCGAGGAATTTTTGCGCCTGCTGCCTGGGGCGGTCGGCTTGGCCGAGGCAACGGGGGATGGCGGGGGTTTCCGGGGTCGGGACGGCTCAGGGCGCTGGACGATCCGGCTCAGCCCGCTCGCGGATCTCCGTCTGGGCAGCGTGGTCCTGCCCCGGCACCGGATCGACATCCAGCTCGAGGGGTACTCGAAGGGCGAGGTCGAAGCCTTCATGGCCCGGTTCCACCGTGGCTTCCAGCGCGGCGGGGGCTAGGCCCGCACGCATCTGTGCCCAAGAATGACCTGCCGGTCCCGTATAATCCCCGGATGCCCAACCAGCGTCCCACCGGAATCCTGCGCTCCTTCCCGCCCGTCTTCTGGCTGGCGAACGTCATGGAGCTCTTCGAGCGGGCCGCCTACTACGGCCTCAACTCCGTGCTCGCGGTCTACCTCACGAACGAGGTCGTGAAGGGCGGCCTGGGCTTCACGGAACAATCCGTCGGCTTCCTCCAAAGCCTGATCTACGCCTTCACCTACGTCATCCCCATCGCGGGCGGGGCTTTGGCGGACCGGTATGGGTATCGGCGCATGCTGCTCTTCGCGTTCTCGATCCTGGCGACGGGTTACTTCATCGCCGGGAATGTCACGTCCTACGGGGCCGTGTTCGCGGGGCTCCTCGTGATGGCCACCGGCGCCGGCCTGTTCAAGCCCATCATCTCGGGGACCCTGGCGCGCACCACCACAGAGGAGAACTCCGGGTTCGGGTTCGGCATCTATTACTGGATGATCAACATCGGGGCCTTCCTGGCGCCCCTCGTCGTGAGCGTGCTGAAGGGCTTCTCCTGGCGCTACGTGTTCATCGCCTCGGCCCTCTACTGCGCCGCCATGCTGGTGCCCACGGTATTTCTCTTCAAGGACCCACCGAAGCCCGCCAACACCAAGAGCCTGCGCGAGGTGGCCCATGGCGCGGCCCTGGTGCTGGGGGACGCCCGGTTCATGCTGATGATCGTGGTCTATTCAGGCTTCTGGATCCTGTACTTCCAGAGTTTCGGATCGGTGCTCTGGTACCTACGCGATTTCGTGGACGCCACACCGGTGAACCGGTTCTTCGCCTCCTTCGGCGTGCCGCTGAAGTTCGACGCCGAGCACGTCACGGTGGTCAACGGCGGCACCATCATCCTGCTGCAGGTCCTCGTCAGCCGGCTCGTGAAGAACATCCGGCCGCTCCCCACCATGGTGTCGGGCATCGTCATCGGTACCCTCGGGTTCCTCTGCCTGGCGGCCTCCACCAACGTATGGGTGTTCATCCTGGGCATCTCGGTCTTCTCCATCGGCGAAATGACGGCCCACCCGAAGTACTACAGCTATGTGGGCCTGGTGGCGCCAGCGGACAAGAAGGCCGTCTACATGGGCTATGCCTTCCTGTACGGAGTGATCGGCAGCCTCATCGGCTCCAGCCTCGGTGGCGCCCTCTACGGCTCCATGCTGAAGCCTCTGGTGGGCCAGCCTGGGGGGCCCGCGGCGGCCAGGCTCTTCTGGCTGCTCTTCGTGGCTTTGAATGTCCTCGCCGCGATCGGCCTCATCTTCTACGACCGGATCTTCTCCGAGGACACGCCAGAAACGAACGAGAAGGCCCGGAAGATCATGCTGGGGATCTACGTCCTGCTGCTCGTCGCGGGCGTGCTTTTCGTCTGGTCGGCCGTCTCCGGGGACTCGGTCTCCTACAAGACCCTGGTCCAGGCGGTGATCATGCTGGCTCTGGGTGCCGGCGGAACCCTCGTCAGCCTCCGCAAGGCCTGATTCCAGGCCCGGTCAGTCCTGCTTGAACCGATGGGACCGGTCGGTGCGCCGGGCCTGGATGAAGCGGTGGATGGGTTCGAGATCCGTGTCGGGGCCGGGCAGCAGGACCACGCCGAGCCGGGTGGGGAAATCCTGGCCTTCGAGGTACGCCAGGTGTCGCACTTCACCGGGACAGTGGAGGACTGAACCATCCGGCAGCTCGGCGTCGATGTCCACGGGAGCGTGGAGGTCCACGACGAGGGATTCCTCCAGGGCGAGGCCGACGCCGGTTTCCGTGAGGTTCACCAGCAGGGCGTCGTGGATCTGTCCACCGAGGCCCACGCGGACTTTTAGGGGGGACTGCTCCGGGGCGGCCACGCGCATGTCTCGGCGGCGGTGCAACTGCGCCGATTCATGCGGCCAATCGAGACACAGGAGCGTGTCCCCGTCCTCGCCCGGAAGGGGAGGGAGCAGGATGGATTCCAGGGTGAGCACCTCCTCTCCCAGCAGCAGGGTGAGCGTGACGGGTGTGCCTTCGGCGGGCACTGCGTCCCGGGCATGGATGCCGGACAGTTCCAGGGTCGAACCGGGACGGAAGCTGTGGAGGCGAAGATCGCCCAGCAACCTGGAGTTGACGCCCTGAAGCCGGAGGCTCGCCACGGCCTTCGTGAGGCGTGCCTGGATGAGGAACTGTTCCAGAACGGGGGCCGACAGGGCGGAAATGGGAGTTCCCATGGGGTAGTGCCTTTCAGATGCCTTGGCTCAGCCGGTCTGCCAGGTTGACATGCAGCCCTGCGGCCAGGATGGCCTTGGCGGCGCCATGCACATCGTAGTCCAGCCGGTGGAGGCGTACCCGCCGGCGTTTGGGATCGTAGGTCATGAACGAGAGCCTCGGATCACGGTCCCTGGGCTGACCTACCGACCCGGGGTTTACCAGGTAGCGAGAGTGGGGCTGCATCTCGAACCACTCGCCGGGCTGGAGGCAGATCCAGTTCAACCGGCCCTGGGCCTCGTCCAGCTCGAAGCAACCCGGCAGGTGGGTATGGCCAAAGAAGCAAAGGGGGCCTTCGAAGGCGTCGAAGGCCTGGCCGATTTCGCGCATGTGGAGCAGGTAGGCGTCCTCATCCACCGGCGAGCCGTGGGCGATCTGGTAGTCCTCACCCACCCATTGGGGCCCGACCGGGAGGTCTGCCAGGAAGCGCCAGTTGTCCTGGCGCAGCTTCTCCCGGGTCCAATCCGCCGCCTGGCGGGCCGGCAGACTGAAGGAGTCGTACGGCTCCAGGCCCGCGCAGACCTTGTCGTGGTTGCCCCGGACCATGAACCGGGGCCGGAGTTCACGCACCTTGTCCAGCAGCTGATTGGGATGGGCGCCGTAACCCACCAGATCCCCCAGGAGCACGAAACGATGGATGGCCCGCCGCCGCGCGAACCGCAGCACGGCCCGGAGGGCATGCAGGTTCGAATGCAGATCGGAAAGGATCAGGTCCACTGGGATATTCCTGGGGAGGACGTCTAGTCTACCAAGCCATCATCATGGCGGAGGCAAGATCCTCCGGACCCCGGCCGAAAGGAAGCAGGACGGGCGCCAGGGACCAGGCGGTGGCCCGGGTTGCGCATCGGGCCATGAAAGCGCTCCGGTCCTGGGCGAGGGGGCGCTGGGGATCCCGGCCCACCCGTTCCCAGGCCCGGACCGGGGGCTCGGCGAGCCAGAGAGGGACGAAACCGGCGGCGGCGACCCGATCCCGGTTGACCGGGGCTTCCCAGGCACCCCCACCCAAGGCCACCACGCCCGGTTCGGCCAGCAGGCCAGGCAGCAGAGTGGATTCCAGAGCCCGGAAGGCACTTTCGCCCAGCTCGGCGAAGATGGCCCTCACGGGGACGCCCTGGTTGGCTTCGATCACGTCGTCCAGGTCATGGAAGGCCAGCCCCAGCCGCCGGGCCAGGAGCCGGCCGAGGGTGCTCTTCCCGGCGCCGCTGCCGCCCAGGAGCACGATGCCCTGGTCTCGACGAAAGGGTGGGCGGACCTGCCATCGCGCCTGTTGGATCTCCCAGCCCAGGGTGGCGGGATCGGTGGAGCGCTGCAACTCACCCACCATGGCCAGGGCTTCGGCTCCCGCTTCGAAGCAGGCCTTGGCATCCGCAGGGCCCAGGCCCCCAATGGCAATGGGTGCGAGGCCTCGGGCCCGAAGCGCGGTGCAGCCAACCCGCAGGCCATCCAACCCGATGGGTTCGGCATGATCGGACTTGGTGGCCGTCCCCCGGAAGGGACCGACGCCGGCATGATCGCAAGCAGCATCCACAGCGTCCCACTCGGCGGGACTGTGGGTCGAGGCGCCGATATGGCAACCACCCAGCCCAGGCAGGCGGGTTGCTTCGGCGGCCGGGAGGTCGCCCTGGCCCAGGTGCAGGCCCCAGGGGGCGAGTCCTTCACGCGCTGCGAGCATGGCCAGGTCCGTCCGGTCGTTCACGCAGATGAAGGGCCAGCCACCATTCGCCGCCGCCTCCGCCAGGGCCACGTGCAGCTCCAGCCACTGGGCCTTCGCATCCAGGAGCTTGCCGCGAAACTGCACCAGCGGAAAGCCCGCCTCACCCAGTCGGCGGATCTGGGCCGACAGCGGCTCGGGACTCGCGGCATCAGTGATGGGGTAGAGGGGGGGCAGGTGGAGCATGGTGGCAGTGTACCTGGGCCAGAAAAGGGAGGCCCAGCTCCCCAGTCTGGAATTCACCACATCAAACAGCCGCCTCTCGCTCGAAAAATCAATTCGATTCAGGGAGTTCGATTCGGACTGGTCCCTCGTTTCGCAGGATGGACAGTGAATGGGTCTTTCCGCTGACCACGGCCGCCCGAAGCGTGGCGAGGTTGAGGGAAGGCCCCTGCAGATCCCCAAAAGCCAGCAGGCGGTCTCCCGCCCGGAGTCCTGCACGCTCATAGACGCTACCCGGTTTGACGCCAAGGATGACCAGCCTAGGGGTTACCCCTGACCGGTCCCAGACGGCATGAAGAGGTTGCCGGACCACAGGCTTCGCCTCCAAGCATCCGCGGGGCCCGACCTTGAACCCCACTTGGGCTCGTTTGAAATCGAGCCAGATCGCGGGCCACATGGCCGATAACCCCAGGAGATTCTCATCCTCGACTTCCACCTCAGAGTCGCACCACTGTTTTGCGCCGATGCCGACAGTCGTTGAAGCTGATCGGACCTGCTGGGGTGCTTCCGTGCCGGCCACTGTCAACGAGATGGAAGTCGAACCCGGAATCGTTTGCTTTGGGATGCCCTTAACTACCCGGTCTGAAACGGAAAGGAATCCCGTCAGGCCCGTGTCGCAGACGGCCTCGAGCAGAAGTCCTGCGATGTCCAACTGGACGAGAGGCACCCCCTTCGAATGTTTGAAAGCCAAGTCCCGCAAGTAAGCCCCTTCAGGGCCGCCACTCCAGCGGATCACCTGGTTGCGGAAGTCCATCAGGAAGGCCTGCTCCTGAAGCAAGTTCATGCCGATCAGGCCTGCGACGGGAACATCCATGGTCTGGTTCAGGGCGCTAGGTCGAGCAGAATCGCCTGGGAAGCGCGGGCCTGCAAGGGACCGCATTGGAGTTGATGGACCCGGACGGGTTCTGCAGATACGGCCGATCCTCCGGCTGTGATGGCTTGGACCTTTTTCCCTCCAGCTCCACGTCCCGGGTCCAGAAGTCAGGACCAATCGATCGGTCGAGCGTGGTTATCTCGGATCCTGTGTCTACCACCATGCGCACTTCTTTCGAGGTGCCGTCATCACGTAGGAGGTGGACTTTGATTACCGGGATCCCAAACAGATTCGGTTCCATGGGGATCGACTGGGCCGAGCCCTGCACCTGAGGGAACAGCACTGCCAGCCCAAGTCCCATCGCTGCCAGGCGCATCCTGCCTCCGAGGTTCCAGCCTACTCCCTCAGGCCGCCTCACCATCTGCGAACTGCAGCCGCACTAGCTTGGCGTAGACGCCATCCTGGGCGATGAGGCCGTCGTGGGTGCCGCGCTCGACGAGGACGCCCTGGTCCATGACCCAGATCTCGTCGGCGTCGCGGATCGTGGAGAGCCGGTGGGCGATGGTGAAGGTGGTCAGGCGGTGGCTCACTCGCTCGATGACGGTCTGGATCTTGGCTTCGGTCTCGGAATCGATGTTGGCGGTGGCTTCGTCCAGCAGCAGCACGGCGGGTTCCAGATAGAGCATGCGGGCAAAGGCGAGGAGCTGCCGCTCACCGGCGCTGAGTTTCTGGCCGCGCTCACCCACCTGCGTATCCAAACCCAGGGGGAGCCGGCCCACCAGGTCCTTCAGCTGGCTCTGCTCCAGCACCGAGGCCAGGCGGGCCTCGTCCATGGGCCGGTCCAGCACGATGTTGTCGCGCAGGGTGCCGGAAAAGACGAAGACGTCCTGGAGCACCAGGCCGAAGAGGTCCCGCAGGCCGCGGAGCTTCAGGTCCCGCACGTCCACGCCATCCACGGTGATGCGGCCCTCATGCACGTCGTAGAAACGCATGAGCAGGTTGATGAGGGTGCTTTTGCCGGCCCCGGTGTGGCCCACCACGGCCACGCGCCGGCCCTTGGGGATGACGCCGCTCAGGCCACGCACCACCTTCCGGCCGCCCTCTTCGTAGGCGAAGCTGACGTTCTCCAGTCGGACCTCGCCGGCAAAGGCGGCGGGCCTGGCGTCCGGTGCCTCGGGGATCTCTTCCTGGTTGTCCAGCAGGCGGAAGATACGTTCGCTGGAGGCCAGTGCCGTCTGCATCACGTTGTAGCGCTCGGCCAGTTCCCGGATGGGCCGGAAGAACCGCCCCGACTGCTGGATGAAGGCGAGCAGCAGGCCCCAGGTGATGGCCCCGGCCTGGAGCTTGAAGCCCGCGTAGAAGATGAGCGCCGCCAGGGTGCCGGACGTGATGAACTCCACCACGGGGAAGAACACCGCGTAAGCAAAGATGGTGCGCAGGAAGGCCTGGAAGTAATCCTCGTTCAGCTCCTTGAACTGCAGGTCGCTGCGGTATTCCTGGGCGTTAACCTGCACGAGGCCCATGCCCGAGATCTGCTCCTGGAGGAAGGCGTTGATGGCGGCATAGCGCCGCTGGGTCTCCCGGAAGGCCTCGCCAGCCCGGCGGCGGAAGATCTCCGTGGCCACAAGCAGAAAGGGCAGAATCCCCAGCGCCACCAGGGCCATGCCCGGGTGGGTCCAGAACATCCAGATGACGATGGCCAGCAGAGACAGTGCGTCCCCCACGATGGCCACGAAGCCCGAGGCGAACATCTCGTTCAGGTTCTGGACGTCGCTGGTGACGCGGGTCATGAGACGGCCGACGGGATTGCGGTGGAAGAAGTCCGTGCTGCGGCCCATGAGGTGCGCGAAGAGCTGCACCCGCAGTTCTAGCATGGCCTTCTGCCCCACTCGGGCCAGCAGGAAGTAGCGGGCAAAGCTGACGAAGAAGCCGGCGAAGAGCACACCCAGGAAGCCCGCGATCATGGGGGCCGCCCCCTTCAGGCTGCCCTGGGCCATGAACCGGTTGATGAGCCGGAGGGTCAGCTCCGAGGGCATCACCTCCAGGAAGGCGCCGAGGGCCATGAGGCCGAACAGGGCCAGAAGCGCCGCCCACTGGGGACGCAGATAGCCGGCCAGGCGCCAGAGCAGCGTATGGCGCATGGGCCGCTGGTCCATCCGGTCGGATTGAAAGAAGGCTCCCTGTTCGGACATGGGCTCATTCTCCCACAGCCGCCCCGATTCCGGCTCCAATCAGGACGGATCCCCCGCTCGCCGGTAAAGTAGTAGATCTCCGGAGACGACATGGGCCCCTGGATTTCCGCCTTCCTCGCCGTCGCCCTCGTGGCGCAGACGCCGCCCGAGGCGCGGGTCGCGGCCAGGCTGCAGCGGGAGGTGGAGTTCCTCGCGTCGCCCTCGCTCAAAGGCCGAGGCAACGGGTATCCAGAACTGAATCAGGCCGCCGCTCACATTGTCCGGGAATGGCGGGCCCTCGGCCTGAAGGCGCAGGTCCAACACTTCCCCTTCGTCGCGAAGGTGATCCGGGATGAGCAGGGTGCCCTTTTGACGCACGGCGAGGAGGCTCGGCCGCTCGTGTGGGGCCGGGACATCGAGGCCCTGGGCTATAGCGGCGATGCGGACTTCCGCCTGAAGCCCCTCGCCTTCCTTGGTTATGGCGTGCAGATCCCCGGGACCTATGACGATCTCGCCGGGGTGGAAGTGAAGGACCGGGTGGTGATCATCGTCCGCACCCTGCCAGACATCGACGCCTTCGCCCACCTGCCCCGGGGCGAGCGGAGCCTGCTGGCCCGCGTCAAGCGCCTGGAATTGGCCAAGGCTGCCGCGGTGCTCGTACTGGAGAATGGCTCCACACGCCCCCTGCAACGAGAGGAGGGGCCGGTGAAGATGGACATCCCCGTGCTCAGCCTGGCCGCGGATGCCCTGGGAACCGCCTGCGGCGACCTCCAGGCCCGGCTCAAGACCATCCGGGAGACGGGCAAACCCGCCAGCCAGGACTTCATCTACGCTCCCTGGACCACGCTCACCTTGAAGCTGAAGCTCCGCCGCGAGGAGGCCCAGGTGCCCAACGTGGTGGCAGTGATTCCCGGCCGCGATCCGAAGCTGCGGAAGGAATACATCGTCCTGGGGGCGCACCTGGATCACCTGGGTCTGGGCGAACGCCACAGCCTGGGCGGCGCGGAGACCCGGGGGCAGGTTCATCCGGGCGCCGACGACAACGCCTCGGGCGCGGCTATGGTGGTGGAGCTGGCGCGGGAGTTGAAGCAGGCACGGCCCCGGCGGTCCATCCTGCTGCTGCATTTCGGAGGAGAGGAGGAAGGCCTGCTGGGCTCCAGCTACTGGATCCAGCACCCCACCCACCCCCTGGAATCCGTGAAGTTCATGCTCAATTTCGACATGGTGGGCCGCCTGGATCCCACCGCGCCCAAGCTGTTGATGGGTGGCCTGGGGGCACCGAAAGCCGCGCTGGAAGCCGCGAAGAAACTCGCGCCGGAAGGGTTCTCCATCAGCATCGATGTGGGCGCGGCCGTGGGCGGTTCGGACCACATGAGCTTCTCCCAGGCGAAGATCCCCACGTTCTTCTTCTTCACGGGGATCCATGGCGAGTACCACCGTCCCACGGACACCGCGGCCCGCATCAACTTCGCCGGGATGGCGAAGCTGGCCACCTTCGGCCGAACTGTGGCGCTGGACTTGGCCAATGCTGACACACTGCCGGCCTACGATCCGGAGACCGCCAAGGTGGTCATGCGGGGTGACGGCAACCCCCTGCGTGTGGCCTTTGGCACCCTGCCGGACTACGCAGATAACCCGAAGGGGTTCCGCATCAACGGGGCGACCCGGGGGTCTACGGCCGAGGCCATCGGCCTCCAGGCGGGCGACATCATCATCAAATTCGGTGATCGGCCCGTGAAGAACATCTACGATTTCATGGATGCCCTTGCCGCCCACAAGCCCGGTGACAAAGCCGTGGTCCAATGGCTTCGGGGGGATCAGACCATGCAGGCCGAGGCCACGCTGAAAGGCCGCTCATGAGGCTCGCCACGCCCACCGGATTCGCCACGGAAGTCTTCCTCCAGGAAGCTCCGGAACCGGACCTGCTGCCGGAGGGTTCCTGGACCCTGGTAGGGGATCTGCACCTTCGGGAAGCCTGGACCGGTGCGGGCCTGCCCGAGCCCAGCCATGCCCTCTGGGTGGCGGTGTCCGAGGAGGAGAAGAAGCTCCGGACCATCCTCCCCTGGCTGGAGCACTGGGCCCGGGTTCCCCTGCACCGGGACGCGACCGTCGTAGCTCTGGGCGGCGGCGTCCTGTCCGATATGACGGGCCTGGCCTCGGCCCTCTACTTGCGGGGCGTCGCCTGGCAGGTCTGGCCGACCACCCTGCTGGCCATGGCGGACGCGGCCCTGGGTGGCAAGACCGGTGTGGACCTCGCCGCCGGAAAGAACCTGGTGGGAGCCTTCCATCCCCCCCGTCGCCTGGTGGCCTGCACGTCGTTCCTGGAGAGCCTGCCGATCCGGCACCTGGAGAACGGGCGCTGGGAATTGATCAAGACGGCGCTCATCCAGGGCGAGATGGCTTGGGCCACCGAGATGTTGCAGGACACGCCGGTAAAGGTCCCCTGGGTGGAACGGGCCCTGGCCTACAAGGCTGGCGTGGTGCACCGCGATCCCCGCGAGGCGGGCGAGCGGCGTCTGCTGAACCTCGGCCATACCCTGGGCCATGCCCTGGAGGCGGCCTCTGGCTATGACTTGCTCCACGGCGAGGCGGTGGGGTTGGGGCTGCTGGGCTCCTGCCTGCTGACCGAGGAACTCGGCCTGAAGGCCTTCCCCTCCGCGTTCCTCGAAGCGTTGGCCCAGCGCCTCGCGCCTCTGGCGCCCAAGATCGCCCCCTGGTCCGCCTGCCTGCCCCTGCTGCTCCGCGACAAGAAGGCCAAGCATGTTCCAGGGACCGCCGGGGCCGAGCCGACCACGGAGATCCACTGCATTCTGCCGCGTTCCGGGGAGCCGGCGATCCAACGGACGCTGACCCCCGAGGCCTGGGAATCCCCCCATGCCCGACTCATCGACCTGCTCGACCGGGAGGCTACCCGTGCCTGATCTCCGGCTTTCCTTCTTGGCCGTGCTACTGACGGCGGGGCTCGCCTCCGCGCCGCCGACGGAAGATGTGCGGGCGCTGATGCTTCAGGCACGCGCCTTACAACTGCGTGGCGGTGGCACGGATCCCGTCGCGGCCGTGGCCATCTACCGACGGGTGGCTGCCCTGGTGCCGCAGAGCGCCGAGGTCCACCTGCGGTTGTCCGAAGCCCTCCAGGAATCCCAGGATGTCCAGGGTGCCCTGGCGCCCGCCCGGCGGGCCGTCGCGCTGGCGCCGCGGAATGCCGAAGTCAGGGCCCACCTTGGTCTGCTCCTGTATCAGCTCTTTCAAAAGGATCCCGCCCTGGCGCCGGAAGCGGCCCGGGAATTGAGGGTGGCGACGACCTTGCTGCCCCAGGATCCCGAGCTGTGGGCGCGGCTGGGCGAAGTCTCAGAACAGATGAAGGATGGCGAAGGCGCCCTCCAGGCCTGGCTGCACCTGGGACGGCTGCGCCCCAGCTTCCAGTCGGCCTGGGAACGGGCTGCCATCCATGCCCGGGCCCTCCAGAACTACGAGGCCAGGCGGGAGGCGGTGCTGGCCCTCAATGCCAGGACTCCCGACGAACGCCACCTCCGGCTCCTGGAAGACCTGGCCCGGGATCAGATCCAGGCCGGCTACCTGGCGCACGCCGAGGAGAGCTTCCTGCTGCTCGCCCAGCACCTCCCGCAGGAGCCGGGCCTGTGGGAGAACGTGGCTCTGGTGCGGCTCCAGACCTCGCGGTTCGAGGAGGCCCTGGACAGCCTGAAGAAGGCCGAAGCCATCAAGATCACCCCCCGGACCACCTTCAACACGGCCCGTGCCCTCATGAACCTGGGCCGGTTCAAGGAGGCCGAGGCCAGGTTGGCGACCCTCCTCGCAGGGAAGATTGATGAAGACATCATCGCCGACGGCTCCCAGGCCCTGTACGCGGAGACGCTGTTGCTGGAAGGCAAAGGCGGTGCCCTGCTGGCCTACCTGAAGGAACATCCGGGCCGGCCCCAGGTCGCGGGTGAACTGCAGGTGTTCACCTGCCAGGCCCTCATCAGCCGCAACGACTGGAAGAGCGCCCTGGTGGCGCTGAAAGATGGCATCGCACACTTCCCGAAGGTCCCCTTTTTCCAACAGGCGGCAGCGCTTCCACCCGAGTACCTGGAATACCGATTCTTCTCGCGGAAGGAGAGTCGCGCGGCCCTGGAACAACTTCATCTGGAGGGCATGGCGGCCATCTGGTCCGAGTTCCGACGCTGGGACAAGTGCCTGGAGGCGCTGGAGCGGGCCCGCGCGTTGGGCCCCGTCCGGAACGTGGACATCCTGCTCATGCAGAGCAGCGCCTACGATCAGTTGGGGCGCACCGAGGATTCCCTGCGGGTCCTCCGCGAGGCCCAGAAGGCCAATCCGAACAACCCCATGGTGCAGAACAACCTGGGCTACCAGCTGCTGGAGCAGGGGCGGAACCTGGAGGAGGCGGCTGCTCTCATCGAGGCCAGCGCCAAGGCCACGCCGGATAATGGCAATGTGGTCGATAGCCTGGGCTGGGCCCAGTTCAAGCTGGGGAAGATCGTCGAGGCGGAAGCCACCCTTCGCCGCGCTGCGGAGTTAAGTCCCTTCAGCCCGGAAGTCCGCAAGCACCTGGGCGAGGTGCTGGTGAAGCAGGGCAAGCTGGCCGAGGCGGCCGAGCAGTGGGAACGGGCCCTGGCGTTCGTCTTCCCGGACCGAGCGGCCCTGGAGAAGCGGCTAGGGGAACTCCGCATCCGTATCGCCAGGGAGCAGGCCCAGAAGGTCGAAGGCGCCCAGGTAGCCGCGCCGGATGCCCCACCGGATGACGACGACGAGGAGCAGCCATGATGCCCATCCAGACCCCACCGGCCGTCGTGGCGCCCGCCGCGGCGACGCCCGTGCGCGCCCAGTACGGCTGGGGCTATTCCGGCTCTGGCGGGGAGGGCACAGGCACCCTGAACCTGCTGATGGAGCCTGGTTCTGGCCGGCTGGTGGCGGAGCTGCATGGGCTCGGGGAGCGCCTGTTGCTCCTGGAGGGCGACCGGGCCACGGGCTATCACCTGCAGGTACCCCGGCAGAAGCTCGACCAGCGGGCCGCCACCCTGGCGGAGTTGCCGCTGCCCTTCCTGCCCCAGGTCGCCAGTGTCGAGGCCCTGCTGCGCATGCTCCGGGGCGGCGAGGGGCCGGGCGTTTCCGTGTTGAAGAAGGACGCCACCGGCCCCCTGAAGCTGCACTGGCAGGGCAGGGATCCTCGCGGCAAGGACGAGCAGGTCTGGCTGGACCGCCGGCGCTGGGAGGAGGCTCCCTAGGTCCGGTCCCTGTTGAAACCGCCGCGGCCGCGGCGAGCTCAGTGGGCCGGCTTCGCCGGACCGGCTGGTTTGCCTGCCGCTATCCAGGCGGTGAGGATGGCATCTCCGAGGTGCTTCCCAGCCAGCTGGAGCTGGCCCTTCACCACAGGCCCCTGCTTGGCCCAGAAGATCATCCAATAGGCCTGGGTGCGCTGTTTGCGTTGGCCGTCCGTGGGTGTGGTGCGATCGGCGCTCAGGTCATCCTCCAGCAGCTGCGGCACCAGGGCGTGGGAGTCGCGGAGCCAGTCCCAGGGGCGCTCCAAAATGTGCGGGTCGGCCTCCGCCGGGAGGGCCTTGATCGCCTCGACCTGGAGATACCGCTCCACCAGACCGGATTCCCAGCGGCTGTGGACGCCTCGCTGGTTCGTGGCCTGGCCGTCGTGGTTCTCCGTGGTGTGGAGGGGCACGTGGGCGTCCGCGACATAGTGGCTTAGGATCGACGTGGCCATGGTCACGCGCGAGGCATCACCGGACTTGAAGGCATCCACCAGATCCCGCCACCGGTCCTGGATGATCCAGGGCACCACACCCCGGCGGTAATAGTCCCCCCCGATCTTGGCCTGGGCTGCCTCCAGCGTGCGGGGAAGCTGGTCCGGGCCGCCGTAGGGCTCCATGTCGAGAAAGTGGCGCGGGCCCTCCTTGCGATCGCTGCGCCAGTGGTCGGGATCGGAGGCGTGGTCTTCCACCTCCGTTTCACGCCCCGCGTACCAGGCATGGAGACTGGGCGGCAGGCCTTCCAGGGCCAGGGTACAGGTGACGCGATGGCCCTTGTCACCCCAGGCAGAAAGCGGTAAGGCCACCAGGAGCAGCAGGAGGAGAGGGGTCTTCACGTCCGGCTACTCGGGGATGGTGCCGGTCCGCTCCCAGCGGGTGCGGGTGAAGAAATGCCGGGCGGCGTCGATGAAGTCGGCGGCCACATCCGTGGGTCCCTCGGGAACACGGCCGTTGTCGTTGTCCGTATCGCCCTCGCGGAAGCTCCACCACACGATGAAGGGCCGGCCCCGGAGGTGATCCATGGGCAGGAAGCCCCAGTAGCGGCTGTCCATGCTGTTGTCGCGATTGTCACCCATGGCGAAGATGTGGCCAGGCGGCACCCGGACCGGCCCCAGGTAGTCCTTGAATCCCTCCTGGATGAGGCTGTTCATGGACTGCATCTGGTTGTGGTCATGGAGGGCCAGCACTTCCGGATCCGCGTGGCGCCAGAGGCCCACGGGGCGCTCGGCTTCTCCGGCATACCGCTGGGGGGGCCACGGCCCGGGTGTGGGACCTTCCGGGTCGCGACCGAACTGGAACTCGAACGCGCCAGTGATCTGTTTCCCGTTCACGTAGAGGCGCTTGTTGCGCATTTCCACCAGGTCACCCGGCAGGGCCACGCAGCGCTTCACGTAGTCCTGGTCCCGGTCGATGGGGTAGCGGAACACGATGATGTCGCCTCGTTTCACGCTCCGCATGGGGAAGAGCTTCTCCTCCCAGGCCCACTGGGGCTGGGCGAAGATGAACTTGTTGGCCAGCAGATGGTCCCCGATCATCAAGGTGTTGCGCATGGAGGCAGAGGGGATCTTGAACTGCTGGCCCACGAAGGTCTTGAAGAACAGGATCAGGATCATCGCGAAGCAGATCACTTCCAGATTGTCCCGCACGGCCCCCTTGGCGGCGCCAGGAGGCAGCTCGATCTCAGTTTCGGGAGTCTTGTCGGAAGCGGTGTCAGCGGCCATGTCGGCTCCGGGAATGGTCGATCAGGGACGTGGCTTGGCGAGGGTGCTGGCGAGGGGACCAGCCAGGGGTGCCGGGGGCAGGTCCACGAAGCCGCGAGCCACCAACCGGTTCACGGTGACCCAGCCGTTGCCGCGCTCCTCCTGGGATTCCACCTCGCCCAGGTTGGGCAGGTAGAGGGTCCGGCGGCGGGGACCTTGAGGCGGCTGAGCCTCCACCCACACGCCCACGGGATCGGAAGTGCCTGGCAGGAGGGCGGCGCCCTCCCAGGTCGCGCGCCCCAGCACACGAAACTGGACGCCCCGGTCCACCCAGGCGGTGGTGGCGGGGAACCCCGGTGGCAGCGTCTGGGCGACCACCTGGCCGCTATCACTCAGGAGGGCAGTACCGCCGTTCTCGTACCGGACCACCAGGCTCAGCTGACCCCGGAGGTTGGTCAGATCCAGTTGCACGAGTCGTGGCGGGCCTGGCGCCATGGATGATCGGGCCACCCGCACCTGCAGCCGATCTGCCGAGCGCTGGGGCTGCGGTTGGGACGGGTCCTCGAAGGCCAGGGTGAGGCCCTCTTCCCAGGGGCCGTACACCGGCGAGGCCGGGCGCGGCTGGCAGGCCAGTGAGAGCAGCAGGAGCGCAGGCGCCACCAGCGGCAGAGCTTTACGCATCAGCGGGGCCCCTTGTTGAACTTGGCCATGAGCTCGGACAGCGAGGTTCCCGTGGCCGGAACGTCTGGTTCGCGTTTCGGCTGGGGCGGACGGTTCTCACGCTCGGGCCGGGGTGGGCGGGCTTCCTGAGGGCGAGGGGGACGGGCGCCTTCGGGCCTGGGCGGCCGGGGGCCTTCAGGGCGTGGGGCCCGCGGACCTTCAGGCCGGGGCGGGCGCGGGCCCTGAGGTCGGCCACCGTTTTGTGGGCCCGCCTGAGGCCCGGCTTGCGGCCGAGGTGGGCGCGGGCCCTGCGGCCGCGACCGGTTCCCCTCTGGCCGTCCCTGGGGGCGCTGGTGATGGGGTTGGGGCCGATCGGCACCCTCCGGGGCGGCGAGCAAGGCCTTGATGGAAAGGGCGATGCGCTTGGCCTCCAAATCCACGGCCAGCACCTTCACCTTCACCGCCTGGCCCACGCTGAGGGCCTCGGCGGGGTTCTTCACATAGCGGTGGGCGATCTCGGAGAGGTGCACCAGGCCATCCTGGTGGACGCCCACATCCACGAACGCGCCGAAGTCGGTGACGTTCGTGACGATGCCCTGGAGCTCCATGCCCACTTCCAGGTCGCTGGGCTTGTTGACACCCTCGCGGAACTGCACGGCCTCGAACTGGTGGCGGGGATCACGGCCGGGCTTCCTCAGCTCGGCCAGGATGTCCTTCACAGTCTCCACGCCGGCCTTATCGTCCACGAAGAGCTTGGGATCCAGACCATCCAGCACGGCGTCATTGCCGATGAGCTCGGACACGGTCTTGCCCGTGAGCTGACAGATGCGCTGCACCACCGGGTAGCTTTCGGGATGCACCGCGGAGGCATCCAGGGGATCCTCCCCGTCACGGATGCGGAGGAAGCCCGCGGCCTGCTGGAAGGCCTTGGCACCGAAGCGGCCGACCTCCAGGAGCTGCTCGCGGCGCTTGAAGGCGCCATGCTCGAAGCGGTGGGCCACGATGTTCTTCGCCAACCCCTCGCCGATGCCGGCCACGTAGGCCAGCAGCTTGTACGAGGCGCTGTTCAGGTCCACGCCCACGCGGTTCACGCAGCTCTCCACGACGTCATCCAGTCCCTTCTTGAGGGAGGTCTGGTTCACGTCGTGCTGGTACTGGCCCACGCCGATGCTCTTGGGATCCACCTTCACCAGCTCGGCCAAGGGGTCCTGGAAGCGCCGGGCGATGCTCACAGCGCCGCGCACGGTGACGTCGTGTTCGGGGAATTCCTCCCGGGCGATGTCGCTGGCGGAATAGACCGAGGCACCGGCCTCGCTCACGCTGACGCAGATGAGTCCCGTGCGGCCGGTCTCCTTGAGCCATTCACGGATGAACGCCTCCACCTCGCGGCCGCCAGTGCCGTTGCCGATGGCGATGGCCTCGATGGGATTCCCGGCGCAGAGCTTCTCGAGGATGGCGCGGCTGCCGTCCAGGTCGCGCTTGGGTTCCAGGGGATAGATCACCTCGTTCTGCACGAGCTGGCCCAGGCGGTTGATGACCACGAGCTTGCAGCCCGTGCGGATGCCGGGGTCCACGCCCAGGGTGCAGCGCTGGCCTGCGGGAGGCGCCAGGAGCAGGTGGTCCAGGTTGGTCTGGAACACCTTGATGGCCTCGCCATCGGCCTTCTTCTTGGCTTCGTACCGCACCTCGGATTCGATGGTGGGCGCCAGCAGCCGGTCGAAGGCATCGCCGGCCACCTCGTTGAGGAACCTGCGGTACCCACTGGCGGGGTTCACCTGCACCTTGGAGACGAGCTGGCTCACCAGGTTCTCGCGCTCCACCAGGAGCTTCACGGTCAGGATCTCCTCCTTCTCGCCCCGGCGCAGGGCCAGCAGGCGGTGGCTGGGAATCTTGCGGATGGGCTCGGAGAAATCGAAATAGGGCCTGAACCGCAGGGCGGCCTGGTCGGCCTTGCGCTCTTCGCGGATTTCGGATTTCAGCACCCCGTGCTCGTGGAATTCCAGGCGCAGCCAGGCTCGGATGGCCGCATCCTCCGTCAGGCGCTCGGCCAGGATGTGGCCCGCGCCTTCCATGCACTCGGAGGGCGAGCGCAGGCCGTCCTCATCCTTGATGAAGGGTTCGGCGATAAGGAAGGGATCCGCACCGCTGTCGTCCGCCAGCAGGGAATCCAGCAAGGGCTCCAGGCCGCGCTCCCTGGCCACTGTGGCCTTGGTGCGCTTCTTGGGCTTGTAGGGCAGGTAGAGGTCTTCCAGCTCCGCCTTCACCCAGGTGCCCTCGATCTTGGCCTTCAACTCGGGTGTGAGCTTGCCCTGCTCGTCGATGGACTTCAGCACGGTCTTCCGGCGATCCAGCAGATCCTTGTAATAGGCGTGGCGGTCTTCGACGGCGCGGATGGCCACCTCGTCGAGCGAGCCGGTCGCCTCCTTGCGGTACCGGGCAATGAAGGGCACGGTGTTGCCCTCCTCCAACAGCGCCACGATGGCGGCAACGCCGGCACGGGGGAGCTTGAGCTCCTTGGCCATGAGGTCGAGCACTTGATCCACACCTGCTCCTTGCGATCCCGAAATCGGGGGAAAGGCGATGATACCAAGGGGGCGCGGATCTGGCCCCCTATGGGTGACAGATCGGCGTCAGAGCGAGAATTTCCGCCGCTGGCCCATGGGGGGGCGTTCCAGGTCCCGCAAGGCCTTCTTCCAATGGGGGGCATTGAGACCCGTGCCGATGACGACCGCGGCGCAGGCCTGCGCGACACCATCGGCGGGCAGGGGGAGGGGCGATATTTCCAGGCGGCCATCCGCCAGCTGGAAGGCCCAGCGGTCGCTGCCGTCGTTGCGCACGGCCCAGCCCGCGAAGGCGCAGACGCCCTTGGCCCGCAGCAGCTCGCCCTCGGCTGGGGGGGCGAGAAGCAGGCCCTCCAGGGCGGCCGGATCAACCGGATGGTCCCAATGCAGGGTGAGGGAGCGGGCTTCCGCGAAGCTGGCCCCGCTTGCCGGTGCCCAGCCTTCGGGAAGGTCGCGCACATCCCCCTGCCAGGGGTCGGGGCTGCCTTCGGGCGTGGCGCCTTGTCGTGAAAGCACCAGCGGAATCTGCCGGAAGGCCGCGCGCAGCTCGCTTTCCCAGGCGATGGCGGCGGAAGGATCGAGATCGGCCTTGGTCACGTGGATGAGGCTGGCCAAGGCCGTCTGACGATGGAGCAGGGGCTTGGTTTTCAGGTGGTCCACCGGGGCCAGGCTGGAAACCACCGTGAGCAGGCCCGCCAGCCGCAGCCGCCCGGCCAGCGCCGGCTCCTGCTCCAGATCGAGGAGGTCGGTTGGGTCCGCGAGGCCGGTGGTCTCAAGCACCACGCGCTCGGGCCGCTGGCCATCCGGCTGGTCACACCAGGCCTGGAGGGTGGTGATCACATCATTGCGGAGGCTGCAGCAGACACAACCGTTCACCAGATTCTCCACACCTGCCAACTCGGGCCGCTCCGCGTCCACCAGGGTGCCATCCACGCTGACGGCCCCGAATTCGTTGATGAGTACCGCCACCCGTCGGCCTGCGGCCACCTCGACCTTGAGCAGGCGGTTCACCGCCGTGGTCTTCCCGGCGCCCAGGGGGCCGGTGACGATGAGGACTTCCAGGGGGGCGCGTTCGAGCATGCCTCCATGATGCCGTCAGGGGCGGATTCATGAGAGCGTGGATTCGTGGATTTCCTCGACTTCAGCTACTGGGCGACGGTCTCGTTGGTGGGGGCAGTGGCGCGGGCCTGCGCCCGGGGTCTGCCAGAGGCCTGGCGACTCAGGCTGGAGGCCGAGGTGCCAGACCTGCCCGCGGGCCGCTGGATCTGGCTGCACGCGGTGAGCGTGGGTGAACTGCTGCTGGCGGATGGTCTGGTGGCGCGTCTCCGCGACGCGGGCCACCGTGTCCATCTCAGCACGGGTACGCCCGCGGGGCTGGATCTGCTGGCCCAGCGGCTGCCGGGCTGGGACGCCGGAACGGAGTTGATCAGCGGCGGGGCCTTTCCCCTGGATGACCCGGCGGGCCTGGAACCTTTCCTCCGCCATGCGCCAAGCGTATTCCTCGCCCTGGAGACTGAACTTTGGCCCGGTCTGCTCCAGGCGCTCGAGGACCGCGGCATTCCCCGGATCATTGTGAACGGACGGCTCACGGAACGGTCTCTCCAGCGGGGTGGCCCCTGGCTGCGCCGGGCGGCCTCGCGGCTCAGTCTGGTGGCGGCCCGGGACGAGGCCAGCGCTGAGGCCTTCCAACGTCTCGGAGCTCCGGACGTGCACCTCGGCGGCAACCTCAAGGCCGATCTGCCCCCGCCACGCCCCCTCCATGGGGGCTGGGACGCGCTGCGCGAAGCCTGGTCCACCTTCCCCGTGGTGGTGGCAGGCAATACCGTGGCGGGCGAAGAAGATCTGGTGATCCAGGCTTGGCGGGCGGCGCGGATGCAGATTCCTGGCTTGCGGCTCATCCTGGCCCCACGCCAGCCTCGACGCTTCGAGGCGGTGGCGGGTCTGATGGCGGACCAGGGCCTGGCCTTCCGCCGAGCCTCGGAGCCTTGGCCAGAGGCCGACGGGTGGTCGGAGGTGGAGGTGCTGCTCCTGGACACGCTCGGGGAGCTTTCCGCCGCCTACGCCGAAGGCACCCTGGCCCTGGTGGCCGGGGGCTGGGCCGCGAACGGCGGGCACAACCCGCTGGAACCCGTCCGTGTGGGTGTTCCAGCCCTCGTCGGACCTGGCTTCACCAATTTCGAGGACCTGGTGCCGCCCCTTCGGGAGGTCGGCATGCTCCGGGTGGTCGAGGCGCCTGATCTTGCCAGGGCCCTGATAGAAGCCCTGGCTTCCGCGCCGCTGCGACCTAGCGGGCAGGCGCCGCTGCCCGCATCCCTTCAGGGCACCCTCGACCGCACCCTCAGCCTGCTTGCACCATACCTGACCCTTCGGGCGGAGGTTCCCGCCGCGCCGGCGACCTTCTAGGGTCTGTTTTCAAAGTGGGGTGTGGCCGCGCAAGGGGCGCCGCCCAAGCGAAGCCAGGAAAGCGACGAAAGCGATAGCGGCACTATCGACGAGGAGCTTGACGCAGCATCGCGCCGGGCGCCGCCCCTTGCCCTCCGGGACGTCGCCCAGCCGCACCCCTGGCTGCGTTGGCGACCTCGAACGATGTCCCGCATCGCCCTTCGGTCGCCGCCTGGCCATGCGCGCGGCTGGACGACGTCGCGGCTCGCATCCACTTTGAAAACAGACCCGGGTATCCTGGAACACCGGAGCCTCCATGATCCGCAGCGGGACGCACATCCTCCTCATCGATGACGATCCCGCCGTGCTCGACATGGTCCAATCGGCTCTCTCCCATTACGGCATGGAGGTCCATGCCTATCCCGATGCGGCCCAGGCCGTGGAACTGCTCCAGAATCCCAATGCCCCCGCCTTCGACCTGGTCATCAGTGACATCAACATGGAGGGGATGGATGGGTTCGATGTGGTCCACAAGGTGAAGGCGACCCATCCCCACCTGCCGGTGGTGCTCATGACGGGTCAGGCCTCTGTGGACTACGCGATCCAGGCCATGCGCCTCGGTGCCTCCAACCTGTTCATGAAGCCGCTCGCCCTGCGGGACCTGGTGCAGAGCGTGTTCCGGCTGGTGGATCTCCACCGGGATCTCCGCAAGGCTGACGACGGTCTGCGTGGTCTGGTGAACGAGCGGCGGCATTTCCTGTTCCGCTCTGACGAGCTGGACATCCCGAGCCTGATGCACCACCTCACGGACCGGCTGGTGCCCATGGGCTTCGCCTCCGCCAGCAACATCGATGTGATCGCCATGGCCTTCCACGAGGCCCTGGTGAACGCCTTGGAGCACGGCAACCTCGATCTGGACTCGCGCCTCAAGGTGGATCTCTTCGCGGAGGAGGATCCCTATGAGGCCCTCCGCGCGAAGCGCATGGCGGATCCCAAGTACGCAGGGCGGCTCATCGAAGTGCGCCTGGCCATGGATACCGAGCGGTTCGAAGTGGAGATCAGCGACGAGGGCCGGGGTTTCGACGCCGGCCAGCTCGCCCCGCCCCAGCTCGACTCGGAGATGGCTCCCCATTGCGGCCGAGGGCTGCCCATCATTCTGCTCGTGATGGACGAAGTCCACTTCAACGAGAAGGGCAATCAGGTGCGGCTGGTGCTTAGAAGGAAGTAGTTTCTTCCGACCGCAGGCCGTACATGCCAAACGCCGGCGAGCCGGCGTTTGGCATGGGCTGAAAAGCCGGAAGGGTTAGAACGCACTCTCCACGAACGCCTTGAGCTGGGGCTTGGGCTGGCCGCCGATGAGCTTGTTCACGGGCTTGCCGTCCTTGAAGACGATGAGGGTGGGGATGCTCATGATGCCGAACTGGCCGGCTACCTGAGGATTCTCGTCCACGTTCATCTTCACGAACTTGGCCTGGCCCTTCATTTCGGCGGCCAGCTCGTCCAGGACGGGCGCGATCATCTTGCAGGGGCCACACCAGGGGGCCCAGAAATCGACGAGCGTAACGCCCTGGGCAACCGCCTGGGGAAACTCGGCGTCAGTGATGTGGGCGACAAGGTCGGACATGGGAACTCCTTTCAAGTTCAGGGTCATCAAGGTACGGGAAGGGGGCCGCCAGGATTGGCTCCCCCCCACTGGGCAATGGTGAAGATGCTCATGTAGCGGTCATTGGTTTCCCGGAGGCGCTGGGCGAGCACTTCACAGAGGGCGTAGAGAAGCTTGAGGGCGATCTTGTGCTGTGCCTCGATCAAGGCGCGGAGGTCCTGGAGGGGGATGAAGAACAGTTCGGAATCGTCGTTGGCGATGGCGTCCGCAGCCCGGGCGGCGAGATCGATGAGGGCCATCTCACCGAAGAACGCGGGGGGGGCCAACACAGCCAGAGCCTCTTCGCCGGTGGCGCTCCGCTTGGAGATGCGCACCGAGCCCTTAAGCACGATGAACAGCCCATCCCCGGCATCGCCCTCCCGGAAGATCACCTCGCCCGCGCGGACCTGGCGGACCTGACCGATCATCAGGATCTGGGCACGCTCCGCCTCGTCCAGATTACGGAACAGGGGCGAGCGGGTCAGGAAGAGGGTGTCGATCAATGCCGATCCGTATGGGGCTGGTCCAGGGACGGTTCCAGAGGCACGTGCGCGCAGATATCGAGGCCGAAGCCACGGAGCCCAATGTACTTGGTTTCGTGGCGGCTGAGGAGGCGCATTTTTCCAACCCCAAGCTGGCGCAGGATCTGGGCGCCCACACCGAAGTCCCGGTCGTTCATCGCCTGGGGCTGGGCGTGGCTCTCATCCGCGACGCCCGGCGTATGCGCATGACGACGGAGGTAGACCAGCACTCCCCGACCGTCCTTGGCCAGGGCGGCCATGGCCTTCTGGAACAGGCCGGTCTCGAAGCCGTGCAGATCGTCCGGCAGAGTCTCGACATGGACGCGAACCAGGGGCGGGTCCCCGGCCAGATCACCCAGCACGAACGCGAGGTGGCTGCCGCCATCGAGCAGGCTCTGGAACCGGTGGACCTTCAGGGCCCCCCACTGGCTGGCCATGGCCCGGACTTCGAGGGGCGTCACCAGGGGTTCCTGGCGGAGGCGGTAGGCCACCAGATCCGCCACGGTCACCAGGGGCAGGCCGTGTTTTTTGCAGAAAGGCACCAGGTCGGGCACGCGCGCCATGGTGCCGTCGTCTTTCATGATCTCGCAGATGACGCCGCTGGGATGGAGTCCCGCCAATCGGGCCAGGTCGACGCTGGCCTCGGTCTGGCCCGTGCGGGTGAGCACACCACCGGGGCGGGCCCGCAGGGGGAAGACATGGCCGGGTTTCACGAAGTGCTGGGGTTTGGCGTCCGGAGCAATGAGGGCCTGGATGGTGCGGGCCCGGTCCTGGGCGCTGATGCCCGTGGTGGTGCCCTCCCGGGCTTCGACGGAGATGCAGAAGGCCGTCTCGAAGGGGCTGGTGTTGTCCCTCACCATGAGGGGGATCTGGAGGCAGTCCAGCACGGGGCCCTCGAGGGCGGCGCAGATGAGCCCCCGGCCGTGGGTGGCCATGAAGGCGATGGTTTCCGGTGTCACATGCTCGGCGGCCAGGGTGAGATCGCCTTCGTTTTCCCGGTCCTCGTCATCGACCACGACCACCATGCGGCCCTGCCGGATGGTGTCGATGGCCTCCTCGATGGAGGCGAAGGGGGAATCGGGGCGCATGTTCATAGACCCTTCAGCATCGCGCAGGAGGACCCGGGGGGGAAGGGCGCACTCCGTGGTAAGGTTGAACATCTCCTGAAGGCCTCCATTTTCCCCGAGAGGAACGACCCATGTCCCAGGGTGTGATTCAAGGCTCCATGCGTGAGGCGCCGCTGCCCGACATCATCCAGCTCGTGAGCCAGGGTGGGAAATCCGGGTGTTTCCATGTGCAGCAGGACGCCTCCCGGGCTCGGATCTACCTCAAGGACGGGCGGATCATCCATGCTGTCACCCAGGCTGGCGAGGGCTTCGAGGCCCTCATGGAAGTGGCCCTGTGGCTCGATGGCAGCTACCGGTTCGAGGAACTGGTGCCCGATGTGCCAGCCACCATCACCAAGCCCAATGCCTCCATCCTCATGGAGCTGGGCCGCCGCATGGACGAATGGCGCGTCATCAGCCAGAAGGTCCCCTCGGTGGACCTCTATCCCGCTTCCACCTTGCTGCCCGGCGAGACACCGCACGGTGTGAATGCCCGGGAGGCGCGGGTCCTGGCCCTGGCCACGGGCTACTACAGCGTCGGCGAAATGGCCGAGGCGATGCAGAAGCCCGTGCTCACCACGGCCAAGGATCTCTACGGCCTGGTCATGGCCGGTCATGTGGTGTTGAAGGGCATCCGATCCGGCAAGCCGCCTAAGCTCGATGCGCCGACTGCGCCTGAGCCAGCGCCGGCGCAAGCGATGCCGACCATCCGGGAGGAGATCCCGGCCTTCGCGCCCCCCCCGCTCCTCCCGCCGAGCCCCGTGGGCTTCCCCGAGGGTCACGACCCCCTGCCTGAAACGGTTGGTGGCGGGTTCGCGGCAGCGGTGCCGCCGCCCGCTCCAGCCAAACCCGCGCCGGCGGATGACCCCCAACGCATGGTCAAGCTCATGAACTTCACCCAGCGCATCGCCCAGGCCGCCAAGATGGTGCTGCCTGAACCCCAGCACGAGATGGTGAACCGGCTGCAGGCCAAGGCCACCCAGCAGATCATCTCGGGAGATGGTCCCGAGGCCGTGAAGAACCTCGCCCTGGCCATCAGTCGGAGTGCGGTGGATGCCGGTTGCGATGCCGACATGGTGCGTACCCTGAATACCCACCTCAAGGCGCTCTTCGCCACCAAGTAGGCGGTCCCCATGATCCGACGTCTTCTTACAGGCCTGTTGGCCTTCGTGCTGCTGGTGGCCGTGGGTTGCAAGGAGCCCGACGGCACCTCTGGCGGTACCGCAGGTGTGGCCCTCTACGCGTATGACAGCACCACCAGCGAGGTGTTTGTCTGGACCGATTTGAGCACGCTGTATGACAGCACCAGTACGACGGCGGCTCCGACCAAGACGATCACGTCTTCCGTGTTCAGCAGCAAGATCGCCAGTCTGGCCTGGGGCGGGCTCTGCCTTGATCGACAGAATGGCTATCTCTACCTCGTGTCGGATACCGGCAACATTGTCCGAGTGAGGAACATCCGTTCGCAGATGGGAGAAGTTGCCAGCTCGGACGTGGTCTCCTTCAGTCTTGCCAGCACAGGTCGCCTGTCCACCTCAACCTTCGGTCAGGCCAGTCTGGACATGCAGAACGACACCCTCTACATCACCGAGAACGGCAGCAGTGGCACGCAAATCTGGGTCGTAACCAATGCCAGCAGCCAGCCCCAGAGCGCCACGATTGCGCTCACTGCGCTCGCGGTGAGTGGGGATACCGGCGGGACCGGCGTCGCCTCCGCGTCAGGTGCGGTATACGCCTTCATGCTCTCGGGCGATACCGTGGGCGCTGTGACGACCTATACCGGGCCGCGGCTCCGCAAGGGCACATCCTCCGGCTTCACGGATGCCAACACGATCATCGGCCCTTCGACCCTCATCGGCCAGTACGGTTCCCTCGCACTCGACACCGGCAACGGCTACCTCTTCGTGGCCCGCCACAACGTTGATGCGGGAGTCTCCACCGCGCCGATCCAGGTCTTCACCACCGGGATGTTCGGCCAAGCCTACGACCAGGCACCCACCGCCACCCTCGGAAGCGCCACGGACCAGCCGGATCTCCGAGTCATCGCCCATGCCGGCACCAAGGATTGGCTGGTGGGCCTGCGGGGGAGCGGCAGCACGGCCTATGACACCATCTTCCTGTGGAAAGCGCCCATGGGAGGTACGGCGGCCAAGGCCATCGTCCCCGCGCCCACCACCTCCTTGTTCAAGGGCGTGGCCGTGGATGGGAACGCGTCGTGACCGCACTACGCCTGCTGGGATTGCTGACCCAGGATGTCATGCGGGACCTCTTCCGGCACCGGGGCCAGTATCTCTTGGCCGTACTTACCCTGGCCTCTGGCCTTCTTCTGGCGGGCGGGGGACTGCTGTTGGTGGAGAGCCTCGACCGCTTCGTGGGGCGCCTGGAGGACATGGCCAAGGTCGTCGTCTACGCCGCTGATGGCAAGAACCTCGATGAAGCGGAGGCCCGTCTCCGACGCGATCCGCGCTTCCGTGCGGTGCGCCGCGTTCCGGCTGCGGAGAATCGCCAGCGGTTCCAGTCCGCCACCCGGGAGGCCGGCCTGCTGCTGGAAAGTGCCGGACAGGACGCCCTGCCCGAAAGCCTGGAGCTGAGCCTCCGCCAGGATCTCGCCGAGGGCGCCAGGGCCGTGGAAGTGGCTGCCAGCCTGCGGGACATCCCGGGCGTGGGCGACGTGCTGGCAGATCAAGAACGGCTGGAACAGATCCAGCACATGGCCCGCATGCTGCGTTCGGCCCTGGCCAGCCTCGGCGCGGTGCTTCTGGTGGCCGCGGGCTTCGCCACCGGGAACGTCATCCGCATGAGCATTCTGGCCCGCGAAGAGGAGATCGCCATCATGCGTCTGGTGGGGGCTTCCGAAAGCTTCATTCGCACCCCCCTGGTGCTGGAAGGCGCGGTGCTGGGTCTGGGCGGCAGCCTGCTGGCCCTGCTGGGCCTCTTCGGCCTCTGGTTGCCGATCTCCCGGGGCATGGGCGGCCTGTCACCCCTGCTGGTGGACCTGGCGCGCCTGGGGTTCTTCTCGGCTGGCAGCATGGCCCTGCTCGCCGTCGTCGGGGCCGCCACCGGTGCCCTGGGCGCCCTCTGGGCTTTCTGGAGCACTCGCCGGGCCCAGCGCGCCGAGGCCGCCCTGATGGAGAGCGCGGGCTGATTCCGGGCCTCAGCGGGACCGGGCGTCCAGCTCCCGGGCCGAGATGAGGCCGGCGGAGGTTCCCCGCAGGGTGCAGGCGTGGCGGGCGGCGAGCTGGCCCCGTCGGATGGAAACTTCCAGCGAGCGCTGCTCCAGCACGTAGCTGGTGAGGAAGCCCACCGCCAGGGCGTCGCCAGCGCCATTCGTGTCGACTACGAGCCGTTCGTCGGCCACGGGCGGGAAGAAGGCGATGCCGTCGCGGGTGCCCAGGGCGCAGCCCTGCGCGCCCATGCCCGACACCACGATGCGGTCAGGGTGCCCCTCCAGGAAGGCCTGGATGAGCGGGCCGGGATCGCCGTGATTGGCGGCGGAGAAGAAGAGGATGTCCGCCTGCTCGATGAAGTCCCGCCGATACGGATCCGCCGGGTCAATGACGTCCTGGAGGTCGCAGGCCACCGTGAGGCCCAGCTCTTTCGCCACCGGCAGCAGGCGGCGCGCCCAGTCCGGGATGTTGACGTGCGCCAGCCGGGCGCCGGCCATCACCTCGCGGCAGCGCGGCAGGTCCAGATTGGGGGCGGGGCGCCCCTTCCCGTCGTAGAAGTTCTTGCGCCGGCCATCGGGGTACATCAGATTCATGCTCCGGGCAGTCCCCGCAGGGTCCACGCCCAGGCCGCGCAGGTCGACGCCTGCACCGGCGAGCCGCGCTCGGACCGCCCCACCTGCGGCGTCCTCGCCCACATGGCCGATGAAGGCCACGCGCCGCCCCAGGGCCGCGTAGCCCAGGCTGGCATAGCCCCCGGCCTGGCCCACGCAGTCAAGGTTCTCCGTGAAGTTCCCCTCCACGGTCCAGTCGATGCCGGCCGGCGGAAGGTACACGTTGGTGTCGAGGCCCGCGCACCCGACGACGACGACCTCCGGAGGAATCATTCCTTCCACCGTCGGGCATCCGCCTCCGCCAGGCCCAGCTGGTCCAGCACCCGCGTGGCGAAGGTGTCGTAGAGGTCGTCGAGGCCCTTGGGGGCGGTGTAGAAGCTCGGCATGAGCGGCATCACGATGGCGCCGGCGTCGTGGACGCGGAGCATGTTCTCCAGGTGGATGCGGTTCAGAGGCGTCTCCCGGAGACAGAGCACCAGCGGGCGGCGTTCCTTCAGGCACACGTCCGCGGCGCGGCTCACCAGGGACTCGCTCACGCCGGCGGCGATGCGGCCCAGGGCGCCGGCGCTGCAGGGCACGATGGCCATGCCGTCGTGGCGGTGCGAGCCCGAGGAGATGTCTGCGCCCAGGTCGCGCTCGTCCCGCAGGCCGACTTTCGGCAGGGCGGCGAGGTCCTTGGGTGTGAGGCCGGTTTCGTCCAGCAGGCAGCGCTTCCCCGTGGGCGACAGCAGCAGGGCGATCTCGGCCACGGCGGGACTGGCGGACAGGCGGCGAAGCACCGCCACGCCGAAAGCCGAGCCTGACGCGCCGGTGATGGCGAGGGTGAAGCGGAGGTCGCCGGGGTTGGTCATCGGGTGTCCCTCATTCCGGGCCTCATTCTGGAGCAGGCCGGTAGGCCCCGAAGAAAATGGCGTTGAACAGGAGCCGCCGCGTGAAGGGCTCCTGGCCGCGGAACACCGGATCACCTGCCACCAGGATCACGGCGCCCTGGCCCAGCTTCTCGCGGATGGCGTAGGCGGTCTGCTGGAGCTTGGCTTCCATGGCCTTGGGCACCAGGCCCGACACCTTCAGATCTTCCCTGCCGTAGTGGAGGGGGTTCTCGCCACCCTGGCTCAGCTCGAGGATGGGGTCGCTGGTGTCGAGCACCGCTGCGCCGCCCTCGGCGTGGAGGCCCCAGGCCAGGGGATGGCTACCGTCCACTTCCACTTTCAGGAAGGCGCCGGGGACGCTCTCCTCCAGGGCCCGCTCTTCGCGCTTGTCCCAGGGACGCACCAGGTCCGCAGAATCGGCCTTGGGCGCCTCACGCTTGGGATCTTTTTCCTTGAGCCGGGCCTCCTCGGCCGCCTTGGCCAGCAGGTGGTAGCCCGTCGGCGTCAGACTCGCCCGGGAGGCGTAGGCCGCGCCACCCTGGAAGGCCAGGAGGCTGCCGCCCTCGGTGATCCAGGCCTTCAGCTTGGCCGCGCCGCCCTCGCCGAGGGCCTGCTGCCAGGCCTTGCCCTGAGCTCCGTCATCCACCACGACGACATGGGTGAAGCGCGCCAACGGTGTGGCGCCGAACCGGTCGGCCCGGAGCTGCACGAAGGGCAGGCCCGCTTCCGTGAGGGTGTGGGCCACGGCGCCGAAGGCCATGGGATTCGCGGGGCGGTCCATGAGCACGGCGATGCGGGGCATGCGGAGAATCAGGGCGCGATTGGAGCCCAGGTCCGGTCCCGCGTCCATCTGGGCGGTGTCCATGGCCACCACGGGATGATGATTCTCCCGGGCCAGAGCCTGCAGGCGCGCGCCGAGGGAGTCCGGGTTCGTGCGGCGGGGCAGGACCAGGGTGCCCGGACCGTACCGCTGGCTTTTGAACATGGCGGCTTCGGCCAGGGCCGTGGCCTTGAAGCCTTCCTGGAGGAGCGCCGCGAGCGTGCGCTCGACACCTTCATGCCCACCGGGAATCAGGTAGCCCCAGCCAGCCGCGGGAAGCACGGCGTCGGCACTGGCGGCAAGGGGGGCCGTGGCGACCTTGGGGCGCACCTTCGCCCGCCAGGCGGGCACATGGAAGGCGAGGGGCAGGCTCCAGGCGGTGAGGTCGTAGGTGGGCTTGGGTCCCATGTGGGCCTCACCTTCGAGCAGGGCCTGGGCCAGGGCGCCGCGGGGTTGATCCAAGGGGACCAGGTAGCTGCCGGCGGGCAGGCCGGGTGCCTTGGCGAGGCCGATGGGTTCGAGCCCAGCGGTACTCAGGTCGACCGTGGTGCGCAGAACCTCGATGCCGTTGCGTCCCAGCAGATCGACCAGGGTGCGCGTCCGGCCTGGGTCCGGTCCCTCTGCCAGGAGAAAGGCCCCGGCGCGGCTGCCTTCGGCCACGCGCTCACGGCGGGCCCGCTGGAAGTCCCAGAGCAGGGCCTGGTGCTCGGCCGCGGCGGTGGCCACGGTGGCCAGGCTGGCGGCGACGTGGCGCTGGATGCGTCCCTCAAGGGTGAGGATCTCGCCATCCTGGCGCTTGTAGGCGGGGCCGCCCTGGCCAGCCACCTCGAAGGTCATGCCCACGGCACCCTGGAAGGTGGGCCAGGAATCGCCATAGCCGGGGTAGAACAGGTCGAACACGTCGCGGCTGAAGTAGGCCCAGCCGTGGGCGTCGAAGGCCCGGGCTACGCTCTTCCCGAAGGCTGCCTGCCAGCGGCCAGAGAAGGCGGCGGGGAGGGCCTCGTGAATGGGCTGCATGGTGGGCGGGAAGTAGTAGGTGGCCTCGGCCCACATCTCGTGGTGGTCCGCCAGCACCTGGGGGTTCCAGCGCAGGAAGGCGGCGGCCTTGGCGCGGGACTCGCCCTGGGTCTGCCAGGCCCAGTCGCGGTTCAGATCGAAGAGTCGGTGGTTGAAGCGGCCGCCGGGCCAGCGGCTGGTGTTCTGCGCGTCCATGGGATCGCTGGTGTTGAAGGGCGTGGTGGCTTCCGCCACCGCCTGCCGGTGTCGCGCCAGCCCGTCGGGGTTCTGGGTGAGATCCATGAGGAGCACCACGCGCTCGAGCTGCTTCACGACCTCGGGGGACCGGCCCGCCGCGAAGTGGTAGGCCACGGCCAGGGCCGCCTCGGAACCCGATGCCTCGGAACCGTGGACCGAGTAGCCCAGCCACACGAAGGCGGGATTGGTCTCCGCGATGCGGCGGGCTTCGCCCTCACCGCAGGTCCGGGGATCCGCGAGCTTGGCGTTGAGGGCCTGAAGTTCGTCCAGCCGCTTCATATTCTCGGGCGAACTGATGACGAGGAAAGGCTGCTCCCGCCCCTCCTCCGTGACGTTCAGAGAAAAGAGCTTCACGCGGTCCGGCGCGGCGGCGGCCAAGGCGCGGACGTAGGCCAGCAGCGCAGGATGGGTGGTGTACCGGGCCCCGAGATCGGGTTGGGGTACCTCCGGGCGGTGTTCTCCGGCGGGCAGCAGGCCGGGCGGAAGGCCCGCCAGGACACAGGCTGGAGCGAGGAGGGCAGGGAGGCTCAACCGGAGGGGGTGCCTCATGACGACCTCAGGTCAGGCCCAGGAAGGCGGGCCCGGCCTGGGTGATGGAGCCCGCACCGAAGGTGATGAGGAGATCTCCGCTGCGGGTGAGGCGCTTGAGGACTTCGGGCAGGTCCTCCACGCGGCCGGCGAGGTGGACGTCCTTCTGACCATGGGAGCGCAGGGCCTCCACCACGGCGGCGCTATCCACGCCCTGGATGGGTGGCTCGCCCGCGGGGTAGATGTCTGTAACCACCACGGAATCCGCCTCGAAGAACGCAGTGCCGAACTCGTCCAGCAGGGCCTTGGTGCGGCTGTACCGGTGGGGCTGGAATGCCGCCACCACGCGGCGCTCGGGGAACCCGGCCCGGGCCGCGGCGAGGGTGGCGGCGATCTCCGTGGGGTGGTGCCCGTAGTCGTCCACCACCAGCACGCCGTCCTTTTCACCCTTGAGCTGGAAGCGCCGGTCGGCGCCGGTGAACTCCGCCAGGCTGGTGCGGATGACTTCGCGCTCCACGTCGAGTTCGAGCGCGATGCCGATGGCGGCCAGGGCGTTCAGCACCATGTGGTGGCCGGGCACGCCCAGGCTGAAGGCGCCCAGATCCTCACCGTAGGCGCGAACCTTGAAGTAGGTGTGGAAGCCCTCCTGGCGGATCTCCTGGGCCCGGATGTCCACCTGGGGGTGAGTGCCGTAGGTACGCACCTGGCGCTTCAGGCGCGGGCGCACGGCGGCGGCGTGGGGATCGTCCATGCACAGGAACACGGAACCGTAGAAGGGCACCTTGTTGGCGAAGGCCACGAAGGCATCCTGGATCTCCTCCAGATCCTTGTAGTGGTCCAGGTGCTCCCGGTCGATGTTGGTGATGGTGGCCAGGGTGGGGTTCAGCATGAGGAAACTGCCGTCGCTTTCGTCGGCCTCGGCCACCAGGACGGGACCCTTGCCCAGCTTGGCGTTGCTGCCGATGGTGCCGAGCTTGCCGCCGATGACGATGGTGGGGTCGAGGCCGCCATGGCTGAGCACCTGGGCCACCATGCTGGTGGTGGTGGTCTTCCCGTGCGAGCCTGCCACGGCGATGCCGTATTTCATGCGCATCAGCTCCGCCAGCATCTCGCCCCGGGGGATCACCGGCACCTTGGCGGCGTGGGCCGCCACGACTTCGGGGTTGTCGCCCTTCACGGCCGAGGAGATGACGACCACCTGCGCACCTTCGATGGCCTCGCTCTGATGGCCCAGGTGCACTTCGATACCCAGCCCGCGCAGGCGCTGGGTGACGGCGCTCTCCTTGAGATCCGAGCCGGAGACCCTGTGACCCAGGTTGGCGAGCACCTCGGCGATGCCCGACATGCCGATGCCGCCGATGCCCACGAAATGGATATGCTGAATCTTGCCGAACACCTTGAGGCCCCCATGTTTAGACGCCGCCAGAATAACCCAGGCACTGGCATGGCTCTGGCTTGATAATGGTGTTCCAGCGGAACGAAGGGGGTGTGCGATGAGGTTCCACAGTCCGCAGTTCAGAGCTGCAACGCTCTTTTCGCCCCTTTTTCTGGCGGCGGCGATTTGTAGCGCTTCACCACAGCAGGAACGAGGCCGTCGCGATTCGCCACAGCCGATGCGCCCCACGGTCGACCGCTCGGCTCCCGAGATGTCCCGCCCGGGCAATCCTAGGGCCATGTCCGGGCCGATGACCGGGGATCGGGGGGACCGGCTGGATCGGCTGGACCGGCTGGACCGCCATCCAGGGCCCCGAACACGCCAAGTGGATCCACGTCCGGCGGACCTCGCGCCCCGGGCGACCAACCTCAACCTCTATCCGGGCACCCGCGTGGTGGTGCCGCCCGCCTGGAACCGGTGCACCAACCAGCCGGACCTCGGCTATTGGCGCCGCCGGGACATCATGGCGGAGATCCAGTGGCTCTCCCGCCGGGGATTCGTCCCGGTGACCCCTCTCGGTGACACCGTGGAGGCCCTCACAGACTACGTCCAGGTTCCTTCCGGCTGGCGGGCCTATGGCATCGCTGTGCCCGTGGGGGGTACCGTCCAGATCGAGGTCCAGCATGCCAATCTGGGTTGGTTCCGCCTCATGCTTGTGGACAAGTGGGGACAGCCCGGACGCGGCATGATGCAGGCTGCCTACGCGCCCCAGCCGATTCTCGTGAGCTACAAGAATCCCAATAAGGAAGCCACGGCCGTCTACGTCATCGTGGACGATCCGGCCTGGTGGTCCGACGCCAAGAATCCCTACACCCTGGCTGTCCGCCGGGACTGGGATCCCGCCAAGGCGGACCTCGGCAAGGTGAAGATGGTGGCTGGTCTCTGGGGCGCCAGCCCCAGCGTCAGTGCCGAGTTCCGCGGGCCCAGCCTCACCGGACCCGCTGTCTACCCTCATTAGACAGGCAGATCTCCTGCGCAGAAACGGCCCAGACAGGGCCGTTTCTGCGTGAGGCTAGGCCTTACGACCAGGGACAGGCGGCCGTGACCTGCATGCGGAACGCCCGCGGCTCCACCGTCAGCTCGGCGCGGTCGCGTTCGGCCACGGGTTCACCGTCCAGGTGCCAGGGCAAGGGGCGCTCTAGGCGCAGCGTGGCGCGGCGGATCCGTCCTTCGTGGCGGAGGGCCGTGTGCCCGCCCTCCTGGAAGAGCCTCGGCCCCTCGGTGAACAGGGTGAGCCAGGTGGGCCGGGCCAGGGTGGCCCACTGGAGGCAGGCGTCGGTGGGGTCGGCCTGTGGGGCGATCCACAGCCCGCTGCCGTAGGTGGGGAGGTTGGCGAAACAGAGGCTCCAGACGGCTTCCGGCAGCCTTGGCGCACCCGGGTGGAAGGCGGCGCGGATGCGCTCGATCCGGCCGTCAGAAGAGGGCATGGGCGCCTCATCTGCCTCCCAGGCCAAGGCTGTCGGCTTCCAGGTGCGCCACAGCTCCAGGGTGGCCCGGGCGTAGGCGGCGAAGCCACGGCCCGGGAGGCCCGCAAAGCGGTGGGCCACGGCGGCCTCGAAGCCGGTGCCGCAGACATTCACGAAGGGGGCGCCGTCCAGACGCGGGAGGTCCATGCGCACTTCCCGGCCTTCGAGCAGCCGCTGGAGAGCGCCGGCAGGCTCCAGCGGAGTCCTCAGGCCCCGCACCAGACCGTTCCCGCTGCCGCCGGGGATGGCCCCGAGGGGCACGGGACAACCTCGTTCGAACAGGGCCCGGGCTGCGTGGTGGATGGTGCCGTCCCCGCCCCATACCAGCAGGGGACCCTCCGCCCGTCGGGCCTGGTCGATGGCGGGGCCAAAGTCCCAAGGCGGCCCGAAGGGGATGATCTCCACCCGGTCCCGCAGGTTCTTCGGGAGGGGCCGCAGCAGGGCGTCTGGATCCTTCAGGGTCGTGCCCGAAGCGGGATTGAAGAGGATCGGAAGTCTCATAAGGCGAGGATACCCGCTCGTCCCCTCAATCCAGGGCCACCACCAGGGCGGTGGGGTCCTCGTAGGCCACCCGGAAGGGGGCCTGCCGAAGCTCGGGGTACGCGGCCGCCCGGGCGGCGCGGAGGACCAGAAACCGCGCGTGGAACTGGGCCTTCATCAGGTCGGCGTCCAGGCGGACCTGGTGCCGCCGCAGGCGCTCGAGGAGCCTCGCCCGGTCCGCGTCGTCGCGCAGGGAATAGGTGGGATCCAGGCCCCAGAGGAACCTCTGCCGGTACCCGTCGTAGAACAGCTCGGGGAAGTCGTCCCAGTAGAGGTTGATGACCGTCTCGCCCGGCCCCAGGTTCCCGGCCATCCAGGCGCAGGCGCCGGTGAAGAAGCGCGGAGGCGACGCCTGGGACTGGTAGACCCGGTAGAACGTCAGGGATCTCGCGTGAAATCCCACCAGGACGGCCAGAGCCAACGCGCCCGCCGCCAGGCGGACGGGGCGCGGAGCGGTCCACCAGGTTGACGCCTCCAGGAGGGGCCACAGGTCGCGGACTACCAGCGCCCAGGCCGCGGGCACGAGCAGGGCCGAGTATTCGGAGAAGCGGGGGGTGGCGACGGTCAGGGCAAACCAGAAGAGGGCGGCCGCGCCCAGGCCGAGGGTGCCCGGGGTGAGTCGTTTCCGCACGAAGAGGAGGGCCATTGGCAGCGCAAAGGCCAGCATCAGCAGGAGGGGGTAGATGTCCCAGAAGACCGGCCACGAGTAGGGGTAGAGCTCGTTCCCCAGCTCGAATCCGGACGCGGCCGACCCCTGCAGGCCCAGGCGGAAGACCTGGATGTAGGTAAGGAAGGTCTCAAGCGTGAGGGGCGTGTAGGGATGGATCGCCAGCCCCAGCACGGAGCCGGCGCCCGCGGCCAGGGGCAGCTTGAGGTCCGGCCATTCGCCGCCGAGCCACGTCCCCAGCACGAAGGGGACCGCCGTCATGACCAACACGAAGGGGACGGTGTACGCCCAGGCGTAGATGAAGCCCAGGACGAGGAGGGCCTTCCAGCGTTTCTGCAACAGGAAGTGCAGACCCAGGGCCAGCAGCAGCATGCTCAGCACGTGGGAGCGGATCATCCCCAGGCGGGCGATGAAGAGGCCGCCGGTGGCCAGCGTCAGGGCCGTGAAGAAGGCCGGGAAGCGGACGCCGTGGGCCCGCAGCACCGCGTAGAGCGCGGCCAGGACCGCCACGGACAGCAGCACGCCGAAGATCCGGGCGCCCAGGATCGGATCGTCGCCGATCCGCGCGAAGGGGGCCATGGCCAGGTGGTAGAGGAACTCCTTGTCGCAGAAGTGCTCCCGCCAGGTGCTCAGCTGGGTCCACGGGAAGGCCCGCGACAGGCCCTGGGCGGGCATCAGCGCCGCGAAGCGGGCGTGGAAGTAGCCGTCCCGCTCGAAGAGGCCCTCCTGGAGCCAGGCCGTGCCTCCGAACAGGAGCAGGGCATAGAGGAGGAGGCCTGCCGGGGCGGCCCAGGCCCGCAGGCGGGAGGCCCAACCTTCACGCGGGTGGAGCTGGGTCATCGGCCGCCCTCCACTCCCGCCGGCCGTCCGCCCAGGGGCGGGATGGCCAGGTAGGCCATGCGCTTCAGCTCCTTGCGGCCCCGGGTCACGGTGTCGAGGATCAGGCCGCAGGTGAAGCCCAGCGCCGAGATGACCATCATCCCGGTGGTGAGGATCGCCGTGGGGAACCGGGGCACCAGGCCCGTGCGGAAGTAGGTCAGAAAGATCGGCACCGACAGGCCGATGGCGGCTAGGGCCAGGAGGGTCGAGAGCACGGAGAAGAACTGGAGCGGCTTCTCGTTCCGGTAGAGCGAGGCGATGAGCCGCAGGATGCGGAACCCGTCGGCGTATGTCCGCAGCTTGCTGGCGGAGCCTTCGGGGCGAGCCCCGTAGGGCGTGGCCAGCTCGGCCACGGGCATGGCCAGCTCCAGCGCGTGGACTGTGAGTTCCGTCTCGATCTCGAAGCCCCGCGACAGGGCGGGGAAGCTCTTCACGAAGCGCCGCGAGAACACCCGGTAGCCCGAGAGGATGTCCGTGAAGCGCTGGCCGAAGAGCAGGCGCACCGCGGAGGTGAGCAGACGGTTCCCAAAGCGGTGGCCCCGGCGGTAGGCCTCGGTTCCAGTCTCGACCCGGCTGCCCACCACCATGTCGAGCTGGCGGCGCAGGAGGAGATCCACCAGGGTGGGGGCGCTGGCGGCGTCGTAGGTGGCGTCGCCGTCCACCATCACGTACACGTCCGCGTCGATGTCCGCGAACATGCGGCGCACCACGTGGCCCTTGCCCTGGGCGGTCTCGAAGCCCACGAGGGCGCCCGCCGACCGGGCCGCCTCCACCGTCCGGTCCGTCGAGTTGTTGTCGTAGACGTGGAGGGCCGCGCCGGGCAGGGCCGCGCGGAAATTCGCCACGACGCGAGCGATGGCTGCCTCTTCGTTGAAACAGGGAATGAGGACTGCCACCCGGTCGAGTGCTTGGGCAGGGAGGTTCATGCGTGCCTTCCGTGCAGGGCCCTTCGAGGCTCCGTAGGCCCATTCTGGACCAGGAGATAGGTTGGGGCCAACGGCCCGGTCAGGCCTTGAACCGGAGGGGCGGTGCTTCCAGCCTCAGATCCCCACCCGTGACTGGACGTTTCAGGCCCAATCGCCAGGCGTGGAGCCAGAGGCGATCAGAGGGCTCGCCGCCATAGAGCGTGTCCCCGAGGACGGGCCGGCCCAGGTGGGCGAGATGCACGCGGATCTGATGGGTGCGGCCCGTGTGGATGCGGGCCACCAGGTAGTGACCGGGGGTGAGGCCGGCCGTTTCCTCGTCGGTGGCGGGCCGGAAATCCGTGCGGGCGGACTTGGGCTCCATGAGGTCGCCCGTGCAGCCGAAGCGGCCGGGATCCGCGCCGCGAATCCTGCCGATGGGGGCCTCCACGATGCAGGCCGCGAGAGGCTCGGAAACCCGGACAAGATAGAGCTTCTCCAGGTCCCGGCCCGCGAAGGCCTCCGCCAGCCCCTTGTTGGCTTTCGGGTCCTTGGCCAGCACCAGCAGGCCCGAGGTGCCCTGGTCCAGGCGGTGATGCAGGAACAGCTGCAGGTCCGGCCGCTGGGTCTTGAGGAGGGCCAGCAGGTCGTGACGATCCGTGGCCCAGGTGCCTTGCGTGGCCAGGCCCGCGGGCTTGTCGACGGCCAGGATCCAGGTGTCTTCAAACACGATGGGAATGGCGGTGGTCGGCACCGGGGGCAGGTCGGGATCGAAGGCCACACGGATCTCGATGCCGGCTTTCACCAGCTTACCCGCCACCTTCACGCGCTTGCGGTCCACCTGAACTCCGCCCAGCTTCAGCGCCTCCCGGGCCGCCCGGCGCGACAGATCCGTGCGCTTGGCGATGATCTGGTCCAGGCGCAGCTCGGCGTCTTCGGGGTCCACGGTAAAGGTCCATTTTTTTAACGTCATGGCTCCAGCGTAACGGATGCTCACAGGGCCTGCTTTCAAAGTGGGGTGTGGCCGCGCAAGGGGCGCCGCCCAAGCGAGGCAAGGAAAGCGACGAAAGCGATAGCGGCACTATCGACGAGGAGCTTGACGCGGCATCGCGCCGGGCGCCGCCCCTTGCCCTCCGCGACGTCGCCCAGCCGCACCCCTGGCTGCGTTGACGACCTCGAACGATGTCCCGCATCGCCCTTCGGTCGCCGCCTGGCCATGCGCGCGGCTGGACGGCGTCGCGGCTCGCATCCACTTTGAAAGCAGGCCCTTGTTGCCTCAAAAAGCGAGGCAATTTGGCGATGGATTTGGCATGCTGGGGGGTGGAGGCTCCCATGATCCGAATGCTTCGCGCCGGGCTGCTGATGGCCCTGGCAGTACTGGCCCATGCCGCTGATCTTCCTGCGTCCGGCTTCACCCTAAAGCCCGGGTCCGCGGGCCAGGCCCAGGGCCTGCATATGGTGGCGGCTCCGGCGGGTTCCGAGTCCACGCTGGTCTCGTCCCCCGTGATGCTGAAGGTGGGCGAGCTGTACCGGCTCAGCGCCACGGTGAGGACGGAAAGCGTGAAGGCCGATGCCTTGGCCCGCTACCCCACGGCCTTGGGCGCTTGTCTCTCCATGGAGAGCTTCCCCTTCACCAATGCCTCGCAGAGCGTGGCCGGAACATCCGAACGCAAGGTCTCCTTGCTGTTCCTCGCCACCGCCCCGACGGACCGCGTGCAGCTCCACTTGGGCCGCAACGGGAAGGCTACGGGCGCCGTCACCTTCAGCGCCGTCAAGCTGGAGAAGGTGGAGGACGTCACCCAGTTCATTCCTCTGCAGACCGTGCGCTGGGCCGGGAAGGGCTTCCGCTACGAGATGGGCGGCTGGACCTTTCTGCACATCGAGGGCGCGCCTTACGCTCGGGGCCGCCAGCATGGCGAGCTCATGGCCGACGAGATCGTGCGCTACATGACGAAGCTGGGCGTGCTGAAGAACGCGGCCGATCCCGCCCGCGGCTGGGCCGACCAGCGGCAGCTGGCGGATGCCCTCTTCTTCCGCAAGTACGATGTGGAGTTCCTGGAGGAGATGAAGGGCATCGCGGACGGCGCGGCGAAGGTCGGCGCGGCGTTCAAGGGGCGCCCTGTGGACCTGCTCGACATCGTGACGCTGAACAGCGCCGTGGACATGAGCTCCCTCCAGGAGGGTCTGGCTCGCGCGGCGAACCCCCTCACCGGCCGGACCTTCATGACCGGCGAGGACGAGATGGCCAAGGGCGGGGAGGGCGACCACTGCTCCTCCTTTGTGGCCACCAAGGACGCCACCCGGAGCGGCCGCTTCATCTTCACCCAGATGTTCATGTGGAACGGGTACACGGGCACTGAATGGAACGTGATGCTGGACGTCGCCCCCGAGAAGGGCCACCGCTTCGTGATGCAGACCTTCGCCGGCGGCATCCACAGCGGCACGGACTGGTACCTCAATGCCGCGGGACTGGTGATGGGCGAGACCACCGTGGGCCAGACGCCCTTCAACCCCGACGGCACGCCCCAGAGCAACCGCATCCGCAAGGCCGCCCAGTATGCCGGTGGCATCGACGAGGCCGCCGAAATCCTCTTCAGGCAGAACAACGGCCTCTACACCAACGACTGGACCATGGCCGACACCAAGACTGATGAAGGCGCCTGCTTCCTGCTGGGCACCGGGAAGACGCGGATGTGGCGCACCGGCGCCAAGGGCAAGGCGGCCGACACGCCCGGCCATCACCGCGAGTTCATCTGGGCCAACAACAACAACCGCGACCTGGAGGTGCGCGGTGAATACACCGGAAATCCCGACAATGCCCCCGCGGACCTGGCCTTCAACACCTGGAACCGCGACATCGCCTTCCAGGAGGCCTTCAAGACCTACGGCAAGGGCGGCTTCGACATCGACGCCTCCACGCGCCTCATGGCCAGCAGCCCCATCAACCGCCCCCACGCCTGCGACGGGAAGCTGACCACCTCAGAAATGGCCGAAAAGCTCGTGTTCATCGCCCACCAGGGCAAGACCACCCAACGTGAAAAAATGGTGGGCGGCCGCTGGATCGCGGATCTGCCGGGCGCCACGCCCCACCTGACCTATGGGTATACGGCGTTCAGTCCGATCTGGGTGACGGCCAAGCTCCAGGCCGCCAAAGCGGCCTGGAGTGACGGAAAGCCTTCGAAGGCTGCACCTTCGCCCGATGTGACGGGTGTGAAGGAGGCGTACAGCTTCACCCCGAAGGGACTTTGGACAGGGACTGTCAAGCCTGCCTCGGACGCGGACAACTGGTTCGTGAGCGCCTCCGCCGCGTACTGGCAGCAGCTGAAGCACCTGCCGCCTGTGCCCGCCAAGGCCTTCGAGGTGCAGTCCGCAGCCCTGGCGGACCTGGCCACCCGCCACCTCTGGCTGGACGCCAAGGAGGGCGTCAAGGCCCCGCTGGCCACCACGACGGACTACGACCGCTATGGCGCCTACCAGATCCCCCGCATCCGCGGCGTGTTCGCCTTGCACCAGCTGCGGCTGCACCTGGGCAATGCCGCCTTCGCCAAGGCCATGCAGGCAGCCCACAGGCGCTTCCAGGGCCAGACGGCCTCCACGGCTGAAATCCTGAAGGCCCTGTCCGAGGGCGCCGGAAGGGATGTTGCCCCCATCCTGAAACCCTGGCTCGAGCGCGCCGACCTTCCAGCACCCAAAGTCCGGGCCCGCGTCGAGAAGGCGGGCGAAGGCTATGCGGTGAAACTGGAAGTCGAACAGACGGACTTTGCCTATCCCTTCGTGGCCTTCGCGAGCCTGGAAACGGAGAAGGGCTCGAAGCTGGAACGGGTGGAGGTGACGGGCGCCAAGGCCGCTCTCACCTTCCGCAGCGAGGCGCGCCCCACGCGGTTGGTGTTCAACGCGGGGAACGACCTTCCCATGCCCCGGGCCAACTTCTGGGTGCCGGGCAACGTGCTGGATGACTGGAGTGCCACGCTGCTGGTGTTTGGCACGGCCCGCGAGGTGGAGGCCCAGCGCACCCTCGCCCTGAACTACCGCGAGGCCCTCGCGGACAACATGACGGAAGTGCTATTGCCCCTGAAGCCCGATGCGGAAGTGACCGATGCCGACCTGGCCACCCAGGATCTGCTGGTCTTCGGTGGCCCCGCCGAGAATGGCCTCACTGCCCGCTTACTGGCCGAGGGCAAGCTGCCCTTCGAAGGTGGGCCAGGCTGGTTCAAGTGGCAGGGCCGCACCTACGGACGGCCGGACGACGGTTTACTGGCGACCTTCCCCAACCCCTGGAACCCCAAGCGCATGCTGGTGCTCATGATCTCCAACAGCCGTGTCCAGGAATGGGCCATGACCAAGGCCATTCCCAGGGGGCTCCCCGGCTGGACCCTCTACCGCGGCGCTGACGTGAAGGAGAAGGGGCAGGCCCCGACCGAGGGGATGGTGGTGGACCTCAAGCCCTGAGGCTGTTCTTGCATAGGGTGCAGGTCGCCTGATGGGCGGCCCCACTGTGGTGGAAGGGGGTGCGCCCTGGCTTAGTTATCAGCAGCCGGGCGCACCCCTTCGATTCCGCTTTCTCCACGAGCCCGCCTCGGTGCTCTGGTTCATCGACCCTTCTGAGGCCGTCCTGCGCGTCGGGTTGATGCGTCAAATTGGAGGGGCATGCAATCCATTTTGATTGGATGAGCCGATTTATAGATAAATGATAATTTTGCAAACAATTAAATCCATTGGCCATAACTTGTGGCGTAGATCGTGCTCTAGATAACCAAGAGGAACTCTGAGTACTTCCATGTCAGCTGTGGGCATAAGGAGATCAGGGGATGAGGGGAGCGGATTTATCACATGTTTGCTCGAATTGCTTCGGCCAGAGTCAGCGGTGGAATTTCGCACCTCGTCCATCCGTACCCCGGCTTCATCGCCCCGCCCATTCCCTTGCCGGGATCTCGGGTAACCACGGTTAAGGGCCAGGAAATCATGTGGCGCGATTCGATTCGAAGGACCTTGGCGCTGTCCGCCGGCATTGCCCCGAGCTCCCACGGTGTGGCGGAGGCCACCCTCCGCCTCTGGGGCCAGATCGCGGTACGACTTGCCCCAGTCATCGGTGGAAAGGGCGTCGAGGCCCTCTTGGGTCGCTCATTACAGATCGCAAGTGCTACCTTCCCCTGGCTTTCAAAAGCTGGGGGGGCCGAGGACAGTGCCCACCCTCTGACGAACCTCAGAGCGAGCCTCGAGACCCTTGACCCTGAGGTCGGTACCGCAGGGAGTTTTACGTGGCTGGTGATCTTTACCGAACTGTTGGCAACGCTGATTGGAGAGTCCTTGACTGAACGCCTGTTGGAGCCGGTATGGACGCCACCAACACCTGCAGCTGAACAGGAGAACAACCCATGAGGAAAAGAGTGAATATCTCCCTGCTTGCCACTGGGGTCCCTGGTCTGGATTCGATCTTGGGTGGGGGTCTCCCGGAGTTCTCCTTCAATCTGATTGCCGGTTGCCCAGGATCCGGCAAAACGACGCTGGCCCACCAGATCATGTTCACTCTGGCGAAACCGGAGCGCCGGGCGTTGTTTTTCACTGTCCTTGGGGAACCGCCTCTGAAGATGCTTCGTTATCAACAGCAGTTCTCATTCTTCGATCCTAAAAAAATCGATAGATCGATCAAGTTCGTCAATTTGAATGACCATGTCGTGACGGGGCATTTCGACCAGGTCCTGGCACGCATCATGGAGGAGGTCCAAGCTTTCTCCCCAGGGTTTGTGTTCGTCGATTCCTTCCGTTCGCTCATGCTGGAGGCGAGCCACCACGCCAAGGAGACGCTCAGCCCGCTTCAGTTCATGCAGGAACTTGGGATCAAGCTGAGCGGATGGCAGGCGACGACCTTCCTGATCGGGGAATACACTCCCGACGAGGACGCCCACCCGGTCTTCTCGGTGGCCGATGGTCTGCTGTCACTGAATCAGAGCGTTTACCGGAACTCGATGGTGCGCAAGATCCAGATCCTGAAGATGCGTGGGCAGCAGACCAGCCCTGGGATTCATACCTTCCGCATCACCGGCGATGGCATCGAAGTCTTCCCAGCGGCCAGCATCCCCAGTGATAGCGAAACCTTGGGCCCCCCACCCGATCGCCGGCACTCCGAGCGGCGGCTGGCCATGGGCGTACCCGGCCTCGATGACATGCTGGGCGGCGGGTTGCCAGCCGGCTATTCGCTGCTGGTGGCGGGGCCGTCCGGGTCGGGGAAAACGGTCCTCGCCACGGCCTTCCTGGCCGAAGGCGTGCGCCGGGGCGAACCAGGCGTGATCGTGGCCTTCGAGCAGACCCCGAGCCAGTCGTGGACCCACACGATCGACGAGCTTGTCCGGGCCGGGAAGATCGGCCTGATCAACACCCGCCTGATGGATCTGTCCATCGACGAGATTGTCCAGCGCCTGATCGTCCTCATCCAAAAAATGAAAGCGACCCGAGTGGTGATCGACTCGCTGTCCGGGTTCGAATTGGCGGTGGCGCCGACTTTCCGGGAGGATTTCCGCGAATCGCTGTTCCGCATGATCACCGTCCTGTCCGGCCTTGGTGTGACAGTGCTGATGACTTCGGAGCTCGAAGACCGGTATACGGACCTGCGGTTCAGCTCCTATGGATCGGCGTTCCTCACCGACGCGATCATCGTCCAGCGCTACATCGAGATGAACAGCCGTCTGAAGCGCGTCATGGCTGTCGTCAAGGTGCGCGGGAGCCAGCACAGCGATCAGCTGCGCCAGTACGAGATCACAGATGAAGGCCTTGTGATCGGTGATCCGGTGGTCGAGTACGAACGGCTCCTCGGCGGCCAGCCAACCCCGACACTCGCCCGTCCACACGTAGGCAAATCACGATGAGCAACGGTGCCCGCGCCCGCCAGCCAGGCCTGGCTGAAACTCCGCCTGGGGTGGATGAACATATGCCAGGCCCGGCCCCACTTGCGGCGGATTCCATCGCCGAGCCTGGTGCGGTCAGTGACGAGCAGTTGCGAGAGGCGAATGAGCGCCTTGTCCTCGCGAGCGTCACTGCCCAGACCATGGCGGAGGCAGCGGAGCGGGCCGCTGATCAACTGCGGGAGGCGAATGAGAACCTCGTCGTCGCGACGGTCAATGCCCAAACCATGGCCCAGGTCGCCGCGGAAGCCGCAGCCCATATTTCCTACACTGCGAATCTCGAAGCCCAGCTCCTTGAGGCCCAGAAGTTGGAGACCCTCGGCGTGCTGGCTGGTGGTGTGGCCCACGACTTCAACAACCTCCTCACCGCCATTCTGGGCAATGCGAACCTGGGCACCATGTCCGCGGAGGAGGGTCGCGACGTAACACCCTACTTCGAGGCCATCGAAAAGGCGGCCATGCGGGCGGCCAGCCTCACTCGCCAACTGCTCGCCTACGCGGGGACCGGAAAACCCGTGATGGCCGAGGTCGACTTCGGCATTGTCGCCATGGAGGCGATCCAGGTCTTCACTGCCTCCCTGCCGCGGAACGTGGCCCTCCACAGCGACCTGGCAGAGGGGCTCCCGCTGGTGCACGGCGATGCCACCCAGATCTTCCAGGTCCTGATGAACCTGATCACCAATGCTGCCGAAGCATGCCCGGCAGGCGTGGTGGGCCGGATCACCATCCGGACTCGGGAAGAAACGGTGGACGAGGCAGCCCTCGGGACGGGCCACTGGGTACTGCCTTTGACGCCGGGCCGCTATGCCAGCTTGGAGGTGGCGGATACGGGCGAGGGGATGACGCCCGAGCTGGTGAAGCGGGCCTTCGAACCTTTCTTCACGACGAAATTCACGGGCCGCGGGTTGGGCCTGGCCGCCGTGATGGGAATCATCCGCAGCCATGGGGGTGGGCTTTGGGTGGGAAGCGAGCCCGACGGTGGCTCATCCTTCAAGATCTTCATGCCCGCCCTGGCGGGCTCCGCAGGGACTCCGCCCGCGGAGTCCCTGCCGCCGGTTTGGCGGGGGGAGGGCCAGATCCTGGTGGTTGATGATGAACTGACTGTGAGCACCGTGGCCCGGAGCATGGCGGAGCACTTCGGGTTCTCGGTCCTTGAAGCCAGAGATGGCCTGGAGGCTGTGGAACTCTTTCGCCTGCACCATGGGGAGCTGGCCATGGTGCTCATGGACCTCATCATGCCGGGCATGGATGGGCAGCAAGCCTTCCGGGAAATGCGGAAAATCGACCGCAGTGTCCCGGTGGTGCTCAGCAGCGGCTACAACGTTTCCAACACGGACCTGTTCGTCGAGGGGCTGGCCGGGCTCCTCAAGAAGCCTTATCGGCTCGCGGAGTTCCAGGAAGCTCTCCAGAGGGCCCTGGCGATGCGGCCTTCGCCAGGCTAGGGTCTGGGTTGAGCAGCCCTCAGATCGAGTAGCCCTGGCTATCCACTTCCAAGGCCTGGTGCCGGTCGGCCAGGTCGGCGAGGGTGGTGCCGCGGAGGACGGTACGGGCGGCTTCCGTGCTGCGGGACCAGAGTTCGCGGATGGCACGGGCGCCATAGGTCGCGTCGGCAGGTAGGCTGCCGGCGATGAAGCGGCCTTCGAGGGCCTCCAGCACGTCCAAGGCCGTGATGTGGCTGGGGTGCCGCGTCAGCTCGCAGCCGCCATTGGGGCCGCGCTGCACCTTCACCAGACCCGCGGTCTTGAGGCTGCCGAGCAGCACGCGGAGGAACTTGACGGGAAGGGCTTGGCGTTCGGCGATATCCGCCACCAGGACCGGGCCGCGGCCAGACTGGAGGGCCAGTTCCACCATGAGCAGCAACCCGTAACGTCCCTTGGCTGAACCCTTCAACATGGCGCCTCCCGACTCAGCTTAACGTAATACATAATAAAACAAATTAACAAACTTGACAATTAATCATTCCTTTCCATACTCTAGGATCCGGGCCGTGCCCGAAGGATGAAGGAGCTCTCCCTATGAGCCAGCCGACCCGTCCCACCGAACGTCCCAACCGCGTCGAGCACGCCTACGAGCTGGTGGGCTACACCCCGGTGGTGCGCTTGAACCGCCTGGTGCCCAAGGGCTCGGCCAAGGTCTACGTGAAGCTGGAGAGTGCCAATCCCGGCGGCAGCGTGAAGGATCGTATCGCCCTGAGCATGATCCAGGACGCCGAGGCCCGTGGCGTGTTGAAGCCCGGCATGACCTTGTTGGAGGCCACCAGCGGCAACACGGGCATCGGCCTGGCCTTCGTGGCGGCGGCCAAGGGCTACAAGATCACGCTGGTCATGCCTGACACCATGACGCAGGAGCGGCGCTCCCTGCTGAAGGCCTACGGCGCGCAGCTGGTGCTGACACCGGGTTCGGGCGGCATGAAGGTCGCCGTGGACAAGGCCCAGGAACTGGCGGATGGCGACCCCACCTTCTTCCTGGTGCGGCAGTTCGACAATCCGGCCAACCCCGCCGTCCACCGCCGCACCACGGCCCTGGAGATCCTCGAGCAAGTGCCTGAGCTGGACGCCTTCGTGGCGGGCGTAGGCACGGGCGGCACCGTGACGGGCGTGGGCGAGGTGCTGGCCGAGAAGAAGCCCGGAACCCTGGTGGTGGCTGTGGAACCCGAGACCTCGCCTCTGCTGAGCGAGGGGAAGGCCGGTCCGCACAAGCTTCAGGGCCTGGGGCCGAACTTCGTGCCGGGCATCCTTAACAAGAAGGCCTACCAGCGCGTCCGCCCGGTGGGCTACGACGACGCTATCGCCATTGCCCGCCGTCTGGCGCGCGAAGAAGGCCTGCTCACGGGCATCAGCACCGGCGCCATCGTATTCGCGGCATTGGAAGTGGCCAAGGAGCTGGGCGAAGGCAAGACCGTGGTGGCCGTGCTCTGCGATACCGGCGAGCGCTACCTCACGCATCCGCTCTTCGCCGAGATCGATGGACCGGCGATCTAGGATGGCGAAGCGCACAAAGTTGATTCCACAGGAGACCCGCCCGGGTCCCAGCTGTCCCATCGCTGCCGATCTCGTGGACGAAACCGCCGGGCGGATCGCCGCCTTCTTGTCGCTGGGCTTTCTGGCGCTCGTGGTCTGGCGTGGATGGGGCTGGGGTGTCCTGGCACTGGCTGGCGATTTCGCCCTCCGTGCCTCAGGTCGCCCGGCTTTCAGCCCGGTGGCGCGCACGGCGGGGGCCCTCCGCCGCCTGTCGGGTCTGTCCGCGCGAACGATCAACGCCGGTCCCAAACGCTTTGCGGCCTCGGTGGGTTTCCTGTTCTCCCTGGCCATCGGGCTGGTCTTGCTGGCCGGCCTCCGGACCCTGGGCGTGGGCTTGGCCATCGTCCTGGGCTTCTGCGCGGGGCTCGAGGCCTTCTTCGGGTTCTGCCTAGCCTGCCAGGTCCACCCCTGGCTGCCTTGGATTCGGGGCAGGGCGGTTCGGCCGCTCCCCGTCGGGATCGACGAACCAGCCATCTGAGGGAGACGGGCGGCCCGGTTCGCCTATCCTTGGGGATCTGCCTGAGGTGGCCATGAGGATCGTCGCGCTAGCTCTTGTCACGCTGCTGCTTCCGGCCCAGGCGATCCCGGGAGTGCCGGGGCGGGCCACAGCCTTCGAGCGGGCGGTGGTCCAGGAGATGAGCGATGTCCGCGTGCGGCCGAAGGCCTATGCGAAGCATCTACGGGAGCTGCGGCCCTATTTCGAGGGCAAGCTCTGGAAACGGCCTGGTCGAGTGCCATTACGCACAGAGGAAGGGGTGGCGGCGCTGGATGAAGCCATCGCCTTCCTGGAGTCCGCCCGACCGATGGGGCCCCTGCGCTTCAACGAAGGGCTGGCCCGAGCGGCCCGACTGCACGCCCAAGACATCGGCCCCCGCGGCTCGCTCGAACATGTGGGCTCGGATGGCGCCCGCCTTTCGGAGCGCTTGAACCGGCTGGGCCGGTGGCAGGGGCTGGTGGCGGAGAACATAAGCACGGGCGAGGAGGGCGCCCGCGAGGTGGTGCTGCAGTTGCTGATCGATGACGGCGTGGCCAGCCGTGGCCACCGGCACAACCTCTTCAACCCGGAACTGCATCAAGCAGGCGCCGGCTCCGCGCCGCACCGGGATTACCGGGTGGTGACAGTCATCGACTATGCGGACGGATTCGTGGCGAACCCGTAGGGGAGGCAGCATGGGGCGTGGCGGGACCCTCCTTACGCTGGCCGGACGGTGGCGAACGCTGGTGGTGGCTGGGCTCCTGGGGACCTGCCTGGAGGCGGGTCCGCCTTTCTTCACGGATGACCCGGAGCCGGTGGAACTCCACCACATGGAGCTCTACCTGAGCTGGATGGGGGCTCGGACGCCCGGTGGCGCGTCGGGCAGCCTGCCCCTGGTGGAGTTCAACGCGGGCATCCTGCCGGACACGCAGTTTCACCTCGTGGCGCCCCTCGCCTACGCCAAGCCCGCGGGCGAACCCGTGACCCGGGGCTATGGCGATACCGAGGTCGGACTCAAGGTCCGGCTCCTGCACGAAACTGAAGTTCTGCCCCAGGTGGGCATCTTCCCGCTGGTGGAGGTTCCGACGGGCTCGGCGGAGCGGGGCCTCGGCGCGGGGCACACCCAGGTGTATCTGCCGCTGTGGCTCCAGAAGAGCTGGGGGCCCTGGACCAGCTACGGCGGCTATGGCTGGTGGCGGAATCCGGGAGAAGGCCAGCGCAACTGGCACTACCTCGGCTGGCTCCTCCAGCGGGATCTGTCGGCGCGAGTCACCCTGGGTGGGGAGCTGTTTCGGCGCTCGGCGGCCACGCTGGATGGGGTGGCCTCGAGCGGGTTCAACGTCGGGGCCATCCTCAACCTGTCGGAGCGGGACCACATTCTGGTCAGCGCGGGCCGGAACCTGTCGGGCGACCGGGAGAGCCATGTCTACCTCGGTTACCAGATGACCCTGAGCCTGGAGGCGGTCTGGCCCCCGGCGTCCGGGCGCGGACCGGCCCGCCCATGAACGGTATTCTGCTAGCCTGGGAGCCAATCCTCGGGTGAATGATGGCTTTCCTTGCGCGGCTCGGCGCGCCGGTGCGCGGCTTCCTGGCGTTTCTGGGCGACCAGGCGCATCTGGTGCTGCGGACGCTCCGCGCCGGGTTTGCGCTTCGTTTGGATCAGCTGGCGGTGGTGGGCGGACAGACGAGCCTCCAGACCCGCTTCACGGGTTTGGACGCCTGGATCCTGGTCGCTGGGACGGCCCTGCTGCTGGGCGCCGTGACGCTGATCCAGGCCTTCAGTCAGCTCTCGGGATTGGGCGCGGAGAACTACATCGGCACGCTGATGGTCCTCATCATCCTGCGGGAACTGGGCCCGCTGCTCACCGCCGTGCTGGTCATCGGCCGCAGCTCCACCGCCATCGCCGCGGAACTGGGCGCCATGCAGCTCAATGGCGAAGTGGACGCGCTCGCGGCCCACGGGGTGAACCCCTACCAGTACCTGCTGCTGCCCCGGTGGCTCGGCGTGCTCGTGTCGGTCTTCGCCCTAGTCGTGTTCTTCGACGCGGCGGCCCTGGGCGGCGGTTTCCTCGTGGCGCGGCTGAAGTACGGCATCACCTGGGGATTCTTCATAGCCTCTGTGCGACAGGCTTTGTCGAATCTCGATTTCGCGGCGACCCTGCTGAAGGTCTTCTTCTTCTCTGGCGCCATCACCTTCCATGCCTGCCACTTCGGCCTCCGGGTCCAGCGCAGCCAGACGGAGATTCCACAGGCCGTCACCAAGACCGTGGTGTCCGCCCTGGTGGCGGTGTTCGCCCTCGACGGCCTCATCGCCGCGCTGCTGTACTTCTGATGATCCAAGCCCGTGGCCTTGCCTGCGCATCGCCCGAGGGGCGGCCCCTGCTGGAGGGCCTGGACCTGACCGTCAGGCCGGGCGGAAACCTGCTGGTGACGGGGTCCAGCGGCTCCGGCAAGAGCCGCCTGCTGAGGGTGCTTGCCGGCACTGAGCGTCCCCGCCGCGGGGAGGTCCGGATCGCAGGGATCGGCATCTGGCCCGGGGAGGGAGCTTTGTCCCTGGTGGGGCGGATCCGGATGGGCTTCGCCTTCGCGAGCGGTGGTCTGCTGTCGAACCTCAGCCTGGAGGACAACGTGGCCTTGCCGCTGCGGTTCCTGGGGCTGCCGAAATCCGAAGTCGCACGACGGACCGCAGGTGCTCTGGACCGGCTGGGGCTCGCATCGGTCGCGCGGCTTCGTCCCCATGCGGTGAGTGGCGCGGCGCGGAAGCACGCGAATCTGGCGCGCGTCCTGGCTCTCGAACCGGAGCTGATCCTGCTGGATGATCCCCTGGAAGGACTGGACACCGTCGACCGAGCCGTGGCCCTGGAGCTGATCGAAGGCTGGGTAGGGGATTCGCGTTGCACGCTTGTGCTGGCCTCGGAGGAGGTACAGGTCCTGTCTGAACTGGAAGTGGATCGCCTTCAGCTGGCCCCGGCACCCACGCTCATGGAGTCACCATGAACTTCGAGAAGCAGGACGCCCGCCTCGGGCTCTTTGTGCTCCTGGCCCTGGGCCTCTTCGTGGGGCTGCTGGCCTACAGGAACGCGGGCGCCGTGACCGAGAAGACCTATCCGCTGGTGGTCCGGCTCGACCGCATGGAGGGGCTGGTGGCGGGCACGGATGTGGAGCTGAAGGGCTATCGTGTGGGGACGGTGGAACGGGTGGACATGCGACGGGAGGATGCGGACTACCACTTTCTCGCCCTGCTGGCGGTGCGCTCGGATATCCAGCTGTGGCGTGGCTCCCGCGCGGTGGTGGCGCCCAAGGGAGTGGGCAGCGTGATTCTCGACCTGCGGCTGCCGCCGCCTGGCGCCCGCACGGTGCCCCTGGTGGCGGGCGACCAGATTCCCGGCGAGGAGGGGGTCTCCCTGGGCGGGGTGCTGGAGCGGGCGGACATTCTCCTGACCAACCTGAACGCCTCCCTGGGCGCGGTGCGCGAGCGCCTCCAGGCGAAGGGGCTGGGCGACCTCCTGGACCATCCCTCCGTGGCCCGGGCGCTGGGTTCGCTGGATGCCACCCTGCGCGAGTTCCAGGCCCTGGCCCGGGACGGCCGCGGCCTGGCCTCCCACGCGGACCGCAGCATGGGCGAGGCGGACAAGGCGCTGCTGGATCTGGATCGGAGTCTGGTCGTGACGCGGACCCTCCTCGAGAAGCGGGCGCCAGAACTCGATCAGGTCCTGGTGAACCTGGCGTCGGTCCTCCAACAGTCGGATGCCCTGCTGACCCGGTTCCGCGCCGAAGACCAGCCGGAGCTGGAGACCAGCCTCAAGGCGCTGCGGCGTTCCCTGGATTCCGTGGAGGAGCTGCTGCAGCTGTTGAAGCAGAAGCCCAGCCGAGCCGTGTGGGGCACGCCGGGGGAGGCGGAACGGACCAAGGCCAGGCAGGCGCTCGAAGCGGCCAAGGCAGCATCAGTACCGAAGTAAGTGGCCCTTCAGTAGATGGGCTATCAGCCTCCTGGTTCGAAATTTGCGACCTTGATTCAGGTTCAACTGAGCCCATCCTGAGGGTCTCTTTCCAGGGGGCCCCGTGGCTTGCGGAGCCCTTGTGGGTGTCCTACACGCGCTTCCCCACGGAGGCCCGAACCCCGTCCGGGCAGCGCCCGATCCATGAGGAGGATCCATGGGCAGCATCGCAACCATCCACAACGGCGTGAATGTGGATGCCCTCAACACCACCGTCTCGATGGTGAAGGCCAACCCCGCCCTCGCCAAATTCACCTTCCGATCCAGGGCCAAGTGGATCAACGGCGCCCACTCCCAGAGCACCTTTGATTCGCTCTATGGGGCTGGGATGGAGCACAAGCGGGCCACGCCGATGTTCCTGGAGGCCGATGAGCCCGAGGCCCTGCTGGGCACGGACCTGGCCCCCAATGCCGGCGAAGCGGCGCTGCACGCACTCAGTGCCTGCCTCAGCGTGACCTATGCCTACAACGCCACGGCCATGGGTCTGGACATCAGCAGCCTGAGCTTCGAGATGGAGACGGATTCCGATCTCCAGGGCTTCCTGGAATTGGACAAGAACATCCGGCCCGGACTGTCCCAGATTCGCGTGAAGGTGAATCTCGCCTGCAGTGGCACCCCAGCGCAGATCCAGGAGCTCCACGAGAAGGTGATCCGCACCTCGCCCCTGTACGACACCTTCAAGAATCCGGTGGACATCAAGATGACCCACTGAGATTGGATCCGGACCCCACCGCCCCTGGCCTTTCCCGAAGCATCTGTCTCAACCCCGCAAGGGAGTGGGGCTTCTGGATTACATGGGCGGCGGGGAATCCGGCGAGCAGAAGCTTCGGGTCGTTGTCCATGTAGCCAATGGCCACTAGGACCCGCAGGATGGGGTGGCGCTGGAGGATTCGCGGGAGGGTGTTACCACCGCGGAGCCTCGGCCTGCCGTGATCCAGGATCACGAGGTCCACCTGTAAACCTGCGTCCAGTCGGCGGAGGCCCCCACCAGCGCTGAGGGTCCGGGTCCTCCAGGGTGAGGTTGTGGAGAACAGTCACGATCCCGCCTTTGGAGGTCATGGGTGAGGGTGTGACCTGAGATGGATTGACCGATCAACGCGTCAGACCATCGGCATTGAGCGCGGAATTGGTGGAAGGGTCATGTCGACTCGTTCGCGGTGGGCGCATCTATGCCGCGGTCGATTCGGTGTGGAATTTTTTACCCTACCGATAACGACCTACCTTTATGAGGTTGACTTATTGAGCATTAGGTAGTGATTTTCGTCACGACCCTTGGGCTGGTTCGGTTAATCGTCCTATGAGTTTGAGAACATCGAATTGTAAATTTGCCCATGACATCCCAGGTACAGGGCGCGGGCGACAAATTCCTTTTTTAGGCAAGCCCCATCTTTGGAGCGTCGTTGAGGACCGATCCCTTGCTCATGCAGAAGGTGGCCCGGCGCGTGGTAATCGTGCTTTGCCTGGCGATCGTCGCATTGGCTGGTCTCGCGATTCTCGGGACGATCATAGAGGCACGGCAGCTCGCGGCTCTGGGCCGGGACAATGTTCCGATGTCGCCCTTGGGGGCTGGGCTGCTGCTGCTGCTGGCTGGCGCCATCCTGGTGGCGATGTCCCGGTTTGACCCTGCGCGAGCAAGGCGAGTGACCAGGGGGGTGGCCCTGGGTGTGTTTCTCTTGGGTCTCGGGGTGGTGGGCGGGTACCTCCTGGGCCGTCTTCCAGTCTTCGGGCGATGGGCCGCGCTAGGGAGGCAAACCTCTCTGCTCTCCGGTCTGGCCGTTTCCCTCGCTGCATTGTCCGCATTCACACGCTGGTCCGGCCCCAGGCCGCGCTGGCAAGCGCGGCAGTGGGCCGCGCTCCTGGCGCAGATACCCCTGGTGATCGGCACGGTGGTGCTGGTCAGTTATGCCTCGGGTGCCCCCTTGTTGTACGAGTCGGGGATCACGCCCATGTCCCTACCTTCTGCCTTCTGTTCGGTGGGGCTCGGTCTGGCGTTGATGATCGCTGCGGGATGCGACACCTGGCCTTTGGCGGTGTTTGGCTTCGTGCCTGGGAAGGGCCGCGACCCACAGCGCCATTGGTTCTCCACCGGTCCCCTCGCGCTGTTTCTGTTGCTCGGCGTGCTGGTGCTCAGCGGGGGTTCGTTCTTCCTGAGGGGTCAGCTCAAGACGACCCAGGCCCGCGTGCACTCCGAGCTTTCCACCATCGCGGAATTCAAGGCCCATCAGATCGAAGACTGGTTCGGGGAACGCCGCGCTGACGCTGACCGGATCTTCCGCGGGGCCATGATCCAGGGTGATCTGCGGCGGTTCCTGGCAGGAGCATCTCCAGCAACGGCAGAACCGCAGGTGCGCGCCTGGATGGAAGACCTGCAGAAGGGGACGTACCAGCAGATGGTTCTGTTCGACCGGCAGGGCCGGGTGCGGGTCGCGGTGCCTTCGGGAAGGGCTTTCAGCCCCGATGGCAGGGATGCCTCCGAACTCCAGGCCGCCCTCCGCGCCAAGGAAGTCCTGGTGCGCGATCTCCATCAAAACGCGGGGAAGACGGGTATTCAGCTGAGTCTGTGGGTCCCGATCGGGGCCAGCCCCGAGCCTTGCGCCCTGGCTGAGGGGGCGCTGTTGCTGAGGATGGACCCTCAGAATTTCCTCCTCCCCCTTGTCCAATCCTGGCCCACGGCCAGCCCCACGGCTGAGGCCCTGTTGGTCCGCCGGGAGGGTGGTGATGTCCTCTACCTGAGTGAGCTGCGGCATCGGGCCCAGCCAGCCATGAGCCTCCGGAGGCCTCTGGGGGCCGAACCCCTCATGCTTGCCCTCTTGTCCACGGGATCCCAGAAGAGCTTCGTGGCGGGCCTGGACTACCGTGGAGAGCCGGTGTTGGCCACCCTGCATCCCATCGAGGGCACGGCCTGGAGCATGGTCGCAAAGGTGGATGAGACTGAGGTGTACGGTCCCCTGCGCCAGCGGGTGTGGCTCGGTGGCATCGGTCTGCTCGGGGTGGTGGTCCTTGTCGCGGCAGGACTGGGCCTGATGGTGCGCCACCATGACGCGGAGATGATCCGCGAGCAACTCAACCTTTCTCAGCGCTTCGAATGGCTCATGCGCCAAGCCAACGACATCATCTTCCTGATGAATGAGGAAGGCTGGATCCAGGAGGCGAACGCTCAGGCCGTGGAGCACTACGGCTACACCCTTTCGGAATTGAAGGTGATGCAGATGGTGGATCTTCGTTCACCAGAGGCCCGGGATGAGGCACAGAAGCGGTTTGCCCTGTTGAGGACCATCGGCTCGATTCGGTTCGAGACTGTCCATCGCCGGAAAGATGGGTCGACGTTCCCGGTGGAGGTCAGCGCCAAGCTGGTTCACCTGGAAGGCGAGGCGATTGTGATCAGCTTCGTCCGGGATATCACCGAACAGCAGGCCCAGCAGCGTGAACTTCGGCGGATGACCCAGCTCTATGCGGCCTTGAGCCAGGTTAACCAGGCCATCGTCTGGACGGATTCACGGGAAGCCCTCTTCGCCAAGGTCTGTCGAGTGCTGGTGGAGTTTGGTCGATTCAGCATGGCTTGGGTGGGATGGAACGATCCTGCCACCCACCGGGTTGCCGTGGCCGCCCAGTACGGGGACACGATGGGCTATCTGGAGGCACTGGAGGTGCACAGCGACGACACACCCACCGGCCATGGACCCATGGGGACAGCGATCAGGGAAGGCCAGCCCAGTGTTCTCAACGACTACCTGAACCTGCCGGAATCAGACGCCTGGCGGGAAGCCGCGCTCCGATCCGGCTTCGCCTCCGCGGCGGCTTTCCCCATCCGGCAGGGCGGTGAGGTGGTCGGTGCCCTGGCGGTCTACGCCACCGAGAAGGATTTCTTCGGCACGCCGGAGGCAGCCCTTCTCATCGAGGCGGCCCTGGATGTGTCTTATGCCCTGGACCATCTGGTCAGTGAGGAGCGCCGTTGCGTAACCGAAGCGGCGCTGAAGGAGAGTGAACGGCTGCTGAGGGAGGCCCAGGAGGCCGGCGGGATCGGAACCTACACCTGGGACATCCAGCAGGATCAATGGACGAGCAGCCTTTACCTTGATCGGATCTTCGGTATCGGACCAGACCATCCCCGGACGGTGGCGGGATGGCTGAACCTCATCGCTCCGGAAGCCCGTGACCAGCTGCAGGCCTCCCTCGCCGGGGCCATCGAGCGCCGGGAGCGCTTCAACCTGGACTATCCCATCATCCGCTTCTCTGACGGGGCTCGCCGCTGGGTTCGTGACCAGGGGGAACTGCACTTGGACGCGAAAGGCCAGCCCGTGACCCTCGTTGGGGCCATCCTGGACATCACCGAGCAGAAGGAAGATGAGCTGGCCCTCCGCAAGGTCTCGGTGGCGGTAGAGCAGAGCCCGCTCTCGGTGGTGATCACGGATCGTAGCGGAACCATCGAGTACGTGAACCCGAGGTTCACCCAGGCAACCGGTTATACCTACGCCGAAGTTATCGGCGAGAATCCGCGGATCCTAAAATCGCCCTCCACCCCGCCGGAGGTCTACCGGCAGCTGTGGGACACCCTGACCCGGGGGGAGGTCTGGGTGGGCGAATTCGAGAATGTGAGAAAGGACGGCACACGCATCCATGAGCGGGCGACCATCGCTCCGGTGAGGGATGCCATCGGCACCGTGACCAGCTACATCGCTCTCGAGGAGGACATCACCGAGCAGAAACGGGCCGAAGAGAAACACCGGGCACTGGAGGCCCAGCTCCACCAGTCCCAGAAACTGGAAAGCCTTGGCAGTCTCGCCGGCGGCGTCGCTCACGACATGAACAACGTGCTGGGGGCGATCCTCGGGATGGCCTCGGCCCTGAAGGAATCCAGCGACCTTCCGGCTGCTTCGGCCAAGCGCTTGAACACCATCATCAATGCCTGCCTGCGAGGGCGCGGCGTGGTAAAGAGCCTCCTCTACTTCGCCCATAAGGACCTCCAGGAGGAGCAGCCGATCGATCTCAACCAGCTCGTCAGGGAGATGGGCCAGTTGCTGGCTCACACCACCCTGAAGCGCATCTCGCTTGATCTGGATCTCCAGGACTCGCTGGGAACCCTGCGCGGCGACGGGGGCGCCCTCAGCCATGCCCTCATGAACTTGTGCGTGAATGCTGTCGATGCCATGCCCAGTGGAGGGATTCTCCGCATCCAGACCAGGGCCACGGCCGACGGCGGGGTGGCCCTGCATGTGTCGGACACGGGCGAGGGCATGCGCCCGGAAGTGCTTGAAAGGGCCATGGAACCCTTCTTCACCACCAAGCCCCATGGGAAGGGCACCGGGCTTGGGCTGGCGATGGTCTATGCCACCATGAAGGCCCATGATGGAGTCTTCGAGTTGTGCAGCCAGGTGGGACAGGGAACAGAGGCGATACTCCAGTTTCCTGCTTCCCGGTTGGAACCCGGCGGTCAGGTCGAGAATGCTCCTCTGGTGCCCGTGGACCGTCAGGTCGGTTCGAAGATTCTGCTGGTGGATGACGATGAGCTGATCCGCGAGTCCATGACCTCCCTGCTCGAAATGCTCGGATATGAAGTGACACCGCTGCCTGGCGGAGCCTCTGCCCTGGGTCATCTTGAAGCGGGCCTGCCTGCAGACCTGGTGATCCTGGACATGAACATGCCCGGCATGACAGGCGGGGAGACGCTGCCGTACATCAAGGCGCTCCGCCCGGACCTGGCGGTCCTCATGGTCTCGGGCTACAGCGATCAGGACATCGCGCCGCTGATCAAGCAGTTTCCGCGTGTGTCCGGTCTCCAGAAACCGTACAGCATGGTGGAACTCCAGCAGAAGCTGGCCGGTTTCGGCCTTCGGCCTGTGGTGGAAACCTAGGACCTGCTTTCAAGGTGGATTGGATACAGTCCGTGGCCTACGGTGGCCGTGAAGGCCACGGGGCGGGGATCACATCCGGTCGAACGCGTCCTTTCCCGCCATCACGTTCCAGGGCAGGAGTTCGTAGTTCGCGAGACCGGCCTTGTAGAAGGGATCGCCCTCGCGCAGGACATCCAGGTCAGCGAGGGGGTTCTCGTCCTGCACCCGCACCAGCCAGGCGGCCCCGAAGCGGGGGTCGAAGGGGCCCGAAGCCAGGAGGATGCCCTGCGCCTTCAGGGTGCCGAGGTAGGCGCGATGGGCCTCGGTAACGGTTTCGACCTCGGCGAGCGGACGGCGGTAGCGGACGAGGATGAGAGCGTACATGGAGACTCCTCTGATTCAGACCTTCAATCGTGGACGATGCGCGTCCCCACGGTGGCAGGATCCTCGGTGGCCAGGGCCTCGGCCGTGGTGATGAGTACTTCGTGGCCGCCGTCTTCCAGGTAGGCCAGGGCGCTCTCGATTTTGGGGCCCATGCTGCCAGCCGGGAACTGGCCCTCGGTCAGGTGCTTTCGGGCTTCACTCGCCGTGATGCGGTCCATCCAGCGCTGGGTGGGCTTGCCGAAGTCGATGGCCACCTTGGCCACGCCCGTGAGGATGATGAAGAGGTCGGCCCCCAACTGGGCCGCCAGCAGGGCGCTGAGCCGGTCCTTGTCGATGACGGCCTCCACGCCCACCAGCAAGCCGCTGGCGTCGCGGATCACGGGGATGCCGCCCCCGCCGCCCGCGATGACCGAGCTGCCGGATTGGAGCAGGGTCTTGATGGCCTCGAGCTGGACGATCTCGATGGGTCTGGGCGAGGGCACCACCTTGCGCCAGCCGCGGCCCGAATCCTCTTTCATCTTCCAGCGCTTGGACCGCATCAGCTCCAGGGCGCGGAACTCGGGATAGAACGGTCCCACGGGCTTGGTGGGGTCCTGGAAGCCCTTGTCCTCCTTGTCCACCACCACCTCGGTGAGCACGGAGGTCACGGGCGCGTCGAGCTTCATGAAGCGCAGCCGGTTGATGAGCATGCGCTCCAGCATGTAGCCCATGGAGCCCTGGGTCATGGCGCCGCAGATATCTAGGCTGTAGGGCGGAATCTGGCCCGAGCCGGCCTCCTGCTGGATGAGCAGGTTGCCCACCTGGGGCCCATTGCCATGCACCACGCACAGCGCGTAGCCCTCCGCCACGACCCGCGCCAGCATCTCCGCCGTCTCCCGGGCGTTCTCCAGCTGCTCCTCTTGGAGCCCGCGCTCCTTCTCTTTTAGAAGCGCGTTTCCACCAATGGCCAGGAGTGCGATCTTTCGGGTCATGCAGTGCCCCGGGAAACGGGGATTCTAGCAAGGTGTTGAGCCGACGACCATCACAGTGGACGAACCATCAAGTCATGCACGAGCAACCGGTCCCGATCCACCTGCTCACCCACGCGGAAGGTGGCCTCCCCGGCGTCGCTGAACCCGGCCTTGGAATAGAACCGAATCGCGCGGGCATTCCGCTCCCAGACCTGGAGCCAGACCCCATCGTGGCCTGCCGCGGCAGCCTGGTCCAGGACAGCAGCCATGAGTTCCTGAGCGGCGCCTTGGCCATGCAGCATGGCATCCACATAGAATCGGGCCACTTCAAGCGCTTTGACGAAGTGGAAAGCGGGCTTTTCAAACTCTGGATCGCCGATCCGGAGCAGGGCATAGCCCAGCAGGGCGCCGTTGTGTTCGAGCACCAGGGTGCGACAGGCCGGATCGGCCAATTCCGCAGCCTGCTGGGTGGCCCCGAAGGTCTTCGCCAAGTGCAGCTCCAGATTCGAGGCAGGGATGAGCCCTGTGTACGTCTCACGCCAGAGGCGCTCCCCCAGGATCGCCAGATCCAGGGCATCGGCGGGAAGAGCGGCTCGGAGCACCATGCCTCCAGCTTACTAAAGTGGCGAAAACCCGCTACAATGCTCGTTTTGGCGAGCCCCCATGCACATCCAGGAACTGATCCTCCGCCTCCAGCGGTTCTGGGCCGACCGGGGCTGTCTCATTGGCCAGCCCTACGATCTGGAAAAGGGCGCGGGCACCATGAATCCGCTGACCTTCTTCGGTGCCCTGGGGAGCAAGCCTTGGAATGTAGCCTACGTGGAGCCCTCCCGCCGCCCGGCGGACGGCCGCTACGGCGAGAATCCCTTCCGCGTCTACAAGCACCTCCAGTTCCAGGTGATCCTCAAGCCCAGCCCGGCCAAGGTGCAGGACCTCTACATCGAGAGCCTCGAAGCGCTCGGGATCGACCTGTCGAAGCACGACCTCCGCTTCGAGGAAGACAACTGGGAATCCCCCACCCTCGGTGCCTGGGGCGTGGGCTGGCAGGTGGTGCTGGACGGCATGGAGATCAGCCAGTTCACCTACTTCCAGCAGGTGGGCGGCCTGGACTGCCGGCCCGTGAGTGCTGAGCTGACCTATGGCATCGAGCGCATCTGCATGTTCCTGGGCGGTTATGACAACATCTTCGACCTGGTGCATGGCGAGGTGAAGACGGACGACGGCGTCTTCCCCGTCACCTACGGCCAGATGCGCCAGCGTGAGGAATTCGAGCTGAGTGCGTACAGCTTCGAACACGCGGACATCGATCTGCACCGCACCCTCTTCGACGCTTTCGAGAAAGAGGGCTGGCGCCTGCTCAAGGACCACGGCCACTTCCTCAGCGCCTATGAGCAGGCCCTCAAGATGAGCCACACCTTCAACGTGCTGGACGCCCGCGGCGCCGTGAGCACCACCGAGCGCCCAGGCATCATCAAGCGCGTGCGCGACCTCTCCTGCGCCTGCGCTCGAGCCTACCTGGAGCACCAGGAGGGCGCCGCCGTGCCTGTGGAAGCCGCCGGGAAGGGAGGTGCGAAGTGAGCGGCACCAAAACCTTCCTGCTGGAACTGCACTGCGAGGAGATTCCGGCGCGGTTTCTCACGCCGTTGATCGAGGAATTTTCAGCGGCCTTTACCGCCTGGGCCAGTGATCAAGGTCTGGCCTCAGCCGGTCTTGAAGCCTTCTATTCCCCGCGCAAGCTGGCCTGGCGCGGGGCATCCCTTCCCGCCTCCCAGCCCGACCAGACCGATACGCAGGTGGGTCCGCCCCAGCGCATGTGTGTCGGGGAGGACGGCAAGCCCACCCTCCAGGGCCTGAAGTTCGCGGAGAAGTGGGGTGTCGATTTCAGCGCCGTGCGCTTCGAGCAGCCCGCCGGTAGGAAGGAACCTTGCGCAGTGGTGACGATCACCAAGCAGGGCCGTCCGACCGTGGACCTGCTGGCGGAAGCCCTGCCGGGGCTCATCGCCGGGCTGCATGTGCCCAAGGCCATGCGCTGGGGCACGTCCGAGTTCGAGTTCGTGCGCCCCATCCGCAACATCCTGTGCCTCTTCGGGGATCAGGTCGTGCCCATCACCGTGGATGGTGTGACGGCCACGAACACCACCTGGGGTCACCGGCTCTACCACCGCGAGCATCCCGAAGCGGTGAAGATCGCCACGACTGAAGCGTATGAGTCAGCGCTGGAGGCGGCCGGAATCGTAGTCAGTATGGAGGCCCGCCGTACCCGCATCGCCCAGCAGCTGGAGGTCCTGGCTGCTGAGGTGAAAGGCCACGTCGTCGCCGATGCCGAGCTGCTGGACACCCTCGCGGAGATCGTGGAGTTCCCCAAGATCGTGCGCGGCGAGTTCCCGGCGGATTTTCTGGAACTCCCGAAGGAGGTCCTGGTCACAAGCCTCCGCGAGCACCAGAAGAGTTTCTGCATTGAAGGCTTGGACGGGGCTCTATTGCCCTGCTTCCTCACCGCCGCCAACCGCACCGACGACCCCGCGGGTTTCGTGAAGGCTGGCAACGAATGGGTGCTGAAGGCCCGCCTCTACGACGCCCGGTTCTTCTTCGCGGAGGATCGCAAGCACCCCCTGGCGGATCGCCTGGAGAAGCTGCAGGCCCTGACCTTCCAGCGGGATCTCGGCAGCTACCACGCCAAGACGGGCCGTGTGGTGGCGCTGACGAAGAACCTGGCTACCCGGTTGTCAGACGACATGGACCATATCGACCGAGCCCTGGAAGCCGCCCGCATGGCCAAGTGCGACCTGCGCACGCTGATGGTGGGCGAGTTCCCAGAGCTTCAGGGCATCATGGGCGGCGAGTACCTCCGGTATGAAGGCGCCCACGAGGAAGTCTGGAAGGCCGTGAAGGAACACTACCGGCCTGTCGGCGCGGACGACGCCATTCCCGGCACCCCAACGGGTTGCCTCTTGTCCCTCTGTGACAAGCTCGACACGGTGGCCGGCTGCTTTGCGGTGGGCCTCATCCCCAGCGGGTCCAAGGATCCCCTCGCCCTCCGCCGGGCTGGCCAGGGCATCGTGCGCATCCTCTGGGAGCGCGGCTGGGCGTTCACCCCCGCCGATCTCATCGCCGCCGCCCTCCGCACCGTGGGAGCGAAAGCTACGAAACCCGAGGCCGAAACAACCGAAGCCCTGCTGGCCTTCTTCAAGGATCGTGTGGCCTACCAGCTGGAACTCGTCGGCTACGCAGGCTCCGTGCGCCGTTCCGCTCTGGCTGCGGGTTGGGAGGACCTGGTGGACCTCAAGGCGCGCTGCGAGGCCCTGTCCGCCTTTGCCGAGGATCCCCGCTTCGCCAGCCTGGCTCAGAGCGCCAAGCGCATCGGGAACATCCTGAAGGACGAAGCCCTCTCGACTGACTTCGATGGCAGCCTGCTGGCGCAGCCCGAGGAGAAGGTGCTGGCGACGTGCCTGAAGGAGTTGGAGTCCGCACCCGACCAGGCTTCGCTGCTCGCCGCGCTGGCGAATCTCGCCGAGCCCTTGGAGGCCTTCTTCAATGCCGTCATGGTGAAGTGCGAGGACCCGGCCCTCCGCGCCGCCCGCCTCAGCCTCCTCCATCGCCTCCGCCAGGCCTTCCTGCGCGTGGCCGATTTCAGTCTTTGGCAGTAGGGGCACCCATGCACCACGAACGCATCGCGATCATCGACTACGGCAGCCAGTACACGCGGCTCATCACGCGGCGGCTGCGCGAGCTGGGGGCTTTCGGGCTGGTCTACAACAGTGGGGCCACGGCGCAGGAGATCGCGGGATCGGACCTGAAGGGCGTGATCTTGTCAGGTGGGCCTAACTCGGTGCTGGAGGCGGGGGCGCCGGATCTGGATCCGGCCATTCTTGGCCTGGGCGTGCCCATCCTCGGCATCTGCTACGGCCAGCAGCTCCTGGCCCGGAACCTCGGTGGTCAGCTGCATCGCTCCGCGAGCCGGGAATATGGCAAGGCGGAGATCCAGGCCATGCCTGAGGGATCCATGCTCTTCGAGGGGCTGCCTCACATCCAGCAGGTGTGGATGAGCCATGGTGATCACGTGGAAGTCGCCCCGGCCGGCTTCACCGTCACGGCAACGACGCCCAGCGTGCCCGTGGCGGCCATGGAAGATCCCAAACGTGAGATCTACTGCCTCCAGTTCCACCCGGAAGTCACCCACAGCACTCAGGGCACGCCCCTGCTGCTGAACTTCCTCAAGCACTGCGGCATGGCGCTCGACTGGAACGCCGGCAACTTCATCGAGGAGAAGGTGAAGGTCATCCGGGGGCAGGTGGGGCAGGGCACGGTGGTGCTGGGGCTCAGCGGCGGTGTGGATTCCAGCGTGGCGGCCCTGCTGTTGCACAAGGCCATCGGCAAGCAGCTCACCTGCGTGTTCGTGGATCACGGCCTCATGCGCAAAGACGAGATGAAGCAGGTGCAGACCTACTTCGAGCCCTTCGAGCTCAATGTGATCTGGGTGGATGCCTCGGACGAATTCCTGGGGGCACTCAAGGACATTACCGATCCCGAACAGAAGCGGAAGATCATCGGCGGCAAGTTCATCGAAGTCTTCGAACGCGAAGCCAGCAAGGTGAAGGCAGACTTCCTTGGCCAGGGCACCACCTATCCGGACGTCATCGAATCCAGCGGCATCGGCGGCGCCATCCTGGTGAAGTCCCACCACAACGTGGGTGGCCTGCCCGAGCGCATGAAGCTCAAGCTGGTGGAACCCCTCCGCGAGTTGTTCAAGGATGAAGTCCGGGCCACGGGCCTGGCGCTCGGTCTGCCCGAGGAGATGAACCAGCGGCACCCTTTCCCGGGGCCTGGGCTGGCCGTGCGCCTCCCTGGCGCCATCACCCGCGAGCGGGCAACCATCCTGCAGAACGCCGATGCCATCTTCATGCAGGAACTGAAGGACAGCGGCTGGTACCGCAAGACCAGCCAGGCTTTTGCTGTGCTGCTGCCGGTCCAGACCGTGGGCATCATGGGCGATGAGCGCACCTTCGAGTGGATGTGCGCGCTCCGGGCCGTGACCAGCGAAGACTTCATGACCGCCGATTGGGCCCGCCTGCCCCACGAGCTGCTGGAGAAGATCGCCCAGCGCATTGTCCGCGAGGTCAAGGGCATCAACCGCGTGGTCTACGACATCACCTCGAAACCGCCCGCCACGATTGAATACGAATGAGTATTAACCGCAGATGACGCAGATTGCGCAGCTGGGGGAGGACATGGTGCAGGGGTTTATCTGCGCCCATCTGCGAGATCTCCGGTTTCAAAAACGTTCTTTTCTTTACAGGTTTCAATGGCGAAGCGACAGGAACCCGTCCGCAAGTCGGTGAAGGATGTCCTCGAGGATCTGTTGGCGGGGCACCGCGAGGCGGCCTTCAGCGGACCGGAATCCGCCCTGAAGTACCTGCGCCGCACGTTCGAAGGGCAGGCCAGCCTGCCGAACGCCGTGAAGGCCATCGCCTACGATCTGATGGCGGAGGCCCAGGCACAATGCGGATTGTGGGAAGAGTGCGCCGGCTCCGTGGCGTCAGTGCTCGGGTATCTGGGCGATCTCGAAGCGGCCTTCCCCCACGAGTACCGGCGGCTGCTGGAGGGCCTGACCTGCTTCGAGCGGGGCATCCAGGCCCACAGCGAGCTGGGGGACTTCCATGCGGCGCTGGAGCTTTGCGAACGAGCCATCGCGCTGGAATTGGGAGCCCACTACACAGCCAAGCGCGATTCCCTGGAGTGGGCCCGGTAGGGGGGGTAAAGGCCAGAGGTCCGTAGCCCAGGCAAGGAAGTTTCTTGGTTTTTTCTGGCCATGCGATCATCGATGGCGGCAGACATCCAACAGACACGCGATTGAAGTCCGATCCAGGGAAGGTCCATGGGCGAAGAAATCCAGGTGGTGCCTCAGCAGGTCAGCATCCTGATTGTGGATGACCTGCCCATCATCCGCCTCTCGCTTGAGCGGATTCTCACGAAGGCCGGCTATCGCTGCCGGGTGGCGGAGGACGTGCCGCGTGCCCTCAAGGCGTTGGAGGAAGAGCCATCGGACCTGGTGCTCAGCGACATCCAGATGCCGGGCGCCTCGGGACTTGACCTGGTGAAGGCGCTCCAGCCGCGCATCCCGGATATCTCTGTGATCATGGTGAGTTCCACGGAGGCGGCGGAGACGGCCATCGAGTGCCTCCAGCAGGGCGCCTTCGGCTACATCCTGAAGCCCTTCCAGCCCAGGGAGATCGTGGTACAGGTGAACGCGGCCCTGCGACGGCGCATGCTCGAGATCGCCTTCCGGGACCGCGAAGCCCAGCTGGCCCGAAAGGTCCGCGAACAGACCGAACAGATCCGCGCCTCTCGCGAGGAAGTGGCCCTCCGACTTATCTCCGCCAGCGAACATCGTGACCACGAAACAGGCACGCATGTCCGCCGCATCGGCCTTTACGCTGCGGAGATGGGGAAGCTGCTCGGCTGGGACCAGGAGGCCGTCGAAACCATCCGGTCCGCCGCACCCATGCACGATATCGGGAAGGTCGGGGTGCCGGATGCCATCCTCCAGAAACCCGGAACCCTCACCGAGGAGGAGTGGGTGACCATGCGACGGCATACGACCATGGGCGCCACCATCCTGAAGGGGTCGAAGGTGCCGTTCATCCAGATGGGGGCCCGCATCGCCTTCGGCCACCACGAAAAATGGGATGGCACGGGTTACCCGAAGGGCCTCAAGGGTGGGGCCATTCCTATCGAGGCCCGCATCACCACCTTGGTGGATGTGTTCGATGCGGCCAGCAGCCGGCGGCACTACAAGGACTCCTGGCCCGAGGACCAGGTTGTGGCACTCATCCAGAGGGGCCGGGGCGTCCATTTCGACCCCCACCTGGTGGATCTCTTCCTGGCGAATCTGGAACGCTTCACAGCAATCCTCGCCGCGAACCCCGATGAGGATCGCGACGAGGATCCCGGGATCTAGGCCTGTTGGGGTGGGGCTTGTTTCGGGGACCTTCCCTTGGTGATCGTGAACTCGCCCAGCATCATGGGCACCGCGGCCTTCAGCATCAGGGTGAAGACCAGGAAGCCAGTGGCGAAGATACCCGCTGCCACGGCAATCTCCGTCAACGAGGGGCGGTAGACGTAGATCTCTCCCAGCACGTCCGGGGTGAGGCCCGGGATGATGAGGCCCATGCCCTTCTCGATGTAGACACTGGCGTAGATGAGCACGCAGCCGATGTTCAGCGTCACCCAGTTGGTGCGGGTGCGCGGGACCAGGAACAGGATGAAAGCGGCCAGGCCGCAGAGGATCGAGGCCCAGGCGTAAGGCACCAGGGTGGTGTGGCCCTTGAGCCCGAAGAGCAGGTATTGGAAGTACACCATGTGCTCGGTGCCCGAGTACAGTTCCTTGAAGGCCTCGGCCGCGGTGAGGAAGAGGTTGAAGCCCATGGTGTAGGCCATGAGTTCCGCGATCTTGAAGATCGCCTCGTCCTTGATGCTCAGTTTGGTGGTCTTCCGCAGCACCTGCAGCAGGATGAGCAGGATGGCGGGGCCCGAGCAGAAGGCGGACGCCAGGAACCGGGGCGCGAGAATGGCAGAATTCCAGAAAGGCCGCGCCGCCAACCCGTTGTAAAGGTAGGCCGTGACGGTGTGGATGCTAACGGCCATCGGGATGGAGAGCAGCACCAGGGGCAGCACGAGCTTCTTCACGTAGTGCCGCTCGGTGTAGGCGCAGAAGAGCAGGTAGGTGACCACGAACCAGTTCAGCAGCAGGTAGAGGTTCAGCACGATCACGTCCCAAGCCAGCATGGACTGGGGCCAGTTGAGACGCCCCACCAGGGGGATGATGTGCCAGAACCGATCGGGTCGGCCGATGTCCACCATGACGAAGCCGAGGCACATGATGAGGGCGCTGATGGCCAGCATCTCGCCCAGGATGGTGATCTCCTTGATGGGCTCCCAGTCGTAGACGTAGGCGGGGATGACCAGCATGATGGCGGCGGCGGCGACGCCGACCAGGAAGGTGAAGTTGCCGATGTAAAAGCCCCAGGACACCTGGTCCCGCATCTTGGTGACGATGAGACCGTTATTGAGTTGGCCGATATAGGCGCCGGCCCCGATGGCGATGAGGAGCAGGAGGAAGCCGACCCAGGCGTAGTAGAGGCGCCCGCCCTTGGTGACCAGGCGGAGCGTGTCGGAGATGAATCCCGAAAAGTTTCTCAGCGTGAACATGGCCTCACACCCCGTAGAAGTAGAAGAAGTTGGGTTGGGTGTTCAGGTCTTCCTTGAACTTGAAGACGCGCTTGTTCTCGAGGATGTAGCGGATCTCGCTGTCCTTGTCGAGGAGGTTCCCGAACTTGCGGGAACCCGTGGGGCAGATCTCCACGCAGGCCGGGTACCGGCCGTTGCGGGTGCGCTGGATGCAGAAGGTGCACTTCTCCACCACGCCCTTGGGACGCGGACGGTTCCCCAGGTAGTGCGTCTTCGGGTTGACCTCGTCCGCGGGCAGGTTCGGTTCGCCCCAGTTGAAGTGCCGCGCCCCATAGGGGCAGGCGGCCATGCAGTAGCGGCAACCGATGCACCAGTTGTAGTCCACCACCACGATGCCGTCCTTCTCGCGCCAGGTGGCACCCACGGGGCAGACCTTCGTGCAGGGCGGCTTCTTGCACTGCTGGCACTGGACCGGCATGTAGAAGTGCCCTTCCTCGGGCACCTCCTCCGGGTTGTAATACTGGTCAGCATGCTGGAGGTTGACGCCCTCCTCCTTGTCCATCTGGAGCACGCGGATCCACTGGATCTGAGGATCCCTGGACTGGTTGTTCTCCTTCACGCAGGCATACACGCATCGGCGGCACCCGATGCAGCGGCTGAGGTCCAGGGCGTAGCCGAAGATCACACCCGGGATGGGCGGGGTGTTGGCGACCTTCACCTCCTTGCCGTACTTCGCCTTGTATTCCTTTTCCAAGCGGTCGATGACCGAGAGAACCTCGTCCTTCGACAGCTCCTTGAAGTTGTGCTGGAGGAACTCCTCCTTGCTGATCGTGCCGCAACCCGTGAGGGCAGCGGCCATGGCGGCTGTGGCCGCGCCGAGGAATTTGCGGCGGCTGCCGCCGGCAGACGAGGAGGCCTCACAGCCCCCAGAGGGGCACGGGGTTTTCTGGTCCGTCATCGGGCACCCCCTTTCCGGGCTTTGATCTGTTCGGGTGGCGTCGGCGCGGGCATGGGCTTCAGCGCCTTGAACCTTGGCGAGTGCGGGTTATGGCAGTTGACGCAGAGCAGATACTGCTTGAGTCCGTTCCAGTTGCCGGTGCGCTTGCCGTGGACGCCCACCCGCCAGTCGCGCAGCTTGTCCCCGTGGCACTGCCCACAGAGCAGGTAGGAGGCGGTGAACGAGACCTTTTCGCCGCTGGCGAGGTGGAGGCTGTCGCGGTTGTTGGCGTCGTGGCAGTCCAGACACCAGCGGCTCGCTGGCCCGTGGTTCAGGATGATATCCGTGTGCATGTCAGTCAGCACGCGACGCTTGAGGTTGGGCTTCATGCTCTTGCCGTCGTGGCAGGAGGTGCAGGGGAAGATGCCTTCGCTGAAGGGCGGCTTGGGTACCTGGATACCTTCCTGGGCGGGGGTGTCCACCTTGATTTCCGAGGGTTGGTTGGCGGCGGGTGGGCCCGCGAAGGCCGCCGGTCCAAGGAGGATCAGCAGACCTAGCGCCAGCGTGGACAGGGTCGGGAAGCGCATGGGTGGTTCCTTTCGTGGAACTGGGCCGCGGAGCGGCGGTGGAATCGAGCTGACACAGCTGGGCTGGTGGCGGTTCCTCATGGGCCGTCCTCCCCGTCTTCATCCGCTTCGCGGGTCGCCGGGTTGTTCAGCAGGCGCGGGGCCAGGATGAGCGTGGCCCCGAAGCCCATGAAGGCCAGGAAGAGGGTCAGGGGGCGCCCCACGGCCATGTCTTCGAACAGGAACTTGAGGGTGGTGACGGCCAGGAGGGGATAGACCATCCACCGCAGTTCCAGCACGGGCACCCGGCGCCCCAACCTGGCCAGGGCGATGGCGAGGGCGGACAGCACCAGGGTGCGAGCAAGCGCCAGACCACCGGCATCGGGCATTCTGCGGCCGCAACAGGCCCAGATCGCCAAGGCTCCGAGGCCCGCTGCCGCCAAGGCGCCCATCACTTGGATGGCCGGGCGCATCGGGACCGTGACGGGGTCTGGCGGCCGCCGGGCAAGGAAGAGTGCCAGAGTGGCAAACAGCGCGACCAGGCTGACCAGGCTTGCGGGAGAGGCTGGGGTCGTCGGAGCGGCAGGGGCCATGAACACATGGAGGGCCCAGGCACCTAGCCCGGAGGCCAGGGCGGAGGCCGTCAGGTAGATGGCGCTCTGGAAGACCAGGATTTTTCGACGCATGCGAAGGGCGGCCACCATGGCCGCCAGGCCCAGGATTCCGCTGAAGGTGGCGAACAGAGGCAATGGCAGGACGAAGGGGCCACCCAGCAGGAGGAAGACCAGCGCCAGGAAGGTGAAGAAATTGAAGTTCGCCCGGGTCTCCTCCTGGTCATCCACAAAGGGAAAGGCGGCGACATAGCAACCCATACCCGCCAAGGAAACCCCGGCGCCGAGAAGGGCCGTGCCCGAGCCGGAAGCCAAAGAGACACGCACGGCGCCTCCGAAACCCACCAGGAGGACCAGGGCGGTCTGAACGTACTCGAAGGCATTCACCACCCGGCGCCGCTGAAGCATCCTGACCGCGAAGCTGCCGATGTAAATCGCCACGAGGGCGAGGGCCAGGAACAGGGCCCGGTTCAGGGACAGGCTGCGGTAGACACCCTGGGCCCCTCCGGGCCAGGCGGCGAGGGTGGTGAGGATCAGGACGCCAGCATCGGCCGCCAGGGCCGTGGGCCAGCGGAGCCCGTGCCAGCGCCGCCCGTAGGTGAGCCACAGGGCGCCGGCGCCCAGCGCGAGAAACGTCGCAGCAAAGGGTTCGATGGCCCGCTGGGCCATCATCACGATGAAGCCGGAGCCCAGCGCTGCCAGGGTGGCCATCCAAAGAATGGCATGAAGATCCCGCCGCCAAGCCACGGCGGCATGCAGCGTTGCGGCGGCGACCAGGATGAGAGCCGCCAATCCCGGCGCCAGAATGCCGAAGTGGGTGGAGGATTCGACGATCAGCGGGTAGGCGATGAGGATGGAGGCGAGGGTGCGGAAGGAGGCATCCAGCGGGCGCTTGGCACGGTGTCCCAGGATGGCCCAGATGGCGGCATAGGCGAGCCCGCAGGCCACGCCTACCCCGTGCGGCAGAGTGCCGGCGTCCACCAGGGCCCGGATGAGGTAGGCCCCGCCAAGGATGAGGCAGACCCGGCCGATGAGGCCAAGGATCCGGGTGGGGCTGGGAAGGGCGGTGTCGACCAGGGGACCTTCTTCCACCTGGGGCCGGATCGGAGGTTCCATCGCGGGAGCCGGGATCACCTGGCTGGCGGCCTCCAGGGCTCTGACCCGGGCCTCCAGTCCCTGGACCAGTTCGGCCAGCGCTGCGAGGCGAGCTTCCACCCCGGCCGACGGGACTTCGCCCGACGAGGCCTTAACGGGTGGAACCTGCGCGGTGGACATTGACTTTCCTCCGGAGAGGTGGGACGGAATTTGAGTAAGGATTGGTTGGCTCCCATGCTCACCTCGTGGCTGGGAGCGTCAAGCGTGATGAATTCATTCCAAACGATTCATAAAGAAAACAATGAATGGTGTTATCACACATGGAACCGGGTTTGAAGGCGCCAATACAGAGAGTCCTGTGAAGAAACAGATCGCTGCACGCGTCGGGACCTTCCATGGCACTGGGAGAGCATGTGCCCGCCATCACAGAAGAGCCGGGCCTCCGTTAAGCTCGAAGCCGGAGTCTTCCATGACCACTGTCCGCTCCAGATGCTTCCTGCTCTGCCTGTTCCTGTCCGCGATGGGGCTCGCCGCCCAGGACACGACGGTGGTCCTGATCAGGCATGCGGAACGCCAGTCGATCTTTGACGGGGATTCTCCCCTGGCCGAGGCCGGCCGGCGGCGGGCTGACGGTCTGGTGCCCGTGTTGGCGGGCTATCATCCCGCGGCACTCTACACCTCGGAATTGAAGCGCACGCAGCAGACCCTCGCCCCCACCGCCTCGAAACTCGGCCTGGCCCCTTTGATCCGTCCGAAGGCTGGCAGCGAGGCGCTGGCAGCGGAGATCCTCCGGGATCTGCGCGGACACGTTGTTGTGGTTTGCTGGCACCACGACCTGATGAAGAAGGTCGTGCGCGCCTTGGGCGTGAAGGGGCCTGTGCCCTACTGGTCGCTGGACACCTACGACCGGATCTGGATCGTGACCATCCCGGCCCAGGGTGAGGCCCGGTTGGTGGTGAAGGTGCAGGAACTAACGCCAGCTCTCGCCGCGGCGTCCTGAAGCGGCCAGAACCTCTTCAGCGGCGCGGAGGCCATGATCCTGGGCCTCCTCGAAGAGAGCCAGGCCGCTGAGTTCCGTGTGGGCAAAGTGGATGCGGCCGAACGGCCGGGAGAGCGCCAGGAAGGTGGGATCCCACAACAGCCCCGGTGCCGGGCGCACCATGGCGTGGCCCCAGCGCATCACGTCGAGCCTTGTCACCAGGCCTTCCAGGTCGGGGTGGGCGGGGCGCAGATCGTCCATCACCATGCGCGCGCAGGCAGGCCAGTCCAGTGCGCGCAGGCGGGCCCGCTCGGCGTCGCAATCGGGGCCCGTGAACGGCCGGTACCAGGTCCAGACGCTGGGCCCGTAGTCGCGCAGGCTCTGGTGGGTTGCCGCCACGTAGCCCAGGGCCTCGCTGTCGCGCAACACGTTGTCCCAGGCCAGGGGGAAGGTGGGCTCCTGAGGACGTGCCCGCAAGGTGATGTTGGCCACCATCCACGGGGCGTTGCGGATGCGGACGGCTGCGGGCCGCGCCTCGGCCAGGCCCGCGATCACATGTTTCGCCACATGCTGTGGGCCGGCGAAGATCACATGCTGCGCCTTCCATCCCACCCGTTGCTGGTTCAGGTTGTCCCAGGCGGTGACAAGCAGGCTGTCCTTCTCTTCGCGGATGGCGGTGGCCATCACGCCGCAGTGCAGCCGGCCTTCGCTGGCCCGGCGCAGGTGATTGATGAGAAACCCGTTGCCCTCAGGCCAAGTGAGCAGGGGCCGGGAATCCTCACCAGGGCCCTGCTTCCGGGCTGCGAAGTAGAAGAGGCCCGCCCAGGCGCTGGTGGTGTCGAGCCGCGAGCCGTAGTCATCCCGGCAGGCGTAGTCCAGCAGCCAGCGCAGACGCTGCGAAGTGAAGCCTCGCTGATCCAGCCAGGCGGCGAAGGAGAGACGGTCCAGCGCCACCGGTTCCGGCTCACCCGAACAGCGGGAGCGTGGAATGCTGAAGGCCGGGCGGCCCTTCGCATCGCGGAAGGCGGCCCAGCGATCCACCTCGCGGAAAAAGGCGTGGTACTGGCGCTCATCTTCGGGGCTGGCGCCGGCCCGGAGGTAGAGGCCCTCCCACCACTGGCCAAAGGCGAAGATCCGCTCCTCCGGGGCTCGCACGGTGGCCTCCTCCGCGAAGAGGGGATCCCCCTTGGCGTCGAAGCCTTCCAAGACTCCGCACTCTTCCAGTAGGCGCAGTACCGCATGGTTGCCGCGATCTGGGACCGGCAGGTAGTGGGCGGCCCAGGGGAAGGCGCTCACATGATTGCGATCCGAGCGGGAGGTGCCGCCGGGTTCGCGCTCCAGTTCCAGCACGCGGAAGTCGTCCAGCCCGGCCCCCGCCAGCCGCCAGGCGGCGCTGAGGCCCGCCACTCCGCCGCCCACGATGAGCACGGAGACCGGTTCGAAGTGCTCTGGGTCAGCGAAGGCGCCCCCACGCAGCCAGTGGCCCAGGGCCAGATCCGGCCCGACCAGCTCACCCTGGAACGGGAACTCCGGTTTCCGCCGGCAGGCCAGGGCTGCCGCGGAAAGGGTGCCCGCGGCGAGGAAGTCGCGACGCTTCATGAATGGGCCTTGGGGCGAGCGCGCAGGAAAGAAAGAGGATTTGAAACCGCAGATGGCCTCAGATAAAGCAAAAGGGCTTGTTTTTCCATCTGCGTCATCTGCGGTTCCCATTTCTCACGACCACCGCCGCCACTCCCGGGCGTAGAGGTGAACGAGCACCTGGTTGTCGAGACGGTTCACTTCTGTTGGCACACGGTCCATGTCCCTTGGGAAGGCGAACATGGCGGCGGTGGCCTCATCCGACAGGTGGCGCAGCCCCGGCAGCACGTGCGTGGGGATGGCGAAATCACGCTTCGAGGCCAGGGCGAAGCCCCAGACGCCGAAGGAGGGCACGGCCAGGTGGTAGGGATGCACCTTGAAGCCTGCGGCCTCCATGGTGGTCGCGATGCACCAGAAGGATTCCCGCGCCATGAGGGGCGAGGTGCTCTGCACAGCAACCATGGCATCGTCGGTGAGACGGCGCTGGAGCAAACGGTAAAAGCGGGACGTGTAGAGCTTCCCCAAGGCGTAGGTGTTGGGGTCGGGGAAGTCCACGAAGGCGATGTCAAAGGGCGGGCCCGTGGTTTCCTGGAGCCAGACCATGGCGTCGGCGTTGATCACCTTCACGCGGGGATCTTCCAGGGCTGCACCGTTGAGCTCGCGCACCATGGGTTGGCGTAGGGCCATGTCGGTCATGGCCGGATCCAGATCCACCAAAACGATCTCCTGGACCGAGGCGTGCTTCAGTACCTCGCGCACGGCAAGCCCGTCGCCGCCACCACAGATGAGCACACGCTTCGCGTCCGGTCGCAGAGAGAAGGCGGGGTGCACCAGCGCTTCGTGGTAGCGGTATTCATCCGCGGACGAGAACTGCAGGTTGCCGTTGAGGAAGAGCTGGAAGCTGCCCCGGCCCCGGGTGAGCACGATGCGCTGGTAGGGGCTGTCCTTGGCGTAGACGATCTCGTCGGCGAAGACTTCCTCTTCCAGTACCAGTGTGAATTTTCCCGCGAACACCAGGCCCACGGCCAGCAGGGCCATGACGGCGAGGCAGCGCAGCCGGATCAGTCGGGTGGGACCCAGCTGCGAGGCCAGCAGGTAGGTGCACCACAGGCCCACGGTGGCGTTCAGCAGGCCGAAGAGGAGGCTGGTGCGCACCAGGCCCAGCTTGGGCATGAAGAGCAGGGGAAAGAGGATGGAGGCGAAGAGGGCGCCCATGTAGTCGAGGGTGAGCACGCCTGCGATGAGGTCCTTGAAGCGCACCTGGTTCTTGAGGATGCGCATGAGAATGGGGATCTCCAGGCCCACCAGCGTGCCCACCGCCATCACCACGCCGTACAGCACCACCCGGAAAGCGTGGGTGTGGGCGAAGGCCTGGAAGAGAATGGGTGCCGAAAAGCCGCCTACCAGGGCCACGCCCAGTTCCAGATCCACGAAGCGCCGCGCCAGGCCCCGCTGGATGAACTTCGAGAGGTACGACCCCAGGCCCATGGCGCTGAGGTACACCCCGATCACCGTGGAGAACTGCATGACCGAGTCGCCCAGCAGGTAGCTCGACAAGGTGCCGGCCACCAATTCGTAGATCAGCCCACAGCTGGCGATGAGCAGCACGCTGATGAACAGCAGCGGCGCCTTCAGCGTGGGCGTGGGTGATTCCAAAGATTCAGGCATGCTTGAGGTCCACGGAGAAGGGACTCATCGTCAAGGCGCCAAGCTGCCAAGACAGGCATGGGATCCGTCTTTCCTTGGTGTCTTGGCGGTGATCGGTTGTCCTTCGCAGGGACTGACCAGGCTCACCCATGGATCGCGGCGGCGATGATCAGGCTGATGCCCAGGATGATGCTGCCCAGCACGATGCCGAGGGCGATGTTCTGATCGTCCTCCATCTCCTTCCGGAGGGAGAAGGGCAGGATCTTCACAAGCACGAGCCAGACCACGCCGAGAATGACGAGGCCCAGGATGGAGAAGACGGCGGCGAGGAAGAGTTGGTGAAGCAGCTGGTTGGTGATCATCACTTGCCTCCGTGGAATCCGTTGTTGTGCAGGAAGGTGCGGTAGGCGCCTGGGGTCTGGCGCACGCTGGGCGGCAGATCGGCGCGGCGTCGGTTGCCGAAGAACTCCCGCCCGAGGAAGCCATTGGCGACCATCAAGCTGAAGCCGCCGCCGAGGAAGAGCAGGTAGAGGATCCGCATCAGTCGTCACTCCCCGAGGCGCCCACGTTCGGCGCGTACATGCTCTCCTGCCAACGGCGGCTTTCGAATGCCATCATCCGGAACAGCATGAGCAGAGGCACCAGGAGGATGGCCAGCAGGGCGAGCCCCGGGTACAGCCACCGCATCACCCCTTGGCGGAGCCGGACATCAATGACCCTGACGGGCGGCACCTTCCCATCCCATTGGGGAGCCAGGCGCAAGACATAGCTGCCGGCCGGAACGGCGCTGAGAAAGACGGTCTGGGCCTGATCGCCTTCGGACCAGGACTCGCCGCCATCGACGCCGTGATACCAACTCGACTCCACCAGGAAGAGTTCGGCCACACCCGTGGTCTCGCTCACGAGAGCCCCATCCAGACCAATCCAGCTATTGTTGACCGGGGCGCTGAGCGTGACGGCCAGGTTCTGGTGGCCGCCCTTGATCTCGATGGGATCCGAAAAGAAGACGGGTTCCTGGACCTCGGCGGCCAGACCGGCAGGAGCCTGGGCGGGCGCGGGCCTCCGTGCGGGAATGCCCCGGCGGGCTGAGTCCGCTTCTCCAGGTTGGAGCCGTGCCATGTTGTAGAGGTCCAGCTGCCGGTGGAACAGCTCTGTGTTGCGGTGGGTGATGGACTCCACCATCACCAGGACCAGCAGCAGGCCCAAGGCTCCCACGAGCCAGAGGGTGGATTTCGCCAGGGCGGTTCTGTGGGGATTGGGCTGGAAGGAGGCGATGCCGGCGGGCTCTGGAGCCGCGCCCTGGAGCTTGAAAGCAGACCAGACCTCGCCCGGTTCCAGATAGGTGGAGAGGCTCCAGTTCACCTCGCCGCCCCCGCCTGCATGGGCCTGGCGCTCTCGGGTGAAGCTGCGAGGCGGGGCCACAAACTCCGACACCTCAACCCGCTCACCCTGTTCGACAGCCCAGTAGAACTCACCCCACACACCCTCGACGACGACCTCCACATCCTGGAACCGTCGCCAGTTGTGGCCCTGGGCCCAGAGATTCTTCTGCCCGTCGCGCACCTGGGGGACTTCGCCCGGGGCCACGGCGACAGCCTGGCTCCAGTGGCCGTCACTTTGCACCAGCCACTGGAAGCCATGGTGGCTGTCCAGCAGCAGGTATTCGTTCCAGGGATAGTCCGTCCCTTCGACCTTGCAGCTGCGCCTCAGCTGACCGATGCAGGTGACGGGCTCGCCGAGCAGGGTGCCTGCCGCGCCCAGGGGGATCACCACGTCCTGGCGGGGCTGGTTCAGGCTCTTGAGGAAGGCGAGCTTGCCCCCTTCCGCCGAAAGCAGGCTGCCGCAGTTGGGACACCCCACGCGCAGAGTCTGGTCCGGCGCGTGAAGGGCCAAAGCCCCGCCGCACTTGGGGCAGTTGAGACTCTGAGTGCCCACCTTGGGTGGCTTCCGGGTGCCGCCCTGGATGCCGAGGTCAGCCAGCGAGACCTCGCGACCCAGGAAAAAGAGGGGTGGCTCCTCGCCATAATCCAGGGTTGCGAAGGCCCCGTCGCGGCCTGACAGGTCCGCGTAGCGGTAGGTGGCGCCGGGTTCCACCGCCCAGGGGATCTCGCCCTCGGCGCTGTGGAAGGCGGCTTCGCTGAGCTCGCCCACGGTCCAGAGGCCATCAGGCCCCAGGTCCGCGAGACCGCCCACCTGCAGCTCGGCGGGTGCCGGCAGCGTCCCATGGGGCGTCTGGGTGAAGGTCAGGTAGAAGCGGCCTTGGGCCTCTGCCAGCCAGCCCCAGCGGCCATCGTCCAGAGCCAGGTACCACTCGTCCCAGACGCCACCCAGGGGATGCTTCAGCTGCACCCGGCCCGCGAGGGTGAACGAGCGCCCGGTGTAGCGTCCCGTAGCCCCGAGGCCCAGCGGGGAGCCTGTATCCACCAGATCCCCCACTTTGCCGATGAGCTCGGGATCCCGGTCCCGGCGGGCGGCCAGGGCCTTGCAGTAGGAGCAGACAGCCACCATGGTCCCAGGCCGGAAGCTCAGGGAGGCACCGCAGCTGGGGCAGGAGGCGAGGGCGCTCATGGGGTCCCGGTGATTATGCAGGTCGGTCAGAGGTAGGGGAAGGTGCGGACCAGCCCATCCTGGAAGGTTTCTTCCGGTGTGAGAAGGCTCAGCACCAGGTGGCCGTCGCCGGGAAGATCGAAGAAGGAGCCCGGATGCACCAGCGTTGAGCCTTGCTCGAGCAGTCGCAGGGCGCAGACCTCATCCCCATCCACCGCAGCGCGACGGAGCAGGACGGACCAGCCGCCTTCCACCGGCAGCCGGGAAAGTCGGAGTTGGGCGGCCAGCGCGGCATCCAGGGTGGCGAGGTTGGCCCGCAGGCGGGTCAGCACTTGTTCGCGGATTCCAGGCGCCAGGGCCAGCAAAGTAGGGGCGGCGGCTTGCACGGGGGCGGACACGGACAGGTACTGGTCCGCGAGGAAGGCCAGGGCCTCCCGGTGCTCCGCTGCCTCGGGGCCGCGCACCGCGATCCAGCCGAGCTTGAGCTGAGGCAGGGCCGCCACCTTGCTGAGGCCTGACAGCAGGAAGACCGGGCAGGGCGGTTCAAGATCAAGCAAGGCGGTCGGCAGGCGGTCGGCGGGCGGTTCCAGGGCGTAGTCCGCGAAGACTTCATCCACGATGAGGGCCAGACCGCTCTTGGCGCAGAGGCTCGTGAGTCCTGTCCACTCGGTGGTCGACAGGAAATGTCCTGTGGGATTGTTGGGGTTCACCACCACGATGGCCCGGGTGCGTGGGCCTACCGCCGCTTCGAGGGCCCCTAGATCGAGGTGCCAGCGGTCGTGGAAGTACGAAGGCACAGGCGTGGCGTGCAGGCCCTCCAGGCGCGCCAGCCAGTCGAAGAGCGGATAGCTGGGGCTGGGCACCAGCACCTCGTCGCCGGGGTCGCCCAGCAGCTTGAAGAGCAGGCCGTAGCCCTCGCTGGTGGAGGCCGTGAGCAGCAGGTCATCGGCCCGAAGGTTGTGGCCGTGATAGGCCGCGATGGCTTCGCGGGCGCTCCGTGCGCCCTGCGGATCGGGATCGTAGCTGAGCACGGTGGGCCCAGACAGGGCCCCGCAAATCTCGGCCTCGGGATAGACAAACCCACAGCGAGTGGGGTTCGACCCGGTCAGGTCAAGCACCGCGCGCCCCTCCCGGCGCAGGCGCGCCAGCGCCGCCGTCAGGGCATTCGGCTCGAAGCCGTGTGGCAGGCGGGAGGACAGGCGCATTCGACAAGGGTAGACGAACTGCCGCCGGCGCTTGCCCCTCGGTGGATAATCGACCCATTCATCAGGAGGCTCCCATGGCTCAGACCCCCAAGGTCGCGGTGTTGCTGGCCGGCTGCGGCCACCTGGACGGCGCGGAGGTGCGCGAGGCGGTGCTCACGCTGCTGGCCCTGGACCAGCATGGCGCGGCCTTCCAGTGCATCGCGCCCAACGCGGACCAGCACCACGTCATCAACCACGTCACGGGCCAGCCCGTTCCGGGCGCCACCCGCAACGTCCTGGAGGAGTCCAGCCGCATCGCCCGGGTGGGCCAGTGCCTGGATCTCGCCCAGGCCAAGGCGGGCGACTACGACGCCCTGGTGATGCCCGGCGGCTACGGCGTGGCCAAGAACCACTGCAGCTTCGCCTTCAAGGGCGCCGAAGCCGATGTGCGGCCGGACGTGGCCGCCTTCGTGCGGGCCTTCTTCGACGCGAAGAAACCGGTGGGCGCCATCTGCATCGCTCCGGCCCTGGTGGCCCTGGCGCTCTCCCGCAGGGCTTCGGCGAACCTCACCCTGGGCAACGATGCGGGCTGTGCCGCGGCTGTCAACCAGCTGGGCCAGCATCACAAGGACACGCCCAATTCGCGGGAGATCGTCATCGACGAGGCTTGCAAGCTCGTCACCACGCCGGCCTACATGTTCGACGACGCGCGGCTGAGCGATGTGTGGGTGGGGATTGAGCGCTGCGTGGCCGAAGTGCTGAAGCGCTGCTGAAAAGGCCGGAGGCACCATGACCACCTTCCCGGCCGATCTGCTGGATGAGCGGACCCGAGGTCTGCGGGAGGAAGTCCGGGCCTTCGTCAAGGCCGTGCCCCGGGAGCTCCTGCTGGACATGGACGCGGAGCGGGTGCGGTATCCCAAGGATTTCCTCGTGGATGCCGGACGGCGGCGGATCCTCGGACTGCGGTTCCCGGAGGCTTACGGGGGCCGCGCGCTTCCCTGGACCGCCGAGCTGGCCGCCCTCGAGGAAGTCGGGGTCCTGGGCACGTCGCTCGGGTGCCTCTACTCGCTGGTGTCCATCGTGGGCGAGGCGCTGGTCCACTTCGGAACCGAGGAGCAGCGGCGCCGCTACCTGGCGCCCATGATCGCGGGACGGCTTGCGCCGGCGGAAGCCCTGACGGAGCCCCGGGGCGGATCGGACTTCTTCGGGGCCGCCACCCGCGCCGTCCGGGACGGGGATGCTTTCCTCCTCGAAGGCCAGAAGCGGTTCGTGGTGGGCGCCGAAGGGGCGGACTTCTTCCTGGTCTACGCCCGCACCTCGGAGGACGGCGATCCCCGCCAGTCCATCACGGCCTTCCTCGTGGACCGGGGCGAGGGCGTGACCGTGGAGCACGTCTACGGCCTCATGGGCACCCGGGGCGGCGGCACCGGCCGACTCCGGTTCCGGAACTGCCGGGTGCCTTTAGCCAATGTCCTCGGCGGCCAAGCGGGCATCGGGCAGGGTGCCGCGGTCTTCGACCAGATGATGATCCCCGAGCGCATGACCAGCGCGGGCGGCGCCCTGGGCATGGCCCGCGCGGGATTGGAGATCGCCGCGCGCTACGCGGCCAAGCGCAAGGCCTTCGGCCAGGAGATCCGGCGGTTCGAGGGCGTCTCCTTCAAGATTGCCGAGTCCCTCACGCAGCTCGAGGCGGCCCGCGCCCTGTGCCGGGAGACGGGCCGCGCCATCGACCACGGCGGCCTCGCCCCGGGGCGCGTCCGCCGCATGGTGTCCGAGTCCAAGAAGTTCGCCACGGACACAGCCTGGACCGTGGTGAACCACGCCATGCAGGTGCTGGGCGGCATCGGCTACACCAATGTCTACCCGCTGGAGCGCCTGCTCCGCGACATCCGGCTCATCCTCATCTGGACGGGCACCAACGAGATCATGGACCTCGTCATCCAGCACGAGTTCTACCGCGAGTTCCTCAAAGCGCCCCTGCCCGGCCGCGATGTGGAGGCGGATGCGGAAAACGCCGACGCGCCCGAAGAGAAGATCTTCGAGTGACCAAGCAACTGGCGCGAGCTCGAAGGCTGATTAGCTCCCCGATTCCCGCCGCGGATGCACCATCCGCCGCAGGGCGGGCGTCAGGATCCGGCTGGCGGCGAGGATGCGGGCCTCTTCATCCATGGCCTTGATCCAGGGGGCGGCATGACCCAGAGCCAGGCCTGAATCGGGAAGGGCGAGGCTGCGGTCCAGGGCCCGCAATACCTGGTCCGCCACGGGCCCGGTCTCGCGCCAGCGGGAGGCGGCCAGGGCCTCGGCCTGGGCAGGGCGGAGGGGCGGCTGGATGAGGGCCGTCAAGGCTTCCAGACCCAGCTTCGGATTCTGGAGGAAGGTGGCCAGCACCCGGGTGTCAGGGCTCCGCCATACCAGGGTCCAGAGTGGCCGGGGCGCGTGCAGGGCCAAGCTGCGGCGCTCACCCATGGTCATGATGGCCCAGAGCTGCTGCAGTTTTTCCGTGGCCTGCTGACGTGCCTGGGGATGCGCCCCCGCATCCACCGCCACCGCTGCCAGGGCCCGCCAGGGCAGACGGGCCATAAGCTCCGCCCGCAGGTGAGCCGTGGCCTTGGGATGCTGGGCGATCCAGCGCAACAGGAGCGGGCGCTTCCGCAACTCCGGTAGCGCTGCCGCAGATTCCAGCCAGCCACGGGGGGGGTCGGGATGCCGCAGCATCCGGAAAAACCGTGGCCATGGGATGTCAGGCGGCAGGGCCCATGGGACTGGGGAGGGGGGAGGCATGGCCCAAGTCTAAGGGAATTGAGTCCGGAGTCCGGAGTCTGGACTGAAGACAGAGGACTGTTTTGCGCCACACTATCCCCATGCCTCCTGAGTTCACCATCCTGGGTCGCGGCCGTGCCGGTCGCGCGCTGGCGGCGGCCTGGGGTTCGCGCGTGCAGTTGCTGGAACATGGCGCCCGGCCGGAGGGGCTGGTGCTCCTCGCCGTGCCGGACCGGGCGGTGGCCGACCTGGCTTCGGCCTTCCCCGGGCGCTGCGTGCACCTGGCCGGCAGCCTGCATCTGCCCGGCGTGCCATGCGCTCACCCCCTTACCAGCTTTGATGGTGTGGCCCGGGACTGGATGGACACGCCCTTGGCCCTCACCGGAGCGGTGCCCGATCTGTTACGTCGGGCCTTCGGTGATTTGGGCTTCGCAGCCTTCGACCTGCCCGCCGAGTTGAAGCCGCTTTACCACGCCGCGGCGGTGCTCACTTCGGGCCACGCCGCCACGCTATGGCTGGGGGCCGAGGCCCTTCTGCGCGCCAAGGGCGTGGCCTTGCCCGGCCGGGGCCTGCTTCCGCTGGCGGAGGCAACTCTGCGGAACGTAGCGGCCCGGGGCCCTTCTGGACGCACGGGACCCTTTGTCCGTGGTGACGAGGCCACCATCGCCAGGGACGCAGAAGTCCTGCCGGAACCTTGGCGCGAGATCTTCCTGAAACTGGGGCGAAGCCTCGATTGAAACCCTCGACCCTCTGCGGAGCGTCATGTCCCTGCTGCTCATCGTCTCGGTCATCTGGGCCCTGTCCTTCGGCCTCACGGCCCAGGTGAGCCATCTGGGAGCCCCTTTCGTGACGGCGGCCCGAAGCCTCTTGGCGGCCCTGGTGTTCCTGCCCTTCCTGGACGTAGAGGGGCTGTCCCGGCAGCAGGTGTTGGCCTTCGCTGGCATCGGTGCCCTGCAGTTCGGCCTCATGTACTTGTTCTACATCGCCTCCTTCCACTGGCTGCAGTCCTCGGAGGTGGCGCTGTTCACCATCTTCACGCCCCTGTTCGTGACGCTCACGGCGGATCTCATGCGAGGCAGGATTTCCTGGCTGTTCCTGGCCACCGCGGCCCTGGCGGTGGTGGGGACGGGCATCTGCGTCTGGTCAGGGCTGGGGCGGAGGGGGTTCCTCCTGGGGTTCCTGCTGATGCAGGGGGCGAACCTCTGCTTCGCCCTGGGCCAGGTCCTCTACCGGCGCTTGGCCCCGGCCTCCGGGAAGCGGGATCGCGACCTCATGGGTCTGCTCTACCTCGGTGCCTCCGTGGTGGCCGTGGCCATGGCGGCACCCTCCATCCCCTGGGCCAAGGTGCTCGCCATGACTCCGCGCCAATGGGCGGTGCTGGTCTACCTGGGTGTGGTGGCCTCGGGGCTGGGCTTCTTCCTTTTCAACGCAGGGGCCCGCCGGACGGATATCGGCACCCTGGCCATCTTCAACAACATGAAGATCCCCCTGGCCATCCTGGCCTCGGGTCTGGTGTTCCATGAAGTCGTGGATTGGCCGAGACTGGCCGCCGGCGGAGTGGTCATCGCCTGCGCCCTCGGATTGAACGGCCTCTCGGGAGCACAGCCATGACGACCTTCATGCCGCCGCTGGCCCTCCGGACTCAGACCCCGGTCGCCTGGGCCGAGGCGGCACTGGCGGATCCAGAGGCCCTGTTGTCGGACCACGCCCACTGCGAAAAGAAGGCGGCCCTCACGGCCCTGAATCTGGCCCGACACCTGGGCGACATGGCCCACGCCTCGGGTTTGCTGGCCAAGTTGGCGGACGAGGAACTGGACCACTACCGGCGCGTGCTGGAAGGCCTCCAGGGCTTCGGCTGGACCCTGCTTCCCGACCGGGGGAACCACTACGCGCAGGCCCTCCACCGTCTGGCTTCCAAGGGCCTGCTGGACCAGTTGCTGATCGCCGCGATCATCGAGGCCCGCAGCTGCGAGCGCCTCTGGCTGTTGGAGCAGGCCGCGCAGGTGCACCCGACCCTGGGATGCGCCCCCTGGCTGGCCTTCCTGCTGGAGCTTGAGCACTGCGAGGCGGGCCATGCCCAGATCTACCGGAGGTTGGCGGAGGAGCGGCACGGTCGCGAAGTCGCCCAGCAGCGCCTGGACTGGTGGCTGGACCGGGAAGCGGAGACGATCCGGGACCAGCCCTGGAAATCTGCGGTCCACTAGGTCTTTTGAATAGAGATCTGCCGTCCATTGGGTCTTCTGACCGCTGGTAGGCCATGGCATCCTGGAGTGTCCTCCGAGGCAGCCTATGTCCACTGTTCCTGACCATGGTCTCAAAGAGATGGTGCCGGTCTTCGGGCCCGACGTGCTCGGGGCCCATGCCGGCGCGAGCTTCCACCAGGCGTTGGCGCGCCTCAGCGAAGGGGGCGACCTCAAGGCCCGTCTGCTTCTGTCTGCGCTCTCCCACTTCGCGGCCAAGGGCTATGACGGCGTGCAGGTGAAGGAGGTGGCAGAGGAGGCCGGTGTTTCGAAGCCCACCCTCTATTACCACTTCGGCAGCAAGGAGGGCCTTTTCCGCCAGCTCTGCCTCGTGTCGCTCTCGGCCATGGCGGTGCGCATCCAGGCCCTGGTCGAGCCCTTCCTGGCGACCCCCATCCGAGGGGCGAAGGCCATCGATGAGGCCAGTGTGAAGCTGGTTCAGGCCTACCTCGACCTGCTCCTGGAGAGCCAGGAATTCACCGGGTTCATCCTGCGCTCCATTGCCGTGCCCTCACCGGATTCGGGCTTCCGCGACCTCATGCCCCTCGTGGAGAAGGGCTTGAGCCCGCTGGGGCTCTACATGAACCACGTCTTCGGCACGGGTCTGGAGCAGGCGCGCAAGGAGGTGCTGTTGTTCACCTCCCTGGTGGGTGCCCTCATTGAAGAGAAGCTCCGGGATCCGCAGTACCAGATCACGGGGGACGAGGTGCGATGGGTGGCTCGCCGCTGGCTCCACGGCGTGCAAGGCTGAGAGATTCAGGGAAAAACGCCATGGCCAAGCTCGCCCCGATCCGGGCCGTTCTCCGTCCGCTGGATCTGTCCCAGCATCTCTTCGAAGTGGAACTGACGCTTCCCGCGGAGGCCTTGACCTCCGGGGCGGTAGTCGCGATGGCCGCCTGGACCCCGGGGTCGTACTTGGTGCGCGACTATGCGCGCTTCGTGGACCGGGTGCGCATCCAGGACGGGCGAAAAGAACGCCCCCTGGAGAAACTGGACAAGCAGCGCTGGCAGGTGCCGGACTCCAAGCGGGACCTCACGCTCCGCTACCGCGTGTACGGGAACGACCTCACCGTGCGCACCAACCATGTGGATGCTGCCCACGCCCAGATCATCCCGGCGGCCACCTTCCTCTATTTGGAAGGCCAGCTGGACCGGCCTGTGGAAGTGCGCTTCGAGAACTTTCCCGCGGATTGGAAGGTGGCCTCCGCCCTGCCGTGGAAACAAGGCGCCCACCTGGCGAAGGACTTCGACACGCTCGTGGATTCACCCTTCGAGTTGGGCGCATTCCGGACCCGGAGCTTCAGGACTGGGGGGACGGTCTTTGGGTTGGTGTTCACCGGCCGGCATAACGGTGACGAGGGCCGCATGGCCGAAGCTACCCGGAAGATCGTCGAGGCCGCGGGTGCCATCTTTGGCGGCTTCCCCTTCAAGCGGTACGTCTTCTTCTTCACCTTCACCCCCAAGCTGCGCGGCGGCTTGGAGCACAAGGACTGCACCAGCCTCATCGCGGACAGCCACGCCTTCGACAAGCCCGATGGCTACCACGCCCTGTACCGCCTGGTGGCCCACGAGTTCTTCCACGCCTGGAACGTGAAGCGCCTGCACGATCCCGTACTGGGACCCTTCGACTACAGCCGCGAGAATCCCACGAAGATGCTCTGGTTCCACGAGGGGCTCACCTCCTATATGGAGCATGTGATCGCGCTGCGAGCCGGTGTGGTGCCCTGGAGTCATAGCTCGAAGGAGCTGGCCAAGTGCTGGAGCGAGCAGGTGCAGCGCCCCGGCCGCCTGGAGCAGAGCCTGGAGGAATCCAGCTGGGATGCCTGGATCCGCTTCTACAAGCAGCACGAGTTCAGCCCCAACAGCTCGGTCAGCTACTACGACAAGGGCGAGATGGTGGCCTGGCTCATGGATGCGGCCCTCCGCGAAGGCAGTCGGGGGAAGACCGGGCTGGTGGACCTCTTCGCACTGCTCTGGGCCCGGCATGGCGAGCACGGACTCACCGATGCGGATGTGCGTAGGGCCTTCCTGGACCTTTCAGGCCGGGATCCTGAGCCGTTCTGGGAGGCCTACCTCTCCGGTCGTGTGGAGCTGGACGCCACCCACCTGCGCCGGGCCTTCGGCCTGGCGATGGAAGCCACGGCGCCTTGGGAAGCGCTCGCTCCAGAAGAGGCGAAAGACCCTGCCATTCAGCGGCGGGCCAAGGCCTGGACGGGCCTGGTGATGGCTTCCAACGGCCCCACCATCCAGAACGTCATTCCGGACAGCCCTGCGGCCAAGGTAGGCCTCAGCTTCGGCATGGAGGTCGTTGCCGTGGACGGGTGGCGCACCACGACCGCCGCTGAAGTTCAGCGTGGCCTTGCGGAACCAGGCCCCGGCGGGAAGGTGATCGTGTTGGCCTCCGACCGTGGACGAGTCTTCGCGGTGGAAGTGCCGGTGGTCGAAAGTCCAGAACGCACCTACTGGCTGAAGGTGGATCCCCGGGCCGGGGCCGTGCAGAAGGCCGCCTTTGCCGCGTCCTATGGCCAGCCTTTCCCCTCCGCGCCAGGGCAGCGGGGCGGGCGCCGGTGAGGATCGCCGCGATTCTTGCCGCCCGCGACGAGGCGGATCATATCGGGCCGGTGCTGGGGGGATTGAAGTCCTTCGACCTCCATCGTGTGTTGGTGGTGGATGACGGTTCCACGGATCGCACAGGGGCTGTGGCCGCCTCCCATGGCGCCGAGGTGTTGCGTCTGGAACCCGGTCAGGGTGGCGGCAAGGGCCAGGCCATGCGGGCCGGGATCGCGCGCCTCCGCCCCGATGATTTTGACTTCTACCTGTTCCTGGACGCGGATGGCCAGCATGATCCGGCAGACCTGCAGCAGTTCCTTGATCACCTTGCCACTCACCCTGATGCCGACTTTGTCATCGGCTCCCGGTTCCAGGATCGGGCGAAGATCCCGGCCAAACGTTGGCGCACCAACGCGCTGGGCACCTGGACCCTGGGCCGCATCGCCGGCGTGACTTGGGAGGACAGCCAGAGCGGCTTCCGCCTGATCCGCAAGAAAGTGCTGGACCGGTTGGATCTCCGCTCGACCGGGTTCGCGATCGAGATGGAGATTGCCATGAAGGCTTCGGATTGGAAGCTGCGGTGGGCCCATGTGCCCATCCGGGCCATCTACCTTCCGGGGCCGCCGAGAAGCCATTTCAGAGGAGTGATGGATACCTGGCTCATCGCCTGGGAATCCCTGAAGTGCTAGCTGGCTTCAACCTGGTCAGGCCTTGTCGCTTGACGCTGCCCTGCAGCGCCAAGCTCGGTCTTGATCCGAGTTGACCTGGCAGATCGCCTGGGAATCACTCCGGTGCTGAGGTGGCCCGACTCAGGCTCCCCTGGCTGATCGCCGGGGAGCCTTTGATGGATTGGGTTGGCTTCAGCGGGCGGCTGTGGGCAGGGTTGGCGCGTGGGCCTGCAGCACCTGCGGTGCCTGGGCTCCGGTGGCGGGAGTGATGGCCCGGAGCAAAGCCTGGATCCGGGTCTGCATCTCCTGGTCGTCGACTTTGCCCACCCGGGCCAGATAGAGGGTGAACAGGTCCGGGCCTTCGGCAGGGGGCACACCCGGTTTGAGGAAGGCGGGGTGCACCGCTGCGATCCGGCTGGCGCCCTCCTCCTCGAAAGTGCGCTGAGTGTAGGGGTGGCGCTGCTTGGCGATCTCCTTCCACCGCTTCTGGTCGCTTTCCGGCATGCCCGGCGTGGGATGGATGTGCTTGAGCACGACGAAGTAGTTGTCCTCCTCGTCCTCCGAGATGCTCAGGCGGCGGAGATCCCAGGTGACATCCTGTCCCTTCCGGGAGAAGCCCATGTTCAGGATGAGGAAGGCCTTGGGTGACAGGTCGACCTGGGAAGGATCAAGGTTCAGTTTCGCCCAGAGGGCCTGGAGCCGAAGGGATTTGCCTTCTTTGAAATCGAAGGCCATGTCCCGGAGCGCGAAGGGGAGCTGGCTGCGGTGCTGGAGGTATTCCACCCAGTCGCTGAGCCTGCCGCCGTAGGGAACATAGGTGTAATCCAGGAACTTCTCCATGTCGTAGAGCCAGGGCATGAGGGCGGAGGAGTCCACGAACTTGACGGCCATCACCACACCCGAGGGGACGAGGGTGGTGTAGGTGAGGATGGTGCCGTCGTCATAGGGCGTGAACCAGATGGCCTGCTGCCAGGGCCGCCCAAAGCGATCCGTGTAAGGCTTGACTTGATAGGGCTCGCCGAACGAGGTCACTCGGATGTCCTGGCCGCCGACGGTGCGCGTGACCTGGGCGCCCTTGAGCAGGAGATCCATGGAGACCTTCGGTTTGCCCAGGAGGTCGCCGAGACTGACATTATCCGGGCGGCGGATCCTGAAGAGGTATACCCCGTTGGCCTGGGCGTACCGCAGGCGGCCGTTCTTCGGGAGTTCGTTGCTCTTGAATTCCAGACCGGAAAAACTCCAGGTCTTGGTGGTCTTATCGCGAAAGATGACTTCGGGATCAGCGCTGTTGGGGATGTCGCCGATGGCCGCTTCGCTGGCCTCGCCGCCGGGGAACAGTTCGGTACCGAGGCTCTTGAAGAGGTCGTCCATCGACTGCGTGTAGAACACCGACTCCCGGGCCGCGAGGACCTTGCGGAGGTCCGTGTAGGGGCGGGGCAGGGGCAGGCTGAACACCCGGTCGAGGGCCTTCGAGTTCTCCGGGAACAGCGCGAAGGCGAAGCTCATCTTGTTGAAGAAGGCCGCGGTATTGGCCTTCACGGCCTTGAGCTCCTCGGTGGGCAGGGAGTAGCAGATGTTGTCCTTCTTCCCCTGGACCAGACCCACCACACGGCCCTGCGGGTCCACCAGCGGACCGCCTGAATTCCCGGGGTTCACGCCGGCGCTGCTTTTCAGCAGGTTCCAGGCGCCGCTCATGGGTTCAGGCAGCGTGCCGATCACTTCGCCGGGACGGATCACGAGGCCCTCACCATAGGCATTGCCCACGGTGAACACGGTCTCGTTGACCTGAAAGCCAGGCCGAAGTTCGAGCCACCGGTCGAACGTCCGGCCCTTGACCGTGAACTTGATCACATCCCGCTGCTCATCGAGGGCAAGGATCTGGTCCACCTCCCAGACATGCTGCTTGGCGTCCCGGATGAAGCAGGTCTGGTAGCCCATGGAGGCGTGGACGGGCTGGAAGACATGGTGCGCGGTCACCAGTTCCGTCTTCGAAACGGCGAAGGCGGTGCCGATGGAGATGTAGCGGTCATTGCGGATGTTGAAGGGCACCAGGTCCCAGGGCAGGTCCTTCTCGTAGGAAACGGGGTCCTTGGCCGGATCAGGGCGGAGCACCACCACCTCGAAGCTGGCCTCGGTGACTCGAGCCTTGATGGCCGGGGCAAGCGAGGTCTCCTGGGCCCGGAGGGAGGGGCCGAGGAGCAGGATGGGAAGGAGGAACGAGGCGATGGATCTCATGGGGTATCCGTGAATGCGTGAGGATGGAGGGCAGGCCTTCATCCGCCCTGTGGGCGGGTTATCGGTGACTATGGACCTTGAATGTCCGCAGTGTATCCCAGTTGGGCTCAGCCAAATTCGCGGTACCTTGGGCGCATGGACAGTTTCGATTTTGAAAGTCTCCAACAAGCCGGCAGGTTGATGCTGGGTCGGGGCTTCTCTTGGATGACCCGATGAACCCCCTGGATTGGGATCTGGGCAACGTGTCTCCGGGCATGGCCTGGGGGGGGGTGGACGAAGCCGGCAGGGGCGCGTGGGCCGGCCCCGTGGTGGCTGCCTGCGCGGTGCTGGATGTGGAGACCGTGCGCCGATGGCGCCATGTGCTGAGGGGCGTCCGGGACAGCAAGCAGCTGACGCCAGAAAAGCGCGAAGTCCTGGCGGCAGAGTTGAAGGCCATCTTGCCGGCCTACGCCATCGCCGAAGTGGATTCCCTGGCCATCGACCGGGAGAACATCCTGGAGGCCACGATGATGGCCATGCGGCAAGCCGTGAAGGACCTGGCAGTCCGGCCGCGCATCCTGTTCATTGATGGCAACCGTGGGCCGAGGACGGGCCTGCTGGAGCGTCTGGTGGTGGACGGAGATGCCATCAGCTGCGCCATCGGGGCTGCCAGCATCCTGGCCAAGGCGCATCGGGACGCCCTCATGATCGCCATGGAGGAGCAGCATCCGGGCTATGGGTTCGGTCAGCACAAAGGCTACGGCACGGCCCTGCATCGCGCCCGGATCGCAGAACTGGGAGTCTCCTCCATCCACCGCATCAGCTACGCGCCGGTGGCCGCCCTTCAGCGGGTGGACGAGGACTTGCGCGAGGCACTGCACCACAGCCTGGACCGCTGCGGCAGCGTGGCGGAACTGCAGGCCTGGGTGGTCACCGATCTGCGGCCAGCTTACGGTCGCTTGAAGCTGGTGTGGGTGGAGACCCTGCGTCGTCGCTACGCGGACAGGCTGGCCCAGTTCGCGAACCAGGAAGGCCTCGCATGATCGAGGTTGCCCTGGCCTTGATCCGCGAGGAGGGGCGCTACTTCCTCCAGCGCCGGGGCGCGACGAATCCCGTGTTGCCAGGCCTCTGGGAATTCCCGGGCGGCAAGGTGGAACCTTCCGAGACACCTCTCGCAGCGCTTCGCCGGGAACTCCTGGAGGAAGTGGGCATGGACCTCGGGGAGGCCACAGCGCTGCCGGTATTGGAAGGTGCCGTGCGGCTCCACCCCTTCCTTTGTGAAGGGCCGGGGCGACCTCGCACGGAACTGGCCTGGGGTTGGTTCACGCTGAGGGAAATGGTCAAGCTGCCCATTCCGCCCGCCAATGCCGAGCTCATCCGCCACTTGAGCAGGCTCCCCTGACCGGGCGCCGGGAGACGATCTGATAGGCTGGACTCTTCCCCAGGCCCGGAGCTGTCATGTTGCGATTCCTTGTTCGGACCTTCCTGCTCACCTTCGCTGTGATGGCCCTGCAGGCCCAGCAGACCGAGGTGGTGCTGAGCGCCTCCAGCAGCGCGAAGCTGGTGTTGGGCATGGCTCCGCCCAAGTTGTCCGGCCTTGAAGAGGCTCAGGTGGCAACGGAGTTCACGGCGGTGCTCAGACGCGATCTGGACGAGACCGGGGTCTTCGCCGTACTCCAAGAGCGGCTGCCGGCCGACTCGGCCCCGGCCAAAGCCTGGAAGGAGGCCGGTGCCCAGTGGTTGCTGACCGTCCGGCTCACCCGAGGGGTGGCGGGCGACCTTCAACTCGAGGCTTCCGCTCTGGATACGGCCGCAGAAAAGGCCGTCTTCACCAAGCCCTACAAGGCCGACCGGATGGTGCCGCTCCGGCGCCTGGCCCATGCCCTCGCCGATGACCTGGTGGCCAGGCTCACCGGGGAGCGTGGCGTGGCCTCCAGTCGGGTGGTCTTCATCCGTCAGATGGCGCCGGGCGTGAAGGAACTGTTCCAGATCGACCGGGATGGCGCGAATCTGATCCAGCTTACTCGGCACGGCAGCCTGACCTTGTCGCCCACGGTGGCGGTGGATGGTCGCCTGGCTTACGTGACCTACAAGGGGGGGGCGCCCGAGATCTGGGGTCAGCGTCGACGGGACGGTCCCCACGAGAAGTTGTATCCCGCCACTGGCTCGGGGGGCATGATTTCCTCGCCAGCATGGTCTCCGGACGGCCGTCGCCTCGCGTTCGTCCAGGGCGATCGTCGCGGGAACAGCGACATCATGGTGCTGGACCTGGGAACCGGACGCGCACGGCGTTTGACCGATGGCAATGGCATCAATACCGAACCTAGCTGGAATCCCAACGGCACCCAGATCGCCTTCACATCGGATCGCGAGGGAGGGCCGCAGGTGTTTCTCATGCAGGACGACGGCTCCAACCTGCGCCGATTGACCAGCGAAGGCCAGTACAACGCCAGTCCGGCATGGAGTCCCAACGGTGCGATGATCGCTTATGTATCGCGCTTTGAGGGCAAATTCGATCTTTTTATCTATAAACTGGGCGAAGGAAAGGCCTATCAGATCACCACTGGCGTGAGCACTTCCGAATCGCCGTGCTGGTCGCCTGATGAACGGCGGCTTGTGTTTACAAGCAATCGCTTCGGTTCTATGCAAATCTTCACCACTGATCTCTCGGGCCGTCAGGTAGTACGCATGACGGAACTTCCAGGCTGCCAAAGCCCCAAGTGGACCCGAGCACGTTAAAAAATAAATGACAATTTCCTGAGTGTCATCCATCTATACTCAGGCTCATCCAGGAGGAACAATCCCATGAGATACGGAACCTACCTCGTCCCCGCTGCCATCGTGCTCACGCTCGGCAGCCTCGCTTGCAAGCCCCCCAAGACGGCGGAGCAGATCAAGCAGGAGACCCAGGCGGCCTTCAACGAGGGCTACCAGGCGTTCAAGGACGGCAAGGCCCGCGATACCAATCCATACCTGAGTGCCAAGGAAGCCAAGGAAAACCCGCACAAGATGCAGGGTTGGTACGACGGCTGGGATAAGGCCAAGGCCGACAAGGATGCCGCCGACAAGATCGCCGCCGACAAGGCTGCCGCCGACGAAGCCGCCCGCAAGGCCGCCGCTGATAAGGCCGCCGCCGACGAGGCTGCCCGCAAGGCTGCCGAGGTCGAGAAGGCCGCTGCCTATCAGAAGGCCGCTGAGGCTGCTCTCAAGACCATCCACTTCGACTTCGACAAGTCCGACATCAAGGAAGGCGATCGTCCCCTCCTGCAGGGTATCGCCGACTTCATGAAGGCTTATCCCGCTGCCAAGGTCGAGATCGAAGGCCACTGCGATGAACGCGGCACCAACGAATACAACTTGGCCCTCGGCAACCGCCGTGCCGCCGCCGCCCTGGCCTACCTGAAGACCCTGGGTGTGGACGAGGCCCGCTTTACCACCATCAGCTATGGCAAGGAAAAGCCCCTCTGCACCGAGGCCAAGGAAGCCTGCTGGAGCCAGAACCGCCGCGGCGAGTTCAAGCTCAAGTAAGCGTTCCAGAACACACGAAGCGGGGGCAGCTGCCCCCGCTTTTCGTTTAGGATAAACAGGAACTCCGGAGGCCCCATGAACGTCCGAACGCTGTTCCTTCCGGCCTTGATCGCACTGCTCGCCGTCGGGTGCAATTCCGAGGACCAGCTCCGCCGTGTGGAGCAGGAGGTGGGTGACCTCAAGCTCGAAGTCTTCAAGCTGCGCCAACAGGCCGAGGACGGGAACAAGCGCGCCGAGGCCGAGCAGAAGGCTGCCCAGGAGGCCCGGGACCAGGACCGCCGCTTCCAGGCAGATCTGCAGCAGAGCCTGCGCCAGGTGCAAGACACCACGAGAGTCCTGAACAACCGCCTGAACAGCCTGCCCAGGGGCGGAACGCGGATGGTCGCCGAGACCCAGCCGACCGCCCAGGCCTCCGAAGACGAGCGCGCCTTCAATGCGGCCGTGCTGGACTACAACCGCGGCAACTATCCTCTCGCTGCTGAAGGCCTCAACCACTTCCTGAGGGACTATCCCCAGAGCGCGAAGCGCCCGGATGCCCTCTTCTTCCTCGGTCTCTCCCACTACAACCAGAAGGCCTACGACAAGGCCCAGATGGCCTTTGACCGCATCATCAAGGACCACGCCGCTTCGCCCCAGTTCCTGCCCGCCAAGCTCAAGCGCGCCCAGTGCTTCCTCAAACAGGGACTGAAGCCTGCCGCCGTGAAGGCCTTCCGTGAACTGGTGGACGGCTTCTCGGGCAGTGCCGAGGCCCGCACGGCCCAGCAGGAATTGAGCGACCTGGGGCTCTGAGCGCATGAATCCAGAACGTTGGCGAGTTCCCGTCCGGATCGACTTCGCGGGCGGCACCCTCGATCTATGGCCCATCTACGCCATGATGGGTGGCTGCCTCACAGTGAACGCCGCCGTGGATCTTTGGATCGAGTTGGACTTGGTGCGCCAGGGCCCCGGCCACCGGTTCACCAGCCGGGATCTGGGGATCGATCTGGCCTTCGACGTTTGGCCCGCGGAGCCGCCCAAGGGGCTTTCCTGGGTTTGGCGGGTGCTTGACGCGTCGGGAGCGCCGCCGGCGGTGGTGACCCTTCACAGCCCCGTGCCCCAGGGTTCGGGCCTGGGGGTGTCCTCCTGCCTGGGTGTGGGCCTGCTGGGCAGTGTCTTGCATGAGGAGGCCGGTGAAGGTCTTGCAGGTAAGGTGCCGATTCTGCGGGACCTGGAAAGTTGTGAGCTTCAAACCCCTGCCGGCTGGCAGGACTACTATCCGGCGGCCCTGGGCGGGGCCCTGGCGCTCCACTGGGACGGCCCCGGGCCCCGCTGGGAGCACCTGGAGCCTCATCCTGGGCTCCTGGCCGACCTGGTGGTGTTCTACACAGGCAAGCCGCATCACTCCGGCATGACCAACTGGGAGGCCTACAAGCGGTTCGTCGAGGGCGACCTCCAGACCCGCCAGGCCTTGACCGATATCCGAGACATCGCCCGGGAGATGGCCCTAGCCCTGCCATCGGATCCCGCCGAAGTGGCCACCCTGCTGGAGCGTGAGGGCCAGGCCCGGGTAAGGCTCTCCCCGGCGGTGGAGACGGATGCCATGCGGGCCGTGCGGGAACGGGGCCACCGCGGCGGCTGGTACGCCGGCATGAAGCCCTGCGGCGCGGGCGGAGGCGGTTGCTGTCTCCTGGTGGTGAAGGATGGCCAGCGGGAAGCCGCGGAGGCGGCCCTGCGGGACATGGGCCTGCCGCCCCTGGATCTGCGGATTACGCCAAAGGGACTGCACAGACTCGGATGAGGGCGGTCGGATCCGGCGCCTCAATGGGCGTCTGTCCCGGGACGGCCAGCAGGTCACGCAGACGCTGATCCCTTCTCCCGAGGGGAAGGGCGGGGAGCTCAGTCCAGGGCACCCAGTGCAGGCCCACCGCCGCTTCGAAGCGTGCCTCGAGACGCAGATGCAGCGGGCTCACAACCTCGCGGCGATGGGTGTAGACCTGGGTCCAGCCGGGCCAGGCCGTGAGGGACTGGGCATTGGGAGCGACCGGCTGGGCCGGGATTGGATCCGCACTGAGTGCGGGCCAGCGCCAGAGGCCCGCGAGGAGGCCCTTGGCTGCGGGGGCATGCAGCAGCACGTGGCCCTCGGCCTCCATGGCCACCAGCCAGAGGGAAGAGACCTTCGGTTTCGCCCGTTTCGCCACAGGCGGAATCTCCGCCGTACGGTTGGAGAGGCAGGCGAGGCAGCGGTCCGCCAGGGGGCAGGCTCCGCAGTCGGGGGTGGGCGAACAGGTGGTGGCGCCCAGTTCCATGAGTGCCTGCGTCATGCGGGCGGGGCCGAGGATTTCGAGGGCTGGGGCGAGCCAGGTGCGCAGGTTCGCGGCCTGAACCTTGGGATCGCCCTCGATCACCAGCAGGCGCGCCAGCACGCGGAAGGCGTTGCCATCCAAAGCAGGGGCGGGCCATTGGAAGGCGATGGACCCCACGGCGGCGGCAGTGTACGGCCCCAGCCCCGGCAGATCGGCGAGTCCCTCGAGGTCACTGGGCCAGCCCTCGGCAGCGATGCGGCCAGCGGCGGCCTTCAGGAAGCGTGCGCGCCGATAGTAGCCGAGGCCCTCCCAGGCCTTGTGGACGCTGTCCTCGTCGGCCTCCACGAGAGTCTCGGGGCTGGGGAACCGTTCCATCCAGCGCGTGAAGTAGGGGATCACCGTGGCCACCTGGGTCTGCTGGAGCATCAGCTCGGACACCAACACCGCATAGGGATCCGGGTGGGGGACATCAAGGTCTCCGGCCCGCCAGGGCAGGTCCCGCCGTACGCTGTCGAACCAGGGCGCGAGAGGAGCGAGGAGATCGGAGGAAGCAGGCCAGGACATGGTTTGAAGCTATCAGCTATCAGCTATCAGTCACCGAGAGCTGACAACTGATGGCTGACAGCAAAAGAGCGCCGAAACCGGCGCTCTTTCGTTTGGTGCCCGCGAGCAGACTCGAACTGCTACGGCTTGTGGCCACCACCCCCTCAAGATGGCGTGTCTACCAATTTCACCACGCGGGCACGTGGAACAACCATCTTCACCCAAAGCGCGAATGCGGTCAATGCCCCGTTTCGCGCAGGGCGAGCCTACTTCTTCGCGGGAGCCGGGGTGGGTGCGTGAGCAGGCGCAGGAGCGGGTGCAGGTACGATCGGCGCCGGCACGGTGATGGTGGGCTTGTCGGAGATCTTCTCCAGCACGGAGCGGTTGCCACGGATGATCAGGACTTCGATGAGCAGCGTGGTGCCCAGGAAGCCGGCGGCCAGCCAATAGGTGGCCTTCGAGAGGAAGGGCGTGGCGCCCTGGGCGCCGAAAGCCGAGTTCGCGCCGCCGCCGCCGAAGGAGGCGCCGAGCCCCCCCTTGGTGCCGGGCTGCAGCAGGATCGTCCCGATGAGCAGGACACCGAAAAGGATCAGAAGCGCGAGGGCGAGGCCATTCATGGAAACTCCGAACCTCCTAGTCTTGCACAGGGCGGGGCCTACATCCAGAGCCCAGTGAGGCTGGGCGCCTGCAGGGCGCGATGCACGGCCTGGGCCCGTTCCACCAGGCGGATGAAGTCCGAAGGCAGCAGGGCCTGGGGGCCATCGCTCAGGGCCTTCTCGGGGTTGCAGTGGGTCTCGACCAGCAGGCCATCGGCGCCCGCGGCCACGCCCGCGAGGGCGCAGGGGATAACCAGGTCCCGCCGCCCCGTGGCGTGGCTGGGGTCGACCATGACCGGCAGATGAGTGAGGATCTTCGCCGCCGGGATCACGCTGACGTCCAGTGTGTTGCGGGCGTGATCGGACCAGGTCCGGATGCCCCGCTCGCAAAGCACCAGGTTCCGGTTGCCCTCGCCGAGCACGTACTCCGCGGCGTAGAGCCACTCCTCCAGAGTGGCCGAGGGACCCCGCTTGAGGAGCACGGGTTTTTCGCAGCGTCCGGCCCGGCGCAACAGAGCGAAGTTCTGCATGTTGCGGGCGCCGATCTGCACCATGTCGGCGCTGCGCTCTACATCGTCGAAGGTCTCGATTTCCGTGGCCTCGGTGACGATGCCGAGGCCGAACTCGGCGCGGGCCTCCTCCAGTAGCCGCAGGCCTTCCAGCCCCAAGCCCTGGAAGGCATAGGGACTGGTGCGTGGCTTGAATGCGCCAGCCCGCAACAGCTTCACGCCGGCCTCGGCCACGTAGCGGGCCACGGTGAAGAGCTGTTCCCGGCTTTCCACGCCGCAGGGCCCCCCCACCAGCACCAGGTCGGGCCCGCCGATCTTCACGCCGCGCACGTCCACCACCGTGCGCTCCGCGGCCGCGTCCGCGCTGGCCAGCTTGTAGGGGCTGGTGATGGGCACCACGCGCCGGACGCCCGCCATGGGTTCGATGCGGTCCGGCTTCAGCGCCTTGGAGGCGTTCGGCGCCACGATGCTGAGGGCCTCCGGGGTTTCGTTCACCTGGCTGCGGATGCCCGCGGATTCCAGGAGGGCCAGGACTTCGCCCACCTGGTCGCGGGTGGCGGAGGGTTCCATAAGAATGAGCATGCGGCCTCGCGAAGGAGCCTGATTCTACCGCTCAGAAAGGAAGGGCCGTCTGGACAGGGACCAGGCCCGCCCCCAGACTTGGGCCGGAGGTCACCATGCGGCGCACTCCCATCCTGCTCCTCGCCCCCCTGATGCTGGCACTGGCCTGTCAACGGCCAGAGGTGGAAGCCTTCCGGCAGCATCCCGGGCCCGTGAGCGTGTCGGTGAGCCTGCCCGCGGGCCTGGCCGATCGTGAGGGCTTCCAGAAGGAATACGCCTCGGCCCTGCGGGCCCGGCTGGCCACCCGGGTGGTGGTTGTTCCGGAAGGCGTGCAGCCACCAGTGGGGGCCGTGGAACTCCAGGTGGATATTCGGGATGTCTCCCCGGCGCCGGGCCAGCCCAGCCCCACCACCGTGGGGGTGGCTGTGGGAGCGACTGTGGGCGCCCTGAGCGCAGCTTCGGGCAACCGTGGCTGGAGCGTGGTGGATGGCCTGTTCTGGGGCCTGTGGGCCGGCTCCAACGCGGCCATGGCCCAGGAACACACTCGCGATCGGCTGGGCTACCGGCCTCAGGTGGTCCGGGCCCAGGTCCGGCTGGTCCAGCCCGGGAATCCGGAACCGCTCTGGACCGACGCCATCGAACCGTCAGAGGTGGTCGAGGCCATGGATCCCCTCCCCCCCGGATCGCGGGACGACGACGGCCGCATCCGTGAGGAGGAGGCCAAGGGCTTCGCCCGCGTCGTGGTACAGAAACTGTCTTCCGAGTTCCACTGGATGCGGCTCGCGGAGCAGCGCTTCTACCAGGAGCCCGCCGCAAAGCGGGACGAGCCGCCCCCGGCCAAGCCGGACCCGGAACCGAAGAAAGACTGATGGAAGCCCAGACCCTCCGCTGTTCCGGTTGCGGTGCTCCGGTACCTCCGGATGTGCCGCAATGTCCCTATTGCCAGGCCCAGCTGGCCACGGTGGCCTGTGCCGCCTGTTTCGCCCTGGTGCCATTGTCGGCCAGCCACTGTCCGGCCTGTGGGGCCGCCATGGCCCCGCGAGCCTCGGGCACAGCCGAAGGAGCCCCCTGTCCTGCCTGCGGGAGGCCCCTCGCCGCCAGCCGCGTGGGTGATCTTGAGACGCTGGCCTGCCTGGCCTGCGGCGGCCTATGGCTGGACCGGGCCATGTTCGAGCAGCTGGGTGCCAGCCGGGAGCGCCAGGGCGCCGTGCTGGGGGCTCTTCCGGCCCCTTGGGCCCCGCCCGTGACGGCGCTGGGGGCCGTGCAGTACCGCCCTTGTCCTGCCTGTGGGCAGCGCATGAACCGGGTGAACTACGCACGGCGATCAGGGGTGGTGCTGGATGTCTGCAAGGCCCACGGCCTTTGGTTCGACCGGGACGAGCTGCGCCGACTGCTGGGCTTCATCGCCGGTGGTGGCCTGGACCGCGCCCGGGAGCAGGAGCTCGCCGAGCTGAAGGAGGCGAAGCGCGCCACGGTCGAGATCACCGAACACCCAGCTTCTTCCTATGAATTCGGGCAGCAGCTGGGCGCACCCAATCACTGGCTCACGGCAGCGGGCTTGGTCGGGCTGGTCGTCGAAGTGGCGGATCACTTCCTGAGCCGTGACTGATCAGCCCGCCTGCTTCACCAGGGTGGCGAACTTCACGGGATCCAGGCTGGCGCCGCCCACTAGGCCGCCGGCCACCTCGGGAATGTCGAGCAGCTCGGGGAAGTTCTCGGGGGTGATGCTGCCGCCATAGAGGATGGGGACCGGACCGAAGGTCAGGTTCATGAGCGTGACGATCCTCGATTTGATGAAGGCGTGGGCTTGGCGGATCTGGCCCACGTCCGCACGCAGGCCGGTGCCGATGGCCCAGACCGGTTCGTAGGCCACCCAGAGGGGCGTGGGGCCGGTGCGGGCCAGAATGGAGAGCTGGCGGTCCAGGACCTCCAGGGTCCGGCCCTGCTGCCGCTCCTCAAGGGTCTCGCCCACGCAGAGCAGAGGAAGCAGGTTCCAGTCGCGGGCGGCCTTCACCTTCGCCACCAGAGCCTCGTCCGTTTCGCCGAAGAGCTGGCGGCGCTCGCTGTGGCCCAGGATCACGCCTGAACAGCCCGCGTCCTGGAGTTGAGCCATGGAGATCTCGCCCGTATAGGCGCCGTTCGGTTCCGCGTGGCCGTTCTGCCCGAACACGCGCACCTGGCGGCTTCGGAGGCTGTCGGCCACGGGGCGGATGAGGTGGAAGGGGGGCGCGATGGCGGCCGTCACCGAAGGCGATTGCGTGTAGTCCGCGAGGAAGGTTTCGCAAAAATCGCGGGCCTGGTCGGACAGGAAATTCATTTTCCAGTTGGCGACGACGAAGCGCATGAGGATCTCCTGGGTGGCGCAGGACCAGTCGACGGCGGGGTGGCCGGGGCAGGACCAGTGGGGGAGAAGTAGAGGCTATCAGCGATCCACCTGCCCGGCATGTCCTGCCTGGAGGCTGGTCAGCGTTGGAGGGCCGCGACGCCCGGCAGTTCGAGGCCACTGAGGAATTCCAGGCTGGCGCCGCCACCCGTGGAGACATGGCTCATCCGGGCGGCCACGCCGGCCTTGTTCACGGCTGCCACGCTGTCGCCGCCGCCCACCAGTACGAAGGCACCCCGGTCCGCGGCCTCGGCCAGTTCCTCGGCCATGCTCAGGGTGCCGGCCGCGTACGAGGCCATCTCGAAGACGCCCATGGGGCCGTTCCAGAGCAGCGTCTTCGCCGCGCGGATCTCGGCCGCGTAGGTGGCGACAGTTTCAGGGCCGATATCGAGCGCCATCCGGCCAGCGGGGATGTTCTGGTCCACCGTGATGGCGCAATCGGCGTCCTCCTTGAATTCGGAGGCGGCCAGATGATCCAGGGGCAGCAGCAGGCGAGTGCCCTTGATCCCAGCCTGCTTCAGCAGGTCCAGGGCCAGGTCCAGCTTGTCCTCCTCGCACAGGCTCTTCCCGATCTCGAAGCCCTGGGCCTTGAGGAAGGTGTAGCTCATGGCGCCACCGATGAGGATGGCGTCGGCCTTGCCGAGGAAGTTCTGGATGAGTTCGATCTTGTCGCTCACCTTGGCGCCGCCGAAGATCACCACCAGTGGCTTTTCCGGGTTCTCCGTGACTTTTCCGAGGGCCTTCAGCTCCTTCTCCATGAGGAAGCCCGCGGCCACGCGCTCCTTGGGGAAGTGGGCGACCATGCCGCTGACGGAGGCGTGGGCCCGATGCGCCGCGCCGAAGGCGTCGTTCACGTAGGTGTCCGCCAGCTTTGCCAGGCTGGTGGCGAAGTCATCGTTGTTCTTGGTCTCACCCTTCTCGAAGCGCAGGTTCTCCAGCAGGAGCACCTGGCCTGGTTTCAGGGCGGCGGCTTCGGCTTCCACGGCCGGGCCATTCACGTAGCTGGCCAGGCGGCAGTCGAAGCCCTGCTCCTTCAGCCAGGCAGCTACCGGCGCGGCGCTGAAGGCGACCTCGAAACCCTTGCCCTCGGGCCGGCCCAGATGGGAAGCCAATACCACCGAGGCCCCGCCATCCAGCAGGCACTTCAGGGTGGGAAGGGTCTCACGGATGCGGGTGGCATCCGTGATGCGGCCTTCTTTCAGCGGCACATTCAGATCAGCCCGGAGAAAGACCCGGTGGCCCTTGACGTTGAGATCCCGCACCGACTGGAAGCCCATGGCTGCTCCTTGCATTTGGAACCTTCCATTCTGACGGAGGATGGCCAGGGCGTCATCCAAACTGCTGACAGGGTTTCTCGAAGATGCCGATCCAACGGGGGCTGTCCTCGGTGAAGGCCTCCCCGGTGTAGGTGCCCATGACGCACCGCAGGCGCAGACCTGCGGTGGCAGCCATTTCCTGGAGGGCCGCGGGCTGATAGAGGCGGACGCTCTCCATGGCCTCGCGAGTCTCCCCGGTATCCAGCTGCGTGAGGGTCATGTGCTTCACGATGCGGTCCCCTTCGATGGCGCGGCGGCTCAGGACCCGCACCCCGGCGCGCTCCAGGGTGTCTTCGGGCACCAGGGTGCGTCTCACCTCCTCGGCGTTGAGGTAGTCCATCACCAGCACGCCGCCGGTGCGTAAGTGGCGCCCCAGATCCAGCATCAGCTCGCGATTCTGGTCATCAGAGAAGTAGCCAAAAGGTGTGAACCAGAGACAGATGCCGGAGAGCGAGTGCTCCTTCACGGGCAGGCGCCGCATGTCGCCCCGGAGCAGGCAGGCACGCAGGCTCGTAGGAGCCAGGCGGAGGAGTGCCGGGGAGAGGTCCATGCCGAAGGCCAGAGGATTACCCTGGCGCAGGATCTCAAGGTGGCGTCCCGCGCCGCAACCCAGATCCAGCACGGGACCCTGGCCCAGTTCCGGAGCCACCCGCAGAGCCTGGCTCACCGCCAGACGAGCCTCCTCCGCGTCCCGGTGGGCGTAGAGCAGGGCATAGTCTTCGTCGAACCACGCTTCGAACCAGTCGGTCAAGGCAGCGCCCTTTGAAAAACCCAGGGTATCCAATGGCGGAGGCCCGTGCCGCCAGAGAAGGTGAAAAGGCTGGGTGGGGTACAATGGGAACGGCAAAGGAAAACCATGCAACGCCCTGAACGCCTTGAAGACCAAGTCCACTTCCTCCTCTCGACAATCGTGCAGCGCGAGCTCCGGGATCCCGAGCTGGGTTTTGTGACGCTCACGGCCGTCCGTCTCTCACCGGACCGGAGTGTGGCCAAGGTGTACTTCACCGTGCTCCCCGCGAACGGCGGGGATCAGGAGGCCCAGGACGGCCTTACCCGCAAGGCCCTGGGGCGCGCGGCGGGCTTCCTGCGCAGTCAGCTGGCCTCGCGCCTCAAGATGAAGCGGGTACCAGAACTGCGCTTCTTCCCGGACGGCACCCTGGAAGACGGCAACCACATGGAGACCCTCCTCGCGGACATCGAGAAGGAGCGGGCCGCGCGGCCCGTGGACCCGGAAGCGGAAGAAACTTGAATGGTTGAATCCGGCATCCACCTCGTCCACAAGGCCGTGGGCCAGAGCAGCTTTGACGTGATCCGCGGCTTCAAGCGCCGGGCCTTCGAGGCAGGGCAGAAGAAGCTGGCCCTGGGCCATGGCGGCACACTGGACCCCTTTGCAGACGGCCTGCTGCTGGTGCTGGCGGGCCAGGCCACACGGCTGATGGAATTGATGCATCCGCTGCCGAAGACCTACGTGGCCGAGGTCGCCTGGGGCGTGGAAACCGATACCTGCGACCTGCACGGCAAGCCGGTTTCCGAGGCTTTTTCCACGGGCTTGACGCCGGAAGCCCTGGATGCCGCCCTGGCACCCTTTCTGGGCTGGACGGACCAGGTGCCCCCCGCCACCAGCGCCAAGAAGATCGACGGTGAGGCAGCCTACAAGAAGGCCCACCGTGGCGAAGAAGTCGTGATGAAGCCCTGCCGTGTCTTCCTGCTCTCCGCCCGCTGGATCGCCCACGATCTCACCCACGGTCGACCTCAGCGCAGCACCCTGGAACTCACCTGCCGGGGCGGCTTCTACGTGCGCAGCCTGGCCCGAGACCTGGGTCGGGCGATGGGCTACGGTGCCCACCTCACGGCCCTCCGCCGCACCGCCATCGGGCCCTGGGTCGATCCAGGCGAGGGCTCGGAGCGCCTGCTCACTGGTGCGGACCTGCTGCCGTGGTGCCCGGCGCGCCTGCTCTCGGATGAAGAAGCGGATCACCTGGCCCACGGCCGCGCCATCCCCACGGGCGAAGCCCGACCTGCCACTTGGGCCATGCCCGAGGGCTTCCCCGACCCCGGCGCGCCCCTTCGGGCCATCCACGGCGGCCGCCTCGTGGCCCTGCTCAAGCCCACCGAAGCAGGGCTGAGGACTTTCGCGAACCTGCGGGGCGGCCTGTAGCGAGGCGCAACTGCTGGGACAGGATTAACAGGATTGAAGGCTGGATTAACAGGATTAGTGCTTTTGAAATCCTGTTAATCCTTCAGTTCATCCTGTTAATCCTGTCCCCGTTTTCCCGTCTGAATTCAGTCCTGAACAGGCACCCGAGCCGCCAGCTCATCGAGGACGTTCAGCATGTGCTGACATTCCTCGCAGCTGGTGTGGGGGCTGCCGCAGGGGAAGCCGTCGCTCTGCATCCCCAGGCACCGGGGCTGCTGGATGAAGCGCACCAGGTCTTCGAAGAGGCCGGAGACCTTGGCACGGAGCGGGCTGTCCGGGATCTCCCGGAGGGCCATGACAATCTTCCATTCCTCGGCGCTGAGGGTGGTCTGGATGGCGATATCCGTCATGGCTGCCTCCTGGGGAGATGCCGGGCGTTACTTTTCGAGCGCTTCCACGGACTTGATGCCCCAGGCGAAAGCTTCTTCGTTGAGGGGGATCAGGGCGCACTTGTCCTTCAGGGCCGTGCGGATCGAGCCGAGCAGAGTGTCCTTGGGGAAGATGTTCGTGGCGGCCTGGAGGGCGCCCAGGGCCACGATGTTCTTCACCACGGCCTTGCCCAGGTCGGTGGCAATGCCCGTGAAGGGCACCGGGAACATCTTGATGCTGGGATCCAGCACGGGGGCGTCGGTCACCACGGAGCTGTCGTAGATGACGAAGCCGCCCTTGCGGACCGTGGGGCCGAACTTGGCGAGGCTCGGGGCGTTGAAGGCGATGAGCACCTGGGGATCCGGGGAGCCTGGGTTCAGCACCTCGTCCTCGGCTACATGCACATCAGCGTAGGATGTGCCTCCGCGGCTTTCGGGGCCGTAACTGGGAATGTGGGTGGCGTCAAAGCCCTCGCTGATGGCGGCGCGGGCGATGAGCATGGCGGCGGTCTGGGCGCCGTCACCACCCGAGCCGGCCAGCTTCAACGAGATGTCGTTCAGCGCCAGATGCGTGGGGAAGCCCTTGCAGAAGCGCTCGGGATGCTCGGAGGTGGCGCCAGCCAGGCTGAGGATCTTCTCGCCCTTGAAACAGGGCGGGTTCCGCTTGAACCAGGGATCGACGGTGATGTCCTTCTTCACGCCCAGGGGGTACACGGGCTCCATGCATTCCTTGACCCACTTCTCGGTCTCTTCAGGGTTCATCTTCAGGTGCGTGGGGCACTCCGCCAGCACCTCGATGAACGAGTAGCCGCGGCCTTCCACCTGGAGCTTGATGGCCTTCTGGATGGCCTTCTTGGCCTTGATTCGCTGCTTGGCATCGTAAAGGGCCACCCGCTCGACGTAGACCGGCCCATCGAGTCCGGCGATGAGCTCCGCCATCTTCATGGGCTGGCCGTTGTACTCGTTGCGACCTGCCGGGCTTGTGGAGCTGGTCTGGCCCATCAGCGTGGTCGGGGCCATCTGGCCGCCGGTCATGCCATAAATGGCGTTGTTGATGAAGATGACGGTGATGGGGGCGCCGAGCTGGGCCGTGGCCACGGTTTCCGCGAGGCCGATGGAGGCCAAGTCGCCGTCGCCCTGGTAGCTGATGACCACGCTCTCGGGGTTGGCGAACTTGTGGCCCAGGGCCACCACGGGCGCACGGCCATGGGCGGCCTGGGTGTTGCCCACATCGAAGTAGTAGTAGAGGAAGACCGAGCAGCCTACGGGGCTCACGGCCACTGTGCGGTCCTGGATGCCCAGCTCGTCGATGGCGTCGGCCAGGTACTTGTGGGCCAAGCCATGACCGCAGCCAGGGCAGTAGTGGGTGGCGTGGCCCTTCAGGCCCTCGCCGTGGGAATGGCGCTCAAACCGGTCGTAGAAGACGCTGGCCTTGCTCATGCGAGCACCTCCTTCCGACCCAGGACCCGGGTCATGATTTCGCTCTGCTGGGGCAGGACGCCGCCCATGCGGCGCACGGATTCGATCTCGGGGAACTGGTAGACGCCGGCCTTGCTGAGGGCGAGGCGGATCTCATCCTCCAGCTGCCCGGCGCTGGCCTCCACCACCACGAGGCGCTGGGCGCCATGGATGGCTGCTTTCAGCTCTTCCACGGGGAAGGGCCAGAGGGTGATGGGTCGGAAGAGGCCGGCCTTGATGCCCTGATGCCGAAGTTCCTGAACCGCGCCCTTGGCCGTGCGGGCCGGGGTGTTGCAAGCGATGAGCACCACCTCGGCGTCGTCGCAGAGGAAGGATTCACCGCGAGCCTCGACCTTCATGGCGTCGTACTTGGCGTTCAAGTGCACGTTGTGGGCCTCGAGATCGCTCTCGGTGAGGAAGATCGACGTGATGACGTTCCGGCGGTGCATGGCATCGCCGTAGACCGCCCATTTGGGGATGCCGGGTTTGATCATGGTGTCGGGTAGCTGCACCTTGCCCGTCATCTGGCCCAGGTACCCGTCTCCAAGCAGGATCACGGGATTGCGGTATTTGAAAGTGAGCTCGAAGGCCAGCATGGTGAGGTCGAGCATTTCCTGGGGGGTGGAGGGCGCCAGTACGATGGCCTGGGTGTTGCCGTGGCCGAGGCCGTGGCAGGCCAGCTTGATGTCGGACTGCTCAGGGGCGATGTTGCCGAGGCCCGGCCCGCCGCGCATGACATCCACGAAGACACCCGGCAGCTCCGCGCCGATCATGTAGGACACGCCCTCGAGCATCAGGCTGAAGCCCGGCGAGGAGGTGAAGGTCATGGTGGGCAGGCCCGCGCCGGCGGTGCCGTACATCATGTTCACGGTAGCCACTTCGCTCACAGCCTGGATGAAGGTGCCGTCGAGCTTGGGCAGGAACTTGGCCATCAGCTCGGCGCCCTCGGTGGAGGGGGTGATGGGGTAGCCGTAGACGTGGCGGCAACCTGCCAGCAATGCGCCCAGGGCCGAGGCGTACGTGCCCTTGATGACCAGGGGCTCGGTGCGGGGCAGCGGCAGCACTTCGGAGGGCAGATCCACCGGCACGGGTGCATCGCTGGGCTTCACGCCGAAGATCTTGGCCGGGTCCTCCAGTTCGAAGTCCTGGATCTCGCCTTCGTGGGCGGGTCGCAGGCCGTAGGGCTCGGGGCAGGCGTCCATGCAGAGACCGCAGGCGTTGCAGTTCGTGAGGTCCAGTTCCACCGGGACCAGGCCCGTCAGGGGGTTGATCTGGTCGCTGAGGGTGATGCAGTCCTTGGCGCAGGCGTCGAGACACCGGCCGCAGCCCTTGCAGTACTCCGGCAGCAAATAGGGTTTGGGTCGTTCTTTGAGGGCCATGGAGACTCCATGCAGGGACACAGGTCCTACTAGGTGGAAGTGTCATGCCCACCCCATGTGCGCGTGGTCACAAGCGGGCCGCAGCGCAGACTGCCGCCGACCAGATGGTCGGGAATGGCAAGGGGGCGGGGCGGTCTGCGGCGGACAGACCGGACAGAAGGCTGGAGTCTGGAGGTACTGCTTCCTGCTGCGCCGCCATGCGGCGCGCCTGATAGCCCAGTGCGGGGCTGACCCACCCGGCCGGCCCAACGGGAAAAGCCTGGTGCGGTCCGCAGGGCCGCCCAGAGAGCCGTAGCTCCAGCCTCCAATCTCCAGCCTGAATCCTACCGATCGCCCCAATGCAGCTTCTGCTGTAGCAAGGCGAAGAAGTCGAGGCCGGGTCGCTGGAGCAGGGTGATGCGGGTCTGGGCCTGGCGCAGCCGGACTTCGTCACCGGGCAGCAGCTGGTAGCCGACCTGGCCGTCCAGGGTGAGGTGGGCGTCCTCGGCTTCTTCCAAGGTGATCGAGATGGGCTGGGAGGCGGGCACCACGGACGGTCGGAGCGTCAGGGTGTGGGGGCAGATGGGGGCGATGACGAAGGCTTCGAGGCTGGGATGCAGGATGGGGCCACCTGCCGACAGGGAATAGGCGGTGGACCCGGTGGGCGTCGCCACGATGAGTCCGTCCGCCTTGATGGGTCCTGCGTCCTGGTCGCCCACCCGCAGATGCATGTCCATGATGCGGGCCAGGGCACCCTTGGCCACGACCGCGTCGTTCAGCACTGTCTGCTGGGCCAGCAGGCGGTTGCCGCGCCAGAGTTCCACCTCCAGCATGGGGCGCCGGTCCGCCACGAGCGTCCCTGCGAGGAAGGCCTGGACGGCGCTGGTGGCCTCAGAGACGGGATGGGCCGTGAGGAATCCCAGGGAGCCGAGGTTGATGCCCAGGATGGGGGTGCCTCGCATGCCCACGCGCCGGGCGGCGTGGAGCAGGGTTCCGTCGCCTCCGAGCACCAGGCACAGGTCCGGAACAGGGCCCGAGACACCCAGTTCCGGGTCGAGCGCCAGATGGGCAGGGTCCAGGCCAGCTTCAGCCCAGGCTTCAGCCAACGCCGGTTCGCTCGTCACGAGCCAGCCCCGCTCAAGGAAAGAAGGCAGCGCCTCGCGCAGGGTGGAAGCCAAGCGCGGGGATTTGATCTTGGCCACGAGAATCAGTCGCTGGGGCATGGGATCACTCTAACGCTATCCTTGGGGCATGGCTCCCACCCAGGCATCCTCCTCCACTTCTTCACGCCGGTGGTTCGGCCGAGCGCTGTGGGCCTTCCTGGCCCTGGCAGTGGTCGGGGCGGCCACTCTGGCCGTGTCCTGGTCCATCATGTCGCGGGACGCGGACAGCTTCCTGACGATGTTCGCGATTCGCGTGCCCAAGACCATCACCAAGGTGCTCGACCACGACGGCAACGTGATCGGCATCTTCGCCGAGGAGCACCGGGTGGTGATCCCCTACGGCGACATTCCCAAAGCCTTCGTGAATGCCCTGGTCGCCACGGAGGATCAGGATTTCTGGGGCCATAGCGGCGTCTCGGCCCGGGGCCTCGTGCGCTCGGGCGTGAATTTCATCACCAGCTTCGGCCGCCGCCGAGAAGGTGCCTCGACGCTGACCATGCAGCTCATCCGCACCGTCACTGCCAAGCGCCAGAAGCGACTGGACCGCAAGCTGAAAGAGATCATCCTCGCCCGCAAGCTGGAGAAGGCCTACTCCAAGAAGCAGATCATGGAGATGTACGCCAACGAGGTGTACTTCGGTGGGGGCCGCTACGGCATCGAGGCGGCCGCGGAATTCTATTTCGGGAAGAGCGCCCCCCAGCTCAACGTGGAGGAGTGCGCCCTCTTGGCTGGCCTGGTGCAGAATCCGAACTGGTACAACCCCTATAACCCCGACCCGAAAGCACGTGCTGCCGCCAAGTCCCGGCGCAACCACGTGCTGCTGCGCATGGTGAAGGAGGACTATCTCAAGCCACAGGAGGCCAGCCTACTGGTTGACAAGCCCATCCGCCTGGCCCGCGAAAACGCCCGCGAAGAGGCGGTGGCTCCCTATGTGGTGGAGGAAGTCCGCAAGTACCTCTACGAGAAGTACGGCCGCGAGCAGGTTCTGAACGGCGGTCTGGAAGTGACGACCACCGTGGATAGCTACTGGCAGGAGGCCGCCAACGAAGCCGTCCAGGCCGGGCTGAGGGTCGTGGACCGGCGCCGTGGCTTCCGGAAAGATGCCGTGCAGTTCGTGACCGATCCCGAGACCACCCAGCTCAACGGCTGGAGGCACTATTTCGAGAACGGCGACAATGTTCGTGGCGTGATCCTCGGATGGAAGGGCGGGGTGGCCCAGGTCCGCATCGCCAAGGCGACCCTGGACGTGCCGGCAAGCGCCTTCGCGTGGGCTGGCAAAGACCTCCAGAAGCTGTTGCCCAGGGGAGCTGCGCCGCTCTTCATGGTGAAGACCGCGGACGACGGTACGCCGAAGACCGTGGAGCTGGATCAGGAGCCCCAGGTCGAGGGCGCCCTCATGGCGGTGGACCCCAAGACCGGCGAAATCCGCGCCATGGTGGGCGGGTATGACTTCAACCGCTCCAAGTTCAACCGCGCCACCCAGGCCCAGCGGCAGGTGGGTTCGACCATGAAGGCCTATGTCTACGGCGCGGCCTTCACCGCCGGAAAGACGCCCGCCAGCATGGTCCTGGACGTTCCGACCCGGTTCCTCGACACCGGGGATTTCCTCACGGTCACCCAGCCGGATGGCACCACGGAATACAAGCCCCTGCGTGGCAGCGCGAAACCCTACGAGCCAAAAAACTACGAGCGGGATTTCTGGGGACCCATTCCCATCTGGGAGGCCCTGCGGGATTCCCGCAATGTGCCCGCGGTGCGCACCCTTGAGGAGACCGGGGTGCTCAACGTCATTGATTACGCCCGCAAGTGCGGCCTGACCAGCAGCATTCCGGCGTACCCCAGCCTGGCCCTGGGTTCCGCGGATCTGACCCTCAAGGAGATGGTGCGCGGGTACGCCACCATTGCCAACGACGGCCTTCAGTCGCCGCCACCCTTCTTCATCAAGAAGGTGGTGGATCGCAACGGACGCGTCCTGGAGAGCCACAACGGCGCGGCCACCGAGCAGGTACTGGATCCTCAGAGCACCTTCCAGCTCATCCAGTGCCTCCAGGGCGTGGCGACCGCTGGCACCGGCGCCCGCGCCGGAGCGGAATTGCAGTGGCCCATCGCAGGCAAGACCGGGACCACGGATGAACACACGGATGCCTGGTTCATCGGCTTCTCCACGCGTGTGGTATGCGGGGTGTGGGTGGGACTCGACGAGAAGAAGACCATCTTCCGCGGGGCCGATGGCGCCAAGGTGGCCCTGCCCATCTGGATCGATTTCATGAAGGTGGCCCTGCCCACCACCCCCCGGGAGGAGTTCCAGGTTCCCGCGGGCATGGAGTGGGCAGACATCGACCGCTACACGGGCCTGCTGGCTACCTCGGCGACTGCCGACCGGGTGCTCCATCTCGCCTTCAAGCCCGGTACCACGCCTAAATCGGGCAGCGATGCCGAGGCCATCCAGAAAGTGAAGGAAGCTCGCGACAAGGCCCCAGTGCAACCCGTGGAGGTCCACGTCTGGGGCCGTCCCAAGCCGGTGGAGGAACCCAAGCCCGTGGACCTGAACGCGACGGATCCGAATGGATGATCCGTGTTTCACTCGCTCCAAAACAGAGGGCGCCCTTCGGCGCCCTCTGTTTTGGAGATTCGAGAAGACTAAGGCTACTTCTTCTTCCACGCTTTCGTGGGCGCGGCCTTCCAGGGGCGGGGCGTGTCCTTGGCGGCGGGACGATCCTCCCAGGCCTTGCGGGGACCCGCGGCGGCGCTGGGCTTGGACTTCACATAGGGACGGGGCTTCTCGTCGAACTCGCTCCTAGGTTTGAAGCTGCCGTCGGGACGGGTCTTGGAGAAGGCGGAATCGGGGCGAGGCGAATCACCGCGGGCGGCATTGCGTTCCGCGTAGGAACGCTGGGGGCGGGGGCCGCCTTCCTTGCGTTCGCGGGTGGAGTCGAACCGGGGCTTGGCTTTGCGCTCGGGTTCGTTGGGCAGCTCGAAACCGGCAGACTGTTCGGCCTGGACGAGGCCGAGGAGACCGGCCACGAGGCGCACGGGATCGGCGTCTTTCAGTAGCTGGGCGGCCTGGGTGAGCAGGGCGGCGCTGGCGGCACCCTGGATGCCATCCAGGAGCTTGACGGTCTGGGCTTCGCGGATCTCTGCGGGGGTGGGCACGGCGCGCCAGTCGAGCTGGAGACCACCGCGGCGGCCCCAGGCCAGCAGGATGCGACTCTCCTTCCAGCCCACCAGGGCCAGGCTGGTGCCCTTGGCGCCGGCGCGACCCGTGCGGCCGCTCCGGTGGATGTAGTTCTCGAGCTGGGTGGGGATGCCCACGTGGACCACCAAGGGGAGGCCCTCGATGTCGAGGCCGCGGGCCGCCACGTCCGTGGCCACCAGGTAGCGCAACTTGCCATCCTTGAACTGGCCGAGGATGCGGGTGCGGGTGGCCTGGGCCAGATCACCGTGCAGGAAGGCCGCGGGCAGGCCCGAGACCGTCAGCTCTTCCGCGACTTCCTCGGTCTGGGCCTTGGTCTTGGTGAAGATCAGCGCGGAGCTGGGCTGGTCGCGAAGCAGCAGGTTCACGAGCGCCCGCACCTGCTGGTGATCGGGCACCAGCACGGGCGTGTGGGCGATGTCGGCATGCACGGCGTGCTCGCCGGCCTCGGCCAGCTGGATCTGGACCGGATCCTTGAGGAACCGTTTCGCCAGCTTGGCGATGGGGGCAGGCAGGGTGGCCGAGAACAGATAGGTCTGGGGCCCCGCGGGCACCTTCGCGAGAATGGTCTCCACATCCTCCAGGAAGCCCATGTTCAGCATTTCGTCGCACTCGTCGAGGACGATCATGGTCACGCGGCTCAGGTCGAGGGTGCCGCGGTCGAGGTGATCCTTCACACGTCCGGGGGTGCCCACGACCACGGGTGAACCCATCTGCAGGGCCCGGAGCTGGGGCTGGTAGGCCACGCCGCCGACGAGGTTGGCGATGGGAAGCTTGGGCACGAGGGTGTGCAACTCAGCGCCCACCTGCTGGGCCAATTCCCGCGTTGGCAGGAGGATCAGCGCCTGGGTGTGGCGATCGTCCGACAGGCGTTGCAGCAGCGGCAGGCCGTAGGCCAGGGTCTTGCCTGAGCCGGTGCGGCTCTGCACCAGCAGATCACGGCCTTCTAGGCCCGGCTGGATGGTCTGCGCCTGGACAGGCATGGGGGTCTCGAAGCCGCGCTTGGCCAGGGCGGCCAGCAGGGCTTCGCTGCAGCCGAGGGCTGCGAAGGTGGTCTCACTCACGATGTCTCCCGGGGCTATCCCTGCGCGAGTGTGCCGAATGGCAATCTCTGTTGGCGAACAGCGCCAGCCGGGAGGGGCCCAAACGATCAGCATCCCACGAAACGCCTTGATATTCCAGGGAGAATCACGGCTCGGGCATACTGGTCCATGGCTCTCCCCGAAGATCGCATCCTCACGCTCCCCCTTGGCTCCGATCCCTCTTTGCGGCGGCGCTACATGCTGTTGGACGAGGACCTCCCGGCCAACGTGCGCTTCGGCCTGATCCTTGAAGTCCTCGACAAGCTCGCGGAGGAATGCGCGCTCGAGTACGTGCGGGGAGTTCATCCCAAAGCCCGGGTGGTGACGGCGGCCATCGACACCATCTACGTGCGCCACGCCGCAGACGTCCGCCGCGACCTGGTGTTCCGCGCCCGGATCAATTTCGTGGGCCGCACCAGCCTGGAGGTGGGCATCCGCGTCGAGCAGGCCGCGGATCCCGGGGGCAGCCCAGGCGCGCACATCGCTTCCTGCTACTTCACCATGGTGGCCCGCAGTACCACGGGGGCCGGGGCGGAAAGCCTGGTCCTGCCCGCCTTCGAGCGTGACGATGCCCTGGCGGTGCGGCGCTGGGAGCGGGCCATCGCGCGGCGGGAACACTACCGCCCGCAGCTGCACCAGGCCCAGGAACCTCCCAGCCGCGAGGAATACGCCCTGCTGGCGTCCCTCCACGCGGCCCAGGACGAGCCCGACTTCCGGGGACTGATGGCTGGGGATTGCGTCACCAGCGGATGGGAGCGCACCTATCCGGAGCACGAGAACGTTCCTACCAAGATCTTCGGTGGGCACCTGATTCGCCAGGCCTATGAACAGTCCTCCATCTGCGCCGAGCAGGTGGCCCCCCATCGGCCCGTGATCGTGGCCGTGAACCGCATCAATTTCGTCCAGCCTGTGCGGATGGGCGACAAGCTGCAGCTTCTCAGCCGGGCCGTCTACTCCGGGAACACCAGCGTCTGTGTCGAGACCGACATCATCCGCGTGAGCCGCGACCGGACTCAGACGAACCTTTCCAACAGCTGTGTCTTCACCTTCACCAACGTGGATGACGAGCTGCGCCCCCAGCCGGTACCGCCCATCTATCCCACCACCTACGCTGAGGATGCCCGCTACCTGGCTGCGCATCGGCGGCGCGAAGCACGGCTGGCCTGGAAAGCCTCACGGTAGCGGTAAGATCGTGGCATGAGCACGAAGCAGGAGCGAAGAGCCACAGTGGCGAAGCCGAAGCCCGGAGGTGCCGCGTGACAACCCTGCTCCTCATCCGCCATGGCATCGCCGAGGACCCCCGGCCTGGCCAACAGGATGCGGACCGCGCCCTCACCCGAGAGGGCTGGACGAAAACCCGCGCGGCCATGAAGGGCCTCGTGGCCGGGGGCCGCCTCCCCACCCGGGGCTACAGCAGCCCCTATCGGCGTGCCATGGAAACCATGGTCTGCCTTCAGGAAGCCGCCGGAGCCTTCCCCATGGAGACCTCCCTGATGGTGTTGCCGGAAGGCCGGGTTCCCCTGGCGGACCTCTGGTTGCGCGGGCTCGCCGCAGAAGCGGATGGTGTCCTGGCCATCGTCAGCCACCAGCCTTTCCTCGGCGAGCTGATCTTCCACCTCACGGGCCGCAACCTCGAAGTGAAGAAGGCCAGCTGTACCGTCATTCGATGGGAGGGCGGCGCCTGGCGGTTCGAGCGGCAGTACCAGCCCTCCGAACTGAGGCACGGAGCATGAAGCCACAGCCCACCTTCGCGACCCTGCGCTCGGGCGTGAAGCTGCACTTTCGCGTGCAGGGGAACCCGGACGGCCCCTGGTTGGTGCTGCTGAACGGACTGCTCTCGGACACCACCATGTGGGCTGGCGTGCTGCCTGGCCTGACGGGTCGCTACCGCATCCTCACCTTCGACAGCCGGGGGCAGGGCAGATCCGACGCGCCCGAAGATGGCCCCTATCCCACGGCCCTCCTGGCCCAGGAGGCCTGGGAGCTGTTCGGCATCCTGGGCGTGGAACGCCCATGGCTGCTGGGCCTGTCCAACGGCAGCGCCATGAGCCTGGAGCTGCTGACCACCTATCCCGGCACCTTCGCAGGTGCGGTCCTCACCAGCGCCATGCCCCACATCGACTTCGCCATGGCCCTCAAGACGGAGCATTGGGCGCATTGCCTGGAGGTGGGCGGTCCCCTCATGCAGTTTGACGCCGTGGCCCCTTTCCTTTGGGGCGATGCCTTCCTGGAAGCCCGCCATGGGGTGCTTCGCGCCTACCACCAGGTGGTGACGGGTGCTGGTCGTCCTTTGCACGGCAACCTGCATCAGATCCGGGGGATCCTGGGCTGGGATATTCGAGAGCGGCTGAGTCTCATTCAGGAGACTGTGTTGGTGCTCTCCGGCGCCGAGGATCTCCTGACACCCCCTTGGAAATGCCTGGACACCGCCCGGCGTATAACCCGTAGCCGCTTCGAGATTGTCCCGGGCATCGGGCATGCCTACCCTGTGGAGGATCCCAAAGGATTCGTTGCCCGGATTCATCGATTCATGGATAAAGACGATGTTGGGTTTGGCGGATAGGGTAATCTGGCCTACCATAAAACCTTCCCCGAGCCACTTCCGACTCGCCCTGCCCCTGAGGTGACCTATGGCCACCCCTACTCAGTCTCCCGTCATCTTGAGCCTGCAAGAGCTCAAGGAGCTGTCCATCGGCAAACTGGCCGAGTTGGCGAAAGAGCTGGAGATCGAAAACCCGCTCTCCATGCGCAAGCAAGAGCTGGTGTTCCGGGTGCTCCAGGCCCAGGCCGAACGCGAGGGCCAGTTCTTCGCCGAGGGCGTGCTGGAAGTGCTGCCCGAGGGCTTCGGCTTCCTCCGCAGCCCCGATCAGAACTACCTTGCAGGCCCTGAGGACATCTACATTTCGCCCAGCCAGATCCGCAAATTCAACCTGCGCACCGGGGACACGCTCTCCGGCATGATCCGCGCGCCGAAGGAGGGCGAGAAGTTTTTCGCCATGCTGCGGGTGGACGCGGTGAATTTCGATCCACCGATGACCGCCAAGGAGCGCCTGCATTTCGATGACCTGGTGCCGTTGTATCCGAAGCACCACCTCCGCATGGAGCGGGATCCCCAGGAGCTGAGCACCCGCGTCATGGATCTGATGACGCCCCTGGGCAAGGGCCAGCGCGCCCTGATCGTGGCCCCACCGCGCACGGGCAAGACCGTCCTGCTGCAGAACATCGCCAACTCCATCACCGCCAACCATCCCGAGGTCTTCCTCATCGTCCTGCTCATCGACGAGCGGCCTGAGGAAGTGACGGACATGGAGCGCAGCGTGAAGGGCGAGGTGGTCTCAAGCACCTTCGACGAGCCCGCCACCCGCCACGTCCAGGTGGCCGAGATGGTCATCGAGAAGGCCAAGCGGCTCGTGGAGCACAAGAAGGACGTGGTGATCCTGCTGGATTCCATCACGCGCCTGGGCCGGGCCTACAACACGGTGGTGCCCCCCAGTGGCAAGGTGCTGTCCGGCGGCGTGGACTCCAATGCATTACAAAGACCGAAGCGGTTCTTCGGCGCGGCCCGCAACATCGAGGCCGGCGGCAGCCTCACCATCATCGCCACGGCCCTCATCGAGACCGGCAGCCGCATGGACGACGTGATCTTCGAGGAGTTCAAGGGCACCGGCAACAGCGAGATCGTGCTGGACCGCAAGCTCAGCGACAAGCGCATCTTCCCTGCCATGGACATCCAGAAATCCGGCACCCGCAAGGAAGATCTGCTCATCGACGCCGCCAAGCTCGCCAAGATCTGGGTGCTCCGCAAGATCCTCAGCGCCAGCGGCCCCAGCGAGAGCATGGAGTTGTTGGTTGATCGCCTGGGCAAGGCCAAGACGAACGATGAGTTCCTGGCCAATCTCCAGGAACCGCCGCCCCGCAGGTAGTGACCCTGCCCGGAATCCGGCTGCGTCGGATGTCGAGGTGTGCACCGCTTTGCGTTTCCAGAAGGCCACATGCCTTTTGGGAGGCCCAGCCTCTCTTGCCCTGAATATGGCCGCAGGTCAAATTCGGAGCCCTCGCTACACTGGAAGGTCGGACAAACCATGACCTTTCCTCACAGCCCATTCCACATCCGCGATATCGAGGTGCCCAACCGCCTCGTCATGGCGCCGCTGCACGAGATCACCGACCAGCCCTTCCGGAAGTTCATCCGGGAGATCGGCGGAGTTGGGCTCACGGTGTCGGAGATGATCAGCAGCGAGGCGCTGATCCGGCATGCCGTGAAGGCGGAGAAGATGATGGCGGCGACGGGCGAGCGGCCGCTCTCCATGCAGATTTCCGGCGGTCGTCCCGAGGCCCTGGCGGAGGGGGCGGCGTTATGCGAAGCCGCGGGTGCCGACTTGGTGGACCTGAACATGGGCTGCCCGGCCAGCAATGTGACTAAGGGCGGGGCGGGCTCAGCGCTGCTCAAGGACATCCGCCTGGCGGAGCGCTGCGTCACGGCCATGGTGAAGGCCGTGCAGGTGCCCGTGACCGTGAAGATGCGGGCCGGCTGGGACGCTTCGCAGAAGGAGCGGGGTGAGTTCCTGGACTTCCTGCGCATGTTCGAGGCCGTGGGTGTACAGGCCTTGGCCATCCACCCGCGCACCCGCGCACAGCAGTACGAGGGCCATGCGGACTGGAGCATCATCGCCCGGGCCGTGGAGGCGGGCACCGCGTATCCCATCATCGGCAACGGGGACGTGAACGCCGCCGCCGATGCTTTCCGGATGGTCGAGGAGACCGGCTGTGCCGCCGTGATGATCGGTCGTGGGGCGCTCTACAACCCCTTCCTCTTCCGCCAGATCCTGGAGCCGGAGTTCGTCGTGACGACGGAGATGCGCATCGACGCCACCCTGCGGCTCTTCCAGATCCTGCTCGATCTGTTGGAGCCCCGCGAGGCCCTGCATAAGATCAAGAAGATCGGTGCCTGGTTCACCAAGGGCGTGCCTGGCGGCCACGGCTTCCGCCAGAACCTCCACGCCGCCAGTGATCCCCAGGCCCTCATGGCCGCCATCGACGCCCTGAGGCACGCCGCGGCCTGACCATTGGTTCATCGGAAAAGCGGAACACAGAGGACGCAGAGCACCACAGGAGGCACAGAGAAAAGCAGCAATTCTCTGTGGCCTCTGTGGGCTTCTGTGAACTCTGTGTTCCTGATTTCCTAAGGTGATGGAAGGGCCTGATGATCAGCGCCGCCGTCCGCCGCCGCCGAAGATGGAGCCCATGACGCCACGGATGATCTGGCGGCCGATGGAGCTGCCGGCGGCGCGAATGACGCTCTTGCCGAAGGCCTCGACCATGGTGTCGGAGCGGCGGGCGGGTTCCTTGTTGGCCTTGGCCTCCGCCTTGGCCTGGGCCTCGGCCGCCTCCTGCTGCATGGCCACCTCGGCGCGGGCCTTCAGCTTCTCGAAGGCACTCTCCCGGTCCACGGCCTGCTCATAGTGTCCGGCCAGCAGGGAGGTCTTGATGACCTGCTGCCGCTCCTCGGGTGTGATGGGTGACAGCTGACTTTCGGGCGGGCAGACGAAGGCGCGCTCGACAACGGTGGGACGGCCCTTCTCATCCAGGAGGGATACCAGCGCCTCACCCACGGCCAGCTCGGTGATGGCCGCGGCCACGTCGAGGCCGGGATTGACGCGGAAGGTCTCGGCGGCGGCCTTCACGGCTTTCTGGTCGCGGGGGGTGAAGGCGCGGAGGGCATGCTGCACCCGGTTGCCCAGCTGGCCCAGCACCTTCTCGGGAATATCGAGCGGATTCTGGCTCACGAAATAGACGCCCACACCCTTGGAACGCACCAGGCGCACCACCTGCTCGATCTTGTCCAGCAGGGCGTCTGGCGCGTCGTTGAAGAGCAGGTGGGCCTCGTCGAAGAAAAAGGCCAGCTTGGGTTTTTCGGGATCACCCACTTCGGGCAGCCGCTCGAAAAGTTCTGACAGCAGCCAGAGGAGGAAGGTGGCGTAGAGCTTGGGGGCGTTGATGAGCTTGTCCGCCGCCAGGATGTTGATGACGCCGCGTCCCTTGGCATCGGTCTGCATGAGGTCGTCGAGATCGAGTGCCGGTTCACCGAAGAAGGCCTCGGCGCCCTGGCTCTCCAGCTCTAGCAGGCCGCGCTGGATGGCGCCGATGCTGGCGGCGGAGACATTGCCGTACTGGGTCTTGAACTCGGCGGCGTGATCACCCACGAACTGGAGCATGCTGCGCAGGTCCTTGAGGTCCAGCAGCAGCAGGCCGTTGTCGTCGGCGATCTTGAACACCAGATTCAGCACGCCGCCCTGGGTATCGTTCAGATTCAGCAGCCGCGAGAAGAGCAGGGGCCCCATGTCGCTGATGGTGGTGCGGACCGGATGACCCTGCTGGCCGTAGAGATCCCAGAAGGCCACGGGATAGCCCTTGTACTCGAAGCCTTCGAGCTTCAGCTGGTCGACGCGCTCGACCACTTTCGGGTTGTCGCCGCCGGGCTTGCAGACGCCGGGCAGGTCGCCCTTCACATCCGCCAGGAAGACCGGCACGCCGATGGCCGAGAACCGCTCGGCCATAGTGCGCAGCGTCACGGTCTTGCCCGTGCCGGTGGCGCCAGCTACCAGCCCGTGGCGATTGGCCATGCGAGGCAGCAGGACAAGTTCGGATGTGCCTTTGGCGATCAGCAGGGGCTCGGGCATGGGGGCCTCATGGCGATGATGGAACGAGGGTAGCGAAGCTCAGGCAGGCCCGGCGGCGATGGCTTCTTCAAGGATGAAGGCACCGTCAGCAGTCTTGGCCGCTTGCCTGATGGTGCAACCTTCCGCTGGACAGCGCTCGCAGTAAAGGCGCCCGCAGGGATCCACATGGGTATGAACTTCGCCTTCGATATCGGCCTCTTCCAGCGTCCGCTTGCCGAAGCCTTCGCAGAGGTCGTGGGCTAGACGCACCGGATAGTACTCGGGCACCACCATGTGCACGTCCAGATGGGTGTAGCGGCCCGAGCGGAAAGTGCGCATCTCATGGACTGCGATGATGTCCCAGGTGCGAACGCGGTTCATGGCCGCAAGTACCTTCGCCAGCACCTCGGGATCCTCCATGTCCAGCAGGGCCTGGGAGGATTCCTTCACCAGCCGGAAGCCCGTGCGGGCCAGCAGCAAGCCCACGACCATGGCCATGACCGGATCGAGCCACTTGATGCCCGTGAGCTTCACCGCGAACAGGCCGGTGACGATGCCCACGGTGGTCCAGAAATCGGAGAGGATGTGGTGCCCATCCGCTTCCAGGGCCTTCGAGCGCGTTTTGCGGCCCTGGGTAAGGAGGAACCAGCCCAGCATTCCGTTGAGGGCACCAGCCACCAGATTCACGGCCAGGCCCAGGCCCAGGTTCTTGAGTTCCACGCCGTAGATGAGGCCCTTGGCGGCCTCGAACAGGATGAAGGCGGCGGCGAGGGAAATGAGGCCGCCTTCGAAGGCCGCGCTGAAGTGCTCGATCTTGCCGTGGCCGTAAGGATGGTCCTTGTCAGCGGGCTTGCCGGCGAAGACCACCGCGCCCAAAGCGAAGATGGCGGCCACCACGTTCACAACGCTTTCAATGGCGTCCGACTTCAGGGCCACCGAGCCCGAAAGCACGAAGGACAGGTATTTCAGCCCGAGGACGACGATGCCCGCCGAAATGGACAGGAGGGCGACGCGGACCCGGGATCGCTGTTCGAGGTGTTCGGCGGACATGGTTGCTCCGGCTCCAACGGTACCAGCCAGAAGAGAAAAAAGGCGCCACTAAGAACACGAAGGGAACAACTCAGGACAGGAAGATCGAGTCTGTTCCTTCGTGTCCTTGGTGGAGAACCTTTGACTTAGTCAAAGTCCTCGAAGAGCCCGCGCTGGACGCCATTCCCGGGATCCGCGGGAAAGGGGAAAGCCGCCGGCAGGGACCAGGGACGATCAGGATCGAAGGGCGATGGCGGCGGCAGATCCGGCGGCAACCAGCGGAGCGCGGGAGAGGGCTGGATCTGGGCCAGCATCGCCAGGGCACCGGCCTCAGGCGGCACGGCAGGTACGCGCAGCAGGATGGTCGGTGGGTGATCCAGAGTGTCAGGCCACGCCGCTGGCTGGAGCGCACGGGCCTCCAGAGGCGCGGGATCTCTGGGATCCGCGGCCAGTCCGGGGGTGAAGGCGCCAGGTGCCGGGGGCAGCGGCAGGCTGGCGCGCCAGGGCAGGCCTTCTCGCAAGGCCTGACGCCCAAGGAGGGCCGCGATCCGCGGGTCGCTGCAGGCGCCCAGGTGAATGGGCGTCTTCAGCCGCTCCTGGAGCAGGGCCTTCAGGGCCCTCAGTTGGCCAAAGGCCGCAGGCCAAGCCCCGCCGGCCCGCTGGAACTCGATGCCCCCCACCAGGGCCAGCCTCCAGCCGGCGGCGCGGCGCAGGAATGGGAGGTCCACCCAGGCGCCCGCCGACATGCGCTGGGCCAGGCCCCGTTCCGCCGCGCCCTGGGCCTCGGACAGGGCGGCGATCAGGGCCTCACCCGAGGCCAGCGTGGAGAGGGCGCCGAGGGGCAGGGCCACTTCGCCCCAGAGCCAGCCGGGCGGCACTTCGTCGCCGGGGGCGGGGGTGCCCAGGTCCGGCAGGTGCCACGTCGCGCCAGTCTGCGGGACCCAGCCCAGCACGCCCTGGCGCCAGGTTTCGCCGAGGGGCCCCTCCGGCATTTCCGGGGCATGGAGCCAGCCCCGGAAGGCTCCTCCGGGGAGTTGGGCCGCGAACTCCGGCCTCAGGTGCAAGGTCAGACCAGGGACGGCGGAGATGGCCTCCCACCAGCCCTGGCGGGATTCCGCGGGAAGGGCTTCCATCCAGGCCGGGGGGTGGTCCCAGATCAGGCCGAAGCCGCCAGGGAGCAGAGCCGCCAGGTTCATGAGACGGGCCAGGGCGCGGCCCGGCGCGGCGTGGACCGAAGCCAGGCCCTCTTCGAGGAACCGCGACCCTGCCCAGCCCGCCCAGGGGCCGTCCGTCGCCGCACGCAGGATGAAACCCTTGCCTTCGTTCTCCGTCACCGGGCCCCCTTGGCGGCGGGTTCCAGGGGCACCGGCAGGGGCGCAAACATGGGCCGGCCGGCGCCACCGGGACAGAAGGCCGAGTCCCAGCGGGCCCGCAGGCGCTGGGCTGCCTCACGGGCGGCGGCGCGATCGTCCAGCCCGCGCAGGCGCAGGCCCAGCCAAGAGGCCGAGAGAAGGCAGCCCGTGCCCCTCCGCTGACCCGGCAGCCGCGGCGCTGCGTCGAGGCGCTCGGTGCCCTCGCGGGTGATCCACAGGTCCTGCACCAGGTCGCCGGGGGCATGGCCACCCTTGAGCCAGACGGCCACGGCGCCAGCCTCCAGCCAGGGCGTGGCCAGGACTTCGGGTGGGGCCGTGCGGATGGCCTCTGGCGGCAGTCCGGCGAAGGCGGCGGCCTCACCTCGGTTGGGGCTCACCACCCAACCGCCCATGGGCAGCAAGTCGGCGGCCAGGTGACGAAGATCCTCACCATCATGCAGGCCCACTCCGGCGCTGGGCGCCATGATGGGATCCCAGATGCGGACCGGTGGTGCAAGGTGGCGCAGCGTGGCGCAGAGTCGCCGGAAGGTGCTCGCCTCCAGGGCGCAGAGGCCGATCTTCACGCCCCAGCGGCCCGCCAGATGGGGAGCGAGGGTTTCGAGGCGCTGGACCGGATCCAGGCTCGGGGCCTCGATCCGTGTGCAAGCCAGACCGTTCTGGAGGGTCTCCGCCAGGCTCACCGCCATGGGTTGGCAGCCCAGCTCTGCCAGGGCCAGGGCATCGCGCAGGAGACCCGCCCCCGCAGACGGGTCCATCCCGCCCAGGCACAGGGCGACCGGCGGGGCGCTGGGGTGGGTGGCAGTCATGGCGAAGTCCCAGGATGACACAGGATGAGCGCCGGACGCTCCTCCCCTGCCGCCGCCGCATCACAAAGAAAGACGGGGTTTACGGCGGTCCATTTCTGGAAAAACCAGGAATCGGGCCCATCGGAGGTTGGCAGGGTGTTCAACTATTAATATTTAAAAAAAGGGCTTTGACATGAAACAGGACCCGCCGAAACGGGTCCCGCGATCCTGGTGTCCAGCTTGGGCTGGTCAGCCTAATCCTACTTGCGCTTCTTGCCACCCTTGCCGTTGACTTCGTCAGCCAGCTTCTTACCGGGCTTGAACTTGGCGACCTTCTTGGCAGCGATCTTGATGGGCTTGTTGTCGCGGGGGTTGCGGCCAGTGCGGGCGCCGCGGTTGGCGACGGAGAAAGTGCCGAATCCCACGAGGGTGACCTTGTCGCCAGCGCGCAGGGCGGAAGCGATGCCACCGAGCACCTGATCCAGGGCCGCAGCGGCCTGGGCCTTGGTGATGCCGGCCTTATCGGCGACGGCGCTGACCAGTTCAGCCTTGTTCATGGAAACCTCCGAATTTGGGGATCTGTATCCCCGGGTTGAGAAAAACGAAATCGGCTCCCTGTGGAGACGACCGTACCTGCTGGGTTTTCGAACATCATTGGCCCGGAAAGGCCGATGAATACTGCATTTCCTAAACTGCCAAGAAGCTACGCCGCAGATGTAGCGTGGTCAAGGTTTTTCTTTCAAAAAAAAAGGGAGATCGGCCCCCCTGGGGGCTCTGAGTCCGCATGGAACATCCAGATGGCCGGAAATGCTGGAGCCTAAGTTCCATGTATGTCGCAGATCACCGTAGAACGGGCCATTGGGGAGGAACTCCCACGCAGAAGGCCCGCAGAGGGGCAGTTCCCGACCTAGGAAGGCCCAACAAAACGCCAACCAGCTTCGTCGGGTTTTGTTCAGCGCTCTAAGATGGATCCCATGACACATCCCTTCTTCCTAACCGTGGCCTATGCGGGCGGGGGCTTTCACGGCTGGCAGATCCAGACAAGTCTGCGGAGCGGGCAGGGGGATCTCTGGAAAGCTTTGCGGGCCTTCGAGCCAGCTGCGCCCATGCCTCAGGGCACGGGGCGCACCGATGCGGGCGTGCATGCCCGCGCCCAGGGCGTGCTGATCCATACGTCTCGGGCCTGGGAGCCCTATCGCCTTTTGGCGGCACTGAACGCGCACCTGCCGAAGGACATCCGGGTGATGCAGGCGCGCCCTGCTCCCGAGGGCTTCTTCCCGCGGCAACACGCGGTGGCCAAGCGCTACATCTACCGGCTGGGCCTGGGGCCGGCCGAGGATCCCTTGATGGCTTCCTACCGTTGGCACATCCATCGGGCAGCGGCCTTGGATCTCCCGGCCATGGCGGAGGCGGTTGCCCCTCTGCTCGGCACCCACGACTTTTCCAGTTTCCGCTGTACGGAATGTGCCGCGAAGTCCCCCGTCCGGACCTTGCATGGCATTCGCATCGTGCCCGGAGACGGCGGTGTGGATCTCATTTTCGAGGGCAGCAGCTTCCTCATGCATCAGGTCCGCATCGTGACCGGCACGCTGGTGGAAGTGGGGAAAGGGCGGCGGCTCCCGGCTTCCCTCGGGAGCGTGTTGGCTGCCAGGGATCGCACCCAGGCCGGCCTCACCGCTCCGCCGGAGGGCCTATGCCTGGAGAAGGTCTGGTACGAGGCCCGCTGGGGCATGGGCGAGCCCAGTCCCTGGGGCGAGCGGACGTGACTTCAGCCTGAAACCTTCAATCGAGGTAGAACCCCACGCCCTGCCAAACCTTGAAGCGGATCTTGCCATCCTTGGAGGTAGCCGGGTCGAAGACGACCTTCTTGGCGGCCTCGACACAGGCTGCGTCCGCCTCCTTCTCATCCGGCCCATCGCCAGGGAGACCCTGGACCAGCCGGGAGGCGATCACTTCGCCCTTCTCGCTGACCAGGACGTTCACCACGACGACGCCCTTCGGACGGCTGGAGAAGAGCCCCGAGGACTTCAGCCGCGGGGTCACGCGGTTCAGGTTGAGAGGTCGGGCGGGTTGGATCTCCTCGCCCAGCACGACCAGATCCCCCTCCGCCGGGGCTGCGTTCACCTTGCTGCGGAGTTCCTGGTTCTCGGCCTTGAGCTTCGCTGCCTCCGCGGTGGCGGCTTCAGCCTCCTGCCTGGCGGCCTGCACGTCCTTCAAAATGGCATCCCCGCCCCCCTTGTTCTCCTGGAGGGTGGCGCGAAGCTCATCCGCTTCCTTGCGGGCGGCCTCTGCCTCCGCTCGGGACAAGTCCCTGGCCTTCTGGGCGGCGGCCAGTTCCTGCTGGATGTCCTCGGTGGCCGCCAAGCGCTGCTTGAGGTCGTTCCGTTCTTCCGTGAGCTGCTTGACCTGGGCCTGAAGCTGGGCCGGGGTGGGCTTCTTCGCCGCGGCGAGGGGAAGGGTGATCAGCAGTAGGGCGATGGCGATGCGCATGGCGCCTCCGGAATGGGAGGGGTCAGCGGAGGACGAGCGGCTGATCTCCCCCCTGGGCGGGTTTGGACGTCTTGAGAATCCCACGCTTGATGAGCCGCGAGAAGATGGCGAGGCATTCATCATGCTCGAAAGGGGCAATGGTGAGGATGTCGCGGATGGACCACAGGCCATTCACCCGGCTGGCCAGAAAGGCTTCGTTGGAACCGAGGTCCGTGGTCATCAATTCATCCAGGCTCACCGCCAGCTCAGGCACCAGTTCCAGGTCCAGCTTCTTGTCCTCCAGAAGATCCTGGACCACGACCATCATTTTCCCGGCATCCACATGCCTGGGCTGGTCCTTGAGGATGCGCCGGAGTTCCACCTGGGCCTCCTGCAGCTTCTGTTTCTCCACGAGGGCGCGGGCCCGCTGGAGCTGGAGGCTCGGGTTGTCACCGACGCTGCCGCCAGCGTTCACAAGACGCACCAGCCCCTTTTCGTGGAGGTCGAAGAGCAGCTTGTTGATCTTGAACTCGGGCATGCGGATGTCCAGCACCAGCTGATCCAGACGGATATGCCCGTCCAGGCGCGCGAGGAGGTCGGCGTCCTCCGTGGCCAGCGGCAGGTGCTCGGCGATGGCCTCGGAAACGGCCGCCAGGACAGCGTCGCCACCCTTGATGACCCTCCGGATGCGCTTCCAGTCGTCCATCCGACGGGCGCCCTCCAGCACGATGCCGGTGACGTCGAGACTGAGCAGCATGGATTTCTGGTGGGAGGCGGCGCCATCGTGGAATTCGAAGCTGCCCACACTCCACAGGAACGTGTCGTAGATGCTCTCCTCCACCTTCATCTGCACGATGCGCCGGACCTCGGCTTCCGTGATCAGGTGGCGGTTGATGAGGATGCGCCCCAGCAGCTGCTGTTCGTCCTCCTGAGTGGCCAGGGCGTCCCGCAACTGCTCCTCGGTGATGCGGTTGAAGGCCAGCAGATACTGGCCCAGGTACTCGCGTGGATCGGAGGACCAGACGCTGGTGATGCGGCCCTCGTGGAAGGCCACCCGTTTGGTGTGCAGGGGACCCCGAAGCTCGAGTACGCCGGACTTCTTGCCCACGGCGAGCCACTGGAAGAGGTCTTCCAGGCCCATCGTCGCGAGATCACCACTCAGTGCCAAGGCCCAGCCTCCTCTCCAGACAAGGCTACCTCGATACTTGGCCGAAACCCAGGGTGATCAGAAATCTCCAAGTCTCTGGACCACCCGTGGGACCTGGCTTCGCGTGGTCTCTCAGAGCCGAGTCAGCGTCTCGCGGATGGCCTGATTCAAAAGGTCCGGGTGATGCCGCGCCAGCGGGGCCTCAGGATCCAGCAAGGGGAAACGATGGACCGGGATGCCCAGGACTTCACTGGAGAAAGCCGAGATCGGCTCGCCACCCTCTTCCCGATAGCGGGCCAGCATCTCCGGTTGGAGGGGCGCGGAATTGGCGATCACCGCCGAGATGCCCACGCGCCCGAACGCGGCTATGGCGGCCACATGGTTCTCCAGGTCCATCCCAGAGGATTCCCCGGGTTCGGTCATGAGGTTGGCCACGTAGATCACCGGCGCCCGGGATATGGCCACGGCCTCCTGGAGTTCGGATAGCAGGAGGTTGGAGATCGTGGAGGTGTACAGGCTGCCGGGGCTGAGGAGCACGAGATCGGCCCGGAGGAGGGCGAGGACTGCCTCCGGCAACGGTTCGGCTTCGGCAGGCTCCATCCACAGGCGGGCCAAGGGCGGGTGGCAGGAGCCCACGGCTGTTTCGCCTTCGTAGCGGCGGCCGTCCATGTCTTCGGCACAGAGGGTGATGGGCACCACGGTGGAGGGAAAGAGCCGGCCCACCGTCACCAGCACGCCTGAGAGCTGTCGGATGGCGCGCACCCAGTCGCCCGTGAGGTCCGCCAGGGCCCAGAGCATGAGGTTCCCCAGGGAGTGTCCGGCCAGGCTGCCGTCCCCCTTGAAGCGGTAGTTCAGGAGGTCCGACAGCGCCGAATCCTCCAGCGTCAGGGCGGACAGACAATTGCGAAGGTCTCCCGGAGGAATGCCGCCCAGCTCGTCACGCAGGCGCCCGGAGGAACCACCGTTATCGGAGACAGTGACGATGCCGGTGAGCTTCCAGGGGTCGCGGCTGCGCCCGGCCTCGCGCTTCAACGCGCGCAACAGCGCAGCCAGTCCCGTGCCGCCACCCAGCGCCACCACCTTCAAGGGCTGGTCAGCGTGGAGACCCAGGGGGCCTATCACAGGGCGGTCCAGCGCGGGCCTAGTGGCCTTCAGTGAAGGCGAAGAGGGGAGACTTGCGAACGGAGTTGAAGTCCGGCTCCATGTGCCACTGGAAGATCAGGTCGGCATCCAGTTCCACGGCCTTCTTCAGGTTTTCCGCAGCGGCTTCGGCATTATCCGCCTGGGCGAAAGCCACGGCGCGGAGGTAGTGGAGGTTGCCCTGCGCCGAGTGCGCCTTGATGGCCTTCTCAAGCTGCTTGAGCGCGCCATCCGTATCGCGCCGGTTCAGGCTGGCCTGGATCTCGGTGATGACATCGGGGGTGCTGACTTTGGCGGGGTGCAGCTTCGATTCGGCCAGGGCGTGGTAGACCTGGGCCCGGCGCTTGATCGCCCATTCACCTGCGGCCTGGGCCTCATCGATCAGCGTGTCCAGGGCCTTGATGGCCTCGGCGTATTTGCCGCCGTCCACGAGCTTGACGGCCTTCGCGAAGGCACCGGCCAACGACGAGGGCTGGGGCTGGGCGGCCGGAGCGGGGGCGGACTTGGGAGCTTGTTCTGACTTTGCCTTCGTCGCCATGCGTGATCCTCGGGAAGCCTTGGAGAAACTATAGGATGACAGCTTTCTCCGGGCAATGTCCCCCCGGCCCCGGGGAATCCACCCTCAGGCCTTGAAGAGGGCCTTCTCCCGGTTGAGGATCCGGGTGGAAACCCAGGTCATGAGGGCCGCCAGACCCACCGTCATGGCGAAGGCCACCAGGTATTCCATCTGGTTGAACTGCTGGCTGAACAACTTGCGCAGGGCCAGACAGACGTTCACCACGGGCACGTAGGAAAGGAAGGCCATCTTGTCCACGCCCGGAGACATGGTGAAGATGCCGAGGAAGACCACCAGGAAGATGCCAGGCGTGATGGCGCTGCCGGCCTCGATGGTGTTCCGGGCCTGGATGCCCATGAGCAGGATGAAATTCGAGAAGAAGAGACCCAGCGGCACCATGATCATGAAGGTGAGACCCAGGGTCATGGGGTTGGCTACGGCCGCCAGCGCCTGCATGGAATTCGTGGAGCCCCCTCCGATGAAGGGGATGGAGAGGCTCATGCTCAACAGGTTCAGCAGCGCCGCGATCACGCCCATGCTGAAGATGTAGAGCAGCTTGCCCAGGATGATCTGGTTTCTCGGGAGGCGCGTGGCCATGAGGCTCAGCAGTGTGTGGCGCTCCTTCTCTCCGGCTGTGGCGTAGATCCCGTGCTGCATCGAGCCGGTGTACATCATGATCATCAGCAGGTAGGGGAGAATCCGGCCCAGAACCTTGCCCATTTCCAGGGTCGGGTCCGCGGCATTCTTCACCTCCAGCTTCAGAGGCTCCGCCAGCTGGGAGGAGGCTCCAAGCGTCTGCAGCCGCGCCTGGATCCAGCTCTTCTCCTGGCCTTTGAGGGCGTCTTTGACGCGCTTGAGCGCCAACTCGGAGGTGTGCTCGCTCTCATCCACGGTGACGGCCAGGGTGAAGGTCTCGGATCTCTGGAGTGACGCGGCCGCTCCCTGGTCCGCCTCCAACGCCAGGTCCAGCTTCTGATCACGGAGGGCCTGTTTGAGGTCCCCCTCGGGTTTCGGCACCAGCTCGAACTGTTTCCGGTCGGCTTGCAGCATCCCGGAGATGGCACCCGAGGGATCGGCCAGGTAGATCCGACTGGCCTTATTGCGGTTCTGGTCCTCATCCCGCTTCGCCATCTTGGCCATCATCCCGAAGATGGCGGGGTAGAGCAGGAAGGGCAGCACGAAGGCGAAGAAGAGTGTCTTCCGATCCTTCGAGAGTTCCAGGAACTCTTTCTTGGCGATGAGCAGAGCGCCGCGCATCAGTTGCCCCCTTCCGATTCGGCCGCCAGTTGGAAGAAGACTTCATCGAGGGACTTGGCACCTCGGGACCGCAGGAGCTCCAGGGGCGGGGCGTCGCCGTGCAGCTTGCCGTCGAAGATGATGCCCACGCGGTCGCAGATGTCTTCCACCATGGGCATGACATGGGTCGACACGATCACGGTGCGGCCCTCCTCCCGCATGATGCGGAGCAGGTCCAGCACGGTCTTGGCGGTGAGCACGTCCAGGCCCGTGGTGGGTTCGTCGAAGATCACGACCTTCGGATCGTGCAGCAGGGCCCGGGCAATGCTCACCTTCTGCTTCTGCCCCGAGGAGAAACCTTCCATCTTTACGTCCGCGAAATCGGCGAGCTGGAGCTTTTCCAGCAGATGCAGGCCTCGGCGCTCGGCGATCATGGGATCCACATTCTGAAATTCCCCGAAGATCCGGAGCAGCTCTCGGGGCGTGAAGCGCACGTACACGCCCATGTCCGTGCTCAGGTAGCCCAGGCAGCCGCGGACCGCCTCGGGCTTCTGGCGGGTCTCGTGGCCACAGACATGGATGGAGCCCATATCGGGCTCCATAAGACCGGCGATCATGCGCAGCGTGGTGGATTTGCCGGCGCCGTTCGGGCCCAGCAGGCCGTAGATCTCACCCGGTTTCACCTCCAGCGAGATCCCGCGCACGGCGTCGATGCGCTTGGTGACGCGAGTCTTCCGGTCCTTCACCGTGAAGGATTTGTGGACCTCATTCAGCTGGATCACCGGGCCTCCGGGCAGGAAGGTCCCAGTGTAGGGGCAAGCAGCCTTCCAGAGCGGATGGACCGGCGAACGGCGTGGACGGGCCGGTGAACGGGGGCGACCGGACTGTCAGTGATGCCCGAGAGCGCCTGTGGCGCTCAGGGCCAGCATCACCAGGCCCAGGCCCAGGCAATAAAGGGCGAAGCCGTTGAGCTTCGGCTTCCGGGTGAATCGGTCCAGGATGCCGATGGCCATGTAGCCCGAGATGGCCGCGACCAGGACACCCATCCCGCAGAGCAGGGCAGGGGAGGCCGAGCCGGCGGGGAAGGCCAGTTCTGGTGGCAGCGGCTGGTGGTGGAGCAGGGGCTTCAGCAGGCCCCGCAGTTCCACCACCGCGGCCGCGGCGATGGTGGGCACGCCCAGGAGGAAGCTGAACCGCGTCGAGACCGGGAGCCGCAGACCCTGGAACACGCCCATGGCGATGGTTGATCCCGAGCGCGACAGCCCGAAACCGCCGCCGATGCCCTGGATGGCGCCCACGGCCAGGGCATCCGCGGCCCGGAGGTCGCCGAGACCGCGCCCGGCCTGGTCATCGCCAGCCAGATTGATCCGCTCACGGCTGAGGCGATTGGCAAAGTAGAGCAAGGCGGAGGTGCAGACCAGCCCAATTCCGTAGACCCACAGATGCTCCTTCGCCACCTCTTTCACACCTTTGGTGGCCAAGCCGAAGATGCCCGTGGGGATCATGGCGATGAACAGCCACAAGGCCAGCTTCCGGCCCTCCGAATCGCGGCCCAGGCAACCCATGGCCACCTGGAACAGCTCGCGGCGGAAATAGATCGTCAAGGCGACCAGGGTGCCGACATGGAGTAGCACGTCGAAGGCCAGGGGCATGGGGCGCCCCCCGAACATCAGGTGCTCGGCCAGCGTGAGGTGCGCCGTAGAGGACACCGGCAGGAATTCCGTCAGGCCCTGGATCAGCCCCAGGAGGATGGCGTGCAGCAAGTTCATTCGGTCTCCGGCACAAAGGGATAGTGTGCCAGAGCCCTCAGGCTTCCCGGGGGAGCGCCCGCAACATCGCCAGGTATTCGCGGTGTTCGCGCCATCCGCGCACCATGGCCAAGGCCCCCCAAATCAGCACCACATAGATGAGGACAAGGATGCTGACGCCCATGACGTCACCGAAGATGCCCCAGCCGGTCTTCAAGGGCGGAGTCGGCGGCCCGAAGCTGAAGATGAAGAAGGGCAGGAGCCAAAGAATGGACTGGCCCACCAGCACGACGTAGGCGCGGGCCTCCTCGATGCCGCGAATGGCCCAGGGCATGGGCAGGAGGTAGAGGAAGGGCATCAGCAGGATCCACATGGGAGGAGGACAAAGGGCCGCCCGGGGCTGGTGCGCTTGCAGGAAGCCCGACGCGAAGGCGTACAGGCCCGCCAACAGCACTGTGATGAGGAACAACGCAAGGCCCAGGATCCAGAACCAGCGCCGGCGCTCGTAGGTGCCATCGGGCGATGCCTTCACGAGCCCGAGGCGCCGGTAAAGGATTCGGCTACCCAGCCCTTTAACGGCGAGCCAGAGGAAGGGTACCCAGACGAGATACTCGATGAAGAGGCGGTCCAAAACATGGGCCCCCATGAAGTTCGGGCTCAGCGCAGCGATGACGAAAACCACCGCCATCAGCCCCCCCAACGCCGTGGCCAGGCCGCTCTTGCGGGCCTGGAAGGCTGCATAGTCGCGGGTCAGGGCGGCCAAGGCTGCAAGGTCCGGCCCGTTGAGATCTGTCGTGGTCATGGCTTTCCTTCCTTCGGGAGCAGGGCCCGGAGCTGGTGGTGGTAGGCACGGAGGGCCGTCCGCCCGTCCTCCGTGATGCGAAAACTGGTGACGGGGATGCGGCCCTGGAAGGCCTTGACCGTCTCGAGATACCCGGCCGCTTCCAGTTTTTGCGTGTGGCTGGAGAGGTTGCCCTTGCTCAGCCCCGTGACCCGCTGGAGGAAGAGGAAGGCCACTTCCTCCGCCGAGGCCAGTACGGTGAGGATGGCCAGGCGGGCCGGCTCATGGACCATCCGATCCAGTTCGAGGATGGCCTTGGGGGTGGTTTCGTTTTTGACCATGAAACAGGTTTGCAATACAAACAGGTTTCGTCAACTGAAAAGCGAGACCCGTGATTGAATCTCCCCATGCGATCCATCGACCTCCGCTCCGACACCGTGACCCAGCCCTCGAAGGAGATGCGTGCCGCCATGGCGGCCGCGGAAGTCGGGGATGACGTGTTGGAGCACGATCCCACCATGGCCCGCCTAGAGGGCTGGGTGGCGGAGCTGCTGGGCCTGGAAACGGCCTTGTGGGTGCCTTCAGGCTGCATGGGCAACCTGATCGGCCTGATGCTGCACCTCAAGCGTGGTGACCGGTTCCTGGCGCCTGCCCAGGCCCATGTGCTGGGCGCGGAGCTGGGCACTGGTGCCTGGCTGGCGGGCGGCATGCCCGAAGCGCTGGCCTGGGAGGGCGGTCCCGGCCGGCCCACGCCGGCCCAGGTGGCCAAGGCTGCGGGGTCGCCCGGTCCCTACTACGCGCTGCGCACCACGCTGCTCTGCCTGGAGAACACCCACAACTTCGCGGGCGGCGCCGTGACACCGCTGGCCGAACATCGCGCCCTGGTGGCCGCCGCCAAAGCCGCGAAGCTGGCGGTGCACCTGGATGGCGCGCGGATCTGGCACGCCGCGACCGCGCTGGGGCTTGCGCCCTCTTCGCTCACCGAAGGCGTGGATACCGTTCAGGTTTGCCTCAGCAAGGGGCTGGGTGCGCCCATGGGCTCGCTGCTGGCTGGTACGAAGCCTGTCATCGCAGAGGCCCGGCGCCTGCGCAAGATGCTGGGTGGCGGTGTCCGCCAGGGCGGTGTCGTGGCCGCGGCGGGCCTGGTGGCGCTGGACTACCTGCCCCGGATCGCCGAGGATCACGCCAAGACCCGGCGTCTCGCCGAAGGGCTGCGCGCCTTCGGCATCGCGGCGCCCACGCCTGAGACGAACATTCTGCTGGTCCCTGTGCCCGATGCCGCCGCGGCTCTGGCGGCGCTGGAAGCCATCGGCGTTCGAGCCCTGCCGGTGGGACAGGCCGTCCGCTTCATCCCCCATCGCGACATCGAGATGGCCGACATCGAGGACGCCCTGCGCCGCATCGAACCCCAGGCCCACCTGCTGCGGTCGGCCTGATCATGAAAGCCCGCCTCATCCTTGTGGTTGTGGTGCTGCTCGCCCTGGCTGCGGGCGGGTACTGGTGGTACCAGGACACGTTGGTGCCGGTGCCGCTGGTTTCGAACGAAGCCTTGTTCGTGCCCGGCCAGCCCGAGTTCGGCGAGGACGAGGCGGTGGTGGAGGCGCTCTTGCCCCCAGGCCCCGGGGTCGAGGCCTTCCTCGTCGCCCAGTCTTCCCTCGCGCTGTTGGAGAAGGCCCCCGAAGGCGATTGGATTGGACAGTTGTTGTCCACCCTTGAGGGTTCGCGACACGGGCGCCGGTGGCGCCTAGGCGTGCGCCCAGGCTGGCGGCTGCAGGACGGAACGATGCTGGATGCCACGCGGATGGCCAAGGATCTGGCCCCCGAGCTCGGACGGCTGGGGGGAACCTCCCGCGTGATCGACGGCACCACCCTCGACCTGCGGTTCAAGCTCCGCCAGGCGAACCTGCCGACCCTACTGGTTCAGTGGCGAATTCCCGGCAGCGGGCCCTTCATGCGCCAAGGGCTGACCCTCACCCGCTTCGAGCGCTTCACCCCGGGTCGTCCGGGCCTGGCTGGGGTGAAAGTCGCCACCGATCCGGCCCTGCTGGAAAGCCGTGCCTGGGCCGAAAGCCTGGCCGCCCGCCGCTGGGCCTGGGCCGTGTTTCCAGGTCAGGTGGCGCCCGAGGATATGGCAAAGGTCCGCATCGCCCCCTACGACGAGTACCGCATGAAGGACGGCACCGTGTGGTTCCTCTCCCGCCGCATGCGGCGCCTCAGGCCCGATCCTTCGGACTGGACCCGCACCAGACTCTTCGGCACCTGGAAGAGCTCCACAGAATTGCCGTACGATCCATTAGGGTTTTGAGATCACCTGAAACCGATCGATCCTCATCTAAGATTTTTTCACCAACTTGAGTAGCAATCTTGGCCGGCGAATCGCTATCGCGTTGAACATTATTTATTCGGCGATGGTGTCACTTGAGAATGTTTGCTGAACGGTTTACCGAAATTCGGCGCGGATTTGCATCTTCATTAGGAAGCAGCAAGCTGAAGTGATGTAAGCAAGCTAATCATCTGCGGTGGGCTTTGCTTTAAAGGGATAGAACTGAGCAATGCATTAAGGTGGTTCACAAGTTCAATCGCCATAAGGATTGAATTTATCGGTATAGTTTTCTTGTGCTTCAAACGGAGTGCCTGTGGAAAAGCTGACCGTCTTGCGAAGGCTGACATTTGGAAGCCGGATTGCAGAAGAGGAAACCGATGCCTTGTCTCAATATTTTGTTGAGACTGATGCCTGGGCTCAGGTATTCGGAGGTGCAATTGATGTTGTTTATGGACCGAAGGGATCGGGGAAGAGCGCTCTATATTCTCTCCTAATTGCCAAGCGTGAGCCCCTTTTCGACAGAGGCATACTTCTGGTGGCTGGTGAGAATCCTCGCGGTGCAACAGCCTTCAAGGGAATCACAGTCGATCCGCCTCTCACCGAGCTAGAATTCACCAGCCTTTGGAAGTTGTATATCTGCTGTCTACTTCACGCGGTCCTGAACGAATACGACATCACTAACCAACCCGCAACAGAACTAGGCAGGATTCTGGCTTCAACCGGGCTCGTAAAGGGCTCAGGGTCTCTTGCCCAATTGCTTGCGAAAGTGTCTGCCTATGTGAAGCGGGTGATTCGCCCAGAGTCCGTCGAAGGGATCGTTAAATTCGACCCAAACACTCAACTTCCAGTCGGGGTTGGCGCCAAAATCAATTTTTCCCCTGACAGTCAAGGAGACGCAAGTGGAAGCACGAGTGTTGATCGACTCCTGGAACTAGCAAATGAAGCTTTTACGGAGAACGGATTTACTGTCTGGGTCTTGCTTGATCGACTAGATGTAGCCTTCGCCGAACATGAGGATCTCGAAGCAAACGCTCTCCGTGCTTTGTTCCGGGTTTATCTAGATCTAATGGCGCATCCCCAGATCAAACTCAAAATTTTCCTCCGCTCTGATATTTGGTCAAGAATTACTGAAAGTGGGTTCAGAGAAGCCAGCCATATCACCCGAACACTCACGATTGAATGGAATCAATCGTCCCTGTTGAATCTCGTTGTTCGCCGCGCAGTGTATAACAATGATCTTCGTGATTTCTATTCGGTGGCAATCACTCTTCCCACAGCGCCACTTGTTGAGCAGGAAGCTTTCTTCTATCGACTTTCCCCTGCCCAGGTTGAGGTGGGTCCCAACAAATCTCCGACGTTCGGCTGGGTGATCTCTCGGACAACAGATGGGCTTAAGGTTGTCGCCCCTAGAGAAGTCATTCACTTCTTCAACAGGCTTCGCGAAGTGCAATCACAGCGACTGGAAGTTGGGGGGGCACAACCTGAAGCAGAAGCCCTGTTTGAGCGGGGAAGCTATAAAGAAGCCCTTCCGGAAGTGTCCAAGATTCGATTAGAGCAGACGCTGTACGCGGAGTACCCGAATCTCAAACAGTGGCTTGAGAAACTCCGTGGTGCGAGAACAAAGCAGTCTGTTGCGACTCTTTCCAGCATTTGGGGGGTTTCTAGTGAGGAAGCAAATTCGATTGCTGGCAACTTAGCTCGCATTGGTTTCTTTGAAGTTCGAGGAGACCGAACCGAGCAGGTGTTTTGGGTCCCCTTTCTATACCGTGACGGCTTAGACATGAGACAAGGGACCGAGGATCTTGATTAAGTTTCCAGGTCCCGTGATTCGTACCAATACGAACCCCAAGAGGCCTTCCGGGGCTGTAATCCGAAAGTCGGGCGCTTAGAGCGGACAGGCACCTAACCAACCCCAGGAAGGGAACGTCTGCGGGGTGGGATCACCCTTATGTGGGCTAGCTAATCGTCCGCTCACTCCAAATTCGCCGACTGCTCTCTGATCTGATCCAGGGCGCCCTTGGCTTCCATGACGGCTCGGGTCATGGGGAGGCGTTTGCATTTGCTGCCGGTGGTGTTGAGTTCGCGGAGGACTTCTTGGCACCAGACGTCGATGGCTTTTCCTTCGAGGCGGCCGGTGGTGAGGCGTTCGGCGAAGTCGTCGAGGTGGGCGGCAAGGCGGGTGAGTTCTTCGCGCACGTCCTGGCGCTCGGCCAGCACGCCGGCTTCGGCCAGCAGGCGCTCGGCGGGGAGCTGGCCCGCGAGGCGGGCGTCCTCCAGGAGCTGCTCGATGCGCTGGCGGTAGAGGCCGGGGAGTTCCGCGGCCTGGAGGTCCGCCTCGGCCTGGAGGCGCTCGCACAGGGAGCACAGCCGCGCCAGCCCCTCCACGAAGAAGGGGCGCAGCCGCTCGGCCTCTCGGGCCCGGCCTTCGTTCCACGTGTCGAGCAGGGCCGCCAACGCCTCGCGCACGGGCGCCTCCATGCGCTCGCCCAGGTCCGAGGCGGGGGCCTGGAAGGCGCCGGGCAGGCGGAAGAAGGCTTCGGCGGTGAGGGGCGGCAGGTTCAGCCATTCGGCGTCCTCCTGCCAGCTCTTGGCCACGGCGCGAAGCAGGGCGCGGTTCAGGCGGGGCTCCAGCGATGGCTCATCCTGCACCTCCACCGTGAGGTCGAGCTTGCCGCGCTGGGCGGCTTCGCGCACCTGGGTGCGCAGGCCGGCCTCCAGCGGGAACAGGGCCGGGGGCAGGCGCAGACTGAGATCCAGGGCCTTGCTGTTGACGCTGCGGAGGGACAGCCGGAGCTGCCCGGCGGCCAGGGGCCGGACGACCTCGGCGAAGGCGGTCATGGATTTCATGGGCGAGACCTCGGAGGCGTGTTGGTCTTTCAGGGTAGCGCGGCGCAGGGCTCGCGTTGATTGTCGTCGGAAAGCAAAGGAACACCACCAAGACACCAAGGCACCAAGAAAAGCGAATGCAGGTCTCGGTGCCTTCTTGGTATCCGCGATGCGGATTCGCGAGACAAAATCGCATCTGGTGTCTTGGTGGTGGGAATTTTCTTACCTGCTTATCGGCGAGCCTCAGACTGAAAGCTCGAAACCGCAGATGCCGCAGATGGGCGGAGAAAAGGCATCCCTAAGCAGAGGTCGCGGAGGCCGAGGAAAGCGGAGGAAAGGAACATGCACCCGGCGCTCCAGCCAGGACATCCGGGCCTACGGTCCCAGGTCGCGCTTCGCGCGGCCTGCTTCGCGGGCGGCGGCCATGGTGGCCCCTGGAAGCCGCCCGGAGCCGTCGCCCGCGAAGGGATGTCTGCGGTGGTCCGGGCCCCTTCTGTGCCCTCTGTGGGCGCCCGGCGGGCGCTTCTATGCCTTCTGTGTTCCTGCTTTCTGGCTGAGATTCGCCGATAAGCAGGTTTTCTTAATAGCTCGTCGAGCTCAGCGGCCGCTGATGGCCAGCCAGGGTGCTTCGGCGCGGCGGCGAACCTCGTAGGCTTCGATGTCGGCCAGGTTGGCCTCGCTGCGCTTGATTTCGTCCATGCCTTCCAGGAGGGCGGCCTTGCGGGCGGGCTCGATCTGGAAGGCGAAGGTGAGGTTGCCGGCCCGCACGGCCTGGGCCGGAAGGTCCACGGTGAGGGGGCCCTCGACGGTGGCGAGCTGCGCGATGGCTTCCGCAGGCAGGACCACGGGGAGGATGCCGTTGGCGAAGCAGTTGTTGAAGAAGATGTCGGCGAAGCTCGGGGCGATGACGCAACAGATCCCAAAGTCCAGCAGGGCCCAGGGCGCATGCTCACGGCTGGAGCCGCAGCCGAAGTTTGGCCCCGACAGCAGGATGGTGGCCTTCCGGTACGGCTCGCGGTTCAGCAGGAAACCCGGCAGTTCCCGGCCCGCAGGATCGTAGCGCAACTCGTGGAAGAGGTGGCGGCCGAGGCCCGACCGCACCAGGGTCGTGAGGAACTGCTTGGGGATGATGAGGTCGGTGTCCACGTTGGCGCGGAGAAGGGGAGCGGCGACACCGGTGAGGGTGGTGAAGGGATTCATCAGCGCACCTCCATGCGGCGGACATCCGTGAAGTGGCCCGCCACGGCGGCGGCGGCAGCCATGGCCGGGCTCATGAGGTGGGTGCGGCTGCCCCGGCCCTGCCGGCCCTCAAAGTTGCGGTTGCTGGTGCTGGCGCAGCGCACGCCGGCCTCCAGCCGATCCTCGTTCATGCCGAGGCACATGCTGCACCCGGGCTGGCGCCACTCGAAGCCCGCCTCGAGGAAGATGCGGTCCAGGCCTTCCGCCTCGGCCTGCTTCTTCACGAGCCCGGAGCCGGGCACCACGAGGGCGCGCACGCCCTGAGCTACCTTGCGGCCGCGCGCGATGCTCGCAGCTGCACGCAGGTCCTCGATGCGCCCGTTGGTGCAGGAGCCGATGAACACGGCCTGGATGTCGATGGCCTCCATGGGCGTGCCTGGCTCCAGCCCCATGTACTCAAGGGCGCGGAGGATGGCGTCACGCTCCTCCGCGTTGCGGGCCTGGGCGGGGTCCGGCACGCGCCCGGTGATGTCCGTAACCCACTGGGGACTCGTGCCCCAGGTGACCTGGGGGGCCAGGTCGCGAAGTTCGACCACCACCTCCTGGTCGAAGGTGGCTTCCGGGTCCGAGGCCAGGGTGCGCCAGTGGGCCAAGGCCGCGTCCCACAGGGCGCCCTTCGGCGCGAGCGGGCGGCCTGCCACATAGGCGAAGGTGGTGTCGTCGGGGGCCACCAGACCGGCGCGGGCGCCCCCTTCGATGCTCATGTTGCAGAGGGTCATGCGGCCCTCCATGGACAGGGCGCGGACCGCGGGCCCTGTGTATTCCATCACGCTGCCGGTGCCGCCGGCGGTGCCGATCTGGCCGATGAGGCGCAAGGCCATGTCCTTGGCCCCGGTGCCTGGGGGCAGGACGCCTTCGAAGCGCACCCGCAGGTTCTTCGAGCGCCGCTGGGGCAGGGTCTGGGTGGCCATGACGTGCTCGACTTCGCTGGTGCCAATGCCGAAGGCGAGGGCCCCGAAGGCGCCGTGGGTGCTGGTGTGGCTGTCGCCGCAGACCACGGTGGTACCAGGTAGCGTGAAACCCTGCTCGGGACCCACCACGTGGACGATGCCCTGCCGGTCATCCAGGAGCGGGATGTAGGGCACGCCGTGGACCTTCACGTTGCTTTCAAGCGCCTCCACCTGGAGGCGGCAGGTCTCGTCGGCGACACCCTTCTCCCGGTCCACCGTGGGCACGTTGTGGTCGGCCACGGACAGGATGTTGCCCGGTCGCCGGAGGGTCCGGCCGGCGAGCACCAGGCCCTCGAAGGCCTGGGGGCTGGTGACTTCGTGGACCAGGTGGCGGTCGATGTAGATCAGGCTGGTGCCATCGGCGCGGGTGGCCACCAGATGCTCATCCCAGATTTTGTCATAGAGGGTTCGCGGGGTCATGGACGCTTCCTTCCTGCGGCGGGCATGGGGTGATTCAGGTCCGTGGAACGGATGAGGTCGAGGAACGCCCGGGTGGCGGGGGACAGGGCGGCTTCGCGGCGGGTGACGATGCGGATGAGCTTCTCCATCTGCAGCTCCTGCACGTTGACCTCCACCAGCCGGCCTTCTTGAACGGCTGCGAGGGTGGTCATCCGGGGCAGGATGGCCAGGCCGGCGCCCAGGGCCACGAACTCCAGGATGGTGGCGATGGAGGCGAGCTCCATCGTGAGTCGGAGGGGCGTGTCGCAACGGGCGAACAGCTCGATGATGGCGGTCCGGGTGGGGGTGGGCGCGTTGTGAGCCACGAAGCGCTCCTCGCCCAGATCGGCGATGCGGAGGTTCTTCCGCTTGGCGAAACGGTGCCCAGGCGGCACCACCAGCACCATGCGGTCCCGGTGGATGACCTCGCTTACCAGTTCGGGATGCAGGGCGTCGTAGGAGACGAATCCCACGTCCAGGCGGCGTTCCAGTACTTCATTCGGGATGCGCTCCGAGGTCTGGCGGTAGGCCTGGATCTTGATGGCCGGCCAGGCCTGCTGGTAGGCCAGCAGGAGTCGCGGGAGCAGGAACTCCGACACGCTTTCGTTCGCGCCGACGTTCAGGCGGCCCTGCTGAAGCCCCTTCAGCGCCCCGAAGGTATCGAGGATCTCCTGGCGCAGGTCGAACATGCGCTTGGCCAGGGGCAGCAACGTCGTGCCTGCGTCCGTGAGGATGCCACCTTTGGTGGTCCGATCCACGAGGGTCTCACCCAGCTCCTCTTCGAGCTTCTTCAGGGATAGACTCACGGCGGGTTGGGTGCGGAACAGACGCTCCGCCGCGCGGGAGAAACTCTTTTCGCGCGCCACCACCAGGAATGTTTCCAGCTGCCCGAGATCCATGGGCCCTCCGCGGGGAAGTGTAGAGTCTTAAGTATTACTTATGTAATCATAAAAAAAATTAAATGTATTTATGAGCTGGATTGGGTGATCTTCAGTTGATCCCACCGGCTCCGGCCGGTCCAGGAGCACCGTCATGGGCAGCGAGCGGATCGCCATCTTCGACACCACCCTCCGAGACGGAGAGCAGTCGCCCGGCTGCAGCATGAACCTGGACGAGAAGCTGCTGATGGCCCGCCAGCTGGAGGCCCTGGGCGTGGATGTCATCGAGGCCGGTTTCCCCGTGGCCTCGGACGATGACTTCGCCGCCGTGCAGGCCGTGGCCCGCGAGTGCCGGAAGCCGATCATCGCCGCCCTCTGCCGCGCCCTTCCCCGGGACATCGAGCGCGCCTGGCAGGCGGTGTCCGAGGCCGCCCGGCCGCGGATCCACACCTTCCTGGCCACCTCGGACATCCACCTGGCCTACAAGCTGCAGAAGACACGCGAAGAGGCGCTGGCCATGATCCGCGAGGGCGTGCGGACCGCCAAGGGCTTCACGCAGGATGTGGAGTTCTCCGCGGAGGACGCCACCCGCAGCGACTGGGACTTCCTCGTGGAGGTCTTCACGGTCGCCATCGAAGAAGGTGCCACGGTGCTCAACGTGCCCGATACGGTGGGCTACACCGTTCCCGACGAGTACGGCCGTCTCATCCGGCACCTGCGGGAGAAGGTGCCCGGCATTGATGGCGTCACCATCAGCGTCCACTGCCACAACGATCTGGGCCTCGCCGTGGCGAACTCCCTGGCGGCTGTGGCCGCCGGAGCGCGCCAGGTGGAATGCACGGTGAACGGCATCGGCGAGCGGGCCGGCAATGCCGCGCTCGAAGAACTGGTGATGGCGCTTTCCGTCCGCCGGGACGCGCTGCCCTTCGAGACCGGCATCCACAAGGAGGCCATCTATCGGGCCAGCCAGACCCTGGCCAACATCACTGGCGTCGAAGTGCAACCCAACAAGGCCATCGTCGGACGGAACGCCTTCGCCCACGAGAGCGGGATCCACCAGCACGGGATGCTGAGCCACCACTCCACCTACGAGATCATGACGCCTGAATCCGTGGGCGCCGGCCGCACGAACCTGGTGCTCGGCAAGCATTCCGGCCGCCACGCCCTGGCCAAGCGCTTCGAGGAACTGGGCTATCCCTTGGACAAGGCGGCCCTGGAGAAGGCCTACAAGCTCTTTACCAAGCTCAGTGATCAGAAGAAGGAGATCTTCGACGAGGATCTGCTGGCCATCGTGCGCGATGGGCTCCCGCAGATCCCCGAAACCTTCAAGCTCCGCGCGGTGCAGGCCACGGCCGGCACGGCCATGTTCGCCACCGCCCTCGTCACCCTCGGGAGCGAGGCGGGGGTGGCCACGGAGACAGCCATGGGGGATGGTCCCGTGAACGCCGTGTTCGCCGCCGTGGACAAGCTCACGGGGTTGAAGGGACGGCTGGTGGATTTTCGCGTGCATTCCATCACGGGCGGTGCGGATGCGGTGGGGGAGGTGTTCGTCCAGGTCGAGTTCGATGGCGTCATCCAAGGGGGGAAGGGCGCCAGCACGGACATCGTCGAGGCCAGCGCCCGGGCCTACCTGAACGCCTCCAACAAGGTCCTGTTCGCCCGCCGGGCCTCGGGAGCGCCCGCCGCCGCCGGCCCGGCGCCGGCCACCAAATCCAGCGGCTCCGCGGCCAAGACGGCCAAGAGGTGATGTGATGAAGGAATCCTTGCCGGAAGGCCTTGAAGTCGCTGCTGCCCGAACGGACCTTTTCGTTCCGGTCGTCGTGCTGCCCGCCACGCCCCCGGAGGACGGGGCGGATCCAGACCAGTACCTCTGGGGAGTTTGATCGTGGAAGCCCGCATCACCCTTCTTCCCGGCGATGGCGTGGGGCCTGAAGTGGTCCACGAAGCCGCCGCCTGCCTCACGGCCGTGGCTGCGGCCTACGGGCACCAGTTCCACCTTGAGGAGGCCCTCATCGGCGGCGCCGCAGTAGACGCCACCGGTGATCCGTTCCCGGCGGAGACCCTCGCCCAGTGCCAGGCCAGTCAGGCCGTCCTGCTGGGCGCCGTGGGCGGGCCCGCCTGGGATCGCCACCCCCGGGAACAGCGGCCCGAATCCGGTCTTCTGCGTCTGCGGCGGTCCCTGGGGCTCTACGCCAACCTGCGCCCCGTCAAGGTCCACCCGGCCCTGGAGGATGCCTCGCCCCTCCGTCCGGAGGTGACCCATGGCACGGATCTGATGATCGTCCGCGAACTGGGCGGCGGCCTCTACTTCGGCGAGCCGCGTTCCTTCTCGAACGAACGGGCCGTGAACACGCTGCCCTACACGCGCACCGAGATCGAACAGGTCGCCCGCGTAGCCTTCGAGCTGGCCGCTACCCGACGCCGTCGGCTGGTTTCGGTGGACAAGGCCAATGTGCTGGAGACCTCCCGCCTCTGGCGCCAGGTGGTGGACGAGCTGGCGCCTTCCTATCCGACGGTGCAGGTCACCCACGCCTACGTGGACAGCTTCGCCATGGCCCTCATCACCCGGCCCCGGGACTTTGACGTGGTGCTGACGGAAAACCTCTTCGGAGACATCCTCAGCGACGAGGCGGCGGTGCTCGCCGGCTCGCTGGGCTTGCTCCCCTCCGCCAGCCTGGGCGGACCCGTGGGCCTCTATGAACCCATCCATGGCTCCGCGCCGGACATCGCGGGCAAGGATGCCGCCAATCCCATCGGCACGATCCTTTCGGCGGCCATGCTGCTCCGCCACAGCCTCCGGCTCGACACCGAAGCCCGGGCCCTCGAAGCCGCCGTGGACCGCGTGCTCAAGGGTGGCCACGGCACGGCCGACCTGCAGGGCCTCAAGCACCACCACGGCACCCGCGCCCTGGGCACGCGGATCCGCGAGGCCATCCGTCCTCCCGGCGCCAAAGGAGCCCGGCTCGCCGACTCCGCCTATGCCTGGTGCGGTTCGCCCGAGGGCGTCCGCAACCAGCTCTGATCCTCACTCCCTTCTTCCTCCACCCGGAAACCCAACCCATGCCTCCCACCTCTGCCCGCATCGACGTGCTCCCGCTCTCCCGAGTGCGGGCTGTCGTCCTGATTACCAGGCTGCCCGGGCTGGTACTGCGGCTGACGGGCTAGGGGCGGGGACGGCACACCATCTGGATCCCGGCCCCGCACCCAGGCGGGGCCTTTTCACATCAGCCCGACCCTTTCGAAATCGATTCTCCTGAGGATTCCCATGACCCCCCGATACGGCCCGACTTCCTGGTTGACTTTTCCCACACGACCCCTGAAACTCGTTGCCCATGAGCTTCTCCCCCTTCGACCACTCGGCACCTGCGGCGATGTCGCCCGCAGTGGTGCGCCCCGTGGCCGGCCTGGTGGCCATTCCCGCCGTGCTGATTATTAGCGGCGAGGTGGGGGCCCCCTAAGTTCTCGGAACAAAACCGAAACCGGCCCCGCACCTCGAAGGATGCGGGGCCTTTTCACATCGGTCCTGCCACTCCGAGGTCGGCGGCCTTCCACTGAGGAAGACCATGACGGACGCAGGACAATCTCTCAATCGCCGCAGCCGCGTCATCACGCAAGGCCCCAGCCGCGCCCCGGCCCGGGCCATGCTCAAGGCCATCGGCTTCACGGACGAGGACCTGGCCAAGCCCATCATCGGCATTGCGAACACCTGGACCGAGATCGGCCCCTGCAACTACCACCTGCGCGAGCTGGCGGAGCGCGTGAAGGTGGGCGTGCGTGCCGCCGGCGGCACACCCATGGAGTTCTGCACGGTCTCCATCAGCGATGGCATCACCATGGGCACGGAAGGCATGAAGGCCTCCCTGGTGAGCCGCGAGGTCATCGCCGATTCCATCGAGCTGGTGGCCCGGGGCAACGCCTTCGACGGGCTGGTGTGCCTCTCCGGCTGCGATAAGACCAATCCTGGCGTGGCCATGGCCCTGGCTCGCCTGGACATCCCCGGATTGATCCTCTACGGCGGCTCCACGGCCTCCGGGCACTGCGAGGGGAAGGACCTCACCGTGCAGGATGTCTTCGAGGCCGTGGGCGCCCACAGCGCGGGCCGCCTGGACGACGCGGGCCTGAAGGAAGTCGAGGATGCCGCCTGTCCCGGCGCCGGAGCCTGTGGCGGCCAGTTCACCGCCAACACCATGTCCGCCAGCCTGGAGCTCCTCGGCCTCAGCCCCATGGGCCTCAACGGCATTCCCGCGGAGGATCCCCGCAAGGGCGAGGCCGCCGAGACCTGCGGGCGCCTCGTCATGGAGCTGCTGAAGCGCGACCTGCGCCCCAGCGCCATCCTCACCCGGGAGGCTTTCGAGAACGCCGTGGCCGCCGTGGCCGCCACGGGAGGTTCCACGAACGCCGTGCTGCACTACCTCGCCCTGGCCCGGGAGTCCGGTGTGCCCTTCACCCTGGAGGACTTCGATCGTGTGAGCGCCCGCACGCCGCTGCTGGCGGACATGAAGCCCGGCGGAAGGTTCATGGCCCCGGACCTGTACGCCGCCGGGGGCATCCGGTTGGTGGCGAACCGCCTGCTGGAGGGCGGGCTCATCCATGGCGCGGCCATGACCGTGACCGGTCGCACCCTGGGCGAAGAACTGGCTGGTGCGCCGGAGACGCCCGGGCAGGAGGTCGTGCGCCCCTTCGACAAGCCCCTGAAGGCCAGCGGCGGTCTCGTGATCCTGCGCGGCAGCCTGGCGCCGGAGGGCTGCGTCATCAAGGTGGCCGGCCACGAGCGCCTGCACCACACGGGCCCGGCCCGCGTCTTCGAGCATGAGGAGGATGCCTTCGCGGCCGTGCAGGAAGGACGTATCGACCCCGGTGACGTGGTGGTGATCCGCTACGAAGGTCCCAAGGGTGGTCCGGGCATGCGCGAGATGCTGGGCGTCACCGCGGCCCTGGTGGGCGCCGGCCTCGGCGAATCCGTCGCGCTCCTCACCGATGGCCGCTTCTCAGGCGCCACCCGCGGCTTGATGGCGGGTCACGTGGCGCCGGAGGCGGCCGTGGGTGGGCCCATCGCCCTGGTGCGCGAGGGCGACACGGTGGTCTTCGACATTCCCACCCGACGCCTGGATCTGAAGGTGCCGGAGGCGGAGCTGGCGAAGCGTCGGGCCGAGTGGAAAGCCCCCGCGCCGCGGTACCGCACAGGCGTCTTCGCGAAGTACGCCGCCACGGTGGCCAGCGCCTCCGAAGGCGCGATCACCTTGGCCCAGTGAAGGGGGAACCATGACTCTGACTGGAACGCACACGGGGGCCCAGCTCATCTGGGAATGCCTGACGCGGGAAGGCGTCACCACCGTCTTCGGCTATCCGGGCGGGGCCATCCTGCCGGCCTACGACGCCATGGTGGGTTTCGACATCCGCCACGTGCTGGTGCGCCACGAGCAGAGCGCCGTGCACATGGCGGACGGCTACGCCCGCGCCTCCGGGCGGGTGGGCGTGGTGGTGGCCACCTCGGGCCCCGGCGCCACGAACCTGGTGACGGGCTTGGCCACGGCCATGATGGACTCCACCCCACTGGTGGCCATCACGGGGCAGGTGGGCTCCGGCGTGCTGGGCACCGACGCCTTCCAGGAAGTGGATATCACCGGAATCACCCTGCCTGTCACCAAGCACAACTACCTGGTCACCCGCGCCAGCGACATCGTGCCCGCCCTGCGGGAGGCCTTCGCGGTGGCGAAGAGCGGTCGTCCCGGTCCCGTGCTGGTGGATATCACCAAGGACGCCCAGCAGGGCCGGGCGGACCTCGATTGGGAAGCGGCCCAGCCCATCCGGCACTTGCGCCACCTGCCGCCGCCCCTGGATCCGACCGCGCTGGACCGCGCGCTGGAACTGATCCGCCACGCCAAGCGGCCGCTCATCCTGGCGGGCCATGGCATCCAGCTCTCCGGCGCCCGGGCCGAGGTGCTCACCCTGGCCGAACGGGCGGACATCCCCTTCGCCTTGACCTTGCTGGGTCTGGGCGCGGTGCCCGCTACTCATCCCCTCAGCCTCGGCATGATGGGCATGCACGGCGAGGCCTGGGTCAACAAGGCCATCCAGGAGGCGGACCTCCTGCTGGCTCTGGGCATGCGCTTCGACGACCGCGTGACCGGCAAGCTCAAGGAGTACGCTCTCCACGCGAAGAAGATCCACATCGACATCGATGCCAGCGAACTGGGGAAGAACGTGCCGGTGGACGTGGCCATCGCCGGAGACCTGCGCAGCACCCTGCAGGCCCTGCTGCCCGGCGTCCCAGTGGCGGACCGCTCTGCCTGGTTGGGGAAGATCCGGGAGTGGCGCGGTGATTCCGCGGTCAGGGACATCAAGAACCTGCCGGACGACGGCCACCTCTACGCCGCCCATGTGATGCACGACCTCTGGCGCCTCACCGACGGCCAGGCCGTGGTGGCAACAGACGTGGGCCAGCACCAGATGTGGGAGGCCCAGTACTACCATCACGACGCGGAGCGCAGCCTCATCACCAGCGGGGGCGCGGGGACCATGGGCTTTGCGCTGCCGGCGGGCATTGGCGCGAAGATCGCCCGGCCCGAGGCCGAGGTCTGGGTGGTGGCCGGCGACGGCGGCTTCCAGATGACCTTCGCCGAGCTGATGACCGCGGTGCAGGAGGGGGTGAAGGTGAACATCGCCGTCATCAACAACGGCTTCCTCGGCATGGTCCGCCAGTGGCAGGCCATGTTCTACGAGGGCCGCTACGCCGCGACCCCCATCCTGTCGCCGGACTTCGTGAAGCTGGCCGAGGCCTTCGGTATCCATGGCCAACGCGTGGACACCCGGGCTGCATTGGCTGAGGCCGTGGCCGCGGCCCGGGCAGCGGCAGGTACCGCCCTCATCGAGTTCCGGGTGGAGCAGGAGGACAGCGTCTATCCCATGGTTCCTGCCGGGGCGGCGCTGCACGAGATGATCCGGCGCCCTTCTGCCAGCGTCATCGCCGAAACCGGGTCCGACCCTGTTTGAAAGGAACCCCATGCCCCATGTGCTCGTGGTCTATACCGATGATGAACCCGGCGTGCTGACGCGCGTCGCCTCGCTGTTCCGCCGCCGGGGCTTCAACATCCATTCCCTCACCGTGGGCCCCACGGAGCGGCCCCGCCAGTCCCGCATGACCATCGTTGTGGACGCAGAAGAAACCACTGTCCGGCTGGCGGTGGAGCACTTGCGAAAGCAGGTGAACGTCCTTGAGGTCCAGCAGCTGGGCGACCGTCCGAAGGTGGTGCGGGACCTGGCCCTCATCCGGGTGGCGGCGGGACTGGACGTCCGCTCCGAGATCCTCCAGCTGGCCCAGGTCTTCCGCGCCAACGTGGTGGACATCGCCGGGGACAGCCTCGCCATCGAGTGCTCTGGCGGTCCCGACAAGATCGATGCCCTGGTGGATGCGCTGCGCCCCTACGGAATCCTCGAATTGGGCCGCACGGGTGCCGTCGCCATGGCCCGGGGGCCCCGGGCCTCACCGGAAGCCCGCCCTGACCGGGTTTCCGAACCGGCCAGCAACCAAGCCATGTCCGTCTGACCCAAAACCTTCCCATCCCGACCACCAACAAGGAGCCCACCATGGCCAAGATCCACTACGACGCCGACCTCGGCCTCATCCGCGCCCGCAAGGTCGCCATCCTGGGCTACGGTTCCCAGGGCCACGCCCACGCCCTCAACCTCAAGGACAGTGGCGTCCACGTCCGGGTGGGCCTGCCGGCCAGCTCCGCCTCCCGGGCGAAGGCTGAGGCCCAGGGGCTCACCGTCATGACCCCCGCCGAGGCGTCAGCCTGGGCGGATGTGATCATGGTGCTCACGCCAGATACGGGTCAGGCCGCCCTTTACGAGGAAGCCATCGCGCCCCACCTGACTCCGGGCAAAACGCTGATGTTCGCGCACGGCTTCAACATCCGGTATGGCCTCATCAAGCCGCCCGCCGGCGTGGATGTGAGCCTGGTGGCGCCCAAGAGCCCCGGCCACCGCGTCCGTGAGGTCTTCGTCGAAGGCGGTGGCACGCCGGCCCTGGTGGCGGTCCACCAGGACGCCAGCGGGCAGGCCCAAGCCATGGCCCTGTCCTATGCGGCGGCCCTTGGCCTGACTCGGGCAGGCGTCCTGGAGACGACGTTTACGGAAGAAACAGAAACCGATCTCTTCGGTGAGAAGGCTGTACTTTGTGGCGGCACCAGCGCCCTCGTGAAAGCAGGCTTCGAGACGCTGGTGGAAGCCGGCTATCAGCCTGAGATCGCCTACTTCGAGTGCCTGCACGAGCTGAAGCTCATCGTGGACCTGATGCAGCGGGGCGGCCTCAGCTACATGCGCTACAGCATCAGCGATACGGCCGAGTACGGCGACTACACCGGCGGCCCCCGCATCGTGACCGACCAGACCAAGGCTGAAATGAAGGAGATCCTCAAGGAGATCCAGGACGGCCGCTACGCCAACGCCTGGATCGAGGAAAACCGCACGGGCCGCAAGTGGTTCGAGGCCCAGCGGGCCGCCGACCACGACCATCCCCTGGAGCAGGTGGGTCGCGAGCTGCGTCGCATGATGCCTTTCCTTGATCCCGTCGAGGTCCCGGCGCCAGCGCAGGCCCCACGCAGCTAGGAGAATCCCGGGGGAGCGGTCAAGGCTTTTGACCCAAGGTAGGAAGGTTGAACTCCGTCACAGGGGTATTGGCCTCACAATAGTCCTTGGGAGATAAGCCATTTCCGCTCCCACGGAGCCCTGCATGTCCGAGTCTGTCTTCAACACCGCGTCCCTGCCCACCCTCCAGGGCTGGCAGGCTCCCGGGTCGCTTGATTTCCAGGCCGCCTTCCTCCGGGCTGGCGGCTGGGCCTTGCCCCGCACCGAAGCTTTTCCCGATACCGCCAAGCTCCGGGAACGACTGCACGAACTGAGAGCCTCCATGCGTGATGGGGGCAAGATCGGGTTGGACCTGCGCGGCCTCCGCGACAGTGCCGACAGCGTCATGGCCGCGGCCCGCGAGGCTGGCGTGGCCTTCCTCCTGCACACGGCGGAGCTGCCCCCCACGCTGGATCTATTGCGCCAGGCGAACCTGCCCCGCATTGTGGCCGTCCAGAACGCAGAAGAAGCAGCCCAGGCGAAGGCCGGCGGCGCTTCCGCGCTATTGGCCCGGCCCGGCCTGGTCGCGGCTCTCCGTTCTCTGGGCCTGCCCGTGATGGCCACGGCCGATACCGAAGCCGAGGCGAAGCAGGCCATGGCCGACGGCGCCTTCGGCCTTCAGCCCCGCACACCCTCGATGTTGGATGCCTCGCCGCTGGCGGCCTTCCGGTCGCGCCTCATGGCCGGCCTTGATTCCATGGCTCAGGCTCTGGTGCGCAAAGGTGCCTGCACGCTGCCGCGCCTGCGGATCCGCAACCTCGACCTGGCCTATCCCATCCAACAGGGTGGCATGGGCGTGGGCATCTCCTGGGAGGGGCTCGCCGGGGCCGTCGCCCACGAGGGCTGTGTGGGCCTGGTCTCGGCCATCGGCACGGGCTATCACGGCTCGGCCAATCCGAAGATGCGCCTGGGCCGTCCCGATGGCTCCGATTCGCTGAATCCGCCGAAGGCCCTGGAGTGGATCATCCGGGAGGCCCGGGAACGTGCAGCTGGCCGCGGTGCCGTGGGCGTGAACATCCTCTGTGCCATCGAGGGCTACGAAGCCGCCGTAAAGGCTTCCCTCGCAGGTGGCGCCCAGATGATCGTGTCGGGCGCGGGTCTGCCCCTGGGCTTGCCGGGCATGGTGGGCGACGCGGACGTGGCGTTGGTGCCCATCGTGTCCTCGGGCCGGGCGCTCCAGGTGATCTGCAAGCAGTGGCAGCGGAAATACAACCGCCTGCCCGACGCGGTGGTGCTGGAAGGCCCCGAAAGCGGCGGCCACCAGGGCTTCAGCCACGAGGGCTGCGCCGATCCGGCCCACACCCTGGAGAACATCCTGCCCGAGGTCATCGCGGAGCGGGACAAGTGGGGCGACTTCCCCATCCTGGTGGCCGGCGGCGTCTGGGATCACGCGGACATCCAGCGCTTCCTGGCTCTGGGTGCCTCCGGCGTGCAGATGGGCACCCGCTTCATCGGCACCTTCGAGTGCGATGCTTCCCCGATCTTCAAGGAGGTCATCCTCCGTGCCAAGGCTGAGGACATCGGCCTCATGAAGTCTCCCGTGGGCCTGCCCGCCCGCGGCGTGCGCACCTCCCTGCAGGCGCGCATCGAGGCCGGCACCGCGCCCCAGATCCGCTGCGTCAGCAACTGCCTGTCGCCCTGCGGCCACGGCAAGGGCGCCGCGGCCGTGGGCTACTGCATCGCCGACCGTCTGGCTGATGCCATGCAAGGCGACGAAGAGAACGGCCTCTTCTTCACCGGCAGCAACGGCGCCAAGCTCCGTGACCTGATCAGCGTCCGCGACCTCATCGAGGAACTGACCCAGGATCCGGGGCTCCAGCGCGTCTACGCCTGAGCCGGCCTGCCTTCATAAATATAGAAACACAACCAAGACCACCCAGAACCGCAAAGGCAATCTGTCTTCGGTTTTCTTGGTGGTCTTAGTGCCTTGGCGGTTGGTCAGGCTTTCCTTCTGAAGAGGGCGGTGGCTGACAGAAGGCCACCCCGCCGCTCAACCACGATCTCCTCCCGGTGGAGCTCGGGAGGTCGTCGTTTCGCTCCTGACCTCCCTCCGGTCCCTGCCGACATGCTGCGCGGCGGGCCACCGGAGGACCGGGCGCAGAGACAGGAATAGGCCTGGATGTTTCATTGTCGTTAGAAAAAAATATCGATAAAAAACTATTGATCATGGGTCTCAGTAGCCCAACATGAAGGGCCACTCCATTCTTTGCTTTTCCACCGTTGCCCTTGCACCCGGAGGACAGACATGACCACTGACTCGCGTGCGACGGCACTTGCCTCGCGCCACGGCCTCTACACCTTCGGCGCCTGGGCCATCGTCGGCCTCGTGCTCCTGGGGTTCGCCAAGACCTACTATCTAAAGGTGGCCTTCGGCACGCCCACGCTCCCGCCCCTGCTACATCTGCACGGCCTGATCATGAGCCTCTGGTTCGGCCTGTTTGTCGTGCAGACGCGGCTGGTGGCTGTGCGCCGGCTGGATCTCCATCGTCAGCTCGGGATGCTCGGAGCCTTCCTGGCCGTGGCGGTGCTGGTGGTCGGTACGGTGACGGCCATCAATGCCGCCCACTCGGGGCGCTCCCCGGGACCGCCGCCCCTGATCTTCCTGGTGGTGCCCTTGGGGGACATGGTGGTGTTCGGAACCATGGTCGGCGCGGGCCTTGGCCTCAGGGCCCGGGGAGACTACCACAAGCGGTTCATGCTGCTCTCCTGCGTGGGCATCCTCGCGGCGGCCATCGCGCGGATCCCGCTGGATGCCATCGCCAAGGCGGGCCCCTTGGCCTACTTCGGGCTGACGGATCTCGCGGTGATCGGCTGTGCGATCTACGATCGCCGCCACACGGGCCGCCTCCATCCGGCTTTCCTGTGGGGCGGGCTCTTCATCATCCTGTCGCACTGGCTGCGCCTGGCCCTGGCCGGCACCGGGCTCTGGATGACTTTCGCCACCTGGGTGACGCGCTAGCTCAGCTGGCGGTCATCCGCTCGCATTGGGGTGCCGCTCCAGCAGCTGGCGCAGGGGCGCGTTGCGCTTCACGGTGTCCTGGCGGCGGAGGTGGGCGATGAGCTGGGGCGGCGTGGCGCTCCAGCGGCCCAGGTTCTGGATGAGCAGGGTAGAGACGTAGGTGCGGCGGCAGAGCAGGGCGGTGGCGTGGCCGTCGAGGGTGAGACCCACCAGGCTGGCGAGGCAGCGGCCTTCGGTGGTGAAGATGAGCTCGGCCTTCTCCTCGCCCGTGCGCTGGGTGAAGCTGGCGCGGAGGAGATCACGGGCCATGGCGCGCACCTGCTCGGGTGCATCGCGCGAGGTGGCCACGAGGTACTGCTCAAGCAGGCGCCGGGAGGACCAGAGCCGGCGGTAGAGGCTGGCCGGGAGCAGCGGGTTCTGGAGGAGGGCTCGGCGCACGCCAGGGTCGTTCGTAAAGGCCGCGCGGCCGCCCAGGGCCTCCAGGCCCGCAGAGGTCCGGTGGTGCGCCGCGAGAAGGCGGGCGTGGACGGGGCCCACCCGGGGGTTCTCCAGCACGGCGCGGATCACCTCGGCCGTAGGATCGAAGCAGAAGGCGCTCAGTTCGGGTTCCACGGCCGCGTGCGCCAGGGCCACGCGCTCATCCACCGGCCGGGCGTGCAGCTGATGCTCGAACAACTGGCGGTGGGTTGCCGCCCGGGCGGCGACGAGGGGGGCATCCTCGTCCGCCTCCTCGCCTCGGGGTTCGCTCTCCCCGGGATTGGGTTCGATGGCCGGATGAGGTGCCACCGGGGCGGAGGGTTCCTCAACGGCCACGGCGCCCAGGGCCACCAGTTCGTGCAGCATCCCAGCCAGCTCACCTTCCTCCAGGCCGGTGAGCGCCGCGAGGGTGGGCAGGTCTAGGGTCCCATCCAGGCGCGACAGCAAGTAGCCCTGGCGGGGATCAAGGGGCAGGGCGCGGGAATCCACGTCCACCCGGGGAATGGGTCGCCAGGTCATGAGGCGATCATAAAGCGGAATGAGGAGACTGGCCTCCCAGAGACCCCGTTCATTCTTCCACGACCCCCTTCAGCCACGCCTTCCCCCGCAGGCGTTCAACGCTGGTCTCGGGGAAGAGATCAAGGGGGCTTTTCCCTTCCAGACCGAGGCGGGGCACGGCAGCCGAGGCGAACCCCAGGCGCGCTCCCTCCTGGAGCCGCAAGGGAAGTTGGGCCACGGGTCGCACTTCGCCGGTCAGCCCCACTTCGCCCATGAAGAGGCACTTCTCGGCCAGCAGACGCCCTCCCGCACTGCTGCAGAGGGCGGCGATCACGGCGAGATCGGCGGCGGGGTCTTCGATCTCCAGGCCTCCTGCCACGTTGACGTAGATGTCCCGGTCATGGAGTTGCACGCCGCCCCGGCGCTCCGCCACGGCGCAGAGCATGGCCAGCCGTGGTCCATCGATGCCCAGGGCCGTGCGGCGGGGGATGCCCAGGCCCGCGGCGGCGACCAGAGCCTGGATCTCCACCACCATGGGCCGGGTGCCGCTGAGCACCACCGTGGCGGCGCAACCCGGCCGGGGTTCGGCGTCGAGGAAGAAGGGGTTGCCCTCGGCGGGCACCAGGCCCTTCTCGGTCATGGCGAAGACGCCCAGCTCGAAGGCCGCGCCGAAGCGGTTTTTCAGCGCCCGCAACAGGCGATGATGGTGATGGCGGTCGCCCTCGAAGGCCAGCACCGTGTCCACCAGGTGCTCCAGGACCTTGGGGCCCGCCAGACTTCCATCTTTGGTGACATGACCCACCAGCACCAGGGGGGTGCCCGTGGTTTTGGCCCAGCGGGTGAGCATGGCGGCGCAGCCGCGCACCTGGCTCACGCTGCCGGCGCTGCTTTCGAAGTCGGGATCGAAGAGGGTCTGGATGCTGTCCACCAGCAGCAGGCCCGGCTTCATGCGCTCAGCCTCCTCGATGATGCGGCGCACGTCCGTTTCCGCCAGCAGGTGGATGCCGGGGTTCTCGGCGCCAAGGCGCTGGGCCCGCAGCTTGATCTGGCGCTCGCTCTCCTCGCCGCTGGCATAGAGGACGGTGCCTTCCGCCGTGGCGGCCCATTGCAACAGCAGGGTGGACTTGCCGATGCCGGGCTCACCGCCCAGCAGGGCCACCATGCCCGGCACCACACCGCCGCCCAGGACCCGATCCAACTCCACCAGACCCGTGGGGCTGCGCTCGGTGTCCGTCACATCCACATCGGGCAAGGCAACAGGGCCTGTGTAGTGGCTTTGCGCGTAGGCCGAGCCCGCCCGCTGAAGGTCACGCTTCAGGCTTCCGCGCACCTCTTGCACCGTATCCCAGGCGCCACAGCCGGTACACTTGCCCATGGCCTTGGGATGGCGCGCGCCGCAGGCGGTGCACTCGAACAGGGGTGAGGTCTTGGCCATCAGGCGGAGATCTCGCGGCGGATGAAGGCCACGATGTCGTCGGTGTTCGTGCCGGGCTGGAAGATCTCGCGGATGCCGATGGCTTTGAGATCGGGGATATCGCCGTCGGGGATGATGCCGCCGGCGAACACCAGCACATCATCCGCGCCCTGTTCCTTCAGCAGGCGCATGACCTCGGGGAAGATCTGGTTGTGGGCACCGCTGAGGATGCTCATGCCCAGCACCCGGGCGTCCTCCTGCACCACCGCGGCCACGATCTGTTGGGGCGTCTGGCGCAGGCCGGTGTAGATGACCTCCATGCCGGCATCCCGCAGGGCCCGGGCCACGACCTTGGCGCCGCGATCATGCCCATCCAGGCCGGGCTTGGCGATGACGACGCGGATGGGGGCCTGGCTCATGGGGACTCCGGTACGAGGATTACCAGTTCTCAGTCTGCCGCAGCGCCTCGTAAAGGCCAATGGCTGCCGCCTGCGCCAGGTTCAGGCTGCGATGGTGGTCGCCCACCATGGGGATCCGCACCAGATGGTCGTTGTAGGCCTTCAGGAGGTGATCGGGAAGCCCTACCGTCTCCTGGCCAAACACCAGGCCGTCGCCGTAGGCCCAGGGCACTTGCGTATGTCGCCGTGCGCCCTTGGTGCTGAAGAACCAGAGGCGTTTCGCGGGCGTGCGGGTCAGGAAATCCTCCCAGTTCTCGTAGTGTGTGGGCTCCAGCTTCTCCCAATAATCCAGGCCAGCCCGACGCAAGTAATAATCGCTGGTGTCGAAACCCAGCGGATGGATCAGGTGGAGCTTCGCCCCGTTGTTCACGCAGAGGCGGCCGATGCTTCCGGTATTCTGCGGAATCTCGGGCTGATGCAAGATGATATGGAACATGGGAGGTCCTGATGAGCGCCACGACGAGCGAATGCCTGTTCTGCAAGATCGCGCGGAAGGAAATCCCCGCCGCCCTAGTGTACGAAGATGACAGCCTGCTCGCTTTCAAGGACATCTTTCCGCAGGCGCCGGTGCACTTGCTGCTCATCCCCAAGGCCCACTGTGAGGGGTTGGGTGACATGACCGCTGAGATCGCGGAAGTCGTGGGGCGGCTTCCCCAGGTGGCCACCCGCCTGGCCCAGGAACACGGGATCGCCGCCAGGGGTTGGCGCCTCCTGAGCAACAACGGCCCCGACTCCGGCCAGAGCGTCTTCCACCTGCATTTCCACCTCCTGGGCGGGAAGCCCCTGGGCGGGAAGCTTTGCCTCTAGGCAAGCGGCTGGACTTAGCACTGGCATAGAAACTCACGGAAATTTCAAGGGCCTGACTGGGGGCACCGTCACGGGGCTTGGCCCCGGGGCTACTTCCTCCGCCAGAGATCGAAAGGCCGGGCGCCCAGGAGAATCGACACCCGGTTCTCGTGTTGGGAGGCGGAGCCTCGGTGGAGGTGCACCCGGCCGACGGATAACTCCATGAAGAATTCTCGGAAGCCGGTCCTGGCCACCAGGCCCAACCCTTCGATGCGCAGGCCATCGCCCAAAGTGGACGGCTGGTCAGAGGCCCGACCCAGGTCGAAGCGGGGGCCGATCTGCCAGCCCGTACCCACCATCGACGCCTTGGTGTAGGGCAGGCCGATCTTTAGTGCCGCCAAGTTCGGCATGAGGTAGGCGGCACTGCGGGTGCCGATAAAGGAATCGCTGCCGCCCGCGATCCACAGGCGATCCGGCGGCGCATCCTTCGACAGGGCCACTTCGGTGTCCACCATTAGTCCCCAGTTGGAACTCAGGGGCTGGTGGCGTTTGGCTCGGGCATAGCTGCGCCAGTACGGGTGGGCCTCGCCTTCCACGGAGAGGCTCCGGTCCGCCGAAAAGCGCAGGAGGGTGCCTTCGGTGGGGATGGTGTGGAAGTCCAGATCGTCCCACTCCAGCCAGCCCCGCACCACCGTGGCATTCGGCGTGTCGATGTCGGTCCCTGCGCGGGTGAAGGTGCCCCTGTGCTGGAAGGCCGCGAGGCCGAAGCGGGCTCGATCCTCCTTGCCCCAGCGCAGGATGGCCTCCACGCCCAATTCCTTCCGGGTGAAGCGCGAGTCTAGGTCCGCCATGGGCTCCACGAACAGGACGCCGCCACGCACGTCGTTTTGCGACCAAGTGCCGAAAGCCCCCAGCGACAAGGCTGGAAGGGAGGGGAAGCTCCAGGCCACGTGTCCCTCCAGGCGCTTCTGGAGGTTGTCGGCCACCGCTTCGATGGAGCCGCTCTCGCCGCCGCCGAAGAGGTTCCGGCCCCGCATAAGGACCCCGCCGTGCGGGCCCCAGTCGCTTTCGTAGGCCAGGGTGAGGTTCAGTAGGGTGGGTTGGGTGCCCACGGGGCGAAGGTTGAGGACAAGGCCCTCTTCGCGCTCCTGGAGGCGGGTCTCCAGCCGCTGGAAACCCATGCGGTCCTGGGCGCGTCCCAGTACCTCCTCCAGTTCCGAGGCGCGAAGCGCTTGGCCTTCCAACTCCTGGGCGATGGCGCGGGTGGAGGCCGCCATGGGGCCGGGCTCCACTTGCACGCGCACGAGGCTGGGCTCACGCACCTGGAGGGTGAGCACCCCATTGGCGAAACCACTGCCCCGCAGATCCAGCATGGCTGCGCCCTTGCCGACGGCCTCGGCGAGGAGTTCCTGTTCAGCCAGTCCGAAGCGTGCGGCGTGGAAGGGCTGCCCCGTGACCAGGCCCCGCTCGCGCAGGCTCTGGACCACTCGGGCCTTGTAGGTCGTGGCCCAGTCCGCGGGCAGGTCCAACTGTACCCGCTGGATGAGAGCCGCGGGCTCCCAGTGGAAGGTAGCCTCGCCTTCAGGAGTGGCGGGCAGATCCACCCAGGCCTGTTCCAGCGGCAACCTTCGGTAGGCACGGCGGAGCAGGCGCCAGAGGTCGGCGCGGCGCCAGGGACCGGCGGCCGGCCGGGTGTCGGCCAGCAACCCAGCCAGATCAGGATGCCCGGGGCCATCGACCCTCAGGGTGGTCGCGGCCGGTACCCCGGCATCCGCCATCAGGAGGGCCTCCAGCTTGGGCAGGGCGCCACTGAGGGCGGTCGCGCCAGCCTCGAAGAGCAGGGACTCCTTGCCCCGGTAGGCGAACTCGTCCACCTGGTCGGTCTCGGGCCGGATCACCAGATCCGAATTCGCCTCGCTGCGCGATTCGGTGACCCGCATGGCCAGGTCCAGGCTGCGGTCCAGCAGGGTCAGGATGTCGGAAGGCGGCGTGGTGTTCCAGGTTCGCCCGATGTTCACGGCGAGGATGCGGGCGCCGGGAAATGCCGAGCGGGCCGCCATGGCGGGCAGGTTCTCCACCAGGCCTCCATCCACCAGTTGCTCATCTCCGATGGTCACGGGGGCCAACAGCCCCGGGATGGACATGGAGGCCTTCACGGCATCCACAAGGTCCCCCTGGGCCAGGATGCGGGCCTCGCCCCGCGTGAGGCTGGACGTGACAACCCGCAGGCGGGAACCGAGGCGGTCGAAGTCGGAGCCACCCAGCGCCTGGGCCCGGGCCAGGGTTTCGAACAGGGCGATCCGCAGGCGGCGCGCACGCTCCTCGCCGGGCACCAGGATGGGCCGACCGCCGACGAAGGAGAGTCCCATCAAGGTGCCGTGCCGCTCCTCGTCCTCGGATGCGCTCAGGCCCGGCGTCCGCCGTCGATCATCGAGCACCAGTGAGAAATCGCGGCGCTCGAAGATCCGCTCGGCCCCGACCCCGCCGAAACCGCTGGCGTAGAGCGCCGCTGCGAAGCTGCCGGCGCTGGTGCCCACGATTCCCTCGGGGTGCCAGCCTTCCTCTTCCAGGCGCCGCAGCACGCCGGCGTGGGCCAGGCCCTTGGCGCTTCCGCCCCGCAGAGCCAGCACCAGCGGGCGCTCACCGGGCGCGTGGAGCACCGGCAGGAAACGGAACCGCTGGTCTGGCGGACTCACGGTCAGCGCGAGGCGTTCCTGGGCCTGGGCCCACAGGCAGAAACTCAGGAGGAGGATGGCCAGGAAACATCGCATGGGGATCAGAGCCCAAACCAGCGCTTGATTTCCGCCCGCGCCAAGTCTCGGCGGTTGGCCGTCCGGGTCAAGTCGGACAAGTGCCCGGACCTGGATTCCTTCAGTTCGACCAGGCCCTCCACCAGATGGGGGGCGCTGCGCAGGACGCGCTCGAAGGCGGCCTTGGGTACCTCCACCAGCTCGCACGCCGTCACCGCCACCACCGTGGCCCGGCGGGGCGCGCCCGTGAGCAGGGAGCCTTCGCCGAACCAGGCCCCCTGGCCGAGTTCCCCGATCACCTCCCAGAACAGCCCGGTGTAGGGTTCGAACCGCTCGACCGCCTTCACCGCCTGCAAGGTGCCGGCCATGACCAGGAACAGGGACGCGCCCGGATCCCCTTCCCGAATCACTCCCTCGCCTGGCTCGGCCCGGCGCAGGACCACGCCCTCCTTGAGCTCCGGGGCCCACTCCCGCGGCAACCCGAAGCGTTCCAGGATGTCTTCCATGGCCCCGTCCCTGAGTACCACCGGGTCAGTCCAGGTGGGGGTAGGTCCGTGGGGCCCCAGCAGGGGCACCTCGAGGCGGTTCAGCACCGTCTGGGTCAGGCGCACCGCCTGGTAGTTGGCAGCCCGGCCATGACGGAATCCAAGGGCCCAAAACCGCAATTCCAGTACTACTCCGCCCATGTCGAAACTGTGGGTTCTGACCTCGGGCTTGCGATTGGGGTAGTGGGGGATGCCGCCCAGGGCCTGCTCCAGGGCCGCCAGGGTGGCCGCCATGGCGTCGTGGGGAGCAATGACAACCTTGAAAGTGCGTCGGTGGAGACCGGAAGGGGCGTACAGGTTGGTGACCACTGCCTGGGCGATGATCCGGTTGGGAAGGATGGTGGTGTCCCCGTTCTCGGTGATGATCTGGACCGTGCGCCAGGTCATGGCATCGACCCGGCCGATGAAGTTCTCCTGACCGCTGCTACCCCTCAGATTGCCGGTGACCTCCACCCAGTCGTCCACCCGGAAGGCCGGGGAAAGGCTCATGGAGATGCCAGCGAACAGGTTGCCCAGAGTCTCCTGCATGGAAAGACCCACCACCGCCGCGGCGATGGCGCCCGTGCTCATCAGGGTGCCCAGGTTCACGCCCACAGATCTGTGCAGCAGGAAGATCGCGGCACCCAGGTACAGAGCGACCACCACCAGATCCCGGGCGAACCCGGGAGTGGAGGTGCGCCAGTGGCTCAGCAGCGGGTCCAGCAGCACATGGGTGAAGACCCGGATTCCCAGGTAGCAGCCCAGGGCCCAGAATACGAGCTCGCGCGCCCGCACCAGCACGGGGTAGCCGTGACCATCACCCAGCACTGAGACGGCCAGGACCCCTGCCGTCAGCAGCAGACCGATGGCCACCCATCGCCGCCACGGACTGACGACGGTCCTCAGATCCCTGAACACGGCTGAACCTGGATTACAGAAGCAGGACGACTGACGTATACGCCCAGGTTCTCCCGCAGTTGCTTGCCTGTGTCTTCCACCTGGTAGTCCGCAGGCAGTTCGAAGGCGGAGGGGGGAATGGGCCCTTCCTCGATATGGGTGGTGGTAGTCGTCGTCTGTCCCGCGATGGGCAGCAAGATGCGGTACTTCATGGCAATGCCTTGCACCTTGGCCAGTTCCTCACCAACTTTGAGCGTGGAGGCGGCATCGGCCTGCAGCTGGCCGATGGCGGTATGAAGCCTGAGGAAGCGCTGATAGGGGATGGCGGGCACCGGGGGGGTGATCGAGGGATCGTTGCTGGTCTCGATGATCATCGGGCCCATGGCGATCTTCCACTTGTGGCACTCGCGGCCAAGGAGGATTTCGGACCCTTCGTCCACCACGGTGACGGTGACATCGTTGGCACCCATCACCTTCAGGACCAAGGGCGGCAGCTTCTTCAGCTTTTCTGCGGCAGCCCCCGCCGCGATCTCAAGGTCGTCCCAGCTCATCTTCTGGATGAGTTTCTTGTGGTGATCGATGTTGTAGGAGACTCCCAGGGTGAAATCGACCAGAAAATCCACTTGGCTGCCCGGTTGGTTGATCCGCATGAATCGGGATGACCAAAGCTGGGTCTGCTCCCCTTCACGGCCTTCATGGGCATGATCAGTCTCTGCGGCATCGTGGTCCGGAACGCCATCATCCTCATCGACTACATTAAGGAAAAGCTGCACGAGGGAGTGCCTCTGGTAGAGGCCGCCACCCTTGCAGGCGAACGCAGGCTCCGTCCCATTTTCCTCACCACCATGGCTGCGGCCGTGGGTGTCACGCCCATGATCATCTCCGGTTCCAAACTCTGGAGCCCCCTTGCGAGTGTTCTGGCTGTGGGACTCATCTTCTCGATGTTCTTCACGCTCCTGGTGGTCCCCGTCATCTACGTGCTCGTGTTCCGGTCCAAAGAGAATTCGTCTCCTGGAAGCCGTGTGGCTTCGGTCATCCCGATGGTCCTCCTGGCCTTGGTCTTGGCATCCCCGCTCAGCGCGGGGGCGCCGGACCCCAAGCACCTGACCCTCGAGAGCGCTGTGGCCAGCGCCCTCGACCACAGTGCGGCAATCCGCATCTCCCGGGCCAAGGTCGATGAGGCAGCGGGGAAGAAACACACGGCGAGAGCCGACTACTTCCCACAACTCGCAATGGATGCCACCTGGTTGAAGCGCAACGATCAACCATTCATGACCGTTCCGGCAGGCTCCCTCGGGAACGTGCCAGGTCTAGGGCCCTTCCCGACCCAGGACGCCAACTTGGGCCAGGGTAAGACGCATCTTTTCTATCAGAACATCACCTTGAGTCAGCCCCTCACCCAGCTTATTAAGATCCACCATGGGAACGAGGTTGCTTCTGCCGAGGAGCGGGTGGCAAAGGCCGAGCTGCGAAAGATAGAGACCGAGATCGCCTATCAGACACGCCAGGCTTACTATGGCCTTCTGATCGCTCAGGCCCAAATCTCGGCTGCTCAGGCAGGCGTGGCTGCGGCCGAATCCCAGGAACTGGATGCCCAAGATGCCGTCAAAGCGGGGAATGCCCTGAATGTGAAGCAAATTGGGAGTCGGGCCAAGCTCCTTCAGAACCGCTACAAGCTGAGTACCGCCCAGGCCACAGCCGCTGATCTCACTTCGGAACTCAACGACCTGATGGGTGAACCCCTTCAGACTCCACTGGACCTTGCCCCTGTCTCCCCTGATTCACGTCCGCTTCCAACGCGCGAAGCGATGCTGGAACAGGTCCGGACGTCCAATCCCGATTTGGCGGTTGCCCAGGCGTCGCTCGAGAAAAGCCGTAGCGCCCTCAAGGCAGGTAAATCCGAATACATTCCAGAAGTGGGTGCCTTCATTCGTCAGACCCACCAGGATGGACTTCCTTTCGTCCAAGCCAACTCCACCTCCTACGGGCTCTCCCTGAGTTGGACCATTTTTGATTGGGGCAAGCGATCCGGTGTGGTCCACCAGCGGGCTGCCCTTGCGAGCCAAGCCTCGAGCAACTACGACCGGGTGCGCAACCGAACCGAGATCGATCTCGATCGGCTGCTCCGTAAGCTGGAAACAGCGCGAATCCTGTCAGAGGCCGCTGAAGATGCGTATGCCATGAACGTAGAAAAGGCCCGTCTGGCCGGGAATCAGCACAAGTCCGGACTGATCCCAGTCTCAAAAAAGTTGGAAGCGGATGCCGAGGCCAATGCTTCCGAGGCAGAACTTCTCGCCGCTCGCCTGGGACATGATCTCACGCGCGCCGAGCTGGATCGACTGCTCGGAGGAGGTCTAAACCAATGACTGAATCTAGAGACAACCTGAAAACGCCTGCGCCGATCACAAACTCGAGACTGATGCTATTGAAAGCCGCCATCCGCATCTTCGCCGAGAAGGGGTTCGAAGGCGCCTCCATCCGAGAGATCGCCGATGCGGCAGGAGTCAACAGCAGCCTCATCTCCTTCCACTTTGGAGGAAAGGCCGGTCTGCATGCCGCCTCTCTTCACCTCGCCTCCCGGATGGCTGGATGTTCACCAAGAACCTGGGCGCCGAGCTGCGCTACACCTGGAGCCGATACAAGCCCGAAGTGGCCGATTTCGCTCCTCGGGGTTACACCAGCAAACCCACGGTAGACGCGCCTGCCATCAATGCGAGCTTCATCTTCCGGTTCTGAACCGGGCAGCTTTGTAGAACGTGGGCGGACACATCTCCCCGTCCCGGAGGTTTGATCATGCCAGATGGAGGCGATCCCACGATCGCCTCCATCCCGGCCGGATGGAGCAGATAACGAGGTCTGCAATCGATCTCTAGCTTCTATCTAGGCATGGAACCGATGCCATGCCCTCACCCCTTCAAGGTCACAAAATCATGGACATGAAACTCCAGATGAATACACAGATCGAATGCTCGGACACGATGGACTACGGACCACATATCACCATCCGGTCCATGGCCACGTCCGCCCACGACCTGAAGAACCTGCTTACAGGGATCCTACTCTTGGCGGAACGGATCACCTTTGAATCCGGGGCCCTTGAAACCGGAATCGACGCTCTGGCGCAGCGGATCCTAGAGGGAGGCAAGCGGATGCAGCAGTGCATCAACAACCTCATAGAAGCTGCCGCAGGTGAGATCCGGGACCTTCCCTTTCATTACACAAAGTGCAGTATTTACAAACTTTTGCGCCAAGTCGTCAAGTCCAACTGGGAATATGCCCTGAGCAAAAACATCCGCCTTCGTATCCCGGACCTGGGGTCAGAGGAATGCTGGGGCCAAGTGGACGAGGAAGGTCTGCGCATGGCCGTGGACAACCTGGTGAACAACGCCATCAAGTATTCCCCCCCGGGTTCGGAGGTGCAGGTGACTCTCCGTTCACACGAACGGGAAGGAGAGCCCGTTGCCTTGATCCAGGTGAAGGACCAAGGCCCTGGCCTGACACCGGAGGACAAGGCCAAGGCCTTCTGCCCGTTTCAGATATTGTCTGCCAGGCCCACCGGGGGCGAGTCCAGGGCGGGCCTCGGGCTCTCGATCGTCAGACAGATGGTGGAACGTCACGGAGGCAAGGTCTGGGTTGAGAGCGTGTACGGCCACGGTGCCACCTTCTGCATCAATCTGCCCTTGGATGCCTGCCTTTCCTGAGCGAGATCCGGGAGCCTCTGCTCAAGGAATTCCAAAATGGAGGAGACGGACAGCCAGGTCGCTTGGAATTCCCTGGGTGGAACCCCTCCTGCCCGTGTCGAAATGACCTAACTTGTTCTCGTAGTAAATGGAATTTTCACGTCATGACGGGCACAAATTCCAACTTTCACCCAACTGTGCAATACAATTTCATTCCTTCCAGGCTGGTGGACGATGGAACAACAGGCTTCCTCACACCCTCCCACGTTTCCTGGCCACGTTCACAGAATTCCGGTTCAGGGAGTACGAGCAACTCAGCCTGAGATTATCGCTGATCCTCTCCGTCTCGCCATCCGATGCGGCCATCCCCTTTGCGTCCTGAAGGTGGACCTTGATCATTTCAAACGGATCAACGACACCTTTGGACATGCGACTGGGAACCAAGTGATGCGCCTTACTTCTGACGCGCTCCGCCACGAACTTCGCGCCTCAGATATGTGCGGTTTGACGCCTTCAATTACCACGGTACTTATGCGTTCGCGGAAGAAGTTGTCGGGCAGATGGAGGAAAGCCCATGGCATCAGTCTGGCCTTGATGCTGGGAGGCATGCTGCCTCTGATCGGCCAGGAGCCGATGGAAATGGGCCCCTTCCCAACGAGAGAAATGTTCCCGCTTTACCTCATGCCGATGGTCTACCAACCGGTGGATCCCACTCCCGTAGGTCAGGGACGCTGGCGGGTATCCCTGGATCACATGCAGGCGAACACGTTTGAATTCTCGGACATTTTGAAGGACCAAGCGCCGCGTGATGCTCAAGGGCGGCTTGCGATTACCCGAGAATTCGTGCTCGCGCATGCTGCGGAGTACTCCTCGATACCCCTCATGTTTTTCTTCGACGAGGAGATAGCCCGGACATCACTTCGAGTGCGATTCGGACTTACGGATAAAACGGATGTGTGGGCCGAACTCCCATTTCAAAGCCAAGGTGGCGGGTACCTAGATGGGGTCATTGAAGCATTCCATAACCTGGGGTTCGAGCAGTTTGGCCGAGACCGGGTGAAGAAGGATCAGATCACGCTCATGGTGATGACCAATGGACACCTGGTCTTCTACAGCGATCAGCCCATCCGCGGGAAAACGCAGGATCCGACCATCGGTCTGACCCATGAGCTTTCGAGTGGCCCGACGTGGAGACTCTCCGCTTATATGTCACTCAAACCGCCCATGACCACGACCTATGATATCTATCGCTCCGGCTGGGATCATTCTCTTGGACTCACGGGAAGATGGCAGCCAAACACGCATCACGTCTTCTATGGAGGACTCGGATTCATCCGGCGCCCCGGTGGTTCTGCGGCATATAACACCATGGCTTTTGGGAGCCTCCGTGACGCCTGGGGGGCCCACAGCACCTGGGAGTACCGCCGATGGCATAAAGTTCGGCCCTTCCTTCAACTTTATCTTCAGAGTGGTTTTCTCCCGAAGCAACCCTATCAGAAGTTGGATCGACCCAGCCTTCAGCACGATCTGGGATTCCACTGGCAGATTAAGAAGGATGTCGTTTTCACATTTCGGTATCTCAATAACATTACCCACAACGAGAACACAGCAGACATGGGATTTGGGGCAAGCCTGACGGCCTCCTTCTGAGGCGGAGTCAAAAGGATATCGAAGAATGTGGTCCTTCAATATGGATGCTCAAGGTCTGGGCATGCCGTCTGATCAAAGAGAGACTCATAGCGTCGCTATATTGAGGCTAGGCGAGTTTGGGCATCTCAAGAAGGATCCGAAGAAACCTAGGTCGACGCCGGACATCGTAATTAAAGAGTACATCGATAGGGCTGTGACCAGTTTTGGAGAGCAGCCTATTCGGAGTATGGAACCAGGAGGTTGCGAGATCTTCACTACTGAAGTTGAACCTAGCTAATTCCACACTTTTCCAGACGAGCCAGAACTTGAAGTCAATTTGGGATCGGTAAGGGATGGCCCTTCCTTTCCTAGCCGCACCTACCCAGTAGAAGTAGGTCCTACGGGAAAAGCCAAGGCTTCTAAACTGGCGCATGGTACTGACTTTGAGAAAGTTGGTCGCGTCCAAGAACCTCTTCAGTCCGTCCGTGGATCTTCGAGCGTTGGCTGCTTTTAATTCATTCGCCGTTAGTTTGCCATCAGGGCCTTCGACCGATCGATAGTACGAGGTCCAGGCCTTCTCGACGGTGAATCCACTTGCTTTCCCAGAATCCTGGCGGCTTGGTGAAGATCGCACATCCCAGGAATTGGTCGGGGAGTCGAGGAATTCTTCGGTTCTCTTCCCGCCTTCAGAGCGCCTCGCCAGGGATGCTTCTCCAAATATCGTCCTGACCACTTCTTCATTCGTCGCCGAGTCAGTCCGGATGATGTCGTCGATTGTTCGGAGAGAAGGGTCAGCCATGGGATGGGTCCATGTCGGAAGGGCAGTGGGGCCCTCAAATTCTAGAGAGGGAATCCATTTGGTGGACCAAAAAAAAGCGAAAAAGGACCGAGACCTTCCGTGAGAACCCTGGCCGTACGGGAGAGAACCAGGACATGTGGTCAAGAATTTCGCCATTCTCAATGAGAACTGGCAAGATGCGTGTCTTTTTCGCTTTTATTTTGGCTTGTGGGCTGGCCGGAGGTTTCTAGACTTGGGAGTGGAATTCAGTGGAGAAAAGTGGATTGAAGTGGATCAAAGTGGTCTCACTCGATCTTCCGGTCTTTCCTGAGCCGCTGGTTGAAAGGCGATGTCGGTGCTGCGATTGCGCGGAAACTCACCGGCCACGGTGGATGAGAAGGGACGCCTGAAGCTCCCCTCTTCCTTCAAGGCTGAGCTGGAAACCTTCGCCCAGGGCGAGGGGGTCCAGGCTCTGCGTGAAGGTTCCGGCGCCCTGCGGCACTACCTGACCTCTTTGGATGGTCGTTCGGCACGCCTTTACCCCCTGCCGGTCTGGGAGGCCATCGAAGCTCGTCTGGCCGCCCTGCCATCCACCAGCCCCGCCAAGCGAAAATTCCTGGAGACCACCGCCTACTTCGGCAGCGAAGTGGAACCGGACGCGCAGGGCCGATTCGTCATCCCGCCGATCCTGCGCGAGGCCGCCCAGCTCACCGGCGAGGTGGCGGTCCTGGGGCAGATGGATCACCTGGCCCTGTGGAACAAGGCCGGCTTCGAGCGTCGCCTCGCGGCTGAGCCCCTGGGTGCCGATGACTTGGCCCAGCTCGCGGAACTGGGAATCTGATGATGGCCCTGCAGCCCCCTCGCCACGTTCCGGTCCTCCTTCAGGAGGTGCTGGATAACCTCGTGCTGCCTCCGGCTGCCCGGGTTCTTGATCTCACCTTGGGGATGGGCGGCCATGCGGAGGCCCTGCTGGCCCGTTGCGACGAGGCCTCCCGCTACCTGGGAGTGGATCGCGATCCTGAGGCCCGCTATCAGGCCCGCCGCCGCCTGGGCGACGACAGCCGCCTGGAGATCCTGGGCGGGAATTACGAGGACATCTGGAACGATCCCCAATACCAGGCCTGGAAGACCGAATTCGCCCCGGGCGGTTTCGACGCCATTCTCGCGGACCTGGGTGTCTCCACCTTGCAGCTCCGGACCCCGGAGCGCGGCTTCAGCTTCCGGGACGAAGGCCCCCTCGATATGCGGATGGATACCTCTTCCGGCCCCACTGCCCTGGAATGGATCGCGGAACAGACCGATGAAAGCCTGGCCGACGCGATCTACCAGTACGGCGAAGAGCGTGCCAGCCGGCCCATCGCCCGCGCCATCCTCCGGGCGCACCGCGAAGGCCGGCTGGCCACCACCAAGGACCTGGCCCAGGCCGTCTACTCCGTGATCCCCCGGGAACCCGCCAAGCGCAAGGGCCAAAGTGATCCGGCCACCCGCACCTTCCAGGCCATTCGCATCGCCGTGAACGGCGAGTTGGACCGCCTGACCGCCGCCCTGGAATCCGCCATCTCCCAGCTTCGTCCCGGCGGGCGTCTGGCTGTCATCAGCTTCCACAGCCTGGAGGATCGCATCGTCAAACAGACTCTGCGCCGCCTCGCGGGCATCTACGACGGGCCGGGCCGGACGGCCCCCGTCGAACTCCCCAAGATCCTCAAGCTCGTTCATCCCGGTGGTCTCGCCCCCAGCGAGGCCGAGGCCGCCGCAAATCCCCCATCGCGTTCCGCCCGCCTCCGCGTGGCGGAGCGTCTCTCCTGACCGAGGTTCCCATGGCCGCCGCCATTCTGCCGAGCCCCACCCCTCCCGTCCGAACGGTCGAGAGTGAGGGCATCCTGCGTGTGCTGCTCCTCGTGCTGGCCCTGGCGATGCCCCTGGCCACCCTCGCCTATCTGAAGATCCAGAGCACCCGCCTGAGCTATGCCATGGGCGACCTGAAGGAGCGGATCCGCAAGGAAGAGGAGTTCCAGCGCAAGCTCCTGCTGGAGCGCAGCCGGTACCAGCGGGACGAGGAAGTCCAGGGGTATGCCCAGAAGGCCGGGCTCCAGCCCCGCAAACAGGGGCACCTGATCCGCCGGGGCTTCACGCCCGAGGACCAGCGCCTCGCCAAGCTCCGCCCGGTCTCGTCCGATGGGCTGTAGGCTATAGGGCGTGGGCTCCTAGTCCACGTGACCGCTTCCTTTAGCCCCGGCCGTCCTGTGTCCCTCCGTTTCACCACCGAGCCCCGCGTTTCCCGCCGCCTGCTGGGCCGGCAGGATCCCCAGGATTTGTTGAGCCAGCGCCTGCCCTGGATCATGGGGAGCATGGCCTTCTGGGCCCTGCTCATCCTGTTGCGGCTGCTCTGGCTGCAAGGGGTGGAGCACAAGAGATATCAGGCGAGGGCCGAGCAGCAACACACCACGATCGTCCCCATTCCGCCCATTCGCGGCGAGTTGCTGGACAGGCGTGGCGAGCCTCTGGCCATTTCCATCAAGGTCGAGAGCCTCTTCGCGGATCCCCGCATGTTCTACCCGGACTACAAACCGGGGAAGGGCGAGGACCGCCAATGGGGCGAGCCGGACCGCAAGTCCGCCGCAGCGGTGGCCGTAAAACTCGCGCCCATCCTGGAGCAGACCCGGGCCCAGGTGCTGGAGAAGCTTCTCCGCAAGAAGACTTTTGTCTACCTGGAGCGGCACCTGCCGCCCATCAAGACCGCCGCTGTGCGGGCGCTGAACCTGGACGGCATTGAGTTCCAGCCCGAGAGCCGCCGCTTCTATCCCCGGGGCAGCCTTGCGGCCCAGATCATCGGCTTCACCAACATCGACGGCCTGGGCCAGCTGGGCATCGAGCAGACCTATGACAAGCAGCTGGTGGGCGTGAAGGGCGAGTTGATCGCTCCGAAGGATGCCCACGGCAAGCTGCTCATCCTCCAGGAGAACTACAGCAAGGTCCCGGTGAACGGGGCCTCGCTCCAGCTCAGCCTGGATGCCTCCATCCAGCACATCGTGGAGGATGCCCTGGAAGAAGGCGTGCGCCTGTCCCATCCACGCACGGCGTATGCGGTGGTGGTGGATCCCCGGACCGGTGAGATCCTTGCCATGGCCGGCACGCCCACCTTCGATCCGAACCACATCCTGCCCAAGAAATTCCGGAACCGTGCTGAATCCGAGCTTTCCTCCGCCGAGCGTGAGGAACTGCACCGCGAGATGGAGCGCCAGAAGGCTGCCCGCAAGGTACATCCGGTGGAGGATGTTTACGAACCCGGTTCCACCATGAAGATCTTCACGGCGGCCATGGCTCTGGAGGAACGCAAGGTCCACCTGGGCGAGCGCATCGACTGCATGTCGGGCCGCTGGCTGTACAGCCCCAAGATTCCGCCCATCACGGACACCCACCGTCATGGCCTGCTTACCTTCGAAGAGGTGCTCTGGCAGAGCTCCAACATCGGCGCCGCCAAGATCGGCATTCGCCTCGACCCAGCGGTGCACTATCAGTACCTGCGGAAGTTTGGATTCGGGGACGCCACGGGACTGAACTTTCCTGGCGAGAGCTCCGGCCGCCTGATCGCGCCGGACCGCTGGAGCGTGCCCACCCAGTACACGATGTCGTACGGCTACGGGCTGAGCACCACGCCCCTCCAGATCCTCATGGCCGGCTGCGCCCTGGCCAATGGCGGCAAGCTCATGCAGCCGATCCTCGTCCAGCGCATCTACAACGACAAAGGTCTGCTGCTGAAGGAATTCAAGCCTACTGTGCGGGGCCAGGTCATCAGTGAAGAAACGGCCAATCTCATGAAGGAAACCCTAAAGGGCGTGATCACCCAGGGCACCGGCAAGCGGGCCAAACTGGACAACGGCGTGGAGGCCTTCGGCAAGACCGGCACCAGCCGCAAGCTCATCGACGGGCAATACGACCCGAAACGTCACTACGCCTCCTTCATGGGCTTTTTCCCGGCGGACAAACCCCAGTTCGGAGTCCTCGTGATGCTGGACGATCCCGCTGGGGACACCACCGGCGGTGACGTGGCAGCGCCCCTGTTCAAGCGCATCGGCGACGGCATCCTGCGGTTCCGGCAGACCGCGAACGATGCGGACCGGGAAGCGGATTTGAAGCTGTCCCTGCGCGACTGGCCGGTGAGCGAGACCGACGAAGCGGCCCTGCATGTGGAGCGCGGCCGGGTACCCGACCTGCAGGGCCTCAGCCTCAAGGCCGCCATCCATCGGGTGGTGCTGGTGGGTGGGACTCCCAAAGTGGAGGCCACTCCCGGCTCCTCGGCTGCCCACGTGATCGGGCAGAGCCCCGAGCCGGGGGCGCCACTGGAGGTGGGGACGGTCGTGAAGATCAAGGCGGGGATGCCATGAAGCTGGACGCGCTCATCGATGGAATCGCCCTGCGGTGCTCCGGTCCGGACGCCGAAGTGGCGGACCTCAGCAGCGATAGCCGCGAAATCTGCCCCGGCTGGGCCTTCCTGGCCTTGAAAGGCGAGAAGGCTGATGGCGCAGCGTTCGTGCCACAGGCCTTGGCCCAGGGTGCCAACGCCGTGATCGCGGAATCCAGCCTGGCGGCGCCCGCGGAGATCGCGGTCTGCGCCTTCACCGGAGATCCTCGACTGCAGATGGCCGAGCTGGCCCGTCGCCTCCACGGGGCGCCAGACGAGCACCTGGCCCTCATCGGCGTCACCGGCACCAACGGCAAGACCACCACCACCACGCTCATCCGCCAGCTCCTGCGGGGCGCTGGTATCGGCTGTGGCCTGGTGGGTACCGTGCTGAACGCCGCCGGTGATCTGGAGGAGGAAGCCGTCCGCACGACACCGGAAAGTCCGACCTTCTACCGCTGGTTGCACCGCAGCGTGGCGGCACACGATTCGGCGTCGGCGGTGGAGGTGAGCAGCCATGCCCTCTGCCTGGGCCGGGTGCATGGCGCTCGCTTCCAGGTGGGGGTCTTCACGAACCTCACCCAGGACCACCTGGACTACCACGGCACGCTGGAGGCCTATTTCGACGCCAAGCGCCTGCTCGTCGCCCAGTGCGACCGCTTCCTTGTGAACGCCGATGACCCTTGGGGTCGGCGCCTGCTGGGGCGAGAAGGCCACGCCGACTACGCGGTGGATCGTCCCGCCCGCTACCGTGCCCAGGATCTGGACTTGGGGCCGACGGGAACGCGGTTCGCCCTGGCCACGGACAAGGGGACGTGGGAGGTTCGCAGTCCGTTGCTGGGGCGCTTCAATGTGTACAACCTGCTTGCGGCCCTGGCGGCCTGTGCCGAGGCGGGCTTCGACTTGGACCGGCTGGTGCCAGCTGTACCCTTGGTGAGCGGCGCGCCCGGCCGCCTGGAGCGCATCGACTGCGGCCAGCCCTTCGGTGTGATGGTGGACTACGCCCACACACCGGACGCGCTGGAGAAACTATTGACCGAGGGCCGGCGTCTGCTGCCGCCGGGCGGCCGCCTGCATGTGCTCTTCGGCTGCGGGGGCGACCGTGACCGTGCCAAGCGCCCCCTCATGGCGGCCGCCGTGGCTGCGGGCGCGGACGTGCTCTGGCACACCAGCGACAATCCTCGAACGGAAGATCCCGAACGCATTCTCGAAGACGCCGCGCCGGGGATTCCCGCTGCGGTTCGCGCCGACCAGAGCCGCTACCATCGCAACGCGGACCGCCGTGAAACGGTTCGCCTGGCCCTGGCGGACTGCCGCCCCGGCGACCTGTTGCTGCTGGCGGGGAAGGGGCACGAACCCTACCAGGAGATCCATGGGGTGAAGTATCCCTACAGCGACCGCTCGGCGGTGGAAGCGGTGCTCGGGGGAACCAAGTGACGCGCCTCCTTCACGTCACGGGACCGGACGACCCGGCCATTCTCGAAGCTGCGGCGGTCCTCGCCATGGGTGGCTTGGTGGCCTTCCCCACGGAGACGGTGTATGGCCTGGGCGCCGATGGTCTGAACCCAGAGGCCGTGGCCCGGATCTATGCGGCCAAGGGACGGCCGGCGACGAATCCCGTGATCCTCCATGTCGCCGATGCCGCCGCCGCGCGGGAGCTCGTATCGAGCTGGTCCGCGGAGGCTCAGGGCCTGGCGGAACGCTTCTGGCCGGGCCCACTGACCCTGGTCCTCCCCGCTTCGAACTTGGTTCCTTCCATTGTTCGTGCGGGTGGGTCCACTGTGGCGCTGCGCTGTCCCGCCCACCCCGTGGCCCTCGCCCTGATCCGCGCCACTGGCCGCCCGCTGGCCGCGCCCAGCGCCAACCGCAGTCAGCACCTGTCGCCCACGCTGGCCCAGCACGTGGCTTCCAGCCTCGGCGACGCGGTGGACCTGATCCTGGACGCCGGGCCCACTGCGGCGGGCCTGGAATCCACCATCCTCGACCTGACCGGGGGCCGGCCCCGGATCCTCCGCCCCGGTCCCATCGGGCCTGCGGAACTGGCGGTCTTGGTGGGACCTGTGGATCTGTGGGAGGGGGCCGTGAAGGCCGGAGAGGTGCAGGCCGCGCCGGGGATGGCCGAGCGCCACTACGCGCCCCGGGCGAGACTGGAACTGGTGGCGCCAGGAGCCGGCTTGATGGAGGTCTCCGGGTTGGTGGCGTACGTGGGCCTCGGCTCGCTTCCCGACCTGCCCGAGACCGTCCGCGGGATCCTCTTGCCCATGGATGCAGACGCGGTGGCGGCGAGACTCTACGCCCTCCTGCACGAACTGGATGACGCGGGTTTCGAGCGCATCTTCATGGAACGCCCTCCAGAAAACGAGGCTTGGCTGGCGGTCCGTGACCGCCTGTGGCGGGCCTCTGCCAAGGAGCAGCCATGAGCCTCTGGTCTCTGTTCCAGGTCGCCTCCCAGGTGGGTGGCGAGATCCTGGGTGATGGCACCGTAGTGCCATCGTCTCTTTCCTTGGATACCCGGACGCTTCAACCAGGCGCCTGTTTCGTGGCCCTGCGAGCCGAGCGGGACGGCCACGATTTCACCGCCCAGGCGGTTGGAAAGGGGGCTTCGGCGCTGCTGGTGGACCATCCAGTAGACAGTGACTGTCCACAACTGGTCGTGCCCGATACGGAAGTGGCACTTCAACGCTGGGGCCAGGCCCGGCTGGCGGCCTTGCGACCCAAAGCCGTCTTCGGCGTCACTGGCAGCGTGGGCAAGACCAGCACCAAGGAATTGTTGGCGGCGGCCGTGGGTGGCTGGAAGACTCCGGGTAACCGCAATAATACGCTGGGCCTGCCGGAGGCACTGGCCACCCTGCCGGAGGGCCTGAACGCGGCGGTACTGGAGATGGGCATGAGTACCTCCGGCGAGATTCGACTCCTCACGGAGATCGCGCCGCTGGATTTCGGCCTCATCACTCTGATAGGCACCGCCCATGCCGAGAACTTCGCCCATGGTCAGCAGGGCATCGCCGAAGCCAAAGGTGAGCTGGTGGCGGGTCTCGTCCCGGGGGGCGTCTGGGTCCACCTGGCCTCGGACAAGTGGTGCCGCTGGATCGCGGAGCAGCCCTGGGCCCAGCATGCCAAGGCCCTGCCTGTGGGCGAGGGGCAACCTTACGGGTGGGAGGCCGTCGAGTCGTTGGGGGCTTCCGGCGAAGCCTTCCTCATGCGAACACCGAAGGGCACCTTCCCGGTGCGGATCCAACTGCCTGGCGAACACCAGGTACGCAACGCCGCCCTGGCCGCGGCGCTCGCCATCCATGCCGGCCATGAACCGGACCAGGTCGCCGCGGGCCTTGCCACGGTGGTTCCCGAATGCGGCCGGGGGCGGCTTTACCCCTTGGCTGGCGGCGGCCACCTGCTGGACGAGACCTACAATGCCAGCCCTGACTCCATTCTGGCCTGCGCCCAGGCTCTGCTGCATCTTCCCGGTGGCGAAGCTCTGGCCGTGCTGGGCTCCATGCGGGAACTCGGCGTGGAGGCACCCCAGATCCACCGGGAGACCGGAGCCGGCCTCAAGGCCCTGGGGATCTCTCGACTCTGGGCGTATGGCGATTTTGCGAAGGATTATGCCGAGGGCTTTGGTCCGGGCGCCGTGGCCTTCCCTCATTTCGAAGCTCTGCGCGACGATCCCGCCGGCCTCTCCGCAATCCCGTCGGGAGCCCGTATCCTGGTGAAGGGTAGCCGGTTCTGGCGCGCGGAAGGCGTCGTGGATTGGCTCCTCGCCCACTGACCACCAGACCCCCGGACTCCCCATGCTGCCTTGGCTTCTCTCTCCTTTCCGCGACGTGATCCCGGGCATCTCGGTCTTTCGCTACGTCACCTTCCGCACAGCCATGGCCGCGGCCACGGCCATGGTGTTGAGCCTGTTGCTGGGCCCATGGGTGATCCGGACTCTGCGCGCCCTCAAGATGGGCCAGCACATCCGCGACGTCGGGCCCGAGCATCACCAGAAGAAGGCAGGGACGCCCACCATGGGCGGCATCCTCATCCTGGTGGTGATCACGGTGTCCACGCTGCTGTGGTGCGACCTCAAGAGTGGCGCCATCTGGGTGGTGCTCATGGCGCTCCTGGGCTTCGGCACGGTGGGCGCCTTCGACGATGCGCAGAAGCTGCTCAAGAAACAGAACCTCGGCCTCACCAGCTGGCAGAAGATGGCCCTGCTAACGGGTATCTCGCTGCTGGTTGCCTGGCTGATCCTCCACTTCGGCCTGCGGGGAACCGCCACCAGTCACCTGTCCGTGCCCTTCTTCAAGAATTTCCGGCCCGATGTGGGGATATTCCTCATCCCCTGGATCTGGCTGGTCATGGTGGGCACGAGCAACGCCGTGAACCTCACGGATGGTCTGGATGGGCTGGCCACCGGCGGCACGCTCATCGTATCGCTCACCTACGCTATCCTGGCGTATGTGGTGGGCCACGCGAAGATCGCCGCCTACCTGGTGGTGCCGCATGTCCCGGGGGGCGCGGAACTCTCTGTGTTCATGGGTGCCATGGCAGGCGCCTGCCTGGGCTTCCTCTGGTTCAACGCCCATCCGGCCGAGGTTTTCATGGGGGACACAGGCTCGCTGGGGCTGGGCGGAGCGCTGGGCACCGTGGCTGTGGTCATCAAGCAGGAGCTGCTGCTGGTCATCGCGGGCGGACTCTTCGTGGTGGAGGCCGTGAGCGTCATCCTTCAGGTGGGCAGTTTCAAGTTGCGGGGGGGCAAGCGCATCTTCCGCATGGCGCCCTTCCACCATCACCTCGAACTGGGCGGGCTGCAGGAGACCAAGGTGGTCATCCGCATGTGGATTACCGCCATCGTCTGCTCGATCCTGGCCCTCAGTTCTCTGAAGCTTCGGTAGGAAGGGCGATGGGCCTTGGCCGCGTAGGCCAGGGCTGGCCGAGGATGAAGCCCTGGCCCCAGGGCACGTCCGCGTCCATCACGGCTTCGAGTTCTTCCAGCGTCTCGATGCCTTCCGCGATGAAGCCGATGCACATGTGCCGGGCAAAGTGCGAGAGGGCATTGAGGAGGGCAGCCTGGTAGGGCCGGCGGTGGACCTGCTCCACGAGGCTGCGGTCAGCCTTGATGAAATCGGGCGCCAGTCGGGCCATCTGCGTGAGGCTGGCCACCCCGGCGCCGAGGTCATCCACGGCCACGCGCAAGCCGGTATCGCGCAACCTCTTGGCATAGTTCTGCAGCGCCTCGAGATCATCCATGCCCTGGGATTCGGTGAACTCCATCACGACACACTCCACCGGGAAGGGCAGGGACTCCAGCCAGCGCGGAAGACAGGTCCAGAATCCCGGCGCCTCCAGGCTGACAGGCTCCAGATTCACGAAGTGCAGATAGTCTCCACTCCCGTGCTGGGCCAGCGTCGCGAAGGTGGCTTCGAGGAAGCGCAGGTCCAGGGCCAGCCGATCCTGGGGGGCCAGGGCAGGGTCCTGCAGGATCGGGCCCACGGAGCGGGCGATGCCCGCCTCGTCCTGAAGCTGCGCAAGGTATTCCTGGGCCACCATGCGATTGTCCCGCAGGCGGTACATGGGCTGCACATGAGGGACGATGGCCCCCTCGCCGCTCAATAACCTTTTCAGGATGCCCTTTGACATGACCACTCCGCACTCGTTCAAGGGTCCTGCATCAAGTGTAGCCCGGCCGGGGCCCGCATGCAGGAACCTTCACCTCGGGTTACGCTGGACCTGGAGGGCGACATGCGCACCGTGGTCATGGGGGCGGGACGTTCGGGCTTGGCAGCGGCCCGTTTCCTGGCGGCGCAGGGGCGGTCGGTGGTGCTCACCGACAGTCGTCCGGGGCCGGAGTCCGAACTGGAACTTGATCTCGCGAAAGCAGGCATCCCGGGCGTGTGGGGCGGCCATCCTGAGGCTCTCCTGGAGCATTGCGGCGAACTCGTCCTCAGTCCCGGCATTCCTCCCAGCACACCCTTTGTCGCCACCGCTATTTCCAAGGGCATCCCGGTCATCGGAGAGGTGGAGCTGGCCCATCGATGCCTGCGAGCCCGGAACGATGGGAGCCGCGTGCTGGCCGTGACGGGCACCAACGGCAAGAGCACCACCACCGATCTGGTGGCCCACCTGCTCAGGGCCTCAGGCCTGGCCGCAGTGGCTTGCGGCAACCTGGGCACTCCCGTCATCGAGGCCGTGGTGGCGGGTGCTCCGGAACTTACCTATGTCGTGGAGTTGAGCAGCTACCAGCTTGAGACGGTGGCGACCTTCCATGCCGAAGGTGCAGCCTTCCTGAACCTCACGCCGGACCATCTGGCTCGCCACGGCACCCTCGAAGCCTACCGCCAGGCCAAGCTGCGGATCTTCGAACGGCAGGGCGCGGGGGATCTCCGCGTGGTGCCCGCGGGCCATCCCGAGTGGTGGCAGGACGCGCCGGGCGAGGGGCGGAACGCGCGTTTCGGCTGGTCGGAATGCGAAGCCTGGTGCGATGGCAGAGGCAATCTCAGTCTGCATGGCGAGGGGCTCCTCCATCGGGATGAGTTGCGCATCCCCGGCGACCACAATGTGGAGAATGCCCTGGCGGCGGCCCTGCTGGCCCGGCATGGCGGCGCGGAGCTGAAGGCGATCCGCACAGGTTTGCGCAGCTACCCTGGGTTGGCCCATCGCATCGCCTTTTGCGGCGAGAAAGGCGGCGTGCGCGCCTACAACGATTCCAAGGGCACCAATGTGGATGCGACCTTGACCGCCATCAAAGCCCTGCCGGGGCCGCTCGTGTTGCTGTTGGGCGGCACGGACAAGGGCGCCAGCTACGGCCCCCTGCGTCAGGCCCTCAACGGCAAATTGCGCCGCCTGATCTTCCTGGGCGAGGCGATACCGCAACTCACCCGCGATCTGGGCGATCTGCCCCATGACGTGGTGCCGGCCTTCGACGATGCCGTTCGGGCCGCGCTGTCCCTGGCGCGTTCTGGCGACCAGGTGCTCCTCAGCCCCGCCTGCGCCAGCTTCGACCAGTTCGACAATTTCGAGCAACGTGGTGAGCGGTTCGAGTCCCTAGTGCGGGCCTGGCTTTGAGAAAAACTCAATGATCGTTCTTGATTGACCCGTCCGGCCCCCGGATTTCTTGCGTCAGAATTGGTCAATCTGCGAGAGGTTGCGATGCCCGATACCACCCGAATTGCCGCCGATCTGCGAACCATGTTGGGACAGGATGCCGTACTGAGCGAGGCGGAGGACCTCGCCAAGTACGAGTCTGGCTGGCGATACGGGAAGGGCAAGGCCCTGCTGATGGCCCGGCCCGGGACCACCGAGCAGGTCTCGGAGGTCATGGCCTACTGCCACGAGCGGGGCCTCCGGGTGATGCCCCAGGGCGCCAACACGGGGCTGGTGGGCGCGTCCAATCCCGACGTCAGCGGCGACATGCTGGTGCTCAGCCTGGAGCGGCTGAACAAGCGCCTGGAGATCGATCCCATCAACCGCACGGCCGTGGTGGATGGTGGTGTGTTGCTCAGCACCTTGAACGAGGCGCTCTCGGCGCACGGGCTCATGTTCCCCATCGATCTCGGGGCGGATCCGACCATTGGCGGCATGATCGCCACCAACACCGGTGGTACCCGGCTTCTTAAGTACGGCGACGTGCGCCACAACCTCCAGGGCGCGGAGGCCGTGCTGGCGGACGGCACGGTGGTGGATGTGATGAACCACCTGCGGAAGAACAACACTGGCCTCGACCTCAAGCAGATCCTCGTGGGCACCAGCGGCGTCTACGGCGTGATCACCGGCGCGGTGCTCCAGGTGGTGCCTGTACCCAGGCAGGACGCGACGGCCCTGGTGGGCTGTGCCTCCGGCGAGGCGGTGCTGGCCTTGCTGCAGGCCGTGGAGCGGGAACTGGCGGATGTGTTCACGGCCTACGAGGTCATCAGTGCCAACGCTCTGAACCCCGTGTTCAAGCATCACGAGGGCATCCGAAATCCCTACGGCGCCACCAATCCTCCCGCCTACACGGCTTTGGTAGAGCTCTCCTCGACCCTACCGGACACCGCCCTCAACCTGTCAGAAGTGCTGGAGGAACGCTTGGGGGCCTTTCTGGAGAGCGCAGCCGGCGAAGGCATCACGGATGTCTTCATGGGCAAGCCTGAGGATTTCTGGGCCATTCGCCATCACATCAGCGAAAGCCTGCGGAACGAGGGGAAAGTGCTGGCCTTTGACATCAGCGTGCCCCGCAGCCGCATGGCCGCCTTCACGGAGGCCGCGGTGGCCCTGCTGGCCAAGGACTACCCTTATGTCCGTTGCTGCGACTTCGGGCACTGGGGCGATGGCGGAACCCACCTCAACCTGGTGTGGAATGAAGCCGAGTCTCCACGGTCCCCGGCCCAGATCGTCGAGGAGCTGCAGTCCCGGATCTACGAACTGGCCGTCCGTGGCTTCGACGGCTCGTACAGCGCCGAGCATGGCGTCGGACCCCACAATCAGCGGTTCTACGACACCTATACGCCCGAGCCGGTGAAGGCGGTGAATCAGGCGCTCAAGCAGCGGCTGGACCCCAAGAATCTACTGGGCACCACGCGCCTGGGGCCCAGGCTGTGATCACGCGTTAGTCCATCCCGAGGTAGATTCAAGGAAACCCCGGAGCTTTCATGCGCCTTTCCATTCTCGCTCTCCTCCTCGTTGCACCCCTTCTCGCGCGGCCGCCGGCGCCCAAGACCGATGCCTTTGCGCTGGTCCGGTTCCTGGCGGGCGAGTGGGTGGGCGAGTCAGATGGGAAGACCGGCTCCCCAAGCGGCGCGGCCTCCTTCCGCTTTGAGGTGGAGGGGAAGGCCTTGGTGCGGCGTAGTCACGCCGACTTCCCTGCCGCCAACGGCCGGCCGGCCGCCCATCACGAGGATCTGATGACGGTCTTCGCCGAGGGCGGTCAGCTCAAGGCTTTCTATGTCGACAACGAAGGCCACGTCATCCGCTACCTGGCGACCGCCATGCCCCAGGGCGTGGCCTTCACCAGCGAGGCGGCGCCCGGCCCGCGGTTCCGCCTGACCTACCTCCGCGGGGCCACCGACACCGTCACTGTCCGCTTCGAGATCGCCCCGCCTACTGCCCCCGACGCCTTCAAGACCTACCTGGAGGGTGTCACCCGCAAGGTGAAGTGACCTTCCATGCATCCTCCCCCTCGGAAGAGGAGGCAAGAAGAAGCCCGGCTCTGCCGGGCTTCTTCGCGGGGGTCGCGGGGGTATTCGCGCAGCGAGGAACCCCCGGAGAATACTAGGCTTTGGAATGAGGCTTTTGTTCCCAGAACCGTGCCGGTGCGGCGCAGATGGCCATGAAGACCAGCTGGCTGAGGATGAAGAGGCTCAGCGCGTAGAAGGCCTTGTCCATGAAGCCGTAGGAGTGCAGGCCGACGCCCAGCATGTTCACGCCGAACCAGGAGCAGGCAGTGATGACGTTGCCGAAGATGGCCATCACCATGGTGCCGCGTTCGCGGACATAGCCGGCCCAGCGGGCGTGAAGGATGATGGCGTTCCACAGCACAATCAGCAGGGCGCCGTTCTCCTTGGGATCCCAGCCCCAGAAGCGGCCCCAGGACTGGTCGGCCCAGATGCCGCCCAGCACGGTGCCCACGAAACTGAAGAAGAGCGCGAAGCAGATGATGCCGTAGGTCATATCCACCAGGGCCTTGTCCGTCTCCGCATCCACCTTGGTGACGATGTGCTTGCGGATGGCGTAGCCGATGGCGATGGCGCCGGCCAGGAAGGTGCCGGAGTAGCCGATGGTGATGGTCACCACGTGGGTGGCCAGCCAGAAGTTGGAATCCAGCACGGCCCGCATCATCTCCATGGTGTCGCCCTCGGTGCCCAGGTTCTGGGCCACCAGCAGGGAGGCGAAGCCCGCGGCGGCGGCCACGGCGGTGCCAAAGCCCTTGCGGTACATCCGCTCGACGATGAGGCCCAGGATCACGGCGCCCCAGCCCACGAATACGGCGGAGGAGTAGAGGTTCGTCACCGGGGGACGGCCCTGCAGGATGATGCGCGCCGCCAGGCCCAGGGTGTGGACCACTGCGCCCGAGAAGAGCAGGGCGTAGGCGGTGGGGCGCAGCAGCTCAGGCTTCCAGATCCAGGAGAGGCACAGGACGATGAAGGCCACGAAGTAGATCGACAGGCCCACGTAGAAGGGTTGGGCACGGTTGAAGATGACTTCATTGTTCGCGTGACTCAGTGCGCCGGGCTTCAGGGTCGCAACCACCCCCTTCAGGTCGGTCAAGGCCTGGTTGAAGCTGGTGGCGTCATTGGCGACGTAGGCGGCGTTGAGCCGGGCGAGAGGCACCAGAGCCGGGTGGACACCCTGGCCGGCGGCCATGACGCGAAGGCCTTCGCCCACGTTCTGCCAGGCGTCGGGGGCGGCCGCGGCGGTGGGCGGCAGGATGCGGAACTGGGCCAGCTGCATCAAGTCCTGGTGGCGGGCAGAAGCCTCGGGGTCGCTGATGGACTGAAGTTCCCAGCCGAGGCCCGGTGAGCCGGCCAACTGAAGGGTGTTCCGCAGCTTGTAGTAAAGGTAGGCGCGATCGAAGAGATTGACGATGGCGCTCTGGAAGCGGGTTCGCTTCTGGGGCGCGATGGGCTGGGCGGTCTGGGCCTGCTTTTGGATCTCCTCCAGGTGGGAGGAGAGATCGGCGAAGCTGTAGTTGTCACGGCCCAGTTTCTTCCCCTCGGTATTGACCAGGCTCTGCACTTCTGTGTCATTGATGATGAAGATGGGCTGCTGATCGGCCACCTGGGGGCGGAACATCACGTCCAGGATCCACTCGTCGGGTCCGATACCGCGGCCTTCGTAACGGAAGCCCTGGCTGCCGTGGATGACGAGCAGGGAATTGCGGGCCAGGGAATCCAGCGGCTTGACGCGCCCGCCTTCGAGGATGGGGATGTTGCCGAAGCCGGCGGCGTCGAAGCCGCGGACCTTCCCGCCGGGCATGGCGACAACAAGCGCGATAAGCAGGGCGAGGATGCCGGCGCCCCAGGCGAGGTATTTCTGCACGAAGGTCATGTCAGCCCTCCTTCTTGTCCTGGCGCCGCTTCAGCGAGCGCCGCAGGACGATGGCGAAGTGCACGAGCAGGCCCAGGGAGACCAGCACGCAGGACACATAGGGGAGTATCCAGCCGGGATTTTCGACCACGGAAAGGACGGACAGGGTGTCGTTCTTGCCAAAGCTCGCCTGGTAGAAGGTCTTGCCCTCGTACCGCAGCGGCTGGTTCATGTAGATGAGTACCTCGCGGGATTCCTTCTGCGAGGGGTTCACCACCTGGACCAGGCTGGAGAAGTTCTTGGGGATGTCGGTACCGGGGTAGACGTCATGCCGGAATTGCTTGAGCGTGAAGGCGTACGGCAGGTACTGGCGGCGCAGCCGCATGGAGAGGGAGTAGGTGTGCCCCTCATGGGTGAAGGACTGGGGAGCGCCGAGTGCCATGGAGGCCAGCCAGATGCCGTAGCTGCGACCGCCGGCGATGGGTTCCACCAGCACGGATCCCATGTTCATCTCATTGTCGTTGGTGACGGTGGGGCGCTCGACGATGGCAACGCCGGGACCGATGCCTGCGGTTGCTCCGGAAGGCTGTGCTCCGGTCGCCAGATTGGAGAGTTCCGCGTTGGGGTAGTAGCGCTTCACGTTCAGGGTGATGGGCGTGCCGGGGATGGCGATGGCCCCGCCCTTGGCCAGCAGCGTGTCGGGCACGGAGTAGACCTCGTCCCAGGCGGGATCGGTCGTGTCGATAACGGCCAGTTCCAGGTTCTTGTAGCTCTGAACGTAGTTGACGGTCTGGCCCACCTCGATGGACATGTTGGTGTCCACCTGCATCATGCCGGCCACGAACTCGCCGGCGAACAGGATCACCAGACCGGCGTGGACCAGCCACATGCCGGCCTTGGTCCAGCTGCGCTGGATGTCGAGCGTCTTGGCGATGAGGTTGAGCGTGAGGAGAAGGCCCACCAGCCCACCGCCAGGGAACACGGGCAGGGGGAAGGGCAGGGCCGAGGTTCGCCACCAGACGAAGAAGCTGCGCATGTAGGCGTTCACGGCGCCCTGGGTGCCCATGCTCACCTGGGCCAGGGTGCAGAGCACCACGAGCGCCATCAGGCAGGCCAGCAGGACGATGGTGAGTTGGAAGGACTTGAAGAACTTCCAGGTACGGGAGGCAAGTGTCTTAATCAAGGCTGAGGCTCCCCAGGATGCGCATGAAATCAGGCTTGGCCTTGGCTACAGGACCGGCGTCCCCCGTCAGCTTTAGGAACCAGGTGTTTCCGTCCGGCGTGGAGATCAGACCGGCCACCATGCGGCTCTTGGTCTGGCCCTCGCTGGTGAAGTCGTAGACATTCAGGGCGCCGGCCTTGGTCTTGACGACCACACGCGACGCGGCCAGGGCGGCCTCGTCGATGGGGCCCAGGCCGATCTGGCCGCGCCAGCGGTTCACGTTGGCCAGCTCGCCGCCGGCGGCACCGGGCAGCACCACCACCGTGGCTTCATTCTTGCCCGGCACGGGGGACTTGAAGGTGGCAAAGCGCATCCCCTCGCCCTGGATTTCGCTCCAGCCCTTGGGCAGGGACCACTTCAGGGAACCTGGGCCAGCGGGCCTCGGGGGCGCAGGCATGTCCCCAGCGGCCGGGGGCATCCCCGAGGGGGTCTCTCCCATGACGGCCATCGGCGAATCGGAGCTCGGAGCCTCCTTGGGCACCCGGAAGTGGCTCACCTGGTCACGGTTGCACCCGACGGCCAAGGCCAGGAGTCCGGCACCAGCCAGCGAAGTGGCCTTCGCGACGAAGGGCCTGGAATAGTGGGGAAGCATCGATGTTTTCAACAAGGGGTTCCTCTAGGACATATCAGAATACCGGACCTGCTAGGGAGAAGACACATGACATTCGGCAAGGCTTACAAGTCGAATGGCCGGACAGCTTCATCAATGAGCTTCGCTAATTGTTGATCTTTATCCGTGATACCTCCCGCGTCGTGGGTGGTCAGGCTGATTCGGACATGCCCCCAACCAAAGATGATATCTGGGTGGTGATTCAAGGCCTCGGATGGTTCCACCACAGCGGTCACAATCCGGAAGGCTGTGATGAAATCCCGGGTCTTGAATTCCCGGACCAGGCATCCGTCCTGTTCGATCCACGTCATGGCTTCACCTCCTGGGCCAGGGCGGCTTCCAGTTCTGCCAACTCCGCCTGGAGGAGCCATTCCTCAGGGAAGGACCGGGCCTTTCGCGCCAAGGCCCGGAGCCGCTGCCCATCCAAATTGCCGTCTTCCCTCAGGGCCTGCGCCTCCAAATAGAGATCAGCCAGCTCCGAGGGCAGCGAGGATGCCTTCCGGGTCCGGGCCTGGGCTTCCGCCTCGCCTTCCGCGAAAGCCCCCAGCCCTCCGTACCACTGGTCCCAGGCGCCCGGGTCGGCGGGACCCCCGGCCACGGAAGGCAGGCCTGGACTGAGAAAGAGCAGGGCCCAGCTGGGCAGATCCAGGGGCCGCCCGTCCTGGTGGCCCCGCAGGTTGATGACCTCGTGCTCCCCCACCCGGAAACCCGTGAGGAAAAGGCCCGAAGGCAGGTCGAGGCTGAACGGCCCGCGAGGCGGCAGGGAACCACGCCCGAAGGCCACTAGGGCCGAGCCGGGCCAAGGGCGGCCTTCTGCGACGCCGTGGTGGGACAGCAGCACCGGCCCCTCCACTCGGACCAGGGCGGTGGCCAGGCCCGGGGTCAGCTCACCGCGGGCCGGAATCCGCGCCACCACCTTGCCCGTGAGTTCAAGGCCACCCTCCAGGCCCAGGTGGTTCACGGTGCGGGCACGCAGGGCCTCTTCCAGGCCGTGGTCGCCGCCGCGCCGCCAGCTGAGGGTGGCCTCGAAGGCGTCCAGCACTTCGAAGAGGTGGTCGAAATCCCGGGCCACGAAGAGCTGAGGCTGCATGCGGGTGATGTCGTATTCGGTGTCCGCGCAGGCGAGGCTGAGGGGCACCTTGGCCACGGCGTCGGTGAGGCAGTGGGCGGCCTCGCCCAGGCTGCTGAGGAGCCCGGCGCCATAGAGCTTGGGATCCGCCAGGTCGCCCACCAGGCCGTATTCGGCCGTCCACCAGTAGAGGCGGCTGGCTTTGGTGCTCTCGCTGACGTACCGGCGGCTGGCGGAGGCGGCCCGCAGGCGCTCCTCGGCCAGGTGGACCTCGGCCTCGGTGGCTTCGGGATCCTCCTTCACCACGCTGAGGTTGCGGATGGCCTCGTAGACCGCCTGGTCCTCCACGGAGGCGATGGCCCGGAAGCCCGCCTCGCCGCAGCGCTTCAGGTAGTCGGCGTAGCGCCGGTCCGCCAGGATGGGCGCATGCCCGGCACTCTCGTGGACGATGTCCGGCGCCGGGGTGTACTCGATGTGCTCGTGACTGCGGATGTCCGCAGCGATGGCCAGGACACCGAGGGACTGCAGCTCCGTGAACACCGCCGGGGGAATGAAGCCGCGGACACCCACGGCGGACCAGCCCAGGCCCTCCAGCTTGAGGTTCATCTCGTCCAGGCTGGGGATGCGCTCCAGGCCGATGCCCGTGGCCGCCAAGCCCGCGAGGTAGCTGCCATGGGCCGTATCCTTCAGCCGGTGGGTGAGCCGATGCAGGATGTGCCGCCAGACGGCGTGGTCCCGGGGCGTGTAGGCCCCGTAATCCTGATCCGCCACGTAGCGCTGGAGGTGGGTCGGAAGCCGGTCGATGGCGCGCCGGGTAGGTGATGGCAATGGGAGCATGGCGGCCTCGGGATCCATTAAACTTTAAATTGTGAACAATTGGTAGGGAACTTCCAATTCATGAGGTCCGCGCCCGCGCGGGCTACCCTGGTGCCATGACCGATTTCGATCCCTGGGACCCTTACCGCGATCTGCGCTTCGCCGGGACGCGGGAGCACCCGGAGTACGGTCCTTGTTTCATCGCCGAAGGGCGGATCCTGGTGGAGGATCTGCTCGCCGCAGGACGGGCCGGCCGCTTGCGCGTGGTGTCGGTGGCCGCCACCACTCCAGCGGCCGAGGCGGCGCGGGCCCTGCTTCCGGAAGGGACCGAACTGCTGGTGGCCGAACCCTCGGCGTTGTCGGAATTGGCGGGGTTCTCTTTCCATCGGGGCCTCATGGCCTTGGCCCAGGTGCCCCCGCCGCCGTCCGTGGCAACCCTGGCGTCGGCCCGGCGCCTGCTGGTGTTGCCCCGGCTCTACGACGGCGAAAACCTGGGTTTGCTGCTGCGCAGCGCCGCGGCCCTGGGGCTGGACGGCGTGCTGGCAGGCCCCGGTCCCGGTCTCTGGAGCCGCCGCACGGTCAGGGTTTCCATGGGCGCCGTGTGGCGCATTCCCGTCTGGCGGGTGGAGGATCCTTGGGTGCTGCTGGCGGACTGGAAAACGGCGGAACCTGGTTCCGAAATCGTCGCCGCGGCCCTCACGGAAAGGGCTGACGACGCCCGGAGTTGGCGGCCCGCCGCCCGCTGCGCCCTGGTGATGGGGCCCGAGGACAAAGGCCTCGACGCGGGCCAACTGGCTCAGTGCGACCGGGCCGTGGCCATTCCCATGGCTTCCGGCATGGACAGTCTCAACGTGGCCGCTGCCGGGGCGATCCTCATGTTCCGGATGGTTGAAGGGCTGACAAGCTAAGGTTCGCGGCAGGTTGCGATCTCCACCAACCGCAACAGCTCGCTGATGACCTCGCGGCAGGCGGGATCCTGCTCGTAGGAGGCCGAGACCTTCTTTCGCGCGGCGGCCACGTCGCCGCATGCTTTGCCCCGGGCGATGATTTCCTTGCAACCCTCGGGCATGGGGCCCCAGTTCCCGCACTCCACGAACCGGTCGCTCAGGAAGATGAACTTGGGGATGGCCTCTCCGCCATTCGTGAGGAACCGGACGAACACGCCCGGGTGCTGCTGCCGGCTGAGGTAGCGGACCTTCAGGTTCGAGCTGGCCTCGGCCAGGCGCTGGAGCACGGGCGCGTGGCGCACCACGTCGCCGCACCAGTCCTCGGCGATGGCTACGACATGTACGGGTCGGGGCAGGGCGGCCAGGAAGCCCGCCACGGTGGGCTCCATCATCAGGGCCTGGCGCTGGGTTTCGAGCTTGTCCCTCTGCTCAGTGGACTCCGCGGCGGCCAGCCAGTCGGCGTAAGTGAGGCCGGAATCGAACACGGCCTCCCAATCCAGGGTGGGCAGGGTGGGGGGGCGGGGCATGGCACCTCCAGAGAACCTCTGATGCTGCCATGCCCGCCCTCGTGACTGGACGTACCTTTGGGGTGGCGCGGACCGCGGCCCGCGGGAAAGGGGGGCGCCATGAGAGCCATGTGGAATGCCACCAAACCACCTCTCGAATGGGTGGATCCCATGGTGAGAGTGCCGAAGTACGAGCTCCATGCCGGCGATGAGGTGCTGGCACGGCTGTCCCTGGAGCCGCTCTGTCGGACTTTCGCCACGGTGGAGACGGCGGAGGGACGCTGGACCTTCAAGCAGACGGGCATCCTCGCCACCCTCGTCCACATCCGCGAAGCCGAGGCCGTCCAGGATCTGGCCATCTTCCATCCGGGCCTCCTGGGGCGGGGGCTGCTCCGGTTCTCCGACGGCGAGACCTTCAAGTGGCGGCGGGTCCACCACGATGGAGGCTGGTCGTTCCGGGACAAGGACGGCCAGGTGGTGCTCACCCTCCGGCTCGAGCCCTCGCTGCCGGGAGAGCCTTGGCCCCGCCGGACCCGGGCGGAAGTCGACATCACGGCGGAAGGGCGCCCCAACCCGCGGACGCCCCTGCTGACGGCGGTCGGCTGGTTCCTGATGCTGCTCCATCCGCTCTAGCTGGATGGCGTCCCGGACCTTCAGGTCCGGAGGCCACGCACCGGGAAGTGCCTTCTTCACCCCGAGGCCACGTGGTCTAGAGTGGAGGTCCGGTCTTTTTCAGGAGTTTCCATGGCCACCGCCAAAGCCTACGCCACGACCTCTGTCACCTCTCCCCTGGCCCCCTTCCAGATCGAGCGTCGCGCCGTGGGACCGCACGATGTCCAGATCGAGATCGCCTACTGCGGAATCTGCCACTCCGATGTGCACCAGGTGCGCGACGAGTGGGGCGGCTCCAAGTACCCGATGGTCCCCGGTCACGAGATCGTCGGCAAGATCACGGCCGTGGGCACCCATGTGAAGGCCTTCAAAGTGGGCGACCTGGCTGGCGTGGGCTGCATGGTGGACAGCTGTCGCACCTGCCCCAGCTGCCAGCGGAAGCTGGAGCAGTTCTGCGAGAAGGGCGTGGCCTGGAGCTACAACAGCACTGAGATGGACCGCGTGACGCCCACCTACGGCGGCTACTCGTCCAGCATCGTGGTGGACGAGGCCTTCACGCTGAGGGTCTCGCCGAAGCTGGATCTCGCGGCCACGGCGCCCCTGCTCTGCGCGGGCATCACCACCTACTCGCCCCTGCGCCACTGGAACACGAAGAAGGGCGACAAGGTGGGCGTGGTGGGCCTGGGCGGCCTGGGTCACATGGCCGTGAAGATCGCCGCGGCCATGGGTGCCGAAGTGACCATGCTCAGCACCTCGAAGTCCAAGGAATCCGACGCCCGCAAGCTGGGCGCCCACCACTTCGGCCTTACGTCGGATGACGCGACTTTCAAACAGCTGGCGGGTCGCTTCGACCTCATCATCGACACCATCTCCGCGCCCCACGACTACAACAAGTATCTGGGCCTGCTCCGGGTGGAGGGCGCCATGGTGCTCCTGGGCGTCCCGCCCCAGCCCGCTCCTGTCGCGGCCATCGCCCTCATCGGCGGCCGCAAGACGCTGAGCGGGTCGCTCATCGGCGGCATCCAGGAGACCCAGGAGATGCTCGACTTCTGCGCCGAGCACGGCATCGTCTCGGAGATTGAGCTCATCCCGGTCCAGCAGGTGAACGAGGCCTATGAGCGGATGCTGAAGAATGACGTCCGCTACCGGTTCGTCCTGGACATGAAGACATTGTGATTGAATCCGCGTAAACACGGACTACCACAAGGAAAAAAACGGTTGGCCGAGTGGATGTGAAGCTGTAACCTTCTGGGGCTCCCCTTCTCCTTGAGTGGGCGGAGGTTCGATGTCACCCCTTGTCCCCGGCTCGTCCATCGGTGCCTACCAGATCGTGGGTTCCCTTGGTGCGGGTGGTATGGGGGAAGTTTTCCAAGCCCGTGACACGAAGCTGGGCCGCGACGTGGCAATCAAAATCCTGGCCGAATCCTTCGCCTCAGATCCGGCGAGGTTGAAACGGTTCCAGCAGGAAACACATGCGCTGGCGGCCTTGTCGCACCCCAATGTCGTGCAGGTTTTCGACGCGGGCGAGCAGCGCGGACTCCCGTACCTGGTGATGGAGCTGGTGGAGGGCGAGACCCTGCGGCACCGGATGAAGGCCGGGCCCATGCCCTGGCACCAGGCGGCGGAACTGGCGGCGGCGGTCGCGGACGGTCTTGCCGCAGCCCACGCCAAAGGCATCATCCACCGGGATCTCAAGCCCGAGAACCTGATGCTGACCCCAGATGGCCATGTGAAGATCCTCGATTTCGGGCTGGCCAAGCTGCGGAAGGAGCAGTCCAACCCGCATGCACCCCGTTTGACGCCGGGGGCGCTTCAGCTGGCCGGGAGGCTTACGGAAACAGGCCTGGTCATGGGCACCGCCGACTACATGAGCCCAGAACAGGTGAGCGGCAAGGTTGTGGAAGTCCCAAGCGACCTGTTCAGCCTGGGCGTGATCCTGTGGGAATTAGCGTCGGGCCGCCACCCTTTCCGGCGGGGTACGCCGGGAGAGACCATGCGCGCCATCCTGATGAACAGGCCGGAGCTGCCGGCAGGGATGGAGCGGCTGCCTTCGCCCCTGGGACGCATCCTCCGGGTCTGCCTGGAGAAGGATCCCTCCCAGCGATTCCAGACGGCCCGGGACCTGGCGGAGGCCCTGCGTTTTGCGGCTCGCGCGGATCTCGGTCCCCGACCGGTCTGGCATCCCTCGGCCCATCCCCCGACGAGGCACGCCCTCCAGTTCCTGAGCGCCGGAGTGGCCCTGACGGTTCTGGGCTCTGGCGTTGGCGTCTATGCCTGGTGGCGGAGCCATCAGGCCCCTGCGATCTCAGCGCTCCGGGCACCTGGGCCGCCCAGCGTGCTGGCCCTGCCTGCGCGGGTGTACGGGGCAGACGATGCGGCCTTCCTAACGGATGCCGTGCCCAACACCTTGTCCACGCTGCTCTCTAAAGTGGAAGGCCTGGACACGAAGGCACCGCCCTCCAGTTTCCAGATGGAGAAGTGGGAGGGGGATTTGGCGCGGGTCACGGAGGCCTATCACGCGGACCACTTGGTCGTGACCACCATCACCAAGAAGGCCAAGCATCTGATCCTCAACGTGCAGCTGGTGGATACGCGGACCTGGAAAGTGCGCTGGGGGCATCAGTACGAAGGAACCCAGGCGGACTACAACACCCTGGTCCGCGATGCAGCCGAGGCCGTGGCCCGGACCCTGACCCGGGAGGAAGGGCTCGGCCCGGTCATCGCCCGGCCGACCACCGGCTCCGAGGGAGAGCTCGCTTTCGGTGAAGGGCGGCACTTCCTGTATCGGTACCGGGCGCTGAGACGGAGCCAGGACTTCGATCAGGCCGTAGCCGCCTTCGAGAAGGCCTTTCGCCTGGATCCGCGCAACAGCGAGGCCGCGGTGCAATTGGCCTGCCTGCACGGATGGCGCTCCTACGAGGCGGGCACGGCCCAGGCGGGCGAAGCCGAGCGGCAGCTCGAAGCGACGTGGGCGCGGCGGGCCCTGGCCATCGATTCCCGCAGTGGGCTGGCCTGGAGCCTCCTGGGGGCTGTGGAGGTGCAGGGGCGGCGGGAGAATCCGGATCTGGCCGTCGAATACGCGGTGAAGGGCGTGTGCCTGGCCCCGAACCAGGCCCAGGTCCATATCACCATGGCCACCATCCTGTCCGGGCCGGGGTCGGTGGGGCTCTTCATCGCGGGTGGGCGACGGTCCATGGAACTGGATCCCATGGATCTCACGGGACCCGCCTTCGTGGCGCTTGGCTTGGCCTGGATGGGACGCGCGGAGGAGGCCCTCGCCATCGCGGATCGGGCCCTCCTGAGGGAACCGGGGCACGTGCTGCTCAACCACACAGTCCGGCCTTACGCCCTGGCACGATTGGGCCGGCCGGCCGAGGTGGAGGCGCACATCGCGCGCCTGGAGATGCCGGTCGATAGGACGATCCGGTTCTGGTGCGCGGTGGACCGCGGGAAGGAGGCGGAGGCCCGGATTCTCGCGAAGTCCATGCGGGCCCGCTGGCTGGGCCCCAAGATGCGGGCCATCGACATCGGGAACGAAGTGCTGTTCAACGCTCCCTACCTCGTCAAGGCGGGCCTGACTGACGACGCCTTGCGGCTCCTCTTGCGGAGCGTGGACATGGGTAACCCTCCCTGCCTGGATTGGCTCCTGACCAATCCAGAGATGCAGCATCTTCGCCGTGATCCCCGCTTCGCGAGGATTCTCCTGGCCTCCCGGAACGGCGCGGCCATGGTGGCCAGGCAGCTCGATCAGGCCCGGATCCGGGGGGACCTCCCGGATTATCTGTCTGGCCCCCTGGACGACCTGCACGGGCGCATCGCAGAGGCCTCGCGGTTGGTTCCATGAGAAGCGCCCCGACGGGGCGGGGCGCTTCAGGGCAGGACCATCGCTTATTTGTACTGGAACACCAGGTCCAGGGTGGCGGGCCCACCCTTGGTGCCGTTCTGCCAGGGGGTGATGGTGATGTCTTCGATGACGCCCCGCTGCAGGTCAAGATCCAGCAGCTTGGGGTTGAACAGCAGCTCCCAGTTGGTGGCCTGGCCCATGGCCATGACGCAGCCGTTCTTGAGGGCCGCTGGGGTGGTACCAAAGGCGGGGACGGCACCGGTGAGCTGTTTCACGAGACCGGTGGCGTAGGCAGAACCGTCACGAACCAGGGGGTCACGGGGCAGCAAGGCCAGCAACTGGACTCCCCGTTGCCTGATCACAGCGCCGGCAGCACCTACCTGCATGGGATGGCGCGCATCGACCACGGTGAGGGTGGAGCCTTCAGGAATGGCTCGCTGGAGATCTGCCAACAGATCCTGGCTACGACCCATATCGCAAACGACCCCGAAGTGGGTTTTCCCCTGGAAGATGAGGCCCGCCGCCTTCACCACCGGGCCGAAGTCCTCGGCGACGAGGGAGGTGGAGAGGGCTGCCAGGGCAAGTAGGGTGGTGGGGCGGAACATGAAACACCTCCGTGGAAGGGGACCCAGCCGGGCCCAGGTGGTGCCGAGCCGGAGGCTGCGGCGAGTGAAAACCTTGGCCAAGTCGCCTCACCGCGCCATGACCGGTGGCTGACGGTGTAACCGGTGATCTCTGGCGGCTTGCAAAGGGCCTGCTCGGTTTGAATGAGGAGGAAGGTCCCCCGGAGAGCCGGCGGTTAGAGCCCCGTGAGGTCCGATTCTTGAACCTGGTTTCAGTGGCCCCATACTTTCGGGGCGCCCTGGGGTGCTGCATGACGCGATTGGCGTTTGGCGGATTCGAGCTGGACCCCGTCACCGGTGAACTCTGGAAGGGTGAGGAGTGCGTGCGCATCCAGGAGCAGCCGCTCAAGTTGCTGCTCTGTCTGCTGGAGCGGCCCGGGCAGTTGGTAGCGCGCGAGGAACTCCAGAAACGGGTCTGGGGCGGAGATGTCCATGTGGGCTTCGAGGATGGCCTCAACGCGGCGGCCTGGCGCCTGCGACAGGTGCTGGGGGACTCCGCCGAGCGGCCCCTCTTCATCGAGACGGTGCCGCGCAAAGGCTACCGCTTCCTGGGGAAGGTGCTCCCCCTGCCGGGGAAGGCACCTCCCCTTTCCGGATCCTTCCCGATGCCGGTCTTCCGGCCGCCTTCGGGTTCCAGTGTGTATCCGGTGGTCCAGGGTGGCTGGCTTCGGATCCCGCGGAAACTTTGGCTCGGGGCCGCCCTGGGACTGGGCCTGCTGGGCGCAGGTGTCATGTTGTGGGGGGTCATGAGGCCCAAGCCGATTCCTCTCCTGGTCTCACCCCTGGTGAATGTAACGGGCGATCCCGCCGTGGACTACTTCGCCTCTGCCCTGTCCCGGCAGGTAACCCAGGATTTGGCCGCCGTACCCAAGTTGAAGGTTCAGGCTGTCGAAAACATAGCCACAGGGACTGAACCATCACCTGCGGAGACACAAATTCTCACCTGGACCCTGGCCCGGGAAACCCAGGGCTATCGCGTCACCGTGAGCCTGAGGGATGCCCAGGGTGGCAGCCGCGGCGACCAGGTGTTTCTTGTGGCTGCCGAGGATCTGCATGATGCCCATCGCTCCATCGCCGCCTACCTTACCTCTCGGGTCACCGAGGGCCCTCGGTCCATGGCCGCGCCTTGACTCTGCAACCGGATCGCAAGCTGTAGACTGGCGGAAACTCACCCAAGAGGTCTTCATGCCCTTTGGCTCCCGTGCGCTCACCCTCCTTCTGGGTTTTCTGGCCACGACCTTGGGTACGGGGTCTGAGCCAGCTGGTGACACCACGATATTCCTTCGATACAACGCCCTGAACGGCCAAGTGGAGCGCACCACTCACGAAGTGGCCGTCCACCATTTCAAGGAGGCCCGGCGCCTTCTGGAACCCTGTCTGAGCCAGGTGCCGGATCATTTCGAGGCCCACTACCTCCTGGCCCGGATGGCCTACGAGGATCGTGATTTCGAGGGGGCACTGAGCCATCTCGACCGTTCCGAGCGCAGCCTGGCGGAGCTGGATCGAAAGTACCGCGACGAAATAGCGGCACTGGCGGCCCAGGCGGAAGCCGAGGAGGTGGCCACCCAATCCAGTCTCGACAACCTGTATGCCCGAGGGGTGGATCCTTCGGGCTGCTCGGCGAACCTTTTCCAGGTCAAGCAAAGCCACCTGGCCTTCCTCGAGGCCAAAAAGGGAAATATTTATAAATCTGAAAACCCCTTTGAGATTCCTGCGGATTACCACTTCCTGCACGGCAATTGCCTCTACCGCCTGGGTCGCAAGGGCGAGGCCATGGCCCGATACCGCTTGGCTGTGCGGCAGGATCGGGCCCATGCGAACGCCTGGAACAACCTCATCAGCCTCCAGTGGGAGATGGGGGCTTAGGCTGAGGCCAGAGCCGACCAGGACCGGGCCGAAGCCGCGCATGTGGCTATCCGTCCGAACTTGAAGAAGGCTGTCCTCGCGGCCTCTGCCGCGGTGGCGCCAACTCCGCGAACAGTCGGCAACCCAGCGTTGAGCGCGGAGAAACCCCGATAAAGGTCCCTGGCGTCAAAGATCGGTCCGCTGGGCCGGGGCGATTGTGTCCCACTTCCCGACCGCCTTCAATCCCTCGGGATGGGCAGACCATGCTGGCGCAGGAAGGTGAGCTTGTCCCAGTAGCCACGCTGGAAGACGATCAGCCCGTCGACCACCCGGAAGAAGCCACAGCCGCGCAGGCCCAGAGGATCCTGCCATTCGAGAATGGCCCACTCGCCATCCTCGAAGAGGTTTTCGACGAGGCAGACCATTTTCGCTGCCGCGAACTCCCGCTGGAACATGGCCTGGATGGCAGGCCGGCCCACCACCGGTGTCTCCGTCACCTGATGATTCACCGCTTCCACGTGGTACATGGCCGCCAAGGCCGCCGCATCGCCGCGGTTGAAGGCCTCGACCCAGACTGCCACGAGCTGTTTCGGGGTGGGGCGCATGCGGTTACCTCCAGCGTTCCGGCCTATGTCAGCTTGGCGCGGCCTGGTTATCCGGCGGAAGGGTAAACCGGGGCCTCTAGGAAGAGAGATTCGTTCGTGCACTCGGAGGCCACCGGCCGGAACCCGAGGCTCGTGTAGAGGGCCTGGGCCACGGTGTTGTCCCGGTAGACGCGGAGGGTGAGGACCCTGGCGCCACTGGCGCGAAAGGCCTCGCCCATGAGGTGGTGGCAGAGTTCGCGGCCCAGTCCCCGGCCCCGGGCCGCAGGCGCCACGAGGATACGCCCCAGGTGCGCGTGGCCCGGCGCCTGAACCCAGTACTGGCCGAAGGCAACGAGGGCCGACCCGTCTTCCCAGAGCCCGTAACTGGGCCGTTCCTGAGCCTCCAGCAGGCCTTCCAGGTGCTCCGGCGCGAAAGGGAAAGGCACTAGGGGGCCCGCCCAGCGTCTGCAGGCGGCGGCGTCTGGGACCCAGGCGGCCAGCACCAGGAAGTCCGAGGGGCGGGCCGGGCGAAGCAGCAGAGACATGACTCCAGGGTAGCGGAGGTCCAGATTCTGGCTGCAAACAGGGAACCTGGATTACACCAGACAAACCTGCTGTTCATGCCGGGTCGGCGCTGTGGGTGTGGTCAGGCCTCAGCCCTTGGTGTGTTTGGGGTCAGCGGACCTTGGGTACGTCCGCTCTTCCTGGATCTGGCCGTTCTCTTTATGGATCTTCACCGAGCCCGGGTGATGCTGCATGTACGCCCTCGTCTGCCCGATCGCGTCGGTCTTGGTCGCGGCATGGACAACGGACCGGCTGCCTCCTTCGGGCTTGAGGCTCCAGGCGTTTCCTTCCTTGGCGAGGTGATAATTTTTCATATCTCCCTCCTTCGTTTGGTGATCGCCGTTCCAGAACATAGGCTTTTCGAGCGGTTCGACCAATAAAGATGGGAAACCTTTGCCCGAGGAAGAACCTTGCAAGGCCTGACGAAAGAAGCTGATCAAGCCCGCCGCGGCCGAAACGATTGCAGGGATTCCCGGGAAGAAAGGGCCTAACCGCTAAAGGCTGGGTCTAAGTCGAGCGGAGGGTTAGGCTGCTCACGGTTCCCGTCGATAAATACCTGTGCCATTGCATGTTTTGCAAATAGCTACGATTTTTAGACTTCCATGGCATTTCTTGCAGGGAAGATTGACGGAACCACTGCCTGAACACTTCGCGCAGGTAGAAGAGAACGCCTTCTGTGTCTTGCTCCCCTTGCAGCGCGGGCATTTAGCACCATCAGGGAGCAGGCCTTTCGCGTTGCACCGAGAGCATGGACCCGACTCTTGGGAATAGGTGCCTGACCCGGAACATTTTCGGCAACTCAGCACCACCACGCCTCTGCCACTGCAGAGATCGCAATCCATGGAGAGGTGGCCCGCGCCCTCACATCGCAGGCATTGGACACCAAGGCCTGCGGGAGAAAAGCTTTTGGAGGAAGGCTTCGGATGGTTCATTTCTGGCGAATGTTTCAAAACAGCCCCCGCTGAAGTCCGAGTGATCTGAGGTGAGGCTTGACGATGGATGAGGTAAGTCCTCTGACCTGACAGCGGGATTACCTGAACAGGTGAATGGGATTGATGCGGCCGTTCATCAACCCCACATCCTCTCGCCGCCCACCCAGGTACCGAGAATCTTCCCTGGCAAAGCCCAGCCCTTGAACGGGGTGTTGTAGGACTTGGATTGGATGAAGGCCCGATCCACCTGGACCTTGGCGTCGGGATCGAAGAGCACGAAGTCGGCAGGGGCGCCGGACTTCAGGCTGCCGAGGCCACGGCGGTCCAGGTGGAAGACCTTGGCAGGCTCCCAGGAGAGGAGGCTGATGGCCTTGGCCAGACTGATGACCTTCCGGTTCACCAGCAACTCAAGCGTGAGGGGCAGGGCAGTTTCCAGACCGATGACGCCAAAGGCGGCGATGGGCAGTTCCACTTCCTTGTCGTCCCAGCCGTGGGGGGCGTGGTCCGTAGCGATGGCGTCCACGGTGCCGTCGGCGATGGCCTCCAGCACGGCCTGGATATCGGCCTCGGTGCGCAGCGGGGGGTTCATTTTGTAGTCGCTGTCGAACTTCATCAGCTCCTTGTCCGACAAGGCGAAGTGGTGCGGCGTCACTTCGCAAGTGACGGCAAGACCGCGGGCTTTGGCCTCGCGCACCATGCGCAGGGAACCCTTGGTGCTGAGGTGGGCCAAGTGCAGATGGCCGCCTGTATGTTCGACCAAGACGATGTCACGGGCCACCATGGCCTCCTCCGCCGCCGCGGGGATGCCCAGGCAGCCGAGCGAGGCGCTCACCGCGCCCTCGTGCATGTAGCCCTTGCCCGCCAGTTCCTTGTCTTCCTCGTGGGCCACCACGGGCACCTCGAGCCACCGTGTGTATTCGAGGGCTCGGCGCATGAGGGAGGCGTTGCCGATGGGCAGGCCGTCATCCGAAAAAGCCACACAGCCCGCAGCCTTCAGGGTGCCCATGTCCGCCAGTTCCTCGCCCTTCATTTCGCGGCTGACGGTGCCGATGGGGAAGTAGCGGCAGAGGTTCGCCTTGGCGGCGCGGGCGAGCATCATCTCGGTGATGGCCACGCTGTCGTTCACGGGCTTGGTGTTGGCCATGGCGCAGACCGAGCTGAAGCCCCCGGCCACCGCCGCCCGGCTGCCAGTCTCAATGCTCTCCTTGCGGGTCTGCCCCGGCTCGCGGAAGTGCACGTGCAGATCCACGAAGCCCGGCGCCAGGACCGCGCCTCCGCCATCCAGGACTTCGGCCCCCACCGCCAGCGGATCGCGCTCCAGATCTGTCCCGATGGCCGCCACCGCCCCCTCCACCACCAGCAGCTCTCCCGGCCCATCCAGGTTCTGCGCAGGATCCACAAGGCGGACGTTCTTCACGAGGAGGGACATGGGGGCTCCGGGGACCAGGACTCTAACCGGCCACTGATATTTCAAGATTAAAGAAGAACACCGATGAACACTGATAAAAGCTGATGAACACCGAAAAAGTGGGAAGCCTAGCGGGAAAGGCGTTTGATCTGCGGCTTGGGGATTCCGAAGTTGACGAGGAGACAGGTGGGCAGATCGGTGGCTTTGAGATAGTTCAGGCTCTGTGCCGTGTGGGCATCTTCCAGCGCCCGGCAGGCTTTCAATTCGAGGAGGAGGCGGCCCTCCACCACCAGATCGGCGATGTAGGTGCCGACCACTTGACCGGCATAAGACACGGTGATGGGGACCTGCTGCTGGAAAGTCAGCCCGGCTCTCTGGAGTTCAATCGCCAGTGCATTCTCATAGACCTTCTCCAGGAATCCCGAACCCAGCCCGTTGGCCACCTTGAACACCAACCCGATCACGATCTCGGTCAACGGATCATGATCCGGCCGCAGTCCCTTTTCCTGATCGGTGTTCATCAGCAGTTATCGGTGTTCATCGGTGTTCCGCCTTTTTCCGCCCTACTCCATCCGGTAGTTCGGGGCTTCCTTGGTGATCATGACGTCATGGGCGTGGCTTTCGCGGAGGCCGGAGCCGCTGATCTCGACGAGGGTGGCCTTCGCCTGGAAGTCGGCGATGGAGGCGCCACCGCTTAGCCCCATGCCGGCGCGCAGACCGCCCATGAGCTGGGTGACCAGGTCGCCCATCTTGCCCTTGTAGGGCACCTGGCCCTCGATGCCCTCGGGCACGAGCTTGGTGTCCTCCTTGCCTTCCTGGAAGTAGCGGTCCTTGCTGCCCTGCTTCATGGCACCCAGGCTGCCCATGCCGCGGTAGGCCTTGAAGGTCCGGCCCGCGTAGAAGATGGTCTCGCCCGGCGCCTCATCGGTGCCGGCAAAGAGGCTGCCGATCATCACTGCGTCAGCCCCGGCGGCGATGGCCTTGGCCACATCCCCGCTGAACTTGATGCCGCCATCGGCGATGCAGGTGACGCCGGCCTCGCGGCATGCGCGGCTGGCTTCGGCCACGGCGGTGATCTGGGGCATGCCCGCGCCGGTCACGATACGCGTGGTACAGATGGAACCCGGCCCAATGCCCACCTTCACGGCATCTGCTCCGGCTTTCGCAAGATCCTTCGCACCCTGGTAGGTGGCCACGTTGCCCGCGATGACGGAGATGGCGGGGAAGGCCTGCTTGAGGGCCCTCACGGCCTCCAGCACGCCTTTGCTGTGACCGTGGGAGCTGTCCAGGCAGAGCACATCCACCTGGGCCTCCACCAGGGCGGCGGCGCGGTCCAGCAGTTCCTTGCCCACGCCCACCGCCGCGCCCACCCGCAGGCGCCCATGGGCATCCTTGCAGGCGCTGGGGTACTCGATGGACTTCTCAATGTCCTTCACGGTGATGAGGCCCTTGAGCTGGCCTTGGCCGTCCACCACCAGCAGCTTCTCAATGCGGTGCTTCTGCAGGATGCCCTTGGCTTCCTGGAGGGTGGTGCCCACGGGCACGGTGATGAGGTTGTCCTTGGTCATGGCCTCGCGCACGGGAATATCCCAACGCGTCTCAAAGCGCAGGTCGCGGTTGGTGAGGATGCCCACCAGCCGGTGGCCCTCCACCACGGGCACGCCGCTGATGCGGAACTTGGCCATGAGGGCCTCGGCGTCGCGGATGGGGGCGTCGGGGCCGATGGTGATGGGATCCGTGATCATGCCGGATTCGGACCGTTTCACCTTGTCTACTTCCTCCGCCTGGCGCTCAGGACTGAGGTTCTTGTGGATGATGCCGATGCCGCCCAGCTGTGCCAGGGCAATGGCCATGCGGCTTTCGGTCACCGTATCCATGGCGGCGGACATGAGGGGGATGCGCAGGTCGATATCCTTCGTAAGCCGGGTGCCCAGGTCCACCTGGTTCGGGTGGATCTCCGAGTAGCCGGGGACGAGCAGGACGTCGTCGAAGGTGAGGGCGCGCATCAGGGGCAAGGTCAGCATGGGGAGCCTTTTTCCGGACCCGCTGCCTGCGGGACCTTGCATCCCATGGTCTCACGGCTGGGGAGCGGGTTCCAGCGAACGGCTCAGTGCGGGCGGCGGAAGGTGATCGTCAGGGCCAGGGGTGCCTTGAGGCCATGGGGACCCAGGGGTTCGAAACGCCACCCCAGCGCAGCCTTGATGGCCATGTCCTTGAGCTTCTCTGGACCGGAGACCAGGGTGGCCCGGAAGGGCACGCCGTCGGCGTCGATGAGGATCCGCACCTGCGGAGGATCGGTCAGGAGGTGGCCATCTCCAGGGGCCATCTGATAGGTCAAGTCAACTTGGTGGATGGCAATGAGCAGGAGATCCGGGCCGGACCCCAGGGCCGCGTCCCGGCCGGTGCCACGGGTCAGTCCATTCCCCCCGGCTTGGGGTGGCAAGGCGGAATTCAATGAGAGGTAGACCCGTTCTGCATTGGGAGAGGTGCCCAGTTCATCGGGATCGATGACCTCGCTGGGCGCGATCTGGGTGGTGGTTTGGATGCCGGCCAGCCTTGGATCGAGGGTGGAGGTGCCAGCCTCGTGTCCCTTTCCGCCAGGTCCATCGGGGCCCAGGAGATTCCGGACTGGCTCGGTGACATCGGGCCGCAGGATCGGCTCATGCAGCAGGAGGGTGACCGACCGGCCAGCCTTATCCACTGTCCTCCGGGCTCTCTGGATTGCGGAGGGGTTGGCAAGGCTCAGGGACAGGCCGTAAATCAAGAGGGGCGTCAGCCCCAGGCTGAGCAGGCTGGGGATTCGGCGGGACCTTCCGGGTGCAGCGTCCTGGATAGGGTGCAGATCAAAGACGGACGGATCGGCCCCGGCGACGGCCGTTGAATCGAGGATGCGGAGCAGGGGATGCATGTTGGGGGACAGTCTGGGTTCTAAAGAGGCCGTTCGCAACGAAGGCCGGCTTCTGGTGTTCCACGCCAAGCGGCCCAGGTGATGCAGGTGGTCTGAGGCGTGGGGCAGCGGGACCTGAAGGGACAGCCCGGGGGGCGATCCTGGGGGGCGGAGAGGAACCCTGATTCTGCTGAGGGCTGGCGCTGGGCCGCGGCCAGCAAACGGGCGGTGTAGGGGTGCCCCGGCGTGGACAGCAGGCGAACGGTGGGCCCTGCCTCCACGGCTTCGCCGCCATAGAGGACCAACAGCCGATCGCAGGCCCGGGCAGCCAGGCCCAGGTCATGGGTGATCCACAGGAAGCCCAGGCCCCGCTCCTGTTGGAGCTCCAGCACCAGGTCCAGGAAGGCCTTCTGGGCCAGGGGATCCAGGGCGGTGGTGGGCTCGTCCAGCACCAGCAGCTCGGGATCACAGGAGAGAGCGATGGCGAGGCAGAGGCGCTGCCGCTGGCCACCACTGATTTGATGAGGGAAGCGCCGGAGGAAGCCTTCGTTCGTGGGCAACCCCAGTCGCTCCAACATCGGCGTGAGCCGTCGCTGGGTCGCCGAAGTAGATTCCTTGCGGTGGAGGCCCGGCAGCAGGCCCAGGTGTTGGGTCAGAGTCAGGAGGGGGTTCAGGGCTTGGCGGGGATCCTGAGGGACCCAGGCCAGCCGGGTGCCCAGGACTCGCTCCCGATCCCGCCCGGGACCGTCCATGGGGACGCCGAAAGCCGTGAACCTTCCTTCCGTCTGGCGCACCCCTGGGGGCAGGACGCCAAACAAGGTCTGCACCAGCAGGCTCTTCCCGGATCCGCTCTCGCCCACCAGCCCCACGCGCTCGCCGGGGGCCAGTCGGAGGCTTAGAGGGCCCAGCAGGCGGACCCCGTCCACCCGTTCCAGGAGCAGCGCGTCGATGGTCAGGGACATGGGCCAAGAATTACACGGAAGTAATGGAAATCAAAGGGTTCCATAGAGTCTCGGATTGCCCCTTGACGCCCTGCGGGGTGGTCCTAACCTTGGGCCACCCTATCACCCTGCGGAGTCCGTACCGGCCCCGCCTAGGCAAGGAGGATTCATGGATTTCTTGCGCCCAGATCTTCAGGAGCGCCTGATGAAGGAACACTTCGAATTTCGCAAGCTCATGGAGGAACACAAGGCGGCTGATTCGCGCCTGGGCGACCTCCAGAAGAAACCCTCTCTCTCTGCCAAGGAATCCCTGGAAGAGGTGGAACTTAAGAAGACCAAACTCCGCGCCAAGGAACGCATCTATCACATCGTGCAGGAGGTCTCAAGGCACGCCGAACAGTAGACCCTCCGCACTCGTAGGAGAAGCCCCGGGAATCGGCCCGGGGCTTCGTTTTGCCTGGATTCCCTAGGGCACGGATGGGGCCGGGCGCGGCCCCACGGCGATGTCCAGGACCCCCTGGTCCGTCCCGGAGATGGAGATGCGTTTCTTGCTGTTGGTCTGGGTTCCGAAGTAGGGATGGGCCGCCGAGATCATGTAGACGATCACCCGCCGAAGGTCATTGGTGGTTCCCGTGCTCGTGATGCTGGTCTTCCAGACCTGCTTGGCGACGGCCGGATCAGGGGCGTCGTAGGCCTCGACGATCAGATTTCGCTGGTAGGAGGTGATGTTGGCGGTTTTGGGCGGCACGTTGAACCACATCCATCCCACGGCATAGGAATAGCCTGCGCCGGTGGTCACGTTCTCGGTCTGGGGGGTTCCGATGCCATAGGCGAGGCGGAGGAAAAGCTCGGGCCGCTCCTTCTCCCCCGCCTTCTGGAAGCCCTTCAGCGCCAGGGCATTGTCCATGTAGCGACACACCTGCCTGAATTCGAGGTCATCGGCCTTCAAATCGCGCATGCCCGGCATCAGCACATAGCGATTACCCGGCGACTGCCGATCCGGGTCCTGGAGGGCATCGACTTCGATTTCCAGGTTGCCACCGTAGATGAAGTCGAAACGCGAAACCCTGGGGTCGGGGTTGGGATTCGCGCAACCCGTCAGGACCGCCATCAGCCCCGCGAGCAGGACGCTGCCAAGAGAAGATCGATTCATGAGGGGTCTCCTGGGGCTGGGAGGCCCAGAAGAAGAGGCCTCCCGCTTGTGGATGATTTGGTCCTTATTGCTTGGGTCGAGACCATTCTAGGCGCATGGACAGGGGGGCTCAAGGACCGTTCTGCTTGAGGCGGGCAAAGCGGCCCCGGACCTGGTTGTGGAGGATCAGGCCCGCAGGAGCCTCGACCGGTAGGGCTCGCCCACCCAGTAGATGAGCTCCAGCAGGTCACCCACGTCCCACAGCAGCACATCGGCTTTGGCTCCGGGGTGGAGGTGGCCCAGGTCGTCGCGACGCAGGCTGTGGGCGGCGTGGAGGGTCATGGCCGTGAAGGCTTCCTCGAAGGTCATGCGGAGCTGAAGGCAGCCCAGGCGGAGGATCGTGAGCGGATCGGCGCAGGGGCAAGAGCCGGGGTTGAAGTCTGTGGCCAGCGCCACGCGGCAGCCAGCTTCGATCATCTTCCGGGCCGGGGCCCAGTCGCGCATGCCGAGGAAGAGCGTGGTCCCCGGAAGCAGCACGGGGATCACGTCCGCAGCGGCCATGGCCTTCATGCCGGCGTCGCTGCAAAACATGAGGTGGTCCGCGCTGGCGGCACCCACCTCGGCGGCCAACTCGGCGCCGCCGGTCCAGGTGAGTTCGTCGGCATGCACTCGTGGGATCAGCCCCAGGCGCTTCCCGGCCGCGAAGATGCGCCGGCCCTGGTCGGCGGTATACACACCCGTCTCCACGAACACATCACAGAACCGCGCGACGCCGGGATGGCGGCGCACCAGCTCCGGCAGCCAGTCTTCGGCCACGGCCCGGGCATTGGCCTCGGCATCCCCGGCGAATTCCGGGGCCAGGTCATGGGCCGGAAGCAGGGTGACGTCGAGGCTCCAACCTCTCTGCTTCAGCTCCGCATAGGCGGCCGTGAGGCGGGACTCCGCTTCGAGTTCGAGCCCATAGCCGGTCTTGCATTCGAGGTGGACCACCCCGCGATCTCGAAAGGCCTTCAAGCGGGCTTCGCCCGAGGCCACCAGGTCTTCCACCGTGGCACTGCGGGTGGCCCGCACGGTCTCGCGGATGCCGCCGCCTTCCGAGGCGATTTGCTGGTAGCTGACGCCGTGCAGACGCCGGTTGAATTCGCCCGAGCGGTTGCCGCCAAAAAGCAAGTGCGTGTGCGGATCGACGAAACCCGGTGTGGCCCAGGCACCACCGCCGTCCACCGTTGGTGCGTCCCTCCAGCCCGCTGGCAAGTCCACAGCCCGGCCCATCCAGGCCACGCGCCCATCTTCCATGGCCAGGGCCGCGTCGGGAATGCGGTCCACCGCCCAGACCTGGGTGGGATCGGGGGTCAGGAGGCCCCGGAGGTTCACGAGTACACGGCGGTCCGACATGGATCCAGTCTGCCAGGGAACGGTGATTCAAAAAAAACACACCGGGGTCCCTTGCGCCTGGGGGACGGCTTGATAGCATCGCTCGACACCGGAGGTTCCAGTGCGGGGCAGGGGGCGTGGCATGAGGCGACTCGCGCAGGGTCTGTGCGTACTGGCGATCCTGGTCGCGGGAGCGGCCCCGGCACAGGTGCCGGTCTGGGCGCAGGAGCGCGCCCAACACTGGTCGATCTACCGCACGAACCTGCAGGGCCAGCGCGTCTGGAAGGCGATCCCTTTCGATGAGATGACCCCGAATGAGCAGGCGGGCGAGCTGATGGAGCATCTGAAGCAAAACGGCGAGTCGCGGCGGGTGGCCCTGGCCTTCCTCGGCCAGCGCACCCTGTCCGAGTGGGCCGAGGAGGCCCTGAAGACCCGCGATCCGGAGGTGGCCCTCTTTCTCTATCGGCTCGGCTACCGCCAGTCCGGTGCCGATCCCTACGCCTACCTGGGCGCCCCCGACCGGGTGGATCGTCCCTGGACCCATGGGCTGGGCCTGCACCTGGATAAGGGAGGCTGGCGCTTCCAGTGGATCCCCAGCCCGGCATTGTTCACGCAGACTGGCACCGCCGCCCTCCCGAGAGGCCTGGGCCAGGCCGCCCAGCCTGGCGTGCTCATCCACCTGAAGCAGCTGCGGCCAGGGCTCGAAAAACTGGCGGCCCTCAGCGGGGGCACCGACTCCGCCTCCGGTGCCCCTGCCAGCGGCATCCTTCCCGCCCTGGCCCAGGGCAGCCGGGCCGGCTTCGCCGTGAGGCATCTGGAGCCTTGGCTGAAGCAGGTCTCCCCGGCCCTGGAGCCGCTCGCCAACCGCGAGGCCTGGCTGCTGCACTACGGGGTGGACCGCGCGAGCGCAGAGGCCCTCCGGGGCACCCTGGTGTTCATCCCCGGTGATCTGCCCGCCCGCACGCAGCTCGTGATGGCTTTGCTCAAGCTGAATCCTTTGAGCGCGGGCGCGCGGGCCCGGATCGTCAAATGGACAGGCCCTGGCGCATCTACGGAAGTCCAGCAGCTGAGGGGGTCCGGGGGTGTCTTCCACCTGATCCAGAGAGCGGAAGGTACCTGGATCAGCGACCGGGAAGCTCCCCTGCGGGCCTTGCTGTTCCCGGGTCCGCTGCCGTCCCTGGACGAACGCCAGGAGTGGGCCCGCGTCGCCTTGTCGGCCATGGCGCCGGATACGGACCTGTCCTTCTGGCTGGCCCCCCGCATTGGCGCGGGAGCGGCCTTCGAGACCCAGGCCCTCCGTCGCCGCCTGGCCAACGTCCAGCAGGGCGCCTGGTCCAACCCCTTCGTGGCGAAAGCCGCACCCCTCACCGGTGCCTTGGCAGTCTCCCTGGGGGCTGGGCCCACGGAGAAGCTGGTGGAGGCCATGCTTCGGGTGGATGACGGTAGCGACCTGGAGCTGCCCCGCATGCCTGACTTCGCCAATGGTGGCCAGGCGCTGACCCCGTCTCAGATGAAGGGTTACCAGGATGCCCTGGCAGCGGCCCAGGAACGCCAGCGCCAGCGGACCGGCCTGCGCCAGGATGCGGCGGCTTTGCAGGCCTGTTTGGACCTGCGGGGGGCGGCCCTGTTCTGGAACGGCTGGGTGACCGCACCGCCGCTGGGGTCCGTCGAAAAAGCGTCACTGATGGAACTCGCCAAACTCCGGCGGGAGGACCCCTGGCGGGCCATGCAGGCCCAGCGGGACGGCAAAGTGACAGCCTTCGGGGGCTTCGGCGAGCCGGGCATGACACCCAGCCTGGCCTTGGCGTTGCCCATCCAGGGCGCCAAGCGGGCTCAAGTGGAGAACCTGATGAAGAAGGTGCTGCCGCGCCTCTTCAAGGGGCAGAACCAGAAACAGGCCTTGGGCACCACGGAACTGCACCGGGTGATGACGGCCCAGGCGTTCCGCCCTGCCTGGACCCTGGTGGCCGACACCTTGGTGCTGGGTACCGACGATGCGGCGGTGAAGGCTGTGGCCGCGGGGCTCCTGGGCCAGGCCCCGACGCTGGCGGACCGCGATTCCCGGGCCTGGGCCCGCATGGAAATCGACGGAACCCGTGCCTCGAAGGAACTGGAGAACCTGCTGCTGGCCTTCCTCCGCAGCCGCACCGGCAGCGGCTGGTGGATTGGCGAGACCGAGACCGCCAGCGAGGACGAGGCTGCCACAGAGCTGGCCTCCAGCCTGGGCCCCTTCCTGGGCGCCCTGAAGGGACTGGGATCTGTCCGGATTGAATGGAACTGGACCGCGGGTGGCCTGGAGGGGCGGCCCCGATGAACCTCCGTCACCTTCTGGCCGGAGGCGCCGTCCTGGCCGCCGCGGCCCTCCTGGTGCCGATCCGGCACCGGGCGGTCCTGGAGGCGGATCCGGCCAACCCCGTGGTGCACATCCGGGTGGACAGCCGCTCGCTGTTGGGTCTTCGGCGGCCCGGCTGGGGCGTGAAGGTGGAAGGGGTTCCGGCTTGGCGGGGGGCGGGGGGCTTCTTCCTGTCCTCTGAGGGGCCGGCCGTGGCGTTGGTCACGGCCTGGCCCAATTTCCGACAGTCTTTGTCCATTCCATTTCATGCAGCGCGATCTGCGAACGCCCTTTCGGATGTGGGCGACCGCGAAGCCTTCCAGACCTGGTTCGTGGCCATCCTTGAGCAGCAGCTCGAAGGCCCCAGTCCCGCCTGGGAGCCGGCCCAGAGGGACTGCGCGGGCCTGCTCCGCTTCGCCTTCCGCGAGGCCCTGGCTCCGCACACGGTGGCCTGGCGGGAGCGGGTGGCCTTCACTGCGGGATCCCCGGGGCAGGATCCCTCGTCGGCTTTTGTGGCGGATTGGCGAAGCGGCTTTCCCACTCCTGAGGGGCCTCGGCCCTTCGCCAAGGGCGCCTTCCTCCGCCGCCTGGCTTGCGTGTCCTTGGGTCGGGACCTGGCCCTTGCCCACCCTGGCGACCTGATCTTCTTCGCCCGGGGGGGTGCCCGAGCCCAACCCGACCACGCCATGGCTTTCGTGCGTCCCGACGTGGACGGCACGCCTATGCTGCTCTACCACACGGGGCCCGAAGGCAGTGGCGCCTCTCGTCAGCCCGGCGAGATCCGCCGCGTCCGCCTCGACGACCTGCTGCACCACCCTGAGCCCGACTTCCGCCCCCTCCCTGAAAATCCGGCCTTCCTGGGGCTCTACCGCTGGCGCCTGCTGGCGGACGAGCCTTCCGAATCCGCTTCCCTTCCCAGGTCCTGACATGCGCTGGCTTCGCCCGTTCCTCACACTGCTCCTGCCCACCGTTCTGCTCTTGCCCACCACGGGTTCGGCTCAGAAACGGGCCGCCGAAGCCCCCTGGCGGGAGGGCGGCTGGACCGGCGCCTTCGCCACCCTGCGCCCCACCCTGCCCGGGAAGCCGGGCCTGCTGGAGGCGGCGGGCCCCATTCCCACCGAAGCGCGCATCCGCCTCTACCGTGTGGAGGAACCGGAAGCCTTCTTGAAGAAGGTGCTGTTGGACCGTGGCGCGGCCGCCGCCGAGGGCGGACGCGCCGCCCAGGATCCCCTGGATGTCCTGCGGGAGGCGGTGCTCTGGGGTGGCCGCCGGGCCTTTGTGACAGTGCATCGCACGGCTACCCAGGGCCTGCGGGATGCCGCCAAGCAGGCGGACCGCCTGACATCCGCGAAGACCCCGTCGGCACCGGTGCGGGAGGGCTCCGCCCTTCCCCTGGAAGGCCAGCCCGGCATCACCTTCGTGACCGAGGTCGTGCCCAAGGTCAGCGAGGACATCGCCGGGAAGAAGGGGCACGAGGACGATGAATCGGGTGACGACGGCTTCACCAGCCGCGTGCAGCTGCCCGCCCAGGCGGCGGGTCTCTACCTGGTGGAGGTGTTGCGGGGCAGTACCGCCGCCTACGTTCCCTGGATGGTCACGGACCTGGCCCTGCTTTCAGAGCAGGACGGGGCGAAGCTCCGCGTGCAGGCCGTGGATGGGCGCGATGGTGCGCCGAAAGCCGGCGTCTCCGGTCAGATCATCGAAGGGGGCAAGCGCCAGCCCCTGGTCTTCGACGGCGTCGGCAAAGTTGAAGCCGCTGTGACCCCTGGCGTTCGCCGCGTGGTCATGGCGCGCAGCGGCGCGAGCTTCGCCCTCCTCGCCAGCGAAGGGCAGAGCGCGGCCGCCGTGCGCCAGCGCCTCTACGCCTTCACGGAACGGCCGCTCTATCGCCCCGGCCAGGAGGTCTTCGCCAAGGGCATCCTGCGGCGGGTGGAGGACGGCGAGAACCGCGTGGACAGTGGGTCGGCAAGCCTGCCTTTCACGGTCCTGGACCCCGAGGATACGAAGGTGACCGAGGGCCAGGCCAAACTGCTGAACGCCGAGACCGGCACCTATGCGGCCCAGTTCACCCTGCCCGGCGCGGGCCGCCTGGGCCTCTATCGCCTGGTGTTCCAGGGGCCCCAGGGCCCTGGCCAGGCCGAATTCAAGGTCGAGCAGTTCGTGAAGCCCGCCTTCGAAGTGAAGGTCACCACAGAGAAGACCAAGGTGGGTCTGGGCGATGCGCTGGTCTTCCACGCGAACGCCCGCTATTTCTACGGCGCGGCCGTGCGCGGCGCCAAGGCGGACTGGTTCCTCTACAAGGTCGTCCCGCCCAAGTCCCGCTGGATCTGGGATGACGAAGATGCCGGTCCCGCGCCCGAATTAATGGAAAGCGGCCAGCTCGAACTGGACGATGAAGGCCAGGCAGATCTGCCCACCTTCAAGGCCGAGAGCGACGGCCTCTGGCGCATGGTGGTGAAGGTGGCCGATGCGTCGGGCCAGCGCAACAGCGGCCAGGCCCAGGTGCGCGCCGCCGCGGGCGACCTGGTGCTGATGATCGCCGCGGACCGCCAGGTGGCCCTCCCCGGCAAGCCCTTCCAGGTGACGGCCCGCGCGCTCGACCTGGACGGCAAGGAAGTTCCGGGCGTGGCCATCGCGCTGCGGGCTGCCCGCATTGTGGCGCAGAAGGACAACGCGTACTGGTGGTCCCGTCCCAATGCCCTGAAGCCCGGCGAGACCGTGGCCTCGGCCCAAGGGCCGCAGGCCATGCTGACCATTCCCGAAGGTGGCGCCTTCCTGCTGGTGGCCGAGGCCAGGGATTCGAAGGGGCGCTCTGTCACGGCCCAGCGCCAGATCACCGTGGCCGCCGAAGGCACGCCCCTGCCGGCGGTACCGGACCTCCGTGCCGCCGCAGACAAACCCGAGTACCAGCCCGGTGACACGGCGCGCGTCCTGGTCCAGCTGCCCCGGCCGAAGCTGACCCTTCACTGGGCCATCGAGCATGAAAGCCTTGGCCAACACCAGAGCCGCACTGTAGCGGGCACTACCGCCCTGGTGGAGGTCCCCATCACGGCCGCCATGCAGCCCAATGTCTGGGCCGTCTTCGAGATCGTGGCCGAAGGCCGCCGCCAGATGGTGGAAGTTCCCATCCGCGTGCCGAAGAGGGACCGGCGCTTGTCGGTGGCTGTGACCACGGACAAGGAGCGCTACCAGCCTGGCCAGCCCATGAAGGTCTCCGTGGAGGTGAAGGATGCCTCCGGTCGGCCCTCCGCCGCGGACCTCAGTGTGGGCGTGGTGGATGAGGCCATCTACGCCTTGAGCCAGGAACTGCATCCGGATCCCGTGCGCTTCTTCCACCCCACGCGCCGCCACGGCGTGCTGCGGTCGGGCTCCACGGACTGGAGCTTCCACGATCTGCTGCGCCGTCAGCGCCCCGTCTGGAGCCTCAAGCAGACCAAGCGCGGCGACTTCAAGGCTGATGACGACGACAAGGTGCGCCAGAACTTCAAGGACACGGCCCACTGGGTGCCCTTCGTGGCCGCTGGCCGTGACGGGAAGGCCAGTGTGGACCTGGTGCTGCCGGACAACCTCACGGCCTGGCGGGCCACGGCCACGGCCATCACCGGCGATACCAAGGTGGGGGTGGGTCGCAGTTCGAGGCCAGCCTCCAAGCCGCTGCAGGTGGCCCTCACCCTGCCACGCACGCTAAGTGTGGGAGAGGAGGCCCGGGCCATCGCCCTGGTGCGCAACCTCTCGGGTCAGCCCATTCAGGGGAAGATCCGTCTGGACGTTCAGAACGGCCGGTTCTCGGGCGCGCCCGAGGCCAGCTTCAATCTCCAGGACCAAGGTGAGTACCGCTTCGCCTTGCCGCTGTTCTCCGATAAGACGGGCCCGCTTACTGTCACGGCCCGGGTGGAAGGTGGCAGCCTGAAGGATGCCGAACGGCAGAAAGTCACCGTGCTGGATCAGCTGGTGCCTGCCTCGTTGTCGGGTTCCCTGGTGCTGGATGGCGGGTCCCAGACCCTCACCATCCCGGCGCCTCCGGCCGCCAAGGGCGACGCCACGCTGGTACTCACGCCCGTGGGCAACCTGGAGCATCTGGCCGCGCCCTCGCTGCCCTACCTGATCGGGTACCCCTACGGTTGTGTGGAGCAGACGCTGTCGAGCTTCGTGCCGAACCTGCTGGTGGCGGACCTGGTGAAACAGGGCGCCATGCCGGACCTCGACTGGAAGCAGCTCACCAACCTGGACCGCAACATCCGCGACGGAGTGTTCAAGGTCTACGGCTACCAGCAGCCCAACGGCGGCTGGGGCTGGTACGCGCCCAACGACTTCGGCCTGGATGCGAATCCGCACACCACCGGCTACGCCATCCAGAGCTTCGCCACCATGAAGCGTCTGGGTTATGCCGTGGATGAGGGCGTCTACCGCCGGGGCCGCATGGCCGCCATGAGCCTCTTCCAGCAGGTGGCCCGACAGGCGGACCAGGCGACCCCGGCCCAGCGCCAGCGGGCCAGCCATGGACAATCGGCGGACCCCCAGGCAGACGCAGCCTTCCTGCTGATGTCCCTGGCCCAGACCGGCGAACCCCTGGCGGGCTTGCTGGATAGCGCGGCGGACAAGGTGCTGCGGGGCCAGTGGTCCGGCGATCACGTGCTGGCCATGGTGGCCCTGGCCGCGGCCCAGGCCAAGCATCCCAAGACCACTGCCCTGATCGAGCGACTGGAGCAGCGGGTCGTGGTGAAGGGCGGTCTGGCCCGCTGGGAAGGCCGCCGGGAAGTCTGGTGGAGCTATGCCTCGGGCGATGTGGTGCCCACGGTGATGGCGCTGAAGGCGCTGTGTCTGGCGCGCCCCCAGTCGCCACTGATCCGGCAGGGTGAGACCTTCCTGGCTTCCGAGTACCGTGGCTACGGGTGGTACTCCACCTGGAGCACGGGCCAGATCGTGGACCTGCTGCCCTACCTCATGAAGGCCCGGAAGCTGGACTGGGGGCCGCTGGCCATCCAGGCGGCGGTGCAGGGCGGCCCCTCTTGGGAGTTCAAGGAGCGGCCCCAGGCCCGTCGCTGGAACGCCCGCGAGCCCCGTGCCGGCAGCTTCGCCATGGCGGAACCGAAACCCGTCACCATCACGGCCAACGGCAAAGGCCTGCTGGTGTGGACCTACGCCTACCAGGTCCCGGGCAGCGCCGCCGGCACGCCGAAAGGGGATGTCTCGTCCGCCCTGCGCTTGTCGGTGACGCGGAACCTCTGGCGCCTGAAGACCCCTCAGGAAACCGGGAATGCCCGCCAGGGCTGGATCCGCCAACCATGGACTGGGACGATGAAGGCCGGCGAGGAAGCCTGGATGCAGGTGACCTTCCGGACAGATCGCGATGCGGACTACGTGATGCTGGAGGTGCCCATTCCCGGTGGTCTCAACCCCACGGTGAAGCTGGAGGGCTTCGTCCTCGAAGGAAAGCCTTATACGGAGGAAGGAGCGTCAGACACCTGGATGAAGCCCCGCGTGGAAGTCCACGGAGACAAGGTGACCTTCCTCTTTCAGCACGCCTGGAGCTGGAACACTCACACAGTCCGGATCCTCCTGCGGGCGGGCATGGGGGGCAGCTACCGGCTCCGCCCCGCCAAGGTTAGCCTCATGTCGAATGAAGGGCAGTGGGCCACCTGCGATGGGGCGGACCTGAAGGTGCTGGACGGAGGTGCGCGATGAAGCGGCGGCTGGTTCTGGGTCTCCTACTGGTGGCCTCCGTCCTGGGCGCCCAGAAGGCACGGGCGCCGAAGGTCCCCGTCCTGGCTGCCTATGTCCCTGACCTGAAGCAGTGGCGTCTGGAGGTAGCGCCGGCCCTGGGCGGTTGGTCCAGTGATCGCACGGTGAGCCTGCGGATCAAGCTTGTGGATCCGAAAGATCCCAACCCGCCCAAGGACGAGGCGCAACCGCGGTTCTTCAATGACGAGGACGAGGGCGATGACGCACCGCCCCCCGAAGACACTCGCACGGCCGACCAGCTGCGGCAGGAACGGCAGGCGCGGGAAGCGGAGGCGGCCCGCAACGCCTGGCGGTCCCGTACTCTGCAGGTGTGGTTCAACGGCGCGACGTTGCGCTGGCACGCCAATGTGGGCGCCACGCTCCACACGGAACTCACAGCCCAGAACGGCGAGAACCGCCTGGAGATCCTGGAGCCGGATTCGGGTCTGCGGGTGGTCCGGAGCTGGTGGGTGTCGACGGCACGAACCCGGCTGCGGGTGGTTACCATCCAGGCCAATGACGAGTACACCGGCGGGAGTCTCCAGGTACAGGAACCCGATGGGGCCCTGGCCGAAGGGGGCCGCCGGACGCCCTCCGGTGGCATGTTGCGCTGGTCCGGCGAATACACCCATGAGACCCCGCCTCCCGGCACCTACACCCTGAAATGGACCAGCGGCTGGCGGGGCGGCAAGCCGGGCCGCATCCGGGTCGAGGCCCTGCTGGATGGGGGCACCGACCAGGAGCGCCGCTGGACCTGGGAACGCCTGATCCTGCCGGGCGCCGGACCTGTCACTCTGGGGACCTTCGATGTGGAACCTTAGATTGGCCGTAGTCCTCCTGGCCTTCCGGCTGCTGACGGCCCAACCGACACCGGAAGCCGCGCCCAGCCCTGCCGTGGTGGCGGCTTCGCGGGCGCCGATCCTCCAGCCTGGTGAAGGCTTCGCCATCACCCTGGGGGACGGCGAGGTGCGGGCCTACGGTGAGGCCCGGAAGGAGGCCCCCATGGGCAGCCTCGCCAAGCTGGTCTGGATGCGGCTGGAAGGAGCGGCGTGGTCCAGCTCCGGAGTCCAGTACCGCTGCAAAGGGTCCGACGGGGCCTTCGTCTGTTGGAACCGTGAAGGCCACGGCCGGGTGGATCTGGGCCGGGCCCTCCAGGAGAGCTGCAACCTGGCCTTCCTGGCCTGGATCGCAGGATCCCGAGAACAGTGGCTGCAGGACTACGGACCCGATGCGGCCCGGGCCCGCCTCGAGGAGGTCTTCGGGCCCTTCCTGGGCCGGCGCCTCCCCCCGGGGGAAGGGCTGCCGCCCCTGACACCGGCCTGGGTGGGTGATGGGGACCTGCTACGGACTAGCCCCGAGGCCTTTCTCCGGTGGCTCATGCAACCGGACCAGGCGGAGGTGGTCACTTTCGGGAAGCGCTACCTGGCGGGCTATTGGGTGGAATTCATGGACCTGTTCGGCAAGGAGGGCTGGTGGTTCAAGACGGGCACCGGCCCGGTGCCAGGGGATCCCGCCGCCACCAGCGCCTGGGTGGCGGGCGGGCGCGGATCCGTCCTGGTGGTGCTCCACCTTCCGCGAGGCCGTGGCAAGCAGGAAGGCATGGCACGCGTCCGGGAGATTCTGGGACTGAAGCCTTGATCGTCCTGCTCGCTCCAGTCCCTGCGCCGCCCTTCATGCCACCCGTGATCGAAGGTGATGAAGCAGCCCAGGGAGCGGTCGAGGAAGCTTTGCGCTCGGCCTTCACAGCTTCCGCGGCCTTCGGACCCTGGCCCGCGGGCCCATGGCGCGTGATCATTCATCCCGATGCAACGGCCTTCGAGCGGGCCACCGGAGCTCCGATGGCGCGCAGTGGCCAGTGGGTGGGCGATACGCTGCATCTGCGACCCTGGGATCAGCTGCGGCGGCGGGAGCTGGGCGCGATCCTCCGGCATGAACTGACGCACCGGCGCTTGCGGAGCGCCGGGCTGCGCCGCTGGAGGGAGGAGGCCCGGTGCCTGTGGGCGGAGAGCCATCCCAGTCCGCCGAAGGCCTGGCCTGTCTCTCCCTTGGCCGGGGTTCAGGCGCACCTCGATCGAGCCCTGACCGGCGGCGGCACCCGCGAGCAGGCCTGGGCCTACCGCTGGCTGAGGGCGTGGCTGCGACACGAGCCATGGCCGGAGGCGCCGAAGGGGCGGCGCGCCGAGGCCGATGGGTGGACCAAGGAGGCAGTCAATTTGGCGGAAACCATCACCGTGGTCTGGCCCGCCGAAAGGCTCCGGGGACCGCTCACCGTGAATGGACAATTATTGTCTCATCGTTCCGGAAAGCACTGGCGATTCCGCGGGCAGGTGCGGTTCGGGCCGGGCTTCCCCATCCAGAGCCTGGACGGCGGGGTGCAGGTCGATGCGAAGCCACACGGGTGGCGTCTTGCCTGGACGGCTTCCAGGGCCGCCTGGATCGCCGCCGCCACGGAAGGAGAACTTGGCGTGGAGGCGCCCATCGAGGCGAGGCGGGCCCTGGCGGCGGTACTCGGACGGTGGCTGGAGGGCCATCGCCACCAGCATCCGGGTGGTGTCCTCTGTCCCCTGACTCACTGCGCGGTGGTGCGGGGTAGCGCCTCGGCCGGCACGGTCCGCGCCGCGGCTGCGGCTCCCCGCCTGGATCTGGATTCCCGCTGGGCTTTCTTCACCGGCTCAGCCGGAGGCCGCTCCCTCAGTCCTCGCGAGGTCTGGGGTGAGGGACCCGAACGCCCTGGCGGGGCTGCGGAGGTTCCAGGCGATCGTTGGCTGATGTGGGAACGCACGCTCAGTGCCACCGACGTTGCCGCGCTGAAGGGGGATGTGCGCCCAGGTCTGAAGCCGGGCCAGCGGGGCCTGCGCCTGGGGGGCTCTGGGCCCTATGCCGTCGAGGATCTGCGCCTGGCCGCTGGGCGGCGCTTCGGCTGGACCACTTGGCCCAGCAACGCCTGCGAAGCCGAGGTCCAGTCCGATGGAACGCTGCGGCTGCGCGGACACGGCTGGGGCCACAATGTGGGTCTCTGCCTCGCCACGGCCCGTTTCAGCGCGGCCCAGGGCGCTACCGCGGAGCAGATTCTGGCCGAAGCATTCCCTGCGTCCTGGCGGACACCATGACGTGGTGGGTGTACCTGCTCCGCTGCGCCGATGGCACGCTCTACTGCGGCATCGCCCTCGATGTGGAGGCTCGGCTGAACCTGCATCAGGCAGGCAAGGGCGCCAAGTACACCCGGGGCCGAGGGCCCCTGGAACTGGTCTATCGCGAAGTCTGCGGCTCGAAGGCCGAGGCGCTCAGGCGGGAGCGTGCTCTCAAGCGACTGAAGCGCCCGGCCAAGGAGGCATTGATCAGTGCCGCCGTTACAGGAAGACCGTGATCGCGACGCGGATGCCCGGATAGCGGGGGTTGACCAGGTAGTAGCCATCCCCGTAGTAGTCGACGTACACCTCATCGGTCAGGTACCAGTCATCCACCCAAAACTCCGGCCAGGGATCCACCATGAGGAACCAGTAGCCTCCGCACCTGAACCGGGGATAGCCCTGATAGATCACGGGACGGCTGCCGAGCCGGAAGGGATGCGCGTAGCCGAAGTGGGAAACGAACTGCGGCTCGGGAATGCGGTAGCCGCCATAGCCTCCGCGCTGGGCCCAGGTCCGGTGGTCGCGCTCCCAGTGCTGGGCGCGATGTTCCCGCCAGCTGGAATGGGCCGGCCAGGCGTCGCGGCGCCAGGTGTCCCGGGACTGCCAGGCGCGGGCCGTCTCAGCCGCACGCGGCGAGGGGCGAGCCATTCGCCCCTGCGGGCGGGAGGGTTCCCGGTTCGAGGGGGAACGCATGGTTCCGCGCTGCGGTCTTGGTTCCATGCGCCCTTCGGATCGGCCCGGCCGCTCCTGTCGTTCCGGCCGCGCCTGGCGTTCGGGCCCAGGGATGGGGCGGGCTCGCTCCATGTCCCTCGTGGGGCGAGGCGCTTGAGGTGTAGCCCTCATGGGCGAAGGTTGTTCTCGGCCTCGTTCAGGGCCTCGCTCGGGGGCGCGACCCTCCCGGGGACGCTCAGGTCGGGGGCCTTCCTCCCGCCGCTCGTGCTGGGCGGAGGCGGGCAGGGCCAGACCTGCCAGCAGCAACAGAACCAGGGAACTGGACGTTCGTTGGCGCGTCATGGAATCCTCCTTTCCACATCCTCGATGGAGGCACTGGATAAGATGCGTTGAAAGCAGAATCTGTGCCTGTCCATCCCCTCCACAATCGGATCCGGCAGGCTCCCGAGGCTTTAGTGATCGCGCTCGGAAGCCCCGGAATCAGTGCTGCAGCAGGTTCCGCAGCTCGTCCATCTGTGCCTTCGAGGCGAGCGGGCGGGCTGGCTGGGAACCATCGATGGAGACCATCAGCACCTCCGCTGAGTCGGCTTTTCGCGAGCCGTTCCGGGTTTCCACAACCAGGTAGACCGTCCGGCGGAGGCCGTCGTAGTGCCAGCTGCCGCAGGTGGTGCCTGTGGCCGTGACCGCGCGCAAATTCCGGCCGGACGCGTCACAGAGCCAGATCCGGGCTTCGTCGCCTTCGTCCAGACGGCCATTCCCGTTGGTGTCCGAATCGACGATGCTCACCAGCAGGCCGTCGACGCGAGTGTTCCGGCCTTCTTCCCCATCCTCGAGGGTGTCATAGCGGAGGATGAGGCTTTTCCGGGTCAGGAGAGGGTGAGAGGCCTGCGTCTTCGCGTCCACGAAGAGGAGGTTGAACAGTGGGACGCTCGGGGCGCCCTTGCTATAGCTGCCGATGCCGTGGGGTTCCTCGGATTCCTGGGGAAGCCCCTCTACGGGAACGAGCAAGGTGTCTGTGCCCTTCAGGGGCTTCGGAAGGCCCAGGCGGAGGATGGCGGCCTGGGAGGGAGCGTCCGCGCCGGTCGCCGGGGCCCCGGCCGGAAGGCTCTGCCCCCGGTCGCGGGAAGGCCAGAGGGAGGTGAGACCGCCCACAAGGAGCGCGAGCAGGCCCACCAGCAGGAGGGTTCCGGTCACGGCCCAGAGGAGGCGGTTGTAGCGCTGGAGGTCGAAGGTCATGAACGCCCCTTCGCCATCTCCTGGAGTAGGTCCGCCACGGCCTGCGTCGGATCCTCGGCCTTGAAGACAGCATTGCCGGCCACAAGGCAGTCGGCGCCGGCGCGGATGAGGTCAGCGGCGTTCTTCAGACCCACCCCGCCATCCACCTGGATGAAGAAGGGCACGCCGCGCTCAGCGCGCAGAGCATCCAGGCGTTTCACTTTGTCCAACACGCGGGGAATGAAGCTCTGGCCGCCGAAGCCGGGGTTCACGCTCATGAGCAGCACGAAGTCGAAGTCGCCGACGAGATCCACCAGCGTTTCTACGGGCGTGCCCGGATTCAGCACTACGCCGGCTTTGCCTCCCGCCTGGCGGATGGCGGCGAGGGTGCGGTGCAGGTGGGGATCCGCCTCCTGATGGATGCTCACCCAGTTCGCGCCCGCCTTCACGAAATCAGCGGCATAGCGCAGGGGCTCCACGATCATGAGGTGGCAGTCCAGGGGCAGGGTGGTGGCCTTGCGGAGCCCCTCCACCACCGGCAAGCCGATGGTGATGTTCGGCACGAAGCGACCGTCCATGACATCCACATGGACCACCTGGGCTCCGGCGGATTCAATCATCCGGAGTTCCTCGCCCAGCCGCGTGAAGTCCGCGGAGAGCAGGGAAGGGGCCAGCAGAGGGGTCGCGGGGCGGAGGCTCATGCGAATCAGTGTGCCAGCGGAACTTCCACTCCGTTCACCCACAAGCGCCCCGGCTTAACCTTCCGCAGGGCCTCGGGGCTGAGGCTGCCCAGGGGTGCTTGCACCCACAGCAGGTCGGCTACGGCGTCCTTCTGCAGTACGCCCAGCTCTTTGGCGCGACCGACGGCAGCGGCGTTGCCCGCGGTATAGGCGCGAACGGCCTCGGCGCGGGTGAGGCGCTGGGCGGGCAGGAAGCCCCCAGGCGGGTTGCCATTGGGATCCTGGCGGGTCTCGGCGGCGGCCAGGGCGATAAAAGGATTGGCGGCTTCCACCGGGGCGTCACTGCCGAAGGCCAACAAGGCGCCGCCATTCACCAGGCTCCGCCAGGGGAAGGCATCGCCCACCCGTTCCGGGCCGAGGCGCGCGGGGGTCCAACCATGGTCCGAGGTGCAATGGACGGGCTGGATGCTGGCCACCACGCCGAGCTTTCCGAAGCGGGCCACGTCCTCGGAGGTGACGATCTGGGCATGCTCAATGCGCGGAGGCAGGTTGCCCGGCCGGCCGGCCTTGCGCTCTGCGGCGGCGATCAGGTCCAGGGCGGCCCGGTTCGCGGCATCGCCGATGGCGTGAATAGCCGGCTGGAACCCGGCCCGCATGGTGATCGAGACGTCCAGCGCGACCTTGGCGGGATCCGTGACCCACAGGCCTCGGGTGGTGGGCTCATCAGCATAGGGCGCCAGGAGCCGCGCGCCGCGGCTGCCCAGGGCACCATCCAGGTAGAACTTCACCCCTTGGACCTGGAAGAAGGACAGGTTCTTCGCCCGGCCCTGCTTCAGTTCCCGGAGCATGAGGGCGTGGTCGTGGTTCAGGTAGGCGAAGACCCGGATGGGTAGGGCCCCGGTGGCAGCCATGTGCCGGTAGGCGGCCAGCTCGCGGGCCCCCACGCCCATGTCCGCCACGGCCGTGAACCCGTCGGCGCGCAGTGAAAGAAGGCCGGCCTTCAGACGCGCTTCCAGCTCGGCGGAGCTGGGTTCAGGAATGAGCTTTTCCACGAGCTGAACCGCAGCATCCAGCAGGATGCCCGTGGGCCGGCCGGCGGCATCCTTGAGGATGCGACCCCCCTCGGGATCCGGTGTCTTGGGGCCGATGCCGGCCATAGCCAGGGCTGCGCTGTTCACCCAGGCGGCATGACCATCCACACGCTGGAGGAAGGCAGGCCGGGTACCGGTGAGTGCGTCGAGGTCCACGGCCTTCGGGAAGGTCTTGCCCGACCAGCGGTTCTGGTCCCAGCCCCGGCCCAGCAGCCAGCCCTGGGGGTGGGCCGCGGCCCAGACGCGGATGCGCTCCAGGGTTCCGCGGAGGTCCGCCTGCCCGGTGAGATCCACTTTCCGGCTAAGGGCCCCCAGCCCGCCCACATGCGCATGGCCCTCGATGAGGCCCGGCAGCAGGGTGCCCCCGGGAAGGTCGATGCGCTGGGCCTTGGGGTGGGCCTTGACCAGGGTGTCGACAGGCCCGACCGCGAGGATCCGCCCCTTCCGGATGACCAAGGCCTGCCCATGCTGCAGCCCCTGGGCGGTCCACAGATCGGCGCCCTGGATCAGGCGATAGGAAACGGGGGGGGCGGCGGGTGGCATCGGCATGAGCAAGTTCCTTGGGGTTTCCTGGAAGGATAGCTTCCCGAACCGCCGGCCCAGACGTGCGCGAACCCGTCCCAGAGGCTGGCCCTCATGGAGGTCCGGAAGAAGGGCATCGAAAGAGCAGTGGCTCGGGTTATTTGATTGGATAAAAACGCAGTTATTTGAATATTAAAATTTGTATTACATGAACTTGTGCGACTCCCCTCTTGGGGAATCTGGTGTTGGTCGTAGGGAATTGACCTGGAGGTGTTTATGGGAATCAGGGGGCACCTCAGACCAACCCCGCAGAATGGCTGAAGGCTGATTCGGGGGTGTTTTTGAGTGCCCCTGGATGGAAGCGGAGTCGTGCTCCCCTGGTCCCATGCTGGCGGAGCCCACCTCACCGTTGCCACCGGGGCGGCGACTCCTTGGCGACGGAGTCGTTGAACGTCGGCTCGCTCGACCTGGTGTCCCATGGTCATGGGTGTCCAGGTCTCCATCGTGACCGCAGAGAACGCGGTACCTGAGATCGACATGGTGACTTGGCCGGAGCCCGTCGGGGCCCGCGTTCCCGGTGCTATCGTGGATTCCACGGAGGCCTCATGTACCAGAAGGATTTCCTGGACCAGGTGCGCACGCAGCTCGCAGTGCCTGAGGATCCGGCGAAGCTCCGCCAGCGCACCTTCGAGACCAGTTCGGGCATCCCGCTGAAGAACAGCTACACGCCCGCGGACCTGGCAAATCATGATCCGCTGCGGGACCTGGGGGCGCCGGGCAAGTTCCCCTTCACACGTCATGTGCAGCCGACCGGCTACCGTGGGCGCCTCTGGACCATGCGCCAGTACGCGGGTTTCGCCACGGCGGAGGAGAGCAACGCGCGCTACCGGTACTTGCTGGAACAGGGCACCACGGGCCTCTCCGTGGCCTTTGACCTGCCGACGCAGATCGGCATGGACCCCGACCATCCCATGGCCCTGGGCGAGGTGGGGAAGGTGGGCGTGAGCATCAGCTCCATCCACGACATGCGCACCCTGTTCCGGGACATTCCGCTGGACAAGGTCAGCACCAGCATGACCATCAACGCGCCGGCCAGCGTGCTGCTGGCGTTGTACCTCGCCGTGGCGGAGGAGCAGGGTGTCAGCTGGGACAAGGTGAGCGGCACCATCCAGAACGACATCCTCAAGGAATACATGGCCCGCGGCACCTATATCTTCCCGCCGCGCCAGAGCCTGCGCCTCATCACCGACATTTTCTCCTTCTGCGCGGACCAGGTTCCCAACTGGAACACCATCTCCATCTCCGGCTACCACATTCGCGAGGCGGGCTGCACGGCGGCCCAGGAAATCGCGTTCACCCTGGGCGACGGCATCGCCTATGTGCAGGCAGCGCTGGATGCGGGGCTGAAGCTGGAGGCCTTCGCGCCGAGACTCAGCTTCTTCTTCAATGCTCATAACCAGTTTTTCGAGGAAGTGGCCAAGTTCCGCGCCGCCCGACGCCTGTGGGCCCGGATCATGAAGGAGCGTTTCAAAACGGACGATGCAAAAAGCCAGATGTTGCGTTTCCACACGCAAACGGCCGGCAGTACGCTCACGGCTCAGCAGCCGGACAATAACATCGTGCGCACGACCGTGCAGGCCATGGCCGCGGTCTGCGGCGGCACCCAGAGCTTGCACACCAACAGCCGGGATGAGGCCCTGGCCCTGCCCACAGAACAGAGCGCCATGATCGCCTTGCGCACGCAACAGATCCTGGCTCATGAGTCCCGTGTGGCAGATGTGGTGGACCCCTTCGCGGGGAGCTACCTCATCGAGTCCCTGACGGACGAGTTGGAGGCTCGTGCCTCTGCGCTGCTGGCCAAGGTGGACGAGCTTGGCGGCATGGTCGCCGCCATCGAAAAGGGCCTCCCTCAGCGGGAGATCCAGAACGCCGCCTACGCTTATCAGAAGGCTGTGGAGAAAAGCGAGCAGGTCGTGGTCGGCGTGAACCGTTTCGCCATTCAAGGCGAAGTGGCGCCTGATCTTCTGCGGGTGGACGAGTCTCTGGGCGAGACTCGGCGCCGTCAGGTGGCGGCCGTGCGAGCAGGGCGGGACCAGGCCGTCGCCTCAGCCCGGCTGGCGGAACTCACCGCCGCTGCCAAGGGCACGGAGAACCTCATGCCGCGCATCGTGGCGGCCGTGAAGGCCGAAGCCACCGTGGGGGAAATCTGCGATGCCCTGCGGATTGTTTTTGGGGAGTATCAGGAGCATCTGGTGGTGTAATGAATCAAACCCCAACGTGGTCTTGTGAGATTGCCTAATCCAGGTACCCTTATTGCAATGCTGTGACCAACCCGTCCCGCCCTGTGCGGGACCCCATTCCGGAGGCACCATGCGCATTGCCACCCTCATCGCCGCTGCGGCGCTGATTTTCGCCATTCCCGCTCAGGCCAAGATGCCCTTCGTGAAGAAGGCCCAGGAACTGGGTTTCACTGAGGTCAAGGACTGCAAGGCCTGCCATGTCGGCGCCCCCAAGAAGGGTGGCGAGATGAACGCCCGCGGCAAGTTCCTCCTGGAAGCCAAAGCCAAGCACAAGGCTGCTGACGTCGATCTCAACTGGCTGAAGGACTACAAGGGCAAGTGAACCGCAGCAGTTGGTTCGTGATCACCGCCGGGCGGGTTTTCCGCCCGGTTTTTTCTGTACCCATCGAAACTGTCCACAATGAATTCCGACAAATGTAGCGACATATATTCATTTATACAAGCACTTCCGATGTTGCTTCTTGCCGTGATCTAGATCACCAACAGGTATCTTAATGGGAGGTAAACGCGCTAGGCTGATAGCTGACATGTGAGGTAGCTATGCGCCTGCTGCTAGCCGGACTGCTCTCCGTATTCCTTGCGGCGGGTCCTCCCTCGGCCAAGGACTGCGTCTCCTGCCACGACATCGATCTGGCCAAGTTTGCCACCACGAAACACGGCAGCATGGCCTGTACGGATTGCCACAGCAGCATCACGAGCCTGCCCCACGCGGACAAGCCAGCGCCGGTGAAGTGCGCGGCCTGCCATGAAGATCAGGTCAAGGCATATGGGAAGAGCGTCCACGGAGTCGCCAAGCAGAACGGGATGACCGACGCTGCTACCTGCGCCTCCTGTCACGGCCCCGCCCACGGGATCCTCGGCGCCAGCGATCCGGCCTCGAAGGTGGCCAAAAAGAATTTGGCGGATACCTGCGGCAGTTGCCACTCCAATCCCGACTTCCTCGCCAAGCATCAGATCCCCTTTGTGAAACCGGTGGAGGCCTACCGTCTGAGCGTCCATGGCCGCGAAGTGGCCAAGGGGAATGCCAGTGCGGCCTCCTGCTCCGACTGCCACGGCAGCCACGACATCCTGGCCTCGCGGGATCCCAAGGCCAAGGTGAACCGGGCCAACGTGGCGGAGACCTGCGGTGTCTGCCATAGCGACATCCAGGCCATCTACGCCGATAGTGTCCACGGGCTGGCCGTCAAGCGAGGCTCCAAGGACTCCCCCACCTGCACGACCTGCCACGGTGAACATGACATCCTGGCCCCTTCGGAAACCGGCTCCCTGGTGAATGCCACCCGGGTATCCACCAGCACTTGCGGCCGCTGCCACGGGGACGAGCGCCTGAACACCCGCTATGGATTTGGCGATAAGGTCCCCGCCTACCAGGACAGCTTCCATGGCCTCTCCGTCCGGGGTGGTGGCAAGTCGGCCGCCAACTGCGCCTCCTGCCACGGTGTGCACAACATCCTGCCTACAGCCGATAGTCGGTCCACGGTGAACCCGGCCAACCTGGCCCAGACCTGTGGGAAATGCCATCCGGGCGCAAGTGCCAAGCTCGCGGCCACGCCCATCCACGTGCGCACGGCCACCATCACAGAGCACATTTCCGTGCGCTGGATTCGCCTGGCCTACCTGGTGCTCATCCCCCTGACCATCGGGTTCATGCTGCTGCACAACTTCCTTGATTGGCTGGCCAAGCTACGGCGCGGCCCCCATCATGGCGGCACCCACGAAGGGTTCCCGCGCATGAACCTGACCTTCCGTATCACCCATGCCCTGGTGATCGTGAGCTTCGTCTCCCTCGTGATCACGGGGTTCGCGTTGAAGTTCCCCGAAGCGAGCTGGGTGAAGCTCTTCCAGTCGTTCGATCCCACTTCGAGCCTGCGCGGCGTGGTGCATCGCATCGCGGCGGTGGTGATGATGGCGGGCACCGTGTTCCATTTCATCCACCTGGCCATCTCGAAGAAGGACCGGGTGATTCTGGTGGAACTGCTGCCCTCCTGGCAGGACGCCAAGGACATCTTCAACATGTTCCGGTTCAATCTGGGTTTGATCCCGAACCGGCCCACCTTCGGCATGTTCGGCTACGCCGAGAAGATGGAGTACTGGGCCTTCATGTGGGGCACCGTGGTGATGGCCGTGACAGGCATTCTCCTGTGGGCCGAGAACTGGAGCCTGCGGCACTTCCCGAAATGGGTGCTGGACGCGGCCACGGCGGCGCACTGGTATGAAGCCATCCTGGCCACGCTCTCCATCCTGGTCTGGCACTGGTACCTGGTGATCTTCGACCCCGATGTCTACCCCATGGACCTGGCCTGGCTGAACGGCAAGGCCTCCGCGGACCACATCCGGGAAACCCGGCCCGAGTACTACCGGAAGGTCATCGAGAAGCACGAGACCGGTTCAGACAACCCCTGAGATATTGCCCACCCCTTACCCCGCCCCCTCCCCACCCCACAGGAACGACCTATGACCCGAACGCCCTCTGACACTCAGGCTCCGGACGTCGGCAAGCGCCGCAGCGGAAGCCTGCTACTGGCCCTGATCGCCGGCATCCTTCTCGCCACTGCGCCCTTGCATGCAGCCCCCGCCAAGGCGGCAGCAAAGGAGAGCTGCCTCGATTGCCACAGCGACAAGGATCTCACCAAGGAAGGGTCGAACGGCACCACCGTGCCGCTCTTCGTGGATGCCGCCCGGTTTGGCGGTTCGGTGCATGCCTCGCTCTCCTGCAAGACCTGCCATGCCGAGATTCACAAGGACCATCCGGGAGACGGCAACCCGGTACCGAAGGTGAAGTGCGGAACCTGCCACACCGACGAGGAGAAGGTCTATCAGGGCAGCATCCACGGCATGAGCAAGGCCATGGGTGCCTCAGCCGCGGCGAACTGCACCGATTGCCATGGGAACCACTACATCGTTCCTGTGGGGCAGACGGATTCGCCAGTCTACAAGATGAACCTTCCTCAGACCTGCGCGAAGTGCCACTCAAACAAGAACCTCACCGACGAATACAAGATGAAGTACCCCCAGGTGGCTTCCCAGTACCAGGAGAGCATCCACGGGAAAGCGCTGCTCGTGAAAGGGCTCATCGTGGCCCCTGGTTGCAACGACTGCCACGGCATCCATGACATCAAGCGGAGCGTGGATCGCAGCTCACCCATCAACCATGCCAACGTGGCCAAGACCTGTGGCAGATGCCATGTGACGGTGGAGGAGATCTACAACAAGAGCGTTCACGGCCAACTCCTGGCCAAGGGCGATCCCCGCGGTCCGGTATGCATCCAGTGCCACTCCGCCCACCAGATCGAGACACCGGTGAGCGGCCACTTCAAGGCCGGCAGCGACATGGTCTGCGGCAAGTGCCACGCCGACCGCCTGGAGCACTACCGCGATACCTACCACGGCAAGGCCATGGCCCTAGGCAAGGCCAACACCGCCAGTGCCGTGGCCGCCTGCTATGACTGCCACGGGCACCACGACGTCCTGCGGGCCGCGGATCCGAATTCCCGGCTCTCCCCTGCAAATATCGTCAACACCTGCAAGCAGTGCCATGCCAACGCCACCGTCAGCTTTACGAAGTACGCACCCCATGCGAACCCGATGGATCGCAAGAACTATCCGGTGCTGCACTACGTCTTCCTGATCATGACGACGCTGCTCGTGGGCACCTTCACTCTGTTCGGTGCCCACACGCTCCTTTGGCTCTTCCGGTCCATCTGGCTCTACCGCCATGACTCCAAACAGTTCCGCGAGGCGAAGATCAAGAGCCAGGAGGACGATGAACAGTTCACCCGGTTCCAGCCCTTCGAGCGGTTCCTCCACATCCTGGTGGTGACCAGCTTCCTGCTGCTGACCATCACCGGCATGCCGCTGAAGTTCTACTACACCGACTGGGCGAAGGCGATCTTCCGATTCTTCGGCGGGGCTGATGTCGCCCGCACCCTCCATCATTTCGGGGCGGTGATCACCTTCACCTACTTCGCGTTGCACGTGGGCTCCACCTTGGGCCACTTCTGGCGGAACCGTGGCTTCCTGAAAGATCCCGAGACTGGCGCCATCCGCCTGAACCGGATCTTCAAGGCCATGGCCCATCCGGATTCCATGATCCCGACCAAGCAGGACGTGCAGGACTTCGTGGCCCACAACCGGTGGTTCTTCGGCAAGGGGCCGCGCCCCGAGTTCGACCGCTGGACCTACTTCGAGAAGTTCGATTACCTCGCCGTATTCTGGGGCGTGTTCGCCATCGGCCTCTCGGGCCTGATCATGTGGTTCCCGGAGTTCTTCAGCAAGTTCATGCCGGGCTGGATGATCAATGTGTCGCTCATCATCCATTCGGACGAAGCTCTGCTGGCCGCCGGCTTCATCTTCACGGTCCACTTCTTCAACACGCACTTCCGGTTGGAGAAGTTCCCCATGGACACCGTGATCTTCTCGGGTCGCATTTCCAAGTCTGAGATGCTTCATGAACGGAAGCGCTGGTATGACCGCCTGGTGGCCGAAGGCCGCCTGGACAGCTTCCGCGTCAAGGATGAGTGGGAAGCCTGGAAGGGCATTGCCCGCAGTGCCGGCTACATCTTCTTCGGCCTCGGTCTTGTGCTGCTCTTCCTCATCATCTATGCGATGACTTCACGTCTCGCGCATTGAGGAACCCTTGAACGAAAGAGGGGTGCCGTGGGAATCGGCGCCCCTCTTCTCGTTAAGAGGACCTTTTTCCAGACGGACTTTAACTTGTTGATAACAATGTATTAGGAACCGTGACATACCTGTGACTGCCATCACTGACGATTCCAGCCCACTGTCGGAAACTCAAACCAACGATTCGGTCAGGCTCGAATCGGATTCGAGACCTCATCTCCCAGGAGCAAACATGCGCCGCCTCACCCTCCTCACCGCCGCCCTGATCCTGGCCGTGGCCCCGATTGCCTCCGCCAAGCCGACCACCGTCAAGGGTGCCAAGTGCACCGCCTGCCACGTGGGCGCTCCCAAGGACAAGAAGTTCAACGCTGAAGCGACCAAGATGGTCGCGAAGTACAAGGAAGCCCAGTGCAAGGACTGCCACGGGTTCGCCGAGGGCAAGCTGACCAACATCAAGAAGAAGTAGCTTTTCCACTCCACAAAAAAGCGGCGCCGAAAACGGCGCCGCTTTTTTGTGGAGTTGCCTACAGGCCAAGAAGTGAACGGGCTTCGGCCTCCATGAGATCCAGCTGGGCTTCCTCGCCGCGGCCCTGGAGGTAGACCTTCAGCTTGGGCTCGGTGCCGCTGGGGCGGAAGGCGGCGAAAGCACCACTCTCCAGGCGGAACTTCAGGACGTTGCTGCGGGAGATGGGCAGGGCGATCGGGCGGTTGTCGGGCCGATCGAGGATGGGTTCACTTCGATCGCCGCCATGCCAGAGGCCGGTCTGGAAGTCCTCCCAGCTGACCACCCTCTCGCCGCCCAGGGTGGCGAGCCCCGCATCGCGGATGCGGCCCATGGCCTCGGCGAAACGCTTGGCGCCACCGGGCTTCGGATCCTCCAGGTTCACCAGGCGATTGCGGAAGGTGCCGACCTTGGCCATGAGGGAGTCCACTGCTTCGAAAAGGTCCTGCCCCATGGCCTTGTAGTGCCCCGCCATCTCGGCGACGACCAGAGCGGCGGTGACGCCGTCCTTGTCCCGCAGATCGGGTGGCAGCAGCATGCCGTAGCTCTCCTCGGCGCCGAAGGCATAGGGCTCACCCAGGGCTTCGAGACGGTCCATGCACACCGCGATGTTCTTGAAGCCCGTAAGGGTCCATACGACAGGCAGGCCGTGGTGCCGAGCCACCTCAGCCATGAAATCGGAGGTGACCACCGTGCTGACCACCGCGCCCTTGCGGCCCTTCTGGGTACAGAGGTAGTCCAGGGTCAGGCCGGCCAGGTCATTGCCGGACATGAGTTCCCAGGTGGCGTTGCGTCGGGCCACCACACCGATGCGATCGGCGTCCGGATCATTGGCAAGGATGACCTCGGCGCCCATGGCCTCGGCCTCCCTCAGGGGCGCGGCGTAGGCCTCCAGTTCCTCGGGGTTGGGGCGCGGGGCCGTGGGGAAGGTGCCGTCCTGGATCCCCTGGCTGGGGCTGACGGTGATGGGGATACCCGCTCGTTCGAAAAGTGTGGGAATGAGGGCCACGCCGGTGCCATGGAACGGGGTGTAGAGGATGCGGGCGGCCTCGAAGGCCTTGGGTCGTTGGAGCAAGCCCAGGCCCATGGCGAGGTAGGCCTCTTCCACTTCCGCGGGAATGGGCTGGATGCGGCCCGCTGGCACGATGGGTGGTTCGGGCACCAGGGGCAGGCCCGCCATGTGGGACTCCACTTCCGCGTCCCAGGGCTCGACCACTTGGCCGCCAAGATCGTTGTAAGCCTTGAAGCCGTTGTATTCCTTCGGGTTGTGGCTGGCGGTGACGATGGCACCGCAGCCGGCGCCCAGACGCTTCATGGCGAAGCAGAGGAAAGGGGTGGGCAGGGGGCGCTCGCCGAGGAACACCTGGTAACCCGCAGCGGCCAACACCTCGGCGCAGGCCTTCCCGAAGGCCTGGGAGTTGAGGCGGGTGTCAAAGCCCACGACGGCGACCATCTTCCCGGGAGCCCTCTGACTGGCGACGGCGGCCAGGGCCAGGGACACCCGGCGGATGTTGGGAAGGTTCATCCGGCGCAGGCCCGCGGCCATGAAGCCACGCAAACCGCCGGTGCCGAAGGCCAGAGGCTCGGAGAACCGGTCCTCCAGTTCGGCTGAGGCCCTGGCATCGCCGGCCTCGGCGGCCTTCAGCAGAGGTTCCAGCTCCGCCCGGAGCTCGGGCTCCAAATGGGGGAAGGCGAGGTAAGCGTGGGCGGATTCAAGGCTCATGGAAGGTCCTAGGGAACATTCCAGGATTGCAGATCAAGGAAGCGAGGTCGACCCAGAGGGCTTGCGGGCCACCACCTGGACCACGGCGCCGAGGCCATGATGATGGGCGCCTTCGCGGATCTCGCGCACCACCTCACGGCCGATCTCCAGCTTCAGTCCGGGCAGGAGGTCCTTGAGTTCCGCCAGAGTGCTCAGCAGGTCCATCTCCTTCGGGCCCCCGGTGCCGTACTCCAGCTGGCTGGGGGTGTAGGCTTCCAGGATCAGGACACCCCCGGGAGCCAGGGCCGAGGCGCAGCGTGGATAGAGGGCCCGGCGGAGGGCCGAAGGCAGGTGGCAGAAGATGGAGATGATGCCGCTCCAGGCTGTGGCTGCGAGATCGAACTCCGCGAGATCGGCGACGACGGTGGTGAGGGTCACGCCGCGGCTGGCGGCCAGTTCCTGGGCCCGCGCAAGGCCCACCGGGGACAGGTCGACGGCCGTGACCGCGTGGCCCAGGGTGGCGAGATGGACGGCATTCCGCCCCTGGCCCTCGCCCAGTCCCAAGACGGGGCCTGGGGGGATCCGCGGCGCCATGGCCCGCAGGAAATCGTTGGGTTCGGAACCGTAGGTCAGCTCGGCTTCGCCATAGCGCTCATCCCAAAATTCGCGTCCCATCAGGCGCCTCCCAGCGCGATGTCCTCCAGCAGGATGCTCAGGCCGGCACTGCTGCCATACCAGCGGAGATCGCTGCCCAGAGCGGCGATGCGGGTGAGGAAGTCGCGGAGGTTGCCGGCGAAGGTGAGCTTGTCGACGGGTTCGGCCAGGACGCCGTCACGGATGCGGATGCCGCTGGCGCCCACGCTGAGGTCGCCACTTACCGGATCCACCGTGTGGAGGCCCATGATTTCCGTGATGAGCACGCCATTCCCCGCCATGCGGTAGAGGGCGTCGGGCGCCGTGTCTCCGGGCAGGGGGAACAGGTTGAAGGTCGTGGCACCGGGCTGGCTGCCGAAACCCCGCCCGGCGCTCGCAGTGGGGGCCATGCCCATCTCGGCCGCAGTCTTGAGGGTATGGAGATAGGTCTTCAGCACACCGCCTTCCAGCAGCACGTTGCGCCGCGTGGGCAGGCCCTCGGCATCCCAGGGCTCTGTGCCGAGGGCGGGGCGGCCCGGTGCTTCGGGCAGGCGGCCGTCATCCACGAGGGTGAGCAGAGGTGAGGCGACGGCCTGGCCCAGCTTGCCGGCGAAGAGGCTGCGCTGCTTGAGCACCGATTCGGCGTCCAGCATGCTGGCCACGATGCCGAGCAGATCCACCGCCACTTCCGGATGGAGCACCACCGAATACTTGCCCGCGGGCAGGCGCTGGGGATTCAGCTTTCGCTCACCCTTGAGGGCCGCTTCCGCGCCGATGGCGGCGAGGTTCAGGCCAGGTCGCCGGGAGACATCCCAGTGCCAGGCGGCCTGTCGCTCCTCGCCGTCGGCCACCGCCAGTTCGATGGCGGCGGAGCAACTGGACCAGGCATCCGGCGCGCGCACGCCCTTTTGGGTGAGCAGCAGGCTGGCGCCGGTGCTGTCGCTCCAGGCGGATTCCCGCACGGCGGCCACTTTCGAAGAGGCCTTCCGGGCCTCAGCCTCCAGTTCCTGGGCCCAGGCGATGCGCTGTTCCGGCGTGATGGCATCCACGGAGGGATCGAAGCGGCTGGGCAGATCATCGGCACCAGCGGGGTTCGCCTGTCGGAGCCAGGGATCCTCATCGCCGAGGGCGCTCAGTTCCCAGGCCTGGGCAAAGAGGCCCTGGAAATCCGCCGCGGCGAGATCGGTGGTGGTGGCCAGGCCCGTACGGAACCCCTTGCCGCCGGCGCGGATCACGCGCACGCCCAGGCCACCGCGCTTGCTGGTGGTGAGGTCCTCCAGCGCGCCATTCTGTACTTTGGCCTTGCGGCTACGGGACACGGAAACGAAGGCCTCGGCGCCTTCCGCACCCAGCTTCAAGGCGTGCTGGATGCCGTCCTGGAGGCGGGCTTCGAGGGATTCAGGCAGGAAGATGCGGAAGGCTTCGGTCATGTCAGGAATCTTTCTCTAGGGCGGACTGCAGGATCAACAGGGCGCGGGCATCGAATGCCACAAGGGTGATCGTCCGGGGGAGGTCGTGGGTCGCCAGCCAGCCTCGGCAGGCTGCGAAGGCGATGCCTGCGGCGCGGTCCTGGGGGAAGCCATAGATGCCGGTACTGATGGCCGGGAAAGCGACGCTCTGGCAATGGTGGGCCTCGGCCAGGCGCAGGCTCTCCCGGTAGCAGGAGGTCAGGAGTTCGTCTTCACCCTGCTGCCCACCGCGCCAGACCGGGCCCACGGCATGGATCACGAAGCGGGCCGGCAGACGGTGGCCACCGGTCACCTTCGCCTGCCCGGTGGGGCAGCCGCCCAGGCCTTTGCATTCCTCCAGCAGGCCGGGCCCGGCTGCGCGGTGGATGGCGCCATCCACGCCGCCGCCGCCCAAGAGGCTACTGTTCGCCGCGTTGACGATGGCATCTACGGCGAGGGTGGTGATGTCGGCCTGCACCACCTGCAGGCGCACGGAGGTCAAATCACGCTCGGCAAGGGTTCGGCGGTTCCGCCCACGACGAGGGCGGGGCAGAGAATGGTGGGCAAGGCATCGCTGACGGGCACGCCCTGGCCGTCCTTGCCGCAGGTGCCGATGTCGAAGTGGTGCAGGTCGGAGCCGATGCGGGTGAGGCCTTTCAGGACGTCGGGGCCACAGCCGCTGAGGGTGGCGTTCTTCACGGGATACTTGGCCTCGCCGTTCTCCACCCAGTAGCCTTCGGTCACCTGGAACACGAAGTTCCCTGTGACCGTGTCCACCTGGCCGCCGCCCATGTGCTTCACCAGCAGGCCGCGGTCCAGATCCCGGAGGATGGCCTCGGGCGCCTCGCTCCCGGCGGCCAGGAAGGTGTTGCGCATGCGGGGGATGGGCAGGTGGCGGTAGCTCTCCCGGCGGCCGTTGCCCGTGGGCTCCGTGGCCATCTTCCGCGACGTCTTGCGGGACTGCAGGTAAGCCTTCAGCACGCCGTTCTCGATGAGGACCACGCGGCTGACCGGGTTGCCTTCGTCGTCGATGGCCTGGCTGCCGCGCTTGTGGGGCAGGGTGCCATCGTCGATGATCGTCACCCCTTCGGCGGCCACCTTCTGGCCCAGCTTGCCCGCGAAGGCGCTCATGCCAGCCAAGGCCAAATCCGCTTCCAATCCGTGCCCGCAGGCCTCATGGATCATGGTGCCGCCGGCACTGCTGCTGAGCACCACGGGGAAGGTGCCGGCCGGGGCAGGTTGGGCATCCAGGGCCTGCATGGCCAGCCGGACGGCCTCATGCACGGTGTGGGTCACCGCCTCGTCCGTGAACAGCTCGAAACCGCGGGTCTCGCCCAGGGCCTGATAGCCAGACTGGAGCTGCTGGCCGTCCCCGGCCGTGGCATTCACGCGAAGCACGACCTGGGTGCGGTGATCTTCGGTGAGGCGGCCGGACCAGGTGCCATCCATGCACTCGGCAGCGGCGATCCAGACTCGCTGGGTGTTGTCGCCGTAGCCCGCTGAAACTTGCTTGAGCGCGCCGGGGCGAAGGGTTTCCGCATGCGACCGCGCCAGGGCCTCGGCACGACGCACCAGAGCCACCTTCTCATCCAGGGGCACGTGACCGGGATCGCGCTCCACGGGGCTGGGGGTGGGGTGGACCATCAGTGACAGGGCGGGGATGTCGGCCTGTCCGCCGGTACCCGGCGCAGCCAGGGTGTGGGCAGCCTCGAGCAACTCGTCGAAGCCAGGGGCGATGAGATCCGCGAAGCGGGTGGTCTCGCCATCCATGAGCCGGAGGCTGGCCCCGAAGGTTTCGGAGGCGAGCACGTCCTCCATGCGGCCATCGTCCATGCCCAGGGCATGGGCCCGCCGGCGTTCCACGAAGATCTCCCCGTAGTCGCCACCCCGGTTGAGGAGGGCGGTCAGGATCTCGCGGAGCTGATCAGCGGTGAAAGGTGCGGGCATCGGCGCTCTCCAGGTCCGCGCGCGGCGGACCTTCCAGTTTGACAGAAGCGAGGCCTCGGCTCCCGCGAGGATCGCCGTCAGATCCCTGCCGTCGTTGGGGATCACCAGGTCCGCATGGAGGGCGCGCTCGGGAGCGGAGGCCTGGGCCCGCAGCCGGGTCAGGGCGGCCTCCCGGGACAGGGCGTCCCGGGCCATGAGGCGCGCCAAGCGCAAGTCCTCCGGCGCGTCCACCGTCCAGAAGGCGTCGAAGTGGTGGGCCCGGCCCCGCTCCACCCACAGCGCCGCATCCAGCACGGCGCCGCGGGTGCCAAGAGGGAGCGCTTCGAGGCGTCCCACCAGGAGGGCTTCGATGAGGGGATGGAGAATGGCGTTCAGGCAGGCCCGCGCTCCATCATCCGCGAACACATGGGTGGCCATCCAGGCCCGGTCCAGGGTGCCATCCGGCTGGAGGCAGCTGGGACCAAAGGCGGCGACCAGGGCCGCCAGGCCTTCGCCGCCGGGCTGCACGGCCTCCCGAGCCAGGGCATCGGCATCGATCAAGGCCCAGCCTCGCTCCACCATCCGCTTCGCCACGAAACTCTTCCCCGCGGCGATGCCGCCGGTGAGACCGAGGATGGGGAAGGTTGTGGGCGGAAGGGGGGGCATGGGCGGATGATCCAAAGTCCGTTGATGATGAGAAAACCAGAGAACCGTGACCAGAGTCTCTTGATGGCGTCCGACTCCCTCTGTCAGCATGCCGAAATTGTCACTACGGAGATCAAATTTGAGATGGCTTCATTTTTGTGTCGGGGTATGCCTTGCCTTCCAGGCCTGGGCAGGATCTGATTGGCCGCCCATCCCGGCGGAGGTCTGGGCGATCAAGGAGGGTGCCAAAGGCGCCGTGGTCCTGGAGGAGCGCCTCCGGTTCCAGATGGGGGAAATCCAGACGGTGTACCGGGTTCGCATCTTCTCCGAGGAGGGAAGGGCCGCCGCTGCCATCTCGGACTTGCCGAAGAACACGCTCGGGATCAAGGGACGCACGGTGTACCCCGACGGTCGGGAGGTCGTTTTCGATGGCCGGAAGGATTTCGCGGAACGGCAAGCGGAGACGGGAGGACGAAATTTTGCCAAAGTCCACCTGGTGGCTCCTGGCGTCACTTCGGATTGTGTGGTGGAGATCCAGTGGAGGGAGGTGTGTGACGGGTATCGGAGGGCTCTGCCCAAACGCTTCACGAACGGCCTGTATGGGGTCTGGACCCTCGGAAACCCCTACCCCACGCGCATCTCGTCAGTCGAAGTGGCCAAGAATTTCCCGTTCGCTTTCTTCCTGACCGGGCGGATGGGCCGGGCTGAAGATTCCGAGCGCAACGGATTCCGCGTCCTGACCTATCACAACCTGCCGGCCATGGAGTCCACTCCCTACGCCCTGGCCCCGACCAACGGGTTTCCCCGGCTGGTGGCTTACTGGCAGCCCGATGACCTGATCCGGGCCACCCACGAGGGCAACGATGGCTATTGGTCGGAGGCCTTCGAGCGGATCTACAGGGCGGATTATGAGGTTTCCGTCGACACCGGCGGCGCCTTCAAGCGGCTGGCCGCGGAACTGACCACGGGCCTTCCCGAGCAGCCGCAGGCCAGGGCCAGGGAACTGCTCACCCGCCTTCAGGCCCGGATTAAGAACGTCTCGTCGCCGACCGCGACCGAGAAGGCATCCCTCCCGAAAGACTTCTGGGGAGATTACGAGTACAAGCGTCTGGACAAGGCTGCCGCCTCCGGGCTGGCGAGCAACTCGGGCATGCGGTTGATGTATTACCACCTGCTGAAGAAGGCGGGCATCCAGCCGAAGATCGGCAAGCTCGTGGACCGGGAGCAGGCGCTCTTCAACTACGGCCACCTCAACGCCTGGCAGTTCAACCACGACATCCTCGGCATCGAGGAACTGGGTGAGGCGGATCTGTGGATCGATGCCACAAACCGCTATGCGGCGCCGGGGGTGGTCCACCCGGACTATGAAGGCGTCCCCATGCTGGTGTATGCCACACCGAATGGAAAGACGTGGAAGCCCGCCCTAAACAGCCTGCCGGCCACCAAGCTCGGCAGGAACACCCGGTCCTACACCTATGACCTCCGCCTCGGCGAGGATGCCGACGTCTTCTCGGTCCAGGCCCAATTCGGGGGTTATCCGGAGTACGCGGAACGCTACCAGTACCTTCCGCAGGATGCCGCGAACCAGTCCCGGATGCTGCGGGAGAAATTCGAGAAGCTGGGGAAGAACCTGAGCATTTCGAAGGCGACGGTGCTTGATGCCACGAACGCCGCCAAGCCAGTGTCCTGGGAGGTTGAGGGGAGCCTGGAGCGGGAAAGCGGACGGCGTCGGGAAGTCGTGCCCTTTCCGGGTATGAACTGGCCGCTGTGGGTTCCCGACAAAATGGATGTTCCCAGGTCGATGCCGATCATCCTCCCCTACCTGGCCACCCAGACCGCGGTGAGCAGCTTCGTGGTGCCGAAAGGGTACCGCTTCGATCCTCATACCGAGTTGAAGCAGCGCAACCAGTTCGGCTCGGTGTCGTGGTCGACGGCTTATGATCCCCAAACCCGGAAGGTCACGGTCCGGTTCAGTGTCGAAGTCGCCACCCTCCACGAGGGCAACGGCGCTTGGAGTGCCTTCAGGGACTACCTCAGCTGGATCCAGGATGCCTGCACCCGCCAGGTCGTGCTGGCGAGGGAGGGCTGAATGGTCCGCACCGCTCTGCTCCTGTTCCTTTCCTTGACGCTCTTCGCCCAGGATCCCTACCGGAAGCTTCCGGATTGGGCCGCCACCGTGGCCCGGTCCGCCCAGGCGGAGCCGGCACCTGAACAGGCTGATGCCTGGGTGCTTCAGGACCGTACGGAGATCGCCTATACCGGCGGCGGGGAGATTCGCCAACGCAGGTTCCGCCTGGTGAAAGTCCTCACGGAACGGGGGCGGGAGCAGAGGACTTTTGCACTCCGGGGCTTGGGGGGGAAGGCCAGCCGCGTGAAGAAGCTTAAAGGATGGAACCTCCGCCCGGACGGGGAGATGGTCAAGCTGGACCAGGACGAGGTCGTCACCATCAACGATGCGGGGAGTCCGGAATTCAGCACCGAGAGCCTCACGGGCGCCTCTCTCGACCGGGTGGTTCCGGGCAGCCTCATCGCCTTCGAATCCCTGGAGACGATCGAAAGTCCCCTTGGACCGGTGGCCGGAGAGGGGATTCTGGAATCGAGCCCCATTCGACACTGGGAACTGGAAGTTGCCAAGAAGGAGGGCTGGTTCACGGACCTCAAGGCCGTCACGATCTCCATAGAGAAACGCCATTTCACGCCCTGGATCAGCACCGTGGAGGAAACGCCGGGTGCGCGCCTGGCCCTCTCGAACCTGCCGGCCCTACCGAAAGATGAAGAGGGTCATCCGGATCTCGGAGAAATCCTTCCCTCCGTGCGGGTGCGGTTCCAGGATCCGGACCTTCCGCTATCCCGCATGTGGGGGAGCTGGAACGAACTGGCCGTCTGGACCGCCGGGAACTACCAGGCGAAGCGCAGGCCCGCGGTGACCGCCGCCAAGGGCTGGTCTGGGGCTGCGGGGTTGGAGGCTCTCTGGTCCTGGATGGGAAAATCCCTCACCTACAAGCAGATCTACCTCACCCCGGAGCGCGGGTGGCTCCCCGAAGCCTCCGACGAAGTGGGGCGGAAAAAGTACGGCGACTGCAAGGACCTGAGCTGCTTCCTGCTGTCGGAAGCCTCCTCCTTGGGCTATAGGGGATTTCCGGCGTTGGCTTCCATCTCCAATCCCGAGGTCGATTCCTCCGATGCGCCTTTCCCTGAGTTCAACCACGTGATCACCGCCCTCAAGCTCAAACGGAGCCTGGGCTTCCCGGCTGAGGTGGAAACACCTGTGGGCCGATTCCTCCTCGTGGATCCGACGGATCCGCTCGTTCCACTCGGCCGCCTCGGTGCGGCGCATCGCGGGCGCAACGTGATGATCTGCCTGGATACGTGTGCCCAGTGGGTGCGGGTTCCCGATGCGGCGATTCAGCCCAACCGGCTGGAGCTGGATTTGGATGGAGAGGCGAGGCTGGACGGACGACTGGTGGCCACGCTGCAGATCGACGAGACTGGGTCCGCTTGGGGGCTCCGCGCCGTGGTGAGGGCGCGGGGGGCCAAGGGGGTTCACGATCGCCTCGTACAGGATTTGTTGGACATCCCTCCCACGGGGACCTTGGTGGTGACGGAACTGGGCGACCCCCTCGAGCTGGCCAAGGCCTTCCGGGTGACGGTCCGGGTGGAGCATCCCCAGGGGTACCGAGCCAACGGGGCGGAGCGGGAACTGGTGGGCTGGGGCTTCCCCTGGCCTCGGACCGTGATCCAGAAATCCGGTGTCCCAAGGCGATTTCCAGTCCAGGCGCGGACCTTCGGGGAGCGGATCCTGCGCGCCCGGCTGAAGGTGCCCGAACGCGCCCAGCCTGTGGTGCCGAAGCGGACCGTAGAGACTGCGTTCAGTACCTTCTCCGTGGAGGCCGTGTCGGAACCTGCGGGGAGCAGCTCGAAGTTGACCCTCCTGTTCCAGCATCGGTGGAAGGATGCGGACTTTGGGTTCGACCAAAGGGAAGCCGGCGTCCAGGCGTGGAAGAAGGACCGGAACCTCTACAAGGCCTTCCGGGAGGATGCGCTCGCCTTCAAGATCGTCCTCTAGCGCCCTCGGGGCGGAGGCCAGTCCTGTCGCGATCCGCTACACTGGATCCTTCCGTTTATTGACCCGAGGTCACATGAAAGACGCGACACCCGAACAGGCCATGGATCTGTCCCAGCTGGAAAAGCCGGTGCTTGAGCTGGAGGCCCAGATCCGGGCCATGGAAATGGACCCCTCCCAGACCAAGGAGCGGGAAAAACTGGAAAAGAAGCTGGACAAGCTGAAGGCCGATTTATTCACCAACCTCACGGATTGGCAGCGGGCCCAGCTGGCCCGCCACCCCAAGCGCCCCTACACGCTCGACTACCTGGAACGGATCTGCGAGCGCTTCGAGGAGCTGCACGGCGACCGTCGTTTCGGCGACGACGCGGCCATCGTGGCTGGCATGGGCTGGATCGAGGGCAATCCGGTCATGATCATCGGCCAGCAGAAGGGCCGGGACACCAAGCAGAAGATCCTGCGCAACTTCGGCATGCCCAAGCCCGAGGGCTATCGCAAGGCCCTGCGCCTCATGAAGCTGGCCGAGAAGTTCCAGCGCCCCGTCCTCTGCCTCATCGACACGCCGGGCGCCTATCCGGGGGTGGATGCGGAGGAGCGCGGCCAGGCCGAGGCCATCGCCCGCAACCTGCTGGAGATGGCCAAGCTCGAAGTGCCCGTGGTGGCCGTGGTCCTCGGTGAGGGCGGCAGCGGCGGGGCCCTGGCCCTGGGCGTGGCCGACCGCGTGCTCATGATGGAGAACGCCATCTATTCCGTGATCTCGCCGGAAGGGTGCGCCTCCATCCTGTGGAAGGACGCCAGCCAGGCCCCCAAGGCCGCGGCGGCGTTGAAACTCACGGCTCCCCACCTGCTGGAGCTGGGCGTCATCGACGGCATCGTGAAGGAACCTCTGGGCGGCGCCCATTCGGACTTCGACGCCGCGGCCGCTGCACTCAAGGACGCGGTCATCGAGGCCTTCTCCGAGCTGTCCGAGCTGTCCGCCGAGGAACTGGTGGAGGAGCGGTACCAGAAATTCGCCCGCATGGGCAGTGTCGGCTGATATGGACACCAAGGTGTGGCGCCTCCGCCGGGAGATTCCGGCGGGTCCGGCGCCCTGGCGGGCTCTGGCCGCGGCCTGGAATCTGGAACCCCGCCTGGCGCGGCTGGCCTGGCTCAGGGGTGTGGATCACCCGGAACACCTGGCCTGGCGGCTCGATCCCTCCTGGGCCCGGAGCACGGACCCCCATCTGCTTCCGGGCGTGAATCAGGCCGTGGTCCGCATCCGCCGGGCCATTGAAGCCCGTGAGCGCATCGTGGTCTACGGCGACTACGACGTGGACGGCGTCACCGCCACCGCCCTGCTGGTGCGCGCCCTTGAGAAACTGGGCGCCGAGGTGTCCTTCTTCATCCCCAACCGGTTCTCAGACGGCTACGGCCTGCACCTGGACTGCATCCAGGAACTGAAGGTCACCCGCGATCCAGGCCTGCTCATCTCCGTGGACTGCGGCGTGCGGAGTGTGGACGAGGTGAAGGCCAGCACCGAGCTGGGCCTCGATTGGGTCATCACGGACCATCACGCCCTCGGCCCCGAGCTGCCGCCGGCCTGTGCCGTGGTGCATCCCCACCTCGACGGCTACGCCAACCCCTTCCTGGCAGGCGTGGGCGTGGCTTTCAAGCTGGCCCAGGCCCTGCTCGGCGCCGTGCCTCATCCCGTGGGTGCCGACGCGGCCTTCCTGGACGGCATGCTCAAGCTGGTGGCCATCGGCACCGTGGCTGATGTCATGCCGCTGCGTGACGAGAACGCCCTGCTGGTGCGTCGCGGCCTCGATTCCCTGGGTGGGAAGAATGGCCCCGGTTTGGCGGCCCTGCTGCGTGCCGCGAAGAAGGAGGGTGCGCTGGGTGGCCAGGACATCGGCTTCGGCCTGGCGCCTCGGCTCAATGCCGTGGGCCGCATGGGCGGCGCGGAAGATGCGGTGCGCCTGCTGCTGACCCGTGATCCCGGCGAGGCCGAAACCCTCATGACTCGGGTGGAAGCGCTCAATCAGGAACGCCGAACCATCCAAGAGGACTTGGCCGCGCGCCTCCCCCGTCCCGATGGCGCCGCCTTCGACCTGGTGCTGGATCCCACCGCCCACAAGGGTGTCATCGGCATCGTAGCCGGCCACCGCATGCGCCTAACTGGGCGCCCCGCGGGCGTCTGCACCGTGATTGATGGTGTGGCCCACTGCAGCCTGCGGGCCCCGGAAGGCTACGATCTGGGCGGCCTGCTGGTCCTGGCCCAGCCCTTCATCCTGGGCGGGGGTGGCCATCGTGCGGCGGCAGGTCTCAGCTTCGAGGCCTCGCGCCTCGCCTTCGTCCGCCAAGCCCTCCAGCGGGGCGCGGCCGAGCAGGCCGCGGGGCGCAAAATTCCGCCCCTGCTGCTGGACGGTGGTCCCAACGACCTTCCGGAGGATGCGGACCTCGCCGGCCTGGAACCCTTCGGCCAAGGCTTCGCGCCACCCCTGGCCCGGCTGGAAGGGGTGGTGACCGCCTCCGCGATGTTCGGGGCGGATCATTGGAAGCTGCGCTTGGCGGGATTCCCAGATCCCATCACGTGGTTCGCGGGCCGTGACCGGCCACCGCAACCGGCCACGGGTGACCGTCTCTGTGTGGCTGCCACGCCCCAGGGCAGCAGCCGCTGGGGCCGGTCCTGGCTGGTGGATAATCTGCTCGGGGAGGGAGCGCCATGAAAGCGCCGGCCCTGCTCCAGGATCTGCCGCCCGCCCGGCACCCACTCTGGCGGGTTCTGGGCTGGGGCCTGGTGGTTGGGACTCTAGGGTTCACCCTGCGCTTCCTGATGGTGGGCGGGGCGGGCATGCCCGGTCGCACGGTGGGTGGTGACCCCCTCTTTGGCGAAGGTACCAGAGGCAGCGTGGGAACTCTCACCGAGCAGCTTGGGCCCAACCGCATGGTGCTCGCCTACCGCACCATCGAAGGGGCCGAGGAGGATCTGCGTCTGGAGACGGTGACGGGCCATCTGGATGAACCGACCGGTGTTTGGCGCATGCTCTCGCCCAAGGCGCGGCGCCAGGCGGGGATCTGGACCCTCCAAGGTCCCCTGGATCTCGAGGTGGCGGATCCGAGCACCAAGGCCCTCCTGGGGAGGGGGCGGGTGGATTACGCAGGACCTGCCATCCGCTGGACCGAAGGGGAATGGGAGGGGCTGGCCCCCTTGCGGTGGGAAGCCCTCGAAGGATCCACTCGCGGCACTTGGAACCTGCCGGCCGGGTGGCGGCGCGAGGCCGATGGCCGGTTCCGTGTGGAGCAGGGACCTGTGCGCTGGCAGGCCCCGACTGATGGGGTTGCCCCGGTCACCCTCCAGGCCATGGATGCGGAGCGACTCTGGGCTATGCCCGGCTTCCAGACGGGTCACCTGGAGGGGGTGAAGGCTCGCCTGACGGAAGGTTCCCTCCAGGCTTCCGTCGCGGACCTGTCGCCGGAGACGATTAGCTGGCCCGGCCCCCTGGCCTTTGAACGCGCCGATGGCTGGCGTGGCGAGGCGAAGGGCGGGGTGGCGCCACGGCCCGTGCCCGGCGCCACCTTCCAGCAGGTGGAATTCCGGAAATTCCAGGCCCACCGGGCCCTGCCTGTGGGCGAGGAACGATTGTCCACGGACGGGGCCCGGTGGACGCCCGCAGGGCTGCGGCTGGAGGGCAGCGTGGTGTGGGATCAGCCCCTGGATGGCCAACGCCTTGTGCTCCGGGCGCCAAGGGTGCTCCTGCGGGAAGGGCCAGGTGGGGATCTGCCCGAAAACCTGCCCGTGGGCTACGCCGTGGCGGAAGGCCAGACGCTCCTCACCTGGGGCCGGCGCAATTTGTCGTCACCCCGCATGCTGATGGAGCGGGCCACCCGGCGCTGGAAGCTTCAGGCCCCGGTGCTGGGCCGTGGCGAGGACGGCACGTTCAGTGGCGGAGCGGGGCAGGGAGATCCCCGATCCTGGGCCATCGAAGGACCCGTGCAGGTGAACCTGTTCTCCGGCGGCAGCCTGCGAGGCGCCAGGCTGGTTTGGGAAGATGCCTTGTGGACGCTCACGGGCAGGCCCGCGGCATGGAGCCGCCTGCGCGAGCGGTTGTCAGGCTCCCGCATCATCCGGAAAGGCGAGACGGTGAGTTTCCCTGAAGGCCTGAGCGGAACTCTGGCAGCCGCGGACGGAGACCTGTTCCTGCGCGCTGAACACGGTCTGAGCGAGGCGCAGAAGATCACCCTCAACGGGGGGGTGGAATGTCAGGGCCAGGGCTGGCGGCTGGCGGCGGAGTCCGTGACCGTTCTGGTGGGTCCAGATCGAACGGCGAAGCTCATCCAAGCCACCGGGGCTGTCATCCTGCGGGGTCGCCTCGGCGAGGGGCAGGGCGAGGCCCTGGAACTCGAACCCGGAACCCAGACTGCCAAGTGGCAAGGTCGGGTGCGCGGCAAGGGTGCGAATCCCAGTTGGTGATGCCGCGCCTTTCTAGGGCATGATGAAGCAAACCTCGTATTAGGAGGCACCATGCCCCGGTTCCGTACCCTCGCGCCCCTGGCGCTGATGCTTGCCGCGACCCCGATTCTGGCGGCCCCGTCCGCGAAGGCCAAGGCTGCCGAGCGGGTGGATTCGCCTCTGGCGGGGATTCCCTTCCGGAACCTGGGACCGGCGGTGACCTCGGGCCGGGTCGGGGATATCGCTGTGGATCCGCGCAAGCCGGACACCTGGTACGTGGCAGCGGCTTCTGGCGGGGTGTGGAAGACCGTCAACGGCGGCACCACCTGGACACCGCTCTTCGACAAGGAGGGCTCGTTCTCCATCGGCTGCGTGACCGTGGATCCCCACGACTCGAACACCGTCTGGGTGGGGACGGGCGAAAACAACTCCCAGCGATCGGTGGCCTACGGAGACGGCGTGTACCGCAGCCTGGACGGCGGCAAGCATTGGGAGAACATGGGCCTGAAGGCCAGCGAGCACATCGGGAAGATCCTGGTGGACCCGCGGAACAGCCAGGTGGTCTTCGTGGCCGCCCAGGGCCCGCTCTGGAAAGAGGGTGGGGAGCGAGGGCTCTACAAGACCACGGATGGTGGCAAGACGTGGAAGGCCGCGCTCACGGTGGATGCCCACACGGGTGTGGCGGACGTCCTCTTGGACCCACGCAATCCCGACGTGCTGTACGCCGCCACCTATCAGCGACGCCGCCACGTATGGGGCATGCTGGATGGTGGTCCCGGAAGCGGCATCCACAAGAGTCTGGACGGCGGCCAGACATGGAAGAAGCTCACCGAAGGGCTGCCCAAGGAGGACATGGGGCGCATTGGCTTGGCTCTTCCCGCTGGCGAGCCGGACACGGTCTACGCCACCATCGAGGCCGCCAACAAAGCTGGGGGCTTCTTCCGCAGCCTGGACGGAGGCCGCACCTGGGAGCGTCGCAACGAGCAGGTCTCCGGGAGCGCGCAGTACTACCAGGAACTCTTCTGCGATCCGAAGGATCCCAAGCGCGTCTATTCCATGGATACCTGGATGCAGGTGACCGAGGATGGCGGTAAGACCTGGCGGCGCGTGGGCGAGACGTCCAAGCATGTGGACAACCACGCGCTGTGGATCGATCCAGCGAACTCTGACCATCTGATCGCCGGGTGTGACGGCGGCTTGTACGAAAGCCGCGACCGCGGGGCCACCTGGGCCTTCACGGCCAACCTGCCGATCATCCAGTACTACCGCGTGGCCACGGACAATGCGCGTCCCTTCTACAACGTGTACGGCGGCACTCAGGACAACTTCTCCATGGGCGGTCCCAGCCGCACCCGGAACCTGCATGGTTCCACCAACCTCGATTGGTTCGTGACCCAGGGCGGGGACGGCTTCTACAGCCAGGTGGATCCCGACGATTCAGACACCGTGTACTCGGAAAGCCAGTACGGCGGCCTGGCCCGCTTCGACCGCCGAACGGGCGAGCGGGTGGAGATCCAGCCCCAGACCGCGCCAGGAGAAGAGCCCTTCCGTTGGAACTGGGATGCGCCGCTGATGCTCAGCCCCCACAACGGCAAGCGGCTGTATTTCGCCGCCCAGAAGCTGTTCCGCAGTGATGATCGCGGCGACAGCTGGACCGCCGTGAGCCCGGACTTGACCCGCAAGATCGACCGCAGCCGCCTGAAGATCATGGACAAGGTGTGGGGCGTGGATGCCGTGGCCCGCAATACTTCCACCAGTTTCTTTGGGAATATCGTGGCCCTTGCGGAGAGCCCCAAGGCCGAAGGCCTGCTGTACGTGGGCACCGACGACGGCCTGCTTCAGATCAGCGAGGATGGTGGCAAAGTCTGGCGGAAGTCCGAGCCTGTCCCAGGCGTGCCCGACCTGACGTACGTCTCCTGCCTTGCCGCCAGCCCGCACCGCGCGGGAACGGTGTACGCTGCCTTCGACAACCACAAGATGGGTGACTTCCGCCCCTACCTCCTGCTCTCCGGGGACCGTGGCCGCACCTGGGAGTCCATCTCCACAGGGCTGCCCGAGCGGGGCAGCGTGTACACCGTGCGCGAGGATCCAGCCCGGGAAGGGCTGCTCTTCTGCGGCACGGAGTTCGGCCTCTTCTTCAGCCTCGACGCCGGGAAGACCTGGTCCCGGTTCACCCAGCTGCCCACCATCGCCGTGAAGGACCTGACCATCCAGGCCCGCGAAGGCGACCTGGTGGTGGCCACCTTCGGCCGGGGCTTCTACATCCTCGATGACTTGACCCCCTTGCGCGAGGCGAAGGCGGAGGACTTCGAGCCCGAGGCTCATCTCTTTGGTCTGCGGCCTGCCCAGGCCTACATCCCGGCCGTCCCCTTCGGTGGGCCAGGGAAGTCCTTCCAGGGTGATTCCCTCTTCCTGTCGCCCAACCCGCCCTTTGGCGCCGTGTTCACCTACCACGTGAAGGTGGAACCGAAGACACTGAAGCAGCAGCGCCAGGCGAAGGAGAAGGAGGCCGCCAAAGCGGGCCAGGATCCCGCCATCCCCACCTGGGATTCACTCCGGGCGGAGGATCGCGAGGTGCCGCCCGCGGTGGTGTTGACCATCGCCGCCAGCGATGGCCAGGTGGTACGCCGCATCGTTGCGAAACCGGAGAAGGGCCTCCACCGCCTGGCGTGGGATCTCCGCCTCCAGAATCCTGCTCCCATCCGGTTGAAAATCCCCACCGAGCGAGATCCCTGGGACTACGGCGCCCACGGAGCCCTGGCCGCGCCGGGTCGGTACCAGGCCACGCTATCCTTCCAGGTGGACGGTGTGCTGAAGCCCGTGGCCGGTCCCGTCGCCTTCGACGTGAGGCCTTTAGATGCTGACCGCCTCACCCCCGCCCAGTGGGCTGAATTCAGTGCCTTCTCGGCCCGAATGGGGGACGCCCAGCGCCGCGCCCTGGGCGCTTCCCAACACCTGAACGAGGCCCAGAACCGGCTGGACCACGTCCGCAAGGCTCTGCTCGAAACCCCTGCCGCAGACCCGGCCTTGCTGACCAAGTCCCGCAGCCTGTACGGCGACCTCAAGGATCTGCGCGACCGGCTCAGCGGAGACAACACAGTCGCTGCCCGCCAAGAGCCCACGGCCCCCGGGATCCTTGGGCGGATCCGCGAGGTCACCGGTAGTGTCTGGGCCACCACCCAGTTGCCCACCGCCACCCAGCGCCAGAACCTGGCCTGGGCCGAAGAGGGGCTGCAGGCAGTGAAGGGTCGGCTCGAGGCTGCCCTGACCACCCTGAAGACCCTGGAGGACGCGCTCGAGGCCGCCAAGGCGCCTTATACCCCCGGGCGTTCCGAGCCGTGAGCGCTGGCCCGCTCCGGGGCAATCGGGCGGCCAGTGTGTTCTGATATATCCATGACCGAAAAACCCCCCTGTCTTGAGGCCGTGAACCTCCAGAAGCGATACGGCGACCGCACTGTGGTGCGGGATGTGAGCCTCTGCATCGGCATGGGCGAGGTGGTGGGATTGCTGGGGCCCAACGGCGCAGGCAAAACCACGACCTTCTACATGGTGGTTGGGGTGGAAGCGCCGGACCGGGGGTTCATCCGATGGCTGGGCCACGATGTCACGGCCCTGCCCATGCACCGGCGGGCCCGGCTGGGCATCGGCTACCTGGCCCAGGAATCCAGCGTATTCCGGGGGTTGACGGTGTGGGAGAATCTGATGGCCCTGGCGGAGTTGCAGCCAGTTCCGAAGGCGGAGCAGAAGGACCGCTGTGAGCAGCTTCTGGCCGATTTTCACCTGGGCAAGGTGCGCGACACTTTGGGTATGAGCCTCTCCGGTGGTGAGCGACGCCGCTGTGAATTGGCGCGGGCCCTCGTGACCGAGCCGAAGATCATGCTCTTGGACGAGCCCTTCGCCGGAGTGGATCCCAAGTCCGTGCTGGAGATCCAGGGTCTCATTGGCGACCTCAAGGCGCGAGGCATTGGCGTGCTGATCACAGATCACAACGTTCGTGAGACCTTGCAGATCGCCGATAGGGCTTATATCTTGGCGGACGGGATGATCATGAAACACGGCCTGCCCAGCGAAATTGCAGAGGATCCGGACATCCGCCGGGTCTATCTGGGCAACCGGTTCAGGTTGGACTGATCGTGGCTGGCCCCTTCCTCTCCCAGCGCCTGGCCCAAAGCCAGACCCTTGCGCTCACTCCCGCCATGCAGCTGAAGCTCAAGCTATGGCAGATGAACCTGCAGGAGCTGTCGCAAACCGTCGAGCGGGAGCTTGAGGAGAATCCTCTGCTGGAGCTGGCGGATGATGGCGATGAGGTGCCCTCCCTCGAAGCCATCGAAGAAGGACGCGAGTCCGAGGTGTCCGAGGCGTCGTCGGATCAGTCTGGCGAAGGCATGGAACTGCCCGAAGGGGTGGACACCGTGGACCTGGGTTCGCTCCTGGATGCAGCGGGTGAGATGAACCCCGAAAGCGACTTGGAGAAGTTCACCGAGGAAGGTGTGGCCCAGGTCCAGGAAACCGAGTTGGGCGCCGAGAACAGCTGGGATTCAGATATGCCCCGCACCAGCAACCTGCCGGAGGAGGACCGTTTCTCCTGGGAGGACCGTCTCAGCGCCTACGAGTCCCTCCAGGATCACCTGGTGAGCCAGCTCTACGAGACCTTGGAAAACGAGGATCCCCGGGCCGCCCTGGTGGAGCGGCTCATTGATCGCCTCGACCCCAAGGGCTTCCTGCGCCTGGACCCGGACCAACCCTCCGTTGAGGCCACCCCTGCCACGCTGGCCGCGGATCTGGGCGTCACGGAAGAGGCTCTGCGCGCAGCTCTGGACGTTCTCCAGGAGTTCGATCCTTCTGGCGTAGGGTGCTTCACGGTGCAGGAGAGCCTGCTGCTTCAGCTTCGCCATGCGGGGGCCGAGCCCGATGATCTCGCTGTGCGCATCATCCAGGATTACACGGCTCAAGTGGCGCAGCGGGACAGCGCCAAGCTGCGCCGGGCTCTGGGCTGCACCGATGCGGAACTATCCGTGGCCATGGATCAGCTCAAGCACCTGAACCCATCGCCCGGCCGCGCTTTCGATCCCGAAGGCGAGCGCGTCGTGAAGCCGGATGTGGTCGTGCTCAAGGGCGAGGATGGCAACTGGAAGGTCTACCTCAATGACGAGGGCCTGCCCCGCCTGCGCGTGAACGGCGAGTACCAGCGCTTCCTGGCCTCCAGCGAAGCCAAGTGCGACAAGGATTTCATCCGCGAACGCTTCCGCAGTGCCCGCGATTTCATCCGGGGCGTCGAGGATCGGAATCGCACTGTCCTGCGGGTATCGGCGCAGATCGTGGAACTCCAGAAGGAGTTCTTGGAGCACGGCATCGAACGCCTGCGCCCCATGGTGCTGCGTGACGTGGCCGAGGCCACGGGCTTCCACGAGAGCACCATCAGTCGGGTGGTCAAGGCCAAGACCATCCACACGCCCCAAGGGCTCTACGACCTGAACTATTTCTTCTCGGCGCGTCCCAAGGATTCGGACGTGTCTGCCACCGTGGTCAAACACCGCATCAAGGCCTTCGTGCAGGCAGAGGACCCTGCCAAGCCGCTGTCAGATGAGGCCATCGCCGGCCTGCTCGAGCGGGACGGCATCAAGGTGGCCCGCCGCACCGTGAACAAGTACCGCGAGGAACTTAAGATTCCTCCAGCCTCCCAGCGTCGGCGCCGCTGACAGGGTTGAGGCCCCTTCTAGACGCTGGATCCATGATTCCCGGGCCGCCCGGCCCCTTTCAGGAGTGTCCCATGAAGGTCCACTACACCGGCCGCCACGTGGAGCTCACCGAGCCCCTCAAGCAGTTCACCAAAGAGCGACTGGACAAGATGGCCACCTATCTGGACGACATCATCGACGTCCACGTGATCCTGGCCGTGGAGAAGCACCGCCATGCGGCGGAGATCACGCTGAAGACCCGCGCCAGCGCCTTCGTGGCCTCGGCCACGACCGATGACATGTACGCCAGCATCACCCAGGCCATCGAGAAGCTGGATGTGCAGGCGCACAAGCATCAGGGCAAGCGCAACGACCGGCCCCACGAGAGCGCCAAGGCCGGCGCCGTCGAAGAGTAATCATTCTGTCTTTTCCGATCTAAGAGTGTGTTTTAGAATTCCCGCGAGCCGCGACAGCGGCCAGCCGCGTGATCCAGCAAGGAAGCGCGCGCCGGGCGATGCGGGACATCGTCCAAGCGAGGTGACGCAGCTGGGCGCGCGGCTGGCCGCCGTCCCTCCGGGCTGGGGCGGCGGGCGTCGCCTGGCGTCGTCCGGAACCCTTGACATGGAACCACCATGCCTGCGGGCTCCGTCCTAGCCATGCTCGCCCGGCGCTCCCAGCGCGGCCCGTGCGAATTCTAAAACACACTCTAAAGGCGGCCCATTCGGGCCGCCTTTGATATCCTTGAAGGTCCGGAGTCCGCCATGCCCGATCCCACCCATCTCTACGCCCCGAAGACGAGCACCGAGCCCACCAAGATCTGCGAAAAGTGCCGGAATCCCTACACCCTGGATCACTTCCAGCATGGTGTGGAAGGCCAAGACTGCGTCTGCCGTCGCTGCCTCCAGGTCATGGGGTACAAGGTCTAGGCATGCTGAAGGCCCTCGATACCCCCGAGGCGATCCTGGATGGCATTCTCCAGGGCCGTCGGATCTCTACTGCCGAAGCGCTGGTGCTCATGGAGCAGGCAGAACTCCCAGACCTCGCCGTGGCCGCCACCGCCATCCGGGATCGCCACAACGATCCCCGGCGCGCCAGCTACGTCATCGACCGGAATGTGAACTACACGGATATCTGCAACGTCTATTGCACCTTCTGCGCTTTCTACCACAAGCCCGGCGACACCCGAGGCTATGTGCTCACGAAGGAACAGCTCAGGCAGAAGGCCGAGGAGACCAAGGCCATCGGCGGCACCGGCTTCCTCCTGCAGGGCGGCGTGAACCCGGACCTGCCCTGGGACTACTACCTGGACCTGGTGCGCTACCTCCACCACGATCTGGGCATCTGGGTCCATGGCTTCTCGCCGGTGGAGATCCAGATGATGGCGAAGCTCAGCGGCCAGACCCTGCGCAAGACCATCGCGGATCTGAGCGCCGCGGGCCTGGGCTCCATCCCTGGCGGCGGCGCGGAGATCCTGGTGGACCGCATCCGCAAGAAGATCGCGCCCCTCAAGGGTGGTCGCGAGAAGTGGCTGGAAGTGATGGAGGCCGCCCACGAGGAGGGCGTGAAGACCACGGGCACCATGATGTTCGGCATCACGGAAACCTTGGCCGAGCGCATTGAACATCTCGAGGCTCTGCGCGATCAGCAGGACCGGGCCCTGACCCGGAACAATGGCGGCGGCTACACGGCCTTCGCCGCCTGGCCCTTCCAGAGCGGCCACACGCCCTGGGAGGGCAAGGTGCCCAAGCCCACGGACGTCGAGTATCTCCGCACCATCGCCATCGCCCGCATCTTCCTCGACAACTTCGCGCACATCCAGAGCAGCTGGGTCACCATGGGCCGCAAGACCGGCCAGCTGGCCCTGCACTACGGCTGCGACGATATGGGCAGCCTCATGCTCGAAGAGAACGTCGTCAGCGCCGCCGGCACCTGCTACAGCGTGAACAAGGACGAGATGACTCGCATGATCCGCGCCGCGGGCTACGAGCCCTGGCAGCGGGACAACATCTACGGCGAAGTCTCCGCCTGACTCTCGACGAACCCAGGGCGGACTCCGTGAATCGAGCGTTCATCAAGGATCCGGATGATGCGGGACGTCCCGAGGTCCTTCCGGACCGGCCCCAGAGCCCCCACACGAACTACGTAACCCCCGCCGGACTGCGGCAACTGCAGCACCTGCAGGCGGAGTTGGCCGACCGTCAGGGTCGGCTGTTGGCGGAGGGCAAGCTCGCCAATCCCCAGGAGCTGGCCGTGGTCCAGCGCGACTTGCGCTACTACCAGGAGCGGCTGAACCGGGCCATCCTGGTCGACTCCAGTGGCAAGCCGGGGGACCGGGTCTCCTTTGGGGCCGCCGTGGAGGTCTGCGACGAAGCCGGCGCCATCGCGACGTACACCATCGTCGGCGAAGACGAAGCTGACCCCGCCCAAGGCAAAGTCAGCTGGGTCTCGCCACTGGGAGAGGCCCTGCTGAATGCCGAACCCGGCGATGAAGTCCTGTGGCGACGGCCCGCCGGGACGATGCGCCTGGAGATCCTCAGCATCCGTCCAGGCGCATCCGGATGACCCGCACCAGGTCCGTGGAAAAGCGGGGACAGGATTAACAGGATTGAAAGCAGGATGAACAAGATTAACGGCCGACAGAACCTGCGGAATTCCCTTGAATCCTTTTACTTGCTTATTGGCGAGCCTCAGCCTGAAAGTCTGAAACCACAGAGGTCGCAGATGGGCGCAGAAAAGGCGTCCATCTGCGGAGGTTTGCGGAGGTTTGCGGAGGAGCCGAGGAAAGCGGAGGAAAGGAACATGCACCTGGCGCTCCAGCCAGGACATCCGGGCCTCCGGCCCCAGGTCGCGCTTCGCGCGGCCTGCTTCGTGGGCGGCGGCCATGGCGGCCCCTGGAAGCCGTCCGGAGTCGCCGCCCGCGGAGGGATGTCCGCGGTGAGCCCGGCCCCTTCTGCGCCCTCTGTGTGCGCCCAACGGGCGCTTCTGTGCCTTCTGTGTTCCTGCTTTTCTGGCTGAGATTCGCCGATAATCAGATCCTGTTAATCCATCTTTTTCATCCTGGTAATCCTGTCTACGCTTTCGCTCTCAATGCCCCGAGCAGCATGTCCGCCAACGGTCGGATCCGTCCGGGTTCGCTGAGGTAGGCGCCACGGGCGGCGACGAGGCGGGCGGAGGAGCGGCCGAGGATCGCGGTCTCCACCAGGCCGTGGGCCTTGAGAGTTCCGCCGGTCTGCACCAGGTCCACGATGGCGTCCGCCAGGCCCAGCAGGGGCGCCAGTTCCGCGCTGCTGCTCAGAGGCACCAGCTCGGCGGTGAGGTCCTCGCGGGCCAGCCAGGCCTCGGTGGCCTTGGGGAACTTGGTGGCCAGGCGCAGGTGCGGCTTGGCCCGCAGGTCCTCCAGGGTCACGCCCGCCTTGGCGCAGAGCGACAGGCGGCAGGCTCCGAAGCCCAGGTCCGCCAATTCCAGCAGGTCCATGTCCATCTCATCCAGTGTGTCCGAGCCCACGATGCCCAGCGAGGCCACGCCGGCGGCCACGTAGCGGGGCAAGTCCGCGCCCTTGAGCAGCAGGGCCGCCACGCCAGGGGTGGCGGTGGGAATGCGCAGGACTCGGGACTTCAGGGCAGCCGCGTCGAGGGCCAAGGGCGTATTGGCCAACAGGGGCACCAGCTCATCCCCGAGCCGGCCCTTGGGGAAGGCGATGAGAAGGGTCGAGTGCGTCATCGCGGTTCCTCGAAGAGGTCGGGCCGGGTGGCGGCCAGGTCGAGCAGGCGGGAGAGGCGGACGCAGAAGCCAGCAGCCTGCCAGGGGCGGCCCAGGCCTGGGAAGAGGCGGTCGTAGCGGCCACCTGCGGCCAGTTCCTGCTGGGCGCCCGGGGCCCAGAGGCGGAGCGTGGGGCCCGTATAGAAGCCCAGGCCGGCCACGTCGGCCAGGTCCACGCGCAGTTCGAGGTTGGGCGGCAAGATGGGCAACAGGGCCTGGAGGGCGCGGTCCATGTGGCTCGTCTCCTCCTCCAGCAGGCCCGCATAGGGGCTGGACTCCAGGGCACCCAATGTTCCGGGGCCATCGAGTTCGGAAAGCAGCGCCTCAGCATGGGCCGCTAGCCGGCTTGCGGATGGATGCCCATCGAGGACCTCCCGCACGCGGTGGGGCGCGCGGCGCGAGAGGGCCGCGACCACGGCGTCCGCCAGTTCCCCGAACAGGCCTTCGGCCTCCAGGGGACGGCGCACCAGGGCCGCGTTGCCCAGGTGGAGAATGGCGCTCTTCAGGCCCAGCAGGCCAGGGATGGCCATGAGCATCCGGGCCAGTTCCACATCCGCCTCCGCGGCGGGCTCGCCTTCGAGCTGGATGCGCTCGCACCCCACCTCGAAGCGCTCCACCGCCTCCCAGGGCTGCACGGGCCGACGGAACACCGCCCCTGCATAGGCCACACGATCCGGAGGGGTCGGGAAGCTCCGGGCCAGCAGGCCTGCGAGCGCCACCGTGAAGTCCCAGCGCAGGGCCACCAGCTCGTCGCCGTCGAAGAAGCGCAGCGCCCCTTCGGGCGGGGTTTCCCGCAGAACGAGCGAGGGATGCAGCTCGCGGTAGCCGTGGTCCGCCAGCAGGCCCATGAGGGCGCCTTCCCACCGACGGAGCCGGGCAGCGGAGCCGAAGAGCAGATCAGGGAAATGAGGTGTGCGGACGGGCATCAGGCGGGCCCTCCCGTACGGTCCGCATGGCGGCGGTGGAGCACCTCCACCACGTCCAGCAGGCTGGCGCCACGTTCGAGGAGGAGCATGTCGAGGTGGAACACCAGGTCCGCAGCCTCGCCGAGGAACTCCTCGCGGTTGTTGTTCTTGGCGGCGATCACAACTTCTCCGGCCTCCTCCACCACCTTCTTGGCGATGCGGTCCACGCCCTGGGCGAACAGTTTCTGGGTGTAGCTGCCGTTCAGGTCTGCCAGGGCCTTGCGGGATCTCAGGAGGGCCTCCAGACGACTCAGCCAGGGCAGGGTGGCGGGCCATGGGGCAGCGTTGGGACCGCCCTCCGGGCTGGAATCGAAGCAGCTCTCCGTGCCGCGGTGGCAGCTGGGGCCCTCGGGATCGGCCACGATAAGCAGGGCGTCCCCATCGCAATCGGGGCGGATCTGCACGAGGCGGAGCCGGTTCCCGCTGGTCTCGCCCTTCACCCAGATCGCGGCGCGTGAGCGGCTCCAGAAGGTGACGAAGCCGCTGTCGAGGGTGCGTTGAAGGGCCTCGCGGTTGAGCCAGGCCACCATGCGCACCTCGCCGGCCCGATCCTGCACGATGCCGGGGATGAGACCGGCGGAATCAAATGTCAACGTAGCGAGGTCCATGTCAGATCCGTATGGAAAGGTCGTTCTGGGCCAGGTAGGCCTTGAGGCGGGGAATGGGCAGGATGCCCTCGTGGAAGAGCGTGGCGGCCAGCACGGCGTCGGCGCCATGCTCCAGAGCCTCCAGGAAGTGGACCTCGAGACCTGCGCCGCCGGACGCGATGAGCGGGATGGGCAGCTCCGAGGCCAGGTCCAGCAGCGGCAAGTCGAAGCCGTCGCCAGTGCCGTCACGGTCCATGGAAGTGAGCAGGATCTCGCCCGCGCCGAGATCGTTGAGCTCCCAGAGCCAGTCCACGGCCGCCCGGTCCGTGGGTTCGGTGCCGCCCTTCAGGTAGACGCGCCAGCCCAGGTCGGGATCCCGCTTCACATCCACGGCGGCCACCACGCACTGGCGCCCGAAGGCGTCCGCCAGCTCACAGACCAGATCCGGCCGCAAGGCGGCGGCGGTGTTCACGGCCACCTTGTCGGCGCCGGCCCGCAGCAGGCTGCGGGCGTCCTCCACGCTGGAGACGCCGCCGCCGACGGTGAAGGGGATGCTCAGCTCCCGGGCGACGTCGCGGACCCAGGCTTCCCGCGTGCCGCGGTTCTCCAGGGAGGCGGCGATGTCGAGGAAGACCAATTCGTCCGCGCCTTCCAAGTCATAGCGCCGGGCCAGTTCCACGGGATGGCCCAGGTCGCGGAGCTCCTTGAACTGAACGCCTTTCACGACGCGACCGTTCTTCACGTCGAGACAGGGGATGATGCGCTTGGCGGGCATCAGGCGCCCCCTGTCAGGGCGATCCGGGTGCGCGGATCGTCCAGGGGGATGAAGCCCTCCATGAGGGCCTTGCCGCTGATGGCGCCCACCACGCCAGGCAGCGTCGCCAGCGGGACAAGATCAGCAAGATCTTTCATCCCGCCGGAGGCCTGCACCTGGAACCCCTCCCGGGCCACCCAGGCCGCGGCTTCCAGGCCAGGGCCTTCCAGCGTGCCATCGCGGCTCACGTCGGTGACGAGCGCCCGGTCGAAGCCCAGGGCGAGCAGAGCCTCGAACACGTCCGTGGAGGCGCAAGCGCTGGCGGACTGCCAGCCGCGAGTGACGATGCTCTGGCCCTTGAGGTCCAGGGCGGCCACGATACGGTCGCCGGGGAGACCCCGCAGGGCCGTGGGTTGTTCCACTGCCAGCGTGCCCACCACCGCGTCGAAGCCCAGGGCCAGCACGTCCTCGATGGCCGCGCGATCCCGCAGGCCGCCGCCCAGCTGGAAGCGCACCTGGGGGAAGCGGACAGGAAAGGTGGTGAAGGTCCCCTGGCGGGGCCCGCCGAAGGCACCGTCCAGATCCACCAGGTGGATGCGCCGGGCCCCGGCCGCGATCAAGCGCTCGACCCAACCCTCCGGAGTGAAGTCGTAGAAGGTGGCCTGGTGCCGGTCGCCGTGGCGAAGGCGGACCAGGCGGCCTTGGAGCAGGTCCATGCTGGGAATCAGTTGCATGGTGCCTCCGGTACGGAAGCTGTGGCACCCATCCAGGCCAAGGCGGACTGCAGCAGCAGCAGGCCCGTGGGTCCCGACTTCTCGGGATGGGGCTGGAAGCCCATGACCTTTCCCCGGGCTTCGACAGCCGCGAAGGGGCGGCCGTGGTCAGCCAGGTAGACGGTCTCGGCCGCGGGTTCCAGGGCGTAGCTGTGGACGAAGTAGAGCCAGGCGCCGTCGGGATCCGGCAGGGCAGGATGGGCAGAAGCCTGACGCACCTGGCTCCAGCCCATGTGGGGGACTTTCACGCCAGGGCCCAGACGCCGCACGATGCCCGGGATCAAGCCGAGACCCGAGGTGCGAGGAGCTTCCTCGCTGCCTTCAGCCAGCAGCTGGAGGCCCAGGCAGATGCCCAGCAGGGGTCGACCCTCAGCCACCAGTTCGGGGAGGAGCTGCCACCAGCCGCGCTCCAGCAAGGATCTCCGGGCGGCCTCGAAGTGACCTACCCCCGGCAGCACGATGGGGCCAGAACTGGCCGTCTGATCCGGTGACACCGCGCGGACGAAGGGCAGGTTCAGGCGCTCCAGGGCACCCTCCAGCGAGGCCAGATTGCCTGCGTCATAGTCGATGAGGGTGATGGCGCTCATGAGGACAGGGTCCCCTTGGTGGAGGGCACGTCGCTGCCTTCGGTCCGTACGGCTTGACGCAGGGCGCGGGCCAGGGCCTTGAAGAGGGCTTCGACCTTGTGGTGGGTGTTCACGCCCCGCACCAGATCCGCGTGGATGGCCAGCCCGCCGCGCATGGCCAGGGCGACGAAGAATTCCCGGACCATCTCCACCTGGAAGCCGTCGCCGAGGATGACCGGCGGCAGGTCCGCGTGGAACTCGCACCAGGGGCGGCCGGACAGATCCACCACCACCCGGGCCAGGGCCTCGTCCAGGGGCACGTAGGCATGGGCGAAGCGGATGATGCCGGCGCGGTCACCCAGGGCCTCCTTGAGCGCATCGCCCAGGCAGAGGCCCACGTCCTCCACCAGGTGGTGGCTGTCCACGGGCAGGTCGCCCTTGGCATCGATTTCTAGGCCGAAGCCGCCGTGCTTCGCGAGCTGCATCAGCATGTGGTCGAAGTAGCCCAGGCCGGTCCGGATGTGGGCCTCGCCGCCGTCCAGCCGAAGGCTCAGCTTCACGTCCGTTTCAGCGGTGGTGCGGTGCAGGGTGGCTTTTCTCATGGCAGCTCCTGATTGAGCATCGGCAGAAGGTCACGCAGGCTGTCGAACTGGATGTCCTTTTGTGCGGCAAACCGGGCGCGGTCTGGGCCCAAGGCCGCGAAGCGCCAGGCCACTTCAGGTTTCAGTTCGGTGGCGGCGTGTAGGCAGCGGGCATCGTCGATGGTGTCTCCCGCGAAGACGACCTCTTCCGCCCGGAAGGCGTCCGCCAGCTGGAGCAGACCGGCCGGCTCGGGTTTGCGGAGGTGGGCCGCGGCATCGCAGACCGCGGGCAGCTGGAAGCCCAGCACCCGCCAGGCCAGATCCAGTTCTTCGGGTGGCCGTCCGGTGAGCACTGCCAGCTCCCAGCCCGTGGCCTGGAGTTCCGCCAGCGTGGTGAGGGGGCGTTCGAGTTGGATGGTGTCGGCGTAGTGCTTCTGCACGAGGATCTGCGCCGAGGGCTCGAGGGCCTGAATGCGCGCTTCAAGTTCGACGAAGCTGCGACCCTCGGCGCCTTCGACCACCGGCTGCAAGTCCACGTCGCCATAAGCCTCCGCCAGGGCCAGGGCCCCAGCCGCGAGGCGGAAATCGTTGTTGTAGCCGCCTAGGCGCTTGAAGGCGCGGTAGGCGCCGTCGGACCAGGGCAGGGCAGGCCGGCACTCCGCCAGCGCCCGGGCCACGGCCTCCATGAAGCTGCGGTCGGCATCGATGAGCACGCCGTCGATATCCAGGACCAGCAGGCGCCGGGTCGCGCGCGGCACCGGGGCGGGCAGCTTGCCGCCCAGGGTCGCAGCCACGCGGCCGGTGTCCGCCTCCGTGCCGATGGTGAGCCGCGCGGCGCCGGTGCCAGGCAGGCGGCGCACCTTGATGCCTTCGGTTTCCAGCGCGTCCGAGGGATCCGGCGTCACATGGATGAAGTTGCCGGCGCTGGGGGCGGCGCGGTGGGAAGGCAGAGATGCCGCCAGGCGGTCACGCCGTTCCGGCAACGCCCGCACGGCGGGCTCGAAGGTCGGGGCGAAGTCCAGGGCCACGTCCAGGGCCTCCAGGCTGGCGGCGGGGATGGAGTAGGGCAGCTGCAGGGTGGCCAGCTTCGACACCAGAGCGGGATCGCCCAGGAGGTAGCCCAGGCGCCAGGAGGCAGAGGCCAGCGCCTTGCTGAAGGTCCGCAGCAGCACCACGTTCGGGTAGCGGTCCACGGCCAGGCGGTGGGTGGCTGGGGCGAATTCCGCGTAGGCCTCGTCCATCACCACCAGGGGGGGCACGGGGCGCGCGGCGGCGGCGGCCAGCAGGGGCTCCAGCTCCTCCGGCGACACCCAGGCGCCGGTGGGATTGTTCGGCAGAGTCAGCCAGACCTGGCGGCAGTCCAGGGCCTCGAACCAGGGCTCCAGCGGAAAGCCCGTGCCCTGGGGCACCTTCCGCACCTGGCCGCCATTGCGGCGCACGAGCATGGGGTAGAGGCTGAAGCCTGGATCCGGGATGGCCACGGTGTCGCCGAAGCTGAGGCCCGCCATGGCCACCAGGTCCAGGAGGGCGCCGCTGGAGGGTCCCAGCAGCAGGCCGCCCTCGGGCGCGCCCACGCGCTTCCGCAGGCGCTCGGTGAGCTCCTCCTGGCGCTCGGGGTAGAGGTTGAAGGGCAGAGTGTGGAGCCGCGCGAGCAGGGCCTCGCGGGCTGCCGCGGGCCAGTCGGACCCGGCCTCGTTCATGTGCAGGCGAAGGCCTGTGGGCGGCTCGGGAGGCCGCCGGTAGGCGGGCAGATCAGCGAGGTCGGGTCGGAGGAAGGACATGGGCAACTCGGGATGAGGGTAAGAGGAAACCAGGCTTCTGGGAGAAAGAAGCGGAATGGAGCGCTCGGCGAGGAGGCACTCCCTAGGGGTGGTGATGGCCGCGCAGGCCGGCGCTGCGCCCGTGATGCGTGAGACCCTCGGCCTCGGCGAGCTTCTCGACCCAGGGGGCCATGGCGGCGGCGTCGGCGGCGGAGAGTCGCAGCAGGCTCTGGCGCTTGAGGAAGGTAGCCACGCCCAGGGGGCTGGTGTAGCGGGCGCTGCGGCCCGTGGGCAGCACGTGGTTGGGCCCGGCCCCGTAGTCGCCGAAGGCCTCGGCGCTGGCGCTGCCGATGAAGACGGCTCCGGCGGTGGTCAGCGCGGGCAGCCAGGCCTCGGGATCGCCCACGCAGAGCTCGAGGTGCTCGGGCGCCCAGGCCTGGGCCAGGGCGATGGCCAGGTCGCGCTCGGCGCAGACCAGCCGCCCGTGGGCGCCCAGGCTCTGCTCGAGGATCGCCCGGCGGGGCGAGGCGGCCACACGGGTCTGGAGCTCGGCCTCCACCGCCTTGAAGAGGGCACGGTCGGCGCTCACCAGCACGGCGGCGGCGTCGGGATCGTGCTCGGCCTGGGCCAGCAGGTCCTCAGCGAGCCAGGCGGGATCCGCGGTGCCGTCGGCCAGGACCAGCAGCTCCGTGGGGCCCGCCAGGGCGTCGATGCCACAGGTGCCGATGAGCTGGCGCTTGGCCTCGGCCACGAAGCGGTTGCCGGGGCCGGCCACCAGATCCACGGCAGGTTCCCCGTAGGCCAGCCAGGCCAGCGCCTGGGCACCCCCGAAGGGGTACAGCTCGGTGAGGCCCAGTTCCGCCGCGCATGCCAGCACCAGCGGATCCACGCCCCAGGCCCCAGGCAACGTGGGCTGGGGCTTGGGAGGCGTGACGCCCACGATGCGGCCCACGCCGGCCACCTGGGCGGGGATCACGGTCATGGCGAGGGTGGAAGGATAGAAGGCGCGCCCGCCGGGAATGTAGACGCCCGCGGTCTTCAGGGGGCACCAGCGTTCGCCCACCGTGCCGCCGCCGGGCAGGGGCAGCTCCAGGTCGCGTAGGCAGCCGCGCTGGCCTTCCGCGAACCGGCGCACGTTGGCGATCATCTCCCGCAGGGCGGCCATGAGGTTCGGCTGGCGGCGGTCCAGGTCCGCCCGAGCCGTCTGGAGGGCCGCCTCGGGGATGCGCAGGGCGGCGGGATCGAGGGCCACGCCGTCCAAGCGCAAAGTCCAGTCCAGCACGGCCTTCAGCCCGTCCCGGCGCACGTCCGCCAGAATGGCCGTGACGGCCTTCCGCGTGTCCTCTTCCGTCTCCCCATTCCGCGCCAGCGCGGCCACCCACCCGGGCACGTCCGCCCGGTTCGTCAGGTCATTGCTGGAGATGAAGTAACACCTGTGCACCTCAAGGGTGAAGGGACCAGCCTGCCAGCTTTCGCCAACTGGCCGCAACCGAAAATCCTGTGGATGATGCGTCAGGCTGGTTGCGCGGCGATGCTGAGCTCGGCAGGCTGGAAGAAGAAGCGCACGTTGGCAGGCTCGGCTTCTTCGGTCCACTCCCAGCAGCTGGGATCCGCCAGAATGGCCTGGGCCAAGGCGACATGCAGAGCGTGACCGGCGGCATGAGCCTCCACGAGGCCAAGCAAGGGCGCGCCGAGCAGGGCCAGGTCACCCACCAGGTCCAGCATCTTGTGGCGCACCGCTTCGTCTTCGTACCGCAAGGATTCGTTCAGGGGGCCGTCGGCGCCGAAGACCACGGCGTTGTCCAGGCTGCCGCCCAGGGCCAAGCCGCGGGCGCGCATCATGTCGATCTCCTGGGCCAGGCAGAAGGTGCGGGCGGCCCCAAGCTCCCGACGGTACTTTTCGGGGGTGAGGGTCAGTTCGCGGCTCTGGCGGCCGAGGGCGGGGATGGGGAAATCAATGACATAGCGCAGGCGCAGGCCATCGTAAGGGAGGGCGCGAATCCAGCGGTCGCCGTTCCGGACTTCGATGGGTCGGGTGATCTTCAGGAAACGGCGACGGCCGGCGAGGGCCCGGGTCCCCGCCTGGAGAATGGCATCCACCCAGGGGGCAGCGCTGCCGTCCAGGATGGGCAGTTCCTCGGCATCCACTTCGATGCGGAGGTGCTCAATCTCCAGCCCGGTGAGGGCGGACAACAGATGTTCGATGGTTTGAAGACGGACCCCATCCTTGACCAGGGTGGTGGCCAGAACCAGGTCGCCAGCCAGGCTGGCCTTGGCGGGGATCTCGGTACCCGTGGGTGTATGAACGAAGACGATTCCTGTGGGCTCGACCACCGGCACCAGTCGCACCGAGCAGGGACGGTTCCCATGCAGACCATGGCCCGAGATGGTGATCTCGCGGCTCAAGGTTTGGGGCGTGGTGCTGCGGGGCATGGTTCGTCCTCGCAGTTGAACAAGCCACTTTTATGCCATTATGCTAGCTAAATCATTCCATGATTTAGCTAGCGATAAATGACGGGGGAGTGTAGGTCTCGTCACCACACAGCGTGGTCAGCGGGGCTGGGTGCGCTCCCAGTCCTCGGGGGTGGTGAGCTTCAGGTTGGAACTGGGACTGGAGATCAGTTTCACAGTCAGTCCCAAACGTTCCAGCATGGCCACATCGTCGGTGGCGGTGAAGCCGGCCTCGTCGGCCGCGCGGAATGCATGGAGCCAAGTGCCCAAGCGAGCGATCTGGGGGGTCTGGGCCCTGAAGAATTCCTCCCTGGGTTCGGTTCGGAGCACCCGTCTTTGGCTATCCACCCGCTTCAGGGTGTCCGTGGAGGGCTCCCCCAGCAGCACGCCGTCATACCGGTTGAGGGCTTCCAGTGCCTCCCAGAGCTGGGCGACCGGGGGGAAGGGACGAACCGCATCGTGGATCATGACCGGGGCGAGCGGCTGGTCAGGTAGGGCGCACAGGGCGGCCCACACGGAGGCTTGGCGGGTTTCTCCTCCTGGGACCACGGTGCAGGGAACCCCGAAGGTCCAACTGCGGACCTGGTCCAGATGGGACTCCGGCACGGCCAGGGCGATGCCGGCGAGGGGCGGCATGCCGGGCTCGAGAAAAGCCTCCACCGTGGCCTGGAGGAGGGGGCGTCCTCCCCAGTCTCGGAACTGCTTGGGCAGCCCGCCGCCCATGCGCAAGCCCCGCCCCCCGGCCGGGATGACCAGGAAGGGGCGCGGAGGCTCAGCGCTCTCGGGTAATGAAAGGGTCGACACCGCGATCCTTCAAGAGTTTGGCGAGCCGTTCGGCAGCCTGCTCGGCATCCTGGCGACTGGTGAAGCTACCGACCCGGACTCGCTTCACGGCTAGGCCACCTCGGGTGGTGGCGCTCTGAAGGGTCACGACGCCGAAAGTGTTTTCAAGTTCACGCGTAAGTGTCTCGATATTCTTGGGATCGGAAAGCGCAGCCACCTGGACTACGAAGGGGTCGGCGTGATCCATGGCCGGATCCAAAGCGGTTGGCAATCCCATGGCGTCGACCGAGCGGAGGCGGATGCGGGTGGTACCTCGCCCCAGGAAACCCAATTCTTCGGCACCGCGCTTGGAAAGATCCAGCACGCGCCCCTTGATGAAGGGTCCTCGATCGTTCACCCGGAGGACGGTACGCTTGCGGTTCTCCAGGTTCTCCACCTCCACGAAGCTGCCGAGGGGCAAGGTTCGGTGGGCACAGGTGAATTGTTCGGGATCGAAAATTTCTCCGCTGGCCGTAGGCCGGCCGGTGAATCCGTCATCGTTTCCGCCGTACCAGCTGGCCAAGCCCTCTTCCACGTAGGCCTGCCCGTCGGACGGCCCGGCGTGGTCACGGGACCCGGTGGCCGGCGAGGCATAGGTCGCGGGCGGGCGGGTGCAGTGGAGGGTGAAGCTGAGGACCACGAGGGTGGCCACTCGGGGAGTACTCCAGCGCATGAGTCTGAGGAGCCCGCCCTTGCCTGGGTCCACCGGAGTTGGGGGGTCGAACGCGACATGGATCTCGTGGATCCAGAGTGCGTAAGCCTTGCTCCAATTGGTGGGATGGAAAGGTGACAGCATCGGACTCCACAAAGATCGACTAGTCGAATTTAATGGACCAGTTCGTATACATACAGAGTATGGCGGGGGCTACCCCGTTTGTAAAGAGCTGCAAATTGCAATAGGAATATGTGGGTCGGCGATAGCGGTTATCGCCTATTGCCGGCTGGGGATTTGATCCACCCGGAAAGGCATCGGGCGATTCCCTTGGGTGTGGAAGGCAGGCGGGAGGCGCTTGGCGGCGGCCAGAGCCGCAGTCTCGGACTCATAACCACCGAGGAAGACCTGGTAGCACCTGCGTCCGCCCCGCATGGTCATGGGCAGGAGGAACAGATCCGGATCCTGTCCCTTCAACAGGCCAGCCGCATGCTGGATCGTTTCTCCCTGGCAAGCGATCTCCAGGCGCAAGGACCACTTCCCCTGGAGGGTCAGGCGGTGAGCTGCACCCTGGGTGAGGCTCAGCTTCCAGTTCCCGTCCCGGATGGCCTTCAGGCGTTCTGCCTTGGAAGGAACCGCGGAAGGCTTGGGGGTCGGCTTCGGCTTGGCCGGCAAAGGGCCTTGGGTATCGGTCGCGGCAGGCACGGGGGCAGGTTCAGGGGTCGGTGTCGTTGGGGTTGCGGTCCTCGCTGGGGGCGGGGCAGGGGTCGCGGAGGCGGGGGGCTCCGGGTTCGGCGCGGGAGATTGGGCCGCCAGGGGGGCTGGCTTGGCCAAGCGCGGGAGAATGATGGGATTCCGTTTGTACCAGCGCAGACCACCCCACAGACCCAGGGCCGTGAGGAGGATCAGAAACAGGACCAGGGGGCGGCGGGAGGCTTTCCTGGGTTCAAGGTAAGGCGATTCAGGCAATTCCGTGCTTCCGGAGGCCGTCTGATGGATAGGCAGCGCAGGCTCCGGGTGAGGTGGAGGCTGGAAGCCCGACTGTGGGGTGGGGTCCGCTACCTCGTTCTCGGGTCCCAATTCGTCCAAGGCTTCGGAAAGGTGCTCCAGATTCGTGGTGGGGAGCTGGCTGGCCTGGATTTCTTCGATCAGGGAGGGGTAGGACGGCGAGGGTTGTGGGACCGACGGAGCCACAACGGCAGGAGCCGGGGCCAGTTCCCGGGCAGGTTCCAGGGATAGGCGCACCAGGGAGGGCGATTCCTGCAGCCGGGCCCAGCCCATTTCGCGCAGGAACAGGATGAAAGCGCCCAGGCGGAAGGGCTCGACTCCGGATTCGCGGCTCAGTTCCAGCAAGGTCCGGTGGTCATCGAGGAGAGCAGGGATTCGGACCAGGTCCGGAGGAAGGGTGAATTCCGCGGGGCGTCGGCCCTCCAGCACCACCACTTGGTCCAGAGGGCCCAGTTCCGCCAGCAAGCGCTCCCGGTCCTGTAGATTCAGTACGCCGGACAGCAGGATGGCGGGGGTGTCAAAGGGAAGGCGGACCGTGCTGGCGTCGAGAACCTTGGATTCGAAGGTCGGGGGTTCGGCCGCCCCGGCCATGGCAGACCAAACCACCCGTTCCACCTGAGCCCGGGCCACATCCAGGAGGTCGCGTTGAGTGATGAACCCCATTTCAATGAGATTCCGGCCGATGGACATGGTCGGGTTGAGGTTGGCCATGGCGTAGTCGAGCTGGACCTGGGTGAGCTTGCCGCGTTCCACCAAAAGGTGGGTGAGGCGGTCCTGGAGGTGGCCGCTGGAGGCGAACACCACCTCCCCATGGTCGAAGAAGATGGTTCGACTGGGCTCCTGGCCCAGACGCCACAGACCCGTGGCCCCTGCCCGGTGTCTCGCGAAGAGATCCTTGAGGGCCAAAAGGCTCATGTGATCACCCAGCGCTCAAGTTTGAGCTTGCCGACCTTCACCAGGATGCTCTGGCCGGAGTGCAGGGAGACCCGCAGGGCTGGATCTGCGGCCTTCTGGCCGTCCAGGCTCACGGCGCCTTGGCCGATGAGCCGCTCGGCTTCCTTCCGGCTGGCGGCCAGACCCCGGTCCACCAGCAGGCGGCTGAGGGCCACCTCACCGTCCGTGGGCGCCACGGTAACCTCGGGGGCCTCCACCTGGCTGCGTTCGGAGAACCGGCGCACCCAGCGCTCTTCAGCCTCCCGACCGGCGGCGAGGCCGTGGAAATCCGCCACAATCTGCCGGGCCAGGGCCTTCTTGGCGTCCATGGGGTGGCCCTGCCTGAGGAGCTCGATCTCGGCGGGCAGCTTGTCCGTCAGCAGCAGGTACCAGTCCCACATCAGGGCATCGCTGGCGCTCATGGCCTTGCCGAACTGGGTGTCCGGATCCTCCATGAAGCCGATGTAGTTGCCGAGCGACTTCGACATCTTCTCCACGCCATCCAGGCCCAGCAGCAGGGGGACCGTGAGCACCACCTGCGGCTTCTGGCCCGAAGCCTCCTGGAGGATGCGGCCCTGCATGAGGTTGAAGAGCTGGTCGTTGCCGCCCAGTTCCACATCCGCCTGGAGGGCCACGGAGTCATAGGCCTGGGTCAGCGGGTAGAGCAGCTCGTGGAGGGCGATGGGCTCGCGGGCCTCCATGCGCTTGGCGAAATCGTTGCGCTCGAGCATCTGGGCCACGGTGAAGCGCGAGGCCAGGCGGATCCACTGCTCGCCGTGTAGCGGCTCCAGCCACTCGCTGTTGAAGCGGACCTTCGTTTTTTCTGGATCGAGAATCTTGAAGACCTGGGCCTTGTAGGTCTCCGCATTGACCAGCACTTCCTCGCGGGTGAGGGGTGGCCGAGTGGTCTTCTTGCCCGTGGGATCGCCGATGAGGCCGGTGAAATCGCCGATGAGGAACGTCACCTCGTGGCCCAGCTTCTGGAACTGGGCCATCTTGCGGATGAGTACGCCGTGGCCCAGGTGCAGGTCCGGAGCGGTGGGATCGAAGCCCGCTTTGATCCGCAGTGGCCGCCCTTCCTTCAGCTTGGCTTCCAGCTGTTCCACCTTGTGGCAGGTTACGGTGCCCTTCGTGAGTAGGGCTATAGCGTCAGATACGGATCCGAAAGCGGCGGTCATGTTTGAATCTTGGCGGAAAACGCGCGCCGGCTCAATGCGGAACGGCAGGACGATGGCTGCAAACCCGTCATGGCTCGCTGGAATATGCCGTCACCGTCTTAGCGGACATCCACTTCGGTCACGCGACGAGGCCCCCTGTCCCCGGACTTCCTGGCGCCTTCGAACGTGACATAGACGGCCCGGCCTGATTTTGGACTCCAGCCCACCTCGACCTTGCCGCCCAGATCATGGTTGATACGGAGCCCTTGATGCTCCATCAGATCCGGTGTGAGATCGGGTGCAGGGGCCAAGTCCTTCTGCCACTTGGCCGCGGCCAGGAGAAAGTCGGATTCCGTGGGCCAGGTTTTCGCCAGGCCAGGATTGGCGGCGTAGAGAGCTCGGCAGCCTTCCGGCGTGCGGAGCTGGTCTACCACGACGCGGAAATCCTCCCAGTCCGGGCGCACCTTCTCGAGGGCGAAGCCCATGATCTGGTGCTTGAGGCCATCGGGGTCCTTCTTGGCTTTGTTCGCCACGTACGCGATGCCGCCCACACAGGTGACGAGCGCCACCAGGAAGGCGATGCCGCAGCCGAGGGCCACCTTGCCCCAGAGTGGCAGACCTGGCTTGAGCGGGACGCCGTGGCCACCGTTGTCCCAGGATGTATCCGCCATGTGGACCTCTTACAGAAGGTTGCTCGCCAACTCCGCCAACTTGCTGCGCTCACCCTTCATGAGTGTGACGTGGCCGGAGATATCCAGGTGCTTGAAGTGTTCCGCCAGGAAGCTGAGGCCATTGGTGCTGGCGTCCACATAGGGGTTGTCGATCTGGTGCGGATCGCCCGTGAAGATGACCTTGGTGCCCTCGCCGGCCCGAGTGAGGATGGTCTTCACTTCGTGGGGCGTGAGGTTCTGGGCTTCATCCACGACCAGGTACTGCTTGGGGATGCTGCGGCCCCGAATGTAGGTGAGGGGTTCCACGCTGAGGTAGCCCGCCTCTTCCAACTGGCCCGCGGTCATGGTGGTGCGCTTCCGGGCCTCGGAATTCGCGCCCACGATGAACTCGAGGTTGTCGTAGATGGGTTGCATGTAGGGCCGCAGCTTCTCGCTGATGTCGCCGGGCAGGTAGCCCAGGTCGCGCCCCATGGGCATGACGGGCCGGCTCACCAGGATCTTGTCGTAGGCCTCGTCGTCCACCACCTGTTGGAGGCCCGCGGCGATGGCCAGCAGGGTCTTGCCCGTGCCCGCCTTGCCCAGCAGGGTGACCACCTGGACCGTGGGATCCAGCAGCAATTCCATGGCGAACTGCTGCTCGCGGTTGCGGGGCTTGATGCCCCAAGGATAGGAATCCATGCGTTTCACAGGCCGCAGCAGCCCCTCCCCGGCCATGAAGCGGGCCAGGGCCGTGTGGCTGGGATTGGTCTGGTCCACCAGAGTGAGGAACTGGTTGGGTTCAAGATGCAGCGCGGGATCCGGCTGAAGGCCGCCGTCGTAGAGCAGGTCGACTTTGGCGGGATCCACTTCCCAGGATTTGTGGCCGGTGTAGAGCTCGTCCATCTCCACCCGATCCGTGGTGTAGTCCTCGGCCTGCACCCCGATGGCATCGGCCTTGATGCGCAGGTTCGTGTCCTTGCTGACGAGCACCACGCGTTCCTTGCAGGACTTGAGGAGCTCCAGGGCGCAGGCCAGAATCTGGTTGTCGGCCTTGTTCTTGTCGGCGGACAGGATGCCCAGATCCAGGCTGTGCGGAGCCACGTCCACTTTGAGGGAACCGCCACTCTCCAAGGGCACCCCGCGGCTGAGGCTGCCGTTGGCCCGGAGCTTGTCCAGCATGCGTGAGACGGTGCGGGCGTTGCGGCCGACCTCGGTCTGATCCTTCTTGAAGTGGTCCACCTCCTCGATGACCACGATGGGAAGCACCACATCGTGTTCCTGGAAGTGGAGGATGGAATTCGGGTCATGCAGGAGGACGTTCGTATCCAGGACGAAGACTTTCTTGCTGGATGGCGGGACCAAAGAAACCTCCAGGGTTGGCGGGAGCCTACCACCAAGCGGCCAGGCTTGCACGGCTGGGAATCGGTCTTCGATTGATGCGAGAATGGCTGCCCGCTTGGAGACCACTGCATGAGGATTCTTTCCATGGCCCTTGCCATCACGACCGCCCTATCCGCGCAGACCCCCTTGACCTATCCCCCGACCAGGAAGGCCGACGTGGTGGACGACTTTTTTGGCACCAAGGTGGCCGACCCCTACCGCTGGCTGGAGGACGACAATTCGGCCGAGACCAAGGCCTGGGTAGAGGCCCAGAACAAGGTGACTTTCGCCTACCTGGAGCAGATCCCCGAGCGGTCCAAGATCCGGGAACGCATCACCCGTCTCTGGGACTTCGAGAAGTACAGCGCGCCGTTCAAACGGGGCCAGCGCTACTTCTACTCCTACAATACCGGTCTCCAGAACCAGTCCGTGCTGTTCGTGACGGAGGATCCCAAGGCCGCAGGCCGGGTGCTCCTCGATCCGAACACTTTGAGCAAGGACGGCACCGTGGCCCTCAGCGGCGCGAGCTTCACGGAGGACGGGCGGCTCATGGCCTATGCCGTCTCGGTGGCCGGCTCGGATTGGCAGACCTGGAAGGTCCGGGACGTGGCCACGGGGAAGGACCTGTCCGACGAGATCCGCTGGTCCAAGGCCAGCGGCGCCTCCTGGCTCAAGGATGGCAGCGGCTTCTTCTACAGCCGCTACGAGGCCCCCAAAGAGGGTGGGGCGCTCACGGGCGTCAACAACCACCACTTGCTCTATTTCCACAAGCTGGGCACAGCCCAGTCCGAGGACACGCTCATCTACCAGCGCCCTGACCAGCCGGAGTGGTACATCGGCGGCAGCGTGACCGACAATGGCCGCTGGCTGGTCATCACTTGCGGCAAGGGCACCAACCCCGAGTCCAGCTTGTTCCTGAAGGATCTGAGCAAGCCTGGCAGCCCCGTGGAGCCCTTCCTGGATCGCATGGACGCCAGTTACAGCGTGGTGGATAACGAGGGCGACACCTTTTTCGTCCTCACCAACCAGGGGGCACCCCGGAATCGCCTGGTCGCCATCCGCAAAGGGCAGACCGACCCTGCGGTGTGGACCGGGATCATCCCCCAGGCCAAGGGCAGGGACGTGCTGGAAGCCGTGTCCGTGGTGGGCGGCCGCTTTATTGCCACCTGGATGCGCGATGCCCATTCCGCCGTTGAGTTCTATGATCTCAAGGGCAAGAAGACAGGTGATCTGGCCCTGCCTGCGCTGGGCACGGCCGGTGGGTTCAGTGGGCGACGCGAGGACCTGGAAACCTTCTACACCTTCGGCAGCTTCGCCTATCCCGGAACCATCTACCGCCTGGACCTTAAGACGCGGAAGAGCGCCATCTTCCGCACACCGAAAGTGGCCTTCAAGCCCGCGGACTATGAGGTGGAGCAGGTCTTCTACCCCAGCAAGGACGGCACGAAGGTACCCATGTTCCTGGTGCACAAGAAGGGGATCAAGCTTGATGGCCTGAACCCGACCCTGCTCTACGGCTACGGAGGCTTCAACATCTCGCTGACCCCGGCCTTCTCGGTTTCCCGAATGGTTTGGCTCGAGATGGGCGGCGTTTACGCCATGCCGAACCTTCGTGGCGGCGGCGAGTACGGCCTGGAGTGGTACGACGCGGGCCGCAAAGAGAAGAAGCAGAACGTCTTCGATGACTTCATCGGGGCGGCCGAGTGGCTTATCGCCCACAAGATCACCTCCACGCCGAAACTGGCCATCAACGGCGGCAGCAACGGGGGCCTGCTGGTGGGCGCCTGCCTCACCCAGCGGCCGGACCTCTTTGGCGCTGCCGTACCCGAGGTGGGCGTCATGGACATGCTGCGCTTCCACAAGTTCACCCTGGGCTGGGGCTGGAAGAGCGACTACGGCAGCAGCGAGACCAAAGAAGGCTTCCAAACCCTCATGAAGTACTCGCCCCTGCACACCATCAAGCCCGGCACGAAGTACCCGCCGACACTCATCACCACCGGCGACCATGACGACCGAGTGGTACCTGCCCACAGCCACAAGTTCACGGCCACCCTCCAGGCTGCTCAGGCGGGCCCGGCGCCCATCCTCACCCGCATCGAAACCAGCGCGGGCCACGGCGCGGGCAAGCCCACCGCCAAGCAGATCGAGGAGCGGGCTGATGTCCTCGCCTTCCTGGTGAAGAACCTCGGGATGAAGCTGCACTAGGGATTGTTCCAGCCTTTTGTTACGAGGTATCCTGGAGGGCACCCCCAAATGCCCTTCAGGAGGCCCATTTATGCCCCTCGCCATGTCCCGATCCTGCGTTCTGGCCCTCGCCGCATCGGCGCTGGTGGCCCAGGCGCCGCTGACCTACCCCCCGACCCGCAAGGCGGACGTGGTGGACAACTACTTCGGCACCAAGGTGGCCGATCCCTACCGCTGGCTGGAGGATGACCGCTCCGCCGAGACCGCTGCGTGGGTGGCGTCCGAAAACCAGGTGACCCAGGCCTACCTCGCGGGGATTCCCGAGCGGAAGGCCATCGAAGCCCGGATGACCCGCCTGTGGAACTACGAGAAATTCGGAGCTCCCAGCAAGCACGGCAAGCACTACGTCTATTCCTACAACACCGGCCTCCAGAATCAGGCAGTGATCTACCTGACCGAGCGTCTGGAGCACAAGGGCCGCGTGCTCTTCGATCCCAACGCCCTAAGCAAGGACGGCACCGTGGCGCTGGGGGGCATGCGCTTCAGTGAGGATGGCACCTTCGTGGCCTACAGCCTGTCCAAGGGGGGCTCCGACGTGAGCACCTGGAAGGTCCGCAACGTGGCCACCGGCGTGGATCTGCCGGATGCCTTCCCCGCGGGCCGCATGGGCGTCAATAGCTGGGCCAAGGACGGCAGCGGCTTCTACTACACCGACTACCCCAAGGTGGAGGCCGGCAAGGCCCTCACCGCCGTCTACAAGAACCAGAAGCTCTTCTTCCACAAGCTGGGCGATCCGGTGGAAAAGGACGCGGTGGTCTACAAGCGGCCGGACCAGCCCGACTGGGGCTTCGGCGCCCAGGTCACCGACGACGGCCACTGGCTGGTGATCTCCCAACACCAGGGCACCGAGCGGAAGAACCGTGTCTTCCTGAAGAACCTCCGTCAAACCGGCAGCCCCGTGGTGCCCCTGTTCGACAAGTACGACGGCTCCTATTCCATCATCGGCAATGATGGCGACACCTTCTACGTGCACACCGATGCGGGCGCCCCTCGCCACCGGATCGTGGCCGTGGAACTGAAGGACCCGAGCCCGAAGGCTTGGCGGGACATCATCCCCGAAGGGAAGGGCCGCGACGTCCTGGCCGAGGTGGACCTCTTCGGTGATACTTTCGCGGTCACCTGGAAGGTGGACGCCCTCAACGTCGTAAAGCTCTATGACCTGAAAGGCCGGCTCCTCAAGGAGATCAAGCCCGAAGGCCTGGGCAACCTCAGCGGGTTCAATGGCCGCCGGCAGGACGCCGAGACCTTCTACGCCTTCACGTCCTACAACCAGCCGCCCACCCTCTACCGTTACGACCTGAAAACGGGAACCAGCAGCGTGTTCCGCCAGCCCAAGGTCGACATCAAGCCCACTGAGTTCGAGGTCAAGGAGGTCTTCTACCCCAGCAAGGACGGCACCAAGGTGCCCATGTTCCTGGCCTACAAGAAGGGGCTGAAGCTGGACGGCACCAATCCCACACTGCTCTACGCCTACGGCGGCTTCAACATCGCCCTGTCTCCCGGCTACTCGCCTGTGTCCCAGGTCTGGATGGAGATGGGGGGCGTCTATGCCGTGGCCTGCCTGCGGGGCGGCAGCGAATACGGCAAGGACTGGTGGGAAGCCGGCAAGCGCGAGAAGAAGCAGAACGTCTTTGACGATTTCATCGCCGCCGCCGAGTGGCTCATCAAGGAAAAGTACACCAGCACCCCCAGGCTCGCCATCCACGGCGGATCCAACGGAGGCCTGCTGGTGGGCGCCTGCATGACCCAGCGTCCGGACCTTTTCGGCGCGACGTTGCCCGCCGTGGGCGTCATGGACATGCTGCGGTACCACACCTTCACTATCGGCTGGATGTGGAAGAGCGACTACATGTCCAGCGACACCGCGGAGGGATTTGCGAACCTCATCAAGTATTCGCCGTTGCACAACCTGAAACCGGGCGTGAAATATCCGCCCACCCTCGTGACCACCGGCGATCATGACGACCGCGTGGTGCCCGCCCACAGCCACAAATTCATCGCCACCCTGCAGGCCGACCAGGCCGGTCCGGCCCCGGTGCTCACCCGCATCGAGACCAACGCCGGCCATGGCGCCGGCAAGCCCACCGCCAAGCAGATCGCCGAACGTGCCGACCAGTGGGCCTTCCTCGTCAAGAACCTCCACATGAAGCTGCCCACCGGCTTCGCCCACTAGTTGATTCCAGGGCCTTCCCAGGGCAAACTGGGAGGCCAGCGCCAACTTAGCTCAGCTGGTAGAGCAGCTGATTCGTAATCAGCAGGTCGCAGGTTCGAATCCTGTAGTTGGCTCCAGTGAAAAAGGGCTCCCCGCGTGCGGGGGGCCCTTTTTCACTGGAATAAAGAGGATTCGAACCTGCGAGTGGGACCGCCCGAGGCGCGACTAGATGTCGCGCCGAAGCGGGACCGGCGGCTGGCGAAGCCAGACGCAGTTCGAATCCTGGTGGGGTGGGTCGGTGCCCCGTTCGAACCTGCCCTCGCGAGGCATGCGTCGCGAGGATCTAGGGTCGAGTGGGACCGCCCGAGGCGTGCCCAGATGGCACGCCGAAGCGGGACCGGCGGCCGGCAAAGCCAGGCGCAGTTCGAATCTCGCCCGAGTGGGAAGGCACTCCTTCTCTGATCGCCGAAGCGGGACCGGCGACTGGGGAGCCAGGCGCAGTTTGAGTCCCTCCCCCCCAGCTTTCTTCGCGATGCCCACTTCATCAGGCCGATTGCTTCTTGGCCACCTGCGCGACATGGGCTCCCTGGAAACGGGCGACCTTCAATTCGTTTTCTGACGGTTGCCGACTGCCATCGCCGCCAGCCAGCGTGCTCGCGCCATAGGGCGACCCGCCAGTGATCTCGCTCATGTTCATGATCTCCTGGCAGGAATAGGGCACCCCCACGAGGATCATGCCGTGGTGCAGCAACGTGGTATGGAAGGAGGTGATTGTGGTCTCCTGCCCGCCATGTTGCGTGGCTGTGGACGTGAACACACTGCCCACCTTGCCGATCAGGCTGCCCTTCAGCCACAACCCGCCGGTCTGATCCAGGAAGTTGCGCATCTGTGCGCACATGTTGCCGAACCGTGTCGGGGTTCCGAAGACGATGGCGTCGTAGCCCGGCAACTCATCCACGGTCGCGATCGGAGCCGCCTGATCAAGTTTGGCGCCCGCCTTCCGGGCTGCCTCCTCAGGCATCAACTCTGGGACGCGCTTGATCGTGACCTCGGTGCCTGCGACGCTGCGGGCGCCTTCAGCCACGGCGTTCGCCATGGTTTCAATGTGGCCGTACATGCTGTAGTAGAGAATCAGGACTTTTGCCATGTCATTTCTCCTCGCTGTCTGGTGGTGCGGTGAACTGCGTGCCCGGCATTCATAGCGGCGGCTCCTTTCTCTGGTTTGCCGGGACCACCCTCCGGGAGCAGCCCTGGAAGGTGGTCAGGCGATTTTCAGGGCCCGGCCGCAGTACCCGACCCGCTGGGACCCGGTGAATATGAACTGGAACTGATCGCTCACCCGTCCCGTGAGCAGCAGCCTGAGGAAGGCCCAAGTGAAAATCCTGGGCCGTACGCCCCGCACCACCTCGATGGTGAGGTGGTGTCGGGCACACATGTCCCTGAGCTCTGCTGGTTTCAGGAACAGGTCGTAGACATGCATGTGCTTGGGGGTGTTCCTGACGAACCATTCGACGCCCTTGATGGCGATGAGCCAGCTGATGGGGGTTCGATTGAACGTATGGAAGTAGAAAAAACCGCCAGGTCTGAGGACTCTGGAGGCTTCCCGTATGACGGCATCCCGTTCCACCAGATGCTCGAGGAAATCCATCATGCAGACCACGTCGAAACGCCCATCAGGAAGGGACAGCACACGCGCATCCATCGCGCGATAGATCACCGAGCGAGTCGCGTCGTGCCGATGGGCCACCGCCAGGCTTTCGCGGGAGAGATCAATTCCAGTGACCGCGTGACCGGCTTCTGCCAGGGCATTGGCGAGAAACCCGGCCCCGCAGCCTACATCCAGGATGGCCTGGGGCGGATCGCCAAAATGCGCCCGGATTTCCGACAGTACCCAGGATGTTCTGAGCCGGGATTCCGATCTCAGCAACGCGACCGGGTCATCGGTGGCCGTGTACCACCTTTCACCCAGCTCATCGTAAAGGGCGTTGTTGATGGTGGGCTCCGCCCCTTCTGGCTGCTTGCGGGTCGACCAGTAGACGACCTGGAATGCCAGGAATCCGGACACGGCGAAGCACTGGAACAGGAGCATCCCTCTTGCCGCAGTCAGAGGCGGGGTTGGAATTCCTGCCAATGGCGTGGCCTTCGAGCTGATCCAAAGCAGGGCCGTGGCCATCAGGACCAGGGGATGCAGAATGAACAGGACGGCATGTACCCAGTGCTCTCCCCCCGTGCATAGGCGTTGGTGGATGAACTCATCCTTGGTGATCAGGAGGCAGGAGATTACTGCCAGCACCCCGAAGAGACTGATGTTCGGTCCAGTAGGGGGGAGCAAGAGCGGGCAGGCAAGGCAGGCCAGAAACACCGAGGTGTCCAGGGCGTGCCCCATCCATTCGCCGCGGGGCAGGGTTCTCCGGTGATGGAACCAGAACTCGTCCACCCCCATGGCGAGGCCTTGGAGGCCAAAAGGCAGGAACCAGAGCAGGGAATCGTTCACCCGTGTTTCCGAAGAAGGGCGCCCGAGATGGTCAGGCCGGGCCCGAAGGCAAGGGAGACGATCATCGTGCCGGGTGGGACCGATACATCCTCCAGGATGGCCTTCCAGACATGGGGCAGCGTCGCGGAGGACATGTTCCCGAACGCACCCAGGATGGCATTGCTGGCCTGGACCTGCTCCGGGCGCAGACCGAGGTGCTCCGCGATTTCATCAATGATCCGGGGGCCGCCGGGATGGATGGCGAAGAGGGCTGTTTCGCACAGCTGGGCCGTGGTCAAGCCGGCGTTGGCGCCCAGGCGGTCCAGGAACGCTCCCAGGCCGGCGCGGATGTGGTCCGGGACCTTGCGGGAAAGGGTCATCAGCATTCCGAAGTCGGAGACCATCCAGCTCATGGCATCTTCCGTGTTCGGCACGATCTCCTCGCGGGTGGCGAGCAGTTCCAGTCCGTTTGAAACGGAAGCCCCATCTCCCATCCGCGAGGCGGAGTACTTGATCACGCCGTCCGCGAAGAGGGTCTGCACCACCAGGTGTTCGGGGAGGTGCTGGGTCGGATCCATGTGCAGGGTGCACAGCTCGGTGTGGACGAGATCCACCCTGGCCTTGCCCCTTTCCACGAATCCCGCGGCCATGCGGACGGCCGGCAGCGAGGCGTAGCAGCCCATGTGGTAGGCGTGGATCACCTCGGTGGCACGCCTCCAGTCCCGCTTGGCCACCAGCCGCTGGGCTCCGCTGGGTGAGACATACCCGGTGCAGGTGACATGGATGAGCACTGGCGGTGGGTCTGCCTCCTCGGCGTAGAACCGGTCGAAGGCGAGGCCGCTGACTTCCCGGAAGAACCGGCTCCGCTCGCCGCAGGGCTTGCCCGACGGATATTCCTTGAGCTGGAAGATCCGCATTCGGTCCCAGTCCGTATGGGTGAAGTCCTCCAGGGCGGAGTTCCGGAAATGGATCCGATCCGTACTGCACCCGAACCGCAGCACCAGCTTTCGGTACTTCCGGGTGATGATCTCCCGCGCTTCGTCCGTGACCGGTTTCTGGAGGGTTATTTCCGCCTGGGCGTGGGCCGCGGCGATCCATTCCAGGATCGAGTCCTGCCCGGAGTGGTACTTGGGCGGCTGGCTCTGGAAGGTGTGCAAGAGAAGCGGAGCGTAACTCATCCGCGGGTTTAAGCATTTTATGAACCAAACACTAATTTATTTAATTACAGTGATTAGTGTTACATGTGTGAATAATCACACGCACAGTCTAAATCAACATGAATCAACGACTCCTTCAAATTGAAGGCGGGTTCTTCCTTCAAGAAGCGATCCGAAGGGGCTGGAAATGCGGAGGTATGCCGTTTGCTCCTCACAACTTGACGGCGCAACCGCGTTCCATGCCCTATATTTCTTCAGAGGGGTGGATCGGGACATGAACCGGCGAACCAGCCAAAGCGCCTGGAACTACAACCGCGAAGCCGGAACCGAGCGGCGTGCGTTGCGGTCGGGTGGCGATCGACGCCGGCACCGTCGTGCTTTCCGTCTGTTCTTCATCCCGTTCGGCCTGCTGGTGCACAAGTTGCGCACGCGCAGCCTCACCTTCTAAATCAGCCAGGCTTTGGTTCGGCCGCGCTTCCCAGCGGAAGGTCCTGGAACTGTCCAGGTAACTGCTTGGCGGGCTGCGTAAATCCTTCCGCTTCGAGCAGGGGTTTCATGGCACTGATCTGGTCGGGATTGCTTACAGGAAGGGAGGCTATCCCTTCACCACCCCATCCAGGTACACCCAGCGGCCATGCTCCCGTTCGAACGTGCTGGTCTCGATGTGGAGGGTGCGGCGGCCATTCGTCTGGAGGCTAGCGTGGAAGGTGACCACCCCAGTGTCATCGCCCTTGCCACCCTTTTCCTTGCTGATGATTTTGAGGCCCACACAGCTGACAGACTTGCAGTAGGTGGCGAGCTCGTCCCGGTTCTCCTCGGCGCGCTTGGCTTCGGAGCGGGTGGAAATCAGGTAATCGACCTTACCGAGGGCGTAGGCGGAGAACCGGGAGCGCATGAGCTGTTCGGCGGTTTCGGGCTGGGCCGTACCCGCATGGTAGGGGCCACAGCAGCGGTCGTAGGGCTTCTTGGAAGTGCAGGGGCAGGGGCGGGACATGGATCCTCTCCGGAGGCTGTCAGCGGGTTTCGATGCCGGTGGCGATGGTGACCTGGACCTTCTGCTGCACTTTGATGGCACCCAGACTCAGCGTGGCAGTGTAGGTGCCGGGGCGCACGAACTTGTCAGGGCCCAGGCCGCCATACTCGGTGAGCAGGGTTTTGGTCGGGCGCAGGTTCCAGGCCACCCGGCCCATGCCCGGTGTGCGCGGCAGAGGGAAGGTGGCCACAGGCTGACCTTCGGCGTTGGTGATGGACAGCGTGGGAGCTTCCTCGCCCAGATCACGGATCCAGTAGGTAAGCAGTGCGCCTTCTGGCGGGTTCTCGCCACGGTAGATCCCCTTGCCGCCGGACTCTTCCCAGCCCGGCAGCAAATAGGCACCTTGCGCGGGACGCACGGGGAAGAGTTCCAGCGGCTTGGCGGCAACCTCGGCGGTGAGGGCTTCCAGCGGGGCGACATCATCCAGCACATACAAGCTGCGGCCATGGGTGGCGATGACGAGATCATGCTCCCGGGGGTGGACCTGGAGATCGTCCACGGCCACGGCTGGCAAGCCGCCCAGCTTCACCCAGGTGGCGCCCCGGTTGAGGCTTGCGAACAGGCCCGCCTCGGTACCCGCATAGAGCAGGTCGGGATTCACCGGATCCTCCCGAACCACTTTCACGGGAATGTCCGGAGGCAGATCGGCCGCGAGGCTCTGCCAGGTGTGGCCGCCATCGGCCGTGCGGTAGACCAGGGGCGCGTAGAGGCCGGCCCGATGGGCATCCACGGCGAGGTAGGCCACCTTGGGGTCCCGGCCTCCGGGCTCAATGCGGCTCACCCACTGGCCCCGGGCGGGGGCGGGTACGAACGCGCTGAGATCAGTCCAATGGCTCCCGTCGTCTTCGGTGACCCACAGCTTGCCGTCATCCGTGCCAGCCCAAAGGAGACCCGCCTTCACGGGCGATTCAGCCAGGGTGTACACCACGCCGTAGGTCTCCGCGCCGCTGCCCGTGGCGGTGGTTTTCTGGGCATCCTGGGTGGAAAGATCGGGGCTGATGACTTTCCAGTTCTCCCCGCGATCTGTCAGTCGAAACACCCGATTACCGGCCAGGTACAGGGCGCCCTTATCGTGGCGGCTGCCGAAAAGCGGTGCATTCCAGTTGAAGCGGAAGGCGGGTTGGCCCTCGGCGGGGTTCGGTCGCAGCGCCTTGAGCTCACCGGTGCGGAGGTTGAAGCGGTGCAGCATGCCCTCCTGGCTTTCCGCGTAGATCAGGTCGCGGTCCTTGGGGTCGAAGGCGCAGGAGAAGCCGTCGCCGCCGCCGATGTTGATCCAATCGGAGTTGAGGATCCCCTCCTTGGACCGCGTGCGGCTGGGGCCCACCCAGTTGAGGTTGTCCTGGAGGCCTCCAGCGATGCGGTACGGCACGCTGTCATCGAGGGTGATGCGATAGAACTGACCCGCGGGGATGCTGTCCAAGTGAAGCCAGGCCTGGCCAGCCTCGTAGCTCTGGTACACACCACCATCCGTGCCCAGCAGCAGCCGTGACGTCACTGGAGGCAGCGCCGGTTCGCCGGGCGCGGGTGGTTCCGCTTGCGGGGGGTCGGCCTTGGGGAAGGTCAGGGCATGGCAGTCCGAGTGGACCTTGCCGAAGAGGTCCTCCCGGAAGCTGCGGCCACCATTGTCGGAGACATGCAGCATGTAGCCGGCCACGTAGACCCGCTGCGGATTCACCGGATCGATGCGGAGCTGACTGAAGTAGAAGGGGCGGGGATCCAGCGCGTTCATGCGGCTCCAGCTGTCCCCACCGTCCTCGGAGCGGAACACGCCGCCGGCGCGGCTCAGGAGGTCGTCAATGCCGACGGTGCCGCCCTGGTCGCTCTGGATCACCGCCATCACGATCTTGGGATTGCTGCGGGAGACATCCAGCCCGATGCGGCCGGTGAGCGTCGGCAGGCCCTTCTCCAGTTTGTGCCAGGTGGCCCCGCCGTCGGCGCTCCGATAGATGCCGCCGACATCCTGGCCCTCTGAGGCGGCCGTGCCGTAGCTGAAGGACCAGGGCGTGCGTCGTCGGGCGTAGAGGGTGGCGTAGAGCGTGTTCGGGGCCGAGGGATCCAGGACCACGTCCCCGCAGCCCACCCGCGTGTCCAGGCCGCCGGGAGCCTTCAGAACGGCCTTCCAGGTCTTTCCGCCATCCGTCGTTTTGAAGAGGCCCCGTTCACCGCCGGGGTTCCATAGGTCCCCCATGACCGCCACCCAGGCCGTGGCGGGGGCCTCGGGGTGCACGACGATGCGCGGGATGGCCTTGCTGCCTTCCAGACCCGCACGCGCCCAGGTGGCGCCGCCGTCCGTGGAGCGGTAGACGCCGTTGCCCCAGCCGGAGCTGTTGCGGTCGTTGGCCTCGCCAGTACCCACCCAGATCACCTTCGGATCAGAAGGGGCCACGGCCAGGGCGCCGATGGACTGAACCGGTTGCTTGTCGAAGAGGGGGGAGAAGGTGGCTCCCGCGTTCGCCGTCTTCCACACCCCGCCCGTGGCGAGACCCACGTAGAAAGTGTCGGGATTCCTCGGATCCACGGCGATATCAGAGACCCGACCGCCCATGATGGCGGGACCGATGCTGCGGGCCTTCAGCGCAGCGAGCCGGGCCGCATCGACGGTCGGGCCCTGGGCTTTCGGCGCGGGGGCAGGGGCCTTGGTCTTCGCGCCGGCGCTCAGCGAGGTGCAGAGCAGGAGGGCGGACAGCAGGCGCGGAAGGTGGATGACCATGGCTACCTCAAGGGGGGATCCGACAGCTTACCGCAGGTAATGAGGTATCCACCCATCCGCGCCGGCTGTCATCCCTTCATGGGAATGTGCAGCCCGATGGCCTCGGCATGTTCGCGAGCACTTTCGTAGCCGGCATCGGCATGGCGGAAGACGCCTATGGCGGGATCGTTCCAGAGCACGCGGGCGATGCAGCGGTCGGCGCGTTCGGTGCCGTCGGCCACGATGACCACGCCACTGTGCTGGCTGTAGCCCATGCCCACCCCGCCGCCGTGGTGGAAGCTCACCCACGAGGCGCCGCCGCCCACGGCGGTCATGGCGTTGAGCAGGGGCCAGTCGCTGACGGCGTCAGAGCCGTCCTTCATGGCCTCGGTCTCACGGTTGGGGCTGGCTACGCTGCCACTGTCAAGGTGGTCGCGGCCGATGACGATGGGGGCTTTCACCTTGCCGGTCCGGACCAGCTCGTTGAACTTCAAGCCGGCCAGGTGGCGCTCTCCGGCGCCGATCCAGCAGATGCGGGCGGGCAGGCCCTGGAAGGCGATCTTCTCCTTGGCGGCCTTGAGCCAGCGGATCATGCCTTCGTTTTCAGGAAACAGCTCCATCATGGCGGCGTCCGTGACGGCGATGTCCTCGGGGTCGCCGGAGAGCGCGACCCAGCGGAAGGGGCCAATGCCCTTGCAGAAAAGGGGCCGGATGAAGGCGGGCACGAACCCAGGAAACGCGAACGCATTCTCGAAGCCTGCTCGCTTGGCCTGGGCGCGGATGTTGTTGCCGTAGTCGAAGGTGACAGAACCCCGGCGCTGGAACTCGACCATGGCTTCGACGTGGATCCGCATGGAGGCGAGGGCCCGCTCCACGTAGGCTTCGGGCTGCTCCTTGCGCAGGATAGCGGCTTGTTCCAGTGAGAGCCCGGCGGGAATGTAGCCGTTGTATTCGTCGTGGGCGCTGGTCTGGTCGGTGACCAGGTTGGGCTGGAACCCTCGCTTGAGGATCTCGGGCAGGATCTCCGCCGCATTGCCCAGCAAGCCAATGCTGCGGGCCTCATGGGCGTCCACATACTGCTGGACCAGGGCCATGGCCGTGTCCAGGTTGTCGGTCCACTCATCCAGGTAGCGGGTATCCAGGCGCTTCTGGATGCGGGTGCGGTCCACCTCGACACAGAGGGCCACGCCGCCGTTCATGGTGATGGACAAAGGCTGGGCACCGCCCATGCCGCCCAGGCCCGCCGTGAGGGTCCAGGTGCCGGCGAGGGTGCCGTCGAAGTGCTGACGGGCGGCCTCGGCGAAGGTCTCGTAGGTGCCCTGCACGATGCCCTGGCTGCCGATGTAGATCCAGCTGCCGGCGGTCATCTGGCCGTACATCATCAGGCCCTTCTGATCGAGCTCGCGGAAGTGCTCCCAGGTGGCCCATTTCGGCACCAAGTTGGAGTTGGCGATGAGCACGCGGGGCGCGTCGGGGTGAGTCTTCACCACGCCCACAGGCTTACCGCTCTGCACCAGCAGCGTCTCGTCATCGGCCAGATGCTTCAACTCCTTCACGATGGCGTGGAAGCAGTCCCAGTTCCGGGCTGCTTTGCCCAGCCCGCCGTACACGACCAGATCCTCGGGCCGCTCGGCCACCTCGGGATCCAGGTTGTTCATGAGCATGCGCAGGGCTGCTTCCTGCACCCAGCCTTTGCAGTGTAGATGGGTGCCGCGGGGGGCGGTGACGATGGGAGCTTCAGAGGCGGTGGTCATGGGGGACTCCGACGGGGCCCCTAGTCTCCCACGGCCTGCACGAGACGGCGATCAAGAGCCTTTGAGGGCCACGATGGCCCGTTCCAGCTCGGCCCTCATGACAGTCGGATTTTCAGCCTGGTGGATGCTGCCATGGCCGGGCAGCACCCAGGAAAAGTCGAAGCCGAGCAGCCTTTCCAAACTGTCAAGCTGCTGCTTCCAGGAATGCCAGTTGTAGGTTCGGGACGCGGACAGGCGCCCCTGGTCCGGGTTCCACCAGAGGTGGTCCCCCGTGAAAAGGAAATCGCGGTACAGCAGGCAGACACTCCCCGCCGTGTGGCCCGGCGTGGGGATCAGCAGCAGATCGTCGGCCAGATGGATGGGGTCGTCGCCATCTACCAGGTGTTCCAGGCCGGCGAAGCCGTCCGCCCGATGCATGATGCGCTCGCAGTCGAAGCGTGAATGGTAGACGGCGTGATCCGCCACGTCGTCCCGGTGGCTGAGAATCATCATCGCGACTCCGCCCAGGGCCTCCAGATTCTTCATGAGCGGTTCGGCGGCTCGGGGGGAATCCATGAGCACGTTGCCCCCAGTCCGACGGATCAGGTAGCTCCAGGCGCCGAAGCTCTTCTCGCTGGTGTAGCCGCAGAAGTAGACGTCTTCCGCCACGGGATGGGGGAAGGCCTTGGTGGCGGCGGGAACGTCGGTCCTGTCATCGGTGCCGATGGAACTCACGGGGCAGGCCACCAGGGCCATGGAGGCCCGCAACCTCGATACGGGGTCGCCAGGCTGGGCATGGACCTGGGCGTGGTTGCCGCCATCGACGAAGGTCTCCGGCGCGAACTGGTAGCAGGTGCCACAGTCGATGCAGGTGCGGTCCACGAAGAAGGGACCGGGAGCATTGTCGGGATAGGCATCCTTCCGGTGAGCCATGGGGCCTCCGTTTCTTGGATGCTTCAGCGATTCACCATGTGCATCGCCGCCTCAGGATAGCGAGTGCCTGCCGCGGCTCCTGGCGGGAAGAGGCCGGTCAGCTCCTGGAGTTCGCCAGGGCAGAGAACATGCTCCAGGGCCCCCAAATTCTCGTCCAGCCGGTCGCGGCGCTTGGTGCCGGGGATGGGCACGATATCCCCGCCCTGGCCAAGGACCCAGGCCAGGGCGAGCTGGGCGGGGGTGCAGCCGCGGGCGGCGGCCATGTCCTGGAGGCGCGCCACCAGGTCCAGGTTCTTCTGGAAGTTGTCGCCCTGGAAGCGGGGCGAGTTCCGGCGGTAGTCACCGGACTCGAAGTCCTCGAACTTCTGGATCTGGCCCGTGAGGAAGCCTCGGCCCAGGGGGCTGTAGGGCACGAAGCCCACGCCCAGTTCCCGGCATGTCTGCAACAGACCTTCTTCGGGATCGCGGGTCCAAAGCGAGTATTCGGACTGGACGGCGCTGATGGGGTGGATCTTGAAGGCCCGGCGCAAGGTCGCCGGACCGGCTTCGGAGAGGCCCAGGAAGCGCACCTTGCCGGCTTTGACCAGCTCGGCCATGGCGCCCACGGTCTCTTCGATCGGCACCTCTGGATCCACGCGGTGCTGGTAGTAGAGGTCGATGGTGGCCACGCCCAGCCGCTTCAGACTGGCGTCGCAGGCGCTGCGGACATAGTCAGGCCGCCCGCAGACACCGCGCACCGAGGGATCGTTGGGGTCACGCATGATGCCGAACTTGGTGGCGATCACCACGCGGTTCCGCACGCCCGCCAAGGCCTTGCCGACCAGGATTTCGTTGAGGTGGGGGCCGTACATGTCAGCGGTGTCGAAGAAGGTGATGCCGCAGTCCACGGCGTGGAGGAGGGTGGCCGTGGATTCGGCATCATCCCGGTGGCCGTAGAAGTCCGACATGCCCATGCAGCCAAGGCCGAGTGCCGAAACGGTGAGCCCCTGGGTTCCGAGCGTGCGGGTCAGCATGGAGACCTCCTGGGGCTCAGGATGAGCAGCGGAAAAGATTTACCACCAAGACACCAAGGCACCAAGAAAAGCAAAAACAGGGCCTTTGCAGTTCTTGGTGTCTTGGTGGTGAAAGCATTTTTCCTTTGTCTCAAGCAAGTGTCGGCATTCAGCGGTGGTCGACAACGTCCTTGGCTTCGAAGCGCACCTTGGGGGCGCTGGCGTACTTGTCGTCTGCCGCGCGGTAGCCCAGGGGACAGGCACTGATGGTGGTGTAACCGGTGCCTTTGAGGCCCAGGATCTCGTCGTACTTGGCGGGTTCGATGCCTTCGAAGGGGCAGGCATCCACGCCGAGCAGGGCGGCGGAGGTCATGAGGTTGCCCAGGGCGATGTAGGTCTGCCGAGCGGCCCATTCATGGATGATGGCGTGGCGTGGGCCGTTCACCAGGTCGCCTACCATGTAGCCCTTGTAACCCGCCAGACTCTCCACCGTGGCACCGCGCACCTCGGCGATGCGCTCGATGAAGCGGTCTACATCGACCTCGGTGATGTCCTGCTTGGCCGTGAGGACCACCAGATGGCTGCAATCCTCCACCTGGGACTGGTTCCAGGAGGCGGGGCGCAGCTTGGCCTTGAGGGCGGGATCAGTGACGACGATGAACCTCCAGGGCTGCAGACCGTAGCTGGAAGGCGTGAGGATCAGGGCCTCCTCGATCACGGCCCAGTCGGCGGCGGAGATCTTCTTCGAGGGATCGAACTTCTTGGTGGCATAGCGCCAGTTGAGTTGCTGGAGCAGGCTTTCGCCGGAGATGGTGCTCATGGGTGCCTCAGATTTGGAATGGAGATGTGGTCAAATGGCTTGCTGGAGACGGGTCCGCAGCTGGTCGATGGGCAGGGATCCCACGATGCGATCCAATGGCTGGCCATCTTTGAAGATCACCAGGGTGGGCATGCTGAGGACGTCGTACTGTTCGGAGAGTGGGGTGAAATCGTCCACGTTCAACTTGGCGAAGCCGATCTTCCCCTTGAATTCCGCGGCCAAGGTTTCAGTGATGGGGGCCAGTTCACGGCAGGGCGCGCACCAGGGCGCCCAGAAATCCACCACGGTGTAGCCATGGGCGACGGCCTCGGTGAAGGTCTGGTCGGTCAGGTGCTGGATGAGGTCGGACATTCGGGGACTCCTACGTAAGTCTTCCAGATTAACGGATCTGGAAGGCTTCGCGGTCATGACATTTTCCCGGGGTTCAGGCGCCCTTGGCCCAGCGGGTGGCGGCGGAGGCGATGCGCTGGCCCAGGAACTCGGCGCTCTTGCGATCGGCCAGATTGGGTTCGACGTCGGGAGCCACCTGGCCGGCCTGGGCCATGAGGCCCGTGAAGCTGCCAAGGCGGTTGATACCCTCCTCGTTGCCAGGCATTTCGGCATTCCCGATCCAGACCATGCCGTGCTGCATGGCGAAGATCATCAGGGACTGGAGGGTGTTCAGCTTGTCGCCGCTGGGGCTGCCACTGATGGTGAAGCCGGCGGCCAGCTTGTCCTTCCACTTCCGTTCAACCCAGGGCTTGGAGCTGGCGTCCATGAAGGTCTTGAAGGGGCCGCTGACGTTGCCCATGTAGGTGGGGCTGCCAAAGACGATGGCATCCGCGGCTTCGAGATCCGCCCAGTGGGCGTCGATGGTCTCGACCGGAATGAGCAGAACCTTCGCGCCAGGGATGGTTTCGGCGCCAGCCTTCACACTCTCCGCCACCACCTTGGTGTGGCCATAGCCGCTGTGGAACACGATGGCGATTCGGGTCATCCTTGTCTCCTTTTCGGGCACTTGCATTCACTTGGCCCGTGATCCAAACTTTAGATGCTTACGATCGAAAAGAAAGTAGGCACCATTTTGGAAGGTAGGCACCCAATGGTTCGCAAAGCATGCACCCTTGCTCCCAACGTCCTCAGCGCCCAGTGTCCGACTCGCCAGGCCCTGGATCTCATCGCCGACAAATGGACCACCCTGCTGATCTACTTGCTGTCGAAGGGTAAGCAGCGGTACGGCGATCTCCACCGGCAGGTGGGCGGCATCAGCCAGAAGATGCTCACCCAGACGCTGCGCAAGCTGGAGCGGGACGGTTTGGTCACGCGCCACGTCTACCCCGAGGTGCCACCCCGCACGGAGTACGAGCTGACCAAGCTCGGCCACACACTCATCGGGCCGCTGGGAGCCCTGTGTGAGTGGGCAGGCACGCACCTTTCGGAACTGGAACAGGCCCGCAAGCGCTATGACCATCTGCAGAAAAAGCCCAGCCTCAGCGCTTGAACCGTTCGAGATCGGTGGGCACGTCCAGGTCTGCTTCGCCACCTGGAAAGGGCAGCGTGGCGGTGGCTTCACGCACGAGGATCGCCTTGGCGCCGCGATCGCCGCTCAAGGCAAGCAGGTCCGGGAAGAGGCGTCGCGGCAGGATGGCCGGGATGCCCAGGGTGTCCGCATAAGCGCAGGCGGCGGGGCGCTCCGGATCACGGGCGGCCAGTGCCAGCAAGTTTCTGAGCAGCACGGTATCCGCAGCGGGCTGGTCCACTGTCAGGATCAGTGCCGCGCGCACTTCCGGGAGAAGGACGGTGATGCCCCGGCGGATGGAACTGGCCATGCCTTCGCTGGCCTCGGAGTTGACTACCGTTTGGACCTTCATACCCTCGAGGCCCGGATCCCAGGCTCCGATCACAGCCACCACGGGGTCGCAGCCCGCCTCAAGGGCCGCCCTGACTGTGCGGCGCAGCAGGGTCTCCCCGTCGATGCGCAAAAGCGCCTTGGTCCCGCCCATGCGCCGGCCTTCTCCCGCAGCCAGGATCACCGCCGCGATCACGGGGCTGACACGGGGGTGCGCGTGCTGCGGAGGGAGCCGCCCTCCCGGCCTTGGAAGGTGGCCTGGATTTCCGCCAGCACCGCCAGGGCGATGGTCTCGGGGTCCTCCGCACCCAGGTCCAGACCCACGGGGCTGTGCAGACGCTCCCCGCAGGAGAGCCCTTCCGCGGCGAGCTCCTCGCGGATCTTCGCGCTGCGGGCGCGGCTGCCCATGAGGCCGAGGTAGCCGACTCCGGAGACCGCCAGCGCGCGCAGGGCCTCCAGGTCCTTCAGGTAGTTGTGGGTCATGAGGACCACGGCACTGCGTGCGTCTAGTCCCAGTTCGGGGACGCGCTGAGCCGGATGGCCCGACAGGACCTCGTCCGCCTCGGGGAAGCGCTCCGGGCGCGCGAAGGCGGGCCGGTGGTCCAGCAGACCCACGGTCCAGCCCAGCTCCTTGGCCATGCGCACCATGGGCCGGCTGTCATCGCTGGCGCCCAGGATCCAGAGGGCAATGGGTGGATTGAGCGTTTCGACAAAGCCCGAGGCCGCCAGGTCCGGCTGAAGGTGGATACGGCGCACCCCCAAGTGATCGGGGTCGAGATCCGTGTGGATGGTGAGGGGCGTCCGGGAAGTCCTGGCCTGGTCGATCCAGGCCAGCCATTCGGGCGGCGCGGCGGGATCCAGGCGCTCCACCAGGATGTCCAACAGCCCCTCGCAGCCACTGCCGCTGCCCCAGACCAGGTCCGCATCGCCCCGAAGGTCGTAGCGGAGCAGGCGAGGCTGGCCGTCGCCCAGTACGTCCCGGGCCCGGGCCATGACTTCGCCTTCGAGACAGCCGCCGCTGAGGGAGCCGCGCAGCACCTCCTGCCCGTCCGTGAGCAGCCGGGAGCCGGGTCGGCGGTAGCTGGAGCCTTCAACGCGGACCAGCGTGGCCAGGGCCGCGGGCGTTCCACGGCCCCGGACGAGTGCCAGGATGTCCTGGAGTTCTTTGTTCATGAGGGGATTATGCCCTGCCGGGACAGTGATCAGGCCTTGCGCAGCTTCGGGGGGAGCAGCGGCAGGCTGCGCAGACGCTTGCCGGTGGCTGCGAACACCGCGTTGGCCACGGCCGGCGCCAGGGGCGGCAGGCCCGGCTCGCCCACGCCGCCCGGCGGCAGCTCGCTGGGCACGATATGGACCTCCACCTTGGGCATGGACGGGAGCAGCAGGATCGGATGATCTGAGAAGCTGTCGGCGGTTACGCGGCCGTCCTTGAGGGTGATCTCGTCGTAGAGGGCCGCGCTGAGGCCGAAGGCGATGCCGCCTTCCATCTGGGCCTTCACATTGCCCGGGTTCAGCACCAGGCCGCAGTCCACGGCGCAGACCACGCGATGGACACGGATTCCGCCGTCCGCCTTGGCTTCCACCTCCGCCACCTGGGCCACATAGGTGCCGCAGTCCAGGTAGGCGTGGGCCGCGATGCCGTGACCCCAGCCCTTGGGTAGCTTGCGGGTGCGCCACCCAGCCTTGGCCGCGGCCAGCTCCAGTACGGCGCGGTAGCGGGCCGGATCAAACTCGTGCTGGCCCAGCTTCAGGGGCGCCTTCGGGAGGTGCGCCAGGCGGAAGGCCAGGGGATCCTTCCCAGCCGCGTGGGCCAGCTCATCCAGGAAACATTCCGTGACGAAGGGATTGAAGCTGGCGGGCACGGCGCGCCAGAACCAGATGGGCACCGGTGTGTCGCTCTGGCCCCACTCCACGTGCAGGTTCGGGATGTCGTAGGCCAGGTCGGCGGCGCCTGCCAGCTCGGTGGCCTCCGGCGGCCAGGGGAAGTGGTTCGAGGCGGCAATGGAAGGCCCCACGAACCGGTGCCTCCAAGCCACAGGGCGGCTCTGGGCGTCCAGGCCCGCCTCCAGCTCGTGCAGGGTGGCGGGGCGGTAGCCGTCGTGCTGGAAATCGTCGGGGCGCGTCCACTGCACCTTCACGGGGGCGCCGACGGCCTTGGAGCAGGCCACCGCGTCCGCGATGAAGTCGGCCATGGCCCGGCGGCCGAAGCCGCCGCCCGCCAGCATGACCTGGATCTCGATCTGGTCGGCCTTCAGGCCGGTGATCTGCTCGACGGCGGGCAGGGCCATGCCGGGGGCCTGGGTGGGCGCCCAGATCATGCAGCGGCCGGGCTTCACGTCGGCCACGGCCACCATGGGCTCCATGGTCGCGTGGGCCAGGAACGGCGCGTCGTAGGTGGCCTTGATGCGCTTGGCGGCCTTCGGCAGGGCCAGGGCCGCGTCGCCTACCTGGCGCACCACCTTGCCGGGGGTCTTGAGCCGTTCCTCGTACTGCTTTCGGATGGAGGCGTTGTCCAGCTTGGCGGTCGGCCCCTCGTCCCACTGGACCTTCAGGGCCTCGCGGCCTGTGAAGGCGGCCCAGGTATCCTCCGCGAAGACGGCCACGCCGCTGGGCACCTCCAGCACCTGCTTCACCCCGGGCACCTTCAACGTGGCGGAGGCGTCGAAGGACTTCACCTTCCCGCCGAACACCGGGCAGCGCTCGATGCTGGCCACGAGCATGCCGGGCAGGTGGAGGTCCGTGGTGAACTGGGCCCTGCCGGCCACGATGTCGGGGCCGTCCAGGCGCCGGGCATCCTTGCCGAGGACCCGGAAGTCCTTGGGCGCCTTCAGCGGCGGCTCCGCCGGCGGCGTGAGCTTGCCGGCCCGGGCGACCAGGTCGCCATAGGGCAGGCTCCGCTTCGTGGGCAGGTGCTGGATGCGGCCGTCCCGGGCGAGGCATTCGGATTTGGGGACGCCCCAGGTGTCCGCGGCGGCCTGGAGGAGCATCTCCCGCGCCTGGGCGCCCACCTTCCGCAGAGCCAGGGTGGTGGAGAGCGTGGTCTGGCTTCCGCCGGTGACGCCGAGATCGCCGAATCTCGGCGCGGTGGAGGCCTGGAGGATCTTCACGCGGGACCAGTCCGCCTCCAGCTCTTCCGCGATGGCCATGGCCATGCTGGTGCGGACGCCCTGGCCCATCTCGGTGCGCGTGGCCCAGATGGTGACGGCGCCGTCCGGGTCGATGCGCAGCATGCCGCTGGGCTGGAAGGCGGGTTCCGGCGCCTGGGCCGCCGCGCCCTTCAGCCGCACGGGCAGGGCGAAGGTCAGCGTCAGGGCGCCGGTGGTTTTGAGGAAGTCACGGCGGGTGGTGCTCATGGGGCCACCTCCTTCCGCTGGCCCGCGGCCCGGTGGATGGCTTCGCGGATCCGCAGGTACGTGCCGCAGCGGCAGACGTTCTCGCCCATGGCCTGGTCGATGTCCCGGTCCGTGGGCTTGGGATGCTTGGCCAGCAGGGCCGCGGCGGTCATGATCTGGCCGGTCTGGCAGTAGCCGCATTGGGCGACGTCCACCTCGATCCAGGCCCTCTGCAGGGGATGGGCGCCGTGGAGGTCCAGGCCCTCGATGGTGGTGATGCGCTTCGCGCCGACGTCGCTCACCGGCGTCACGCAGGACCGCACGGGCTCGCCGCCCAGGTGGACGGTGCAGGCGCCGCAAAGGCCCTGTCCGCAGCCGAACTTGGTGCCCGTGAGCTTGAGACGGTCCCGGAGCACCCACAGCAGGGGCATGTCCGGGGATGCTTCGACGGTATGGGATTGGCCGTTGATCGAGAGGGTGTACTCCGCCATGGGCACCTCCATCTGGGATGGCGGCCCCCATGCTACGCCTGTTTGTTGGCGAAGGTGCGATGTGAAAAACTAGATCAATCCATCCTCAATAGGAACTTTCCGGATCCGCTTCCCAGTGGCGGCGAAGACCGCGTTCAGGACGGCCGGAATGGCCACCGGCACCGGAGGTTCGCCCATGCCCGAGGGGGCTTCGGCGCTGGGGATCACGTGGGTCTCGACGAGGGGCATGTCCCCAAGGCGCAGCACGGGGAAGTCGTGGTAGCCCGTCTGCACGGTGCGGCCCTTCTCCCACGTGATCTGGGAGAACAACGCAGAGAGGCCGAAGGCGATGCCGCCCTCCACCTGGGCCTCCAGGCCCGCGGGGTTCACCGCCAGGCCGCAGTCCACGGCGCAGGTGACCTTGTGGACCTTGAGCCGGCCCTTCACCACGGAGACCTCCGCTACCTCGGCGGCGTAGGTGCGCCCGTCATAGGCGTGGCAGGCGAGGCCGAGACCGTGTCCCACGGGCAGCTTGCGGCCCCAGCCGGCCTTCTCCGCCGCCACTTCCAACACCCTCTTCAGTCGCCGGATGTCGGCCGCGTCCCGGCCGAACTTGACGATGCCGCGATCGCCCAGCAGGTCCAGGCGGAACGTGAGGGGATCCTTGCCCAGGGCATGGGCCACCTCGTCGAGGAAGCATTCCCGGGCAAAGACGTTGGGCACGATCTGGATGCCGCGCCACCAGCCCAGGGGCGTGGGCGCCTCCACCTCGGCGAAGTCCACGGCGATGGCGGGGATGGCGTAGGGGATGTCGTAGGCACCGTTGGCTTCCGTGGTGGCTTGGGAGGGCGCCTTCTGGCCCCCCAGCCAAGACCTCAGCACCGCAGGGCCAGCGATGCGGTGGGTCCAGGCCGCCAGGGCTCCCGCACCATCGATCCCCGCGCGCAGGTGGTGGAGCGTCGCGGGATGGTGGAGGTCGTGGCGGATGTCGTCCTCCCGGTCCCAGACCACCTGCACCGGACCGCCGCCGACGGCCTTCGCTACCTGGGCGGCCTCGGTGCTGAAATCCGTCCCGAGGCGGCGCCCGAAGCCGCCGCCGATAAGGGGCACATTCACCTTCAGCTGCTCGGCCTTCAAGCCCATGGCCGTGGCGGCCCGCTCCTGGGCCCGGTTCCCAGACTGGCTGCCCACCCACATCTCGGCGGTGTCCGCGCCCACGTGGGTCGTGGCGTTCATGGGCTCCACGGTTACGTGGGCCTGGTAGGGGAAGCTGTACTCCGCTTCCAGCATTTTTGTGGCCGCGGCCAGGGCCTTGGCAGGATCGCCTTCGCGGCGGGCGTCGTCAGCGGGGCCGGTGAGGGCGGCGCGTGCCTTCGCTTCGAGCGCGGCGGAACTGAATTCCTTCGCGGCCCCTTCGTCCCAGGTGGCTGTGGCGGCCAGGGCGTCTCGGCCCTTGAAGGCGGCCCAGGTGCTGTCCGCGGCGACGGCGAGGCCCGTGGGCACCTTCACCACGGCCGTCACACCGCGCACGGTCTTGGCCTTGGCGTCGTCCCAGGTCTTTGGCTGTCCGCCGGGCACGGGGCAGCGCAGCACGGCGGCAAAGCGCTGGCCGGGGCGGCGCACGTCCAGACCGAACACGGCCTTGCCGGTGACGATGGCGGGGCCGTCGATGCGGGGCGTCCGCTTGCCGACCAGGCGGTAGTCCGCGGCCTTCTTCAGTGGCGCGTCCTTCGGCACGGGCAGCCTCGCCGCAGCTTCCGCCAAGGCGCCGTAGCCCAGCTTCTTCCTGTCTGGGCCCAGCACGAAGCCATTCTCCGTGCGGCACTGACCTACGGGCACCTTCCACTGGGCCGCCGCCGCGGCCTTGAGCATCTCCCGGGCCGCGGCGCCGGCCTTGCGCAGGGTGTCCCAGGTGGTGCTCACGCTGGTGCTGCCGCCCGTGTTCATGGCCTTGAACTCCGGCCCCGGGTGGGCGGTGACGACTTCGACCTTCGACCAGTCGAGGTCCAGTTCCTCGGCCACCACCAGGGGCAGGGCGGTGCGCACGCCCTGCCCCATCTCGACCTTGGGCACGGTGATCTGGGCGGTGCCATCGGGGCGGATGGCAAGGAAGGCGTTGGGCTGGAAGGCGGCCTTGACTGTCTCGCCAAGCCGGGGCTTGGCCTCCAGGCGCAGGCCCAGCACGAGCCCCGCGCCGGCGGCGCCGGTCACCTTCAGGAAGTCACGGCGGCTGGTCACTTCACACCTCCGGCGGCGCGCTTCACGGCTTTGCGGATGCGGGGATAGCTGCCGCAGCGGCAGATGTGGTCGGCGAAGGCCTCGTCAATGTCATGGTCCGTGGGGTGGGCCTTGCGCTTCAGCAGGGCCGCGGCGCTCATGATCATGCCCGGTTGGCAGTAGCCGCATTGCGCCACGTCCTCAGCGATCCAGGCCTTCTGCACGGGATGGGAACCGTCTTTCGACAGGCCCTCCACGGTAAGGACCGCGTGTTCGGCGGCCTCCTTCAGGCTCGTCTGGCAGGACCGCACAGCTCGGCCGTCGAGGTGGACGGTGCAGGCGCCGCAGATGCCCTGGCCGCAGCCGAACTTGGTGCCGGTGAGGCCGAGGGTGTCCCGGAGGACCCAGAGAAGGGGCGTGTCGGCATCGGCGTCGATGGTGCGGCCGCGGCCGTTCACCGTGAGCTGGTAGGCGGGCATGGCAGCTCCCTCAAATATCGTGTGGCGAGGCTTCCACCCTACGCCGCTGGAGGCCTGGCCGCAACGGTGGGCCCGCCCACTGGCGCACGGGGGGTGGCGTGACGCTATGCTGGGGGATCCCCCCGGAGATTTCGATGCGACCCCTGATCGCCGCCATCCTGTCCTTTGCCGCCATGGCCCTGAGCGCCGGCCCCAAGCCCCAGGTGAAGCTCACCACGTCCATGGGCGTGATCGTGATGGAGCTGGAGCCGCAAGCGGCGCCCCGGACAGTGGAGAACTTCCTGAAGTACGTGAAGAAGGGCCAGTACAACGGCACCATCTTCCACCGGGTTATCCCCGGCTTCATGATCCAGGGTGGCGGCTACGTGGACTACCTTGGGAAGAAGCGCACGGATGCTTCCATCCCCAACGAGGCCGATCGCGCCCTGGCGGCGGGCCTGAGGAACAAGCGCGGTACCGTGGCCATGGCGCGGACCCCGGATCCCCACAGCGCCGCAGCGGAGTTCTTCATCAACGTGGTGGACAATCCCTCGTTGGACTTCAAGAGCAAGGCCAACGACAAGACCTGGGGCTACTGCGTGTTCGGCCGGGTCATCAAGGGCATGGACGTGGTCGACCGCATCAAGGCGGTGAAGACCAGCAACAAACGCAGCGACTTCCTGAACCTGCCGGTGAAGCCCGTGCTCATCAAGGAAGCGGTGCAGATCCAATGACAGCCACGGCCTCTGCCGGCGCCCCCAGCTTCCGCAGGCTGCGTTCGAGCCGGCGTCGGTAGCGGGGCCACAGGTCTGTGCCCGCGGGCACGAAACCGGCCCGATCCCAATCAAGGACCAGGGCGCCGTCATCGGGCGGCAGCAAAATATTGGTGGCGTTTAGGTCGGGGGACCACAGTCCCCACTCGCAAAGCGAGGTGACCACGCGTCGGATGACTTCCGCACGCTCGGCGCTCAGATCCCAACGACGCGGCCAGGCTTCGCCCTCAGCCAGGCGCGTAAACAGCACGCCCTCCACGCCAAGGCCAATAGGACGCCACGCGTAGCCGAGGGGCTCGACGGTGGGGAAGCCCGCCTCCCAGAGGCCGCGATGGACGGCGTGTTCCGCCGCGAAGCGCAAGTGGGTGCGGTAGGTCCGTTCGTTCAGGTGACGCAGCAAGCCGCCGCGACGATAAGGGCGCATCACCACGTCGCCAGTACGGAGAATGCCGCCGCGACCATAGGCACCTTCCAGGGGAATCGCCTCCCCGTCGATGACCTGGCCGCCGGGTGTGCAGACGCGCCAGCCGCCGCCAAGGCCAGGCAATTCAAGGTTCACGCGGCAGCCCAAAGGTCGCAGCGGCCTGCCGGGCTGGTACGGCCATGAGGCGGGTAGGGGAGGTACGATGTAAGGGTCGTGGATCATGTGAATTCCAGCTTGGCGGGTTCAGTGGCGGAAGGCAAAGGCTCTCTCGCCGACGCGACTGGAACAAGCCCAACGACACCTGTCAACCACCCATTCATGGTGGGAACCTGCCACCAAAAATCAGCACGGACCCAAGTGGCTTGAGCTGGAAGGAATTCTCCCGGATTGCACACCCGCTTCCCACAAAGGATGTGGAAATCCCACCTCGATCTCTCAGTAAAGCGACAATTTTTTTCTCGATTTCTGCACGCCGCCGTGGAGGTGATTCTTCCGCGCAAAGGGGCGAGCCTCACTATCCTGAAACCGTGACCGCATCTACCCATCACTCCTCGATTCCAGCTGAGGCTCTGGCCCGCCAGGCTCGATTGGCCGCGCTCCTGGCCGCCATGGTTCAAAGCTCCCCGAGCCGCGAACCCGCTTCTCTTCAGGCACTTCGCCGTTCTCTTCAGGGGAACCCAACCGATCCAGGCACGCTCATCCAATCGCTGTCCGATGAGGATGTGCTCGAGGAAGGCGCTTGCCTGATCCGTGCCGAACGCCGGAGCGATGGATCTGATAGCGTGAAGCAGATAGCTACGCTGCTGGCGCCGCTTGCTGCAAGGGCAAGAGAACGGCGTGAGGCGGGTTGGCGGTTGGACAGCCGACGCGCCACCGTGCGCGTGGGCTATGCGAAGGACGGTGTGGCCTTGGACTTCGACGAAGGTGAGGTGCATGCGATTTTTCTGCACGCTTTCCACCTCGAAGGATTCCGGTTGGCATTGGATTTCGGCAAGCGACCTCGGCCCTCACTTCGTCTGGAACTGCCGTTACCCGCTGGTGCCGGAGGTCTTTCCGAATGGGCCGAGGCCGTGTTCCGGGTGGAACCGCTCGAGGCGCCAGACATGTCGGTGAACCGGCTGAATGCCCGGCTTCCGGAAGGCCTGCGAGTCCATCGCTGGGAGTCCCATGCATCCTACGCCTCGCCTCTCAGCGACTTGGTGGAGGCCTCCCACTGGCGGTGGCACTGCCCGGTCAACCAAGCGGATGGGGCCAGGCTTCGTTCCGCAGCTTTTCTATCTGCGGCGGAATGGCTGTGGGAGAAGGGAGGTCGAGTCGAGGGCCGCAAACAGGTCAAGCAATTGAATCTGCGGCCCCTGGTCACGGACCTGCGGTGGGTGGGCGATACCCTCTTCAGCACCACCCGCACGGGCAGCTCCGAGGCCGGCAACCCCCTGAAGCTCCACGCGGCCATCCTGGGGCTCGAACCAGTCGCCCTGCACGGCCTCCTGCGCCTCTCCCTGGATCTGAAGCCCGATCCACGCCTGGCCCAGGCGGAACGCTTCGAGCCCAAGCTCAAGAACATGTACGAAGACGCGGTGCTCCTCGGCGGCGGCTCAAACATCACCTTGGTGGACGATGAGGATGATGAACCCCTGCGCCTAGGTTGAACCGGCTTCCTTGCTGATGGCCAGCAGCATGCCAAGGCAGACCAGGCTGGCGATGAGGCTGTTGGGACCAAAGGAGATGAAGGGCAGAGGAATGCCCTTGTTGGGTGCCAGCGACAGCACCACGCTCATGTTCATCATGGCCTGCACCACCAACAGCAGAACGAAGCCCATGGCGCAGAGCTTGAGGAAGGTATCGTTCACTCGCCGGGCGATGCGATAGCCCCGCCAGAGGATCGCGATGAAGAGGGCCAGGATCGCGACAGTCCCGATGAGACCAGCCTCCTCCGCGATCACGGCGTAGATGAAATCCGTGTGTGCCTCGGGAAGGAAGAAGAGCTTCTGCTTCCCGCCGCCCAGGCCGACGCCCATGAATCCGCCGTTGCCCACGGCCACCAGGCTCTGAAGAGCCTGGTGGCCCTTGCCGAGGGGATCGGCCGCAGGGTTCAAGAAGCTCGTCACGCGAGCCAGCCGATAAGGCGAGAGCACCACAAAGGCGGTGCCGAGGGCGCCGAGCACGGGGATCGCGATGGCGAAGATCCACTTGGGCGCACCGCCGAGGAACACCACCATCAGGGTGACGAAGACGATGAGGAAAGAGGTCCCGAAATCAGGCTCGCGCAGGATGAGGGCCAGAGGGATCGATAGGAGACCGGCCAGCCCCAGCAGCTTGGGCAGGGCATCGCGATGGCTGGACCAGGCTTCGCGGTGGCGCACCATCCATCTCGCGGCAATGAGGACGGACAGGGGCTTGAAGAGCTCCGAAGGCTGGAGGCTCATGGCTCCCATGCGAAGCCAGCGGTGGGCACCGTTGACCTTGGGCCCGAACAAGAGCACCACCACCAGAAGCAGGACCAGGATCCCGTAGGTGATCTGGAGTGGGCGTGCGTGGTCCTGGAGGGGGGCCAGATCCACTTGGGAGAGGGCCAGCATGCATGCAATGCCAATCGCGCCCCCCAGGAGCTGCCGGGTCAGGAAGGCTGTGGCAGCCGCGTGGTTCTGGGAGGCTTTGATGGCGGAGGCAGAGTAGATCCACACCATGCCAACAGCGACCAGGGCCAGCGCGAAGAGCACCAGCCAGCGGTCGACAGGGCGGCGGACATCGGGGGCCATGTCAGGCCAAATCCAAATCACCACGGGCCGCGGATTCTAGCTCGTGCAGGGCCTGGTCGACCCAGGCGGTCTCCCGCGCTTCCACCATGAGGCGGAGCTTGGGTTCTGTGCCAGACCAGCGGACCACCTGGCGGACCCCCTTTCCCCAGCGAGCGTCGATGGTGGCCATGGCGGACACCAGATCCGGACAGGCTTCCACGGCCCGCCGATCCCTTGCGACCACGTTCACCAGGCGCTGTGGCCAGGGGCGGAAGGTCCAGGCCCAGCGTCGCTCGGCCGGCCGGTGCAGGAGGGCCTGCAGGACCCCCAGCGCGGCGGCCATGCCATCGCCACTGGGCCCGATCCGCTTCTGGATGAGATGGCCCGAAGCCTCGGCAGCCAGATCCCACCCGCGCTTGGCCATTTCCCGCAGCAGGAACTTGTCACCCACAGGGGTGCGGACGAAGGGGATGCCGGCCTCGGCCAGGGCCTGGGCCAGGCCGCCATTGGTCATCACAGTGCCCACCACACCCGGGGGGACGTCGCCACTGGCTTGGCGGTCCTGGGCGAGCAGCCACACCATCTGGTCGCCATCCACCAGATCGCCCTGGGCGTCCACCAGCAGGCAGCGGTCGCCGTCTCCGTCGAAGGCGATGCCCAGCTGGGCGCCCCGGGCCACGACGGCCGCAGACAGGGCGTTGAGATGTGTGGAGCCCACGCCCACATTGATGGATGGGCCGTCGGCGGGTACGCCGATCCAATGGATGGCGTCGCCGCGGAACAGTTCCTGGGCCGCCTCCGCAGTGGCCCCATGGGCGCAATCGATGACCACGCCGAAGTTCCGGGGCAGGGTGATGCCGCCCAAGTGGCTCAGGTAAGGGCCGAGGTCCAATTGTTCCGGCGGAAGCGAGATGGTGGTCGGCTCGGGAAGGGTCTCAAAGGCGGCCTCGATGGCCTGTTCCTGGTCTTCCTCCAGCTTCTCGCCCAGCTCATTGAAGCCCTTGAGGCCGTTGTCCTCAGGCGGGTTGTGGCTGGCGGAGATCATGAGACCCCAGGTCTTGGGTCCCTCCACGCTCAGGCGAGCCACAGTCCAGGCCACCGCAGGGGTTGGGACCATGCCGAGGACCAGCACCTTCAAGCCCATGCCAAGGCCCAGGATGAAGGCTTCGGACAGGGGGCCAGAACTGGACCGCGGATCCCAGCCCACCACCAACCGCTTCACGCCGGCCGCCCGGGCCACCTGGGCCCAGGCGGCGCCCCAGCGGGAGACCTCCTCCAGGGTGAGGGGGGAGCGCAAGGCGACCCCACGGATGCCATCGGTTCCGAAGTAGCGAAGACTCATGCCGCCAGATTAACCGATGCGGCCGCGGATGCTTAGAGGACGGCGTGCGTCCGGAAGACCCGGTAGCCCCAGATCATGGCTTCGGCGTGGGCCGTGGCCGTGAGGGTGTCCCTCTGGTCCGGGGCGAGGCCTGGCGTGCCGGCCCGGAGGGCAAGGAGCCGCTTGCGGGAGATGCCGATGCAGAAGCGGTCCACAGGCCAGGGAAGGGCCGCTGGCAGCTGGGGCAGGGCATTCCAGAGCGCGAGATCCTCCCTGAAGGTGGTGCCGAAGCCAAAGCCGGGGTCCAACAGCACGCGATTAGCGGCGATTCCGGCCCCCTGTAGCCGGTCCCGGACAGCACGGAGTTCGGTGATGGCTGAAGTCGCATCTTTCGGGGTGGGATCATCGTAGGGGGGCATGAGGAAACCCTCGCCGTGACGGCGGCTACGCATGGCGATGACCCCGCAGGTGGAACCCACGGCCAATTCGAGCATGGCGGGATCGGCGCAACCATCGACATCGTTGATCACCGAGGCGCCGGCCGCGAGGCCTTTCACGGCCACGCTGGGGTGGCGGGTGTCCAGGCTTAGCGGGATGTGCGGCAGGGTCTTTTTCAGAGCTGCCAAGACGGGTTCGAGGCGACCCCATTCCGTGGCGGCATCGACCACCACTGAGCCCGGCCGGGTGCTTTCCGCGCCAAGGTCCAGCATGCGCGCCCCGGCTGCCACGAGGCGCTGGGCCTGGTCTAGGGCGGCTGTGGGATCCACGTACCGGCCGCCATCGCTGAAGGAATCTGGCGTCAGATTCAGGATGCCCAGCAAAAGGGGACCGCCCTCAAGGAGCGGTCCCCAATCGAAGGGCAGTTCGGTCACGCGGGTTTCAGGGCCGGATTCAAGCCGGAATCCGTGGAGGGGCCTTCCACCGTCGCAGGCGCGGTGGGTGCGCTGCCGGGCTTGGGGGGGGGCAGCGTGCCGCCCTTCATCAGGATGTCAATATCGTTGCCGTCGAGGGTTTCACGCACCAGCAAGGCTTCGGCGATGGACACCAACTGGTCGCGGTGAGCCTCGATGGCAGCCTTGGCCCGACGGTAGTTGCGCAGGACGAACTCCTGCACCTCAACATCAATGAGGCGGGCGGTGTCCTCAGAGATTTCGCGATGCTGCGCGAAGTCGCGGCCGAGGAAGACCTCCTGCTGGCCGCCACCGCCGAAGTTCAGGGGGCCCAGCTTGTCGCTCATGCCGTATTCCGTGACCATCGACCGGGCCATGGTGGTGGCCTGCTGGATGTCATTGGCCGCGCCGGTGCTGAGCTGGTTGAAGAAGATCTCTTCCGCGATGCGGCCGCCCATGGCGATGGCGATGCGGCTCTCCATGTAGTCACGGGTGGTGTTGTAGCGGTCTGTTTCAGGCAACTGCCAAGTGACGCCCAGGGCACGGCCTCGGGGGATGATCGTCACCTTGTGGAGGGGGTCACTGTCCGGCACCACGGCAGCAACAACCGTGTGACCGGCCTCATGGTAGGCAGTGATGCGTTTGTCCGCCTCGGTCATGACGAGGCTGCGGCGCTCAGCACCCATGTAGACCTTATCCTTGGCGTTCTCGAAGTCGGCCATCTCGACCCACTTCTTGCTGCCTCGGGCCGCAGTAAGGGCGGCCTCATTGCAGAGGTTGGCCAGATCCGCGCCGGCGAAACCGGGCGTGCCACGGGCGATGACTTCCAGGTCCACATCGGGGCTGAGGGGGATCTTGTCGGTCGTGTGGACCTTCAGGATCTCGAAACGACCCTTCACATCGGGGCGGTCCACCACCACGCGCCGGTCGAAGCGGCCGGGGCGGAGCAGGGCGGGATCGAGGACATCGGGACGGTTGGTTGCGGCAATGAGGATGACGCCCTCGTTGCCCTCGAAGCCGTCCATCTCGACCAGGAGCTGATTCAGGGTCTGTTCCCGCTCGTCATGGCCGCCGCCCAGACCGGCGCCGCGATGGCGGCCCACGGCATCAATTTCATCGATAAACACGATGCAGGGCGCGCTCTTTTTGGCCTGCTCGAAGAGGTCACGCACGCGGCTGGCGCCCACGCCCACGAACATCTCCACGAAATCGGAGCCGGAGATGGAGAAGAACTGCACCTTGGCCTCGCCGGCGATGGCACGGGCCAGCAGGGTCTTGCCGGTCCCCGGAGGGCCCATGAGCAGCACGCCCTTGGGGATCTTGCCGCCGAGCTTCACGAACTTGGCGGGATCCTTCAGGAACTCCACGATCTCCTTCAATTCCTCCTTGGCCTCGTCGCAGCCGGCTACATCGGAGAAGGTGACGCGCTTGACGCTGCTGGACAGCCCCTTGGCACGGGCCTTGCCGAAGCTGAGGGCCTTGTTGCCGCCCATCTGGGCCTGGCGCATGAAGACGAACCAGAGCACCACGAACACCAGCAAGGGCGCCCAGAACATCAGCACATAGGCGAAGTTGTTCTCGCTGGGCTTGGCGGCCTTGAACTCGTCGAGTTGGCCCTCGGTCTTCCAGCTGAGGATGACCTTACCCAGGTCCTGCATGGGCGGGGCCACGGTGCGGAACTTCTCGATGACCTCGCCGGTCTTGGCGTTCTTCTCAGGCTGCTTGTAGGTGCCTTCGACATCGAAACCGGACAGTGTCACGGATTTATATTTACCCCCCACGCCCTCGGTGTAGAAGGTCGAGAAGGGGACCTCAATCTGGCGGCTGTTCTGGGGGATCTGGCGGAAGGCCAGCACCAAGAGGACGATGATGCCCAGCCAGACCAGCACACTTTTCATCATGGAATTCAAAGGGTCACTCCTTGGGGCACTTGCCCAGGTGGCCCTCCAGTGTACTAGGCCCGGGAAGGCGGCTGAACCTTAGATGCAGATACCCGCCGTCTGGTTCAGGGTTTAGGTGGAAATTCCCCCAGGAAGATGGTTTGCGACCACTCCGGAGGCGCCTGACGAGCCAGGGTGCGAAGTCCCGCAGCAGAGCCGCTTCCCGGGGCCAGCCGAGACGGCGGAAGGCGGACTCCAGGGTCCAGCGCAGCTCCGGCTCCAGCCAGGGTTCGCGTCGGAGGAGGATTTCCTCCTCCGAGATGGACCAGCGGGTGCCCTCCCAGCCGGCGACGAGCGTCCGGGCCAGATGTTCGGCTTCCTCGGCCTGGAGATGGGTCTCGAACAGGTGGCGATCCAACCCCGGCGCTTCCTGCCGGATGGTCTCGAGGATCGGGCGCCAGCGGTTCCGGGCCGTAAAGGGCTCGGCATTCGTCGCGTCCTCCCGCCAGGGGAGGTTGCGGGCAGCCAGGTAGGCGCGGAGGTCCGCGCGGCGGAGTTCCGCCAGGGGTGACCACCGCAGGCCCTGGCGCGGAGCCAGGGGATGAAGGCAGCCCAATCCCCCGCCCCGGGCCAGCCTTAGGAACACGGTCTCCGTGTGGTCGTCCAGGGTGTGCCCCGTGGCTACGGCGCAGGCGCCGGCCTGCTCGGCCTCCTGGCGGAGCCAGCCCCACCGGAGCTCCCGGGCGGCCATCTCCAGCCCCAGACCATGGGCCTCCGCATGTGCCCGCACACCCAAGGTGGCCTCGGCGAGGTCCAGGCCCAGGGCCCGGCAACACTGGCGCACGAACGCGGCGTCCTCATGGGCTTCCGGGCGGAGACCGTGGTCCGCATGCGCCACGCTCAGGTCCAGCCCAAGGCTCTTCCGGAGGGTCCACAGAAGCACCAGGAGGGCCACCGAGTCCCCGCCGCCCGAGCAGGCCACCACCACGCGTCCCCTCACGCCATCGCCACGACGCTTGATCTGCGCGAGGAGGTCAGCTTCGAAGCGATTCATGTCGGGGTGTTCAGCCGGGCCACGAGTTGCAGCAAGGCCAGAGGCATGGGTCGCTCGCACCACAGGGCCTCAGCCCAGTCGCACATGCGGAGCGAGCCCCAGTGCATGGCCCGGCCCAGGACCCCGCGCCGGAAGGCGGGATGGGCGATGCGCGTGGCGGGCTGGGCGGCGTCCTGCGCGAACTGGCTGCCGAAGGCGTCGAAGGCGGCCATGCGGCGCTCCCACACGGCGCTCACATCCACCAGCAGATCCGGTGGTCCCGGGTTTTCGCCACCCACCCAGGCGAGGGCCTCCGGGCGCCAGGGCGCTCCGTCGCAGGGATAGTTTTTCAATCCGGCGTAGTAGGTCGCCTCTCGGGCCAAGCGGTGGGTGCGGCGATGGTCGGGATGGCGGTCGTCGGGAGCTGGCAGGATCACCACCCGGGGCCGGAGCCGGCGGATTTCGGCCATCAGTCGCAGCCGGTAGATTTCTTCCTCGGTGAACCGGCCGTCGGGGAAATCAAGCACGAGGCGCGGAACGCCCAGGATGCGAGCGGCCTGTTGGGCTTCGCTGCGACGGGTTTCCGCGGTGCCGCGGGTGCCGAGGTCGCCGCTGGTGAGATCCAGGATCCCGGCCTTCAGCCCGTGGTCCGTGGCCAAGGCCAGGATGCCTCCTACATGGACTTCCACGTCGTCTGGGTGGGCGCCGAGGGCGAGGATCTCGAAGTCGTGGCTCATGGTTCCTCCACCAGGATCACGGGTGTGGCTCCGTCCATGCGTTCCAGGATGCGATCGAGCAGGGCTCCGTCGCGAAGCCAGGGGAGGCCGGGCAGGACGCGCTCCTGGGGTTTGTTGAAGGGGAAGAGGGCCTGCCGCAGCTGTTCGGGATCGCCGCCCATGAGAGCGACCGTCGCCTGACGGTGCAGCCGGTGGTCCAGCTTGGCCAGCCGCTCCCGGGTGCGTGCCTGCTCCCGCTGGAAGCGCGTTTGCAAGGCCTCAGGCCAGGCGGGATCCCCTGCCACCGGCTGGAAGCGGGCCGTGGGCAGGGAGCCGGGCCACGGGGCCAGACGGTCCCAGGCCCCCAGGCGCAGTGCATCCAACTGTCCAGCAGAAACCTGGAAGCCATGGGGTACGACGAAGACGCTGGGTCTCGGGAGGATTTTTGGTGCCACCAGCCCCACCTGCTCCCAGAGCGGCTCGCACAGGCGCCAGTAGGCTCGTTCGGAAGGCCCCAGCACTACGGCGGCGACAGGCAACAACAGCGACTGCATGAGGGGGCGCACGGCCGCGCCGGGACTCAGCCAACGCCCTGCGGGCAGGGGCCTGCCCCGGTCCAGGCGTTGGCGCAGCCCGGTGTGGGGATCCAGCGAGAACCACGCGGCCTGCACCCTCGGATCCAAAGGCAGCGGCGCGCCTTCGGCTGCCAGGCGCTCGGCCTGCTGAACCATCAGTGTTTCAAGGTCAAGGGCTCGCCAGCGTTCCAACTCGGCTTGGATGGAGTCGCGGACGGCGGGATTCGTCGGTGAAAAGGGTCGGAGGCCGCGTTCCCAGAGCGGTTGTCCCAGGGCCAGCACATGGTCGCGCAGCGTGGGTTCGCCGGGGGCGGGCAGGGCCCCCCATAAGGCGGTTGCCTCGGCCTGGTGTTCCGGCGTCCAGGGCAGCCACCCGGTGGCGGTACCGGCCCGTGCGTCGAAGCGGAAGCGGTGGCGCGTCAGACGGCCCGCCTTCCAGCCCACCACCGAGGCCACCTCGGCGCGGTCGTGGTCCTCGTCGGCCAGCCAGTAGACCGCCTCGGCCCCGGTGCGGCGGGCCTCGGCCAGGGCCGCCAGGGCTTTGGCTACGGAGAGGGCAGGGCTCCACCCGGCCCCGATCTGTTGTCCGGTGGCGATGACGGGGGTCTGGCTCACGGGCGTGTCCTCCCGCCCGGTTCGAGCCTCCCCCACTTGCGGAGCATCATCCTCATGGGCCCAGCCTACCCGATATGCGCGCCTCCCCGGCCATGCCATGCTCGTCAGCATGTGGAGCGTGGAACCCTGGCTTCCCCCCGTCGCACCGGATCTGGCCCGCCTCGCCATGGAGGCCGCGGACGAGGCCGGAGTCGCCACGTTGCGATCCTGGCCAGCGGTCCGCAAGGGTGGGATCGCCTTCGGGGATCTGCCCCCGTTCCTATGTTGGCGTGGTCAAAGTGGTGGCCAATGGCATCTCATCCTGCTCCAGACGCGGGAGGTCGGGGCCCTGGTCCCGGGGGCACGCATGACGCCCCTGCCCGCGACCTGGTTCGAGGCGCTCGATCTGGAGGCCCTGGCCCGGCCCCTGGCCCGCCATCCGGATTTTCCAGGTGGAGCGTCCATCCACGTCATCCATCTGCCGGGTGGGGATTCTTTTCGGGTCCGCACCTACGGTCGGCCGGCCACGGAGCTCGTGGCTGAGGTTCTGAAGTGCACCAGTCACATCCAGACCTGGCATCCTGCCGATCAGGAGCCATCGGGAGCACGCCATGCTCAGCCTTGATTTCTCCACCTTGAAGGAAGCGGGCATGGCTGTGGCCCTTGGTTTGATGATGGGTCTGGAACGGGAACGCAGCGGTTTTGAGCGGACCCATGAGAACCGCGATGAACCCCAGCGCCGGGAATCGGATCACGTTGAATCTCTCCACGGCAGCCTCGGGGCGCGCACGTTCGCCCTGCTGACGCTGCTTGGCTGGATCTCGGTGAAGGTGGGGGGAGACGGTCTGGCCATGCCCATCGCTGTGCAGGCGTTTGTGGCGCTCCTGGTGGGCCTCTTCTATCACCAGACCAGCTCGCCGGATCGCGGGCTCACCACCGAAGTCGCCGCCTTGGCGGCCCCTCTGCTGGGCATGCTCCTCACCAGGGACGCACTGCTGGCGGTGGCTCTGGCGGTGATCGTGACGCTGCTCCTGTTGTCCAAGCCCTGGATCCGGGCTTGGATTCCCCGGCTGCATCGCGAGGACCTGACCTCCGCCATGCAACTCCTCATCGTCTTCGCCATCATGCTCCCGCTGCTGCCCTCCAGGACCCTGGATCCCTGGGGAGTGCTCTCACCCCAGAAGGTCGGGTGGATGGTGGCCCTCATCGCCGCGGTGGATTTCCTTGGCTACGCGCTCAACCGCGTGTTGGGGTCCAGGCGGGGGGCCGTGATGACCGGGTTGGTGGGCGGAATGGTCAGCTCGACCGTGGTGACCGTGGCCATGTCCCGACAGGCCAAGGACGACCCATCGTTCCGGGGGCCCGGCCAGGTGGCCGTGATCCTGGCGTGCGCGGTAATGGGCGTGCGGGTGGCCATCCTGGCGGGCGTGGTGGGAGGCCCGGAGCTGGTCCGGCCCCTGCTGCTGCCGATCACAGCCATGGTGGCAACCCTCCTGGCCGCGGCCTGGTGGACCTTTCGCCCGAGCACCAGCGGTGCCACCGGCCTCGAGGAAATGCCGCTACGGAATCCCTTCCAGCTCAAACGGGCCCTGGGCTGGGGCTTGGCGCTGGCCACGGTCATTCTGGTGTCGGCCGCGGCCCGCGCTTGGTTCGGCGACCGGGGCCTCCTGGTGGCGGCTGGGCTTTCCGGGGTGGCCGACGTGGACCCCATCACCCTTGCGGTGAGCAGTCAGATGCACACGACCAGCCTGCCAGCAGGCACCGCGGTCTTGGCCATCGTGATGGCGATCGCGTCCAACACGCTTGCGAAGGCAGGGTTCGCCTGGATCTCGGGTGGACGCGCCTTCGGTCTGCGCCTGACGGCCATGCTGGCCGCTTCCCTGGTCGCGGCCCTGGCGATGGTGGCCTTCAAGTTGTAGGCGTTATTTCCCGCGGTTGCTCATGCGGGTGTGCGCGACGCCGGTCTTGCCTTGAGGACGGGCCGAGGCCTTGGCCACGGGCTTGGGGTGGGAGTCGGCCTTCGGTTTTCCCGTGTTGGCCACGGCAACCGGCTTGTCCGCGGCCTGGACCTGCTTCAGTAGATCGGCGGGGACGAGTGGCTTGGTCATTTGATGCTCCTGAGCATCTGATTCTAGCGCAGCCCGCCAGAGCACCTGCAGGTACGGATGTGACGGGCCTCAACACGGTATTGGTCGCGCCGGGGTTAATCTGGGCCGGAGAGGGCACGGAGCGGGCTTTCAGGGGGAGGACCAGGATGGCGACGATGGAAGATAGGATGGTGGAGGCAGCCCTTGGAGCCTTCGATGCCTGGTGCGAAGTCTCTCGGTTGGGTCGGCGGAGGCTCATCGATGCCTGGTTGGGGCAGCTGGCCGTGGTACGGGAGGACCTCGCGCGGTTTCTCACCGAGGAGACCGGCAAGCCCATCACGCTCGCCCGAGGTGAGGTGGGTCGGGCGGAAGCTACCCTGCGGGCCACCGCCGAGGCCGTGGGTGGTTTTGGTGAGGAGGCCGTGCCCTATGACCTGATGGCGGGTGCCGAGGGCTGCCGGGCGGTCCTCCGGCGTTTCCCCGTAGGGCCCATCCTGGCGATCACACCCTTCAATTTCCCTGTGAACTTGGCGGTCCACAAGCTCGGGCCCGCCCTGGCCGCGGGGTGCAGCGTCATCTGGAAGCCCTGCCCCCAGGCGCCAAGAACCTCGAAGCTGCTCTGGGAGAGCTTTGAAGTCGCCCGACGACGGGTAGGAGCGCCAGAGAACCTGCTGCAGCTGGCGTCGTCGGATCCCGTCGCTGCCGAGCAACTGGCGAAGGATCCCCGCATCGCCGCCGTAAGCTTCACCGGCTCCGAGCGGGTGGGGCGGCATTTGGAGCAAGTCCTGGCCGGCAAGCGGCTGCTGTTGGAGTTGGGCGGCAACGGCGCGGTGGTGGTGGACGAGGGCGTGGACGCGGCTGCCGTGGCCTGCCAGGTGGCCCCCGCGGCTGTGGCCGGAGCCGGGCAAAGCTGTTCCAAGGCCCAGCGGATCTATGTGCATCGCGCCCTCTGGGACGCCTTCGTCCCGGCCTTCGTGGCGGCCGTGAAGCTCCTGCCCGTGGGCGATCCCATGGATCCTGCCACCGTGGTCGGGCCCCTCATTGATGAAGCCACGGCCCACCGCCTGGATGCAAGTCTGGACCGCGCCATAGCCGCTGGGGCTGAAGTTCTGCTGCGCGGACCCCGGCAGGGGGCGCTCCTGCCGCCGGCCATCCTCGCGGGGCTGCCGGAGGATGACCCGTTCCAGTGCGAGGAGGCCTTCGCCCCCATCACCGTGCTGACGCCCGTGGACAGCTTCGAGGACGGTCTCGACCGGGCCGCCGCCACGCGTTTCGGTTTGCGGGCGAGCGCCTACAGCCGGGACCAGCGGCACCTCCGGCAAGCGGAAGTGAAACTCCGCGCCGGCGGGGTGCTCCTCAACCTCCCGCCCACCTTCCGGCTGGACGCCGCTCCCTTCGGCGGCGTGCGGGCCAGCGGCAACGGTTTCGAAGGTCCACGCTGGGCGATGGAGGGCTTCACGGAAGGCCACCTCATCGTCGAGGGCCCGGCCCTGTAAGAATCAACCTGGAGCCGACTCATGTCCCTAGCCATGCCCTTCAACGCCGGTGACCTCGTGGTGGTGGTGCTCCATTCCCCGCGGGAGCGCCTGTGGGGACGGATCCTGGGATTGGAGGCGGCTGGCATCGCCGTGCGGGGTGTCGACCTCGTCCCCTGGGAGGAAGTCCTGACCCTCGTGCGGACGGGCGAGGTCGACCAGGTGGCCCTCAGCACCCGCTTCCTGCCCATGCACCGAGTCGAGACCCTGTATCTCGACGAAGCCAGTTCCGGCGCTCCCAGCCTCGCGGACACCTTTCGCAGCCGCACGGGTCAGGATCCCCATGTCTTCCTGGCCGATCCCCCCTCGCCCAAAGCCGCATCCCGCCACCGGAGGAATCCATGAGCCACGCCAATCACGCCCGCTGGATGGCGCGTTTCCGGGACCGCGCGAAAACCTTGAAACGGCACATCGTCCTGCCCGAGGGCCGGGACGATCGGACGCTTCAGGCCGCCCAGCTGCTGCTGGACCAGGGGCTCTGCCGGCTCACCCTCCTGGGCGATCCCGCCGACATGATGAAGCGGGGATCGGCCCTGGGCCTGTCCTTGAAGGGGGCCACGCTGGTGGATCCCGCCACCAGTTCCTTGCTGCCGGAACTGGCCGGCGCCTACTTCGAGCGCCGCAAGGCCAAGGGCATCACTGAGGCTCAGGCGCTGGAAGCGGTGAACAACCCCCTCTGGTTCGGCGCGATGATGGTGCAGGGGGGGGGGTGCAATGGCATGGTGGCAGGCGCCCTGAACACCACCGCGGAGACTGTGCGGGCCTGCCTCCAGGCCATCGGCGCCGCCCCGGGCATCAAGACCGTGTCCAGTTTCTTTTTGATGATCCATCCCGACACCGCCTTCGGTGAGCAGGGCGCCATGATCTTCGCGGACTGCGCCGTGGTGCCGGATCCCACGCCCGAGCAACTGGCGGATATCGCTTTGGCCTCGGCGGAAAACGCCCGCCGGGTCATGGATGTGGAACCGCGCGTGGCCCTTCTCAGCTTCTCTACCCGCGGGTCCGCTGAGCATCCGCGGGTGGATAAGGTGCGGGCCGCCCTGGCCATCATCAAGGCGAAGGCGCCAACGTTGGCCGTGGACGGGGAGCTTCAGGCTGACGCGGCTCTGCTGGCCTCGGTGGGTCAGCGCAAGGCGCCGGGATCTCCCGTGGCGGGCCGGGCCAACGTGCTGGTCTTTCCAGACTTGGACGCGGGCAACATCGCGTACAAGCTCGCTGAGCGCCTTGGCGGCGCCGTGGCCCTGGGCCCGCTGCTCCAGGGGCTGGCCCGCCCGGCCAACGACCTGAGCCGCGGATGCAGCGCCCAGGACATCGCAGACGTGGCCGTCCTGACGGCCCTCCAGTGAAGCGGATCGCCCTCTTCATCTCCGGCACCGGGGGCAACGCCCTGAACCTGGTTCAGGCCTGCCGCGAGGGTCGTGTTCCGGCCCTTCCCGTGCTGGGCCTCGCCTCCAGCACCAAGGCCGGCGGCCTGGCCCGGCTCGAGGCGGCAGGATTGCCCACAGTGGCGGTGGTCCGGAAGGACTTCGAGTCGGACGCGGCGTTTTCGGAGGCCTGCTACCAGGCCGCCGAGGCTGCCGGGGCGGAGGTCATCTGCCTCTGCGGCTGGCTGAAGATGCTGGCTGTGCCCCGCCGTTGGGAGGGGCGGATCCTCAATATCCATCCCGGTCTGTTGCCCAGGTTCGGCGGACCCGGCATGTACGGCATGCATGTCCACCGGGCCGTGCTGGAGGCTGGCGAGACAGAATCCGGGGCCACGGTGCACCTCGTGGACGCTGAGTATGACCACGGCCGGATCCTGGACCAGGTGCGGGTGCCCGTCCTCCCAGGCGATACCCCCGAAGACCTGCAGAAGCGGGTTTACGCCGCGGAAATGGAACTGTATCCGAAGGCGCTGCGGGCATATCTGATCGAACAGCCCTAGACTGTCCGCATGATTTCCCTCCTCACTGCCGATGAGATGCGGGCCGCGGAGCGCCAGGCCATCGAGGGCTGGGGCATCCCGTCCCTGGTGCTCCAGGAACATGCGGCCCTAGGCGCCTTGGCGCTGCTCCCCCCCGGACAGCCGGTCCACGTGCTGGCGGGCCCTGGCAACAACGGGGGCGACGCCCTGGCCCTGGCCCGGCTCGCCCGCCTGGAAGGGCGCGAAGTCTCAGTGTGGTCCCCCACCGCCCAGCCTGGGTGGCAGGGTGATGCCGCCCACCAGGCGCGGCTCTGGAAGGGCCTCGGCGGGGAGATCCGCACGTCCGCAGCCCCGGCGGAGGTGATGACAGTCTGGCGCGGCTGGGTAGTGGACGGCCTTTTGGGACTAGGCACCACACGGCCCCTGGAAGGCACGGCCCTGGCCTGGGTGCGGGCCCTGAACGCCTCGGGTTTGCCGGTATTGGCCCTGGATCTGCCTTCGGGCCTGGATCCCAGTGCCGCAGAGATCCCTGGTGAGGCGGTCCGCGCCACGCGGACCGCCTGCTTCGGGCTGCACAAGGTCTGCCATGGCCTGATGCCCGCCCGGGAGGCCTGCGGTGAGATCACCGTGGTTCCCATTCCCCTGGATCGGGCTCCACAAGCAGCCCTGTCGCTTCTGGAACGTCCGATCTTGCCGCCGAGGGCCTGGGACGCCCATAAGGGCAGCTTTGGTCATGTGGCCATCCGGGCCGGCAGCCTGGGCATGAGCGGCGCGGCCGTGCTCGCTGCCCTGGGCGCCCTGCGGGTGGGTGCGGGCCTGGTGACTGTTCTGACCGATCCCGAGGTTCGCGCCGAGGTGGCCGCCCAGATCCCCGAGGCCATGGTGCGGCCTTGGCTGGGCACCCTGCCCGCCGAGGTCGATGTGCTCCTGGTGGGCCCTGGCGGCATCGCCCAGATCCCCGACTGGGATGGGCCGCTGGTGCTGGACGCCTCCGCCCTGAAAGAGGGAGAGGGAAAACGTTGGATGGAGCGGCCCGGGACGGCTATCACGCCTCACCCCGGCGAGTTCGCGCGGCTCTTCCGGCTCCCCCGCCCGATGCTGATGGATGAGCGCCTGGCCCAGGCCCGGCAGGTCTCCGCGGGAAAACCCGGGGTCCTGCTGCTCAAGGGCGCCCAGAGCGTCCTCGCCGGTGGTGCCTGCGACGAGCTGTGGATCAATCCCACGGGTCATCCCGGGCTCGCGACTGGCGGCAGTGGCGACCTGCTGGCGGGCATGGTGGCTGGCTTCCGCGCCCAGGGCCTCCCCATGCGCGAGGCGGTGGCCGCGGCGGCGTGGTTCCATGGGGCCGCGGCGGACCGCCTCCCCGGGGCCGGCCTGCTGCCGCGGGACCTGGCGGACCAGCTTCCGGAGCTGCTGCGTGGCTGAACGCTACCTCGCCGACGATGTCGCTACCGAGGCCCTGGGCGAAGCCCTGGCCCGGCTCACACCGCCCGGTGGCACCTGGCTTCTGCGCGGCGAGCTGGGGGCTGGCAAGACCACCTGGACCCGGGGCTTCCTGCGGGGGCTGGGGGGCGATCCCGACGACGTGGCCTCGCCCACCTACGCGGTGCTGCACCGCTACGAGCTTCCGGCGGGCCGCCTCTTCCACCTGGACCTCTACCGCCCCGGCCCGGAGGGCGCCTGGGCCCTGGGTCTGGAGGAGGTCATCGACCCTGGGGACCGGCTGGTGGTGGAGTGGGCCGGTCAAGACGGTCCTTGGCCCTCGGCTTGGGTGGCCGAGCTGTCCCTGACGCCTGCGGGCGCAGGGCGGCTGGCGGAATGGACACTTCCTGGCGAAACCGCCGGACGATGATGGGTCATGAACCTCGCCCTGGTCCTCTCCCTGCTTGCCTGCATCTCAGCCATCGTGGCCGCCTGGGCCGCCCTGCGACGAACCCCGACGGATCCAACGCTCTTCGAAGCCTTGCGGCGTCATGCCGAGGACCTGGCGTCAAGAAACCGCTCTGAATCCCACCAGGTGCTCACCGCTCAGCTTCGACCGCTGGCTGCGGAGCTGGGTGAGCTTCGCACGGCCCAGGTCGAGAAGCTCGCCGAAGGTTTCCGGCAGCTCACGGCCGCAGTCCAGGAGGCGCTCCGGGCCTCGCGATCGGAGCAGGGGGCCCAGCTGAGCCTGGTCCAGCAACAGGTTCAGCAGCGGCTCGAGGCCCTCCAGGCGTCGAACGAGGCGAAGCTCGAGCAGATGCGACACACGGTGGACGAGCAGCTGCACGAGGCCCTGGAGAAGCGTCTGGGGGAGAGCTTCAACCTGGTGGCCCAACGCCTGGAGCAGGTGCAGCGGGGCCTGGGCGAGATGCAGGGGCTGGCCCAGGACGTGGGCGGCCTGAAGCGGGCGCTGACCAATGTGAAAGCCCGTGGCGTGCTGGGCGAGGCCCAGTTGGGAGCGCTGCTCGAACAGTTCCTCTCTCCAGGGCAGTACCAGGCCAATGTCCACATCCGGCCGCGATCGGCGGAAATGGTCGAGTTCGCGGTGAAGCTGCCGGGGCCTGACGAAAACGGCCCGGTCTGGCTGCCTATCGACGCCAAGTTCCCCCTGGAGGACTACCAGCGGCTCATGGAGGCCTACGAAGTGGGCGATCTGGTGGCGGTCGAAGCCGCAGGGAAAGCCCTGGAGGTCAGGCTGCTCTCACAGGCCCGCGACATCCGCGACAAATACATCGCGCCGCCGCACAGCACGGACTTCGGGCTGCTCTTCCTCCCCTTCGAGGGGCTCTATGCGGAGGTGTTGCGTCGCCAGGGCCTCTTTGAGCGGTTGCAACGGGAGTGCAAGGTCATTCTGGTGGGCCCCACAACCCTCACGGCCTTCCTCAACAGCCTCCAGGTGGGCTTCAAGACTCTGGCCATCAGCCGGCAGACCAGCGAGATCTGGAAGGTGCTTGGGCAGGTGAAGGCGGAGTTCGGCCGCTTCGGGACGGCCCTGGCGGCGGTGCAGAAGAAGCTTGAGGAGGCCAGCGGCAAGCTGGGCGATGTCGCCGCCCGGCGGGATCAGATGGAAAAGAAATTGGCGGGCGTGGAGGCGGCTCCAGAAGTCGACTCCGTGGGCCTACCCGGTGAATTACCGAATTCGACGATACCTGTTTTATCCAATTCGTCGGAATAAATCACTTCACAATTTGGCGGATTGCCTTAGGATACGGGCCAATCCGGGGGTGCGATGCTGAAGGGTCGGGAACGTCACGGGGCGGGCGAGGTGATCGCCGTCGACCGGAACTACGTCCCGATGCAGGAAGTAAGCCGAAGGCGCGCCCTCTGCGCCGTGGTGTCGGGCCGGGCCCACGTGCTCAACCCAGCCACCTTCGAGCGGCACGGCAACCTGGAGGGCAGTCTCGAACTCATCATCTTTCCGCATGCGCAGGCCTGCAGCGATTCCAAGCTGCTCATCGGGCGCCTGGAGCGTCGTGTGCTGCGTCGGGATCACTACCTGTGTCAGTACGAAGGCTGCCAGCGGAAGGCCACCACCGTCGATCACGTGGTCCCCTTGTGCCAGGGCGGGTCCACCACATGGCAGAACCTGGTGGGTTGTTGCCTGCCCTGCAACCAGACCAAGGGCGGCCGCACGCCCGATCAGGCCGGGATGATCCTCAAGCGCCAGCCGAAGGGCCCCCGGGCGCATCTCTTCGAGCGCTTCGAGGAACTGCTCAAGCGGGCCAGCGCGGCCTGATCGACTTCCATCAACCCATGATGGCGCGGGTCTTCAGGTGCAGTTCGGCCCATTCCCGGGCGGCGTCGCTGCGGCGGGTGATGCCCCCGCCTGCCCAGTAGGTGAGGGTTTCCCCGGCGATCTGGGCGGTCCGGATGGGCAGGGTCAGGTCCAAGTCGCCATTCGGCGCGATCCACCCCAGGGCGCCGCAGTAGAACCCACGGGGCGCGGCCTCGGTCTGGGCGAGATGGGCGCAGACCGCGTGCTTGGGGGCCCCGGTGACGCTGCCGCCGGGGAGGACGGCCCGGAACAGGTCGGCCAGACCCAGCCTGGGGCGGGCCTGGGCTTCGACGGTGCTCACTAGATGCTGCACCGTGGGATAGGGCTCCACGGTCATGGCCTGGCTCACGGCGACGGTTCCGGTCTGGGCCACACGGCCCAGGTCGTTGCGCACCAGGTCCACGATCATGGTGTGCTCGGCGCGCTCCTTGGGGTCGGCGGCCAAGGCCTCGGCAGCAGCCCGGTCCAGCACTGTGTCACCTGTCAGGGGGGCGCTCCCTTTGATGGGTTGGGACCAGAGCCGGTCCCCCCGACGGGACAGGAGCCGCTCCATGCTCAGGCTGAGGAGACGCAGATCCCCCAGTTCCAGCAGGGCGCCAAAGGGCGGGCGGGCCTTCAGGAAGGCCTGGAATGCCAGGCCCACGGGATCACCATGGAATACAGAATCGAAGGGAACACAGAGGTTGGCTACGTAGAAACCACCCTCCAGGATCCGCTCGCGGATCGCCTCCACAGCCGCCCGATGATGGGCCTCGTTCCAACGGGGGAGGAGTACCAGTGGAACCGGGGCCAGAACGGCATCGGCCTTGAATAGGGGTGCGCAGGCGCTTGGATCAGGGGGTGTGTCCTCCCAGGACCACAGTTCGGCCTTGCCCTCCCGGATGTGCAGCGCCTGCCAGAGGCCCTGCCAGTGCTGACCCGGGGTATCGAGGGGCAGGGCCTGGCGGGGCAGGACAGCCTCATCACAGGCCAACTCGAAGGAGGCAGCACCGATCCAGGGACCGGGATGCTCCAGAAGGGCTGATTCCAGGGCCTCCCAGGGGGTTCCGGGGCGTGTCTGGCCATTCAGGTCGGTGACCCAAGCGGCGCCTCCCCACCGGGAAGTGAGGACCGGTCCACCCGGCAGGGCCAGTAGCCCATCACCGGTTCCCCCTGTGTGCAGCCAGGCCGCTCCCCGATTGAGGAGGGCCTGGGCACAGGCTGGCCACGGCCCGGGGAGGGGGTAGGGCAGGCGGTGCCGAGGCGTGAGGTCCATGAGGGGTATCATCCCATTGGATTCTGGAACTCACTCAATTAGCTAGTGTTGAAAAAGCGTTCGCTAATAAATTGCCGATCCATGACAAATAGCGACGAAAAACAGGCTTTTCTTTTTTTCACCCAGGACCTAGGCTCTTGGGCCAGGAGGAACTTCCATGCCTTCAGTGGATATCAGCTCTCAGACCGGAAAGGATTTCGCCGGTGATGCCTTGATCGTTCCCGTGTTTTCGGGGCGCGAACGCCATCGTCTGCCACTTGCCATCAGCAAGGTCGCGCGCCAGGTGATGGATGAAGAGGATTTCAAGGCGGACTATCTCGAAGTTGTGCCGCTCCATCACCCCAATGGTGTCAAGGAGAGCCGCTGGATGGTGCTCGTCGGTCTGGGTGACGAAGAGAAGGTGACGCTCAACAAGATCCGCAAGGCAGTGGGAACTGCCGGCCGCTTCTGTCTCAAGAAGAAGTGGAAGAAGATCGGCGTGCTGTCTCCGTCTACGTCCACCCTTGATCACGATGCCGTGCAGGCAGCTGTGACCGAGGGTGCCTTGCTGGCGAACTATGATCTCGTCGCCTTCAAGGGTGGGAAGCAAGAACCGAAGCAGTTCAGCTCCATCGAGATCTTCACCAATGGTGACGATACGCGGAAGGCCCGCCGGAAGCTGCCCGTGATCGAGGCCGGTGTGGCGGCTTGCCACCGCGTTCGCGATCTTGCCAACACCCCCGCGGGCGATCTTTATCCCGAGGCGTTTGCAGAAATGGCCGTGAAGCTGGCCAAGCAGCACAAGCTCCATTGCGAGGTGCTGGACGTGCCGGCCCTCGAAAAAGGCGGCTTCCGCTCGGTGCTGGCCGTGGGCCAGGGCAGTGTGCGCCCCCCGCGGGTGGTGAAACTCGAATACAAGCCCAAGGAGAAACCCAAGAAGCACATCGTGCTGGTGGGTAAAGGCGTCTGCTTCGACTCGGGCGGCCTGTCCCTCAAGGACGCCTCCAGCATGGAGACCATGAAGGACGACATGACTGGCGCGGCCATCGTTCTGGCCACCCTGGCAGCCTGTGCCCAGCTGGAGGTGCCGGTTCAGGTGACCGGCCTCATGGGTCTGGCTGAGAACATGCCGTCCGGCTCCAGTTACAAGCCTGGCGACGTCCTCCGCAGCCGGAGCGGCAAAACCGTCGAAGTGCTCAACACCGACGCCGAGGGGCGGCTGGTGCTGGCCGACCTGCTCCACCTCGCCGGGGAACTGGGTGCGGATCATGTGGTCGACCTGGCCACCCTCACGGGAGCGGCCCTGGTCGCCATGGGTGATGGCGTATCGGCGATCATGGGCACGGACCAGAAGCTTGTGGACCAGCTCCTGGATGCAGGGACCAGCGCGGGCGAGCACCTCTGGCAGTTGCCCCTGGTGGAGGAATATGCCGAACTGCTTAAGAGTCCACTGGCTGATCTGAAGAACATCACGGGCATCCGCTGGGGCGGGACCATCACCGCTGGCCTCTTCCTCCGGGAGTTCGTGGGGGGAGCCTCCTGGGCCCACATCGACCTCGCCGGCAGCTGGTCGGGCAAGGAGCGGGACTACCGCACCCATGGCGCCAGCGGAGAGGGCCCCCGGTTCCTCCTTGAATGGCTGATGGACTGAACCTCGGATCACGAGGCCGAAAAGGGGGCACTGCCCCCTTTTTTTCAAATAGGTGAAGATATCCCTCTTGACCGCAGGGCACGGATGGGGATTTATTGAGGACTGCCTTCAATCCACCTGAGCGCCCAACCCCTTCGGAGTTCCCATGGAAGCGATGGAGACCCTCACCAAGGCTGACCTCTCCCGGCACCTGATGGAGCGGCTCGAACTCGGGAAGAAGGATGCGGATCTCCTGGTTAACACCTTCCTGGAGAGCATCATCGAGTCCCTCAAGACCGGCGAAGGCGTGGAACTGCGCGGCTTCGGAAGCTTCCGCCTGCGCGACCGGCGGGCCCGCCAGGGCCGGAATCCGCGCAGCGGCGAGAGCATCCAGGTTCCGCCCAAGCGTGTGGTCTATTTCAAGCTCGGCAAGGAGCTTCGCAGCAAGCTGATCGACGAGTAACCCCTCCTACCCACTCCGGAGTCCCCATGCGTTTCCACAAGCTGCTCCTGGCCTTGCTGGCCGTTCTCGCCGTGGCGACCCCGGCCCTTGCCCAGAAGAAATTGTCCAAAGAGGAGAAGGCGAAGCTCCCGCGCATCGCCATCCTGGAATTCAAGGCCGCGCCAGATGCCTGGCATGGCTGGCGCTTCGGCGGCTGGGGCAACCAGATGGGGACCATCTCCAATCAACTCCGGGACCTCTTCACCACCGAGATCATGGAGAAGGGCCGGAACAAGATCCGCGTCATCGAGCGCGAACGGCTCTCCGAAATCCGCGAGGAGCTGAACTTCCAGCAGAGCGGTGAGGTGGATACCGCCACCGTCCAGAAGATTGGCAAGCTGCTCGGCGTGAAGTACGTGATGACCGGCAAGATCACGCGATTCGCGTACAAGGAAGGCGGCTTTGGCACCGGCTGGGGCGTGGGCGCGCTGGTGAGCAAGGTGACGGGCGATGGCATGGCCGGCGCCGTGGCAGGCAGCGTGAACGTGAAGAAAGCCTCCTTCACAGGTCGCCTGGACATCCGCCTCATCGAGGTGGAGACGGGCGAAATCCTGGGGGCCTGGAAAGACGAGGACAAGCTTTCCGACACCAGCGTGAAGGTGGCGGGCACCGGTGCTGAGGTCCAATACGACGAGGAACTGGTGAACAAGGTCTTTGAACCCATCGTCCAGCGCATCACGCCCAAACTTCTCCGCGCCACGGTCGCAGCCAACGAAGACGACTAGCGCCTTATTCTCTTCAATGATTCGCAGGGGGCCTTTCGGGGCCCCTTGCCGCGTCCGGGAACCAGCTGTCCACAGCTTCCCGAATGGTGGCCGCGTAGGCTGGCCCTAGAACCTCGGCGCAATGCAGGTGCCAGGTCGGTACTTCCACCACCCGGATCGAGGCGAAGCGGGTCGCCAGGGCCCGCTGGACCTCTGGAGGCGCCAGCCGGTCCTGGGTGGCGAGGAAGCAGAGACTGGGCGTGGCGAGATGAGAGCCAGCGGTCCGGCGCAGCAGATCCGTGGCCTCAGGATCATAGCCACCCATGTGTCCGGCCGCCCGGCTGGCCAGGGCTCCGATCGGCGCCGCGAGGACATGCCACCACCTGTCCTTGGGACCGCGGACCAGACGCTCGGCGAAGCTCCGGCTGCTGGCGGGGGCACCCTCCCAGATCAGCCCTGCGAGAGGGCCTCTGCCTTCCCGTTCCAGGTCGGCCAGGGCCATCAAACCGATGGAGGCGCCCAGACTCCGGCCCATCAGGAGGATCCGCCGGCGTGGCGTGCCCGAGGTTTCGAGATGGTGGACGATGCGGACCACATCCTGGGACTCGACCACGCCGAAGGTGACAGCGGGTGCCGGACCGCCTTTCCGCAAAGCATCATCCCGCCGGCGGTAGGTGAAGATCATGGCATCGAGGCCAGGGAACCACTTCAGGGCCGGGCTGGTGCCCCAGCGATCATCTCCGAAGCCATGGAGCAGCAAGACCACACCGGGCGAAGGCTTGCGCCTCCGCAGACGCCAGACCTGCAGGCCCTCCACTTCCTCGGGAGACCAGTCACCCCCGGGGTCCCCGTCTCCGCCCGCCGCGAGCTCTCGGTAGGTGGCATCCACCCGCGCCAGGGGCTGTGGATGGTAGAAGGGCGGGTCCACCAGTTCCCGGGCCACCTGCCAGGCCTTCCACCCCATGAATCCCCCTACGGCGAGGAGGGGCAGGGCACAGAGGGAAATCCAGGTCCGACGTTTCACCAGTAGCCCGTGGTGATCAGCACTGTCGCGGAGGGGTCTGCAATCCGGCATTGGCAGCTGAGACGTTGCTCTGGTCCCGCCCCGTGCCGTTCCAGCACTTTGGTTTCATGGGGCCGGGGTGGGGACAGGTGCGTACCCCCCTCGAGGGTCGTGATCATGCACCGGGCGCAGACACCCTGGCCAGAGCAGGCGGAGGCCACTGGCAGGCCGGCGGCCAGACAGCGGTTCATCAGGGATCCCCGCCCGCCAATGATGAGGTCCGCCCGGTGGGTGCGGGCCATCAGCGCCATCGCTACTTGACGAGCGTCGCGGTCACGCCTGCCAGACCTTCGGCGGTGGGCAGGGGATCGGGTTTGCCGTAGAGGACGGCATTCAGCTTCTGGACCAGCGTGATCTGGTAGACCCCATGGTCAGTGCCCATGTCCAACTCACCCAGATCGGGGCTGAACGTCTCGCGTTGGCTGGTGAGGAAGAAGCGGTGCTTGCCGGAAGCCAGGCCTTTCACCACGAGGCTGGTCGCTCCTTTCGGCTGTTGCTGAACGGGGATGCGGGCACCATCGAGGCTCAATTCCACCGGGCCTTGCACCTTGTGGGTGAAGCGGAACACGACGGTTCCAGCCTGGATGGGAGATTTGGGAGTCAGGGGAACCTTGCGGCAACCCAGGAAGGAAATGGCTCCCAGCACCAACAAGGCGGGAACGAGGGGGTGAAGCTTCATGAAACCTCCGGAACCTTGATGATATGCGATCAGCGGCCCGGAGGTCTCAGCGGCGGAGAGCTTCCCCAGGGAAGGTGGCCCAGATGCGCCCCTGCCAAGTCGCCACCTGTGGCTTGCGGGCGATGATGCCCGACAGGGTCCCCAGGCACTCCACCTCCACCCGGCCGCCGGGCCCGTCCTTCATGGATATCGGCCGGATGCGGGTCTTCAAGGTGGCGGCCCAGCTTTCCGGGTACGAATCGACCCCCTTCCGATCGATGCGAAGCATGTAGAGGGTCCCCGTCTTCAGCACGGTAAGATCCAGATCGAAGGGCTGTTCGGATCCAGTGGGGACCAGACGGCCCTGGAATCGGAACGCACCCGGAAGACCGCCCTTGGGTGGGGCCGTGAACAGCGCCTTGAGCTCGAAGCGGTAGGTCCTGGCGCCGATCTTCAATTCCCCACCGCCCGTGGCCTGGGCATCGATGGTTTGGGCCTGGAGCGTGCAGGCGAGGCAGAGGGCGGCCAGGGGGCGGAGGAAGTTCATGCTGACTCCAGGTGGAGGAGCTTCTATTCTGGAGGATTGAACCTGAGAGGTGAACCATGACCCGTGTGCTCTTCCAGACCGACAAGGGCGACATCAACCTGGAGTTGTTCCCGAAGGAAGCCCCGGGCACCGTGGCGAACTTTGTGAAGCTGGTCGGGACTGGCTTCTACGATGGCCTGGCCTTCCACCGGGTCATCCCCGATTTTGTCATCCAGGGTGGCTGCCCCAACACCCGTGCCGGCGCCTCGGGCATGCCCGGCACTGGCGGCCCCGGCTGGAAGATCAAATGCGAGACGGCGGGCAATCCCCACAAGCACAAGCTGGGTGCCCTTTCCATGGCGCATGCCGGCCCAAATACGGGTGGGAGCCAGTTCTTCATTTGCAATGGCAGTGCCCCCAGTCATCTGGATGGCGTGCATACGGTCTTCGGCCAGTGCGTCTCGGATGCCGACATCAAGGTGGTCCAGGCCATCAAGGCCAACGACCGCATCATCAAGGCGACGGTGGTCGAGGCTTAGGCTTCATCTGAACCATGAGAACAGGGCGGCTCGGCCGCCCTGTTCTCATAGGGGGGGAAGGGCATGAATAAGAAGGTCCGCTGCGGCTGGTGTGGCAAGGATCCGCTTTACATCGCCTACCACGATGAGGAGTGGGGCGTCCCTCAGCACGAGGATCGGCGCCTCTTCGAGAAGCTGGTGCTGGAAGGGGCCCAGGCCGGGCTGAGCTGGATCACCATCCTGCGCAAGCGGGAGGCCTACCGGCGGGTCTTCCTCGGGTTCGACCCCGTCCAGGTCGCCGCGATGACCGACGCCGAGTTGGAAGTCGCCCTTCAGGACCCGGGCATCGTGCGCAATCGCCTGAAGGTCTTCTCGGCCCGGAAAAACGCTCGGGCCTTCCTGGCAGTTCAGACGGAATTCGGCAGCTTCGACGCCTTTGTGTGGTCTTTCGTGGGCGGGGCACCGAAAGTGAACCATCCGCGCACCCTGGCGGAGGTTCCGGCCGTGTCCCCGGAGGCCGAGGCCTTGAGCCGGGCGCTCAAGATGCGGGGCTTCACCTTCGTGGGGCCCACGATCATGTACGCGTACCTGCAGTCCCTGGGCCTGGTGGACGACCATGTGGCCACCTGCTGGAAGCGGCAGGGGCCCAAGTCGCGCTAGACTGGAAGGCTCGGAGCCCCTGTGTCCAAGCCCTTCTACGTCACCACGCCCATCTACTACGTCAACGACCGGCCCCACATCGGCCACACCTACACCACGGTGCTGGCGGACGTGATCGCCCGGTTCCACCGCATGCGCGGCGAAGAGGTGTATTTCCTGACGGGTACGGACGAACATGGCCAGAAGGTGGAGAAGGCCGCCGCGGCCCGGGGCATCACGCCGAAGCAGCTGGCGGACGAGGTGGTGGCCAACTACACGGAACTATGGAAGCGCATGGGCATGACCCACTTCCGCTTCATCCGCACCACGGACGAGGACCACAAGGCCCAGGTGCAGCGCCTCTTCAAGCGCCTCCTGGACAAGGGCGACATCTACAAGGCCACCTACAAGGGGCTGTATTCGGTCAGCGACGAAGCCTATGTCACCGAGACCCAGGCCAAGGAACTGCAGGCCCAGGGCCTCGCCCACCAGCTGGTGGAGTTGGAGGAGGAGACCTACTTCTTCCGCCTCAGCGCCTACCAGGACCGCCTCCTGAAGCTGTACGAGGAGCGTCCGGAATTCGTGCAGCCGGACTTCCGCTTCAACGAAGTCAAGCGCTTCGTGGAGGGCGGCCTGCAGGACCTCTCCATCAGCCGCACCAGCATCAGCTGGGGCATCCCAGTCCCCGGCGACGAGAAGCACGTCATCTACGTGTGGTTCGACGCGCTGCTCAACTACCTCACGGGCTGTCCTGCCAACACCTGGCCGCCGGACCTCCAACTCGTGGGCAAGGACATCCTCCGCTTCCATGCGGTCTACTGGCCGGCCTTCCTAATGGCTGCCGGCATGTTCCAGCCCACCACCATCCTGGCCCACGGCTGGTGGCTCATGGGCGAGGACAAGATGTCCAAGAGCAAGGGCAACGTGGTGCGCCCGGACACCCTGCTGCGATTCGGCAACGACGCTCTGCGCTTCTACTTCATGCGCGACATGCAGGTGGGCCACGATCGCGGCTTCAGCTACGAGGGTTTCATGGACCGGCTTAACGCCGACCTGGCGAACGGCCTGGGGAACCTGGCCTCTCGCACTCTCAGCATGATCCAGCGCTACCGCGACGGTGTGGTGCCCATGCCCACGGTGATGGACGAGCTGGACCAGGCGATGGCGGATCAGCTTCTGGCAGTCTTTCCCGAGTATCTGGAGAAGGCCCGCGGCAACGACTTCAATGGCGCCTTGGATGCGTTGTGGACCTATCTGCGGGCCCTGGACGGCTACATTGTCAAGGCCGAGCCCTGGAAGCTGGCCAAGGATCCGGCCAACGACTCCAAACTGAACGCCGTGCTGGCGATTCTCTACCGGGCATTGCGAGCCACGGCCCTGCTCGTGGCGCCGGTGATGCCCGAATTGGCCCAGACCCTGTGGGAATCCCTGGGTCACACCACCCAGGTGGCGGCAACCACCTTCCATGGGTTCGCCCTGGATGGTCCGGCCATCGGCCGTATCGGCGACCCCAAACCCCTGTTCCAGCGCATCGACAAGGAGAAGGAAATGAGCGAATTGGAAGCCGCTGCCGCCCCCGCGGAAACCAAGATCAATCTGGATGTTCCAGAAATTCGGGAGACCGTGGACGCCGACACCTTCTTCAAGGTGGACCTGCGTGTGGGCCGGGTGCTCGAAGCCGAGCGCGTGCCCAAGAGCGACAAGCTCATCAAGATGAAGGTGGATATCGGCCTCGAGCAGCGCACCATCGTGGGCGGCATCGGCAAGGCCTATGAGCCGGCCGACCTGCTCAACCGCTTGGTGGTCGTGGTGGCGAACCTGGCACCTCGTAAGCTCATGGGCATCGAAAGCCACGGCATGCTGCTGGCCGCCAGCGACAACGCCAGCAAACCCTACCTGGTGGCTCCGCCTGACGATGCCCAACCCGGGTTCCTGGTGAAGTGAAGCAACCTGTTTTCAGCTTCGAGGCCGAGCTCCTCACGGATGCGCCCTACGAACACATCGTCGGGCGCCTGCAGCAGGACTCGCCTATCGCCTTCAAGAGCCTGCGCTCGGTGCGGGGCTGGGCCCCTCTGGAGGCTGGCGAGGGTCGCCTGGTGCTGCGCTGGACTCGCACAGTGCCGGGGGCGGTTGAATCCGGAGAACTAATTCTCGCTCCGGACCCCAAGGGCGCTCATCTCCGCCTGGAGGGCCGCATGAAGGGTTGGTCCGCCTTCCTGCTGTTCGGCCTGCTCCGCTGGCGGACCGACCGGTTGCTGGACCGCTTCGTGGAGGAACTGTGACCGCGGTGCTCTGGATGAAGTCGAGCTGCACCACCTGCCGCAACGCCAAGGCGAGACTGGCGGAACTGGGCATCGAGGTGGAGATCCGGGATTACTACCGGAAGCCTTTGGCAACCGTCGAGCTGGAAGGTCTACTGCCCAACGATCCCGCGCCCATGCTCGGGACGAAGAGCCCCAGGTACAAGGAACTTGGCCTGAAGGACCGGAAGCTCACCAAGGCCGAGGCCATCGCCCTCATGATCGAGGACAACAACCTGCTCAAGCGGCCCATCCTCGTGCATCCCAAAGGCGTGATCATTGGATTCGATTCCGTCGCCTATGAGAAGCTGGTCCCCTGAGGGAGGAACCATGCGCTTTTACAGCTGGAACGTGAACGGCTTCCGGTCGGTCCTGAAGAAAGGATTCATGGACTGGCTGGAGGTGGCGGAACCCGATGTGCTCTCCCTCCAGGAGATCCGCTGCGAGTGGGAGGAGGTGGACCTCGCTGTGCGGCGCCAGATCGAAAGCGCTTATGACGTGAGCTGGTTCCCCGCTACGAGCAAGAAGGGGTACGCCGGCTCCGCGACGCTCGCGAAAAAGGACCTCGGATTCACTCATGGCAAGGGTCTAGGCATCGATGGCTATGACGCCGAAGGCCGTATGATTGTTTCGCGGAAGGACAAGCTCGTCTTCATCGCGGGCTACTTTCCCAATGCCTCCCAGGGACTGGTGCGACTGCCCCTCAAGCGCCAATTCGCGAAGGACCTCGCGGCCATCGTCGCAAAGCATCATCAGGCTGGCGACCAGGTGATCCTCACCGGGGACATGAATGTGGCCCCTGAGGAAATCGACCTCGCCCGCCCCAAGGACAACGTCAAGAATCCAGGTTTCACGCCGGAGGAGCGCGAGGACTTCAAGCTCTACCTGGGCGCGGGCCTGGTGGATGTGTTGCGGGAACGCAACCCGGGGGTGCCTGGCCTCTACACCTGGTGGACTGCCCGGGGCGGCGCCCGGGAGCGGAATGTCGGGTGGAGGATCGACCTGTTCCTCGCCAGCCGGACGCTGATGGACCGGGTGAAAGACGCCTGCATCCACGCCGATGTGCTGGGCTCGGATCATTGCCCCATCAGCCTCGAACTCCTTTAGGTGTTTCCCCACGCCAAAAGAAGAGGGCCCCGATCGGGGCCCTCTTCTTTTGGCGCAAGTGCCTACTTGATCCGCTTCAAGGAAGGATCCTTCAGCATCTCCCGGGCGGTCGCAGCATTCTTGCCGGTGGGCGCGAGCTCGATGTACTTTTCGAGGTGCTGCTTGGTGCCCCGCAGGTTGTTCTCGCCGAATTCAACCATGGCTAGAAGGTAGTGGGCCTCGGCGTACTTGGGATCCACTTCCAGGGCCTTCAGGAACTGGGCCTTGGCTTCCTTGGTCTTACCGGCGTTGAATGCCTCGACGCCCTTGTTGTAGATCAAGTCAGGGTTGGGTCCCTGGATGGCCTCCAGCATGGCGGTGTACTTCTGCTCGGCCGCCTTGTCAGCCTTGGCCTTGCTGGTCTCGATCAGACCGGCGATCACCCGCTCGTCCTTCGGGTTCCGCTCCAGAGCCTTCAAGAGGTAGGGCTCGGCGTCCTCTTTCTTGGTCCCCGCCTGGGCGATGCAGATGCCCAGCACCCGCTCGATCTTCAGGAGCTCAGGCGCCAACTCGGCCTTGGCCGCGTCGTCCTTCAGCTTGGTCAGGGCGTCGGTCAGGGTCTTGTAGGCCTTGTCCACCTGGGGCAGGGCCTCCTCGTACTTGCCTTCGTTGTAGAGCGGGATCGCGGCGTTGAAGGCATCACGGCCTTCGGCATCAAGAGCGGCGCCGGGATCCTCTGGAACAGCCTGGGTCCCAGCGGCAGGAGGGGCAGTGCGGGCTTCTGCAGGAGTCAGGAGGGTGACGTTCTTGACCAGGACATCAGCGAGAGGGATCTTGATGGCTTCTTTGTAGTCCACATACCCAGGGGCGGTCACGGTCATCTCGAACTCCTTGGGCTCGAGACCGACTTGGAGGAAGTTCCCGTTCTTGTCGGGAGTCAGGTCCTTGGTCCAGGCCCGATCGGTCCGCTTGAGATTGACCTTGGCACCGGGGATGGGTTTGCCCTCCTTGTTGAGGACCTTTCCGGAGATGCGGCCCGTCTGCTCTGCCTGAACGGAGAGGCAGAGAACCGGAAGCATAAGGGCAGGAACGAGGCGTCGCATGAGTCTTCCTCCAAACCCATTCATCGTTCCACAGGGCTGCGCTAACGCCGAGTGCTTTTCGTCAAAAAGCGACTTGCCGGTCTCCCGTCCCGTTGCGGCGCGGGGCGTTTCGGGTTGGATGCAGGAAAATCCGGCCTGTGGTAGGCTTCCGGGCAGACAAGTCCTGAAAGTGTTCGAGGTAGCCCATGAATCCTGCGGTGCCGGAAGCCTCCTTGACCGCCCTGATGCATCTCTTGGCGGAACAAGCGCTTATGGCCCTAGGCGTGCCACACCCGATGATGAAGGAAGTCCCGCCCGCGAACCCCACCGTGGCGCGATTCTACGTAGACCTGCTTGGCGTGTTGAAAGAGAAGACCGAGGCTTCCCGGGATGAGGCGGAGACGCGCCAGCTTGAAGACATCCTGTACGGCCTCCGGATGCGCTTGATGGATCTCAAGACGGCTGCGGGTATTCCTGGGGACTCCAAGTCATGAGCCTCAGAAGGATGGCCATCGGATTCATCCAGGTCTTGCGCGCTGTCGTTCTGGCGGGGTTCGCGGGTCATTCGGGCCTGCAGGCCGCGCCCACGCAGGAAACGCCCAAGCCTGTTGCAACATCTTTGGGCCCAGCGTCAGCGCCTGCCATTGCGCTCAGCCATCGGGCGAACCATCTGTTCGAGGCCATCTTGAAAGGCAACCCCGAAGCTGTGCGGGCGGTCCAGGTGGAAGTTGAAGCGCTGCAACGTACCTACTCCACCATGGACGTCACGCCGCTGGTGGAGGCTGCGGCCATCTGGGCCCGGCAGCAGGGGTTGGCCGGCCATCCGGCGTTGGGGTTGGAGGCGCTCCAGGCCGTGGATCGATGGGCTCCCGACCACCCCACTCTGCTCGGCAGTCGGATCGCGCTGATGCGGCAGCAGGGGCTGCGAGGATGGCTATGGAGTTTCCCCGACCTGCTCCGGCTCACGCGCCTGCGCATAGAACAGCCCGCCCAGCGCTGGCTCTGGCTGTTACAGCACCTGGGGATGCTGCGGCTGAGCGCCACCCTGTTGCTCTGGGGCTGGGCCCTCACCATGGGGTTGCGCTACCGCCATGTCCTCCGCCATCTCTGGGAGGAACCACTTCAGCACAAGGGCATTGCTCCGGCGCTCGCCGCACTGATTGGGGCCGTGATTCTGGCCGGACCGGTGCTTCTGGGACTGGACCCCTTGGTGGCGGCTCTGCTCTGGCTGATCCTGCTGGCCCCTTTCCTCCTGCCTTCCGAGGTGAGGATCACGGCCTTCATCATGTTGTTCCAGCTGATCCATCCCATCCTGGCCGTCATGGAGCCCCTGGCAGCCCGGGAGCCCGGGCCCAGCATCCAGATCCTCCAGCTCCAGCCCCAAGTTCAGCCTGTCCCAGCGGCCGCGTTGCGGCTGCTGCCCCCCAGTGACCAGGCCTTCCTCAAGGGGTGGGAACAACTACAGAATCAGCAATGGAAAGAGGCCGAAGATACCTTCGCGGCTTTGGTGGGCCGTCACCCGGATCAGGCCGAGGTGCTGAACAACCTCGGTGTCGCACGGTACCAGTTAGGCGATATCGCCGCGGCCGAGCGTGCCTTCCAGGATGCCCAGCGGGCGGGACCGAGGATGGAAGTCCTTCTCAACCAGAGCATCCTCGCGTTCAATCGGCTCGACACGGCTCTGGGAGCCGCCAAACAGGACGAGGCCCAGGCGGCTGCCCCCGAAGCCTATGCTCGTCTGATCGCCCTGAACGATGCCCGGAAGGACGTGCGTACCTACCCCACGCCCCTTCCTGACACCCCGCTCCGGGCAGAAGCTCTCGCAGATGCCGCCGCGAGGCACAAGGAGGAACGGCTGCCCTTCTCTGAACCCGCCTTCCTGGTGGCTCTTCTGCTACCCCTCCTGGGCATTTCGGTCTTCCTCCTGAGAGTCCGAAGGAGCCTGCGGCTGGCCCACCCGGGCCAGTGCATCCGCTGTGGTGAGCCCTATCACACCACCGATAGCCCCGATCCCGAGGTGTGCTCTAAGTGCCATCACCTCTTCGTGCTGAGGGACGGGCTCCACACGGAAAGCCGACGGAAGAAGCTCGACGAGGTCGCAGAACATCAGCGGACCACTCGATGGATCCACAAGACCTTGATCGTCCTATTGCCGGGATGCGATCTGGCCTTCCTGGGGGAGACGCGGGAGGCTCTGATGGAGTTCCTCCCCTTCACTCTCGCGGTGGGCATGGTCCTCGCCACCAGCCGATCTGTGCGGTACCCAGGCGAGATTCTTCCGGACCCCACCTCCACGTGGCTCGCACTCGGAGCACTCCTGGTGGGCCTGCTCTACCTCCGTTCGTGGCTGAAGCTTGTTCTGAGGAGGGCCTGAGATGGCGCTGGAAGGATCCCTCAGGGACTTCGACCTCTTCTCCCTGTTCAACATGATCAAGATCCAGGGGAAGAACGGCACCCTGGTGCTCTCCCAGGGGCAGGAGTTCGTCAAAGTCTTCTTCGAGAACGGCGAGATTGTCGGTTGCGACTCCAACCAGGTCCGCATGGAGGATCGTCTGGGCACCATGCTGGTGCGCCTGGGCAGGCTCACCGGCGAGGAACTGCTGAGCATGGTCCAAATGCAGCGGCAGACCCTCAAGCGCATGGGGACGCTCCTGCTGGAGAGTGGCAAAGTCACAGCCGCCGATTTGCAGGACGCCCTCTTCAGCCAGGCTACCGCCATCCTCCACCGCTCGTTCCGGTGGGTGGAGGGGGACTATCGTTTCGATTCCTTCCTCCCGACCGACCTGGACCGGGAACACTTTGTCCCCATCCCCGTGGACACGATCCTGATGGAGGCCGCCCGCATCCAGGACGAGTGGCCTGAAGTGGAACGTCGCCTGCCGGGCCTAGACACCGCGCTGGGCCGATCTCCCAAGGCCCAGGCTCTGCGCCTGGACATTGATCGTGACGTTTCCTCGGTGCTCGACGGCAGGGGCCAGGTGCATGGTTCCTCGGGGCTCACCCATGAGCAGGAGATGGTTCTCTCCTACTTCGACCACCCCCAGAGTGCCAGGGAGGTCATCCAGGTCAGCCGCTACGAGGAGCTGGATACCTGCAAGGCAGTGGCCGATCTCCTGGCGGCCGGTCTCCTGGAGCCTCATTCAGGTGGTACGCAGGTCAAGGTGACCCGCCCATGGGTGGAGGGCCATCCTGACCTGGCGCCGGAAACCTGGGAGCCGAGCCCGCTGTTGTGGCCTCTGGTCCTGCTGGGGTTCGTGATTCCACTGGTGTTGTATGTACCCCACGAGCGCGGCTCCATGAACCTGGGCCTGGCCAGCCTCCAGCCCGTGGATGTCCAGGTGGTGCCCGAAGGTCCGACCCTGCTCCGGCACGAATGGGCGCTCCGCATGGCGGCCCCGAAAGATGGCGGCGTGGCACTCGCGAAGCGGCTTGGAAGCACGCTGGACGGGAAGAATCCGGTTCCCGATCTGACCAGTCTTCCCGACCCCATGGCCCCGGCCAAGGCTCCCGAGCCGGACCCGCGGCCCAAGCGATAAGGATTCCCGATGTTCGTGCACCAGCGCCAGGGTTCCCTGGAGGTGATTTGCGGTCCCATGTTCTCGGGCAAGTCCGAGGAACTGATCCGGCGCATCAAGCGGGCCATCATCGCCAAGCAGAAGGTCCAGGTCTTCAAACCCGCCCTGGACGACCGCTACGACGTTTCCGCCATTGCCAGCCACAGCCAGCGCAAGCATGACGCCGTCCCCGTGAAGGACAGCGTCGAACTGGCCCGGCACCTGGATCCCGAAGCCCAGGTGATCGCCCTGGATGAGGTCCAGTTCATGGATGAAGGTCTCATCCCCATCATCGAAGATCTGGCCAACCGGGGCGTGCGGATCATCGCCGGCGGCCTGGACCAGGACTCCAATGGCGAGCCCTTCGGCATCATGCCCATCCTGCTGGCAAAGGCGGAATATGTGACCAAGCTTCAGGCCATCTGCATGGTGTGTGGCGCTCTGGCGGGGCGGACCCAGCGCATGGTGCAGACCGGCGGCCAGGTGCTGGTGGGCGCCGCCGAGGCCTACGAGGCCCGCTGCCGCCACTGCCACGAAACCCCTCATGCCACCGGGGGCAGGCTCTTGGAGGACCCGGCCCAGGGTGCCTGATTTTCCACTTCGTCAAGGAGATTGCCCTCCACGACACGGATCTGGGCGTCGCCGCGCGTTGGAACGTCCGTCAGCTTTGGACAGGGCGGTAGACTGGCCCCGGCGCGCTGCTGCAGCGCCGTTTCCGTTCCATCGCCCGAGGCTTCAGGGCATTCCAGGAGTTCCCCATGGCCGGCGCCTACGCCACCTTCACCCACATCACCGACTACATGGGCTTCGAGGGCCTGCTCACCGAAGAAGAACGGATGATCCGCGAAACCGCGCGGAAGTTCGTCAACGCTGAAGTGCTGCCCATCATCGAGAAGCACGCCCAGGACCAGACCTTCCCCAAGCACCTCATCCCCAAGATGGGCGAGCTGGGCTTCTACGGCCCTTCGCTGCCCGAGGAATACGGCTGCATGGGCGTGTCCAACGTCGCCTACGGCCTGCTGATGTATGAGCTCGAGCGTGGTGACTCCGGCCTCCGCTCCTTCGCCTCCGTGCAGGGCAGCCTCGTCATGTGGCCCATCTACACCTACGGCAGTGAGGAACAGAGGCGGCACTGGCTGCCCAAGCTGGCCACCGGCGAGAAGATCGGCTGCTTCGGCCTCACGGAGCCCGACTTCGGCTCCAACCCCGGTGGCATGCTCACCAAGGCCGTGCGGGAACCCGGCGGCAAGTGGCGCATCAACGGCACCAAGATGTGGATCACCAATGGCACCGTGGCCGATGTGGCCGTGGTGTGGGCCCAGACTGAGGACGGCATCCGCGGCTTCCTCGTGGAGAAGGGCACCCCCGGGTTCAGCGCCCCCGAGATGAAGGGCAAGTGGAGCCTGCGTGCCTCCACCACTTCCGAGCTGGTGCTGGAAGACGTCATCGTCGACGAGGCCACGTCCCTGCTGCCCAACGTGAAGGGCTTGAAGGGCCCCCTGGGCTGCCTCACCCAGGCCCGCTACGGGATCGCCTGGGGCGCCTTGGGCGCCGCGGACGCCTGCTACCAGTGCGCCCTGGACTACGCGAAGACCCGGATCCAGTTCGACAAGCCCATCGCCAGCTACCAGCTCCAGCAGGAGAAGCTGGCCTGGATGGTCACGGAGATCACCAAGGGCCAGTTGCTGGTGCACCAGCTGGGCCGCCTGAAGGACGCCAAAACCTACACCACCGCCCAGGTCTCCATGGCCAAGATGAACAACGTGAACATCGCCCTCGAAGTCTGCCGCAAGGCCCGCACCATCCTGGGCGCCAACGGCATCCTCGACGAGTACCCCGTCATGCGCCACATGGCCAACCTCGAGAGTGTCTACACCTACGAGGGTACGCACGATATGCACACCCTCATCATCGGCCAGGAAGTGACTGGGATTCCTGCTTATCGCTAGTCGCCCTTCCCACCCATGAAAAACGGGCCGCATGGCCCGTTTTTCATGGCATAGAATGCCCCATGCCCAAACCCTTCCGCATCCTCTCCATCGATGGCGGAGGTGTCCGCGGTCTGATCCCGGCTCTGGTGCTGGGAGAGTTGGAGCGGCAAACCGGCCGTCCCATTTCCGACTGCTTCGATCTGATCACAGGCACCAGCACAGGAGGCATCCTGGCGTTGGGGCTGGCGATGCCAGGGGACGGGGGTCGACCCCGCTACTCAGCGCAGGACCTAGCTGGTCTCTACGTGAAGGAAGGTGGGCGGATCTTCGATGAAAGCCTTTGGCGGCGCCTCACGAATCCCATGGGCCTGCGGGCAGCGAAGTATCCGAGCGATGGCATCGAAGGGGTGCTCGCGCAGTATTTTGGGGAGTCGCGCCTGAAGGAGGCGCTCGTGGAAGTGTTGGTGACGGCCTACGACCTCGAGAAGCGGGACGCGTTCTTCTACCGTCGCCGCCGGGCGCGAGAGGACGCCCGCTATGACGTGCCCATGCGCGTGGCGGCCCGGGCCACCAGTGCCGCGCCCACCTACTTCGAGCCCCTGCTGGTGTCCTGGCCAGGCGATCGTGATGTGCTCGTGGATGGCGGCGTCTTTGCCAACAACCCCGCCATGTGCGCCTACGCCGAAGGCTGGCAGGCCCTGGCCAAAGCAGGCCGGAGCAGGGACGGCATCCTGCTGGTATCCCTCGGTACGGGCCTCTACGCCCGACCCTACCGGTACGAGGACGCGAAAGGATGGGGCGTGGCCGGGTGGGCCCGACCCGTGCTGGATGTGATCTTCGATGGCGTCGCCGACACCGTGGACTACCAGCTGCGTCAGCTGCTGCCTCCAGCCGCAGACGGTGTTCCCCGCTACCTGCGCTTCCAGGCTGATCTCGACGCCGGCCTCAGCGAGATGGATGACACCAGCCCGGAACACCTGGAGGGTCTGCACCGCGCAGCCGAGTCCATCCTCCAGCGCCAAGCCACCGATATGGCCGCCCTCGTCAGGCAACTTGCAGGCTAGGGTCTGTTTTCAAAGTGGGGTGTGGCCGCGCAAGGGGCGCCGCCCAAGCGAGGCCAGGAAAGCGACGAAGGCGATTGCGGCACTATCGACGAGGAGCTTGACGCCGCATCGCGCCGGGCGCCGCCCCTTGCCTTTCGGGACGTCGCCCAGCCGCACCCCTGGCTGCGTTGGCGACCTCGAACGATGTCCCGCATCGCCCTTCGGCCGCCGCCTGGCCATGCGCGCGGCTGGACGGCGTCGCGGCTCGCATCCACTTTGAGAACAGACCCTAGTGTGTCTTCTCGGTCCGCACGACAAGCACGTCGCAGGGTGCCAACCGCACCACACGGGCGGCGGTGCTGCCGAAGAGGAGGCGTTCCAGGGTGGAATGGCCGACCTGGGCCACCACCAGCAGCGTCTTCGGGTCCGCTTCCGAGATCAGTTCCTCCGCAGGGCCGCCCCACTTCACGATGACCTCTGAACCTCCGTAGGGTTTGACCCAGGCTTCCAGCTGCTCCCGGGCATGGTCCTCCATGCTCTTCAGCCAAGCCGGGTCGGGCAGGGCGATCTGCGCCTCAGGCAACATGGGCGCGGGCGGCTGGAGGACGTGCATGGCGACCAGGGGCACTCCGCAGCGGGCTGCCCAGTTCCCGGCACGCTCCAGGGCCTGCTTCGAGGCTTCGGAGAAGTCCACACCCACCAGCACCCGTGTGATCACGGCGACCTCCGTCGGATGCCCCAAAGATACGTCCAGGTCATCGATCAGTGCCGGTTTTTTTCAGGGGGGACTTGAAATACGAGTTTAAACACGTAAAATGCTTCCAGGAGGCGCCATGATCACGCTGCGACCTGCCGGGGCCCGGGGCCACTTCGATTTCGGATGGCTGGACACCCGCCACACCTTTTCCTTCGGGGAGTACTTCGATCCCGACCATCAGCAGTTCCACGCCTTGCGAGTCATCAACGAAGACCGGGTGCAAGCAGGCAAGGGTTTCGGAACCCACGGCCACAGGGACATGGAGATCCTCACCTGGGTGCTGTCAGGGGCCCTGGAACACCGTGACAGCCTGGGCACGCACGGGGTCATCCGCCCCGGCGAAGCCCAGGTCATGAGTGCCGGCACCGGCATCCGCCACAGCGAGTTCAATGCTTCAGCCGCGGAGCCGGTGCATTTTCTCCAGATCTGGATTCTGCCAGGCCGGCAGGGGCTGACCCCCCGATACGACCAGGTGGCATTTCCCGAAATCGAGCTGCACAACCAGCTGCGTCTCATCGCCAGCCCTGATGGTGCCGAAGGCTCCGTGAAGCTTTTCCAGGACGTGAAGGTGTTCGCAGCCCGCCTGGAGGCGGGGCGAGAAGCGAAGGCCGTGATCCCAACCGGGCGCGCCGGCTTCGTCCACGTGGCCAAGGGTTCCGTGACGCTCAATGGCACGACCATGAACGCGGGGGATTCTGCCCGCATGGAAGGGGAACCGGCCCTCACCGTGGTGGCTGGTTCGCCTTCGGAAATCCTGTTCTTTGATCTCGCCTAAGGAGGTCCCATGTCCTTCAAACCTGTCTCCCTCGTCGTGCCAGGCCTCCCCACGGAGGATGGCAACCGGGTGCCCCTCACGCGCCTGGTGCCTGGCCAGGGGCATCGGGGCGCCGATGCCTTCCGCGCCATGGACCCCTTCCTGCTCATGGACCACTTCGGCCCCATGGTGCTGCCACCGGGCACGGACGCGGGCTTCCCGCCCCACCCCCACCGCGGCTTCCAGACCCTCACCTACCTCATCCAGGGCGCCTTCCGGCACCGGGACAGCACCGGTGGGTCCGGCCTTCTGCGACCTGGCGGCGCCCAGCTCATGAACGCGGGGGCAGGCATCGTCCATGAGGAGATGCCGGTGCCAGAGCATCTCGAGACCGGCGGTCCCATCGAGGGCGTGCAGCTCTGGATCAACCTGCCCAAGGCCCTGAAGGGCTCGACTCCCGGCTATACCGATCTGCAGCCAGAAGCCATGCCTTGGAAGCCCCTCCCCGGCGGCCGCATGCGCGTGCTGGCGGGCACCTGGGCGGGCGTGACCGGTCCTGCCCAGACCCCCGCGAAGATCGCCTATGCCCACCTCGAACTGGAGACCGGCGCGCGGTTCCAGCACAGCATTCCGGCCGGGTGGATCGCCGCGGCGGTACCGCTGCACGGAGACATCCGCATCGAAGGCACGGAAGTGTCGGCGAACTCGGTGGCATTGCTGGGCGACGGGGACGACTTGGCCCTGGAAGCCACCTCGCCCGTCAGCCTCATGCTGCTGGCCGGGGAGCCCATCCGGGAGCCCATCGCCCACTACGGCCCCTTCGTGATGAATACCCGCGAAGAGATCGAACAGGCCATCACGGACTACCAGGCGGGACGCATGGGCCATCTGGAGTGATCAGATCGGCTTTGCTTCCAGCTTCCGGCCCAGGGTGAACTTCCCCTGGGCCAGTTTGTGGATGGCCCGGGCCAGGGCTTCGCGGCTGCTAGACAGCTCGGCGCTCCAGGCATCCAGAGGCACCTCGCCACCTTCGGGATGGGCTTCGACCCAGGCCCCCCACAGGCCGGCAAGCGCCGTGGCATCGGGTTCCTGGTGGTCACGCCAGTTCCGTTCCTGGGGGCGTTTCGGTTCGTAAAAGGATGTTCCCTTGAGCTTGTCAGGGAGGAAAGTCTGCTCGCGGTCGTAGTCGTCGTGGGAGTAGTGGTAACCCGCACCACGGCCGGCCTTCCGGGCCGTGGCGGTGTGGGCGTCACGGATGGCCTCGGGGATGGGGGCGTCATCGGCCGCCAGGGCCGCATCCACGGCCAGGACGGTGGCGTTGCTCTTGGCAGCGTTGGCCACGTAGATCACGGCCTGGGCCAGGGGGATGCGGGCCTCAGGCCAGCCAATCTGTTCCACGGCCCGGCTGGCGGCTTCGCAGAGAAGGAAGGCCTGGGGATCGGCATTGCCCACGTCCTCGGCGGCGCAGACCATGAGGCGCCGGGCGATGAAGCGGGGATCCTCGCCGCCACGGATCATGCGGCTCAGGTAGTAGAGGGCGGCATCCGCGTCGGACCCCCGCAGGCTTTTCTGGAAGGCGCTGGCCAAGTCGTAGTGGCCGTCGGCGCGGTCGAACATCATGCGGCCACCCAGGGCGCCCTGCAGGGATTCCAGATCCGGATCCGGCATCTCCATCCAGGTCTCCAAGCCCGACAGCGCCGAGCGCAGATCGCCACCGGCCCAGTGGGAGAGCCACTCAAAGACTTCGGCGGGCTCCGGCTGCCTGGGCCGCTCCTTGGCCCAGGCCCGCTTGAGCACCTGCTGGATGTGGACGGGCTCCAGGGCCTTGAGGGCGATGAGCTGGCAGCGGCTGCGCAGCGCCGGATTTAAGTAGAAGGCCGGGTTCTCCGTGGTGGCGCCGATGAGGATGGCCTCGCCGCGCTCCAGGAAGGGCAGCAGGATGTCCTGCTGGGCCCGGTTGAAGCGGTGGATCTCGTCCAGGAACACCACGGGCGGCACGGTGCGGAACAGGGGCATCTCGCGGCTGTCCGCCAGGAACTTCTTCAGCTCCGCCGCGCTGCCGCTGGCTCCCGAAAACTCCATGAACCCATGGCCCGTGGCCTCGGCCAGGATGCGGGCCAGGGTGGTCTTGCCGGTGCCCGGCGGGCCCCACATCACCATGGATGGAAGTCGCCCCCCTGCGGTCAGCCGCGTCAGGGCGCCTCGGGGGCCCAGCAGATGGCCCTGGCCCACCACCTCGTCGAGGGTGGTGGGGCGGAGGCGTTCGGGCAGGGGGATGTGGGACATGGCAGCGACCGTTCCAGCGTATCAGCGCCGTGCTAGGCTCCCCCCATGACTCAGCTTCCTGCCTACGAGCGCGATCCCTTTGCCACCTTGCTGGAGACCCGCATCCTGCGCTGCGGCGAGGAGAAGGGCCGTTCTTTCGTGATCCTGGAGGACACCGTCTGCTACCCCGAGGGCGGCGGCCAGCCCTGCGACCAAGGCACCTTGAATGGGGTGGCCGTGCTGGAGGTGCAGAAGGGGGAGGGCGGCATCCGCCACTACCTGGCCTCGCCGCTGGCGGAAGGCCCGGCCACGCTGACGCTCGACTGGGGCCGCCGGTTCGATCACATGCAGCAGCATACGGGCCAGCATCTGCTCACCGCCGTCGCCCAGGATCACTTCAAGTGGGGGACAACGGCCTTCCACCTGGGGCCGCAGGTCTGTGACATCGAACTGGATGCGCCATCGCTATCGCCTGCCGAGATGAGTCGGTTGGAGGAGGCGGTGGCGGCGGAGATCCGCGCTCGGCGAGAGGTTTCGGCGCGGTGGGTCAGCCCCGAGGCCTACGGGCAGGAGGCGGTCCGTTCCCGGGGTCTGCCCGAAGGCCACGCCGGGGCCATCCGTCTGGTTCAGATTGAGGGTGTGGACCTGAATACCTGCGGGGGCACGCACCTGCACCACACAGGCGAGATCGAGGCCCTGAAGCTGCTCGGCACCGAGAGCATCCGGGGTGGCACGCGCCTCTTTTATGTAGCTGGAGGAAGGGTGCGGCTCCGCCTGGGCGCGCATGAAGAGCGCAATGCAGCACTGCGCACCCTGCTGGGTGCGCCGGACGAAGATCTGGTGCCCGCCCTCCAGACCAAGCTGGGCCAGCTGCTGGCTCTGGAACGCCGGAACCGGAAGCTGGAGGAGGAACTGGCGGACTTCCAGGCCACCGCCCTGGCCGCCCGGCCCGGGTTCCTGGTGGACGCGCACCTGGAGGGGAAGGACATGGCCTTCCTCCAGAAGCTGGCCCGGGGCGTTCTCATGGCGGATTCCGCCAAGGCGGTGTTCTTGACCTCCGATCAGGGCGGGCAGGGGCTCTTCCTGCTGTGTGCGGGCGAAGGATCTGGCCTGGATGTGCCAGTGGCTGGCAAGGCTGTGGCGGCGATCCTCGGAGCCAAGGGCGGTGGCTCCGGGAAAACCTTCCAGGGCAAGGCGCCGGACCTGGCAGCCAGAGCCGAAGCCCTGGCCCACCTCCTGGCGACGGGGGGCTGAGCCGTGGTCCGGTCCTGGCCCCTCTGGATCGTCAGCCTCTTCAAATGGGTGGCCTGGGGCCTCGGCATCTATGCGGGGCTCTGCCTTCTGGCCTTCCTGACCCAGCGGCGAATGATGTACTTCCCCGACCGCGAAACCGAGCCAGAGGCCCTCCAGAGGGCTGTGGGCATCCGTCTGGTGTCCTGGCAGGACGCCCAGGGGAGACTGCTTGGCTGGCGGCGGGCAGCGCGGCTGGGTCGAGCCCGGGTCCTCGTGCTGCATGGCAACGCAGGGGACGCCTTGGGGCGGGCGGGCTACCTGCCGGTCTTGGAGGCCGCGGGTTTCGAAGGCGTGCTGCTGGAGTACCCGGGCTACGGTCCCCGGGAGGGTGAGCGCTCGGAGGCCTCGCTGGTGGCTGATGCCCGCGCCGCCTTGCGCCGATTGAATGAGGAATCAGGAGCCCCGGTGTTCCTGCTGGGAGAGAGCCTCGGTTCCGGTGTGGCTGTGCAGGTGGCTGCCGCTGAGCCGAAGTCGGTGGCCGGGTTGCTTCTGGCCACTCCCTTCGCCCGGATGACTGAAGTGGCCGCGCACCACTATCCCTACCTCCCCATGAGCCTGATCCTGCGGGATCGCTGGGACAGCCTGGGGGCGATCCATGGCTATCACGGCCCCGTGGCGATCGTGGTGGCGGGGCGGGACGAGGTGGTGGGCGCCGCGCAGGGACGACGGCTGGCCCAGGGAACGGTCGGGCCGGTTCGCGTCTGGGAAGTACCCCAAGCCTCTCACAATGAACTGCCCATGATCCCCGGGCATTCTCCCTGGTCCGAGGCCCTGACCTTCCTTCGGGGGCGATCAGGGATGGGACAATGAGATCCATGGACCTGATCTATCTCGATCACAACGCCACAACGCCCCTCGACCCCGAGGTTTTCGAGGCCATGCGGCCCTGGTTCACGGAGCGCTTTGGCAACGCCAGCGCGGCCTATGCCTTGGGCCATCTCTCGGATGGCGCGATCGTGGCCGCACGGGAGCAAGTGGCGGCCCTGGTAGGCTGCACGCCCGCGGAGATCGTCTTCACCAGCGGCGGCACGGAGAGCCTGAACCATGCCTTCCGCGGCGTGTGGGAGGCGTTCCCGACGAAGCGGCACCTGGTCACCACGGCGGTGGAGCATCCGGCGGTGCGCGCCTTGGTGATGTGGTGGAAGGGTCAGGGGGGCGAGGTTACGGATGTGGGCGTGGATGACGAGGGGCGCCTGGACCTGGCGGTGCTTGAGGCCGCCGTGCATACGGACACGGCCCTGGTGGCCGTCATGGCCGCCAACAACGAATCCGGCGTCCTCTTTCCGGTCACCGAGGCTGCCCGCATCGCCAAGGGCAAAGGCGCCCTCTTCCTGGTGGACGCCACCCAGGCCGTGGGCAAGGTTCCCGTGGACGCCGTGGCCTGGGGCGCGGATCTGCTCTGCCTCAGCGGCCACAAATTCCACGGCCCGAAGGGTACGGGTCTGCTCATGATCCGGCGGGGCGTGCGCCTGAAGCCGCTCATGCTGGGTGGTTCCCAGGAACGTGGCCGGCGCGGAGGCACCGAAAACGTGCCGGGGATTGTCGGCCTTGGCAAAGCGGCTGAGCTGGCGAAGGCGCGCCTGCCAGAAATGACACGCGTCCGCGGGTTCAGGGACACCCTGGAGGCCCGCATCCTCGCAGACATCCCCGACGTGCGCATCCATGGCGCCGCCGCCGAGCGCCTGCCCAATACCTGCCTGGCCGGGTTCGCGGGCATCGAGGGCGAGGCGCTGCAGCTGAAGCTGGCGGAACGGGGTATCTGTGTGTCCACCGGCAGCGCCTGCAGCACGGGCATGCGCGAGCCCAGCCATGTGCTGCGCGCCATGCATGTGCTCGACACCTACGCCCGGGGAACGGTGCGGTTCAGCCTAGGGCGGGGCACCACCGAGTCCCAGATCCAGGAAGTAGCCGATTTGCTTCCGGGGCTGGTGGCGAACCTTCGGAGTGGCAGCGGAGACGCTATATCAAGTCTGTAAATTACACAAACGGTATATATTTTTCATGATGTTTTGCGTTGTTCCTGGATGACATCATGGTCCGAGCTGGGAGAGGGGCTGAGTGGTCCCGAGTCTCCGGATGAGAGGGCCGCATGGCCATGGAACTTCTCAAACGTTTCGCACAAGTGCTCAAGCCGGCCCCAGCGGAATCAGGGGGCGGGTGGCGGGCGGTGGCCCTGCTCGATCGAGGCCCTCTCGGAGACGCCCGCTTGGCGCTGGATCATCGGGGCCACGGGGTGGCCCTGTGGGAGAACGGCGGCAGTCTGTGGGCCATGCCCATGGGGCCGGCCGCTTCGCCGGCACTCAAGCCTTTTCCCTTCGGTGAGGGGATGAATCCCAGACTCGCGCTGAACCCCGAGGGTCGGGGTCTGGCGGTCTGGCTGGCGGATCTCGGGGAAGAGCGGCAGATCATCGGCAAGGCGCTGGGAACCGGCGAGGATCTGGGGCATGTGGTGTTCCGGACACCCGGATCGATCCGTCACCTCCAGGTCGCAGTGGACCGACGCGGAGATGCGCTCGTGGTGTGGCTCCATGAGAAGGTGGGGCGGATCGAAGTGATGGCCCAGTCCTTCAGCACGCGGGGAGACGCCTGGGAGAAGGAACCGGTGGTGCTCGGTGTTTCCTCGGATCCCACTGCCTCACCCCAACTGGCCGCTAACCACCGGGAGCACGCCATGGTGCTTTGGGAGGCCCAGGACAGCCTGTTTGAAGGATTGATGGCCAGCCACTACTGGCCTTCAGACCGAATCTGGTCGGATCATCCCGTCCCCGTGGTCGCGCACCTGGCCCATCACCATCAAGTGGCCATGGACGACCACGGGAACGCCCTCGCCCTGTGGATCCACGCCCCCTACGGCCAGCGGGCCGCGCTCGAGGCGAGCTTCTACGACGTTCAGGCGGGCGACTGGAGTGAACCGTTCACGCTTACCACCGCCCAGGAGATCTCCTCGCCGCGGTTGGTCATGAATGGGGATGGCGAGGCTTTGGCGGCCTGGTGTCAGCGCGAAAGCGGGGGGGTGTCCCGGCTGTTCTCGAAGGCCTTCAGGGCACGTAATTGGGAGCCCGGTGTGGAGTGTCTTGATCACGATCAGGGACGCCCGCACGACTACGCCATCGACCTGGGGCCGGACGGGCGGGCGGGCTTCCTGGTCGTCCAGCGCGGGACGAAGGGAGACCACATCTCTCTCCGGATCCGCCATGGGGCCTGGTCCGCCCCCAGAATCATGGGCTCGGCGCCAGGGTCGACTTGTGGGTCCCCCAGGATCGCCATGTGCCACCAGGGAGCCTCCCTCGTCTGGACTCAGGGGGCGGGACCGGAGAAGACCCTGGTCCTGGTGGATTCCCACTGAAGCCGCGGGAAGTGTCTTCACCCGTTGAGCAGCTCACGGATGTAGTGGTCGACGGCATAGGGTAGCCAGCGATGCCCAGGCAGGTCGCGGGTGAGGTAGCCCATGTGGCCGCCGCAGGGCTCGATGTGCAGGTGGACGGCGGGCGATGGGTCCGCCTCGGCGGCATGCCGCCAGGGGATGAAGGGATCGTCCTTGGCCATGAGGATGACGGTGGGGACGGTGATCTTCGATAGGTGCGGCCGGGCGGAGCACTTGGCGTAGTAATCATCGGCGTCCTGGAACCCCGCAGCCTTCGTGGTGTAGGCGTTGTCGAACTGCCGAAGGCTCATCAGTGGCCAGGTCCGGTAGATGTCCGGGATGAGGCCATCCTCCACGCGCTGGCGGATGGCTTTGCGGCAGCGTTTGATGAAGCGCAGCTCATAGAGGCGGCTGAGGCCGGCGTGGATGCGGGAGGAGCAGGCCCCCAGATCCACCGGTGGATTAACGGCGATGGCAAAATCGGGACGCGCGGCGGGTTCCGGCAGCCCATTGCCCAGATTCAACAGAAGGGCGTTGGCCGAAAGGGAATAGCCGATGGCCAACTGCCGCAGCCCGGGATGGCGCTCCCGGGCGGCCGAGAAGGCCGCGCCCAGATCATCCCCCGATCCACTGTGGTAGGGGCGCGTCGCCAAACCACGGCCCTCGCCGCAACCTCGGTGGTTGACGGTCCAGACATGGTGGCCGAGCTTCCGGGCCAGGGCGATGGTGCGTCGCACGTAGTGCGCCTGATCATCCCCACCCAGACCATGGAAGATCAGCACCAGTGTGTCGGTCTCGCCGGGGTAATGGCGCCCCGTGAGTTGGTCGCCATCTGGCAGGGGAATGCGGAATGGTTTGGACGCGTGGGCGGAGGGCTTCCCGGGGAGGTAGTTGCCGAGGATGGTCTGGAGGTGGCCGGAGCTGGCCCACCAGGGGGGACGGCAGGGAAGGGGCGGCGGGGCCAGCGGTCGCATGCCCCTAGTGTGCTCCGACCTGGCCGGGCGGTCAGTCGTTCCGCATGAAGACAAGCTTGTACGAGAAGGGATTGTCCAGCTTGGGGTGGGTGTAGGTCACCTGCAGGGCCAGGGAGTTTCCATCCTTCCGCATGGAGTAGACGTACTTCAGCGTGTAGCCATCGCCGGTGAGGGTCTGGATCATGGTGGGGCCGTCCTTGGTGAGGGTGGCCTTGAAGACGGTGTCATCGCTGCGCTTCCAGTCGCTCTCCGTGCCGTCGGCTGGGGTGTCGACGGGGCGTTCCCGGCCCATGGTCACGGAGAAGCTTTCCCCCGCCAGGATGTCGAGTTTGTTGAAGGGCCTGCACGCCGACTGGAGCTTCTTCTTCCAGAAGAGCTTCATGGCGAAGTTCAGATCCTTGACGTGAGCCTCAATCTGCTCGTCGAGCTTGTCGCTTTGCGAGGCTGCAAGCGTCCATTCGCCATCCCAATCCACCTTGGCGGCCTTGACCGATTCGGCTGCCTTGGCGGGCGCCTTGGCCTTCTGGGCGACGACGGGAACGGCCAACAGGCAGGGCAGCAGAAAGGTCAGCACGCGCATGGAAGCTCCGGGAGGGGGGTCGTTGGATCGTAATCCAGGGCGGTCCGCTGTGAAAGCATCTCTTGTGATCCGTGCAACAAAGGGAGTGATTGATGACCTTGCAGGCATAATTGCGTAATACGAGGTGTATGCTGGGTGGCATTCAGCCCATTGATAGGGCACTCATTTCAAGGAGTGTGGCCATGAAACGCAAGCAGGAAGCCCTCGATTACCATTCGCAGGGAAGGAAGGGCAAGATCGAAGTCGTCGCCACCAAGCCCTGCTCCACCGCCCGGGATCTCTCCAATGCCTACACGCCTGGAGTGGCGGAGCCCTGCCTTGAGATCGAGAAGAACCCTGAAGACGCGTACAAGTACACCGCCAAGGGCAACCTGGTGGCCGTGATCTCCAACGGCACGGCCGTACTGGGCCTCGGCAACATCGGCGCCCTCGCCGGTAAACCCGTGATGGAAGGCAAGGGCGTGCTCTTCAAGCGTTTCGCCGACATCGACGTGTTCGACATCGAAGTGAACGAGCTGGATGTTGATCGCTTCTGCCAAGTGGTGAAGGCTCTGGAGCCCACCTTCGGCGGCATCAACCTCGAAGACATCAAGGCCCCCGAGTGCTTCGAGATCGAAACCCGTCTGAAGAAGGAGATGAATATCCCCGTCTTCCACGACGACCAGCACGGCACGGCCATCATCAGCACCGCGGCCCTCATGAATGCGTCCGAGTTGATCGGGAAGAAGCTGGGCGACATGAAGGTGGTGTTCAGCGGCGCGGGGGCTGCGGCCATCGCCTGCGCGAACATGATGATCGCTGCGGGCGTGAAGCTGGAGAACCTTTGGCTCTGCGATACCAAGGGCCTTGTCTACGAAGGTCGCACCGAGGGCATGAACGTCTACAAGGAGCGGTTCATCAAGAAGTCGGACCTCCGCACCTTGGGCGATGTCATCGTCGGGGCCGATGTGTTCGTGGGCTGCTCCAGCAAAGGCGTCCTGACGCCCGACATGATCAAGGCGATGGCCAAGAACCCCATCGTTTTCGCCATGGCCAACCCCGATCCTGAGATCGACTACCCCACTGCCAAAGCCACGCGCGACGACATCATCATGGCCACGGGCCGCAGCGACTACCCCAACCAGGTGAATAACGTCCTTGGCTTCCCCTTCATCTTCCGCGGCGCCTTGGATGTGCGCGCCTCGGAGATCAACGAGCCCATGAAGCTGGCCGCCGCCAAGGCGCTGGCCGCCCTGGCCAAGGAAGAGGTGCCTGATTCTGTGGTGAAGGCCTACTCGGGCCAGAAGTTCACCTTCGGCCCTGAGTACATCATCCCCAAGCCCTTCGACCCCCGGGTGCTGCTGTGGGTGGCCCCGGCCGTCGCCAAGGCCGCCATGGAGACGGGCGTGGCCAAGCAGCCCATCGCCGACATGCAGGCCTACAAGGAGCGCCTGGAGGGGCTCCAGGGCCGCAGCAAGGATGTGATCCGCAGCGTCATCCACCGGGCCAAGGCCAACCCCAAGCGCGTGGTCTTCCCCGAGGGCGACCATCCGCTGATCCTGCAGGCCGTCTCCCAGATGGTGGAGGAGGGCATCTGTATTCCCATCCTCCTGGGCGACCCGGCTAAGGTGAAGGCTGTGGCGGCTGACCACGGCATCTCGCTCGGTGGCATTGAGATCCTGGACCCCGGTAGCGTGGCCTGGCGCAAGGAGGCCGAAGAGGCTTTCTATGAGCTGCGGAAGCGCCGCGGTGTGACCAGCTTCGAGGCCAGCCGCAAGGTGCAGGAGCGCATCTACTTCGGCGCTCTGATGTGCCGCATGGGCAAGGCCGATGGCTTGATCGCCGGCCTGACGATGTACTACCCCGACACCATCCGGCCCTGCCTGGAAGTCATCGGCACCCGGAAGGGCGTCAAGCGCGCCTGCGGTGTCTACACCATGGTGCTGAAGAACCGCGTGCTGTTCTTCGCCGACACCACCATGAACATCGAGCCCAGCAGTGAGCAGCTGGCCGAGATCGCCCTCCTGACAGCGGACCTGGCCAAAGACACCTTCAACATGGATCCCAGGGTCGCCATGCTCTCCTTCTCTGATTTCGGCAGCGTGGACCATCCGTTGGTCCGCAAGGTCCAGAAGGCCGTGGAGATCGTGAAGGCCCAGCGCCCCGACCTCAAATGTGACGGCGAGATGCAGGCGGACACCGCCCTGGGTGATGGCATCCTCTCCGAGGACTACCCCTGGGTGGACCTGCCGGGTGGCCCGAACGTGCTGGTATTCCCCGACCTCACCAGCGGGAACATCGGCTACAAGCTGGTGCAGCGGCTGGCGGGCGCTGAAGTCATCGGCCCCATCACCTGCGGCATGGCGGCTCCGGTCCATGTGCTCCAGCGGCACAGCGACATGAATGACATCATCCACCTCACGGCGCTCACTGTCGTGGAAGCGCAGCAGAAGTAGCTATCAGCTATCAGCTGTCAGTCGCAGGGGCCTTCGGGCCCCTGCGCCGTGTTAGTGTTGCCTCCCGGAAACCCACGGCCTCAGGTCCGTGGTGGAACCCACTGGAGGTGGAAGATGTACTACATCGTCGAATCCGGTAAACCGTTCGAGCAGGCCTCGGCCGATCTAGAAGCCGCAGTGACGGCCGGGGGCTTCGGGGTGCTCCATGTCCATGACCTGGCCAACACGTTGCGTAGCAAGGGTTTCCCCTTTGCCGAGGCCTGCCGCGTGTTTGAGGTGTGCAACCCCGGCCAGGCGGCCAAAGTCCTCGGCCTCGACTTGCGCCTGAACATGGCGCTGCCCTGCCGTATTTCCGTCTACACGGAGCAAGGGCACACGAGAATTGGACTGATTCCCCCATCCGACCTGCTGGCAGGACTATCCCAGGATCCCGCACTGCTCCCCATTGCGCATGAAGTTGAGGCAGCCTTGATCAAGATGGTGGACACGGCCCGGTAATCAACGGCCAACAGCGGTCGGTGATCCGTGCGCGGGGAGCGGTACTCAGCAGTCAGGAGCTGCGATGCCAAATGTGTTGTGTGCCTGGTGTGGAGCCCTGATCGGGCAAAGCGAGGCTGAGGATTCCCACGGCATCTGCAGGACCTGCTATCGCGATCTGCGGGGAATCCCGGATCTTTCCTCAACGGAACTGGACGGCCTCCCGTTCGGCGTGATCGTCCTGGCGGAGCATGGAACCATCCTCGCCTACAACCAAGCGGAGAGCAGACTCGCCAAACGCGAGCCCTTGAGTGTGATCGGACGGAACTTCTTCACCGAGATCGCGCCATGCACCTCCGTGCAGGCCTTTCTCGGTGCCTTCCGAGAGTTCTGCCATGGAAACGAACCTTCGCGAACCTTTCAATTCACCTTCCCCTTCCCAGATGGCCCGGTCCGGGTGGTGATCGTCTTTCTTCACAAAGGGAAGGATGTCACTGTCGCGGTCCGGAAATGCCTCGGGCAGAACGCCTAGCTCGAGGCCTCCAGCTGCTGGAGCCACGCCTGGATCTCGGGGTCGGGATCGACGCTGAGGCGCAGGGCTTCGCGGAGGTCGCGCAGAGCCGGTCCGGGTTCCTCCCGCTGGAGGTGAACGAAAGCACGCTCCTTGTGGGACCGGGAATCCTCTGGATCCAGCAGGATAAGGTGGGTGGCCGTCCAAAGCGCCTCCTCCCAGTCCTCGGCATTCATAAAGCGCAGGTGCAGGTTGCGCACGAGACGGATGAGGATCTGGCGATCCGTGGCGGGCCGAAGCATGTCCCGGTGGAAGGTAATCCGACCGGCACTGGCGGCCTTCACCAGAGCGGCTCCGCCTTCCTCGCCCACGACCCGCCCGCCATTGAAGGGGTCAAAGCAGAGCAGGGATGATCCGGCGCGCAGGGCAGTGATGAAGTGTCCTGGCAACCCTACGCCCACGGCGTCAAAGCCCAGTCGCCGGGCCAGATCGATCCAGAGGATGGAGAGGGCGATGGGCAGGCCCTTGCGCCTTGCCATCACTGCCGGGAGCAAGGCGTTCAGGGGATCATCGTAGGTCTCCCGGTCGCCTTCGAACCCAAGCTCGGTGAAGAGCAGATGGTTGAGTGCCTCCAGGGCCTTGTGGGTGTCCCAGGGCAGAGGCATGCGCCCAGCGAGGACGAAGGCCCATTCATTCAGTTGCATGATCACGGGGGCCGGGTCGGGGTCTTCCAGGGCCGGGGCGACCGCATGGATGGCGCCTTCGGCCAGGTTCCGGCAGTGCGGATCCAGGCGGAGGTATTCCAGGAGGGACATCAACCCCGCCGGCGAATCCACGAGCGGGCCACCAAGGCCAGCGCCACCAGGCCCGTGGCGGCCCAGGCCCAGTTTGTCCAGGAGCTTGTGGCAGCTTGAACCTTTCGGGTTTCCTCCGCTTTCCTGGCGTTCTCCTCGATGGAGATCTTGGACTGGGTTTCCCGGGCGTCCTTCACGGCCTTCTGGGCCGATTCACGGGAGGCCTGCAAATCCTTGACGGCCGCATCCTGCTCTTCCTGGATGCCGAGCACCGCGACGTGCGCATGGGGCTGGAGTTTGGGGGGGGTGCTCGCGGGCACCGCCTCGGTGTCGTCACTGTCGGAAACCGGACCCTGACTGTTGTCCAATGATTCTGTGAGGGCCTGGATGTCTTCACGCAGGCCCTGAAGGACCTGGTTCTGGCGGTGCAGCTGGGCCCCCTGCAGCCAGAGCATGAGCAGCTGGAGTACCAGGAGAGAGGGGATGGTCCATCGAAGTGGGCTGCGGGTCATGAATGCTCCCTTCCCAGGATAAACAGAGTCCGGTCATCCCGGTTCTGGGTATCGAATGCCGCTACATCCCGGAAGACCGCCTCGCAGGCCGCCCGGGGGCTACCCGTGCCCCAGAGCCGACGGAGCTGGTTGCAGAGGCGGGCCACGCCATAGAGCTCTCCCTCGTGGTTCATGGCCTCGGACAGGCCGTCGCTGTAGAGCACCATCCAGCCTTTTGGGGGCAGCACCCCTTCGATCACCTGCCAATCACCGGGGCCCGCCGGGCGCAGGCCCAGCCCGCGGCCATGGGGTGTCATCTCAGCGGAGCAATCCTCCGCAACCCCCTGAAGCATCAGGGCACCGGGATGCCCGGCGCGAGCCAGACGGTAGTGACCCTGTTCATTCCACTCCAGGAGGACAAGGGTGAGGAAGCCCCGCTGTCCCAGCAATTGGCGGAGGGTGTGATCGAGGCAGCCTAGCATCTCCTCGAGGCTCTGATCTTCCCGTTGGGCCGCCTGTTCCAGCAGAGCCGTGGCCTGAGCCATGTAGAGGGCCGCAGCGAGGCCTTTGCCGCAGACATCGCCTACGGCCGCCAGCCAGTTGCCGCTGGGGCGCCGCTTGACGAAGAGCAAATCACCGCCCGTCTCCTGGGCGGGTTCCAGGCGCAGGGCCACCTGGAAGCCCGGAATGGGCGGCAGGTGTGAGGTGATGAGCCCTTCCTGGATGCGCCGGGCGGTCTCCAGTTCCTGGCTCAGCCGCTCCTGGGCCAAGAGGCGCTGGTGCATCATGGCCGTTTCCAGGACTTGCCCGGCTGCCAGGGCCACCTCGCGCAGCAGTTCGCGGTCTTCGCGGCCGTAGTTCAATTCGGCGTATTTCCCACCCAGGAGGACGGCGCTATGGGGGTGATCCCCGGCCAGAATGAGCAGAAGCAGCTGAGCCTCCAGGGCATCCACATGAGCGCGGAGGCCTTCTCCTTGCTCCCGGATCCAGTCGGCCTCCTCGCTGCCCAGACCCAGCACCAGCTCGCGGTTCTCCCGGGCAAGGCGGAGCAGGCTCGGGGGAAGGCGCAGGGGCTGGGGCGGGAAGTGCACGCGCCGGTCCTCCCGATCCGTGGTTTCAGCGGCGGGCAGGAGAATGTGGCGCGCCTCGATGGGCAGCACCTCCAGGAGCTGGGGTCGGAAGGCTTCACCCAGGGCGTGGCGCAGGGACTTGAGCAGGGCCTCTTCGCTGAAGCGTTTACGGGGTTCGCGCACGGAGCTGAGGGCGATCTCGCGCGTGCTGGCGAAGTCCCGCCGGAAGCGGCGGCGGATGCCCTTCAGCAGGAGGCGCAGGGTCCAGCCCAGGGGCAGCGCCAGCAGGCCGATGAGGGCCCCGGCCCAACCGGGGGGGATGGAGGAGAGATGCGAGAAACCCCAGGCCAGGCCTCCCAGGTAACCTGCCACGGTGAGCGCCAGGATGGCCATGTAGCTCACCCACCGCACCAGCGCCCTCCGCACCTCGAAGAGGCCATGGCGGAAGATGGCGTACGCGAAGCTCAGCGGGAGCAGCGGTGCCGGGAGCATGAAGATGAAGGTCTGTCGGCGGAACAGGAGGCTGTTGTACTTGGTCTGGAGGATCGTCCAGGCCAGCAGGTCGAGGCAGAGGAAGGCCGCCACGAACAGCGAAGGCAGCAGGGCTTTCCGGAGACGTTCCGGGGAACGGAAGGTCCCTACGGCGAAGAAGCCGAGGCCCGTAAGCGCCGAGCCGACCCAGAACGGGATCGGCAGGAACTGGGCGAAAGTGTGCAGAGCCCTGAGTGTGCCGTCTGGAGGCATACCCACCAAGTGCTTGGGCGTGCTGAAATACATCACCTCCCAGGCCCCTCTCAGAATCACGAGGATGGCCAGCAAGGCGAATATGCCGTAGATGGCTTGGAGGAAACGGCTGTTCTTCCGCAGCTCAAACGGGTGTGGGAAGCGCAGGAAGAAGTGGATCCAAAGCGGCGGCACCAGGGCCGCGGCTGCGCCGGCCATCAGGAAGACCGTCAGGGTCATGGCCACGGGCGCATTTCCCGACTGGGTCGCGCCAGACATGAGGAGGGTCATCGAAGCCAGGTAGAAGAAGTGCCTCGAGGATTTCCGCTCGGGTGCGGAAACCACCACGAGCAGGCTGACGGCCCAGGCCAGGATGCCGTTCAGCAGCAGGGCGAGCTGCACCAGGTCCAGCGGCTTCACCAGGCGCAGGGGCAGCAGGATCTGGCGCCCCTGACGCTTGACGGTGTAGATGAGGATCGAGCCTTCGGTCTTGGCATTGATGAACCGCTGGGCCTTCGCAGTACCCTCCATCGTGGGTTCGAAGGCCCGTCCCTGGATTTTCACCAGCTCGTCGCCCTCCAGCAGGCCCGCCTCCTCCGCCACGCCCTCGGGCAGGATCTCCCGGATGACGATCTTGCCGTTCTCCAGCACCCAGGAGCACTGGTCATCCGACTTCGCGTAGACCCATTGGTTGATCGCGAACGAGCCGAGCGCCAAGGTCAGGCAGATGAAGCTGATCCAGAACAGGCGCCAACGGATGCGTTTGAGGTAGGGGTTCATGGGACCTTTGTGAAAGAATGCCCCGATGGAGCGGATCTCGCGGAACGACAGGCCCTGCTGGGTGCTGGTGGGGGGGCGGCGGCGCCTGGGGCGCGCCTTGGCGGAGGATCTGGCCCGGGATCATGATCTGGTGTTGACCAGTTCGGAACCTTGGGGCGGAGAGGAGTGGGTGGAAGGCCTTTCAGCCACGGTCAGAGTCCGGACGCTGGTATGGAATGCAGAGAACCCTGATCTGGGCTCCAGAATGATGGCAGATCTGGATGGATTGAAGTCGGACGGCTGGGAGATTTCCGGGGCTGTGCTGCTTGCCGGGACCTTCCCTGAACAATCCCTCGGCACCTGGACGCCGGCGTCGCTCGACATCACCTGGCGCATGAACCTCAGCTTCCCATTCCTCTGCGCCCAGGCTTTGGCTCCGCACCTTGCGGATGGTGCCTGCCTGCAGATTCTCCTGGACACGTCCATCCACCACCCCTGGCTGATGCGCCTGCCTTACAGCGCCGCCAAGGCCGGGCTGGCTACGTTGGTACCAGGCTTGGCCCAGTTGCTGGCACCCACGGTGCGGGTGGTTGGGCACGCCCTGGGGGCCGTGCTGCCCGCCGAAGGCAGCGATGTCGCCTTCCTGGCGGATCGCACGCTCCTGAAGCGAAATGGCGAACCTGCCGATCTCTGCCGTGCCGTGCGCTACGCCGCCGACAGCCCCTTCCTGACGGGCGATATCCTCACCCTGGATGGCGGGCGACGGTGGGTGGACCGATGATCCCCAGGTCTACCCCCAGTGCCAAGGAGCAAAAAAAAGCAGGAACACAGAGAGCAAAGAAGGCAATAGAGAGCACAGAGGACGACTCACGATTCATCCTGGTGTTGGCACGGATGGCGCGGATTCTGGGGTTAGTGTTTTCTCTGTGTCTTCTGTGGTGTTCTGCGTCCTCGGTGTTCCGCTTTTGCCTTGTCTGTGATCCTTAGCTGTAGAAAAGTGACCATCCATGCGATTCAAGATCAATGAGGTGTTCCATTCGATCCAGGGCGAAGGCGCCCGCATCGGCCGGCCCTGCCTGTTCATCCGCCTCACGGGCTGTCCGCTGCGCTGCGTCTACTGCGATACCGAGTACGCCTTCTATGACGGTGCCATGCGGGAGCTGGAGGACCTGCTGGAGGAGGTGAAACAGCGCCTCGGCCCACCGCGGAAGGGCCCCAATGCTCCATTCGTTGAGCTGACCGGCGGTGAGCCACTGGCGCATCCTCAGGCGCCGGACTTGCTTCGAGCCTTGCTGGATCTGGGCTACGAAGTCGCGCTGGAGACCGCAGGCAGTCACGACTTGGCGCCCGTGCCCCGCAACGTCATCAAGATCGTGGACCGCAAGACCCCTGGCAGCGGCGAGGTCCATCGTTGGCTGGAAACCAACCTCGATCACATGGTTTCCGGCCAGGACGAGCTGAAGTTCGTGCTCTGCGACCAGGCTGACTACGCCTGGGCCAAGACCTGGTGCGCCGAGCGGCAGGTGTGGGATCGCATGGAAGTCCTCTTCAGCCCCGTCTGGGGCCGCCTCGACCCCGCCTGGCTCGCCGAGCAGGTCGTCGCCGACGGCCTGCCCGTGCGAGTGCAGATGCAGCTACACAAGATCATCTGGGGAGCGGAGAAGAAGGGGGTCTGATCCCTACTTCCCAGCCTTCCAGGCCACCATCTCCTTCTCCAGGTTTTCCGTGTATTCCTTCGGGGTCTTGCCTTTGGAGAGGTCGATGGCTTTTTGGAGATGGGCGACGGCTTCGGGCATGCGCTTGGCGTCCTTGTCGATGCGGGCGGCCACTTCATGGTTGGAGTAGGTCTCACTGATCTTCAGGCTCTTCTGGATCCAGGCGAGGGCCTTCTGCGGTTCGATGGCCTGCTCCTGGCAGTATTTGGCGGCCTGGTACCAGGGCACCCAGTCGTTGTCCGGCGCCTTCTTGATGGTGTCTTCGAGGTGGGCCCAGTAGATGGCCTTGGTGTCGAAGACCACGGGGAAGCTCACACGCAGGTTCTCCCAGCCCAGTTCCACGGTGGCGTGGGCGTTATCGATGGGAATCACCCGGTAGTCCAGGTATTCCTGGAAGGGCCCGGTCTGAGGCGTGGCCTCCCAGCGCAGCAGGTCTTCCGCAGTCTTGTACTCGTAGGCCCCCCACTGCTTGGCTTTCTTGTTCAGGATGAGGGTCCAGGTCTTCTCACCGGGGATGGCGAAGAAGCCATAGGTACCCGCGGGTACGTCCCTGCCCGCCACCTTGGCAGGGTGACTGAAGGTGATAGTGGTCGCGCTGTTGGCACCGGTTCGCCAGACCTGGCCGAAGGGCACAAGGTCACCCCAGATCTTGCGGCCTCTCACGGCGGGCCGGGAGAAGGCAAGGTCGATCTTGCTGATGCCGATCTCCTGCGACACCGTACAGGACGGGCTCAGGCGCAAGGGAGTCAGGCGGACGGGGGCGGGCTTGCTTTCGGCGCGCAGGGGGGCCGCGAACGGAAGGGCCACTGATCCGGCGAGCAGGGCAGGGAGAAGCACTCTACGCATGGGAGTCTCCTGGGACACGGCTGTCGAGGGTAGCACCTCGGCGTGGCGGGAGGAGGAAGCGACCGGGATTCCGGTTGAAGGCTTTGAGGATCTCCAGCCAGAGGCGGCGGCGGGCCCGGCCGCTGAGATCCCGGGCCCGCAGGGCCGTCCAGAGGGCCAAGGCGAAGGACACCGTGAAATTCAGAACGCCGATGAGGCCGATGCCGAACAGGCCCCAGAGGACCTCCTTCCAGGCCAGGGTGCCCTCGAACCAGAGCGTGGCGGCGCCCAAGGCCAGCGAGGCCGCCTGGAGGGTGACGTGGCGCACTTCCGCGTGGATGCCCGCGAAGGCGAAGGCCATGGGCACGAAGACGAGCAGGGCGCCCAGGGCCGTGTAGCCCGCGAAGCCCGCCAGGTGCCGCTGCGCGAACCGACCTAGGGCCTCGGCGCCGCTGGCACCGAACCAGGAGCGCAGGCGGTGGTTCTGGGCCAAGGCCTCGGGCAGGCAGCGGTAGGCGCTCCAATTGGCGGTCCAGCCCGCGGCCAGACTGGAGAGCCAGAGCAGCACGCCCGTGAGGGCAGCGAAAACCAAGGTCCAACCATGGAAGGGGTGGGTGCCCTGGAGGCCGTGCAGAGCCGCCTCGTGGTCCAGGGGGACGTGACCCCTCAGCCAGACCCAGCCGGCCACGAGCCCCGCCGCCACGGGCATGGTGACCAACACATTGCCCAGGGTGGCAATGACCTGGGTACGCGTGATGGCCGCCACCAGTTCGATTTCCCGCGCCTGGCCGTCATCCTCTTCCAGGGTCCGCGCCAGGGCGGCGGCCGTCATGGCGGGCTGCTTGGACGCCAGCGTGAAGCCCAGCAACTGCATGGTGCAGAAGCTGACTGCGTAGTTGGAAGTAAGGGCGGCACCCAGGAGGAGGGGAGCCAGGGGCAGGGCGGCGAGGCTGACCTTGAAAAGGGCCGTGCCAGCTGTGAGGAGACCACCGCCCGCGGCAGACTTGCACATGGCCCACCACTCGGCCCGGTCCCGGGCGATGTAGTGCTCCCCCGTCTCGCCAGTGTGCTCCACCACCTTGCGGGCCAGGCGCTTGACCGTGGTGCGCAGCAAGGTCAACAACCCATGCTGCGCGGCGCTGCCCCGCACCAGCTCGGCGGCGAGGGCGGTGCCGTCGCCCAGCCCCGTGGCGAAGTCCAGGAGCTGGCCGATGCGTGTCAGCTGGGCCTCCAGCAATTCGAGCCGGAACACCAGATCCGTGGACACGCCACGATCATTGAGGCGGGCATGGGCCTGAGCCAGAGTCGTGACGCAGGCGGTCCAACAGGTCTCCCAGGCCGCTCGGGCCTCGACATCCTCGGGGTGCTCCCCGGCGTCATGCACGACCCGGGTGAGGTGGAAGAAGGGAGAATCCACATCGCTGCCCTCAGGATCCAGGGCCAACAGATCCCTGGATAGGCCCACGGCGGCGGCCCGGTGGGCTAGCAGGCGGGCGGCATAGGCCCAGATCTCCTTGGGTGGCGCCAACAGGGATCCCCAGAGGATCCGCAGGTCCGCCGGCAGGCTCTCTATCCAGGCTGCATCGGCTTCATTCAGATCCAGCCGATCCAACAAAGCATAGAGGTCCCCTTCGGGATCCAGGCGGGGAATGATTCGGTCCACGATGCGCAGGAAGCCTTCGCCCATCAAGGTTGTGCGGTCTGGCAGGCCCGTCTCCGCCAGCAGGCGGATGGCCGACGCATGGTTCCAAGCCTCTGACAGGGGGCCGATAAGCCCCCGGAAGGTCAGGGCCGCGTGGAGGCGGCGGAGCCGGGTCGTACGCCGGGCCTCGCCGTCCACGGTATCGACGGGCGAGGCTTCCAACAGCCAGCGCAACAGGAATTCCAGCCTCAGCGTGCCGTCGCTCAGGAGTTCATCCAGCCTGGGGTCGGACAAAGGCATCGGGACTCCAGAGGAAGAGCCCCCAGGGTGGCACAAGCCTAAAAATTCGACCCCGATCGATGGGAGGAGTTTCGCCTAGTCCTATTGAGGAACTGTTGCACGGCTTGGGGATCCACCGTGGCCGGGGTGCCGGACCAAGGCTGGGATGGTCGCAGCATCCCTAGCATGTCGTCGGGGCAGCCCACCTGTTCGTAGAGGCACTCCATCTTGACCGCCAGCTGGACGGCCGTGCTTTCCAAGGCCAGGGCCTCACGCAGCATGGCCTCTCGCCAGCGGTCCTGGGCTTCGGACCACCGGGCGCTGCCGGGCCTGGGGGTCTTGCCCACGGCCTCGGAGCAGGCCGCCCACAGGTGGGCCTCGAACGTATGGAGTCCCTCGCCTTCCAGAGCTCTCAAGCGGGTGGCCGCAGAGCCTTCGCCAGGCACCCAGGCCTGGATCTCGACCGCCGCCAGAAAACCGAAGTCATGCCCGGTGATGATGTCGTCCCAGGTGGGTTCGCCATGGGTGCTGCGGAAGGCCTCAAGGGCACTCATGGGAGCCTCCGGCGAGCAGATGAAGGGCGAGATGGACGGCAACCCGGGCGCTGGCCTCGGCGCCATCAAGTGTGGGAGCAAGTTCCATGAGGTCCGCGCCCACCCAGGGCTCAGGCCAGCGGTGGACGGCGCGGATGAGGCGCAAGGTTTCTTCCACGCTGAGACCCCCGGGTACGGGTTCGGCGACGGCCGGTACCAAGACGGGGTCCAGGACATCCAGGTCCAGACTCAGATAAGCTGGACCCCGCCCCACAGCCGCGAGATCCGCAGCCAGGCGGGAATCGAGTCGGGGATCCCGGAGGTCGGATGGCGTCCACAGGCGCACGCCCGCGGCCTGGAGGAAGGCCAATTCCTCGTCGTCGAAGCGTGGGGCCCGCAGGCCCACCTGCACGACTCGCTCTGGATCCAGCAGGCCTTCTTCCAGTGCCTGCCGGACCCAGGTGCCGTGGTGGATGGGCGTGCCCCAGGCGGCGCCGTCGGCGGCGTCCGGGTGGGCGTCCAGGTGCAGCAGGCCCAGAGGCCCATGCTGAAGCGCCAAGGCCCGTAGCGCACCGAGGGTAAGCGCGTGATCGCCGCCCAGGAGGAAGGTGCGGCAGCCATTCATGGCCCATCCGCCCACCGTGGCCTGGACCGTCTCCAAGGCTTCGGTGAGGGAGAAGGGCAGGGTGGGGATGTTGCCGCCGTCCAGCCACCCATCGGCGGCGGCAGGCCCCAGGGCCACGTAGCCTTCGCGCAGGCGGTCGGGCATCGGATGCGTCCCGAGGCCCATGGAGGCCGCCCGCAGGGCCCAGGGGCCCAGGCGGGCGCCGGGGCGGTTGATCACGCCCGCGTCGCAGGGCACGCCGAGGACGACCCCGGTGGTGGGGCGCGGGTCGAGGGCCAGGGGAAGGCCCAGGAAAGGCGTCAGGCCGGTGCGGAGGCCATGCATGAGGACATCAACGGACATGAGGGCTCCGGGGTTCGAGGGCTGCGCGGAAGGCGGCGATCCACTGATCGGGGTCGCTGAACCCGGCCGGGTGCAGGGGGGCCTCCGCCACCACCGTGAGGGGCGTGCGGGTGGTGAAGAGGGTGCGGAGGTGCGGGAGCAGCGTTTCGTCGCCGGTCCAGGGGTAGTGGGGGGCAGGACTGCTGATGCGGAAGGGTTGGGCGGGCAGGCCAAGATCGAAGGCGGCCCTCAAGCCACCTTCGTAGAACGGCGCCAGTCGCTCGCCCCGGGTGGTGGTGCCCTCAGGGAACAGCAGCATGTCCCGACCCTCCTGGAGCGAGGCGGCGAAGCTGGCCAGCGCCGCGGCTCGGCTGGTGGCGTCCGTCCGGTCCACGAAATGGATGCCGGATTTCCGCGCCCAGCGTCCGATGACGGGGTAGCCCGTGACCTCACCCTTGGCGATGGTGCCCATGGGGCGCAGGCTCATGAGCGCGACGGGATCCACCCAGCTGAGGTGATTGGCCACCCAGAGGGGGATGTCCTTCCGGGGATACCCGGCCACTTCGAGTTCCACGCCCAGCGCCGGCAGGAGGCGCCGGGCCCAGCGGTGCATGCCAGGCTGAGCCTCCGCGCCGGCCGCCAAGTCGGGAAGCAGGGCGAAGGTGGGCCAGAGGACGCCAGCCCAGCTCATCAGCTGACCAGCTTGAGGCGGGTGTAGCGGGCCCGGACGCGCTCGAGGTCCTCGCGGGTGATCGCGGACCAGAGCCGCGTGTCGCCAGGGGCGTAGTAGTCCTGCACCTCGGCTACCACCCGGGCGCCCAGGGCGTGGTGGACGCTGCGAGCATCGTCGTTACCAGGCTCCACGAGGAACCGGCACTCCTCCACGTTCTCCTGGAGCAACTTGGAAACCATGGCCCGGATGAGCAGGTAGTTCACCCGGCCCTTCTGGTACTCGGGATGCACGGCCAGGGTGGCGCAGAAGACCGTGGTTCCCTTCACGAAGTTGAGCACGTAGCCCACGGGCCGGTCGCCGTCCATGGCGAGGAAGCACCAGTCGCCGTAGAGCTCAGTGCAGAGGCGCAGGTAGTGGGGGCAGAGCTCCCCGGCGCCGTCGCTGGACCAGATCTCGGCTTCAAGACGCTTGAGATGGACAAAGTCGGCGCTGGAGAGCGGCCGGACGGCGTAGCGGGCGCCCTCGGGATGGGGGGTGATGGTCTCGATGGTCATGGGGTACCTCCCTGGTGTCGAAACCAGGATCGGAGGCGCCTGTGACAGGCCTGCGGCCTCGTTGGTAATCTCACGAAAATAGAGTGATACCAAGGGGTTACGCAGTTGTTGTGAACCGGGCCTTCCAGAATGGCTTCGGCCTGTGACGGATTCACTCATTCGCGGTCACATGCCTGTGACCTTAGGTATTGGTTCAGAAGAAGGGGGTGAGCAGCTTGAGAAAGCCTGCAGCCAAGAGGGCGCTGACGGGGATGGTGAGCACCCAGGCCACGACGATATTGCCGGCCACGCCCCAACGGACGGCCGAGACGTTCATGCTGGCGCCAACGCCCATGATGGCGCCGCTGATCACATGGGTGGTGCTGACCGGAATGCCGAGGTGGGCCGTGGTGAAGAGCACGATGGCGGAGGCAGTCTCAGCGGCGAAACCATGGATGGGCCTCAGCTTGACGATCTTCGCACCCATGGTCCGGATGATCTTCCACCCCCCGGACATGGTGCCGAACCCCATGGCCATGGCGCAGGCGAGCTTGACCCAGACGGGAATGTCGACGTTCACTCCGTGGGTATGGAGCTTCCCGTAGGTGATGAGGGCAAGGGCGATGATGCCCATGGATTTCTGCGCGTCATTGGTGCCATGGGTGAAGGCCATGGCAGCCGCGGAAACGAGCTGGAGCTTCCGGAAGGCGAAGTTGACGCGGTGTCCTGCCATGCGGCGCACGATCCAGAGGATGGTGATGATGAGCACCATGGCGATCAAGAAACCGACCACGGGACTCACCACGAGGAAGGTGGCGACTTCTTCGAGCTTTGTGGTGTGAAGGGCGCCACGTCCAGCTTGGGCGACCACGGCCCCGGCCAGTCCGCCAACGAGCGCGTGGCTGGAACTGGACGGAATACCGAAATACCAGGTGATGAGGTTCCAGACAATGGCGGATAGCAGCGCCGCCACGATGACTGCGGGAACCACGAACTGGCTGTCGGCGATGCCCTTGGCAATGGTGGTGGCCACTTGGGTGCCCAGAAGAGCCCCGCCGAAGTTCAAGACGCCGGCCATGAGGATGGCGTTCCGTGCACTGAGCACGCCCGTGGACACGACCGTGGCGATGGCGTTGGCGGTGTCGTGAAAGCCGTTGATGTAGTCGAATACGAGCGCAAGGCCGACAATCAGCACCAGGGCCGGGACGATGCCTTCAAGCATGGGTTGCTCCGGCCTATGCGTTCTTCATGACGGTGGAGCCGATAACCTTGGCCACCAGCTCGATCCGGTCGGTGGCGTCCTCGATCTTCTCGAGCATTTCCTTCCACTTCACCAGCTCGATGGGATCCTTCGGATTTTCGAAGAGTTGGGCCAAGCCAGCGTGATAGATGGAATCAGCCTTGTTCTCCAGGGCATGGACCCGCCGGATACGATCGCCAATCTCTTTCTGGTTGGACATGTTGCGCAGGGAGCGCGTCAAGTGGAGGATCTCGCCGGCGCCTTCCACGATGATGGAGCTGATTTCCGTGACCGCTGGCATCACATGGCTGATGCGATACAGGATCAGGCGCTCGCACACGGAATGGATGCGATCGATCACATCGTCAATGGCGTGGGTGAGGGTCAGGATGTCTTCGCGGTCGATGGGTGTGACGAAGGTGTGGTTCAGGCGGTCGATGATTTCGTGGGTGATGTCGTCGCCGGTATGCTCCAGATCCTTCATCTGCCGACGCAGCTCCGCGAATCGGTCCGGATCGCCGCTGCGGATTTCACGATCAAACAGCTGGGCCGCCTGGTACACATTGCTCGAGGCGGATTCGAGGAGATCGAAAAAAACCATCTCTCTGGGTTTGAGCCAGCGCATCACGGCATTCAAGGACATGACTACTCCCACAGATCCGTCCTCCACTGTAATGGCTCCGGTGGCGTATACGCAGCGTAAATTGGCCGGGAGACCGTAGGTGGCGCACTGCGGACGGTGTATGGTCTGAGGGCATGGTTGTACGTGACACACATCACGAGGCCGGCCCCAGTGTGCGGGCCTTTCTGGGGCGGGCGCTGGTCTGCCTGGGGGCCGTGCTGTTCCTGGGGCTGGGGCTGGGCGTCACCGTCCACAAAGGGGTCTCCGCACCTTGGTTCCTCGGCCTCGTCGCCACGGTGGTCCTGGTGATCATCCTCATGGCCCGGTGGCAGGTCCGCCTGGTGGCGGAACCCCTTGGCCGTCTGCTGGGTGGCTCCCGTCCCAGCACCATCGAGGATCTGCCCCGGGCCTGGTCAGCCATGGAGCAAGAGAATCTTGACCTCCGGGAACGCGCGGCCCGGGAGGACCGGTTGCTTCCGGGCATCATGGCGCGGTTGGAGGAGGGGGTGCTGCTTTTCGGTCCCTCCGGCGGATTGGAGCAGTTCAACCCGGCGGCCCAGCGCCACCTTGGCCTGGGGGCGCCCCTGGGGAAAGGCATGACGGTCAGGGAGGTGTTCGGCGATCCCGACAGTCCTCCGGCCGTGGAGAAGGCCTACCGCGGAGCGCCCTCAGAGTGGCGGTTGGTCCGGGCGGGTCGGACGCTTCGGGTGCGGGCCATCCCCTTCGCCCCGCTGGGTAGCGTGTCTGGCGTGCTGCTCACCCTCGACGATGTCACGAGCCAGGAGGCCCTGGAGACCACCCGCCAGAAGTTCATCTCCAACGTCAGCCACGAGCTGAAGACGCCGGTCACAGCCATCCGGATCGCTGCGGAAAACCTTCAGGAAGAGGCGCTGCCGGATACGGCGCAAGCGGGGGCCCAATCCATCCTCCGATCCGTGGACCGGCTGGCGATGCTGCTGGGTGACCTCTCCGAGCTGAGCCGCATCGAAAGCGGGGCGCTGCATCTTGATCCGGTCCGCCTCGATCTCGCAGCCTTCATCGCCTCGGTGGTGAAGGATCAGCAGGCCCGACTCACCGAGGCTTCCGTCCAGCTGGACGTGGACCTGGACGCGCCTGAGGGAAGCGTACTGCAGGCGGATCCCCTGCGCCTGAGCCAGGTGCTGGAGAATCTCTTGTCCAACGCGATCAAGTTCAGTCCGCCGGGTGGCAGGGTGCGACTTGGGGTTCACCTCTCACCCCAGGGCCAGCTCTGGGAGGTGTCCGACCAGGGCCCTGGCGTACCGGAGGCGGAGCAGGGGCGCATCTTCGAGCGCTTCTATCGGTCCCAGGTCGCCAAGGCCAAGCCTGGCACAGGTCTGGGGCTGGCCATCGTGAAGCATCTCTGCCGCCTGATGGGGGGGGAAGTCACGGTCGAAAGTCGGCCTGGCAACGGGGCCACCTTCAAGGTGATGCTCCCACCCCAGCCGACCCGAAGCGAGCAGGCCTAAGCGTCGCTGGGCCCACCCAGTCGATAGCCCACCCCCACCACAGTTTCGATCTGCTCTGCCGCGACCGGGCCTAGCTTGGCGCGGACGCGGCGCACATGGGCATCAATGGTGCGGCTCTCGCCCAGGTATTCGAGGCCCCACACCTGTTGGAGGATCTTCTCGCGTGTCAGGACCCGGCGGGGGTTGGCCAGGAAATAGGCCAGCAATTCGAACTCGCGGCGGGTGAGATCCAGGACCTGCCCATCGACCCGGGCGGTGTGCATGTCAAGGTCGACGGTGATGGGTCCGAAGGCCAGTTGAGGGGGGCGTTCAGACGCATCGGGCGGTGTGGATCGGCGCAGGATGGCCCGCAGCCGAGCCGCCAGCTCCCGCGTGGAGAAGGGCTTGGAAATGTAATCATCGGCGCCCAGTTCAAGTCCCAGCACCCGGTCAATCTCCTCGCTCCGGGCGGTCACCAGCAGCACAGGAAGGCCGCGGTGCACGGCGTGGGCGCGGATGGCGCGAAGCACGTCAAGGCCGTCCATGTCAGGCAAGCTCAGGTCCAGGAGCGCCGCATCGAGCCTGAGCCCGGAGGTTCCGAGGGCCTGCAGGGCCTCGCGGCCGGTACCCACGCTGGTCAGGCTGAAGCCCTCCCGGCGCAGATGCTGTTCGAGACCCAGGCGGATCTCAGTGTCGTCTTCCAGGAGGAGGATGTGCGGCATGGAGTCCTTTGCCCTTATTCTACGGAATCGCCGCGGAGATAGGGGTGCTTGGCATTGCGGCCCTCGAGGATGAAGAGCACCTCCTCCGCGATATTGGTGGCCTGGTCCGCGATGCGCTCCCAGTTCTTGATGACAAGGATCAGGTGGCTGGCCCTTTCGATGCAGAGGGGATCGGCCAGCATGCTGCGCAGCAAGTCGCGATAGAGCTTCCCGTAGAGGGCGTCCACGCTGTCGTCGCTCAGGATGACGGCGTGGGCCAGAGCGGCGTCGTTGCTCACGAAGGCGTCCACGGCGCGGCGAACCATGCTCCGGGTCTCCGTGCCCAGGCGCTCCAGGTCGTTCCCGGCAAGGATGGGCGGATGGACCATGCCCACGCGGCGGGCGATGTTGCAGCAGTGGTCGCCGATGCGCTCCAGCTCGGGGATGATCTTGAGGCTGGACGCGATGCGCCGCAGGTCCGAAGCCGCGGGGTTCCGGAGCGCAAGGAGGTCGATGCACTGCTGATCCAGTCTCAGCTCCCACTCATCCATCTTGCGGTCCAGGTGGTTCACCTGCTCAGCCTTGGCCGGCGAAGGCTCGGCCAAGGCCTGGATGGTGAGCTCGATCATCTCCTCCGCCACCCCGGCCATGGCCATGATGCCTTCCCGGAGTTCCTTCAATTCTGTATCGAACAGCCGCATCAGCCGAACCTCCCCGTGATGTAGTCTTCCGTCATTTGCACCCTCGGCGTGGTGAAGATGCGTTCTGTCAGGTCCATCTCTACCAGTTTGCCCAGCCAGAAGAAGGCCGTGTAGTCGCTCACACGGGCCGCCTGCTGCATGTTGTGGGTGACGATCACGATGGTGAGGCTCTCCTTCAACTCGGTAATGAGATCTTCGATCTTGGCGGTGGCGATGGGATCGAGGGCTGAACAAGGCTCGTCCATCAACAGCACCTCGGGGTTCACCGCCAGCGCCCGGGCGATGCAGAGTCGTTGCTGCTGGCCGCCACTCATGCCGGTGGCGCTTTCCTTCAGGCGGTCCTTCACTTCGTCCCAGAGGGCGGCCTTGCGAAGCGCGTCCTCCACAAGACCATCCAGCGTGGTCCGATCCGAGACGCCGAAGAGCCGGGGGCCAAAGGCCACGTTTTCGTAGATGGACTTGGGGAAGGGGTTGGGCTTCTGGAACACCATCCCCACGCGCCGGCGGAGATCCACTTCGTCGATGCCGCCCCGGTAGATGTCCACCCCATCGATCTTCATGTCACCGCTGACGTTCACGGCGCTGGAGACTTCATGGATGCGGTTGAAGCACTTGAGGAACGTGCTCTTGCCACAGCCACTGGGGCCGATGATGGCCGTCACGCGCTCGGCGTGGATGTCCATGGATAGGCCATCCAGCACCTTCTTCTGGCCGTAGCTGAAGGCCATGTTGCGGACGGACAGCTTGATGGGCTTGGTTTCGGGGACGGTGGGAATGAGCATTATCGGGTCCGTCGTCGGATGATGCGGTCCACCAGTCGGACCAGCAGGTTCAGAGAGAGAAGGACGATGATCATCACGGCCGCGGTGCCGGCCGCGATCTCCCGGGCATCGGGCAGGGTGCCATCCGAGGTCACGTACCAGAGGTGCACGGAAAGGGTCTCCCCGGGCACCGTCAGTCGGAAGTCCGGAAAGTGGGCACTGGCGTTGGTGCCGGCGGTGAAGACCAGGATGGCGCTTTCGCCGAAGGCCCGGCCCGCCGTGAGCACCAGGCCGGTCAGGATGCCCGTGGCGGCGTAAGGCAAGGCCACCTTCAGGATGGTCTGGAGCTTGGTCGCTCCCAGCCCGTAGCTGGCCTCCTTGAGCTCCCGGGGGACGCCCAGCAGACTGACCTCAGTGACGCGGGTGATCACAGGAATGTTCAGCAGGGCCAGCGTAAGGGCGCCCGAACGGATGGAGAAGCTCCAACCCATGGCCTGCACGAAGACGATCATACCGAACAGGGCCAGCACGATGGAGGGAGTGGCCGCCAGGGTCTCGATGCAGAGCCGCAGGAAGTTCAGCGTGCGGCCTTTGCCGGCGTATTCGGCCATGTAGACGCCAGCGCCCAGACCCACCGGGAGGGAGAGCCCCAGAGACAGGACCACCAGGTAGATGGAATTGAAGATCTGGGGCTTGATGCCGCCGCCCGCATCCAGGGTCTCGGGCATTTTGGTAAGGAAGCTGAGATTCAAGACCGGCCAACCCTGCTTGAGGATGGCGCCCACGAAGAGGATCAACACGACCACGAAGAGGATCGCGATGCTCCATAGGACACCCCGCATGAGGCGATCCACGAGCTTCGAGGACCGGGAGCGGCGGAAGACTGGCATGGCCCGCATCAGGCCTCCTTCCCGCGGCCCAGTCGGCGGGTGGCCAAGATCAGGACCATGGTCAGCAGGTAGAGCAGCAGGCCCATGGCGAACAGGACGTTGTTCCAGGTCGAGCCGGCCGCCGTGTTGGGGAGCTCCTGGACCAGCTCGGTGGTCAGAGTCGCCGCCGGGGTGAACAGGGCACGCAGGAAGGGGGCCCGGTCCGTGGACTCACGCATCAGGGCGATCCACTGTGGGTTGTTGCCGATGACCATCTGCACAGCCATGGCCTCGCCGATGGCCCGGCCCAGGCCCAGCACGGCAGCAGTCAGCAGGCGGGGACGGGCGGCGGGGATGAGGACGTGCCAGATGGCCTGCCAGCGGCTGGAACCCAGAGCCTGGGCCCCCTCGTCGAGGCTCGACGGGAGGGATTCGAAGGCGTCCGTGGACAGGCTGACAATGGTCGGCACGATCATGACGGCCAGGATCACCGCGGACACGGCAAAGCCCGAGGCCGGGGCGTCCGCGAGCCATGTGTGGCTCACGAGGGGCAGCACCACGGTGAGCCCGAAGATGCCGTAGACCACCGAAGGGATGCCCACCAGTAGGTCCATCACCTGGCGCATGAGGTTCCGCATCCAGGGCGGAGCCATCTTGGCGATGAACACCGCAGTGAGGGTGCCCGTGGGAGCGGCAATGAGGAGGGCCAGGCCCGTCACGCCGAGTGAACCAGCAATGAAAGGCAGGATGCCGAAACGGTCCGAAGAGGGTGACCAGTCGGCGGACAGGAAAACCTCGGAAAGGCTGAGCGCTCTGCCGGTGTTGCCTGCCGCGGGCCAGAAGGCTGCCAGGCCCCGGGAAGCCAGGAAGAAGAGGATGCCGCCAATGAGGCCGACCACGAGGAGGCTGCAAGTCAGGAAGGCCAGGTGGGCCCAGCGATCCGTCAGTCGGCGCAGGCGGCTGTGCCGGAAGGCAGGCGACTCCGCCGCAGCGGGCGGAGCTGAGGGCCCGTCCGCCAAAGAACCGCCGACCCCGTTGGCAGGGACGGCGGTGAGGGAGGTTTCCAGCACGTCTGGCATGGGACCGGCTTTCCGCGAACCACCCGGCTGAAGGTCAGCCGGGTGGATAAGGGTGGATCCGACTGGCATTACAGCTTGGTCTTGAGGGATTTGACGTAGTCCACGGGCAGGTAGCCGGCCTTGAGCACGTTCTGCTGGAACTCGTGGCTCAGGATGTAGGCCAGGAACCCCTCGACGGCCTGCTTCACCTTGGGGTCACCCAGCTTGGCGGGGTTGGTGTAGGCATGGCCGAAGGAGAAGACAGGATACTTGCCGGACTTGACGGCATCGTTGGAGCAGGCCACGCCGTTGTAGGCGATGCCGGCGATGCGTGCTTTGTTCTTTTCAAGATGCTCCAGCTCCACGAAGGAGATGGCGCCGGGCGTGGTGGCCACAGTGGTGACCACGGCACCGGTGGAGTCCTGGATCAGTACGTCCTTGCTGAAGTCCTGATCGTGCAGGATCTCCTTCTTCTGAACCGCGCGGGTGCCGGAGGACTCTGGGCGGATCACCCGGACGATCTTCTGGTTCTTCCCGCCGACTTCCTGCCAGTTCTTGATCTTGCCAGTGAAGACCTGTTCGGCCTGCTGGTTAGAGAGGTTCTTCACGCCGACGCCGGGGTGGGCGATGAGGGTGAAGGGCTGGACCACGATGTTGTAATTCTTGATGCCGGCCTTGTCCTGCTCGGGTGTGGCATAAACATCGGAAATGCCGATGTTGCAGCCACCGCTGGTCACCTGGTTCAGGCCGGTCATGGACCCGCCACCGCTCACGGCGATCTGGACACCAGGGTGGGCCTTCATGTAGTCCTCGGCGGCCTTCTTGACGATCGGACCCAGGGCCGTGGAGCCCATGACAGTCACGGTCTGGGCCTGGGCCGCTGCGGCCACGAGCAGGCCAGCCAGGATGGTCTGGGCCAGGAATCGGATTTGCATGGATGTCTCCCTCAGATGTTGTCAAGCCTGGGGACCGGGAGTGAACGCCTCTGGGCCTGGCTGTGACATCCGTGTAACTTCGCCCAACCCTGGTGTCGGAGGTTCCTGGCGCTCTTTGCTTGCCCCCCCAGAAATAAGTGGGTTTAATGATTGAAGATCCTGCGGGCAGATCGAGGCATCGCCCTTTGCCCCCAGGGATCACGACCATCCCTTTTTTCCAACCCGGGTGGCCGAAGCCAGGGCAGGGCCCCCTTCGGTTTCCCGACCTCCCATCCCGATATCCATTCCCCACGCAAGGCCGCTGCGCATCCCCTGCGCCAGCCGTAGCCTGGGAACCCACAGGAGAATCCTTGAACCCCAAGAAAATCATGATGATCAACGCCACGGATCCAGAAGAGATCCGCGTGGCCACCCTGATCGACGGTGTGCTGTTCGATTACGATGTCGAGTTCCTCCACAACGAGAAGATCAAGGGCAACCTCTACAAGGCCAAGGTCGTTCGCGCAGACACCAGCCTCCAGGCGGCTTTCGTGCACTTTGGCGGCCAGAAGAATGGCTTTCTGCCCCTGGGCGAGCTGCCCCGGGACATGAGTGAAGGCCGCCGGGGCCGCATCCAGGAGATCCTCCAGCGGGATCAGGAGATCCTGGTCCAGGCGGTGCGCGAGGAGCTGGGCTCCAAGGGCGCCATGATGACCGGCCAGATCAGCCTGGCGGGCCGCTACCTGGTCATCACCCCTGGCAATCCCGTAAACGGGATCAGCCGCAAGATCGAGGGAACCGAGGAGCGCCGCCACTTCAAGCAGCTGATCGACACGCTGAACATTCCCGAGGACATCGGCGTGATCGTCCGCACGGCCAGCCTGGGCGTCACCAAGGAAGACTTCGAGCGCGACTTGGAGTACCTCCTGGACACCTACAAGGAGGTGCTTAACCGCTACAAGCACCGCCAAGGCCCCGGCCTGGTCTGGCAGGAGGATGATGTCGTCACCCGCACGCTGCGCGACACGTTCAGCGCCGACGTGGAAGAGGTGCAAATCGACGATCTCGACACCTTCCACGCCGCCCAGTCCTTTTTCAAGCGCACCATGCCGCAGCACCTCGATGTGCTGAAGCACTACACCGGCAAGAAACCCCTTTTCTCCCGCTTCCAACTGGAAGAGCAGATCGACCGCATCTACGGCAGGAAAGTGCCTCTGCCCAGCGGCGGCGCCCTGGCTCTGGATCAGACTGAGGCCCTGGTGGCCATCGACGTGAACAGTGGGAAGACCTCCGGCGACGGCGTGGAGGACATGGCCTTCAAGACGAACATGGAGGCCGCCGAGGAGGTGGCCCGCCAGCTGCGCCTGCGCGACCTGGCCGGCCTCATCGCCATCGACTTCATCGACATGAAGCGCGAGTCCCACATCCGCTCTGTCCAGGATCGTCTGGTGGACTGCCTCAAGGCCGACAAGGCCCGCATGGAGGTAGGGAAGATCAATCGTTTCGGCGTGCTCGTCATGACCCGCCAGCGCATTCGTCCGAGTCTGCAGCACGTGAACCATGAACCCTGTCCCACCTGTGCGGGCACCGGCAAGGTGAAGACCATGGAAGCCCTGGTGCTCTCCGTGGTGCGCAGGCTGCAGGGCATCCTGGCCAAGGGCGGGATCGGCGAGATTCGTGTAAAGCTGGCCCCCGCCATCGCCACGGCCTTGTTGAACCAGAAGCGCCGTGACCTCTCCCTGATGGAGGAGCAGAGCGACGCAAAGGTCATCATCCTGGCCGATTGGTCCATGTCCTATGGTGAGATGTCGGCCGAGATCGAGCGGGCAGAAGAGGCTCCTGTGGAGAAGCCCGCGCCCAAGCCCCCTCGTGAGAAGGGCACCCCCGAGGACGAGACCGTGGTCCTGGGCGGTGACAGTCCGATCTCCTTCGACAAGGCCCTCGGCGTCCATGGCGAAGGCCCCAAGGAACCCAAGAAGGAAGCCTTCAAATACGATCGCCGCGACCTCCAGCGGGCGGCCCTGGACGAGCGGGAGCGCCTGCGCGCCCTCTTCGAGAGCGCCAAGCCCGAGGACGAGGAGGACGAAGAGGAAGGCTCCGAGGCCGGTGGCGACGAGGCCAAAGGCGAAGGGGCCAAACGCAAGCGCCGTCGTCGGCGCCGCAAGGGTGGCGCGGAGCGGAACGGCGAGGTTTCAGCCGCGTCCTCCGATGAGCTCACCAGTTCGTCCCCCCGGCCGGAGCCGCGGGATGAAGCCCAGCCCGAGCCTCCCAAGGCCACGGCCGATCTGGTGGCCAGCCTGCTGACGCCCAGTCCCCGGCCGAAGTTTGGTGCCGCCGCTCGGGTGGCTGCTGAGCCCCCGGCGCCCTCGGCGAAGCCCAAGCGCACTCCCAGGGCGAAGGTGACCTCCACGCCGGAGGCCGCTCTGCCTCTTGCGCCCGAGCTGCCCGCTGTCCCTGAATCCGTGACGGAGGCCCCGGCCAAGAAGAAGGCCGCGCCGAGACCCAAGACCAAGGCTGCCGCCAAGACGGAAGGCATCTCCGAAGCCACCCCCACCCCCAAGCCAGCAGCCAAACCCAAGACCTCCCGCGCCAAGAAGCCCAAAGCCGAGTAGCCAATCATGTCCATCTACTGGCTGGCCCCTTTAGCGTCCCTGGCCACCCTTCTGGGCGGCTGGGGCGTGGTGCGGTTCCTCCAGGGCAGGGCGCAGTTCATGCGTCTGCTCTCGGGCGTGGCGGCGGGTTACCTGCTTTCCGTCACCCTGGTCCGCATCATTCCAGAATGCATGGAGGCCAAGGGCGGCGAGGGCAACGCCATGTGGGTGCTCGTCGGGTATCTGCTGATCCACGTCATGGAGCATGGCATCACACTCCACTTCCACTACGGCGAGGAGACTCACAAAGACGGATCGCCACTCAGCGGGGTGCTCGCACTGGTGGGTCTCTCTCTTCACAGCCTCATGGACGGGGTGGCCATTGCCGCCGCGCTGGCCACCCACAGCAATCTGGGCCCCCTGGTGGTGCTGGGCATCTTGTTTCACCGCATCCCCGAAGGCGGGACCATCGCCTCGATCTTCCTCGTGCGCGGCTTCGGAAACCGTGGCGCGATCCTGGCCGCCGCGACCCTGGCCCTGGCAGCCTTGGTGGGTGCGGCCGGGCAGTCCATGCTGGGTCTGCCCACGGGCCCCGTCCTGGGTCTCACGGCGGGTCTGGCCCTCTATGTGGCCAGCTCCGATCTGCTGCCGGAAGTGCAGAAAGTCTCCGGTCTCCGCAGCACGGTGGCGCTTCTCTCTGGGGTCGGCATCTTCCTTATCAGCGCGCGGCTATTGCCGCACCATCACTGACCTTCACATGGCCATCCCCGGGAGGACCCGAGGTCTGCTTTTAGGCGCGTTGTCTGCCTTGCTGGTGGCCCAGGATCTGCCAGACATCCCGCGCCTTGCCCCGCTCGACGCCCCCACCCCCGCGGACCTGCTGCCGCTCCGTCCCTTCCGGGTGGAACGGGGACCTGGCCTTTCCCGGGTTCCCTTCGATTGGCGTGGGGATCGCGTTCGCGAGCAGGGTGATCTCTGGATGCTGGAGCAGGGTGCCATCCAGTCGGAGGGCCTGCTGCTCCTGGCGGATCGCATCGAGTACTACATCGCGGAAGGGCGCCTGGTCGCGGAGGGCCACATCCGCCTGGAGGGCCCGGGTCTTCGGCTCCGTGGCGAGCGCCTGGAGATGGATTGGGAGCGCCGTTCCGGAGAAGCCTGGGCGCTCCAGATGGACCTTCCCCCAGCCTGGACGCTGCGTTCCAGCCACGTCGCCTTCACCACGCTGCGCACCTGGGCCTTCGATTCGGTGGAACTGAGCCCCTGCCCGGAGGAAAAGCCAGGCTGGAAGGCCCGTCTTTCGTCGCTGAAGGTGGATCTCGATGGCTTCGCGAGCCTGTGGAACGCCCGAGTCCTGCTCGGGTCGGTTCCGATCTACTACGTGCCCTATGCGCTCTATCCCGCTCAGGCGGAACGGACATCCGGTCTGCTTCCCCCGAAACTTGGGATGTCCAGTTCCTTCGGCACGACCTTCGGGCTCTCCTATTATCAAACCCTGGGAAATTCGGCCGATGTCACCTTGTCGCCCGAGTACTTCACGAAGGAGGGCGTCCTCTGGGGTGGTGAAGCGCGCTGGCAGCCGGATCTGACCCACCAGGGCAGCTTCTCGGGCCAGACCATTCAGCAGAAGAGCCTGGACACCCGCCGCTACCGTTACGCGCTCAAGGAGGTGTGGCAGCGCGAGGATGGCTGGCAGCTTACGGCGGACGTGAACCAGGCCTCGGACAATCTGGTGGACGCAGATTTCGGCAAGGGCCTCGGCTACCTCGGCTCCACCAGCTTCGATTCCGCGCTCTACCTGGGCCGTACTTTCACCTTCGGAAACCTCAATCTCTCTGCGGCGGAACAGCGCAGCTTCTTCTACTCGAATGACCAGGGTGACCCCTTCTACAGCTCGGGTTTTCCGGCTTCCCTCAGGAGGCAGACTCTGCCGCAGGCGGAATTCCGCTTCTTCCCTGTCCCGCTGCTGGGACCGCTATACATGGATGGCGGCATCCGGGTGGGCCGCTTCGCCTACAGCCTTAACGACATCACGACGACAACTGGCACCGGTGGCACTACCTTGAGCCCGAACAAGAGCTACGCCTGGAATCGCCAGGACGCCAACACCCGCATCCACGGGCGCCTGGGGCAGTGGGGCCCCTTCCGGGCGGATTTTGAAATGATGGGGCGTGCCACCCACTACAGCTCCAGTCTCGGATCCCCGATCTTCGACCCCTCCGCTGGCGTCAATGGAGAAGTCGTGATACCGGCCACGAGCCCTTTCGAGGTGGATGGCCCCGCGGCCACGCGATTCCTGGCCTCAGGGCACCTGCGGCTTTCGGGCCCGCAGGTTGGCCGAAGCTTCAAGGATGTCTCCATCCTTGGCTACCAGGGCGAACTCAAGCATGTGGCGGAGCCCTACTTCGGATTGACGGGGACGAGCCATTACGGAGAAGCGGGCGCCTTGCCTCGCTTCGACACGGTGGACTCGTTCCCAGGGGTTAATGACAGCGCCTCGGGCGAGCGAAGCTTTGAACTGGGGCTCAAGCAGCATCTTCTCGGGCGGCCCGGTTCCGGTACCGGGTTCGCGGACCTGGCCCGCCTGCGGATCGCCACCCGCTACCACGCATCGACCATCATCCTCAGCGATGGGCGCTACAAGAAGGGCTGGTCGAGTGTGGACACGGACCTGGATGTGGAACCTGACGAACGGCTGCGAATCAGCCTCCGCCAATCTTCAGACCTGGGCGCCGGTGGAACCGACAATGCCCTGAGCATGGCCCTGAAGACCAAGAGCGGCAGCCGCTTCAACCTGGCCTACTTCTCCACCGGCATCAACCGGTTCCTGGTGCGCCAGAAGGGTCTGCAGGCGGGTGGCGTCCAGCGTTTCTGGGACGATCGCCTCCGGCTGGAATTCAGCGCCAACTACGACTTCCATCAGAAAGGCTTCGCCTCCAGCCAGGTAGCCTTGGCCTATGTGGAGCCCTGTGTCGCCTACGTGCTGAAGTACACCCATGTGGCCCTGAACACGAACCTCGTCTCCGGTGGCAGGGAGGATCGGATCGACTTGACCCTGACCCTGCGCGGCCTGGGGGATCTCTTCAGCTTCCGCCGCTAGGAGAGCCCGTCAGGGCAGGAAGCGGCGGGTGATCCGGCGGTGGAGGGCGCAAGTCAGCTCGTAGGGGATGGTGCCAAGGGTTTGGGCCAGGCGCTCGAGACTATGCGCCGCGGCAGGATCTCCGCTGTAGAGGGTCATGGGATCTCCCGGCGCTACCGGGACATCCAGGGGCAGGGCCACGGTGAGGTAATCCATGGAAATGCGGCCCACCACGGGAAACGTCCGGCCTTTGAAGCCCACCACCGCCCGGTTGCCGAGGTCCCGGCGGTAGCCATCCGCATAGCCGCAGGCCAGGGTGGCGATCTGGAGGGGATGGGGTGCCACGAAGGTGCGGCCATAGCCCACGGTGGTGCCTGCCGGCATGGCTTTCACCCGGGCCACCTCGGCCACCAGTTCCAGGGCGGGTTCCAGACCGAGGGCGCGCCCTTCGGCCACCATGGTCAGACCGTAGAGGGCCAAGCCGGGGCGCACATGGGTGTCCTGGTCCAGCATGCCGCGCAGGCAGGCGTCGCTGTTTCCGTGATGGCGCTGCTCCGGGTGGATGCCCGCGTCCGCCAACTGTGATAGGCAGGCGTCGAAGGTACGCCGTTGGCGTTGAGCGAAGCCAGAGTCCGGGTCATCCGCCGTGGCGAAGTGCCCCATGGCCCCTTCAATCCAGGGCGAGAGCCGCTGGAGTTGTGGGAGGTTTTCCCCCAGCTCCGAAGGCAGCAGGCCGAACCGCCCCATGCCGGTATCGAGTTTGAGGTGGAGCCGGACAGGATGCTGCGGCAGGGCTCGGGCATAGTCGTCGAGGTGCTCTGGTCCCACCACGGCGATGGTGAGGTTTTCCACGCTGGCGGCCGGGAGGGCCTCCGGCCGCAGGCCGCCGAGCACGAGGATGGGGCACTCGATCGCGCCCCGGCGGAGTTCCAGGCCCTCTTCCAGGCTGGAGACGGCCAAGCCGTAGACGCCAGCATCCTCCAATGCCCGACTCACTGGCACGGCCCCGTGTCCGTAGGCGTTGGCCTTGACCACGCCCCAGATCCCACGCCCCCCCGAGGCGGTCCGGATACGATCCAGGTTGCGCGCGATGCGGCCCAGATCCACTTCCGCCCGGAGGGCACGACCTTCCGGATGTGGCATCAGAGGCTCGAGGTGCTGTTCATTCACCAGGCGCTCGTCATTCGGCAAGACCTTGTTCCGCCAGCCAGCGCTCGGCATCGATGGCGGCCATGCAGCCGCTGCCCGCGGCGGTGATGGCCTGCCGGTAGACATGGTCCTGCACATCGCCGCAAGCGAAGACGCCGGGAACCGAGGTGCGGGTGGACCCCTTTTCCACGTCGAGGTAGCCGGTCTCGTCCATGGGCAGCTGGCCCGCAAAGAGGCTGGTGTTGGGCTGGTGGCCGATGGCCACGAAGAGACCCTCCACCGGCAGCTCGGATTCGCTGCCGTCCACGGTGTCCTTCAGCTTCAGGGCGCGGATCTTCTCCACCTTCTCGCCCATGGGGGTCTCCTGAGTGGCGGTGATCACGTCGAGTACGGTTTTGTTCCAGATCGGGTGGATTTTCTCGTTCTTGAGGGCCCGATCCTGCATGGCCTTGGAGGCACGGAGCTTGTCGCGACGGTGGATGAGGTGGACCTTGGTGGCGAATTTGGTGAGGAAGGTCGCTTCCTCGATGGCCGTGTCGCCACCGCCTACCACGGCGATCTCCTTGCCGCGGAAGAAGAAGCCATCGCAGGTGGCGCAGGCGCTCACGCCGCCGCCGGAGCGGGACAGCTGCTCATCCTTGCCAATGCCCAGCCACTTGGCCGAGGCGCCGGTGGCGATGATGACCGCATCTGCCGTGTAGTCGCCCTTGTCGGTGGTGAGCTTGAAGGGGCGACTCTGGAGATCGGCCGTGAGGACCGTTTCGGACTTGATGGTGGTGCCGAAGCGGAGGACCTGTTCGCGCATCTCGTCCATGAGAGCCGGGCCGGCGATGCCCTGGCGGAAGCCGGGGAAGTTCTCCACCTCGGTGGTGATGGTGAGCTGGCCGCCTGGCTGGACACCTTCGAAGATGAGGGGGGAAAGGTTGGCCCGGGAGGCGTACAGCGCGGCGGTGTAGCCTGCGGGACCGGTACCAATGACGACGACTTTGTGGTGGCTCACAGATTTCTCCTGGCAAGGAACGGACGTCGGGCCGCGCTTCGAGTCTACCGCGCTTGAGCTGGTAGGCGCCTACCGCGCCAGCCCCCGCTCCCGCAGCAGGACCTCCGCCGCGGCTACGTCAGCGGGCACGTCCACGCCCAGGCTCAGGTAGGGGGTGTCCGCCACGCCGATGGGGATCCCCGCGGCCAGGGCCCGGAGCTGCTCCAGCATCTCCATTTGCTCGAGCGGATGAGGTGCCAGCCGGGTGAAGGCTTGGAGCGTCTCTGGTCGGTAGGCGTAGAGCCCCAGGTGGCGCTTGAAGTGGGCCAGCTGCTCGGGCTTCATCCACGGCCGGAAGTCCGGCTCGAAGATGGCGCTGTTGCGCAGGTAGGGGATGGGGCTGCGGCTGAAATAGAGGGCCCGCTTGTGGTCATCCACGACCACCTTCACGGCGTTGGGATTGAACAGCTCGTCTGGATGTGCAAAGGGGCAGGCGGCCGTGCCCATGGGCAGGTCCGGCTGGTCGCGCATGAGCGCGACTACGGCGGCCACTGTTTCGGGATGCATGGCGGGTTCGTCACCCTGGATGTTCAGGACACAGTCGAAGGATTCGCCGAGAGCCACCAGAGCCGCTGCCGTACGGTCCGTGCCGGAAGGCAGGGCGGGGTCCGTCATCACGGCCTCGCCTCCGAAGCCCCGTACTGCGGTGGCGATACGGTCATCGTCGGTAGCCACCACCACTCGGTCGACCCCCTCCGCCCGCCGCGCCGAATCGAAGACCCACTGGATCATCGGCTTCCCGGCGATGAGGGCCAGGGGCTTGCCCGGGAAGCGGGAAGCCTGAAAACGGGAGGGGAGGACGGCGAGGGTGCGCATGGGGCCTAGTGTAAAGCAGGCTCGAGGCTGGGCTGGAGGTACAGCTTCCTGATGCGGGGCATGGCGCCGCGCCAATCTGTTGGGTCGGTGCTGACCCACTTTGTGGATGTTCGGACCCAAAGGAAAACTAAGGTAGTGGCCGAAGGCCACCTCAGGGATCCGTACCTCCAGACTCCAGACTCCTCCCCCTCCTGCCGATGCCGTGTCATCGGGAGGTCTCTTGGACCCATCCTTCGACGATGTCTGGGCCGAATGCGAGGACCTGTTCGTGCAGGCCCGGCAGAGGCTGACGACCTTGAAGTCGCCGCAGCCCGCACATGTGGTTCAAGCCTCGGTGAATGCTCTCTTCCGGGCGACCCACACCCTCAAGGGCATGGCGGGGATGCTCGGCTTCCCCCGGTTCAGTCAAGCCGCCCACCGCATGGAGGATATCTTCGACCTGATGCGGCAGGGCCGTCTGCGCTCCACGGACTCGCTGATTGAGACGCTTGAATCTGGAATCCAGGCCCTGGAGTCAGGCCTGGATGACCTTCGGCGGGGGCGGCCGGAACCGGACGACTACCTGCAGGCCCTCCGGCGCCAGCTCGGTGAACTGGAGGCGTTGGCTCGGCCCCCGGATGGCGCGGTCCTGGACCTCACGTCACTGCTGGATCTGCCGCCGGACGCCCTGAAGGCTCTGTCCGATTACGAACGGACCCGGGTGACCGCCGTGCTGCTGGCGGGGATCCCCATCCATGGCGTCAGCATCCGCCTGGACCTGGCCACCTTCGATGAGCGCCTCAGGAGCATCAGCGAGGCGGCAGGCGTCCAGGGAGAGCTCATCTCCACCTTGCCTCTTGAGATGCACGACGACCGGGATGGTCTGTTCTTTCTCCTGCTGGTCGCCGCGCCGGCCCTGGATCTCCCGAGGCTGGGCGTGCTTCCGGGGGAGGACCTGGAGGTCATGGAACTCGCCGACCCAGCGCGCGTGCCGGCCGGCTTGAAGGCCGATCCTGGTACGCCGGCCATGCCTGCCCAGCCTGACGCCACCGGTGCGCCCACCTCGCCGGGAGGGGTGCCCCTGGATGTCGAAGTGCTGAGGCTGCCGGCCCAGCGGGTGGAGGCTTTGGAAGCTCGCCTCATGGCCGTGGCCCAGGTCAGGGATTCTGCAAGTCTGGTCCTGCGCCAGCTCCAGGCCCCAGATGTGGAACGCCCCATGGCCATGATGGGTGAGATCGAGGCCGGCCTCCTGGAGGTCCAGAAGTCCCTGCTCCAGATGCGGATGGTGAAGGTCGAAAGCCTGTTCCAGCGCATCCAGCCCATGGTGAAGGCGCTCAGTCGTGACATGGGGAAGCCGGTGCGTCTCTCCTTCCAGGGCGGGAATCTTGAACTGGAGCGCAGCCTGTTGGGGCGGCTCGCCGAGCCCTTCCTGCACCTGGTCCGGAATGCCCTCGACCACGGCCTCGAAGGCCCCTCCGAGCGAGTGGCCATGGGCAAGACTGAAGCGGGTTCGCTGAAGATCTCAGCTTCCCAGCGAGGCCGGAATATCCGGTTTGATATCCGGGACGACGGGCGCGGTTTCGATCTTGCCCGGATCGAAGCCCGCGGGATCAGCATGGGACTTCTCCGGGAAGGGCAGCTCCATTCTTCCGATGATCTGCATCGCCTGACGCTGGAACCGGGCTTCTCCACCCAGGAGCGTGCCTCCCAGATCTCCGGTCGGGGTGTGGGCATGGACGTGGTCCGGGCCGAGGTGGAAGGGCTCGGTGGCGAGATCCACATCTCCAGCGAACCACGCCGGGGCAGCCTGGTGCGTTTGAGCCTTCCGCTGTCCCGGGCCGTGGTGGGCTGTCTGAAAGTCCGCTGTGGCCAGCAGGCCTTCGGGATTCCGTTGAGTCACGTGCTCCGCGTCCAGGCAAGCCCCTTTGCCCTCCTGGGTGGGAGCCGCGTCGAGGTATTGGGGGAGAATCTGCCCATGGAATCGCTCCAGGCCTGCCTCGGGCTGTCCGAGCCGGTCGGGGGCCAGCGGCTCCTCGTGGTGCTTCGTCAGCAGGGTGCCACCGCTGATACCGGGCTGGAGATCGCGTTGGGGGTGGACGAGGTCCTAGGCCGGTCCGAACTCCTGCTGCGGAGCCTGCCGGAACTGGCTCAGGCACCTGGAATCATGGGTGGCAGCCTGCAGGAGGAGGGCATCCTTTGGGTGTTGGATCCGGAGGCCTTGATGGGCCTGGCCATGGAATCCCTCATGCGGCGGGTGGCAGGTGTCTGAGACCACCCTTCTCCTCCACACCAGGGCCGCCGGGCGGGAGATCCTGCTGCGCGTGGCCGATCTGCGCGAAGTGGTGGCCTTCACTCCCGTGACGCCGCTTCCCAGCGGACCCCCAGGCATCCAGGGCGTGGTACTGCATGAGGGAGAGTTCCTCCCCGTGCTGGATTGGACCGCGATCGAGGGTGGCCCGACTCGGCAGGGGCCCCCCATGGCCATGGCCGTCCTCCGGCCTCGTCTGGGCCTTCCCTTGGATGGACTAACGGGAACCTTGGAATCACCCGAGGAGGATTTGCTTGATCCCGCGGAAGGAGATCCGTGGGCCCCCATTCTGGCGGGGCTCTGCCGGGTCGGGGGCCAGGACTTGGCCTTGCTTGATCCAGATCGGCTCTTGGCGCTGCTACACCGCCTCCGCAAGGCCCCCTGACGCATCGCGTCGTCCATGCGATGATGGTGGTTTCGCGCCCGGAGGCTCTCTTGAATCGTCGTCTTGCTGCCCCCGTCGGAATCACTGCCACTGGGCAATGTTTTCCCCCAAAGGTGGTCACCAACGACGACCTATCCAAGATCATGGAAACCAACGATGAGTGGATCCGGACGCGCACCGGCATCCGCCAGCGGCGCTGGGTCGAGCCCGGCACAGGTGCCTCCCAGCTCGGCGCCCCAGCCCTCCAGATGGCCCTGGATAACCGCGGTATCAAGGCCTCGGAACTGGACCTGATCCTGGTCACCACCGTGACCCCTGACACCCTGTTCCCGGCGACCGCCTGTCGCATCCAGGACATGGTGGGGGCCCACAACGCTTTCGGTTTCGATCTGAACGCAGCCTGTTCGGGCTTCCTCTACGCGTTGACCACCGCCGCCAGCATGGTGGCCGCTGGTGCGGTCCGCCGGGTGGGTCTGGTCGGCGTGGACATCATGTCCACCATCATCAACCTCGAAGACCGGGCCACCTCGGTGCTATTCGGTGATGGTGCCGGCGCTGTGATCGTGGAGCGTGTGGAAGATGGACTCGGCATTCTCGACTTTGAGCACAAGATCGATGGCTCCGGTGGCTGTTTCCTGTTCATGCCTGCCGGCGGCTCCCTGAAACCCGCTACGGCGGAAACCGTGGCCGCCAAAGAGCATTACATCCATCAGGCCGGCAGCGAGGTGTTCAAGAACGCGGTGCGGGAGATGGCTGACAACAGCAAGCTGCTCATGGACCGCAACGGGTTCCGCGGCAGCGACCTGAAGCTGTTCGTGCCCCACCAAGCCAATATCCGCATCATGGATGCCGCCGCTAAACGCCTGGAGCTTGATCCTGCCCGCATGATGGTGAACATCGACCGTTACGCCAACACCACGACGGCCACCATCCCCACGGCGCTCCACCAGGCCTTTGAGGAGAAGCGGATGGCCAAGGGCGACCTGGTGGTGCTGTCCGCTTTCGGTGCCGGCTTCACCTGGGGCTCGACGCTTCTGCGCTGGGCCTACTGAGCCGAGCCATCCCAGGCTATGCGAATCATCGCCGGGACCCTGAAGGGACGTCGGCTCGTGGCGCCTCCGGCGGGGGACCTGCGGGTGCGGCCAACCTCAGACCGGGCCCGGGAGGCCCTGTTTTCGATCCTCCAGCGCTGGCCTAGTGGTCCTTTCCTGGACCTTTGTGCTGGCACCGGGGCTGTGGGGCTTGAGGCCCATTCCAGAGGTTATGCGCCGGTCACCTGTGTGGAGGCGACGGAGCCAGGATGGTCTTGTCTAGTCCGTAACGCCAACCGAACTGGGATCAATACGATGCGTGTTGATCTGCGGCGTCTTCTCAAAAATTCCTTCCAGGACCAGGCTGTGGTGTTTCTGGACCCTCCCTACGATCAGGCCGAAGCACTCTGGTCTCAGATGGCCGCTCGGTTGAAATCCTGGACCGCCCCCGGAGGGGTCCTGGTCTTCGAGACGGACCGGCAGACCGGGCTGGAATTACAGGACGGCTGGATTTTGGCCGAAACACGCGAATATGGCGCAGCCCGATTTCATCTCTGGACCCCGACCCGAACTCAAGGTTGAGGCGCCCGCCCAGTTAGACTCGGCCGTCCTGGCACTGGTCCTCACGCGCCTGCGAAGGAGCACTGGGCTTGTCTGGCTTTCGGCCTTCATCGTGGGCTTCGTACTGTTTTGGATCGCGGCCCCAACCGATTTCCATCTCTCCCTCGGGGGGATGGCCGCCACCCTGGGCCTGCTTGGGCTGGGGACCGGGATTTCCATGCTCCAGATTCAGCCCTTGGGTCGGACCTTGGCTGGAGGGCATCTTGGACCGGATCTCTACCGGTCTTTGACCCGCTTCCCGCAAACCTCGTCCCTGCTGTTCTTCTACCTGGGGGTCTGCCTGAGTGCTGGAGCCTACCCCTGGGAGAAGCTCTACTTGGGCCAGAGCATCCTGGTGAGCTCGGTAACGGTGGCCATGTTCATGGTGTTGGCCGCCCTGGCGGCCATCAGCCAGTATTTCCTGGCCAAGCAGAATCTGATGAAGGTCTTCCGGCTTCTGGCGGGCCAGCCCGGATTCACCGAGTCGCAAACCCGTTTTTCCACCAGTCTGCGTGCCAAGTTCGGTTTTGGCATCCTGGCCATGACTGGCGGGGTGCTCATGCTCTCGATCCTGGTGTCGGGACTCACCCTTCAATCTTCGATCCGCACCAAAGTCACGAGTTACGCCACGAATGAGCTCGCCAACCTCGCGGATTCGGTGGCCTTCGTCCAAGAGATGAACACCACACCCGAGGATCTGGATGCCTTCATCGGGACGCTGAAGCTGGGGGCAGGAGGCGGCATCTCGCTTCAACTCCCGATGAGCAAAGGCGGGAACCTGCTCGGGTCCCGCCTCCAGGCGCGGGGAGGTGGAGACATCGTGGTGGCGCAGGCGCTTCCAGATGGATCGCAGTTGAGAGCTGTGATCCCCGAGGCGGAATATGCAGACGCCATCTGGAAGGCACTGCGCCCCAACCTGGCCATCCTGGTCCTGGCCGGGGTCTTCCTGATCTATTTCATCCAGCTCATCCTGCGCGACGTGCAGCAGCCTCTCCTGCTGCTCAGCCGCAACGCCAGCCGGGTCGGGGAAGGACGTATCGATACGCTGGAGGTTGTCTACAGCGATGATGAGGTGGCCTCCCTGGCCCAGGGCTTCGGCCGCATGGTGGGGAGCCTGCGGGGCATGGTGGTCCAGATCCGGGCGGCCAGCCGCGACTTGGCCAGGGCCTCCAGCGCGATTCGTGAATCCGCCGATGGGGTCCGGGAATCCAGCCATGGCCAGCGTGAGCTGATCGAGTCTTTCCATCAGGAGATCAACGAGCTGACAGACACCTCCATCAGCATCAGCGCGAGCTCCATGGAACTGAGCCTGGCCTCCGAGAGCACCAACGCCACCATCGTGCAGATGGCCGGCAGCGTGCAGCAGATCAACCAGAGCATGGACGAACTGCTGATGGTGGTGGAGGGGATCACATCCGCCATCCGGGACTTTGACCTTTCCATCAAGAATGTCGCCAAGAACGTGGACCACCTCGCCGGTCACGCGGAGCACACGCGGGAGTTTGCGGAGAACCTGGAGCAGAGCACCTCCGCCATCGACGACAACGTGAAGATCGCCCAGCGCTACGCCAAGAACGTGATCCACACCGTCGGCCGGGGCATGGAGGTGGTGGCCCGGAACCGGGACAAGATCCAGGTGATCGACCGGGTCGTCCAGGACTTCCACGCCACGACCCGCACCTTGCTCCAGCAGGGGTCGGACATCGCCAAGATCCTGGACTACATCGGGGATCATGCCCAGCAGACCAACCTGCTCGCCCTGAACGCGGCCATCATCGCCTCCCAGAGCGGTACGGATGGGGACGGCCAGGCCAAGGGCTTCTCAGTGGTGGCGGATGAGATCAAGCAGCTTGCCGAGCAGACCGGACGATCCACCCAGGAGATCCAGCAGATCATCGGAAGGCTCCAGGCCGAGATCAGGAAGGCCTATCAGCAGGTGGAGCTGGGGATCGACGCCGTACGGGATGGGGCCGAATCCGTGGGCCAGAGCGAGGAAGCCCTCCAGGCCATCCTCGAATCCGTGGGCGGGATGGATCGGGTGGTCGAGAGCATCCTCAGCGAGACCCTGCAGCAGGGCGGCCAGGCCAGCCTCATCCACGAAGCCAACCGCAACATCCACCATCAGGTGGAGACGATCCGCTCGGTCATCGAGGAGCAGCAACAGACCAGCAACTACATTCTGTCGCTGGCCATGAACGTCCAGCAGGCCACCAGTGTGGTCCGGGATTCCACTCGGGAACAGAGTGCGGGAAGCGACGAGATCGCGAGGGCCACTGAGCAGGTTCGGGCTCTGGCCAGCAGCCTCCACGAGATCCTGGCCCGGCAGGAGAACCACGTGTTGTCCCTGAAAGAGACCATGAACCGGGTGCTCGGCAAGGCGGTGGAGAGCGAGCGTGCCATCGGCGCCTCCAGCGGCGCCGTGGAGCAATTGGGTGTCCAGGTCCACATGCTCAACCGGGAAGTGAACCTCTTCAAGCTGTAACCCAGCTACCTGCTAGGCTGGAAGCCGCATCCCGGGCCTCCCTGCATGTATCGTCTGTCCATCAAGACCAAGCTGAGCGCTGTCATCAGCATCCTGGTCCTCTCGTTCATCGCCTTCAACCTGCTGTACTACCCACGCTGGGTGGAACAGCAGATCCGCACCCAGGCTGAACTGAGCGCCCGGCAGGTGGCTGAGACGGCGAGCTATGCGCTGAGCCCGGCCGTGAGCGCGGGGAACACCCGGGACATCGCCAAGGTGCTCCAGGGCGTCCAGAACATCCCCTCCTTCAGGTTCAGCGCGGTTTATGGCGCCAACGGGGAAGCGCTGGACAGCACCCCGACCACCCCGGAATGGGCCACAGGCCAGGTCCTGCAAGATGGCATCTCGCGCACGTATACCCGCCGGGAAAGCAACATGCTGGTGGCCGTGGCGCCGGTCTTCTACGAGGAGCCCCGAGCCGATCAGGTCGGCACCCTGGTCCTCGGCTTCACCACGGAAGGAACGCAGCGGGCCGTGCGCGAGAACATCCGCGCCAGCTTGGCCGTGGGTCTGGTGACCCTGGTGCTGGGTATCGGTGTGGCGGTCTTCCTCTCCAATCGCTACCTCCGGCCCGTGATTCAGCTCACTGAGGCCGCGCAGAAGGTGGCCCAGGGTCATTTGGAAACGGTCTCGGTGAAGGTCTACACCCGAGACGAAATTCAGGATTTGAGCCAGTCCTTCGAAGTGATGACCGACAAACTCCGAGTCTCCCGGGACGAGATCGAGCGCCAGAACCGCCTGCTGGAATACCGGGTCCAGGAACGCACCCGCCAGCTCATGGAGACCATCTGGGAATTGGAGGAGATCCGGGCCAACCTTGAACAGCTCGTCCAGGAGCGCACCCGCGGTCTCGAACAAAGCCGGGTGGAACTCCGGGCCTGGGCCAGCACGCTGGAAGAGAAGGTTCAGGAGAAGACCCAGGAATTGCGGGAGCTGAATGACAACCTGGTCACCAGCTACCAGAAGTTGAAGGAGGTCGATCGATTGAAGGACGAGTTCCTGGCCAACGTGAGCCACGAACTGCGGACTCCGCTGAACTCCATCATTGGCTTCTCGGGGATGCTCATGCAGGATCCAGAGGGGCGCCTCGGCGAGGAGGCGAAGGAGGATCTCCAGATCATCTACCAGAACGGACGCTCCCTCCTGGGGCTCATCGATTCGATCCTTGACCTCTCCAAGATCGAGGCGGGCAAGATGGAACTGGAGCTGGAGGAGGTGGATCCCGTGCTGCTGCTGGACGAGGTGAAGGCGATGGCGGCGGGCCTGGTGCAGGCCCGCTCTATCCGCCTCGATTACCAACGGCCCGACAGCCCGGTCCGGGTCATGGGCGACCGGGATCGACTCCGGCAGGTCTTCACCAATCTCGTGGGCAACGCCATCAAGTTCACGGAGAGCGGGTCCGTGCGCATCTCCGCGGAGGTCATCGAGGACCGGTTCCTCGTGAGCATCAAAGACACGGGCATCGGGATGACCGAGGAGGATCTCGGCCGTCTATTCCGGCCGTTCCAGCAAGTGGATGGGAGCATCTCCCGTCGCTTCGGCGGCACTGGCCTGGGCCTGGCCATCAGCCAGCGGTTCATGGGGCTGATGAATGGGCGCATCCGGGCTACCAGCCGCAAGGGTGAAGGCAGCGTCTTTGTCGTGGACATGCCCCTCGCCCCCCGGGGGTCCGCATGAGCGGCCCAGCCCAGAAGATCCTCTGCATCGAAGACAACGCCATGAACTGGCGGCTGGTCCAGCGCCTCCTTTCACAGGCCGGGTTCGAGCCGCACTGGGCGGACGACGGGCTCAAGGGTTACGAGCTGGCCGTGCAGCTCAAACCCGCCCTGATCCTGCTGGACATCAACCTGCCGGGCCTATCGGGGTTCGAGGTGGCCACCAAGCTGCGTCAGAACCCGGCCATGGCTGGAGTCCTCATTGTCGCGCTCACCGCCAAGACCATGCGCAGCGACCGGGAGACCGCCCTGGTGACGGGCTGCGACGGGTTCATCTCCAAGCCCATAGACCCCTTTCTGTTCGTTGGGCAAGTGGAGTCCTATCTGGGCGGCCATCGGGACCGGCTCGAGCAGGGTCGGGAAGGGGCGGCCCTCCGACAGTTCACCCATCAAGTGGTGGAACACCTCGAAGCCCAGCTCCGGGAAGCCCAGGAGGGCAACCGGAAACTTCTGGTGGCTCAGGAGGCCCTGGAAGCGCGCAGCCATCACCTCTCCAGGTTGCTGGCGCTCAGCAACGACACCATCCCCGTCCGGAATCCCGACGAGATCCTGGCGCGCGTCCTCGGTCAGCTGCGTGAGGAACTGGCCCTCGACCACCTGAGCGCCTACCGCCTCCATCCGAGTGGAGCCTATTTCCAGGGGCGGATCTGGAGACCCGGTGGCTTCGAGGAAACGCCGGTCCTGCCCAAGGAGCAGCCCTTGGCCGAGGGCGTAGAGGCCCTCCCCCGGGGCACGGTGCTCATGGACGCGGAACTTCGCCAGACCATCGTCTGGGAGCGGGGGATCGATCTCGGGCTGTGGGACCCTAAATTCCAGGCGCTGCTCCTGCCCATGCGCAGCCGTTCGGGCGAGGATCGCCTTTGGGGGTTTCTCGCCGCGGACCGTGCCGGACAGGTCTTTCAGCCCTTCGAGATGGAGATGGCGGCGATGTACGCAGGGCTTCTGCAGGTGAGCCTGGAGAACGCTGAACTCATCGCGCATCTGGACGAGACCAGCCGTGCCCTCGGCACCAGTTACGAAGGGCTCGAATCTACCTATGTGGCCCTCAAAGACGCCCAGCGCGCCTTGAGTGCCCAGGACAGTAAGACAGCCCTGGGTGGTCTCTTCCTGCAGATGGCCCAGCGACTCCAGTTGCCGGTCCGGACCCTGAAAGAAGAGAGCCACACACTGTCTGTTTACATGGAACAGACCGACAACCCGCCAACGGGGGACCGGGAGGCTTGCCACCAGTCCATGGAGTCGATCCGGAACGCCATCGCCGAGGTGGACGATCTGGTGGGTGCCCTGCTCCGTCGGGCGGGTCAGGCCGGGGCCAGCGCCCCCGAGTGGATCCACCTGCACGATCTCCTCAAGCAGGAACTGGAGATCCTCCAGGCGGACGGGACCCTGGCTCCGGAGTTTCCGCTGGAGCTCAACCTGCAGGCCCCCCGGGATCTGATCTTCGGCGTCTATACGGACTTCACCGAGCTTCTGGGGCACCTCGTCTCCCACGCCCAGGGGGGGAGTCCTGGCCAGATCCTTCTCCGATCCTGGGGTGGGAAGCGCCACTTCCGCCTTGAGCTGGAGGATGTTGGTGGCCCCATTCTTCCTGAGCCCATCGAGCGGGCCTTCGAACCTTTCTCCGGGTTGCGGCCCGAAGAACCGGCTCCATTGCCGGGCCGACAACCCGGTGCCGGACTGCCCTCCTGCGCCCACCTCATGAGCGCTTACGGGGGCACCGTCCAGCTTCTGACCACCCAGCAGGGTTCCATCGTCCGGCTCAGCCTTCCAATGGATTGACCCGCGTCACCACCTTCTCGATGCGCTTCTCATAGGCGGTACCCAGGACCAGCCGATGGACGAAGATGCCGGGCGTGTGGATGGTGTCGGGATCCAGTTCACCCACTTCGACGATCTCCTCCACCTCCGCGATGCACACCTTTCCACAGGTGGCCGCCACGGGGTTGAAGTTCCGGGCCGTTTTCCGATAGACCAGATTCCCCAGTCGGTCGGCCTTCCAGGCCTTCACCAGGGCGAAGTCGGCGAAGATGCCCGCCTCGAGCACGCATTCCCGCCCGTGGAACCGCCGGGTCTCCTTGCCCTCGGCGACGTTCGTACCTGCGCCGGTGGGGGTGAAGAAGGCGGGGATGCCCGCGCCCCCGGCCCGCATGCGCTCGGCCAGCGTGCCTTGGGGCACCAGCTCGACCTCCAGCTCCCCACTGAGGAACTGCCGCGCGAACTCGGCGTTCTCGCCCACATAGCTGCTGACCATCTTATGGATCTGGTGATTCCCAAGGAGGATGCCCAGCCCGAAATCATCCACCCCGGCGTTGTTGGAGTAGCAGGTGAGCCCCTTCACACCGGTTCGGGCCAGGGCCGCAATGAGGTGCTCAGGGATGCCGCAGAGGCCAAAGCCCCCCACAGCCAGGTGGGCACCGTCGGGGATGTCCTTTACGGCTTCCAGGGCGGTGCTGATGCGCTTGTCGATCATGGGTGGACCTCAGAACGGCCCAACAGTGTGCCATCTCTGGCATCCTGCTCCAGTCCCTGTTTGCACTGGAAGAAGGCGACCATGAAACGAACGGTGCTTACCTGTCTCTATCCGCTGGCCCTTTGGGCCCTGCCAGCTCCCCCGACGGCGGAAGCCCGGCCGGGGCTCGGGGTTGAATGGAGGGATTCCCGGGAGATCCACCTGCGGAACGTGAAGAAGCTTACGGACACGGGTTCCAATGCTGAGGCCTACTGGTCCAACGATGGGCAGAAGATCGTCTTCCAGAGCACCCGGGACGGCTATCCCTGTGATCAGCTCTACACCATGAACGCTGATGGCATGGATCAGAAGCGGGTCAGCACGGGCAAGGGGCGCGTCACCTGCGGCTGGTTCCTGCCGGGCGACCGGAAGATCCTCTACGCCAGTACCCATGGGGCCGGGCCGGATTGCCCGCCAGCGCCGCCTTTCACGCCCGGCAAGTACCAGTGGCCTGTCTTCCAGGGTTTCGACCTTTATGCCATTCCCGTCGAGGGCGGCGAGCCGGAACCCTTCCTCCCATCACTTGGCTATGACGCCGAGGCCACAGTCGCGCCCAACGGAAGGTGGGTCGTCTTCACCAGCGAGCGGGGCGGTGACGTGGATATCTGGCGGGCGGATCTCGACGGAAACCACCTACTGCGCCTCACCGACGGGGTGGGTTATGACGGCGGAGCCGTGTTCAGCCCCGATTCGAAGCTCATCGCCTGGCGTACGAACTACCCCAAGGGTGAGGCCGCCACAGCCAAGTACCGGGAACTCCTCAAGCAGCACCTGGTCGAACCCATGGAGATGGACATCTGGCTGATGAACTCGGATGGCACCGGGAAACGCCAGGTCACGAGATTGCCAGGCGCGGCCTTCGCGCCCATTTTCACGCCGGACGGCAAGGGTCTTGTGTTCGCCACGAACCACCATGACCACGAGGGCAAGGGGCGGGAGTTCGACTTGTTCCGAGTCAATCTGGATGGGACCGGATTGGAGCGGATTACCTGGACTGGCCTCTTCAATTCCTTCCCCCACTTCAGCCCGGACGGGAAGCAGCTGCTCTGGGTGAGTGGCCGGAGTCCCCGCGGACCCCGCCAGTTCGACGTGTGCGTCGCAGAGTGGCTCCCATGAGGCCGGCCGTCTTCCTCGATCGTGACGGCACCCTCAACGAGGAGGTGGACTACCTCAGCGACCCCGACCGCCTGGTGATGATCCCCGGAGCAGCGGCGGCCGTGGCGAGGTTGAACGCCAAGGGCATCCCAGTGGTGGTGGTCACAAACCAGAGCGGCATCGGCCGGGGCAAGTACGATTGGCAGGATTTCGCTGCCGTCATGAGCCGCATGGGCACGCTGATGGCCCTCGAAAACGCCCATATCGACGCCATCTACGCCTCGCCGCACCACGAGAAGGGGCAGGGGGACTATGCCGTGGCGGACCACCCTGAGCGCAAACCGAACCCGGGGATGCTGCTGAGGGCGGCGGAGGAACATGATCTTGACCTCCCCCGTTCCTGGATGGTGGGTGATAAGGCCATCGATCTGGATGCCGGTCGCCGCGCGGGGTGCCGGGTGGCTCTGGTCCGCACGGGCTATGGGGCAGGGGTGGACGGATCCCTGGCCGACCTGGTGGCGGCGGACCTGGCCGAGGTCGTGGACCGCATCCTGGCCCAGTGGCCATGATTCTGATCGAGAAGACCGGTCTGGTGCCAGGCACCCTGATCCAGCGGTACAAGCGGTTCCTGGCGGACGTGCGGCTGGCGGATGGTTCTCTCGTCACCGCCCACACCACCAACACGGGCTCCATGAAGACCTGCTGGGAGCCTGGCGATCGGGTGCTGCTGGAGCCCGCCGCCAACCCGGAGCGCAAGCTGAAATTCACCTGGCTGGCCGTGGAACGCCCCGGTGGCTGGGTGGGGGTGGAGACGGGCATGCCGAATCGCGTGGTGGCCGAAGCTGCCAGGCGGGATGTTCTTCCGGGCCTGCCGGGTCTGCAGAGCGTTCGAACGGAAGTGAAATATGGTGCCGAGAACAGCCGTATCGATGTGCTGGCCTTGGATGGGGAAGGGCGCCAGGTCTTCATCGAGGTGAAGAACACCACCCTGAAGGACGGGCCCTGGGCCTTGTTCCCCGATGCGGTCACCGAGCGCGGCACCAAGCACCTGCGGGAACTCCAGGCCATGGTACGCGAAGGCCACCGGGCGGCCATCGCCCTGTTCGTCCATCGGACCGATGTGGATCGCTTCGATGCGGCCCGGGAGATTGATCCCGCCTATGCGGCGGAACTCGATCGTGCGGCGGAGACCGGCGTGACGGTCCTGCCCCTGGCTGTGCGTCTTATCCCAGGACAGGAACCGGGCGGTCTGTGGAGCCTGGGTTGGGAATTGCAGGGCCTTCTGCCTTGGGTTCCCCGGCGATAGACTGGGACTTCGCACTGGAGATTCCCATGTCCACTTCCGCCACCGAGCTGATGAAGACGCCGCTGAACGCCGCCCACCGCGCCCTGAGCGCCAAGATGGTGGATTTCGGCGGGTGGGACATGCCTGTGCAGTATCCGGCGGGCATCCTCGCCGAGCATGAGGCGGTGCGCACCAAGGCGGGCCTTTTCGACGTCAGCCACATGGGCGAGATCCGCGTGAAGGGACCCGGTGCCTTGGCCCTGGTGGAGCATATGACTCCCAACGCGGTTTCGAAACTGGCCATTGGGCAGGTCCACTACACGGCCTTCCTCTATGAGAACGGGACCTTCGTGGATGACCTGCTGGTCTACCGTGAGGGTGAGCAGGAGTTCCTGCTGGTGGTGAACGCCGGCAACTCCGACAAGGATTTCGCCTGGGTACAGCAGCAGGCCAAGGGCTACGACTGCACCGTGGTGAACGAAAGCCCCGCCACAGGCCAGATCGCCCTGCAGGGCCCACTGTCCGTGAGCATCCTCCAGCCCCTGACGAAGACCCCTCTGGAGCCCATCGGTTATTACTTCTTCACCCATGGTGAAGTGGCCGGGATCAAATGCCTCATCAGCCGCACGGGCTACACCGGTGAGGACGGCTTCGAGCTCTACTGCGCCGCGGGCGACACCGAGAAGCTGTGGAACGCAGTGCTGGCGGCCGGGAAGCCCATCGGCCTGATCCCAGCGGGCCTGGGTTGCCGCAACACCCTGCGCCTGGAGTGCAAGATGGCCCTCTACGGCCACGAGATCGACGACACCATCCATGCCCTGGAAGCCGGCCTCGGCTGGATCGTGAAGCTTGACAAGGGCGACTTCGTCGGCCGCGATGCCCTGCTGGCCGCCAAAGCCGCGCCTGCCCCCCGCAAGCTGGTGGGCTTCAAGACTCTGGAGAAGCGCGACATTGCCCGGGACCACATGCCCGTGGTCCAGGGGGGCAAGCAGATCGGTTTCGTCACCAGCGCCGCGCCCTCGCCCACCTGTGGCATCAACCTCGGCCTGGCCTATGTCCCTACAGACCTTGCCAAAATCGGCGGGCGCATCCAGATCGAGATCCGCGGCCGGGCCGTGGACGCGGAAATCATCCCCACACCGTTCTACAAGCGGACGAAATAGCCATCAGCTCTCAGCCATCCGTCAACAAAGACCCCACTGGAGGATCCATGTTCCCTGCCGACCTGAAGTACACCAAGGACCACGAATGGCTGAAGCCCGCGGGTGACGGTACCGCGTTGGTGGGGATCACCCACTACGCCCAGGACGCGCTGGGCGACGTGGTCTTCGTGGACCTGCCAGAAGCCGGCGCTGCCTTCGGCCAGGGCGAGGAATTCGGCACGGTGGAATCCGTGAAGACCGTCTCCGAGCTGAACATGCCTTCGGCCGGCGAAGTCCTTGAGGTGAACGCGACCTTGGCGGACCATCCGGAAGCTGTGAATGAGGATCCCTACGGCAAGGGCTGGATGGTCAAGATCAAGCTGACCGGTGCCTTGGCTGGCGATCTACTCGACGCCACCGCCTATCAAGCTCTGGTGAGTGCGGAAAGCCACTAGGCCCATGCCGCTGCCGCTTCTGACAACCCTGCTCTGGGGGATGGCGCCGGTCCTGGGACCGCCGCCGTCACCCCAGCCGCAGGTGGCACCCCAGGTGGCGGTTGCTCCACCCAGGGCACCGGAATCGGATGCGGCTCGCCTCGCCCGCCTGCGGTCCCTCGTGGGGTCGGCGGAAAAGGCCCTGGAAGCGGAGGACGAAGATTCGGCTCAGGCTCGCGCCGACGAAGCTGATGTCCTCACGGCGGATTGGTCGCCGGAACTGCTCCGGAGCCTCACGGTGCAGGATCTTCTCCAACGGTTGAAGGAGGTCCAGGACCAGATGTCTGCAGCGGAACCCGAGGCACCAGGGGAGGCGGAGCCGGGTCTCAAGGCCCCTGAGGAGGTGATCTCCATCAGTGGTGAGGAACTTCGGAATGAGCTGGAAAAGGTCCGGGCGGCCGAGCATGGCGCGACCTACGATTTCCCCATCGACCTGAATGACAAGGTACTCACCTGGGTGAGTCTCTTCACCACCACCAAGCGCGGCTTCATGGAAAATGCGCTGGGTCGTGCCTCGGTGTTCATGCCGATGATCCGCCAAGTCTTCGCTGAAGAAGGCGTGCCGCAGGATCTGGCCTACCTAGCCGTCATCGAATCCGGCTTCCGGAACGAAGCCAAGAGCCGGGCCAAGGCCGTGGGCATGTGGCAGTTCATCCGTTCCACGGGGCGCATCTACGGTCTGACCGCCAACGCCTGGATCGAAGAGCGTCGGGATCCAGTCAAATCCGCCCGGGCTGCCGCCCGCTACCTGAAGCGGCTCTATGAGATCTCCGGTGATTGGTATCTGGCGGCTTCGGGCTACAACGCAGGCCCTCTGACCCTGGAACGCGCCATCCAGAACATCGGCACCAGGAACTTCTGGGACCTGGCTCGTTCCCGCTGGCTGCGCACCGAGACCAAGAACTACGTGCCCGAGCTTTGCGCGGCGATCCTGGTCGGGCGCAACCCCGGGCAGTACGGGTTGAATATCGTGCCGCTGGCACCGTACGTCTACGAGACGGTGACCGTCTCTGCCATGACCAGCCTCGCCGTGCTGGCCCGCTGCGCCGGCACGGATTCCGCCACGCTGAAGGCGTTGAACCCCGAATTGCTGCGCGGTTCTACACCCCCCGGGAGCTACACGCTGCGCGTGCCCCCGGGCAAGGCCCTGGAGTGCATGCGCCAACTCGCCCGCATGCCGGCCGGCAAGCGACTCAATTTTCAGCACTACACCATCCGCAGAGGGGACACGCTCGCCAAGGTCGCCAAGCGCTTCAAGCTGGCGCCGGACGATTTGTTGGATGCGAACGACATCACAGTACGGCAGTTCAGACCCGGAAAGCGCCTGCTGGTTCCGCCCGCGCCCAGTCTCGCCTTGGATAGCCGTGATCTCGCACCCAAGATCGAGCGCGTGAAGCTGCTTGGGGATCGACCGTTGGAGCCTCTCCCCGTGGTTCCCGCTGATCCCGGCCCAGTTGGCCCTTCAACAACCGCAGCGGGCGCTGCCGGGACGGCCGTCGCCATGGACGCTCTTCCGCCCGCCGCTTCGAATGTCGGTTCCCCTTCACCTGTGACTCGCGAGCCTCTGCCCCAGGAGAAGGTGGATCCGCCTGTCCTCACGGCCGCCGGGTCCGATCCTGCACACGCAACGTACCGGGCGAAACCAGGCGATACCCTCGCCAAGATTGCCCGAGCACAGCGGATCCCTCTTGGCCAGCTGATGGGGCTGAATCCGGAGGCCGTGAAGGCACTGCACCCTGGCGACACGGTCCGGTTGCCTGGTTCTGCGCCTTCCAGTCCCTCGAAGCGCGCTGAGGCCGCACCGCGGATTCATGTGGTGCAGCGGGGCGAGACCCTTGCCAGCATCGGCAGGAAGTACGGTCTGGAGCCCAAGGAGCTCAAGGTCTGGAACAGGATGAAGGGTGACCACCTTCGGGCTGGCCAGCGCCTCCGCCTGGTTCCTCGATGATCTGTGCTTGCAGAAGCTGAAAAGGAGTGTGATACTGGGTCTTCCCGATTGGGGCCATAGCTCAGCTGGGAGAGCGCTTGCATGGCATGCAAGAGGTCGTCGGTTCGATCCCGATTGGCTCCACCAAAACCGAAGGCCACCGGAAGGTGGCCTTCGCGCTGTCAGCCTTCAGCTATCAGCTGCCAGACGCCTCTCCAACCGATAGCTGACAGGCATCCCGATGCTCGCCTCTCTCAATCACGTTGATCTCGGCTTCGGCCCCCAGGAGGTGCTGAAGGATGTCACCTGGGCCATCCAGGAAGGCGAGTGCTGGGGCGTCATCGGTCGCAACGGCGCGGGGAAGAGCACGGTCTTCAAGCTGCTGCTGGGCCAACTGGAGGCCGACAGCGGCACCGTCGTGCGACCCACGAAGGAACGCGGCATCCGCATGGGCCACTACGCCCAGGATCTGGTGCCGGACACGCAAGGAAGCGTGCTCGAGGAGGCCCTGGCGGCCTTCGGCGACGTGGAAAAGCTGCAGCACGAGATGCGGGAACTGGAGCACCGCATGGGCGAGGCCGGCGGGGATCTGGATGAAGTCATGGAACGCTATCAAAAGGTGACGGAGACTTTCGAGCACCTGGATGGCTTCACCATTCGTGCCCGGGCCGAAAGCATCCTTCAATCACTGGGTTTCGGCCCTGCTGATTTCGATCGCCCAGTGGAGACGCTGTCTGGCGGCCAGAAGAGCCGTGTGATGCTGGCCAAGGCCATTCTTCAGGGCCAGGATCTGCTGTTGCTGGATGAGCCCACCAACCACCTGGACCTGCCGAGCCTGCGCTGGCTCGAAGGCTTCATCCAGGACACGGATGCAACGGTGGCGGTCATCAGCCACGACCGTTACTTCCTGGACAAGATCGCCACCGAGATCCTCGAACTGGAACTGGGCCGCTCCCGGGCCTACGAAGGCAACTACTCCGAGTTCATGGAGAAGAAGGAACAGGAGCTGGCGCTGCTGGAAAGGCACTACGAGCAACAGCAGGCCTATATCAAGAACCAGGAAGAGTACATCCGTCGCAATATCGCCGGCCAGAACACCAAGCAGGCCCGCGGTCGCCGCACCCATCTTTCAAAGCTGGACCGGATCCAGAAGCCCTTGAAGGACCGGCGCAAGGTCAAGTTCACCTTCCCCGAGACCCAGCGCAGTGGCGATGTCGCGCTGGTGCTGGAGAACGCCAGCGTGGGCTGGGATGGGAAGCCCCTCTACGCGCCACTGGAGCAGCTCCAGATCAAGCGTGGCCAGAAGATGGGCATCGTCGGCCTCAACGGCACCGGCAAGTCCACCCTGCTGAAGGCCATCTCCGAGGAGATCCCCTTCATCACAGGCCGCGCTCGTCTGGGTAGCCAGGTGAAGCTGGGCTACTTCGACCAGCACCACCGGAACCTGGATCCTCGGAACACGGTGTTCCAGCAGATCCATGGGGTGACGCCCCAGGCCATGAAACAGGACGTGCTGGGGTTCCTGGCCAAGTTCCAGTTTCGCGGCGACGACGTGGACAAGCCTGTGACGGCGCTTTCCGGCGGCGAGCGGGCTCGCCTCAGCATCGCCACCTTGATTCGCCACGGCGTGAACCTGCTGCTGCTGGATGAGCCCACCAACCACATGGACATCCCCAGCATGGAAGCCATGGAAGACACCATCCTGAGCTTCACAGGTGCGGCCATCGTCGTGACCCACGACCGCTACCTGCTGGGCCGCGTGGCGGACTCGCTGTTGCGCATCCACGAGGGCAAGGCCGAGTTCCGCGAAGGCGGCTACGAGGACCACCAAGCCTGGGTGGATCTGGATCTGAGCGCCGAGACGGAATCCGGCAGCCCCGAGCCCGAAACCACCAGGAAGCTCCCTTCATCACAGGCGAAGTCGCAGGGCCCTGCCACCGCGCCGATCCAGCCTCCCAAACCCGCCGCCATCGACAAGGACAAGCAGCGGGCCGTGAAACGTTTCGAGAAGCAGGTGGCTGAGGCCGAGGCCAAGGTGGCGGACCTGGAGGCGAAACTCACCGATATCCAAAAGGAGATGGCCGCCATGGATCCTGCCGACTGGCAGGCCTTCACTGCGAAACTGGACGCCCAGAAGACATTGGAAGCGGACCTGGCCTACGCCATGAGTGACTGGGAAGCCGCCCAGGGCGCCCTGGAGGATGCACAGCATTGAGGGGCTGGTAGCATCGGGGAAACCCCGAGGTTCCCATGACCGATTTCCGTGGCGCCCATGTCCTCATTACCGGTGCGGCCAGTGGCCTGGGCCGCCTCATGGCCCTGGACGCGGTGCGTCGTGGAGCCCGCGTGAGCCTGCTGGATCGCGACGCGCAGGGCTTGACTGAGGTCTGTGCGGCCATCCAGGCCGAGCAAGGCGACGGCCAGGGTTTCGTGGTGGATCTCTCGGCCCGGGCGGCGCTCCAGGCTACCTGTGCCGAGGTGCAAAATGCCCGGGGCGGGGTGGACATTCTCATCAACAACGCGGGCATCGTCTCCGGGAAGACCTTGCTGGAATGCAGTGACGAGGCCATCGAGCGCACCTTCCAGGTGAACGTCCTGGCAGGCTTCTGGACCGTGCGGGCCTTCCTGCCGGGCATGCTGGCCGCAGGGAAAGGGCACATCGTCACCGTGGCCTCCGCCGCCGGCCTTGTAGGCACCTCGCGATTGGTGGACTACTCAGCCTCTAAATTCGCGGCGGTGGGCTTCGACGAATCACTGCGCATGGAACTGAAACGCCTGGGCAGTCCCGTGCGGACCACCGTGGTCTGCCCCTTCTTCATCGACACCGGCATGTTCGAGGGCGTGAAGACCCGCTTCGCATGGCTGCTGCCCATCCTCAAACCGGACTACGTGGTGCGCCGCATCCTGGGTGCCATCGAAAGCAACCGCTCACGCCTGGTCATGCCCCGCTTTGTGATGACTGTGCCGGTCATCCGCGTGCTGCCGCCCTTCCTCTTCGACGCAGTACTCGGCTTCTTCGGCGTGAATCGCAGCATGGATGATTTCGTGGGACGGCAGGGGCATTGAGCTGGCGCGAATCGGCACCAGGGCGGGACGCCGAGAGCGCCGCCCTGGTGCCGTGGGTCCCGCAGCGCTGCGTCAGTGCTTGACCACGAAGTGGTCGCGGCGGTTCTGGCGCCAGCAGCCCTCGTTGGATTCCGAGCAAACCGGCTTCTCTTTGCCGTAGCTGAGGGTGGTGATCCTGGACTCGGGAACGCCGAGGCCCGCCAGGAAATGCAAGGCTGCGGCAGCCCGGCGATTGCCGAGCGCCAGGTTGTACTCGTTGGTGCCGCGCTCGTCGCAGTTCCCTTCGACCTGGACCTTGAACCCCGGGTGGGCCTTCATCCAGTCCGCGGTCGCCTGCAGAAGCGGTCGGTCTTCCTGGCGGATGTCGGACCTGTCGAAGTCGAAGTGGATGTCCCGGCAGACATCCTGGGCATTCCAGTAGGCCGCATCCTGCACGGGAGCGGGGGCTTGTTCGAGAGCCGGGGCCGGGGCAGGGGCCGGTGCAGGGACGGGAGCTGGTGCCGGCGCCGGAGCAGGGGCCTCGACCGGGACTGGCGCGGGAGCCGGCGCGGGCTTCTTGCAGGCGGACAGGCACAGCAAAACCACTCCCGTGGCCAGGGCAGGAAGGATCAGGGTGGGTCTCATGGGCATTCCTCTCGAGATGAGGTGGAAGAGGGCGGGTCGTCGAGCAGCTTGGCCCGGCGTCATCCGTCGGCGAAGAAGAACGTGGCATCAAGGTTCTCGGCCTCCATGACCTTCACGAGGGTGGCGGTGGAGGCATGCAGGTCCTGGACTTCCTTCAGGCTCATGCCCTGGAGGCCGTGCAGAAGCTGGCCCTGGGCGGGATGGGGGGAATCCTTCAGGAGCTCGGATCCGCGGGGGGTAAGGTCCAGCGACACCCGGCGCCGGTCAGAAGGATCCGGGTCCCTCGCGACCAGGCCCTTCTCCACCAGGCGGTCGACCACCCCCACGACCGTGCTCGGATTGAGGTACATGCGCTCGGCGAGATCCTTCAGTCCCATGGGCCCGCTCCGGCTCAGCTCCCAGAGCGCCCAGAGCTGCGGTCCGGTCAGGCCGTACCGCTTTTCCACGGCCATGGAGTAGGCCTCCAGGGCTTTTACCATGCGTCGGAGGTTCCGCATGACCTCCTCGATCAATCGAGTCTTCTCGAGAGGCGCCTTTTTCATTTGACTTCACATTGTTTGAACACGAATCAATTTGCAGACAGGAATCTGGCCCTGTCAAGGCCTACCTGCGGACCTCGGGTGGTTTCCAGCCCTCGGACCAGGCGGCTCAGAAGTCGTCCACCGTCAAATCGATCATCCGCCGCACGAAGCCCGTCTGGGGCGCCTGCATGAGCTGGATGACCGAGCGCCCGGTGCGCTGGCGGAAAGGGCCAAGGCTCAGGATGGGTGGCGGTTTCAGTCCCATTCCCGGGCCACCAGATAGGCCACCGTCGTGGCCACCAGGGCCGGTACCACCAGGGCGGCCTGGGCGGTCGTCTCTGCCAGGAACACCACTGGGACCAGCATCGTCTCGTTGAAGGCTCCAGCGAAGGCTGTGGCTCCGAGCATCGTGAGCAGTCCGGGATAGCCCGGCAGGAACCACGCATCGAAGGCAGAGCCGAGGCAGGCGCCCATGGCCACAGCCGGCAGCCAGGTGCCTCCGATGCCCCCGGATCCTAGGGTCAGGGCCGTGGCCAGGATCTTCACGCCCAGGAAGATGAGGGCCAGGCGCAGGTCGGGTGGGGTCATCAGGAGGTGGTTCACGAGTTCCACGCCCCCGCCGCGCGCCACAGGGATGCCGGGCAGCAAGAGGTGCCCTGGCAGCATGAGGACCACCAGTCCCACTCCGCCCGCCAAGCCGCGCAGGGGAAGGGGGATCCAGGCGAGCCGTCTGCGGAAGGTGGCCTGGGCCGCGCTGAAGAAGCTGGAGCCCAGGCCGCAGGCCAAGCCAAGCGGAAGGGCCATCCAGATCTCGTGCCAGGCCAAGGTGTAGGGGCGGGTGAGGATGAGCAGGGGCTGATGCCCCATCATCGCGGCAAAGACCAGGTAACCGGAGGCCGAGGCCACCAGGGTGGGCACTAGGTTGAGCGAACGGATGGTGCCGTCATGCTCGGCTGCGAACAGGGCCGCGCTCAGCGGCGCCCGGAAGACCGAGGCCAGGGCCCCCGCCGCGCCACAGGCCACCATGGTGTGCGCGTCCATCAGGAGCCTGCGGAAGAACTGGAGCCGGCGGGAGAGGGAGCGGACCAGCCGGTGGCACTGGAGTCCGACGGCGGCGCCGAACCACTTTCCCGGCCCCTCCAGGCCCGCGCTCCCCCCGAGGAAGATAGTGGCGAAGCAGGCCAGCACCTTGATGAACGACTTCCGGAAGGGGAAGGCGCTGTAGGGATCTTTGTGGGAGATCTCGATGTCCTCGGCCAGGGTCACCTCGCCGACCCCGCCCAGCGCCAGGATCGTGGTGGCGAGGGGCAGGCCGATCAGGGGAAGCAGGAGGACGAGATGGTTCTGGGTGAGGCTCTGCCGGAACCATTCGAAGAGGGCGAGGTAGGCGGCCACGGCCAGCCCCATCATCCACCCTGTGAAAGCGCCCAGGGGGAGCATGAGGAAGAGGATCCGGCGGCCGTGCGCCAGGACCCGGAGGTTCCTGCGCTTGGCTCGCGACTGGAGGAGGTGCCTGAGTTGCATGGAAAATCTCTATGGGCCCGCGGGGCCTCGCGAAAAGGTTGGCGCCCGGGTCAATTCAGAAATACTTCAGCGTCAGGTCGATCATACGCCGCACGAAATGAGTGTAGGGCGGGTACATGAGCTGGATGGCCGAGAATCGCGTGGGCTGGCGCAGGATGCCCCGGGCATTGGAGAAGGCCTCGAAGCCGTGACGGCCGTGGGCCTTGCCGAAGCCGGAAGTGTTCACGCCGCCCGTAGGCAGGCCCGTGTGGGCGAAGTGCAGCACCGTGTCGTTGATGCAGCCACCGCCAGCCGTGGTGCGGGCCACAAGGGCTTCCGCATTCCGTCTGCTGCGGCTGAAGACGTAGAGGGCCAGCGGCTTGGGCCGGGCATTCACGAAGGCCACGGCCTCGTCCAGGTCCTTCACGCCCAGCACCGGCAGCAAGGGGCCGAAGATCTCTTCCTGCATGACGGGCGAGGCGGGATCGACCCTCGCCAGGATCGTGGGCGCGACGTAACGCGAGGCTTCGTCCGTTTCGCCGCCGAAGACGATCTGGGCGCTGGACCCGCTCAACAGAGCCTGGAGCCGCGTGAAGTGCCGGTCGTTGATGATCCGCGCCAGGTCCGGGCTGGCCCTGCGGGCTTCGGGCGTGGCGCCGTAGAAGGCCTGGAAGGCGCCCTTCAGCTCGTCCATGAAGGCGTCTTGCACCTGCGTGTGCACCAGCACATAATCCGGGGCCACGCAGGTCTGGCCGCCGTTGAGACCTTTGCCCCAGGCGATCTTGCGGGCGGCCTCGCGCAGGTTGGCGTCCGCGTCCACGAGCACGGGAGATTTGCCGCCCAGTTCCAGGGTTACGGACGCCAGGTGCTCGGCGGCGGCTTTCATCACGACCTTGCCCACAGCGGGGCTCCCCGTGAAGAAGACATGGTCGAAGGGCAGGGCGAGCAGGGCCTTCGCGGCTTCGGCGTCCCCTTCCACCAGGGCCACTTCCTCGTCGGGAAACAGGCCTCCCAGGAGCTTCTGCAAGAAGGCCGTGGTGTGGGGCGTGAATTCCGAAGGCTTCAGAATGGCGCAGTTGCCCGCCGCGATGGCCGAGACCAGGGGGCCGAGCGTGAGGTAGATGGGGTAGTTCCAGGGGCTGATGATGAGAACCACGCCCCTGGGCTCGTGGACGATGGTTCCCGCGCTGCCGAAGAGGCCGATGGGTGTTGGCACGCGCCGGGGCTTCATCCAGCGGGGCAGGCGGCGCAGGGCCTCCTTGATCTCAGAGATGACGGGGTACAGCTCCGTGAGGTCCACCTCCTCGGGGGATTTACGGAAGTCAGCCGCCAAGGCCGCATGGGCCTCCTCCCGGTGGGCCATGAGGGCCTCCAGCAGGGCCCGGAGCTTGGCCTTGCGCTGGTCGGCGGAAGTGGCCGCCACCCGCCAACGGGCGGCTTGCTGGCGGGCGAAGAGGGCTTCCAGCTCGGAGGTCACGGGCGCTCCAGGTACGGGGGTTCCGCTCATCCTACAAAGGATTCACCACGAATGGACCGAATCGTCTTTCAAGGAAGGAGGATTAACCGCAGATATCGCAGATAGCCTTTCTTGAGCTTTCATCTGCGTGAATCTGCGACATCTGCGGTTGACTGTTTCCTTTTCAAACCCAGGCCATCTCGGCGGTGAAGTGCCGCAGATACTTGCTCTGCTTCACGATCTTCACGCCGCGGATCTCCTTGGCCTTAGCCTTCACGTCGGCGATCACCTCGGCCGCGAAGTCGAAGTGGCTCTGGGTGTACATGCGGCGGGGGAAGGCCAGGCGCACCAGCTCCATGCTGTGGTAGGTCTCGGTGCCGTCGTCCAGGTGCTTGCCAAACATGACGGAGCCGATCTCCACGCCGCGGATGCCACCTTCCAGGTAGAGGGCGTTGCAGAGGGCCCAGGCGGGATACTGCGACACGGGCATGTCTGGCAGCACGGTCTTGGCGTCGATGTAGACGGCGTGGCCGCCGGTGGGTTTCACAAAGCCCACGCCCGCGGCCTCCAGCTTCTCGCCCAGGTACTCGGCCGTGCGCAGGCGGTAGCGGAGGTAATCCTCGTGCATCCCCTCCTCCAGGCCCACGGCCATGGCCTCCAGATCCCGCCCGGCCAGACCACCGTAGGTGGGGAAGCCCTCGGTGAGGATCAGCATGTTGCGGACCGGGTCCAGCCACTCGTCGCTGCGCAGCATGATGAAGCCGCCCATGTTCACCAGGGCATCCTTCTTGGCGCTCATGGTGCAGCCATCGGCATAGCTGAACATCTCCTGGCAGATGGCCTTGATGGACGTGTCCTGGTAGCCGTCCTCACGGAGCTTGATGAACATGGCGTTCTCAGCGAAGCGGCAGACATCCATGATCAGCGGTTTGCCGTACTGCTTGAGCAGGGCCGCGTAAGCCCGGAGGTTGGCCATGGAAACGGGCTGACCCCCGCCGGTGTTGTTCGTCACGGTGATCATGCCGAAGGGGATGCGGTGACCTTCCTTCTTGAGCACCTCCTCCACACGAGCCAGATCGATATTGCCCTTGAAGGGGTGGATGAGGCTGGGCTGGAGGCCCTCGGGGATCACCAGATCCACGGCCTCGACGCCGTTGTACTCCAAGTTGGCGCGGGTGGTGTCGAAGTGGCAGTTGTTGGGCACCAGATCGCCCTGCTTGCACACGGCCGTGAAGAGCACCTTCTCAGCGGCGCGGCCCTGGTGGGTGGGGATGAAGTGGGCCATGCCCGTGATGTCCTGGAGCACCGCCTCCAGGCGGAAGAAGCTCCGGGCGCCGGCGTAGCTTTCGTCGCCCACCATGATGGCGCCCCACTGGGCCGAGCTCATGGCGCCGGTGCCGGAATCCGTCAGCCAGTCCAGCAGTACGTCCTCGGCCCGCAGTTTGAAGACGTTCAGCTTGGCGGCCTCCAGCATCTCCAGGCGCTCCTGGTGGCTGGTCATTCGGATGGGCTCCACGGACTTGATGCGGAAGGGTTCGATCATGGTACGAGGCATGGCGGCTCCAGGCGGAACCCCCAGGGTAATGGACGGTCGACGAATCGGCATCACAAGGGGGTGGCGGGCCGGGCCCCGTCAGGCGATCCTGGAACGCTCGGAGTGCGCATGAGTCTTCTGTTGGCTGTCGATGTGGGCAACACCAACGTGGTGCTGGGAATCTACGATCTGTCAAAAGGTCCGGACTCGCCCCTCGTCTGTTCCTGGCGCCTGGCCACCAGCCGCGAGCGCACCGTGGACGAGTACGGTGTCTCCGCCCTGGCCCTCATGCGCCATCAGGGCATCGAGGCCAGCCAGATCAAGCACGTCGCCATCTCCTGCGTGGTGCCGCCTCTGCACCCCATCCTCATGAGCCTGGCCTCGATCTACTTCGGTGTGGAGGCCTTCTATGTCGAACCCGGCGTCAAGACCGGCGTGAAGGTGCTCATCGACAACCCCGCAGAACTGGGCGCAGACCGGCTGGTGAACGCGGTGGCGGCCATCGAAGCCTACGGGGCGCCCGTCATCGTCGTGGATTTCGGCACGGCCACCACGTTCGATGTGGTCAATGCCAAGCGGGAGTACCTGGGGGGTCTCATCTGCCCCGGCCTGAAGATCAGCGCGGACGCTCTCTTCCAGCGGGCCAGCCGCCTGCCGCGGGTGGAGGTGGCCGAACCCGACCGCCTGGTGGGGCGCAACACCGTCCAGGCCATGCAGGCCGGCATCTTTTACGGCTACGTCGGCATGGTGGACGGCATCCTGGAGCGCCTGCTGGCCGAGTGCCCCGAAGCGAAGGTGGTGTCCACCGGTGGTCTGGCGAAGGTGATCGGGCCCCACACCCGGGCCATCCGCCTGGAGGCGCCGGATCTCACCCTGGATGGCTTGCGTATCCTCTGGCTCCGCAACCAGGGCAGCCGGAAATAGCGTGGATTGGCCCCTGATCCGGCTGGCCGAGGTGGATTCCACTCAGGCCTTTCTGCGCCGAAACCCCCACCTGGGCTGCTGTGCCGTGCTGGCGGACCGCCAGACCGAGGGCCGTGGGCGCCAGGGCAACCGCTGGGAAAGCGCCGCTGGCGCGGGGCTCTGGATGTCCGCCGTGCTGCCGGCGCCCTCGGGTGTGGCCCCGGGCCTGGTGCTCCAGCGCGCCATGACCGCCGCCTCGCGGGTGCTGGATCCCAAAGGCCGGACCCTGGGCCTGAAGTGGCCGAATGATCTCGTGGCCTGGAAAGACGACCGCCTGGTGAAGCTGGGGGGCATCCTGGGCGAGCAGATCGGGGGTCGTCTCATCCTGGGTTTGGGCGTGAACCTGACTTCGGCCCCGGCTATCCCCGGTCGAGCCATCCCGCCGGCTTGCTTGCTTGATCTGGGCTTGGCGGCTCCAGCAACGTCCACATTAGCAGTTCGCATCACCAAAGAATGGAATAACTTGGCGCTGGATCTTCAACCTCTTTTCCGCTGGCCCGAGGCTGGAATGCCCCTGCGTTGGGAAGACGGCCAGGGCACCTGCCTGGGCTGGGAACCGGATGGCCGGCTGAAGGTGGCCACTTCGGAGGGAGTCCGGCGGCTCAGCGCCGGTGACGTGACGGGATTGGGCTGATCGGGCTCAGACCACCGCCCGAATCTCTGCCTCACTCAGGATCCTGGGGCTGTTCTTGGCGGTCTGGAGGATCCGGTCCACGCGGTCGGGACTCGGGTCGTAGCCATTCATCTCCAGCCAGTAGATGACATTGCTGTGGCCGGCCAGGGGGCCGATCTCGATCTCCTGTCGTCGGCCCACCAGGGCGGCGGGAACGCCGGAGTAGACAGCGTCCGCCAGCTCGACGTCGCCGCGGTGCAGGGCCTTGACGATGGCCGCGGCATGGACGCCGGTGCCCGTTCGGAAGGCGTCGCGACCCAACACCGGATAGTTGGCAGGGATTTCCACGTCGCACAGCTCTGCCACGCGTTCCGCCAGAGCCGGCAAGTCCGAGAGATCGCCCTTGGGGAAGCCCATGAGATGCAGATTGATCATGAGCTGGTCCAGGGCCACGTTGCCGCAGCGCTCCCCGATCCCCAGGATGGTGCCGTGGAGCCGGTCCGCGCCGGCCTCGAAGGCGGCGATGGCGTTGGCCACGCCCAGGCCCCGGTCATTGTGCCCATGCCAGTCGATGAGCACTGAGCGGTCCCGAATCACCTCGTCCTTGATGAAACGCACCAACCGCCGCACGCCGTCGGGGGTGGCATGGCCGCAGGTGTCCGAGAGGCAGATGGTTTGCGCACCCTCGTCCAGAGCCGCACTGTAGATGGCCTTCAGCACGTCCGGCCGGGCCCGGGTGCTGTCTTCCGTCACCATCATCACGGGAACCTCGTGGCGGCGGCAGAAGGCTACGGCCTTGCGTGCCGTGTCCACAAGGAAGGCGAGGTCCCAGCCTTCCACATCCATGCGGATGGGGCTGGAGCCCAGGAACGCGCCGGCTTCCAAAGGGAATCCCACCCGCTGCTGGATTTCCGCCACCTGGACCAGGTCGGCCTCCAAGGTCCGCACGGCCACGTTGGGCTGGAGGGGCAGGCGATGATCCCGGATCTCCACCATGAGCGCTCGCACGGCCGCAAGGGCCTTGGGACCCGCGCCAGGCATGCCCAGGTCCACCGCGTCCACACCCAGGCTCGCCAGACGGTGGATGAGATCGCGCTTGGCGGCGATGTCCGGGTCTCTCACCGAGGGGCTCTGGAGCCCATCGCGCAGGGTCTCATCGAGAAGCGCCGGGATGCGGCCTTCCGTCAGCGGGCCATTCCAGTCGTTGATCAGTTCGTCCAGAGTCATGGAGGAATCAGATTACGGTGACTTCGATGCTGCGGTCCAGCAGGGTGCCCAGAAGGCTGGCCTTGTCGCGGAAGGCCGCGATTTCCGCATCCACGTTTTCCTCAGCCTCCAGTCGCACCCGCAGGGTCTGGTCATCGATCTCCACTGACAGGTCCCGCACCGTCTGGTGGCGATGACGGTCGAGCGCATCTGCGCCCCTCAGGAGTGCGGCCAGCTTGCGCACCACCTGGCGGTGCCAGGGCGCCAGGGAGCGGAAGGCTTCGTGCTTGGCGTGATGCGGGGGCTTGCCCCGATGGAAGCGCACCACCTGGGCCAGCACTTCTACCTCCTCAGGCCAGAATCCGGGCAGAGAGGCGTTGCGCACCAGATACTCGCCATGCTTGTGATGGTCTTTCTCGGAAAGGGAAAAACCGATGTCATGCAGCCGCGCGGCGAAGGCCAGCCACTGGCGTTCCGTGTCACCGAGTTCGAAGTGCGGCTGGAGGGCCAGGAAAAGCTGGTCCGCCAGCCGCGCCACGTGGCGGCTGTGGTCGGGATCGGGATCCAGACGGGAGGCCAACTGTTCAATGGAGGCTCGGCGGCGGTCGGCCAGAGGTGGGATGGCCGCGCCACCGTGCTTGAGGGCTTCCCAAATCATGCCTTCGCGCAAGCCTACGGGGAGATGGCGCAAGGGCGGCGTGCCCAGCCACTCCATGAGGGACAGGGCCCAGATGGCACCTACGTGGAGGACCTCGGCGCGCTTGGGCTCCACACCCAACCGGTCGATACGCTGCTGGGCATCCAACCGCCATAGTTTCAGGGCGTAGGCTCGGAGTTCCTCTGCCGTGAAGGCGCGCCCGTCGCTGGAGCCCTTCGCCAGGTCCTCCAACGTACCCGAGGTGCCGAGGATCAGCGTAGGTTCCGGTAGCTGCGTGGGCAGGTTCTTGCGGGCCTGCTTCAGGATGCGGCGGATCATCTTCCGCACTCGCTTGAGGTCGGGTGCCGAGGGCGGGTCGGCCGTGTGGGCTGCGTCCGCCAGCCGCTGGAGGCCCCAGGGCAGGGAGATGCTGGCCGCCACACGCCCGGCCTGCACCCAGGTCAGCTCAGTGCTGCCGCCGCCGATATCCACCAAGGTCACGGGTTCCAGAGGGAAGGGGATGGCGTGGGACACGGCCAGGTGGATGAGCCGGGCCTCCTCCTCGCCCGAGATCACCTGGATGGAGATGCCGAGCGCCTCAGCCGCCATGACAAAGGCTTGGGCATTCTTCGCGTCACGCAGGGCGGCCGTACCGCAGGCCATGACGGTCTCGCAGGCGAAGCCCTGGATGACCTTCGCCATCTGGGCCAGGGCGTCAAGGCCTGCCTGGAACGCCTCCGGGCCGATCTCGCCGGAGTTTGCCTCACCGCGGGCCAGGCGCACCATGGCCTTCTCCCGGGCCAGGACCTGCTGCCCGCCCATGGGATCCGCATCTACCACCACCAGATGAATGGAGTTCGATCCAACGTCCACAGCCGCAATCCGCATGGGACGATTGTGGCCAGTGCAGCCACCCCGGCGAAACAATTCTTGGAGGATCCATGCGGAGACGCGTCCTGGGCCTGCTGCTCGCCATTCCCCTTTCCCTTTCGTTGGCGGCGCAGAAGGTGGCCCTGAGCCTGGACGATGCGCCCTTTCTGCGGCCTTCGCCTCGTCTGGAGGCCCCGGCCCAACACCGGGCCATGCTGGCGATCCTGCAGGACCGGAAGGTTCGGGCCATCCTCTTCGCCAACGGCGTGAACGGCGGCGATACCCCCGAAGGGAAGGCCATCCTGAGGACCTGGGGCCAGGCCGGGCATCTCATCGCCAACCACAGCTACAGCCACTGGGATCTCAACCGAGACGACGTGACACTGGCGGCCTACGAGGCCGATCTACTGAAAGGCGAAGCCGTGATTCGCGACCTGCCGGGTTTCACGCGCCTCTATCGTTACCCCTTCCTGCGGGCTGGGAACACCGTGGCCAAGCGGGATGGGTTCTACGCTTTCCTGAAAGTTCACGGCTACGCCATCGGCCATGTGAGCATCGATACGGCCGACTACCTGCTGGACGAGCGGTTGCGGAAGCGGCTGGAGCAAGAGCCGAAGGCCGACCTGGGGCCTTACCGCGACCTCTACCTGCAACACCTCTGGGCTTGTGCCCGGTTCTACGAGGCCTGGAGCCGCGTGACCTTCGGTCGGGAGATTCCCCACGTGATCCTCATGCACAGCCGCCTCCTGAACGCGCTGTTTCTGGGTGATGTCATCGACTTTTTTCGGGCCAAGGGCTGGCGATGGATCGATCCTGCGGAAGCCTTCAAGGATCCCGCCTACGCCCTCATGCCGAAGAACCTGCCGGGCGGCGAAGCCCTGGCTGATGCCGTGGCCGCCGAGCGCGGTCAGCAGGGCTTCGTCAAAGCCTGGCGAGAGCAGGCCAAGGATCCCGACGACCTCCTGTTCTCCGAAGGGCGCCTCAGGGCACGGATGGACCAACTGGGGCTGTGAGCCGGATTCGCACCTGTGCTTCAATGGGGATCGACCCATCCACAAAACAGGAGCCTCGCATGTTCCATCGGTGGTGCATCGGATTGACCCTTGGAGTCGCCCTGGCAGCTGGCCAGCCCGCCTCGCCTCGGACCCAGGCCTGGGTGCTGGCCCTCGACGAGCGCGGAGCCTTGGTGAGCGACCTCACGGCCGGGGAGTTCAAAGTCCAGGTGGACGGGAAGCTGCGTCCCGTCATCCAGTTGAAGAACCCGGCCCAGACTGCGGATGCTCCTCAGTCATGGGTGCTTGTGTTCGAACCCATCCGAGATACGGGGCACCGGGCCATGGCCTTTCTGGCTGCGGCGGATTTCCTCACCAAGGTTCCCGGTGGGGATCGGGTGCTGATCGTGGCCCGGGGCAAGGACTCCCTGGAGTCTCTGATGCCAGGCTTCTCGGTCCGTCGGACCTTGTGGGCCGAGGCCTTGGCCAAAGTTCCCAGCCTTCTTCCCGAGAGCCTGGTGGGCTCACCGAAGGAGAGTCTGCAGGGCGCAGGTTTCCGCGCGGACTTCACGGATGTTCCAGACGGGGATGCCGGCCAGGACGCCCTGAACGCATTGCTGGCAAGCTTCAGGGCTGGGGCTTCGGGCTGGGCCAAGGGTACGATCGAGCAGAGGGGAGTCAATGCCTTGGACCGATTGAACTTCAGCAGCACCTCCTTTGTCACGGGCCTGCTGGCCACGGTCAGCCGGGAGGCGAAGGCGCTGGAATCCATCCTCGATCTGGTGGCTGGGACGCCCGGACAGAAGCACTTGATCGTCTTCTCACGATGCGAGGCCGATGACATGACCCACCCCACGGTGAAGCGGGCCATGTCCCAGAATTTCAAGCGCGAGCGGGGTGATGCGGGTGGGCCTGCCGAGGCGGCAACCCTCGCCACACGGGACATGACCCTTCTGCAGGCTTCACTCAAGGCCAAGGCAGCCACCACGGGTGTCACCCTCTACTCGGTGGCGGGTGCGGGCCAGAACGTCATGGGACATGTGGGCACCGTTGCGCCGGCCACTGGAGGGTTCGCCTTCCCTCTCACCGCTGGGGTCGAAGCCAGATTCGGCCAAGGCATCCAGATGTTCGGTTCCCGGTACCTCGTGCAGTGGTCCGAGGATTCCGCCCCGGCCAAGCCCATGCCGTTCGACGTTGCCACGACCCGGAAGGGCGTCAAGCTGTTCGTCCAATCATCCAGGTAAGCAAAAAGTACGAACCAATTCGTTGACAACTTACGAATCGATTCGTATGTTGTCTCCAGACCCCCTGGAGGCTTCATGTCCACCGCGCCCATCCGCCCGTCCGATGGCGAGCTCGCCATCCTGCGGGTCCTCTGGTCGCAGGGCCCCTCGACGGTTCGGGATGTGCACACCGAGCTGTCGAAGGACCGGGAGATGGGCTACACCACCGTGTTGAAGCTCATGCAGATCATGGTGGAGAAGGGGCTGGTGGCCCGGGACGAACGCGCGCGTTCCCACACCTACCGGCCCCTCCAGGGGGAGGCTGAAACCCAGCGTTGCCTGTTGAAGGAACTTCTGCAGAAGGCCTTCGCCGGCAATCGTCGGGAACTGGTTCTCCAGGCCCTCGAAACCGAGCCCGCCTCGGCCGAGGAACTGGAGGACATCCGGAAGCTGCTGAAGGACGCTAAAGGGAGGGCTCGATGATCGACCTTGCCACCTCACCTTTGCTGCAGGCCATCGGCTGGGCCCTGCTTCACAGCCTTTGGCAGGGCGCGCTGCTGGCCCTGCTGGCGGCGGCGGCCCTCTGGCTGGCGCGAGGCCGTTCCGCGGAACTTCGCTATGCCCTCGCGTTCGTGACCCTCGGCCTGCTGGTCCTCGTCTTCGCGGGAACTTTGGTCTGGATCTCGCTCAGCGGTGATCCGCTGCCCGTGTCTGGAACCCTGGCCGTCGTCCCCATGGCTGAAGGCCAGGGCACCTTGACCTGGATGGTTCGGCTTCACTGGGTATTCGGCCCCTGGATACCCTGGCTGTTCCTGGCCTGGATTCTGGGTTTCAGCCTGCGACTCGTGCAGGTGGGACGAGGCATGGTCTGGCTCTATGGGCCCTGCCTGGGAAACCTCCAGCCCCCGCCCGCCGAGTGGCTGGCACGGTTCGAATGCTTGCGAATCCGCAGCCGCGTGCAAGCACCCGTCCGCCTGGGGCTGTCCGACCAGGTGGATTCACTCGCGGTCTTGGGCTGGCTGAAGCCCGTGGTGCTGGTCCCGGCTGCGGCTTTCCTGGCCTTGAACCCCGAGGCTTTGGAGGCCCTGCTGGCCCACGAACTGGCCCATGTCCGCCGCGGGGACTTCCTTGCGAATGTCCTCCAGACCTTCGCGGAAGCCTTGCTGTTCTATCACCCCGCCGTCTGGTGGCTCTCCCGGCGCATCCGCCAGGAGCGCGAGCACTGCTGCGATGACGCAGCCGTGCGTGCCTGCGGTGATCCGCTCCTCTATGCCTCCGCCCTCGTCGGGCTGGAGGAACTCCGCACCCAACCGAACCTGATTCCCGATCTGGCCCCCGCGGCCAGTGGAGGCCACCTCATGTCCCGCATTCAACGACTGTTGCGCCCACAATCCACGCATGTTCCAGCCGCGCCCCTGGCCGCTTTCATGTCTGCCCTCCTGCTGGCAATTGTTCTGGGTGTCACCACGCTCTCGGCCACCGATGCGCCCAAGCCTGCACCAGCGGCATCTGACCCCGTGGAGATGGACTTCAAGCAGATCCGCGTCAAGCATCAGCCCGAGGCGCCTGCTTATCCTCCCGACGCCAAGGCCGCCCGCATTCAGGGCATCGTGGTGGTGGTCCTGGTCATCGACACCAAAGGCAAGGTCACCAGCGCCAAGGCCATCTCCGGTCCCCCTGAACTGTACGCCTGCGCTGTCGATTACGCGAAGGCCTGGGAGTTCGAACCCGCCAAAGTGAAGGGCAAGCCTGTGCCTGCGAGGTTCAAGCTCACCATGCCGTTCCGGCTGAGATGAGGTTGTCACTCTGACGCAGAAGGGGCCAGCTGGCCCCTTCTGCGTCATGAGAAAAGCAGGCAGGAGCTTGACCTGTGGTAACCGTTGCGCGGAGTCCGGCCGCCCGGCCATGCTCGATCCCACATTCCGAGGTGATCAAATGGCTTTGACGGTGGATGGCATCTTCTCGCTCATGCCCGAGCTCTTCCTGCCCGAGAAGGCGCAGGGCCTCACGGTCTCCGTCTACTACCAGGTGACGGGCGAAGGCGGTGGCGACTACACCTGCCTGATCGAGAACGGGGCCTTCTCGATGAAGCGGGAAGCCAAGCCGGACGCCACTTCCGTGGTGGTGATCGGCGCCGAGGACTGGATCGCCCTGAACGAGGGCAAGCTCGATCCCATGCAGGCCTTCATGACGGGCAAGCTCAAGGGCACCGGGGATCTCGGCCTGCTCCAGAAATTCCCGAAGTTCTTCAAGAAGCCCCAGAAGGAAAGCGGCCCGGTGAAGCCACTGAAGGACCTGGTGCCGGCGCGGCTCGCGCTGGCCGGGACGGGGATCAAGGTGACGGTCGGAGCTGAAAGCTGGGGTGACGGCGCGGAAGTGTCCGGCGAGGAGGCCGCCCTTCGCGGGCTGGTCTGCGGCATTTCCGATCCAGGCCCGGCCCTGCTGGGCGGCCAGATCCGTTACACAGGCGACATGAGTCTCCTTCGAAAGGCCTGGAAGACCTGGTCCGCTGAGCCCGAGATCACCTTCCCCGACACGCCCGGCGGCAAGGCCCTGGCGACGCTGCGCAAGCGCTACAAAGGCGGCGCCAGCGGCACCCTGGAAGTGAAGGTGGACGGCGTGCCCTACCGCCTGGACTTCAGCCCCGAAGGCCTGTCGGTGCGCCCCGGAGAAGTGGAGGGCGGTGCCGCGCTGGGTATCTCGGATGCGGACTTTGCGGCCCTCAACGCGGGCAAGCTGAATCTGGTGGCGGCCCTGCTGGGCGGCGCCATCACCGTGAAGGGCGACATGAGCCAGGTAGCGGCCTACACGGCCCACTTCGATGCGGATGTGAACCCCGCCCAGGGACTCCTGGAGTCCATGCCTGAGCGTTTCAACGCCGAAAAAGCCGGAGATCTTGAAGCTGCCGTGGGTTATCAGATTGATGATCTGGGCTACACGCTTTTCATCAGGAATGGCGCCTGCTTGGTCTTCCCCCGCCTGATGAAACCCTGTGATACGCTGCTCAAAGCCAAGGCCGACGATTTCATTGCCATGAGTACCGGAACGCTGAATGCCCAGGAGGCCTTCATGACCGGCAAGATCCAGATCGAAGGCGACCCGCTGCTGATGCAGAAGGTCGCGAAGAGCTTCAAGCGACCTGAGGCCTGAGTCTGCCGTGACGCCTCCCGCCGCCCCCTCCCGCAAGAGGACCCCGGGCCCGAAGCCAGGGAAGGCGGCCGCAGGTACGATCCGCGTGGCCAAGTGCATCGTCCCGATGACTGCCCCAAAAGTTGAGAACAAGGTCATGCACGACCCCGAGGAGGATCTTGCCCCCGGGGTGCCGTGTGAAGGGCGCTGCGGACACTGCCATCATCACCCCTGCCGTCTCCACGGCGGGATCTGAACCAGAGCGCCCAACAAAAACCCACGAGGCCGTGTGCGGGGTTTGGTTGGGTGCTCTCAGATTCCTTCCCAAAGTTCCCGTAGCCGCTGGTAGCCGGCCCGGCTGACAGGCAGGCGTGTACCGTCGCGAAGGATGGCGTCGCGATGTTCCTTGGAGTCTTGCTCAACACGAACAAGGCGGTCGAGGTTCAGAATGTAACTGCGGTGGATGCGGATGAAACGACTTGCATCAAGCTGAGATTCCAGATTGGCCAGGGTCTGCTGCTTGAGCAGGTTCCGGCCCTCGGTCCGCAGCAGCACGTAGTCGTCCTGGGCCTGCACCCAGTCCAGGCGGTCGAGGTGGATCACCGTCACCTTGGGACCATCCTTCACCACGATGCGCTCCAGGGGCTTTCCCTGGCGGGCCGCAGCGGCGAGTTCAGTGGCCGGAGGCGGAAGCACCGCAGGCTGGGTCGCGTGCAGGGCCCGGGCCTTGGCCAGGGCGGCGTCGAAGCGCTCCTTGGAGAAGGGCTTCAGCAGGTAGTCCACGGCATGGGCCTCGAAAGCCCGCAAGGCGTGCTGGTCGTAGGCCGTAACGAAGACCACGGCAGGACGCTTCCCTTCGGCCTCCAGCAGCTCCAGGACCTCGAACCCGTCCAGCTTGGGCATCTGGATGTCCAGGAAGATGAGATCGGGTTGGTGCTGGGCGACGGCTTTCAGGGCCTCGAATCCATTGGCGCACTCGCCAACGACCTCCACGTCCGGGTGGGCGCCCAGGTGCTCGCGCACCACGGCGCGGGCCAGATCCTCGTCGTCGATGATGAGGGCTTTCATGGGATCAGGCCTTTCATGGTTCCGTCTCCAGGGGGAAGACCAAGGTCACACGATGGACGCCATTCTGCACCCCAGCCTCGAAACGGGCCCGGTTGCCGAAGCGGCCCAGCAGGCGCTGGCGGACCTGCCGCAACCCGAGCCCCAGGCCCTGTGGGGCTGGCGCATCCGTATCCGCAGGGTTCTCCACCCGAAGGGTCACATGACCTTCCGCGGTCTCCGCGGCGAGAAGGAGGGTGCCACCTTCGGCCAGGGCAGCGATGCCGTGCTTGATGGCGTTCTCCACCAGGGGCTGCAGGAGCAGCGTGGGCAGGAGGGCCGATTCGGCGGCTGGCTCGATGCGCCAGTCCAGCTTCAGCCGGGAGCCGAAGCGGATCTGCTCGATGGCCAGATAGGCGCGGGCCAGGTCCAATTCCTCCCGCAAGGCCACCAGGCGACGCTCACCCAGCCCCAGGCTGCGGCGGAGGAAGTCGGACAGGAGCACACACATCTCCCGGGCTCGGGCCGGATCCACGGCTGTGAGCGCCGACAGCGAGTTCAGGCTGTTGAAGAGGAAGTGGGGGTTGAGCTGTGCGCGCAGGGCCTTCAGCTCGGATTCCTGGGCCAGCAGCTGCAGCTCCGCACCTCGGCGCTCGGCCTCCAGGGCCCGGTCCTGGGCCAGCATGAGGTAGCTGAGGGCTACGGAGGCCAGGTAGAGCAGGATGCCCAGGCCCGTGAGCACGGGCAGGGCGATGTCCACCCGCCGGGGCAGGCCGCTTAGACCGGGAAGCCAGACCAGGGCCCGGGACAGGAGCCAGGCCAGTCCCGCCCAGATGCCACCCATGAGCACGGCCGCCAGGCCCCAGGCGGCGCCATGGGAGCCGAGGGTCTCCACTCTCCGGCCCAGCGGCAGGGCACGACAAAGGAACCACGCAGAAAGGAACAGGAAGGCCGCCAGCAGGCAGAGGGGCAGGGCGAGGATGCCGGCCTCGACCCAGCTCCAGCCCTGGCTTCTCGCGATGCCGGTGAGCAATAGGGCGATGGGGACCCACCCGAGGAGGTAGGCCCCCAGTCGTGCCCGGCTGGCCAGTAACGGATGCATCAGCTCTTGACCTCGGTGCCACCGAAGAGGATGAGACCCGTGACCACCAGCCGAGGCCGGCTGTCCGGGGAGGCCGGGCCGTGGTGGGTGCTGTCGTTGAGGGCACCGGCGATGGCGGTGGCACGGTTGGAGATCTCCCAGCCTTCGGGCACACGAATCTCGCCGCCCCCGAAGAGCACGAACACATCAATGCGGGCCTGGCCGTTTTCGAGGACTGCCTGGCGGAGATCCACCTCGTAGCCGCCAAAGATGGCCGTCAGTTCACCGCCCTTGAAGGTCTGGGTGGAGACCCGCCGCTTGAAGCCGCCGAAGATGGCCGTGCCCTGGAGAAAGTCTTCAGAGCGGGCCAGTTCCGGGGGCACGCCCCGGTTCTGCTTGAGCGCCTTGGTCACGATGAGGATGCCCACGGCGACCACCAGCATGGGCCCCAGGGCGTCGGCCAGATGGCCGTGGCCGAAGGTGAAGAGCAGAAGGAAGGCACCGCCCAGCACCAGGAACCAGCCACCCAGGTTGCTGCCACCTCGGTCCTGACGGATCTTCGCCACACCCATGGCCACCAAGACCAGGGGCCAGAGCTTGAAGATGGTGTGGGCTTCGATGAGCCCGAGGTTGTCGAGGGTGAGCACCAGGCCCGCTACGATGATGGCCACGCCCACCACCAGCTTGGGGCTGAAGGGGCTCGGGGCCTTGGCGTCATTGGGGGCGTTCATGACTTCACCTGCGTGGATTCGTTGTCAGGATCACAGGAAACTGCGGGTTCCGGCGACGGGGGATTCCGTCGCCCCCTGCGGGCCAGCTTGGGTTGGGGGAAGATGGCCCGAAGGGTCACCACCGTGCCGCCCCAGACGAGGAAGGCCGGCCACCAGCGCTCCAGCAGACCCCAGGGCCCGAACTGGGAGATGAACCCGGCGACGGCGAAACCTAGCCAGATGTGGCCACGCAGCCTGAGGGGACCGTCCTGGATCAGGCGGGCAAGCCCGAAGGCGGCCAGAGCCAGCGGCCACCAGGCCAGCAGGTACCAGGCGTCGTACCAGTGGAGGCTGTCAGCCAGGAGGATGAGACCGGTGGCGATGACCACCAGACCGAGGACCAGCTTCACCGAAAAGACCGGGGGGTGTTCCTGGGCGTTCATGAGCGGTGTTCCTTTCTTTCCGAACCGAAGGGGATGACGAACGCGAGGGAGGGCAGCCACAACGCCAACCACCACCAGGGGCTGTCGAGGAACCATCCCGCCTGGATCATGTCCGTCTCCTTCCACATGACCAAGCTACGGGCGTCTCGACAGGAATCCTTGGGAGGATCGGCGAACGGGTGGCGGGGACCGGCGAGCGGTCAGTCCCAGGCGATCACCCCGCCTCGGCTGCGTTCCTGCCAGGCGTGGTCGAGGGCTGGGCAGATCACAGGAGGGCATTCGAAGCGCAGGATGGCCCATTCGCCGTCGAAGGTCTGGTCCACCATGGCCGCCCCCGGGAAGGCTCCCAGCAGGGTGAAAGGCAGGTGAGCCTGGGCCGCGGGCACGCGGATCTCGCCTCTGCGGAGGATCCGGACCTCCTCCCACACGCCTTGGGCATCCGCCTCGGCCAGCGCACCCTGCACGCCTTCGGTATAGGCCCGCACCAGGCCTCCCGTGCCGAGCTTGGTGCCGCCGTACCAACGGATGCAAATGGCGATGAGATCCGTGGCCTGGGCACCTTCCAGCACGGCCAGCATGGGCCGCCCGGCCGTGCCCGCTGGCTCGCCATCATCGTCGGCCCCGAACGCGGTGACCGGCACACCTTCACGCCAGGCACTGCAATGGTGCGTGGCGTCGAAGTCGCGCTTGCGCAGAGAAGCCAGCACGGCCGTGCGTTCCGCCGCGTCGCGGGCGGGATGCAACTCAGTGAGGAAGACGGAGGCCTTCTCCCGGAAACGGTGGACCGCGACTTCTTTCAACCGACGCATGAATCCAGCATGGATGCCGCTGTGACGGGAATCAACAGACATGGACCAATGTCGACCATGCGGTGGTGTTTACCTATACTTGAAGTGGATCTTTTCGAGGAGACGGCATGGGTACCGTCACGCGGCCCTTCACTCCCACGGCCCTGCGTCGCAGGGATCCCGTACCGTCGGACCTGGAGATCGCCCAAGCCGCCACCCTCAAGCCCATCAGTCTGCTGGCAGCGGAACTGGGTCTTGAGGAGGGGGAACTGGAACTCTACGGACCCACCAAGGCCAAGGTGCGGCTAGAGGTGCTGGAGCGCCTGCGGGCGCGCCCCAATGGCAAGTACATCGACGTGACCGCCATGACCCCCACGCCCATGGGCGAGGGCAAAACCACCACCACCGTGGGCCTCAGCCAAGCCTTGGGCGCGCATCTCAATCAGCGCGTCATCACCTGCATCCGCCAACCCAGCCAGGGCCCCACCTTCGGCATCAAGGGCGGCGCTGCGGGGGGCGGCTACAGCCAGGTGATCCCCATGGAGGACTTCAACCTCCACCTCACCGGGGATATTCACGCCATCACCGCGGCCCACAACCTCTGCGCGGCCGCCATTGACGCCCGCATCCTCCACGAGGCCGGTGCTACGGATGAGCAGCTGTTCGAGCGCATCTTCCCGAAGACGAAGACCGGGCGGAAGTTCCCCCGGTCGCTCCAGCTGCGCTGCGCGAAGCTGGCCATCACCAAGGGGAATCCCGAATCCTTCACTTCCGAGGAGCGGAGCCGGATCTGTCGCCTGGACCTCGATCCCACCGCCGTCACCTGGCGTCGTGTCCTGGATACCAGCGACCGCTTCCTGCGCGGCATCACCGTGGGCCGGGGCGAGGAAGAACAGGGCTTCGCCCGGGAGACGGGCTTCGATATCGCCGTGGCCAGCGAAATCATGGCGGTGCTGGCCCTCACGACGGGCCTCCAGGACATGCGCCGGCGCCTGGGCGACATGGTGGTGGGCCTGGACTGCCGGGGTGAGGCCGTGACAGCCGAAGACCTCGGCGTGGCAGGCGCCATGACCGTCCTCATGAAGGACGCCATCAAACCGAACCTCATGCAAACGCTCGAAGGCACACCGGTTTTCGTCCACGCGGGGCCCTTCGCCAACATTGCCCACGGCAACAGCTCCATCCTGGCCGACCAGATCGCCCTCAAGCTCGCGGACTACGTGATCACCGAATCGGGCTTCGGCGCTGACATGGGCATGGAGAAGTTCTTCGACATCAAGTGCCGCGTGTCGGGTCTGGTGCCCGATGCGGTTGTGCTGGTGGCGACAGTGCGTGCCCTCAAGATGCATGGCGGCGGCCCCAAGGTGGTGGCCGGAAAGCCACTGGATCCGGTGTATGTCGAGGAGAACCTGGACCTCCTGCCTAAGGGCTTGCCCAACCTCCTGCATCACATCCACATCGCCCGGAAGTTCGGCGTGCCGGTGGTGGTGGCCGTGAACGGCTTTGCGACGGACAGCCCCGCCGAGCTGGAGCTGGTGCGCCGAACCTCGCTGGAAAGCGGCGCCGAGGATGCCGTGGTCTGCCACAACTGGGCCCTGGGCGGGGAAGGGGCCCTGGACCTGGCCCGCGCCGTCATGCGTGTCTGCGAGCGCCCCTCGGGATTCCGTTTCCTCTACGGTGTGGACGAGCCCATCAAGCAGAAGATCGAGACCATCGCGCGGGAGATCTATGGTGCCGACGGCGTGGACTACACGCCCGAGGTCGAGGCGAAAATCGCCACCTACACGCGGCTGGGCTATGACCGCCTGCCCATCTGCATGGCCAAGACGCACTTGAGTCTGAGCCACGATCCGGCACTGAAGGGCGTGCCCACGGGGTTCCGCATCCCCGTCCGGGATATCCGCATCAGCGCCGGGGCCGGCTTCCTTTATCCGCTGCTCGGTAAGATGGCCACCATGCCGGGACTGCCGACCCGACCCGGTTTCTACGATGTGGACATCGATCCGGAAACAGGTCGCGTGGTCGGTTTGTTCTGATCACATGAAATCCTGACCGGCAAAAGCAGGCCTGAAACAGCCTGTCGAGTCGTCAAATAATTGTTAAAGTATTCACTAACAACAATTGAAACAAATGCGATAACAGGATCACCTGCCTCGATTGATTCAATTTTTTAATTCGAAGGTGTTATCACGGGCTTCCGCGGGGTCGAAAAGAAGGTTGACCACCTGCGAGGAGCGCCCGATGGGCCGCCTTGGAACCTTCCGATCGACCTGCCGCCTGGGGCTCCTGCTGGTCCTGGCCGGTGGTTCGGGGGTCGTGGCCGTGGCCCAGAGCACGACCAGCGCCACTTGCGCCGTCCGGATCCGGCCCCGCGAAGCGGCAGACTATGACCTTTCAACGGAAGTGACCGTCCGCGGCGTGGTCGAAGGCTGGGAGGGCCGGTCGCTCCGGATCCGTCTGGCTGCCGGGGTGCTGCGGGTGGATACCGGCGCGTGGAACACCTCCGGCCTGTTCGAAGCGGGAACCCCCCTAGAGGTGCTCGCGTCCAGGAGCATGGCCGATGGCCGGCAGCGATTCCTCGCCCGCGAAATCCGCCATGCCGGCGGTGTCCTGAGGCTCCGGGACGCCTCGGGGGCGCCGATCCAGGCCGTCTCTCTCTAGATCAGTTGTAGGCCACGGTCACGCTGAAGGTGCCGGCGTAGTCCCCATCAGGTTGATTGGCGGGCACGTTCAATGTGCCGCCCACGCTAAGTGTCTGCCGCCCGGCCAGGTCCAGGCGTCCGGTCAGGTCTGGAGAACTCGTGAAGGCGGTGACCGTGAGCGTCCCATCGGGAGAGCTGAGGACGACGCTACCGGGGAGGGTGATGGCATAGGTGGCGTTGGCGGCTCCGGTCACGGAGAAGGTGGCAGGTCCGGCGGGGATCTGGGTGCCCAGGCTCACGCCACCGGTGGTGCTGAGCGTGCCGGCGGGGCTGAGGACGACCGTTCCCGGGGCCGGGCTCGTGAAGATCGCCCCGAACCGCAACCCCGTGAGCTCGGTGAGGCTGATGACCGGCGCGACCTGGATCTGCACCGAGAAGGTCATGGCGGTGACGGCTCCTTTGAAGGGGTCCATCACATTCAGGGTGTAGCTGCCGGAGTAGGTTCCTGCAGGCGTGGCGGCGTTCGAGCCGACCGAGATGGTGGCGCCCAGGTAGTAGTAGCCCGTGGTACCCGTGGAAGGGAAGGTGCCGCTGGTGGCGGGCTGGCAGTCCAAGGCCGTGACGACCACCGTTGCACCGCCCGGCCCCACGAGGGGGAAGGGAACAGGGCTGCCCGCCGAGGCGAACCAGTTGTCGCCCACCTTGCCGGACAAGGTGAAGCTGCCCAGGCTGACGCCAGCGGAGGAACCCAAGGCGGTGCCGCCCGAGGCGCTCCGGTTCCCGGAGGGCGAACTGAGTACCACCGTTCCCCCGAAGGGGCTGGGGATGACATAGCCCAGCGAGATGTCCGAGTACTTGTTGATGATCGGCACCCAGGCCTGGCTGAGGGCGGGAAGTGTCGCGACCGCCAGGGCCGCCAGGAAGAACCGTCGGGAGAGCGCTGAGAGGGCGGAGAAGCTCATGGTTGATCTTCTTTCCGGCCGTCCTGCCCCGGAAGGAGCGGGTTGGAGCGGTCTGAGGTGAGCAGGAGGTCGAGGCCGTCCACGACCGTGCCTTCGGCGGTCACGATTACGGGAACGGGCGGCACTTTCGAGAGCCCGAAACGCTGGATCTCGGCGTCTGAAACCCGGAGGTGGTAGGCGCCGGGCGGGAGATCGGACAGGGTGTAGAAACCGTCGAAGGCCGTCCGGGTGGTCTTGATGGGTTTGCCCTGGCTGTCCACGAGTTCCAGGAGCAGGCCGGGAAGCTCCACGGAGCTGCCGTCACGCTTCAGGTAGGCCGTCCCCGTAACCTCGCCGAACAGCACCAGAGGGACCTCGATCTGGGCCACATGGCCCTGGCGCGGGGTGACGCGCAGGCCCGGGCTCTGGGGCCGCATGAACGGATCTTCAAGGGTGGTGGAGTTGGCGGACAGGTTGGCGTCGAGATCGCCGGAGAGGTTGGTGAGGAAGGCCACGCCCTTCGTGTCGGTGCTGGCTGGCTGCGAGGCACCGTTCGCCAGGAAGCCGACTCCCTGAAGGGGCTTCTCCTCGGCGTCCATCAAGCCATTCCCGTTGGCATCCAGGAAGGCGCGGGCGGAGACGGCGCCATGGCTGGCGATGCTCTGGGCTTGCGTGTGGATCCGGCCGCTCCGGGGCTCCCTGGCCAGGCCCACCCGGAAGGTGAGGTCCAGGGACAGGCGGCTGCGGGTGGAGTAGCCCAATTCCACGCTGAGGGCATAGGCGCCTTGGGTCTTGTAGGCCCCGAGCTGCACCAGGGTGTCATTGGATGCCACCGAGTGCGTGAGCCCGGCCCGGAGGTTGAAGGGGACGAAAACCGGCGTCTCCACGAAGGTGGACAAGGCGTTCAGGCGCCGGGCGCCACCGCTCAGTTGGTAGTTTGCCTGCGCCCGCAGGGAGAAGGTCCGGAAGAACTTGCTGGCGAGAAAGTCCCCGATGGTGGTGGCGGGAAACGGCGTCGCGGTGCCCTGGCCCTCGGTGAGGGTGACCTGGTTGGAAAGGAAGTACCCCTGGAAGGAGGTGGAGAGGCGGTTGTAGAGGCGGTCGATGCTGCCCCCCGCCTTGAGCCGGTCCCTCGAAGCGCCGAAGTCCAGCGTGACGAGGCTGCGCTCCAGGCTGGGCAGCAGGGAGGATGTCTCCAGGCCGCTGCGGCTCTGGATCGGGCCGTAGATGGGCCGGAACACTTCACTGGAGAAGCCACCCTGTAGTTCCGCATGCTTGACCGTGAGGCTGGTGGAGCCCAGGCGGCTCCGGAGTCCGAGCTGGGCGACGCTGCCTCCGAGCTGGTCGCTGACGGCGCTGAACGCGGCAGACAGAGGCTTCCAGAACCCCTGGAGATCGACCCCGCGATAGGCGTGATGCCGCCCGTCCAGGTCCAGACTCGACAGGGAGAAACCGGCTGTGACCTGCCGAGAGATCCCGTAGCGACCCTCGACCTGCCCACGCCTTCCGGCCAGCCTGGGGTCCACTCCCACGAGCCGGTACTGGAACTCGCCCTCCGGTGTCTGGTTCTCGCTCACATCGAAGCGCACCACCTCTTCGCGGCGCTGCCCCTGGGGACCATAGAACACGAGGCGGAAATCGTTCCAGCCGAAGTTGAGCGGCACATTCAGGAATTCATAGCGGCCATCGGGGCGGGACGCCTGGAAGCCCAGCAGCGCCTGGTTCCGGTAGAGCTCCACCTGCCATCCGGGTGACAGATTCCCCTGGAAGGAATGCCGGTCGAAGGCATTCTCGCGCTGAAGCGGGTAGTTGGTGAGCAGGGCTCCCGTGCCGGCCATGGGCATGGTGAGCAGATTCAGCCCCGGGTCGAGCACCTCCCCGAAGGCGAACTCCGTCGCCTTGAGCGGGCCGAGCAGGCCCGCGTGAGGGTCGCGGCGGCCCAGGGCCATCCGGAACTCTGAGAGGCCGCTCTCCGTATCGAGGATCGCGTAGAGATTGGAGGACAGCCCGAGGAAATCCCCCGCGACGAACGTGGTGCTCTGGGCCCGGATGTGCCGATCCGCATCGGGCGACGTCTGGGCCGTCAGGCGCAGGGTCTCGTCCACCATGGGCGCTTCGAGGATGCGGTAGGGGTCCGGCGATCGCGGGAAGGCCTTCGGGCCTTCCGAGGGACGGAACCGGCCGATCATGCGCTCCCGTTTCCAGCGTTCCTGGATGGGCAGGGGTTCCCGGGGCGTTACGACGATGGATGAGCTGCGGAGGACGACCTGGAAATCCAGGGGCAGCCACTTGGCGAGGAGGCGCGTATCCACGTAGATGTCATCCGCGTGGAGTTCCATCAACGACCGGTCGAGCGGCAGGCTGCGGCCCTCCACCATCACCGTTCCGGCCATGACATCAAGGTTGAAGCGGCGCTTCTCGCTGATGAAGAAGCCTGAGGCCTGTCCACGGTTGGGGTCGACCTCAATGGCCAGGTCCAGCAGGCGGCACAGCTCCCCCAGGGGCACCAGCACGCCGTCCTTCGCGGGAAATCCCGGGAAGGTGCTGCTGACCGTCGCCTGATCCAGGCGCAGGGCAAAGAGGAAGACCTCCTCCTCGGAACGGTTCACAACCATCCCTGATAGAGCCGAGGCCTCCGCGGGAGCCAAGCCTCCGGCCTGCAGCATCGCCGCCACCCCCACGAGGGCCGGGCCCAGGAGGGCCTTGCGGAGGGCGAGGCGGCCCATTCAGGGGGTCGTCATGACGGTTTCCGCGAACAGGCGGCCGCCTTCCAGGACGGGCTGGGAGTAGGCGATGCGGATCCTGCTGCCCGGGGGAATGGACCGGCCTTTCCGGATGGGCAGAGAAACGACCCGGTTGGAATTTGGGGTGTACACGGCCAGGCCCGAGGCCTCAACCAGGACTTCCGCCGGTCCGACGGCTGGGAGGAGGGTGGCTTTGAGATCGCCGTAGACCGACTGGTTGCCGCTGCGCTCCAAGCGGAAGCGCAGCACGCCGTTCTTGACATCAAAGGTGGGCGCGGTGATGGACACGCTGGCAGAGGTCTTGCCGTGCCGCACGATGAGGGGGATGGCGATGCCATAGACGGGCGTGAGCTTGATGGCGATTCCCTTGGGCGCTTCCGTCACGGCTTGCGACACGGGCGCCTCGGAAGGCACCGCGCGAAAGGTCATGTGCAGGCGGTATTCCCCCTCGGGCAGCTGGGCCGGCTTGCGCACCTGGAGACGCACGGTCTGGGATTCCCGGGGGTCGAGGGTCACCTGCCGGGGGGAGAAGCGGAACAGTGAACGGAGGTTCTCGGTTCCCGCGTCGAACGGCAGTTCCTTGATGCCGCCCATCTCGTCCATCTCCATGCGGACGAGGGAAATCCGGAAGGTGGCGCGGGCCTGCCCGATGTTCGAGAGGTTCAATTCCGCACTCCGCTTGTGGCCCTCGAACACCACCCGGGTCGGGGCCACCAGGAGATCGCCAACGCCCCCGTCAGCGGGAGTGGGTGGCGCCTGGGCCGGAAGGGCCAGCGCGAGCAGGCCGAGGAACAGGCTGGAGATGGCCCGGGAGCGAAGACGAAGCATGAGACCTCGAGTACGGAGAAAACCCAGGGCGCGGGTACGCCCTGGGTGGACCAGCGGATCAGCGGGCCTCAGTTATAGGCAACCGTGACATTGAAGGTGCCGGTGTAGTCGCCGTCCGTCTGGTTGGCACCGACGGTCAGGGTGGCGCCCACGGTGAAGGTTTCCTTGGCGCTCGCCGAGTTGGGGAGCTGGCCCGTGGCACTTCCGGTGGCGGCGGTGTTGTTGACCGAGGCGGTGAACTTGCTCAGGGGCATTGGAGTGCCCCCGTTGCCGGTCAGCGTGACGGCGCCGTCGGTCGGAAGGGTGATGGCATAGGTGGCGTTGCGCTTCCCGCTCACCTCGAAGGCCGCGGCCCGGGCGGTGCCGGTTCCGGCCAGGGTCGCATCACCGGTGGCCGAGCGGTTGTTGGACTGCGGGTCCAGGGTCACGTCGCTGCTGGCGGTTCCGGTGAAGATGTCACCGAAGCTCATCCCGCCGTTGGTGAGGCTCACCGTGATCGGCACGTAGATGCGTGCCGAGGCGGGGACGTTGGAGGCCGTGGCGGTGGCGGACTGTGCGAAAGCAGCCGGCGCCGCCAGAAGAAGGGCGCCCGCGAAGATACGGGAGAGCGTGTGCATGTGTGGCTCCTTGAGGTTTCCAGAGGGGCGGACATGAGCGAGGACGCCTCGTGGCTCCCTCGTCTCAGACCTGAGGCATTTCAGTTAGGGTTGCATAAATTATTTGTGAATATTCATGGGAAATTTATACCAGGTGCGTTAATTGCCTAAGACATTCGATGCCCGGCAAATTTATTCTCGGGAGGGCGCCGGGTTGGCTCGGGGATGGGCAAGCACGCCATAACAACTTGACGGCCAGCTCCGCCCCGCGCCTGAGTTTTGGTCGAAAAAGCCAGCGGCTGCCTTCGGTTGTTCCGGAAGGGATCAGGCAGAAGGCTGGAAATCATAGAAAGCGGCCCGCCTTCGCGGGCCGCTTTCATGCTCTGGAGCGCAGCTCCGGAGCCAGGGCACTACATCGCGTCGATGATCCCGTTCAGCGTGGCGCTGGGCCGCATGGCGGCGCCGGTCTTGGCCTTGTCGGGGTGGTAGTAGCCGCCCATGTCCACGGGCTTGCCCTGGGCCGCGATCAGCTCCTCGTTGATCTTCGCCTCGTTGTCGCCAAGCTGCTTGGCCACCTTGGCAAACCGGGCCTGAAGCTCGGCATCCTTGGTCTGGGCGGCCAGAGCCTGCGCCCAGTAGAGGGCCAGATAGAAGTGGCTGCCCCGGTTGTCGATCTGGCCCACTTTGCGGGCAGGGGATTTGTCATTGTCGAGGAACTTGGCGACGGCCTGGTCGAGGGTCTCGGCCAGCACCCCGGCCTTGGCGTTCTTGAAGGCGTTGGCCACGTGCTCGAGCGAAGCCGTGAAGGCCGAGAACTCGCCAAGGGAATCCCAGCGCAGGTAGCCCTCCTTCTGGAACTGCTGGACGTGCTTGGGGGCAGAGCCGCCCGCGCCGGTCTCGAAGAGGCCGCCGCCGCCCAGCAGGGGCACGATGGAGAGCATCTTCGCGCTGGTGCCCAGCTCGATGATGGGGAACAGGTCTGTGAGGTAGTCGCGCAGCACATTGCCGGTGACGGAGATGGTGTCGAGGCCCTTCCGGATGCGCTCGCAGGAGACCTTCATGGCCTCGTCCGGAGGCAGGATACGGATGTCCAGGCCCTTGGTGTCGTGGTTCTTGAGGTAGGTCTCCACCTTGGCGATCATCTGCGCGTCGTGGGCACGGGTCTTGTCCAGCCAGAAGATGGCGGGGGCGCTGGTCAGGCGGGCGCGGGTGACCGCCAGCTTGACCCAGTCCTGGATGGGGGCGTCCTTGGCCTGGCAGCCGCGGAAGATGTCGCCTTCCTCAACCTTCTGGGAGAGCAGGGTGGCGCCGGACTCGTCCACAATGCGGATGGTCCCGGCGGCCGGGGCGAAGAAGGTCTTGTCGTGGGAGCCGTATTCCTCGGCCTTCTGCGCCATGAGGCCCACGTTGGGCACGCTGCCGATGGTGGCGGGATCGAAGGCGCCGTGCTTCTGGCAGTCCTCGATGACAGTCTTGTACATCGTGGCGTAGCAGCGGTCCGGGATCATGGCCAGGGTGTCGTGGAGCTTGCCGTCGGCGCCCCACATCTTGCCCGCGTCGCGCACCACCACAGGCATGGAGGCGTCCACGATGATGTCGTTGGGCACGTGCAGGTTCGTGATGCCCTTGTCCGAGTCCACCATGGCCAGGGCCGGGTGGGTGGCATAGACCGCCTGGATGTCGGCCTCGATCTCCGTACGGCGGGCCTCGGGCAGGGCCTTGATCTTGGCGTAGACATCGCCCAGCCCGTTGGCGGTGTTCACACCCAGCTCCCGCAGGGTGGCGTTGTGCTTCTCGAAGACCGGCTGGTAGAAGACGGACACGGCGTGGCCGAACATGACGGGATCGGAGATCTTCATCATGGTGGCCTTCAGGTGCAGGGAGAGCAGGAGGCCGTCCCGCTTGGCCGCGTCGATCTGCTCGGCGTAGAAGGCGCGGAGGGATTTGACGTTCATGACGGAGGCGTCGATCACCTCACCGGCCAGAAGCGGCAGCTTCTCCTTAAGCACCTTCACGGCGCCATCCGCGCCCACGAACTCGATGCGGGCCGTCGTGGCCTTGGCGAGGGTGGTCGAGGTCTCGCTGCCGAAGAAGTCGCCCGCGGTCATGTGGGCCACGCGGGCCTTGGAGTCGGGGCTCCAGGGCGCCATCTTGTGCGGGTGCTTCTTCGCAAAGTTCTTCACCGAAAGGGGAGCGCGGCGGTCAGAGTTGCCTTCGCGGAGCACGGGGTTCACCGCGCTGCCCAGCACCTTGGCGTAGCGGGCCTGGATGGCCTTCTCCACTTCCTCCGTGGGCTGCTCGGGGTAGTCGGGGACGGCAAAGCCCTGGGACTGCAGTTCCTTGATCGCCGCGATCAGCTGGGGGATGGAGGCGCTGATGTTCGGGAGCTTGATGATGTTCGCCTCGGGCTTCAGAGCCAGGGCGCCCAGTTGGGCCAGGTTGTCAGGGACGCGCTGGGCCGGGGTCAGGTTCTCGGGAAAGTTCGCGAGGATGCGACCCGCCAGGGAGATGTCGGAAGTCTCGATGGCGATGCCGGTGCCCTTGGTGAAGGCCCGGATGATCGGCAGCAGGGAATAGGTCGCCAGCGCGGGCGCCTCATCGATATCGGTCCAGATGATTTTCTGCGTGGTCATGGGCTCTCCTTTGGGCTTTTTTCGGCACCGCCGGGGCCTGGATGACACACCACCCCCGCTGGTCCGGCACAGGGCATTTCAGGCAGGCTCCCACGGGGAATGCCAGCCTTCAAGCAGCTTTCCCTGTGGGGACGGGGATTTGGGACTTCGGTCACGCCCCTCGAGCTATCCCACCACCGGCATGGCAGCTCCCGAGGCGGCCTTCACCTCGCCGCGGGCCAAGGCGAAGTCCATGCGGCCCAGGTTCACGCCACCGAAGCCCACCTGGAAGACCAGAGTCTCGCCCTGGGCTTGCTTAACCTTCACAGGCGCGTCCAGAAACGTGTGGCTGTGGCCGCCGATGATGGCGTCGATGCCCGCCACCTGACCGGGCATCCGCAGGTCATCGGGAGCCCCATCCTTGTTGTCGTAGCCAAGGTGGGAGAGGACCACCACCAGATCCACCTTCTCGACCTCGCGAAGACGCTTCACCACCGGCTTCAGGCTCTCGTAGGGATCGTTCCAGCTGATGCCTTCGTGGTTTTTCGAAGCCACCAGCCCCGCGAAGGCCACGCCCACGCCGGTGATGCCCACCCGGACACCGGGGAAATCGCGGACCAGGTAGGGACGGACCCGCTTGGCCAGTGCCGGGGCGCCCTTGCAATCAAAGTTGCAATTCAGGAAGGCGAAGGGCGGATTCCGATGCTTGAGCTGTTCCATGGATTCGATGGCTTCGACCAGCATCCCCACGCCGTTGTCGAAATCGTGGTTCCCCAGGGTGGTGGCGTCGTAGCCGATCATCCGCATGAGCTGGTAGTCGAGCCGGCCCTTGTAGCGGTTGAAGTAGGGCGTGCCCTGAAAGGTATCGCCCGCGTCGAGCAGCAGGATGGAGCCCAGCTGGCCCCGGAGCTGTTTCACCAGCGTCGCCCGGCGGGCCATGCCGCCCTTGCCACTGATGGCGCCATTGCCGGGGCCAAAGGGCTCAATGCGGGAATGGGTATCGTTGGTGTGCAGCAGGGTGATGCGGCCCGAGTCCGGCCCCTCGGTGGCCTTCAGGGGCACGCGCGAGGCAACGGCGGCAGCAGCGCTGAGGGAGGCGAGAAAAGTGCGGCGTTCCATGGACTCCCCTACAGCTTGAACGTCTTGTCGCGGATGGCTTCCTGGATCGAGGCCGGCACCACGTAGCGCCCTGGCGCCGGGGGTAGGAGCTCCTTGCCAGCCTTGCCTATGGCGGTGCACTGGTCCAACAGCATCTGCCGGAGGGTGACGCCCGTGGTAAAGGGCTTGCGACCCTTCTTCAGGGTGGGAATGGAATCGCCGCCGGCATAGAGGTAGTCGGTGGTGGCGACCTTCACCACGGCTGAGGGATCGATGGCGCTGCCGTCCTCCCAGGTGACGGTGAGGGTGGCCTGCTGCGGCGTCCCTTCGACCTTCACCTTCACGCCAGAGCAGGGCTCGCCACCGCGACGCAGCAGGCCCTCCTTCACCACCTGAATGACCTCGGCTCCGGTGAGTTCAACAACCACCAGTTCGTTCTCGAAGGGCATCAGCTCGAAGATATCCCCCACCTTGATCTGGCCCGGGCGCAGGTTGGCCCGCAGCCCGCCGGCATTGGTAATGGCGAAGCGGACTGGAACGCCGACCAGAGGCTGGGCGGCATGGCGCATGACATCCGAGACCCAGTACCCGAGCAGGTTCTCCTCGCCCCGTCGCCCGCGAAACACGCCCTGGGGCGCCTGCACCAGCGGCTGGCCGAAGGTGGCCTTGATCTCCGCGGCCAAGGGTTCGATGACCTTCTGGACCTCGGGATCGTCGGCGATGGCCTCGGTGATGGGGATGACTTCGGCCTTCGTGACTGGTGGCTGCGCCACCAGGTGAAGGGAAAGCAGCGAAGCGAAGAAGAATGCGTTACAGGGCTTGAGCTTCACGGAAGGCTTCCTTCACTTCGGCGCGGGCGTTCCGCACGGCGGCATCATGGGTCCAGAACAGGGCGGCGAGGCGCAGGAGCCATCCCATCAGCCAACCGTTGAGCAAGGTGACGGTCAACTGCAGGGCGAGGAACAGCCAGACGCGAGCCGCGGTGCCTCCTCCCATCCGCCAGGCCAGGAGCAGTACCAGGAAGGGCAGGAGTGCTCGCAGCGCAGCCCCGCCGAGGGAGACCAGACCCCACTGGACGGGGTGTGTCCACAGCCGCAGGAAACAATCGACCAGGTGCGCCCGGTAGCCTCGGGACAGGCCCGCCGCTCGCCCCAGGCGGCAGAACCACCACTGAAGGTTCAGGGCAGCCACCGCCGCCATCCAGAACAGAGGGCGCCCGAAGAAGGCCATCCAGCCAAGCCCGTCGATGCCGAGCCTGCCCAGCCAAGTCAGCGTCACATCCCCCAGCCAGGCCGCAGCGCCAATGGGAAGGAACCCGACCAGCACGGTGTCCAGGGCCCCCAGCAGCCAGGAACCCAGGCGGGCCGTCTGGCCCACCCGTTCCGCCTGCATGCGCCAGCCGCACCAGAGCAGGATCACGAGGCCCAGGCCGAAGAGATGCACGGTCGGGGAATTCGCCAGGCGGTGCTGGAGCCCGCCGTTTTCCCACAGCTCCCAGATGTCCCGGGCGCTGATGCGCTCGCCCCAGTGGCTGGGCAGGGCGCTCCAGCCCGCGGCCCGGCGCAGATGGCCGGCCCAGCCCAGGACCGGGCCGAGCAGCACGAGCATCCAGCCCGCCATGAGACCCCAGCCCCAGCGGCTGAAGCCGCCGGGCAGGGCACGCCGGAAGAAGCTCCAGGGATCCCTGGGCGCCAGGGCATCCTCGGTATGGATGGTGGTGGGGCGTTCCTCAGCGAATTCCATGGCCGTCCGCAAGCAATCCTTCATCAAACCACACTTGACAGGGCCCGCGCCGATGGGGTTTCATCGGTCTTATGCCGCTGTCCTTTCCGACCCTTCGCCAGGGCCTCCTTCATGGGGCTTGGTGGTGGCGTACGGGCTCGGATGGCTCCTCGCGCGAGGCCTAGCGGCCAACGCCACCCCGGACCCTCCGAGCCCGACCCCATGGTCGGGCTTTTTTGTATGTGGACGAATCGCCATGTCACCTGAATCCAGGCTCCTGCTCCGCCATCCCTTTCCTGCGGACCTGTTGACCCCCTTGGCCGCCTACCTGGCTCTACGCCCAGTGGGCGCCAGCCTGCTGCTGGAGTCGTGTGACCAGGGCGAGCGCGTAGGCCGCCACAGCTTCGTGCTGCTGGAGGGCCCGGCGGAATGTCGCCTGGACCCGCCCGCCAGCGGCTGGATCGAGGCCCTGCGTGCCTTGGCGGGATCTTCGCCCAGCGGAGCGATGAGTGATCCTGCCGCGGAACTGCCGGCCCCGAGGGAACCATTGCCGGTGGGTGTGGGCTGCGCCGGGTATCTCGGCTTTGAGGCCGTGGGCGCCTTGGAGCCCACCCTGCCGCTGCCCGCCCGGGACAGCCTGGGCCTGCCGGGCCTGTGGGTGCGCCGCTTCGATGTGGCCCTGGTCTTCGATCACCTGCATCAGGTGGCGGAGCTACAAACCGTGGATGTGGATGCCGAAGCCGGCTTCCGCCGCCTGCGCGACCTCCGGGCACGACTCCTTGGGGGAGTGGCCGATCCCGGCCCCAGCGCCTCGACACCTCGGGCCACCGCCCAGATCACCCGCGAAACCTACGAAGGAGCCGTACGGACCGCCCAGGAACTGATCCTGGATGGTGACATCTACCAGCTGGTGCCCAGCCAGCGGTTCCGCATCGGGGACCCGCCGCCGCCGCTGGAGGCCTATCGCCGCCTCCGTCGCCTGAACCCGAGTCCTTATGGATTCCTGCTGGAATGGGAGGACTTCGCACTGGTGGGTGCGTCGCCGGAGATGCTGGTGCGGGTGCAGGATGACGAGGCCGAGACCTTGCCCATCGCCGGCACCGTGCCCCGGGGTGGCAGTGCCGAGGAAGACACTGCCCGCTTCGAGGCGCTCAAGCGTGATCCCAAGGAATTGGCCGAACACCAAATGTTGGTGGACCTGGCCCGCAACGACCTGGGCCGCGTGGCCGTTCCCGGTGGTGTGCGGGTGGAACTGCCGCTGGCACTCCAGCGTACAAGCCACGTCCTGCACCTCACCACGACCGTGAAGGCGAAGCTCCGAGACGGCGTGGATGCCCTGGACGTGCTGGCGGCGGCCTTCCCGGCCGGCACGGTCAGCGGCGCTCCCAAGCTGCGCGCCTGTCAGCGGATCGCTGAACTGGAAGGCGAGATGCGCGGGCCTTACGGCGGCGTCCTGCTGCGGCTGGGCACCGATGGCGCCCTAGACACGGCCCTCATCCTGCGCACGGCGGTCTACACCGGTGGCGCCGCCTACATCCAGGCCGGGGCCGGCGTGGTGCGGGCCTCGAAACCCGAGTCCGAGTACTTCGAAACCCTGCACAAGCTGGGCGCCATCGCCCAGGCCCTTGGGGTCCAATTGCCCGGAGCCGACCGATGATCCTCCTGATCGATGTCCCGACTCTGCGCGAGCAGGGCGCAGCCCAAGCGCACAGGAGCGGCGTGGAGGAGCGCCGCGATAGGAGGGAGAGGGCATCGGCTCCCGAGCGGAGGTTGGCATGATCCTCCTTATCGATGCCCTGGATTCCTTCACCTACAACCTGGTGCAGGCCTTCGAGACGCTGGGCGCTCCCGTGAAGGTCGTCCGCCACGACACCATCACCCTCGACGAGGCCAAGGCCCTCCGGCCCGAAGCCGTGGTGCTCTCGCCCGGCCCCGGTCACCCCACGGAAAGCCCGGCGCACATGGCCCTCGCGGGTTCCGACTGGACCATCCCGCTGCTGGGCGTCTGCCTGGGTCACCAGGCCCTGGCCGCGGCCACCGGGGGCCGGGTCATCCGGGCCCTCGAGCCTCTGCATGGCGAGGCCACAGCCCTGGAACACGACGGGACGGGACTCTTCCAGGGGTTGCCTCCTGGCCTTCTCGTGGGTCGCTACCACAGCCTCATCGCGGATCCGGCCACGCTGCCCGCCTGTTGGCGCATCACGGGCCGCAGTTCCGGTGGCGAGATCATGGCCATGGCCCACCGCGACCTGCCCCGCTGGGGGGTGCAGTTCCACCCCGAAAGCATCCTCACGCCGGACGGTCCGGCGATGCTCGCGAACTTCCTCCACCTCGCCAAGGAAACTCGACGATGACCCTGCTGACCACCCACAACCCCATCCGCCCGCTGCCGGAGGCCACCGCCTCGGAGCTCATGCATATCTTCATCGACCAGGACACGGACGCGCTGCTGGTGGGTGCCTGCCTGGCCCTCTTGGCCCAGCGGGTGCCCGAGGCCCACGAGCTGGCGGCCTTTGCGGATTCGCTGTTCGAGGTCGCGGTGCCGTTCCCGCAAGCGCCCGACGGCGCCATCGATGTGGTGGGGACGGGTGGCGATGGGGCTTCCACCGCCAACCTCAGCACCCTCACGGCGCTATTTCTCCCGACCCTCGGCGTACCCGTGGTGAAGCACGGGAACCGCGCCGCCACGGGTGTCTGCGGCAGCGCCGACCTGATGGAGGCCCTGGGCTACGACCTCTCCAGAGCGGTCTCGGACCTGGAGACGGACCTCCGGGAGCACCGGTTCGTCTTCCTCTTCGCGCCGGCCTACCACCCGCTGATGGGCCGACTCCGGGAGATCCGCCGCCGGTTGGGCATCCCCACGATCTTCAACCTGCTGGGACCGCTCTTGAATCCGGGGCATCCGCCCCTGCAGGTGCTCGGCGTGGCGCGCGAAGAGCTGCTGGCTCCCATGGCAGGGGCCCTGGCCCGGCGTGCCAACCTGGAGCGGGCCTTCGTCATCCACGGCAAGGACGCGGAAGGGAAGGGGCTCGATGAAGCCTCCATTGAAGGCCCCACGACGGTGGTGGCGGTGAGAGAGGGACGGGTCCTGGCGCCCCAGGTGATCGTTCCCCGGGAACTGGGCATCACCCAGCCCAGCCGTCACGCCTTGCGGGTGGCCGACCGGGGCGAGGCCCTGGCCGTGGCCCGCGGCATCTTCGGTGGGGCCGGCCACGCGGAGTTCCGCCCGGCCGTGGCAGATGCCGTGGCCTTGCAAGCAGGGTTGGGACTGATCTTGCATCAGGGCGGTTCGCTGGACGGCTTGGCCCAAACCTTCCGCGAGCTGCGGGCCATCCTGGATCACGGCTTTACCTTGCCGTTTCCCATGGCGGGGGTGCAGCCGTGAGTCGCCTGCCTGATCCCGCATCGCTGGTCCGGGGCACCGGACTGCCCAAAAGTTCGCATCTCCAGCGTGTACTGGTCTCTGAACTTGCCCGCCTCGCCCAGGCATCGCCAACGGCACCGCCGGTTCGCGCGCCCCTGGAGGGCTCAGGTCCCTTCGAGCTGGCCCTGAGACGGGAAGCCGCGGCCCGGGGCGGAGCTGTGATCGCCGAGTACAAGCAGGCTTCGCCCTCGCTCGGCCCCTTCGCTGCCGGCACGCCCCTTCAGACCCAGCTCCAGGCCTACAAGGACGGCGGCGCGACGGCTTTCTCGATCCTGGCGGAACCGGCCTATTTCCGCGGAGCCGCAGCTCACCTCGCCGCCGCAGCAGAGTTCGGTCTGCCGAGGCTCTACAAGGGTTTCGTCATCTCCGAGGCCCAACTCGCGGAGGCCGAGGCCTGCGGCGCCGAGGCGGTCCTGCTCATCGTCCGGGTGCTGAAAGGGCATACGGCCACCTTTGCCGAAGCCGCCCGGCAGCGGGGCATGGAGGCACTCGTGGAACTGCACGACCTCACGGAAGTCCCCTTCGCCCAGGAGTCTGGGGCCCGCCTGGTGGGCATCAACGCCCGGGATCTCTCCACGTTCACCCTGGGTGAACCCACCGCCGCGCCCTTGCGCCAAGCCTTTCCCGATGCGGTGCTGGTCCGCGAATCCGGCCTCGCCACCCCTGAGGATGCCCAGGCCTCCCTGCGGGCGGGTTTCGAGGCCGTACTCATCGGCGAGGCCCTCATGCGCAGCCCGGATCCCAAAGGGTTCCTGGAGCGCGTTTTCGCAGACCTCCGCCAGGAGGCGCAATGAGCCTGGTGGCCAAGGTCTGCGGCCTCACCACTGCGGCAGACGCGACCTTCGCCGCGGAGCAGGGCGCGGACCTGCTGGGCTTTGTGTTCCATCCTCCCAGCCCGCGGCACTGCGCGAATCTGGCGGTGGCGGAGGCCTTCGCCGACCGCGCGGTCTTGGTGATGGTGACTGAAATCGCGGAGGCAGTCTTCGAAACAGCCCGACGCCATAATGTCCGGCGCGTTCAACCCTATCTGCCGAAGGCGGAATGCGAACGCGGCATCGCGTTGTTGCGAGCGGCAGGCCTCTTCGTCCTGCTGCCCTGGGCGGACGAACCGGGCCAGACCGCGGTGCCCGCAGACCTCTACCTGTGGGAATCCAGCCCGGCCCAAACTGGGGTGCCCGGGGGCTCGGGGCAGGGCCATCCCATGGCCTTTCCGCCCCCCGGGCCCTTCCTGCTCGCCGGTGGCCTGGATGGCGCCAACCTGGCGGACAGGGTCGCCGCACTCCCACTCGAAACTCGCCCGTACTTGCGCGGCTTCGACGCGGCGAGCCGTCTGGAGGCGGGCCCAGGCGTGAAGGATCCAGCAAAGGTGGCAGCGTTCGTCGCGGCCGCGAGACAGGCAGCCTTGGCAGGAAAGGGAACCCATGACTGATTCGTTCGCGCTTCCCACGCGGTTCGGCCCGCAGCAGCTTGGCGGCTGCTACGCCCCGGAAACGCTCATGCAACCGCTGCTTGATCTGGAAGCGGCCTTCTGCGCCGCCTGGGCTGATCCCGCGTTCCTGATCGAACTGAAGGCTGAACTGCGGCACTTCGTGGGTCGCCCCACGCCCCTCACGCCCGCGCCACGCCTGGCGGCGAAGGTGGGGCTCAAGGCCCTCTTCCTCAAGCGGGAGGACCTGACCCACACCGGCGCCCACAAGATCAACAACGCCCTCGCCCAGGCCCTGCTGGCCCGGCGCATGGGCAAGACGGAAATCATCGCGGAGACTGGCGCCGGGCAGCATGGCGTGGCCACCGCCGCGGCCTGTGCGCGCCTGGGCCTGACCTGCACCGTCTACATGGGCGTCACGGATATGGCCCGGCAGGCGCCCAACGTGGCCCGTATGCGACTCTTCGGCACCAAGGTCGAGCCCGTGGCGGCGGGGCAGGGCACCCTCAAGGAGGCCGTCAATGAGGCCCTGCGGGCCTGGGCTGGCCGCTGCGATCGGGCCCACTACATCCTTGGCTCGGCCCTCGGGCCGCATCCCTTCCCGACCATGGTGCGGACCTTCCAGACCGTCATTGGCGAGGAGGCCCGCGCCCAGGTGTTGGAGCAGTCCGGTGGCCTGCCTGAGATCGTCCTCGCCTGCGCTGGCGGGGGCAGCAACGGCCTGGGCTTGCTGCTGCCTTTCCTGGACGATGACCTACGCCGCATCGCCGTGGAGGCTGGCGGCCACGGGAAAGCCCTCGGCGAGCACGCTGCGCGCCTCGATGGGGGGCGCATGGGTGTGCTGCACGGCTGCAAGACCCTCCTGCTCCAGGATGAGCACGGTCACACGGCCGAGACCGCCAGCATCAGCGCCGGATTGGATTACCCCGCGCTGGGTCCCGAACTCGCGGCGCTTGCGCTCGACGGCCGAGTGGAGGTGCGCCGTGCCTCCGATGATGAAGCACTCGAAGGTGCCCGCCTGCTCTGTGAAACCGAAGGCATCCTCCCTGCGCTGGAAAGCAGCCATGCGCTGGCTGCGCTGCCCGCACTGGCCAGGGAAGGCGCCGCCACGGTCCTGCTGGGTCTCAGCGGCCGGGGCGACAAGGATCTGTCCACCTATCAGTCGCGTCTGGGGATCTGACATGAACCCGTTGCTTCCCTTCCTCATGGCAGGCGATCCCTCGCTGGAAGCACTGCCACAGCTGCTGGCTGACGCCAAGGCCCTGGGCCTCGAGGCCGTCGAACTGGGACTGCCCCACTCGGACCCCATCGCGGATGGGCCGGTGCTTCAGGCGGCCGCGCACCGGGCGATCGCACGGGGTGCCACCCCAGTCCGAGTCTTGGAAGCCCTCGCCGGGATCACCGACAGTCCCGACCTCATCCTCTTCACCTACCTGAATCCGCTGCTCCAGATCGGGGCATCGAGGCTGAAGGATCTGCTTGCTCCCACACCGGTGAAGGCCCTGCTGGTGGTGGATCTGCCCTTCGGAGAAGAGGCGGTCTTCGAGGCTGAGTTGCGGGCCGCAGGCTATCCCATGGTGCCGTTGCTGGCCCCCACGACCACGTTGGAGCGGGCCCGGCAGATCCTGTCGGAACGCCCGGACGCAGGAGCTTCGGCACCCTTCGCCCAGCGCTTCGCCTACATCGTGGCTCGCCTTGGCGTCACGGGGGTTGGTTCCGGCACCGATCTCGCACCTGTGTGGGAGCGCGTGTTGGACCTGCAGGCCCTCACCGCCCGCCCCCTCGCCGTTGGCTTCGGATTGGCCGACGCCGCCAGCCTCGCCGTCGTGCGGAGCATGGGCGCCACGCCCGTGGTGGGTTCCGCACTGGTGCAGGCCCTGGCAAATGGAAGGGGCCTGGTGGAAGTGCTTTCTAGGGGGCTGGGATGACGATCAAAAGGTAGTGAATAATGAGGGCGGTTCATCCTACCCTGAGGAAAGTTGCAAGGGCGAGGCGATTTGGTATCGTGATCCATCTTGCCCTTCAGAAACGGCTGCCAACAGCCATCCACCCCGGGATTCGGGATTAGGAGCCATGCGCCCATGATCCACCGTTCACGTCTCACCCTCACGGCCTTGACCCTCATCGCCGCCGGTGCCTTCGCTCCCCAGGCCCAGGCCTCCGGTTTCCAGTTGCGCGAGCAGAGCCCCAGTTCCCAGGGCAACGCCTTCGCCGGCGTCAGCGCGGGCGGCGCCGACATCAGCGCCCTCTTCTTCAATCCCGCGGTGATGACGCAGTACGATGGCTGGCAGTTCTCTTTCGGCGGCACCTACGTCGGTCTGGACGTGAAGCTCCAGGACATGACCGCCAGCCGTACGCCGGCCCTGACCGCGCTCGGCTTCAATGTGGTTCCCAATACCACGACTAGCTTGAGCACCATCTCGGGCGACCCCAGCCACAAAAATTCCGGGGTTTCCGCCGTCCTGCCTGAATTCAACATCATGTACAGCGTCAACAAGGACCTGAAGCTCGGGCTCTCCCTGAACGTGCCCTTTGGTCTCACCACCGAGTACGACGCCAACTGGATCGGCCGCTACCACGGCCTGAAGTCCGACCTGAAGACCATCGACATCACGCCCAGCCTGGCCTACCGGGTGAGCGACCAGTTCTCTTTCGGCGTGGCATTCATTGCCCGCAAGGCTGATGCCGAGCTGACCAATGCTGTGGATTACGGCACGGCGCTGGCCCTGAAGGTGGGTTCCGGCCTTGCCGCAGCAGGCCTGTCCACCACAGCGCCCAGTCCCACGCAGAACAGCCCCGTGGCCACCATCGCCATGGGTGCGCCCAACGCCACCTTCGGCACGCCCGGCTACGCCATCCCCGGCGCATGGGACGGCAAGGCCGGCCTGAAGGGCGACGGCTGGGGCTACGGCTGGAAGGCGGGCTTCACCTGGCAGCCCAGCCCTGACTTCCGCTTGGGTGGCGCCTATTCCGCCGCCATGACCATGACCTTGAAGGGCGACGCCACCTTCGAGTATCCCACCACCATGCCTGCCACGGATCTGGCGGCCCTGCAGGGTGCTGGTCTCCGCAACGGCAAAGGACAGGCTGATCTCGCGCTGCCGGCCACGGCTTCGTTGGGCTTCGACTGGAAGGTGAACCCCACGTTCTCGCTGCAGGGCGAGGTAGCCCAGAGCACCTGGTCCCGCTTCAAGGAACTCCGCGTGAAGTTCGATACGGGGCTGGCGGATTCTGTCACCGATGAGAGCTGGAAGGACACCTGGTTCTACTCCGTGGGCGGCACCTGGAAGGTGAACCAGGACTGGACGATTCGGGGCGGTCTGGCCTATGACCAGAGCGCCGTGGATGAGAACCACCGCACCCCGCGCATCCCTGACAATGATCGCAAGTGGGTCTCCCTCGGCGTGACCTACAACCTCTCCAAGAAGACGGCTGTTGACGTTGGCTACAGCCACCTGTTCATCAGTGACAGCAAGATCAACCTGACCTCTGCGGGCGACAACCTCACCCGGGGTAGCCTCAACGCCACGATGAAGGCCACCATCGACATCCTGGGTGTCTCGCTGCGCTACAGCTTCTAGTTCCAGGTTCCAAAAAGAGGAAGGGCCCGGCATGCCGGGCCCTTCCTCTTTCAAGTGGCCTCGCTTCGGATTACACGCGCTCGACCGCCATGGCGATGGCGTTCCCGCCTCCAAGGCACAGCGCAGCCACGCCGCGCTGCTTCCCGTGCAGTTCAAGGGCATGGAGCAAGGTGGCCATCACGCGGGCGCCTGAGGCACCGATGGGGTGGCCCAGTGCGACGGCCCCGCCATGGACGTTGATGCGATCCGCAGGCAGCTTCAGCTCGTTCATGGTGGCCACCAGCTGCACGGCGAAGGCCTCATTGATCTCCCAGAGGTCCACGTCACTCGTGGCCCAGCCGATCTGGGCGAGGAGCTTGCGGATGGCCTCCACGGGCGCCATGAGCACCCATTCGGGATCCAGGCCGGCGGTGGCCGTGCCGAGGATGCGCGCCTGGATGGGCAGGCCGTGGGCCTTGGCATAGGCTTCGGTCGTCACCAAGGCGGCCGCGGCGCCGTCATTCACGCTGGGCGCATTGCCGGCGGTGACGGTGCCGTCCTTCTTGAAGGCGGGGCGCAGCTTCGACAACGTTTCCGGCGTCGTGTCGGAACGGGGACCTTCATCCTCACTGATAATCACATCGCCCTTCCGCCCGGGCACGGCGATGGGCACGATCTCGGCATTGAAGGCACCGGACTGCATCGCGGCCACAGCCTTGCGATGGCTCTCGGCGGCCCACGCGTCCTGGACTTCGCGGCTGATGCCGTATTTGGCGGCTACCAGCTCACCGGTGAGGCCCATGTGCTGATCCGTCATGGCGCACCAAAGGCCGTCGAGGATCATGGCGTCCTTGGCCTCGGTATGCCCCATACGCGCTCCGGCTCGCAACTTGGGCATGAGATAGGGCGCGTTCGACATGGATTCCATGCCGCCGGCCAGCGCGATCTCATGATCCCCCAGGCGCACAGCGTTGGCTGCCAGTTGGATGGCCTTGAGCCCGCTACCGCAGACCTTGTTGATGGTGAGCGCCGAGACGCTGGCGGGCAGCCCGCCCCGCAGCGCGGCCTGCCGGGCCGGAGCCTGGCCCACGCCGGCGCTCACCACGTTGCCGAAGATGGCTTCCGTGGGTGCGGCTCCAGGGACAGCTGCCAGCACCGCCTTGATTACCTGGGCCGCCAGGTCCGGCGCGGCCAGGGCCGCCAGGCCCCCCTGGAACTTGCCAATGGGGCTGCGAAGGGATTTCAGGATCACGGCGTGGGACATGGGGACTCCAATAAATGGCTATCAGCTCTCAGCCGTCAGGGTTCGTCTATCAGGTGAGATCCGACAGCTAATTAGTGCCTTTCGGCCGGCGCACAGACGGGATGGGCGGCTCATCGAGCGTGCTGAGATCCAGTCCTTCCAGGTTCAGGGTCGGTGGCGGGGCCAGATAAATATCGGGCACCTCATCCTGGATGTGGCGGCGAGTGCGTTCCATGAGGGATTCCACCTCCCGGACGAACCGGGTGCGCTCCATCTTGAGGTTGCGGATCTGGACTTCCAGCTCTACCACGTGCTGCTGGGCATCCCGGATGACCTCATCGGCCTTGAACTGGGCTTCGCGCAGGATGAGTTCTTTCTCGCGGTTGGCGCCGTCCAGCACGTCCTCGCGAGTGCGCTGGGCCTGCAGGAGCGTTTCCCGGAAGATGCGGTCCTGGTCCTGGTATTGGCGGAGGCGTTCCCGGTTATCCAGGATCTCCTCCTTCAGCTTCTGGTTCTCGGCCAGGAGTTCCTCCCACTCAGCGGCCACCTCGTGGAGGAAGGTCCGCACTTCGGATTCCTCAATGCCGCGGAAGGCTTTCTCGAATTCCCGGCGCTGGATGTCGAGGGGCGTGTACTTCATGGCACCTCCGTTCAGGAATGGATGGCCTTTGCCAGGACACTTTGCACCAGCCAAAGCAGCATCAAGGCGATGAGGATGTCGAAGCTGAAGCCGCCGATGGGCGGAATGAGTGTCCGGATGGGGTGGAGGATGGGGTCGGTGATGGCATGGAGGAACCGGATCCATTTGTTTCCCGGATCGATGGGGAACCAGGACAGCAGAGCTGTGGCGATCAGCAGCCAGCTCAGGGCCGTCAGCAGGTAGTAGGCAATGAGGAAGAGAAGGGGCATGGTCAGGATCCCGGGAACCCGTTCATCATAGCGGGTAGTGAGGCTTCTCCATGCGCATCGGCATCTCCTGTTATGGCACCTTCGGCGGTTCGGGCGTCGTGGCCACCGAAGTTGGCAAAGCCCTAGCGGCCCGGGGCCACGAAGTGCATATCCTCAGCCCCAGCGTGCCGCCGCGCCTGGTGGGCTTCGAGGACCGCATCAGCTTCCATGAGGTGCGAGCCACGACCTATCCGCTCTTCGAGGATGCCCCGTATTCCATCGCCCTCGGTTCCAAGATAGCGGACGTGGCCGAGCACCATGGGCTTGAGATCATCCACGCCCACTACGCCATCCCGCATGCCATGGCGGCCCTGCTGGCTCGCATGGCCATCCCGTCCCTGAAGGTCGTGACCACCCTGCATGGCACGGACATCACCGTAGTGGGTAGCGATCCGAGCTACCTGACCATGGTGAAGATGGCCATCCGGGAGAGCGATGGCGTGACCGCGGTTTCAGAGTATCTGCGAGACGAGACCTACCGCACCTTTGGCGTGGACCGCACCATTGATGTCATCAGCAACTTCGTCGAACCGCCGGGCCAGGAACGCCCGGACTGCCGGGCCTGGCTGGCGCCCAGAGGCACCTCAGTGCTGACCCACATTTCCAACTTCAGGCCTGTGAAACGTGTGATGGACGTGCTGAAGGTCTTCGAACTCGTCCGCAAGGAGGTTCCCACCCGCCTGGTGATGGTGGGCGATGGGCCGGATCGGGTCGAGGCCGAAGCCTACTGCCGTGACCGCGGGTTCGCCTCGGAAGTCCGCTTCACCGGCAAGCAGCTGGATATCGGCACCGTGCTGGCCTGTTCCGACCTCTTCCTGCTGCCCAGCGCCACCGAGAGCTTTGGCCTGGCGGCCCTGGAAGCCATGGGCCACCGGGTGCCGGTGATCGCCAGCCGTGTGGGCGGGTTGCCGGAGGTCGTACGCCACGGTGTGGACGGTTTCCTGGAGCCTGTGGGCGACGTGGAGGCCATGGCGGCTGACGCTTTGAGGCTCCTCCGCGACGAGCAACTCCGTCGCACCATGGGCGAGGCCGCCCGCGAACGTGCCCTTGGCACCTTCGCGGAAGGGCCCATCGTGGATCGGTACGAAGCGCTCTACCGGCGAGTGCTGCACCAGGCCTGACCTCCCCGAATTCAGGCAGAGTGATGGCGTCTCCGATAGAGCTGGAACTGGGTGGGAGTGGGAATGCCGTGGATTCGGGTCATCTTGGCGGGGCTGCTGGGGGTCTTCTGCCTGGCCTCCGAGGGCTGGCATCGGCCCTTTGCCATCCTGGGCCCAGCCCAAGGCCTGCCCTCTGGGGCCATCACCACCCTCACCCAGGATGCGGATGGGTTCATTTGGGTGGGGACGGAAAGCGGCCTGCTGCGCTACGAGGGCGGTCACTCACGCCGGTGGACCCGCGAAGACGGGCTCCCCTCCGGCTTCATCCACCGGGTGTTTCCGGCGCGGGAAGGGGGCGTGTGGGCAGCCACCCTCCGGGGCCTGGTGCGGCTTCGGGCGGGACGGATCGAGCCGGCCCGCTTCGACAATCTGCCGGGGACCCCGCCCGCTGAAGCCATCGCCCTTGACCCTAAGGGCCGGCTTTGGGTTGTGACCCGCGAGGGATTGTTCGTCCAGGAGGAGGGGCTGCAGTTCCGGTTCCGTGCCCCCAGGCCGGCCGGTCTGAACCTCACTTTGGCCGCAGGATCCAGTGGGGTGATGTACCTGGGTACGAAGGCGGGTATCACCACTTTCCTGCCGGATGGAACCCGCAGGGACTGGGGCCCGGCCCAGGGCCTCCCCGCGGATGGGATCGCCATGATTGTGGAGGACGGAAGCGGCCGCATCTGGGCAGGCTCCGGGCGGAGCCTGGTTGTGAAATCACCTGAGGCGGCCCGGTTCACCGACCAGTCCGCACGTCTGGGCGCGAGCTTATCCCCCAACAGTGTCCCCTTCAAGGATGTCGATGGTTCCATCTGGCTGCCCACCCAGGCCGGGGCCCTGCACCTCTCGGGGGATGGTACCGAACGCCTCGATGCCACGGGGGGTCTGCCGTTCCGCTGGGTCCGCACGGTCTTTCGCGACCGGGAGGGCACCCTCTGGATTCTCGGCACGGCCTTGGCGCGGCTCCAGGGCGGCGGTCGGGTCTGGAACCATGCCCTGGCGGCCGGAACTTCCGGCGAAGTGGTCTGGTCCATCACACGTACTCCGGGAGGCGAGCTGCTGGCGGCCACGGACGATGGCGCCGTGCGGGTGAGTTCCAAGGCTGTAACCCGCATTTCTGGCACCGCCGGCCATCGCATCAAGAACCTGGCCCTGGACCGGACCGGCACCCTCTGGATGGTCAGCACCATCGGACCTACCCTCTGGCTCAGGCCTGGACACCGAGAAGCGGAGCCGGCCCCGCTGGGGGACTTCGGCTTCGCCGTGAACAGCGTGATGCAGGACTCCAGGGGCCGGGTCTGGCTGAGCCACGTCCGCTACGGAATCCTCCGCTGGGATCCAGCCACGCGCCGGCTTGTCCAGGAAGTGAAGGGCACAGGAACGGATGCCCTCGGGGCCTTTCGCATCCGGGAGGATGCCCAGGGCCGCCTTTGGGCCGCGACCACCGCGGGGTTGTATCTGAAGGACGCCAACGGCCCCTGGCGGCTGTTCACGGAGAAGCAGGGCTTGCTTCCTTTCGGCCTCTACGGCATGGCTTTCCTGCCCGATGGCAGTGCCTGGGTCCACTACCAGGAGCCTCAGGGGCTCACGCGAATCCGTGTGGACGGAGATCGGCTCACGGTGCTGGAACAGCGCGTCAAGGGCCAGGGCCTTCAATCCAACCAGATCTACGCGGTCGAGGTCGACGCCCAGGGGCAGTCCTGGGCGACGACGGACCAAGGCCTGGACCGCCTGGATCCGCCGCTCCACATCGGGCAGCAGGATGGGATGGTGAGTGAGGACTGCGCCATCCAGGCCCTGCTGGCGGAGACAGGTCGCATCTGGGTCGGCACGGCTGCAGGACTGGTGCGTTACGAAGCTCCTGGAACCGAGGCCCAGATACCGCCAGCGCAGGCGCATATCCTCCAGTTCGCCTATGGGACCAGGCAGCTGGAGCCACCCTATGGAACCTTGGCGTCAGTGGCGCACCGCGAGGCCACCGTGACATTCCGGGTGGCGGCACCTACCTACCTGGATGAGCGGCAGGCGCGCTTCCAGGTGCGACTCCTGGGCCTTGAAGATGCCTGGCGGGAAGTGGATGCCCCCGTGGTGCGATACCCCGCGCTGCCCGGCGGTCACTATCGGTTCGAGGCCCGTGCCGCGGGCAGGGACGGTGTCTTCGGCCCTGTGGCTGGCCTCGACTTCCGCGTTCTCCCTCCCTGGTGGCGCACATGGTGGGCTCTGGGCCTCGGAGGGCTCGCGTTCCTGGGAATCGGCTTCGTCATCCTGCGGTTCCGCGTGGCGACCCTGGCCCGCAGCAAGGTCGACCTGGAGGCTCTCGTGGCCAGACGGACCGAGGAATTACGGGCCCGGAACGAAGAGCTGTCCTCTGCCCTCGGCAAGGTGAACCAGCTCTCCGGCCTGCTGCCGATCTGCGCTACCTGCAAGAAGATTCGCGATGACAAGGGCTACTGGAATCAGCTCGAGCATTACATTTCCGCCCATTCCGACGCCGACTTCACCCACGGCATCTGCCCCGATTGCGCACAAGCCATGTACCCCGAAAGGTTCAGGGCGGGGAAGGGGCGACCGGAGGCGGAAGAGTAGCGTGTCCGTCCGACCAATTCCTGGCGACCCCGAGCGGCAACCTCCAGGGCTTTCCTCGATGCGAACCTAGCTCCGCCATTCCCAGAGCACATTGGCGATCGCCCAACCGTCGTGGTGGGCAGCCAGATGGATGAAGGCCGTCCAGGGCCCCAGGTCCACCCGAGCACTCCCGCTTCGGCCTTGGACGTCCAATACCTTTACGTCCGCTTCGGAAATACGATCGCGTACCGCCTTCCCGAGAATCGACTGGACTCCGATAAGGCGCTGCAGAGCTTCCTGGCTGGGGGGCGTTTCCAACCCAAGGATGTGCTTGGCCAGGGCTGGATGGAGGCAGGCAAGCATCGCCTCCGAATTTCCGTCAAGCCAAGCCTTCGCCCAGTGCTCAACCACCGAAGCGATGCCATCCGTGCGGGGGGTCGATCGGACCGACAGGGCTGCTGGCATGGGGGTCGCATCTTCTGGCGCCTCAGCCATGCCCAAGGTCCCCACGAGCAACAACGAGGATTTCAAAGCGCCCCGTGGCATGGTGCCCTCCGGTTTCAGGGATAGACCCTTGGTTTACCGATGAGGTTGAGTCCACTTTGGTTCCCCGGATTGATCACGGAATCCTGGATGAGTCCATAAAGGTAATCAGGGGATGAGGTACGCACCGAATCGAGGGAACCCTGGAACTCACGTTTGAGGCTTAATGCAAGTCATGGATCCAGGTGGTCAAAGAGGCCTGGTTCAGCCACACGAGATGCGATCCCTGGACCCAACCGGTACTCCCCAATTTTTACAAGTGAACCGGCGCGAATCCCCAGCAAGCGCAGCCTGTGATCGAGCGCCACCCGTTTCAAGGAAGCCCTGGCGGCACCTTGCAGGGAGGCCACATCAGCGATGGGGGATGGCTGGGTTTGGTCGCGGGTGACCGTGCTGAAATCTTCATACCGCAGCTTGATTCCGATGGTGTAGGCCAGGTAGCCCTTGCGCTCGAGGTCTCCGGCGAGGCGCTCGCACAGGTCGACCAGGATGCGCGACAGTTGTTCCCGATCGAGCCTGGGATGCAGGTCCCGCTCGAAGGTGGTTTCCCGGCTGATGGATTTGGGGTTGCGGGACAGCGCCAGGGGGCGATCGTCCCTGGCATTCGCAGCCTCATGCAACCAGGCCCCGTAGCTACGCCCGAAGTGCTCGATCAGCCAGGCCGGATCGGTTTTGGCCAGGTCTCCGATGGTCCAGAGTTGGAGGCTTTCCAGTTTGGCCGTGGCCTTGGGTCCGATGCCGTTGATGGCAGAGCAGGGCAGGGGCCAGATACGGGTCGGAATGTCATCGAACCCGAGGATGGTTATGCCATCCGGCTTCTGCAGCTCAGAGGCCAGCTTGGAGAGCAGCTTGTTGGGCGTGATGCCGATGGAACAAGTGAGGCCGGTGGCTTGGCGCACGGCTTCCTTCAAGCGCCGAGCCAACTCCATCGATTCGCCAGGAACGTTGGTCAGATCGAGGTAGATCTCATCGATGCCGCGGTCCTCGATGAGGGGTGTCACTACCGCCACGGCGGCCTTGAAAGCCCGGGACGCCTGGGCATACGCCTCGAAGTGGGCGGGCAGCAAGATGGCCTCTGGCGCCAGCGTCGCCGCCTTCATCAGACCCATTCCGCTGTGCACTCCGAAGGCACGCGCCTCGTAGGTGGCCGTGGTGGCCACGCCCCGGCCCACGTAGTCCTTCAATCTCGGGTAATCCTTCCCATCCTCAGCTGCCACGGGGCGCCGGCCTCCGACGACGACAGGCAGGCCCTTCAACTCCGGGTGCTCTCGCAGCTCCACTGACGCGAAGAAGGCATCCATATCCAGGTGGGCGATGCGACGGGGCCGGCCCGACATGCGGATACCCTCCGCGCCGAGGGGCCCACCCTCGATCACCGCAGATCCCTTCGATTCACGATGCGTATCACCAGGCCTGGATGGACCACTTGCCCTCTACAAGGCTCTTGGCGAATTCCTGGCTGCGAGGTTGGAATGAGATCCATCGGACTTCCTTGCGGTGGATCAGGATAGCGAAAATAAATCGAATAGACAAATTTCCAAGTCAACTCGGACCAATGGTTTCAGGCACCCCCCAAGACGCGCCACCTTGCGGCGGTGGCGCAGTGTGATCAGAATTCACACCCCCGTCAGTCGGATCCTTCGGATGACGGAATTTGGGAAAGGAGACGCGAATGAAGGTCCGGGGAAACATCTCACTCGCATTGGCTTCCTTGCTCTGGTTGACGCCGGCCTTCGCGGCCTTGAAGGTCGGAGACAAGGCCCCCGATTTCCATGCCAAGGCCTCTTTGGGCGGCAAGGTGTTTGATTACTCGTTGGCCGAAAGTCTGAAGCAGGGGCCCGTGGTCCTCTACTTCTATCCAGCTGCGTTCACCCCGGGCTGCACCATCGAGGCCCATGAATTCGCCGACGCCGTGGATCAGTACAAGGCTCTGGGTGCGACAGTGATTGGCGTGTCCCACGACGACATCGAGAAGCTCAACCGCTTCTCTGTCACTGAGTGCCGAGGAAAGTTCGCGGTCGCCGCAGATCCAGACCAAGCCATCATGAAGGCCTATGACGCCATTCATCCGGCCAAGCCACAATTCGCCAATCGCACCTCCTATGTCATCACGCCGGATGGGCGAATTCTCTATACCTTCACGGACCTGAAGCCTGAACAGCATGTGATGAACACCTTGGCGGCCCTGCGGAAGTGGAAAGAGCACCCTGCCAAGCAATGATTCCGAAAGGGCGCGGGCTTTGGTTTGTTCGGAACCGTCGGGCAGACTCGAACTGGCCAGCGGCTGGCCCCGGCCGCGGACGCTGCGCAGGCCCCACTGGGGCCTTGCTCACTGCGGCCTACCGGGCCGCCGCTGTTTCTCGGCAGTTCGAGTCTGCTTATCTGCCGGGCGTACAGAAGAAGATCGGAGCCCTGGCTCCGATCTTCTTGGTGGTGGCTGACGTAAGACTTCGGGCCACGTCCGCGTGGCCCGAAGGAGGCAGACTCGAACTGGCCAGCGGCTGGCCCCGGCCGCGGACGCTACGCAGGCCCCACTGGGGCCTTGCTCACTGCGGCCTACCGGGCCGCCGCTGTTTCTCGGCAGTTCGAGCCTGCTTATCTGCCGGGCGTACAGAAGAAGATCGGAGCCCTGGCTCCGATCTTCTTGGTGGTGGCTGGAGGCAGACTCGAACTGCCGACCTAGGGATTATGAGGACCTGGACGAAAATCGCTGGGATCCAATGGTGGCGCGGGATGGCGAGGATCGAAACCACCTGTTCGTTTCAATCCTTGTTCACCCACGGTCGATATCGGGGGACGGACCCAGGTCTTCGAGGCTGTCCCAGGGACGTATTTCGACATCGTTCCGGCGCTGCCGCTGATCACCACCATAGACCAAGATGGGCTCAAACCCCTGGTTCGGTGCTCCGACCTCCAGGGCCGCCTTGGCCTCCAGGAGCGGCTTCAGCCAGGAGCCGTCGATGGTGCGTCCCGACTTTAACTCCACGAGGCGTGTCCGGTCGGGGCCCTGGATGACAAGGTCCACCTCCAAGCCAGAGACCTCCCGGTAGTGGAACGCCGAGGCTTCCAGGCCCTGATGCAGGTGCATCTTCATGACCTCGGAGGCCACCCAGGTTTCGAAGATCGAGCCCCTCAGGGGGTGGGTCTCAAGCTGCTCGGCGGTGCGGATGCCGAGTAGATAGCAGACCAGGCCCGCATCGTAGAAGTGCAGCTTCGGGGCCTTGACGAGCCGCTTGCGGTGGTTCGTGTGCCACGGGCCCAGGCGGAAGCATAGGAAGCTGCTCTCCAGCACCGAGAGCCATGCCTTGGCCGTGGGCTGGGAGATCCCGGCATCCGCCCCGAGGCGGGAGAGGTTGAGTTCCTGCCCCGTGCTGCCTGCACAGAGGCGGAGGAAGGTGTTGAAGCCCAGCAGGTCGCCCACGTTGAGCACCTGCCGAACGTCGCGTTGGACATAGGTGGCGACATAGTCGGCCAGCCACCGTTCCGGCGGGATGCCCTGGTCATGGATGCGGGGGTAGGCTCCCATGAACAGCGTGGAGAACAAGTCCTTCGGGGCCGCCGGGAATCGGCGCAGCTCGCCCAGGCTGGGCGGCAGCAGGTGGAGGATGACCGTCCTTCCGGCCAGGGACTGGCTCACCGCCTCGCTCAGCCCGAAATGTTGAGAGCCTGTGAGGATGAAGCGACCAGGGGCGGGGTCCCTGTCCACCATGTCCTGGATGTAACTGAGCAGTCCGGCGGCGTGCTGGACCTCGTCGAGGATGGCGCCATCAGGGTATTGGGCCAGGAACCCTCTGGGGTCCTCCAGGGCGAAGGCCCGGGTCTCCAGCGGCTCCAGGCTCACGTATGGCTTGCTGGGAAAGGCCGCCTTGCATAGGGTCGTCTTCCCCGACTGCCTAGGCCCTGTCAGGGTCACGACTGGGTAGGCGGCGGCCCAGCGTAGAAGGATGGGCAGGAGGTCCCGTTGGATCATAAATAGAGTCTAGGGCTATTAACGACCGATTCAATATCATATTTTGAAATGGTATAATCATCTGTAAGAACTGAAAACTTTGCCTCTTCAGGACCTCGAACTCTACCCGTGTTCACTGTTAAGCCAGAGCAACCATCGGTTCGAGAAGGCCGAATCCCCGACGGGAACGCCGGGATGAAGTTTGACGATGTCGTGTTTCACGGACCGGAGGATGATCTCGATCTCCTCCGCCTGCTCCTCCTTGCCCATCTGCTCAAGGAGGAAGCCCAGGCGCTGGAAGGTGGGTGGGTTGGCCCGTCTGGCGGACAACAGCAGGTCGTAGGTGTCGATCTGATCTGCAAAGCTGGAGATCAAGGATGTGGCGCGGTCAAGCCCCCCGATGTCGCGCCGGTAAGCCACAAGGTCCAGCGCGGTGCTGGCCGGGGTAGAAACCATCATGGTGCCCGTGGGCGTCTTCACCTCCCGCCGAGGCATTAGATCGGCGGATGGGCGGACGAAGAAGTCGATCCGGTGGTGCCCAACCTGCAAGGGCCTCCGCTGGAACTCCACCATGACCTGGAGCGCCGGAAGGGGTGGGGTGGACGCACCATGGATGGCGGCGGCGGACATGAGGGCCACATAGTATTCACGGCCTTCGGCTGCCATCAGGTCGTCGAGGAACCAGGGGGCGGGCGGCCCGCCCTGTGAGCGATGTTCCAAAGGGACGATCACGAAGAACCCGCGCCGGGGCATAGCCAACCGCCCCTTGCTGACCAACCGCCCCAGGTAGATCCGCAAGTTTGGATCGACGAGGCGGGTAGCTCTGGATGCCTCGTCCTTGGTGAAGGTGTAACGTCCTTCCGCCTGAAGTTCATCCACCCACCCGCGAGGTTCTGAAGAATCTGGGCCTCTCGTTCGGTCTGCCCGCTCTCGATGCTCCGCATGACTGCCACGACAGCCTCGATCCGAGTGGCATGTCGGGCGGCCTGCTCCTGGAGTGCCAGGAGGGATCGGGCGATGGAGTCCAGACGAGAAGACGCGGTGTCCTCGATCTCTCGCTGCCGAAGCTCCTGGAGCAGGTCTTTCAGAGCCTGGGTGAGGGAGCACCCTCGGTGGCCTGCGAACGATTCCAGGATCTCGTAGGCTTCGCGCCCGATTCGCGCATGCACCACGCTCCTGGCCCTGGGTTGGGCTAGCTTGCTCATGGGTTTACCTCCGCGATGTGGCATTCCGTGGCGAGCCCCCTCAGGGCGCACCATGTCTTGTGGTGTCGCAAGCCCCCGCGACACAAGTCATGCGCCGCAGGCGCAACACTGAGACCACCGGTCCAACTTGCCACCCGCAGGGTCCTAGCCCTTCGGGCTGTCCCCTGGCGCTTTCCCAGCCCGAACGGTTCGCCCAAATCTTCCGGATCGGCAGCACCAATCGGCCTGATCTCCATCTGCCGTTCAGCGGTATCGGGACGTGCATGCCTGGAGCGTCCAGATCCACCCTGAACCGGCCAGAAATCTTCCCGGCTGAAGCTATCCCAACGTCCACCAGCCGCACCAGACCACATGGAATCCCACGGCCTTCGGCTGGCGATTGTAGAAAAATTGTAGAAAAAACAAAAAGCGCCACCTTGGAAGATGGCGCTAAGTGCTTTGTTTAGTGGTGGCTGGAGGCAGACTCGAACTGCCGACCTAGGGATTATGAGACCCTCGCTCTAACCACCTGAGCTACCCAGCCATGAAGGAGCAGTCTAGCGTGGGCGCGGGTCTGCGTCTACTTCAGATCGTCCACCAGCACCACGATGAGACGCTTGGGACCGTGGACGCCGTAGGCGAGGGTCTGCTCGATGTCGGCGGTCTTGCTGGGGCCGGAGATCATGAGGGCGTTGGGGGGCAGGGCGCGGCCCCAGCCCAGGGCTTTTATGGCGGACCAGAAGCTGTCCTGGATCGTGGAGGCCCGCAGCAGCGCGATGTGGATGGGCGGCACCAAGGACATGAGCCTGGGCTCGGCGGGACCAGGCATCAGCAATAGGCCGCCGGTCTCGGCGACACCACCCACGGTGCCGGTGAAGCCAGCGTCGATGGCTCCGAACAGCTCCTGCTTGAAGGTTTCCACCGGGCGGTCGTAGGGCACCAGCTTGGGGCCGCCGGGTGCCCAGGTGGCGGCCAGAGTCGTGCCCGCTTCGCTGACGGGACCGTACAGCAGGTTCTTCAGTCCCTCGCGGTCACAGAAGGCGCGGACCACGGCGGCCCAGGTATCTGGCTTCGCCTCTAGGAACTCGGTGTGGACTGCCTCCATGCCTTTGCGCAACCGGGTGACGCGCTCGGCGGGATCCCACTGGCGGCGCTCGAGAACGGCGGTGTCGAGGGCGGGCAGGGGGCCGGAATCGCCCGAGGCGCGAAGGCGGCCGAGAATGGCGGTGCGCGAGTCAGAGGCGGACGGGTTCGGACTACTCATGGGAGACTCCCTCGGCGCGGAGGCGTTCGGTGAGCGAGCGGCGGGCCGGAACGGGTTTCGTGCGGAATTGGGTCCAGTTCTTGATCAGCGGTGCTCTGGCGGGCAGGGCTTTCCCGAAGCGTGTGGCGAACCAGGTGGCGACCCGGTAGAGCGCGGGGCGCTTGAGCACACCCGCCCAGAGGTGCCAGGCCCAATCCTCGGTGGCGGTGCGGCCCGTCCCCTTGCCGGCCACGTTCGAGCCCACGTCGCTGTGGGTGGCCTCCCGGCGCAGACGCACCAGGATCTCGGGGATGGGGATCTCCACGGGGCAGACCTCGCCGCAGGCACCGCAGAGGCTGGAACCATGGATGAGGTCGTGACGGACGCCCACGCCTTCCATCTGCGGCGTGAGGATCTTGCCGATGGGGCCTGGATAGACGGCTTCGTAGGCGTGGCCGCCTACGCGGGTGTACACGGGGCAGTGGTTCATGCAGGCGCCGCAGCGGATGCAGCGCAGGGTGGCGCGCAGCTGGGGATCGGCGTAGATGCGGGACCGGCCGTTGTCGAGGATGACCAGGTGGACTTCCTGGGGGCCGTCCTTCTCGCCTTCGCCGCGGGGCCCGGTGATCAGGTTGAAGTAGGTGCTCACGGCCTGGCCTGTGGCGGAGCGCGTGAGGATGGCGTAGAGCGGGGCCACATCCTCCAACCGCGCCACGACCTTCTCCAGGCCCATGACTGCGATGTGGAGCGGTGGCACATGGGTGCTCATGCGGCCATTGCCTTCGTTCTCCACCAGGCAGAGGGTCCCGGTCTCGGCCACGGCGAAGTTCACGCCGGACAGGCCCGCATCGGCGTCGAGGAACTTCTGGCGCAGCACCTTTCGGGCCATGGCCGTGAGCTCGTCCACGTCCTCGGTATACTTCGCGTCCTTGATCTTCTGGCTGAACTGCCGGGCGATCTGATCCTTGTTCTTGTGGATGGCCGGCATGATGATGTGGCTCGGCGTCTCGCCATCGAGCTGGATGATGTACTCGCCCAGATCGGATTCCAGAGCCTCGATGCCCTTGGATTCGAGGAAGGCGTTGAGATGCATCTCCTCGGAGACCATGCTCTTGCCCTTGACCAGGGTCTTGGCGCCCTTGGCCTGGAGGATGCCCAGGATCAGCTGGTTCGCCTGTTCGCAGGTCTCGGCCCAGTGGACCTTGATGCCGTTCTTGGCGCAGTTGGCCTCGAGCTGCTCCAGCAGCTCCGGCAGACAGAGCAGGCTGCGGGACCGGATGGCCGTGCTGAGGTCGCGCAGATCCTGGAGATCCCTCGGATCGGGGAACTGGGCCAGGCGCTTGGCGATGAGGCCGTCCATGGCGCGGCGGAAGTTGGCCCGGAGCTGGGGATCCAGCAGGGCCTTGGCGGCGGCATCCCTGAAATGGACTTCGTTCTCAGCGTGCACGGGTGCGCTCCCACAGGAATTCGGCGATGTGCTGGACCTTGAGCTTGCTGCTCTTGGCTTCCAGCGCACCGTTCACATTCATCAGGCAGCCACCGTCCGTGGACAGGACGACGGAGGCACCCGTGGCGGTGGCATCCGCGATCTTGTCGGTGACCATGGCGCCGGAGATTTCGGGATGGCGCACCGCGAAGGTGCCACCGAAGCCGCAGCACTCATACTCCCGGGTGAGGGGCGCCAGTTCCACGTTCGCCAGCTGGCCGATGAGGGCCTGGGGCTCGCCCTTGAGGCCCAGGTCGCGGACCGCGTGGCAGGAGCTGTGCCAGGTGACCTTCACGGGTTCGCCCAAATCCTGCAACCGCACGTCCAGCACATCCACGAGGAACTGGGTCAGCTCGTAGACCCGGGCGCTGAAGGCCTGGACCTTGGCCTCGTCGGGCTGGCCGTGGAACAGCTCGGGGTAGTGAACCTTCATCATGCCCGCGCAGCTGCCGGAGGGCAGGATCACGGGTAGGTCTTGAGGAAAGAGGGCCACCTGGGTGCGGGCCACGTCCCGGGCCTCCTCCCAGTAGCCGCAGTTGAAGGCGGGCTGTCCGCAACAGGTCTGGCCTTCGGGGAAGATTACTTCCACGCCGGCCCGGCGCAGGAGCTGGATGCCGGCCATACCGGCGTCCGGAAAGAACAGGTCTACGAGGCAGGTGCCGTAGAAATAGACCTTCTTGGGCTTGGTACCGTTCACTTGGAGGCCTCCGGTCGAGTCGCGGATTCGAGCAAGTATAGGAAGCTTCGATAGACTTGGCCCGTGGAACGGGTCATGCCCACTTCGCAGGTGCGGCTGCTGGCGTAGTGGCCGTCGAAGGACTCGGCCTTCACTTCGCGGGCCTCGTGCTTGGTGGCGGAGGCCGTCAATTCGGCGTGGGTGAAGCCGCGATCGCCGGCGAAGCCGCAGCAGCCGGCATCCCGCGGCACCACGACCTTGTCCGCGCAGGCCTTGGCGACCCCCTCCAACTGAGGCAGGAGGTTCATCTTCGTCACCGAACAGACGGGATGGAGCACCACGGAGCCCACTTTGTGCGTCACTTTCAACCGGGGCAGCAGCACGTCGTTGGCAAAGGCCGTGCTGTCGATGATTTCCAGCTTGTCGAACTTCGCCTGGTTTTCGGGCGTGAGGTAGCCGCGGCTGGTGAGTACGCCGTAGGTGCAGGGGCTGGTGTCCATCACGATGGCGAGCCGAGCCTGCTGGCTCCACTCCCAGAACTTCTCGATCGTGCGATTGATGGTGTAGCGATGGGCCTCATCGTAACCCTTGGAGGAGAAGGGCACGCCGCAGCAGGTGCCTTCCACGTCGAAGGGGATGTGGACCGGGTAGCCGGCCCGCGCGGACACCTTCACCAGCGCCTCCACCAGGCTCATCTCCTCGGGCTCGCCGGGCAGGTGGCCCATCATCCGGGAGAGGCAGGCGGGGAAATAGATGGCCTGCGCACCTTCCATGAAAGTCACGGGGAGCGGCGCCTTGGCGGGCTTGGGCATCTCCGGGCTCCATTGGTGGGAGGCACCGAAGGTCTTCATGATCCGGGTAATGAAGGGCATGGCCTTGGGACCGAAGAGGCTCTGGACGATGTGCCCGGACCGGAGGGCCAGGCGCATGGCCGGCTCCACCGTGGCGAAGTTGCGGGCCACGGTCAGGGCGATCTTCTGGGCGCGGCGGCTGTGGCTGGCGCGGCGGAATCGCTTGGTGAGCTGGCCGGTGTCGATGCCCACGGGGCAGGCAGTGGCGCACAGGCCATCCGTCGCGCAGGTCTCCAGAGCCATGTAGGGGAAGGCCCCCTGCAGGGAGGAGAGCAGGGCGGGGTTCTCGCGGTTGCCTTCGAGGCGGGCCATCTCGCGCCGCACGACGATGCGCTGACGGGGTGTCAGGGTGAGTTCCCGGCTGGGGCACTTGGGCTCGCAGTACCCGCACTCGATGCACTTGTCGACTTCCTCCTCGACGCCGGGCATCGGCTTGAGGTCAGACAGGTGGCAGTGGGGATCGGCATTCAGGATCACGCCGGGGTTCAGCAGGCGCTTGGGATCCACCAGATTCTTGAGCTGCTCCATGACGGCCTTGGCCTCGGGGCCCCATTCGGCCTCCACAAAGGGGGCCATGTTGCGCCCCGTACCGTGCTCGGCCTTCAGGGCGCCATCGTATTTCTTCACGACCAATTCCACCACGTCATCAATGAGGGCGGCATAGCGGTCCACCTCCACCTGATCGTTGAAGGACTGGGTGATGACAAAGTGCAGGTTGCCGTCCTTGGCGTGGCCGAAGAGGATGGCCTCGTCGTAGCGGTGTTTGGCGAAGAGCTTTGTGAGGTCCACGGCGGCATCGGCGAGCTTGTCTACCGGAAAGGCGACGTCCTCGATCAGCACCGTGGTGCCCCGCTTGCGGACCGCGCCCACGGAGGGGAAGGTGCCCGAGCGGATCTTCCACAGCAGCGCCTGTTCCACCGGATCGTGGGTGAAGCGGGCCGGCTCCAGGAGCTTCAGCCCCGAGGTGGCGGCCAGCGCCAGCCGTTCCAGCTCGGCGCGAGCGGATTCGTCCGGCCCCTGGAACTCCACCAGCAAGGCGGCGGCGCCCTCGGGCAGGGACTTGATGCCAGCGGGGATGCCCGCCTGGTTCTCCACGGAACGCAGGGAGGCCCGGTCCAGCAGCTCCAGGGCCGCGGCTCCGGCGTCGCGCAGGGGCACGATGGCCGCGCAGGCCGCGTGGAGGTCCGGGAAGATGAGGAGGCCCGTCACCTTCACCGGCAGGTCCGGCACGGTGTTCAGGACGGCCTCGGCGATGAAGGCCAGGGTGCCCTCGGATCCCACCAGCACGTTGCGGAAGATGTCCACGGGCCGGTCGAAGTCGATGAGGGCGTTGAGCGAGTAGCCCGTGGTGTTCTTCATCTTGTATTTGGCGCGGATGCGCTCAGCCAGGGGGCGGTTGGCTTCGAGGTCCTGCTTGAGCCTCAACAACCCTTCCGCAAGGGCCGGCTCGGCTTCGCGGAACCGGGCGTCGGCATCCGGCGCGGCGGTGTCGATCACCGTGCCCGAGGGCAGGACGAAGGTCAGGGATTCCAGTGTGTGGTAGGCGTTCTGCGTGACGCCACAGCACATGCCGCTGGAGTTGTTGGAAAGGATGCCGCCCACGGTGCACGTGTTGATGGAGGCGGGATCGGGGCCCATCTTGGCGCGATAGGGGCGCAGCGCATGATTCACATGGGCGCCGATGACGCCGGGCTGGACCTTCACCTTGGCGCCTCCCTCCAGCACCTGGATGCCGCGCCAGTTGCGGGCCACTTCCACCAGGATGCCGTCCGACACGGACTGCCCCGAGAGGCTGGTGCCTGCGGCTCGGAAGGTCATGGGAATCCGGGTCTCGTGACTGAGCCGGAACAGCGATTTGACCTCCTCCACGCTGCTCGCAAAGACCACCGCCTTTGGGATAAGGCGGTAGAAGCTCGCGTCCGCAGCAAAGGCGATCAAGTCCACCGGCCGGTCGAGAACACGGTCGGGACCGACGATGGACACGAGGGATTCCCTCAGGGAAGTGGCGGTGGTGGTGCTCATGAGAAATATCCTCTGGGTCGGGCGATCGCGAAAAAGGTCCCGCCGGCCTGTAGAGCGCGGCGGGACCCGGGTCTTACGTCAAAATGCCGCCCGGCCTACTTGGCAGGGGCGGGGGCGGGCAGGGTGGCTGGAGCCGCAGGAGCAGCAGGGGTTGTCTCCACCACTGCGGGAGCGGGGGGAACCTGGGGCATCCAATTGGCCGGCAGAACCTTGGCATAGAGGAAGATCACGACTCCGACCAGCGCGGCCAAGGAAAGGCTGTGGAAGAACACGTAGCGGAGAATGTTGCCTTCCTCGCCCTGCTGGTTGGTGGCGACCGAGGCCACCACGAGGCTCTGGGCGTCGATCATCTTGCCCATGACGCCACCGGCGCTGTTGGCCGCGGCGGTGAGGACCGGATTCAGGCCCAGCTGCTGGGCCGTGATCTTCTGGAGGCCACCAAACAGCACATTGGAGGAGGTGTCACTGCCGGTGAGAGCCACGCCCAACCAGCCCAGCATGGCGCTGAAGAAGGGGAAGAGTGCGCCGGTGGCGGCGAAGGCCAGACCCATGGTGGCGTCCAGACCTGCGGACTTGGAGGTGAAGCCCAGGGCCAGCATGGCGGCGATGGTGAGCAGGGAGATCTTCACGCGATTGATCGTGTTGCCGAAGATCTTGAGCAGTTCCCAGGGGCCAAATCCAAGCAGCAAGCCGCTGCAGATGCCGGCGAGGAACAGGCTGGTGCCCGTGGTGGAGAGCCAGTTGAGAGAGTAGACCGCGGCTTCCTTGGACTTCTTGGCCACGACCGGCGGAGCCTTTTCGACATTGTTATGGAGCAGGGGGATTTCGAAATTCTTCACGGTCTTGCCATAAAGGAAGTTCGGCTGGGCCTTGGTACCACCATTGAGGAAGTTCTTGACGTGAGGGGTGCCCCAGGCGAACACGAAGACGGACAGGAAGATCCAGGGCATCCAGGCCTTAACAACCTTGACCTTGCTCTGAGCCACATTCGCCGCCACAGACTCGTCCCGCTCGTGTTCGTAGCGCCAGATGTTCTTGGGCTGCCAGACCTTGAGGAAAATGACCAAAGCAACCATGGAAACGATGGCGCCGATGATGTCCACCAGCCACGGACCGTGGTAATTGCTCACCAGGAATTGGGTGATGGCGAAACTGCCGCCGGCCACCAGGCAGGCCGGCCAGACTTCGAGCATCGCCTTGCGTCCGGCCATGGTCCAGATGATCCAGAACGGGACGACCAGGGAGAAGACGGGCAGGATGCGGCCCACAGCGGCGCTCAGCATGTCCAGAGGGAGACCAGTCACGCCAGCGAGGGCGATGATGGGTGTGCCCAAGGCGCCGTAGGCGACCGGAGCCGTATTGCCAATGAGGGCCAACCCCGCAGCCTGCATGGGGCGGAAGCCCAGGCCAATGAGCATCGCCGCGGAAATCGCCACGGGCGTTCCGAAACCGGCCGCGCCCTCAATGAAGGCGCCGAAGCTGAAGGCGATCAGCAGTGCCTGGATGCGGCGATCCGAAGCCAGACCCGCGATGGAGTGCTTGACCACCTCGAAATCACCGGATTTCACCGTGATGTCGTAGATGAAGATGGCGTTCAGCACAATCCAGCCGATGGGCAGCAAGCCTACAAGGGCGCCATTGAAGGCTGCCATGCCGGCCATGCCCACAGGCATCTTGTAGACGAAGATGGCAACGGATAGACAGGTGATGAGCCCCAAAATGGCTGAGTAGTGAGCCCTCACATGCTTGGCCAGGAAGCCCAGGAGCACGAAAACCGGCAATGCGGCCACCAGGGCTGATAGGAAGATATTCCCCGCGACGGGGGAATAGACTTGGGTCCAGGGGGTCATGCAGCCTCCAAGATGGGGGGGAAGGGGATTGAGAGATAGAGTTTTTGGAAAGATCCTGGTGGAAGCCTACAATGGGTCTAGTGGTCAGACCATAGGCAAGACGACTGCTTTTGGTCACATTTCCCATCTGTTCTCTTTTCCATCATTTAGGATATTTTGATATGGAACTCACCCCGATCAAGTCCAGGAGGCTCTACGAGGAGATCGTGGAGCAGATCAAGCACCTCATCGCTGACGGGAAGCTGAAGCCTGGCGACAAGCTCCTCGCCGAGCGCGATCTGGCCGAGCGGTTCCAGGTCAGCCGAGCCTCTGTTCGGGAGGCCATCCGAACCCTGGAGATGCTCGGCATCATCGATATCCGCCCTGGCGAGGGTACCTTCGTCCGGGGTACCGAAACCGACGACATCATCCGCCCCTTGGCGATGTTCCTGGCAGTGGAACGGAATTCGCTCCTCGACATGTTCGAGATGCGCCGAATCTTCGAGACCGCTACCGCGAGCCTGGCAGCCCAGCGGGCCACCTTCGAGGAACTCGACCAGATCGAATCCATGCTGGCGAACATGCGGGAGCGGCTCAACCTGAACGATTCAGAGAAGGGCGAGGAATTCGATACCGCCTTCCACTACGCCGTGGCCGAGGCTACCCACAACAGCCTGCTGACCAAGCTCTTCAAGACCGTCTCCGAGGAGTTCGCCAAGGCCAATTCCGTGGCCCGGCGGCAGCTGTACCATGACAACGTCCAGAACCCCCAGCGGATCATCGATCAGCACTCTGAGATCCTCCAGGCCATCCGCTCGGGATCGCCCCAGAAGGCCTCCGAGGCCATGCTGGCGCATTTGAGCTTCGCGGAAGGCGAACTGCGGAAGTGGATCGTCTAACAGCATCGCCAGCTTGCTGTTCCGCTGGCGATGCACGCAGTTGGTGGCCCCGGTGGGGTTCGAACCCACGACCAAGCGGTTATGAGCCGCCAGCTCTGACCGCTGAGCTACAGGGCCGGGGCCAGTGTAGCAAACGCGGGCGCGGTGCTCCGGTCACAAGCCTCTTGTTCGTGCGGCCTCCTGGGATGAAGCGGGGCTCCTGATCGCAGGGAGCAGCGGGGTTCTAGGGCAGGGAGGAGAGGGCGAGAAGGGCTGGTAGCATGAACTCTTTGCTCATCACCCATCGGAGTCGGTACCGTGACGGACGAGAATCAGGTCGCAGGGGCCGCAGAGGCTGGACACGCCGTGCTGGACGCAGCCCTGGCCGCTCTCAGGGAATTGCGCGATAGCTGGGATCCGATCCAAGTGGATGACTGGTGCAGCAAGGTGCTGGGGCGATCCGGCCGAGTCGTACTGACCGGCATGGGGAAGTCGGGGCTCGTAGCTCAGAAGGTGGCGGCTACGCTTGCTTCCACCGGCTGTCCCAGTCTGTTCCTCCATCCGGCCGAAGCCCTTCACGGTGACCTCGGGATGGTGACCCGGGAGGATTCCGTGCTCGCCCTCTCCAACAGCGGAGAAAGCGAGGAGGTGGTCCGGTTGCTTCCGAGCCTGATCCGCCTGGGCATCCCCATGGCTGCGATCACGGCACGGCCCGAGAGCAGCCTGGGGCAGGTCGCTCACTGGACCTTCACCTATCGGTTGCCTCAGGGCGAAGGCTGCCCCTTGGATCTCGCCCCCATGGCCAGCACCACCCTCCAGCTGGTCTGGGGCGATATGCTCGCGGCCAGCCTGATGTCCCGCCGGGGCTTCACCAGGGATCATTTTGCCCTCAATCATCCCGCCGGAAGTCTTGGGGCCAAACTTGTGAAGGTAAAGGCCTTGATGCATACATTGTGGCCCGTTGTATCGGCTACTTCGGGGTTGACCGAGGTATTGAAGGCGATGACGAAGGGCCGGCTGGGCATGACCAGCGTCATGGAAGGCCCGAGGCTTCTGGGCGTTATCACGGATGGGGACATCCGCCGGGCATTGGAGACCACCGAACGCGACCGGCGAAACCCTCTCGACCTGCGGGCTGAACAGATGATGACCCGAACCCCGGCCATGATCAGCGAGGAGGCCCTGGCCTTGGACGCCGCTGGTGACATGGAAGCCCGGAAGATCACCTTCCTCATGGTAGGGCAAACTGAACACCCCACAGGCCTCATCCACATTCACGATCTGTTGACAGCAAAGGTCTTGTAAGGTTCAGGTCTGTGCTTTGGTTTCATTTCAAGGTTACATAATATACATTATCGAAAGTTAAATTCGGACTTCAAAGTGCCCTCTGTCCTGACCCGATACATTCTCCGCCGATGGACAACCCCCTTCCTGGGAGGGTTGTTCTTTTACGGCTTTCTTCTGGTCTCCTGGGAAATGGTGGCGATTTCGAAGGAGATCTTTTCGCAGGGTGCCCCTCTGCGTTGGATGTTCCCTCTCCTTCTTCTGTCCCTTCCTGAAACCTTCTCCATGGTTCTGCCCATGGCCGCGGTGCTTGGTGGGCTGCTGGGAACCCAGCAGCTGATGGAGGGCTCCGAGCTGGTGGCCGCCCAGGGGCTCGGCGCGGGCCGCCGGACCTGGTTCAGCCCCTGGGTGATCCTGGCCTGCGGACTCCTGCTCCTGGCTTCTGTCAACGCTCATCTCCTGGTGCCCGCCTCCGCGAACCTCCAGCAGACGCTTCGGCGAAAGATGTCTGAGGCTGCCAAGGCCAGGTTCCTTCGCCCGGGCAGTCCTCCCTGGCACCCACCCGGTTCTCCCGACACCGCCTTCTGGGTATCAGAAAGCGGACAGATCCACCTCATGGAGTCCACGGCTCAGGGCACGCAACACATGACCGCCTCCAAGATGACGTATGCCCTGGAGAACACATCGGTCGGAAATGCTGAAATCCGACTTCATCTCTCGGACCTTCAAGGTGTGCTCTACCAGCCTTCCGGTGATGGCAGCGTCATCCACCTGAAGCAAGAACAGCAGATTTTGCGTTTTGCCATTCCCTCCGGGCCCCGCTTGCTCACCCCGGTTCCCCTGAGGTATGAATCTTCCAAGGCCTTATTTCAAACTTACGGGGATGCCAGAATTCCCGAACTTCAGCGCCAACAATCCGCCATCGAGCTCAGCAGGAGAATCACCCTGCCCCTTGCCGGCGTCTCCTTGCTGCTTATGGGAATCGCCCTGGGCTTTGGGCACCCGCGGTTCTACCGGGGAGGGGCCGTCATCAAGAGCCTTGGCGTAATCCTGGTTTATTATTTATTGATGAAATACATTGAAAACATGCTTTTAGGTGGAAAAGTTAAATCGATCTATCCGACCCTCATCCTCCCTTTCTTTTTCCTTGGAGCCGGGTGGTTCATCCTTAGTTATCGCCTTAAACCCCACCGGACTCGCCCTGGCCTTGGGGGGCTTGCCCTGCGTTCGCTGGGACACACCTTGCACCTCGGCCCCCTTCATGCCCGGATGGCTGCCGCCAAATCATCGATGCTCCAGTGGGTTCACGGTCAGGGAACGCGCCATGGCATCTTCCGCCACTGGTCTACGCTCGCCTGGTGGCGCAATTGGGGTCTGACCCTGGGCAGCCTTCTGGCCTTGGACCTTCTCATCGAGTTCTCAAATCTTGCTGGAGACTTATCGAAAAATAATATTCATCTCGTTGTTTTTATTAAATATTGGATATGGAATTTACCCCCATTTCTGGAAGTGGCCTTCCCAGTATCCTTCCTGCTCGGCAGCATGCTCACCCTGTCTGAGGCCGCGCTTAACCGCGAATGGCTGGCCATCCGTGCCGGTGGCGTCAGCCTACTCCAATGGATCTGGGCCAGCCGTTTCGCTTGGGGTACGGTGGCCCTGGCCACTTTCCTCCTCCAGGCTGGGTTGGCTCCCATGGCCAGGACCCAGGCCCGGAGGCTCTATTACCAGATCCTTCAGCGCCCGCAGGGGGCGGCCTCCACGGCCCCTTGGATGTACCTCGGCTCCACGGGCGTCCTATGGCACCTCTCTCCCGAGGTCCGCTGGGGCTTTCCCCTGAAGAGCCCAGGCGAGGCTCCGATCCTTCTCCGGTGGCAACCTGGGACCGAGCGTTCAGAAGCCCTGGCTTGGGGCGGAGCTCATCTGGTAGCGGGGCCCGCCACCGAGGTCCTTTTCCCTGATCGGGCCCTTCGGGACGCTCCTTCTGCCTCCGAAGCCCAAACCCTGGACCTGGTCGAATGGCAACGCTGGGCACCGGACCCTGAGCGCTCCTACCTCCTGTGGAGTCGCCTCCTGGGTTGGTTGGCCGGCCCTCTCCTCGTCTTGGCCATGCTCTCGTATGCGTTTCCGGGTCCCCGTCAGGGGCGGGGTCAAGCCATCGGGGTCGGTCTGGTCGGCGGGCTCGTGTTTCTGGGGCTCCAGACGCTGTTCGGTGGAGCAGCCCGTGCCTCTGAGATTCCAGCTTACTGGGGCATCCTGGCCCCCTTTCTTCTTCTCGGCGGGAGCGCCCTGGCCCGCGTTTCGAAGCTGCGAACCTGAAGGTGCCCATTCCGGCTTGCCTAACTCTTGGACCCACAACTGCCGGAGATGAGACAATGCCTCTCCAGGCTTCCCGTCCTTTTCTCAGGGCGGGGTTTCTTTTTTGTTTTCTCAGAAAGGACCTTTTTGGACACCTTCCGGAATCCTGAACAGCCCACCCACGCTCTGACCCTCCAATCCCTGGTGGACCGGTACCGTCCTGCCCTGCAATTCGCTGCGGGCTACCTCGGCCTCGGCCTGCTGCTTCGTGTGGTGTTGTGGGTGAGCTTCGGCCGGGAAGCGCATGTGCCGATCACCTCCCTGCTCTGGATTCTCCCGGCCGGGCTGGCCTCTGATGCCATACAGTCCCTCTACTTCCTGCTGCCTGTGGCTCTTTACCTATGGCTGAAGGGTTCTCGCAGGGGCACCCTGCTCCCTCCCGCCATCACCTTTTTATATGCCCTTGGATGGCTATTCCTGGCGGCCTGCGAGTATTTCTTTTTCGAAGAATTCAACGCTAGGTTCAACTTGGTTTCGGTGAATTACCTCATCTATCCTACCGAGGTCGCGGGAGATATCTGGTCCGAGTATCCCGTGGTCAAGATCCTGCTGGCCTGCGTCGTGGTGGCCGCCTTGGCCACCTGGAAACTCCGCACTCAATGGACCAAGGCGCTGGCCACACCCGTTAGTTTCAAGACTCGCAGTCTTATCATGGCTGGCTATGGCGCTGTGCTCGCCTTGGTCATTGCCTTGGTTCCCACCAACCTCTTCGGGATTTCCGCCAATCGGGTCGCCAACGAACTTGAGGCCAATGGCCCATCCAGCTTCTTCCGGGCGCTTCACACGAGTGAAATCAACTACCACGCCTACTACGCCTCCCGTCCTCCGGCCGAGAACCTGAAGCTCCTGGCAACCCAATTGGCCTCTGGAGCCGGCACCTTCACTCGGCTCTCAGAAGGCCGCCTGGATCGGCAATTCCCGGCCCGACCCAATGGTCTGGGCAAGATGAATGTCGTTCTTATTTCAAGCGAGTCGTTCGGAGCCGAGTTCAGTCAACTCTATGGATCAACAAGGAATTGGACACCTGAGTTCGACCACTTTGCTCAGCAGGGGCTCTGGTTCAGGCATGTATACGCCACGGGAACCCGCACGGTTCGAGGCCTGGAGGCCATTACTGCTTCCATCCCTCCGATTCCCACCGAAGCCATCCTCAGGCGACCCGGACACGAGTCCCTGGCCACCCTCGGCTCAGTCCTCCGGGGCCAGGGCTATCAGACGGCTTTCCTATATGGCGGCTACGGCTATTTCGACAACATGAATGAATTCTTTCAGAGTAATGGCTATGAGGTACTCGACCGGACCAACCTGAAGACCCAACCTCGCTTCGAGAACATCTGGGGGGTTTCGGACGAGGATCTCTTCGACATGGCATTGTCCTATGCGGACGGACGTTCCGCCACCGGGGTTCCCTTTTTTATCCACATCATGAACACCTCGAACCACAAGCCTTACACCTTCCGGCCCGGCTTAGAATCCATCGGGGTGAAAGCCACAGGGGGAGGCCGGGAATCCGGCGTGCGTTACGCCGATTTCGCCCAGGGGCGCTTTTTGCGGGATGCGGAACACCATGCCTGGTTCAAGAACACCCTCTTCATCGTCATCGCTGACCATGGGGCCAGGGTCTATGGACGGCAGGAAATCCCCCTGAAGACCTATGAGATTCCCTTGATGTTCTATGCTCCCGGCCGCCTGGCGTCCAGGCGCTCAGATGGCCTCATGTCCCAGATTGATCTGGCCCCTACCCTCATGGGTCTCCTCGGCCTGCCCTACACAGCGCCCTGGTTCGGTCAGGATGCGCTCAATACACCGGAATCCGGGCGGGTGCTGCTGTTCAACCACAATGACAATGTGGCACTGATGAAGGATGGGGCCCTCACCATCCTTGGCCTCCACGGCACCACGGTGTCCAAGGTCTATGACGCTGAAAAGGATTCGTATCACCCGCTCCCGGAAGGCGTCGTCCATGACGACTTGGCCATAGCCTATTTCCAGACAGCTTATGAACTCTTCAAATCAAAGAGATACAACTGACAGCCTTCCCATGCCTTCCCAGGAAAGTTGAATCGTGAGTTCATTGCTCTCTCGCGCTCAAGAAGCCCTATCGGAGCACCCCCTGCTCCAGCCAGGGGACAGGGTACTGGCCGCCATGTCCGGTGGGGTCGACAGCTCCGTGATGGCCGCCCTGCTCCACCGGGCCGGCTATGAGGTCATCGGCGTGTCCATGCAGCTCTTCGAAAAGAAGGCTGGTGGAGCTTCCGAAGGAAAGTGCTGCACGCTTGACGACTTCCAGGATGCCCGAAGGGTGGCCCACGAGATGGGCTTTGCCCATTACGTCATGGATTTCGAAACCCGCTTCCGCGACACGGTCATCGAAGGATTCATCCAGGGGTACTTGGATGGCGAAACACCAAGTCCCTGCATTCGTTGCAACCAGCACCTCAAGTTCTCGGCGCTGATGGAGCGGGCCGAATCCCTGGGGGCCCCCTTCGTGGCCACAGGCCACTACGCGACCATCACCCAGGAGGGCGGACGCTGGCACCTTCAAAAGGCCTCAGACCCGGCCAAGGACCAGAGCTACTTTCTCTTCCACCACACCCAAGCCACCTTGGCGAGGACATTGTTCCCGCTCGCTCAGCTGACCAAACCCGAGGTCAGAAGCCTGGGCGCCGAACTGGGCCTGCACTTGGCCGAAAAATCCGAAAGCCAGGAAATCTGCTTCGTGACCCAGGACCGGTACGACAGCTTCCTGGAAGCCGAAGGCCGCGATCCAGGTCGGGGTGATGGTGACATCCGGCACCTGGATGGTCGAATTCTGGGCCGACACCACGGCTACTGGCGACACACCATTGGCCAGCGTCGGGGCCTGGGGATCGCCTACGCCGAGCCCTTGTATGTCGTGCGGGTCGAACCCCCCACCAACACGGTCTGGGTCGGCAGCGAGGCCGATCTCATGGGGGCTGAGTTGCTGGCTCGCGAACTGACTTGGGTCGACGGTCCTCCCCTGGGGCCCCTGGCCTGCCAGGCCCGCATCCGCAGCCGGTCCCCGGAGGCCGACGCCCTGGTCATCCCCCTGCCCGATGGCCGGGTCAAAGTCGCCTTCGCCGAGCCCCAGCGAGCCATCGCAGCTGGTCAGGCGGTGGTCTTCTACCGAGATGGCGAGGTGCTGGGTGGTGGCTGGATTGACGCCAGGCCAGAGTGAACCAGGGGGATCATTTACCGCCCAGGGTGTAGGCCACACCGGGATAACTGACGAAATGGTACAGGTTGGCTTCCGCAGTCGCGCCCAACCCCAGGTCTCGAACCGGGATCTGGGGAAAGCTGATAGAAGTGCCAAAGGCCACGGGGAACCCTGCGGGAGCGGACAAACCCAGATTCTGGGCAGTTTCGTTCAGCAGCAACAGGCCGAACGGGATGGAGAAGCGACCACACCAAGGCATGCGGTATTGGTCAGGATTTTGGGGATTCACCACGGTCGTGAAGAAGTTCCGGATTTTCGCCACCGATACCGGGCCCGCCAAAGGCCCCTTAAGTAATTGGCGATCCCTTTCGATGGCCTCGGTGTAAGCCGCCACACCTCCGCCGCCATAGGGCGTGTACTTGAAGTCCTCACCGTAATGAATGCCGTCAGAGGAGATGACGATGGCCAGATCTCGTCCGAGGGTCCAATTGCGGGCTTTCATGCTTCCCGCCAGGGCCTTCCCAAGATGCGCAGCCAGTTCCTGGAAGCGCTCGAAGGAGGCCGAAGGTACGAGGATGGACACGATCTCGACCGTCGGATCCTGGTGCTTCATCCAGAAGGCGATCGCTTCGACGGAATGCTCGCTGTCCTGCATGGCTGCGTCCTGGATGACATCCGAGGCCGGAATCCGCGCCAGCAAGTCTTCGCGCAAGCCGGAGACTTTGATCTCGCCATCCGGTGAGCGCCAGGCGCGATAGGAATCAAAGACGAGAGCGTCCTTCGCGCCGAAACGGCGGTATTTGTGAAACACGCCAACGAGCACGATGGTCCTGGCCTTCACGAGTGGCATCAACTGGCGGTACACGCGCCCTGCATAGAGGTAGTCATCGTGAGGGCAGATGAGACCGGCGACGCCAGGGGCGGGCATGGGTCCGAAGGACTCCGGGTAAGGAGGAAGGGCAGATCGTTCCCACACTTTGGCCATCTGCTCTGGCTTCGAGGCGAAGCCAACAGCGTCCTGCTGGCCCCGGAGATCCCCCTGCGACGGAATTCCCATGGTCTTCCGGACCTCTTCCAGCGTGGGGCGCTGAGGTGGTACGGGAAGTTGGGGAAGCGAAGCCTGGGCGAGAGCAGGAAGGCAGACCAAGAGACAGGCGCAAACGGCAGTGGCGCTATTCATGGCGGGATCTCCGGAACCAACCTAACAGCCCTGCTCGCGCCATCCGCGATTTCGCTTCCGATCGGCACATGAAAAAGCCCCCTTGCGGGGGCTGATTGGAGGCGCCGATCGGAATCCGGTGCCCGCCGCGTGGCTGGCTGCGCACGGCCCTTTTCGCCATGAACGCCACATCAAGTGGCGCCCATGGCGGGGCCTACCTGCGCGCCATCCACGACTTCGATTCCGATCGGCGTAAAAAAGCCCCCTTGCGGGGGCTGATTGGAGGCGCCGATCGGAATCGAACCGATGGATACAGGATTTGCAGTCCCGGGCCTTACCACTTGGCTACGGCGCCTTGCGTTGATGCAGTGGGGCTTTCAAACATTACGGGCCGCTTGCGCGGCCCGGGAAGTGGAGCGGGTGATGGGATTTGAACCCACGACTTCAACCTTGGCAAGGTTGCACTCTACCACTGAGTTACACCCGCGTGAGACATCAAGACTAGCAATGGCGCGCGATACGGTCAACGGTCTTTTTCGGATCGGCAGGTGGGGCAGAGACCGAAGAGCATCAGCTGATGGCGGGTGATCCGGAATCCCGAGAGCGTCTCGAGTTCGATGAGCGACTCGTCGAGTCCACAGGCATCCACTTCTACGGTGCGTCCGCAGCGCTCGCACTGGAGGTGGTGGTGATGCCGGCGCGAGTCACAGCGGACGAAGCGCATCACCTGGTCCGGGCCCATGATGCTCTCGGCCCAGCCTTCTTGCACGAAGCGCTCGAGATTGCGATAGACCGTGGGCAGGCCTGAGCGCCGCTCCGGCATGCGTTCCCAGATCTCCTCCACCGTGAGTGGGCGATCCGTGTCCTTGAGCACTTGGAGGATCCCTTCGCGCTGTGGCGTCTGCCGCATGCCAGCAGCACGCAAGGATGGCGAGGAGGGGGGGGCGGGGTCGGGCATGGCCCTAGAATGCCAGATTCGGGCATGCTGGATCCTATGCTCCAGCGCACATTGGGCCGACTGGGCGTGCCGGACGCCAGCCAGCCGTTCCTTCCCCTCGCCTTCCGGCTCTACGCCAGCTTCGGTCTGCTGGTGCTGCATCTTGCGTTGCCCGCCGAAGGGCGGGTCGCTGGCCCCGGTGAGGATCTGTACCTGGCGACCTTGGGACTCCTGCTGGTCGAGGCGATCTGGGAGGCTGGCCGTGGCATCCGAAGCCGGGATCAGATCTTCCCCACCCCGACCCTGCCCTGGATCTGGTGGAACCTGGTGCTGGACCTGGCCCTGGTCACCCTGGTCATCGCCTACCAGGGTGTCGTCCAGGAGCGGTTCTCCACCCTGTATATCTTCCCCGTGCTGGCCTCCGCCTTCTACCTGGGAACCACCGAGATCGTCTGGGTGGGGGTGGTCTCTTCCATCTCGCATATCCTGCTGGTGCTGGGCTTCACCCTCGGACTGATCCCACCCTTCGGCCTCTCTGGCGAAGGCCTCGACCTGGAGGGGGGCCGCCTGCCCTTCCTGCTGGGCATCACCTCCCTGCAAATCTTCGCCACCACCCTGGTGGTGGTGCTCATCCGCCGGGCCCTTGAGCGGCTGCGCACCGACCTGAGCGCCAGCGAAGCCACCGTGGACGAGCTGTCGGCCCTGCATCGCCGTGTAGTGGACTCCATGTCCTCCGGTCTCATCACCCTGGACCCGGACGGGCGGATCACCTCCGCCAATCCGGCGGCGATAGCCATCCTCGGTCGGTCCGTGCCGCTGGGCGCTCCCATCCAGGATCTCCTCCCACTGGGCCATCCCCTCCCGGCCCAACACCGATTCGAGTTGACCCTCCCGACGGGAGCCCGGAACCTTCAAATTCTGGGCGGCCACCTGACCTCTCTGCGGGGCTCTGGAGGCCAGGAGACCGGCCAGTTGCTGTTGTTCCAGGATTTGACAGAGCTCAAGGCATTGGAGGAGCGGACCCGAATCAGCGAGCGGTTGGCGGCCATCGGGCAGTTGGCCGCCGGCCTGGCCCATGAGCTTCGGAACCCCCTGGCCTCCATCAGCGGGTGCGTACAGCTGCTGAATCACCAGGCCGCCTCGGAGGAGGTCCGAACCCGCGTGCTGGGCATCCTGGAACGGGAGACCCACCGGGTGGGCGCCATCGTCTCCGATTTCCTGGATCTAGCCAGACCCGAGGCAGCCCCTGGTGTGGTCCTTTCCCTTGCTCGTGTCCTGGACGAGGCCCGTGCGAGCTGGGAGATGGATCCCCGGACGGAGGGCCTGACTCTCAACCTGCGGGAGCCGCCCCAGGCTCTGCTCTATGCAGATCCGGTCGGCCTGCACCGGGTTCTCATGAACCTGCTGAGCAACGCCCGCAAGGCCGTGAAGGGCCTTCCTTCCCCGCAGGTCAGTCTTTCAGCCACCGTTTCCGAAGGCCAGATCCAATTGGCTGTGGAGGACAACGGCTGCGGGATGTCGCCTGGTCAGCTGGACCTTATGTTCGTGCCATTCTCAGGTAGTTTCGAAGAGGGATCGGGGCTGGGCATGAGCCTGGTCTACAAGTTCACCGAGGCCATGGGATGGCGGATCGAGGTCCAGAGCCGCCCTGGGGCCGGTACCCGCGTCCAGATTTTCCTACCTGGATATCCACAGGAAGAGCTATTGGCGCCACCTGACGATCAGGCGTAAACTTCCCGCAGCATTCCGACATCTAAATCAGGACACACCCTTGCAGGGTCCACTTGGCACCTGCCACAGTGGTTCATCCCTTCCACTGCTTTCGGCTCCCGCCCTATCGGCAGGCACCGTTCAGGCGTGAAAGAGCGTGGCCACTCGCCAATGCCTTTGACATCCCCCGTGCTGCCCACCGGGCCAGGATCTGCCATGAATCGCAAGCTCATCCGACCGAATCTCACTGAACTCAAGGACAAGCTGGGCATCCCCGCCAAGGGAAGTGGTGGGGAGGTGCTGACGCCAGCCCCTTCCGCCCTGACGGCGGGTGGAGAGCCGAACCCGGCCGCCAATCCTTCGGCGGCCACGGCGCCACAGGGGCTGGGGAGCCCCCGGCGCAAGATCGCACCGCCTGAACAGACAAACGCAGAGAGCTTCTACTATCTCAAGCAGATGCAGTCCAAGACGCCGATGGTGATCGTGCTCCAGGACGATGAGAAGGTGCGCGGTGTCATCGAGTGGTATGACAAGCACTGTCTGAAAATCAATCGGGTGAAAGAACCCAACGTCCTCGTTCCGAAACACAACATCAAATATATCTACAAGCAGGAGGAGGAGCCCCGGATCCGCCGCAGCCGCCCGGCCAAGAAGGAAGAGCCGCTGACGACGGAAGTGGAGATCGCCGCCTACGATTGAGAGCGCCCCCCCGGGATCACCATGAGTCGCCCACCGCGTATCGCCATAACCCTGGGAGACCCCTGCGGCATCGGCCCCGAGCTGCTGCTGCGGTCGCTCCCAACGCTGCGGTCTTGGGCCGACGTGACGATAGTTGGAGCGCGGGCCGGGGTGGATCTTCTCAAGAGCACTGAGGGAAGACGCTCGGCCTGGCGCTGGACAGATGCCCCAGCCCCTGCGCCAGAGGGCTTCCTGGGGACGGCCTGCGGCCTCGATGTGGAAGGCCCCGGCCGATCCGCCATCGCCCTTTGGCTGGATCCCACGCCTGAGATCCACGCGGATCGGTTGGCCCTTGGGCGTGGCTCCGCCGCCTCGGGCAGGGCCACCGTGGAGGCCGTGCGTCTGGCGGCGGGCCTTGCGATGTCGGGCGCTGTGGACGCCCTCACCACGCTGCCCATGGCCAAATCCGCCGCGCATCTCGCCGGATATCCCATCCCGGGCCACACCGAGTACCTGCAGGCCCTGGCCGGAGCACCGCTCACCCGCATGGCCTTTGTGAGCCCCCGCTTGTCCGTGGTGCTGCACACGGTCCATCAGAGCTTGCGTTCTGTGGTTGAAGATCTGGATGCGGAAGCCGTGGCCGAAACCCTGGCCTTCTCCGCCAGCCAGTTCATCCGACTCACAGGGATCCCGGATCTCCGGGTGGCACTCTGCGCCCTCAACCCCCACGCCGGCGAGGCGGGGGCTTTCGGCAGCGAAGAACGGTTGCTGTCCGAGGCCCGCAACCTGGCCGAAGCCGCCTTCCGTGAAGCTGGGGCCGCCGGACCTTACTCGACCGTGCCCTCCCCCTTTCCGTCGGATCCCGTGCCGGTTGGGTGGACCCTTCACCCAGGTGTAGCTCCGGGTTCCAGGGCCACCACAGGGTCACGAGGGCCGCAGTTTTCCGGTCCCCTGCCCTCGGACAGCTTGTTCCACCGTGCCGTTTCGGGCGAGTTCGACCTGGTGGTGGCCCTCTACCACGACCAGGGGCTCATCCCCATCAAGCTGCTGGAGCCCCACCGCGCCGTGAACCTCACCCTCGGCCTGCCTTTCATCCGCACCAGCCCCGACCACGGCACGGCCTTCGACAAGGCCGGGAGATGGATCGCAGAACCCCGGAACTTCCTCGAAGCCGCCGCCCTCGCGGTGCGGCTGGCCGGGCGGGCCCACCAGGAACCCTGGACCGCCCAAGTGGCCGAGCCTTGAGCCTCGCCCTCCGAGCTACTTTCGGGCCAGGCGCGACGCTGCCTGCCGTGGATGCCCAGATTGGTGCGATTCCGCGCACCGCCCTCCCCGTACACCAGGGTGCGCCCCAGCATCTGGAAGCGCATCTGGATCGCCTCCACGCCGGAGCCAGCGCATTGGGACGCACCCCCTCCTGGCTGGCCGACGCCGCCGAGGAACTGCGGCATTGGCTGAGGCGGCATGCGGCACCGGAGGCAGCTTTGCGCCTGGAACTCCACCTGGATCTCAAGCTTCTGGACGCCCGCCTGGAGCCCTTGCCGCACGTGTCCACACCCTACCGTCTGGCACCCTTGCCCCACCCCATGGGCGACCTGCGCCCGGACCCGCTGGCCCGCCACAAGGGTCTATCCGGCCCCTGGCGACCGCAGGTTCTTTCGGAGGCCTGGCACCGTGGCGCAGAGGATGCGCTCCTGCTGTGGCCGGACGGCACCCTCGCTGAGAGTGCCATTGCCACCCTGGCAGTAGAGCGGGATGGATGGCTGCTCCTGCCTCCCGCCGAAGGCCGCGTGGCTAGCGTGGCGGAGCGGCTGGACCTCCCAGCCTGGGCGGAGGAACGGGGCTGGACGCTGCGCTGCGCCCCCCTCGCTCTGGACGACTGTGCCAAGGGGCAGCTCTGGTGTCTGAATGCCCTCCGCGGCCTCTGGCCCGCCACCCTGCTGTGAAAGCCTCTCCGGGAGCACCCTCGCCATGGCGTTCACAGACCTGATCTCGGCCCTGCTGCTGCCCCTCCCCCCCTGGCTGGGGTTCTGGCTCTTCCGCCGCAAAGGCCGTGTGGGGCTGGCCTACGGCTACTTCCTGGGCGGGATCCTCGCCGTGCTGGCCCTGCCCTGGGCCCATCTCACCGGTTTCCCTCTGCCCGCAGCCCAGCTCGGCGGGGCCCTCTTCGGGTTCACGATCTTCCTCCAAGCCCAGCGGGAGGGGGTCCAGGGCGTCCGCCGGTTGGCTGTGGGCGTGGGCGGTGCCAGCCTCTTCCTGGCCCTCCTGCTGGTCCGCCTCCATCTGCCCTGGCACGCGGTGCTGCACTTCTGGATCGGCGCGGCTCTCGAGGCCCTGCTCTGGCTGGTCCTCTCGGACTGGGCCTACCGGTGGGCCCACGGACGCCAGCTGGAGCTGCGAATGCCGCTTGTTGGCGCCACCACGTTGGGAGCGGGTGCCCTCGCCCAACTTCTCCTGCCACGGGGCGCCCCCCACCTGTCCTGGCCAGCAGCCATCCTTGCGGGCCTGCTGCTGGGGTTGGTGGCCCTCCAGCAGCTGAAGTGGCTGCGGGAACAGGGCGCCTGGGTGGAAGGACGCGGCCAGGGTCTCCGCTTGGCCTTGGCCCTGCTGGAGAAGGCGGAACCGGCTGAGCTGCCGGGCCTCGCCCTGGGCCTCGATCCGCGGCAGCCCATGTGGTTGGTGGACGACCAAGGCCGAGTCCTCGAATCCAATGGCCCCTTCAGCCAGCTGGTGGGCCTGCCCCGGTATCAATTGCGAGGCTACTCAATGGAGGCGCTGTTCCAGGGCGGCGACCTGCCCACTTGGCAGGCCATCCGGACCCAGCTCCTCCAATTCGGAAGCGCCTCGGTAGCCGCCACCCAGGTCAGCCGGGATGGGACGTTCAGCGAGGTCGTCCTGGAGGCCTCGGCGTTCGATCGCGGCATGGGTTTGGTTTGGATCGCCAATGCCGCCGCCGGCTCGCTGACTCTGCAAGCCGGCGCTTCGCCCCGTTCGGGCGGCGACGAGGAACGCCGTCGGCTCGGCGCCAATGCTATGCTCGCCCTTGTCACGGCCTCGGAACGATTGTTGGCGGAGGCTCCCGCAGGTCCGCTCCGTCTGGCCGCAGAGCGGGTGAGAGCGGCCACCGCCCGGCTATCGCCAAGTACCCCCGATCGCGAACCGGTCGAGGGACGCTCGCTTCTGGAAGCGCTGCTGCCCAGCCTTAGAAAGATACTGCCGCCTGATCGCAGGCTGGACCTTCAGGCGGTGGCCCTGCCCCTGGCCGTGGAACCAGAGGCCCTGAAACGCATCGCCACCCAGTTGCTGCTCCATGCCCGAGAACGCACGGGCCAGAAGGATTTAATGCTGACCCTGGAGACGGCAGACCTGGGAGGACACGGTTTTGGGCTGCTTCACGCAGATACGGTGGGAGGGGTTGGGGGCTGGACCCGGGAGCTGTTCGGCCTCGGCTGGCTGCGGCAATCCGTGTTGGAAGCCGGCGGCCTGCTGGAGCTTGAACAGGATGTCCTGGCGGGGGTGCGGCCGAGGGTCTATCTGCCCGCCGCCATCCCGGCGCGCTCGCAGGAAGGGCCGCTGCTGTCCGGGCGGAGCCTCTGGATTGTGGATCGGGATGCGCTGGCCCGAGGCGCCCTGGCCGATCTTGTCCAGCGGCTGGGTGGGCAAAGCGAAACCTTCGAGGATCTGCCGCAACTCCTGCGGGGTAGTCGTGGGTTGCCCCAGCCGGATGTGCTGGTGCTGGAACGGACACCGAAACTGGAGCGCCACCACCGTGCTCTCCGCGCCTTCCAGAAGGAACCGATTCCCACCCTGGTGATCGGCATGGGCCAACCGCTGCCCATGGATCCCCAGTCCCTCGGCCTGCGCCGGGTCGGTTTCCTGGAGAAGCCCTTCGAGTCCGCGGCCTTTGCCCAGTCCGTCATGGCATTGCTGCGGAGCCGGCGGAGCGACCCTGCAGAGCTGTTGTAGGCTGGAGACTGGAGGCAGCATGTCGACGGTGGCGGTGATGCTTGCAGCGGGACTTGGCACTCGCATGAAATCCCGGCTTCCCAAGGTCCTGCACCCGATCCTGGGCGATCCTTCGCTGCTCTGGGCGCTTCGAGCCCTGCCTCCAGATCTCGGCGGTGCCGTGGTCGTGGTCCATCACGGCAAGAACCTGGTCCTGGCAGCTCTTGAAACCTGGCAGAAGGCCGGGCTGCTGCCTTGCCCGGTCACCGCAGTGGACCAGGGCGAACCCCTGGGCACCGGCCATGCTCTTCAGGTATGCATCCCTGAGCTGGACCGGCTCGGCGCGACGCAGGTGGCCATTCTCTGCGGTGATGTGCCCCTCACTTCCGCCGCCACCGTGGTGCGGCTCTGCTCGGCGGAGGCCCTGCTCCTGGCCATGGACCTGCAAACACCCGGCTCCTATGGCCGGGTGATCCAACACCCCGATGGCCGCCTCGCGGGTCTGGTGGAGGCCAAGGACGCCACGCCCGAGCAACTGACGGTCCAGCGCGTGAACGGCGGAGCTTATGCCCTGCCCTGGCCCGCGCTGCGCCGCGCCCTCCAGGGCCTCACCAACGACAACGCCCAGAAAGAGTACTACCTCACGGACGCGGTGGCCGCGGTGGCCCGGGAGCTTCCCGTGGCCGTGGAAGTCTGCGACCCCGAGGAACTGGCAGGCATGAACTCCAGGCACGATCAGGCCACTCTTCAGGCCGCGGCCCAGCGGCGGATCCAGCGGCACTGGATGGCCGAGGGCGTGAGCTTCCTCCATCCCGACAGCACACTGGTCGGTCCGCGGGTGGTCCTTGCTCGGGATGTGCTCCTGGAACCCGGCGTGCGGCTGGAGGGCTCGGTCCTAGTCGGTGAAGGTTGCCGCATCGGTCAGGGCACGGTCATCGTGGATTCCACCCTGGGCGAGGGCGTAGAGGTACGCCCCTACTGCGTGATCGAGCAGGCCGTGGTGGGTGCCAGTGCCAAGGTGGGCCCCTTCGCGCGACTTCGCGAGGGCACCGATCTGAGCGAAGGCGTTCACATCGGAAACTTTGTCGAGACTAAGAAGGCCAGGCTCCTCCGAGGCGCCAAAGCCAACCACCTCGCCTATCTCGGCGACACGGAGATCGGTGAAGGCACCAACATCGGAGCAGGGGTCATCACGTGCAACTATGATGGCGTGAACAAGCACCGCACGATCATCGGCCGCCAGGTCTTTGTGGGATCTGACACCCAACTGGTCGCTCCCGTAACCATCGGCGACGGCGCCCTCATCGGGGCGGGCAGCACGATCACCCAGGACGTTCCGGCGGATGCCCTGGCCCTCAGCCGGACCGCCCAGACCCTGCGGGAAGGCGGCGCCTCCCGCCTGCGGAACCGGCAGAAGAACCAGACTCGGTTAAGCTAGTTCTTTGCACCCCGGGGCCCCATGGTTCTGACCCTCATCGACAGTATCGGCACCCGTGTATTAGGGGCCATCGAACTCGCGGGTGATTTCGCGGTACTTGCGGGACGCACCTTCGCGGCCATCTTCAAGCGCCCTTTCGATGGCAAGAACCTCATGAACCAATTCCAGGCGGTGGGAGTCAACTCCATCCCGGTGGTGGTGCTGACGAGCCTGGCGGTGAGCATGGTGTTCGCGGTGCAGCTGGCCTTCGGCTTCAGACAGTTCCAGGCCGAGGGGCTTGCCTCCCAGGTCGAAGGCCTGGCCATCGTTCGTGAGCTGGGGCCCGTGATCACGGGGCTCATGCTCTCGGGTCGCATCGGCTCAGCCATGGCCGCCGAGCTGGGCACCATGCAGGTGACCGAGCAGATCGACGCCCTCGAATGTCTGGCCACAGATCCCATTCACTACCTCTTCGTGCCACGCCTCTTGGCGGCCATCGTGGTGGTCCCCCTCCTGACCGTGGCCTCCATCTACGTGGGCTTCTGGGGCGGTTACCTGATCCTGGTGGGTGTGGAAGGCCAGAGCGCCTTTGTCTACAGCAGCGAATTCTACAAGCTGCTGGCTTTCCGGGATGTCCGCATCGCCCTCATCAAGGCCTTGGTGTTCGGGATGATCATCGCACTCGTGGGTTGTTGGAAGGGCTACCGCACCAGTGGTGGCGCCGAAGGTGTGGGCAATGCCCCAACCAGCAGCGTAGTGACCAGCAGCCTGTGGATCCTCATTTCCGACTTTTTCTTGACGAAACTGTTGTTGGTGTGACGACATGGCCCTGATCGATGTCGTCAGCCTCTCCAAAGCCTTCGGCCAGAAGGTGGTTCTGTCCAACGTGAATCTCCAGGTGCAGGAGGGCGAAAGCCTTGTGGTCTTGGGCGGCTCCGGCACCGGCAAGACCGTGCTCCTCCGCACCATCATGGGCCTGCTCACGCCGGACTCGGGGCACGTGGCCATCGAGGGCAAGATCATCGCCCAACTGAACCGGAAAGAGCTGTTCGAGGTCCGCCAGAGCATCGGCATGTGCTTCCAGATGGCAGCCCTCTTTGATTCCATGACCGTCTTCGAGAACGTGGCCTTCGGGCTCCGTCGACACCTCGAGATCACCGAAGCGGAGGTCCAGACCCGAGTCGAGGAATGCCTCTCGATGGTGGGTATGAAGGGTACTGACAAGCTGAAGCCTGCCGAGCTGTCCGGCGGCATGAAGCGCCGCGTGGGTTTCGCCCGGGCCATCGCCCTCAAGCCCAAGATCCTGCTCTTCGACGAGCCCACCACCGGCCTCGACCCTGTCATGACCGATGTCATCGGCCGCGTGATCCTGGACCTCAAGCAGGAACTGGGCGTCACCACCATCACCATCACGCATGACCTCAAGTCTGCCTTCGAGATCGCCGATCGCATCGCCCTGCTCTTCCACGGCGAGGTCATCGCCTGTGAGACGCCCGCGGAATTCAAGGTCAATCCCCATCCCGTCATTCAGCAGTTCCTGCGGGGGGATGCGGAGGGCCCCTTCCTTGAGGACCCGCCGCCGCCCAAACACAGAACCCAGGAGGCCCATCCATGAAGCTCGAAACCAAAGTCGGCTTCTTCTTCACCGGGGCGGTCGCCCTGATGGCCGTACTTATCCTCCGCACCGAAAAGCTGGAGGTCGGCGGGAAGAAGAACCAATCCGAGCGGTTCACCTACTTCGACCAGGTGGCGGGTCTGAACCTCCAGAGTGCCGTGCGCATCGCCGGCGTGAAGGTGGGTGACGTGCGCACCATCGCCCTGGAAAACGGCAAGGCACGCGTGGTGCTGGGACTCTCCAAGGATGTTGAAGTCTATGGCGACGCCAGCGTGTCCCTGGGCTCCATCGGCATCCTGGGCGAGAAATACATCGATCTGAATCCTGGCCACAGCGCCAAAGGCCCCTTCCCCATGGATCAGCCTCTGCCCAGCAAGGCCGGCGCCAGCCTCGACAACCTCATGGAAACCATGTCGGACGTCGGCAAGAACGTGAAGAGCATCACGCAGGCTCTGAACGAATCCATCGGGGGCGAGCAGGGGCGCCAGAAGCTCGATGAGATCGTGGACAACATCCGCCTGCTGACCGCCGAGTTCCGATCGATGGCTCAGGAGAACCACGGCGCCATCAACAACACCATGGCCAACGTGGAAGCTATCACTGCCGACCTGCGGGACAAGCTGCCCAAGCTGGCCCAGCAGTTCGAGACCGTGGGCAAGAACCTCAACGCGATGCTGGACGAAAACCGGCCCGAGTTGAAGGGCGTCATGAGCGATGTCCGCAAGCTGGCCCAGAGTTTCCAGGGCACCGCGGACAACCTGAAGGTGCTCACCACCCGCATCAACAATGGCGAAGGCACCATCGGCAAGCTGCTTAATGACGAGACCACCGTCAAGAAGATCAACGAAGCCGTGGACAACGTAAACAACATGCTTGGTGGTTTCAACAAGATGGACTTCCGCCTCGACATGGATGCGGCGCAGTGGGACAAGCGCAAGGACAGTCGCGTGGGTCTCGGCCTTGAGATTGCGCCCCGGCCTGACTATTGGTACGCACTGGGCTTCGCCTCCACGCCGGATGGCAAGCTGAGCGAAAGCACCCGCACTGTCACCCAGCTCGATCCTGTCACCGGCCAACCGGTCACCGTGCTGGAGAGGAATCAGTACGTCACCACGGATCGGGCCTTCACGGTATCGGCCCAGTTCGCCAAACGCCTTGGCGCCGCAGTATTCTCCGCGGGCATCGTCGAGGGCAAGGGCGGTGGTGGGGTGGAATTGCGCACCATGGACAATGACCGCCTGCGCTTCGGCCTGCTGGCCTATGACTTCACCAAGCGTGACGACAAGCCGAACCCGCGTTACCGCTTCACGAGCAGCTACCAGTTCTGGAAGGGCGCCTATGTCCAGGCCGGCGTCCAGGACATTGGCAACAAGGACCTCCGCACCATCTTCTTCGGTGGCGGCCTGCGCTGGAAGGACGACGACCTGAAGAAGATCATCGGCTTGGCCGGGGCCTCCAAGTGACGCCGCGCTGCCTGGTGGCGGCCGTACGCCCACCCATGCGGCCTTCGCCTTCCCCGCAGGCGAAGAAGAAGATCATCGGCTTGGCCGGGGCCTCCAAGTGACGCCGCGCTGCCTGGTGGCGGCCGTACGCCCACCCATGCGGCCTTCGCCTGCCCCACAGGCGAAGAAGAAGATCATCGGCTTGGCCGGGGCCTCCAAGTGACTCCGCCCTGCCTGGTGGCGGCCGTACGCCCACCCATGGGGCCTTTGCCTGCCCCACAGGCGAAGAAGAAGATCATCGGCCTGGCCGGAGCCGGCAAGTGAAGGGACCCCGCGCCCTGCCCCAGCCCGGCTCCTTGCCAGAGGAGCGGGGTGCGCTGTTTCTGTGGGTCCGCCGCGGCCTACCCCTGGCTGCGGCGAGCTTCGCCTTCGCGGGTGCCGCCCTCCACACCGCCGGGCGCGGCTGGTGGCTGCTGGGTGGCGTGGGCGCCCTGGCCGCCGTCTGGCCCAGCCTCCTGCGGGGCGAGGCCTTTCTCCGCAACCTGACCGCGGTTCGCCGGCAGGACAGCATCTGGGCCCACGCCTTTCGCCCCCTCGCCCGCTGGCTGGGCCTGGAGGATGCCTGGATCTCGTCTTTCTGCGGCCACAACAATCAGCGCATCCGCGAGGCCTTCAACGGTCGTCGGGCCAAGCGCGCTCTCATCCTGCTACCCCACTGCATTCAACTGGCCCGCTGCAAGGCTGGCGTTCTCGACGACCTCCAGGCCTGTTATGACTGCGGGTTATGCCCCGTAGGCGACTACATGAACTTGGTGCTGACCAACCGCTGGGAGGGCCGCATCACCAACCGCAGCCACAAGGCCTACCGCGAGGCCCGGGAATTCCGCCCCGACCTGGTGGTGGCCGTGAGTTGCTCGGACCGGCTGCTCAAGGGACTCACCAAGATGCCAGAGATCCCCTGCTACGTGATTCCCCTGAGTCTGGCCCACGGCATGTGCGTGGATACGGACTTCAGCGTGCCGCACCTGCTGGCCGCCATGGAGAACCTGGTGGAGCCCCGCAGGCCCTCCGGCGAGGTCCAGGCCCTCCGGCACGAAGGCATCGCGTGACCGGAGAAACCCAGAACTACCCCATCCGGGCTTTCTTCCAGCGTCTCCTCGGGCCCAGGGCCCTGGCTTATCTGCTCCACCTGCGCCCCCTGGAATGGCCCATCATGACGGCCCATTTTCTGCTTGGCACCCTGCTGGCCACGGGCTGGGCCCTGCGAGCCAAGCCCACCCTGCTGGGTTGGCTCGTGTTCGTCGCCCTACTCAACGGTGGAACCCTCGCCATCAACAGTGCTTTTGACAAGGATGAAGGGGACATTGGCTACCTGAAGGCGCCGCCCAAGCCACCGAAGTATCTGCTGGGCTTCTCTTCTGTGCTGCTGGTGGCCTCCGCCATCCTGGGTTTCCTGCTGCCCAGGCCCTTCGCCCTGCTCAACCTCGCCTGCGTGGTCATGAGCGTCCTGTATTCCGTGCCGCCGGTGCGCCTCAAGGCTCGGGCTGGTTGGGATCTGCTCATCAACTGCCTGGGCTTCGGGCTGTTCACGCCCCTGGCAGGCTGGGCCCTCACGGGACGGCCCTTCAGCACATCCATCCTGATGGCGTCCTGGGGGTTCGCGTTCCTCTTCGCCGCCCTCTACCCCATGACCCAGATCTACCAGGTGGCCGAGGACAGCCGCCGGGGCGACCGCACCCTCGTGATCCGCCTGGGGGTGGGCCGGAGCCTGGCCCTGGCCCTGGCGGCTGCCCTGGCGGCCCATCTGCTGTTCGGCGCCGCAGCCTTGGCCCGAGGCCGGAACGCCCTGTTCCTGGGCCTCTCCCTGGCGGGCTGGCTGGGCATCCTTCTTCCCTGGATGGCAGGCTGGCGCACCTGGACCGACCGACGGCACGAGACTGGCATGTATTGGGGCCTGGGTGCCTGGGCCGTGACGGATCTAAGCCTTTTGGCCCTGCTCTGGCCCTGACCAATTTCATTGAAGGCCTCGACCATCCGATCCGGTAGACTAGGAATGGGTGACAACAATCGTTATCTTCATGGAGCAGGCATGGGATTCAACCGGGGCATCCGTAGGGTGGGATTTTTGTGCTGCGTGGCCCTCACGGCCTTGCAAGCGGCCCCCCGCACCCTGGCAAAGCTCTCGCTGAAGTCCGCCTCGGCCCTGGTGCTGGACCAGGCCACGGGCCAGACCCTGATCGAGAAGCAGGCCGGAGCCGTTCAGCCCATCGCCTCGCTCACCAAGCTCATGACGGCCATGGTGTTGTTGGATGCCCGCCTGGATCCCCAGGAGATCCTCACCATCACCAATGACGACAAGGACATGCTGCGCCATAGCAGGTCCCGCCTCCCTGTCGGCACGCGCCTGCCCCGGGAGCAGGCGCTGCTGCTGGCCCTGCTGGCCTCGGAGAACCGTGCGGCCCACGCCTTAGGCCGCACCTTCCCGGGTGGGCTGGATGCCTTTGTCCAGAACATGAACGCCAAGGCCAAGGAACTCGGGTTGGAGGAGACCAAGTTCGAGGATCCTTCCGGTCTTTCCGCCGGCAATGTGGCTTCCGCCCACGACCTGGCCCGCATCATGGAAGCCGCCTACCGCTATCCCGAGATCCGCGACTTCACCACGCGGCCGGAAACCAGCATCCAGGCGGGCCGCCGCAGCATCCAGTTCCCCAACACCAATGCCCTGGTGCGCAGCTCCCGGTGGAACATCGGCCTCTCCAAGACCGGTTACATCGAGGAGGCCGGCCGCTGCCTGGTCATGCAGGCCATGCTGGCCAATAGGCCCGTGCTCATCATCCTGCTGGATTCATGGGGCAAGTACTCGCGGCTGGGCGATGCCAACCGCATCAAGCAATGGCTGGAAGCCCGCGTCGGGCCTAAGGGCTGAGGCCCCGTTTGCTCTTCCCTGAGGTGCGGCCCCCCTTCCCGCTGAGCTGGGGCTTTTCCACGCGGCTGGATCTACCGGAGGACATGCCGGCTCGGCGCCTGAACCAGGTCCATGGTTGTGGCGTGGTGGAAGCCTCCGATGCGGTGGTGGAAGGCGATGGCCTCTGGACCACGCGCCCCGGTGTCCGCATCGGTGTGCGCGTGGCCGACTGCGTGCCCATCCTCCTCGCCGGCCCGCTGGCCGATGGACGCCCCTGGGTGGCCGCCCTTCACGCCGGTTGGCGCGGTGCCACCGGGCACGGCGATGACAGCCCCTTTGCCGGGCCTGGTCGCGGCATCCTGCGCCGTGGCACGGCACGTTACCGGTCGCTGGGCGGAAGGCCGGCGGACCTGGTCTGGGCGTTCGGTCCGGCCATCCTGGCCTGCCACTTTGAGGTGGGCGAGGAGGTCATCGCCGCCGCCCGGCAGGATCCAGCCTGGCATGAGGCTCTCCGCAGCGAGGGACCGTCCGGGAGAGCCCATCTCGACCTGCACGGCTTCCTGCGGGCTCAGGCACTCGATCTGGGCCTGACGCCAGTCCACGAGGGCAGCGTGGCCCTTTGCACCATGTGCCGCTCTGACCTGCTCTATTCCTATCGCCGAGGCGAAACCACCGGCCGCCAGTGGGGCTGGATCGAGATCGGCTAACCTGGAAGTCGGCCTCCTTGAAGACTCAGGATGAAGGCTGAAGACTGAGGGTCACCCATGCTCAACATCACCGACATCCGCATCACCAAGGTGGAAGGCGACGACAAGCTGCGGGCCTTCGCGGCGCTGGTCATCGACGACTGCTTCCTGGTGGGTGACCTCCGGGTGGTGGAGGGTGAGGACGGCTACTTCGTTGCCATGCCCAGCCGCCGCAAACGTGATGGCAGCTTCAAGGACATCGCCTACCCGCTTAACAACCCCCTCCGCGAGCAGATCGAAGAGAAAGTGCTGCTGGCCTACGAAACTGCCACCGGCCACCGCGCCCTCAGCCGCATCGAGCGTGGCGAAGCCGCCCAGGTGCGTCCCGACCTGCTGGGAGTCGAGGAATTCGGCTTCACCCCCAAGACCAATCCTTGAGGCTGTGCCCTGAAGCTGGGTCCAGAGCCTGAACCTCAGGCTTGGGCAGGACGCGAACCCGCGCTATGCTTGCCTTTCCGCCTGGGGAGTAGCCAAGTGGTAAGGCAGCAGGTTTTGATCCTGCGTACCGAGGGTTCGAATCCTTCCTCCCCAACCAAAACGGCCGCCGCAAGGCGGCCGTTTTGGTTGGGGAGTGCGCGAGGGATTCGAATCAGGGCTGTCGGGAGGGGTCGCGCTTCGCGCACACTCCCGGACCTCCACTTGTGCTCCTACCGAGGCCGCCGGAAGGAGCTTGGTCTCATTGGAAAGCGAACGAAAGGCCCAATCGGAAACCACGGAACAGCAGTCGCATGGAGGGACAGTCCGCTGAGAGTGCGGTGCGAAGCCAGTCGGGTCTTCTGTTTAGGCGGCATCGATCGGACCGGCTGAGCGAACCGGTGTGTGCGTGGCGTTCCAAACCCTCAGGAGATAGGGCTTGGCGTTGTGGTACCAGTAACGGATCAGGTCGATCCGCCGTCGGTTGGCTTCGCCGGCCAGGAAAGCGCCGTCGGTTGTGGCAAAAGAGGCGTCGACTCCGGGGCCCAGGACATGGAAGCGCGATGGAGCACGACCTTCGGGTCCGAGCTCAATGCGCAGACCCCGCAAAGATCCGACAAGCGGCCGCCCGGACAGCAGCAGGGGTTCCGCTCCCTCGAAAAACACACAGACGCCGCTGTTCAACACGGTCGCAAGGTGATCCTCGAAGTCCTCGATCCGCGAGAACTCCGGCAGCCGGTGAAATCGGAGGGTTTGGCAGACCACATCCGTGGGGAACTCGGCCGTGAGAACGGGCTGGGCCGGGCCTCTGCGGCGTGTCCACGCCGACAAGGAGGCCGAGCAGGCCGGTGCGACTTGGCGCTGGAGATTAATGGAGCTGACTGGCATACAGGGCGGTGTCCTCGCGGGAATCACCCATGAAACACGAACCTGGCGCCCACCGGCGACGGAATCAGCCGAACGGTGGTTTTTGAGGTCCCAATGGTTGCAACCATCCCAGCTCAGAAACCTATCGGCAAATCGAGCCCAGTAGCGGATCCGACCGGCCCCCCTGCCCTTGGATCCGAGGGGAGCCGCGCTGGTTTAGTTCGAGCTGTTTGGCGGAAACACTTTGCCGGTCAATCCATGGACCCGGATGGTGGACGCTCTGAGCGCTGCGGGCGTGATGTCCCGCTTTGCTGTCTCATGGAAGCTGTCAACCGGGCCCACCGTGATGTAGTAGTAATCATCATCTGCAAAGATCAGGTTCCCGAACTCGCTCGGACACCTGAACTTGACCTTATCAAGCGCACGTTGGAAGGCAACATCCGGGGAAATGATGAACCCCATGGGCGTTTCGGCAAGACGACCAGCCCTTCTGACATGAGCACAATCCTGAAAGACCTCCCCAACTCTGATGACACCGATCAGTCTCGACTTCCTCAAGTCCTGGCCTGATTGGGCTGAAAACAGCAATGAGCAGAAAAGCGCAGGTATCAGGATTGGTTTCATCTCGAAGGGTCCCTAACGAATACAGCTGAACGGCCCCTCCTTCATCGAGCCATCCAGAGAACGAGAAGGCGCTGAAGACAATGCAACCGGAGTCCGGGTGAGTGCAGGGTTCGGCGAGCCAGATACCTACTCATCGGGAGTGTCGGTTTCAAGGCAGGGGATTAAATCGTATGCACCGATTCCCTGAAGGTTCAGGAAGGTCGCCGAACCCTGCCCTGGGTTGGTAATAAGGTGCGGCCGGAGTGGCGGAAACGTGTCTTGAATGTGGTTGTGATAGTGCCATCGTACGCACTGGCTTGGGGAAATCCGCAGCTCGTTGATGCGAAAACCCGGCCGACTCGCATGGGTGGTCTTGAATTCGACTTGATAGTTTGGCTGGGAGTTGCTGGTCGGCTGCATGGGCACCTCGATCCTCTGAAGGTTGCCTAAGAATATCGAGCTGTTCGGCCCCGCCTTCACCAAGGCGACAACCGGAGCTGAGGTAGCGAGAAGCTGAGAGGGTCGCCTTGGCCAGGTCGATCCCAGCCCAGAACAAGGCGTGAGGCGGGTATTGCTTCTGCATGGGGCCTCCCATTTCGTCCGGGAAAGCCTATGTTTCCAAACGTGGGCGCCACGACCACTCTTGCAAATGCGGCAAGTCAACCAAGGTTGTCACCGGTCCTCCGGCGTGCCACGGGAAGGGGGATGGGCTGAACCTCTCTCGGCGGTTATTTCAGCGCCATGAACGGAATCGGCTCCATCCCCCCGTTTGAAACGCGGACCTTCTTCCGGCCGTCAGATCAGTCTGATGATCGAAAGGGCGCCGGATGGAGGAAACATACAAGAGCGGAAGACAACGCAGGCGGGGTCGATTTTATCGGGGGTTAGACGAGGATATGGGGATTGCCTTTCCAGATGGCCCAGGTGAGAACGGCGGCGAAAGCTACCCAAGCTAAATAAGGAAGAAGTAAGGCGCCTGCAACACGACTGCGGCGCCAGAACACCCTTGCGGTGCCAAGGATTAACAACCACAGCAAGAGGATTTCAGCAAAGGCAAGACCGCCTTGATGCCAAACAAAGAACAGCCAGGTCCACAAGGCATTCACGGATAGCTGGAAAAGGAACAGAGAGAGGGCAGAGCCCGCCTTTCGGAAACCCCCCTCTCTCCATACAAGCCAGGCTGAAATGGCCATGAGGACGTAGAGGACCGTCCACACAGGCCCAAAGAGCCATCCAGGTGGGGCCCAATCAGGGCGAACGAGCGCCTGATAGAACGTCCCCGCCTGTACAGAGGCAAAAGCCCCAAGTGCTGCAGCGGCAAAGCAAATACACAGCCACCCGAAGAGGCCGAGAATTTGCTTTGACATGGTGGTGAGAGCCATTGGACTTCCGAGGGAACGCCTGGCTACGGGTGGATGAATCATTTCAAAGACGGATAGATCGCAATCTGTCTCACAGCGGAAACCGCAATCCCTTGTCCCCGTGAAGCTCCACAGTCTCGTTCTTGCTGCCTTTGGGGCCTCGGACGGTGATGGTGTGGCGGCCTTCGGCGACTTTGACGCTGCTTCCGTCGCTTTCGATGCCGGTGTCCTGACCGTCCACGAGGACTTTGCCAGTGCCGGGGAAGGTCTCGACGGTGAGGGTGGCGAGGGCAGGCAGGTTCAGGGGCGCGGTCTGGCCCGCGATTACGCTCAGGCTGCGGCTGTCCTTGAAGTAGTGCTTCGCACTCGCCATGTCCACTTTGTGGGTGCCGGGGGGCAGCGCCAGCTTGGCCCCAGGGGTCAGATCGCCCATGTCCTTGCCGTCCACTTTCACGCGAACGCCGAACCCACCGGCCAGCTTTAGGTTGCCGGGGGCGTTGGGATCCAGTGGCGGTTCCTGCCGCGATTCCGCGGTTGAGGACTCCTTCAATTCGAAGGCCCGCCCGCCCGGGATCTCGCCGGACGCGAAGTCCGAGGCGTAGCCCAGATTCTCCTTGGTGAGCGTAAGCCGATGGGCTTGGCCCTGGTTCCAGAGCACCTTGAGGGGGGTGACGCCCTCCTGTGCCTTCTCATCCAGCACCACAGTGGCGCCCGCGGGCACGGAATCGATCAGTTCTTCGGTGACGACGGGCTCCAAGGCGAAGGCCGGTGGGGCTTCGCCGGGTTTGAAGGCGTAAGCCAGAGGCCGAAACCCCTTGAGTTCCAGCCGCAGGGTGTCCCCCGCCTGCAGGGATTGGTTCATGGGGGTGGTGCCCACGGCCAGGTCGTTCACGAAGACTTTGGCACCCGCGGGCTGGGACTCGATCTGGAGGCGAGCGGCCTTGGTGCCGTGGGACAGGAACCAGCCGCCCACCGCCAGGAGCGCCACGGCGGCCGCAGCGAGCCAGATCCGACCGGTCCCGCGGGGCTCGGGACGGGCCACCACCATGGTCTCGTCGAAAGCGGTGGAACGGATCTCGGGAATGGGCGAGTCACCAGTGACCTTCAGGAGACCCAGGAGCTCGCGGCGGTCCTCCTTGGTGATATCCAGCACGGTGTCCAGCAGGTCGCGCACGAAGGCCGTGCAGGTCGCGTAGCGGTCCTCGGGGCGCTTGGATAGCACCTTGTCGAAGACCCGGCGCCAGCCATCGGGAAGGATCCCGAGCACTGGCGGCTGCACCTCGACCGGGGGTTCGTTGACGATGCGGTAGAGGATGGTGTTGATCGAAGACCCTGGAAACGGTGACTGGCCGCTCATCAACTCAAATACCAGCACGCCGAAGCTGAAGATGTCCGAGCGGCTGTCCACCTTGCCTTCGCGGATCTGCTCAGGGCTGGCGTAGCTGGGTGTGCCAAGGAAGGTGCCGGTCTGGGTGAGGTTGGCGTCCTCCAGTTTGGCGATGCCGAAGTCCATGAGCTTGGTGCGGCCGTCCTCGCCCACCATGGCGTTGCCGGGTTTCACGTCCCGGTGGACGATGCCCTTGGCGTGGGCGTGGTCCAGCGCCTCAGCCAGGCCTGCGGCGATGCGCAGCTTCTCCCTGCTGGGCAACGTCCCCCCTTCCTTCATCAGACCATCCAGGGGCTTGCCGGGCACGAATTCCATGGCGAGGAAGGGGCCGTAGCCCTCTTCCTCGCCCACATCGTAGATGGCCACGATGCCCGGGTGGTTCAGCAGGCCGGAGACCTCGGCCTCCCGCTGGAAGCGCAGCAGGTGCTCGTGCTTGTCCGTTTCAGTCTTCACCGCATCCAGCTTCATGAGCTTGATGGCCACCTTGCGCTTGATCCGGGGATCCTCGGCGAGGACGACACTGCCCATTGCACCGGACCCCAGAAGGCGGAGGACCTGATAACGGCCGATGGTCTTGGGGAGGTTCAAGTTGTCGAGTTCAGCCATGTCAGCATCCTACCGGAGGCACCGGAGATGGAGCGGTAGATTGTCATATTCTTCGTGGTTTTTACGCGCTCCCCGTGGCACAATAACGATAGTCCCGCCGACCCCGGGACCTGGGAGGCTTATTCCGTGATGGAAGTCGTCAAGACCATCGTGCTCGGCACCTACTTCACGCTGCTCACCATCCTGAGTGTCTACGGGGCGCACCGCCTCTGGATGCTCCTGCTCTACTACCGCCATAAGAATGATGTGCCCCAGCCCATGGGCGATGCGAACTACCTGCCGGTGGTCACGGTACAGCTGGCGGTGTTCAACGAGATGAACGTCATCGAGCGCCTCATGGACCACGTTGTGAAGATGGACTGGCCCAAGGAGAAGCTTGAGATCCAGGTGCTGGACGACTCCACGGATGAGACCGTCAAGGTGGCCAGCGCCGTGGTGAGTCGCTACCAGGCCCTTGGCTTCGATATCCAATACTTGCACCGCACGGACCGCACGGGCTTCAAGGCCGGCGCGCTGGCCGAGGGCCTGAAGGTCGCCAAGGGTGAGCTGGTGGCCATGTTCGATGCAGACTTCCTGCCCACCGAGGACTTCCTCCGCAAGGCCGTGCCCCACTTCGCTGACGAGAAAGTGGCCTTCGTCCAAGGCTGCTGGGCCCACCTGAACCGCGAATTCTCCCTGCTGACCCAGGTGCAGGCCATCCTGCTCGACGGCCACTTCGTCTTCGAACACACGGCCCGTCACCGGTCCAAGGCTTTCTTCAACTTCAGCGGCACCGCCGGCATGTGGCGCGTATCCGCCATCGCCGATGCCGGTGGCTGGGAACACGACACCATCACCGAGGATGCCGACTTGTCCTATCGCGCCCAGCTCAAGGGCTGGACGGGCGTCTACCTCAAGGATCTCGTCGTTCCCGCCGAGCTGCCCGTGGAAGTCAATGCCTTCAAGAGCCAGCAGCACCGCTGGGCCAAGGGCAACGCCCAGGTCATCCGCAAGCTCATGAAGACCATCTGGATGTCCAACGAGAGCCTGCACACCAAGGTGGAGTGCTGGTTCCACCTTACGGCCAACTGCAACTACATGCTGATGGTGGTGCTCGCTGTGATCATGGTGCCCGCCATGATCTTCCGGGCTGGCACGCCCGTGCACGTCCTGCTGCTTACGGACGGGCCGTTCTTCCTGCTGAACGCGGTGAGCGTGGGCCTCTACTTTGGGCTCTCCCAGAAGGAACTGACCGATAACACCGGCTGGCAGAAGCGCCTGAAGTACATCCCTGGCCTCATGGGCCTGGGCATCGGCCTCGCCTTGAATCAGGCCAAGGCCGTGCTGGAAGGGTTCTTCACCGACGACAAGGAATTCAAACGCACGCCGAAACTCGGCATGGATGCCAATGGCAAGGCCTGTTCCAAGCGCGCCTACAAGGTGCCCAAGAGCCTGCTGACGTTCCTGGAGCTGGGCTTCGCGGTCTACTACTTCGCCGCCCTCTTCGTGGCCATCTACATCCGCAAGTGGGCCTCGGTCCCCTTCCTCTGGCTCTTCTTCAGCGGCTTCGCCTACATGAGCATCCTGTCGCTGGCCGACATGAAGCTGTTCCGCCGCTTGGCCATGGAAGAGCCCGCCGACGACGCTCAGAGCGCCTCGAACTTCGTCCAGTAACGACAAACTCCGAGCAAGGGCCCCTGGCCCGCCGTGGATCTGGACTGCCTCATAGCCCCCGAATTATTCTCGGGGTTGCCGTTCTGCTGATCGTGCTCTAGAAGGCCAACAAGCAGGTCTCTGGAGAGGCATCGTGACTCGGGCCTCCGGCCCTCGCCCTGCGGGCGGCAATGCCCCTTCCGGGCATTCCGTCCAATCCTCCCTTCGCTCTGCTACGGTCGGATTGTGATCGATCTCCACTGCCACACCCTCCACTCAGACGGCACGGATACGCCGGAGCGCTTGGCCCTGCTCGCAGAGGAGGCCAAGCTGACGGCCCTCTGCCTCACCGACCACGACACCCTGGGCGGCATCCCGGAATTCCTGGCCATGCAGCCACAGGTGAAGGTGCGCCTGCTGGTGGGCACCGAGCTGAGCTGCCGTTTCCTGGGCCGCTCTCTGCATGTACTGGGTCTACTGGTCGATCCGACGGATGTGCGGTTCCAGACCCGTCTCGACGAGCTGCGTCAGCGTCGGGACGACCGAAACCTTCGCATGATCACGCGCCTGGGGGAACTCGGCTGCCCTGTCACCTACGAGGACGTGCAGGCCCAGGCTGAAACCCCGCTGATCTCCCGCGTCCACTTCGCCAAGGCACTCGCGGCCCGCGGGTTCGTGCGCCGGGCGCCCGAGGCCTTCGAGCGGCTCATCGGGGACGACTGCCCTGGCTTCGTGCCCCGGGAGGAGCTGAGCCCTGTGGAAGCCACTCGCTGGATTCGCGAGGCCGGCGGCGTGCCCGTGGTGGCTCATCCAGGCCGCTTCGCGGGAGGGGCTTTCCGTTGGGACGAGGCCATGCGAGATCTCCAGCGGGAGGGGATGGAGGGCCTGGAGGCCTACTACGGCGAATATCGGGCGGCGGAGCAGAAGTACTTCGTGGCCTTGGGCGCGAGCCTCGGCATGGTGGTCACCGGCGGCAGCGACTACCACGGTGCCAACAAGCCCGGCCTGCGCTTGGGTGCCGGACGGGGTGGCCTCAAGGTTCCCGACGACCTCCTGGATGCCCTGGAAAGACAGCAAAAGGGCGGCACTTACCGCTGATTGCGATAGGCTGGAAATACCGAGGCCGCTATGACAGACCGAATTCTTCTGGTGGAGGATGACCCCATCAATGTGAAGTTCATCCAGACCGTTCTGGTGAAGAAAGGTGGGTACGAAGTACTGGTTTCGGAGGAAGTTAGTGAAATTCTCCGCCTCGCGCGCGAAGCCGACCTGAAGGCCATCATCATGGACGTGAGCCTGTCCCGATCGAGCTATCAGGGCCAGAAGGTGGATGGAATCTTCATCACCAAGCTGCTTAAACAGGACGAGACCACCCGCCGCATTCCCGTACTTCTCGCCACTGCCCACGCCATGTTCGGAGACCGGGAGAAGTACCTGGAACTGACCGGCGCCGAAGGCTACATCGCCAAACCGATCCACGATCCGGCGGCACTGATCGAGGCGGTGAAGTCCGTCACGGGAGACTGAGGTGGCTGCGAAACCCCTACCCTACGCCGCGTTCCGCCTGCTGTTGGAGTACGACGGCAGCCGCTTCCAGGGCTGGCAGAAACAAGGGCCGAAGCAGTCCCGCGAGGGCGTCCGCACGGTGGCGGGCAGCCTGGAGCACCTCATCCACGAGGCCGGCCTGCGGCTCATCTACCTCGGTGGCGCCGGCCGCACGGATGCCGGCGTGCATGCCCTCGGGCAGGTCGCCCACCTGCACCTGGAGGCCAAGGGCGCCCCCCGCGCTGGCGAACTGCGTCGGATCTTCGACGCCACCCTGCCCCAGGACATCGCCATCCGCGACGTGCGCACCTGCGCGCCCCGTTTCCATGCCCGATTTGACGCGGTCGACCGCACCTACCTCTACCAGATCAGCCATCGGCGGAGCGCCTTCGGCAAGCCCTGGATCTGGTGGGTGAAGCGCAGCCTGGACCTCAATCGGCTGCAGAAAGCCTGGATGGCCTTCGAAGGTGACCAGGATCTGGGCTCCTTCGCCGACCTGGACGCCGAAGAGGATGGTCTAAGCCGGATCCTCCGCTGCGAGGTCGTCGAAGCAGGATCCATGGTGCTGCTGCGGGTGCGGGCCTCGCACTTCTTCCGCCGCCAGGTCCGGCGCATGGTGGGGGCCGCCGTGGCCTGCGCCCTGGGCGAAGAAGAGCCACTCCGGGTGCTGGAGGACCTCCACGCCCCTACCGAGGCCGCCAACCTGTACTGGGCCGCCAAGGCCGCCCCCGCATCGGGCCTGTTCCTGGAGGCCGTCCGGTATCCCGGCGATCCCGAACCCGGACCTCCGCGGCCCACCATCATCATCCCCTGAGGAAGCCGATGCTCACTCGCGCCGAAGCCTGGACCCTGCTCTGCCAGTGGACGCCCTCCGAGAAGCTGCGGACCCACGCCCGGGCCGTGGAGTTGGTGCTGCGTGATCTGGCCGAGAAGCTGGGAGAGGATGTGGAGCGCTTCGGCCTGGCGGGTCTGCTGCACGATGCGGACTATGACAGCTGGCCTGAGGAGCACCCCAAGCGCATCGTGGCCTGGCTCCGTGAGCGCGGTGAGCCGGACCTGGCCTACGCCATCAGCGCCCACTACACCCATTGGAATGTGCCTTACGACCACCTGCTGGACAAGGCCCTGCTGGCTTCGGATGAGATCACGGGCTTCGTCATGGCTTGCGCCCTGGTGCGTCCCTCCCGCACCGAGGGCCTCGAACCGAAGAGCGTGAAGAAGAAGCTCAAGGACAAGGCCTTCGCCGCTGGCGTGGACCGCTTCGAGGTGGCCGAGGGCTTCCGCATGCTCATGGAAGCCGTAGGCGGCACCGAGGACGAGCACCTTGCGCGCATCATCGCCGTGTTGCACCAGTACCGTGGAGAACTCGGGCTGACTTAGGGCTCGGTGACGAAAGCCTGGCCCAGGGTCTCCGCAATGCGTTGCCGCCGCAGGATGAGGGTCCGGAGATACTCCTGTTTTTCGAGGAGCGCCGCCCGGCGGGTCGGCGCTTCCGGCCCTTCCTGCGGGACCGACAAGGCTTCCACCTCCGCCCGCACGCGAGCCTCGGCGGCAGCCACGCGGATGACCCGGATCTCTCGCTTCGAAGCGGGCTTCCCCCAGTTGTTCTCGGTCCACAGAGGCTCGAAGGAGGCCTCCGCCAGGGCCAGGTGCGTCCGCCCGTCAGCTTCCTTGCGTTGTTCGAACACGGCCTGGAGTGCCGCGCCGTCGCGGCTGTCGCCGCCTGCCACCGGGAAGAGGTCGGCGCGGTACATGCGGTCCTGGTTGCTGATGAAATTGCCCAGGGAATAGGCCACCAGGGCCTTCCGCCCGCCCGCCTCCACGATCTCCGCGGGCTGGAGGACATGGGGATGGTGGCCCAACAGCAGGTCGCAGCCCGCAGCCACCAGCTGCTTCGCGATGTCCCGCTGGCGCCGGGTGGGCTGACGCTGGTACTCGTTGCCCCAATGGACACTCACCACCACCAAGTCCGCGCGGGGCCGGGCCTCCCGCACGGCGGCCAGCGCCGGTTCCAGATCCAGGGGCCGCACCCAGGGTTCCGTGGCCTTCCGGTTGAGGTTCAGGTTGAAGAGATCCGTGAAGCCCAAGAAAGCGACCTTGAGGCCCTGCCGCTCCACAATCTGGAGCGCTTCCGCCCGGGGCTGATCCTCGCCGCTGCCCACAGCCACCAGATGCTCGGCGTGCAGGCGGTCGAGCGTCTCCCGCACGCCCTTCACACCCTGGTCGAAGGCATGGTTGTTGGCCGTGGACAGCACTGTGAACCCGCTGGCCCGCAAGGCGGCCGGAAGGGCGGCCGGCGCATTGAACTGGAAGGGCACGCCGGGCCGGCCCGTGGTGGGCGCGACCGGTGTCTCCAGATTGCCGAAGGCCAGGTCGGCGCCCTGGAAGAGTGGCACGAGGTCCGCCCACAGGGCCGGAAAGCCTTGCGAGGCGTGCTCCGCCGAAGCCTTCACATCCTGGTGCATGAGGATGTCCCCTACCGCCACGAGACGCAGGCGCGGCGGAGGCGGTGGTGAGGGTGGCACGCGGCGGGGCCGGCAGGCCGACGACCAGGCCAGCACCACGGCCAGTGCAGCCGCCCCCGTTGCGGCACTTCCGATCCCCTGGCGCATCAGCCCCAGACCTCCGGCCCGTAGTAAACCTCCACGGGCACCTCTGGCAGCCGGGCACCGACCTGCACCGCGAGGCTGTCCATCTCCTGGCGGGAGAGCGGACGCGCTTCGGGTTCCGGCGTGGGACGCGCCACGGTATAGAGCTGGAGGGCCTGCAGGCGCCCACCCTGGGCCAGGATGGTCTCCAGGCGTCCGCAGTAGGCCTCTACCTCATCAACGGAAGGCCCCTGTCCCTTCCAGCTGAGGAAGAGGGTCTGGATGAGGATGGGCCAGCGTCGGGCGGTGGCCAGCAGGTTGTCGAGGATTCGCTGGAAGGGAATCTGGCTGCGGCAGATCTCGCGGTAGTAGGCCTCAGTTCCCGCATCCAGCTTGGCCCAGATCTCGCCCTGGTTCGCCATGAGCGTTTCCAGGCCCTTCACCACCTCCGGTGCCTGGAGGCGGCTGGAATCGGTGATGAGCACGAGCTTCACCAGGTCGAGGCCGCGCTGTTTCTTGAGGACGGCGACCCTCGCCACGACTTCCGCGAACTCGCGGGCCGTGGTGGGTTCGCCGTCTCCGCTGAAGGCGATGTCATTGAGACGCCGCTGGCCGGGCCGGGCGGAATCGAAGGGCGGGATCGCATAGATCTCGCCACTGGTGGCCAGATCCAACAGAAGGCCCAGTTCCTTGTCCAGCAAGTCGAGGTCCAGATCCTTCCGCTTCGCGGGCGTTTGGCGGTCCACCTCGCAATAGACGCAATCGAAGTTGCAGACCTTGTCGGGGTTCAAGTTCACGCCCAGGCTCACCCCCCGGCTGCGACGTGAAATCACGGGATAGCAGTAGTCGAAATCCCGCCAGACGCGGCGGTGATCCAGATGGGCCTTGATGAGATCCGTCATGCCATCAGAATACGCGCTTCAAGCCTGGTCGGCCCGGGCCCGGTGGGCTTCCGTCGCCGCCTGGACCGCCTCCGGCTTCCACAGGATCGGTTCGGGATGCTGGGCTTCGTCCACGGCCACCATGACAAATTCGCCGCTGGTGACGGCCCGCCGGGCGTCGGAGATTGGTTCGTAGACCTGCACCTCGATCTGGAGGGTCATGCTGGTGCGTCCTTGCCGGGTGATGGCCACGAAGAATTCGATGATCTCCCCGGCCCGCACGGGGCTGTGGAAGACCAGCTCCGAGACCTTGAGCGTGAGGAACCGGCGGTTCCGGGACATGAGCGAGGCCGCGATCCCCGCCACCTTGTCCATGCGGGCCATCATGTCGCCGCCGAACAGCGTGGCGTTGAGGCCGATGTCCTGATCCAGAACCATTTCCCGTGAAATCAACATAATGAAAATTAACCACCAAGACACCAAGACACCAAGAAAAGAAAAAGCAGGTCCTGGTGTCTTGGTGTCTTGGTGGTGAAGCCTTTCGTTGTGGCTACTTCAGGCGCTCGGCCAAGGCCTTGCCCATGTCGGCGGGGCTCTGCACCACGGTGATGCCAGCGGCGGTGAGGGCCTTCATCTTCTCGGCGGCGGTGCCCTTGCCCCCGGAGATGATGGCGCCGGCGTGGCCCATGCGGCGGCCCGGAGGGGCCGTCTGACCGGCGATGAAAGCCACCACGGGCTTCTTCATGTTCGCCTTTACCCAGACGGCGGCGTCTTCCTCGGCGCTGCCACCGATCTCGCCGATCATGATGACGGCGTGGGTGTCGGGGTCGTTGTTGAACATCTCCAGCGCGTCGATGTGGCTGGTGCCGCTGACCGGATCGCCGCCGATGCCGATGCAGGTGCTCTGGCCGATGCCCAGGGCGGTGAGCTGGCCCACAGCCTCATAGGTGAGGGTGCCGGAGCGGCTGACGACACCCACATGGCCCTGCTTGTGGATGCGGCCAGGCATGATGCCGATCTTGGCCAGGCCGGGACTAATGATGCCGGGGCAGTTGGGGCCGATGAGGCGGCTCTTGGGGTAGTTGGGGAGCACCCGCTTGACCTTGACCATGTCGAGGACGGGAATGCCCTCGGTGATGCAGACGACCAGCTCGATGCCCGCGTCGAGGGCTTCGAGGATCGCGTCCGCCGCGGCCACGGGGGGGACGAAGATCATGGTGGCGTTGGCGCCGGTCTTGGCCACAGCCTCCTGGACGGTGTTGAAGACCGGGAAGCCTTCGATCTCGGTGCCGCCCTTCCCGGGCGTGACACCGCCCACGACCTTCGTGCCGTAGTCGCGGCAGCCCTTGGCGTGGAAGAGACCTTCACGGCCTGTGATGCCCTGAACGATGAGTTTGGTGTGGTTGCCCACGAGAACTGCCATGTCATACCTCGCAAAAATGGAATCGATCGGGTTCCGTGGATGAACTTACTTGATGGAGGCGACCACCTTCTCGGCGGCATCCTTCAGGTCGGCTCCGACGATGAGGTTCAGGCCGCTTTCCGCGAGGATCTTCTTGCCCTCTTCGACGTTGGTGCCTTCCAACCGAACGACCACCGGCACCTTGATGCCGATCTCCTTCGCCGCGTTCACGATGCCCGAGGCCACGATGTCGCAGCGCATGATGCCGCCGAAGATGTTCACGAGCACGGCCTTCACGGACTTGTCCTGCAGAATGATGCGGAAGGCGTTCTTCACCGCATCCTCGGTGGCGCTGCCGCCCACATCCAGGAAGTTGGCCGGGGAACTGCCGCAGTACTTGATGATGTCCATGGTGGCCATGGCCAGGCCCGCGCCGTTCACCATGCAGCCGATGCTGCCGTCCAGCTTGATGAAGTTGAGGTTGTACTTGCTGGCTTCCACTTCCTCTTCCGCTTCCTCGTTGAGGTCGCGGTAGGCCAGAACATCCGGGTGGCGGACCAAACCGTTGTCATCGAAGCCGATCTTGGCATCCAGGGCGGTGACATCCCCCTGCTTGGTCACGACCAGCGGGTTGATCTCCACCATGGAGCAGTCCTTCTCCACGAAGAGTTTGTAGAGGTTCTGCAGGAAGACGACGCCCTGCTTGAAGGCATTGCCTTCGAGACCCAGGGCGAAGGCCACCTGGCGCGCCTGGAAGCCATTGAGACCCAAGGCAGGATCCACGGCCACCCGGACGATCTTCTTGGGGGTCTTGGCGGCGACCTCCTCGATCTCCACGCCACCTTCAGTGGAGGCCAGGATGGTGACCCGGCTGGTGACGCGGTCCACCAGGAAGCTCAGGTAGAGCTCGCGCTCGATGTCCACGGGCTTGGAGAGGAACACGGTGCGGACCTTGCGGCCCTCGGCACCGGTCTGCTTGGTGACCAGTTGCATGCCGATCATGGCCTTGAACAGCTCGGCGGCCTTGTCGGGATCCGTCGCGAATTTCACACCACCGCCCTTGCCACGGCCGCCAGCGTGGATCTGCGCCTTGACGACACTGGCCCCGCCGAACTCCTTCGTGATCATGCGGGCCTCTTCCGCATCCTGGGCGACCTTCCCGTCGGGCGTGGCCACCTTGTACTGCCTCAGCAGCTCTTTGGCTTGGTATTCATGAATATTCATACTCGCTCCCGAAAAGGTCACCCCTCAGTCTAGCGGCCGGACCGCCAGGTCCGAACCCTCAAGGCTGTGACCCGTGGCATCCTTTGAAGGCCCCAGGAGACTTTCATGGCCCAGATTGACCGGTTGCTTTCCCATGTCATCGCCAGGGGTGGCACGCGACTCCACATGGAGGCGGATAAGAAACCCCGCCTAGAGCTCAAGACCGGCGAAACCCTGGACCTGCTGCCCAATCCATTACCCGCGGTGATGGTCGATACGCTGGCCGGGGATGTGGTTCCCCGCAACCTGAAAGCCACCTGGCAGTTGGAAGGAAGAGCCGAGTTCAACTATGACCTGGCTGGCCAGGTCTTTCAGATCCGCCTCTGCCGCGACGGAGAAAACCCTACCCTCGTCGCCGAATGGCGGGGTCCTGCGCGCCCCCAACCAGCCGCGCCCGCCATGGCCGTAGGGCCCTCCCCTGCGCCCCAGGTGGTTTCAGCCCCGGCGCCCACCGCAGCCTCAGCCCCCCGACCTGGCGGGGGCCATGGCCACCCGCTGGCCGAGCGCCTGTTCGCCGCCCTCCTGCACCAGCAAGGTTCCGACCTTCATTGCACCTCCATGGAACCCCCCCTGGTTCGCGCCCACGGCGACATGAAGGAACTAGAAGGTTTCGGTCAGCTGGAACCGGCCACCCTGCTGGAGATGATGGAAGCCCTGGCCACGCCGATCGCCTGGCATCACTTCCAGGAACGCCATGATGCGGATTTCGCCTACGCCTACGAGGCCGGCAACTGCCGCCTCCGTGTGAACTATTTCATGGATCGGGTCGGGCCTGGCCTGGTCTGCCGCGTCATCCCCAACCAGATTCCCGATCCCGACAAGTTGGGCCTGCCCGATCCCATCCGACGCCTCTGCGACCTCTCCAAGGGCCTTGTGCTGGTGACGGGCCCGACCGGCAGCGGCAAGTCCACCACCCTGGCGGCCATCCTCGACCTGGCCAACCAGAAGCGCCATGACCACATCCTCACCATCGAGGATCCCATCGAATTCGTCCACCCCCGCAAGGGCTGCCTGGTGAACCAGCGGGAGGTAGGGACCCACACAGACAGCTTCAAAAACGGACTCCGCGCGGCCCTGCGCGAGGATCCCGATATCGTGATGGTGGGTGAGATGCGCGACCTCGAGACCATCGCCATCGCCCTGGAAACGGCTGTCACGGGCCATCTGGTCTTCGGCACCCTCCATACCAGCAGTGCCATCGGAACCATCGACCGCATCGTGGACCAGTTTCCCGCCGATCGGCAGCAGCAGATCCGCGTGATGCTGGCCGATGCCCTGAAGTGCGTGGTGAGCCAGACCCTGCTCAAGCGGATCGGAGGCGGCCGTGTTGCCGCCCTGGAGACGCTCTTCATCAGCCCCGCCATCGCCAATCTCATTCGCGAAGGCAAAAACTTCCAGATTCCCAGCGCCATGCAGACCGGCCGCAGCTATGGCCAGAAGCTCATGAACGATTCGCTCGTCGAGCTCATGAAAGACAAGAAAGTTGAGCCCATGGAGGCCTACCTCAAGTGCCCCGACAAGGAGAGCTTCATCGCTGCCTGCAAGCGTGCGGGAATCCCCTTCGATCTGAGATTGGGAGAGGTCGAAAGTTAGGTGGCCAACGGATGGCGGGCGAACATCCTCCCATCTGTCGGAACCCTCCAACTTGAGAACCACGCTCTGGATTCGGAGATCCAGAGCGTGATTGATCCCGGCCTTCCCCTTGCGTGGCGAATTGACGCTCCCATGCTGGATATCACCTGCGGGTCAGGTTGGGTGTGTCTGCCCACTTGGCGGTCCTGTTTGGGATTGATGGATGGCAAGCTCCTCTGAACTCCATTGCATTCAAACGATGCTCCCGCTCCACCGAATAAGTGCTCGCTTTGACAGCTGTCCTGGAGGTGGAACATGGCCCTGCAGATGGGGAAGTCCCCCGGATCGCACAAAGAGGCCGCGACAAGAAAGGCCCCGGTCCACCCCAAAGCCCGAATGGCGCTGGCCCTGGTGGCCGTCCTGCCCTTCCTGGACCAGCGACCAGATGGCGGCGATTCGCATCTCAGCGAAGGCATCGCCGATGAGGTACTGCAGGCCCTCAACCACCTGGAAGGCCTCCAGGTGGTTTCCAGGACCACTTCCTTCGGCTATGGGGGCTCGCCCCTTTCGCCGCTGGCCGTTGGGCGCCATTTGCATGCGACCGCCATCCTGTCCGGTACGCTCCGGAAGGAAGCGAGCCTGCTGAACCTGAAAGCGGAATTGGTGGATGTGAAATCAGGCCGGGCGACCTGGTCCAAGGCCTATGCCTTCGACCGGCAGGAGCTCTTTGCAACCCTCGATGACATCACCAGGCACGTGGCCTCTGCGCTGCATGTGTCCGCGCCCATCCGGCCCAGATATCCGGTGGATCTCGAAGCCTATGAATACTACTTGAGGGGGCGACAGTTCTATTTCAGGTTCAACCGTCAAGGCATGAGCCTCGCGGCCGACATGTACCGGCGCTCCTTGGATCTGGATCCGAATTTCCCCTCGGCCTGGGCGGGTCTGGCCAACTGCGCGGCCTACAGCTACATCTACATCGACCGGACTGAGCCTCAGCGAGAATTGGCGGAGTCCTGCAGCCGCAAGGCCCTGGAATTGGATCCGGACTTGGCCGAGGCTCATGCCTCCCGGGGCGTGGCCCTGTCCGCCGCCGGACTGGCCGACGAGGCTGAGACCGCGTTTGAAACAGCACTACGCCTCGACCCCAACCTCTACAGTGCCGCCTATTTCTACGCACGCCATTGCTTCGCGGCCGGTAAACCGGAAAGGGCCATCGAGTATTTCGAATGGGCGGCCGCCCTCCGTCCGGAGGACTTCCAAGCCATCCTGCTGGTGGCCCAGGTCTACCACAGCCTGGGCCTCGAAGATGAGGCCGAGCGGGCCCGCAAGACCGGGCTGGCGCTGGTGGAGGCACGCCTGGAGCACACCCCCGACGATGTCCGCGCCCGCTACCTGGGAGCCAACGCCCTCGTCGCCCTGGGTGAGCGGGAGAAGGGCCTGGCCTGGGCCCGAATGGCCCGCAGCATGGACCCCGACGATCCCATGCTGCTCTACAACCTGGGCTGCATCCATGCCCTGGCAGGCGATCCGGAAGAAAGCCTGGATTGTCTGGAGCAGGCCGCGGCCGCAGGGCTTACCCAGAAGGATTGGTTCATCCACGACGGCGATCTGGATTCCGTCCGGTCCTATCCGCGCTTCCAGGAGCTGATGGCCCAGCTCCGGAGCTGAGGGATCGGAGCCCTCACATGCTCCGCGACAGCAGAGCCTCGGGAATCTCCCGGAGCAGGCTCCCAGTGCTGGTGTCGCCCTGCACGGCGGAGAGCTGGGCCACGGCATTCTTCGAGGCCTTGAGGGCCAGGTCGCGGGTTTCAGAAAGGGCGTCGTGCTGCGCGATGATCGCGCGGAGCCGGGCCTCTTCATCCGCTGGAATGGGCACTTCCTCGCCCCGGTCCCAGATGGTGCGGATCAGGGACCGAACCTCGTCTGGGGCCTTTTCCAGCAGGGTAAGCATGGGCAGGGTGAGTTTCCCCTCGCGGAGATCGCTGAACGCCGGCTTGCCCAGCTGCTCGCTGGTGGCGGTGTAGTCCAGCAGGTCGTCCACCAGCTGGAAGGCCCGGCCGACCTCCAGTCCGTACTCGCGCATGGCGAAGCATTCATCCAGGCTGCGACCGGTGAGGACGGCGCCGGTTTCGGTGCAGCCACTGAACAGGAGGGCCGTCTTCCGCTCCTGGATGTCGAAGTAGTCCTTGCGGCTGGTGTCCAGCTTGTAGAGCACGTCGTTCTGGATCAGCTCACCTTCGATCATCCGGGTGGTGACTTCCGCGAAGATCTCCATCATCCGCCAGCTCCGACCGGCGATGGCCTCGTTCATGGCCACCAGGTAGAGGAGGTCCCCGAAAAGGACTGTCAGTGTGTTGCCCCAGAGCCGGTTGAGCGTGGGCATCCCGCGCCGCAGCTGGGCGTGGTCGATGACATCGTCATGCACCAGGGTGGCCGTGTGGATCAGCTCGAAGACGGCGCCGAAGCGCACATCCTCGTCATTGGGCACACCGCAGAATCGCGATGACAGCATCACCAGAGCCGGGCGCAGGCGCTTGCCCTGGCCACCGCGGACATGATCCGCCAGCTTCTGGACGACCTCCACGTCGCTCTGCAGGATGCGCTGCAGCTCCGCCTCCACACCCGCCAGCTTGGGGGCGATGGGCAGGAAGTAGCGGGAGAGGTCGAGTCGGCTCAACGGTTCAGCCCCTGTAATTCGTGAACTGCAGGTCCAACCCCTGGTCGTCCTTCTTGAAGAGGGCGATGACTTCCTGCAGGTCGTCGCGGCTCTTGCCGCTCACGCGGAGCTGGTCACCCTGGATGCTTGCCTGGACCTTGATCTTGGCATCCTTGACAGCCTTGATGAGGCCCTTGGCCTTCTCCACAGGAATGCCCTGGTGGATGGTGACTTCCTGGCGGACGGTGCCCTTGGTGGCGGGTTCGACCTTGCCGTATTCCATGCTGCGGATGCTCACGCCGCGCTTGTGCAGCTTGGTCTGCAGCACATCGATGACGGCCTTGAGCTTCATCTCGTCATCGCTGTTGAGCACCAGCACCTTGTCGTCCTTCAGCTCGATCTTGGACACTGAGCCTTTGAAGTCGTAGCGCTGGCCGATCTCCTTCATGGCCTGGGACACGGCGTTCTTCACCTCGTCCAGGTCCACCTTGCAGACCACATCAAAGGAACATTCACTGGCCATGGCCGCACCTCATCCGGATACACCCTTCAGACTAGCGCTTCGCCTTGGCTTAGGAAAAGGCCGAGACAGGATTAACGGGATGAAAAGCAGGACCAACAGGATGAAAGCTCGCTTCGCCTGAATCCTGTTAATCCATCTAAATCCTTTTAATCCTGTCCGCGCTTTTCAGTCGAGGCCTCCAGTCGCTCCCTCAGGGCTGGCCAGCCCTCCCAGAGGCTCAGGAGCTGGAAGGCGGCCAGCACCAGTGCGTGGTGGATCTCCCCTCGGGCCATGCGGGCCCGCCACTCGGGCCAGGGGCAGGCCCAGACCTGCAGTTCCTCGGCAGGGTCCAGCGCCAGCGGGCCATCCGGGTCGCAATCGAGGGCCAGGAAGCTGTGGCAGCGGTTGTTCTGGGTGGCCGGGTTCGGGGTGCAGGAACCCAGGGCCACCCAGCGGTCGGACACGAACCCCGTCTCCTCCCGCAATTCACGCAGTGCCGCGACCACCGGGGCCTCCCCCGCATCGCACCCCCCGCCCGGGATCTCGAGTGTGGAGGCGTCGATGCCGTGGCGGAACTGCTCCACCACCAGCAAGTCGCCGCCCCGTGTGAAGGCCACCACGTTCACCCAATCGGGCCCCTGGAGGCGGTAGAAGGCATGTTGCCGTCCCGTGTGGGGGCTGCGCCGCTGGGCCACGATCTGCCGGAAGAGCCGCGAATCCTGGCGCACGCTCTCGGACTCCTGGGTCCAGGCGGTGTTCGGATCGAAGCCCTCGGGATGACGGTGCAGCAGCCGCATCAGTACCTCGGCACGGAGGGATCCAGGCGGCAGTAAGCGTCGATGCCGCCAGCCAGGTGGGCCAGATCCGCGAACCCCGCGCCCTGGAGGAAGCGGAGGGCATAGAGGCTCCGGGTGCCATGGTGGCAGTAGGCCGCCACCGGCCGGGAGGGGTCCAGCTCGCTAACCCGGTCCGCCAGCTCGCCCAGGGGGATGAGGAGGGCGCCGGGGATGTGGGCCAGGTCGTATTCCCAGCGCTCGCGCACGTCGAGGCGCTGAACGGTCTCGGGCAGATCCCGGAAGGCCTCGGCGGATAGATGGATTCCGTTCTCAAACACGCTGAAGTTCTCCTTGGTCCAGTACGCGGCTGCAGATGTGATGGGTGATGACATCCATAGCCGTGCGGTTCTCCACGCCCGTCGGCACGATGAGATCCGCCCAGCGCTTGCTGGGTTCCACGAACTCCAGATGCATGGGGCGGACGCTCTGTTCGTACTGATCCATGACGCTTTCGAGGCTGCGGGCCCGCTCCTTTGTATCCCGTCGGATGCGGCGGAGGATGCGGATGTCGGCATCCGTATCCACGAAGACCTTCACGTCCAGCAAGTCCCTGAGCTCCTGAAGCGCGAAGAGCAGAAGGCCTTCCAGAATCACCACTTGGCCGGGTGGCACAGGTTCCTCCCAGCCCGTGCGATCAGAGATCGTGAAGTCATAGCGAGGCTTCTGGATGCTCTCGCCCCGATGCAGCGCCCCCAGGTGTGTGGCCATGAGCTCCAGATCGAAGGCATGGGGATGATCCCAGTTCACCGGCATGCCGCCGAAGCGGGACTTCACTACTTCCAACGGCGCGTAGTAGGCATCCATATCCAATAGGAGCGTGGCCACTTTGCGGCGACGCAGCCGTCTCACCAGCTCGGCGGCCACAGAGGTCTTTCCGCTGCCCGAGCCACCCACGATGCCCACCAGCATCGGCCTGTCGGTCATGTGCCCCCCTTTCTTCCATCCTATCGTCATGCGCCTCTGGTAAGGTTCTTGCCATGAATTGCACGCGTTTCGCCCCCGCCTTGGCCCTTCTTACGCTCCTGTCCGGATGCACTTCCGAAGACCCCAGGCTGCCCGGGAACCTCTACGAAGAGGCCCGAAAACTGAACCTGGAAGGCCGGAGCCTCGAAGCCAGGGCCATGATGAAGCAGCTGGTGGATCGCTACCCGGACACGGAAGCGGCCCGCCAAGCCACCCGGGACCTATTCCTGATCGAAGCCTTTGTGAATCGGGACGTGGCTGACCGCCAGAAGCAGGTGCGGGCGGCCCTCAAGCGCATCACAGACGCTCTGATCCGCTACAAGGCCAAGACCGGTGAGTACCCAGACTCGCTGCAGGGACTGGTCCCCGAATACCTCGACCAGGTGCCCGAAGCCCCTTGGGGCCATCCTTTTCTCTACCGCCCTTACGTCAGCCGTCCGGTGGAGGAAGTCCAGGTCAAGCGAGGCCCGGTGCGACAGAAATTCAACACCAAGCTGGACGGGTACTACCTGGTCTGCCTTGGCACGGACGGCGTCCCCGGTGGCGAGGGGCTGGCTGGCGATATTCTCATCAAGGACGGCGCCCCCTGGACTGACGGCCCCTTCCCGCCCGTTCCCCAGCCACAGCCCGTCCGTTGAGGTTCCAACCAACCTCGTGGCAAGCTGCGCACACCTTGGGCAGCTAACAAAATGCGGCCCATGGCCGCATTTTGCAGGTGCCTCCAGGCAGGAAACTAGCTGACGCCCCAGTCCAAAATCACCTTTCCGCTCTGCCCGCTCCTCATCGCGTCGAACCCCTTCTGGAAGTCGTCAATGCTGAAACGGTGCGTGATGACCGGGGTGATGTCCAGGCCACTCTGGACCATCGCGGCCATCTTGTACCAGGTTTCAAACATTTCGCGCCCGTAGATCCCTTTCAGGACGAGGCCCTTGAAGATCACCTGACTCCAGTCAATGGCACAGTCCCCGGGGAGGATGCCCAGCAGCGCCACGCGGCCGCCATGGTGCATCACTTCCAGCAGCGATTCGAAGGCATTGCGGTTGCCACTCATCTCCAGGCCTACGTCGAAGCCTTCGGTCATTCCCAATTCCTTCATCACTTCGGGGAGGCTCTTCTGCATGGGGTTCACGGCGACCGTGGCGCCCATCTTCCGCGCCAGTTCGAGTCGGTATTCGTTCACATCCGTGATCACCACGTTCCTCGCCCCCACATGCTTCGCGATGGCCACGGCCATGATGCCGATGGGGCCGGCGCCGGTGATCAGCACGTCCTCGCCCACCATGTCGAAGCTGAGGGCCGTGTGGGTCGCGTTGCCATACGGATCGAAGATGGAGGCCACCTCGTCCGGGATGTTGTCCGGCACCTTGAACACATTGAAGGCGGGGATGGAGAGGTATTCCGCAAACGAGCCCGTGCGATTCACACCTACGCCCACGGTGTTGCGGCAGAGGTGGCGCTTGCCTGCCCGGCAGTTACGGCAGTGGCCACAGGTGATGTGCCCCTCGCCGCTCACCCGATCGCCCGGCTGGTAGCCCTCGACTTCAGCACCCACCTTCTCGATGATCCCGAAATACTCATGCCCGACCACCATGGGCACGGGAATGGTCTTCTGGGCCCAGTCGTCCCAGTTGTAGATGTGCACGTCGGTGCCGCAGATGGCGCTCTTGTGGACGCGGATCAGCACATCGTTGGGGCCCATCTCGGGCATGGGCACCTCGCCCATCCAGATGCCTTCCTCGCGCTTGGTCTTGAGCAGGGCTTTCATGACGCCTCCAACCGCACCATTTCACCATCAAGATCAAAACTGGCCAACTTACCCTTCCGCCCTTGACGATTCGTGAAACCAGCCGATAAGGTTCTTGCAGGCGACCTATGACCTTCCTCTCCGCGCGGTTCAACCGCCATTCCAATAATCGGCTCCCTCGCGCGAATCGCGCGTGGGCCGGCGAGGGTCTCACCTAGACACCTGAATTCCCGGACCACCCCCGATTCGCGACAGCGGATCGGGGGTTTTGCTATTGGAGTCCCCATGTGCGGCATCCTCACCATCCTCGACATCGATCCTTCCCGCTCGAATCCGTCGGAGCTCCGGCGCCAGGCCCTGGCCATGGCGCGGAAGATCCGCCACCGGGGGCCGGACTGGAGTGGCATCTACAGCGACGACCGGGCCATCCTCGTCCACGAACGCCTCTCCATCGTGGATGTCGAGCACGGGGCCCAGCCCCTGGTCGACACCCTCCAAGGTACGGTCCTGGCGGTGAACGGGGAGATCTACAACCACCGGGAGCTTCGGCATGTCCTGCAGGAAGCCCATGACTTCCAGACCCTCTCGGATTGCGAGGTGATCCTCTACCTCTACGACGAGCTCTCGCCCCGGGATTTCCTCAACCGGATGAACGGCATCTTCGCCTTCGTGCTCTACGACCCCAAGCGCGAGACTTACCTCATTGCCCGGGACCCCATCGGCGTCATCCCCCTCTACCTGGGGTGGGATCGGGACGACCGGCTGTACGTCGCCTCGGAGATGAAGGCCCTGGTGGGCCACTGCGAGCGGATCCGCGAATTCCCCCCGGGACACTTCTACCTCGGGCACGAGGCGGACGAGGGGTTCCAACGCTACTACGAGCCTGACTGGGCCGAACCCGGCCATGTCCCGGATACCCCCTACGATTCCGCGGCCCTGCGCGCTGCGCTCGAAGCGGCGGTGCGGCGGCAACTCATGTGCGACGTGCCCTATGGCGTCCTGATCTCCGGGGGGGTGGACTCTTCTCTGATCGCGGCCATCGCCGCCCAGTTTCGGGAGGGTCGCGTGGAGGAGGGGGGCACGGCGCCGGCGTGGTGGCCGAGAATCCACAGCTTCGCCGTGGGTTTGGCGGGCGCGCCGGACCTGGCCCCGGCCCGGCTGGTGGCAGACCATATCGGCGCCATCCACCACGAGATCCACTTCACCGTGCAGGAGGGACTGGACGCCCTCTCGGATGTGATCTACCACCTGGAGACCTTCGATATCACGACGATCCGGGCGTCCACGCCCATGTATCTCATGATGCGGAAGATCCGGGCCATGGGCATCAAGATGGTGCTGTCCGGCGAAGGTGCAGACGAGATCTTCGGTGGCTACCTCTACTTCCACAAGGCACCGGACGGCCCGGAATTGCACGCCGAGACGGTGCGCAAGCTCCAGAAGCTGCACCTCTACGACTGCGCCCGCGCCAACAAGTCCAGCGCGGCCTGGGGGGTGGAAGCCCGGGTCCCCTTCCTGGACCGGGAATTCCTCGACGTGGCCATGCGCCTCGATCCCGCGGTGAAGCTGCCGCGAAACGCGCACCGGCCCCGCCCCATCGAGAAGTACCCCCTCCGGAAGGCTTTCGAGGGCCTCATTCCCGACGAGGTCCTCTGGCGCCAGAAAGAGCAGTTCTCGGATGGTGTGGGCTACAGCTGGATCGACAGCCTCAAGGCCGCGGCCGAGGGGGAGATCAGCGACGCCATGATGCGGGGGGCCTCCGAGCGTTTCCCTGTGAAGACCCCCGAAACCAAGGAGGCTTACCTCTACCGGCGGATCTTCGAGCACCACTTCCCCAGCGCGACGGCCGTGAACTGCGTGCCCTGGGAGCGCAGCGTGGCCTGCAGCACCGAGACCGCCCTGCGGTGGGACGCGTCCTTCGCGAACCAGGCCGATCCCTCCGGGCGGGCCGTGACCGATGTGCACGACCACGCCAAGGAGTGACGCGCTATCATCACGAGACCCACCGACACTGGGCATCCGCAGAGCGAACGTGACCATCGAGCAACGCCAGCACCCCCGAGTGCCCATTGCCTACCGCGTGAAGGTGGTGACGCCGGAACGCATCATCGCCTTCCCCACGGCCATCAACATCAGCATGGGCGGCCTCCTGATCGGCGGGTCGGATCGGCTGCCCGTGGGCACCGCCTGCGGCGTGGCCATCCTGCTTGAAGAGGCCGAGGCGGGCAAGCGGGTCGTGACGCGGGGAACCGTGGTCCGGTCTGATGCCAACGGCATGGCCATCCAGTTCTCGCGGGAGCTCGAAGGTCGCGACATCGAGGCCCTGAGGGCCCTGATCCGGTCCGTCTCACCCGAGGCGGATCGGGCCTTCGAGGCCCAGGAAAACCCCAAGGGTTGAACCAACCTGCATCCGATGGATCACCCGGAGCCTCCATGTCGAACCCCGAAGTCGCGCTGGCGCGCCTGCTGGATTACATCAAGCCAGGATCCGCCGCCAGGGGCTGCGGGGGCGAGGAGTGGGCTCCACCGGCCTTCGAGCGCTACGAAGACATCCGGGAATGGCTGAAGGAATCCGTCATGAGCGCCACCATGTATGAGCGGTTTCCGGACGGCCGCTGGACTGTCCAACTTCTGCTGAAGGAGCAGGAGCCCGGAACCTATCGGTACATCGTGTTGTAACCGATGCCAGGCTCATTCCGCCAAGCTGATCAGTCCATGCTGCGTGGCTCCCGATCCACGTCTTTCCGAACCTTGGCCTTGGCCGGGCTGGCGGTGGGGGCCGCGCTGCTCTCCAACCGCCTCGCTTCCCCGGCACGCCGCCTGGCTTGGGCCGGATCTGCGGTGCCGCTCTCTCCTGTGAGCCCCGGACCCGCGGCAACGCCACGCCCCGAAGGAGTCAGGCCCGAACCCGTGACCCAGGAGCCTGGGAGGGGTCACCTGCCCCACTCGGCTCCGCCCACTCCACCCGGGAAGACACCGCCTCCCGCCTCGGTCGCCCCGTCCACGCCGGAACCACCATCCTTCAGTCCCATCCGGGAGATCAGCAGTGCGGAAGCCTGGCAGGCCTTCCATTACGGCACGCCATTCCTGGACGCCCGCCGGGGCTCCGAATTTGCCGAAGGCCACATCGCCGGGGCCTGGAGCACCCCGGTGTGGGAATCCGATCTGGACGACCGCCTGCTCTCGTTCAAGGCCGCGCGCCGACCGGGCTCGGAAGATCCCATCGTCATCTACTGCAGCGGGGGTGACTGCCGGGATTCCCACCTGCTTGCCGAGAAGTTGCTGGGGGAAGGTTACTTCCACATACTCATTTTCCGCGATGGTTTCCCAGCCTGGGTGGCACAGGGCCGGCCCGTCGAGAAGGGAAGACCATGAGCCCCCGACTGCGGCGATGGCTCCTTCATCCCAGGCTCAGCCTGGCGGTGAGAATCGCCCTGGGTCTGGTCTTCATCGCGGCGGCTCTGCCCAAGATCGGCGATCCACCCGGCTTCGCCAAAGCCATCTGGGCCTATCAATTGGTTCCAGGCAAGGTATTGAACCCCATGGCCCTGGTGCTGCCATGGCTGGAGTTGGTCTGCGGCCTGGCGCTCTGCCTAGGCGTCTGGATCCGGGCTGCCCTAACATGGGTCGCGCTGCTGCTCCTGGCCTTCAGTCTGGCCCTCACCCTCAACCTCGCCCGCAACCATCCGGTGGATTGCGGGTGCTTCGGAGGCACCACGCACCGGACGGATGCCGAGCGCCTGACCGACATGCGGTGGTTGCTGCTGCGCGATGTTGGCTTGCTCCTCCTGGCCGCCCAGATCCTCCTGGCTACCCATCCCCGAAAGAATTGACGCCCCCAACCAGCTCAGTCTGGGGCGCGGTACCAATCGGCTGGCGCGGTCGATCAGCTTATTGGATCACTCCGAGTTCCCGGCCCACCTTGGTGAAGGCGGTAATGGCTTTGTCCAGGTCGGCACGGGTGTGCGCCGCGCTCATCTGCGTGCGGATGCGCGCCTGGCCCTTGGGCACCACCGGGAAGAAGAAGCCGATGACATAGACGCCCTCATCCAACAGGCGCTTGGCGAACTCCTGGGCCAGGGGCGCCTCATACAGCATGACGGGCACAATGGGGTGCTCGCCGGGCAGCAGCTTGAAGCCGGCCTTCTCCATACCGGCCCGGAAATACTGGGCGTTCTCATGCACCTGCTTGATAAGGCCCTGGCTGTTCTTGAGCAGTTCCAGCACCTTCAGCGTGGCGGCCACGATGGCGGGCGCCACGGAGTTCGAGAAGAGGTAGGGACGGGCCTTCTGCCGCAACCAGTCGATGGTCACCTGCCTTCCGGCGATGTAGCCGCCGGAGGCACCGCCCAGGGCCTTGCCGAAGGTACCGGTCATGAAGTCCACCCGGCCCATGACCCCGCAGTGCTCGTGCGTTCCCCGCCCATTCGTGCCCATGAAGCCCACGGCGTGGCTGTCGTCCACCATGACCATGGCACCGTATTTCTCCGCCAGGTCGCAGATCGCTCCGAGTTTGGCAATGTAACCGTCCATGCTGAACACACCGTCCGTCACCACCAGCTTGAAGCGGGCTCCGGCGGCATCTGCGGCCTTGAGCTGGGCCTCCAGGTCCGCCATATCGGAGTTGGCGTAGCGGAAGCGCTGGGCCTTGCAGAGGCGGATGCCGTCGATGATGGAGGCGTGATTCAGCGCGTCGCTGATGATCGCATCCTCCTCGCCCAGCAGGCCCTCGAAGATGGCGCCGTTGGCGTCGAAGCACGAGGAGTACAGCTGGGTGTCCTCGAAGCCCAGGAAGGCCGCCAGCTTCACTTCCAACTCCCGGTGGATGTCCTGGGTGCCGCAGATGAAGCGCACCGAAGCCATGCCGAAGCCGTGGTCATCCATCACGGCCTTGCCGGCCTGGATCACCTCGGGATGGTTGGCCAGGCCCAGATAGTTGTTGGCGCAGAGGCAGACCACGTCCTTGCCGTTGGCCTGCATCCGGGGCTGCTGGGGTGAGGTGATGATCCGCTCGGTCTTGAAGAGCCCGGCCTCCTTCAGCTGCTCGATTTCGTGGGTGAGGTGGGCCAGGTAGGCAGGATTCACAGTGGTCTCCTAAGCGTCAGAGCCCCATAGGATACTGCGAGGTTGCGTGACGAACGTCCGGTTGTGTCACCATCCTTGCGAACTGGAAAAGGATCCGACCATGCGCCCCGCTCTGCTCCTGCCCGTCCTCCTCCTGACGCTGGCCTGCAGCTCGAAGCTGGAACGGGCCAAGGCTGAGGGCTTGATCCGCAAGGACTATCCGGTGGTCGTGCCTGTCACCGTACCCGAGAAGGCCTCGGCAGAAAAAGGCAGTCCCGAGCACCTGCGCCTAGTGACGCTGAAGGAGAACCTGGACAAGAGTGGCTGGTTCGACAGTGCGGTCCAGGCCGAAGGCGAGCGGGAGACGTTCACCTTCCGCCTGAAGCCTGATGCCCCCAAGAGCATCAAGGCGGCGCCCAAAGGCTTCTCCATGCCCGCGGCCGAGGCGGTGTTCGTGCGCGCCGTCCATATGGAACCCACCCGCGAGGGAGCCCGCGTCACCTACGAGATTCGCCTGGACAAGCCCACGGCCCAGTTCCCCATCTTCCAGGCTGTCCATTCAGATGCGGCATTGGGCCAGACCAGGCAGCGCCACGCCACCTTCGAGCGCCGGCGGGGAAGCTGGGCACTGACGGGCACCGACGAGACTTACCGCAAGGCGGAGTGACCGGCGTTACACGCTCGTTCCTTGGGGGATGGCCAAGCCCCCGGTACCATTGAAGGCATCGAGGTTCCCTTGGATCACAGCCCTGCCTTCCGCTTGCGCCGGTTTCTGAACTGGTTTCCCCTGGGGCTGACCTACGCGGCCATGTACATGGGCCGCTACAACTTCAACATCGTGAAGAACGACATCGGCGCCTGGTACCACCTGGATAAAGCCCAGATGGGCCTCATCGCCTCCGCGGGCTTTTGGACCTACGGCCTGGCCGTGATCTTCAACGGGCCCCTGGCGGATCGCATCGGCGGTCGCAAGGCCATCCTCATCGGCGCCATCGGCGCGGCAGCGGTCAACCTGCTCATCGGGTTCATGTTCCTGAATGGTGATGCCTCCAAGGTGCTGGTGAGCATGAGCCTGCTCTGGAGCGCCAACATGTACTTCCAGAGCTTCGGCGCCCTGTCCGTGGTGAAGGTGAACAGCACGTGGTTCCACGTCAGCGAGCGCGGCATCTTCGGCGGCATCTTCGGCATCATGATCAGCTCAGGCTACTTCCTGGCCACTACCATCGGCGCTTGGCTGCTGGCCAGCTTCCGCAGCTGGACCGTCATCTGGTTTGTGCCGGCGGGTGCCATGACCTTCATGTTTCTCGCGGACTGGTTCCTGGTACGCAACCGCCCCAGCCATGCCGGGTATGACGACTTCGACACGGGGGACGGCTCCAACGCCGGTTCCGCGGATGAGACCCCCCTGCCCCTGGGTGACCTCATGCGGAAGGTCTTCCACAACCCGATCGTCGTCTCGCTCATCTTCGCGGAGTTCTGCACGGGCTTCGTGCGCCAGGGCGTGATGCTCTACTTCACGGAGTACCTGCAGGAGATCTACCACCTGGGCAAGAAGGAGCATCTCTTCTGGTGGACCGGCATCGCCTTCATGGGCGGCGGCATCCTCGGCGGTCTGCTCTGCGGCTGGATGAGCGACAAGCTGTTCCAATCCCGCCGACCGCCCGTGGCCTTCCTCTTCTACCTGGTGCAGGTGGTCATGCTCGGTCTGCTGGGCATGACCTTCGGTCAGGGCACCCATGGCGGCCAGGTCTGGGCCGTGCTCCTGCTGGGCCTCACGGCCATGTTCATCTTCGGCGTCCACGGCATGCTCAGCGGCACGGCGAGCATGGATTTCGGAGGCCGCAAGGCCGCGGCCACGGTCACGGGGGCCCTGGATGGCATCCAGTACATCGGTTCGGGCCTGACAGGGTTTGGCCTCGGATGGATCCTGAAGACCTACGGCTGGGATGGCGTGGCCGCCCCCGGCCACCAGCCCACCCATGCCTGGGTGTGGGTCGGCTCCATCATCCCCTTCAGCCTAATCGGCGCCTTCATCATGACCCGCATCTGGAGTGCCAGAGCGGGCGCAGGAACGCACTGAACAGAATTTGAAACCGCAGATGTCGCAGATGGCACAGATAAAAACGTTCAAGCGCTTTTCATCTGCGTCCATCTGCGGCATCTGCGGTTAAAGAGCCTTTTACTTCTTCGCCAACTGATCGAATGCAGCCTTGAGGCCACTGTGGATGGCCTGGATATCGGCAGGTTTCCAGAGCTTCTGGTCCTCGCGGACGAAGGTGGTCACGTCACTGCGGTTGTCGAAGCGGGCCACGGGCAGGTGATAGACCTTGGTCTCATAGCGGTCGCCGGCCTGGATGGTGCGCTCCACGCGGATGGTGCCGGGGCGGTCGCTCTGCTCCATGAGCCAGGCCATGTCATCCGTGCCGTACTGACCGAGCATAACCTCCATGGGCACGCTGTGATGGAGGATGCTGCCCTGGCCATCGGGGCGCCCCCGCTCGATGTTCTTGCGGCGGCTTTCGACCGGGTCCACCCAGACGTAGAGCACCGAGGCCGTTTCAAGGATGGCGGGCGCCAGGGTCTGGAAGGCCGTGTCGTAGCCGTGGGGTGGGCACAGGGGAAAGACCGAGCCATGGGCCCCGCCCCGGGCCGCTTCGATCACCAGCGTGCGACCCGTCTTGTCCAGGGCGTTCTGGCGGTTGAGGACATCCAACTCGGTGCGGCATTCGGCTTCCAGAGCCTCGGCCATGCGCACCCGGAGGCGATGAGGGAGGTCACCCAGGTACTCCGGCAGGCCCACCTTGACGTGGGCGGCATCCAGGCGGTCGAAGAGGTGCTGGGCGGCGCCAGGGACTTCGATCTGGCGGCTGGCCATGAGGTTCGCGTAGTCCTCGTTCAGCAGCTCGATGAGAACTGCCCAGGTCCAGTTGTCGCGAAAGGGGCGGTTGGGGCCGTGGTAGTAGGCGTAGCCCAGGCCGCAGGCCTTCAGCTCATCGTCGATGCGGTGCATCAGGTGGACATAGGGGTAGTCGTCGAGCTGCAGGGTGGGCCCCATGTGGAAGTCGTTCCGGCACTGATCCGGCGTGAGACTGGCCAGGTAGCGCCGGACTTCCGACTTGCCCGAGGCGGGCAGGCTGAACAGAAGGATCGTGTCGAGCAGGTGGGGCATAAGTCCATCCAACAGAAACCCCTAAGAATGCCATGACCGCTCCTCCCTGGCCCGTGATATGCCTGATACATGCGTGATCGCGAGATCGTCGAGCGCGTCCGGGACGCCACGGACCTGCTGGCCTTGGTGGGCCAGGCGGTGAAGCTGCGGAAACAGGGCTCGGCCCATGTGGGCCTCTGCCCCTTCCATGCCGAACGCAGCCCCAGCTTCCAGGTCGTGGCCAACCGAGGCTTCTACCACTGCTTCGGCTGCGGCAAGCATGGGGACGCCTTTGCCTGGCTCATGGAGCGCGAGGGCATGACTTTCCCCGAGGCCCTGGAGCAGCTGGCCCGGGCTGCCGGCATCGACCTGCCCCAGCGCCGGGAGCGTCCTGCGGCCGAACTGGATCTCGAGACCCGCCTGCGCAGCGCCCTGGAGGCGGCCCAGGCCTTCTACGAGCGGCAGCTGGAGCGCCATGAGGCGGCCCGGACCTACCTGCGCCAGCGGGGCTACGAAGGGCCTTTCGTGGCGGAGGCCGGCTTCGGCATGGCGCCGGATGGCTGGGATCCGCTGGTGACCCACCTGCGCGGCCTCAACTTCTCCGGCGAGCTGCTGGAGCAGGCGGGCCTGGCCAGCCGCAGCGAGCGCGGCACCCAGATCGACTTCCTCCGCAACCGCCTGACCATCCCCATCCACGACGGCCGGGGCCGCCTAGTGGCTTTCGGCGGTCGGATCATGGGCGAAGGACAGCCCAAGTACCTCAACACGCGCGACACGGTGCTGTTCCACAAGGGCGAGACCCTCTTCGGCTTCCATCGCGCCAAGGGCGCCATGAAGGACGGGGCCCTGGTGGTGGAAGGCTATTTCGATGTGCTGCAGCTCCACCAGCACGGGATCCATCAGGCCGTGGCTCCCCTCGGCACCGCCCTCACCGAGGAGCACTTGAAGCAACTGGGCCGGTTCACCCGCCGGGTCATCCTCTGCTTTGACGGCGACGCCGCGGGCCGGCGGGCCATGGAAAAGAGCCTGCGCATGGCCCTGCCCCTCGGATTCGAGGTGCGTCTGCTGGAGCTGCCCCAGGGGGAAGACCCCGATACCTGGTGCCTGAAGCTGGGCGGTGAGGCCTTCCGCGACCTGCTGCGGGCCGCTCCGGACTGGACGGCCTTCATGATCGACCGGGCCATGGAAGGCAAGGATCTGAGGCGCATCTCCGACCGGATGGGGGCCTTCAAGGACCTCCTGGATTTCCTGCCCTACCTGCCCCGCACCACCGAGAGCCGGGACCTCTTCTCCAGCCTGGCCCATCAGCTGCAGGTGCCCCTGCAGGAGCTGGACCGGGCCGTTCGAGGTCGGCAGGCCCCAGTTCGGGAGGCGGAGGCACCCGTCCAGGCTTCTTCGCCCCAGGAGCTCGACGACCTGATCCGCAGCCTGCTGCTCCTTTGCACCGCTGGCCACTGGCCTCGCGTCCAAGAGGTTCCACCAGCCTGGTGGGATGGCCTCGACGGGGCCCCCCTGCTCCAGGCCCTGCTGGATGCGGAAGGTGATCCAGCCCGCCTGCCCGAAGGAGCCCTCGCCGCCATTCGGCACCTGGATGCCCAGGCCAGCCGCCAGGACGAGGCCGGCCGGGACGCCGAGGCCCTCTTCGTGAAGCTCGAGGCCCGCTACGTGGACCGGGAGCTTCAGGCCAATAACCGCCTGCTGCTAGACCCCAGCACCCAGGTGGATCCGGCCCTGAGGCAGCGGGTGGAGGCCCGCCAGAATGAGCTGCTGGGACGCCAGAAGGATCTTTCCCGTCGCCGGCGTGGCCCCCGGTGAGGCCTGATCAGAAGATCAGGCCCTTGCCTGAATTTGCAGATCCCCTATACTGAAAAGTTCCGGACACGGCCCGGTACATTGGCCGTGTTCTGTTTTCCCCTCGGCCGCCGGGTCTTCCCACCCCAATGGCCCGATGCCTGCAGCGCTCTTTGAGGTCCGAATGGTTCCGACGCCGCCACGCGATGCCTACTACACCCTAACCAAAGCCCTGATCTCCATCGGAAGGAAAAACGGATTCCTGCTGGTTGACCAGCTCAACGACTTCCTCCCCAACACCGCCTCCAGCCCCGATGACCTCGAAGTGGTCATGGGTTTGTTCGCGCGTCTGGGCGTAGGCATCGGTGCTACGGAGGAGGAGGCCCAGGCCGCCCGCGAGGCCATCGAGCCTGAATTCATCATGGTGGAAGGTGGCGGGAAGGGTGACAAGGATCTCGAAACCGAGATCGACAGCCCTGACAGCGACAAGTTCAACGACCCCGTGCGCATGTACCTCAAGGAGATGGGCACGGTGCCCCTCCTGAAGCGCGAGGACGAGGTCGAGATCGCCAAGCGCATCGAGGTCGGCGTCCGCAGCGTCATGCGGGCTCTGTCCCGGTCCCGTCTCGCAGCCAGCCTCCTCATCGATATCGGCAAGATGCTGAAGGAGAATCCCGGCAAGATTCGCGAAGTTGTGGGCCTCTCCGACGAGGTGGACGACGACGAGGATGCCGAGAGCACCTCTGCCACCCAGCACGTGCATCACCAGTTCGAGAAGCTGCTGGTCTTCGACCAGGCCCTCCAGGACCTGCTGCAGATCAAGCTCCAGGTGGATGCCGGCACCAAGACTCTGCCCAAGAAGCGCAAGCTGGATCGCGAGATCCTCTACGCCCGGGCGCGGCTCTCACGGCAGATCCGCAAGCTGGGCCTCAACAGCCTCGCCGTCACCCGCCTGATCGACCGCATCACCCACCAGCACAGCCAGGTGATGGCCGGCGAGCGCAAGTGCCGTGAGCTGCGGGATCGCCTCAAGAATCCTGCTTTTGCCAAGCTCAAGGATCGCTACAAGGACGAGCTGACCCACATTGAGAAGACCCTGGCCGACTTCTTTGAGAAGTACGAGACCACCAGCGATTACTTCCACAAGGACTTCAACGGCCTCAAGGCTGCAGAAAGCATCAGCCGCGGCGCCAAGGCCGAACTGATCGAAGCCAACCTGCGTCTCGTGGTCAGCATCGCCAAGCGCTACACGAACCGTGGCCTGCAGTTCCTGGACCTCATCCAGGAGGGCAATATCGGCCTCATGAAGGCCGTGGACAAGTTCGAGTACAGCCGCGGTTTCAAGTTCTCAACCTATGCCACTTGGTGGATCCGGCAGGCCATCACCCGCGCCATCGCGGACCAGGCCCGCACCATCCGCATCCCGGTGCATATGATCGAGACCATCAACAAGCTCATCCGCACCCAGCGCGAGTTGGTGCAGAAGCTGGGCCGGGAACCTTCCAGCGAGGAGATCGCCCACGCCATGGACATGCCTGTGGGCAAGGTCCGCAAGGTGATGAAGATCGCACAGGAACCCATCTCCCTCGAGACCCCCATCGGCGAGGAGGAGGATTCCCACTTGGGCGACTTCATCGAGGACAAGACGGTGGTCTCCCCTGTGGAGCAGGTCGTCCAGCAGCGCCTCAAGGAGACCGTCCGCAACGTCCTCAACACCCTCAGTGAGCGCGAGGAGCGCGTGCTGCGCATGCGCTTCGGCGTGGGCGACGACGGTTCCGAGCACACCCTGGAAGAAGTCGGCAGCGAGTTCGCCGTCACTCGCGAGCGCATCCGCCAGATCGAGTCCAAGGCGCTCCGCAAGATCAGGCACCCGCGCTACTCCAAGACGCTCAAGGCGTTCCTGGGATAGAACAAAGCAGATCACCGCCAAGAGCGCCAAGAACCGCAAAAGCACTGTTTTTTTCTTGGCGTGCTTGGCGTCTTGGCGGTGAAAGCTTTTCCTTATGTTCAAGTGCCACTTGGCATGTGATCTGGATAGCCTGAACCCGTGATTGCTGAAAAAGGCCCCTTCGCTCCGCTCCGCAGCAAGATCTTCTTCGCGATCTGGATTGCGGCCATGGCTTCGAACGTGGGCACCTGGGTCCAGAGCGTGGGCGAGAAGTGGCTCATGGGGGAGATCACCCGGTCACCTCTGCTCATGAGCCTCGTCGAGACGGGGGCTACCCTGCCCATGCTGGCGCTGTCGATGCCCGGCGGCGCCATTGCCGACATCGTCGACCGCCGGCGGCTGCTCCTGGCCACCCAGGCCTGGATGCTCATGGCTGCCGCGGTCATGGCCATCCTGTCCGCCCTCCACCTGGTGACCCCGGGCGTGCTCATCAGCATGTCGCTGCTGCTGGGAGTAGGCGCGGCCCTCAATGCACCCGCCTGGCAGGCCTCGGTACCGGATCTGGTGCCGCAGGACCAGATCGCCGCGGGGGTGGCCCTCAACAGCGCCGGTTTCAATGTGAGTCGCGCGGTGGGCCCCGCGCTGGGCGGCCTGGTAGTGGGCTGGCTGGGCGCCACCTGGGCCTTCGCTCTCAACGCAGTCTCCTTCGTGGGTGTGCTCGTTGTCTTGAAGGGATGGAAGCGCCAACCCGTCACGACGGATCTGCCTGCGGAACGTTTCACTGCCGCCATGAAAGTTGGTCTGCGCTACACCTGGCACAGCAAGGCGCTGCAAGTAATCCTGCTGCGCGGCGGCGGTTTCGTCTTCTTCGGGGGCCCGATCTTCTCGCTGCTGCCCACCCTGGCCATCCACCGGCTCCACCTTGGTTCGACGGCCTTCGGTCTGCTGCTGGGCTGTACTGGGGCGGGGGCCGTGGGCGCCACGCTGGTCCTCCCCGCGCTTCGGCGGAAATTCACGCCAAACATGCTGATGGCGGCCGCCACGGTCACCTTCGCGGCGGGCCTGCTGGTGCTGGCCTTCGTCGCCCACACCCTTTCCGTCGGGCTGGCCCTCCTGGTCTGCGGGGCCGGGTGGCTGTCTGTGCTGAGCACCTGCAACACAGGTGTCCAGCTTTCAGTGCCTTCCTGGGTGCGGGCCAGGGCCCTGGGTGTCTACATCACGGTCTGGGGCGGCGCGATGGCAGGTGGAGCGGCCTTCTGGGGCGTGGTGGGCGAGCACTGGGGCATCCACACCGCCTATGCGGCGGCGGGCATCGGGATGTTACTGCTGCTGGCAGTCACGGCCCACTTGAAGATCCAGGCCCTCCACCAGCCGCTGGACCTGAGCCCCCACCACCTGCAGCCCCATTCACCCGGTCCCATCCATCCCAACGAGGGCCCGATCCTCACGGTGCTTGAATACCGGATCCCAGAGGAGCGCAAGGCCGCATTCCAGGAGGCCATGCGTGAGGTCCGCCGCATCCGCATCCGGGACGGCGCCGTGCGGTGGTCCCTCTTCCAGGATCTGGTGCCGCCCGACCCAGGGCAGCTCCGGTTCGTGGAGAGCTTCCTCAGCTCCAGCTGGGGGGAGCACCTGCGCCAGCACCACCGCGCCACCATGGAAGATCGGGCGTTTCTCAGCAAGGCCTACAGTCTCGGCGTGGAATCGCGGCCTAGGATCCGGCACCTGGCAGCTGCCTGGAGCGACCAGAGCTCCTTCCTGGATCGCATCCTGGAATAGGCTCCTAGGAGTCGCGGGCTGTTTCGGTCATGCTGGATCCATCGCTTCGGAGCCCGCGCCCGTGCTATCCAAGGACCAGACCCTGGGGAAATACCAGATCCTGGACCGCCTCGGCTCGGGCGGTTTCGGGGCCGTGTACCTGGCCATGGATACCTGGGTCAACCGCAAGGTGGCCCTGAAAGTGCCTCACCAGCAACAGGATGAGATCGTGGATCTGCTGAAGGAGCCCCGCATCATGGCGGGCCTGAAGCATCCGAACATCGTCGAGCTCATCACCGTCGAGCGGAAGAACGGGATCTTCTTCATGGTCCTGGAATACATCGAAGGCGAGAGCCTCGATCGCCTCATCCGCCGCGAGCGCACCCTGCCACCGGCGCGGGCCCTGGAAGTGAGCCTGGATGTCTGCAGTGCCATCGCTTTCGCCCATGGCCACCAGATCCTCCACCGTGATCTGCGCCCCGCCAACATTCTCCTGAACCGCGAGGGCGTGGCCAAAGTCACTGACTTCGGGACTTCTCGGGTGCTGGAGATGCAGCATGTCCCCTACGCGCCCACGCGCATCGGCTCGCCGCCCTACATGGCCCCCGAGCATTTCCGGGGCCGGGCTGTCTTCCAGTCCGACCTCTGGTCATTGGGCATCACCCTCTACGAGATGCTCACGGGCACCGTCCCCTTCTACGACGCAGATCCCCTCAAGATCGCCCAGGCCTTCACCAGCCAGCAGATCCTGGCGCCCCACCTTCGCAATCCCATCGTGCCCAAGGCCTTTTCCGAAGTGGTCATGAAGGCCCTGGCCGTGAATCTCGGTGAGCGCTACTTGTCGGCTCAGGCCTTTCTGGAGGCCCTGCGCCGTCTCAAGGATAGCGTCGCCCGCGAAACCCGCCCCCTCGGCACCGCCGTGCTCGCCTCGAACAGCTCGGGCCCACACCTCACCCTGCGCGCGGCCACCCAGGCCAGACTATGCCGCTTCTGCTACCGCCAGCTGCCGCGCATGGCCATGATCTGTCCCAGCTGCGGTGAAAAAAACTGATGGTCTGGCACCCTACGAAACTAGCGGTGCAACGGCTCTGGGGCCGCCGCTGGGTGCGCCGCGTGACTTACGTTCTGGTGGCCGGCACCGCCACCATCACCATCGTGCCTTGGTTGGCCACACGGCCAGCGGTCACCCGCTGGACGGTCTCAAAGCTCGACGCCCTGGTCCGTGATGAGACCGGCCTCACCCTGGAAGTCGGCCAGTTAGAAGTCCACCCCCTTTTCGGATCCTTCGCCCTGCGGGACGTACGTCTCGGCGGCGATCTGCTTACGGTGCAGAGAATAGAGGTCCAGGCTGACCTCGCCTCACTGCTCTCCGCCACACCCCACCTCTTCTCCATCAGAGTCGAGCACCCCCACCTTCGCCTCACGGAAGCGGGCCTGTCCGCCATCCACTTGAAGGAGCACCCTCCCCGGAAGGGCCCCCTGCCCCAAGTGCGGCTGGACCTGCTCAGCCTCACGGGAGGCGTGATCGAAATCCCCGAACCATTGCGGGGCCTGCCAGCCATGCGCTACCAATTCGAAGTAAAGGCCACGGGCCCAGAACCCAACCGCTTGCGGATGGATGTGGCGGGCCCCCAACTGCTGGTACAAGGTCCGAAAGGCTGGGAGAAGGGCCGTCTGGATCTGAACGGTGAACTTTCCGAGAAGCTCGTGATCCTCAAGGAGGGCTATATCCGCCTCGGGGAAAGTCAGATCCGCCTGAACGGGCGGTTCGATACGAAGACGCCCCAGCGGCCTGAGCGGCTTGAAGCCCAGCTCACCGGAGTCGTGGCCCTGGCCCAGGCCTCTCACTGGGGCGGCATGGCCCGGCCTCCCCTCACGGGCAACCTGGACCTCACTGCCTCGGTGCATGGCGCCTTGGCGAATCCACAGTGGACGGTCAGCGCCGAGGGGGCCGGGCTCAGGCCCTCAGAGGGCGCCTTCGTCCCCGGCAGCCTCGATGTTCGCGGCAGCGGCAACCTGGAAGGGTTTCAGTTGAGCCACCTCTGGTGGCATTCCTCCCAGGGGGACCTCTCCGTGGAGGGAGGCTGGTCCCGCAAAACCCCAGCCAAGGCGACTCTTTCGGGCCAGGCCATGGATCTCGGGGCCCTTGGCAAGTTCCTCCGATTGCCAGAACTCAACGGCGTCAGGGGCACGCTGAAGGCCCAGGTGGAAGGCCCACGAGATGCCGCCGCCCTCAGCCGGCCGGACCGCTGGCAGGGAGCCGTGCAGCTCGGGCTGACTCAGCATGGACTGGAGGCTGGAAGCCTGCAGGCCACCCTGCGAAACAGCCGGGCCACCCTGGACCGCCTCCACCTGGACCTGGAGGACCTCAAGGCTGAAGGAACTGGTTGGGCTGACCTTGGCCCTCGCGGACTGGTCCGCCTGGAGGCCGAAGGGAACGCGGGTGTGGGTGCGGCCCAGGTGGCCGACGCGCTCCGGGCCTGGAAGGTGGTGGACCTGGATATGGAAGGGCAGGCCCAAGCCCAGGCCAAAGTCCGATGGAGCCGGAGTCCAGGTCTGGAACTGGAGGGCTCGGTCGAGGTGGCTCGTCCCCGCTGGCACGGAGCCATGGCTGACAGCGTCCAAGCCAAGGTCCAAATACAGGGCACCGAATTGCGCGTCACGGACATCGACCTGAAAAAGGAGGAGGGTCGCGGCGGCGGGGACCTCTGGCTCACCTGGGCTCGCACCGCCCCGGGCCAGCCCCAGATGGATATGTGCTTCACGGCCTTCCGCCTGCCCGTGGCTGAAGGCTTGAAGGCCGCCGACCTGAAGGACAGCGAAGGGAAGGAACTCCCCATCACGGGAACCGGTGGCGGCTGGGTGCGTCTCCAGGGCCCCTTCGACCACATCACCATGATGGGCGCGGCCCAAGTCGAATCTGGCGAAGTTTACGGCATCAATATTCCAGCGGCTTCCTCGGACTTCGCCATGGACCTGGACACCCTCCGCATGCGTCTCGACGATGTGCGGATCGGGGAGCAGCTGGACCAGCTGGGTACGCCCGAGGTCGGCCCCGAAGGCGCCCTGGCCCTGACCGGCAAGGCCGACATGGACTTCCAGCGCTGGACCTGGCGCGTGGATCTATCCGGGCGCCTGGATTCCCAGCTCCTGGCGCTCCCCGGGCCCCGCCTCCAGGCCCAGGTGGAGGCCCGGCTGCTGGGACCCATCACCAGCCCGTTCGGCGCCCTGGACCTGCCCGAAGGCCAGGCCACGTTAAGCCGGGGCCGCGTCTTTTTCGAGGGCCGAAGCGTGGAGGGTCTCGAGGCGTCGGTGAAGCTGGAGCGAGGCCGGTTGGAGGGCCGGCTCGGCATCGAAGGCATGGCGCACCCGCTGGTGGAAGCCCAAGCCAGGCGGGATGGACCCGATCTGGTCGGCAGCCTGGCCCTCGACGTGTCCCCCGCCAGTGCTCACACGGACCTCCTCGCCCGGGGGCTCACGGATGACCTGCTGGAGGACTTGAACCTGGGAGCCACCGCCCAGGGCCGCTGGAACGGTCGGACGTTGACCTGGTCCGGCACCCTGAACAGCCTGGCCGCGCAGTTCAGCGCATTCGAACTGCACCAGGTCAAGCCCTCGGCCCTCAAGGGCGATGCGACCGGTGCGGAAGTGGACATCACGCTGGAGGGCGGTGCCCGGGCCGCCACGGACGCCTCCCCCATCCAGGCGGCGGGCCTCCGCCTATCAGGGGTTTTGCCCTTCTCACCCTCCGCTCCCCTGGGGCTCCAGACTCAGGGCACTGCGAATCTGGCCCACCTCAAAGCCATCTTCGACCGTGTGATGGAAGTGGACGAGTACAACCTGCTCTCCGAGGTCAGAGTCCAAGGAACCAGCCGCTTCGATCTCCTGGTCCATGGGACCTATGCCAATCCACAGCTCGACGGCACGCTCTCCCTGGACAAGGGCCAGCTGTACCTCCGGGGCTATCAAGGCGTGGAAGACCTCCAGGCTGAAGTTGTTTTCAAGGACCGCACCGTCTCCATCCCAGTGGACAAACCCCTGCGGGGCACGCTGGCCCACGGTGACCTGGTGGTCTCCGGCGGCATCATCTGGCGGCTGGGTGGTCTGGATACGTACGCGCTGAAGGCCTCCCTGGCCAACTTCCAGCTGCGCGATGTGCCCGATGGCCTGGACCTCCAGGGCACCCTGCGCGCCACCCTGGAAGGCACGGAGGAAAGCGGCCTGCTCAAGGGCCGGTTGCGGGCCGATCGGTTGAGCTATCACACCGAAGTGAAGCTCGCCGACCTCATCCTTCGCAGCGCGCTCAGCGACAGTGGCGGCCTGGTGGGCTTGGACCTGGACGATCCCCTGGAGCGCATCCGGCTGGAATTGGACCTCGACCTCCGCAGCCCCTGGAGTTTCGACACCAACCTCCTGAAGCTGGAAGGCCACACGGAAGGCGCCTTCCAGGTGCTCGGCACCCTGGCCCACCCCATCCCCAAGGGCACCCTGGTCTTCCAGCCCGGTGGCCGCATCACCAACATCTTCCCGGCGGGGGACATGGTGGTGAACCAGGGTTCGCTCAAGTTCACCGAATCCCGCGCCATGGATCCCATCATCAACCTCCAGGGGAGTGTCACCTCCATCCCAGGCTATACGGTGAACCTCGATATCCACGGCACTTTGAGCAACCTGAACATCGTGCCCAGTTCCACGCCGAGCCTGCGCCAGGACGAGATCGTGGCCATCCTCATCAACCCTGGCAACGTGGCCAACGTCGGTACCGCCAGCGCCACTTCCGGCGCCACCCAGGGCGCCATCACCTCGGGCATCGCCAGCGCCGGCTCCGGCCTCATCTCTACGTTGGCCTTCGCGCCGTTGCAGGAGCAGCTGCGGAGATCCCTCGGCCTGGACCGCGTGAACGTGGCCGTGCGAACCACCAGCATGGGCACCACGGAAACGGAAGTCACCTTCGGCAAGAGCATCAACTTGTTCGGCCAACGCAGTGCCTTCGTGGTGTCACACCGGAAAAGCGGCGAGCTGAGCATCACCTCCGGGCAAGTGGAGTGGCGCTTCGGCGACTTCATCCTGCAGCTGGGGGCCAGCAAAGGCGCCGGGGCCGCGCTCCTTCCCTCGGGGGAGATCCGTCATACCTGGAGCCCGAAGTAGGCTGGAGGTCGGCGGCGGAAGACGGTAGTTTGGAGTTGGAGATGGCCATGCTGACCGTCAAATGTTTTGCCCGCTATCGCGCCCTCCTGGGTTTCAGTGACCTCGCCCTGCCTGCAGTCCCCACCCTGGGTGACCTGCTGGCAGACCCGCGCTTCGCGGACCTGCCCAAGGACGCCCTGCTCGCGGTGAACCAAGCCTTCGCCGACCGGAGCACGCCGCTCACCGACGGCGACGAAGTGGCCTTCATGCCGCCGGTCTCAGGCGGCTGATCAACCCTCGTGCCGGATCTCCAGCACTTCACCCCCGCTGAGGCGCAACAGCTCCTGGAAGCCCGGTTCCCGCCGCAGGCGATCCTCCGGTCGCTCGGTCTGAGCTGTCTCCGTACCGCCCTCGAAGCGGATCTCCAGTTCCCTCAGACCTGGCAGCACGGCGGCCAACGCAGCCAGCACGTGGGGATTGGCCTGTTCCCGCTCCAGGTCCTGGAGGGTCTGCCGGACATTGCCAGGGAAGCGGAACCGGAGGACCGGCGGCTCCCATCGAAGCTCCGAAGCCATCTGGGGGGCGGTGCCGAGGGCGCGCAGGCCGGGGATGGCACGAAGCGCTTCGCTGCAAGCCATCCGCAGCTCGGGGGACGCCGAAGCGCCAGGAGGCATGGGCGCCCGGACCCGCAGCGGGGCCTGGGCTTGCGGGGCAGCCGGCGTGGGCCTGCGAGGCCCCTCAGGCGCCGGCGCGGCCTGGGGGGCCCTGGAAGGGACCGGAGGCGGACCGGCCGGCGGGCCTGAGGGCCGGGCACCCGACACCAGGGCATCCAGCGGCGTCAGATGCGGTAACTGGGAGGCGGTCACCAGGGCCAATTCCACCACCACCCTGGGCAGGCTGCTGTCCCGCAGGTCCCGCTCCCGGCTCAGCAGAAGGTGGAGCATCCGGGCCCAGCGCAGCAGGTCCTGCGGGCCGCGTGCCGCCCGGGCTTCCTGCTCCAGCCGGTCACGGAAGGCGAGGACCAGCTCGCGCCAGAAGGTGGCCCAGTCGGCGCCCTGCTCGTTCAGTTCCCGACAGGCCTCCACCAAGGCCGCTGAGTCACCAATGGCCAGCGCGGACATCACACCCTGCACCAGATGGGCGCTGACGATGCCCAGTTGTTCGCGGACGGACTCCTCCAGCACCCTTCCGTCACCCGCGGCGATGACCCGGTCAAGGATGGTGAGGGCGTCGCGCATAGACCCCTGCCCGGCCTCGGCCACCAGCCGCAGGCTGCCGCTCTCGGCCTCGACGCCCTCCTGCTCGCAGACGTGCTTGAGGCGGCCTTCGATGAGCCCCACGGGGATGAGGCGGAAGGGGAAGATCTGGACGCGGCTCTTGATGGTGTCCGGCACATCCTGCAGCTCGGTGGTGGCCAGGACGAAGATGGCGTGGGGTGGCGGTTCCTCGATGACCTTCAGGAGGGCGTTGAAGGCCTCGGTGCTGAGCATGTGGACTTCGTCGATGATGTAGACCCGATAGCGGCAGAAGGCGGGACGCGTCTGCACCTGCTCCCGGAGGGCCCGGGCATCGGCCACGGACGCCCGGCTGGCGGCGTCGATCTCGACGATGTCCAGGTTCTGATCCGGCTGCTCCGCGGCCCGGCAGGGGCCGCAGAGGCCACAGGGCGTGGCGGTGGGGCCCTCCACGCAGTTCAGGGCCCGGGCCAGGATGCGGGCGGTGCTCGTCTTGCCCGTGCCCCGCACACCCGCGAACAGGTAGGCCTGGTGGATGCGCCCGCTCTCCTTGGCCCGCTTCAGCGCATTGGCCAGGGCCTTCACACTGCCTTCCTGCCCGACCAGGTCGGAAAGCAGGCGGGGACGGTACTTCAAGGCGAGGGTGGTCATGGGACATCCAGTCTCCCACAAGGCCCACGGGACCGTCAGGTGCTATAAGCGCGCCTGATAGCCCCATACGGCGTTTCAAGGTCAAAGATCCAGCGATTCTCGATAGGATGGCTTGATCCCGAAAGGAATTGACGATGCTTGAGGGATCACGACCTGAACACAGCGCTTGTGGGGTTGGCTTCGTTGCCAGCCGGACGGGTTCGGCCAGCCGGGACATCCTGGAGGACGCCCTTCACGCGCTGAAATGCGTGGAACATCGCGGCGGCTGCGCGGCGGACCAGATCAGCAGCGACGGCGCCGGCGTCATGGCCGACATCCCCTTCGAAATGTTCGGCCACCGGTCTGGCGACATCGCCGTGGCCAGCCTCTTCCTGCCCCAGGACGCCGACCGGCTCCGCCGGTCCCTGGAGATCTTCGAGTCCACCTTCGCCTTCTTCGACCTGAACGTGCTGGCCTACCGCGAGCCTCCCGTGGATCCCGCCGTGCTGGGCGACGAGGCGCGACGCTCCCTCCCCACCATGCGCCAGGCGGTCCTGCGCCGCCCCGCCCAGTGCCGCACGGACGCCTCCTTCGACAAGCTGCTCTATTCGGCCAAGCAGGTGCTCCGCACCAAGCTGGTGGAACAGGGCATCCAGAACGAGGTCTTCTTCGCCTCGCTGTCGGCCCGCACCCTCGTCTACAAGGCCCTCACCCGCGCCGCCGACCTGGACCGCTTCTACCTGGACCTGCGCGACCCGCGGTTTGTCACCCGGTTCGCCATGATCCACCGGCGCTTCAGCACCAACACCCGCACCTCCTGGGACAAGGCCCAGCCCTTCCGCCTCATCGCCCACAACGGCGAGATCAACACCATCGCCGGCAACCGCTCCCGGGCCATCTCCCGGGAGATGTCCATCGGGCTCAAGCCCGACCAGCTGGTGACCCACGGCTCCATCAGCGATTCCGGCAGCCTCAACGAGATCGCGGAAGGCCTGCACTACCGCAGCAGCATCCCCCACATGGAGGACATCCTCGCGATCATGATGCCTCCCGCTGAGGGGCAGAGCGCCTTCTACACGTTCTGGAGCCGCGCCATGGAGCCCTGGGACGGCCCGGCCTTCCTGGTCTACTCGGACGGCAGCAGCGTGGGCGCCCGGCTGGACCGCAACGGCTTCCGCCCGGCCCGGTGGGCCATGACGGAGGACCGCTTCTACCTGGCTTCCGAGGCCGGTTCCTTCCCGCTGGACGAGGCCGCCGTGTGCCGCAAGGGCATCCTCTATGCCGGCACCGGGGTCACGCTGGACCTGGGCACGGGGCGGGTCCACTTCCGCGATCCGGGCCGCTCGCGCGAGCACCGCGATGCCACCTTCGACGCCCGGACCCGGCCCATCGGCACCCTCCCCGGGGCCGAGGCCACCGGGCCGGTGAGCGTGTTCAAGAAGACCCTCTTCACCTGCTCCCGCGAGGAGCTGGAGAAGATCCTCTATCCCATGGCCGCCACCGGCAAGGAGGCCATCGGCTCCATGGGCGACACGGCCCGGCCCAACGTCTTCTCCTCCGAGCCCCGTCCCTTCTTCGACTACTTCTACCAGCACTTCGCCCAGGTCACGAACCCGCCCCTGGACTACATCCGCGAGGGCAACATCACGGACCTGCGGGTGTTCCTGGGCCGCGCGCCGAACATCTTCTTCCCCAAGGACCTGCTGCCCCTGAACGAGGCGCTGGAGCTGCCCCGGCCCATCCTGGACCTGGGCCAGATGCGCTTCCTGGAGCGGATGCAGAGCCTGCGACCCTCCGAGTCCCACATCATCCCCCGCACCTTCCCCATGGTCTTCCGGCGCGACGATGGCGTGGCCGGCTTCCACGCCGCCGTCGAGCAGCTGGCCGCGGATGTGCGGGAGGCCGTCGAGCAGGGCACCAGCGTCATCATCCTCAGCGACCGGGAGGCCAGCGTGGAGCGGCCCCCCATCCCGGGCCTCATCGCGCTGCGCGCCGTGGTCCACACGCTCAACGAATCGGGCCTGCGCCTGAACGCCTCCATCGTCATGCACACGGGCGAGGCCCGCACCTCCCACCACCTGGCGGCCCTCATCAGCTTCGGTGCCTCGGCGGTCTGCCCCTACCTGGCCCTGGAGATCGCCCGTCAGGACGAGCACCCCACCTTCAGCGCCCTGAGCCCGGACCAGCGGGAGCGGAACTTCGTCAGCGCGCTGGAATCCGGCCTCCTCAAGATCATGGCCAAGTGCGGCATCTCGGTGGTGCAGAGCTACATGAGCGCCAAGCTCTTCACGGCCGTGGGCCTGGGGCCCGAGCTGATGGAGACCTTCTTCCCGGGCCACGCCAGCCCCCTGGGCGGTATCGGCTACGAGGAACTGGCCGGCGACGTGCTGCGGAAGACCGGCCTCGCGGCCCAGGCCGGCTTCATGGACCGGCTGCTGCACACCCACCAGTTCCGTGAATCGCCCCGGCCCGGCGAGGGCGAGCGCCACGGGCTCACGTCTGCCCGGACTCGCCTGCTCCACCGCCTGGTGGCCCTGGAGCCGGATACCGCGGAGGCCCGAGAGCTGTACCAGGAATACCTCGCGTCCCTGAAGGTCGACGAACCCATCAATCCGCGCCACCTGCTGGCCTTCCGGACTGCCGCCACGCCTCTGCCGCTCGATCAGGTGGAGGACAGGTCCGCCATCCTTGGCCGTTTCGGCGCTGGCGCCATGTCCTTCGGGGCCGTGAGCGCGGAAAGCCAACGCGACCTCATCCTCGCCATGGAAGCGGTCGGCGGGCGCAGCAACAGCGGCGAGGGTGGCGAGAACCCCTTCTACTGGACGGACGGGATCAGCGCCTCCACCAAGCAGGTCGCCTCGGCGCGCTTCGGCGTGACGGCCGAGTACCTCATCTCGGGCGAGGAGATGCAGATCAAGGTGGCCCAGGGCGCCAAGCCCGGTGAAGGTGGCCAGCTCATGCGCGTGAAGGTGGACGCCACCATCGCGAAAGCCCGGTTCTCCTTGCCGGACGTGGACCTGATCTCGCCCCCGCCTCTGCATGACATCTACAGCATCGAGGATCTCAAGGAGCTCATCCACGAGCTGCGCCAGGTGCACCCCGCTGCGAAGATCAGCGTGAAGCTGGTATCGGGCACGGGCATCGGCACCATCGCCGTGGGCGTGGCCAAGGCCGGGGCGGACATCATCTACATCGCCGGTGGCGATGGCGGTACCGGTGCCGCCACGCTGGGTTCCATGAAACATGCGGGCCTCCCCTGGGAATTCGGCCTCATCGAGGCCCACCAGGCCTTGCGCGAGAACCAGCTCCGCGGCCAGGTGGAACTGCGGGTGGATGGCGGCCTCCTCACCGGCAAAGACCTCGTGACCGCGGCCATCCTGGGCGCCGAAGGCTTCGAGTTCGGCAAGCTGCTCCTCGTCGCCGAAGGCTGCATGATGGCCCGGATCTGCGAGAAGAACACTTGCCCCGCAGGCATCGCCACCCACGATCCCAAGTTCAAGGCCCGCTACTCGGGCAGCCCCGAGGCCGTCGAGCGCATGCTCATCCACCTCTCCGAGGATGTGCGTCACCACCTCGCCTCCCTGGGCGTCGCCTCCCTTTCCGAATTGCAGGATCGGGTGGACCTGTTCCAGGTGGCGCCAGATCACGCGGCCTTTGTGCGGGACCGCAAGCTGGACCTTTCGGGTTTCCTCGATCCGCGTCCCGAGGGAATCGGCTCCAACCCCGTGCCCTTCAACCAGGAGGGCGTGGCCGCCCTGAACCAACAGATCCTGGCGGATGCCGAGCCTTTCCTCGCGAACGGCGGCGACCACCATCACGCCTACGCCATCACCACCGGCGACCGGGGGATCCTGGCCACCCTCTCCGGGGCCATCGCCCGGCGTGTGCGCGAGCACCGCTTGAGGAATGAGGATCCAGCCGTGCACGGAACTTTGCGCCTCGACTTCACCGGCAGCGCCGGCCAGGGCTTCGGCGCATTCCTCACCGAAGGGCTCGACGTGCGTCTCCAGGGCGAGGCCAACGACTCCGTCTGCAAGTCCATGTCCGGGGGCCGAGCCGTCCTCCTACCCCACCCGGAGGCCTCCTACACGCCGGAGACCAACGCCATCCTGGGGAACGGGGCGCTCTACGGGGCCACGGGCGGAACCCTATTGGTGCTCGGCCTGGCCGGGGACCGCTTCGCTGTCCGCAACAGCGGCGCCACGGCCGTGGTGGAGGGGGCGGGCCACCACGCTTGCGAGTACATGACCCGGGGGGTGGTGGCCATCCTCGGCCCCGTGCTCACCAATGCCGGGGCGGGCATGACGGGCGGCTGCCTGTTCCTGCGGCGCGACCGTGGGGACCAGGTGAACCACGACTACCTCGCCACCATCTCCTGGCGGGCCGAGGATGAGGCCCTGTTCCGCGACCTCATCGAAGCCCACGCCGCCGAGACCGGCAGCCGCACCGCCACGACCCTGCTCGAAGACTGGCCCGCGACCCTGGCTACCTACGCGCCTTTCGTGCCGGTGGCCGTAGCGAAAGCCTCTCGGCCGCAGGAACAGGTGCTTTAGCTCACCCGGTCGAACAGCCCCGGTTGACGGACGGGCGGTGGCGGCGGCGGTTCGGCCTTGGCCGGGCGTTCTCGCACTTTGCGGCGGACGGGGAACGCCTCCCGGAAGGCCAGCCGGATGCCTTCAGCGTAGTTGGGATCAAGCACCTTCAGCCAGCCATGATCTGCGAGCACCTTGTAGAAGGGATCCTGCTTCAACAGGCGAAGGCCACCCACCCAGGCACCGGATGCGCCGCTGGCCCTGGCCCGCCGGGCGAAGGCCTGGGCATCATGCACGGCCATCAAAGGCGTCACGGCCACCGTCACCCCGATGCCCGCGGCCGCGAGGCGCTCCACCGCAGCCCAGCGGCTGGGGATGGCCGGGGCATGGGGCTCCACGGTTTGGCGTACGGTGTCGTCATCCGTGGGGATGGAGAGGCCGACCGTTAGTCGGTCGCCGAAGCACCGCAGCAGGTCCAGGTCCTGGAGGATCAAGGGCGACCGGGTGTGGACGATCACCTCGGTGGTAGGGCAAAGCAGCAGCACCTCCAGGCAGCGGCGGCTCAGGCGATACTGACGCTCGAGGGGCTGGTAGGGATCCGTGGCCGAGGCCATGAAGACCCGCTCCCCATGCAGCCGGTGCCGCTGGGACCAGAGCAACTCCGGGGCGTTCAGCTTGGGCGTCACCCAATTGCCCCAATCCTCAGGCTTATGGAGGGCATTGGGGTACTCGCGGACATAGCAATAACGGCACCCATGGCTGCAGCCGCGGTAGGGGCTGAGGGCGAACCCGAACCCGTAGCGCTCATCCTTCTGGGACCGCAGGATCGAGCGTGCCTCTTCCGGTTCCACGAGCAGGCCCTGGAAGAGGGGCAAGGGTTCGGAAGGAAGAGGCAGCGGAGTCATGTTTCAAGTTTTCGCTTTTTATTCGTGAAGTCAAGGAGAGGTCCGGATTTTGGCCGCGCTTTGTGGGCGGTCAATAACTTCAGGATGGCCACCCTATCCTCGGCATTTTCTCCGGCCCGCTTGCCAGCTCCCCGATCACCGTTCTTCACCGGCAGGAATCCGAAGGTCCGCCACATGGCAAGGGGCCTGATCCATCCAGACGAAGAGGGCCACGCCCATCAGGCGTCGCCCTCTTCGAAACCCAGAGCTTGAGGTCCGCCCCTACTCGATCTCGACCGTGAAGGCGGCCGTTCCAAGTTCAGCGCCATCAGCAGACAGGACCTTCACGGTCCAGTCGCCGCCGTCCCCGGCCCGGAAGGTACGATAGGCATTGGTGCGATAGGGGGAGTGGGGCACCTTCAATTCCTGCTTCGAGGTGCGCTCGCCCTTGCTGAACACCACGGTGACGGTGCTGTCGCCAGCGCCGGTGACCTTGGTCCACGCGTAGATCTTCGTACCAGCCGGGACCTTGAAGGAGGCGGACTCGCCCTGGATTTCCATCTTCTCCACGCCCGTGCCGACCTTGATCTCAGCGCTGGCTTGGGATTCAGCCTTGGCTTCCGCCTTCGGGGCGGGCTTGGGTTCAGCCTTGGGCGCCGGTGTCTGGGCGAAGAGCGCCGCGGAGGCTAGAAATGGGAGGAAGAAACAGGTGCGCATGGCAAGGCTCCTAAAAAGTGGTCCCATTCTGCGCCTGTCGGCGCTGGGTGTCACCAGGATCAGAAGTTGATCACCAGAGAGGTGGTGAACACGGTGTCCGTCTTCTTCAGCTGGAAGGGCACCTGGCCCAGGATCACTGGAGGCGTGGCAACGGGCGTCTGCACGACATCCACTCCTACGAACGCGGGCTTGTTCTTGTAGGTCACGTCATAGCCCACCTTCAGGGCCAGCCGCGAGGACAGGTTCGTGGTGAAGCCGTTCCGCCATACCGCCAGGTAGTTCTGGGTGTCCTTGAAGCTGTCGGAGAGGTTCAACTCCGAGGTGAAGGAGGAGGTGGCGAAGAGCTTCTTCTCGAATTTGGCCCCCAGCCGGAAGGTGGCGAACCCATCCTCCGTGCCCACGGGGCGGAACACCGGCGTCTCCTTGGTATAGCCTACGCCAGCATCCGTGAAGAACTTGGTGCGATCCTCCTTGGTCCACCAGTACCCAAGGCCCACCAGCCCCGTGTAGCGCGCTTCCAACCCCGCGGGAAGGTTGCGCTCCCATCCGGCCGCCCCGAACCACAGGAGTCGCTCGGTGATGTTGTGGTCGTAGCGGAGATTCGCGTAGTAGGTCTCGGTGCTGGTCTTGCTGGTGCGTGTTTCCTGTACCGTAGCCGTGGCCAGACTCGAACCCAGGGCGCTGCGGTCGATGGTGGTGGTGGCCACCCGCACGCCCCCCGCGTTGAAGGCGAAGGTCGCGTCAGCCCAGGTGTATTTGAACTCGTTGGTGAAGCCCAGGCTCTGGCTGGAGGCGTTCCCGCCCACGGCCACATAGCTCAGGGCCGCCTTATCCGACCAAGGCCGCTTGGGGGCTGGCACCTCCTGGCCGGCAAGTGGCAGCAACGCCACCGGAACAGCTAGCAGAAAAAGGCTTGTCTTCATGGCTAGCTCCTGGAAATTCCAGGCCATGCTACCAGCCTCAGTGCGAAATCAGGCTCAGGACATCCAGGTCTCCAGACCTTCCAGGATGTCGCGCACACCTGGCCCGAACCGGGCGTTGCTGAGCCAGTCCACGCCGGCAGGCAAGCCCTCCAGGGCGGCCTTGATCCGGGCCCGGTGACCCAGTTCAGGGCGCGGGATGGCGCGCTCCGCACGCTCGTGCCGCACCGCGGCTGGATCGCCGAGCGTGGGTACCCAGTGCTTCAAGCGCGCGAAGACACCTTCCCAGGCTTCCAGGTCCGCCGGTTTGCCGAAGGCCCCGCCGATGAAGCTGCGGAGCTGCATGACACCTGCCGGCGCACTCTGGGGATCCATCCAAGACGGCACAAGGGACCCAAGGTATCCCCGGCCTTCGGGCGGATGGATGAGGAAGCCGAAACTGTCCTTCAGGGCCGGCAGCGGCGCATGGCGGCTATGCCAGAGATCCACGGAGGTGTACGGAATGGCACCCAGGGCCTCCGCACTCTGGTGCGCCACGGACCCGAGCAGGGCCGCCGCCTCGTAGGCGGGGAGTGCCAAGACCACACGGTCGGCCTCGCGCATCTCACCACCACCGCTCACGCGCCAGCGGCCATCAGAGAGAGCCTCCATGCGCTCCGCCCGCAAGCCCACACGCACCGTGCCAAGTTTCGAAGCCAGGCGGATCGGCAACTGCCCCATGCCGCCCTCGGGCACCACCATGTGGCTCACCCCGCTCTTGCGGATGCCATTCACCAGGCTGCCGGTGGCTTCCCACTGGCGAAGTTTCGGGATGGCATCCACGGACAGGATCTCCGCGGGCGCAGCTAGGACACCAGCGATCATGGATGGCAGCAGCTCGGTGGCCACACCCTTGCCCAGGCGCCGCGTGATGAAGGCACTGAGGCCCTCCTCCGGCTCGGCCGGACGCACAGGCTGGAAGGGCTCCAGCATCATCCGGAGCTTGGCGCCCACGGACATGAGTGGCGAGAACATGAGGGCCGGCGGGGAGGCGGGCACCGGGATGAGGCTGCCGCCCTTCCCCACCCAGCGGGCACCAGTGCCTGGGGACTTGAACGGCAGCTCGATGGCGCTGAAGAGCCGGTCCACGGCCGTGCCCTTCTGCCACAGCACACCCTGGGGACCGGTCTCGAAGTGGCCACCTTCCCAAGGCAGGGTCTTCATCCAGCCACCCACCGACGCCCCCGCCTCCCACACTTCCACGGATTCGCCCTTGCGCTGCAGGTGCAAGGCGGCAGCCAGGCCGGTTACGCCGCCGCCGAGGATCAGGGTGCTCATGGGAGGATCTCCATTACGCGCCGCGTGAGGCAGCGGATGTAGGCGGGGTCGGTACCGGGGGCGGCCACGCGGCGGTAGGTGCGGATGCCCGCCTTATCCGCCACATGCCGGTACTCGATGTCCAGCTCGTGGAGGGTCTCGATGTGCTCGCTGACGAAGCTCATGGGCACGACGATCACGTCCTTGCCGCCCATGGATTCCAGCACGGACTTCAGGGGCGGTTCCAACCAACGCACCGGGCCAGTGCGGCTCTGGTAGGCCTGGAGGTAACCCCCGGGGATGGGTCCGATGCGGGCGATCAGCGCCTCACGGGTGGCGTGGATCTCCTTCTCGTAGGGATCGCCCGCCTCGATCTGGCGCACCGGCAGGCTGTGGGCGCTGAAGATCACGGTGGCGCCCGGGAGTTCTTGCAAAGCGGCGCGAAGGGGACGTTCCAGGGCATCCAGATAGTCGGGATCTGTGGCGTAGTGGTCCACGCCCGGCAGGATCTCCATGCCGGCCTTCGCGGCCTCCACGGCCAGCTCCCGCAGGCTGGAGCCCGTGGTCGCGCGGCAGTCGTGGGGATAGAGCGTCACCGGCACCAGCTTCGTGATGCCCTGGCGCTTCAGGGCCTTCAGCAGGCCCTCGGCCCGGGGCGCGGCGTACCGGAAGCAGAGCTTCACAGGTTCGGTGCGCCCGGACGAGCGCAGGGCCGAGCGCAGCGCGGCCGCCTGGGAGGCGCTCTCGCGAAGCAGGGGTGACCCGCCGCCGATCTGGGCGTAGCGTCCCTTCGCACCGGGTGCCCGAAGACGCGCGATGAGTCTGGCGAAAGGCCCCTGGAGCCAGGCCGGACCCGGCAGGCGGATGAGGTCCCGATCGCCAAACAAGGCCGCCAGAAAAGGTTCGACCTGGTCCAGGTTCACCGGACCGCCGAGGTTCAGTAGCAGGATCGCCGTATGTCGCATCACCCTCCACCTTACGCGAGACCTGGCGGAACTTTCGTCACGGAAACCCGTACGCGGCATGACGCTGGAGGGGCCGGCATCCCATAGACTGTCCTGACACTGGAGTCTGCCATGCCCGCACCCGCCTCTCTGACCGCCTTCGCCGCCTTGCCTGATGACGCCCGGCTCTGGCTTGTGGCCTTCGATCGGCCCGTGGCGGCCGAGCGCTTGGCTCCGGAAGTGGATGCCCTCCTGGGCCGGTGGCGCCACAAGGGAGTCGATTACCACGGAACCTGGACGCTCTTGGAGGACCGCATCCTGGCCATCGCGGAGCCCACCCTGGCCTCCCAGCCGTCAGGCTGCGCCATCGACGGCATGCTGCGGGGCGTGCGCCAGATCTCCGAGCGCCTCGGCCTGAACCTGCAGGATCCCCAGGATGTGCTCGCCCGCCTGCCTGACGGACCGCAGGCTTTCCTCCGCGCCGACCTGGAAGGCCGGCTGGCTGACGGAACCCTGGGCGCCGGTACCCCGATCATCGACCTGGCCCTCCTCACCCTGGGAGACCTGCGGAGCGGTCGCATGGAGCGCCCCCTCGCGGCCACCTGGATCGGCCGGAAGTACAAAATTCAGGCCCCGGTTTCCGCCGAGGCCTGAATCGAGCTATCAGCTATTAGCTTTAGAAGATGGATTCACCGGGCTTGCGGCGCCAGGCTTCGGAACGCTTCTGCCCTTCGACCTTGGGCTTGGCATCCTTGGCGGCGGCCAGGGTCTGCAGCAGGGAGCCGCCCATCTGGGAGGCGACGCTCTTTGCCAGGGCCGGGGCGGCGGGAACCACGGGGGAACTCACCGGGCCGGAGGCGGAACCTTCCGCTACAGTCGCCTTGGTGGTGATCTCCTTCAGGCGCTTCTGGTACCAGACCTTCCGCTTGGGATCGATGGCTCGGGTCTTACCCGTCCCTTCTCCCTTCTTCAGAATTTTGGGCTTCGGCTTCTCACGGTCTTCACGCAATACGGAATCGGGCTTCGCAGCTTCTTCCAGGATCTTTGCCAGGTTGCCAAGGCCACGCAGGGTCATCATGTGCGGTTACTACTCCAGAAGGGGCCACGGGCCGCCATTCATTAGGTTACCGGCAGAGCCTTTGCTTACATAGTGATTTTGAACACGAGGTTCGGTTTTTTCGCCGTCATGGGCAAGACGCTCCTGGGACACTGAGGTCTATGGAGACCTCGACCGCTACGCTGAAGGCCCGCCTGGATGGGCTTTGCACCCGCTATGACACGGCCGAGGCCCTGGTGAAGGATCCGCTTTCCGTGCCGTTGGCCTACGCGGCGCCCCTGGACCGGGAGGTGACCGCGTTCGTGGCGGCCCATCTGGCCTACGGGCGGGTGGATCCCATGATCAGGGCCGTACGCGGTGCCCTGGCGCCTCTTGGAACCAACCCTTCGGCCTGGCTGCGCGAGCGCTCCGAAACCGAGATCCGGGAGGCGTTGGCCCATGCCCTGGAGGGCTGGGCCTGGCGGTTCCACACCACCGCCGATCTCGCGGCGTGGCTGTTGGCCTGGAAGCGGCTGGATGGAGAAAGCGGCGCCGGCCTCGAATCCCACCTCCTGCCTGGGCCCGACGAGAACGCGGACGCCGCCCTCTCCCGGGTGGTTCAGCGCCTCCGGACGGAGCTCCCGGCCACCTACGGTTCCCGGTTCTCCCTGCCGGATCCCCACGAAGGGGCCGCCTGCAAGCGCTGGCGGATGTTCCTGCGGTGGATGGCCCGCCCAGGCTGGCCCGACCTGGGGCTCTGGACCCGCTACCCCGTGGACCAGCTGGTCATCCCCCTCGACACCCATGTGACCCGCGTCTCCCGCTTCATCGGCCTCAGCCACCGGGCCACCCCCGACGGGAAAATGGCCCTTGAGATCACCGAGTCCCTGCGCCGCCTCGATCCCGTTGATCCCCTCCGCTACGACTTCGCCCTCAGCCACCTCGGCATCCTCGGCGACTGCCCCGGCGTGCGGCATCGGAGCACGTGTGCGGAGTGCCCCTTGTACACGGTCTGCCGGGCCGGCTCGAAATCCGCTGCGCGGATTCCGAGATAAGTAAAGGCGATCAAGCGCAGCCCTTTGAAATGCGAGGTGCTGTCTTTCCTTGATTTGGCACCAAGTTGGAACCTAGGGCCGGGCTTGCCGTGTGCGCGACCTAAGTGGGTCGCGGAGCAGAGCCCAGGGGACTCTGCGAAGCGGGGACCCACTGGGAGCGTACGCCAGTGCCGACTCGCAAAGCCAAGCCGAAGGTGCAGGCTGCGCGATGGTCAGCCTGCCCCCAAAAGGGGCCGGGCTGACCATGTGCGCGACCTAAGTGGGTCGCGGAGCAGAGCCCGGGGGGCTCTGCGAAGCGGGGACCCACTGGGAGCGTACGCCAGTGCCGACTCGCAAAGCCAAGCCGAAGGCGCAGGCTGCGCGATGGTCAGCTTGGCCCCGAAAGGGGCCGGGCTGACCACGGCACTCGGGGGAACGACTTAGGGCTGCTTCTTCCGATCTGACCCGGTTCATCGCACCCCGATGCATGGGGCCCGGCTTGAGTACAGGGTAGTCCGGAAGAGGTAGGTCGCGCCAGCGGAAGGGGCCTGCGTGGAGGCGCGCCGGCCCTCGAAGTGACGGATTTCATGGAGGTTTTTAATTGCTGGAAAAATCCGGTGGGCGGCCCTTGACACCCCTACATGTTGGGGCCATCCTTTTCTCCCGGCACAACCCCTAGAGGTTTCCCCCCAAGTCCCCTTCCAGTAAGGGAGCGCTTTGTGTGCCTTGCCGGAAGCATCTTACCTGTTTGAACGCCCTTCCCCACCCCCCTACCCAGGACAGCACCCATGAAGATCTCCCGCCACTTCACGAAGGCTGGGCACGACCCCCTGGAAGGTTTCCACTTCGTCCCCAGGACCAGCCGGATTTCCAAGCTCGATGGCACGGTCGTCTTCGAGGCCAAGGACGTGATGGTTCCCGAAGCCTGGTCCCAGGTGGCGGTGGACATCCTGGCCCAGAAGTACTTCCGCCGGAAGGGCATCGATGCCCAGAACGGCGGTGAGAAGGATGCGCGGCAAGTGTTCAATCGCCTGGCGGGCTGCTGGCGCCACTGGGGCGAGACCCACGGCTACTTCAACACCACGGACGACGGCCAGGCCTTCTACGACGAGCTCACCTACATGCTCGCCGACCAGATGTGCGCACCCAACTCGCCGCAGTGGTTCAACACGGGCCTGCACTTCGCCTACGGCATCTCCGGGCCGGCCCAGGGCCACAGCTACGTGGATCCGAAGACCGGCGAGATGATGAAGTCCACCTCCGCCTACGAGCGCCCCCAGCCCCATGCCTGCTTCATCCAGAGCGTGGCCGACGACCTCGTGAACGAGGGCGGCATCATGGACCTGTGGACCCGAGAGGCCCGCATCTTCAAATACGGCTCCGGCACCGGCACCAACTTCTCCAAGGTGCGCGGCTCCGAGGAACCCCTATCCGGTGGCGGCCGCAGCTCGGGCCTCATGAGTTTTCTGGCCGTGGGCGACCGCGCCGCGGGTGCCATCAAGAGCGGCGGCACCACGCGCCGCGCCGCCAAGATGGTCTGCCTCGACCTCGACCACCCCGACATCGAAGCCTTCATCGACTGGAAGGTGACCGAGGAGCGCAAGGTCGCCATGCTGGCCGCCGGCAGCGCCATGCTGCGTCGCCACTGGGATGCCGTCTGCCAGACGGTGGAAGGCTCCACCAGCCGGGATGCCGATCCCAAGACCAACGAGGCCCTCCGCAAGGCCCTGGCCCGGGCCAAGCGGGAGGGCGTACCCACGGCCTTCCTCACCCAGTGCCTGGGTCGCCTGGCCGAGGGCGATTTCGCCCGGGATCTCGCAGGCTACGACACGTCCTGGGACGGCGAGGGCTACCTCACCGTGGGCGGCATGAACTCCAACAACTCCGTGCGGGTGCCGGACGCCTTCATGCGCGCCATGGAAATCGACGGCGACTGGGAGCTGAAGCGCCGCATCGACGGCAAGACCAGCAAGAAGCTGCGCGCCAAGGATCTCTGGGAGAAGGTGAACCGCGCCGCCTGGGCCTGCGCCGATCCCGGCATCCAGTTCAACACCACCATCAACGACTGGCACACCTGCCCCGAGGATGGCCTCATCAACGCGAGCAATCCCTGCTCCGAGTACATGTTCCTGGACGACACCGCCTGCAACCTGGCGTCGCTGAACCTGTGCACCTTCCTCACCGATGACGGGGGCTTCGATCTGGTGGGCTACCGCCACGCCATCCGCCTCTGGACCGTGGTGCTTGAGATCAGCGTGCTCATGGCGCAGTTCCCCAGCGAAGCCATCGCGCAGCGCAGCTACGACTTCCGCACACTCGGCCTCGGCTACGCGAACCTGGGCGCCATGCTCATGCGCATGGGCATTCCCTACGACAGCGCCGAAGGCACCCAGTGGTGCGCGGCCCTGACGGCCATCCTCACCGGCGACGCCTACGCCGCCAGCGCCGAGATGGCCCGCGAGCTGGGGCCCTTCCCCGGCTACCAGAAGAACGCCGCCCACATGCTGCGCGTCATCCGCAACCACCGTCGCGCCGCCTACCACGCGCCGGGCTCCGAGTACGAACAGCTCTCCATCCGCCCCCAGGGCCTTACTGGCACGGGCGTGCCCAAGCGCATCGTCGAGGCCGCCCGCGAGAGCTGGGACACCGCCCTCACCTATGGCGAGCAGTGGGGCTACCGCAACGCCCAGGTGACGGTGCTGGCGCCCACAGGCACCATCGGCCTCCTCATGGATTGCGACACCACCGGCGTCGAGCCCGACTTCGCCCTGGTGAAGTTCAAGAAGCTGGCGGGTGGCGGCTACTTCAAGCTGGTGAACCGCGCCATCCCCGAGGCCTTGGCCCGCCTGGGCTACGCCCCCACGCAGATCCAGGAGATCGAGCGCCACGTCGTGGGCTGGCTCCAGATCACCGACGAGACCCCCGGCATCACCCGCAGCATGCTCAAGGGCGCGGGCTGGGCCGAGGAGGAGATCGCCGCCGTGGAGCAAAAGCTCCCCACCGCCTTCGATCCCGCCTACGCCATGGATGTCGAGCGCCTGAAGAAGGACTTCAGCGCCGAGCAGGTGGAAACCTTCCTGCTGGCCTTGAGCGGCACCATGACCGTGGAGGGCGCGCCCCACCTCAAGGATGAGCACCTGCCCATCTTCGACTGCGCCAACCGCTGCGGACGCACGGGCCGCCGCTACATCGCCCCCCTGGGCCACCTGCGCATGATGGGCGCCGCCCAGCCCTTCCTCAGCGGCGCCATCAGCAAGACCATCAACCTGCCCGCCGAAGCCACCGTCGAGGAGATCGGCCGCATCTACGAGGCCAGCTGGCAGCTCATGCTCAAGGCCGTGGCCCTCTACCGCGATGGCTCCAAGATGAGCCAGGCCATGTCCACCAGTCTCGACCTGCTGGACGGCACCGACACGCTGATGGACGACCAGGCCACCCATGCCGAGAAGACCCCCGTACTGGCCCAGGCCCTGACCAACCAGCTGGTGCGCACCTACCGCCGGCGCCTGCCCAATCGCCGCGGCGGCTACACCCAGGCGGCCACCATCGGCGGCACCAAGCTCTACCTGCGCACCGGTGAATACGAGGACGGCAGCCTCGGCGAGATCTTCCTCGACATCCACAAGGAAGGCGCCGCCTTCCGCGCGGTGCTCAACTGCTTCGCCATCGCCGTGAGCATGGGCCTCCAGCACGGCGTGCCCCTGGAAGAGTTCTGCGATGCCTTCCTGTTCACTCGCTTCGAGCCCGGCGGCATGGTCTCCGGCAGCGACACCATCAAGCTGAGCACCAGCCTCATCGACTTCGTGTTCCGCGAGCTGGCCATCAGCTACCTGGGTCGCTACGACCTGGCCCACGTGGAGGCCGATCAGATCGTGAACGCCACCACCGGCCTGCATCCCGGCAGCCAGGCCCCCGGCCTCGCCAACCTGCCCAGCCTGCCCACAGGCACGCCCCTTCCCTTCCCCGAGGCCGCCGCCGGCGCTGCCGCCCACGAGCATGAGCTCCAGCCCGTACTGCAGCCTGTGGGCGTCGGAGCGCGCGTCGTCAGCGCCGCCCAGGTCGCCCGCGAAAAAGGCTACACCGGCGACCCCTGCCCCGAGTGCGGCCACCTCACCCTCGTCCGCAACGGTGCCTGCATGAAGTGCCAGACGTGTGGGGCTACGACGGGGTGCAGCTAGGAGCCGGTCTAGGTCATGCAGCGTCTACTTTCATTCATACGACAAAATATTGCTTCAATACTTATCATTATTGCGACGATTGATATCGCTGTTTGCGGAGCGTGGCTGGGCCTGAGTGATTGGCATTTAATTTATCAAACCTGGAGGGGCCGACTCCTCCTAATTGGGTGTTTGGTTCTTCTAATTGCACAAATTATTCAATTCAATAATAATGCAAATTTTGATACTCTAAAAAATAATAATGAATCACTTTTCGAACAATTGGCAATTTATAAAAAAATTGATCCGCATAAAATCATTAGTCATATTTTAATGGGTATCGCGAGGGAAAAATTAGGGTTGGATCATTACGATAGAATAAGTATTTACCAATTCACCCCTGAAGGTTTCGTTCTACGAGGCAGATACTCTGAAAACAGAGATTATAATCACAAAGGTAGAACTATTTATCCGCTTAATCAAGGCTGTATTGGCCGAGCCTATCAACGGGGTGAATTTAAACGCTCAAGACTACCGGACCCACACGCACACAGGACGACCTATTACACAACATTGGAGTCAGAATACGACATTCCGGAAACGACGTCGCGAAATTTTGTTATGAAAAGTCGTAGTATAATAGGAGTTCGAATAGAATCGCTAGATCATTCGGATTCTCTCGGCGTATTAGTCATCGAGAGTATTAAGCCACAAGGTTTTAATAGTGATGATATTTTTCAATTAATCGATAACGAAAAAAATACTCTTTCAGCTCTATTAAATGGATTCAAAGAAGAACTGCGCATTAAACGCCTGCCCGCCTTGGAAGGAGCGTTCTAATGTTAGACATTAGTAATCTTATTTATAATATAACTTACACTCTCAACCGAACCACCTTTTCGATACAGGAAATTCAGAACATTTTATTTTTAATTGATTGGAGAGCTGCCCTCTCCGAAAAACCATCTATTTCGAATTTGGAATGGGAAATTGGAACAGACGGAGCATATTCTAAAAATTTTCAAGACAAAATTAAATCGTATACAAAATTATTTTCATTTGAAGATGGAGATCGGATAAAGATCAACCCTCAACAATCTCCATCCACTTTTATTATAATTGATTGGCAGAAAAACATTATGGACTTTACACTATCAAAAATACAAAATCTCAACAAACAAGATTTCGATAATTTGGTCAAATCTTTATTTCCGATGAAACTTGAAAAGTTTGCACCCATTAATCTTTCTTCCATTGCAAAAGATTATTTAAGTTCGGGTGTTCCTATTCAAAAAATTAAATTTGATTGAATTATTGTGAATTATAAAATATAGAAACGATTTAAGAGGTTCATGCCGAACCCCAATGATCCGGCCTCCCTGGGCTTAGCTTCGGACCCCGAGGTAGGCCAACCAGATCGAAGCCTGACTCCGCGCCTCGGCCACGGCCGCGTCCAACATCCACCTTGCGATGCTGAGCGCGCTGAGCAGGTGCGGCAGGGCCTCGAAGTGGAACCAGCGGGCATCCTCAATTTCGACGGGATCGGGCCGCAGGTCACCCGCGGGGTGGTCGGCTAGGAAGGCCACCATGAGGCCATCAAGGGAGGGCCAGATCTGGCTGCCAAGTACCGCAGGTAGCGGAGCCTGAATCCAAAATCTTCCCCAGTCATGTTTTTCCTACTAGGACCCAACCCAACAGCATCCTCACGGCCTTCCCATTGAATCTGTGCTAGCCTCTCGCCGGATCCACGAACCCCTTGAATCCGGTAAGGCTGGCGCAACGCTCACCGAGTCTGGGAGCCGAGATCATGGATGACCGCACCGATCCCCGCGTGGAGCCCCAGCTGTCCCGGGCGGAGACCCTTGCCTGCGCGGGGGGCAGCCCCGATGCCAAGCCCGAGCCGGAGTTCCCCATCAAGGACTGGGACCGCTACGAGTTCCTGCGTTTCCTCGGGCAGGGCGGCATGGGGATGGTCTTCTTGGCGCGGGACCGCAAGCTCGGTCGCGAGGTGGCCATCAAGTTCGTCCGCATCGAGCGCGACGCCCACCTCCAGCGGTTCATGGTCGAGGCGCGCGCGCAGGCCCGGGTGGATCACGAGCATGTGTGCAAGGTCTTCGAAGTGGGCGAGGTGGATGGCAAGGTTTTCATCACCATGCAGTACATCCCGGGAACGCCCCTGGATGCAGTCCCCGCCGGGCTGTCGCTGGAGCAGAAGGTCATCGTGCTGCGGGACGCGGCGCTCGGCGTCCACGAAGCCCACCGGGTCGGCATCATCCACCGGGACCTCAAGCCCTCCAACATCATGGTGGAGCGGGCGGAGGACGGCTCTCTCCGGACCTTCGTGATGGACTTCGGTCTGGCCAAGGAATGGAACCAGGACGTCACGGAGACGGGTTCGGTGCTGGGTACGCCCGCCTACATGTCGCCGGAGCAGGCCCGCGGCGACCTGTCGCGGGTGGATCGCCGCGCGGACATCTACGGCCTGGGGGCCACGCTCTACCAGGTGACCACGGGCCGCGCCCCGTTCATCGGCGCCAACACGCTGGAGATCCTCAGCGCCATCACCTCGACGGATGTCCTGCCCATGCGACACCTCCGCCTGGACATTCCCAGGGATCTGGAAGCCATCACCCTCAAGTGCCTGGAGAAGGAACCGTCGAAGCGCTACGATTCGGCCAAGGCCCTCGCCGACGACCTGGACCGGTTTCTCGCGGGAGATCCCGTCCTCGCCCGGTCCACGGGCCTCTGGTACCGGATTCAGCGCAAGCTCCAGAAGCGCAAGCAGCTCACCCTCGTTGGCGCCCTGTCGCTGGTAGTGGTGCTCGTGGCCCTGGGCGCCGCCGTCAAGACGCGCCGGGATGCCGGCCGCCGCGAGAGCCTGGCCCAGCAGTTCACCGAAGCCATGGCCCGCATCGAATCCACGACCCGCTATTCCGCGCTCGCGCCACTCCATGACATCCGGCCCGATCTGCAGGCCGTGCGGGCCCACATGGCGCAGCTCCAGGCCGACATGCAGCAGGCTGGCTCCCTGGCCAATGGACCCGGCAACTACGCCCTCGGCCGCGGCTACTGGACTCTGGACGACGCCGAGCAGGCGCGAGAGCACTTGCAGATGGCCTGGGACGCCGGCTACCGCGAACCACGCGTGGCCTACGCCTTGGCCGTGGTCCTCGGCCGCCAGTACCAGGAGAAGCTGCTGGAGGCGGAACGCATCTCCTCTGCCGATCAGCGGGAGGCCCGGAAAAAGAACCTTGAATCGACCCTGCGCGCCCCGGCCCTGACCTACCTGCGCCGGGCCAGGGGTTCTGACGTGCCGTCCCCGGCCTACCTGGAGGCCCTCATGGCCTTCTACGAAGGGCGCCTGGACGAGGCCCTGGATCGGCTGAAGACCCTCCAGGCGGATCAGCCCTGGTTCTACGAGGCACCGTTGCTCCGGGGTTCCCTGCTGCAGGCCCGGGCCTGGAAGCAATGGAACCGGGGAGCCCGGGAAGCAGCCCAGGAGGATTTCGCAGCGGGCCGGGCAGCCCTGGCCGCCGCCGCCGGCACAGGGCGCAGCGCACCAGCGGTGTATGCCGCCTTGGCCGAGCTGGAACTCAATGTCATGTTCATGGAGAAGTACGGCCAGGGCCAGGTGGAGCCCGCTTATACCCGAGGGATGGCCGCCATCCAAACGGCCCTCGCCGCCCAATCGGATCATGTGCCCTCGCTGATCCTGGAGGCCTCGCTTCTGGGCAATCTCGCGGACTTCCGGATGAACCGTGGGGAGAGAGTCGATGACTTGGCGGAACAGGGTGTAGCCCAGGCGTGGAAGGCTGTCGAGGCCGGCCCCTCCCGCGCCGACGCCTGGATCGCCCTGGGGAAGGCCTACTACCTATGGGGCAACGCCCGCGCCAGCGTGAACCTGGACCCGACCGATCAGCTCATGAAAGGCATGAAAGCCTTCGAATCCTTAGCCTCCGAGAAGCGGGACTACACGGTGTGGAACCACCTGGGCCTGCTCCACCAGACCTGGGCAGGATTCGAAGATCAACAGGGCCGGGATCCCACCGCCCAGCTCAGCGAGGCCATCGCGGCCTATGAGGTGGCCACGCGTCTGGAGCCCCACCTACTCCCCGCCTGGATCAACCTCGGCACCTGTTTCCAACTGCGGGCGGCGGTCCCGCGGGCGGCCCATCCGGAAGGTGACCTGCAGGCGGCCTTGAAGGTGCTGGACCAGGCTCGCACCCTCAATCCCAAGCACCTCGTCCCCTACTTCGTGCTCGGACAGGTGCGCTATGCTCTGGCCCTCCGCGCCAGGGACCGGGGCGAGGACCCTGGGCCGGAGCTGACCCGCTCGATCGAGCTGACCCGTCAGGGCATCGCGATCAACGCAGGCATCCCCCAGCTCCACAATGGCGAGGGGCTCGCGCTCCTGGCCCAGGCCCAGGCGGCGTGGGACCGGGGTGAGGATCCGTCCGCCCTCACCACCCAGGCCCAGGCCTGCTTTCGGCGGGCCATCAAAGTGGCTCCGAATCAGGACTTCGGGTATCTGAATCTCACCTACCTGCTCATCTGGAAGGGCCGCTATCTCGGCAGCGCCTCGGCCCTTCAGGAGGCGGACCTCCTGCTTCGCAAGGCCTTGAAGATCCTTCCCGACCACAAGGGCCTCCTGGCGACCCAGGGATGGTGCCTGACAGTCCGGGCGGAGCAGGCCCTGCCGGCCGGGAGGGATCCCACCCGCGAGCTTCAGGCCGGTGAAGCGGCCCTGGCCAAGGCTCTGGCCCAGGGTGCCCGGGACCGCGACTCACTCCATTACCTGGGGGAGCTCCGCTCCGCCACCGCGGCTTGGCAGACCCAGCAGCGCCGCGCCGACCGGAAGGCGTTCGACCTGGCCGCCGAGGCCTTCCAGCGGGCCCTGGAGGTCACCCCGGATTCCCACCCAACCCTGCTGGCCATGGCTCGCCTCTACCAGACCCGCGCGGCCTGGGAGCTGGCCTCGGGGGCAGATCCAGGATCCAGCCTCGCCGAGGGCCGCTCCGTGCTGGAACGCGTCTTGAAAGCCCGCCCCCAGTGGGGGGAGGCCTTGGCCCTGCGGGGCAGCCTGCTCCTCGAAGAAGCGGAAAGCCTCCCTCCCAGCGAAAGCGGCCCGAAGGCCCGGGCAGCCTTGAAGGACTTGAGCGAGGCTTTCGCCCTCAACAAGAACCTGGTCCGGGCCTGGAAGCCCTGGGCGGAACGGGCTCAGCGGTTGGAGCGAAGGCTCAGCCGTTGACCTGGATGGTGCCTGTGCCGACCATGGCTTCTGATGTGGCGGAAAGCTTCACTGAATAGCTTCCGTCCTTACCCACGACGGAATAGATGTGGGTGCCGTCCGCATTCGGGTCCACGGTGCAATGGGTCACCTTACCTTCGAAAAGATCCTTAGGGACTCTCACCTTGCTGGGAGCCGTCGCACCTTCCTGGATGAAGTGCACGGTATCGTGATCCTTCCTTTTCACTAACAGTGGCGAATCCAGGAACCCGTCTGACTTCACATGCATGATTTTGGTGGCCATCGTGGCCTCCTATCATGAAGGGTGGTGGGGGATGCCGAGGTCACCTGTGTCCTGACGTCGGCTTTTCAAGAGCACCGCCCAGCTTAGGCCTCTCGTGGAAAAATTCGAATGTTTTTCGGCCAGGTGTCCCGCCGCAAGTCCCGGATTCAGCCGCTTTCATCGAGCGCCGCGTCCAGCATCCACCGCGCGATGCTGAGGGAGCTGGGCAGCTGCGGCAGCTCATCGAGACGGAACCAGCGGGCGTCCTCCAGTTCGGTGGGATCGGGCTGCAGCTCGCCCGCGAGGTGGTCGGCCAGGAAGGCCACCATGAGCCCGTTGGGAAAGGGCCAGGGCTGGCTCCCGAAGTAGCGCAGGTTGTGGACGCGGATGCCCAGTTCTTCGGCCACTTCCCGATGCACCGCGTGCTCCAGGGACTCCCCGGGTTCCGTGAAGCCCGCGATGGCGCTGTACACGCCGGGCTTGAAGTGGGGCGAGCGCGCCAGGGCCAGCTCCCGGTTCACCCCTGCCCCGCGCTGGATGAGCACGATGATGGCCGTGGCGTTCGAGGGAAAGACTGTCCGCCCGCAGGCGGGGCAGCGGCGGCCATGGCCGGCCTCTGGCCCTGCGCAGGGCTCAAGGGCTGTGGCGCAGCTGCCGCAGAAACGATGTCCCGCCGCCCACTCCAGCCACTGGTACGCGCGGCCCGCCCGGGCCCAGTCCGCCGGGTTCAGGTGAGGGAAGGCGTCACGGAGGCCCAGGGCTTCCACCCCTTCGGGCACCGGGTGATCCCCGGCCACCTTCAGCGCCAAATGTCCTTCGGCCAGGCGCAAGGAAAGCTCCGCCTCGACTTCCAGAGGCACCGCCCCCAGGGGAAGCCACAACCGGTCCCCCTGGAAGATGATCCGCAGCTCACTCACGGTTCATCCCCTCCAGGCGGCCAGTCCAGGCGTCCCGGTCGCAACCAGGCCTTAGTGCTTGCCATGCCCCTTGTGGTCGCCACCTTCCCGGCCCTCATGCTTCTCCTGGCCCTTGTGCTTGCCGTGGTCGCGGCGTTCGCGGGAGGGTCGCTGTTCCACGCGGCGGCCATCCCGGCGCGGTGCCGGCGCCGGGGCGGGCTTCTTGGAGAGGCCCAGGGGATCGGGTAGGCCCAGGGGATTGGGGAGCTGGGCCATCAGGAGGGTGCTGCCAAACAGCAGCGCTGCCAGGGTGCGGGCCATACGGTTCATGAAGCCTCCGGAGACTTGGAAAGGGACGGCGGGTCCGCCGCGCCGAACCTTCATCCTACCGGGTTCTACACAAAGAGCACCGCATGCACGGGCGGCAGGTGTTCGGCGAGGGTGAGCCAGTCCTCGCCGGCGTTCTCGCTGACCCACACCGAACCTGTGGTAGAGCCGAAGGCCAGGCGCTCGCCGGTGGCGTCCAGATCCAGCGCGTGGCGGTACACCAGGTCGTAGGCCCAGCTCTGCGGCAGACCCCTGTGCAGGGTTTCGAAGGTGCGGCCCCCATCTCGGGTGCGGTTCACCACCACCTTGCCTTCCGCAGGAATACGGCGCTCGTCCTTGATGGCGGGCACGAACCATGCGGTGTCCGGATCCTTCGGATGCACCACCACGGGGAAGCCGAAGACGGAGGGCTTCACGTCCTTGATCTCCGTCCAGCTCATGGCGTCGTCCGTGCTGCGGAAGATGCCGTTGTGGTGTTGGATCCACCAGATATCCGGCGCGGCGGGGCACTGCACCATGCGGTGCGGATCCTGGGATTCCGGTGCCTCCACCAGTTCCGGAGGCGCGTAGTCGGCCCGCATGCCCTTGGTGTGGGCCGTCCAGGTCTTTCCGCAATCCTGCGTGTGCCACACGCCGCCGCTGGAGACGGCCACCACCACGCGGTTCCCATCCCGGGGATCCACGCAGACGGAGTGGATGCCGGGCACATCGGCACCACCCCCGGCCCACTTGCGGCGCTCCGGCATGTTCCAGAGGGCTTCCACCATGGTCCAGGTGGCGCCGCTGTCCTCGCTCCAGAAGAGGCCCCCGGGCAGCGTGCCCGCCCAGAGCAGGCCCGGCTGCGACGCGAGGCCCGGCGTCAGGCACCAGAAGCGCATGAGGCGCCAGGGGATCTCGCGGCCGAGGAAGTCCTTCTCCACATGCCCCTCGGGCGGCGTGGGATAGGCGGGCACGCCGATCTCCTCCCAGGTGGCCCCGCGATCCTTCGAGCGGTGCAGCTTGGCGCCGAAGTGACCGTGGTCCAGGGCCGCGTACCAGGCGCCGTCGCGGGGATCCTGCATGGCCAGGGAGACGTTGTCCCCCAGGAAGGACACCGAGTCGAGGTCCCAGACGCCGCGGGCCGTGCGGTGGGCGGAGAAGAGCCCCTTGCGGGTGGAGACGAGCAGCTGGTCGGACATCATCAACCTCCGGACAGGGCCTGCATGACGTAGATCTCGCTGGCGGCGGACACCGGATCGCTGAGCCCCCGGCGATCGGCGATGGGGGTGCCGTCCACGAAGACGGCCATGTGGAACCTCAGGGCGCCATGCTCGTCCAGCACGTAGCCCCGCAGCTTCGGGTACAGGGCGAAGGCCGCCTCCAGGCTCTCCTGCACGGTGGCGCCCGCCACGGTGCAGGGCGGGCAGGCCACGTGGCGCTGGAGGTTAGTTGTGAATGCGACTCGGGACATGCGGGCCTCAAGGCCCCGCCACTTTCCTCCACCGTCGCCCTACCTGTCAAGACAGACAAACATCAGTCGAAGCGGTCGGGATCGTCCCACCGGTCCAGGTGTTCTTGAGCTTTCTTCTTGGCAGCCTCGAGTTCCGCCTGGGCAGCGAGGAATTCTTCGTCCTCCAGCTTCGTCGGATCAGGGAGGGGATGTCCGGCCAGATCGTGCAGGGGCGCGGCTCGGCGTTCCACCCCGACGATGCGGCTCCAGGCTTTCTTGCGCCGTTCGACCTCTACGATCATGGTCCACCTCCGGCTCAAGCCAAGCATAGGTTCCGGACCCCGCCCTGCCATTGTAAAAAAGCGCAGGGGGATCGCTCCCCCTGCGCTTCCGCTTGGTTTCCCCACTGAAGGGGTTTCCTACTTGACCAGGCCCAGATCCTTCACAGCCTGGCGCTCTTCTTCGAGTTCCTTGGCGGTGGCGTCCATCTTGGCGCGGCTAAAGGCGTTGATCTCCAGGCCCTTCACGATCTCCACCTGGCCGTTCTTCACGGTGACGGGGAAGCCATAGACCAGGCCCTCAGGCACGCCGTAGCTGCCGTCAGAGGGGAAGGCCATGCTGGTCCAGTCGCCCTCGGGGGTGCCCAGCGCCCAGGAACGCATGTGGGCGATTGCGGCGTTGGCGGCGCTGGCGGCGCTGCTGAGCCCGCGGGCCTCGATGATCGCCGCGCCGCGCTTGGCCACGGTGGGGATGAAGGTGGTCTCGTACCAGGCGTGGTCATTCACCAGCTCGTAGGCGTTCTTGCCGTCCACGGTGGCGTGGTAGAGGTCGGGGAACTGGGTGGTGCTGTGGTTGCCCCAGATGGTCATCTTCTGGATGGCGGTGACGGGCTTGCCCGTCTTTTCCGCCAGCTGGGAGATGGCGCGGTTGTGGTCCAGGCGCACCATGGCGTGGAACTGGCTGGGCTTCAGCTTGGGCGCGTTGGAGAGCGCGATCAGGGCGTTGGTGTTGGCAGGGTTGCCCACCACCAGCACCTTCACGTTGCGGCTGGCCACCTCGCTCAGAGCCTCGCCCTGGGGTTTGAAGATGCCGCCATTGGCGTTCAGCAGGTCGCTCCGCTCCATGCCGGCTTTGCGCGGCAGGGCGCCCACCAGCAGGACGTAGTCCGCATCCTTGAAGGCGACCTTGGGATCATCGGAAGTGGTTACGCCGGCCAACAGGGGGAAGGCGCAATCCTTCAGCTCCATCACCACGCCGTTCAACGCCTTCAGGGCAGGTGTGATCTCCAGAAGCTGCAGGATCACCGGCTGGTCTTCACCAAGCATCGCGCCACTGGCAATGCGGAAAAGAATGCTGTATCCGATCTGACCGGCAGCACCGGTGACGGCCACACGAACGGGGGACTTCATGGGGATCCTCCTGGAAGATGGCCCATTCTATACCGTTCGGCTGAACAGAAAACCGACGGGTCAGGAATCCGTGATTTTGATCCCTCTTCCCTTCAGCCCCCTGGAAGGATTCATACTCTTCATGCCAATAGGAAAGTTCCGTTGTTTTTCGTTCGATAAGATGGAATCAGACCTATCCATGCGCACCCTGCTCCGCTTTGCCCGAACCCTCCTGCTGGCCAGCCTCGCGCTGGGGGGCACGGCTGCGGGCATCCCCAACTCTGGGCGCATGGTCTTCCGCGACTATGGCTCCTCCGAAGGCCTGGAGCACACCAGCCTCACCACCATGACTCAGGATGCGGAGGGTTTCTTGTGGGTGGGGACCGAGGGTGGCGCGTACCGCTTCGACGGCACCAGCTTCCGGCTATGGAGCCTGCCGGAGGGCCTGCCTTCCGCCTGGGTACGGGCCTTTGCCCCCAACCCCGACGGCAGCCTCTGGATTGGCACCCGGGCCGGGCTCTGCCTGCTGCGAGATGGCCGGGTCCAGACCTTGGATCCCGGCGACCCCTTGGTCTCGGCCCAGATCCACCAGATCCTCCGGGATGCCGGCGGCCGGGTCTGGGTCGCGACCGAATCCGGCCTGTTCCAGAGTGTCAATGGCGGCCCCCACTTCATTCCCGTCCAGGGTTGGCCCGGCGGCCCAGCCTATGCCCTGGCCCTGGATGGCGATGCGCTTTGGGTGGGGGGCGCCTCGGTCCTCCGCCACCTTGGTGGAGACGGCAGCTGGCGCACCTGGGCGGCCCGCGAAGGGGTGCCGGCAGAACCCGTGAAGGCCCTGCTGATGGCCCCATCCGGCACACTCTGGGTGCGCACGCCCAGTCACCTTCGTGTGCTCTCGTCCAACGGAACGCGCCTGGGCCTTCCGGCCCTGGGACTACCGCCCCTAGGCGTGAGTTTCTATGAGGAATCCCTCAGCCCCGATGGTGAGGGCGGCGTGTTCGTCCCCACAGCCAAAGGACTGATCCATTTCACGGACGGGGCCTGGAGGGTCCTCGACGAGAGCCGAGGCCTGCCCACGGGCTGGGCCAATCAGGCTTTCGTCGACCGCGCCGGTAATCTCTGGGTGGCCAGCCTGGGCCTGCACCGGCTCCAGGGTCGGGGTACCTGGGAGAACTTCACTCGGCAGGATGGCCTTCCGGCAGATAACACCTTGGGCCTGCTCCGGGACCAAGCCGGCGTGCTTTGGATCGCCACGAGCGGTGGCCTCGCACGCCTGGGGGCCAAGGGCCCCGAAGCCTTCCCCCTTGCTGCGGGCATGGTGCTTTGCGCGCTGAAGGAAGGTCCCGACGGCTCCATCTGGGGGGCGGGCGAGCAGACCTTCCTGATCCGCATCAGCCCGGATCGTTCCCGGCTGACCCGCCTCCCGCTGCCCCCTTCCAGAAGGCTGGCGATGCCGGTGGTTCTGGCCTTTGATCGCCAGGGCAATCTATGGGTGGGTACCACCCACGACGGGTTGTGGCAGGTCTCCAATCCCACGGGACACGCCAAGTTCCATCGGGCTGAGCTTCCTGGGATTGCAGCCATCGAAGCCGTCACAGCGCTGCACGAAGATGCCCAGGGCCGCCTGTGGGCCGCCACGCAACTGGGCTTGGCTCGCCTGGACCAGGAAGGCTGGCGCCTCTGGGGCCGGGAGATCGGCCTCCGCCCTGCTCCCCTCGCGGCTCTGGCCGCCCTGCCTGACGGCACTGCCTGGGTGGCCTACCACGAGCCTATGGGCCTCTCGCTCGTGGACCTGCGGGGCGAGGCTCCCAAGGTGGTGCGGCATTGGAACCGCAAGGATGGCCTTGCCAGCGATTCGGTTTACAGCCTCGCAGTGGATTCCGCAGGTCGTCTGTGGGTGGGTGGGCCACAGGGCGTCCAGTGCATGAAGGGCGAGGAGCACCGGCTCTTCCGGCGGGAAGACGGGCTGACCAGCACCGACTGCAACCCCTTCTCCACCTGGGTGGACGCGGATGGCGGCGTCTGGTTCGGATCCACCGCGGGCCTCCTCCACCATCCCCCGGAGCAGGGACTCCAGGCCCGGATCCTTCCAGGAACCCTGTTCATCTCTTTCCGGCTGGGCTCGCGGGTCTGGGAACATCCCTTCGCGGGCCCCTTGGATCTGGGTGCCGTGCCCTCCCGGGACAACACCCTGACGGCCCAATTCACGTCCCTGACGTTCGAGCATGAGGGTCGGCTCCGCTTCCAGTCTCGCCTGACGGGCCTTGAGGAAGGTTGGGTGGACATTCCTTCTCGGGATCTTCGCTACTCAGCCCTGTCACCGGGGCACTACCGCCTGGAGGTCCGCGCCCTCATCGAAGACGGCGGCGCGGGACCGGTGGCCTCGGCGGCCTTCCGAATCCTGCACCCATGGTGGCTGCGCTGGTGGGCCTGGCCCGTCTGGGCCGGTCTGGCCGTTTGTGCTGGGCTGGCCGTCTTCCGCTGGCGGGTCCGCCTCCTGGAAAAGCGCAACGAAGAACTGAAGGTGCTCGTCTACCAGCGCACGGAAGCGCTGGAATTGAGCAACCTGGCGCTCGCGACCATCTCCACCACGGATCCCCTCACGGGCCTGCGAAACCGCCGCTACCTTGAGGATGAACTGCCGCCCGTCCTCGCGCTGGTCCTGCGCGCCCAGCGCGACCACCTGGGCACGGACCACCACTCCAGCGAATCCTGCCTTGTCTTCGCCATGCTCGACCTCGACCACTTCAAGCGCGTGAATGACACCTACAGCCACGCCGCTGGGGATCTGGCCCTGAAGCAGGTGGCGGACATCCTCCGGCGGGAGGCCCGCGAGTCCGACTTTCTCATCCGCTGGGGCGGCGAAGAAATACTCTTCGTGGGCCACACTTCCGATCTCGACGGTGCCGCCACCGTGGTGGCGCGCCTCCATCAGGCTCTGCGGGAACACGTCTTCGACCTGGGCCTGCCGCAACCCGTGACCATAACCTGCTCCATCGGCTTCTCGCTCTTCCCCTTCCAGGCAGACCACCTGGAGGCCGCCTCCTGGGAGGACCAGGTGCGCGTGGCGGATCGCTGCCTCTACGCCGCCAAGCGCTCCGGCCGCGACGGATGGGTGGGCGTGGCGGCCCGGCCAGGCCAGCCGGCCGGCCTGGCCAAGCGCTTCGACCAAGGCCCCGCCCTCTGCGCCCAGGCAGGCACCGTGGAGCTACGCCATAGCCCCCGGGAAGGGGACCTGGTCTGGCACTGAGGCGCCGCTAGAAGGCTTTCGCCTCCATCTCCTTCACCATCTGCTCGCCGCCGAGCTGGCGCATCTGGTTCAGGATCCACGCCTGGCGGCCCCGGATGTAGTAGCTGGGGGCGTTCGCGCGAAACTTGCGGGGGTTGGGCAGTACGGCCGCCAGCAGGGCGGCCTCGGCCGGCGTCAGGCGCTTGGCGGGCTTCCCGAAGTAGGTGCGGGCAGCTGCTTCGGCGCCATAGACGCCGTCCCCGAACTCCACGATGTTCAGGTAGACCTCCAGGATCCGCTTCTTGGACCAACCCACCTCGATCATCAGCGTGAACCAGGCCTCCGCCCCCTTCCGCGCCCAGGAGCGGGTGTTCCAGAGGAAGAGGTTCTTGGCGGTCTGCTGGGACACCGTGGAGGCGCCACGCTTCTTGCGGCTGTGCTCGTTGTGCTGGATGGCCTTCTCGATGGCGTCCCAGTCGAAGCCGAAGTGGTCCGGGAAGTTCTGGTCCTCGGCGGCAATCACCGCCGCGCCCAGGCTGGGCGAGATGTCCTCCAATGGCACCCAGGTGTGGTGCGAGGTGTAGCGCTTGTCGCTGGACCAGGATTCCACCCGGCGTTGCACCATGAGGGCCGATACCGGCACCGGCACCCAGCGGAACACCAGCACCAGTGCCAGGCTGAGCCCCAGGAACAGGCCCACCATCCAACTCAGGACCACCAGGATCCGTCTACCCCAACCACGCTTCTTCTTTGCCATCCCTCCAGGATGCCAGCCCCGCCGCCCTGTGGCATCCTCGCAGGCGGAGGACGGCATGAGCGAAGCCCTGACGGGACCCGAACTGGTGGCGCTGGTGCAGCGGGTGTTCCAGCCCCGGCCGGAGGAGACGGCCCTGGCGATCCTGGTGGATCTGCCGGACGTCAAGGTGCCTGACGACCCCAACTGGGCCGCCCGCCGCGCCATCGCCCAGGCCTGGGCCGATGAGCTGAACGCCCACCAAGGGGAGCTGGGCCTGGCGACCCGCCTGGTGATCTACCCCAACGTCCACACCAACAACGGGGATCTGCCCGAGCGCGCCTGGATCCACGCCGGCGGCCCCCTGCCCTCCGCCGACTCGCTGGATCCCGCAGCCTCCGTGAGCTTCGCCAACCTGTACGCCAGTCACCCCATCCTCATCGCCCTCACGAAGTTCTCGGCCACGGCGCCCCTCAAGCTGGCCGCCAAGACCCACCCCATCCGCGCCGCCACCATGCCCGGCTTCCGCGAGGACATGATCCCCGCCCTGCGCCTGGACTACACTGAGGTGAACCGCCGCGTGAACCTCCTGAAGGACCTGCTGGACCGGGCCGAGAGCGCGGCCTTCCGGTTCGGCACCCCCGCAGGCCCCTGCGACCTGCATGTGGACCTGCGCCACCGCACGGGCCACGCCTCTGGCGGCCTGCTGCCCCAACCCGGCGTGGCGGGCAACCTGCCCTCCGGCGAGGCCTACATCGTGCCCTACGAGGGCGAGCTGCCGGGCGATCCCAGCCGCACCGCAGGCATCATGCCCGTGCAGTTCGGCGCCGAGACTGTGCGCTATCGCATCCAAAACAATAAGGCGCTGGGCGTGATCAGCGAAGGCCCCAAGTCGCGTGAAGAAGCAGCACTTCTGACCAGGGAACCCGCCTACGGCAACCTCGCCGAGTTGGGTCTGGGCGTGCTGTCCGCCTTCGGCATCAAGCCTATCGGCGAGATCCTCCTCGACGAGAAGCTGGGCCTCCACCTCGCCTTCGGCCGCAGCGACCATTTCGGCGGCCAAGTGGGACCGAAAGATTTCAGTGGCCCCGAAGCTGTCATCCACATTGACCGCGTCTACGTCCCCGAGACCCAGCCCGAGGTGAAGGTGATGGCCGTAGACCTCACCATGGCCGACGGGGCGACCGTGCCGCTCATGCGGGACGGGGTCTACACTGTGGGATTCTGATCCCAGTGGATCTTAAATCTCGAAACAAGAAACTGATTTACCACCAAGACACCAAGGCACCAAGAAAAGCGAAAAGAAATGCTTCTGCAGTTCCTGGTGTCTTGGTGCCTTGGTGGTGATCTTTAGCTTTTTGTGCCTACCCCAGCCTCAGTCGGAGGCGCCTCGGCGCAGCGGCGGCACAGGCAAACCAGGTTTCGCAGGTGCTCCGGGATCAGGGCCAGCGAGGCCGGATTGAAGGTGACGGTGGTGCACCAGCAAGGCACATCCGTGCGACCGCAGGCGGAGGGCACGCACCCGTTCGGCCCGCCGCAGAGTGGGCAGGCCTGTCTCTGGGCGGCGGTCAGGCTCTGGTAGTCGATGGGCATGGGAAACCTGAGGGGATCAGAGGCCGCGCCGTCACGGGCGGATGGTGGCGATGGTGGCCTGCATGAGCGCGACCACCTTGGGGACGGACTCAGTCCCGGAGAAGGCCTGGACCTCGCCCGTGCAGACCGTGAGGGAGCGGCCCGCGTTCTGGACCCGTCCGATGGCCAGGAAGCGGTCGCCGAGGGCAGGCCGCAGCAGGTTGATCTTGAACTCGGCGGTGACGACCTCGCAGCCCGGCGGCGCCATCGTCAGGGCCGCGTACCCGCAGGCGCTGTCGAGGATGCTCGTGATGGCGCCCGCATGCATATACCCGTGCTGCTGTGACAGCCGCTCCGAGAAGGGCAGTGCGATGTGGACTTCCCCCTCCGCCACCAGGGCCAGCTCCGCCCCGAGGGTCGCCATCAGGCCCTGGGCCTGGAAGCTGGTGGTGATGCGCTCTTGGAGGCGATTCATCGGCATGGGCGTGACCATTCACTGGCGCAGAATCTTGTCCATGGATTTGCCCTTGGCGAGTTCATCCATGAGCTTGTCGAGGTATCTAATCTTCTGCGTGATGGGATCTTGAATGTCCTCGACGCGAATGCCACAAACGACGCCTTTGATTTGAGAACTGTTTGGGTGGATCGCCGGCGCCAGGTCAAAGAAGCTCTGGAAATCGATGTTGACCACCGTGTGGTGCCGGAGCTGATCGCGACTGTAGCCCGTCAACCAGCAGATGATGGTGTCCACCTCCTCCCGCGTCCGATGCTTGCGCTCGGCCTTTTGCACGTACAGCGGATAGACGGTCGTGAAAAGCAGCTTGGAGATGTCGCGTGTGGTCATGGTGATGTCTCTTGGCTTGATTGTTCAGGGATGCCTGGCGAATGAAGCAATCCGCCCGTACCTGCATCGAGGCGATGAACGGAGCCGGGATAGCGAAATGCTGAGAGTAAAGAGAGAGCAGAAGGCGATGCAGGCGGGGTCCGAGTTGAACGGAGGGCTAGGCTCGTAGATGGCATCCCATTAATATGCCTCTTCGGTGGTAGCAAGTTTTTTAAGATAATAATTAGTTAATGCTTCTTTAGATGCGACCGAGTAAAGTTCGCTGAACCGATGGAGCAATTCGCTGCGCTCAGAAGAGAAAATGGGGGACAGTTCGCCAAGTTTGCCCCGAGCGATATGGAAAACCTGGATAGTGCGGCTATCCGTGACCATGAAGAAGTCACACTGTGTCCACAAGCAATAGCTTTTGGCCTGATTGTGCGCAGATAAAAGTTCGCGTTGCCTTGAAAGGCGACCTTCTCGTTTTGCCTCAACGGTGAGTATAGGTTGGTTCAGAAGGTCACTGTTTGATACATTAAATAATGCAAAATCAATCACAAGTGTTGTATCTCTTGACCCATGAGCAGCCGGTATAGGCATTCCGTCGTAGCGATCGTCATCTGTGTAGCCAAGGCGATGCAGGAGAGGAACAATAAACTTTATCTCCACTTCCTTTTCGGTACGGAGATCCATTTGGGCAATCTTGTCGAACCAGCCATCAGCATTCCATGTGGGCAAAGTGGGTGATGGCGTGGTTTCAACAGGAGTTTCACACGACAAGTAGATCCAGGTGTCGATGCTAATGTCCCAACTTTCGCCGAAGCGAACTATCGGTGGATTCATGCAGAGCCCCTCCGACGAAAGCAGTCGTGTGATTTCTGCGGTGTTGTTGTCTGAGCGCTTGATGTGCCCAAATTTGGCAAGCAATGACTTGAGGCGCATTCGCTTGGCGCCCCTGGTCGATTCCTCAACATCCAATCGGATGGATTTAGCAATCTGAGTGAAATCGCTGTTGGTCGTCATTACTTTTCCTGGTTGACCGGTAGGAGCTTAACTACCTTTAGACGCATATGAACGAAGAAGACGGTAATGGGACCACTTTCCCACCACCGTCCTTCCTCGTCCATCAGCAGCTTGCACTGTCTTTTCTTGGCACCTTGGTGTCTTGGTGTCTTGGCGGTGATCTTTTTATCAGTGCGAGCGGCTCACCGCTTCGGATAAGCCGGAATCGCCGGGAACGCAGGCGTGGGGTTCTCGTGCAGCTGTTTCAGCAGGGTCTCGATGCCCACATCGAGCTGACGGTCGTGGCCCTGCATGAGGCTAGCGGGGTCGTTCTCCACGGTGAGGTCGGGGTCGGCGCCGTGGTTCTCCACCCACCACTTGCCTTCGCGGCCGTAGAAGCCGTTGTTGCTCTGCTCGACGCGGCCACCGTCCAGGGTGAACTGCGTGTTGATGATGCCCACCAGGCCGCCCCAGCTGGGCACGCCCACGATGGTACCGAGGTTCCGCGCCTTCACGTGCATGAGGAAGGCCTCGCCGTCGCTGCCGTTCTGCTCGTTGGTGAGGAAGACGTAACGGCCGTCGCTGGCGGTGCCGGGGTAGCGGAAGGGACCCATGCCGCGCAGCACGTTGAAGCCCACCTGCTTGCGCTCCAGCTTGTCGATCATGAAGAACTCGGTCCAGCCACCGCCGTTGCCGCGCACGTCCACCACGATGCCCTTCTTGTAGCGGAAGGCGCGCCAGTACTTGTCGAACTGGCCGATGTTCTGGTCGCCCATGGCCGTGAGGTGCATGTAGCCCAGCTCGCCGTGGGAGGCCTTGTCCACGGCGGCGATGTTGCCCGCCACCCAGTGCTCGTAGCGCAGGGGCCCATCATTGGGAACGGGTTCAACCTCGACGGTGTGGGCGCCATCCAGAGTGGGCTTCGCGTTCACCGTCAGCGTGACCTTCTGGCCCTTGATGACCTGGAGGCGAGACTCGATGGCCTCCGGGGCCTTGAGAGGCTTGCCGTCGATGGCCAGCAGGTACTCGCCCTCCCTCACCTTGGGCGCCGGGTCGGCCAGGGGCGCCTTGAGGTCACGGGCATAGGCCGTGGGCCCATAGACCTTGGCGAAGCGGTAGACGCCGTTCTCGGCCTTGAAATCGGCGCCGAGGAACCCCGTGTGGATCGGGCTGGGCGCCAGCTTGGCCGGCCCCAGGTCACCGCCGGACACATAGGTGTGGCTCACGCACAGCTCGCCCACCATCTGGCTCAGCAGCCAGTTCAGTTCCTGGCGGGAGTTCAATTCGGGGAGCCAGGCGCGGTACTTGGCGCCGATGGCGGTCCAGTCATTGCCGTTCATGTTCACGTCGTAGAAGAAGTCCCGGTACCAGCGCCAGGTGTCCTCGAAGATCTGCTTCCACTCGGCCCGGGGGTCGGCGGTCATGCTCATGCGTTCCAGGTCCAGCTTCTCGGGCAATGCCTTGGACGTGAACACCGCCGCGGCCTCACCCACGTGGAAGTTCGGCCCCTTGCGAAGGAGCAGGCGCTTGCCTTCGGTGTCGAAGGCCCAGTCGCTGATGGCGTCGGTCAGCACCACCTCCTTGTCCTTCTTGGCGGTGGCGTCGTAGAGGTGCAGTTTCCACTTGTCGACGCCCCGGGGCGCGTAGAACTCCTCCACCACGTGATCGTCCCAGGCTTCGGCCTCATCCCAGCCCACGAGGCCGCGACCGGCCTTGAGGTGGAAGAGGTTGCCGGGCTTCACCGGCAGGGGGGCGATGCGGTCGGAGAGGCCCGCCACATCGATGCGGAAGGCCGAGGCGGACGCGAGGGATGATGCGGCCGACACCTTGTCTTCACCGGCCCGCAGCTTCACGGCCATGACCTGCACCGGCGCAGACTGGATGTGGTTGTCCTGGCTGGGGTCGAGCCTCGTGTGGAAGTTGCTGTAGCTCAGGAAATAGAGGGTGCTGCCGTCCTGGTCGAACGTGGGGTTCACACAGTCGTAGAACCCGTCCGTGAGAGCCACCTTCTGCTTCGTGGCCAGATTGAAGAGGACGATGCGGCCGTTGCGGCTAGGCTCTACCACCGAGTAGGCCACCCACTGGGAGTCCGGCGCCCAGGTGTAGTCGCTCACCTCCCAGGTGAACTGGTCGTTCTTCAGGTCGTGGAACTCGTCCACCTTGGTGAGCCTCTTCGTGGCCACGTCCATGACGTAGATGGCGAAGCTCTTGTCGCCGAAGAGGATCCTCGTGCCGTCCGGGCTCCACTCCAGGTGGTAGAGGGCGGTCTTGAGGCCCGTGGGGATGCGCTCCGCCGCGCCACCCTCCGCGGGCTGCACATAGAGGTCGTAGTCGCCGCTGGCATCGCTGAAGTAGGCCACGCGCTTGCCGTCCGGCGACAGGCGCGGGAAGCGCTCGCGCACGCCCGGCGTCTGCGTGAGGTTCTTCGCGGGCTTCGTCGCGTCCGTGGGCAGGAGGAAGACTTCACCCCGGGCCTCGAAGACGGCGGTGCCGCCAGTCAGGCTCATGGCCTGGATCCACTCTTTGGGATTCACGGGATGGGGCGCCACCTTCCAACCGTCGCTGGCGGTGGTGACGGGGACGGGATGAACAGCTTTCGTGGCCAGATCGAGGGCCTGGAGGTGGCCGCCCTGTATGAAGACGACCGTGTGGCCGTCCGTGCTGGGCTGCTGCACGTCGAAGTCCTTGAGGTCCGTGAGCTGCTCGACGGCCTTGGTGGCGGGATCGACCGCATAGAGATTGGTGATGCCGTTGGCGCCGCGGTCGGACTCGAAGAGCACCTTGCCGTTCGCCCAGATGGGGGCGCCGTTGCGGCCCACATAGTCCGTCAGCTTTGTGAAGCTGCCGGCCTTCAGATCCGCCAGCCAGAGGTCCTGGTGCAGGCCTCCCTTGTAGCGTTTCCAGTAGTACTCGACATGCCCCTTGGAGCTGTAGGCCAGGCGCTGGCCATCCGGCGAGAGGGTGCCCTGGACGGCGCGCGGAACCGCGAGGGCCGCGGGTTCGTGGCCTTCCAGATCGACGGTGAAGAGCCGTTCGATAGGGCGGCGGTCGTACCCACCAAGGGCTTTGACCACCACCTGGAGGCTGTCCGGCGTCCAGCCCTGCACGGCGGCATACCCGCTCCAGGTGAGGCGCTTGGGCGTGCCGCCCTCGGCGGGCATGACATAGGCCTCGGTGGCCCCGTCGTACTGGGCGGTGAAGGCGATCCACTTGCCATCAGGGCTGAAGCGGGCCGCGGTCTCCAGACCGGGATGCGTCGTCAGGCGACGGGCCTCGCCACCCTTGAGGGAACCCAGCCAGAGGTCGCTTTCCCAGGTGAACACCACGCGGTCTCCGCGCACATCCGGCGAGCTGACGAAACGGGGGGCGCGGTCCTGGGCCACCAGGGCGCAGGCCACGAGAAGCACAGCGGAAGCACGGAAGCGCGGCATCAAAGACTCCGGTGAAGGGTGGACTACTATACATCGCTTAACGATGAAGGCGCGAGCCCTGCCTGCGCCGCCCCCAAAATCGCCTTGTGGCACCAGGAAATCGATGCTAGTTTGACCTTCCAACAGGCTTCTCATGTCCCACGCCGGTTCCACCCTCATTATCGCCGCCATCGCGATCATTCCGTCGCGCGAGGGGGCATAGGCCGGATCCGATTCACGATTCCAAGCCCCCCGCACCGCAAGGTCGGGGGGTTTTTTCTTTATCCCGGAGCACCCATGAGCCCAGATATGGTCCAGCCCCCGCAGGATCTCCTTGAGCGCATCCTCACGGCCCTGGTCTATGACGTGGCCATCGAGTCGCCCCTGGAGGCGGCACCGCGCCTATCCAGCCGCCTGGGCTGCCCCGTGTGGCTGAAGCGAGAGGACCTCCAGCCAGTGTTCTCCTTCAAGCTGCGGGGAGCCTACAACAAGATCGCCCAGCTCGACCCGGCCCAGCGGGCCCAAGGTGTCATCGCCGCCTCAGCCGGCAACCACGCGCAGGGCGTGGCATTGGCGGCCCGTAAGCTGGGCTGCGACGCGGTGATCGTGATGCCCGTGACGACGCCCCGCATCAAGGTGGACGCCGTGCGCCGCCTGGGGGGGCGGGTGGTCCTCCACGGGGATTCCTTCGAGGAGGCCTACGCCCACTCCCAGGCCCTCATGGCCGCCGAGGGCAAGATCTACATCCACCCCTACGACGATCCCGAGGTGATCGCGGGCCAGGGGACCATCGGCCTGGAGCTGCTGCGCCAGATGCCCCGGGGGCTGCAGGCGGTCTTCGTCCCAGTGGGCGGTGGGGGCCTCATCGCGGGCATCGCCGCCTACCTCAAGCGCCTCCGGCCCCAGATCAAGATCATCGGCGTGGAGCCGGTGGACGCTGACGCCATGACCCGCTCCCTGGCGGCCGGCCATCGGGTGCGGCTGGAGCGGGTGGGTCTCTTCGCGGACGGGGTGGCCGTCAGCCAGGTGGGCGCCCTGCCCTTCGAGCTCTGCCGGCAGTACGTGGACGAGATGGTGCTGGTGAACACGGACGAGATCTGTGCCGCCATCAAGGATGTCTTCGAGGAGACCCGCTCCATTCTGGAACCCGCGGGTGCCCTGGCGCTGGCGGGGCTCAAGGCCTGGGCGGCCCGCCAGGGCGCCGACCCGGCCGCAGGCAACCTCGTGGCCATCCTCTCCGGGGCCAACGCCAACTTCGACAACCTCCGCTTCGTGGCGGAGCAGGCGGAGCTGGGCGAGAAGCGCGAGGCCATCCTCGCCGTCACCATCCCCGAGCGGCCGGGCAGCTTCAAGGCCTTCTGCGAACTCATCGGCCACCGGGCCATCACCGAGTTCAACTACCGACTCGCGGACCCGGAACGGGCCCACATCTTCGTGGGCCTGCAGATGTCAGACCGCTCAGAGCTCGAGCCCCTGCTGGCGCGCCTGCGGGCTGAGGGGCTGGAGGCCCAGGACCTGAGCGACAACGACATGGCCAAGCTCCACGTCCGCCACCTGGTGGGCGGACGAGCTCCTTCGGTGACCCATGAGCGCGTCTATCGCTTCGAATTCCCCGAGCGCCCCGGCGCCCTGCTCCGCTTTCTGGAGCACATGAGCCGTGGCTGGAACATCTCGCTCTTCCACTACCGCAACCACGGCGCCGACTACGGCCGCGTCCTGGCCGGAATTCAGGTACCGCCCGAGGACACGCCTGCCTTCCAGGCCTTCCTGGACGGGCTGGGCTACCGGTTCGTGGATGAGGGCGACAACCCAGCGTACCGGCTGTTCCTGGGCTAGAACAGCTTCCCCACCAGCGCCGCCAGGGCGGTCTCGGTGCGGAGGATGCGGGGGCCGAGGTCCAGGGGATGCAGGCCGGCCTTCAGCAGGCTCTGGACCTCAGCCTCCACCCAGCCGCCCTCGGGGCCGATGGCGAGGGTGACCGGGGCCGCCAGCACCTTCGGCGCCACCGCGCCCGTGCCGGGATGGGCCATGAGGCCCGTGCCGCCCGCCAGCAGGCCCGGCAGCTCATCCTCCACAAAGGGGCGGAAGAGCCGCGCCAGGCGCAGGTCCGGCAGGACCGTGTCCTTGGCCTGCTCCAGGCCCAGGAGCAGCTGCTCGCGGAGGTTTTCGGGCCGCATCTTCGGGCTGGCCCAGTAGGCCTTCTCCACCTTCCAGGCGTTCAGCAGGACGATACGGGCCACGCCCAGGCTGGCGGCGGCCGCCACCACCCGGTTCAGCACCTTGGGGCGCGGCACGGCGATGAGCAGCGTCAACGGCAGCTTGGGCGGAGGCGCCTGATCCAGGGTCAGCTCCAGGTCCAGGGCCTCGTCGTCCAGGCGCAGCACCCGGCCCCGGCCCATCTTCCCGCCCAGCAGGCCCACGGCCAGCTCGTCGTCCACCGCGGCGCGATGCACCTCGCGGACGTGGGCCAGGCGTCGGCCCGTGAGGCGAGCCCGATCCGGAGCCGTCAGATCCTCCGGCAGCAGCAGTACCAGGTTCAAGTCAGGTCCCGCGCCAGGATCAGGTCGCGATCGACCTGGTCCCCGATCTGGAAGACGTGGTCGCCCACCTCGCGGAAGCCGGTCCGGGCATAGAAAGCCAGGGCCTTGAGGTTGTTCTCCCACACGCCCAGCCAGAGGACATCCGCCCCCCAGGCCCGGGCCATCTCCACCGCCTCCGCCATCAGGGCCGCGCCCCGGCCCCCGCCCTGGGCCGCGCGCAGCACGTAGATGCGCTGCAGCTCGACCGGTTTCTCGCCGGGAACACCAGGCTCCCGATGGCCCAGGCGCAACTGGAGGAAGCCCGCGGGTACGCCATCCACCTCCAGGATCCGCGCGGGCCGGGAGGGATCCGCCAGTTCCGCGCGCTGGATGGCCTCGCCATAGGCAGTCGCCAGGAAAGCCTCCAGGTCCGGACCGGAGATGTGCGGCTCGAAGGTCTCGCGGAAGGTGCGGGCGCCGAGATCCGCGAGGATGGCGGCATCTTCGGACGTGGCAGGACGGATGGTGAAGGCGGGCATGGGCGTTACTTTCGTTTGGGATTGGAACGTACTTTCGATTTGGCGCGGGCGGCCACGGCGATGGCCTTGGCCATCCAGACTGCGAGCTGGTCCGGGTCCTCCAGCACCTCGGCGGGTAGCTCGTAGTACCCCATCGGCTTGGCAGGATCACCGAAAGGCAGAAAGGGACCCATGCCGGCGGCCTCGAAATCGGGCCGGTTTGTGTCATCCACCTTGAAGTAGAGCGTGTCTTCCGCCGCCAGGGCGAAGGCGCGGCCTTCGGCGAAGAAGCAGAGACCGCCGAACATGGGCCGGGAGCTCACAGGGCGGATCTGCCCCATCTGCTCCTGGAGGTATGTGCGCAAGCTCACGGAAACGGCCATGGCGCCATGGTACTCTCCTCGCGGTACCGCTGGGGCGCCCAGCGTTTTTCGACAGGATCCCCCATGCGGATCAACACCCTCGACGACCTGCTACGCGCCGTGAAGGACCGCCCCCACAAGCGGCTGGTGGTGGCCTGGGCCAACGACGCCCACACCCTGGAAGCCGTGAACGCAGCCGTGGAAGCGGGTCTGGTGGAGGCCATCCTGGTGGGCGACGAATCCGTGATGACGAAGGTACTCCAGGAGCTCGGCCTTCCCAAGGAACGCTTCCGCATGGTCCATTCGCCCTCAGCCACGGAAGCGGCCGACAAGGCGGTGGCCATGATCCGCTTCGGTGAGGCCGACCTGCTCATGAAGGGCCTGCTCAGCACCGAGCTCTACATGAAGGCCATCCTGAACAAGGACCAGGGGCTGCTGGATCCGGGCGCCATCCTCAGCCACGTGACCGTGATGGAGCATCCCGGCCACGCCAAGCTGCTCATCGCCGGCGATGTGGCCGTGATCCCTGAGCCCGAGTTCAAGGAGAAGGTCGCCATCCTCGGCTACCTGGTGAAGACCGCGAAGGCCCTGGGCATCGAGATGCCTAAAGTCGCCGTGCTGGCAGCCTCGGAGCAGGTGCAGCCGAAGATGCGCGCCAGCGCCGAAGCCGCCCTGCTCTCGAAGATGGCGGATCGCGGCCAGATCAAGGGCGCCCTGGTGGACGGCCCCATGGCGCTAGATGGCGCCATCGATCCCGAATCCGCCCGTATCAAGGGCATGGCTGGCCCCGTGGCCGGCGACGCCGACTGCCTGCTCTTCCCCAACCTGGAAGCCGGCAACACCTTCTACAAGGCCGGCACCAAACTCGGCGGAGCCGAGATCGCTGCCGTCGTCGCCGGCGCCAAGGTGCCCTGCGTCCTCAGCAGCCGCGGCGATACCGCCAAGACCAAGCTCAGCTCCATCGCCTTGGCAGCGCTGCTGGCTTAGAGCGCCTACTTTTTCTCCAGGTTCAGCTCTGAGAAAGTCATCAGGATCTGTTGCTTATTCCCGCCGGTCCAGACGCTGAGATCCAGTGCGACGGGAAGGGGCAAGTCCTGGATCGCCTTGTTCTTGATCAGGACCTTCAATCGCAGCGAGGAGGCCTTGGACAGATATTCAGCGTCGTACCCAGCCAGCACCAACCCGCCTGGCTGCCGGTCGAAGATGGGCCGGATGGTGGAATCGAATGCGGGGCTTTGCACCCTCATGTCGGTGATGACGAAGGCCTTGTCCATCTTGAGCTGGACCTTGGTGTCTCCCGCCTCTTCCCAATCCACGCGGTAGTGGGTGCCGGCATCCTCGATCCGGGCGGCGTGGCCCACGGGCGGGAACGGCGATTCGACCATGAAGGGGGTCCAGGTTTGGAAGAATCCCGTGAGGGTCTGTTCCATCCCGCCGTAGACCTGGTTCAGGCCCGCCGTTGTCTGCGGGTTGGGGCTATCCACGATGTTGTGCGAGACCTGGGCGTCGCCCTGGGTGCCCACCAGCACGTTGAACCGGATTTTCGCGAAGAGCTTCATGGCCGCGTCATAGCCCTCGGGATTGGCCTTCGCCTGCTCCGCCAGCATGGCGGCCCAGTCCGGCGTCGCGACGAAGCGGTAGCGGCTGAACCCTTTCGCTGCGAGGTTCACGTAGGCGGCGCGGGCCGGACGGAGCACGAGTTCAGGATCCGGTGCAGCCTTGGACGGGCCCGCGTGGAGCGCTGGGCCCCAGGCCGTGGGGCCGAAGACAGCCAGCAGCGTGAGGAAGATTGGGGCAAGGCGTCGGCAGTGGCTCAAGAGGCCTCCACATCGCAAGTCTCAGAAACGGGTGTCCCCAGTCTAGAGGCAATGGGCGCATCAAGCAGGGGGATATTCCTTGGCCCCTTCCCGTCCCGACAGCACACGCAAGGCACCCTTGGCGAGGGCGGCCATCTCGTTCTCCCCCGGATAGACCTTCACGGGGCATCCCATGGCCGTGGTGAGGCGGGTCAGTTCCGCCACCAGCTTCGGCGACCTGGCCATGCCGCCCGTGAGCAGGATGGCGTCGATGGGGGCGCCGTCGAAGGCCGGGGCCAGGGCCGTGATGGCCTTGGCGATCTGGTAGATCATCGCGTCGTAGACCAGGGTGGCCTCGGCATCTCCGGACTCCACGCGACGCTCCACTTCCCGCATGTCCGAAGTGCCCAGCAGATCGATCATGCCACCCCGGCCCTTGTTCTTGAGCTTCAGCTCAGCCTTGGTGTACTTGCCGGAGAAACAGAGGTCGATGAGCTGACCTGCCGGCAAGGTGCCCGTGCGCTGAGGCGAGAAGGGCCCTTCGCCGTCCAACCCATTGTTCACGTCGATGTAGCGGCCTTTGCGGTGGGCGCCCACGGTGATGCCGCCGCCCATGTGCGCCACGATGACATTGACGCGCTCGTAGAAGGTCTCGTGCTCTTCGGCGTAGCGGCGGGCGGTGGCGATCTGGTTGAGAGCGTGGCTGATGACGCGGCGGGGCAGTTCCTTGAGGCCCGAGACCTTCACCTTGGGGTCGGCTTCGTCCACCACCACCGGGTCCACGATGTAGGCGGGTTTGTCGGTCCCGGCCACCAATTCGGCAGCGATGAGGGCGCCGAGGTTCGATGCATGCTCGCCGCGCCCGCCCGCCTTCAGATCCTCGAGCATGACGGGCCCCACCCGCCAGGTGCCGTGGGGGATGGGCCGCAGGAGGCCGCCACGCCCAGCCACGGCGTCGAGGTCAGCCAGCGAGAGGCCTTTGCCCGCCAGGAAGCGCAGGACAGCGTCTTTGCGGAAGCTGAACTGTTCAGTGATCGGCTTGCCTTCGAACGCCTTGAGGTCTTCGGCGGAATGCTGGAGCTCCTCGGTGAACCGTTCCTCGTCCCCCTCGAAGATCGAGGTCTTCGTGGAGGTGGAGCCGGGATTCAGCACCAGCACGCGATGGCGGCGGAAGAAGGTGTCCTTGGGGGTGCGCTTCCACTCGCCATAGGCATGAAGCCGCATCAGCGACGCCTTCACGGCGAGTCGGATGTCCTCCGGCGTGCAGTCCATGGGCAGGTCCACGCCCTGGAACCAGAGGCCGAACATCACCGGGAACTTCTTGGCCTCGGGGAAGCGGGTGGCATAGAGGTGGTAGAGCAGGTTCCCCATGTCCAGGTTGGGACACACGATCACGTTGGGGACGCCTTCCCAGGGCAGGCCGTCCGCATGGTAGAGGCCGGCGGAACGGCGCGACAGGGCCACGCTGACTTTCACCTCGCCCCGGATCTGGATGCTCGCGTACCGGGGGCTGTGGGCGATACGCTCCGCGAGGATCTCCGGCACCAGGTCCGCCGCCTGGCGCACCAGCTCCGGCGAGGGGCCCTCGTCGCTGCCGCGATTGGAGTAGGACACCATGGCGCAGCGGATCTCCGGCAGGATCTCCTCGGGGATGAGGTCCCGGGCCACGGCGCAGGTGCCCACGGCCACCTCCGCCAGGGTGCGGGGGGTCATGCTGGCGTTCACGCCCACATCCCCGAAGACCACGATGTTGTGGGGGTAGACCTCTTCGGGGTGTTCGTCCGGCAGCACGAAGACGCCGGCCTCGCAGGTGACGCTGCGCTGGGCCAGGATGTCGACCATGGGGCGGAAGAAGGCCTTGGGCTCGTGGATGGCACCACCCACGACCATGTCGGCGTGCCCCAGCTTCACCGCCCAGATGCCGAAGCGCCCGGGCTCGGAGACCAGCGCTCGGGCCTCGGCCAAGCCGATTGGCTTGCCATGGACCTGCCCGAAGGCCACGCAGGCGGCGGCGAAGGATTCCACCATGTCGGGGCGGGAAGCGGGATCGACGAAGGCGCTTTCCGAGAGGGTATAGGCCACCCGGTCCACGCCCAGATGGGCCAGCCGCTGAGCGGCCACGGCCCGAACCTCGGCCTCTGGCGCCAGGAAGACCGGGCGGATGAACCGGCCCAGGAAGCAGGCGGCTTCGAGGGTGCGTGGGTCCAGGGCCTCCGGAAACATCACCGTGGGACGGTTCCGGGGCACGGCCAGCAATCGGCTGTCGAGGGACGCTTCGATGTCAAACATGGGGCTCCAAGGGCTTGGAAGGCCTTACCTCGCTGAGTCTAGCAGCCAGAGGATTCTATTTTGCCGATCAGGCGGTCACATATCCGGTGAGTGGTCTGCGACCCGGGCCGACTCCACCCAGATCACCTCGCAGGAGCCATCCCCGGTATCCGTCCGACTCAGGCTGCTGACCCAATGCCAGCCATCCTTCCCATCGGCACGCACGAGCTGGCCTTTCAGATCGACCACCTGCCCTACCCTGGCCGCCTTCAGGCGCCGGGCAATGCCTTCGTTTGCGGGGATCATGTGCATGTTGGCGCTGTGGTCGATGACCTCGGCTTCTGGGATGGGCATATGGGCTGACCGCCAGAAGTACCAACGGTCCCGCTGCTCGATGCTGAAGGCCTCGAGGACGCGCGAATCGGACATGGAACCCCAACCCAGGGCCAGGTCCACGGGGGATAACTCCGCGGCCCGGTCGAAGCGGTAGCGCTCAGCGCTCAACACCCGGGCATGGATCTCGAAGGCCGCGAGCGATGTGAGGGTGTGATTCCGGTAAGTCCAGGTCGCCGCCGTTTCCGGCTGAGTCTGCACTGGATCCCCCGGCGCGAGGATGCCCGGCGGCTGGGTCACGGCCCGACCCGACCACCACCAGAGCCCTCCCAAACCTACCAAGACCGAGAGCGCCAGCCTTCCCCAGCGTTCCCGAAGCCACTCCAGCGATTCATCCATGGGACAAGGCTACCTTGGGCACGGGGGGAATGATCCAGGTCAGAATTTCACGACATCGCTGACGATGAATTGATGGTGTTCCGTCCCCGGATCTCGAACCAATGGGTAGGCAACGGTCAACAGGAACACCCGTCCGACCGAGCTCTTCAGGTTACCCAGACGCAAGCCCCCGCCCACATCCGCGTAGGTGCGGCTCCAGCGTCCGGTGTCGGTTCGACGGATGGCCCCAATATCCGCGTACGCCACGAACCCTAGCCGGAGGATGCCAAGCCAGTCATAGGGCGTGTTCACACGCTCCTCTAGGGAGGTCATCCAGCGACGATCACCCAGCAGCAGGTGATTCCCGTACCCCCTCATGCCATCCATGCCGCCGAGGTAGAGGTAGGAGCTGGGGTCGGGTCGGTGAACTGCGTCCAGCTGCGCGTAGGCGGCCTGGGTCTGGTAGCGGAATCCCTGAAAGTAGGCGGTGAGATTCAGGTTGAGCGCCACGTCCTGCCAGCCGTCGGCCTCATGGCGGGCAGCACCCTGAGTTCGCAGCAACAGGAGGGAACTGGGGCCCGGGGCCCACCCCTTGGAGGCGTTCGCCCGCAGGAAGGGCGAGGCGACGTCACTCCCGAGGATTCTCAAGTAGGATCCCACGCTGACGGTCGCCTCCCAGCCGAGGTTGAAGTCCTCGGGGTGGGTCATGCCAACCAGATCCACGAAAGCGCGGAACCGGTCTTCGTACAGACTCCACGAGACATGGACGCCCCGCAGCAGGCGATCCCGCAGCTGGGGAACGGGCAGACCCCCGGCGGTCAGCGTCTGCATGGGACCATATTCCGACTGCTTGAGGTCCAAGCCCCCACCCAGACGCAACGCCCGGCCGTCCAGCACGGCCGTCGCCATCGACCCTCCGACAAGGGCGCTCTCCTGTCGGGAGGGGAACGTGTAGGCGGTCTGCTCCAGGTTATAGACCGATTCGATGGCGTCCGAGGACGAGGCACGGAAGGTCATGGACCAGGGGGTTTCCAGCCCACGATAGGGCTTCGCCAGCTCAAGGAAGCGCGTCTTCCCGTCCGAGAGCACTTGGTAGCGGGTGTCCAAGGTCCACTGGGTTCCCAGGATCTGGCGGTCCAGGTACTGCACGGTGTCGATGGACCGTTCGGGGGTTTTCTCGTGGGCCAGGATAAGGTCCTTGCCGTAACCCAGCAGGTTGGCTTCGTGGATGGAGAATCCGAAATTCCGTTGGCCGCCCACCTGCGTGAAGCCGGCGCTGCCCTTCAGGGTCCACGCATCCCGGGTGCGGACCACCGCCCTGACCGCTCCGGCCTCGTCTACCTGGGGATCGATCTGGGCATCTTTCAGAAATCGAAAAGTCCGCAGATTCCTTTCAGTCTCATGGATCAGGCGGGCATTCACGGTCTCGCCGGGATGGAAAAGGAGCTCCCGACGCACCACCTGTTCCCGTGTTTCGATATGCAGGAAGTTTGCCGCACGCCCGATCCAGTGGTTTTCCTTGGGCAGCGAGAGATCGAACACATCGCCGATGCGGAGATCAATGGTCGCGATGCGCGCCTGCTTCGCCTCCAGTTCCTCCCAAGTAGGTATGGCCTGAGCAACGAGGCTGGAACTCGCCAAGATGGCCAGAACCACGGCCAGGTCGCGGTGGTCTCCCTGGCCCCGCCCTCGTTTCGGGAAGATTTCCATGCCCCAGCCTAGGCGGAATGGTGATGCCCGTCACGGCGCAACCCCCGGACCTGACTATGATCTGAGCCTTCGTATGGTTCTTTCCGCGTCGGATCCCAGTTGCCCACCCCCCCAGGCGTGCGGGTGCGGGACCGCGGACGAACTCCGGAATCCCGGCGGGACGGCGCCCGGGGCCGGTATGCTCAGAGTGCCAAACAAAACCCTGACGAGGCCGCGATGATGCCAGGCTGGATGCACCGCAAGGAAGGGCCCGCAGGGCAACGTGGTTCGTTGTTCAAGGGCCCTGACGCCGCGGAGCCCCAGCCTGGCTTCATCCCTCCGGGCGGGGGCCGGCGGGGAGGCTTCGCCTCCGCGAGGAACGAGCGGGAGGGCCCTGCGGGGCAGGGCCCGTCAGGTGGAGGGCGATGCCGCGTCACCTCCAGCTATCGCGACGCCATGCGCCGCTCCTGCTCGCCTCCGGTTCGCAGAGCCGGAGGCTCCGTCGCGCGTAGTACCCGCTACGCGTCTCCTCGCCTTCCTCGCCTCGCTCGCCCGGCGGCCCTCGCGCGGCCCCGTGAGGGTTTTGTTTGGCACTCTTAACCCGTCTCCTGGAGTCCTCATGGACCTCACCTGGCTTTCCGCCAACCCCGGCCTGAGTCTGCTCAGCCTTCTCGTCATCGCCTTCGCGGTGATCCTCCTCAGCAAGTGGATCCGCTATATCCCCAACAACCGCGTGGGTATCGTCGAGAAGCTCATCAGCGGCAAGGGGTCCGTCAAGACTGGCCTCATCGCCCTTGGCGGCGAAGCTGGCTTCCAGCCCCAGCTCCTGCGTGGTGGCTGGCACTTCCTCACACCTTTCCAGTACCGCATCCACAAGATGCCCTTGGTCACCATCCCCCAGGGCAAGATCGGTTACGTGTTCGCCCGGGACGGCAAGGACCTGCCCTCCTCCCAGGCCCTGGCCAGCAACGCCCGGGGCGCGGACTTCCAGGATGTGCTGGCCTTCATTCAAGGGGGCGGGGAAAAGGGCCCTCAGCGGCAGATCCTCCGCGAGGGCATGTACGCCATCAACCTGGTCCAATTCGTGGTGCTGACCGAAGACCAGGTCTACTACTTGCCGTTGGACAAGAGTGAGGTGGAAACCTTCCAGAAAATGAGCGCCATCATCGCCGAGCGTGGCGGCTGGCGCCCCGTGATCATCAAGGGCACGGACGACGCCGTGGGCATCGTGACCGTGCACGACGGCCCTTCCCTGGCCAGCGGCGAGATCATCGCCTCCACCGTGGGCGAGGACCCGCACCAGGCCGCCACTTACCACAACAACTTCCAGGACGCGGACAAGTTCCTGGCGGCGGGCGGCCAGCGCGGGCGCCAGTACCAGGTGCTGGTGGAAGGCACCTACTACATCAACCGCCTGTTCGCGACCGTGGAATTGATCCCCAAGACGGTGGTGGATGTGGGCACGGTGGGGGTGGTGGTGAGCTATACCGGCGCCAAGGGCGCCGATATCAGTGGCCTCGACTACCGCCATGGCGAGCTGGTCACCATGGGCCAACGCGGCGTCTGGAGCGACCCGCTCCTGCCCGGCAAATACGCCTTCAATACCTACGCCGGCAAGGTACTCATGGTGCCCACCACCAACTTCATCCTGAAGTGGTCCAAGGGCGAGGTGGGCAGCCATAAGTTCGACGAGAACCTGACCGAGGTGAGCCTCATCACCAAGGACGCCTTCGAACCCAGCCTGCCGCTGTCCGTGGTGGTCCACATCGATTACCGGAAGGCGCCCCTCGTCATCCAGCGCTTTGGCGACATCAAGAAACTGGTGGAGCAGACCCTCGATCCCATGGTCAGCGCCTACTTCAAGAACATCGGCCAGACCCGCACCCTCATCCAGCTCATTCAGGACCGCAGCGCCATCCAGGAGCAGAGCGGCACCCAGATGAAGGAGAAGTTCGCCCAGTACAACCTCGAGCTGCAGGAAGTCCTCATCGGCACGCCCACCAGCGGCGCGCCCGGCGGGCAGATTGAGCAGATCCTCGTCCAGCTCCGCAGCCGCCAGATCGCCGACGAGCAGGTGGAGACCTACGGCCGCCAGCAGAGCGCGGCGGTGAAGGAGCGGGAGCTGCGCGAGGCCGAAGCCCGGGCCAAGCAGCAGACCCTGCTGACGGAATCCGCCATCGGCATCGAGGTGCAGAGCAATCAGGGCAAGGCCGAGTACGCCAAGGCCCAGCAGCAGGCGGCGCAGATCCAGACGCTCGCCGGCGCCGAGGCGGAGAAGGTGCGCCTCATGGGCGAAGGCGAGGCCAAGCGCATCAAGGTCATGGCTGAAGCCCAGGCCGAGCAGGCGGCCCGCGTGGGCATCGCCCAGGCCATGGCCATCGAGGAGCAGGTCCGAGCCTACGGCGGCCCGCAGTTCCAGTTGGTGCAGCAGGTCATGAACCGCTTCGCCGAGGCCATCGAGAAGTCCCAGGTGGACGTCGTCCCCAAGATCCACATGGGCGGCGGCGACAAGGGCGGCGGCAGCCTTATCGAGAGCCTGCTGGGCCTCCTGCTCAGTGAGAAGGCCGGGCAGCTGGCGGGCGTGGTGCCCACGGCGGCCAACCCCGAGGCCGAAGCCCTGAAAGCAGCCCTGAGGCAGAACCTCACGAAGTAGGTCCGAAGGTCTCGTGGGAAGGGGCGGCCAAGCCGCCTTTTCCTGCTGGGCTCGGGTCCTGCAACCACCTCGAGCTGAAGCGCCAGGATGCGATCCATGACTTCAAAATGTCTTCCCCTCGGCCTTCTGGCGCCCTGCCTGTTGATGGCGGGCCAGGCCGTGACATCCACCCCCGAGATGGGGTTCGCCCTCATCCAGCGCTGGGCCGGGCCCGGCGCCACCCAGCAGGGATTCACCCGGGAGCAGTTGGAAGCTTTCCTGGCCGACCGGCAAGCGGATCTTGGAGCCGGTCGGCAGCCGAAGTGGTCCGCCTGGCTGAAGGGATTGGAGGCCTCCAGCCATCCCAACCTCAAGGCCTGGGCACTCGCCCGCCGGGTGGAGGCGGGCGACTACGCCGCATACCCGGCCTTGCAGGAGGCCCTCATCGCGCACCTGCTGGGCATTTCGAGGCCTGGTAGCGGGAGGGATGATCGCATCCTTACCGATCCACCGACGGCCGCGCTCCGTGGATTCCTGATGCCCGAGACCCTGCGGCTGGACCATGAAAGCGTCTTCTGGCGCTCCCTGAGAAAGACCCTCCAAACCACTCCGGACTGGAATCTCGATGGGGGGATGTACGCGATCTGGTGTTTCGGCACCCATCCGGACCAAAAGGACCTGATCCTGGAACTGGCCGCCCGGGCGGACGCCCATCCAACCGTCCGGAACCAGGCGTCGGACCCCTGGAATGATCCGCGCTTCTGGATCGTCCTCGACTGGGCTATCGCCTGGGGAACCGAGGCAGATCTCGGCGCCATCCGTTCCGCTCTGAAGCAGGGGCTTCCCAGAGCCGCATTCGATCGGGCCATTCAGCCCCTCGAAGCCATTCCGGGATTCTTCACGACCAAGCCGCCAGTCCTCCTGGAGACCCGGCAGATTCCCTACCCCCCTGCCGGAACGCCCCCATCAAATTCCGTTTCCCTTCCACCCACGTTGCCCACCACCTTCGATTTCAGCCAGATCCGTGTCCTCCACCAGCCACCTCCGCCTTCCTATCCACATGAGGCCAGGGCGCGGAAGATGATGACCAATCTTGTTCTCGAGATCGTGGTGGATCCCGAGGGCAAACCCGTTTCCTGCCATCCCAGGCCAGGGCCCTGGCTGGGATTCTTCGCCCCGGTGGGTGTGGCGTATGGCCTCCGCTGGCAATTCCACCCCGCGAAGCTGAACGGAGTTCCCCAGACCACCCGGTTCCGCCTCACCATGCCCTTCCGGTTGAGGATCTGAGGCCGTACCGTTCGGATCCGCCCGCTGTCCTGTGCTAGCTTGGGGTTTTCATCCCGGACGACCGCCCATGCTGCCTCTACCGCCTCTGCTGCCTCCGATTCTCATGGCCCAGGTCCAAACCCAGGGACTCGTCATGCCCCTGCCCCCTCCGGCGGAGGCCCTGTTCAAGGCCCAGGACTGGGGGGGCCTCGCCGACTGGTTCGAAACGGTCTCGCCAGCCCTGCGCGGAACGCACTACGAGCTCTGGATGCGCTGCCTCAACCGCAGCCAGCGGTGGAGCCGCCTGCTTGAAGTGTACGAGGCTGTCCAGCCGCAGCTCGAGGCAAGGACCGGCCCCCAGCTGGGCACCTGCCGCCTCTATCGCGCCCAGGCCCTGAGCCAGCTCGGCCGCCACCGCGAGGCGGCCGCGGCCCATGCAGAAAACGGAAGGCTCGGCCATCCGGACGGGTACCCCAACGCCTGCGCCGAGGACCGGATGGCCCAGGATTGGCCCGCGCTGCTCACCCACGCGGAGACCCTGCTGGCCCTGCGGCCGGGGAACGCCACGGCCACCGCCTGGAAGGGCGAGGCCCTGGCCCGCGTGGACCGCTTCCCCGAGGCCGAGCCCTTCCTCAAGGAGGCGGTGGCGAAGGATCCCGGAATCGCGTACGCCTGGAACAACCTGGGCCGCTGCCTGAACGAACGGAAGGCCTGGGCCGAGGCCGACGACGCCTTGAACCATGCGCTGGCCTTGGAGCCGAACCAGCTTGAGGCGCTCTTCAACCGGGGCCGGGCCCGGTTCGAGCTGAAGCGCTACCAGGAGAGCCGGGACGACTTCCGCGCGGCCCTCTCCCTGCAGCCTGACAACCCCGTGATCGTCGAGAACCTCCGCCAGGCCGAGCGCTACGCCGCCATGCCCGCAACCAAGCAGCGCTAGGCTCGGTCATTCCGAGGCATGCCATGACCATCCCCTGCCTCCCTGCCCGTGACTTGTCCCGACCTTCCAGGATGAGCCCATGAAAAAGACAGACGCGAATCAAGGCCAGTCGGCCTCGGAACTCATCTCGGAACGGATCGCCGAGCTCGGTGGCTGGCGGGGGAAAACCCTGGACAAGATACGCAAGCTCATCAAGGAGGCCGACCCGGAGGTCGTCGAGGAGTGGAAATGGATGGGCACGCCCGTCTGGTCGCACGACGGCATCATCTGCACGGGCGAATCGTACAAGAAGGCCGTGAAACTCACCTTCATCAAGGGCGCGTCTCTGGAAGATCCGGACCATCTCTTCAACTCGAGCCTCGAGGGGAACGCTCGCCGCGCCATCGACATCCACGAGGGAGACGAGATCGACGCGTCCGCCTTCAAGGCCCTAATTCGCCGAGCGGTCATGCTCAACATCGCCGGCAAGTCGAAATCTTCGAAAAAAGCAAAACCATAGGGGAGCACAGGCCAATTCCCGTCCATCCTCAGGCGATAATCCCGTCATGGACGCCACCGGCCCACTCCACGATCTCCTCGACGGCTGCCGGCGGCTCCATGCCGCGGGGTTGCTGGCGGCCTCGGACGGCAACCTCTCGGTGCGCCTGCCCAACGGCCTCATCGCCATGACGCCCAGCGGCGTCCCCAAGGCCAAGGTGCGCCTGGAGGACCTGGCCCACCTCACGCTGGAGGGGGAGATCCTTTCGGGCCGTCCCAGCAGCGAGCGAGCAATGCACCTGGCCATCTACCGGGCGGTGCCGGAAGCGAAGGCCGTGGTCCACGCCCACCCGCCCACGGCCATCGCCTGGTCCCTGGCGCGCCCCGCATTAAAGGAACTGCCTGCGGACGGCCTGCCGGAAGTGATCCTCGCCGCCGGGCGCATCCCCATCGTACCCATGGCCACCCCCGGCACCGAGGCCATGGGCTCGAACCTCCTGCCCTTCCTGCCCGAGCACCGCCTCCTCATCCTGGCCCGCCACGGCGGCCTTTGCTGGGGCGAGCACCTGGACGAGGCCGTGGGCGGCCTCGAGCGCCTAGAGCAGGTGGCCCAGATCCTATGGAGGGCCGAGGCCCTCGGCGGAGCCAAACCCCTGGCCGAATCCGAGCTCACCGAACTCCGGGCCCTGAGGGCGAAAATCGGGCCGAGGATCATCTGATGAACGCCTTCGAATCTCTGGGCCTGAAACACGATGGCCGCGCGCTCTGGGTGCTGGACCAGACGCAGCTTCCGGACGCGGAGGTGTGGCTGGACGGCAGCGATCCGGCGGTCATGGTGGGCCTCATCAAGCGCCTGGCCGTGCGCGGGGCGCCGCTCATCGGCGTGGCGGCGGCGGCGAGCCTGGCCACCTTCGCGCACCGGGGCGCCTCCGCTTCCGAGTACGCCGCCGCCTGCGCGGCCCTACGGGCGGCCCGACCCACGGCCGTGAACCTCATGTGGGCCATGGATCGCATGAAGGCCGCCAGCACCCCCGTGACCGAGGCCCAAGCCATCTTCGAGGAGGATGTGCGGCTCTGCGAAGGCATGGCCATCCGCGGCGCCGCGCTCATCCAGGATGGCGAGGGCATCCTCACCCATTGCAACACCGGTGGACTCGCCACCGCGGGCATCGGCACGGCTCTGGGCGTCATCCGTCGCGCGCATGAGCAGGGCAAGCACATCCACGTCTATGCCGACGAAACACGCCCCCTGCTGCAGGGTGGCCGGCTCACAACCTGGGAATTACAGAAGCTGGGCATTCCTTCCACCCTCATCACCGACAGCATGGCGGCCCTGCTTATGCGGGACGGCAAGGTGCAGCGCGTCCTGGTGGGCGCGGACCGCGTGGCCGCCAACGGCGACTTCGCCAACAAGGTGGGCACCTACGGCGTCGCGGTGCAGGCGCGGTACCACGGTGTGCCCTTCCATCCGGTGGCCCCCTTTTCCACCGTGGATCTGGCCTGCCCGAACGGCGCGGCCATCCCCATCGAGCTGCGCGATGCCACCGAGGTGCGCGGCTACGGGAAGCTGCGCTGGGCGCCGGAAGCCATGCCCACCTGGAACCCCAGCTTCGACGTCACGCCTGTGGACCTCGTCACCAGCCTCGTGCTGGATCGGAGCGTCTACAGTGCTTCCGCCTTGAAGGCAGGGGCTCTGGCGAAGAGCTAGTGCCGTTTCTTTCCATCTCTGTTTCAATGAGGGGAAAGTTCTCACGCACTGGAGCATCTATGATCATCACGCGGCCTGCGACAGCGGGACGGATCGTCCTATTGTCGGCGTTGACCCTGGCCCTGGCCGCTCAAGCGCCGGTACCGCCGGTTCAGGGGGCCCCGGGCGAACCGCCGAAAGATGAGCACAAAGAGTCCTGGGCGGCGGAATCCCGGCCCGTATCGGTGAGCCGGACGCCGGGACAGGTGGCCATCTTCGATGAGGAGGACATCCAGCGGTCTGGCGCCCGCACTTTGGGTGAGTTCCTCCTCCGCGAGCTGCCCGCCCAGGTCCAGAACCAGGGCGGACCAGGGCTGCCCTCCCGCATCTACCTCGGAGGCAGCCGCCCGCACGACACGCTCGTGATGATCGATGGCATGCCCCTGATGGATCCCGGCCGCCTGGGCCAAGACCTCAGCGAGGTGCCCCTCCTTGGCATCACCCGCGTGGAGGTCATCACCGGCTCACCCGGCTCGGGCCCCAGCGGCCAGGGTGGCACCATCGCCCTCTTCACGGGCAAGCCCGTCAAACCTGGCGCCTCCGGCGACCTGAGCGGCCTTGGCGGCAACAACGGCCAGGGGCAGAGCACGGCCACCCCGGGCTTTGCCTGGGCCGGTGGCTATCTTCGCGGAGGAAACCTCAGCGCCGAGGAGAAGCAGGTCACACCCGCGGACCGGCCCTACCGCCAGGTCACCAACTTCCTTGGCCTGGGACAGGCCTGGGGACCGACCGTGTGGACGGTCGCGTGGCGCGGTACCTCCTTCGGTGTTCCGGAGCCCTTTCAGGAGGTCTCGGATACCCTCCGCATCTACAACCCAGCACGGGAGAGCCGTCAACGGAGTGACAGCGGTCAGCTGCGTGTCGACTGGGCCCTGGGGGCAGGTCTGAACCTCGAGACGAGCCTCGGCCTCGCCAGATTCCGACACGATCAGCCCGAGACGGGGGCTGCCCTGCCCACGCATTTCGAAGGCCGCGAGACGCGCTTCCAGTCAACCCTGCGCCTCACGACCGGTCCCCGGTCAGGATTGAGCTTCCGACTTGAGGGCCAGGACACGCGCCAGGACGGGGATGTGGATCCAGCGATACTCGGCGCCGCGAAAGGCACCCAGGTCGGCCTCGGTCTCGAATGGACCTTCGAGCCCTTGCCCGGAACGCGCTTCCTGGGCCAGGCTCGGGGAACCCGGGACCGCCAGTCCCTCGTTCAGGGAGGCACTGACGCGGAGGTGCTCAGCGCCTCGGGGCACACCCTTCGGCTGGGGTTCAACCAGGAACTCGGTGGCGGCTTCCGCGTCTATGCCGCAGGAGGAACCGGTCGCACAGCACCAACCCTCCTGCAGCAGCTGCGTAACAGCCGGAGTCCCGGCACTGCGCCGCTCCGCATGGAACAGGTCACTTCCCTGCAGGTCGGCCTCGGCTGGGGTCAAGGCAACTGGTACGGCAGATTGGAAAGCCAGCAACAGAGTGGCAAGGATCTCATCGGTCCCAGTGGCCTGGCCTATGCGAACCAGGACCGTGTCCGGGTACGCGGGACCGATGCCGCCTTCGGCTGGCACACGGCGAAGAAGCTGGGCCTGGAAGCCTTCGTCCGGGCCCAGGAAGCTCGGGATCTCAATGCTCCCGATGGCCAGCAGTTCAGCACCTCGGCCTCGCAACGGCGACCCTTTTCCACCCACGGCCTCAAGGGCTTCATGGGCTGGAGTCAAGTGCAGACAGAAGTCCACTACACGCTCCAGGGCCACCAGTACTCCTCTTTCGGCGACGGCGGGGGCCGCGCGGCGGCGAACGGCCTACCGCCCGTCATCCGCGCCACCCAGGTGGTCTACCGGGACCTCGGCATGTCGACCTCCGTGACGGCCGGCCAGCACTGGACCTTCATCGTCCGGGGTGAGCACCTGCTCCAGCCCAGGACCACCCCGGACCAGTGGTTGACCGCTTCGCGCGAAGGGCAGAACGACGCCTACATCATCGACGGCTATCCCGCCGCCCCGCCCAGCTATTCGCTCGAAGCCCGGTTCAGGTTCTAGCCCTGTGGGGCCGCCTCGCCGTGGCAACCGGAAGCACAGCGCACCCGGAGCTTCGCCCAAGGTAAACCAGCGATCACTGTCCTCGTCCGCTCAAGGCCTGCAATCCCACACCGATCACGATGATGAACAGGGCCACCCAGCGCATGGGGGTCATGGCCTCGCCGAGGAAGGCGCGGGCCATGAGGGCATTGGCGATGAAGCCGAGGGCGAGGAAGGGGTAGGCGTAGTTCACCTGCACCATGGAGAGCGCGCCCAGCCACACCACCACGCTCACGGCGTAGCAGGCGAGGCCGGCGATCACCCAGGGCTCCAGCATGAGCCTCACCAGCGGGCCGGCGGCGAGCTGCATCCCCCCGGCAGCCTGGAGCCCTTTCTTGAGGCAGATTTGTGCCGCCGCGTTGAGCAGCACGCCGAGCACGATGAGGGGGATGGCCTTCAAGTTGGGGCTCATGGGATCTCCGGGACTGGGATGGCGAGATGGGCTGCGAGGGCGGTCCAGATGGTTTCTGCGGGCACCTGGGTCATGCACGGATGATCCGGCAGGGGGCAGTGCCACTGCTGGCACTCGAGACAGGCGAGGTCTTCCTTGCGCACCACGGTCACCTGCGGTCCCTGGGGTGCCGTGTGGCGGGGGATGGTGGGGCCGAACACCGTGACTACGGGCACACCGCAGGCTGCGGCCAGATGGGCCAGACCCGAATCATTGGCCAGCACGGCGGCGGCACCCGCCAGCCAGGCGGCACTCTGGGACCACGGGATCTGCGCCGTGAGGTTCAGCACCTCAGGCACCCGCTCTTGGAGCCGCCCACCCCAGAGCACATCGTCGCCGGGGCCTCCCAACACCACGATGCGGAGGCCCTGGGCAAGGGCCTGACGGGCCAGCTTCACCAGCACCTCAAGCCCGAGACGTTTGGCCCCGGCGGCGGCGCCGATGGCGAAGGCCAGGTAAGGGCCCCGGTCGAACCCATTTGCCTGAAGCGCTGCCGCCACTGCCTCGGCACTTTCCGGCCTGGGACGGAACGGCAGGAAGGTGGGTGGCCCCAACTCCGGATAGCCCAGGCGCACGATATTCCGGTAGCGATCCAACGAGTGGTCGTCCCGGCCCCAGTAAGGAAGGCTGGCCGTCAGCAAGAACGAGGCGCCCCCATCCCCGCAACCCACTCGGCGGGGCACCCGGGCGACGAAGGCGGCGGCGGGGGCGCGCAGACTCTTGGCCAGAGCCAGGATGGAAGCGGGCCGGTGAGCCCGCAGGAGCCGGGCGCCTGCCAGCAAGCTTGTTTTTTGCGCCGGATCAGCACAAGCCCCGACATAGCCCTGGGAGCCCTCGAAGAGTTCTACGGTGGCAGCAGGTCCCCAGGCCACCAGGGGCAGGCCTTCGGCCAGGAGGGGCGCCGCCGCCTGGTGCATCAAGATGGCATCGCCCACGAAGCGGGGCATCCGGATCCAATGGGCGCCAGTGGGGATCATGGCTTCTTTTTCAGGAGAAGGATCTCGCCGCCACCCGTCGGCACGGCGGCCAGCACCTCGAAGCGGGCGCGCAGGGCCGGGGTCATACCCCAGGCGTCCTGCTCCCACTCGCCGCGCTGGGCCACCAGGCGGGCTTCGGAATCCAGGCGTTCCAAAGCAGCGGCGCTGCGCAGTTCAGGCATGAGGTGGTCCGTATAGACCATGACCCCGCTGCGGATGGTCTGCCAGTAGAAGACCTGCCGCTCGGCGATTAGCGGTTGGACAGTCGCTGTCCAGCGCCGGTAATTCTTCGCAGGGTCGAGCAGGCGGAAGCCCCAGGTGCCACCCACCAGGTAGAGCAGGCCCAAACTAAAGGCGGCAGCGGGAACCAGGCTGCCCACCCGTTGCCGCCACGCCTGGGCAGCCACGATGAGCGTTCCACCGACCATGAAGAGGGCCATGAGTCGGATGGGACCAAGGAAGGGAATCACTTGGTCCTGCAGCTTCGCGCCACCTACGCCTTGAGCCAAGGCAATCAAGGCGAAGGTTGGCAGGGCGAGACCGGCCGCTAGCAGGAGCCCCAGGCGACGGGCCCGGACACCTTCCATCCGGCGGAACAAGTCTCCCAGCAGCAGAGCCAGGAAGGGGTAGCTCATCAGCAGGTACTTCCCCTGCTTGCTTTGCACAGCACTGAGGAAGGCGAAAGGCATCACGAAGGCCAGCAGGAGAAACCGCTTCGCGGGATGGCCCAGGCTGCGTTCGCGGCGCAGGTGCAGGGCCAAGGCTGGCAGCAGGAGCACCCAGGGGAAGAAGTCACCCAAGACGTACTCGAAGTACCGCCACCAGGGTTGGATGTGGTCCCAGGCGTGTGTGGCGCGTTGGAAGTTCTGGAAGATGATCAGCTCATAGGCGTAGTGGGCCCCGCCCTTCAAGCCCGCGGCCACGTACCAGGGCGTTACCAGCAGCAGTGTGATGCTGAGGCCGGCGACGATACCCGCCCTGCGCAGCACGGCGAGATCCCGCTGCCAAGCCAGGAAGGCAGCCAGCACCAGCACTGACAGGACTGGCGCCAGCGGTCCCTTGGCCAGAAAGGCCAGGGCCAGCCAGAAATAGGCCTTCAGGAACCAGCGGCGGTGTTCCCCAGGCACGGCTTCGGAGTGATCTTCTCGAAGCAGGAGGTAGCCACCCAACCAGGCCAGCCAACTCCAGGCCAGCAGGGCCGCAAAGAGCATGTCGATCTGGATGAACTGGCCCTGCCAGAACCAAAGGGGCGTGGTGGCGAGGATCAACGCCGCGGGCTCCGCCGTGCCCGGCTCCAGGAAGCGGACGGCCCAGCGCCGGAACGCCGACAGAAAGGCCACGGCCGCGATCACCGAGGGCAGGCGCAGGGCCCAGGCAGCCACGCCCTGCGTGAAGCCCAGGCCCCCCGTGAGCGTGTCGAACAGGACAGAGGACGCCTTCATCACCCAGTAGTACAGGATAGGCTTCTCACTGTAGGGCACCCCGTTCAGGTAGGGCAGCAGCCAGTCGCCCCGCAGGCGCATCTCCTTGACGCATTGGGCGAAGTCCGGCTCATCCGGCGCCCAGAGGTCGCGCATGGGCAGCACCGCCAGCAACAACAGGGCGAGAAGCAGTTCGGGCGCATGGGCGCGCAACCAGCCGGCAAGGCGGGCCAGAGCTTTCGAGTCACGCTGGGGTGGCTGAGTCGGAGTTCCATCCATCCTTCCATCTTCGCCTGGAATGGGCCCTCTCGCCCAAGGGGGTAGAATCGTTCCATGGTCCCCGCCCTCCTTGCCCTCCTGCTCATCGCTGCCCCGGTTGCCCCCGATGGCGTGAAAGAGGACATCAAGCAGGCCGCCAAGCAGATCGGCCATGGCGCCAAGGAAGGCGGTAAGGCTGTGGGCCACGCCGCCAAGGAAGGTGGCAAAGCCGTGGGCCAAGCCGCCAAGAAGGGTGGCAAAGCCGTGGGTCAGGCGGCCAAGGAGGGTGGCAAGGCCGTGGGCCACGGTGCCAAGACCGCCGGCAAGGGCGTCGCCAAGGGTGCCAAGGAAGCCGGGCGCGGCGTCAAAGAGGCAGTGAAGTAGCAGTCTGGAGAATTGGCGCGGCCTGGAGGGTCGCCACGAACATGTTCCCATCTGACTGAAGCCCTACCCTACCGCCGCCGTGCCACCACGGCGCTGGGGTTGCGCGCCACTTCCTGCCAGCCGGCCTTCTCTTCCGGGCTGAGTTGCTTCCAGTTGGCAGCCTTGGCCATGACGAAGATGGGCCGGGAGGGTTCCTCCTGCTTCATGCGGTCAGCCACTCTGCCCAAAGCGGCCGGGTCCTCGTTGAACCACCTCTCCGCGCCAACCAGGTGATCGCGCCCATAGGCCAGCTCTCCGGTTCCGGCCACGACCACCGCCCGGGTGCGGGCGTAGAAGGGCAGCCCATGAAAGTAGGTGCCGTAGCTGATCCACTGCGCCCCGGGTGGAGCGAGTCGCGCAAGGTCGGCCACGGACTTGCCGGGGCCCGCAGCGGTCTGAGCTGTCAGGACCAGCAGCCACAGGGCGGCGCCAATTGAAACCATCAGGCGAGAGGCGGTCAGGCCCTTGGGTCGTAGGGCCCAGAGGCCCAGGCCGGCGAAGGCCGCACCCAAGGCGATCATCCACGCGAACCCACTGAGATCCTTGCGGAAGATCGCGGCACCCACGAGGTAGATCCCCCCGAGCACCAGCAGCTCCCAACCCATGCGGCGCAGGGCTGCGGGCTCCTCGCCCTCCCGCTCGAAGGCGCAGGCCAACGCCGCCAGGGGCACCAGGACCGGCAAAATGTAGGGGGGCAGCTTGGAGCCCGACAGGCTGAAGAAGGCCACGGGCCAGAGGAAGGCCACGACACTGGCCCCGACGATCCACCGGGCGAGATGGTCCGCACCCCGGGGCCCCCGTCCCAGGAGGAAGGCCCAGGTGCGCTTCAGGCCGATGACCGTGGCGGACAGCCAGGGCAGCAGGCCCACACCAAGTACCCCGAGGAAGTAGAGTTTGTCGAGCAGCCAGTTGTTGGATCCCTGGCGCGCGTGCTCATGGGTGAGGAAGCGGGTGAAGTGCTCGTGGATGAAGAAAAACTGCGCATGGCCTGGATTGGCCCTGTCCACCAGCCAGAACCAAGGCGTCACCAGGATCAGGTAGAGCAGCCATCCCAGGGGACTGAACCCAGTACGCAGCACGGCCCGGCGGAGGGCTCCATCCTTCCAGGCGAAGGGCAGTGAGAACACCAGGATGCCGCCCATCAGGATCGCCTGGGCTAGTCCCTTCGTGAGCATGGCGCCAGCCATGAAGGCGAAGGCCGCCAACGTCCAGCCCAGGCCACCCTGTCCTTCCCTGCGCCGTGCCACCGCCTCTATGAAGGCCGCCAGGGCCGCGACGAGGAAGGCACTAAAGAGCGCATCAAGGGTGAGGATCTGACCCACCACGAAGGCCAGCAGGCCTGTGGCTGCCATGAAGGGTGCCCAGCGGGCATCCCGGGCGCCGAGGCGTTTGGCCAGCCGCCAGGCGGCCCAGATCATGAGGCCCGAGGCCAGGGCCAGGGGCAGCCTAGCCGCGGCGCCGTTCAGGCCGAAAAGCTTCATGCTGATGGCCGACAGCCAGTATTGGAGGGGCGGCTTCTCGAAGTAGAGCACTCCGTTGACTCGCGGCGTCAGCCAGTCGCCGGTGGCAAGCATCTCCCGCGGGATCTCCGCGTAGCGCCCCTCGTCCGGCTCCCAGAGCGGCCGCACCAGCAGGGGTAGCAGCCCCAGGAAGAACCAGAGGGCGAGGAGGGAAGTGCGTTCGCGGCGCGTCATGAGCTTCAGAAATCCCTGAAGATAAATCTGACCACCAAGATTCCAAGACACCAAGAACTGCAAAAGCACTTCATTTTTTCTTGGTGTCTCGGTGTCTTGGTGGTGATCCGTTGCAGTCCGAAAAAGCTAGTTCTCGGTCTCGACGACTTTCTCCAGCGACTTGTGCTCTTCGATGAAGAAGTCCATGGCCTTCTTGAGGGAATCCTTCATGGAGACTTTGGGCTGGAAGCCGAAGGTTTCCTGCATGCGCTTGATGCTGGGGGTGCGTCGGGCCACATCCTGGTAGCCCTTGCCATAAAACTCGCCGCTGCCGGTCTCCACCATGCGGCCTTCGGGAATGCCGCGCTCAAGGCGGAAGGGGTGATCCTTCCAGATGGCGATCATCATTTCAGCGATCTCGCGAACGCTGAAGTCGTTGACGGGGTTGCCGATGTTGAAGATCTGGCCATCGGCCTTCCCACCCTCGTTGCGCAGCACGGCCATGAGGCCATCCATGGCGTCGGCCACGTCGATGAAGCAGCGGCGGGCGGTACCGCCGTCCACCAGCTGCAGGGGCTCCCCGTTGAACAGGTTCCAGCTGAACTGGGTCACCAGGCGGCTGCTGCCCTCCTTGGCGGTGTTCAGGCTGTCGAGCTTGGGGCCCATCCAATTGAAGGGACGGAACAGCGTGAACTTGAGGCCCTGCTGGAAGCCATAGGCCCAGATCACGCGGTCAAGCAGCTGCTTGCTGGTGCTGTAGATCCAGCGGTTCATGGGGATGGGGCCCGTCACCAAGGGCGACTCGTACTCGTCGAACTCAGTGTCCGGGCACATGCCGTAGACCTCGGAGGTGCTGGGGAACACCACGCGCTTCTTGTACTTCACGCACTGGCGTACCACACGGAGGTTCTCCTCGAAGTCGAGCTCGAAGACGCGCAGGGGGTCGGTGACATAGACCTTGGGTGTCGCAATGGCCACCAGGGGCAGCACCACGTCGCACTTCTTGATGTGGTATTCGATCCATTCCTTGGAGATGGTCACGTCCCCCTCCACGAAGTGGAAGCGGGGGTTGGTCAGGTGATCCGATACCTTGTGGGTGCCCAGATCCAGGCCATAGACCTCCCAGTCCGTGTCCTGCATGATGCGGTCCACCAGGTGGGAACCGATGAAACCATTGACACCCAGGATGAGGACTTTCACAGAGGCTCCTTGCGCAAACGTATCAGTCTAACCGCTTGACACCAAGGCGGCAGCAGGTGATTAACGCAGCCAGCCCTTGCGCCGGAACCAGATCCAGATGACGAGGGCCGTCAGGGCCATGGCGCCGATCACCAGGGGATACCCGAAGCGGTGCTCCAGCTCCGGCATCCGCCTGAAGTTCATGCCGTAGACCCCGGCAATGAAGGTGAGCGGCAAAAAAAAGGCACTGAAGACAGTGAGCACCCGCATGACCTCGTTGGTGCGCTGACTGGCCAGGTTGATCTCCAGGTTCATCAGGTGGGTGGCGTTCTCCAACAATTCGTCCGCCCAGGTATGTAGGCGGTCGGCCTCTTCCACCACGTCCGCCAGCAACCCCTGGTCGTCACGAGCCTGCTCCTTGAGCGGACCCAGGGCCGTGGAGATACGCCCCAGGGTCCGCTTGATGACGGCGCAACGACGTTTGAGCCCGTAGACCTGCCGGATGCCCTGATGCGGAAGCTTGCGGTGGAAGAGGGCGGTCTCGATCAGATCGAGGCTTTCCTCGCTCTCCCGAAGGGGCTCGTCGAAAGAGGCCACGGCCTTCGCACAGAGGGAAAGTACCAGCTGCTCCGACCGGAGGGCCTGCCCCGTCGCGGCCCGCTGCGCGGCTTCGGCGAAGAAGGGTTGTTCCCGGCGATGAACGGTGATGATGGCGCCGTCCAGCATCAGCACCACCAGACGGCGAGTCATGGCCTGGATGGTGTCGCCTCGCTTGGCCACCTCGTCGTAGGCCCGGAGGATGAGGAGCTGCTGGCCCGGCAGCCGCTCGTATTTGGGGAGATGGGGCTGATTGAGGAGATCCCGCACCGCGGCGGGATGCAGCCCGTAGCGGTCGGCCACCTCCGCCATCTCGGCAGTCGTGGGATCCACCAGATCCACCCAGGTGAAGGTGGAGCCTTCTGGAAGGGGCAGGTTGCGCAGCATCAGGGCACTCGGCAGACCACTTTGCCGAAGCCCTGGCCGGCTTCGAGGTGGCGCTGGGCCTCGGGATACTCGGCCAGGCCGAAGACGCGCTCGATCACGGGACGGAAAGGCGGATTGGTGGGGTTGCGTTTCAACAGGGCGAGCAGCGTCCAGAGGTGTTCCCGGCGACCCATGTACGAGCCTCGGATCTGAATCTGCTTGGCAAAGAGGGTGCGCAGATCGAAGGTGGTTTCCCGGCCCGTGGTGGCGCCACAGGTGACGATGCGCCCGCCCCGCGCGCAGACCGCGAGGCTGGTGTTCCAAGTGGTGGCGCCGGTGTGCTCGAAGACCACCTCCACGCCCCGCTTGCCCGTCAGCTCGCGCACCTTGGCCGCCAGGGCCTTCAGCTCGTCCCGGACCAGCACATGCTCGGCGCCCAGGTCCCAGCAACGCATGGCCTTGGCCTCGCTGCCCACCACAGCGATGGCCGAGCCTCCCAGGGCTTTGACCAGCTGGATGGCTGCGCTGCCCACCCCGCTGCCTCCGCCCCAGACCAGCACGGTCTCGCCAGGCCGCAGGGCCGCCTTGTGGACGAGCATCTCCCAGGCCGTGAGAAACACCAGCGGGAAGGCCGCCGCCTGCTCGAAGTCCCAGTTCTGGGGAATGGGCAACAGGTTGGCCGCGGGTACCAGGACATGGGTGGCAGCGGTACCATCGCAGGCGTGGCCCAAAATGCCATAGGTGGGACAGAGCATGTCGTCGCCGCGAAGGCAGGCTGGGCAGACGCCGCAGCTGAGCCCGGGCGCGATCATCGCGCTGCTTCCCGCTTCCAGGCCCGGGGGCAGGACCGTCCCCTCGCCCACGGCCTCGATCACGCCCGCCCCGTCGGAGCCCGGCGTCAGCGGCAAGGGCAGTGGGAAGCCCGGCAAGCCCCCCGTGGTCCAGAGATCCAAGCGGTTAAGGGCCATGGCCTTCAGTTCAAGGCGAACCCAGCCCGGCTTTGGCTCGGCAGCCGCGAAGGGCTCGCGGACGGGCGAGCCTGCGGGGCCATGCTGGTTCACGCGGAAACGGAACGGCTCAACCATGGCGGCCTCCTATTCGGACTTCAACGACCTCGTCATCAGCCGGCGCACGGCCTGTTCGGGGCGCTCGCCGTTGAGGAGGCGCTGCACTTCGGTGGCGATGGGCAGTTCGAGGCCGTGTTCCTTGGCCAGAGCCAGAGCCGCCTCGGTGGTGAACATGCCTTCGATCACCTGGCCGCCCAGGGCGTTCCGAGCAGCGTCGACGCTGTTCCCCTGCCCCACCAGCTCCCCGAAGGTGCGGTTCCGGCTTTGCGGGCCCGTGGCCGTGAGCAGCAGGTCGCCCATGCCAGCCAAGCCCATCACCGTGGAAGGCTGGCCACCCAGCACTTCCACCAGGCGGGCCATTTCGGCCAGGCCCCGGGTGATGAGGGCCGCACGGGCGTTGTAGCCCAGTTTCAGGCCATCCACCAAGCCCGCAGCGATGGCGAGAACGTTCTTGAGGGCACCGCAGAGTTCGGTACCCACGACATCGCGGCTGAGGTAGATGCGCAGTTTCTCGGAGGACAAGTGGGCCTGGAGGGCCTTGGCACGGTCATGGGAAACCGTGCCCGGAAGGGCCAGGACAATGGCGGAAGGCACCCCGCGACTGACTTCATCGGCGAAGGTGGGCCCTGAGAGCACGCCCACGGGCACATCCAACACGCCCGTCAACGCCTGGGAGAGCGTCTGGTGCGTGCTCTGCAGGATGCCCTTGCTCACGTGGATCACCAGTTCGGGAGCCTTGGGCGCCTTCGGCCGGAGGTTGCGCCAGGCGTCGGGCGTCACCTGCGTGGGCATGGCGGAAATCCAGAGGGGCGCGGTAAAGGCTGCGGTGGGATCATCAGAGGTTTGAAGCCCGGCCGGAAATTCGACATCCTTCAGGCGCAGGTGCCGCCGCGTGGCGGCCATCTGCGCCATCTCGTCGGGGAAGCTGCCCCAGAGGGCGACGTTGGCGCCCGCCCGGGCCCAGGTGATGGCCAGGGCCGTGCCCCAGGCTCCGGAACCGAAGACGCCGATGTCAACCTTGGACATTCGCGTCCTCCTTTTTGTCGCCCCAGAGCTTGGATTCCGTCCCCGCCTGGAGGCGCAGGATGTTCTCGCGGTGCTTCCAGATCACCAGGATCACCAGCGCAGCCCAGGGCAGGACCGGTGCCGGTCCGTGACCCAGCAGCTCTTCCACAGGGTGATGGACTCCCCGGTTCAGGAAGAGCTGTACGGGCACCATGGCCGCTGCCAAGATGCTGCCCAGGCTCACATGGCGCGTGAGCCAGAGGACGAAGAGGAAAGTGCCCATGGGCAGCAGGACCATGGAGGCGTCGGCAGCGAGGATCACGCCCAGGGCCGTGGCCACCCCTTTGCCACCTTGGAATTTCAGCCAGGGCGTGAACACATGGCCCAGCACCGCCGCCAGGGCCATGAGGGCCAACAGGTCGACGCTCAGCCCGGCCCGTTTCGCCAGAAAGACCGGCAGGAAGCCCTTGGCGATGTCCAGCAGCAGCGTGACAACGCCCAGGGCCTTGCCTCCGACCCGGCTCACATTGGTGGCGCCGATGTTGCCGCTGCCGTGGGCACGGACATCCCCCTTCCCGGCCAGCTTCACCAGCAGAAGACCGAAGGGGATGCTGCCGCACAGGAAGGCCGCAAGGCACCAGAGAACCGGGGAAGGCAGGGACGTTGAGGACATGGACGCAGTGTATCAGCCGTTCCGGATGGTCCGCCGCAGGAGGTCCAGGGCCCAGGCCGTGGCACGCAGCTGCACGTCCGCCCGATCGCCCGGCAGCGTGTAGGCCTTGGCTTCGGTGCCATCTGGTCCCGCCAGGGCAATGAACACGGTGCCCAGGGGCGCTTCCCCTTCAGCGCCGGGGCCGGCATTGCCCGTGAGCCCCAGACCCCAGGTGGCGCCAAGCTTGAGGCGGACGGCTTCCGCCAGGGCTCTGCTGGTAGCTTCGGACACGGTGCCTTCATGGAGCAGACGCCCAGCCCCCAGGCCCAAGAGGGCGATCTTGGCCTTGGCCGAATAGACCGTGGCACCCCCGAGGAACACCTCGCTGGCGCCGGGAATGGCCGTGAGCCTGGCCGCCAGCAGACCGCCGGTCATGCTCTCGGCGATGGCAAGGGTCTCGCCGCGGGCCTTCAGGCTCCCCAGCACGGCATCTTCGAGGTTGCCATCCCCCACGCCCACCAGATCCTCGCCCAACACGGGCAGGAAGTCGGCTCGGGCCGCCTCCAGGGCGGCGGGATCCGCCCCCCGCGCCAACAATTCCACCTGGGTGAGGCTAGCCAGGATGGTCCAATCCAGCTGGCGGTGCCGCTCGCGTACTTCGCGGATCCGTTCGTCCAGAGCGCTTTCCGGCACCCCCGCCACGACCATGCGCAGGGTGCGGACGGACTCGCCGGCCAGGGCGCGCAGACGCGGCTCCACCTGCTCCTCCCACATGCGCTTCATCTCGCGTGGCACGCCGGGCAGCATCACGATGCGCACGCCGGGATGCTCTTTCGGATCCTCCCACCAGACGCCGGGCGCGGTGCCCACGGGGTTGCGCAGAGCCTCAGCCCCCTCGGGCAGCAAGGCCTGCTTGAAGTTCGACTCGGGCGGAACCCGCTTGCGGGCTGCGTAGAAGGCCAGCATGTCCTCGCGGCTCTGTGCGTCCTCCCGCAATTCCGCGCCCAGGACTTCCGCGAAGCACTCCTTGGTGAAGTCGTCGAAGGTGGGCCCCAGCCCGCCGGTGGTCACGATGAGGTCGGACCGCGTCAGGGCCTCGCGGAAGAGTGCGGCCAAATCCTCATGGCTGTCCCCCACGGCGGTCTTCCGGTGAAAGGCCAGGCCCAGAGCCGCCAGGCGCTCCCCCAGCCACACCGAGTTGGTATCCAGGCGCCGCGTGGTGAGCAGCTCGGTTCCGATGGCGATGCATTCGATGCGCATGACTGATGGAACCACGACGATGGTGAAAGCTCAAAGGCCGGTCACGACTCCAGCCACTGCCGCGTCGCCCAGCGTCCCGCCCAGATGCCAGCGCCCGTGCCCACCATGCTGAGTACGACCCCGGTCGACACCCCGATGAGGGCGCCCAGGTACCAGCCGACCAGGCTGCCCAAGGTGGCGCCGATAAAGCCCATGAGCTTTTCCACGAAGAGGCCTCCAGGGATCTAGGATGAGGGAACTGCGCGAGGTGTTCCCATGATCATTCCAGACCTGGACGACCTGGTTTTGGAATCCGACGAGGAATCTGGCATCCAGGAGCTGGGCCGGCGGTTTCTGGCGCGGGGCCCCTGGACCACGGTGGTCTTCCTCGTGCGCACGAAGACGGACCCCGAAGGCGATTGGGAAGGGCCCTTCCTCTGGCTTCACCGCTACCAGAAAGTAGCCCAGGGCTGGAAGCTGGTGAGCCGCTTCCGCACCACCGAGACCGCCCAGCTCGAGAAGCTGGCGGATGCCCTCGAGGGTTGGAAGGACTACTTCAGCGCCGGCAAGTAGCGCTCCCGGATCACCGCCAGGTGATGGGCCGCGTGGCCCAAGGAGATAAAGGGAATGCAGCGGGCGGTGATGGAGCGGTTGTTGGTGGTGCCCTGGTTCAGCCAGGCCGCCTCCGGAAGGCTGCGGAAGAGGGTAAGGCTGGCCGTGCGCACGGCACGCCAGTCGGCCACCAAGTCAGCCATCGCGCGGGCGTCGGCTTTGGCAGCCACGGCGTAGGGGTCCTCCTCGAAGCCCGGCATCGGGGTGGCGTCACCCCGTCCGATGCGCAGGCAGCGGTAGGCGAAGATGCGCTCCGCGTCGCAGAGGTGCTGAAGCAGGTCCTTCAGACTCCACTTGCCCGGGGCGTAGCGGAAGGCGCCCTGGGCTTCGGAGAATCCTCCGAACAGGGTGGCGATGTCCTCCATCTGCGCCTGCAGCAGATCCAGTACGTCGCCTTCGTCGGCGGCGGCGATGTACGGCGCGTATCCTTCGGCGTACTCGTCGCGAAGTGGGCGGCTCAAGGTCATGGGAAACTCCTGGAGGCTAGAAGGTCATCACCTTCATGGTGTTCGTGCTGCCGGTCTTCCACAAGGGCAGGCCCATGGTCATGACGACACGGTCAAGGCTCTTCAATTCGTGCTTGGCCACCAGCAGTTCGCGAACCACCGCGACCATCTCGTCGGTGTTGCTCACCCGGGGGATCATCAACGCGGTGACACCCCGGAGCAGGCCCATGCGCCGGGCTGTGACCTCATCCACGGTGGCGCCCAGCACCGGCGTGCGACCCGCGAGCCGGCTCACCATGCGGGCCGTGCCGCCGCCCTCCGTGAACGCCACGATCCAGCGGGCGTTGATCTCGTCCGCCGTGCGACAGGCGGCGAAGGCCACCGAGATGTCCGTGCGGGAGAGCACCTTCTCGGCCAGCTCATCGGGCAGCGTGGGCGTGCGCTGTTTCACGTTGGCGTCAGCCTCCGCGGCGATGCGCGCGAGCCACTGGACGGCTTCCACGGGATGGGCGCCGGTGGCGCTCTCGGCGCTGAGCATCACGGCGTCGGTGCCGTCCCAGATGGCGTTGGCCACGTCGCTCGCCTCGGCACGGGTGGGCTGGGCGTGCTCGATCATGCTCTCCAGCATCTGAGTGGCGGTGATCACGGGTTTCAGGGCCTTGCGGGCGGCCGAGATGATCTGTTTCTGCAGGCCGGGGACGCGCTCCACGCCCAGCTCCACGCCCAGGTCGCCACGGGCCACCATCACGCCCCAGCACACATCGAGGATCTCGCCCAGGTGGGAGAGGGCCGTGGGGTGCTCTATCTTGGCGATGATGGGCTGGGTGCCTCCCAGGTGCTGGATGATGGCCTGCAGCTGCTGGACATCCGACGCGCGCCGGACAAAGCTCTGCGCGAAGAGGTCCACCGCGTGCTCCACGCCCCACCGGATGTCCACATGATCCTTCTCGGTGAGGGGATCCATGTTCAGCTCCATACCGATGGGATGGATGCCCTTGCGGCTCTTCAGGGGCCCGCCGACGAGCACGCGGACCTTAATCAGGTCAGCGGACTTCTGAATGATCTCCAAGGAGATGGCGCCGTCGTCCAGCAGCCAACGCTGCCCGGGCCTGGCGCCTTCGAACAGCTCCGGATGAGGCAGCGGCGCGGCCCAGGCCAGGCCGGTTGGGGCCGTCCTGCCTGCGGCGTAGAAGGCGCCTTCGCTGCCATCAGCCAGGTCCAACGAGGCCTCCAACAGGCCGATCCGCCACTTCGGGCCCTGGAGATCCAGAAAGACGGGGATGGATCGGCCCAGCTCTGCGGCCACGGTGCGAACCTTCTGGAGGGCTTCCAGGCGGGTCTCGGGGTCTCCGTGACTGGCATTCAATCGCACGGCATCGGCCTCGCGGAGCGCTTCCCGCAACCGATCGCCCTGCATCATCGCGGGGCCCAAGGTCATCACGAGTTTGGTCTTGCGCACATCAGCTCCCGTCGCCTGCACAGGCATTCCACAAACTTTTCCACAGTCTGCGCGTGCGTTTTGAAGTTGTCACGGGGCTTTCGCTCTTGTCATCGCGGTGCTACCTTTTTGATCCCGATACGGTTGATGGAGAAGATTGAATGCGCGAAAAGCTGCGTATCCTCGTGGCCGAAATGGTGCGTGGCGGCGTCCCTCTGGATCTGGCCTGCCGCGAGTTCGAGCGAGTGTACCTGGAGGAAGTGCTGTCGGCCCACCAGGGCAATCACAGCGCCGCCGCCCGCGAGTTGGGCATCCACCGGAACACCCTCGCCAAGAAGCTGGAGGCGCCGCCCAGTCGGCTCAGGCGCGTGAGCCTCGCGAGCTGACCTTCTGCCCTGCCTGCGAATGAAAAACCCGGCTGTGCCGGGTTTTTCATTTCGCATACCGCCCTCCTTTTCTTTCGACAGCAGGTACCGGGGCAGGTACAACATAGGGTTCGGAGGGCGCCATGAAAAAGGTGGCCATCAATGGGTTGGGGCGGATCGGACGGCTGGTGCTGAGACACCTGATGAAGGTTCCCCATGTCCGCGTGGTGGCCGTGAACGACCTCACCGACGCCCACACGCTCGCCCATCTCATGAAATACGACTCCGTCCACGGCCCCGCGGACTTCCCCGTGGCTTCCGACGGGAACTACCTCGTGCTGGATGGCCGGCGGATCCGCGTCTACGCCGAGAAGGACCCCCAACTCATCCCCTTCGGCGCCCAAGGGGCCCAGGTGGTGCTGGAGTGCACGGGAAAATTCACCAAGCGCGACCGTGCCGCCCTCCACCTTCAAGGCAGTGTGAGCCACGTGATCATCAGCGCCCCGTCCGATGATGCGGACCGCACCGTGGTCATGGGCGTGAACGAAACGACGCTGGTCCCAGCCACCGAACATGTGATCTCCAATGCCAGCTGCACGACCAACTGCCTTGGGCCGGTCGTGAAGGTCATGGATGACACCTTCGGCATCGACTACGGCTTTATGACCACGGTGCACAGCTACACCAACGACCAGCGCCTGCTTGACCTGCCCCACAAGGACCTCCGCCGGGCCCGGGCGGCGGCCCTCAGCATGATTCCCACCAGCACCGGCGCTGCGAAGGCCATCGGGCTGGTGCTGCCCCACCTCAAGGGGCGCCTCGATGGCCTTGCCATTCGAGTCCCGACCCCCGACGTGAGCATCGTGGACCTCACCGCCACCCTCAAATCCGATGCCACCCTGGCAACCGTGCAGGAGGCCTTCCGCAAAGCCGCTGCCAGCGGCCCCTTGGCCCCTTACCTCGAAGTTCTCGATGCCGAACTTGTGAGTGCGGACCTGGCAGGACGGACCGCCAGTACCCTCTATGATCCCTACCTCACGAAGATTCTGGGGCCCCGTCTGGTCAAGGTCTTCGCCTGGTACGACAACGAGTTCGGTTATGCCGCCCGCTTGAAGGATCTCTGCGTGCATGTGCTGGAGCGCATCTAGCCGATGAATACCCTAGCTCTGAATGGCCTGGGCCGCATCGGCCGGTTGCTGGTGCGTCGACTGGGCGGCACACGGCCTGGACTCCTGGGCGCCGTGAACGATCCAGCGCCCATCGACCAGCTCGTCCATCTGCTCCGGTACGATTCCGTCCATGGGCCCAGTGACAAGCCCATCGAAGGCTTCACTGAAGGGGGGCAAGACTTCCTCCTGCTGGGCGACCATCGCGTGCCGCTCTTTCATGCCAGCAATCCAGCGGAGATCCCCTTCCCGGCGCCCACGCGCCTGGTGGTGGAGGCTAGCGGACGCTTCACGCACCGGGCCGATGCCGCCCGGCACCTGAAGGGGAGTGTCTCCCATGTGGTCATCAGCGCCCCCAGTCCTGACGCCGATTTCACGGTCATCGCCCCGGTCAACGGCGCCGAGCTTGATCCTGGCCTGCACCGGGTGATCTCCAACGCCAGCTGCACCGCCCATGCGACCGCACCCATGCTGAAGATCCTGGACGATGCCTTCGGCCTCGAGCATGCCGGCATGAGCACGGTGCACGTGGTCACCAACGACCAACGCCTGCTAGACCTGCCCCACAAGGACCTCCGCCGGGCCCGGGCAGCCTTCAAGAGCATCATCCCCACCACCTCAAGCGCCTTCGGCGCCCTGCACCGCGCCATGCCGGGCCTGCCCCGGGCCTTCGACGGAGTGGCCCTCCGGGTGCCCACCCTCAACGTCAACCTGGTGGACTTGGTGGCCACCCTCCGCCGCGATGCGGATGCCACCTCCGTGAACGCCGCCTACGAAGCCGCGGCCGCCGGCCACTGGAGGAATCTCGTCGGCTTGGCGCATCCCCACGCGGTCAGCTGCGACATCACCGGGCGGCCGGAGAGCGTGCTGATGGACCTGGACCTCACCATGATGCTCGGCCCGCGCTTCGTGAAGGTCTTCGGTTGGCACGACAACGAGACGGGTTATGCCGCGCGGCTCTGCGACCTGGTGGTGGAGCTGGCCGGACGGATCTAGATGGAACCGGCCACGTAGCCGGTGCTGAAGGCCGCCTGGAGGTTGTAGCCACCCACCGGACCGTCGATATCCAGCAATTCGCCGCAGACGCGCAGGTTCTCCCACCCCTTCAGGACCATGGTGTGAGGATCCACGGCCGTCAGGTCCACGCCACCCGCGGCCACCTCGCCCCGGGCCAGGGGCACCGGCTGGGGCTCGCCCAGGGGCAAGGCCGTGACCAGGGCCACCAGCACTTTCCGGGCGGCCTTCGAGAGATCCTTCAGCATGAGGCTGCGGATGATCCCGGCTTCCTCCAGCAATGGATCCACCAGCCGTTCCGGCAAATGCCGCTGCAACCAGGTGGCTGCGAGGAGGCGAGGATTGGCGCGAACTTCCGCCAGGAGCGACCTCTCCACGCCTTCCGGTGCATCCCGGATCGACGCGTAGACGAGCCACGCCATCCCGGCGCGACGCGCACGCTCCACGGCCTGACTCAATTCCAACGCCGCGGGGCCGCTGATACCCGTCTTCGTGAACACAACGTCCCCCGCGAAAGCACCCAGGCGACGGCCTTCCGTCCCCGCGCTCAGACGCAGCTCGCCATCGCGCAGGGCCACGCCCTCCCAGGCGGGACGGGGGCGCACCAGGGGGATGGGGGCCAGGGCCGGGAACCAGGCCTGGACAGGCACACCCAGCTGGTTCAGCCACCCCAGCACTTCGCCCCGGGTGCCAGTCTCCGGATAGCTGGCACCCCCGGTGGCGAGGATGAAGGCATCCGCGGTGATCCGCTCGTCGCCCAGGCACAAGGCCTTCAGGCGGGGCGCCCTGCCCTCCAACGCCGTCACGCGGACACCCGTACGCACGTCCACACCCACCCGATGCGCCAGGGTCTCGAAGGCGGCCACGACCGCCGCCGCGCTCCCCGGGCGATCCAGGGGGAACACGCGGCCATTCTCGCGGGTGTACGTCGCCACGCCCTCCCGGCGCAATAGGTCGAGCACCGCCTGGTTGTCGAAGGCATGCAGCGACGGCCGCAGGAAGCGGGCCTGCTCCACGGGAAAGGCCGCCATCAGGGCTTTGGGCGGGCCGGCGTGGGTGATGTTGCACTTGCCGCCGCCGCTGATCCGGAGCTTCACCCCCAGGCGACCGTTGGCCTCCAGCAGCGTGACGACATGCCCCAGCGAGGCCGCCCGCCAGGCCGCCACCAGCCCAGCCGCACCCCCACCCACCACGATCACACTCACCATGGTTCCATCATGGCGGAACCGGCTGTCAGCTATCAGGTATTGGCTTTGACTGACTGCTGTCAGCCCCCTATTGGAAGATGCCCTTGAAGAACTTCTTGATCTTGCCGCCGCCCTGCTTGACCCGGTGTTTCTGGAGGCGGATGGGATCCGGCAGGGGCCGGTGGCGTTCCGGGACGACGATCCAGGACTGGTACCCGTCCAGGTCGAGCCGCAATTGATGGCTGCCTTCGCCGGAAATCTCGACGGCAGCGGGGGCCTTACCCTTCGAGACACCGTCCAGGAAGATCTCTGCGCCCGGCGGCTCACTGACGACCTGGACCTGGAACGGTGCCGGCAGGAGACGCAGGGACAGGTCCTTGTCCTCCGCCTTAAGGTGGTATCCCAATGGCACGAAGTCAGGCTTCTCCAGGCGGAGCAGATTCGCTTTGCCCTTCACCACCACCTGGCGAAGCGGCGTCCGCCCCAGTGGCGTTCCATCCAGGAACACCTCGGCACCACCAGGTTTCGATTCGATCGACAGAACCCGGCTGGACTCGGGCCGGAGGACAAGGAAGCCGAGCGCCAGGGCCGCCAGGAGGGCACCACCACCCCAGAGCCAGCGGTTCCGCGGGGTGACAGGTGCGACCATGCGCTCGATCCGCAGGGTGCCCGTGCCCTTTACCGGCGCGGTGGAGGCGAGCTGGGCGAGGTGGGCTGCCCGCGGCTCCGGCTCCAGGGGAAGGGCCTCGATCAGGGCACGGAGAAAGGAAGGGAGATCGGCAAACCGTTTCCCTGGATCCTTGTCCAGGGCCTTCGCGAAGACCGCAGCTAGGCCTTGCGGAAAATCGGGTGGCCACACCGGCGCTTCGTGCACGATGCGATAGAGGGTCGCGCCCACGCTATCGCCTGCGAAGGGCAGCGTGCCCGTCAGCATCTCGAAGGCCGTGAGCACCAGTGCCCACTGGTCGGAGGCCGGCGTGGCCTTGGCGCCGTTCAGCACCTCGGGCGCCGCATAGGCCGGCGTGCCGAGGAAAGCGGAACTCGTGGTCAGGCGCCCCTGGTCCCCCCGGGCGATGCCAAAGTCCATGAGCTTCAGGCGGCCGTCCTTGGCCACCATGAAATTGTCGGGCTTGATGTCCCGGTGGAGAATCCCCAGGCCGTGAACCGCCTCCAGGGCATCGGCCGCCTGGATCAGCAGGCCCATGGCTTCGTCCGGGTCCAGCCGGCCGCGATGGATCCGGTCCGAAAGAGATTCCCCCTCCACGTACTCCATGACCAGGTAGGGCCCCAGGTCCTGGGCTTCGCCCACATCGAAGACCGTGATGGCGTTGGGATGGTTCAGCCGCGCCGAGATCTCGGCCTCGCGCTTGAAACGGAGCAGCACCTCGGCGTCGCCGGTACCCTCGCGGACCACCTTGATGGCCAGCGCGCGCTTGAGCAAGGGATCTTCCGCCAGGTACACCGTGCCCATCGCGCCGAAGCCGAGGGTACCCAGGACCTTGAAGCGGCCGATGGTGGAAGGATCCAGACTCATCCTTCCACCGATCATGCCAGAGGCTGGGCTCATCCGATGCCCCGGCTACACTCGAAGCATGTCTGAAGTCGGTTTCTCTGTTTCCCGCCCAGCCCAGCTCCGCCGCTTCGGGCGGGTGTTCTACCCCGCCGGACTCCGCCTGCAGAAGGCCCTGGCGGCCCATGTCAGCCAGGAGGGAAATCCCGACCAGCTTGTGATCCTCGAACACGACCCTGTCTTCACGCTGGGCAGAAACGCCACGCCCGCCGACATTCACATGAGCGACGACTTCCTCGCTGCGCAAGGCGTGAGCGTCCACCGCACGGACCGGGGCGGCGAGGTGACCTACCACGGGCCCGGCCAGATCGTCGCCTATCCCATCTGCAACCTGCGGGGCGGTCGGGAGGATGTCGGGCGTCTGGTGCGGGGTCTCGAAGAGGCCATGATCCGCACCGCGGCCGAATTCGGGGTGATGGCCGATCGCCTCAAGGGCGCGCCGGGAATCTGGGTGGAAACAGCCCCCTACCGAAAGGGTGGAGGCCTCGAGAAGCTTGGCGCCATCGGCCTCCACCTCAGCCGTTGGATCACCACTCACGGCATTGCCTTCAACGTGTGCCCCAACCTCGATCACTTCCGTTGGATCACCCCTTGCGGCTTCACGGATAAGGGCGTGTGCAGCCTCCAGTCACTGCTGGGCGCGAGTGCCCCTACCTGGGACGAGGCCGCGGATCGGCTCCAGGCCCATCTCACGGCCTACCTGGCTCTGGATCTCCAGCCCGTGCGGCAGCCCAGCCGCAGCGTGTCGGCCATGACCTGGCGCCACGCCGCCAACGGGCCGGAGATCCTCATGATGCTGCGCGTCCCCGAGCACGGGCTTTGGTGGCAGAGCGTCACCGGCATGATGGAGCCCGGAGAAACGCCCGAGCAGACCGCTCATCGTGAGCTCAGGGAAGAGACAGGACTCACGGGCACGTTGCGGCCCCTGGGCCTCTCCCACAGCTTCTGGGTGGATCCCACCATCGTGCACTTCCCGGACGCGGAACCCCGATTCAACACTGAGACCTGTTTCTCCATGGAAGTCCCCGCCGAGGCTCAGGTTCGCCTGGAGCCCCTGGAGCACAGTGAATTCAAGTGGTGTGGGCTCGCCGAGGCCTACGGCTTGATGAAGTGGGAAGGTGCCAAGGCCTCCCTGAAACTCCTGGAAGCCTGGCTAATCCACGGCTAAGTCACGGCCGCCCCCTGGGGGCCACTGTGATCCCGCAGACCTGGGAGCTTCTGGATCGCGGGTGGACCTTTCGCCCGCCCGCGGTCTGTGATCCGCGGCACGCTGCGACCGGGGTTCCGGAGGACCCCCAGGCGGGGCGGCTAACCTGGGATCGTCCCCTGGAGCGCCCATGTTCCCCATGTTCACCGATGATCAGACCGCTGTCCGCGAAGCCGCCCGGGACTTCGCCCAAACGGAGATCGCCCCGGGCGCGGCGGCCCGCGATGCCAGCGGGGAATTCGCCAAGGACATCCTGCAGCAGCTGGGCGAGATGGGCTTCCTGGGCATGACGGTGCCGGAAAGCTACGGTGGCGCGGGTGTGGACTTCATGAGCTACATCCTGGCGCTCGAACAGGTCGCCTACGCCGACGCTTCCGTGGCCGTGGCCATGAGCGTGAACAATTCCGTGGCCTGCGCGCCCATCCTGTCCTTCGGCACTGAGGCGCAGAAACAGAAATACTTGAAACCCCTGGCCAGCGGCGAGGTGCTGGGCGGCTTCATGCTCACCGAGCCCGATGCCGGTTCTGACGCGGCGGCCCTCAAGACCCGCGCCACCAAGGTGGACGGCGGCTGGCGGCTGAACGGAGCCAAGGCCTGGATCACCAACGGCGGCGTGGCCCGGTACTTCGTGACCATGGCCCGCACGGACCCAGACAAGGGGAAGCGTGGCATCAGCGCCTTCATTCTCGATGCGGAGCAGCCCGGCGTGATCATGGGCCGGCCCGAAGAGAAGATGGGCCTGCGCTCCAGCAAGACCGTGATGGTGGCCCTGGAAGATGCCTTCGTGCCCGAGGACGCCATCCTCGGCAAGCCCGGCGACGGCCTGAAGGTGGCCTTCGGCGGCTTGGATGGGGGGCGCATCGGCATTTCGGCTCAGGCCCTGGGCATCGCCCAACGGGCCATGGATGAGAGCGTGGCCTACGCGAAGGCCCGCGTTTCCTTCGGCAAGCCCATCGGCGAGCACCAGATGATCCAGACCTACCTGGCGGAGATGGAAGCCCGCCTCCAGGCCGCTCGCTTGCTGGTCTACCGGGCCGCCGCCCTGAAGGGGGCCGGGAGAACCTGCACGGTGGAGGCCGCCACCGCCAAGCTGTTCACCACCGAAAGCGCCGTGTGGATCTGTGACCGGGCCGTGCAGATCCACGGCGGCTATGGCTACTCCCGCGAATACACCGTCGAGCGGCTCTACCGGGACGTGCGCGTGACCACCATCTACGAAGGCACCAGCGAGATCCAGCGCATGGTCATCGCCAGGGAGATCCTGAAATAGGGTCTTTTCAACGCATGGTGAAATACCTCTTGCCCTCATCATGCGAGGTGGGCATGCTGCTTCTTGGGGCCATCTAAACCAGGCCCCGGACCTGTGCGTAGGCACCATGTCCCTATGGCGGTTCTTTTCGATTCTCTAAGGAGTGGTGATGATGCGTCCCCCGATCCTCCCGGCCCTGCTCGTGGCCTTCTCCCTGGTCGGCCAGGAGGCTCCCACGGGACCTGCGGGGCAGGTGGTACCTAAGGCCGGTGCCACCCAGCCGACGGCCATGAAGCTGACCCTTCAGAACGCCATCGAGACCTCCCTGAAGAACAACCTGCAGGTGCAAATCGCCGTCGAGACCCGGGACTTCACGCGGGCAGGGTTGACGATCGAACAGGGTGCCTTCGACTGGAATCTCACCAGCAGCCTGAGCATTGGCAAAACCGAAGACGCCACCCGAGGCCAGAACTTCCCCGGTGGCCCGCTGACGGCTTCTGAGACGACGACGTTCAGCCGGAACTTCACCCTGGGTTCCACGAAGGCCTTCGGTTGGGGCGGCAACCTGAGCCTGAACTACGCCCCCACCTACCGCTTTAGCAAGGGCACGGTCAACGGTGGACCAGAGGCCCCCTTCACCACCAATCCCTATGACGGTAGTTTCTCGGCCACCTATTCTCAGAGCCTGCTGAGAAACTTCGGCCGGGATGCGACGGAAAGCCGCCTCATTGTGGCTCGCAAGAGCGCCCAGGCCGCGGACCTGACCTTCCAGCTTTCCATCATCAACCTCGTGGCCAGCACGGAATCGCTTTACTGGGATGTTGTCTTCGCCCAGCGGAACCTGGAGAACAAGCAGCAGGCCCTGGCCCTGGCCCAGAAGCAGCTCAACGAAAACCAGATCCGCGTCCAGGTCGGCACCCTCGCGCCCATTGAGGTCACCTCCTCCGAAGCCTCGGTCGCCCAGGCCCAGCAGGACATCATCTCGGCCGAGGCCCAACTCTACAATGCCAAGGACGCCCTCATCCGCGCCCTCTATCCCTCCTCCGAGCGCCCACTGAACCTGGAACCGGCCGACGCCCCCAGCATCAAGCCCCTGGAGATGGAGGAGGCCACTGCCGAGAAACAGGCTCTGGCCAGCCGCCTGGAGCTAAAGGCTGCCCGTCTCGACCTGGAGTCGAAGCAGGCCCTGGAGACCGCCGCCAACAACCGCACCCTGCCCCAGTTGGATGCCTTCGCCACCTACAACGGCAACGCCGCCTCCCAAATTCCCTCGGAGGGCCTTGCCGCCGTCAACAAGGATCTCACCAAGGGCGCCTATCCTGGATACACGGTGGGCCTCCAGTTCGCCATGCCCATCCAGAACCGCGCCGCCCGTGGCAATCAGGCCCAGGCCCGAGCCAACCGTCGCCAGAGCGAACTGAACCTGCGTGACCTGGAGCTCGGCATCACCCTCGAGGTTCGTCAAGCCTTCCGCAACCTGGACGCCTCCGGCAAGGGCGTGGTCGCCGCCGAGAAGACCCGGATCTTCCGCGAAAAGGACCTCGAAGCCGAGCAGAAGAAATTCGAGAACGGCATGAGCACCAACTTCCTCGTGCTCTCGAAGCTCAATGACCTGAACACTGCCAAGAGCAACGAACTCCAATCCAAAATCACCTACGCCAAGGCCGTCACCGCTCTGGAAAAGGCCCTGGGGCATCTGTTGGAAGCACGGAAGCTGGAAGTCAAATAAGATCCGTTCCCAGTTGAAAAACGGGCCCCATCCGGGGCCCGTTTTTCAACTGTCTCCACCGAGCAGGGCGGAGTTGGAAGGACGGTCAGTCCATCCGCAGGCTGAGATCCGCCCCGGGTGCGCTGTGCGTGAGGGCGCCCACGCTGAGGAAATCGACCCCGGTTTCCGCCACGGGCCGGGCCCGCTCAAGGGTGATGTTGCCGCTGGCCTCAAGGAAGAGGCGCCGTCCGCTGCGATCCCGCAGAGCTACCGCCTCGCGCATCTGCTCCAGGGCCATGTTGTCCAGCAGGACACCGTCCACATCCGGCAAGTCCAGGCAGGCCTTCAGCTGGCCGAGAGTCTCCACTTCGACTTCGATTTTCAGCAGGTTTGGCGCCGCATGCCGGGCGGCCTCCACGGCGGCCCGAACACCGCCCGCGGCTGCGAGGTGGTTCTCTTTCAGCAGCACACCATCACCCAGGGTCAGCCGATGGTTCACCCCTCCCCCACAGCGGACCGCGTACTTCTCCAGCAGCTTCAGGCCTGGTGTGGTCTTGCGCGTATCGAGGATGCAGGCACCAGTGCCCTCAATGGCATCAACGAATCGTCGTGTGAGAGTCGCCGTTCCCGAGAGCCGCTGGAGCAGGTTCAGCATCACCCGCTCGGCCAGGAGGATGCCGTGGCTTGAGCCTCGCAGCCGCAGCACCTCAGTTCCCGCCGCCATTTTCTGGCCATCGTGACGGACTGGTTCCGCCGACAGCGTGGTGCAAGTCAATTTCAGGACTTCCATCGCCATGGGGAGTCCCGCCAGGACGAGGTCTCCCTTGGCCATCACCCGGGCCCTCATGGGCCGGTCGGGCACCGCGGCGGTGCTCCAGTCCTGGGTGCCCCAGTCTTCGCGCAGGAAGGCACGCAGCTGGTCGCGGTAGGTCTCGGGATGCGGCGGATGGAACATCGGTCACTCCAGACTCAGCATAGAATGATCCCAAACCAGGAGACCCCATGTCCTTTGTCCTCGTAGAGAAAACTGATCGCATCGCCTGGGTCACCCTCAACCGGCCCGAGAAACTCAACGCGCTGAACAACGAGGTGTTGAAGGAGCTCGAACAGGTCTTCGCGGAGCTGGAACACGACACCAGCGTGGGCGTCGTGGTGGTGACGGGCGCCGGGGAGAAGGCCTTCGTGGCCGGCGCCGATATCGCTGAGCTGAAGACTCTCGACACGACCAGCGCCCGGGTCCAGGCTCTGCGTGGCCAGGCCGTCTACCAGCGCATCGAAGCCATGCCCAAGCCCGTCATCGCCGCCGTGAACGGCTTCGCCCTGGGCGGCGGCTGCGAGCTGGCCCTGGCCTGCCACATCCGCATCGCCAGCGAAAACGCCAAGTTCGGCCTGCCCGAGGTGAGCCTCGGCATCATCCCCGGCTACGGGGGCACCCAGCGCCTGCCGCGTCTCGTGGGCAAAGGCGTGGCTCTGGACATGATCCTCAGCGCCGAGATGACCTCCGCCACCGACGCCCTCCGCATGGGCCTCGTGAGCCGCGTGGTACCCCAGGCCGACTTGAAGGCCACCGCCGAGAAGCTGGCCAAGACCATTCTCTCGCGCGGCCCCCTGGCCTTGCGCAGCGCCCTGGCCGCCGTGAACGAAGGCATCGAGATGCCCCAGGACCAGGGCCTTCAGTACGAAGCTGCCCTCTTCGGCCTCCTGGCCGCCACGCAGGACATGCAGGAGGGCATGGGCGCCTTCATGGAGAAGCGCCAAGCCCAGTTCAAGGGTTTGTAGCCGTCCATTGCCTTCAAAAAAAGGCGGGCCGGATGGCCCGCCTATTTTTGAGTCGGCACCAACTATCGCTTGGCGCCAGCGGCGCCGATCGTCACGGCTGCCGTCTGTTCATTGCTGCTCTGATCCGCAACCTTGACGAGGACGCGGTCGCCGCGCAAGGCGTCGCGGGGCACGAGCACATCGAAGCGCTCCTCCTTCTGGTCGAACACCCGGTCCTCGGGCACGATCTGGAGCCAATGTTCGCCATCAGCACTGATGGCGGCCTCCTTCAGGGTGGAGGTTTCGTCCCGGGCCACGAACCGGACCCGGGCGCCCTCGCTTTCGGAGGCCGCGCTGAGCTCGGAGATGACCGGAGGCGTGTGGTCGATGAGGAAGGGCGCCGTGCGCCAGGTGCTGGTGAGGGCGGCATTGAAGGCGGCGGAGGGTGCATCGGAGGCGGTCACTTCCAGGCGGTAGCGGCCATCGGGCACCGGCAGGGTGTCGAAACTGAAGAACTTCTCCTTCCAGGCTTTCTCCAGGAGGAGCGGCGCGCCCCGGTCAGGCACCAGCCGGATGGTGAACTCGAGGGTGTCGGCGTTGGGATCGTTCACCCGGAAGACGAAACTCTGGCCGGCGCGACGGAAGCTGCGCTTCTCTGCACCCATGTAGCCAAGGGCCGGAATGAGCTTCTGGGTCTCCAGGGGTACCCGCTCAATGCCGATGTCGTCGGGTGGTGCGGTGCGGGTGATGATCAGGCCCGGCGGCATGATGTCCACACCTTCCCAAACTGGCGCCAGGTTGCGATGGGCCCAGTGCATGGTGACGGTCTCCACCACCGGTGTGGCGCCTCCCCGGGTGCTGCTGAGGCGCAGGCGAAACTGGGCGAACCGCGAGGGGGGCAGAGCCGGTCGCTCGCCGCTGCGCAGGGGCGGTGTCCAGGGGCTCCAGGTGGCATCCGGCGTCTCGGTGCTCCCGGTGCGGAATTGGAACTCCACATTGGTGCCCGTGGGCGTTTCCGCATCCAGGTAGGCCCGGCCCCAGTCCGCGAGAGGTGCTCCCTTGAGGATCATGGATTCCAGCGTGCCCTCGGTGGCCTGGGCCTCGGATAGCAGGTGCAACTCCGCAGGATTCGAGCCCACCACCAGGAGATCTCCACCAGAGGGCAGGAAGGCCGTGGCCTGGGCCGTGCCCAGTTCCTGCACCACGGCAAAAGGATCCGTGTCCCGAACCTTACCCAGGGGCAGCGAGAATAGGCGCGAGCGATTGCCTGTGCCCACCAGCAGTTGCCCCTTCCAGGCGGCCAGGGCATAAACCTGGCTCTGGGCGCTCTGCCATAGGGTTTCGGGGACGCGCTCCTTGTCCAGGCGGATGACCGCGGAACGGGCGGCGACGGTGGTTTCCGCCTGAAGGTAGCCCTCCCGCCGTTCCAATTGTCCGGTACTGAACTTGGGTGTGAGCCCGTTGTCAGCCCCAATGTAGAGCTGCCCATCGACCACGGCCAGGGCACGCACCTCTTCAAAGGGCGTGTCCATCAGGGTCTCCAAACGGTCGCCTTGGCGGTTGTAGCGGAGCACCAGGCCCCGGCCGTGGCTGCCCAGGTACCATCCGCCCTGCCCGTCGGGCGTCAGGGCAGTGAAGGCCGTTTCGTCGGCCAGTTCCGCCAGGCGGCGGCTGGACCCTGCCCGGGCCTGCACCAGCACAGCACCTTTCTCAGAGCCGCCGGCCGCGATCACCGCATCCCCCTCCACAGCCAGGGCCCAGACGATTCGGGCCTCGATGTCCGCGAAGGGCTTCACGTCGCCGTTGGGTGACACACGCAGCAGCTTGCCCTCCCCCGTGGGCGCCACGATCAGATCCTGCCCCAGGCGCGCCAAGGTGAACACGATGCCGCCCTTGACCTGACCCAGGGGCTTCACCTGGCTACCGGTGTAGTGGAACAGCTTGCCCTCGGTACCGGCAGACAGGTAGGCGCCACCGGAACCATCTGGTACCGCCGCCCAGATCACACCTTCGGGGAGCTGGCCCACGCGACGCAGGCTCGGCGCCAAGCGCAGGCGGCCGTCAGCACCGATGCGGACGCCACGGGTCTCGGAGCCCAGCCAGTCGTTGAACCCAGAGAAGGTGGCCATGGGCTGGCCCGCCAGGGCAGCCACACCCACGGCGGCGGAAAGAAGGATGGTCACCCAGCGCATAGAACCCTTTCGTCTCATACCCATCACTCGATTTCAACTTCCAGCTGGCTGAGACCTCTTACCTCGCGATCCAGGGGCAGGACGGCCCGCCCCACGATGCGCCGCTGGAGTTTATTGTCGCTGCTCGCCCCATCGCCACTGACCAGACTGGCCACCGTGGGCGGGATGCCCTCGATACGGCTCCCGCGGAGCCCGGCTCCGGGCTGGCTCTGCACCAGCAGCGCGTAGGCGTGGTTGTTCCGGAGGGCTCCGTTCAGGAGGCGCACCACATCCCCAAGATTGGCCACCTCGATCATGCGCTCGTCCGGATCGGCGGCCATGAGGCTGAAGCCGTCTCCCACCATGAGGGTGGCCTTGCCCTTGGCGGCCGAGGAGGGAACCTGAATGTTGAAGGTGGCCGTCTCCCGCACCCCCTGGATGTTCTGGAGGGTCACGAGCACCGGCAGTACTTCGCCCCGCTTGGCCCGGGCCTTCAGCAGGCGTACGCCGGCGATGCCTGACAGGTCCAGCCGTTCCTCCGCCTTGATGGTGAGGGAGATGCCCTCGAACACCGGTTTTTCGAAGGGATTGAGGGTGATCGCCTGGAGCATGGCCCCGATGTACTGGGACATGCGCGAGGGGTTCAAGTCGGCGATGACGTTCTCGATCAGGATGGCGGGTTGCCCAGCGAGCTTGATGTTGCCCTGCATGGACAGGCTCTGGAGTCCAAGACCCCGGGTATGGGCATCCAGCGTCTGGGCCACGGCCGTGGCCACCAGGGCTGGCGTGGCTACCGGATGGTCCATCAGTTCGAAACGGAAATTCAGGGTGCGTTTGCCCGCCAGGTTCAGGCCGATCCGCAACGGCACCATGTGCGCCTCGGCCCCTAGCAGGCCCGCCACGCCGGAGCTGCGGTCCAACCGCAGGGCGCCGATCGGTGCCACCGGCATGGCCATCTTGAAGGAGCTTTGGTAGCTGGCGACCGTGCTGGCCACGGTCGCGGACCAAAGGGGCAGGTCCACCGCGCCCAGGTTGAACAGCTGATGCCCAAAGAGCAGCACCCGCTTTCCCGAAATGAAGGTGATGGTACCCGCCGCGGCCAAGTCCAGGTCCCCCTGCATCAGGGTGATGGCCGCCATGCCACCTGGTTCGATGGGGCTGGCCTCCTCCCGCCCTCCGGACAGGATCGGCGCGGCGACGAAGGCGATGGGAAGTCCCGCCCACAGTCGCTGCGCCTCAGGTCCCAGGGCGCTGCCAACAATGGACATCGGAAGAGCCTGAGGATCCGCCTCTCCCATCAGGGTCTGGAAGTCGAGCATCTTTCCGGAAAGCGCGGCCTTGAGGACCTTCGGCGGCTCCAGCTTGGGCAGGATCAGGGGGGTGCGGCTCGGTGCGGTCTCGGGGATATCCCGGAGCTGGTCCAACATCTCCGCGATGGGGGTGATGCCGCCAATGGCCTCTTTCTCGAAGAGGATGCCCGTGCTCAAGGCCCCGATGAGCTTCCCGTCGATGTAACAGGGGCTGCCGCTCATGCCGGCCAGGATGCCCGTGTCCGCCAAAGGCCCACCCGAAGCCCGGACCATGATGCGGCTTTTGCCTGGCGCTGCGTTCCGCTGCACCCCCAGCACTTCAAAATCGAAGCGCTCGATCTTCCCGCCCTGGAACACGGTCCGGCCATAGCCCTTCATGCCGGACCGGATCTCGGAAACGGCCAGGGTGGCGGGCCCCTGGCCAGCCAGGGGAGCCAGGGAAAGGAGGGCGAAGGCGAGGGCGACCAGTCTCATCGATATCTCAAGGAATAAATGAAGCCTAGCAGGACTGTCCCGGAATCCGGGACGGCCGCCGGCCGGCGCCCCTGTGAATTCCAAGTGCTATTTGTGACTTTTTCGTTCCTTGACCAACGGATCCCTTTTAATGCGATACCACCCGTGGCTATTCTTTTGGCATACGGAGGAACTTCTTATGCGATCAAGGCATTTCGCCGGCTCATCCCTTGTGGCCCTGCTCGTGGCAGCCGCCCCCATCATGGCCCAGGGTGTTTCCACCCAACTGGGTGGCCGTGTTCTGGACAACTCTGGCGCTGGCATCACCGGGGCCACGGTGGTCATCCGGAACACTGAAACCGGCCTCACCCGCACCCTGCAGACCAACGGCGAAGGCCGCTATTTGGCCACCCTGCTGCCCGTTGGCCCCTACAACGTCACCGTCACCAAGGCCGGGTTCCAGACCGCCAGCAATGTGAAGGTGAACCTGAACCTGGGCGACGCCGCCCCCCTGACCATCAGGCTGGCCCCCATCACCGGCGCCGTGGTGGAAGTGGTGGCCGTGTCCTCGCAGGTGGACAGCGAGCGCGCCAGTGCCGCCGCCATCATCTCCCCGGACAACCTGGTTGAGCTGCCCGTTTTCAACCGGTCCTTCACCAACCTCGCCACCCTGGCCCCCCAGGTCGTGGTGGAAGGCAGCCGTAACAACCTTGCCATCGCGGGACAGCGGGGGGTGAACACCTCCATCAACATCGACGGGGGCGACAACAACGAACCCTTCTTCGGCGGAGCGGTCGGCGGCGGCGAAGGCAAGACCCCCTTCACCATCTCCATCGAGGCCATCCGCGAGTACCAGGTCATCACCGACGGTGCCAGCGCCGAGTTCGGCCGCATGGGTGGCGGCTACGTGAACGCCATCACCAAGAACGGCACCAATGACCTCACTGGCAGCCTCTTCTACTACAAGCGCCCCAAGAGCCTGGTCGCTGCGGGTCCGACCCTCGTTCAGCCCAGCGGCGCTATCACCAGGAATCCTGTGGGCGATTTCGACCAGCAGCAGTTCGGGTTCAGCGTGGGGGGCCCGATCCTCAAGGACAAGCTCTTCTATTTCGTGGCCTACGACGCTCAGCGCCTGAAGACTCCCACCAACCAGGTCTGGGGTGGGAATACCCCCGTGACCCTGGATGCCGCCACCTACCCCAACGATGCCGCCCTGATCTCCCGTGCGGGCAACTACTCCAGCAAGGGTGATTCCGACACGATGTTCGCCCGCTTTGACTGGAACATCAACGTCGACCAGAACCTCCAGTTGCGCATCAACCACTCGAAGTTCAGCGGCGATGTGGGCGCGGGCGCCATGGCCGCCTACGAGAACCTCTCGTCCGACACCATCACCACGGATTCCTACGTGCTGCAGTGGAACTGGGTGATCAACGCCAACTGGCTGAATGAAGTCCGGGTGAACTACACCAAGGACGACATGCCCCGGACACCCTACTCCACCACGCCTGAAGTCAGCATCTCCAACGTCGGCTACTTCGGCGCCTACCCCTTCGACCGCACCTACAACACCAAGCGCACCCAGATCCAGGAGAACATCAGCTACGTCACGCCCACCCTCCAGGTGAAGGCCGGCCTTGACTACAACAGCATCGATGTCTCTGAGTTCTTCGCCGGCAACTGGCGCGGCGTCTACAGCTTCAGCTCTCTGGCCAACTACCGGGCCGGCAACTGGTCCTACTACCGCCAGAACTTCGGCCTGAGCGGCCCCGTCCAGCAGGCGGGCCAGTTCAGCGCCACGGAGAAACAGGAAGCCGCCTTCGTCCAGGCCGACTGGCGCCTGACGGACACCTTCAAGCTGGGCCTCGGCCTGCGCTGGGACCGCCAAGAGAATCCTGATTACGCCATCCTGGACTTCAGCAATCCTCTTGCCGCGTCCATGCCCCTCACGGCCCGAATTCCCAACGACAGCCAGTTCTCACCCCGGGTCTCCTTCACCTGGACCCCCGCCTTCGACCAGGGCAAGACGGTCGTTCGCGGCAGCCTTGGTCGATATGTGAGCACCACACCCTCCGTCTTCCTTTACCAGGTCTACGCGGCGAACAGCATGCGGACCGGCTCAGTGGACTTCCAACCCGCCCAGGCTGCCACCTTCGGCATCCCCCGCGGCGCCTCCTTCGATCCCAACAACCTCTTCTGGTTCCCCTCCTTCCCCACCGGCGCCACGACCCCCACGGTCGACATCTGGTCCTTCTCCCAGAACTTCAAGAATCCCTACACCGACCGTGTCAACCTGGGCGCGGAGCGTCCCTTCTTCCGGGACATCGTGCTGGGCGTGTCGGGCACCTACGCGAAGGGCAACCAGCTGGAGCGCACGGCTGACCTGAACCTCGGCGCCCCCACCGGCGTGAGCGCCCAGGGCCGCATCCTCTATTCGAGCACCCGGCCCAATGCAAACTACCTGCGCATGGGCTACTACATGTCCGATGCCACCAGCATCTACCATGCCTACACGGTCAGCCTGAAGTACCACAAGGACGACAGCGCCCTCGACGCTCAGCTGTACTACACCTACAGCATCAACAAGGACAGTGACTCCAACGAGCGCAACTACTCTGGCGTGAGCATCCAGGACCCTGCCAACCTGGGCGGTCAGTGGGGCTACGCGGACACTGACCGGCGTCAAGTGCTGACCGGGTACGTGAGCTACCTGGAGAAGAACTACACTGGCATCCTGTCTTCCCTCTCCCTCCGCTACCAGACCGGAAATCCCTACACCCTGATGTACACCAAGGATGTGAATGGGGATCGCAACACCGGCAATGACCGTTACTTCGTCAACGGCCAGGACTCGGGACGGAACACCCAGCGGGCCGGCTCCGTGCTTTACATGGATCTGGGCCTGCGGCGCGACTTCAAGATTTACGGAAAGGTGAAGGCCACCCTCTCCGCCGATATCTTCAACCTCCTCAACCGGCAGGACACCTACCTGTCCTACCGGCCCACGAGCGCGTCGATAGATGCCGCACCGAACCTCCAGGCTCAGCAGAACTGGATCGGCTCGGCCCGTCAGGTCCAGCTCGGCGCTAGGCTCGCGTTCTAGCTGAACCTGTCCCACCCACGAAAGGGCGGCGCACCAGCGCCGCCCTTTTTCATTTACCCTGGTTCCATGAAGATCCTGGCGCTGGGCGATGTGGTGGGGGAACCGGGACGGCGGCTGGTGGAGGCCTTCGTGCCCGAGCTGCGGCGGGAGACCGGGGCTGATCTCGTGATCGTGAACGGCGAGAACGCCGCCCACGGCCACGGCATCACCGACACCATCGCCCGGGAGTGGTTCGACCGCTTCGGCGTGGACGTCATCACCACGGGCAACCACGCCTTCGACGTGAAGGGGATCGAAAGCTACTTCCGCCAGGAACCCCGCCTGCTGCGACCCGCCAACCACCCCCCCGACACGCCAGGGAACGGGTGGGTGAAGCTGCACACACCTTCTGGCGCCGAGGTGCTCGTCATCAACCTCATGGGCCGGGTACACATGCCCGCCTGCGATTGCCCCTTCAGGGGCGTGGACAGCATCCTCCAGAAGGAACGAGCCGACCTCGTGATCGTGGACATGCACGCCGAGGCCACCAGCGAGGCCCAGGCCATGGGCTTCCACCTGGAGGGCCGGGCGACGGCCGTCCTGGGCACCCACACCCACGTGCCCACCCTGGACGCCAAGGTGCTGTCTGGCGGCACAGCCTACGTCACCGACATCGGTATGACCGGCCCCTACGACGGGGTCATCGGCATGAAGAAAGAAGCCAGCATCGGCCGCTTCCTCAGGGTGCAACGTCCCAAGTACGAAGTCGCCGAAGGTGACCTGCAGCTCCACGCGGTGCTGGTCACCACCGAGGGCCGCAAGGCGACCAGCATCGAGCGAATCCTCCGGCGGCTTTGAGCCGCTGAAGGAAGGCCGGCCCTCACTCCTCCATTTTCGGGAACAGCAGGCCAGCCAGGGCGGCACCGAGCAGCGGCGCCACCCAGAAGAGCCAGAGCTGCCCGAGGCCCCAGCCGCCCACGAACAGGGCCGGACCCGTGCTGCGGGCGGGGTTCACGGACGTGTTCGTGACCGGGATGCTGATGAGATGGATAAGGGTGAGGCAGAGGCCGATGGCGATGGGGGCGAAACCCGCGGCGGCTTTCTTGGCGGTGCTGCCCAGGATCACCATCAAGAAGAAGAAGGTCATCACCACTTCCGTCAGGAAGGCCGCACCCAGCCCGTACTTGCCCGGGGAGTGGTCCGCGTACCCGTTGGCCGCGAAGCCGCCAATGGAGGAACCGTTGCCTGTGGCGATGACGTAGAGGATCAGGGACGCAGCCACGGCCCCCAGCACCTGAGCCAGCCAGTAGCCGGCCACGTCCTTGTAGGGGAAGCGCCCGCCCACCGCCAGCCCTAGGGTCACGGCCGGGTTGAGGTGGCAGCCCGAGATGGGACCGATGGCGAAGGCCATGGTCAGCACGGTGAGCCCGAAGGCCAAGGCGACACCGAGGAAGCCGATGCCCACGCCCGGGAAGGTTGCGGCCAGCACGGCGCTGCCGCAACCGCCCAACACCAACCAGAGGGTTCCGAAAAATTCTGCAACCAGACGCTTGCTCACAATGCCCCCTTTGGGAAGAAACAGGCTATGACCGGAAGATCGGGCCCAGTCTAGCCGCCTCCGAGGCGGATTCAAGTACCGGCGGTCAGGACAGTCGCGTCCATCCGTCGAGAAACAGCCCGAAGACTGGATCCGTGGTCATCTTCTGCTGGACCAGGGCGCGGATCTGAGCCTCCTCGGCCTCCATCTGCTCGGGCGTCAGGTGGCCCGAGAGCGTCATGGCCCGCAGCCACACCAGGAAGGTGGTGAGGGCGTCGAACTGGTTGTAGCGGACAATGCCGGCGATGTCTCCGGCCCGCCAGAGGTCGATGACGCTCTTGCCGTCGGTGCCCAGCTTGCCGGGAATGCCGCAGGCCGTGGCCAGCTCATGCAGGGTGGACGAGGCCTTGCCCCAGGCGCCGGTGATCTCACGAAGATCAATGTGCTGGTTGCCGTAGCGGTCGAAGAAGTCGCCGGGTGCCCACTTCTCCGCGCTGCGACCCAGGCCCGGGATGGACAGGCGATGGACCATGGCGCGCTGCACGAGGATGGGCATATCGGCGTCCCGGGAGTTGAAGCCCACCAACTGGGGCTTCCGGTCCCCGAGGGCCACCAGGAAGCGGCGGAGAAGGTCATCCTCCGGAAGCGCCTCCGGCGTTTCCGGAAGAGCGAACAGCTTGTGGTGCACCTCGCCGTGCTTCACCATGCGGATCACCGCCGCGATGGACACCACGCGGCAAAGAATGGTCTTGAGGTAGGGCCGGGGCTCCGCCTCCGTGGCGCCCCCGTAGGCCCAAAGGCGCTCGGTCACCTCCTCATCCGACATCTCCTTCGGTAGATCAAGCACCCGCCGCCCCGTGGCGGGATCCGGCACCCATTCGGCGTCGAAAGCGAAGATCAGAGGATGTGGGGGGCGCAGCATGGCTACTTCTCCAGGGCCCACTTGCCCCCGCCGCCCACGGCGCAGGCCAGGCCCACGAGCAGACGGAAGAGGGCTGGAAGGTTAGCCAGCGGGCCAGCGCCGTGGATCCAACCATGCACCAGGGGCCAGCCCAGCACGGCCACAAGAAGGCCACCGGCCAAGGGCACCCAGATGCCGAGGAGGATCAGGGCGCCGCAGGCCAGCTCGCCCAGGGCCAAGCCCCAGGTGGAGGCGTGGGCCATGCTGATGGCCCCGTGGGCGCGGCGAAGCACCTCGAAACCCTGCACCACTGCCATGCCGCCCACGGCCAGGCGAAGCAGGAGGAGGGCCCAGTCGGTGCGGGTCTTGGAAGCAGCCATGGAATCCTCGGGAATCCTTCATTGTAGGCTGGGAACCTGACAACAGGACCGCCATGCGCCCCACCCTTGCTTTCGACGCCGATGACACCCTCTGGCACAACGAAACCCATTATGCGGAGACCCAAGAGGCCTTCCGGGCGCTGCTGCGTCCCTTCCACGACGATGCGTGGATCGATGCGCGCCTCCATGACACGGAGATGCGCAACCTCCGAAGCTATGGCTATGGCATCAAGGGGTTCACCCTCTCGATGCTCGAAACGGCCCTGGAACTCACCGAGAACCGGCTCGACGGTGCCGGTCTCAGGCAGGTGCTTGAGCTGGGCAAGGCCATGCTGGACAAGCCCGTGGAGCCCCTGCCCGGCGTGACCGAGGTGCTGGCAGAGCTGGCGGAGACCTTCGACCTCATGGTGATCACCAAGGGCGACCTGTTCGACCAGGAGACGAAGCTGGTGAAATCGGGCCTGGGCGGCCACTTCTCGAAGGTGGAGATCGTTTCGGAGAAGGATGAGGCCGCCTACCTCGCCGTGCTCCCAGCGCCACGGCATCCGGCCCGGCGCCTTCACGATGGTGGGCAACTCCGTGAAGTCCGACATCCTCCCCGTGCTGGCCCTGGGTGGCCGGGCCATCCACATCCCGTACCATCTGACCTGGGCGCACGAGGTGGTCCCCAGTCCGGTGGAAGCCCCCTTCCCCGTGCTCGAATCCATCCGGGACCTGCCAGGTCTCCTCGCAGGCTGGTGACCCCGTCCTCCGCTATGATTGGGGGTTGGAGGATTCCCAATCTTGGTATCCGCTCTGCGGATACGCGAGACCTCTCCCGGCAAGGGCTTTGAAGCCCCATCACACACATCCCCCTGTTCACCATTTCCAATGGAGAGGTCGTTATGAGCATCCAGAACATCGGCGTCATCGGCGCGGGCCAGATGGGCAACGGCATCGCCCATGTCTTCGCCCAGGCGGGCTTCAGTGTGCTGATGCAGGACATCAGCGAGGCCTTCGCCGCCAAGGGCGTGGCCACCATCGACAAGAACCTCCAGCGGGGCGTGGACAAGGGCAAGATGACGGCCGAGGAGAAGACCGCCGTCCTGGGCCGGGTCCGCACCACCACCAAGCTTGAGGAACTCGCCGCCTGCGACATCGTCATCGAGGCCGCCACCGAAAAGTGGGAGGTCAAGAAGCAGATCTTTGAGACCCTCGACAAGGTCTGCAAGCCCGGCGCGATCCTGGCCAGCAACACCAGCAGCATCTCCATCACCAAACTGGCCGCGGTCACCAAGCGCCCCGAGGCCTTCATCGGCATGCACTTCATGAACCCGGTTCCGGTGATGCAGCTCATCGAGGTCATCCGCGGCCTGGCCACGGGCGAGGCCACCTTCGACGCGGTGATGCAGCTGTCGAAGAAGCTGGGCAAGACCCCCATCCACTGCAACGACTTCCCTGGCTTCGTCAGCAACCGCGTGCTGCTGCCCATGATCAACGAGGCCATCTACGCCCTCTACGAAGGCGTCGCCTCCGTGGAGAGCATCGACGGCATCATGAAGCTCGGCATGAACCACCCCATGGGCCCGCTCACCCTGGCGGATTTCATCGGCCTGGACACCTGCCTGTTTATCCTCAACGTGCTGCATGAGGGCCTGGGTGATCCCAAGTACCGCCCCTGTCCCCTGCTCATCAAATACGTGGATGCCGGCTGGCTTGGCAAGAAGAGCGGGCGCGGCTTCTACGACTACAGTAAGGCCTGAAACGAGCCTGACGGGCCGTTTCCAGCCCTCCCCAGGTAGAATGGCTGTTTGTATTCCTTGCGAGGTGAAGTCATGGCTACAGCGAAAGTCCGCGAGATCCTGTCCTGGTACAGCTCTGAAAACCCCGGCGTGAAGGCCAACCTTGCCCGCATCATGAACACGGGCCGCCTCGCCGGTACTGGCAAGTTCGTGATCCTGCCCGTGGACCAGGGGTTCGAGCATGGCCCCGCCCGCAGCTTCGCGCCGAACCCCGGCGGCTACGACCCCCGCTACCACGTGGAGCTGGCCATCGAGGCCGGCTGCAATGCCTACGCGGCCCCGCTCGGCTTCATCGAACACGTGGCGTCGGACTATGCCGGAGACATCCCGCTCATTCTCAAACTCAACAACAGCGACAGCCTGAGCAAGGGCAACGAGCCCTGCAGCGCCATCACCGGCAGCGTGGAAGACGCCCTGCGCCTGGGCTGTGCCGCCATTGGCTACACCATCTATCCCGGCAGCGGCGACCGCAACATCCAGTACGAAGACCTGCGCGAACTGATCCTCGAGGCTAAGGCCGTGGGCCTGCCCACCGTGCTCTGGGCCTATCCGCGAGGCGCGGGGCTCAGCAAGGAAGGCGAGACCGCCGTGGACGTGGTGGCCTATGCCGCCCACACCGCTGCCCAGCTCGGTGCCCACATCATCAAGGTGAAGCCGCCCAAGGATCACGTGGAGCAGGCCGAGGCCAAGAAGGTCTACGAGAAGTACGCCATCCCCACCGCCACCCTGAAGGACCGCATCGCCCACGTGGTGCAGAGTGCCTTCAACGGCCGCCGCATCGTCATCTTCAGCGGTGGCGAGGCCAAGGGCACCGAGGAGGTCCTGAAGGAAGTGGCTGAGATCGCGGCGGGCGGCGCGTTTGGTTCCATCATGGGCCGCAACGCCTTCCAGCGGCCGAAGGCCGAGGCTATCGAGTTGCTGCATGCGGTGATGGATTTCTACAAGAAGGCGTAATCGGCTCGGAACGCTTCGCGTTCCGAGATAGGAAAAACGGCGCTTTCGCGCCGTTTTTCTATTTGGCTGGATGTTCGAGGAACCTCAGATCTGGTGACTTCTCCGCTGTGGTCCTTCGCTGCCAGTCGTTCTCGAAGAGGATGGCGGGGTTGCCCTCGGTGTCTTCCACCAGCTCGCCCCAGAACCGGCTGGGTTCGGGCCAGCCGCCCTCGATCCAGCGCGCCATCTGGAAGGCGCGGGGCTCCAGGAGCACGGGGCTGGCGTACTCCTCCTTCAGGCGGTGCTGGAGCACCTCGAACTGGAGGCGGCCGATGGCGCCAAGGATGGGCAAAGGTGCCCCGCCCTTGGGCCAGAAGACCTGCACCACACCCTCTTCCGCGATCTGGCTTAGGCCCTTGAGAAAACCCTTGCGAGCACCAGGATCCGCCAAGCGCACCGAGGCGAACTGCTCGGGCGAGAAGCGCGGCACCGCATGGAACTCGATGGGCCCCGCGGCGCTGAGCACGTCCCCGATGCGGAAGAGGCCGGGGTTGATGAGTCCCAGGATGTCGCCAGGATAGGCCTCGTCCACAATCTGCCGCTCCCGCCCGAAAAACATGTGGGGGTAGTTCAGCTTGATGGATTTCTTCTCGCGCACGTGGAGGGCGTCCATGCCCCGCTCGAACCGCCCGGACACGATGCGCGCGAAGGCCACGCGGTCGCGATGAGCCTTGTTCATGTTGGCCTGAACCTTGAACACGAAGGCCGTGAAGGGCTGTTCGGGGTCCACCTCGCCGCCCTTCATGAGAGGGCGCGGGCCGGGCGAGGGCGCCAGTTCCAGGAATTCCTCCAGGAACTCGGCCACGCCGAAGTTGTTCACGGCCGAGCCGAAGAACATGGGCGACTGCTCGCCGCGCAGGAAAGCCTCCCGGTCAAAGGCGGGCAGCACGTGGTTCATGAGGTCCACATCGTCCTTGAGCTGCTGCAGCTCAGCCGGGGTCAGCAGGGCCGCGATCTCGGGATCGTCCAGCCCACCCTGCCCGGCCACCCGGGCCTTCCGGCCCGCTTTGGCGCGCTCGAACACCTGGATCTGCCCCGTGGCGCGCACGTACACGCCCTTGAAGTCGGTGCCGGATCCAATGGGCCAAGTCATAGGCACGGCGTGGAGGCCGAAGAGCTCCTCCACTTCGTCGATGAGCTCCACGGGCTCACGGCCGGGGCGGTCGAGCTTGTTCACGAAGGTGAAGATGGGGAGCTTGCGCTCGCTGGCCACGCGGAAGAGCTTCTTGGTCTGCTCTTCCACACCCTTGGCACAGTCCAGGAGCATCACGACCGAATCCGCCGCTGTGAGGGCCCGATAGGTGTCCTCGCTGAAATCCTGGTGACCCGGCGTGTCGAGCAGGTTGATGGCCCGGCCCAGGTACTCGAACTGCATGGCCGCCGAGGTGACGCTGATGCCACGCTCCTGTTCGATGCTCATCCAGTCCGAGTGGGCCGCCGCGCCGCCCTCCCGGGCCTTCACGGAGCCGGCCCGGTCGATGGCGCCGCCGTAGAGCAGCAGTTTCTCCGTCAGCGTGGTCTTGCCGGCGTCGGGATGGCTGATGATGGCGAAGGTGCGCCGCCGCTGGATTTCTTCAATAAGAACCATGATTTCCCAGACATGACAAAGCGCGGCGGAAGGCCGCGCTTGTCCATTGTCCCGGGACTGGGCCCGGGACTCAACCCCGGGCCGCCATCCGCCGCTGGATCTCGGCCTCGTCCACATCCTCGATGTGGGTGGCGATCCACCAGTTGTTGCCCCAGGGATCCTGCACTCCAGCGTTGCGGTCCCCATAGAACTGGTCCGAAGGTTCCAGGAGTGAGGCCCCACCGGCCGCCAAGGCGGCCGCATAGGTGGCGTCGGTATCGGGCACATAGAGATAGAAACCTGTAGGCATGGGCTTCCAGGGCTCCTTGGCCTGGGCCACCATCACCATGGAATCACCCATGCGGATCTCCGCATTGGCGATCGACCCATCGGGGCGGACAGTGCGGCTCAGTTCCTCCCCCTGGAAGGCCGCCCGGAGGAAGGTCAGGAACGCCTCCCCGTCCGCGACGACCAGGTAAGGCGTGACCGTGTGGTACCCCGCAGGAATCGGCTCGACCACCATCCACCTCCATGATTCAGCGATCTCCAAAGGGCGCCCCAGCGCCCTTTGGAGCCAGGAACGACTACTTGGTGATCCCAACCTGCTTCAGCATCCACGCTGTTTCGAAGGCCTTGTCCTTCAGCGCATCGTAGCGACCGGAGGCACCGCCATGGCCGGCGGGATCCATCTTGATCTTCAGGAGCAGGGGGTTGGTATCGGTCTTGAGAGTGCGCAATTTGGCGACGTACTTTGCGGGTTCCCAGTACATCACCTGGCTGTCGTTGAAGCTGGTGGTGACGAGGATGGCCGGATAGGCCTGCTTCGCCAGGTTGTCGTAGGGGCTGTAGGCCCGCATGTAGTCGAAGGCCGCCTTCTCGTTGGGATTCCCCCACTCCAGATACTCGCCCACCGTCAGCGGCAGGCTGGCATCCATCATGGTGTTCATCACGTCCACGAAGGGTACGGCGCTATGCACGGCCTTGAACAAGTCGGGCCGCAGGTTGGTGACGGCGCCCATGAGCAGACCGCCGGCGCTGCCGCCCTCGATGACCAGGCGATCCTTGCTCGTCCACTTCTCCTTCACCAGGTAGTCGGCGGAGTCGATGAAATCGGTAAAGGTGTTCATCTTCTTCATGAGCATGCCGTCGTCATGCCAGGCCTCGCCCATTTCGTTGCCACCCCGGATGTGCGTGATGACGTAGACCATACCCCGATCCAGCAGGCTGAGACGGGGGATGGAGAAGCTGGCGGGCATGCCGAAGCCATAGGAGCCATAGGCATACAGGAAGAGGGGCGCGCTGCCATTCCGCTTCAAGCCCTTCTTGTACACCACTGAGAGGGGCACCTTCACGCCATCCCTGGCCGTAGCCCAGAGGCGTTCAGTGACGTACTGGGTCTTGTCATAGCCGCCGAGCACCTCGGTTTCCTTGAGCAGGGTCTGCTTCCCGGTGGCCATATCGCAGTCGTACACGCTCTGGGGCGTCACCATGGACTGGTAGGAGAACCGGAAGGCCCTGGAGGTGTACTCGGGGGTACCACCGGGGAAGGCGGCGTAGACGCTCTCGGGGAAGGTGACATCCTTCCAGGCGCCGGTGTGGATGTCCTGGATGCGGAACCGGTCCAGGCCCTCGCGCTTCTCAGCCACCACCAGGAAGTTCTGGAAGGGTTCCAGGCCCTCGATCAGCACATCGGCCCGATGGGGAATGAACGTCTTCCAATGTTTTGGATCCGGGGTGGCTTCAGGCGCCGTAACCAGGCGGAAATTCTTGGCGCCCTTGTTGGTGCGGATGTAGAAAGTCCCCTCTCGATGCTCCAGTTCGTACTTGTGGCCCTTCTCGCGGGGCAGCAGCACCTTGAAGGTTCCAGCTGGCTTGGAGGCTTCCAGGTACCGGGTCTCCCAGGTGTCTGTGGACTGACTCTCTACCAAGATGTATTTGCGGTCCTTGGTGCGGCCCACCCCAAGCCGGTAGAGCTCATCCTTTTCCTCGAACACCAGCTCCGGCTTGCCCTCCTTGAGATCCAACCGCCAGAGCTGATTGGAGCGCTTCGTGACATCGTCTTCGGTGACGAAGAACAGGTGGCGGGAATCCGACGCCCACGTGAAGGAGGTCACCCGCTCGGCGAGGGGACCTTCCACCTTGCGCGTGGCCAGATCCTTCGTGAAGAGCTTGTACTGGCGAAACCCGGTCGCGTCAGTGCTGAACAGCAGCGTGTGGTCGTCATCGCTCACCGCCATGCCACCCAGGCTGAGGAACTTCAGGCCCTTCGCCAGTTCGTTCTGATCCAACAGGACCTGCTCTGTGGCTTTCTCGTCATAGGTCCCGCCCTTCCCAGCCGCCCGGCGGCACTGGATGGGATACTGCTTCCCTTCCTCAGTGCGAGCGTAGTAGTAGAAGGCGCCTCGGCGCACGGGCACGCTCAGGTCGGTCTGCTTGATGCGCCCCAGCATCTCCTTGTAGAGGGCCTCCGAAAAGGGCTGAAGGTCCTTGGTCATGGCCTCGGTGTAGGCATTCTCCGCATTGAGGTAAGCCACAACTTCAGGATTGGCCTTCTCTCTCAGCCAGAACCAGGGGTCATTCACCTTCTGGCCATGCCAGAGGCTCATATGCTCCTTCTGGGGCGCCCTGGGGGGTGTCTGGGCAGGATCGGCAGCCATGAGACTCACACAGGCGAACAGGGTGGCAGGAAGGAGAAATAATCGGCACATCGTGGAGACCTCACGGCACAAGGTATCACAGAAGAAGAGGGACCTCACTGGGTCCCTCTTCTTGCGTGGATCGCTCTGAAGGCGAAGGTTTCTACTTGGTTTCCAGCACAGGAATGCGCATCCCGTAGAAGGAACGCCACACGAAGACCGCAGAGATCAGGAAGAAGACCAGGGCGGCGATGTGGGCAGTGGCCGGATTCAGTTCGATGGCCAATTCGACAGCCAGGAGGCCGAAGAGGGTCGTGAACTTGATGACCGGATTCATGGCCACCGAGGAGGTGTCCTTGAAGGGGTCACCCACGGTATCGCCCACGACGCAGGCATCGTGGAGGGGGGTGCCCTTGGCCTTCAGCTCGGTTTCCACGAGCTTCTTCGCGTTGTCCCAGGCGCCACCGGCATTGGCCATGAAGATGGCCTGGTAGAGGCCGAAGACGGCGATGGAGATCAGGTAGCCGATGAAGAAGTAATGATTCGCGCAAGCGAAGGCGAGGGTCGAGAAGAACACCGCCAGGAAGATGTTGAACATGCCCTTCTGGGCGTACTGGGTGCAGATCTCCACGACCTTCTTGGAGTCCTCCACGGAGGCCTTGGTGGCACCCGCGTCGAGGTTGATGTTCTGCTTGATGAACTCCACGGCGCGATAGGCACCCGTGGCGACGGCCTGACAGGCCGCGCCGGAGAACCAGAAGATGATGGCGCCGCCGGTGATGATGCCGAGGAGGAAGAGGGGGTTGATGATGGACAGCCCCTCGACCACCTTCAGGGCGCCGAACTTGCCGTTCAGCACCTGAATGATGGAGAAGATCAGGGTGGTGGCGCCTACGACGGCGGTGCCGATCAGCACGGGCTTGGCAGTCGCCTTAAAGGTGTTGCCCGCACCATCGTTCTCTTCCAGGTACATCTTCCCGTTTTCAAAATCGGGTTTGAAGCCGAAATCCTTCCGGATCTCCGCCTCGATGCCGGGGATTTCTTCAATGGTGGAGAGTTCGTAGACGGACTGGGCGTTGTCCGTCACAGGACCGTAGGAGTCCACGGCAATGGTGACGGGGCCCATGCCCAGGAAGCCGAAGGCCACCAGACCGAAGGAGAAGATCGCCGGGGCGGCCATGAAGCCGGCCAGGCCGAAGGTGGACACGAAATAGGCGGCAGCCATCAGGGCGACGATGGTGAGACCCATCCAGTAGGCGGAGAAGTAGCCCGCCACCAAGCCAGAGATGATGTTGAGCGAAGCGCCGCCTTCCTTGGAGGCCGTCACGACCTCACGCACATGGCCGGAGTTGGTGGAAGTGAAGGCCTTCACCAACTCGGGGATGAGGGCGCCGGCCAGGGTTCCGCAGGTGATGATGGTGGAGAGCTTGCACCAGAGGTGGTCGGGGAGATTCCCGATGAGCACCCAGGACAGGACATAGGTCATCACGATCGAAAGGACCGAAGTCAACCAGACGAGCGTGGTCAGCGGGGTCTCGAAATTGAACTTGGTGGCGGCACCGTACTTGGCCTTCGCCCAGAGCCCGTTGATCCAGTAGGACGCAGCGGAGGTCACGATCATGCCGACACGCATGACGAAAATCCACACCAACAGCGCCACCTGGATGGCAGGCTGGGGAACCGCCAGCAGGATGAAGGTGATGAGCGCGACGCCCGTGACGCCGTAGGTTTCGAAGCCGTCCGCCGTGGGGCCCACGGAGTCGCCAGCGTTATCACCGACGCAGTCGGCGATGACGCCGGGGTTGCGGGCATCGTCTTCCTTGATCTTGAAGACGATCTTCATGAGGTCGGAGCCGATGTCGGCAATCTTGGTGAAGATGCCGCCCGCGATGCGGAGGGCGGCGGCACCCAGAGACTCGCCGATGGCGAAGCCGATGAAGCAGGGGCCGGCGGCATCACCGGGAATGAAGAGCAGGATCGCGAGCATGAGGAACAGCTCGACGGAGATCAGCAGCATGCCGATGGACATGCCGGCCTTCAGGGGAATCTCCATGGTCGGGAAGGGTTTGCCGCCCAGGCTGGCGAAGGCCGTGCGGGAGTTGGCAAAGGTATTGATGCGGATGCCAAACCAGGCCACCGACAGGGAACCGAGGATGCCGATGATCGAGAACAGCAGGATCACGATCACCTGGCCCCAACCCATGGGCGTGTGGGCCAGGAATTTGAAGTAGGCGACGATGATGACCGCGATAAATGCCCAGAGCACGGAGATGAACTTGATCTGGGTGACCAGATAGGTCTTGCAGGTCTCGTAGATCAGTTCAGAGATTTCCAGCATGGACTTGTGGACTGCGAGCTTCCGGATCTGGGAGTACTGCACCAGACCGAAGGCAATGCCCAACAGACAGATGAAGAGGCCGATGAGCAGCAGATTGTGCCCCGTCGTTCCCATGAACTGCTGCGCCGGGTCCTTCAACGAGGGAATCTTCAGCTCCGCCTCGCCACCGGCAAAGGCCGGAGGGGCGAGAACAAAGGCGAAGAGCGCCGTCATCCCCCACTTGAAGAGTCTGGTCGACGCCAGAGAGTCGAGGAGACGTTTCATCGTCACCATGGTGGTTCCTCCGTTTGGGTTAAGGAGAGGGAGACTGGAGAGTTGAAGCGGCTGGGAACGGATCATGGCGGCCTGCATGAAAGCGACACAAGCCCCCACCCGGGGGCGCTCCACCAAAGATCAGGTCTAGATCGGGCTTGATTTTAGCGGACGTGGGGTTGTAACCGCAAGACTTCAGGCCGCGGCAACCACACGGGTTCCACCCGCGTGGAACCGAAGATGCACATTGTCACAGCTTCCCTTGGCTCAGCATTAGCGCTTGGAATCGACGAGCGTCCGAAGATAATCGGGTCAGATATGGCCTTGTCGTTGAAAGCGGGCCCCGCCGCAGATCGCGGGCGCTCCGATCCATCTCCCCGTTTTTCAAAGGAGTCCCCCTATGTCCGTTGCTGAACAGAGCATCGCGGGCGCGGAAGCACGCGGCCACGGTTTCCTGGCTTCCTCGGTCGGCCGGAAGGTCGTCATGGCGGCCACCGGCGTCATCCTCTTCGGGTTCGTCACCGTCCATATGCTGGGGAACCTCACGTCCTACCTGGGTGTCACGGCGATGAACCACTACGCCGAGTTCCTGCACACCATGATCCACGGCGGAGGCATCTGGATCTTCCGCGCCGTGCTGCTGACCGCCGTGGGCCTCCACATCTGGGCCGCCACGACCCTCACCCTCGACAACATGGCCGCCCGTCCCACGGGTTATCGCGCCCAGCAGAATGTCGCCTCCACCTGGTCTTCCCGGACCATGCGCTGGAGCGGTGTCATCCTCGCCGCCTTCATCATCTACCACCTTTTGCACCTGACCACGGGCACGGTCCACCCCAACTTCGATCCCACCAATCCGTACGCGAACTTCGTCAATGGCTTCAAGGTGCCTGCCGCCTCGGGTTTCTACATCGTGGCCCAGCTGTGCCTCGGTCTGCACATGTGGCACGGCGTGTGGAGCTTCACCCAGAGCCTTGGTCTGGCCCATCCCCGCTACGACAGGCTCCGGCGCAACTTCGCCACCGGCCTGACCGTCCTCGTGGTGGGCGTGAACATCTCCTACCCCATCGCCGTCCTGACCGGCTTCATCCACTGATCCCAGGGAGCGCTCCATGGAACTCAATGCCCGAATCCCAGACGGCCCGATCGACAAGAAGTGGGAAAAGCACCGCTTTGATCTCAAGCTCGTGAATCCGGCCAACAAGCGGAAATACAAGGTGCTCGTGGTGGGCTCTGGCCTCGCCGGCGGCGCCGCCGCCGCCTCCCTGGCCGAACTCGGCTACGAGGTCGAGTGCTACTGCTACCAGGACAGCCCCCGCCGCGCGCACTCCATCGCGGCCCAGGGTGGCATCAACGCCGCCAAGAACTACCAGAATGACGGCGACAGCGTCTACCGCCTCTTCTACGACACGGTGAAGGGTGGTGACTTCCGGGCCCGCGAAGCCAACGTGCATCGCCTGGCGGAGGTCAGCAACAACATCATCGACCAGTGCGTGGGCCAGGGCGTGCCTTTCGCCCGCGAGTACGGCGGACTGCTGGACAACCGCTCCTTCGGTGGCGCCCAGGTCAGCCGCACCTTCTACGCCCGCGGGCAGACCGGCCAGCAGCTGCTGATCGGCGCCTACCAGGCCCTGGAGCGCCAGATCGGCCTCGGCAAGGTGAAGATGTTCCCGCGCCACGAGATGCTGGACCTGATCGTCGTCGACGGCGTGGCCAAGGGCATCGTCACCCGGAACATGGTGACCGGTGAGGTCGAGTCCCACGTCGCCGATGCGGTCTGTCTGGCCACCGGCGGCTACGGCAACGTCTTCTACCTCTCCACGAATGCCAAGGGCTGCAACGGCACCGCCATCTGGCGCGCCTACAAGAAGGGGGCTGCGTTCGCAAACCCCTGCTTCACGCAGATCCATCCCACCTGCATCCCCGTCACCGGCGACCACCAGAGCAAGCTCACGCTCATGTCCGAATCGCTGCGCAATGACGGCCGCATCTGGGTGCCCAAACGCAAGGAGGACTGCGGCAAGCCCGCCGCCGAGATCGCTGAGGAGGATCGCGACTACTACCTTGAGCGCAAGTACCCCTCCTACGGCAACCTCGCACCCCGCGACGTCTCCAGCCGCGCCGCCAAGCAGGTGTGCGACGAGGGCCGTGGCGTCGGCCCCACCCGGCTCGGTGTCTACCTCGACTTCAGCGATGCCATCAACCGCCTGGGCGCCGCCAAGATCGAGGAGAAGTACGGCAACCTCTTCGAGATGTATGAACGCATCACGGACGAGAACCCCTACAAGACGCCCATGCGCATCTTCCCGGCCAGCCACTACACCATGGGCGGCCTGTGGGTGGACTACAACCTCATGAGCACCATCCCCGGCCTCTTCGTGCTCGGCGAAGCCAACTTCTCCGACCACGGCGCCAACCGCCTGGGCGCCTCGGCGCTCATGCAGGGCCTGGCCGACGGGTACTTCGTGATCCCCTACACCATTGGCGGCTACCTGGCCGGCATCAAGCCCGGCACCCGCATCAAGGCTGAGGATCCGGTCGTGAAGGCGGCGGAGCAGTCCGTGACCGACCGCATGAGCAAGCTCATGTCCATCGGCGGGAAGGAGACCCCGGACCACTTCCATCGTGAGTTGGGCAAGGTCATGTGGGAGATGTGCGGCATGGGCCGCAACGAAGCCGGGCTCAAGAAGGCTCTGGAACTGATTCCGAAGATCCGCGAGGAGTTCTGGACGAACCTCCGCATCCCCGGGAGCAGCGACAACTTGAACCAGTCCCTCGAGATGGCCGGCCGCGTGGCCGACTTTCTGGAGATCGGCGAGCTGATGTGCCTGGATGCCCTCGAGCGCCGCGAGTCTTGCGGCGGCCACTTCCGCGAGGAATGGCAGACCGCGGAGGGCGAGGCCCTGCGCGACGACGAGAACTTCGCCCATGTGGCCGCCTGGGAATACAAGGGCGAAGGCCAGGCTCCGGTGCGCCACACCGAGCAGCTCGCCTTCGAGAACGTCCACCTCGCGACCCGCAGCTACAAGTGAGGAACTGAGCCATGTCCAAAGACCTCAATCTCACCCTTCATGTGTGGCGGCAGAAGAACGCCAAGTGCGACGGCAAGTTCGTCGAGTACCCCGCCGAGAACATCAGCCCCGACATGTCCTTCCTGGAGATGCTCGACATCGTGAACGAGGGCCTCATCCGCAAGGGTGAGGAACCCATCACCTTCGACCACGATTGTCGCGAGGGCATCTGCGGCACCTGCAGCATGGTGATCAACGGGCGCCCCCACGGCCCCCGCGAGCGCACCACCACCTGCCAGCTGCACATGCGCAGCTTCAAGGATGGCGACAGCGTCACCATCGAGCCTTGGCGCGCCGAGGCCTTCCCGGTCATCAAGGATCTGATGGTGGACCGCGGTGCTTTCGATCGCATCATCGCCGCCGGCGGCTTCATCAGTGTGCCAACCGGCTCACCGCAGGACGCCAACGCCCTGCCGATTCCCAAGGAAAAGGCTGAACTTTCCATGGACGCCGCCGCCTGCATCGGGTGTGGGGCTTGCGTGGCCGCCTGCCCCAATGCCAGCGCCATGCTGTTCCTGTCCGCCAAGGTCACCCACCTGGGCCTGCTGCCCCAGGGCCAGCCCGAACGCTACCTCCGCGTTCGCGACATGGTGGCGCAGATGGACGCTGAGCAGTTCGGCACCTGCACCAACCATGGCGAGTGCGAAGCCGCCTGCCCCAAGGGCATCAAGATGGAGAACATCGCGCGCATGAACCGCGACTTCATCAAGGCCAGCCTCACCTACCGTCCCGCCACCGTCGGTGGCGGCGCAGGCTGAACCTGACCCGTTTCCATGCAAACGCCCGGCAACCGCCGGGCGTTTTGTTTCTGGGGCGGCATCCTTCCGAAGTAGGCAGGTCCTGAACGGACACGATCTCGCACAGGGTCGAAGATCAGAGCCCCATAAACGCTCCGATGTTATGGGCGATCCGGACCTCTGGCTCGCTGCTCGCCCAGCACTGGGATCGAGGGCTCGGCCGCCGGTTGGCCCCCCCTCGACGCCATCCCCACCATGACGAAGAACCTCTGTCTGCTCTCGAGAACCAGGCCGGAACCACAACCAACAGAAACCGCCTTCATTCTTCTTTGACTGGGTGCCCACCAAATTCGTGGCGCATCGCCGCCACCAGCCGGTCCGAGAACGACTCGGCATCGCGCGAGCGCAGCCGCTGAATCAGCGCCTGGGTGATCACGGGCGCCGGCACATCCAGATCGATCGCCTCGTCCACCGCCCACCGGCCCTCCCCGGAATCCGCCACATAGGGGGCGATGCCGACCAGGCCGCCCGGCTTCGCCAGCGCGCTGGCAACCAGGTCCAGCAGCCAGGAGCGCACCACGCTCCCGTGCCGCCAGATCTCGGCGATCTGGCGCACATCCAATCCGAATGCCTCCTTGTGGCGGAGGATCGAGAAGCCTTCCGCGTACGCCTGCATCAGCCCGTATTCGATGCCGTTGTGGACCATCTTGGCAAAGTGGCCCGCACCGCACGGACCGACCCGGCCCCAGCCGCCGCCTCCTTCGGGAGCCAGACTCCCGAAGATCGGCCGCAGCCGCTCGATCACCGCCGGATCGCCCCCCACCATCAGGCAGTAGCCTTCGGTGAGCCCCCAGACGCCTCCGCTCGTCCCGCAGTCCAGGAAGTGGATCTGCCTTCCCGCCACCGTCGCTGCCCGGCGCAGCGTGTCCTTGTAATGTGAATTGCCCCCGTCGATGATCACGTCCCCTGCCGAGAGCAACGGCAGCAGAGCGTCGATCGTCTGGTCCACCTTCTCCCCGGCGGGCACCATCAGCCAGAAGACCCGCGGCCCCGGCAGACCGCCCGCCAGCGCCTCCAAGGACCCGGCGACGTCGAGCCCGTGCCCTTGCAGGCGGCCGCGGGCCACGCCATCCGGGTCGAAGCCCACCACGCGGTGGCCGGCTCCCGCCAGGCGCCGGGCCATACCCGCACCCATCCTGCCCAGTCCGATCATGCCGATGTCCATGGTGGCGCTCCTTGGGTTCGATTCAAGCTCCATGAATGGTGAGCCCATGTGCAACGGTGTTGCCACAGCGTCCCCACGGGGGCTATGCTCCAATTATATGGGATCCCAAACGAAATCACCTCCAGGCAGCGACCCGACCACCCGGCGGGTCTTCCAGGCCCTGCGCGCCATCGTCCGGGATCTGCGCCTGGCCTCGACTTCCTGTGAGAAACAGTTCGGTCTGAGCGCCGCCCAGCTGTTCGTCCTTCAGGCCCTCCGCGACCAGCCGGGCATGAGCCTGGGCGAAGTGGCGGCCCGTACGGTCACGGACCAGAGCTCCGTATCGGTCGTGGTCCGGAAGCTCCAGGAGAAGGGTCTAGTCCAAAAGGGGGTCTCCACCGAGGATGCGCGCCGGCTGGAGCTGTCCCTGACGGCCGCCGGGCAGCGCCTGACTGGGCAGACCCCTCCGACGGTCCAGGACCTGTTGATCCGGCGCATCGCCGGCCTGGAGCCCGGGGACCGGGGCCGGCTGGCCGAGTTGCTCGAGCACCTGGTTCCACCAAGCCTGGAGGCCCGGCCGATGTTCTTCGAGGACCCACCGCGCCCGGCACGGGGAGGGAGGAAGCCATGACGGGCGAGCCGCCACCGTTGCAGCAACCCGTGGAAGGCCTCCCCGTGGCCCCCAGCCTCGCACCCACCCTAGAGCAGGCCCGGATCCCCCTCGAGCGGGCCATCGTCGATGGCCGGGTCGCCCTCATCAGCCTGCTCGCCCTCGTCCTGGGCGTGGCCGCGGGGTACCTCGCGGAGCTGCTCGTCCGGCTCATCGGGCTGGTCACTAACCTCGCCTACCACCATCGCTTCTCGACGGAGTTCGCCTCGCCGGCCGGACACCACCTCGGCTGGCCGGCCATCTTCATCCCGGCCGCGGGAGGCATCCTCGTCGGCCTGATGGCCCGGTACGGATCCCGGGCGATCCGGGGGCACGGCATCCCCGAGGCGATAGAACAGGTCCTGCTCAACGAGAGCCGCATCCCGGCCCGCATCACCTTCCTCAAGCCCCTCTCCGCCGCCATCGCCATCGGCACCGGTGGCCCTTTCGGCGCTGAGGGCCCCATCATCGCCACCGGCGGCGCCCTCGGCTCCCTCCTCGGGCAGGTCCTCTCGACCACGGCGCTGGAGCGCAAGACGCTGCTGGCGGCGGGCGCAGCGGCCGGCATGGCGGCCACCTTCGGGTCCCCGGTCTCGGCGGTGCTCCTCGCCGTGGAGCTGCTGCTCTTCGAGATGCGGCCGCGCTCCATCATCCCCGTGGCCCTGGCCAGCGTCGCCGCCACCGGCGTCCGTTTCTCGCTGGTCGGCATCCGGCCGGTCTTCCCCATGCCCACTCTGGGCACCCCCGGCGGGGCCGCCCTGGCCATCTACATCGCCCTCGGCGCCCTGGTGGGTCTGGCCTCGGTCTACGTGACCCGGGCCATCTACTGGATCGAGGACGGATTCGAGCATCTACCCATCCACTGGATGTGGTGGCCCGCCCTCGGTGGCCTTGGCGTCGGCGGCATCGGCTACTTCGTCCCCCACACCATGGGCGTGGGCTACGACAACATCCAGGCCATCCTTTCGGCGAACCTCCTCGGGACCGGCCTTCTGGTCCTGTGCCTGGCCAAGTTCCTCTCCTGGTCCATCGCCCTCGGCAGCGGCACGTCCGGCGGAACGTTGGCTCCCCTCTTCACCCTCGGTGGCGCCCTGGGCGCCCTCCTGGGCGGCCTCATCGCCGCGGCATTCCCGGAGGCAGGCGTGGACCCACGAATTTGCGCGCTGGTCGGCATGGCCGCCATCTTCGCGGGCGCTTCCCGGGCCATGCTCGCCTCAGCCGTGTTCGCCTTCGAGACGACCCTGCAGCCCCTGGGCCTGCTGCCCCTGCTGGGCGGATGCTCCGCCGCCTACTTGATTTCGGCCCTGATGATGCGGAACAGCATCATGACGGAGAAGCTCGCCCGGCGCGGCATCCGGGTCCCCGGGGAGTACTCCGCGGACTTCCTGGATCAGGTCCTGGTCAAGGATGCGGCCTCGAACCCCGTGGTGACCCTGGAGGCAGACCAGCCGCTCGGCTCGGTACGACGCTGGATCGAAGCGGGAGCCGACGGTGCCTCCCACCACGGGTTTCCCGTGGTCGATGGAGATGGCTCCGTGATCGGCGTGCTCACGCGGCGGGACCTACTGGAGGCCTCTCATCCTCCGGAGGCGCCGATCCGGGACCTGATCCACCGGGACCTGGCCGTGGCCTTCGGGGGCAACTCGCTCCGCCAGGCGGCCGACCATATGGTCCGCGAGGCCGTGGGACGCCTTCCCGTCCTGGACGCGGAGTCCAGGCTGGTCGGCATCCTCACGCGGAGCGACCTGCTGGAGGCCCACACGGCAAGGCTGGCTTCCTCAGAGGTTCCGGCACGAACCTTCCAGATCAGGTAGTCACTCCACCAGCGGCTCCACGTGGTAGGGGATGGAGATCACGATGATCTTGGGCATGAGCAGCAACGTGCCCTTGATCCTCATGGCCGTCTGGTTGTGGAGCAGGTTTGCCCACCAGTGCCCGGTGACGAACTCGGGAAGGATGACCGTGATGGTGTATTCCGGCTCTGCCTGCCGCATGCGCTCCAGCTCGTCCACGATGGGCTCGACCACCTTCCGGTACGGGCTTCGGAGGGCCCGGAGGGGAATCCCTTCGCTGTACCTCGGCCAGTCGGATCGCAGTTTCTCCAGCGTGGCACTGTCCCGGCCGTGATCATCTGTGAAGTCGACGGTCAGCGCCTCGACTTCGCCGTGCTCCGCGATGACCTTCGCATAGTTCAAGGATTGCACTACGCCGGCGTGAATGCCGGACACCAGCACAACCACCCGGTTCCGGCGGGGTCCGATGAAGTCCACCCGGCTCGCGGCGAGGATGGACTTGATGCGGATGTAGTGCCGGTGAATGTTGAAGAAAGTCATCACCAGCAGCGGCACAAGCACAATCACGATCCAGGCCCCATGGGCGAAGCGTGTCACGGCGATCACCAGCATGACGATGAGCGTTGTCACCGCCCCCAGGCCATTGATCAGCGCCTTCAGCTGCCAGCCCTTCCCTTTGAGACGGAACCAGCGGCGCACCATACCGGTCTGGCTGATGGTGAAACCAAGAAACACACCCACCGCGTACAAGGGCAACAGGTGGTCTTCCTTCGCGCCGAAGAGCAGAACCAGGAATCCCGCCGCCAGGGACAGGATGAAGATCCCGTTGGAAAAGACCAACCGGTCTCCCTGGCTGGTGAACTGGCGGGGCAGGAATCCGTCCCGCGCATGAAGCGCCGCCAGGCGGGGAAAATCCGCGTAGGCCGTGTTCGCCGCCAGGACCAGGATGGCCATGGTGAAACCGGTAGTGACCAAGTAGATAACCTTCGCAAAGCCGTGGCCCGCTCCGTCCAGGATGAGGCGGGTGAGCTGGGACAGCAGGGTTTCTGCGGAATCCGGATGGTAGGTGAGGCCGTAGTGATTGGCCAGGTACGTGATGCCGAGGAACATCAAACCCAGGATGGTCACCATCGAGGTCATTGTCTTGGACGCGTTGCGCGACACGGGATCCTTGAAGGCCGTGACGCCATTGCTGATGGCCTCCACACCCGTCAAGGCCGTGCAGCCGGCGCTGTAGGCCCGCGCCAGCAGCCAGAGAGCGGCCAGCTTGGTGGTGCCTTCCATGTGGACCGCAGCGGTGTGGACGACCACGGCTTGGCCCGTGGCCACATTCCAGAGCCCCTTGAGCAGGAGGCCCATGATGCAGACCACAAAGCCGTAGGTGGGCACCGAGAAGACCGTCCCGCTTTCCTTCACGCCCCGCAAATTCATGAGCGCGATGAAGGCGATGAGGCCCTCCGCGAGGAAGACGCGATGGGCCGCTAGCCCCGGGAAGGCCGAAACGATGGCCGACACACCCGCCGACACGGATACGGCTACCGTGAGGATGTAGTCGATGAGGAGAGACGCGCCCGCCGTTTGGGCCGCGACCTCGCCCAGGTTGTCCTTGGCCACCAGGTAGGCCCCGCCACCACTGGGGTAGGCGTGGATGGTCTGGCGGTAGCTGACGTTCAGGATCAGCAGCAGCCCCACGATGCCCAGGGCCACCCACCAGGACCAGCCCAGCACGCCCGCGCCGTAGATGGCCACGGCTGCCGTGAGGGGCGCCATGATCTCCTGGGTGGCGTAGGCCACAGAGGACAGCGCGTCCGAACTGAACACCGCCAGGGCGATGGGGTTGCTGATCTTGGTCTCGTGGCTTTCTTCGCTGGCGAGCCGCCGCCCCAGGAGAAGGGTTCTGTAATTGGGCATGCCTTGGTTCCTGGGGCAGTTGGGCCATCTGGGTTGGGCCAGACAGAGTGACGGTACGACCAGCCCGTCCACAAATGCCCGTGCCAGCCAATCCCTAGAGTGGCCAGGAAGGGTGTTAAGAAGGCGTTAGGACTTCAGGCCAGACCTCTGGCCTCTACGACAACTTAACGGTTTCGCCCTGACTCCTAACAGCGCCTTAACGCTGGTCGCAACCATGCTGTTGGACCGGCTGGCCTTCAGAAAGCGGGAAGCCGGGCCTATTCCTCCCTGGCCGTGAAGGCTGGGTCCACCGTAGGAGTCGTCGTGCGCCTGGTGATGCCCTGGTATTTCCCCTTGGCCACGTTGGCCGCCTGGCTGGGCGTCCGTGCGGCGCGTGACCTGCGAACCGAGGGAGAAACCGGGCGGAGGAATGCCTTGTGGATGTTGGTCCTGATGTTCCTTCCCCTCTTCTTCTGGCTGATCGCCCAGTTCATATCTGACTAAGGACTCCTCCAATGAACGCCACCCTTCTCATCGCTTCCATGCTGGCCCTTGGCCTCCTGGGCTACCTCACCTTCGCCCTTCTGCTGCCAGAGAAGTTCCAATGAGCCACGCCTGGTCCCAGAACCTGCTGTACCTGGCCCTGCTCCTGAGCCTGGCCTTCCCCTTGGGGACCTACATGGCCAAGGTTCTGGAGGGCGGACGCACTTTCCTGCATCCAGTCCTCGGGTCCCTCGAGCAAGGCCTCTACCGCCTCATGGGCATCCGCGAGGATGAGGACATGGGGTGGAAGGCCTACGCCTGGTCCATCACCCTCATCAAGCTCCTCGGCCTGGCGGCGGTGTTCCTCCTCATGAAGACCCAGGCCGCCCTGCCCCTCAATCCCGAACACCAGGCCAATGTGGCGACAGGCCTCTCCATCAACACAGCCGTAAGCTTCATCACCAACACCAACTGGCAGGCCTACAGCGGCGAAACGACGTTGAGTTACCTCACCCAGATGCTGGGCCTGACGGTGCAGAACTTCCTCTCGGCTGCCACGGGCATCGCGGTGCTGGTGGCGCTGATCCGGGGTATCACACGCCGCAACGCCACGGGCCTCGGGAATGCCTGGGTGGACCTGGTGCGCAGCACCCTCTACATCCTCCTGCCCATGTCCTTCGTCTTCGCCCTCTTCCTCGTCTCCCAGGGCGTCATCCAGAACCTGTCCGCCTACATCCACACGGCGGGCGGACAAGTACTCGCCATGGGACCCGCAGCCTCCCAGGTCGCCATCAAGATGCTTGGTACCAACGGCGGCGGGTTCTTCGGCGCCAACGCCGCCCACCCCTTCGAGAACAGCTCGCCACTCTCAAATTTCGTACAGATCCTGAGCATCCTCCTCATCCCTGCAGCCCTCTGCGTGACCTTCGGGCACATGGTGAAGGACCGCCGCCAGGGCTGGGCCCTGCTGGCCGCCATGACCCTGATTTTCGTGGGGGCCCTCACCGTCTGCACGCACGCCGAAGTGAAGGGCAACCCCGCCTTGTCCCCCCTGGGCGTGACCCAGGTGGCCAGCCGCGTGGCAGGCCAGGAGCAGCCTGGCGGGAACATGGAGGGCAAAGAGCTACGCTTCGGCCCCGGCGGGTCGGCCCTTTGGGCCACGGCCACCACGGCGGCTTCCAACGGTTCCGTGAACGCGATGCATGACTCCTTCACCCCCTTGGGCGGACTCGTGCCCATGTGGCTCATGCAACTGGGCGAAGTGGTCTTCGGCGGCGTGGGCTCGGGCCTCTACGGCATGCTGATGTTCGCCTTAGTTGGCGTCTTCATCGGCGGCCTCATGGTGGGCCGCACGCCGGAATACCTCGGCAAGAAGGTGGAAGCCTTCGAGATGAAGATGGCCTCCATCGCCATCCTCCTGCCGTGCGCCGCCGTGCTGATCGGGGCAGCCATCTCCGTGCTGGTGGCCAACGCCGCCGCCTCCGTGAGCAACCCGGGACCCCACGGCTTCAGCCAGATCCTCTACGCCTGGAGCAGCGCCTCCAACAATAACGGCAGCGCCTTCGGTGGCCTCAGCGTCAACACACCATTCTACAACTACGGTCTGGCCTTGGCCATGCTCCTGGGCCGCTTCGGCGTCATCTGGCCCGTGCTGGCCCTCTCCGGCTCCCTCGTGAAGAAGAAGCACACCCCCGAGGGCCTCGGCACCCTGCCCACACATACACCACTCTTCGTCGGCGTGCTCGTCGGCGTCGTGCTCCTGGTGGGGGCCCTCACCTTCATTCCCGCCCTGGCCCTCGGCCCCATCGCCGAGCACCTGGCCCTGCGCTGAGGTGATCCATGTCTGTCTCCGCCTCGTCCAGCCACTCTGACGGTTCCCAGCCTTTGCCTCTCCCGAGCGGAGAAGCGAATCCCTGGTTCCGACTCCTGCTCGTCATAGCAGTACCGGTTCTTTGGCTCCTGGCCGGCATGTCTCTTACCCGTTAATCCACGCCACTCTTCGCGAGGCCATTCATGGTTTCCCACTCCCGGCATGACATCCCCCAACTCGCGCATGCGCGAGTTGGGATCTCTCGTCAAGCCCGCCCCCTCTTCGAACCGGGCATCGTGCGCCGCGCGCTGGCCGACTCCTTCCGGAAGTTGAATCCACTGCACCAGCTGCGGAACCCCGTGATGTTCACCGTGTGGATCTGTAGCGCCTTCACCACGGGGCTCTGGCTGCAGGCCCTGTCCGGCCACGGCGTGGGCCGGCCCGGCTTCATCCTCGCCATCTCGCTCTGGCTCTGGTTCACGCTGCTCTTCGCCAATTTCGCGGAAGCCATGGCCGAGGGCCGGGGCAAGGCCCAGGCGGATTCGCTACGCAAGTCCAAGCGCGACGTGAAGGCCAAGCGCCTCGTCGGCACTGATCGCCTGGGCCCTCACAAGGTGGTCGACGCGCCGGAACTCCGCATCAACGATCTGGTGCTCGTCGAGGCCGGCGAAACCATCCCCGGTGACGGCGAAGTGGTCGAAGGCGTAGCCTCCGTGAACGAAAGCGCCATCACCGGCGAAAGCGCCCCGGTCATCCGCGAAAGTGGCGGTGACCGTTCCGCCGTCACCGGCGGCACCCTGGTGCTGTCCGACTGGCTGGTGATCCGCGTCTCGTCCAACCCTGGGGAAAGCTTCCTGGACCGCATGATCGCCATGGTGGAAGGCGCCAAGCGTCAGAAGACGCCCAACGAGATCGCCCTGGATATCCTCCTGGCGGGCCTCACCATCATCTTCCTGCTGGCCACGGCCACCCTGCTGCCCTACTCCATCTTCTCCACCAAGGCCGCTGGACAGGGCAGCCCTGTGAGCCTCACCGTGCTCGTGTCGCTGCTGGTCTGTCTCATCCCCACCACCATCGGCGGCCTGCTCAGCGCCATCGGCATCGCAGGCATGGATCGCATGATCCAGGCCAATGTCATCGCCACCTCGGGCCGGGCGGTGGAAGCTGCCGGCGATGTGGATGTGCTGCTGTTGGACAAGACCGGCACCATCACCCTGGGCAACCGGCAGGCCGTGGCCTTCCTGCCCGCTGAGGGAGTGGACCTCCAGCAGTTGGCGGACGCGGCCCAGCTCTCCTCCCTGGCGGACGAAACCCCCGAGGGTCGCAGCATCGTGGTGCTGGCCAAAGAACAGCACGGCCTTCGCGAGCGGGATATCCACGCCCTGGATGCCCATTTCGTACCCTTCACCGCCCAGACCCGCATGAGCGGCGTGAACCTGGGCACGCGCCAGATCCGCAAGGGCGCCACCTCGGCCATCGAAGCCTACGTCCAGTCCCACGGCGGTACATTCCCGGACGACCTGCGCCGCACCGTCGACCAGATCTCCATGGCAGGCGGCACCCCGCTCGTGGTGGCCGAAGGCTCTCACGCCCTGGGTGTGATCCAACTCAAGGACATCGTGAAGGGCGGCATCAAGGAGCGCTTCGCGGAGCTTCGGGGCATGGGCATCAAGACGGTGATGATCACCGGCGACAATCCCCTCACCGCCGCCGCCATCGCCGCGGAGGCCGGGGTGGACGACTTTCTCGCCCAGGCCACGCCCGAGGCGAAGCTGAAGCTCATCCGCGAATACCAGGCCGGCGGGCGCCTCGTGGCCATGACGGGGGACGGCACCAACGACGCTCCGGCCTTGGCGCAGGCGGATGTGGCCGTGGCCATGAACAGCGGCACCCAGGCCGCGAAGGAGGCCGGGAACATGGTGGATCTGGACTCCAACCCCACGAAGCTCATCGAGATCGTGGAGATCGGCAAGCAGATGCTCATGACGCGAGGATCGCTGACCACCTTCAGCATCGCCAACGATGTGGCGAAGTACTTCGCCATCCTGCCGGCGGCTTTCGTGGCCACCTACCCGGCCCTGGGCGCGCTAAACGTCATGGGACTGCACAGCCCCGAAAGCGCCATCCTTTCGGCCGTGATCTTCAACGCGCTGATCATCGTCGTGCTCATCCCCCTCGCCCTGCGCGGCGTGAAGTACCGGCCCGTGGGTGCCGCCCAGCTGCTGCAGCGCAACCTTCTGATCTACGGTGCCGGCGGTCTGGTGGTGCCCTTCATCGGCATCAAGGCTATCGACTGGCTGCTCGTCGCCCTCCACCTCGCCGCGTAGGAGACACCATGAACCTGCAACTACGCCCTGCCATTGTCTCCTTCATCGCGATCAGCGTCCTCACAGGCGTCGCCTATCCCCTGCTCGTCACGGGCCTGGGCAAGGCGATCTTCCCGCGCCAGGCCGGGGGCAGCCTCATCCGCAAGGGCGGCCAGGTGATCGGCTCCGAATGGATCGCCCAGTCCTTCACCTCGCCTCGGGATTTCTGGAGCCGTCCCTCTGCCACGGTCGATGCCAACAACAAGCCGCTGCCCTACAACGGCGCCAACAGCGGCGGCTCCAACCTGGCCCCCAGCAACCCGGATCTCGCCAAAGCCGTGACGGAGCGGATCGCGGCCCTGCAGGCCGCCGACCCCGAAACCCGGGACCCAGTGCCCGTGGACCTGGTCACGGCCTCCGGCAGCGGCCTGGATCCCCACATCAGCCCTGCCTCGGCGGCCTACCAGGTGCGCCGGGTGGCCAAGGCCAGGGGCCTGGACGAGGCCAAGGTGCGGGACCTGGTTTCGGCCCATATCGAGCCCCCCCAGTTCGGCGTGCTGGGCGAAGCCCGGGTGAACGTGCTCAAGCTGAACCTGGCCCTCGACGGACTCGGCTCGAAGTAGCTCCCTACTGAATTCGATTCTTCCGGAGCACGACCGTGCGCTTTCCCCTTGCCCTTCCTCTGGGCGCGGCCCTGGCCGTCCACCTGATGGCCCAGACCCCGGCGACGCCCGCGCCCCCGCCGCCCGCACCTCCTACCCTGCTGGGCTTCGCCTTGACCGGTTCCACCACTTTCGGCTCCCAGTACGTCTTCCGCGGCCTCACCCAGACGGACGGAAAGCCCACGGTCCAGGCGGAACTGGACCTGGTGCATCCTTCCGGCTTCTACTTCAGCACCAGCCTGAGCACCATCTCCTGGTTCACCGATCAGAACGCGGGGGTGGCCAGCGCACCCACCGGCCTTGGATCCCCAGCGGCAGTGGGCGCGCCCCTTTACCGGCCGGGCAAGGCCAACTCCGCCGGGGTGGAACTGGACCTGTTCGGCGGCTACAAGTGGGGCTTCGCCAAGGACTGCACCCTAGATGTAGGGCTCTACCGCTACCTCTACCCGGGCACCTACGACAACCTCGGCGCCTACCGGAACCCTGCCACCACCGAGGCCTACCTGGGCTTGAGCTACGCCTGGGCCAGCCTGAAGTACTCGCGGGTCATCAGCGCGAATACGTTCGGCGTCAACAACTCCGGCGGGACGAGCTATGTCGACCTCAACCTGGCGATCCCCCTGGGCGGAAGCGGGTGGACAGTGCTGGCTCATGGGGGGCGGACCAACTTTTCCGCCAAGGCGAACCCAGGTTACTTCTTCAACGGGAGCTACCTAACCGGAGACAACGCGCTGTTTAGTTATTCGGACTACAAGCTGGGCATCGCGAATGAAATCAAGGGCTACGTCCTCACCCTGGCCGCCACGAAGACGGACGCCAAGTCCCGCGCCGCAGACAACGACGTCACCGTCTACGAGAACGTCATGGGGCGCAACCTAGGGAAGAGCACCGTGACCTTCACCATCGCCAAGGCATTCTGACCCTATCCTTGCGGCTTCAGTTGGTTGGTCTCGCCTGGGATTCCGGATAGGTTTACTGCATGCCACTCGAACGCCCGGACCCTGATGCCCTGCTGCGCCAAGTGCAGGAGCAGGAGACCCGGGAAAATCGTGCGAAGCTCAAGGTCTTTTTCGGCGCCGCCCCCGGTGTCGGTAAGACCTACGCCATGCTGTCCGAGGCCCGGGAGCGGAGAGATGAGGGAGCCGACCTGGTCGTCGGGGTCGTCGAGACCCATGGCCGGAGTGAGACGGCCGCCCTGACAGAGGGGCTGGAGATCCTGCCCCGAAAGGAACTGGCCTACGCCGGTCAGTTCCTTCCCGAGTTCGACCTGGACGCTGCCCTGGCCCGCCGGCCAGCGCTGATTCTCATGGACGAACTGGCCCACACCAACGTGATGGGCTCCCGGCACGCCAAGCGCTGGCAGGACGTCATGGAGTTGCTGGACGCGGGCATCGACGTTTACACCACGATGAACGTCCAGCACCTGGAAAGCCTCAAGGACGTCATCGCCCAGATCACCGGTGTCACGGTGCGGGAGAACGTTCCGGACACGGTCATGGAGCGGGCGGACGAAGTCGAGCTGGTGGACCTGTCACCGGAGGACCTGCTGGTTCGGCTCAAGGAGGGCAAGGTCTATCTTCCAGACCAGGCGCGCCACGCCCGCGAACACTTCTTCCGCAAGGGCAACCTCCTCGCGCTCCGGGAACTGGCGCTGCGCCACACGGCGGAGAACGTCGATGCCCAGATGCGGCGATACATGGAGTCGGAGGGCATTCGGAAGACCTGGGCCGCCGGCGACCGGCTCCTGGTCTGTGTGGGGCCGGATGGCCTTTCGGAGCGGCTCATTCGCGCTACGCGCCGAATGGCAGGGTCCCTCGGTGCGCCGTGGGTTGCCCTCTACGTGGAGTCCCACCGCCACCTGAAATTCAGCGAGGCGGAGCGGAGCCGCGTCGAGGCCAACCTCCGGCTGGCCGAGAAGCTGGGCGGGGAGACCGTGGTCATCGAGGGCGGCGGAAGGACCGATGAGGACATCCTGGCCTTCGCCCAGGACCACAACATCACCAAGATCGTGGTGGGGAAGCCCTCCCGCCCACGATGGATGGATGTCTTCGCCGGGTCGCCGGTGGATGACCTCATCCGCCACAGCGGGAACATCGACATCTATGTCATCACGGGAGAGACGGCGGAACAGGCCGGTTCACCGGGCCTCCGCTCCCGCATCACGAGCCCGCTGCGGAACTACCTGCTCAGCGTCATCGCAGTGGTGTTCGCGACGGCCATTGCGAGCCTGATCTTCCGCCGCACGGAGCTGGCGGACATCGTGATGATCTATCTGCTGGGGATCCTGGTGGTCGCCACCCGGTTCGGCCGGGGTCCTTCGCTGTTGGCTTCGATTCTGAGCGTGGCCGCCTTCGATTTCATCTTCGTGCCTCCCTATTTCACCTTTGTGGTATCCGACTTCCGCCACGTCGGCACCTTCTCCGTGATGCTCTTGGTGGGGTTGGTCATCGGCAACCTCACCGAGCGGATCCGGGCCCAGGCACGCCTGGCCCGGGCCCGGGAACAGCGGACGCAGGCCCTCTTCCGCCTGGGGCAGGAACTGTCCCGCAGTGCTGGAACAACGGACCTGGCGACCTCAGCGATCCAGAACGTCACGACTCAGTTCCAGAGCCATGCGGTGATGCTGCTCCCGGACGCCTCGGGTCGCCTGGAAACGCCGGCCCACCCCCTGGCCTTTCCGCTGAACGACCAGGAGCGAGGCGTGGCCCAGTGGGTCTTCGAGCATGAGGAATCCGCCGGGTTGGGGACGCTCACCCTCCCGGGAGCCCGCGCCACCTATCTGCCGCTCAAAGGCTCGAAAGGCACCCTCGGCGTGCTGGGCGTGCTCCCGGATGGCGCGCCCCAATGGGTGGAGCCGGACCAGCGCCAGCTGTTGGAAGCCTTTGCCAACCAGACGGCCCTGGCCCTGGAGCGCTCGCTATTGGCCGAGCAGAGTGTGGCCGATCGCCGGCATGCCGAGGAGGAGCGTTTGCGGAACGCCCTGCTCAGCTCCGTATCGCATGACCTGCGGACGCCGCTGGGTGTCATCACCGGGGCAGTGAGTACGGTCCTGGAGACCCCCGACATCTCAGATGTGACTCGGCGCGACCTCCTGACCTCGGCCCAGGACGAGGCCCAGCGTCTGCACCGCCTGGTGAGCAATCTGCTGGATATCACGCGGCTCGAAGCCGGATCCTTGGAATTGCATACGGAATGGATTCCCATGGAGGAGGTGGTGGGCGCAGCCCTGAACCGACGGGAGCTGGGCTCCGAGACCACACGTGTCAGGACCCACCTTCCCGAAGACCTGCCGATGATCGCCATGGACGCCGTGCTCATGGAGCAGGTCGTGGTGAACCTCATCGATAACGCATTGAAGTACTCGCCGCCCGGATCCCCGGTGGACATCAAAGCCTGGGCCGCGGGAAAATCCCTCACGCTCTCGGTCGCCGATCAGGGGCCGGGGATCGCGCCCGGAGAGGAAACGCGCATCTTCGAGAAACTGGTCCGTGGTGAAGCGGGGACCAGCCGGCCCGGCGCCGGCCTCGGGCTGGCCATCTGCAAGGGCATCGTGACCGCCCATGGCGGCCAGATCCAGGCGGTGAACCATCCTCAGGGCGGGGCCCAATTCCTCATCAGCCTCCCCTTGGGAACACCTCCAGCCATCCCCAAGGAGACACCATGACCAGCCCGGCGCCTCAGGTGCTTCTGGTGGAGGACGAGCCGCAAATGCGCCGCTTCCTGCGGGTGGCCCTGGAAGGTGGTGGCTACCGCTACCTGGAAGCTCCCACGGGAGAGGAGGGGTTGGCTCTTGCGGTCCAGTACAGGCCCGATGTCATCCTGCTCGACCTGGGACTGCCGGACATGGATGGCCTGGACCTCATGAAGCGGCTCCGGGCATGGAGCCAAATCCCGGTCATCGTGATCTCCGCCCGCGGACAGGAAACCGACAAGGTTGGTGCCCTGGATGTCGGAGCCGACGACTACTTGACTAAACCCTTCGGCACCAGTGAATTACTGGCCCGCATCCGGGTTGCCCTGCGCCATGCGGAGCCCGGAGCTGTTGAGAATCCCCTGTTCGTCCTGGATCGGTGGCGGGTGGATCTGGCCAAGCGCCAGGTCCTGGTCGCGGGCCAAGAGGTCCACCTCACCCCACTTGAATATCGGCTCTTCACCACCCTGATCCGCCATGCCGGGAAGGTCGTCACCCACCGGCAACTCCTGAAAGAGGTCTGGGGCGGCGTGGCGGGCGCCCAGCCCCTCTACCTCCGTGTCTACATGGCCCAGCTGCGTCACAAACTGGAGGAGGACCCCTCCCGGCCCCAGTACCTGCAGACGGAGCCTGGGGTGGGATACCGACTCAGGATGGAGGATTAAAAGGTTCGGCCTGACCCGTGGATTCACTTCAAGGTCTGGTCTTTTGGAATCAGACCCGAGACATCAACCCAGAATCGCTGGATCATGTCTCCAATGGACAGCCCGACAAATCCACTCAATCAGACCCCAGAGCCCTCCGAGACGGACGCAGGCCTTCCAAGCGGGGGAGCCAAGGATCCCGCCGGAGGCCCAGACGCGGGCCAAGAACCAGCACCAAATACATCCAGTCATTCTTTCAGTCACTTGATGGAACTGCTCGACATGATCAAGTTCGAGCACACGGTCTTCGCCCTGCCCTTCGCATTCCTGGGGGCACTCGGCGCGGCCCAGGGGATTCCACCGCTCCGGACCATCCTGTGGATCCTCGCGGCCATGGTGGGGGCCCGCACGGCCGCCATGACCTTCAACCGCCTGGTGGACACGGACGTGGACGCGGAGAATCCCCGAACGGCCGGCCGTGCCCTGCCCGCGGGCCGGGTCTCCCGGGTCGGCGCCATGGCCCTGATGGGTGCAGGCATCGTCCTCTTTGGCCTGGCCGCCGGTGCCCTCGGTTCCCTGACCTGGGCCCTGTCACCGCTCGCCCTGGCCATCATCCTGGGCTATTCCCTCTGCAAGCGCTTCACCTCCTGGTCCCATGTGGTGCTCGGCCTCTCACTCTCCGGGGCGCCCCTGGGCGCCTGGATCGCCGTCTCCGGGCGAATCGAAGCGCCGGCCCTGTGGCTTTCCGGTGGGGTGCTTGCCTGGACAGCAGGCTTTGACATCCTCTACGCCCTCCAGGATCAGGGGTTTGACCACCAAAAGGGGCTTCATTCCGTGCCCGTCAGGCTCGGAACCAGCGGTGCCCTGACCCTGTCCCGCGCCTTGCACCTCCTGGCTCTGGCGGCCTGGGCCATGTTCAATGTCCTGATGGGCAGCCACTTTGTAGCCTGGGCGGGATGGGCAACCGTAGCGACCATGCTCGCACGTGAGCAGTGGCTCGTACGGGGGGGGGATCTGTCCCGCATCGACCAGGCGTTCTTCACCCTGAACAGCCTGGTTGGACTCGTGTTTTTCCTCGGCCACGCCTTGGAATGGTGGCTTTCACGCTCGCTGCTCGCGCCGATCTAGATCCTTCGTTGTAAGAAGGCGAGTCGATCCTTCGTGGATTCCAAGGTATGCTGAGAAGCCATGTCCACTCATCAGCCCGAACGCCGACTCGCTGTGCGCTCCAGCCGCCCCAATCCCGTGGGGTGGCTGACCGTGATGGTCGTCTTCAGCCACCGCACCATCCGCTGGTCCCTGACTCGCCGGACGATGCTATGGATCATCGGCCTCGTGGTCGGTTTTTCCGCCCTGGCCATGATCGGATCGGGCTACGGGTTCTGGGCCACCAAGAAAATCATGAGCTTCGGACGGCTCCAGCAGGAGACCAGGGAACAGCAGGAGCAGCTCCGCTCCTCCCTGGACCAGGCTCAAGCCCTGGAGACGGAAGTCGCCACGCTTCGCCAGCAGCACACGGAATTGTTGAAATTGCTTGATCCCAAGGCTCCGGCAGCAGCCCCGCTCCCGGCGCCACCGGGGCAGGCGGCTCACACACCCGACCCGGTCCCCCCCGGAGTCCAGGAACGATTGTCCCGCCTTAAGCGGGATCTGGATTACACGGCCAAGCAGGCGGCCGTGGTCCGGGCCCGCATGGAACCCGTGCTCCGCGCCTGGGCGCACACGCCCTCCATTCCACCCACGGCCGGCTATCTCAGTTCAGGATTCGGGGTCAGGGTCAACCCCTTCTCCCGCACCAACGAAGCTGGTGACGGGTTGTTGGGCTACCACACGGGTATCGACATCAGCAACGCGCTCGACACGCCAATCCAGGTCACGGCCGATGGCGAAGTAGAGGAGGCGGGATGGATGGACCGCTACGGTTGGGGTGTCCGGGTGCGGCACAACAACGAGCAGGAAACCTTGTACGCCCACATGAATCATGTGAACGTCAAAGCCGGACAGAAGGTTTCCCGGGGCGATATCCTGGGGAGCATGGGGCGCTCGGGGAACGCCACCGGCGTTCATCTCCATTACGAAGTCCGGCTGAACGGAAAACCTACAAATCCACAGCCTTACCTCCGTCTCCAGCGTCAATGGGTCCGGACGCTGGGCAAGTCGTTCTGATCCGCGAAGGAGTGCACCATGGCCGTGTTCCGCAATAACAAATCCAAACCCGATTCCGCCCCGGCGATCCACTCCCTGCTGGGCAAGGATGTGATGCTCACGGGGGAGATTCAGACCGGGTCCCAGAGCCTCCGCATCGAAGGCAGTGTTGAAGGCATCATCCATTCCACTGGCGAGATCTCCATCGCCCCTGGCGGCCTTGTGAAAGGCACCATTTACGCCAAGCATCTGGTGGTGACCGGCCGGGCCGAGGGAACCATGAAGATCACTGAATGCCTCGAAATCCACGGCACCGGCTATGTGGAAGGGGACGTGGAGGTCGGCTCCCTCGTCGTGGACGAAGGCGGCACCCTCCAGGGCGTCTGTGTCCGTCGGGACCAGACCCGCAACGTGGACACCATTGGCACTGCCAAAGGCGGCACCCTCGCCCTCTCCCACTCGGGTCAGAAGCCCATCGATACGCTTGACACCAAGTTCTGATCAGCGGAACAGCGGCCCGGGATCGGACTTCACTCCCAGGTAGGCGTACGCCGCATCGGTGGCTTTCCGGCCCTGCGGCGTGCGATCCAGGAAACCCACCTGCATGAGGTAGGGTTCGACCAGGTCTTCGAGCGCCCCCTCGTCCTCGCCGAGAGCTGCGGCCAGGGTTCGCAGGCCCACAGGCCCCCCCCGGTGCTTGTGGCAGATGGCCTGGAGGTAGTCCCGATCCAGGCCATCCAGGCCCAGGTCATCGACTTCATGGAGCTTGAGGCAGGCCTCGGCAGATTCCATGGTGATGGTCCCGTCCCCCTTGACCTCCGCATAATCCCGGCAGCGCCGGAGCAGGCGATTGCAGATGCGTGGCGTACCCCGGCTCCGGCGGGCGATGGCCTCGGAGCCCTCGGTGGCGAGGTGGATCCCCAGCAGATCCGCCGACCGCCGGGCGATGATGGCCAGGTCCGCACGGGTGTAGAACTCGAGACGGTGGACCAGGCCGAAGCGGTCATGCAGGGGTTTCGAGATGAGACCGGCCCGGGTGGTGGCGCCCACGAGCGTGAAGGGTCGGAGGTCCACCTTCAGCGTCTGGGCACTGGGCCCCTGGCCGATGAGGATGTCGAGTTTCCGGTCCTCCATGGCCGAATACAGCATCTCTTCGATGGGCGCCGACAGGCGGTGGATCTCGTCGATGAAGAGGAATTCGCCGGATTCCAGGTTCGTGAGGATAGCCGCCAGGTCGCCCTTTTTCTCCAGGGCCGGAGCCTGGATCACCTTGCAGGGCGCGCCCATTTCGTTGGCGAGCACATGCGCGAGGGTGGTTTTGCCCAGTCCCGGAGGGCCGAAGAGAAGGACGTGATCGAGCACATCGCCCCGTTTCGTAGCCGCCTGCAGGGCGATCTCTAACCGGGCCTTCACCTTGGCCTGGCCGATATATTCCTGGAGCCGCTGCGGCCTCAGCGAATATTCAATGGGGTCCTCCAGGTTGGTGGAGGGGTCGAGGTCAGGGTGCCGGTGCATGACCTCTATTCCCTCATGGGACTTCCACTTGTGTCCAGCCGATGGCCGGATAATCTTGGAATCGCAGTTCACTGTCTATCCCTCTTCCCTCCCCCCTGACGCCTACCGGGAGATGCCGTGGCCCAGCGCTACCAACTCCTGATCCGAGATCGGCACGGGTTCGAGCGAACGGTGCCGATCAACCGCTCCGTCACGGTGGGCCGGCAGAGCCTCTGTGATGTGGTGCTGTCCGACAACATGATCAGCCGCAACCACCTCCGGCTGGAGTTGCAGAACGATACCTGGTGGGCCGAGGATCTACACACCACGCATGGCAGTTTCTATAACGAGAAACCGCTGGACCGCGCGGCCTGGGAGCCTGGGACCTCCTTGCGTCTCGCGGACGGCGCCTACACCCTGACCCTGGTTCGCACGGACCACAGCAGCTCGGAGATTCACCTTCAGGCCATTCTCGAGGCGGCCCAGCTCCTGGCCCAGGAAGTGGACCTGGAGGACATGCTCGAACAGACTTTGGACCGCCTGCTCAGCATCTCGGGGACGGATCGGGGCTTCCTCATGCTCCTGGAGGACAGCGAGCTGGCGTGCCGGGTCCAGCGCAACCTCGGCCAGCAGCTGGAAGGTCAGATCCAGCTGTCGATGTCCAGCGTCCACAAGGTCTTCGAAACCGGAGACCCCATCTGGATCCTGAACGTGTCCGAAGATGGCCAATTGCTCAGCCAGCACTCGATCCAGCGGCTCGAACTGAAGACCATCCTCTGCCTGCCGCTGCTGCTCCAGGGCCGGCGCATCGGCGTGGTCTACCTGGACAGCCGCCGTCCCATCATCGAGCCTCCCGATCGGCCGACCTTCGAAGCCATCGTTTCGCTGTGCGCCATCGCCATCGAGCGGGCCCGACTGTCCGAGGAGAACCTGCGCAGCCACGTGCTCGCCACGGTGGGCCAGGTGGCCAGTTCCATCGTCCACGACTTCAAGAACGGGCTGTTCGTACTCCGAGGCCACGCTGATCTGCTTGAGCTATCCACCGAAGACAGCAAGGTCCGCCACCATTCCCGCAAGATCCTGGAATGCGTCGACCGCCTCACCCACCTCAGCCAGGATGTGCTGGATTTCGCCAAAGTACGCGAACCCCGCCGGGAGACAGTCGACCTACGCGCCTTCCTCGAGGCCATCATCGAGCCGCTGGTGCCGAGGGCGGCCGAAATGGGCGTGGCCCTCCGGGCCGAAGGACAGTCCTGCCTGATCAAGCTGGATCCGGGTCGCTTCACCCGGGTGATGGAGAACCTGCTGGCCAATGCCCTGGACGCCACCGTCGGCATCAGCGGCGAAGTGGTGGTGAGCTGGATCCAGGTTACTGGCGGGGTGCAGATCCGCGTGAAGGACCAGGGCCGGGGGATCCCCAAGCGCGTGGTCAAGCGCATCTTCGAGCCCTTCTTCAGCTACGGGAAGAAGCGGGGGACGGGCCTCGGCATGGCCACGGTGAAGAAGATCGTCGAGGAGCACGGCGGCACCCTGGAGTTCATCAGCGAGGAGGGCGAGGGGACCGAGGTGATCATCCTCCTCCCCGATCACCCCATCACCGGGGCGATCAAGGTTTCGGAGGAGTCCACCGGCGAACACCGCAACCTGGGAGCTGAACGGGTATGACCTCCTTCCGCACCGGCCTGGGATTCGATGTCCATCGCTTCGCGACGCCGGAAGAGGGTCGTCCGCTGATCCTCATGGGCTGCCCCATCCCGCACGACCGGGGCCTGGTTGGCCACAGCGATGCGGACGTCATGCTGCACGCCCTCATGGACGCCCTGCTGGGCGCCGCGGGACTGGGCGACATCGGCCAGCACTTCCCAGATACGGATCCTGCCTACCGGGGCGCCGATTCTGCAGTCCTGCTCGAACGGGTGCTGGGCGATCTTGCCGAACGTGGGTATCGGGTCGTGAACGCTGATGTCTGCCTCATCGGCGAACAGCCGAAGATCGGCCCCCACCGCCAGCACATGCGCGAGCGCATCGCCCCGCTCCTGGGCCTCCACCCCGAGGCCTTGAACGTGAAGGCCACCACCACCGAGAAGCTGGGCTTCACCGGCCGCGGCGAGGGCCTGGCCGCCCAGGCGGTGGTGCTGATCGAGCGGATCTAGCTTGGAAGCCTCTGTTTGGCCAGGTCAGCCAGGGCTTCGGGTGTGTTGAGGGAAGGATCCTCGATCACCACCTCCAGCAAGTCGCGCTGAAGCTTGCCCAGCCAGGGGCCACCCCCGCGCCCGGCCAGCGCCATCAGCGCCGCGCCATCCAGGGCCAGGGCCTTCACGGCCAGGGGCGGCGCCGCGGCCAGCACGGACTCCAACCGGGCCAGGATCGCGGCATGCTCCCGCTCCCGGGCCTCGACCTCCAACCCTTTGGCGCGCTGGTCCGCCAGACGGAAGGCCGCCCAGCGCGCCAGATCCAACCCATCCTCGCCGAGGCGGCGGAGGAATCGGCGGCATGCCGCATCGCTCCACGCCGCCGCCGGATGAGTGCCGTGGTGGCGAACCAGGGCCAGGACCTCGCCGCGAAGCGCATGGGCCGCCTTGAGCCGCTCCAAGATGATCGTCGCGATCGCCAGGGACTGAGCTTCGTGGCCATGGAAGGTCACCTCGCCGTCCGTTCCCAGACCCTTGGCCCCAGGCTTGCCGGCGTCATGCAGCAGGGCCGCCCAGCGGAGCCCCGGCTCGGCCGGCGCCCAGCGCACGACCTCAAGGGTATGGCGCCACACGTCCCAGCGATGGTGCCGGTTCTGCCCGCAGCCGATCATGGGACGCAGCTCCGGCAACCAGAGGTCCAGCAGGCCGGTCTGGGCCAAGAGGTCCAGGCCCTGCTTGGGTTCAGCGCCGCAGAGCAGCTTCGTCAGCTCCGTGAGGACCCGCTCCGCGGCCACCTTCCGGGCCACCTCCAGCCGTTCGGGGATGGCTGCCAGGGTGTCAGCCTCCACCTCGAAACCCAGCTGGGCCGCGAAGCGGCAGGCCCGCAGGGTGCGAAGGCCATCTTCCGCGAAGCGGCGCAGGGGGTCACCTACGGCCCTGAGGATCCGGGCCTCCAGGTCCGCACGGCCGCCAAAGGGATCCACCAGGTCGCCACCACCCACGGGAAGGGCCATGGCGTTGATGGTGAAGTCCCGGCGGGACAGATCCTCCTCCAGGCTGACGCCCAACCGCACCGATTCGGGATGCCGCCCATCCAGGTAGTCCCCGTCACTGCGGAAGGTGGTGATCTCGATGGGCCGGTCCTCCAGGATCACCGTCACGGTGCCGTGCTGGAGGCCTGTGGGGATCGACTTCAGCCCCGCGACCCGCGCCCGGTCCATCACGGCTCGGGGCATCAGCTTCGTGGCCAGGTCCCAGTCCGCGTGGGGGCGTCCCAGCAGTTCATCCCGGACGGCGCCGCCGACTACCACCAGCTCAGCCTCGGGCCCCAGGGCCGCCTGGAGGCGGAGCAGCGGGGCCCACATCAGTCCACGCCTCCAGCGAGTTTCGCCAGCGCCTCGCCTTCCACCCGGCAGGTGAGCCAGGGCCGCATCACCTTGGCGCCGTGGGCCTCATAGAACTCGATGGCCGGGGTGTTCCAGTCCAGCACCTGCCACACGAAGCGGGTCCAGCCCTCCTTCACTGCCAGGGCGGCCAGGTGCCGGAGCAGGGCCTGGCCGATGCCTTTGCCCCGGAAGGCTGGGCGCACGAACAGATCCTCGAGGTAGATGCCGGGCTTGCCTTCCCAGGTGCTGAAGTTCAGGAACCAGAGGGCGAAGCCCGCCGCCCGGCCATCCCATTCCGCCATGGTCACCTTCACCAGGGGGTGGTCCGAGAAGGCGTGGCGCTGGAGGTCCGCCTCGGTGGCGACGGCCGCCTCCGGCTCGCGCTCGTAGGCCGCCAGTTCGCGGATGTACTGCAGGATCAGCGGGGCATCGGCGGGGACGGCGGGACGGAGGCTCAGCATGGGTCTATGCTAACCGGATGGACCGGGACACCGCCCTCCGCCTTCACGAGGCCATGCTGCTCACCCGCCTGACGGAAGAGCGGCTGGTGAAGCTGTTCCGCCAGGGCAAGACCCTCGGCAGCATCTACCGTAGCCTGGGTCAGGAGGCCACCGCCTGCGCCACGGCCATGGCGCTGGGGCCGGATGATGTGATCGCGCCGATGATCCGCAACCTGGGCTCCATGTTCGTCCGGGGCGCCACCCCGCTTGAGATCTTTCTTCAGTACCTGGGCCGCGCCACCAGCCCCACGGGAGGCCGGGAACACAACAACCACTTCGGCTCGGTGGCGCGCGGCATTCTGGCGCCCACCTCCATGCTCGGCGCCCTCATCCCCGTGATGGCGGGCGTGGCCCTCAGCTTCCGCCAGAAGGGCGAGCGGCGGGTGGCGATGACCTGGATCGGCGATGGCGGCAGCTCCACCGGGGCGTTCTATGAAGGACTCAACTTCGCCGTGGTCCAGCAGCTCCCCCTGATCGTCGTGGGCGAATCCAATGGCTATGCCTTCTCCACCCCCCCGGATCGCCAGATGGCGGGACGCATGTCCGCGCGGTCCCAGGGCGCCTTCACCCTCACGGTGGACGGCAATGACGCCGCGGCGGTCTATGACGCCACCGCCCAGGCCCGGCAGCGCTGCCTGGAAGGCAAGGGCCCCGTCTTCCTCGTCTGCGAGACCTTCCGCATGAAAGGTCACGCCGAACACGACGATCAGCGATACGTGGACCCCGACCTGCTGGCCCAGTGGGCCGCCAAGGATCCCCTGCCCCGCTTCGAAGCCTGGCTCACGCGCAGGAAATGGGCACCAGTTCCGGATTTACGCACCCGGCTCGAGGCCGAACTCCTCGCCGCCGCCGAACTCGCCGAGGCGGCCCCCTGGCCCGATCCGACCACCTTGGAGGTGGGGGTTTTCTCGACCTAAGCCAACTCTGGTCCCCATGGGGACCCATTCATCCACAATGAGTCATCGGTCACTTTCCCTGGACGCTAGACTTTCCTGTCATGGGGGACTCTGTGTTTGTTCTCGTTTTGAATGCTGGCTCTTCGAGCCTGAAGTTCAATCTCTTCGACATGGTGAACGAGGCGTCGATCGCCGAGGGCATCGCGGAACGCATCGGCCTAGCCGACGGCATCCTCACCTGCACCATCCTCGGTGAGAAGAAGAAGGAGACCTTTCCCGTCCCCACCCATCGGGAGGCCTTGGAGGCGATTCTTGAGCGCCTCCACTCCAACGTGCTGCATGACACGCCCGTCCACGCCGTGGGCCATCGGGTGGTCCATGGCGGCCCCAAGTACGGTGATTCGGTGCTGGTGACAGACGAGGTGCTTCAGGATATCGAAGCCTTCGCCATCTATGCGCCCCTCCACAACCCAGCCAACGCCCTGGGCATCCGGGTCGCTCGGGAGACGTTTCCCGATGTGCCCCATGTGGCAGTCTTCGACACCGCCTTCCACCACAACATCCCTGACCACGCCCGCACCTATGGCATTCCCTACGAACTGAGCCAAAAGTACGGCATCCGCCGCTATGGGTTCCATGGCACCAGCCATGCCTTCGTGGCCGCCCGCACGGCCATCCTGCTCTGCCGGCCCCTCCGGTCCCTGAAGGTGATCACCTGCCACATCGGGAACGGCACCAGCATCTGCGCCGTGGGTCAGGGCAAGAGCATGGACACCAGCATGGGCATGACGCCGCTCCAGGGCGTCATCATGGGCACCCGCTGCGGCACCATCGACCCCAGTGTGGTGGAGATGCTCATGGAGCAGGAGCACCTGGATTACGCGGCCATCACGGACCTGTTGAACAAAAAATCGGGCTTGCTGGGCATTTCTGGCGTGTCCTCTGACTTCCGCGAGATCGAGCTGGCCGCCGACAGCGGCAACGACCGGGCCCGACTGGCCCGGGACCTGCTGACCTACAACGTGCGCCAGTTCATTGGTTCCTACGCCACCGTCCTGGACGGCGTGGATGCCATCACCTTCACCGCCGGTATCGGCACGCACAGCACCTACGTTCGTGCGAAGGTCTGCAGCAAGCTGGGGTTCCTGGGCGTGAAGCTGGATCCCGAGGCCAACGAGCACGGCACTGGCGAGCGCATCATCAGCACCCCGGATTCCCGCGTGGTGGTCACGGTGGTGCCTACCAACGAGGAATTGATGATCGCGCGGGAGACGGTGCGATAGCGCTTCACTGCTCATGAAAACGGCCCCCGCCTGGGGGCCGTTTTCATGAGGGCTGGAGCAGTTACTTCCCCTTGCTCTCCAGGCGCTCACCCTTGCGTTCGATGCGGGTGCCACGCTGTTCCTTGCGCTCGCCCTTCCGCTTGTTGCGCGCTCCGCGTCGCTCCTGGCGCGCGCCCTTGGTCTCCTGGGCCGCGCCCGCGGCCTCGCGGTGCTCTCCCTTGCGCTCGAGTGCCGCTCCCACCTTCACATCACCCTTGGCCTCGAGGGCCTCGCCGCGCTTTTCCAGGCGGGCGCCCTGGCGCTCCTTCTGGTCGCCCTGGCGTTCGTTGCGTGCACCGCGGCGCTCCTGGCGCTCGCCCTTGCGCTCCTGGGCCTCGCCGCGCCGTTCGACGTGCGCGCCCTTCTGCTCAACCTGCTGGCCGCTCGGCGGGGGCACCACAGGGGCCTGGGCCATGAGGGAGGCGCCGATGAGGCCCGCCGCCACGATAAGGGCCACGCGCTTCTGAAGGTTGGACATGGTGTGCTCCTGCTGCGGCTGGGCCGCGAAGGGGAATCGTCCCGGAACGACCTGATGCCGTCCTCGTGCCAACTCACAACATCTTTAGTCCCGAACAATTGAGAAAGGTTTAACGTCGCTACCGAGGATCGTTGCCTCATCGCTGTGGCGAGACGCCACAGCGGCGCTCCCCCGACCTGCCAGTCCGTTGGCCGGTTCGGGTCCACCGGTTGCCGGTACCCGGGCAGACGCCTGCCTAAACGACCTGAGACTTTGCTTCGTAGGTCATCCATCAACCCGGCAGGTCCGGAGTCTTTCCCATCAGGGGGGTTCATGCAAAAGCGATGGGTCATCGTGTCCGTGGCCGGCCTGGCCTTGGTCACAGGCATGTTCTTCACCCTCAAAGGTGGCGACGGCAAGGGCAAGAAAACCGAGGCCAGCACCCCCTTCCGATTGGGCAAAGTCCAGGCGGAGGACCTCCATGTGAGCGTCCGGGAAGTGGGCGTCGTGGATCCCCTCACCAAAGTGGATGTGAAATCCACGGTCTCCGGTCGCATCGTGGGGCTGAAGGTGCGCGAGGGCGCCACAGTGCGTGCCGGCGAAATGCTGGCGGAGGTGGAACCCGACGTGAACCAGGCCCAGACTCTGTCTGATGTGCAGGGCAGCGTGTCCCAGGCCCGGGTGAGTTTCAAGAACGCGGAACGTGATTTCGCCCAGCAGGCCGAGCTCTTCAAGTCCGGACTCATCTCGGATCAGGCCTACCGCACCGCGAAGACGACCAGGGACCTCGCAGAAGAGAGCTACAAAAGTGCCCAGACCCGGTACCAGATCGTCGAGGATCGCGGCATCCCCATCAGCGGGAACGCCTCCACCCAGTTGGCCCGCGTCACCGCCCCCATGAATGGCGTGGTCATCAAGCGGGGTGTGGAACTGGGTGACACCATCACCTCGGGCGTCAGTTCCTTCAATGCCGGCACGGTGGTCTTCACCGTGGCCGACCTGGCTTCGCTCATCGTGCGAGTGAACCTCAACGAGGTCGACATCGCCAAGGTGAAGGTGGGCCAGGCCGTGCGGATCACGCTGGACGCCTATCCGCAGAAGGCTTTCACGGGCAAGGTGCGCTTCGTGGCGCCGGCCGCCGACCTGGTCGAGAAGATCAAGGTCTTCAAGGTGGAGGTGGCCTTGGACGAACTTACCGAGGCCTTCCGTACCGGCATGAGCGCCAATGTGGAAATCCTCGGCGAGAGGCGGGACAAGGCCGTGAGTGTGCCGCTCGAGGCCCTCCAGCGCCGGGACGGCCAGACTGTGGTCTACCGCCTGAAGGAAAACCTCCTCCCCCAGGACCTCGCCAAAGCCAAAGAGGGCCTCAGTGGGCGCGGCAAGTTCATCTGGCTCTCGGACCACTGGAAGGAATACTTCGACGTGGTGCCTGTCCAGGCCGGCATCGCCACCCTCGAGCGAGTGGAGATTCTCTCCGGTCTCAAGGCCAACGACCAGGTGAGCCTGGAGGATCCGAGCAAGAAGAAGGTCGAGAAGGATGATGAGAACAATTAGCGATCAGCCGTCAGCTCTCAATCACTGATAACTGACCGCCGATAGCTGACAGCCTCGCGGAGCTCCCATGTCCACCATCATCCAGACCCAGGCCCTGACCAAGGTGTACGGTGCCAACGGGACGGCGGTCCACGCGCTGCGGGGCATCGACCTGACCGTGGCCAAGGGCGAGTTCGTGGCCCTCATCGGGCCCTCGGGCTCGGGCAAGTCCACCCTCATGGCCATCCTCGGCTGCCTGGACCTGCCCACCCAAGGCACTTACACGCTGGATGGCCACCAGGTCCAGGGCCTCTCGGGCGGCGAACTGGCGCGGATCCGCAACGAGAAGGTGGGCTTTGTCTTCCAGAGCTACAACCTGCTGCCCAAGGCCAGCATCGCCCGCAACGTGGAACTGCCCATGCTCTACGCCGGGGTGGGCCGCAAAGAGCGCCGCGAACGCGCCCTGGCCCTGCTCGAAAAGGTGGGCATCGCCGACAAGGCCGACCAGTTGCCGGGCACCCTGTCCGGCGGCCAGAAGCAGCGCGTGGCCGTGGCCCGTGCCCTGGCCAATGAGCCGGCCCTCCTGCTGGCGGATGAGCCCACGGGCGCGCTGGATTCTAAGACTGGCGCCGAGGTGCTGGATCTTTTCCGTGAGTTGCACAGCCAAGGCAACACTCTGCTGCTGGTGACCCACGATCCTTCCATCGCCGCCCAGGCGGAGCGCCGGGTCGAAATCAGGGATGGCAAAGTCATGATGGGTGGCTCGGAAGAGGACTTGATGTCCTCTTCCGAGCCGGGCACCCATCCGGCTGAGCATTACGTCGGGGTGGGTCGATGACCTCTGGTGCCTTCCGTGAGCGGCTGCTCGGAGCCTGGGTGGAAATCCGGGAGAACCTCGGCCGCTCCGTCCTGCAGGCCCTGGGCGTCCTGCTGGGCGTGGCCTCGGTGCTGGGCGGTTTCTCGATTTCCGACAGCCAGCGCCGACGAGCCGACGAAATGTTCGTGAAGATGGGCGGGCTGGACAAGCTGAACCTCCAGCCCAAAGCCGCCGTGCGAGATGGCCAACCGACGGCGCTCCAGCAGGCCAACCTGGGGTTGCGTGATGCCGACGCCATTGGCGGTGAGGCCCTGCAGGCAAATGCCATCCAGGGCGTGAGCCGCCAGAAGAACGCCCGCTCCCGGGTGGTCTCGGCTTATGGAGACCAGGACCGCCAGATCACCGGAATCGGCGGGGACTTCATTCCCGCCAACGGCTATGCCGTGGCCCGAGGCCGAGGCTTCTCAGCCTCAGAGATGGATACGGGCGCCCCAGTGGTGATCCTTGGCACCGAGGCCGCCCAGATCTTCTTTCCGAAGGGCGACGCCATCGGGCAGACCCTGCGCATCGGAGCCGTTCCCGTCACGGTCATCGGCACCTTCGAAGAGCGGGTGTTCCGGTTCCGGGAGAACCAGCACAACCAGTTCTGGTGGCGAAACCGCATCATCGCTGTGCCTGCGAACCTGGTGCAGCGCCGCATGAACGGGGATGCCTACCGCCGGGTCGACCGCATCAGCTTCCGCATCCCTGACATGGCCGTGATGGGCGCCTTCGCCAAGCAATTGTCCGACCTCGTAAAGGCCAACCATCGGCTCCAGGATGACTTCCGGCTGGACGATGTGGCGGCCCGGATCCGCCGCCGCGAAAGTCAGGGCGATGTCTACGACATCATCTTCATGCTTTCCGGCGTGCTGGCCTTGGTGGGCGGCGGCATCGTGAACGTGAACATCCAGATGGCCGGTCTCAAGGAACGCGTCCGCGAGGTGGGCGTGAAGATGGCCATCGGGGCCTCCGGCCGCGAGATCTTTAAGGGCTTCATGACGGAGGCCCTCTTGCTCACGGCCCTGGGCAGCCTGGCGGGATTGGTGCTGGGCGTGGGCTTCTCCTGGATCATCACGAAAAGCATCGGCATTCCGCTCTACATGACCCCTGCCAGCTTTCTCTGGGCCTACGTGCTGGCCGCGATCTCCGGGTTCCTGTTCGCCCTGTATCCAGCCTGGAAGGCTTCACGGCTGTCCCCCATGGAGGCCCTGCGCTATGAGTGACGGGACCTTCCTCCTCCGCTCCCCCGGCCCTTCCCTGCTCGACGGCGAGGCCCCGGCGCCCCGGGCGAAGGCACGCGGGTTCAGCTTCGGCATGTTCTGGGAGGTCGTCCGGACCGGCCTTGTGGAGTTGTGGGCCCACAAGGTCCGCAGCCTCCTCACCCTCACCCTCCTCATGCTGGGCGTCTTCGCCCTGGTGGTTATGACCTCGGTGCTGGACGGCATCATGGACAAGGTCAGCACCGGCTTTGCCGGCATGAGCTGGGACGGGACGGTCCGCATTGCTCCCAAATCCGCCGAGACCGCCGAAGAACGGAGCCGCTTCAGCATGAGCCCCGGCCTGCGGAACGAAGATCTGACCCGCCTCACAGCGCCCCATCCGAAGGTGCTGGCCTTCCTGCCCCGAGCCCAACGCACCTCCTCCGTGCGCATCACCGGTGACACCGAACGCATCTTCGTCACAGGGGTCACGCCCGACTATGCCATCTGGATGAACCGCCCCATCAGCCTGGGCCGCGGACTCACCGAAGACGACCAGCGGCGGCGGTCCACGGTGGCTGTGGTGGGCGCCACCCTCGCCGCCAAGCTGTTCGGCGGAGGCGATCCCGTCGGGCGCGACCTCGTGGTGGAGGGCGTGCCCTTCCGCATCGTGGGCGTCCAAGCGCCAGGCCAGATCTTCAACGAGGAGAACTACACGGACGCCAATGGCATCCTCATCCCGCTGGAAGCCTACATGGACCGCATGGATCCCGCCCACAAGCTAGCCCAGGTCACTGTGAAACTCCGCCACACCGAGGATCTGGGCGAGGTGTCCGCCATGCTCCTCGGCAGGGTCCGGCAGGCCCATCACGGCATCGAGGACGCCGAGGTGGTGGACCTGGACGCGGAGGCCGCCAAGAGCTACCAGAACTTCCTGGAGCAATTGCACGGCTGGCAGGTGGTGCTGCTGAGCCTGGCGGGCACCGTGCTGCTTGTCGGCGGCGTGGGCGTGCTGTCCGTGATGCTCATCAGCTTCAGCGACCGCCGGTTCGAGATCGGCCTCCGCAAGGCCCTGGGCGCCTCTGATCACGAAATCTTCATCCAGTTCCTGCTGGAGGCTGTGGTCCTGGCGGCCATCGGTGCCCTCCTGGGTACCGTCTCTGGCGGCCTGCTCTGCCAGGCCCTCGCCGCCCATTTCCCCTATGGTCTGGTGGTAAATCCCGTCGGCCTGATCACCGCCTGGATCGTCGCCCTGACGCTGGCCCTGGTCTTCGGCCTCTACCCCGCTTTCCGAGCCATGAAGCTGAGCACCATGGAGGCGATGCGCTGAAAGGGGCGGTAGGATCGCATCATGGCTGATCCCATCTTCGTCACGACCTCTGTCCGTATCCCCGGAGATGCCATCCGCTTCAAGGCGGTGCGAGCCGGGGGCGCGGGCGGACAGAACGTGAATAAGGTCTCCTCCAAGGTGGAGCTGCGCATCGATCTCACGGCCATCGAGGGGCTGCCGGAAGATGCACTGATCCGCCTGCGCGTGGCCCAGCGCAACCGCCTCGATGCCGAGGGCCTGTGGATCGTGATCAGCGACCGCACCCGCGATCAGCTCAAGAACCTGCAGGACGCCCGGGAGAAGGCGGCCGATGCTGTCCGCGCGGCCTTGGTGCGCCCCATCGCCCGGCGGGCTACTCGGCCCACCAAGGCTTCGAAGGAGCGCCGCCTGGATGCCAAGAAACGGTCCTCCGATCTCAAGCGACGCCGCAGCGGGCCCCTGGAGTAACCTGGAAATTCCTTCCGGAGCCCCCAATGTCCACGCCCCAAACCTATGCGACCCATCGCCGCTTCGAGCCCTTGCACCATTTCGTCCTGCTTCCCTTCTTCCTGATTACGTCCGTCGCCACGATCTACACGTTCGTTCGCCGCCCGGCTCTGGCTACCTTCTGGATCGCCCTTCTGGCCCTGGCGGTGCTGGCCCTGGCCGTGCAGGTCCGCGTCTACGCCCTCAAGGTCCAGGACCGTCTCATCCGTCTGGAGGAGCAGTTGCGCCTCGCCCACCTCCTGCCCGAGGATCTGAAGGGCCGCATTCCCGAGCTGAGCGTCAAGCAGCTCGTGGGCCTGCGTTTCGCGGCCGATGGCGAGGTTTCTGACCGCGTGCGGGAAGCGCTTAAGGAAAGCCTCGACGGTGAAACCATCAAGAAGCGCATCCAGACCTGGCGCCCCGATGAATTCCGGGTCTGATCAGCAGGCCCGTTTCACGACCGCAGCAGTTCCTGGCGCATGACGTCGGCGATCTGGCTGGCCGCCTCGGAGCCAGCCTCATCGCCGGAGACGCGCCGGGCAAGCTGAACCCGCTCGGCGATGGCGATGCAGGCTTCGACCGTCACCTTTTCGACCACCTTGGTTGGTGCCTTGGCAAGGGTGTTCCCGGGCGGCATGGGTCCTCCGGACTGTTTATGGGGTGTCTGAACGAAGGATAACGTTTCCCCAAAAACAATCAATGCATCTATTTTCCTAATACATCTCCAACCAAGGATCTAGCGGACGCGGGTGCCGGCCGCGTTTCCTCAGTGCTCCCCGTAGTCCTTCTCCCCCGCGCGAACGGCGATCCTGAGGTCGTTCTGCTTTGGCGGCAGAGGGCAGGTCGCGAAGTGGGAGAAGGCGCAGGGCGGGTTGTAGGCCCGGTTGAAATCCAGGACCACTTTCCCTTCCTTGGGCATGGCGGCATAGAGGAAGCGCCCGGCCGGATAGGTTTCCTTTCCGCTGGAGGCATCCCGGAAGATGAGGAACAGCTCGGGGTGGGCCGGATCCTCGATGAGGGGTTCCAGCGTGAACTTCCGGCCTTTCAGCTTGAAGCGCAGGAGTCCCGGCGCCGTCATGGGCTCCGAGGTACCCAACACCGTGGGGATGGCCCGGGTCTGCGGTGTCGCATAAGGGATGAACTCCGCTTCCACGCGCCAAGTCGGGTCCACCGGGAAGCGCGCCACGCCATGGAAAGCCTTCCGGGCGGGGGCCTCGGGATCCTTCAGGCGAAGGCCCAGGCGGTCGCCCCGGCGGATGACATAGAAAATGATGCGGCCCGCCCGCAGCACATCGGGCTTCCCGTCCGCATCCGCCTTCAGTGTCGCGGTTTCCACGGCCTGCCCGTTCACGAGGATGCCGCTGCCGGGGAAGAGGTGGACCCTCACCGTGCCGCCTTCAACCGTGAAGGTCCCCGCCTGGGCCGGGGCTGTGCCGGCGGGCAACAGCACGGTCGAGCCAGGCGCGGTCCCCAGCGTGTTCTCTCCAGGCCGGAGCCAGTCCAACCCCACCAGACTCAGCCAGCCATCTTCCGCCGCCAACCGGGTCTCCCGATCCGCGTGCCAGGCGTCCACCGCTTTCACATAGGCCGCGTCAGGCGGAGCGACCGCGCCGAGGAGGAGGCAGGCAAAGAAGAGGCACATGGTTCGGTACATGGAGCCATCGTACCAGCGGAGGGTAGGATGATGGACACACCCCCACTCCGCACGGAGCTCCCATGCGCCTGTCCGTCCTCGTCCTCTTGACCCTGGTCCTTCCCGTGCGAGCGGGGGAGGTCCCGCGCCGCCCCGTCCATACCTACTCCATCGTGGCCCGGGATTCCGTCACAGGAGACTTGGGCGTGGCGGTACAGAGCCACTGGTTCTCAGTCGGCTCCTCGGTACCTTGGGCGGAAGCCGGCGTCGGTGTGGTGGCAACGCAGAGCTTCACCGATCCCACCTACGGCGCCCTTGGGCTGGCCCTCATGAAGGCCGGCAAGTCCGCGCCGGAGGCCCTGAAAGCCCTCCTGGCGGCGGATCCGGACCGCGAAGTGCGGCAGGTGGCCATGGTGGATGCCCAAGGACGCGCCGCGGCGCATACGGGCGCCAAGTGCATCCAGGCCGCGGGCCACGAGGTCGGCGAAGGCTTCACCGTCGAAGCCAACCTCATGGACAAGGCCACGGTCTGGCCGGCCATGGCCAAGGCCTTCCGCGCAGCCAAGGGCGACCTCGCGGATCGCCTACTGGCGGCCCTCCGCGCGGCCCAGGCCGAGGGCGGCGACATCCGCGGCCAGCAGAGCGCCGCCATCCTCATCGTGAAGGGCAAAGCCTCGGGCCAGCCATGGAACGATCGCCTCTTCGACCTGCGGGTGGAGGACAACCCGGATCCGCTCAAGGAACTGGGCCGCCTCATCCAGCTGCGCCGCGCCTATCGCCTCATGGACGAGGGTGACGGCTTCGTCACCGCCGCCAAGTGGCCCGAGGCCAAGGCCGCCTACGAGGCAGCCGCCAAGCTGGCCCCCGGCATCTGGGAGATGCCCTTCTGGCAGGCCGTGGCCCTGGCCTCCAGCGGCAAGCGCGACGAGGCCCTGCCCCTCTTCAAGCAGGTCTTCGCCGCCGAACCCTTCTGGAAGCGCCTCGTTCCCCGCCTCGCCGAGGTGGATCAACTGCCCAAGGATCCCGCCCTGCTCAAGGCCATCGAGGCACAGTAGGCTGCGGCTCAGTTTTCCGTGGGGCGATGCTCGGCCTTCGGCGCCAGGAGCATCCGCAAGCCGTAGAGTACGGCGCCAATGAGGATGAAGCTGTCGGCCACGTTGAAGGTCCAGTAGTGCCAGGTACCTAGGATGAAATCCAGGAAGTCCACCACGGCGCCCCGCACGAGACGGTCGAGGCCGTTGCCCATGGCGCCGCCGAGGATGAGGCCCAGGGCCACGCGGTCCCAGGTGGAGGTCCCCTTGGCCAGGAAGAGGCGGCCGAAATAGATCAGCGCCGCCAAGCCCGCCAGGCCGAACACGGCGAATCGGGCCACTTCCGGCAACCAGGTCAGGCTGCCGAAGATGGCACCCCGGTTGAAGTTCAGGGTCAGGTAGAAGAATCCCTTGATGACCGGCAGGGATTCGCCCTCACCCAGGGTCCGCAAAATCCAGGCCTTGGAGCCGATATCCGCGGCGAGGGCGGTGGCAGGAAGCAGCAACCAGAGAAGGCGTTTCACCCGGCCACCACCGTCGCACAGCGGGCGCAGAGCGCCGCGTCCTCACCCTTCCCCTGTCCGCCTTTGCGGTTCCAGCAGCGGGGACACTTGGTGCCCTGATGGGAGGCGACCGTCACGATGGGAGCGGCAGCTGCGCTCGAGCCTGCGATTCGAGCGATGGAAGAAACCACCAACAGGTCGTCCAGGGATTCGCCGAGGCCATCCAACTGGTCCCATTCCGCCTGATTCAAGGTGATCTCCACCGCCGCATCCAGGCTGGTGCCGATGGTCTTGGCAGCGCGGTGGGGTTCCATGGCCGCCTGAACGGCCTCCCGCACCTCCCAGAGCTTCTCCCACTTGGGATCAGTGGCAATGCTGCTGGCCTCGGGGAACCGCTGCTCATGCACACTGCCGGAGCAACCCGGGATCTGCTCCCAGGCCTCGTCGGCGGTGAAGCTCATGACGGGAGCCAGCAGGGTGCAGAGCCCCTTGGCGAGCTCCCAGCAGGCCTGGCGACAGCTGCGGCGGCGGGGCGAATCGAGAGCATCGCAGTAGAGACGATCCTTGATGATCTCGAAGTACCGGCCCGAGAGTTCGAGCTGGCAGAAGCTCAGGAGGGCCTGGGTGGCACGGAGGAACTCGAACCGGGTATAGGCGTCGCGCACCTCCTGGGCCATGCGGCCGAAGGCGTCCAGGACCCAGCGGTCCAGGGGCGCCAAGTCTCCAGGCGCCACCCCATCCTTCGCAGGATCGAAGTCCGCCAGGGCCCCCAGGAGAAAGCGCAGGGTATTGCGGGTCTTGCGGTAGGCATCGGCGCCGCGGTCGAGAATCTCCTTCGAGATGCGGATGTCCTCGCTGTAGTCACTGCTGGCGGCCCACCAGCGCAGGATGTCGGCACCCAGAGTCTTGAGGATCTCCTCGGGCGTGATGACGTTCCCAAGGCTCTTGGACATCTTCTGGCCCTTGCCGTCCAGAACGAAACCGTGGGTGACCACCTGCTTATAAGGCTTGGTACCGGTGGCGGCCAGGTTGAACAGCAGCGAGCTGTGGAACCAGCCCCGGTGCTGGTCTGAGCCCTCCAGGTAGATGAACTGGCTGTAATCCTCGCGATTCAGTTCCGGATGAGAGGCACACACCACGGAGGCGCTGACACCCGAATCGATCCAGACATCAAGGATGTCCGTCTCCTTCTGGAAGGCCGTGGATCCACACTTGCACCGGGCTCCGGCGGGCAGCAGAACCTCGACGGGCAGCTCGGACCAGGCTTCGATGCCGCCCTGCTCGATGGCGGCAGCGGCCTTCTCGAAAATCGAGTCGGCCACCAGGGGCTCTCCGCACGCCTCGCAGCGCAGCACGGTGATGGGGGTACCCCAGGCGCGCTGGCGGCTGATGCACCAATCGGGGCGGCCGGAGATCATGGCGTAGATACGGTTCTGGCCCTGGGCGGGCACCCACTGGGTCTGCTCCACGCCCTCGAGGCCAAGCTCCCGCAGGCTGCGGCCATTCCCCGCCAGTTCCGAATCCATGGTGATGAACCACTGCTCGGTGGCGCGGAAGAGGATGGGCGTCTTGGTGCGCCAGCAGTGGGGATAGCTGTGGGTGAGCGTCTCCTCGTGGAGCAGGGCACCGATCCGGCGCAGCCTGTCCACCACCAGGGGATTGCACTCGAAGATGTTCTTCCCCTCCAGCTCGGGATCGTTCACGGCCGGCAGGAACTTGCCATCGGGCCCCACCAGCTGCAGCAGACCCAGGTGGTGGGCGAGGTTGAAGTCGTCCACGCCGTGGTCCGGAGCTGTATGCACCAAGCCCGTGCCGGCGTCGGCAGTGACGTAGTCGCCGAGCAGCACCGGGCTGTCCCGGTCGATCCAGGGGTGGCGTGCCACGAGGGTCTGAAACTCCTTCCCCTTGCGGATCTCCACGGTGTGAAGTGGCAGGCCGAGCTTCTTCGCGAAGTCTTCCCGCAGAGTCACGGCCACGATGTAGTGGCGTCCGTCCGCACGGACCACGGCGTACTCCAGGTCCGGATGCATGGCCACGGCCAGGTTGCTGGGCAACGTCCAGGGCGTGGTGGTCCAGATGGGGAGGAACAGGGGCCTCGGTAGTTCCATGTGCTTCGCCGCGGCATCTGTCACCGGGAAGGCCACCGTGATGGCGGGGCTGGTCCTGTCGGCGTACTCGACCTCGGCTTCGGCCAGGGCCGTGCGGGCGCCGTAGCTCCAATGCACCACCTTCAGCTTGCGGGTGACGGAGCCGCTCTCGAAGAGCTTGGCCAGATGGCGCACCGTTTCAGCTTCGTATCGGGGATCCATGGTGACGTAGGGCTGTTCCCAGGCCCCCAGCACACCCAGGCGCTGGAACGCTGTGCGCTGAGTGTCGATCCACTTCTGGGCGTAGGCGCGGCACTTCTGGAGGAACTCGGCGCGGCTCAGCTCGCGGCGCTTGGGCCCCAGATCCTTTTCCACCGCGTGCTCGATGGGCAGACCGTGGCAGTCCCAGCCCGGCACGTAGGGGGACTCGTAGCCCTCCATCCAGCGGGACTTCACCACCACATCCTTGAGGATCTTGTTGAGGGCGTGACCCATGTGGATGGCGCCGTTGGCATAAGGCGGGCCATCGTGCAGCACCTCGCGCCCCCTGCCCTTTCCGGCCGCGTTGTCGGCCTTGCGCTTCGCCTCGATGCGGGCGTAAAGGTTTTCAGCCTTCCAGCGCTCCAAGCGCTTAGGCTCGCGCTGCGGCAGGTCGGCCTTCATGGGGAAATCGGTCTTCGGGAGGAAGACAGTGTATTTTTTGACCGGAGCTTGCTCGCTCATCGGCGCCCTCGTGCGTCGGAGGAGCGCACCCGAGCGCCCCTGAGGTTGAACTTTCAGTTCAGCACGGAAGGGCCTGTCTTCACAAGAGAAAGGGCCCGGAACCCGGGCCCTTTCCGTTCCTCATGGCGTCTCTAGAGCTGGCTCGTACAGTACTTGCAGCGGGTTGCCTTGAGGGGCACCTGCTCCAGGCAGGCGGGACACTCCTTGGTGGTGGGGGCGGCGACTTCCTTCTTCACAAACTTGCCCAGGAACTTGATCAACACGAGGAAGATCACGAGGGCGATGATCAGGAAGTTCACGGTGGCGCCGAGCACCGCACCGATGCGGAACTTGCCCAGGACCCATTCCTCCCATTTAATGTTGGCGGGGAGAACGATGGTCACCAGGGGCATCACGATGCCATCCACAAAGGCGGTGATGATCTTGCCGAAGGCGCTGCCCACGACCACGGCAATGGCCAAGTCGACTACATTGCCCTTCATGATGAAGGCCTTGAATTCGTCTCTCATGGACATGGCGTTGCTCCGGGATAAATAGGGCGGAGGCAATGAAGGCCCCCGCCCTTCATCAGCTACTTCTTGGGGGCCGCGTCCACGGTGTCCGTGGTGATCTGCCGCACCTCGGCCTTGCCGTCCTTCACCTTCACGTCGATCTCGACGCGGCGGTTCTTGGCTTGGCCTTCCTTGGTCTTGTTGTCGGCGATGGGCTTGTCAGGGCCCACACCCACCGTCGTGACCTTGGCAGCGGGGATGCCAGAGTCGATCAGGACCTTGGCCACGGCGTCAGCCCGGCGCTTGGACAAGGCCTTGTTCACGGCCTTGCTGCCCGTGGAAGAGGTGTGGCCACTGACTTCCAGGGTGTAGTCGCCGGGGTAGCTCTTGAGGCTATCAGCCACCTTCTGGATGGCGGTGGTGGCCGCAGGACCCAGATCCGCCTTGCCATTCGCAAAGTGCAGCACGGCTTCGTCTAGGACGATCTTGGCTGGCGGCGGCGGCACAGGCTTGGCCACTTCCTTCGGCGGCGCAGGAGCCGGCGGAGGCGGGGGGGGCGGCGGCGGAGCGACTGGCTCGGGTGCCGGCGCTGGCTCGGGAGTTGGAGGAGGAGGTGGCGGTACGGGCGCAGCCTTCCTGGCGCCGCCCCAGGTGTACCCGAGGCCCAGCGTGGCCAGATACTCGGTGCGGGACTCAGGCAGTTCCACCCGGACCGCCTTCGCGCTCAAATCGAGCATGAAGTGCTCGGCCAGTTTCCCCATGACGCCGAAACCGCCGTGGAAGTTGAGGCGGGTGGTGGCGTCGCTCTTGCCGGAGTAGGGGGATTCGACATTGGTGCCGCCAATGCCAGCGGCCAGGTAGGGATACCAGTTCTCCGCGCCGGGACGGAAGTTGAAGAGGCCCGAGGCCAGCAGATGCGTCTGCTTGGCCGAGCCGATCCCGAAGGGGTTGGGGTCAAGCTGCAGGTCGTTCTGCAGGGCGCGCAGATCGAGGCCCCACCGGTTGGTGTACCAGTGCCCCACACCAATTCCGTAGTGCAGCTTGTCCTTTAGGTTGGCGTCATTCTCGAAAACGGTCTGGCCGACATGGCCCATTACCCAGGCCTGGCCCTCCTGGGCGGATAGGGTGATCGCCGACCCCGCCAGTAGGAATAGGAGCGTTTTTTTCATGCTGCCTCCGCTGATTGTGATTAACATCACGCCACAAGTTAGTCCCGAACCGCATATTGCTTCAACAAAAAAAGACCCTACTTCATTTTTTATGCTGTTACCTAGAACCAACGGAGTATCGTCTGCCTATGTGAATAAACCGATGATTCAATCATTCATCCCGCGCCTGCGTCGGCCAAATCTGCCTTGAATCTCATACGGATTTGAGTCCTTAGCATCACATATTGACCTTCGGTAGAGCCAGGTCCCTACCCTCAGATTCTTTGGCACAACAGGCATGCCCGCCGCCCCCGTCTCCACGGTGGCGCCCTTGCACATGCACGGTCGCCACGGTTCCGGTGGTGCTGGTCTTCAACTCGTTCTGCATCCTCTTGGTATCGCCTGCGGCGATACGCAAGGCCTCCCCTTCAGGCCTCGGGCGCCACAACTGTGATGAGCGCTGCCCCCGTCTCCACGGTGGCGCCCTCTTGCACATGCACGGTCGCCACGGTTCCAGTGGTGCTAGTCTTCAACTCGTTCTGCATCTTCATGGCTTCCATCACGAGGAGGGTTTGGCCTTCCTGGACGGCGTCGCCCGGTTTCACGAGCAGCTTCACGATCTTGCCGGGCATGGGTGACAACAGTAGGCCACCCCCGGCCCCCGCACCGCCGGCACCGGCCAGCAGGGCTCTCCGAGGATCCACCAGGGCGAACTCGTAGGCACCGTCGTAGAGCATGGCACGGTAGGCGTGCGCCTCCGGATCCGGTGACTTGGCCTGGTCCAGGCGAACCTCCACCGAGCGGCCATCCAGAAGGATCGAGTAGCAGCCGGGTTCCAACTCGAGGATGTCGATGGGGTGGCTCTGCCCCTCCCAGACCAGCGTGGTGGCGCCGTCCTGGCGGAGGAGTTCCACCTCGTGGGAGTCCTTGCCGATGAGAAGGGTGCGTTTCATCTGATCCTCCCTACAACCGGTTGAACCGGCCCCAATGCCTCCAGGCATCGGGTTTCCCATCGGCGCTGGCGGCAGGCTGGGCGGCCCGGCGCTGTTCGGTTTCAAGCTCATGCAGCAATGCGGCGGCCACCGCGAATTTCAGGTCGGGGCCCTGCTGCTTCTTCTTCCAGAAGGGCTTGTCGAGCATGCCCGTGTGCAGTGCTCCCTCGCGGAAGGGCTCGTGCTCCATCAGCGCTTCGTGGAAGGCGATGTTGTGGCGGATGCCCCCGATGCGGTACTCGCCCAGGGCCGCGCGCATGCGCTCGATGGCCTCCAGGCGCGTGGGGCCCCAGGTGCTCAGCTTGCTGATCATCGGGTCGTAGAACATGGGAACTTCCGCGCCTTCGTAGACGCCGCCGTCGTCACGCACGTTGCGCCCGCTTGGCGTGCGCAGGAAGGTGATCTTCCCGGGACTGGGCATGAAATTCTTGTCGGGATCTTCCGCATAGACGCGGCACTCGATGGCCCAGCCATTCAGGGGGATCTCCTCTTGGCTCATGGGCAGCTTCTCGCCCTGGGCCACGAGGATCTGCCACTTCACCAGGTCGAGACCCGTGATCCATTCCGTGACGGGATGTTCCACCTGCAGGCGGGTGTTCAATTCCAGGAAATAGAAGTTGCGGTCGGCGTCCGCCAGGAACTCGACGGTGCCCGCACCCACATAGTCCACGGCCTTGGCCACCTTCAAGGCCGCCTCGCCCATGGCCTTGCGCATCTCAGGCGTCACGTGAGGGCTGGGGGCCTCCTCGATCACCTTCTGGTGGCGGCGCTGCACGGAACATTCCCGTTCGTGTAGGTAGACATGATTGCCGTGAGTATCCCCAAAGATCTGGATCTCGATATGGCGTGGCTGGAGGATGGCCTTCTCCACGTACACGCTGTCGTCGCCGAAGGACGACAAGGCCTCGCCCCGGGCCCGGGCCAGGGAGGAGGTGAATTCCTCGGCCTTGTGCACCAGCCGCATGCCCTTGCCACCACCGCCCATGGCGGCTTTGAGCATCACCGGGAAGCCGATCTTCTGGGAGGCCACGAGCAGTTCTTCGTCGGCCATGGTTTCCTGGATGCCCGGCACCACGGGGCAGCCCGCTTGCAGGGCGACGACTCGGGCGGCGGTCTTGGAGCCCATGCTCTCGATGGATTCGGGTCGCGGCCCGATGAAGGTGATGCCCGCGGCCGCGAAAGCCCGTGCCGCTCCTGCGTTCTCAGATAGGAAACCGTAGCCCGGGTGGACCGCGTCAGCGCCGCTGCGCTTGCAGACGTCCAGGATCTTCTCGAGCACCAGGTAGCTCTCCCGGGCCGCGGCCGGGCCAATGCAGTAGGCCTCATCCGCCATGCGGACGTGCAGGGCCCCTCGATCGGCTTCCGAGTACACCGCCACGGTGGGGATGCCCATTTCGCGGCAGGTGCGGATCACACGAACTGCAATTTCCCCGCGGTTCGCAATCAGGATCTTGGTCACGGTCATGGTTGGACCTCGGAATCGGGCATGATGGATGGCGATGCGATCCCTCAGACTAGCAAACCCGCTGTTCGCCATCACGCTCAGCTTCCTGGCAGTCCACTGCGGGCGGAAGGGCGACCCCGTCCCGCGACCCCGGGCGGCCGCCCAGGCCATGGAGGCCCGCCTGGAAGGGCTGCGGAAGGTCCGGCTGGTGCTGCCCTCCACAGACGTGAACGGGATCCCCCTGGCGGGCGTCGAGTCCCTGCGGGTGCTTTACCTGCCCCTGGGCCTCACGAAGCCCACCTCCGAAGAGGTCTTCACCCGGGGCGAGGTGGTGCTGGAGCGCCGCCGCCCGGACCTGCCGGGGCCCGGCGAGTCGCTCATCATGGATCTGAAGTCCCTGCAGCGGCCCCCGGGCTGGATCGTCGTCGTGGCTGTGCGTCTGGGCGAAGTGCCAGGGCGGCCCAGCGAGGTGCTCCCCTGGCTGGATCCAGCACTCTGAGGAGGGAGGGGCTTGGCTACTGGCCGTTCTTCTGGGCCTCGAGCCGGTGGCCCCACCATTCCACGACGGCCCGGGCCAGTTCGGCCTTGGGCAGGGGTCCGATGGCGGCCTGAGGACCCTGGGCCGTGACCGGCGTCAGGGTGTTGACCTGGGCTCCGAAAGCCCGGCCGTCCTGGATGTCGTTCACCAGGACCGCATCCAGGCCCTTCTTTTGCAGCTTGGCCGCGGCATGGGCCAGATGGTCCTGGCTTTCAGCGGCGAAGCCCAGGATCCACTGGCCGGGTCGCCGGACAGCGGAGAGCGTGGCGAGAATATCCGGGGTGCGGACCAGGATCAGGGTTTCGGGCCCGTCGCCTTTCTTGACCTTCTCCGGAGCCACAAGCTCGGGCCGCTGATCGGCCACCGCTGCCGCCCCCACCAGGCCATCGGCCCCAGCCCACCGGGCCTCACAGGCGGCCAGCATCTCCTGGGCGCTGCGGACGCGGACTGTCTCCACCCCCCAGGGCGCCGGAAGCTCGCCTCCCAGCACCAATTGCACCTCGGCACCCGCATCACGGAAGGCCCGGGCCAGCTCGATGCCCATGGTGCCGGTGCTCCGGTTGGTGAGGGTGCGAACCGGATCCAGGTCCTCGCGGGTGGGCCCCGCCGTGAGGAGCACCCGGCGTCCCGCCAGACCCCGGAGCTTCGGCGTGCCATGCATCAGGATGGCTTCGGCGATGGAAGCCACCTGCGCGAGCTTGCCCGAACCTTCTTCCCCGCAGGCCAGGATGCCGTCATCGGGATCCACCACCGCGTGGTCGAAGGAGCGCAACCGGGCGAGGTTGGCCTGGACGGCCGGGTGCGCCCACATCCCGGTGTTCATGGCCGGGGCCCACAGGATCGGCGCCCGGGTCGCCAGCAGCACGGTGCTGAGCAGATCCGAGGCCAAGCCGTTGGCGGCTTTCCCGATGATGTCGGCCGTGGCGGGCACCACCGCCACCAGCTCCGCCCAGCGGGCCAGCTCGATGTGTTCGATGCTCGGGTTCGCGCGCCACTCGCCTTGGTCGGGGTTGGCTCCATAGCAGGGTTCGGCGGTCAGGCTGCTGAGGGTGAGGGGGGTGATGAACCGTGCGCCTGCCTCGGTGAGAATGCAGCGGACCCGGTGGCCCTGGTTGGCCAGCAACCGGGCCAGATCGGCGGACTTGTAGGCGGCGATGCCGCCGGGGATGCCGAGGAGGATCTGCATCGGGGGGACTCCTGGAGCCCTCATCCTACTCCAGCCGCATTGCTTGAAGGCCTGGCAGGTGTTATGCTTCCTGGTTCGGAGTGGCCCATGACCCAACGCACCATCGTCCGTGTTCCAGAAGAAATCGCCAACAAGTACCGCTTCGTCGTCGTGGCGGGCAAGCGCTGCGATCAGCTCCAGCGCGGGGCCTTCCCCAAGGTCGAGGTGGTCGTTCCCGTGAACAAGCACGGGCAGGCCCAGGATGCACCCAAGCTCGCTTCATTCTGGGGGCAGGTGGCCATGGCCGAGGTTGAGGAGAACCGCATCGCCTTCGAGGAGCCCGAGATCATCACCATCGAGGACACGACGGTGGTCCCCATCTCCGGCGAATAGGCGACAGAGCCGGCGATCAGGCCCCTGGGTTCCCGGGGGCCTGATCATGTACCACCTGAATTTCCACGCATGATGAAATAACCCTTGCCAGACTCCGGCCGTGAGTCCCATCATTCAACATTCGTTGAATTGGACCCCTATGCCCCATGCCCCTCGCCCCCGCGGACCCAAACCCATTCGGATGGACCCGGACCGGATCCTGGATGCGGCCCAGGAGGTTTTTGCCCGGGATGGCCTCCGGGCGGCCAGCCTGCGCGCCATCGCCAAGCAGGCCGGCTGCGACCCGGCCCTGATCTACTACCACTTCGACAGCAAGGAGGCCATGTTCACCGCCCTGCTGGCCCGTCGCTTCCCTCCCATCCTCCAGGAGCTCGAGGTGGTGGCGGCGGCCGATGATCCGCGCCCCACCGCCCTCAGGCTCTGGGAGGTCGTCCGGATCTACCACCGGCACCTCAAGGCCGACCCGGCGATCCGGTCCCTCATCCGGGGCGAGATCGTGCGTGGCGCCGAGGGGCTCTCGGACCTCATCGAGGCACGAATCCGCCCCATCGTGATGGCCATCCGGAGCATCCTCGACCAGGGCGTCGCCCGGGGAGACCTGCGAGCGGACCTCCATACCCTGCTGGGCACCTTCTTTCTCGCGAGGATGCACCTCGAGATCCTCGACCTGCTGCCCACCGTGCTGCCCCGTCTCATGGGATTGCCCCATGACCAGGCCGTGGAGACCGGATTGCATGTCTGGTTCGACCTGTACTGGCGGGGCATCGCCCGGGATCCGCTCGCCCCCCTGCCGCCCCTGCCCGAGCTCACGGTTGACACGCCCGCCATCAAGGAGACCCGTCCATGAGACCGACTGACCGGCATCTTCCCATCGCCATGATGATTCTGCTCGGCGGAGCGGCCTTCCTGGCCACCGGCTGCGGGAGCCATCAGGCCGACCGCCTCAAGCTCTCGGGCAACATTGAAGTCATCCAGGTGGAGGCCAGCTTCCGGGTGGCGGGGAAAGTGATCGAGCGCCCCGTGGATGAGGGCCAGGTCGTCCAGGCAGGTCAGCTCCTGGCCCGGCTCGACGCCCGGGACCTGGAGCAGCAGGTGGCCATGCGCCGAGCGGATGCCGCGACGGCCAGGGCAGCCCTGGACGCCATGCTGGCGGGATCCCGCAAGGAGGAGATCGCCGCGTCCAAGGCCGCGCTAGAGCAGGCCCAGGCCGACCTCCGCCGGCTGGAGCCCGACGAGGCCCGCATCCGGGACCTTCAGCAGAAGGGCATCCTCTCGGTGCGCGACTACGAGGCCAGCCGGGCCTCCCTTGAGGCCGCCCGGGGCAAGGTCCAACAGGCTGACCAGCAGTATGCCCTGGTGCGGAAGGGCCCCCGGAAGGAAGACATCGACCAGGCCCGCGCGCGCTACGACCAGGCCCAGCAGGCCCTGGCCCTGGCGCAGACCCAGCTGGGCTACGCCACCCTCACGGCTCCGAGCGCGGGGGTGATCCTCTCCAAGAACATCGAGCCCATGGAGTACGTCTCGCCGGGCACGGCGGTCGTGACGATGGCGGATCTCAGCCAGGTCTGGCTGCGCGCCTACGTGGAAGAAACGGACCTGGGCCGCGTGAAGGTGGGCCAGAAGGCGTTCGTCACCTCCGACTCCTTCCCCGGGAAGCGCTACGAGGGCCGTGTGGCCTTCATCGCCTCCGAGGCGGAGTTCACGCCCAAGACCGTCCAGACCCGCAAGGAGCGCACGAAGCTGGTCTACCGCATCAAGATCGATATCCCCAACCCGGCCATGGAGCTCAAGCCCGGCATGCCCGTGGACGCCGAGATCACCCTGGACGTCCGGTGATGGAGACCGTTCGGACCCAGGCGCTCACGCGCCGCTTCGGCGAACTCGTGGCCCTCGAGCAGCTGACCCTAGCCGTGGAAGAAGGGGAGATCTTCGGGCTCGTCGGGCCGGACGGCGCAGGCAAGACCACCACCATGCGCCTGCTGACCGGGATCCTCGAGCCCAGCTCGGGCGAGGCGTGGGTCGACGGACTGCACGCCGTGCGGGACGCAGAGGCCATCAAGGACCGCATCGGCTACATGGCCCAGCGGTTCGGCCTGTACCCGGACCTCACCGTGCAGGAGAACATCGATTTCTACGCCGAGCTCTATGATGTCCCGAAGGCCGGCCGGAGCGAACGCCTGGAGCGGCTGCTGGCCTTCAGCAACCTCACCCCCTTCCGGCGCCGCTTGGCGGGCAACCTCTCCGGGGGCATGAAGCAGAAGCTCGGGCTAGCCTGCGCCCTCATCCACACGCCCCGGGTGCTCTTCCTGGACGAACCGACGAACGGGGTCGACCCGGTCTCCCGCCGGGATTTCTGGCGCATCCTCTACCAGCTCCAGCAGGAGCGCGTGACGATCTTCGTCTCCACGGCCTACCTGGACGAGGCGGAGCGCTGCAACCGGATCGGCCTGCTCCACCAGGGTAGACTCATGGCCTGTGACACCGTGGACGGCGTGAAGGGCCTGCTGAAGGGCGCGCTCCTGGAGGTCCAGTGCGAGTCCCCCCGTCGGGCTGCGGTCCTCCTGCGCGCCGGAAAGGTCGGCAGTGTGGCTCTCTTCGGCGACCGCGTCCATGTCCTGGCCGATGATGCGGATCGCGGGCGCGCCGCCGTGGAGGCGATCCTGCGCACGGAGGGACTCGCCTGCCATGCCGTGGACGTGATCGAACCCACCCTGGAGGACATCTTCACCTCAGCCCTGCCCAGCGGTGCCGCATGAACGCCGCGCCGGGCAGGTTCGCCGTCACGCTGCGGGACCTGGAACGGCGGTTCGGGGACTTCGTGGCCGTCAACCGCATCAGCCTCGACGTGCGCCAAGGCGAGATCTTCGGCTTTCTCGGGCCCAACGGCGCCGGCAAGTCCACCACCATCCGGATGCTCTGCGGGCTCCTGGAGCCCTCCGGCGGCCAAGGCACGGTCGCGGGCCTCGACATCCGCACCCAGCGGGAGGAGATCAAGCGCAGCATCGGCTACATGAGCCAGAAGTTCAGCCTGTACGACGACCTCACCGTGGAGGAGAACATCGACTTCTTCAGCGGCATCTACCGGGTGTCCAAGGAAAAGAAGGCCGAGCGGAAGACCTGGGTCCTGGACATGGCCCACCTCCAGGAGCATCGCCGCACCTTGACGGGCCTGCTGCCCGGCGGCTGGAAGCAGCGCCTGTCCCTGGGCTGCGCCCTGCTCCACGAGCCCCGGGTGCTCTTCCTGGACGAGCCCACCTCGGGCGTGGACCCCCTGAGTCGGCGGTCCTTCTGGGACCTCATCTACCAACTGGCCGGCGAGGGGGTGACGGTCTTCGTCACGACACACTACATGGAGGAGGCCGAGTACTGCGACCGCCTCGGCCTCATCTACCGGGGTGAGCTCGTGGCCCTGGGGACGCCGGGCGAGATGAAGGGCGGCCTCATGACCGACCAGGTGTTGCGCGTCTCCTGCGACCGCTCCCACGAGGCCCTGGGCGTGGCCGCGACCGTGGACGGCGTCCGGGATGCGGCCCTGTTTGGGCGGGACATCCACCTCATGACGGAAGACGCCGAAGCCCTCGCGCCCCGCCTCCGTCAGGCCCTCGAAGCAGCCGGTTTCCAGGTGGGGGCCGTGGAGCGCATCACGCCCTCCCTGGAGGACGTCTTCGTCTCCCTCATCGAGGCCCGGGACCGCGCCGACGGCGCGCAGAAGGAGTTCAAGGCATGAGCGGCCTCAACTTCCGCCGCCTCGTCGCCGTGGCGCGCAAGGAGTTCATCCACGTCCTCCGGGATCCGCGCGCTCTGGGCATCGCCATCGTGCTGCCCATGATCATGCTGATGATCTTCGGGTACGCCCTGACCATGGACCTGGACCGCGTGCCCCTGGCCGTCTGGGACCAGAGCCGCACGCCCCAGAGCCGGGAGCTGGTGAGCCGCTTCGAGGGGTCGCGGTACTTCTCCGTCGTGGCGCGGCCAGGCTCGTACGGAGAGGTGGAGGATACCCTCGCTCGGGGTCAGACGATGATGGCGCTGGTGCTCCCTGTCGAATTCGGGCGGCGGGTCGCCTCCGGCCGGAAGGTCCAGGTGCAGGTGCTGACCGATGGCAGCGACGCCAACACCACGACCCTGGCCATCTCCTATGCCGACGCCATCGTGCGGAACTACTCCCAGGAGATTCTGGTGGAGAAGGCACGGCAGCTGACGGGCCGGCCCCCCGCCCTGCCCCTGGACCTGCGCTTCCGGGCCTGGTTCAACACGGACATGGAATCCCGGATCTTCATCGTGCCCGGGCTCATCGCCGTGATCATGATGCTCATCGCCGCGCTGCTCACCTCACTCACGGTGGCGCGGGAGTGGGAGACGGGCACCATGGAGCAGCTCATCTCCACCCCGCTTCGCGGAAGCGAGCTGATCCTGGGCAAGCTCGCGCCCTACTTCGCCATCGGCATGGTGGATATGTTGCTTTCCGTGCTGGCCGGGCGCTTCCTGTTCGACGTGCCCATCCGGGGCAGCCTGCTGCTCCTGTTCGGCGTTTCCGCGGTCTATCTGGTGGGCGCACTCTCCCTGGGCATCCTCATCAGCGCCAAGGCCAAGACCCAGCTCCTGGCCAGCCAGTTCGCCTTCGTGGCGACCTTCCTCCCGGCCTTCCTGCTCTCGGGCTTCATGTTCGACATCGGCAACATGCCCAGGGCCCTGCAGGTGGTGACCTACCTCATCCCCGCCCGCTATTTCGTGGCCTTCCTGCGAGGCCTCTACCTCAAGGGGACCGGCCTCGCGCAGCTGTGGCCTGAGTGCCTGCTGATGGTCGCCTTCGGCGCCCTGATGCTCCTCGCCGCCGTCCGCACCTTCAAGAAGCGCCTGGCCTAGGAACCAATCCATGTTCGAACGCCTCTACCACATGCTAGTCAAGGAGTTCATCCAGGTCCTCCGGAATCCGAGGATGCGGGCCGTCTTGTTCGTCATGCCCGTGGCCCAGATCATCATCATCGGCTACGCGGTGAACACGGACGTGCGCCATGTGCCCATGGCCGTCTACGACCTGGACCGCACGCCAGCCACCCGCGATCTCATCGCCCGCTTCGAGGGCTCGGGGTGCTTCGATGTCGTCCGGCGGATCACCTCGGAGCCGGGGATCCAGAAGGTCCTGGATTCGGGAGAAGCCAAGGCCGTGCTGCGGCTCAACCGGGGTTTCGCCGAGGCCCTGTCCGGGGGCGGCACCGCCCAGGCCCAGTTCCTTCTGGATGGATCGGACTCGAACACCGCCAGCGTGGCGCTTACGTACGCCGCCAGGATCTCGGGCGACTTCAACCGGTCACTCCTGGAGCAGCGCTTCGCCCGCTCGGCCGGTGTGCGCCTGGACGCGGAACCCGTCACCCTGGCCACCCGCGCCTGGTTCAATGCCAACCTGGACAGCCGCAACTACTTCGTGCCGGGGGTCCTGGCCATGCTCGTGGCGGTGCTCTCGATCATCCTCTCCAGCATGTCCATCGTGCGGGAGCGGGAGGTGGGCACCATGGAGCAGATCATGGTCACGCCCATCGGGCGGCTGGAGTTCATCCTGGGCAAGACCATCCCCTTCGCGGTCATCGGCTTCGCCGACGTCGCCCTCATCGCCCTCATCACCGTTTTCTGGTTCAAGGTGCCCATGCTCGGCTTCCCGCCGGTCCTGTTCCTCGGCACGGGCCTGTACCTGCTGAGCACCCTCGGCGTGGGCTTGTTCATCTCCACCGTGAGTTCCACCCAGCAGCAGGCCATGATGACGGCGTTCTTCTTCATGCTGCCGGCCTTCATGCTCTCGGGCTTCGTCTATCCCATCGCCAACATGCCCAAGGTGGTGCAGCTGCTCACCTACCTGAATCCCCTGCGGTACTACCTCGTGATCATCCGGGGCGTGTTCCTGAAGGGGCTGGGTCTGGAGGTGCTCTGGCCCCAGATGCTGGCCCTGACCGCCCTCGGAACCCTCATGCTGCTGCTCGCGGCCGGGCGCTTCAGGAAGACCATGGGCTGAGCCTTCTTGGAAGTTTCAAGCGAACTGGTAGCTCTCCAGGCTGAGGCTGCCCAGCTGCCAGCCTTCGAAGATCGGCTCGGGAACGGCTTGGGCGGCGCCCAGCGCCACGAAGAGCGGATCCAGGTGTTCCGAGGTGGGTACGGACTCCGCCGCGCCGGGGGCGTTCCGCCAATCTGCGAGACCGGCGGTGTCCCCGGCCGCCAGGCGCTCCCGCACCCAGGTCTGGAAGGCCAGGGCCCAGGGCTCCGGCCCGGAGGCGTCCTGCCAGACCAGGCGACGGAGGTTATGCACCACGCCCCCACTGCCCAGGATCAGCACACCAGACTGGCGCATGGGCGCCAGGGCGCGGCCTGCGGCCAACAGCAGTTCCGGTGTCCGTGCCCGCGGGAGCGACAACTGCACCACGGGCACGTCCGCCTCCGGAAACAGATAGCGCAGGGGCACCCAGGCCCCGTGGTCGAGCGGGCGCTGATCATCCAGCCGAGCCTCCAGTCCCGCGGCACCGAGAAGACCCGCCGCCTCAGCGGCCAAGCCCGGCGCTCCGGGCGCGGGGTAGTTCAGGGTGTAGAGGGCTTCGGGAAAGCCTCCGAAGTCGTGCATGACTCCCGGAATCTCGGCCGAAGAGAGGCGGAACGGACCTTCAGCCTCCCAGTGGGCGGAACAGACCAGAATGCCCCGCGGTTTGGGCAGTTCGCGGCCGAGGGCGGCCACTGCATCGCCCCAGGGCCCGCCCTCCAAAGCGAGCATGGGTGAGCCGTGAGCGAGAAACAACGTGGGGAGAAGAGAGAACCTGGCCATGGAACAAGGATGGTTCCAAAATTTATGTGTTTCAACTTCTTTTTTCGAAACTTACCCCCTGCTTCTTCCCAACCGATTGGAGGGTAAGCTAAGGGAGATCAGCTACTGGAGCCCTCATTGAACCTCAGGCTTGGTGTGAACATCGATCATGTGGCTACCCTCCGGCAGGCCCGGGGGGGTCATGAGCCCGAGCCCGTGGCCGCAGCTCTGCTGGCGCAGAGTGCCGGCGCCCAAGGCATTACGGTCCATCTCCGAAGCGACCGCCGACACATTCAGGACCGGGACCTGCGCGTACTGAAGGAGGTCCTGGCGATCCCCTTGAATGTGGAATGCGCCGCCACACCCGAGGCCCTTGAGGCCATTGTCCCCTTCCGCCCCTCCTGGGTGACCCTGGTGCCCGAAAGCCGGGAGGAACTCACCACCCAGGGTGGCCTGGACGCCATCTTCCTTCAAGGCATGCTGCGTCCCGTCATTCGGGAGCTCCGCAGCGCTGATATCCGCGTGAGCCTGTTCGTGGACCCGGTGCTGGATCAAGTGAAGATGGCCGCCAAACTAGAGGCCGACGCTGTGGAACTGAACACGGGGACTTACAGCGATCTGCCCATGGATTCCGACGCCACCCTTGAGCTGGGCCGGATTCGCGACGCCGCCCGCCTGGGCAGCCGCCTGGGCTTGCGCCTCCTGGCTGGCCACGGTCTGAACCTTCAGAATGTGGGGCCCATCGCCGCTATTTCTGAAATCGAGGAGTTGAACATCGGCCACAGTCTCATCGGACGGGCCGTCCTCGTGGGGTTGGAACGTTCAGTGGAGGAGATGCTGGCGGCCATGGCGGAGGCCAGACCTTGAGTAATCTCCGCGGTACCTTGGAGAGCATTGCCCTTACCGATGTGCTCCAGCTCCTGCACGTCAACCGGAAAACGGGCATGCTCCAGGTGACCTCTGGGAAGACGAGCGGTGTTCTCTACCTTTCGAGTGGCGAGGTAATTCACGCCGAGACTGTTTCGGCTCGAGGCGAGACCGCTGCCTTCGAGATCCTTGAGTGGGTCGCCGGCCACTTCGAGTTTCTCGCCACCCAGATCCAGGTCCCCGCTTCGATCCGCCGCACGGTGCAGGACCTGCTCATGGATTCCGCGCGCCTCCAGGACAGCCGGAGGCGCCTCCATGGAATCTTCCCCAGACTGACCGCGGTGCCCTGGCCCACCATGCGTCCGCCCCAGCTCCTGGAAGGCATCAAGGTCTACGCCGAGGACCGCCGGATCATGCCCTTCTTCGACGGCTATCGCAATTTCCAGGAGATCATGGCCGCCACGGGACAGAACGATGTCGCTGTGCTTCAGGCGGCCTCCCTGCTCAAGGAGGCGGGCCGACTCGAGGTGCTGGAACCGGACGCCCATGTCACCGTCGCAGAACTGAAGACCGGTCTCTTCAAGAAGGCCGATCACCTGGGGCTGCCCAAGGCCATTGAGGGTTGGTGGACCGTGCTCGGCCCCTACCGCCATGGCATCGACAATCTGCGGGTCATCTGGCCCAAGGGGCCCGCCGTCGAGCGAGTCGAGTTCCTGTCCGACCTCCCCGAGAAGCATGTCGGCATCCCCCGAGAGCTCATGCAGGCCTGGGGGCTGTCCGAAGGCGCCCATGTGAAGGTGCGGCCCGCCCCCTGAAGGGAATCGGACCCCGGATCAGACCAGGACGATCTCCAGTTCGCCAATACCCTCGATGCCGCAGCGTACCCGGGCCCCGCGGACCAGCGCCCCCACACCAGCGGGCGTGCCGGTGAAGATGAGATCGCCGGGTGCCAGGGCCACGTAGGCCGACAGGTGGGCGATCACTTCGGCCACGTTCCAGGTCATCTGCGCCAGATCGCCGCGCTGCCGGTCGACGCCGTCCACCGATAGCCAGATGGCGCCAGCAACCGGATGGCCGCACCGCGAGGCCGGCATCACCGCCGACACGGGCGCCGACTGGTCGAAGCCCTTGGCCATCTCCCAGGGCTGGCCCTTGTCCTTGTACTTGGCCTGGAGGTCCCGGCGGGTGAGGTCGATGCCCACGGCATAGCCATAGACGCAGTCCAGAGCCTTCCCCGCGGGGATGTCCCGCCCGCCGCTGCCCAGGGCCACCACCAGTTCCACCTCGTGGTGCAGGTTCGAGGTCATGGGCGGATAGGCGATCTCGCCGCCGAGCGGCACCACGGCATCCGAGGGCTTCCCGAAAAAGAAGGGGGGATTCCGCTCCGGATCTCCGCCCATCTCCCGGACGTGGTCCGCGTAGTTCTTCCCCACGCAATGAACCCTCCGGATGGGGAACTGGGCGTCGGAATCCACGATGGGAAGGGCCGCAACGTGCGGTGCGGGGATGACGAATGCCATGACGGAACTCCTAGCCTTTCGCCCTGGGGTGGGCCTTTTCGTAGGTGCGGGCCAGCTCTTCGAGGCCCAGATGAGTGTAGCGCTGGGTGGTGCTCAGGCTCGCATGGCCCAGCAGTTCCTGGATGGCGCGCAGGTCCATGCCGCGGTTCAGCAGGTGGGTGGCGAAGCTATGCCGCAGCGCGTGCGGACTGATCCGCGAGCGCACCGCCGCCGCCTCCAACGCGGATCGCAAGAGCGCACGCACGCTTGTGGGCGTGAGCCGGCCGCCTCGTTGGTTGAGGAAGAGGGCCGGACTCGGCGGCAGCTCCTTCTGGGCGAGGAACGCGGATCTTAACCCGAGGTAGGCATCCAGGATGCCGGCGGCCTGCGCGTGGTAGGGAACCAGCCGCTCCTTGCGCCCTTTGCCCAGCACTCGCAGAGCACGCTCAGCCACCAGCAGGTCCTGAAGATCGAGGCCCACCAATTCCGAGACGCGCAGGCCCGAGGCGTAGAGCAGCTCCAGCAGGCAGGCCAGGCGAGCGGAGGGAAAGTCCACGGCCGGTGGAAGATCCAGCAAGGCCTGGCTCTCGCCCTCCGTGAGAAAGGCGGGCAGACGCTTGGGCTGCTTCGGATTCCGCAGGCCAGACGCGGGATTTTTCGGAAGGCGCCGGGTCTCCCACAGCCAGCGGAAGAAGGTGCGCGCCGTAGAGAGGACGCGGGCCTGGCTGGCGGGATCCAGGCCGCGATCGCCCAGTTCCAGCGCAAAGCCGCGCAAGGTGCGGGGGCTGACATCCCAACCTACCCAGAGACAACGTACGGCATGGTCCAGGAGTTTTTCCAGGTCGCCTCGCTGCGCACGCGCCGTATGCGGAGACACACCGCGCGCGCGCTGCTCCAGGTGGAAGGCTTGGATGCCTTCCGCCAGCAGTGCTGCGCCTTCCCCTGTTACCATGGTCCCCACATCCCCAAGTGTTTCGGAGTCATTGTGGCGCAGCCCATCGAGACCATTGCCCAGCTTTTCTATGCGGCAGCGGAAAGAAACCTCCCGGACGCCCTGGCGTCGAAACGGAACGGGGTCTATGTGCCCATCTCCCACGCGGAGCTGGTGGCCATGGTGGAGCGGCTGGCGCTGGCCATGGCGGCGCGCGGACTCAAGCCCGGTGACCGGGTGGCCTTCATGTCCGAGAACCGCCCGGAATGGGCCATCGCCGATTTCGCCTGCGCCATCCAGGGCATTCCGGATGTCACCATCTACGCAACGCTGAACAGCGAGCAGGCGGCTTACATCCTCCGCGACAGCCAGTCGCGATGGGCGATCTGCTCTGATCGCGGCCAGCTGGACAAGGTGCTCGAGCGCTGGGAGGAACTGCCGGATCTCGAAGCCGCAGTGTTGATGGACGGCGACCTTCCCACGGGCACGAACAGGACCCTGCTCCTTTGGTCGGACCTGCTGCGCGAAGGGGAAGCCATGGAGGCCCGCCGTCCCGAGGTACGCACCTGGGGCGAGCAGCGGAAAGCCTCCGACCTCCTCACCTTGATCTACACGTCGGGCACCACGGGCGATCCCAAGGGCGCCATGCTCACCCATGGCAACCTCGTGTCCAACGTCCTCGCGGCCAGGGCCACGGTGACCAACATCGGAGAGAACGAGCGGGCCCTGAGCTTCCTCCCACTTACGCACGTCCTCGAGCGCATGGCGGGCCATTTCCTGTGGTTCCACGCGGGTGCCTCGATCTACTACGCCGAGAGTGTCGCCACTGTCGCGGCCGACATGCTGGAGGTCCGGCCCACGCTCATGGCCTCGGTCCCCCGTATCTACGAGAAGATCTTCGCGAAGATCTACGACACCGTGTCCGCAGGCGGCTTCCTCAAGCGCCTGATCTTCCACTGGGCCATGCTGGCTGGTCGGCAGGCGGTCCCCTATTTGTTGAAGGGGGAAGAACCGCCCTCATGGAAGGGCATGTGGTACCGCACCGCGAAGGCCGTCGTCTTCGAAAAGATCCGCCAGCGCACCGGCGGCCGGATGAAGATCGCCATCAGCGGGGGCGCACCCCTGGGTGGCAAGATCATGGAATTCTTCTGGATCCTCGGGCTGCCCATCCTCGAAGGCTACGGCCTCACTGAAACCAGCCCAGTCATCACCGTGAACCGCCTGGGCGAGGTCATGCCCGGCTGCGTGGGACGCCCGCTGTACACGGAATGGAATGACAAGCCCTTCGTGAAGATCGCGGAGGATGGCGAAATCCTCTGCCAGGGCCCGAACGTCATGATTGGCTACTGGAACAACGAGACAGCCACCCGGGAGGCCATCGACGCGGACGGCTATTTCCACACCGGCGACATCGGTCATTTTGATGATCAAGGGCGCCTCTACATCACGGACCGCAAGAAGGAACTCATCGTCACCAGCGGCGGCAAGAAGGTGGCTCCCCAGCCCATCGAGAACCTGCTCAAGGTGGACAAGTACATTTCCCAGGCCGTGCTCATTGGCGACCAGCGGAACTTCATCAGTGTCCTCATCGTGCCGAACTTCGACAGCCTTGTCCGCTGGGCCGGCTACAAGAAGATCGCCTTCAAGAACCACGCCGACCTCATCCGAAACCCCCTGGTATTCGCCAAGATCGGCAGCCGCGTCGAACGCATCAACGAGCGCCTGTCGCACTACGAGCGCATCAAGAAGATGGTCCTCCTCCCCGAGGAGATGACCCTTGAGGGTGGCCAGCTGACGCCTTCATTGAAGGTGAAGCGTCGCGTCGTCAATCAGATGTACGCCAAGCAGATCGAGTCGATGTACCAGGAGCCCAAGGCCTGATCCTGCGGACCAACGCTCAGGTGCGGCCTTGTTTGGCCAAGTAACGCCGCACGGCCTCTTGCGTCTCCGGGAGCTTCATCCCAGCCTCAGCAGCGATCCGCATGGCTTCGGAGACAGGCATCCCCTTCTCGATAACCAGCCAGGGACACACGGCTGCGGCTGCGCGGTTGCCGTTGTTGCAGTGGACGACCACCTTCGAGCCCTTCGGCAGGTCCCGCAGCACGGACCTCAGAAAATCGAAATCCGAGGCAGGGGGTGTCTTGCTGATGGCGTACCGCATGTAGTGAATCCCCAGTTCCTGCAGGCGGGAGGATTCAGACTGGCAGTCCAGGTCAGGCTCGTCGTCCCGGCGGAGGTCGATGACGTGGGTGATGTGCTCCTTCTTCATGGCCGCGCAAGTCGCGGGACTCGGTGAGCCTTTCAGGACGAAGACGCCCGAACGCACCTCCACGGCGTTCGGTATCGCCGATTCCTCAGCCTGGAGCACGAGGGCCGGGAGCAGCAGGAACAGAGTCCGATACATGGAATCCTCCGCGACAACGCCTGGCAATCCAGGCTGGTTCGCGGAGACCACCGGAGAGGCCTTCGGCTGCGGAGCCAAGGCCCGGGCGGGCGGGTCTCCACAGTTCTTAATGTAGGCCTTTGGGTCAGCTATTCAATGCCAGGCGTCACACTGTCCTGGAAAAAGGCGTTTTGGCACTGAGCTTGGCCAGATAGGCATCGAAAGGCTGCACCAGGTTGCGGACGAACCGCCGTCCCAGATCCGTGATGAAGATGCCTTCGGGACGCAGGTCCACGGTGCCCTGGGGCACCTCCGCCTGGAGCTCGGTGACCGCGTCGGCGAAGAGGACGGGCCCATCTACGCCGAACCGCTCCTTCAGGTCGGTCCACTTCAGCTCGAAGTGCCCCATGAGGTGGTGGATCACCCAGCGGCGCAGCTCGTCGTCCTCGGATAGGCGGTGGCCCTTGTGGACCGCCAGGTGACCGTCCGTGATGCTGCGCTCCCACTTGGCGAGGATCTTCTCGTTCTGGGCATACACCCCGGCCACGTTGGAGATGGCACTGGGGCCGAAGCCCACCAGGTCCGTGCCCGCCTTCACGGCGTAGCCCATGAAGTTGCGGATGAGCTTGCCCTCAAGCACGGCCTTGGCCATGGGATCGTCCGGGTGGGCGAAGTGGTCCATGCCGATGGCGACGTAGCCGGCCTTTTCCAGGATGTCCGAGGCCAGCAGCAGCAGATCCAGGCGCAGGTCCGGGGTAGGCAGGGTCTCCTCGGGGATGCTCCGCTGGAAAGGCATGATGCTGGGCAGGTACGCGAAGCCGTAGATGGCCATGCGATCCGGCGACAGCTCCAGGGTGGATTCCAGCGTGCGGCGGAAGGTGTCCATGGTCTGGCCCGGCAGCCCGTAGACCAGGTCCAGGTTCACGCCTTCGAAGCCCAGGTCCCGGCACTGCTTCATGGCCGTCAGGGTGTGGGCCCAGGTCTGGCCGCGAGTGATGAGCGCCTGCACGTTCTCGTCCAGATCCTGCACGCCGAAGGACACGCGATTGAAGCCCAGCTCACGGAGGGCCGGCAGCTGATCGGGCTCCAGGAAGGTGGGATCGACCTCGATGGCGATCTCGGCGCCGGGCTGGAACTCGAAGCGCTCCTTGAACAGATTGAACGTGCGCTTGAGGTCGGCCGCTTTCAGATACGTCGGCGTGCCGCCACCCCAATGGAGCTGAAGCGCCTTGCGACGGTCCGGCAGGCGGGAGCAGACCAGGTCCAGTTCCTTGGTCACCGCGGCCAGGTAGGCCTCCACGGGGTCGTACTGGGGGCTCACCACCACGTTGCAGCCGCAATAAGCGCAGCGACGGGGACAGAAGGGAATGTGGAGGTAGAGCGACAGCGCCTCGTCCTGGCGGGCATTGGCGCGCTCCAGGGCTGAGAGGACCTCGGGCTCCGGGAAGTCGTCGGACCAGACCGGAGGCATGGGGTAGCCCGTGTAGCGCGGGCCAGGCCGGTCGTAGCGGCGGATGAGATCGGCGAGCTGGTTCATGCCTTCACCTCGTCAAGGACGGCTGCCACCACGGCGGGATCGGTCTCGGGCACCAGCCCGTGGCCGAGGTTGAAGATGTGGGGGTGGCCCTTCATGGCGTCCACGATGGCGCGGGCCTTCCGTTTGGCGGTATCCGCCCCGGCAAGCAGCGCAATGGGATCCAGGTTGCCCTGGAGCACCATCTTCGGGAAGCGGCGGCGGGCCTCGCTGATGGGGACCTGCCAGGGCACGGCCAGCCCCTTGCAGGGCAGGTTGTTCAACGAATCCGGCAGGTAGCCAGTGCGGGCGAAGAACAGCGTAGGGGCGACCGTCACCTGGGATAGCGTGCGCTCCACGGAAGGCAGGGCGAAGGTCGCGTAGTCATCGGCGTCCAACTCACCGGCCCAGGTGTCGAAGAGCTGCACGCCCTGGGCACCGGCCTCGATGTGCAGGTTCAGCAGGCGGGCAGCGGCGTCCGCCAGCTTGTCCATCCACTTCTGGGCCAGCACCGGATTCTGGTGGATGAAGGCCTTGGCCTTCGACCAGCTCTTGCTGCCCTTGCCTTCGATGCCGTAGGCCAGCAGGGTCCAGGGGGCGCCCGCGAATCCCAGCATGGTCACCTTGGGCGGCAGATTCGCTTTCACCTTGCGGATGGCGTTGCAGACGGGCTCGAAGACCTTTTCGTCCAGAGGGCGGTTGATGTCGATCTGGTCCAGCGTCTTGCCGATGCGCGGCCCGCCCTCGGGAATCGTCACCTCGCAGCCCAGGGCGTCCAGGATCACCAGGATGTCGCTGAAGATGATGGCACCGTCGATCTGCGGAAACCGGCGGATGGGCTGGAGCGTCACCTCCGCGGCCAGGTCCGAGTCATTGAGCAGCTGTTCGAACGTGACCTTGGCCCGCACCTCGCGGTACTCCGGTAGGAACCGCCCGGCCTGGCGCATGAACCACACCGGGGGCTTGTCGAGGGTTTCGCCATTCAGGACGCGGAGGAGGGGCTGAGTCATCACATCACCAAAAACATGTCATCACAGAAACCAGGGAAGGCGCGCAGGGAAGTGGGCTGAACCTTCGGAAATCAGGCGAAGTCCTTGGCCACGGCAGCCACGGCCTGCTTGAAGTGGGCCAATTCGGGTTCGCCATGTGCGGCGCCGAGGAAGGCCACTTCATAGCCGCTGGGCGGCAGGTAGACGCCCTGGCCCAGCAGCGCCTTGTGCAGGCGGTTGAAGGTACTGATGGCCTCGCCCTTCACTGCGTCACTGCGACGCACGCCATCCTGGAACAGCGGCCACAGCAGGCTGCCGTAGCGGGGGCAGTGGAGACCCGGAATGGTCTCGAAGGCCGCGGCCCACTTCGCGGCGTTGGCTTCCAATGCGGCGTAGAAGGCCGGGGTCAGCTTCTCCATGGTGGCGAGGCCCGCGGCCATGGCCACGGGATTCCCCGACAGCGTGCCCGCCTGGTAGACCGGGCCGTCCGGCGCGACGACGCCCATGATGTCCTTGCGGCCACCGTAAAGGCCGACGGGCATGCCGCCGCCGATGATCTTGCCGTAGGTCGCCAGGTCGGGCGTGATGCCCAGGCGCTCCGCCGCGCCGCCGGGGGCCACGCGGAAGCCGCTGATGACCTCGTCGAAGATGAGGACCACGCCGTGCTTTGTGCAAAGTTCGCGCAGACGCTTGAGGAACTCGGGGCGCTGGAGCAGCAGACCGTTGTTGGCGGGGATGGGCTCGATGATGGCTGCAGCCAGCTCATTGCCGATCTCGGCGAAGGTGCGCTCCAGGGTCTCCAGGTCATCGAGGGTGACCACGGAGGTCAGCTCGGCAATGCCCTTGGGCACGCCCGCGCTGGTGGGAGCGCCGAAGGTGATGAGGCCAGAGCCGGCCTTCACCAGCAGGCCATCGCTGTGGCCGTGATAGCAGCCCTCGAACTTCAGGATGCGATCCCGGCCCGTGAAGCCGCGGGCGGCCCGCAGCGCGGACATGACGGCTTCCGTGCCCGAGGACACGAAGCGCATCTTCTCCACGAATGGCACCATCTCCTTGATCTTCCGGGCCAGGGCCAGCTCGCGGCGGCTGGGGGCGCCGAAGGTGAGCCCCTCCTGCATGGACTCGGTCACGGCCGCCAGGATGTCGGGATGGGCGTGGCCCAGGATCAGCGGTCCCCAGGACATGCAGAGGTCGAGGAAGCGCTGGCCGTCCTCGTCCTCGAACCAGGCGCCGCTGGCCTTCTTGAAGAACTTCGGTGTGCCGCCCACGGCCCGGAACGCCCGCACCGGGCTGGAGACGCCACCGGGGAAGTGCGTCAGGGCCTCTTGGAACAAGGTGTCGTTACTCATGAAAACCTCTAAGGGATTAACCGCAGATGTCGCAGATGAAGAAAGATGGCCCGGCTTTTATCCGCGCCATCTGCATCATCTGCGGTTTCAAATTCAAGAGATCCAGCCTTTCTCCACGGCCTCGCGGCCAGCGTAGGTGACGATCATGTCGGCGCCGGCGCGCCGGATGGCGATGAGGTGCTCGTACATCAGCTGGTCGCCGTTCACCCAGCCCAGGCGATCTGCAGCCTTCACGCTGCTGAACTCGCTGGACACGTGGTAGGCGCAGATGGGCGCCAGGGTGCGCTCCCGCAGGCGCCAGATGAGGTCCAGGTTCGGCAGGGCGGGCTTGACCATGAGCATGTCGGCACCCTCTTCGATGTCGAGTAGCGCGTCGCGCAGGCCTTCCCGGGCATTCCGCGGATCCATCTGGTAGGTCTTCCGGTCGCCGAACTTGGGGCTGCTGTGGGCGGCTTCGCGGAAGGGGCCATAGTAGGCACCGGAGTGCTTGATGGCGTAGCTGAGGATGCTGGTCTGGGTGAAGCCGTTCTTGTCCAGGAGCGTGCGGATGGCCGCCACGCGGCCATCCATCATGTCGCTGGGGGAGGCCACGTCCGCGCCCGCCTCGGCGTGGCGGAGGGCCATTTCCGCCAGGATGGGCAGGGTTTCGTCATTCTGCACCACGCCGTTCTCATCCACGAGGCCACAGTGGCCGTGGCTGGTGCAGCCGCAAAGGCACACATCAGTCATGACGATGAGGTCCGAGCCGAAGGCCTTCTTCAGGGCCTTCACGGCCACGGGCACGACGCCGTTGTGGTCGCAGGCATAGCGGGCATCCGGCGTCTTGGAGGCATCCTCCGGCACGCCGAAGAGCAGCACGCTGGCCAAGCCCTTCTTCAGATCCTTCTCCACTTGCCGCAGCGTCTCCTCCACGCCGGCATTGACAATGCCTGGCATGCTGGAGATCTCGGTGCTGCCCGCCTGGGGCTGCACGAAGTGGGGCTGGATGAGGTGGCGCGGCCGGAGATCAGTCTCGGAGACCAGGTTGCGCATGGCGGCACTGGTGCGGAGGCGGCGGGAGCGGTTCAGCATGGGGACTCCTCCTTGTTCAGGTGTTGCGCGAGCATGGCCCAAAGCAGGCCGGGTTTCGGTTCGCAGTGGGCAAGAGCCGGGGCACCGGCCTTGGCGAAGGCCACGGCTGTCGCCTCGCCCCAGGCGAAGCGCTGCACGCCGAGGCTGATGGGGGCCAGGATCTCAGCCTGGAGGGGGCTCAAGGCCAGAACGGCTTCCACCTTTGGCAGAGCGGGAAGTGGATCCTTCGCAACCTCGCGATGGGTGATCCAGGGATGGATCCGCCAGGCGGTCCCTCGGGTCGCCAATTCCAGGTATTCCCGGCTCCGCTCACCGCGGGCCAGGATGAAGTCTCCGCCCTCAGGGAACCGGGCTTGCAACAGCTCCCACAGGGCTTCAGCCCGGGCCTCGGAAGGCAACTCGACATCCAGATCGTGGCGCCCTAAAGCGTCCGCCGTGCCTGCGCCCTGCACGAGACAGAGCATGCCTGCGGGGAGTCGCGGCGCGGCCACCTGGGCCCCCGAGGGACTCAGCACCAGCAATCCCTGGGCCTCGGCAAAGGGGATTGGCGGCGGTGCCGTGGACACCTTCAGGCAGGTGAACGCGAAGGGCACCGCTTCCCAGCCAGCCTTGCGCACCGTGTCCGCCAGCGGGTGCTGGGCGGGCCGGGCCAAAGCCAGGCGGGGAAGTACGGCCACCGAGGTCATGACAGGCCGATGCCCTGGAGAACGGTCTTCAGGAGGATCGCATCATCAGTACCACGGGCTTCGGCACGACGAAGCTCACCCTCGGGCGCATAGGCCGCGCGAAGAAGGAGGGTGCCATCCGCCTGGGGCGTGGCCAGGGCACCCAGGGGCTGCTGGCAGCCCCCGCCGATGCCCGCGAGCACCTTGCGCTCGAGGGTGACGCAGCGGGCGGTCAGGGCGTCGTGGAGCTCTGCCAAAGCCTCGATCAGGTCGGGGCGGTCCGCCCGGGCCTCCGCCAGGAGGGCCCCCTGCCCCGGTGCCGAGGGCAGCTCTTCGGGCGTCAGCGGGCGCACGGTAAGGCCAGACAGGTCGAGCCCCAGACGCTTCAGGCCCGCGGCGGCCAACAGGGTGGCGTGGAGGGGCGCCTCCCGCAGGACGCCGTCCCTCACGCGCTGAAGGCGGGTCTGGACGTTGCCACGGATCCAGGTGAACTGCGCCTTGGGGAAGAGCTGGCTCAGCACGCGCTCCCGCCGTACGGCGCTGGTACCGATGGTGAGGCCCTCGGGCGCATCGGGGCGCATCACCAGCCAGTCGGAAGGATCCTCGCGCTTCGGGATGCACGCGGAGACGATGCCCGCAGGCCGTTCCAATGAGACGTCCTTGAGGCTGTGGATGAGGAGATCGGCCGCGCCCGCGGCCATGGCGTCCTCCAGTTCCTTGGTGAAGAAGCCTCCGCCCACCTGCTTGTCCAGGGGGCCTTGGAGCCACTGGTCGCCAGAGGTCGAGAACTTCCGCCAGGACACTTCGTAGCCCTTCGATTCGAGGAACCTCACCAGAGGCTCAGCCTGGCCCACGGCCAGGGCGGATCCGCGGGTGGCGACGGTGACGTGCTTCATGGTTTGGCTGCCTCTCCGTTCGGGTCCGGTTTGGGCTGGGTCTGGATCAGGGCCCGGAAGGCCAGGGTGCGGCCTCGGGTCAGGATCTCCTTGAGGGCTTCTCGCTGGGCTTCGTCCAAGCCCTGCATGGAATCCTCCAGGGTCTTCACTTCCGCCTCCAGCGCGCCCCAGGCCGAGTCCAGGCGCTCCTGCGCGCTGGCCAAATGGCGCTTGTGCCCCCGGGCGTGGGCCCGATGGCGCAGGCGGCCCGCAGCGCCTACGAGGAAGGCTTCGGCCTTCGTGGCCGCCTCGGCCCGCTGCGCCCGCGCCGTGGCGGTCTCGGCGAGGAAGGCCGCCAGATCCACGCGGTGGACCCAGGGCAGCTGTTCCAAGCCGGGCTCGGAGTCAGGCGGCAGGGCCAGATCAAGGATGCGGAGGATCGGCCGCTTCAGGGTCTGCCAGGCATCCAAGGTGAAGATCGGTTCAGGGGCGGCGGTGGCACTCACGATGGCCTGGAAGCCGGCGGGATCACGTTGGAGCTGAGGCAGGTCCACCACAGCGAGGCCAAGGGGATCGGCCAGATCATGGGCCTTGTGCTTGGTGCGGTTGGCCACGGAGACCTTGAACCCGCGCTCTGGCAGGCGCTCGGCCAGGTACTGGGTCATGGGGCCCACCCCCACAAGTGCGATGGAGGAACCCTCTGGAAGGCCCTCGCACAGGTGTTTGAGTGCGACGGTGGCGACGCTGACGTTGCCGTCCGCCAATCCCAGCCGAGATCTGAGCCGCTGACCTTCGCGGATCACGTCCTCAAAGACGGCCTGGGCTTCGTCACCGGCCACGCCCACCTGGCGGGCCTGCTCGAGAGCATTCTTCATCTGACCCGGGATCTCGCGATCGCCCAGGTTGGCGGACTCCAGCCCGGCCGACATGGCAAGCAGGTGCACCCAGGCCTCTTCGCCCTCATAGCGGCGCACGCCGGGCCCCGGATCGAGGGCCCCAGGGTCGCCACCCCAGACCAGCCACAGAACCCTCTGGCAGGTGGCCAGGTAGACAATTTCCCGGGCACCCGACGCGCGTTGCCACTCGCGGAGCCGGGCGGGTACACCATCCCGCACCACGTGCTGGGCCACCAGGTCCAGATCGTGGATGGGCGCGTGGAAACTGAGTAGGACGGGTTCCATATCGGATCCGATTGTCGGTTGGCCCAGAGAGGGCAAGGTCATCGGTTCGTCATGCGACCGCGAACGTGGCGGTCATCACAATCATTTCGGGAACAGCGCGTCGATGGCGTCCCAGTTCCATTCCGCCATCGGCGCCACCGAACCCTCCCGGAGGGCCTGCTGGGTAAGCCAGGCGTCGTAGACCACCAGGGCGCACATGGCCTCTGCCACCGGGACGATGCGGGGGGCGATGCAGGGATCGTGGCGCCCCTTGGTGGAGATATCGGCGGCATGGCCCTCGCGGTCGATGGTCTTTTGCGCCTTTGAGATGGAGCTGGTGGGCTTGACCGCCAGACGCACCACCACCGGGGCGCCCGTGCTGATGCCGCCAAGGGTGCCACCCGCGTCGTTCTTCAGCGGCCCCTCCGGTCCCAGCGGGTCGTTGTTCTCGCTGCCGCGGCGGCGGGCGCTCTCAAAACCCGCGCCCAATTCCACGCCCTTGACGGCGCCGATGGACATGCAAGCCAGGGCCAGCAGCCCGTCCAGCTTGCCGAAGGCCGGGTCCCCAAGCCCCACGGGCAGCCCCTCGATCCAAACTTCGCAGACGCCGCCCACGCTGTCGCCTTCGGCAAGGGCGGATTCCACGGAGGCGCGCTGGGCCGGGAAGGTTGCGGGATCCGCCACCCGCAGCGGGTTGGACTCCACAAAGGCCCAGTCCACCATCGACCCCGCAATGCCCGCGATCTCCCGGTTGAAGCCCCGCACCGTCACACCCTGTGCGGCGAGCTGCTGCTTCGCCCAGGCGCCAGCCGCCACCCGTGCCAGAGTCTCCCGGCCGCTGCTGCGCCCACCGCCCCGTGGATCGCGGATCCCGTACTTGCGGTCATAGGTGAGATCCGCGTGGCCGGGCCGGAACAAGTCGGAGATCGCCTTGTAGTCGCCGCTCCGCTGGTTCTCGTTGAACACCGCCAAGGCAATGGGATGACCGGTCGTCCGGCCTTCGAAGACCCCGCTGAGCACCTGCACCCGGTCTGCCTCATTCCGTGGCGTCACCAGGTCCGACTGGCCCGGTCGCCGGCGGTCCAGTTCCTTCTGGATGGCCTCCAGATCGAAGGGCAACCCCGGCTTCACGCCATCGATCACCACTCCCACCGCAAGCCCATGGCTCTCGCCAAAGGTGACGATGCGAAAGGCCCGGCCGAAAGAGGAAGGAGAATCGAAAAGCATCCCCCAAGTCTAAGTCAGGCCTCCGATAAAAGCGCCATGAGCTGAGGACCCACTCTGTCGACGCCGTACCGGCCTCGACAGGCCCGATCCGCGGCTTCCCGGCGTCGGTCCACTTCGACATCGTCAAGTTCCCAGACCTCCTCCAGTGCACCCGCCAGTGCCTCCGGGCTGAAGGCGTCCACAACCCACCCGAGCCGACCTCCGTCCAGGATTTCCAAAGGACCCCCATGATCAGGCCCCACGAGAAGCAGCCCCCTAGCAGCAGCCTCCGGATAGACCATTCCGAAGGGTTCATCCAGCGTCAGCAGTGCGAAAACATCGCAGGCATCGTAGACCTTCCGCAGGTCTTCATCGGTCAGATAGCCATGAAACCGTACCGAGCCTGCGACACAGATGTTCCCGGCCAAAGCCTCCAATCGGTTGTGAAGAGGCCCTTCCCCCACCACATGCAGCTCACAAGGCACCGGGCTGGCCGCCTGAAATTTGGCGAAGCCGCGGATGACGGTATCGATGTTCTTGAGTACCTCCAGGCGGGAATGCACCAGCACCCGGCGTACGGAACGCTCCAATCCCGCACGGTTCCGGCCCCCTGCGGGGAATCGCACGATGGGGTAGATCACTTCATCGCGGCACCGGCCATAAATTTGCCGGGCATTGTCACGGCTGAACTCACTGATGGCATAGATGAGATCCAGGTTCCGCGTGGCCACCAGATCATAGGCATGGCGAGCGCGAACCCCGGTGTCCCTGGCCATCTCCTGATCATGGCGTTCCAGATTCCGGGCGAAGGCGAGCGTCGCCTCTTCAGGACCTCCCCCGCCCGTGGCCAGGACCCTCGCGGTCAGCGTGGGGTTCGCCTCCCGCTGGTAGATGCCCCGCGGGGGTTCGTTGCACTGCCAGATTTTGCGGGCACGTATCGGGGCTGCCCCTAGCATCGCGCTGGCGGGGAAGTTGTGGGCGATCACCAGGTCGTATCCCTCGAGTGCCTTCGCAGCCCGCAATCCCCGCCGGCGCAGCTTGGCCAGGCGACTCCAGCCGAACAACGGATCGCTCCAATGCCGCTTCTGCACCGTGTGAATGGGAATTCCCTGTAGCCGGGAACCCCATCGGGCCTCATCGAAGCCCAGGGTCACGAGCTCAGGGGCCGCGCCCTGGCTATGGAAATACCTGGTCTGGGCCGCTACCAGCAGCTCTGCTCCACCCACCGTCTCGAAAGCTGGATGGAATATGGCGAGCCGCATCAAGCCTCCTGGATGTAACGCCCAGCAGCAAAGTCGGAAGGGCCTAGATGGTAGCATTTCATCAGGCCTCGCCTGGCGAGGCCCGCATCAGAGTTGCGTTGGAACCACCAGAGCACCCTCAGGTCCATGGAGTGGAATGCATGAAAATCCTTGTGGTGGGAGGCTCCGGTTTCGTGGGAAGGGCCCTGACGGTCCGCCTTCTCGAGGCCGGCCACGAGGTCGAGATCTGGGATCGGGCCCCCCAGGCAGGCGCCCCCCGACTGCGTTGCCAGGCAGTGGACCTCCTTGGCCATGACGCCCTGCCGGCCCCGGATGGCAGGCCCTGGGATGCCGCCATCCATCTCGCCGCCTACTCGGTGCCCGGCATGGCCTGGACCCAGGATCTGGTCATGGCCAACTTACGGATGACTGCGCGGGTCTTCGACCATCTGGCCGCCAGGGCTCCCGGTTGCAAGGCCGTCTTCGCATCCAGCGCCTTCGTCTACGCCCCAAGTTCCCAGCCGATCAAAGAAACGGACCCCCTCGGATCCGCCCATCCGTATGCTCTCTCCAAGCACCTGGGGGAAGTCTGGGCCCTGAGTCGGCAGGCATCTCTGAAGGTATTCATCGTCCGGCCATTCAACTTGATCGGCCCCGGCATGGCGGCTGGGCTGCTCGTGCCCGATCTACTGCACCGAATCCACAAGGGAGAGGACCCGCTCCAAATGCAGGGCCGGGACGATGTCCGCGACTTTCTCGACTGGCGCGACGCTGTGGAGGCCTACCTCCATCTGCTGGATCTCGACGCTCCCAGCGGATCGATCTGGAATCTCTGCTCGGGCCGCCCAACCCGCGTTTCCGACCTGGTCCGCGCCTTGGTCCAGGCCCACGGGTTGGAACGATCCATCCAATTCGCAGACCCGGCGGTGGAGATCATGGTCGGTGATTCCATCCGATTGAGGGAGGCCACGGGGTGGTCGCCACGGTTCACCCTGGAGGACACAGCCAGGGCCATCGCCTCCCTGCCATGAGGCTGGACCGAGACCTGCCCTTCCTCCAGGGCAGCCCCGCGAGGTAGAGTGGGTACTTCCATCTATTCCGGGGAACCCATGCAGAAAACCGCACTCATTACGGGCGTGACTGGCCAGGACGGCAGCTATCTGGCAGAGCTGCTGCTGTCGAAGGGCTATCAGGTCCATGGCGTAGTGCGGCGGGCCAGCCTGTTCAATACGGACCGCATCGATCACCTGCACGTGGGCGAGACACCGGATCCCGCCTTTTTTCTTCACTACGGTGACCTGTCCGATGCGGGCGCCCTGCGGAACCTGTTGGATGAGATCCAGCCGGACGAGGTCTATAACCTGGGGGCCCAGAGCCACGTGCGGGTGAGCTTCGACCAGCCCGAGTACACCGTGGACGTGGTGGGTGTGGCCGTTATCCGGCTGCTGGAGGCCATCCGCAGCTACATGAAGCACACAAAGAAGCAGATCCGCTTCTACCAGGCCGGCAGCTCCGAGATGTTCGGCAGCGCCAAGCCCAGGCAGCACGAGCGGACCCGCTTCGAACCCCGCAGTCCCTATGCTTGCGCCAAGGTCTACGCCCACTACCAAGTGATCAACCACCGGGAAAGTTACGGGCTCTTTGCCTGCAATGGCATCCTCTTCAACCACGAGAGTCCGCGCCGAGGGGAGACCTTCGTGACCCGCAAGATCACCCGGGCCGCCACGCGAATCAAGTTGGGGCTGCAGGACAAGCTGTTCCTGGGCAACCTTGATGCCCGGCGGGACTGGGGCTTCGCGGGCGACTATGTGGAGGCCATGTGGCGCATGCTCCAGCAGGACACGCCCGATGATTACGCGGTGGCCACCGGCGAGAGCATCACCATCCGCGACTTCCTGGGACTGACCTTCGGCCGCCTGGACCTGGATTGGCAGAAGCACGTGGAGATCGATCCCCGCTACTTCCGGCCCGCCGAAGTGGACCACCTGGAAGGCGACGCCACCAAGAGCCGCCGGATCCTGGGCTGGGAGCCGAAGACGGACATCCGGGCCCTGGCCGCCATGATGGTGGACTCGGATCTCCGGTTGGCCCAGAAGGAGCAGGTGCTGCGCGACGCCGGGCATGCCGAGGCCCCTCGGGCTGGCTACCGCTAAACATCCCTCGATTGGGGGAAGTTTAGACCAAGGGGCGAACTGCCACCAAGGCATAGTCTCGGGGCCCAAAGAGGCAATCCGCAGCTTTCAGAAGTGACTTATTCCCTGACCAGGCCTTTTTCGCACGCTGAAGGTCCCGCTCGTCGCCATGAAGCCGGAGGATCTCCGCCTGCTCCCATCCGATCTGGGTGGCCATAAAGGCTAGGAAAGCCTGCGGAACCGGGCTCCTGTGGGACGGATCCAGATAGAAGGTGTGTGCCCCCACCTGCAGATTTTCGGCATTCGGCGTCTCCAGGATGAGGAGCCCCCCGGGCCTCACCACCCGAAGCCCTTCCCGCAGCAGTTCGATCACCAGTTCCGAGGGCAGGTGCTCAACCACATGGAAGGCGCTGAGCCCATCTACGCTGCCTGCATCGCGGGTACGCAGGCATTCCATCAAGTCTCCGACCTGGACGTCCAGACCCGAGTTCTTGGCCACCTCGGCCATGCCCTGGTTGCTGTCCACACCAAGGCCCCGGATGCCAGTGCGCGCCAGGACCCGAAGCCATTCGCCGCGCCCGCAACCGAGATCGAGCCACAGGGGATCCTGGACCCCGACGAAGGCCCTCTTCACCCTGGGCACGTAAACCTCCAGACGTTCCTCGATCATGGCCTCGCTGCCCCGAAAGGCATCCTCAAAGGCTCGGTAGTACCGATCGAAGCTTTCCCCGCCTGCCGAGGTGGCGCCACTCTGAGCGATCGGGGCACCCGGTGCCTCTCTTTGCCGAATCGCCAGAAGGTCCTCCCGAATGGCACGCAGAGCCTCCTGGATGCCTTCGGGATGATCGGACTGACGGAGTAAGGCGTGCTGCCGGACCACTAGGTCATTCACTGTGGCTGACAGATTCCGAAGGGCCTCAATCAGCGCCAAATTTAATTGTTGCTGGTCCAAAAAGAGATCGCGCCCCCCTCGCCAGGCAGCCCGAGCCACTTGGCGTGAGATCCATCGCTTGATTCTGGAACCGGGCCCTTGTGAATCTGCCGGCACAGGTTTGGCGGCAGTCTGCAAATCCCTGAACCAAGCCAAGTCTTCAGGATGCAATTTCTTTGGAACGTCCAATTGAGCGAAAGAAGGCATGCTAAAGCTCCAAATCGGTGCTGTAGGTCTGTAGTTATCATCCAGCATACCTAAGGCAACCCTCATAGCAATTTCAGGAGTCGCAGCGTCCTTGACGAGGAGTCTTTCATGCCCATCGCATCCGTATCCTCTCGGCGGATTGCCTGTTTGCTCATTGTGTCGCCACTCTTCGCGAAGGTCCCTTGCTTCACCGTGCGCGATGCGATTCAGGCAGAGTGGACGCGACAGCCATTGACGTTCACCGAAGACCAAAAGGCGGCCATGCCCCAACCGGACCGTGCACGGCTGGAGCGTGCCATTCAACGCATCGGTGCACCCGGCGCGCTCGCCCTAGTTCCTCTGGAGTTGGAGAAACCCACCGAGGCCCTGTGGCTCAAGCAAGCCGCCTCGGCCAAGTTCCCCCGAGAGCGGTTCGATGCCCTCTTCTTCCTGAACCGGCTCAAGAGCCCGAAGGCCCTCCTGGCCCTCGATGGCCTCACGCCTGCCGACGCTGCCGCCTGGCCGAAACACCTGCGCCTGGAAGCGTCCATCGCCACGGCCCGGCTGAATGGCGCCGAGGTATCCCCTGCCCTCCAGGCCTTCCTCGAGGCGCTCCAGAAGGCCGGCAAGGTCGATCCCGTTCGGGCCCAGGCCGCCAGGCTGCGGTTGGTGATGGCGGGTAAGGAGAAGGAATTGCTGCCGCCGGTCCCCGCAACGGCGGGGACGATTCTGGCGTTGATGGATGCGTGGAACCGCGGTCCCTGGTCCACCCGCCGGGATCTGGCGCTGAAGGCCTTCACCTCGCTCTCGCCAGAATCCCCGGCCTGGGCCAGGTTCGGCCTTGGCCGCCCGGATCAGGCCACGCTGGATCAGGCTTGTGTCGGCATCCTCTCGAGGCTGGGCGAGGGCGTCCCAAAGCCAGCGCCCGTGGAGGCGTTCGAGGTGGAAGGTGGTCCTTGGCCCTGCTCAAACAGCCCGCTGGCCCAGTGGTACGGATTCCAGGCGCTGGCCAAGCTCGAATCACCTCTGCCCGGTCTCCGAAGGCTCATGGAACAGGACCATCCTCTCGGTGCCTCCAGCGCGCTGCTGCTGGGCGCGTTGCTGCCAGCCATGCGAATCCAGAGTCCCGAACAAGCGGACCGGGTGCGGGCACGCCTCCTGGCCGGATCAGACCCCATCGCCCGCGCCGCCGCCATCGAGGATCTGCCCGCACCTCCCGCAGACCTCGATGCGCTGACCAGACGCGTCTGGACCGACTCCCAATTCGAAACCCAGCAGACGCTCATCCAGAGCTACGCCCGCTGGAAGCTGCCCGTGCAGGACCAGAAAACCCAGCTGCGCCCGTGGCTCCAGCATCCCAACTGGACCTGCCGCTGGGAGGCCTACCGGGCTTTGCTGAAGCTGGACCCGGCCACGCCCTGGCCAGCCGCGCCGGAACCCACGGAGACCGACCGGGCCATCCTGAAAGAAGCCACACGCCTCGCCGAGCGTGGAAAACCCGTCCGCCTGCGCATTTCCTTGAGCGGAAAGCGAAGCTTTACGCTCCGCCTCGATCCCACCGTGGCGCCCATGAACGTCGCCAACCTGGTGCTGTTGGCCCGCAAGGGCTACTTCAACGGTCGACTGGTGCCCCGAGTGGTGTCGGACTTCGTCGTGCAAATGGGCTCTCCCTTCGACACCATGGACGGCGGGCCAGGCTACACCGTGCGCTGCGAGAACAGCCTGGACTGGTACGGCCCCGGCAGCGTAGGCATGGCCCTCTCGGGCAAGGACACCGGCGGCAGCCAGTTCTTCATCACCACCAACGCCACGCCGCATCTGACGGGCCGGTACACGCGCCTAGGCGAGGTGGAGGATCTGGATCACGCGTTGAAGATCCTCGATGACCTTGAACTCGGCGCCAAGATCGTCGCCATCAAGGTCCTTGAGCCGTGAAGCGACAGGGCTGCCGGACCATAGCCATCGGCCTGACGGCGGGGCTCGGAGCCTGGGCCCAGGCGCCCCTGCTCCAGGATGGCGCCACCGCCCTTCGGCAGGCGCAGCGGTCCTGGACGTTGGGGGAGCCACCCCTGCCACCCTTGTCCTTCCCCTCCCTCGAAGTGGGCCTGGGCGGGGCCGGGTCGGATGGGCACTATGCCCCCCTCATCGGAGGTGAAGGCCTGGGCCACGGCACCCAGGGCTGGGGGCTTGGTCTGCAGGGCCGGTACGTCCAAGGGGGCTGGTCCTTTTCGGCCACGGTCCTGGGCCTGAGAGATCAGGACCACACCTCCGGCACCCTCCAGCGCGCAGCCCTCGCCTACCAGTGGAAAGCGGGTTGGCGCCTGGCTCTTGAGCAAACCCCCTTCGCCTGGGGATCCGGCCTCCTGGGCGGCGATCTGCTGGGTAATTCCGCTCGGCCCTTTGCGCGGCTCTCCCTGGCGACCGGGGAAGCCACCTTCCTCTCGAGCCATTGGCGTGCGGAAGCTTTCGTCGGGCGCTTGGAGTCGGACCCACCCATCCCGGAATGGATTCTCAATCGGGACGCGCGGATCGCCGCCCAGGCCGCGGGACTGGATCTACAGAAGCCACTTTTACGGGGCGCCCTGGTGCGGGCTTCCTTCGGATCCCTCGTGGAAGCCACCTTGGGAGCGATGACCTTAGGGAGTGGTCAGGATGCCCAGGGCCAGAGCGCGCCCAGCGCCGCCGAACGCACCTCGACTCTGGCGGAACTGAAGGTGCGGGCGCCCGCCCTGGCCCGCTTTGTCCATGCCCAGGGCGCCTCGCTCCACTTCAGCCGTAGCGCCGCCCCGGAGAGCCGTTCCGTCACCTTGGTCCCTGCCCGCGATCTCGGAGGTCTCCAACTGGTCTGGGAACGCTGGGATCTCGGACTTGAATACGCCGGAGCCGTTTCCCACCGAGCCTCTGCCTCCTTCACCCAGCCTGCCAACCTCGCGGGGTTCTCGACGCACGGCGATCCGCTGGGAGCGGCCTTTGGACGTGATGCCGTCACGCGCACGATCGAACTCGGTCTGCCCCTCTTCCTGGAAGGTCAGGGGCGGCTCAGGGCCGTCCGGGCCACGGCAGCCCTGGATGATCCGTTGGGCCCCGGTTCCTGGTTCCTCCAGGGTGAGGCCCAGTGGCGCACGCCCACCGGCAGGATCGGCGCCACCGTCGCCTCGCGGAGGGATGAGTTCCCTGGCTCGCCCGCGCGCTGGGGCTGGGCCTTCACCATCTTCCAGAGCTTCCGCGTCTTCTGAAGCCTGGACCGCCTGCGCTATCCTGGATGCCCTTATCGAGGTGCGAATGGCGTTGTCCCGCGATCAACTGGTCCGCCGCGCGGCGCAGGAGCTGCACGATGGGTACTACGTCAACCTCGGCATCGGCATCCCCACCCTCATCGCCAATGCGATTCCCGAGGGTATGGAGGTGATTCTCCAGAGCGAGAATGGCCTGCTGGGCATCGGCCCCTTCCCCACGCCAGAGGAAGTGGACGCGGATCTCATCAACGCGGGCAAACAGACGGTGACCACAGCTCCGGGCGCCAGCTTCTTCAACAGCGCCGACAGCTTCGCCATGATCCGCGGCGGCAAGATCGATCTCAGCATCCTGGGCGCCATGCAGGTGGACATGGAGGGCAACCTCGCCAACTGGATGATCCCCGGCAAGATGGTCAAGGGCATGGGGGGCGCCATGGACCTTGTGGCGGCGGCCAAGCGCGTGGTGGTGGTCATGGACCACACCAGCAAGGAAGGCGAGTTCAAGATCCTTCGCAAGTGCAACCTCCCCCTCACGGGCCAGCGCTGCGTGCATCGCATCATCACCGATCTGGCCGTCATCGACGTGGTGCCGGGCCGCGAAGGCCTGCGGCTGGTGGAAGTGGCCCCAGGCGTCACCCGAGAAGAAGTCCAGGCCCAGACCGAGCCCCCTCTCGTGATGGACCACGTAACTGAAATGACCGGTCTGTGAGGCCCCATGATGAATCGCATGCTCCCTGCCACCGCCATCCTGTTCACGCTCGCCTGCAACGCCCCGGGGGATGCCGTGCCCGCCAAGCCCGCTGAACCCTTCAAGCCCTTCCTGAGCCTTCGGCCGGTGGCCGTCAGTCTGGCCAAGGGCGCCACCCAGGCCTTCCAGGCGGAGATCAACTATCCCGAAGGCGTGCGCTACATGCGGCAGCCGGTCGGGTGGCGAGTAGTGGAACCCGAGGGAGGAAGCATCACGGGCGCCGGCCTCTACACCGCTCCTGCGGCAACTGGAACCTTTCATGTGGAAGTCCGCCGCGAGGACTTTCCAGAGATCACTGCCTTGGCCACCGTCACGGTGAAGTGATGGATCTGTACGCCGCCCTGCGGCCGCTGATCTTTCGCCTGGATCCCGAAACCGCCCACAATCTCGCCTTCTGGTTGGGTGAACGCGCCTGCTCCTGGCCCTGGCTGCCGAAGCCAGAGCATCCAACCTCCTCCCGCCGAACCGCCTTCGGCCTGACCTTCCCCACCCCCCTGGGCCTCGCCGCGGGCTTGGACAAGGGGGCTACGCTGCTGCCCCTCTGGAAGAGCCTGGGGTTCGGGCACGTGGAGATCGGCACAGTCACGCCGCGCCCGCAGCCCGGCAATCCCAAGCCACGCCTGTTTCGCTTCCCCGAGGCGGGCCTGATCCTCAACCGGATGGGCTTCAACAGCGAGGGTGCTGAGGTGGTGGCTGGGCGGCTGAAACACCGTCCGACGGGCCTGATCGTCGGCGGCAACCTGGGCAAGAACAAGGAGACACCCGAGGCCCAGGCCCTGGACGACTACCGCGCCGCCTACCGTCTCATCGCGCCGCAGGTGGACTACATCGCCCTGAACGTCAGCAGCCCCAACACGCCGGGCCTGCGGAACCTCCAGGCGCCCGAGGCCCTGAAGCCCCTGCTGGCGGGCATGCTGGATCTGCGCAAGGAGATGGGCCTGGAACGCCAGCCCCTGCTGCTGAAGCTGGCGCCGGATCTGGCTCCTGAGGACCTGGACGCCATCGTCGAAGTGGCCGCGGCCTCGGGCATCTCCGGCCTCGTCGCCACCAACACGACACTGGATCGCGGCGTGGTGGCCGAACCTCTGCGGACCCTGGTGGAATCCAAGGGCTCCGGCGGCCTCAGCGGTGTTCCGCTCAAGGCCAAGGCCCGCGACATCCGCCGACACATTCTCGCCGCCCTGCGCGGCCGCCTGCCCTTGGTGGCCTGCGGTGGCCTGGGCTCGGCGGAGGACGTACAGGGCGCCCTGGACGACGGAGCCGTTCTGGCTCAGATCTACAGCGCTCTGATCTTCGAGGGGCCCAGCCTCGTGCGACGCATCCACGAGGGGCTGGGATAGTCCCTGAAAAGAAGGTCAAACAAGGATGAATGGCCCAGCGCTACACTGGGAGATCGAGGTTTCGATGTTGTCACTCCATTCGAAGATCCGTGATCCGCGCCTGCTGCCCCTGGCTGACAAGGTGCTGCACGGCGAACGCTTGACCTTTGACGATGGCCTGCTGCTCTACGAGAGCCCTGATCTCACAGGCATTGGTGCCATGGCGCACCATGTGCGCCTCCAGAAGAACGGCCGGGCCGCCTACTACGTCATGAGCCGACGGCTGTCTTACACCAACGTCTGCTTCACCCACTGCCAGTTCTGCGCCTTCCAGGCCAAGCCCGGTGATCCCCGGGCCTACGCCCTCTCGGCCGAGCAGATCATCGCCGAGCTGGAGAAGCCCGAGAACGCGGACGTCCGCGAATTGCACATGACCTCGGGCCACAACCCGAAGCTGAAGATCGACTACTTCGAGGACCTGTTCACCAAGATCAAGGCGCGCTTCCCGTCCATCCACCTCAAGGTCTTCACCATGATCGAGATGGACTACTACTCCCGCATCTCGGGCCTAAGCACCGAGGCCTTCCTGGATCGCTGCATGGCCGCGGGCCTGGAGAGCTGCCCTGGCGGCGGCGCGGAGATCTTCGACGAGGCGCTGCGCGAACAGATCTGCATCGGCAAGAAGGACGCGCAGGTTTGGCTGGACACGGCCGAGCTCTGCCACCGCAAGGGCCTGCCCACCAACTGCACCATGCTCTACGGCCACATCGAAGAGGCGAAGCACCGGGTGGACCACCTGCTGCGCCTGCGGGATCTGCAGGATCGTTCCCAGGCCGCAGGCTACCAGGGGTTCCTGGCCTTCATCCCCCTGGCCTACCAGAACGAGGACAACGAGCTGAGCGCCACCCACGTGATCCACGAGACCACCGGCACCCAGGACCTGCGCGAGATCGCCGTGGCCCGGCTGCTCCTCGACAACATCCCGCACATCAAGGCCTACTGGGTGATGATCTCGCCGGGCCTGGCCCAGGCGGGCCTGAGCTACGGGGCGGACGACGTGGACGGCACTGTCATCGCCGAAGAGATCGCCCACGACGCCGGTGCCAAGACGCCTCAGGGCCTCCGCCGGGACGAGCTGGTGCGGCTCATCGAGGAGGCTGGCTTCGAGGCGCTGGAGCGGGACAACCTCTACAACGTCTACGCCCAGGTCTAGTCGACCTTCCGCTTCTCGTAGGCCTTCATGGGGTCCAGCGGGAAGGCGAAGCGGCTTTTCCACAGACGATCGTGGATGCGCACCGCCTGGGCGGCCAGGGGCGAATCCCGGAAGATGAGCTCGACATTGCGGGAGTCCATGAAATAGCTCTCCTCCCAGTTGCTGGTACCGATCACCAAATGCATGCCGTCCACCACCAGGTACTTGCTGTGGACGGTACGGGCATAGGGGATGTGGCCTTCCTTGGCTTCGGGGATCGAGACCACCTTCACCTCGACATTGGGGATCAGGGTCAACGCTTTGAGATGAGGAAGGGCCCGCCCGCCCAGCACCCAGTCGGAGACCAGCAGGCGCACGCTCACGCCCCGCACCGCAGCAGCCCGAAGGGCATTGTCCAGCACGGGCCAGAACCGGTCCTGGCCAGCCACTGGTGAGTAGGTCAGCAGCTGCACCCGCACGCTCTCCTTGGCCTGGCCGATCAGTTCCACCAGGGCATCGATGGCGGGCCGGAGATCCTTCGGCGTGAGGAAGGGCGGACTGGCCACCAGCTCGGCGTCAGGCCGGAGGACCGGCGTAGGCCGCCCCGGCAGGCTAGGCAGCTTGCCGCTTCCGGCGAAGGCCCAGTCGATGGCAAACAGCTCCGCCAGCCGAACGACGATCCGTGGATCTGTGGTCCGCACGCCTAGCTCGTGGATCTGCTCCAGGGCCCGCCAGTCGAAGTTCTGGCTACCCAGGGCGGCCTCACGGCCGTCCACCACGAAGTACTTGGCGTGGAGGATGCCCTTCGAGACCGCTGAGAGATCGAAGCTCCGCACCTCGGCGCCGGGGATACGCCGGAGTCGGGCCACGGAGGCCGGATCCTGGTCCAGCATCTTCGCGGAGAGGAGGAAACGCACCTTCACACCCCGCGTACCGGCCTTCTCCAGTTCCTCCAGCACGGGCTCCAGGGCGCTACCGGGCCGGTTGGTGACATAGAACTCCGCCGCGTCCACGCTGACCTTCGCGCCACGGATCATGTCCACCCAGGCATCCTTGGCAAATGGCACGGTGGGATCAGCCAGGCCCGTCTCAGCAGGAACGGACTGCACCAGGGACGTGGTGGGAACTGGAGGCTGGATGCCGGCCTGTGCCCGCACAGACTGCGGGGCACCGAGGGCCAGGCAAGCGGCGAGGATCAGCAGCATGGGACGTGGGGTCATGACGGCGTCGCTCCAGGTGCGAGGATACTCCGTTGACGAAGCCATCGTCGGTCTGGTGAGGTGAAGGCGTGGAGACCAAGGCCGAATACCGCACCCATCTCAAAGCTCGCCGGGACACTCTGCCCACGGATTCCCGTGCGGCCTGGTCTGCCGCCATCGCCACCCATCTCGGCGACCTCTGCCGCAACCGGCACTTCCGGCGCATCGGCGCCTTCTGGCCCTTCGGCTCGGAGGTCGATTTGCGCCCGGCGGTCACGGCCCACCCGGACTGGCTCTGGTTTTTTCCACGCGTGGCCTCCACCCAGCCCCCCCGACTCGTCTGGGGCTCGGAACCTCTGGAGAAGGGCCACTGGGGCCTCCTGGAACCAGCTCTGGCCCAGCACTTCCTCCCGCCCGTGCAACTGCTGCTGGTGCCTGGTCTCGCCTTCGACGAGGCGGGCTACCGCATGGGCTACGGTCGCGGCTTCTACGACGCCCTCCTGGCGAAGCTGCCGGAAGAGATCCTCACCGTAGGCGTGGGCTTCGAAGCCCAGATGCACCTGCCTGTCCCCATCGAGCCCCACGATTGGCCAGTCCAGGCCTTGCTGAGCGAGCGCGGCATCAGGTGGCTGATTGATCGGGACCGGGAGTAGCTGTCCCCTTACCCCAGCCGCAGAATGCTCGACCCATCCGCGTAGCCTTCCGTGGGGGTCTCGCGGATCTTCTGCAGGACTTGCACCAGGGTCTGGATGCGATCGACCATCTCCCCGATCTTGGCCAATTTGGCCTCCTCCGGATACTTTCGCTGCAGCATCTCCACCTGCATGGAGATGACCGCCAGAGGGTTGTTGATTTCGTGTTTGAGGGTTCCGGCCATCTGCCGGAAAGATTCCAGGCGCTCGGCCGCCAGGGCCCGCTGCCGAAGTTCCGTGTGGCCGCGCAGCACGCGGAGGCGATGGTACAGCGCCTCCCAACGGAACCCCTCGGCCAGCCAGTCCGTGGCCCCAGCCTCGATGAGCTGCGGGGTGTCGTCCTCCGTGCATCGGACCACCAGGATGGGGGTGGTGGCGAAGGAGGGATGGTGCCGGTAGGCCCGGATGGTGCCTTGCGGATCCCTGGCCTCCTTCGCATCAATCACCAAGAACCGGTACTTGGGCAGAGGCGGGGGCGGGGGCACGAGTTCGAGGCGATTGAGCAACAGGTCCCCCGCCTCGGCCACTGTCTGGAAGAGCCCCAGCAGATCCAGGTCCTCGCTCACCAGCCCCAGCAAGGGTCGCGCGGGCTCTTCAGGCATGGCTTCCGGCCCTTCAGGCAGGAACACGTCCAGGGTCTGATCCGCCCAGCGCCACCGGACCCCGGCCTCCTGCAAGGTCCGCTGGGTCCAGTCATCTGGGGCAGGGCCTCGCAGCCCCGCGGGAAGGCCAAGGCGGAGTACCTGGAGCCCACGCTCGTGATCCCAGCGGAGGGACGCCTCCGAGTCCTGGGGCAGCTGCATGATCACGGGCTCGACAAGCCCATCCAGGGCCTGCTGGAGCGGGCCACCGCGGCACCAGATGGCTCCCTGGGGAGGGGCGGGCAACCGCAATTTGGCGTGACGGAGGGCCAAGAGTGCGTCCCAGCGTTTGGCCAGGTCCGCCTGCAAGGCTGCCACTAAAAGGGGATGCCCCGCTACCGGCGCGGCATCGAGGCAGGCTCCGCGCTGTCCTTCTTCGAGAAGGGTGGACAGGTGCTCCAGCTGGAACCGGATGGCCGCACCGGCCGCCTCGGGCAGTTCCTGGACCCAACCCTGGATGCGGCGAAGGGACGCGGCCATGGCCGCGAGTCGCTCGCCGCGGCGTTCCGTGTCGCGCTGCAACTCGTTCCGCAGGCGCAGAAGCTCACCCTGCTGTTCCGCCTGACCGAGGGCGTGGCGCTGGAGCCGAGCCTGGCGGAGCACCAGGGAACCCCGGCGCACGTAGGCCTGGAGCATCGCCAGGTCAAGCCGGCTGAACGGCCGGTCCTCCGCACCGCGGTCTAGATACAGGGCGCCCACCAGGCCACCCTCCTCGGCCAGGGGAGCGCACAGCAGCGGGCCGCGCCTCTGCTCGGGGTGGCCTGCAGCCTCGAATCGGGGATCCGCCTGAGGCTGGTTGGAGAGGATGGCCGTATGTTCCCGGGTGGCGTAATCGAGCACGGCTGGCGATGGTCCGGACTCCTTCCCGGCTGCTCCCAGCCGATGGGTGGTGCGCCAGCCGCCCTGCTTCAATCGCACGACAAAGAAGCCGCGATCCCCGGCCATCAAGCGCAGGGACTCCTCCAGGAGGGTTCTTTCCAGGGCGTCCGAATCCGCTTCCCCCAGCAGCTTTTCCGTGGCGCTGTAGAGCTGTTTCAGTTCCGGGAGAAAGGTCTGGCCGGGGTGGGCCTGCATCTCGTCAAAAAGGTCCCCCACCCGTTCCACGAAGGTGGCGCCATCGAGCCCCGGGAATCCCTCTGTGAAGGTCAAACGCCAGGTGCCCAACACCAGCTCGTCCCCATCCTGCAGGGGGTGCCCCTGGGAAGGGTGCAGGGGAACCCCGTTCAAAGCGGAGCCGTCGGCCGATTCCAGAACTTTCACCCGCCAGAGGCCCCCGCTTCGGGACAGGGCGGCGTGGATGGGCGACACGGTACCAAGGGCCGGTTGCGCCACGGCGCAGGCCACGGGGTCACGGCCCAGCAGGCAGGGCTCCTCCACCACGGCATGCCGGAAGGGCTGGTCCCCCTCCATCCATGACAGGTAGGGCATCGGAACTCCTTTCCCTGACTCCTCGGAACGGAACGCCCCGGGCTTGAATCAGCCGGGCAAGGGAAACCGCGTGTCGTGGGTGCGGCTGGGCCGGAAGAACAGCATCGTGTGGCCGATGGTCCAGACATGCTCGAGACCGGGTACGGCGGAACAGAGGGCGGCGGTGGCCGTATCCTCGCTCTCGAAGCTGTTCTGGTTGATCTTGATCTTCACGAGTTCGAGGCTATCCACCATCACATCAAGTTCCACGGCCTGGGCGGGAGTCACCCCCCCCTTGCCCACGTGCATGACCGGCTTCAACTTGTGGGCCTGGGCCTTGAGAAACTGGCGCTGTTTCGAGGTGAGCATCGGATCTCCAGGCGATCAGTTTATCGTGGAAGCCAAGGTGCCCCCATGCTTCGTACCCTGCTGTTCTCCCTCGCCACCCTGGTCTGCCTGGCCGCCCCGCCCCGCACGCTGCGAGTGGACTACGGACATACGGGAGACGCCACCGTGGAACGGTTCGGCCTGGACCGGGTGGTGCTGGAACCGCTGCCCTGGCCCGGAGACCTCGCCAAGGCCGTGGATACCAGCAACCTTGGGAAATACTGCTTCGAGGTGGCGGACAAGGCCACCGGGAAACTGCTCTATTCCCGCGGCTTCGCCAGCATCTATGGCGAATGGGAGACCACAGACGAGGCCAAGGCCCTGAGTCGGACGTTCTCCGAATCCCTGCGTTTCCCGCAACCGGATGCCCCCGTGCGCATCCAGGTGCGGAAGCGCGACGAACGGAACGCCTTCAAGACCCTTTGGACCTTCGACCTCGATCCCAAGGATCCCCTCATCGAGCGCGCCCCAGCCCCGGAAGCGGGCGCCCTGCTCGCCCTTCAGAAGGCCGGAGATCCAGCGGGCAAAGTGGACTTCCTCATCCTCGGCGACGGCTACACCGCCGCTGAGCGGGGCAAGTTCGAGGCCCAGGCCCGCAAGGTCATGGAGCTGCTCTTTGCACAGACCCCCTTCAAAGAGCACCGGAAAGACTTCAACGTGTGGGCCCTCTGCCCTGAATCCAAGGAAAGTGGCATCTCCCGACCCTCCACGGGTGTCCACAAGCGCACGCCCCTCGGCGCCACCTATGACGCCTTCGGCAGCGAGCGCTACGTGCTCACCTTCGACAACCGTGGCTTCCGCGACATCGCGGCCCAGGCCCCTTATGAGTTTGTGGAGATTCTGGTGAACGCCGAAACCTACGGCGGCGGAGGCATCCACAACCTCTACAGCACCGCCTCCGCGGGCAACAGCACCATCGGCTACCTCTTCGTCCACGAGTTCGGTCACCACTTCGCGGGCCTGGCGGACGAGTACTACACCTCGGATGTGGCCGTTACCAACAGCCCTGCTCGTCCCGAACCCTGGGAACCCAATGCCACGGCGGATCCGAAGCATCCGAAATGGGCGAATCTGCTTACCCCCAGCGTGCCCCTGCCCACTCCCTGGAAGAAGGATGAATTCGAGGCCCACAGCCACGCCTACCAGAAGGAACGTCGCGCCATTCGCGCCGCCAACAAGCCCGAAGCTGAGATGGACGCCCTCTTTGCCCGAGAGAAGGTCTTCGAGACGAAGGTCCTGGGTACCGACGCGCACAGCGGGAAGGTGGGCGCCTTCGAAGGCGCCAACTACGAGGCCAAGGGCTACTTCCGCAGCCAGGAGGACTGCCTCATGTTCACCCGGGATGACGTGGGCTTCTGCGCCGCCTGCCGGGCCGCCATCGAGAAGGTGATCCGGCAATACGCGAAGTAGTTAAACCTCCGGGCCTGTTGCCGGAACACCACTCACATCCAGCAGCCGTTCGCGTCGGGCGCGAAGAATGCGGTCGCGTAATTCCGCGGCATCCTCTCGGTATGCCTGCGGCATACGCGAGACCTCCCGCGTCATAGGACGGCGACCAGCCGTTCGCGTCGGGCACGAAGAATGCGGTCGCGTAATTCCGCGGCATCCTCAAACTTCATGTGGGAGGCCAGTTCCTTCATGCGCTTCTCAAGCTTGGCGACTTCGCGCTCGAAGGCCTTGTCTTCCAGGTAGAGCAGCGGCTCTTCGGCGGCCTGTTCTTCCTTGGTGACGTTGATGAATTCCCGGGCCAGGGCTTCGCCCATGACGTCGTCCAGGTTGCGCTTCACGGTCTCTGGCGTGATGCCGTGTTCGAGATTGTGAGCCAGCTGCTTGTTGCGTCGCCGCTCGGTCTCGCCAATGGCCTGCTTCATGGAGCCCGTCATCACATCGGCGTAGAGGATGGCCCGGCCGTTCACGTGGCGGGCGGCGCGGCCGATGGTTTGGATGAGGCTGCGGTTGTTGCGGAGGAAGCCTTCCTTGTCCGCGTCCAGGATGGCCACCAAGCTCACTTCCGGCAGGTCCAGCCCCTCCCGCAGCAGGTTGATGCCCACCAGCACGTCAAACACACCGCGCCGCAGGTTCTTCAGCAGCTCCACCCGCTCCAGGGTGTCAATCTCGCTATGGAGGTACTCGGCCTTCACCCCCAGCTCCTGGTAGTAGGCCGTGAGCTGCTCCGCCAGCTTCTTGGTGAGCACCGTCACCAGCACCCGCTCGTCCCGGGCCACGGTCTTGCGGATCTCCTCCAGCAGGTCGTCCACCTGGGTGCCCACGGGGCGGACTTCCACCATGGGATCCACCAGCCCCGTGGGCCGTACCACCTGCTCCACGAAGGCCCCACCGCTCTGCTGCAGCTCATAGTCGCCGGGGGTCGCGGAGACGTAGACCACTTGTTTCACCCGGCTCTCAAATTCTTCGAATTTGAGAGGACGGTTGTCCAGTGCTGATGGGAGGCGGAAGCCGTAATCGACGAGTGTCGTCTTGCGGGATCGGTCGCCGTTGTACATGCCGTGGAGCTGGCCGGTGGCTACGTGGCTTTCGTCCATGAAGACGATGAAGTCCTCGGGGAAGTAGTCCAGCAGCGTGTGGGGTGGCTGGCCTGGCTGGCGGCCGTCCAGGAAGCGGCTGTAGTTCTCGATGCCGCTGCAGTGGCCCATCTCCTTCATCATCTCCACGTCGTAGATGACGCGCTGGTGGAGGCGCTGCAGCTCCACGATCTTGCCCGCGGCCCGGAACTCGTTCTCCCGTTCCTCCAGCTCAATTTTGATATCGTGGATGGCGGTCTTGAGCTTGTCCTCGGGCGTCACATAGTGGGTCTTGGGCCAGATGGTGAGCTCGTCCAGCTTCTCGATCACCGCGCCCCGCAGCGGGTCGACCTTCGACAGGCGCTCCACCTCATCGCCCCAGAGCTCGATGCGATAGGCCACGTCTTCGTAGGCCGGGTAGACCTCCACCACGTCGCCCCGCACGCGGAAGATCCCTGGTTCGAAACTCAGGTGGTTGCGCTGGTACTGGATGGCCACCAGGTCCCGCAGCAGCATGGCCCGGTCGATGGATTGACCCGTCTTGAGCGTCACTGAAAGGTTCAGATACGAGCTGGGATCGCCCAGGCCGTAGATGCAGCTGACGGAGGCCACCACGATGGTGTCCCGGCGCTCCAGCAGGCAGCGGGTGGCGCTCAGGCGCAGCTTCTCCAGCTCCTCGTTGATCTTCGCGTCCTTGTCGATGAACAGGTCCCGCTCGGGCACGTAGGCCTCGGGCTGGTAGTAGTCGTAGTAGCTGACGAAGTACTCGACGGCGTTCTCGGGGAAGAACTGCTTGAACTCGCTGAACAGCTGCGCGGCCAGCGTCTTGTTGGGCGCGAAGATGAGTGCCGGCCGGCCCGCCCGGGCGATGGTGCTGGCCATGGTGTAGGTCTTCCCCGACCCCGTCACCCCCAGCAGCGTCTGGGCCCGGTCCCCGCGCTCCAGCCCCGCCACCAGCTGCGCGATGGCCTCGGGCTGGTCCCCGGCGGGCTGGTAGGGCGAGACGAGCTTGAAGGGGATTGCCTTGGCCATAGAAGCAAAAGAAAAGCACGAAGACACAAAGACGCGAAGGAAAAGTTTCGTCTTTCCTTCGCGTCTCCTGGGGATCTCTTTCTGCTAGACCTTCCGCAGCACCAGGCAGCCGTTGGTGCCGCCGAAACCGAAGCCATTGTTCATGACGTATTCGGAATCCAGGGTACCAGCCACGTTGGCGGTCACGTCCAGATCACAGTCGGGATCCTGGTTGTCCACGTTGATGGTCGGGGGGATCTGCCCCGTCTTGACGGTCATGACCGCCACGATGGTCTCCAGCCCGCCTGCGGCGCCCAGTAAGTGCCCGTGCATGGACTTGGTACTGCTCACCTTGATTTTCTTTGCGTGTTCTCCGAATACTTTCTGGATGGCCATGCACTCCAGCTTGTCGCCCACGGGCGTGCTGGTGCCGTGCATGTTCACATAGCCCACTTCCTCGGGCGCGATGTCCGCGTCCTTGATGGCGGCGCGCATGACGCGCTGACCGCCCTCGCCCTCGGGGGCAGGGGTGGTGATGTGGTTGGCGTCGCCGCTCATGCCATAGCCGGCGACTTCGGCGTAGATCTTGGCGCCACGGGCCTTGGCCAGCTCATACTCCTCGAGGATGACGATGCCAGCGCCCTCGGCCATGACGAAGCCGTCGCGATCCACATCGAAGGGTCGGGAGGCTCGCTCGGGCTCGTCGTTGCGGGTGCTTAGGGCGCGCATAGCGGCGAACCCGCCCACGCCCAGCTGGTTGACGACAGAATCGCTGCCGCCGGCCATCATGCGATCCGCATAGCCAAAGGCGATGAGGCGGGCCGCATCGCCGATGGCGTGGGCTCCCGTGGCGCAGGCGGTGGCCACGGCGCTGTTGGGGCCCTGGAGCCCGTACTTGATGCTGGCCTGGCCGCTGGCCATGTTCACGATGAGGCTGGGGATGAAGAAGGGGCTGGTGCGGCGGGGTCCTCGGTAGCCGTTGGCCTCGTCCCAGATGGTGCTGAGGCCGCCGATGCCGCTGCCGATATACGCGCCGAACACTTCACGCTCGGCCTTGGTGAGCTGCACCTGATCGAACCCGGCGTCCACCCAGGCCTCATGGGCGGCGCCAAGGGCGTACTGGATGAAGATGTCCATCTTCTTCTGTTCTTTCTTGTCGATAAACAGATCGGGGCTGAAACCCTTCACTTGTCCCGCGATCTTGCAGGCAAAGTCGGTGACATCGAAGCGGTCGATGGTGCTGATGCCGCTCTTTCCCGCCAGCAGGTTGTTCCAGGTTTCAGGGACGGTGAGGCCGCAGGGGTTGATCGTCCCCATGCCCGTGATGACAACGCGGCGACGCTGGACGGTCCTGGTCATGGTTTCACCTCGTAGGACGGGAAAACAAACGTGCCGCAGGGCCGTCTGGGGCGCTGCGGCACGTCACGATCGCTCTGGATCAAGCCTTCGCGTGCTTCTCGATGTAGGCGATGGCATCGCCCACCGTGCGGATCTTCTCCTGCTCACTCTCGGGGATCTCGAGGCTGAAGGCCTCTTCGATGGCCATGATGATCTCGACAGTGTCAAGGCTGTCAGCGCCGAGGTCGTCGACGAAATGGCTGGACTCGGAGATGGAATCTTCGGGCTTGGCCAACTGCTCAGCAATGATCGCAATGACCTTCTTACGTACATCAGCCATCGTGGGCTCCTCCAAACGAACCTGGAAACCCTAACATACCCCCAGCCCGATGTCCAAACTCCAGGTAGAAGGTGGCCACCCCCGGGCCTCATGACAGTAAGGATTGCGCCGGTACCCAGGCCGTGGAGGATGGTCCCATGCCCCGCCCCAAGACCCTCGAGGAACCTGAGCACGGCTGGCCCCTCGGCTGGGCCGCCAGCCTCAGGGAATTCCGCACGTTCGTGACGGTGGAGCGAGGGCTGTCGCCCCACACGGCCGCAGGCTACCTCTCCGATCTGAACCATCTGGCCGTCTGGGCCTGCGGCCGGGAACTCCCCGCCACCGACCTCACCCGCGACCACCTCACGGCCTTTCTCGTGGCCCAGCAATCCGAGGGCAAAGCCCCCCGCAGCCTGGCCCGGCTGAGTTCGAGCCTGCGCGCCTTCCTGTCCTTCCTGCGCATGGAAGGCGGTGGCGGGGCGGGACCCGAGGCCGTGGTGAAACCGCCGCGACCGCCCCGCATCCTGCCCCGTACCCTGGGCGAAAGCCAGGTGGAGGCCCTGCTCGAGGCTCCGGACACGGCCACGCCGCTGGGTGTGCGGGATCGCGCCTGGCTGGAGCTGCTCTACGCCTCCGGCCTCCGCGTCTCCGAGCTGACGGAGCTTCCGGCCTTGTCGGTGTTCCTGGATGAAGGCTTCCTGAAGGTCATGGGCAAAGGGAGGAAGGAGCGGCTCATTCCTTTCGGCCAGGGCGCCGAGACGTGGATCCGCGCCTGGCTGGCCTTGCGGCCAGGCTTCAGGCCGAAGGGCGGGGAGCTCTTTGTGGGCCAGCGCGGTGAGGGCCTCACGCGACAGCACCTCTGGCGCCTGCTGAAAGGCTACGCACGCACGGCGGGCCTCCGCGCCGAGGCCGTGAGTCCTCATGTGCTGCGGCACGCGTTCGCCACCCACCTCCTCGACCACGGTGCCGACCTGCGCTCGGTCCAGGCCATGCTCGGCCACGCCGACATCAGCACGACCCAGATCTACACCCATGTCCATCAGACCCGGCTGAGGGCACTCTACGACCAGATGCACCCCCGCAGCCAGAACTGACAACCCCTCACAACTGCGTCAGCAGGACCCCTCCGAGTACCAGCACCGCGCCCACCGCAAAGGCCGGGGTGATGGCCTGGCCATAGAAGAGCCAGGCCAGGATGGCGGTGGCCACCGGCTGGCCGTTGGTGGCGATGGCCACGCGGCTCGGCTCCTTCGTGGAGAGCGCGTGAAACCAGAGCAGGTACGACGCCACGCTGGTCATCAGGCCGAGGTACACCAGACCCACCCAGGCCATGGGTGGCACCGTGGCCACCACCAGCTTCGGGAGGCCCAGGGCGCCGAGGGGTGCGAAGATCGCAAGGCCGAAGAGGATGGAGAGCGTGGTGGCGCGCTGGGCTCCATGTTTCTGGACCAGGGGCCGACTCATGACTGTGTAGCCAGCCCAGGCGATGACCGCCACCAACACCAGGAGGTCACCCAGGATCCACCGCGGCGGCAGAGTGCCGCCCCCCTTGTCCGAGAACAGCACCAGCACCCCGGAGAAAGCCAGCGCCAGGCCACCCAGTTTCCGGGGCCCCGGCCGCTCCTGACCGCGGGCCCAGGCCAGCAGCAGCACCACCGTGGGTGTGAGCGCATAGAGCAGCGCCGCATGCGAGGGCAGCGTGAAAGCCAATCCGCTGAGGAAGGCCAGCTGGTTCAAGGTCACCCCCAGGAACCCAGCCAGGAGGTAGGTCCGCCATTCCGCGCGGGCGACGGTCCACAGTTCCAGATGCCGCAGCCGAGCCAGGATCAGGAACCCGGCCCCGGCGATGAGGAAACGCAGCAGGCCCAGGGCCAAGGTCGGGATCGCATCGGCGGCGGTCTTCCCGAGCAGGAAGGTCCCCGCGGAGATGAAGGTGTGGAGCCCCATGACGGCGGCGAAGCGGAGATTGCGATGGCCCATCCTTCCAGCATGGCCGCAAGGGCACAGGTCGCCGCCACCGAAATGGGCATGGACCAGCTGTGGTGGTATGGGCGATGATGGGCCAGGAGCCACAGACCCATGGCCGTGACCAAAGCCCCCCGCAAGAAGCCCACCGGCACAACGCCCGAAGTGGAGAAACCCGCCACCAAGGCCAAGGCCGCCCCCGCCAAGAAGGCGACCCCCAAGAAGGCTGAGGCCGCGGAACCCAAGGCCAAGCCAGCCACCAAGGCGCCCGCGAAATCCAAGGTCCCCAAGATCGTTGAAGCCGCGCCGGAAGCCCCGGTGGCCGTTGTTCCTACCGCCCCGGCTCCGAAGCCCGCCATGCGGAAGGCCACGCCACCTTCCACCTTGCCGCCTCTGGTGGAGGCCATCCTGGCCGCGATCCGCGAAGGCCGTCCCGTGGAGTTCATCTTCGCCGACGCCGACGCCAACGCCCCTCGCACTTTCGAGCCCCGGCAGCTGACCTTCGACGCCTTGGCCCAGGCCTGGTACGTCTGGGGCTGGGACCGCCGCTACAACGCCGAGCGCCACCACCGGGTGGATCTCCTGGCCGAGGTGAACGACGTGGAGGGCGTGGGCCGCGCGGCCCAGGGCCCCTACGCCGAGGGCACCCCCGCCAACCAGATCGGCGGCTGGCTGGGCGGCGAGCCCATTCCCGTCAAGGCCACCCTGCTCAAGCAGTGGGTCTTCGCCGTGAAGCAGGCGCCCCCGGCTTTCCCTCACTTCAAGATCGAGGAACAGGGCGACGGCCAGGCACTCGTGACCTTCACGGCCACGGACCTTCGCGCCATCGCCCGTTGGGCCATGCAGTTCGGCGACGGCATCCAGGTGCTGGAGCCCGCCCGGCTGGTGGATCGCATCAAGCAGGTGGGTGCCGTGTGGGCCGGCCGCGAGCGCCAGGCCGCCCTACCAGCACCAAAGCCTGCCCCCAGGCCGGACCAGGAACCCCGCCGGCACGAGCCCGAATCACGCCGGCATGAGCCTCGGCATCATGCGGAGGCGAAGCCCGAAGCTCGAACCGAAGCCCGGCCCGAGGCGAAGCCCCACCGCGAACCCCGTCCCGAGCGCGACCGCGACCGCGAGCGGGAGGACGCCCCAAAGGGAAAGGCCGGTAAGGTGGAGACCATTCACTTCGATCGGCTTTAGCGCTTGTTCTCCAGCCTCGACCGTTAGTTCTCCAGCCTCCAACCACGCTTGCCCGGCCAGAAGCCGTAGGCCTGCCCCAGCACGTTGAAGGACACACCCCGGAGCCGGGCGTCCGCGAGCACCCGCACCAGGATGTAGTTGAGGGGAATCACGGGCTTGTCCCGCCAGATGATCTCCGAGAGCTTCAGGTAGATTTTCCGGCGGGACACCCGGTCCAACGTGTAGCGCCCCTCCTCGAACAGTCGGTCTACCTCCGGATTCAAGTAGCTGCTCACATTCGCCTTGGTGCGGTAACCCTCCTTGGTGAACAGAGGGGCGTCCACGTCGGGATCCAGGGACGTCGTCCACCCGTAGGACCAGATGTCCCCATCATGATTGGCTGATTTCTCCGTGAGGGCCTCAAATGTCAGGCGTCGGACCTCGATGTGCATGCCGACTTTTGCCGCCTGTTCCGCCAGGAGGCGGGCCGTGCTCCGGCTGACGGACATGTTCTGCTCGTAGGCCACCAGGGACAACGGGCGACCTTTCTCGTCATGGCGCAGGCCGTCCGGGCCCATCCGCCATCCCGCGGCATCCAGGATCGCCTCGGCCCGCCCGATCTGAGGCAAAGGTCGCGGAGAATCATCATGGGCCCAGTTCTCCGGCGGCCAGAACGATGAGGCCAACCGGGCCGGGAAGAAGCGCCGTGCGCGCGCCAGCTCTTTCCATGGCACCAGTTCCGCCAGGGCCTGGCGCAAGGCGAGATCGCCCAGCAGGCTCAGCTTGGGATCACAGTTGAGGAAAAACGCCCCGAAGGCTGCCTGGGGCACCGAGTAGGCCTGGAGCTGCCCCCCGCCCCGGGCGCCCTTCCGGACGAGGTAGTGCGGCAGTCCGCCCACCAAGGCGTAATGGTAGCGGTGGTCCAGGAGGGCCTGAACCAAGTTCTTCTCGTCCGTGGAATCCGAGAATTCAAACGCAGGCCAGGTCCCAGGATGGGCGCCCTTGTACCCGGGCCAGAGCTCCAGCCTTAAATGGGTGGTGGTCGCCCGGCCGACGACCCGGTAGGGGCCCGAGCCCACGGGCTGGAAGTTCACGAGATCTATCAGGGGGTTCGGGCCGACCTGGTAATGGCGGCGGGGCACGGGGATGAAGTTGTAGAGATCGGAAAGCAGCGTTCCCCGCGGCCGCGCCAGGTGGATCCGCACCCGCAGGGGCCCCTCGGCCACCAGGCTGTCCAGCGAAGCCACCCCGCCGACGGTGTCAGCAACGGCCCGGACCTGGGGAAGCCGCAGCGCCCGCCAGGTGAACACCAGATCCTCGGCCTCGATGGGCGTGCCATCTTGCCAGGTCATGCCAGGGCGAAGGTCCAGGACGACCTCCCGGCCACCCTTGAGGACCGTCCAGCCCTGCAATAACCCTGGGATGAAGGTGCCTTGGGCGTCCATGGTCACCAGGCGATCGAAGACGAGATCCACTGCCTCCCCGTCCGTATCTCGAGTCATGAGGAGGGGGTTCAGGGTGGTCCAGCCATCCACCGCCACCCGGATGGGTTCCACGGCGCCTAGGCCGCAGAGGAGGCAGGTCATCAGGATGAGGGAGCGCCAAGGCATGGTGCCCCCTCATCGGCCCTTTGGCCCAAGGCCTGAAATCCGGTGCACCTCAGGGCTGCTTGGGGGCGGTTTCCGCCAGTTCCACCAGGGCCTCGGCCATGCGTTGCCCCGCCCGCGGCGGGTTCTCCACCACCGCCCCCACCAACGTCTGCACACCCCCCGGCTGGGTGGCGAACAGGTAGAAAGTCGGGACGCGGACTACCACCTGGGGTGCGCAACCCTTGGGCCACGCGGCCTCGGCGAGGTGCTTCTCCCGGTCGACTCCCAGGTAATGAACCTCGATGAAGGGGTTGGGATCCGCCTCCAGGGCCAGCAGATCCGGAAGCTGATACTGGCTGTCACCGCACCAGGACCCGAAGACCGCCACCAGAGTCAGCGGGTGGCTCACGGCCTTCCAGCGGGCCTTCAGCTCTGCAGGCAGCGGACTCGCCGCCAGGTTGTCTCGGAAGATCGCCCGGTGGGCCAGGATGGCCTTTGCGGTCGTTTCACCCAGGAGCAGGGGCTGATGGTCGCGAGCATCGAGGCGTACCCCGGCGGGAAGGGCTTCCGGCGGTTGGGCGAGGACGACGGGGGGCTGGGCCGCCAGGCCCAGGGTTCCGAAGGCCAGAAGGACAGCTTTCATGGGGATCTCCGGGTTCCAGTCTAGCCATGCGATAAACTTGACTCATTCACTCAGGAATACTAGCCTGGAACCTGGAGCATTTTTCGTGAAGATCTCGGCCCGAGGCAGGTACAGCATGCAGGCCCTGTTTGACCTGGCCCACCACAGCCATGGCCAGCCGGTACCCTTGCACGTCATCGCCGAGCGCCAGAAGCTCTCCCTGCCCTTCCTCGAACAGATCTTCAACAAATTGAAAAAAGCCGGTGTCGTTGCCAGTGTGCGCGGCCCCAAAGGCGGGTACATCCTCACACGGCCCTGCAACCAGGTGAGTGTGGGCGAGGTCCTTCGCCTCACGGACAGCAGCTTCTATGCCGTAGCCAAGGAAGATCCCAAGGCCGCGAATCAAGCCCTCATGGCCGATGAGCGCATGAGCCTCATGCTTTGGAACCGCCTCTCAGACCATATCTCCGCCTTCATGGAGAAAGTGACCTTCGCCGACCTGTGCTCTGAGACCTCCAGCAACACTTGTCCCGATTGCACCTGCCCCGAGTACGTGAAGGATGTCCAGGGACAGATCGTCCGCGGCGAACGCAAAGCCTGCGGCGTGATGTAGGGTCAGCCTTCCTGTGAGTAATCCCTGCGCCCTTCCCAGCCTGGCCCTGCCACCCACCGAGGCTGAGCTCAAGACCTTGCCCCAGCTGGAAAAGAAGCTCGCCCGCCGTGTGGGTGAGACCAACGCGGCCTACCAGCTCATCGAAGAGGGCGACCGCATTCTGGTGGCCGTGAGCGGTGGCAAGGATTCCTGGGCTTTGCTCGATGTCTTGGAGCGGCTGCGCAAGCGGGCACCCGTCGACTTCACGGTTGAAGCCGTCACGGTGGATCCCGGCTTCCCGCAGTTCAACCCCGATCCCATCGCCGAGACTTGCGAGCGACTGGGCGTGCCCCACCACATCATCCTCGCCCCCATCGACAAGATGGTGCGCAGCAAGCCAGAGGAGCTGCCCTGCATCATCTGCTCTCGGCTGCGGCGCGGCGTGCTCTATTCCTTCGCCAAGCAGCACCGCTACACGAAGATCGCCTTGGGCCATCACCTGGATGACCTCGTCGAAACGCTGCTCATCAACCTGTTCTTCGAAGGCCGCCTCAGCACCATGCCTCTGCGCCTGGTGAGCGACGATGGTGCCAACACGGTGATACGCCCCTTGGGCACCTGCGAGGAGAAGGACCTGCAGCGCTACGCCTGGCTGCGCGGCTTCCCCATCGTGCCCTGCGGCTGCCCTCTCTGCGGTTGCTCCAGCCTGGAGAGCCGCCGCAAGCAGGTGAAGGAACTCATCGCTTCCATGGAAGGCAGCATCCCCCGCCTCAAGGCCTCCATGCTCGGCGCCATGGGCAACGTGAAGCTGAGCCACCTGCTGGATTTGAAGCTCGGCGCCCTGCATGCCACAGGCGTCGACGAGGCCGTGGAGCGGCTGGGCTGATTTGGCCATCGAAAAGGAATGGAAGGAAGCGGAGGAGAGGTGAGGAACTGAGGAAAGCGGAGAACTGAAACAGGCCCTCTCGTATTCCGCTTTCCTCCGCTTTTCCGCTCTCCTCCGCTTATCCCATTCCGTTCAGGACAAGCTCAGCCACAGCCCCTTGAGGTAGAACCCTTCGGGATGGTTCAGCGAGTAGGGATGGTCGGCGGGCTGGCCGAGGTGTGCCAGGACGCGCGCTTCGCGACCGGCTTCGAGCAGGGCGGTCCAGACGGCTTCCTGGAAGCGGGTGCGGTCCAGGTGCTGGCTGCAGGAGAAGACCCAGAGCATGCCACCGGGCGCTGTGGCCCGGGCACCGAGGCGGTAGACGTCCTTGTAGGCCTTGAAGGCCTTGTCCACATCCTTGCGCTGCTTGGCGAAGGCGGGCGGGTCCACTATGACGCGGTCCCAACCGCCGGGCTCCAGTTGGCGCATCAGCTCGAAGGCATCGCCCTCCATGCGGACGTGGACCGCGGGATCCAGGCCGTTGGCGGCCCAGTCGCGCTCCGCCTGGTCCAGGGCCGGGGTGCTGATGTCCAGGGTGGCCACCTGCGAGGCGCCGCCCAGACCCGCGTGGATGCTGAATCCGCCGGTGTAGCCGAAGGTGTTGAGCACGCGGCAGCCCTCGGCGTGGGCGCCAACCTGCAGCCGGTGGGCCCGCTGGTCCAAGAAGAATCCTGTTTTCTGACCCCGCAGGAGGTCCACGCCGAGCCGTGCAGCGCCCTCGTGCACCGTCACAGGCCCCGCAAGGCTGCCTTTGAGCAGGCGATTCACGGGCTCGAGTCCCTCCTCCCGGCGGCCGGATTGGCTGCGCTCCACGAAGGCGGCGATGCCTTCACGCTTCCCCAGCTCGAAGAGGATGGGCCACCACGTGTCGCGCAGCACCTCCAGCCCCGCCGTGCCCACCTGGAGCACCAGGGCATGGGCGTAGCGATCCACGACCAGGCCCGGCAGGCCGTCGCCCTCGCCAAAGATCCAGCGACAGCCTCCTTCGGGGTTCCACAGGCCCAGTGCCTTGCGCAGGGCCAAAGCCGATTCGAACCGCGAGCGGAAAAAGGCTTCGTCCAGGGGCGCGTCCTCGAAGCGGAAGATCCGCGCCGCCAGCGGGCTCGCGGGGCTGGCCGTACCCACGCCGAGCACCTGGCCTGAATCATCGGCGAGGCGCACCAGGTGGGCGTCCGATGGCTGGGCCAAGGCCCCAGAGAACACCCAGGGATGGCGCTTGGAGAGCATGGTCTCCTTGCCAGGTTTCAGACGGAGCAAGGGGTAGGGCCAGCGGGGCGTGTTCATGGGTCCAGGGTAGCTTGTTAGGCTGGAAGGATGCGCTGCTCCGCCCTGCTTGCCGTCCTGCTCGCCTTCTTCCCCGTCCGGGCCGGCAGTCCACCGACTCCCACCGCAAGCCCGGTGCTGCTCATCAGCGAAGACGGCCTGGGCGCCGATCAGTTCCGGCCGGACACCATGCCGCAACTTTGGGCCCTGGCGCAGCAGGGCCGGCAGGGGGCGGTGCTCCCACCCTTCCCCGCCACGACCTTCAATGGACACGTCACCCTGGCCACCGGCTGCTGGCCCGAGCACCACGGCGTCGTGGCCAACGGCTACCTCCGCCCGGAGGATCGCCAGCGCGTCGCGGCGGCCAACCGGGTGGAAGACATCCTGCGGGAGCCGCTGTGGGTGGCCGCCACCCGTAGCGGGGTCCGCACGGCCGTCTTCCACTGGGTCGGTTCCAACGGCCCCTGGGAGGGTGTGACCCCCTGGCGCATGCAGCCCTTCAAGCTCGGCGTGCCGGACACGGAGGGCTTGGCCTTCTGCGAAGCGGCCCTGGCGGATGAAGCCCGCCTGGTCATGGCCTACCTGTCCGGAACGGACGAGGAGGGCCATCTGCACGGCCCCCGCAGTCCCGAGGCCCTGGCCAAGCTGCGCGCCCTCGACGCCGAACTCGCCCCCTGGCTTGCCCGCATGGTGGCCGCCCATCCGGGCCTCCGGGTGATCCTCACGGCGGACCACGGCATGGTCCCAATGAAGCGCCGCGTGCACCTGCCGAGCGTCCTCGACGGCATTCCGGTGGATCTCATCACCCACGGCGGCAGCGCATACGTCTACCTGAAACAACCCAGAGACATGGCCCGCGCCCTGGCGCGCCTCCGGAAAGCCGGCCTGAAGGCCTGGCCCCGCGAAGCGGTGCCCGCCCACTACCACCTGGGTGCGAGTCCGCGGGTGGGGGATGTGGTCGTCCTGGCCCCCCTGGGCACCTGGCTCTCCCAGGCCCGCAGCAGCCGCGAGGATGAATCCGAGCGTCATGGCCGCGCCGGCGCCCATGCCTACGCCCCGGAATCCCTGCCCATGCGGTCCTGGCTGGTGGTGCTGGGCGCGGGCCGGGGTCCCCTGGCGGACGTGCCCGCCTGGGACATCGCCCCCACCGCGGCATCGTGGCTGGGCATCCGGTGGGCGCAGGCTCCGGACGGAAAGCCCGTGGCGACGCTGCTCGCCCGCTGACTCAGCGGATCAGCGCCAGCAGCACCTGCGCCAGGACGATCTTGAGGATGGTGGCCAGCGGATACACCGTGGCGAAGCCCACGTTGGGCAGTTCGTTGCCCGTCTGGTGGTTCGCGTACCCCAGCACCACCGGCTGGGTGTGCGTGCCCGCCACGATGCCGAACATCACGTTGAGGGGGATGCCGAAACCCTTGTGCCCGATCAGCATGGTGAGCGAATCGGCCATCAGGCAGACCAGGAAGGCCGCGCCCAGAAAGAGGGGCAGCACGCCGGCATTGCCGGAGACGATGGCCCGGAAGCCCTCGCCGGAGATCACGCCGATGCCCGCCGCGAACAGCACCAGCCCGAACTGGCGGATGGTGTGGTTGGCGCTGTAGGGGAAGTTCCAGACCAGGGGGCCGATCCGGTGGAAGCGGCCGAGGATGAGGGCCACGGCCAGGGGTCCGCCCGCGAAGCCGAGCTTGAACACGATGCCGTGGCCCAAGGGGATGGGCACCTGCCCGAGCGCCAGGCCCGCCGCCAGGCCCATGGCGAAGGTGAGAAAGCTCACCTCGCTGAGGGCGCGGTAGCTGTCCCCGAAGAAGGCCTCGATGGCCTCGATGTTGTCCCGGCGGGTGGTGACGCGAACCCGGTCGCCGAGTTCCAGCACCGTGTCGCCCGCCGGCACGAACCAGAGATCCCCCCGTCGCACGCGGGTGATGATGGCCTGGCGCTTGTTCACCAGGTCCAGCTTGCCGAGGGGCACCCCCACCACATCCCAGTTGGAGACGAAGACCCGCGTGGCGTCCAGCGCGCTCTGGTCCCGGTCCAGCTCCACATGGCTGCGTTCCCCGATGAGGGCCGCCACCCGGACGAGATCGTCCGGCGACCCCACCACCGTCACCAGGTCGCCCAGCTTCAGCCGGAAATCCGGCCCCGGCAGGAGCAGCTCCGCGTTGCGCAGCACGCGCCCGAAGACCACCTGGAACCGGCCGGCCGTGCGGATCTCACGCTTCGTGAGGGTCTCCGCCTCAGGCTTCGTCACCCTTAGCGTCCACACCTCCAGCTTGTGATGGCCGGTCTGGTAGTCCTTGAGGCCGTCCGCCTCCGCCTGCAGGTTCACGCGGAAGAGCCGCGGGCTCACGAGGATGACCAGCATGGGCACCAGCACGCCGATGGGGTAGGCTATGGCCGAGGCCACCGTGGGCTGGGCCAGCTCCAGGGGCCCTGCGCCCATGGACTTCACGCGCTCGATGACGCCCGCCAGGGCGGGCATGTTCGTGAAGCTGCCAGTGAGCAGGCCCGCGGCGTAGCGGGCGTTGAAGCCCATGATCCGCGCCAGTAGTACGACGAAGAGCGTGGAGGTGACCATCACGAGGAAGACCACGGCGTTCTTCTGCATGCCCTCGCGGCTGAAGGCGGCCCAGAAGCTGTGGGAGATGGAGAGCCCCATGGCGTAGACGAACACCGCCAGGCCCAGTTCGTAGACCAGCTTCATCTCCCGCGAGATGTCCTTCTTGAGGCCCGGATCCAGGCCCGGCGCCATGACCAGTGCCCCCAGGGCGATGCCTGCAAAGAGGATGCTGGCGATGCCAAAGGAGGCCCCGGCAATGCGGATCTTGCTGATGGGGTAGCCCAGCGCCACCACGGCGAACAGCATCAGGAGCGGGTTCTGCGCGAAGAAGAAGAGGGTCCGCTCGATCATGCTCGCTCCGCGCCTGATGGCCTTCCTAGGGGCTCATGTCAACCGCCGGAGGGCGGCCACCAGGGCCTCCACTTCGTCGGGCCGCGCGTCTGGGAGCATCGAGAAGCGAAGCACCGATCGCGCGTCGTCCGAACTATACCCCAAGGTCAAGATTGCATGACTGGGCTTCACCGCCCCGCTGTGACAGGCGCTGCCGGTGCTGACGGCGAAGCCCGCCAGATCCAGGGCCACCTGCAGGGCCTCGCCGTTGCGGCCCCGGAACAGCACGCAACTTGTATTCGGCAGACGGGGCGAGCCCTGGCCGATGACCTCGATGTCGCGACCCCAGGCGGTGATTTCCCCCTCGAAAGCATCGCGAACCGAGGCCAATGCGCCGTTCTGGGCTTGACGCTCCGTCAAGTGACGCGCCGCTGCTGCCAGGCCCAGGATGGCGGGAAGATCCTCCGTGCCGCCCCGCCGGCGGCGCTCCTGGGGGCCTTCCATGACGGGCTCCCAGGGCAGGCCAGGCCGCATCCACAGCAGGGCCGCGCCCCTGGGGCCGCCCATCTTGTGGCCACTGAACACGGCGGCATCGCAGTCCGACAGGTCCACGGGCACCTTGCCCCAGGCCTGGCAGCAGTCTTTGACGCGGACCGCATCCAGCACGGTCGGCATCCCGTAGAGGATCCCCGTCTCGTTGCTGGCGGCCATCTGCACCACCGTGGCGCAGTCCACGGGAATCTCCGGCAGCCAACTCACCCGCGACCAGTCCCGCAGGGGGTTCAGGCAGGCGCTGTGCTCCCCCGGGAACACCGCCGCAGGCCGGTCCCCCAGGGCCGGGTGAAGGCCGCGGATGAGCAGGTGCAGGGCTTCGGTGGCGCTGGCGCAGATCACCAGCTCTCCCGGCGCCACCTTCAGGAGTGTCGCGAGTTCCCGGCGGGCCTCCTCGAGGCGGAACCGCGCCCGCTGGCCCTCCCGGTGCGTGCTGGTGGGGTTGGCCCAGTCCTCCACCATCGCCCGCCGTACCGCCTCCACCACGTCGGGATGGGGCGGCGTCGTGGCGTTGGCGTCGAAGTAGAGGCGGTCCATAGAGAAGACATTCAACCGCAGATGGCGCAGATCGCGCAGATGAAATCCGGTGGCTGATCGGGCGTTCCGCAGGGGGGAAGAAAGGGAAAGCCATGGCCATAAAGAACACAAAAACTATTTTTGTGCCCTTTGTGTTCTTGGTGGTTCTCATCTCCTCCTTTCATTTCATCTGCGGAATCCGCGACATCTCCGGTTCCAGATGTCCTGTCTATTCCTCCCGAGCTACCCTGGTGCATGCCCAAATCCCTGGAAGGTAAGCTTGTGGTGGCCATCTCGAGCCGCGCGCTCTTCGACTTCGAGGAGGAGAACCGGGTCTTCGAGGAAGCCGACGACCGGGCGTACATGGAGCTCCAGCTCTCGCGACTGGATATGCCCGCCAAGCCAGGCGTGGCGTTTCCGCTGGTGAAGAAGCTGCTGGCCTTCAATACCGAGGGGGAGAACCGCGTGGCCGTGGTGATCCTCTCGCGCAACGATCCGGTGAGTGGCCTGCGGGTCTTCCGCAGCGCCCAGGAGTCGAACCTCCAGCTGGAGCGCGGCGTCTTCACCCGGGGCCGGAATCCCTATCCCTACCTCACCTCCCTGGGCGCGAACCTGTTTCTCTCCGCCAAGGAGGAAGACGTCCGCGCCGCCCTCAACGCGGGGTTCGCCGCCGCTCGGGTCTATCCGGACAGCACCCTGGCCGCCGACAGGCATTCGGACGAGATCCGCATCGCCTTTGACGGTGACGCCGTGCTGTTCAGCGACGAGGCGGAGCGCGTGTATGCCCAGGGCGGCCTGGCGGCCTTCCAGGCCCACGAAATCGAACGGGCGGCGATCCCCCTGCCCCCCGGCCCCTTCAAGCCCCTGCTCCAGGCCCTGCAGCCTCTGCAGGACATGGGCACGGACGCGCCCATGCGCATCCGCACCGCCCTCGTCACTGCCCGCAGCGCCCCTGCCCACGAGCGCGCCATCCGTACGCTCATGGCCTGGAACATCCAGGTGGACGAGGCCATGTTCCTGGGCGGCCTGGAGAAGGCCGACTTCCTTCGTGAATTCGAACCCGACTTCTTCTTCGACGACCAGACCGGCTACTGCGACACCGCCGCCAAAGTAGGACCCACGGGGCATGTGGTCAGCGGCGTGAAAAACGAGACGTCAAAGGATTGATAGCGGGTGTTCAGGAGCCTTCCGCTGCCTTGGCCAGAGCTGCGTGGAATTCCGCCTTGCCCATGAGCTTCCGGATGGCGCCTGGGAGGGCCTGTTCATAAGCCTGCTTCACATTGCCGCCACCGGCGTACCCGATCGCATGCTTGAAGACATCCATGAAGGTATCAGTGTAGAGCTCCTTCCCCTGGGCATCTCTGACCCGCACCACAAAGCTCACTTCGGCCTGACTGTCACCGGAGAAGAACCCGGCGTTGTAGCGATGCATGAACGTCAACAACTCGATCTGGAGCGGCACCTTGCCGCCTTCGAGGTTGTACCCGCGGGCCCGCAGTTCGGTCTCGACCGAGCGCTTCACGAGCAGTTGCACATCCTCGTCATTGAAGATGGAGGCCGTCTCCGAACCGAAACCGTTGATCTTCTTGGCCACTTCCCGTGTGGGTTTCGACCGCAGATCCCTGACCTCCACCTTGACCTTGATGGCCTCCGCCCCCTTGATCTTCTCGACGGAAACGGGCGCCGGATACTCGATGTGGATGGTCTCCGTCGTGAAGGCACACCCGACCCCGGCCAGCAGGCAGGCAGCCGCAACACCACCCGTGAACTTCAAGAGCGAAGGCATGACTCCTCCTTGTGGGAAATCTGCCCAGATTATATATCTCTAGGTCAATAAACCCGTCTGCTCCGCATCAAACGTGCGCCACTGCTAGACTTGGACGTTCCGGAGGAATCATGTCCCGCAAGCTGGTGGAGTGCGTGCCGAACATCTCGGAAGGCCGGGATGCCGCGAAGATCAAGCAGGTGGTGGACGCCATCAGCGCCGTGTCCGGGGTTCAGGTGCTGGATGTGGACCCGGGCGCGGATACCAACCGTACGGTGATCACGTTCGTCGGCGAGCCAGATGTGGTGCTGGCGGGGGCCTTCGCGTGCATCGCCGAGGCTGCCAAGGTCATCGACATGCGCCAGCACCACGGGGCCCATCCCCGCATGGGCGCCACGGACGTGGTGCCCTTCGTGCCCGTGGAGGGCATGACCATGGAGGATTGCGCGGAGCTGGCCCGCCGACTGGGCGCCCGCGTGGCCGCCGAGCTGGCCATCCCCGTCTACCTCTACGAGTCCGCCGCGTCGCGGCCCGAGCGCCGCAACCTGGCCGAGGTGCGCCGCGGCGAGTACGAAGGCCTGGAGAAGAAGCTGCGGGACCCCCAGTGGGCACCGGACTTCGCCGCGGCCTACAACCCTGGCGCTGGGGCCACCATCATCGGCGCCCGGGAGTTCCTGGTGGCCTACAACGTGACGCTGAACAGCGCCGACAAGGCCCACGCCACGGACATCGCCTTCGAACTGCGCGAGAAGGGCCGCGTGGCCCGGCGCGGCCGCGTGAAGCCCTACTACCAGGCCGGCGAGCTGATCTACTACGCCGAAGGATCGTTCCCCTGCGGCAACTGCGACTTCACAGGCGGCACCTGGCAGGAAACGGTGGACCACTGCGCCTCCGCCCACGGCTACGACCTCCCCGCCCTCATGCGGCTGAACGATGTCGATCCCGCGAAACCGGTAGGCCAGAAGGTCCGCCGCCGCGGCACCTTCAACCACTGCAAGGCCATCGGCTGGTACGTGGACACGTACCGCCGGGCCCAGATCAGCGTGAACCTCACGGACTACAAGCAGACGGCTCCCCATACCGTGCTGGAAGAGGCCCGTCGCCTCGCGGCCGAGCGGGGCCTGGTGGTCACGGGCAGCGAGATCGTAGGACTGGTGCCTTTCCAGTGCCTGCTGGCCTCCGGCCGCCACTACCTGAAGGCCATGGGCAAGTCCACGGGCGTGCCCGCCTCCGACATCCTCCAGACCGCCGTGTTCTCCATGGGCCTCGGCGATGTGGCGCCCTTCGACATCGAGAAGAAGGTGCTGGGCCTGCCCACCTACGATGCGAAGGCCCTCGTCGCCATGCCCGTCCACGCCTTCACGGACGAGGTCAGCCGCGACACGCCGGCCCCCGGCGGCGGCTCCATCGCGGCCCTGGCGGGCAGCCTGGGCGCGGCGCTGGCCAGCATGGTGGCCAACCTGGCTCAGGGCGGGCCGGACGCCGAGAAGGACGCCAAGCTCATCGTCCTGGCTGAACAGGCCCAAGCGCTGAAGGATCGCCTCATGGTGGCCGTCGACGCCGACACCAACGCCTTCAACGCCTTCATGGACGCGCGGCGCCTGCCGGACGCCACCCCCGAGCAGAAGGCCGCCCGCCAGGCCGCCATGCAGGCCGGGCTCAAGGTGGCCATCGACGTGCCCCTGGATACGGCAAAGACCAGCCTCGAAGCCCTGGAACTGGCCGGCGAGGCCGCCCGCCTGGGCAAGGTGGCGTCCATCACCGACGCGGCTGTGGGGGCCCAGATGGCCTACGCTGGCGTACGCGGCGGCATCTGGAACGTGGTCATCAACCTCAAGGACATCACGGATGCGGCCTACGTCGCCGACATGCAGCGGGAGTGCGCCAGCTTGCTGACGCAAGCTGGTGAGAAATTAAAAGTCATCACGGACCATGTGGATCAGAAGCTTTTGGACCGGCTGAACAAGGCGAAGAAGTAGCCGTCATTCTCATCCGAGTAGGACATCCCTGGCGAAGCCGGGGGTGTTCTACTCCGCCATCCAGAAAAACAGCGCGGTCATGCGCTTGGTGGCGAGGTCGTGACCGAAGTAGCTGGTCGCGGAGTGCACCAGATCCGCGCGATAGAGCAGCAGGCGGTTGAAGACATTGGCCACGGAGACATCCGGATGCCAAGCCTGAAGCGGCAGCCCCGTGACGCCCAGGGCTTCGCGCAGGTTCGCGTGCGGCGGCGGACAGAGGTTTCCGCTGAGGGCGCCGTTGGGGTAACGCAGCCGATAGAAAGTGGTGCCGGCGTTTGCGGGTGCCCGGGGGGTGAGGTAGATGACGGCCGCGTAGCGACAGAGGCTGCGGGAATCCGTGTGAGGCCTTGGCCCGGACTCGTTGGCCCCGACCACCTGCACCACGTTGTGGTTGAGATAGGCACCATCGGGCGCGGTCTCGGTCCAGAGGCGCTTCGCACCTGTGAGCTTGCGGACCTGGGTCTCGATGAGTTCCAGTTCCTCCGGGCTCAGGGCGTTTCGGGAGCGCATGCCCGGCCACGTCTCCCGGGTATGCGGGAAGCCCAGTTCCCATTCCTCCAAGGCCCGGAAGCGCGCAGCCACCGCCTCAGCATCCGGCAGAACCGCGTCCACGATCCAGAAGTCCCGCCCTTCAGTGGGCTTCCGGTAGGGAAGTGACGGGAGCCGCGAGGGAACCGGAGGGGTCGTGGGCATGGGGCATGCTCCGGAAGATGGAAAGCGTCCAGCCTACCTCGGACATAAAAAAAGGGGGGTCTTGCGACCCCCCCACTCCCCCCCCCGGGGAGAGTATGTGTGAACACGTAACATATAGCCCTTTGACAGGCTCCCTGTCCACCCCTTCGGTTCTAGAGTGTCGGGACTTGAGGAGTAGTGTCAGAAAAAAACGGGTTGATTTTGGCAATATATTGAGTGCCCCCACGGCCTAACCAGGGAGTCCCGGGCCTGGGTGATAATGGGGTGCCGGCGGGTCCGGGGGAGTGACCGACCGCATGGGGTTCAACCAGGGCTATGTCCACCGGGAACAGGTCGGCGCCGAGGGGGTCGGGTGCACCCTTCTGGCCCATCTTGCGGCCCGGCATCCCTTGGCTGGTCCGGAGCTCTGGCGGGCGCGGATCCTGGAGGGCCAGGTGCGCCTGGATGAAATCTCCGCACCTCCCGAAGCACCTCTGCGCCCGGGCCAGTGGATCACCTGGGCCCGCCCCCCCTGGATCGAACCCGAAGTCCCCTTCGCCACCGCCGTGCTCTTCGAGGACGAGGAGTTGCTGGCCGTGGCCAAACCCAGCGGCCTGCCCACCTTGCCAGGGGGCGGCGAATTCCTGGAACACACCCTCCTCGCCCTGGTGCGCCGCCGGGCCCCCGAAGCCAGCCCCATGCATCGCCTCGGCCGGGGCACGTCGGGACTGGTGCTCTTCGCCCGCACCGCTGCCGCGCGGAAACCCCTCCAGGCCGTGTTCCAGGAGCGGCAGACCCGTAAGGTCTATCGCACCCTCTGCCAAGGCCAGCCCGCCTTGGATGCCTTCGAGATCACCACCCCGATTGGAGAGGTGCCCTACGCACCTCTGGGGTTGCTCCATGCGGCCACCCCCGGTGGGCGCCCTTCCCTGAGCCGGGTCACCGTCCTGGAGCGGCGAAAGGACACCTCCCTGCTGGAGGTGGAGATCCTCACCGGCCGCCCCCATCAGATCCGGATCCACTTGGCCTCCGCAGGCCATCCCCTGGTGGGCGACCCGCTGTACGGGCCTGGGGGAACGCCGCTTCCGGGAACGTGCGCCGTGCCTGGCGATCCCGGCTACCTGCTCCACGCCCAGCGGCTGGAGTTGAGGCATCCCCGGACCGGCACCTGGCTCACGCTCCAATGCCAGCCGCCTCCACCGTTGCGCTCAACCTAGTTGTGGACGCCCGGGGCTTCGCGGCCCATGCGCTCAACGTATTCGAGGTAGGAGCCTCCGAAAGCCAGCGGGCCCTCGTGCTCCTCCCCGCCCAGTTCCAGCACCCGGTTGGCCAGACCGCGCAGGAAGGTGCGGTCGTGGGACACGAAGAGCATGGTGCCTTCGAAATTCTTCAGCGCCTCGATGAGCATCTCCTTCGTGGCCAGGTCCAGATGGTTGGTGGGCTCGTCCAGGACCAGGAAGTTGGGCGGATCAAAGAGCATGCGAGCCATCACCAACCGGGACTTCTCGCCGCCCGATAGCGACCGGACCCGCTTGTCCACGTCGTCACCGGAGAACTGGAAGGCGCCCAGCAGGTTGCGTAACACCCCCAGGCCCTCCATGGGGAAGTCCTGCTGCATCTGCTCGATCACGGTGAGATCCGGGTCCAGCAGATCCAGGGCCTGCTGTGAGAAGTAGCCGAGCTTGAGGCTGGCACCCAGCTTCACGGTCCCGGCATCGGGCTGGATGGCCCCCGCCATCATCTTCAACAGGGTGGACTTGCCGGCACCGTTCCGGCCCATGACACACCAGCGCTCACCGCGCCGGATGTGGAAGGCGAACTGGTTGTAGAGCCTGCGGCTGCCGTAGGCCTTGCAGACGCCCTCCAGCATGGCCACGTCGTCGCCGGAACGGCCGGGAACACGGAAATCCCACTTCACCACGCGGCGCTTCTTGGGCGGTTCGATGCGCTCGATCTTGTCCAGAGCCTTCACGCGGCTCTGCACCTGGGCGGCCTTGGCGGCATGGGCGGAAAACCGCTCGATGAACCGCTGCTCCTTGGCCAGCTTGGCCTGCTGGCGGGCATAGGCGGCCTCCTGGTTGGCATCCCGCTGCTCACGCTCTTTGACGTAGAAATCGTAGTTACCGGAATAGGTGACGATGTCGCCGCCGTCGATCTCCAGCACCTTTGTGACGACGCGGTTCATGAAGTCCCGGTCGTGGCTGGTCATCAGCAGCGTGGCAGGCACGGACTTGAGAAAGCTCTCCAGCCAGAGGATGGATTCGATATCCAGATGGTTGGTGGGTTCGTCCATGAGCAGCACGTCGAAGTTCCCCAGCAGCACCTTGGCCATGGAGACACGCATCTTCCAGCCCCCGGAGAGGGCGCCCACGTCACCATCGATCTGCTCGTCCTCGAAGCCGAGGCCATGCAGGCAGGCCCGGGCCCGGGCCTCCAGCTCGTAGCCGCCCAGATGCTGGTACTCCTCCTGGACGTGGCCGAAGCGCTCAAGAACGGCCTCCAGTTCATCTCCTCGGCTCGGATCGGACATGGCATGTTCCAGGTCGATCAGCTCGTGGTGCAAGTCACCCAGGCGCCCGCTGCCCGCGATGGCCTCGTCGAGCACTGGGCGGCCCGCCATTTCGTCCACCTCCTGCCGGAAGTAGCCGAGGGTCAGCTTCTTGGGCAGGGTGACGGAGCCGTCATCCGGCGCCTCCTCACCCATGATCATGCGGAACAAAGTTGACTTGCCGGCCCCATTCGGGCCCACCAGGCCCACCTTCTCACCGGGATTGAGCTGGAAATCGGCTTCAATGAACAGGATCTGCCTGCCGTACTGCTTGCTCACATTGGAAAACGAAATCATCAATCCTCGGCTTTCAAGCTTGATCCACCCGCAACTCCCCGGGGGCCGTGCATCAGTTCTAAAACGGCCTGGTTCAGCCGCAGGCGGGTTTCGTGGCGTTCGAAAGCGCGAGTGATGTAGCGGGCCCTGATCTCCACACCATTCATGGCGGGCACCACGTTGAGGCCCGGAGCGGCGGAGAAGGCCTGCACGCGGTACCGCGTCGTGGCGCGCTTCCACTCCTGCTCGGCCAGCCGGGCGTTGGCCTCGGTCTGCTGCTCCACAAGCTTCTGGACGCCGTCGATGACGGGATAGGGATCCTGCCCCGGCGGGATCAGCACCCGCAGTTCGTCCCACATCCACTTCCCCGAGGTGGAGAAGTTGAAGAAGTGGCCCTCGATGGCGAAATTATTCACGAAGGCCACGCGGCGTCCCGTGGGGTGGCCCGCGTCGCTCCAGCTGCCCGTCTCCAGCACCACCGTGCGCAACAGCCCGATCTCCACCACCTCGCCACCCACGCCGCGGATCTCCACCCAGTCGCCCACACGGATGCCGTTGCGACCCATGAGGATGAACCAGCCGAAGAAGGCCACGATGAAGTCCTTGAGGGCCACCGTGAGGCCCGCGCCAGCCAGGCCCAGCACGGTCGTGATCTGTCCAGGCATGCCGAAGATCACGAAGCCGATGGCCAGGACACACAGCACCTGGACGCCAAGCTTTATCACAGTCCGCAGGGTCCCGGAGCCCTTGTTGTCGCCCGCGGCGGCGCGGTGGAAGAGCTGATCGATGGCCAGGCCCGCCAGATATGCCGCTGCCACCAGGCCCAGCACCCACAGGAGGCGCGAGAGCAGCGTGTGGAGGGCCGTATTCCGCTGGACATCGGCGATGCCCATCCAAGTGGCGTACACCTCGGCCAGTTCCTGCTGGTCGAGGATGCGCCGGTTCATGCTGGCGAGCCGTTGCTGCACATCGCCATAGCGCTTCAAATAGGAGACAGCATCTTTCGCCTGCTCCCGGCCGGCGTCCGCCCCTCCTCCGGCAGCCCCTTTCACCAGGCTTGAGGCCCAGAACCTGGCGGCTTCCCGGTCCTCTTTCTCCTTGTTGGCCTGGGCCTCGATGGTGGCGCGGCGTTGCGATAGGGCCTGGGCCTTGGCGAATGCAGCCTGACGGGCCTGGACCAGACGGGCCAGCTTGCCCCGCTGCACCCGCCATTCACTGAGGCGGGCCAGGAGGCTCCCGGCCGCGAAGGCGGAAGTGGGACGCCCCGACGCGAGGACCTGGACGGATTCCTTGTCGCCGGCCTCGAAGGCCTCCTTCAGCCTGCGGATCCGGGCCTGAGGATCGCCTCCGGCCCGGGCCAGGTCGTCAGAGGCCGCCTCCAGTTCGTCGCGATCCAGTTCCAGCTGGGCCTTGGCGACATCCAGCTGGTCCTCCAGGGGGGCTTTCCGGGACTCCCGGGCGGCCGCGAGCTGCTTGGTCAGGCGGTCAATGGTCTGCTGATCAGCTTCAAAGGTGGCCTGGGCTTTGGCCTTGAGGTCGGCCAGTGCCTTGAGTTCAGGCGTCGGCTGCACCTGGGCACTGGCCACCCGGCGAAGCGCCGCGGCAAACGCCAGATCCACCTCATGGTTGGCCAAACGCTCGGCCTGGCGGGCCAGCTGCTGTTCCTCCGGCGTCGTGGCCAAGGTCAGGAGCGTCCTCGCGTTCAGGAGGGGACTTTGGTCCACCACCCACTCGCGGGCCGGGGCCGCTCGGCGCACCCCATTCTTCAGTTTCTTCCCGGCGGTCCCTTCCTCGGATTGCACGATCGGGGGCTGCTCGCGGGTCCACACCCAGCCGGCGACGGCCGCCCCACAAAGGAGGAGGATGGCAGCAGGAAGGAATGGACGGAGTTTCATCTCCTCCAGACAACCATGAACCCGGGTGGAACGCAAAAACCCCGGAGCCAGGCTCCGGGGTTTTTGCGTTCCGGCCAGGGTGACCGGGTGTGCAGCATCATCCCTTCTTGGGGGCGGTGTCCTTCTTCTTGCTGCAATCAGAGCAATCCTTGCAGGAAGCAGCCTTGTGTTTCTCGCAGCAGGCCATTCCGCAGCCCTTCTTGGGCTCGGCCTTCTTCTCCTCGGCGGCGTAACCCGCGAAGGTGAAGGAACTCACCAGAGCCAGCACCAGCATCTTCTTCATGGAATTCTCCGTCATAGTGGGCAACAGGCCCACCGGAGCAATGTAGCCGCCTCCGGGTCTGCACTGGATGCTTAATTCCGTTCAACGCCCGAAAAGGTTCTTGATCACCATGGGCGCCATGGCCGGGTTGGCGCCCAGGCGGCGCTTCATGTAGGCCACGGCGTACTTCCAGTCCTCGGCGAAGGGGACGTAGAGACGCATGATGTTGCCGCGCTTGACGATCTCCTGCTGGAGATCCGCGCGGGGCACGCCCATCAGCATCTGGAACTCGTAGGCGTCCTTCGGCACGCCGCGCTTGTCCAGGTAGTCGATGCAGCGCCGGATCAGCGGCTCATCGTGGGTGGCGATCTCGGGATAGTGGCCGTGATCCAGCAACAGCTGCACGTACTCGAACAGCTTCTCCTTCATGTCGCGCTTGTCCTGCAGAGCTACATCCGCGGGCTCCCGGTAGATTCCAATGCAGATGCGGACCTTGCAAGGCTTGAGGTGGAGCGCCTTGATGTCTTCCGCAGTACGGAAGAGGCGACTCTGCAGCACGATGCCGAAGTTGTCGAATTCGTTCCGGATAGCTTTGAACATCCGCAGGGTGACATCCGTGAAGTGCCGGTCCTCCATGTCCAGGGTGATGTGGATGCCGTGCGCGGCCGCGGCGGCCACGATGCGGCGGAGGTTGTCCTGACAATAGGCCTCGCTCTCGTTGATGCCCAGCTGGGTGGGCTTGAGGCTGATGCTGGCGAAGGGGCGGTCCTTCACGGCCTCGATCATGCGAAAGTACACCTGGACGGTGGCTTCCACATCCTCCCGCTTGAACACCTCTTCGCCCAGCAGGTCCAGGGTGGCGGAGAGCCCGCTCTTGGTGTGAATCTCATCCGCCTTGCCCACCCCGCTGGCGATGCCTTTGCCCGCGCAGTAGGGAGCGGCAAAGGTGCGGACTAGCGCGTCCGGCATGAGGTCGAGAACGATGCGTTTCAGATCCACGGTGTTCCTCCCGTCGTTCCTGCGTTTCCCGGCCCATCCGTGAGGATTGGGCAGCCCTTCAAATATAGCGGGAGCAAGCCTTGCGCAGACGCAAGGGCAGCGGAGATGTGACGGGGGAGACACAACGAAAAAGCCCGCAGACTTTACGTCTGCGGGCTCTGTTGGTGGTCCCTCCCGGACTCGAACCGGGGACCCTCTGATTAAGAGTCAGATGCTCTAACCAGCTGAGCTAAGGGACCACGAGCAAAAGAAAGTCTACCAGGACAGCATGGGAACGCAAGAGTCAGTTCCCCGCCCGTTCTTAGAGGCTGGGCATCTTCATGGCCGAACGCACATCGGTCATGGTTTCCACCGCCACCGCCCGGGCCCGGGCGCTCCCATCCCTCAGCACTTCCTGAAGTTCGGCGGGCCGGCCCAGGTAGCCTTCGATCTTCTCGCGCACGGGTTCGACCCGGCGGATGATGGCCTCGGCCACGCGCTTCTTGCAGTCGAAACAGCCGATGCCCGCCCGGCGGCATTCGGTGTTCACCATCTGCACAGTGGCATCGTCGCTGAAAAGCTTGTGGAAGTCGAAGACGGGGCAGATATCCGGGTTGCCGGGATCGGTCTTGCGCACTCGGGCCGGATCGGAGGTCATCTGCCGTGTGCACTTCTCCAGAATCTCGGCGTTGTTATCGCGCAGGTAGATGCAGTTCCCGTAGCTCTTCGACATCTTTCGGCCGTCCAGGCCAGGCACCTTGGGCGTCTTGGTGAGCACGGCCTCGGGCTCGGGGAAGACCTCCTCCTTGAAGAGGAAGTTGAAGCGGCGGAGCACTTCCCGGGCGAGCTCCACGTGGAAGAGTTGATCCTCGCCCACGGGCACCTTGTGGGCCCGGTAGATGATGATGTCCGCAGTCATCAGCAGGGGGTAGCCCAGGAAGCCGTAGCTGCCAAGGTCCGCCAGGGAATTCTGCAGTTTTTCCTTATACGTGGGCACCCGCTCCAGCCAGGAGAGCGGCGTCACCATCGACAGCAGCAGGTGCAGTTCCGCGTGCTCCTTCACCAGGCTCTGCACGAAGATCGTGGACTTCTGTGGATCCAGGCCCGCCGCCAGATAGGTCGCGGTGAGCTCCAGCGTGGCCGGCCAAATCTCCTCGACGGACTCGTACTTCGAAGTGAGTGCGTGCCAGTCCGCGATCATGTAGAAGGCTTCGCCTTGCCCCTGCAGCCGCGTGAAGTTGTCCAGGGCTCCCACCAGGTGGCCAATGTGCTGGGAGCCCGAGGGCTGGATGCCGGAAAGGATGCGTTGCATGGAAACTCCGATGGAGCGCGTGGATCAGAAGCGGAGGACGAGGCGGGCGACCAGCTCGATGCCATAGAACAACAGCCCGAATACAGGCCCCAGGACGTAGCCCAGGAGGCCGGTGAGGGCCAGCACGATCAGGATGCCGCCCATCCAGGGTTGGGCCCGGTCGAACTTCGGCAGCCAGCGCCAGGGCAGGAACCCCCGCAGGATGCCCGCGCCGTCCAGGGGGCCCATGGGCAGCAGGTTGAAGAGGGCCAAGCCGAGGTTGATGAGCACCAGGCGGCCCAGCAACGCCAGGAAAAGTGTGGCGGTCGTGCCGAGTTGGAGCACCTGGAGGCTCTCGACCCGCATGGCCAGCAGTGAGCGGACGAACACCGGGTACTCAAGTTCAGGGGCCGGAACCACGGCCTTCACCACCAGGAACATGATCCCCAGGAAGACCACGGCCTGGATCAAGTTCGAGATGGGCCCCGCGCTGGCCACCAGGGCGTAGCCGCCCCGCTGGCTGAACCGGCGCGTCAGCTTGCGGGGGTCCACCGGCACGGGCTTGGCCCAGCCGATGAAGGGAAAGCCCGTGGCCAAGCCCATCAGGGGAAACACAAACGTGCCCAGCAGGTCCATGTGGGCCAGGGGATTCAGCGTCATCCGGCCCAGCCGCGCCGCGGTGTCGTCTTCCAGCCAATAGGCCATCGAAGCGTGGCTGGCTTCGTGCACGCTCAGGCTGAAGAGGAGGGCCACATAGCTGACGAGGATGGTGGGGATGGAAATGTTGTCGAACACCCGGACTCCGGCAATCCCCCAGTGTACAGGCTGAAGGCCGAGGACTGGGGCTCGGAGGCTTGGGATGCCAAGAGCCAGATTCAGAATCCCAGAGCTTCGAGGGCCGGGCCCAGGCTCCCGGGTGCGGCGCCCAGACCCAGCCTCAGCAGGAATTCGGTGTTGCCCTCGCCCCCCTTGATGGGGCTTTCGGCCAGGTCCAGGGGACGCAGTTCCGTACCTGAGAAGAAAGTCCAGATTTCCACCAGCACGCGTCGGTGGACGGCGGGATCGCGCACGATGCCCCCCGGCCCCACATCCCCGCGGCCGGCCTCGAACTGGGGCTTGACCAGCAATACGGCTTCGGCTCCGGCTTCAAGGCTGAGCAGAACCGGCGGAATGGCCAGGCGGAGGGAGATGAAGCTCAGGTCGGCCACCAGCAGGCTGCAGCGCTCGGGGATGCTGGCCGGCTCCCAGGTGCGGAGGTTCACATGCTCCATGGAGACCACCCGGGGATCGCTGCGGAGCTTCCAGTGGAGCTGGTTCGTGCCCACGTCCACGGCGTAGACCTTCGCCGCACCCCGCTGGAGCAGACAGTCCGTGAAACCGCCGGTGCTGGCCCCGGCATCGAAGCAGATGCGGCCCGTGGGATCGATGCCCCAGCGATCCAGGGCCCCGGCCAGCTTCAGGCCGCCCCGGCTCACGAAGGGCAGCGCATCGCCCCGCAAGCGGATGGGTGCCGCCTCATCCACGGCCGTGCCAGCCTTGGTGACGGGATGGTCATTCACCAGCACGTCCCCGGCCAGGATGCGGGCTTGCGCCTTGGCCCGGGTCTCGCACAGACCGAGCTGCACGAGGAGCAGATCCAGTCGGGACTTAGCCACGAAGGGCCTTCTTCTGCCGGGCGAGTTCCTTGCGGTAGACCCCCACATTCCGGTTGTGGTCACGCAGGTTCGGGGCGAAGTTGTGGCCGCCTTTGCCGGTAGCCACGAAATAGATATCCTTCCCGGTCTCGGGTGCTTTGGCCGCCTCCAGGGCCGAAGCGCCTGGGATAGCAATGGGCGTGGGCGGTAGCCCCTTCACCGTGTAGGTGTTGAAACGGCTTGGGCGGCGGATGTCCTGCGGCGTGGGCGCGGTGAACCGCAGGTCGCCTGAGGCCCAGCGGGCATAGAGGCTGGTGGGGTCGCACTGGAGGCGCATGCCGATGTCCAGCCGCTTCTTGTAGACCCCCGCCACCCGGGGCTGCTCCTCCGGCAGCTTCGTCTCCTTTTCCACCAGGCTGGCCAGAATCAAGGTCTGGTAGGGGGGCAGCACCCCACCCTCCAGCTTCGGCCGCACCTGGTGCCGGAAGGCCTCCACCAGCATGAGCATGATTTCTTCGGGCTCCATGGCGTGGTGCAGCTTGTAGGTGGCTGGGGCCACCAGTCCCTCGAGGCTCTCGGCCTCCTCGAAGCCAGCCGTCTTAGCCAGTCTGGGGCTCTTCCAGAGGGTCCAGAAAACCTCCTCGGGCACGAAGTCATTCAGGCGCCTCTGCACGGCCCAGGCATGGGCTCCTTCGGGAATGGAGACGGCGGTGTAGTGGATCTCGGCGCGGCGTAGCTTGCCCGCCACGTCCGACAGGCTGGCCCGGGCCGTGAAGGTGTACTCACCACGGATGAGCTGGAGCTTGCGGGCCCGGGCCCACAGCCTGAAGAGCGACGCAGACCGGATCACCCCGTCCCGCTCCAGCTGGTCAGCCATCTGGTTGATGCTGGTCCCCCGTTTCACCAGGACCGTGGCCTCCTGTCGGAGCGGCCCCTGGCCTTTCCAGGCCCACCATCCGCCAGCGACGGGAGCCGCCGCCAGGATGAGGGTGGCCAGGAAGAACCGGAGGGACATGGAAGATCGCGCCATGCCTCCAGAATGCCGTGATAGCGTGGATCCATCCACCCAAGGAACCCATGAGCGCACCTGGTTACCGTCGGCATGTCGGCCTGTTCTCCGCCACCATGCTCATCGCCGGCTCCATGATCGGCAGTGGCGTTTTTATTGTCGCCGCGGACATGGTGCGCACCGGTGGCTCCGGGGGCTTCCTGTTGGCGGCCTGGGGCCTCACAGCGATCCTCACGCTCTTCGCGGCCCTCAGCTACGGCGAACTGGCGGGGATGTTCCCCCAGGCTGGCGGCCAGTACACCTACCTGCGCGAGACCTACGGCCCGGCCGTGGGCTTCCTCTATGGCTGGACCTTCTTCGTCGTCATCGAGTGCGGCACCATCGCCGCCGTGGCCGTAGGCTTCGGGAAATACCTGGGCAGCTTCCTCCCGGCGGTCACGGATTCGGCCTGGCTGGGTCCCCACCTGGATGTGCCCCTCATGAAGGTCACCCACGCCATCGCCGTGGGGCCCTACCACCTGGGCCTCACCCCTTCACGCCTGTCCGGCATCGCCGTGGTGGTGCTGCTGAGCGCCGTGAACCTCTACGGCGTGCGGCTGGGCACCCGCATCCAGGATCTCTTCACCGTGGCCAAGATCGGCGGCCTCGCGGCCCTGATCCTGCTGGGCCTGCTGCTGAAGCCTGCCGTCGCGCCCTCGCAGGCCCCCTTCATCGCCACGGACGGCGCCGCCCTGCCCTTCCTCACAGCCCTGCTGGTGGTGCAGACAGGGAGCATGTTCTCCGCGGACGCCTGGAATTCCATCACCTTCATCGCCGGGGAGGTGAAGGCACCCGAACGGACGATTCCCTTCGCCCTGCTCATCGGCACCACCCTGGTTTGCGGCCTCTACATCCTGGCCAACGGAGCCTATCTGAAGGTGCTGGGACCCTCCGGTATCGCGAGCGCCCCGCAGGATCGCGTGGGTAGTGCCGCGCTGCAGACCCTGTTGGGGAGCGGCGGCGGACTCATCATGGCTGGCAGCATCCTCGTGTCGATGTTCGGCTGTCTCAACGGCCTGGTGCTGTCCGGTGCCCGGGTCTACCAGCGCATGGCTGAGGATGGCCTTTTCTACCCCCGCGCGGCCCTGCTCAACGAGCACGGTGTCCCGGGGTTCGGCCTGTGGATCCAGGCGCTCTGGACCTGCGCGCTCACCCTCACAGGCACCTATGGCCAGCTGCTGGACTTCGTGATGCTGCCCACGATCCTGTTCTACGTCCTGGCCGTGGGCGGGATCTTCCTCCTCCGCTGGCGGCGGCCTGACCTCGAGCGCCCGGTGAAGGTCTGGGGCTACCCCTTCGTCCCGGGGCTGTACCTCTTCGGCGCCATCGCCATCATCGGCGCCCTGTTCATCCATCGCCCCAGCTATTCCTGGCCGGGCCTGGCCCTGGTGGCCCTGGGCTGGCCGGTCTACCTCGCCGTGAAGCCCCGCGCCGCGGCCCCTGAAGGGAGTCTCCCATGACCCACGTCGTCGTTCTTGGAGCCGGTCGCGTCGGCGGCGCCATGGCCAAGGACCTGGCCCCGGATTTCAAGGTGACGGTGGCCGACCGTTCCGAGGCCGCCCTGGCCCGCATGCGGGGTGCGGGGCTGGCTACCCGGCCCGCCGACCTGGCTTCCCCGGATGGCGTAAGGGCCGCCGTGGCGGACGCGGATTTGGTGGTGGGCGCCGTGCCGGGGTTCTTGGGCTTCGCCACGGCCAAGGCCGTGCTGGAGGCCGGCAGGCCCCTCGTCGACATTTCCTTCTTCGATGAGGACTGCTTCGAGCTGGATGCCCTGGCGAAGGCCCAGGGCCTCACCGCCATCGTGGACTGCGGGGTGGCACCGGGGTGCGGCAACATCATCCTGGGCGACACGCTCCGGCAGTGGGATCACGTGGATTCCTTCGAGTGCCTGGTGGGCGGCCTGCCGGCCGTGCGGACCTGGCCCTACGAGTACAAGGCCGGCTTCAGCCCCATCGACGTCATCGAGGAATACACCCGCCCCGCCCGCTACGTGAAGGATGGCCGCACGATCACAATGCCCGCCTTGTCCGAGCCGGAACTGCTGGACTTCGAGGGCCTCGGCACCCTGGAGTCCTTCAACACGGACGGGCTGCGCAGCCTCATCCACACCATCCCCCAGGTGCCTGACATGAAGGAGAAGACCCTCCGCTACCCTGGCCACATCGAGAAGATGCGGATGCTGCGGGAGTCCGGATTTTTCAACAAGGAGAAGCTCCAGGTCGCCGGGGTGGAGATCAGCCCCCTGGACCTCACGACCGCCCTGCTCTTCCCCATGTGGTTCATGCAGGAGGGCGACGAGGACTTCACGGTCATGCGTGTCACCGTGACCGGTTTGAAGGACGGACAGCGGGTGCGCCGCGAACTGGACCTCCTGGATCGCTACGACCGCGCCACGAAGACCACGTCCATGGCGCGGACCACCGGCTACACCTGCACCGCCGCCGTGCGCCTCCTGGCCAAGGGTGGCTACGTCCGTCAGGGCATCAACCCGCCCGAGTTCCTGGGGCAGAAGCCCGGCGCCTGGGACTTCATCCGCGCGGAATTGGCGAAGCGCGGCGTGATGTTCACGGAGCGCTGATTAGGGATTGGATGGCTCAGCCGTTCAACTCCCGATGTCGCACGGTCAAAGCGGCCACATCGTTGCGTATCCGGTGGGCGAGCAGCTCCACCAGGGCCACGGAGCGGTGCTGGCCGCCGGTACAGCCGATGGCGAGGGTGTGGTAGGCCCGGCCTTCCTGGCGGACCAGGGGCAGCGACCAGCGCAGCCAGGATTCCGCCCGCTCCAGGAATTCCCTGAAATCCGGCGACTCCAGCAGGTACTCCTGCACCGCCGAGTCCTGCCCAGTCAGGGGCTTCAGCGCTTCCACATAGTAGGGATTGGGCAGGAACCGCGCGTCGAGCACCACGTCCGCATCCGCAGGCACGCCCCGCTTGAAGCCGAAGCTGAGCAGCCGCACGGCTGTGCTGCGAGTCGGCAACTGGGGTACGAGGGCGGCCACGCGTTGGCGCAGCTCCGCCAGGCTCAGGCCGGTGGTATCGAGGATGGTGGTGGCCAGGGCGCGGATCGGGGCGAGCAGTTCCCGCTCGCGCTGGATACCCTCTCCCGCCGAGCCCAGCAGCGCGAAATGGTGGGGCCGCCGAGTCTCCGAATACCGGCGCAGCAGCGCGCTGTCATCCGCCTCCACGAAGACCACCTGTACCGGCACATTGCCAGTACCGAGGCGCTCCAGCAGAGGGCCGAACTCATGCGCGAAGTCGGCCTGCCGGCTGTCCATGCCCACCACCAGGCGCTCCCGTCCTGGCCGGAGCTTCGATTCCAGCTCGATCAGGGGCTCGAGGAGCCGGGGCGGGACATTGTCCAGGGCTGTGCAGCCGCTGTCCTCCAGCGCGCCCAGCACCGAATGGCGCCCGGCTCCGGAAAGTCCCGTTACGACGATGAGTTCCATATCCAGAAACCGTAGCAGGGCCGGAGGGCCTGCCCAAGAAAATCGCAGGGGGCCGGCTGACCCCCTGCGATTTTCTCAAGTCAAAGAGGTCTGGGAAATCAGTCCTCCAACCCACCCGCGGTGAACCGCAGCACACGCTGGATGCCATCGGGAGGGTTGCCCTGCTCGTCGGGGCCCAGCTCGAACGTGTCCGAAGGACCTCGAAAAAGCTCCTCATCCGGTGTATAGGTCGGCTGAGGCTCCACGCGGTAGAGATAGGACACGATCTCGTCCTCGTAGCCGAAGCGCATCTGCTCGAAGTACTCGTAGCTCTCGCGCTTGTACTCCACGAGGGGATCCTTCTGCCCGTAGCCCCGGAAGCCGATGGCCTCCTTGAGGTGGTCCATGACCAGCAGGTGGCGCTTCCAGGCCGCGTCGATGATCTGGAGGATGGACCAGCGCTCGTAGCTGCGCATGCCCTCGCCTCCCAGCCGCTCGTCCTTGCCCTCGTAGAACCGCTGGACCAGGGCGCCCAGCGCCTCGCTGGCCTGGGCGTACGGCAACTGGCCCACCGCCTCCACTTCTTCGCCCGTCAGGGTGAAGAGCTGCTCGACACGCTCACGGAAGCCCGCCAGATCGCGCTCGCCCTTGTCGGGCAGGAAGTCATGGGCAATGCCCTCGGCGATCTCCCCCGCCACCCGGAGCACGTAATCCTTCGTGTTGCCCCCCAGGATCTCGGTGCGCAGCCCATAGAAGAAGATGCGCTGCTTGTTCATCACATCGTCGTACTCGAGCAGGTGCTTGCGGATCTCGAAGTGGTGGGCTTCCACCCGTTTCTGGCTGCGTTCGATGGCCCGGGTGACCATGCCGGCCTCGATGGGCTCGTCATCGTTCATGCCCATGGCGCCCATGAGGCTCTTGATGCGGTCACCCCCGAAGATCCGCATCAGGTCGTCCTCGAGGGACAGGTAGAAGCGGCTGCTGCCGGGATCGCCCTGGCGGCCGGCGCGGCCGCGGAGCTGGTTGTCGATGCGGCGGCTTTCGTGGCGCTCGGTACCGAGGATGTGCAAGCCACCGAGGCTGACCACCTCCTCGTGCTCGGCCGCGGTCTGTTCCCGCATCTGCTCCACGAGGGTGGAAAATTCCGGCGTTTCCAGACCCTCCTCGTCGTAGAGGGCGATGTCCTTCTTCTTGGCCTCCATCCGGGCCATGCCCTCAGGGTTGCCGCCCAGGATGATGTCAGTGCCGCGACCGGCCATGTTGGTGGCGATGGTGACGGAGCCCTTGCGGCCCGCCTGGGCCACGATCTCGGCTTCCCGCTCGTGGTGCTTGGCGTTCAGCACAACATGGGGGATCCGTGCAGCCTTGAGGGCCTCAGCCAGATCCTCGCTGCTCTCGATGCTAGCGGTGCCCACCAGGACCGGCTGCCCCTTGGTGTGAAGCTCCCGGATCTCCTCGACGATGGCCTTCTTCTTCCCCTTGCGGGTGGCATACACCGTGTCCGCGAAGTCCTTGCGGACCATGGGCATGTTCGTGGGGACGATGATTACGTCCAGCTTGTAGATGGAGTGCAGTTCCGTGGCCTCGGTCTCGGCCGTGCCGGTCATGCCGGCCAGCTTGCCGTACATGCGGAAGAAGTTCTGGAAGGTCACGGTGGCGAGCGTCTGGTTCTCGGCGTTGACCTCCACGCCTTCCTTGGCTTCGATGGCCTGGTGCAGGCCGTTGGACCAGCGGCGACCCGGCATGAGGCGGCCCGTGAACTCGTCCACGATGACCACTTCCATGCCCTTGCCATCTTCCTTGGGGTGAACCATGTAGTCCACGTCCAGGCGATACAGGTTGTGGGCCAGCAAGGCCTGGTTGAGGCCGTGCAGGGTCTCGATGCTGCCCGGATCATAGAGATTCGCCACGCCCAGCAGCTGCTCGGCATGGTGGATGCCCTCGTCAGTGAGCATCACCTGGCGATCCTTCTCGTCCACCTTGTAGTGGACTTCGGCCTTGAGCTTGGGGACGACCGCATCGATGCGGAAGTACTTGGAGGTGTCCTCCTCGCTGCTGCCAGCAATGATGAGCGGTGTGCGCGCTTCGTCGATGAGGATGGAGTCCACCTCGTCCACGATGGCGTAGTGGAAGCCGCGCTGGGTGAAGTCCTCCAGGTCCCACTTCATGTTGTCGCGGAGGTAGTCGAAACCCAGCTCGTTGTTGGTGGCGTAGGTGATGTCGCAACCGTAGGCGTCGCGGCGTTCCTGGTCATCGAGCCCGTGCTGGATGACGCCGATGGTGAGGCCCAGCCAGGAGTAGAGACGACCCATCCACTCTGCGTCACGGCGGGCGAGGTAATCGTTCACGGTGACGAGGTGGGCGCCCTTGCCCGCCAAGGCATTGAGGTACAGGGCGAGCGTGGCGGTGAGGGTCTTGCCCTCGCCCGTCCTCATCTCAGCCACCTTGCCCTCGTGGAGCACCATGCCACCCACGAGCTGCACGTCGAAATGCCGCATCTTGAGGACGCGCTTGCTGGCTTCCCGCGCCACGGCGAAGGCCTCGGGCAGGATATCGTCCAAGGTCGCGCCGTTGGCCAGCTTCTCCTTGAGATAGGGGGTCTTGGCCTTCAGAGCCTCATCGCTCAGGGCGGAAATCTCGGGTTCCAGGGCATTGATGAACTGGACCTTGGCCCACAGCCGCTTCAGCTCCCGGTCGTTCTTGGAACCGATGAGTTTCTTGAGGAGGTTGTCGATCATGAATCCGTCCAGTCGCGTAAACCATTGATTGTAGCCTGACGGATCGCCATTTCCCAGCGTGAGGACCGCCAGCCAAGCATCCTTGGTTGCCGAATTTACCTGGTCTGGGCAGACTGATCGTTTGGATTCTGGAGAAATCATGTCCCTTGAACGCACCTTTGCCATCGTCAAGCCCGACGCCGTCAAGGACGGCCACATGGGCGAGATCCTCACCGCCATCGAGCAGAGCGGCCTGAAAATCGTGGGCCTCAAGCTGACCCGGCTCACCCCTGCGATCTGCCAGGGGTTCTATCACGAACACGTGGGCAAGGGCTTCTACACAGAGTTGGAAGCCTTCATGACGGAAGGCCCGGTGGCCATCATGGTGCTCGAGGGCGAGAACGCCATCCTGCGCTGGCGCGACCTCATGGGCGCCACCAACCCCGCCAACGCCGCCGAGGGCACCCTCCGCAAGCGTTTCGGCGCCAGCATCGGCCGCAACGCCACCCATGGCAGTGACAAACCCGAGAGCGCCAAGTTCGAAGTGAGCTACTTCTTCAACGCCTTCGAACAGTTCTGATCGATGCGGGTCGAAGCCCCTGCGGAAATCGGCGCCGTTCGGCGCCGATTTCCGTTGGTGCAGAGGAGGGTCAGAACCTCACCCTTCCATCACCGCCTGCAAGGCCGCCTGGCAGAGCCTTCGCACACCCGGCAACAGGTCCGCGTTCTGTAGGCCCTTGTCGTTCAACCACTGGCCGCCGGTAGGTGGCGGGGGCAGTAGGTCCTCAGGTGCCTTGGTCCGCAGGAGGTGGCTGAGGTAGAGGCGCTGCTGGCCTTCCAGCCCCTCCAGCCTGAGCAGCCAGGGCGTGGGCAGGCGGCTCGTGCGTTCGTCGAAGACCACTGGGAGGGTTGACTTGTCCACGAAGCGGTAGGGCATGCCCCACCCGGCCTCGATCTGCGCGTTCAGCAACGCGGTGGGCAGGAAACCGGGCGACCAGGGGATCTGAGCGGGCATGAGCAGGCCCCGATGCGGGCTATGGGGCGATGGCACAAGCAGCACGAAGGGCGTCTGCTGGCCGTGGACGAGCACCCCCTCGATGAACGTCGTGAGGTGGACCCGGCCCTCGGCCATTAGCGTCCCCCCGCGGTTTCCAGCTCCTGCATGATGCGGTCGCGGGCGGCGGAAACTTCGGCGACCGCGGCCTCGGGCTTGAGCTTCACGACCTCCTTGGTGCGGCGGTCGCGCAGTTCCACCAGGCCTTCCTTGAGCCCCTTGGCACCCACGATGAGGCGCAGGGGGAAGCCCAGCAGGTCCGCGTCCTTGAACTTGGCGCCAGGGCTCATGCCTTCGCGGTCGTCATGCAGCACCTCGAAACCGGCTTTCTCCAAATCCTGCTCGACCTGGGAGGCGATCCCGGCCACCTCCGCGCTGCCGGGATCCAGGCACACGATGTGCACCTGGTAGGGCGCGATGGGCCAGGGCCAGATGATGCCGTCGGCATCGTAGTTCTGCTCGATGGCGGCGGCCACGGTGCGCGTGATGCCGATGCCGTAGCAGCCCATCACCATGGGGTTCTCCTTGCCCTGCTCGTCGAGGAAGGTGCAGCCCATGCTCTTGGAATACTTCAGGCCCAGCTTGAACACCTGCCCCACTTCGATGCCTCGGAAGGCCTGGTACGTCCCCTTCCCGCAGCGGGTGCAGGTGTCGCCCTCAGAGGCCATCCGCAGGTCCGTGTAAACGCAGCCCGGAAGATCCCGGACCGGATCCAGACCAAAGTGGTGGTAGTCCGTGCGATTCGCCCCGCAGGTCAGGTTCACCGCGCCCTCTAGGCTGCGATCCACGAGGAAGGTCACGTCCTTCAGGCCCACCGGCCCCATGAAGCCGCTCTTTGCACCGGTGAAGGCTTCGGCCTCCTCCAAAGGCATCAGCTCCATCTCCGCTGCACCGATGAAGTTCTTCACCTTTACCGGGTTCACCTCGTGGTCGCCGCGCAGGACGGCGCCCACCAGCTTCGTGCCACCCTCCGCGAACGTGACGCGGTAGAGGAAGAACTTGCTGGTCTGCGTGATGGGCATGCCGTTCGGATGATCGGCGTCGATCATCCCCGCCGCCTGCTCGACCTGGCCCACGACGCCGGGCGTGCGGAAGTGATCCTTCCTCAGGTCGAAGGCCTGACCGTGAGTGCCAACGGGCAACGCCGGAGCCTCTGTCTTCTCGATGTTGGACGTGTAGTCGCACGCGTCGCAGCTGAGGATCGCGTCCTCGCCACTGCCCGCCAGCACGTGGAACTCGTGGGTGAAGCTGCCACCGATGGCGCCGCTGTCGGCCTCCACCGGGCGGAATTTCACGCCCAGACGGCTGAAGATGCGCTTGTAGGCGTTGAACATGGCCCAGTACTCGCGGTCCGCGCAGGCATCATCCACGTGGAAGGAATAGCCGTCCTTCATGGTGAACTCGCGGCCGCGCATGAGGCCGAAGCGGGGGCGGCGCTCGTCGCGGAACTTCGTTTGGATCTGGAAGAGGTTCATGGGCAGCTGCTTGTAGCTGCGCACGTTCTTCCGGACAATGTCGGTGATCACCTCTTCGTGCGTGGGGCCGAGGCAGAAGTTGTAGAACTCGCGCTCATCTGGCTTCTCGCCGCGGGCCCGGCGCTCGGCGACCTCAGCCTTGGCCTTGCGGTCACAGAAACGGAGCAGCTCGTCGCCGTAGAACTTCCAGCGCCCGCTTTCCTGCCACAGCTCAGCTGGCAGCACTGCGGGCATGAGCAATTCCTGGCAGCCGTCCTTGGCCAATTCCTCGCGGACGATCTCCTCGAACTTGCGGATGCTCCGGAAAGCCAGAGGCAGGTAGCTGTAGATGCCAGCGGCCACTTTCTGGATCATGCCGGCCCGCATCATGAGCTGCTGGCTCACGACGTCGGCATCGCGCGGCGTCTCGCGCAGGGTCTGGATCAGGAGTTTCGACTGCTTCATGGGGGCCTCGAAACTTCGAGTTTATCCCAGGAAGGTGGGACCGCCTGCTCGCTTCGCTCGCGAAGTCCCCCCTTCGACCCCCACGCGCTGTCCAGGCGAAGCCTGGCCAGCACGTCCGCAGCTACGCCGCATCACCCCAGCAGACTCTGCACCAGTGTACTGGCGGCCTTCCCGTCGAAGGCGCCGCCATGGGTGGCCTGTAGAGCCTTCATGACCAGGCCCATGTCCTTCTTCGTCGTGGCCCCGGTCTCGGCAATGGCCGCCTTCACGGCTGCCTCCAGGGCCGGACCCTCGATCATGGCCGGCAGGTAGGGCTTCAACAGCTCAATCTCCGCCCGCTCCTGAGCCGCCCGGTCCGCCTGGCCCACCTTCTCGAACTGGGCGATGCTGTCCTCCCGGGACTTCACCAGGCGCTTGAGGACAGCCAGGGCATCCGCCTCAGCCAAGATGCCCTGGGGGCTGAGCCCTTTGGCCACCGCTTCGTTCTTGTAGGCGGCCAGGGCCATGCGGAGCACCTGGGTCCGGGCTGCGTCCCTGGCCAGCATGGCGGTTTTCAGATCGGCCTGCAGACGGGTGAGCATGGGAACCTCCGGGTGAAGCTCCATGGTGACGCAGTTCCCGCATCAAGTACAGAACGGGCGCCAACCGGCGCCCGTTCTTACCTGAAACGGCGGCGCCGTTTCAGCCCTAGGCCTTCTCGAACTTGATGACTTCCACGGGGCAACCAGCCGCGGCGGCCTCGATGCTGGCTTCCAAGTCGGTACCAAAGCTGCCGGAGAGGGGGCTCTGCTCATCCCGGTTCTCGGAATCGACGCCGTCCTCGCGCACGGAGCCATTGATGTTGCAGCTGGTGTCGGTGACGTGGAACACGTCGGGGCACTCGGCCTCGCAGGCATTGCACACGATGCAGCCTTCGTCGATCCAGACTTTGGTGATGGCCATGGTCGTCTCCTCGAAATTCAATTGGGGCCCTGGCGATGGGCGAACTCAATCAAGCTAGCATCGCCACGGCCTCGAACCAAGCTTCGCCTCGCCTTTAGGGGCGTGGGAGACTGGACTTGTGACGGAGGTCCACCCATGAGCCTGCAGGAGACGGGAATTCTTGCCCGGATCCGGGATCTGCTCCCCGGCGGCAGCAGCCTGACCGACGACTGCGGCGCCCTGCCCATGGCGCCGGCTGGACAGACCCTACTGGTGACCACGGACCTCATGGAATCCGGTCAGCACTTCCAGCTCGACTGGCACCCACCGGACCTCCTCGCCCGCAAGCTGCTGATGATCAATCTGTCGGATCTGGACGCCTCCGGAGCCCGGCCCTTCGGCTACACCCTCACGCTGGCTTTAGGGCCGCACATCGATGGCCTCTGGCTGGACAGCTTCCTGGAGGGCCTGGCCGCGGTATCCCGCGAAACCGAGGTCCAAGTGCTGGGCGGGGACACTGTAGGACGGCCCACGGGCCTGGGCCTGGGTCTCACCGCCTTCGGCTTCGCCTCCCGTTGGCTGCGGCGGGACGGCCTACGGTCCGGCGACCGGCTCTTCGTGGACCAGCGCCCCGGCGCCAGTCTGCGGGGCTTGCGAAAGCTCCAGGCAGGCCAGCGCTGGAACCCCTCGCAGCCCGACGCGGATCTGGAGGCCCATCTTTCCCCCCGACCAAGACTGGGCCTGGGCCCGCGGCTGGCGGAGATGCCTGAGGTCCACGCTTGCCTGGACCTTTCCGACGGTCTCAGCCGAGATCTGCGCAATCTGGCGGAAGCCTCCGGCCTCAGCATCACCGTGGCTCCAGACCTGGACGAGGACATGCTGCGCGGCGGCGAGGACTACGCCCGCTGTTTCGGCAGTTCCCTGCCCCAGGCGGAACTCGAGACCCGCCTCGGCCTGCCCCTCATCCCTGTGGGTGTCGCCCTGCCGCGCGGGGAATCACCACTGCTGGCCTATGATGGAGGTTTGCTCCGGCCCCTCCCCGACCTCAGCTTCGACCACTTCGGACCTTCATGAAGCATCACGACAAGACGCACATCTGGGCTCGTACCAAGCGGTTCCTGGCTGATCCGGACCTGGAACCCCACCACTTGGCCTGGAGTTTCGCCATGGGGTTCGCCATCGCATGGAATCCTCTCCTGGGAACCCATACCGGCCTGGTGGTCATGATCTGCGCACTGGCGAAGAAGCTGCATCGGCCGCTCGCTTTCCTGGGTGCCTTCACCAACAACCCTTGGACCATGGTGCCCATGGCCACTGGCTCCGCCCTGTTCGGCAACATCCTGCTGGGCCGGGGCTTGCACCTCGACCTGAGCGGCGTGGTCTGGAAGAGCATCGGCTGGCAGAGCGTCAGCACCCGCGAAGGCTTCGAGGCCGCCGCCGCCATGCTCAAGCCGATCCTCGCGCCCTATTTGCTGGGCGGTTTCGTGATGAGTGCCCTGGCCCTTCCTGTGGGATATTTTCTGATGTTGCGGCTGGCGCACCGGATGCGCAGCCCGAAGATTCAACCCCCTTCCGGAGACTGACATGGACATGCGCTTCCTCATGAAACAGGCCCAGCAGATGCAGGCGAAGCTGGCGGAAACACAGGCCAACCTGCGGGTCGAAGGCACCGCCGGCGGCGAGCTTGTGAAGGTCACCCTCAACGGTTCCAAAGAACTGATGGCCATCTCCATCGGCAAGGACGCCATGGACCCCGAGGATCCCTCCATGCTCGAAGATCTGCTGATGGCAGCCTTCCGCGATGCCACCACCAAGGTCGACGAGACCATGAAGAAGCAGATGGGCGGCATGGGCGCCGGCCTCAACCTGCCTGGCCTCGGGTTGTAGATGACAGCCAGGTGTCAGCTGTCGGCGATCGGCCGTAACGCTGGAGCTGGAGGCCTGCCGTGAGGCTGCCCGCGCCCCTCGAAGCCGTCGTGGAAAGCCTCCAGAAGCTGCCTGGTGTGGGCGCCAAGTCCGCCCAGCGCATGGCTCTGCATCTGCTCAAGGAAGGCCCGGAAGCCATGGCCCACTTGGCCCACCAGCTCCAGCAGGCCGCCGAGAAGGTGGGCTTCTGCCAGGTCTGCGGGGCCTTCACAGACCAGCCGACCTGCCCCATCTGCCTGGATCCGCGGCGCGACCCCGCCAGCCTCGTCATCGTGGCGGAGGCTTCCAACGTGCTCAGCTTCGAGCGCAGCGGCCACTTCCGGGGCCGTTACCACGTGCTGGGCGGCCTTATTTCGCCCCTGCGCGGCGTGGGACCTGACCAGCTACGCATCCGCGAATTGCTGAAACGCCTGGAGGACGGCGCCATCCAGGAGGTCATCCTGGCCACCAATCCCACGGTCGACGGCGAAGCCACCGCCAGCTGGCTGGCCCGCATCCTCGAACCCATCGGCGTCCGCACCACCCGGATCGGCCTGGGCCTGCCGATCGGCAGCGACCTCGAATATGCTGACGAACTCACCCTGGATCGGGCCATGGAGGGACGCCGGCCCGTCGCCTAGCCCGAGGCTAGTACGTCACGCTCACATCGCCCTTCGCCCAAGCCTGGCAGGCCAGACGCTGGTCGGGTTTGGCCTTGAGTACATCCAATACCCGGGTCTCAGTGATGCCTTTCTCACTCAGATGCTCGGCACCTTCCACCACGGTGACGAGGCAGGTGCCGCAGCGCGCGTGACCGCCACAGCGGTGGGGCAGCGGAACGCCTGCGCGGGTGCTGGCCGCGAGCAGCGCCGTCTCCTGCTCGCAGTCCGCGGTGCCAGCTTTCTTGCCGTCGAATCGGATGGTGTGCATGCAATACCCATAAGTCAATAAAGCAGAAGGGATAGCGGCGAACCGCTTCCTCCACTCTATCAGGGCGCCTCCGCCTTAGGGCTTTTGGCAGGCCGTGGCAGCCGTGGTCCTACTTACAAATAGCAGGGCGTCGTAGTAGTCCGTGATGGGCTCCTTCTGGAGGAAGCGATCGGCAAAAGCTGGGCTGAACCCATCCCCGACGTCCCAAGTGCCTTGGGGTGACTCGAACCAGGTCCGGACCGGCCCCTGTTCCGGCAACCGTCTCAAGTCCAACGCCAGGATGGGGAGATTCGTGGCGCCCAGCGCCGCGTCCAGTGTGCCCTTGGCCTGTGGCGTCACGGTGAAGGTCATCCCCCCATTCCGTTCTGGCCCCAGATCCCATGCCCGAAAGGCGCCATCCCGGAAGGCGAAGCCGAAGTTCCGGTAGGCCTGTCCCATGAAGCGCCGCAGGTACCAGCCCATGGAATCGGCCCCATACTTCGCCCCTGAACGATAGGCGATGTGACCGTTGTGTGCCCACAGGACCATCTTCGCGTCGGGATCTTGGGACAGCCTCCAGGCCACATTCGTCGCCATGAACTGATCCCGGAGGCCTCGATTGGCATCTCCCCTGAATGCAGCGAACTGTGCCAGCAGGCGGAGGTTCTGGATCTGGCGTTTGTCCATCTCGACAGGAACTACGGGACTCGAGGCTGCCATCCGCTTCTCCAGGCGCAGTGCGATGGCTTCGACTTCATGGGCCACCCCTTGCCACGCCTTGAGGCTCTCGGGCCCGGAGCTGCCCTGCGGCGCTCCAAGGAGTGCGCTCATCCGGTCATTCAGGCTCGCCAGATGGGCGGCCTCGCCAGGATCCTCCTGGTCCAGCCACGACTTGACGCGGGCGTAGGTTTGTTTCCGTTCCTGCATGTCGAAACCGTAGAACCGCAGCTTCCTCGAATGGGACGGGTTCGCGTTGTAGGTCCGCATCCACCGGATCAGGGCAAGCATTTCTTCGACGTTCCACACCGGATGGGTCATCGCGAGCGCCTCGGCAGGGTCGCCCTTCCCGGTAAGAACGTAGTTATCCAGAAGCGATGTTTCTGGCATGGCGGCTTCCATGGCGAAGATGGTGAATCCCTTCTTTTCCACCAGGAACTCCAGCATCCGGTGCTTGAGTTGGAAGAACTCCTTCGTTCCGTGCGTGGCTTCCCCCAATCCCAGCACCCGCGCATCACCCACGATGGCCTCCAGCGGTTGCAGATCCTGGAAACCTTGCCCTGCCAAGACGGTACGAAGAGGAATGGCGTTCCCCTTGATCCACGCCAGGACCTCAGCCCCAGCCGGGATGGGTTCGGCTTTCAATGTGATCCCGACATCCGTCTTCTCACCCTTCAGCTCGAAACGGCCACCGATGAAGGATTGATCCTTGGTGGCGGCATCAATGGTGTAAGACCCGGGGGCCAGGGTCAGATCGAAGCGTTGATGCTTCACCTCCGCAAAGAAGAGGTCGCCTTCCTCTTGGCTCCATCGAGAGAAAGCGAGACGTAACCCTTCTAAGGTGTGGCCTCTTGCTGGAGTGACGGTACCTGAAACCCGGTAGCCCCCAGGCGCCATCCTCACCTCCAGGGGCGGGATGATCTTCGCTTCGTCTAGATCCAGATTGCTGAAATGAGGAAGGAAGCCCGCGGCCGTGACCGTCAGCCCCCATTTCTTCCCGGGCGCGCCGTCCAGCGAGAAGTGGCCAGCGGCATCCACGCCACTGATCCTGGCATCGGCTGGATTGGCGGGGACCAGGGCCACCACGGCGGCGGGCACCGGATCGCCCTTCAAATCCAGAACGCGCCCTTCGACTCGGATCGAAGATGGAATCTGGGTGATCTGAGCCGGTGGTGCCTGGGCCATCAGTGACGAACCGAATATCAGGAAACACACACCGCCCAGGGTTTTGAGATGGAAATGCTTGCGCATGCTGTCTCCGGGCTGATCAGCCCATCTTCGCATGACCCAGATGTGCTTTCGCCACCGCCAAAAAGCGCTCCCGTGCGAAGGCGTGGTCCACGATGGGCTCGGGGTAGTCGAGGCGTGTGCGAACTGCCTGCGGCGCCTTCCAGGGCTCGTGGATGAAGGCGGTCGGGCAGTCGGCCAGCTCGGACACCCAGCGCCGCACGTAGTCGCCTCTCGGATCGAACTTCCGGCCCTGGGTCACAGGGTTGAAGATGCGGAACCAGGGCTGGGCGTCGCAGCCGCAGCCGGCGCACCACTGCCAGCCGGCGTTGTTCGCGGCCCAATCGCCGTCCGTGAGCCAACGCAGAAAGTGGGCCTCGCCGCGCCGGTAATCGATGAGCAGGTGCTTCGCGAGGAAGCTCGCGGCCACCATGCGGGCCCGGTTGTGGACGAAGCCTTCGGCCCACAGCTGCCGGGCGGCGGCATCCACCACGGGGTAGCCCGTGCGGCCTTCCGTCCAGGCTTCCCAGGCGGCTTCGTCGTCGCGCCAGGGGAAGCCCTCGAACGCGGGCCGGAAGGGCCGCTCCAGCAGCTCGGGCCACTCCCACAGCAGGTGGTGGCTGAACTCGCGCCACAGCAGCTCGTTGAGGTAGCGGTGCCCGGAGTCGCTTGCTCCGGCTGCCGCCACGGCCTGCCACAGGGCCCGCACGGACAGCGTGCCGAACTTCAGGTCTGCGCTGAGGCGCGACGTGCCGGGCAGATCCATGCGGTCCCGGTCCACTCCGTAGTCCGTCAGGGGACCTTCCAGGAAGGCCTTCAGGCGCTGGCGGGCCGCTCGCTCTCCGCCGGCCTGGAGGCGAGAATTGGGCGTGAGCCCCAGGGCCTCCAGCGAAGGGATTGGTACCGTTTCGGCCCAGACGTCTCCCGGAACTGGCGGGAGCGACCGCGGGGCGGCCAGCGCCGGTTCCAGATCCAGCTTCACCCCGCAGGCCCGGGCGAAGGGCGTGAACACCCGGAACATGTCGCCCTGCCCGTTCCGCACCGAGCCGGGCGGCAGCAGGGTCTCGCCCTCGAACAGGCGGAACGCGACGCCCACACGGGCCAGCCCCTCGTCCACCCGGCGGTCACGCTCCCGCGCGAAGGGCTCCACCCAGCGGTGGGCCAGCACCTGGTCGGCCTTCCATTGGGCTGCCAGGCGGGGCACCACGTCCACGCTGCGCCCCGGCACCACCAGCAGGCGCGACCCCAGGTGGGCGAGGTTGGCTTCCAGGGCGCTCAGCGATTCCAGCAGGAACTGCAGGCGATGGGGCAGGTTCCGGGCCCGTTCCGGTGCGAAGAAGAAGGGATCCAGCACGAAGAGTGGGATCACGTCGCCCGTGGCGGCGCCCTCCGCCAGGGGCCGGTGGTCCGCCACACGGAGATCCTTGCCCCGGAACCAGACGATGCTTCGCATGCAGAAAGCCTAGCCCGGAACGCGAAATTCAGATGGCCTGGCCGCCCCGCTCGCCGGTGCGGATGCGGATGCACTCCTTCAGATCCTGGACGAAGATCTTCCCATCGCCCACCTCGCCCGCGCCGTGCCGCGCCGTGCGGATGATGGTGTCCACGGTGATGTCCTCGAACTGGTCATTGCAGGCGATGGTGATCTGGACCTTGGGAATCAGGTTGGGCACGATCTTCTTGCCACGCTGGACCATGATCTCCTGCTGGCGACCGTGGCCGCTGACCCGAGTGACAGTGATTCGCTCGATCTCCGCTTCGATCAGCGCTTCGCGGACTTCGTCGAGCTTCTCTTCAGGGATGATGGCGGTGATGAGCTTCATCTGAGCCTCCTGGTTCAGCCTAGTTGAGGTTGTTCAGGCCGTAGGCGCGTTCCCCGTGCAGGTCGTGGTCGAGGCCGGTCTTCTCCACCGCCTCGGTCACGCGGAAACCGACGACCTTCTCCACCAGGAAGGCGATGAGCAGGGTCATGACCACGGAAAAGGCGATGGTGGTCCCCACCGCAAAGGCCTGGATCTTCAGCTGGGCGAGCAGGCCCCAGCCGGGAACCTTGGTCGCGGCTTCGGCCCACCAGGAATCGCGGATGAAGAAGGTGAGGCCGAGGGCCCCGACGATGCCTCCGGTGCCGTGGATCCCGAAGGCATCCAGGGAGTCGTCATACCCCAGGCGGTTCTTCAGCATGATCATGCTGTAGCAAACGCAGGAGGCGATGGCTCCGAGCACGAGGGCCCCACCCACCCGGACCACTCCGGCAGCCGGCGTGATCACCACCAGGCCCGCCAGAATGCCCGAAGCCATGCCCAGACTGGTGGGCTTGTCCTCGCGGATGATCTCGATGAGCACCCAGGTCAGGGCACCGGAGGCCGCGGCGACTTGGGTGACGGTGAGAGCCCGGGCCGTTTCCAGGTTCGAGGCGATGGAAGAACCCGCGTTGAAGCCGAACCAGCCCACCCACAACAGGCCCGCGCCGATAAGCGTGAAGGTCAGGTTGTTCGGGGCCATGGCGGTCTTCGGGTAGCCGTGGCGCGCCCCCAGGAACAGAGCGAGGGCCAGCCCGGCCACACCCGAGGAAATGTGTACCACCGTGCCGCCGGCAAAGTCGATGGCCCCCTTGGCCCCGAGGTTGAAGAAGTAGCCGTCGGACGCCCACACCCAGTGGCAGAGCGGGCAATAGACGAAGATCACCCAGAGCGTGATGAAGGCCACCCAGCCCCGGAAGGTGATCCGCTCCGCCACCGCCCCCGCGATCAGGGCGGGCGTGATGATGGCGAACTTGCCCTGGAACATGGCGAAGGCGTATTCGGGCACGCCGGCCGGCAGGATCGTGTGATCGATGCTGCGCAGTAGCACGAGCCCGCGGCTCCAGCCGATGAGGCCGCCCATGGCGTTGGGGCCGAAGCTCAGCGCGTAGCCCACCACCGTCCAGAGCACGCCCACCACGGCCATGGCCGAGAACGAATGCATCATCGTGCCCAGCACGTTCTTGGTGCGGACCAGGCCGCCATAGAACATGGCCAGCCCAGGCACCATCAGCAGCACGAGGGTGGTGGAGGTCAGCATCCACGCCGTGGTTCCCGTATCGTTCACCGGAGCACCGCTCCCGGCAACCAGGGGAAGTCCCGCACCGAGGATGGCAACGAGGCGAAGGGATCGCTTCCAGGTCATCGGTTCCTCCGAGAGCGGCGTGGTTCCAGGCTACCCGGCAGACAATCCGTTTAATGGATCATCCCATTTATATAAGAATTTTTGATGCAGGTATAACGCGCCCTTCGCGCAGAGCCGAGGTTCAACTCACCCACTGGTTTCGCTGCCCAGGGCCAACTGCCAAAGACCCATGGGATCGGGGTGCATCAACCATTCGGAGACCACGGGGCGCCGTGTCCAGGCGCCCATCTCCAGTTCCTGATCCAATTGGCCCGGGCTCCAACCCGCGTAGCCGAGGAAGAGCCGGTAGCGGGCCGTCGGATCACCCAGCAGAGCCTCCAGAAGGTCCTTGCGGTGGCTCACGAAATGGCTGAGGTCCACCACCGTGTCTTCCTCCGCCGGCAGGCCGCCCTGCACCAGGAGGATGCCCCGCTGGGGGTCCACAGGACCACCTCGCCAGGCTGTGGCTTCCTCGGAGCCCTGATACGTCAGACCGCCCTCCTCGCTGACCTGGGCCAACGCGAGCGGCAGGGGCCGGTTGAGGATCAATCCCAGGGCCCCCTCCTCGTCGTGCTCAACGATCAGCACCACCGCGTGGAGGAAGTTGGGGTCCAGGAGGGAGGGGCTGGCCACCAGGAGGCAGGGAGCTTCGGGCGTCATGATGCCGATGATGATAGCCCCGGATAGCCTGGAGGGATGCGCACGCCTCCGCCGTCCCACCTTCGCGCCCTCCGTGAAGGGCTCACCCTGGTTCGCCTGCATCCCCTGCTCGCCAGCGGGCTGGTCCTGTTGGCCATGGTGCTCACCCAGTTGGGACCCGCCCTGGAATTGGCAGCGGGGGCGGGACCCAGCCTGCTGGTCCAGCCCATCTTCGCCTTCGCGGGGCTGCTGCCGCTTGAGATGTACTTCATCCCCAGGTTGCAGGCCCAGCTGGACGCGGAGCTCCGAGACACTCCGGTCAACCCCACGGGAACCTGGCATGCCGTCTTCGAGGCTCGCTGGCTGAAGGCCTTTCTCCTGCGCCTGGGCCTCAGCATGGCCATCGGGCTGGGCCTGCTCTGCTTCCTGATCCCTGGCATTCTGGTCCTCACCCTGTTTGGCTGGGCGCCCATGCGGATGCTGCTCCGAGGGGACTCCGCGATGGCCTCTCTGCGCTGGAGCCAGGCTGCCATGGCCCGTCATTGGCCCCGGATCGTCCAGGCGGTACTGGCCATGCTGCTGGTGGCCCTGGTCTACCAGATCGCCGTGGGATGGGCCCTGGACCGCTTACTGCCCACGGCGAATCCCGACCTTGGACCTGGCGCCCTGCTCCGTCTGAAACATCCGGCCTTCTGGATCTTCAATCTCCTGGGCGGCGCCATGAACCTGTGGCTCAGCTGTTCCCTGCTGGCGCTGTACCACCGGCTGGAGGCGCTGGTGGCCGAACCCGTCGCAAGATGAGGATCCACCACCGAGACGCGGGGCCATCCGTGATGAATCGCGATCTTTGACCTCACGCCTCATCGGCGAAGAAGCCCGGATCCTCGATCTCGACCAACTCACCGGCTGCCAGGGCCCGTCGCTGCTCGGCCGTGATGACCACCTCCACCCAGCGGGGATCCGTCCGGCCGTTGAGGAAGTGGGCCGAAGGCTCCGCGGCCTCGAAGTCTTCACGGTGGCGCCAGAGGTGCACCCAGCCCACGTGGTTGATGCGCGCCCAGACCTTCATGTGCAAGGGCCCCCCGCCGCGCCTTCTTTCCGCAGCACGGACACGGCATGGACGAGCAGCGGCCAGGCCAGCTGGATCTGCTCCAGGGCCGCGGCGGGCCGTCCCGAGAGGTTCAGGATCACCGTCCGTCCGGCAATGCCGCAGACCGCGCGGCTGGCGAAGGCCAGGGGATGGCCGCCCTTGGCGCGGATCAGTTCACAGATCCCCGGCGCCTCCCGCTCCATGACGCGCCGCGTGGCCTCGGGCGTGGTATCCCGGGGCCCGAAGCCCGTGCCGCCGCAGGTGAGCACCATGGGCGCCTCCGAGGCCACGGCGGCTCGCAGGTCCGCCTCCAGAGCCTCTGGATCATCCGGCATCAGCGAGGAAGTCACCGTCTTCACCCCCTGCCCCTTGAGCCACGATGTCAGCAGCGGCGTGGACTGGTCCTGGTACTCGCCCCGGGAGGCGCGGTCGGACAGGGTGATGAGGTGGACGCGGTCCATGTCAGGGCATCACGAGATCGTCATCCGCCAGGGCCTTCTCGGTCTGCGAGTGCCGGTAGGCCAGGTAGCGGTCGCGGATGCCGGCATCCGTGAGCGAGAGGATCGACGTGGCCAACAGTGCCGCGTTGATCGCACCGGCCTTGCCGATGGCGAGGGTGCCCACGGGAATGCCCGAGGGCATCTGCACCGTGGAGAGCAGCGCGTCCATACCCTCCGTGGCCCAGCCCTTCATGGGCACCCCCAGCACCGGCAGTTGGGTCTTGCTCGCGCATACGCCCGCGAGATGGGCCGCCCCACCCGCCGCGGCGATGATCACCTTCAGGCCCCGACCCTCAGCCTCCTTGCAGAACGCCACCACCTTCTCCGGCGTCCGGTGCGCACTGGCCACATGGGCCTCGAAGGGAACCCCCAGCGCCTTCAGGGTCAGCGCTGTGTGCTGCATGGTCTCCCAGTCGTTCTTGGAGCCCATCAGGATGCCCACCAAAGGAGTCGTTGTCATGGATGCCTCTCAATCGCCGGGGGCCAGGGGGGCCGCCTCGGGAAGGGCCATTCTAGCGGAGAGCGATTCTCGCGACAGGGGTCTCCTACCACCGCGTCCACCCCAGCACCCACAGGACGCCCAGGACGGCCAGGGCATCGCGGTCGTCGGGATCCATGCGCTGGTTGCGCTCTCGGAGTTCCTCGGGGCCGGGGCCACGCATGACGACGCGGTGGGTGTCTTGGGCAGGATCCTCCAGCAGCACCCAGTCGGGAGCCGTTCGACCCACCACGGCGGCGCCGATCCTGGGCGCGCCGACCTTCCAGCGGACTTCCAGGGGCTCCCACTGCCCGGCGTTCATCACCCGCCAGGGGCCCTCGGAGGGCACGTCTCGCAAGTCCAGCACCGCGTCCCGGTCCAGATAGCGCACGATGAGCCGCGCCTGGGGCGGCGCGGTGGCTTCGGGCTTCCGGCAGCCGAAGCCCATGAGCAGGACCAGTGCCACCAGCAGCAGTCGCATCCGCCCCTCCATCCCCATTCTGATGCTTTTCCCGCCTGCGCCAAGGGCACCTTGGGGCAGTGGCCGGGCGGCTATTTCCGGTAGTACGCCCGGATCGCATTCACCACTGCGGCCGCGTAGCGCTCGCGGAAATCGGGGTCGCGCAGGTTGGCGGCGTCATCTTCGTTGGTCAGGTTGGCCACTTCGATCAGGGCCTTGGTGGCGCCGGTGCTGTAGCGGATGACGGCAGGAACCCATTTTCCGTGGCCGCGGTAGATGACGTTGCGAATAGGCCGGTTGGCGTGGATGGGGATGCTGTCTTTCCGAAGGGCCTTCAGCAGAGCCTCGGAGAATTGGCGGCTGCGGGCCTCGCCTTGCAGCTTCTCTCTGCCAGTGAAAGTCACCCGGCCGGAGCGTCTCACCTCGGCCACAAGACCAGTCCTGGCACCACCCAGCGCGAAGGTGGAGGGCACCAGGGCCGCTCCCGGTACGTAGATCATCGAGCCTCGCGCCGAGGGATGCAGGCTGTCGGCATGGAAGCTGAGGAAGAGGGTCTTCTGGGCATCGCCCTGGGTCTTCCGAAAGGCCGCGAAGAGATCATTGGCCAGGACCCAGCGCAGGTGGACACTCACCGCCGAAGGGCTTTCACCGTCCACCGCGAAGGGCGGATTGGTGAGGATCTCGGCGGCATGGCTGGGCGTCCGGATCGCTTCACGGCTCTTGAAACCCAGACCGGGATAGCGGATGGTGCTGCTCACCTGGGCCTCCGTCTCCTGCTCGAGGAGGCGACGTACCCGCATGGTGATGTCGTAGACGAAATCGGCTTCCCAGAGGCCGTTGGCCCGGGCGCCAGGGTCCACTCCGCCGTGGCCGGCGTCCAGGATGATCCGCACACCCTTGAGCATCGGGCCCGCTTCCACGCGCACTGTCCGACGCACCTCGGCGCGGACCTCACGCTCCTCAGCCAGTCCCGAGCTGCCCTCGGACTGGAAGGGATCCGCCAGAAAGTTGACGGGGATCTTGACGACCTGGCCCGGCTGGATGCCCCGCACATCAGTGATGCCGCTGCGTTTGGCGATCAGGTCCGCCAGTTCGTTCACGCCTTTGGGATCCACCCGGTCCGTGTAGCGGATGACCACGCTCGAATACAGCGCCTCGCCTTTGCGCAGGCGATAGGCGGCGTACTTGCCCTGGCCATCCTCACCGAAGGAGAGCATGCCGCGATAGGCCGCCACGCGGGCCTCGTCGTCGAGTTCGTCCTCAGGCTGGGAGCGGTCGGGCCGCTTGCCCGTCCCGCCGAGGTCCGCCGAGAGCAAGCTGCGGGGAATGCGCCAGACATCCCCCTCTCGCAGCTTCTCCGGGAGGTCGGGGTTCTCGACCATGAGCCGGTCGTAGTTCTGGCCATGGCCGGTGAAGAGCGCGGCCATGGTCCATACGGATTCCACGTCGGGATGGCCGACCCGATGGCGCACCTCCTCCTGGCGCCACTGGTCCTCGGGGAACAGCGCCGCCAGCGCCCAGCGCTTGCCCTGGGGGCTGAGGTTCTCAAACGACACCCAGCCGCTTACATCCGCTGCCTTGGTCAGAAAAGCCCTCGGCAGCGCCTTGCCTTCGACGCTGAGGCCTTTCCTGAACTGGAGCCTGAGGAGAATGGCCTTGCCTTCGGGCGTGCGGGTCTGCGCCAGCACGGGTGCGGGCTCCTGCGCCGCCGCGACGATCACCGCGGGCAGAAGCAGGACCGCAGCGTGGTTCATGCCTCCCACGGGGCCTCGCCCGTGGGCAGCGCTTCGCCCGTGCGCCCGGCCCTCACCCACGCGCGCATGGATTCCTCCAGGCGGCCTGGATCATCTGAGCGGGCCTGAAGGAAGATCTTCAGGCGGCGTTCCAGATGAGCCGCGCCCTCCTCCAGCAGGAAGAGTCGGTCGTGGAGCCGCTCGTGGGGCGCCTTGCCGGTGCTAGGCGGCAGCTTGAGCGTGCCCATGTCGAGGGTGGCGGCATTGAGGGTGAACACCCATTCCAGGTCGCCGGAAAGGATCCGCAGCTTCATCTTCGCTGGGCGCATGCCGCGGCTGAGCGACTCGAAAGCTTCGCGACTCTCCGCGGGATTGCCCTTGCGGAGACTGATTTCCTTCACCTCGCCGCGCTCAGAGGCCAGCTGGATGGCGTCGTCCACGAAGCAGCCGGAGCCATCACCATCCTCGCCGCTGGCGCCACCTTCGGTCATGCTGCGCATCCAGAGCCAGAGAAGGAACTCCTCGCCGAGGAAACGCCCCTGTTCCATAAGTTCAAGCGGCTTCAACTCAGGCCTCCTCGAGTTCGAGATCCAGCGGATCCAGGGCCATCAGGCCCTCCACGGACAATCCGGGACTGAGCCGCCCCGCCAGCACCAGAGGCGCCAGGGGGTGGATCTCGCAGCCGAAGGACTTGATGAACAGAGTCGAGAGGGCGCCCTGGGCCTTGCTGGAGGAGGCCGTGGTCCAGAGGATGCCGCCCTTGAGATCCCAGGCCACCTCCACCACTCGCGGTGTCGGCAGCACTTTGCGCAACAGTTCCAGCTTTACTTCGTCCTGGAGGGAGATGCGGGCCTCTTTGCCGATGAAGGCCAGGTCCTTCTCCTTCTGCAGGCTCTGCAGCCGCAGGTCCATATGGGCCCTGAGCAGGGTCGGTGGCACGCGGCGCGTGTCGATACGAAGACCGAAGACGGCAAAGCGCTCCTGCCCGACCCAGTCCTCATCCGGCGGCGTGATGAGCGGGTTGCGCCAGTCGCACCAACCCATGCGCTCTTCCTCCACCCCGTCCTGGAAGGGGCGGAACTGGTCCTGCTCCAGACCGGCTTGGAGATCCTTGGGGTCCGGCACTGGGCCCAGCACCAGGAAACGTTTGAGGGACACGGTCCCCTGAAGGATGCTCATGAGGTGGCGCCTCCGAAAAGCCCACGCAGACGGCCCCAGAAACCGTGTCGACGGTCCCTGGAATCGGGGTGAAGCAGGTCGATTGGTTCGCCCGGCGTGGGCAGAGGAAGCGAGGGATCATTGAGAACCAGGACCACCCCGGTGACATTGTCCCGGGCGCCCCGGGTGATGGCCTCGTCCAACAGCAGCTCCAGGCTGCGTCGGGGACTGAGGTTCTGGCTCAGAACCTCGCGGATGTGGCCGTCACCCACTTCACCGTGGAGTCCATCAGAACAGCAGAGGAGGCGATCCCCACGTCGCAGTGCGAGGCGGGAGACCGCCACCTTCAGCGGCTGCGGCGAACCCAGGGCCTGGGTGATCATGTTGCGCTGGGGATGGGTGCGCGCCTGCTCGCGGGTAAGCGAGCCCTGGGCCACCAGATCGTTCACGAGGGTCTGATCCTCGGTGAGCTGGTGCAGATCACCCTGGCGCAGCAGGTAGGCCCGGGAGTCGCCAATCTGGGCCACATAGGCGCAGCCACTCCAGATGACCGCGGCCGTCAGCGTGGAGCCCATGCCCCGGGCGGTGCGGTCGTCATCGGAATAGCGCAGAACTGCGTCGCTGGCCTCCCTCACGGCCGCTTCCAGCGCCTTGACCAGGTCCGCTTCGCGGCCCTTGCCTGGCGCGAGACGCCCCCAGTGGCCGAAAAGATAGAGGGCCACCGCCGCCAACCCTTCCCGGCTGGCCACTTCTCCCGCGGCGGCCCCGCCCATGCCATCGGCCACAGCCACGAGCAGGCCCGGCTCGCTCACCTTCAACGGCGTGGCCGGGGCATTGATGATGGGCTCTTCGCCATCCAGCGCGCTCAGCAGGTAAGCATCTTCATTGTTCCTCCGGACTTTGCCCGGATGGGTGATCGCGGCGAAATCGATGAGCATGAGGAATGAAGACCCTGGCGAGCTGCGGGTTCGGGAAGGTGCGGATGGCCCTTTCCGTTCATCATAGCGGGTAGGGAGGCGAATCAATGGCTGAAGGACCCGCGGACAAGGATCTTCTGGACCTGCTGATGGCCGGGGCCTGGCAGGCGGGGATCACCCCAGCCAATCGGGAGCAATCATGACCGGTATCTTCGCCATCCTCGGGCCGGGGGCACTCGGCCTCTCCACAGCCCAGTGGGCAGCGGAATGCGGGCTGCAGGTGCGGCTGCTCGGCCGCGACCTGGACCACGCCCGACAAGGACTCCAGGAAGTCGAGCAGCGGTGGGGAGTGGCCATGCAGAAGGGCGCTTTGTCGCCCCAGGCGCACGAAAAGGCCCGCAGCCGCCTCCAGGCAGCTCCCTTCAGCTTGGAAGCGATGGAGAGCGTATCCACTCTGCTGGAGGCCCTGCCGGAAGATCCGGGTCAGAAAACCCTAGCTCTGGCCATGGCCGCAGGCTGGGGCGGAACGGACCTGCTGCTGCTATCCGGGACCTCCGCCCTGCCCATCTCCGACCTGGCGGAGGCCGCCGGAATTCAAAAGCGCCTTCTGGGCTTTCATCTCTTCGTACCGGTGCCTCGGATGGCCGTGGTGGAAGTCGCCGTACCGTCTGGGACACCTCCGTCCTTGGTGGACCAGGGACGCGCCCTCGGCTTGGCCCTGCGGAAGCGCGTGGTCGTCGTGCAGGATCAGCCGGGTTTCGCCGCGGCCCGGATGGCCCTGGTCCAGGGCCTGGAAGCCATGCGGTTGCTGGAGGCGGGCGCCGCCACAACCGAGGACCTGGACGCCCTCATGACCCTGGGTTATGGCCACCCAGTGGGGCCGCTCGAACTCTCCGACCGCATCGGCCTGGACCTGCGTCTAAGCATTGCCGAAGGCCTCTTCCGGGCCTCCAGAAATCCTCGCTTCGAGCCACCCACCCTGCTCCGGGAGAAGGTCGCCCAGGGTGAAACGGGCCGGAAGGCTGGAAGGGGATTTTATACTTGGGATCCAGATGGGAGGCGCCTATGAGCAACACCATGCTTGTCGTCGGCGCCCTCGCCCTCCTGTTCGTGATCTACGTCGCATATCGGATCGGCAAGGCACTGCTGCGGGTCTTGGTGGGCCTCACCGTGCTGGCTCTGGTAAGCTGGGGGCTCTGGAAACTGTTCCATTCCTGACTCTCCAGCCTCCCGAGGAGCAAGCATGGCCGCCATCTCATGCACCCACTGCGGCGCCGATCTGACCGCCCCCCAAAGCGTGCGCATCGCCGAATATCACTTTGGCCGCCTAGAAAAGGTCTCCGAAGACCCTGGATTCAAATACCACTTCGAGCAGGCGGACAACTTCACCATCCTCTGCAACAGCTGCAAGCGCCTCGTCCGCACCCTCCCCATCGTCAAGTAGCTTTTGCTTTCTTCAATAAAGGAACGGCCCCGTTCGGGGCCGTTCCTTTGTGAACGGGGTAGGCCTATTGTCGCAATACCCGAGGCGTGATGAAGATCAGCAGTTCGCTGTTCGACTCGGACTTGGTATCCCTGCGGAACAGAAAGCCCAGAAGGGGGATCTTGGACAAGAAGGGGACACCGGCCCGGCCCTTGGTATGGTTGGTCACATACACACCACCCAACACCGCAGTGCCGCCATCCCGCACCAGCATTTGGGTTTCCAGCATCTTGCGGAGAATGGTCGGTGTGCCATTCACTGTGCGGCTGAAGTCGGCCTCGGCCTTCTCCAGCTTGATATCCATAATGATGGTGCCTTCGTTGGTGATTTGGGGCGTGACATCGAGTTGCAAGTTCGCGTCCACGAAGGCGACGGTGATCGCACCACCCTGGGCTCCACCCTGCTGCGTGGGATAGGGGATCTTCTCGCCGCTGAGGATGGTGGCCTTCTTGTTGTTCTGGGTCACCACCTTCGGGGAGGACACGATCTTCACGGTTCCCTCGGACTCCATGGCCTGAAGGACCGCATTGATGCTGAACCGGTTGCTCAGGAAGGAGAGCCAGACTTCACCCGCGGGAGCCGCGATGGAGGTCACACCAGGCATGCCGGGAGACCAGGCCACCGAGCTGTGCTGGCCTGAAGCAGTCCGGTTGAAGCCCTGGATGCCGTTCCAGAAAGGTGCCTGGGTGCCCACCCACGGGCCGCCGAGAGTTGCAGCACCGCCGTCGGCCTGGGGCCACTTGACGCCAAACTGACGCTGCCAGTCCTTGTTGGCCTCGACCACGCGGGCTTCGATCTGGACCTGTTGAATCTGGACATCCAGGGTGTCCAGCAGCTCCGAGATGACGGGAATGCGAGAAGGGAGATCCGTAATGATGAGGGTGTTGGTACGGTCATCCAGGATGGCTGAACCGCGCTTGGTCATCATCTCCTTGAGGATCCTCTGGACATCGCTGACCTTCGCATAGGAGAGGGGGCGGGTGATGGTCTGGAGTTCCCCAGACAGGGCCTTGGTCTCCTCCAGCTTCTTGCGTTCCTCTTCTTCCTTCTGGAGCTTCTCGACCTTGGCGACGCGCAGGACGCCGTTCTGGATTTCCTTGCCCAGGCTTGCGTTCTTCAGCACGACATCAAGGACCTGGTCCCAGGGGGTCTCGTTGAACTTGAACCCGTAATTGCCCTGTACATCGGGATCCATCACAAGGTTCAGCTTCCCGGTATCCGCAAGGATGCGCAGGAAGTCGCGGATATCCGTGTTCTGGAGGTCGATGGTGATCTTGGCACCAGTGTACTTGGTGGAAGTCTCGCCAAGGGTTCGCCCTGCGTATCGGTTGTGGGTGGGAGCCTGGGCCTTCTCGGCCTCGGGCAACTGCACCGCTTCAGGCGTGGCCACAGGCAGGGAGGTGGAAGTGGCCAATTGAGGCAGAAGCTGGAAGGAACTACCCAGAGCGGGCAGGCTGGCCAGCGGCTTTGCCGATGTTTGGACCGTCGCGGGGTTGTTGGGAGCAGGTGCAAGGACCGGCGTATGCGCGACCGTCATGGGGTCAGTGGTCTGGATGCCAGGAAGAGGCAAGGCCTCCGGGTGATAGATACCCTCAATCCGAGCCTGGACGCGCCCCTCGCCGGGGCTCAGCATCAGCTGGACGCCATCAGGGCCAGTACCCACGACCACTTGGGTCCCGGGGGCCACCTCGAGCACCAGCCGGGTCACCGGCTTGGGTGCCATTGAGAACTGGCCCAGGCGGGCCTTCTGGACCAGGGGATGTGTCAGCTGGGCCAAATCTTTTTTGGTGACGGCGGTGCCGCGTTCGACCCCGGGCAGATCCAGCACGACACGAAGGGGGCTGGAAAGGACCTGGATGGCAGGCTGTCCCGTCATACCCGGGATCCGGAGCGATACCTTGGCACCCGCGCCAGCGGGCTCCAAGGTCGCGGCGGCCAGCGTGGCCTTCGCGACGGCGGATTCTGTGGCCGGCGAGGCAAGGAGGGACCCCGTGTGGATCCCCGCCAGGACCACGCCCCCTGCGACCAGCAAGGAACTCAGGCGAGCATTCATCGTTTACCCTCCTCACGCTTGAACGTCTTCGTGATGGTGCGGAATACAGAGCGGTTTGTGGTGTTCACATCCCATTGATGGAACGTGACAGCCTTGTCAGTGATGCTGGTGATTTCCCCATCCTTGAACCGGTGTCCGGCGGGGAGCCAACGGACATTCCCGCGGCTATCGGAGACGATGGCAAAATTCTTGCCGTCTTTCCGGATCATCCCCTTGACGGAGATGTCATCGATGCGGTCGAGAGCATCGGTGGGACGGTCATCCCGGGGGGTCGCGAAAGGATCCCGCTGGATGGTGGGTTGGTAGGGCGTGATCTTGATGATGGCCACGTCCTGGGCAGGTGCTTCAGGCCCCGATGCGGCGACGACGGGCGATTCAGCGGGCTTGGCCGTCTGGCCAGTCTGGCCAGCCAGGGCGATTCCGGCGAATAGAGGAAGATACAGGAGTCGATGGATCATGGCGGGTTCCTCAATCCTCCTTGGCGCCGGCCTTGGGGGCCTTCGCCGGGGCGGGGTTCTTGGCGGGCGCCGCCGGGGGAGGTTCGGGGTTGTAGATGAAGGCGCTGATGATGCACTTCACCGTGGCCGGATAGAGGCTGCCCTTGTCGGTCTTCCGGGTGAACTCGATGTTGGAGACGTTGATGATCTTGTCATAACCCGAAACCAGTGAGGTGAACTGGCCGAAGGCGTGATACCCCACCCTGAACTCGAACTCGACGGGCTTCTCCGTGTAGTAGGTATCCTTCCGCTCGGGCCTGAGGGAGAAGGAGACCTGATCGATACCTGCGTCATCTGCGAGTTTCTTGATGCGATAGGGGATTTCGCCGTAGTCCGCCTCGGAAGGCATGATCTTGATCAATGCTTCGATACGCTTGTCCTGCTTGGCGACCTCATCGCGCAACTTCTCGTAACTCGCCTTGAGCAGGCGGCCTTTGTCCACTTCGGCCTGGAGGGTCTTCACGTCGGCCCGCACGGTTTCCAGCTCGCTCCGCTTCCCGCCGAGCAGGAAGTAGACCAAGCCGGCCAGGACGATTCCCGCCACCGCGCCGACGCCGATCTGTTTCTGAAGCTGGGGATTCATGGCCTACCTCAGACAGCGTTCTGGAGTTCGAAGGAGATCGTGAAGTCGAAGGAGCCAGTGGCCCCCCGCTTCGCATTCGGGTAATTAATCTTCTTGAACCAGCGGGTGCGAGACTGCAGGTTCCCGTAGAAGGCATTGATGGCTTCGAAATTCCGGCCCTCTCCCTCGATGGTGATGAGCGAACCCTTCTGGGAGACCTTCTTGAACCACACGTCGTCCGGCAGGCTGTTGGCGAGTTCTTCAAGGAGATGCACCGGGAGCGACTGCTGCCGCTTGAGAGTGGTCATCACCTCTTCCTTCTTCTGGAGGGCTGCCTTTTTCTCCCGGAAGGTCTTTTCCAAGGCAATATAAGGCTCGTACTGCTTCTTATCGCGTTCGAGGTCGGCCTTCTGCTGTTCGGCCTTGGTTAATTCGCTGTTCAGCCAGACATAGTAGATGCCACCGCAGGCAGCGAACACGAGACCCACGACAACACCGGCGATGGGCAGGCTCGAGCGGCTTCCGCCTTCACCCGTGTAGACCTGGACAGGCTCGGCGGCCGCCTTGCTGGCGCCCTTCTTGGTGCCGCCCTGGCTCAGGGCGTCCCCTAGCAGATTGATCTTGATCATCGGTCCCCCACATGGCGCAAGGCCAGTCCGACCACGACGGTGGCACCGCCGCCGATCTCGCGAACCGTCATGGGATCCTCGGTTCGGCCATCGATCTCAACGAGTTGGAAGGGATTGAACCGGTCCACTGAAACCCGGAGCCGATCGCTCAGTACATCCATCAATCCGTGGGTCATGGAGCCGCCGCCGCTGACGAGCACTCGGTCGAGACGGTCGACCTTGAAGCTGCTCTTGAAGAAATCAAGAGTTCGGCTGAGCTCATCGGCAAATGCGTCCGAGACGGCATTGATCGACGGATGGACTTCATCCGGCTCGTGCCCCTCCGAAGCCTGGTTCCGCTTCAGGCGCTCCGCGCCTTCGCGAGTCACGCCCCAGTCCTCCATGAGCTTCTCGGAATATCGGCTGCTGCCCCAGGCCATGTCGCGCCAGAACACGGACTTGCCACCCACCATCATCGTGAGGTTGGTGAAGGTGGCACCCATGTTCACCAGGGCCACGACTTCGTCCCGTCCGCCGCCCATGGTATTGGCCTCATAGGCGTTCTGCAGGGCGAAGACATCCACGTCCACCACCTTGGGGCTGCATCCGGCTTGGGCCACGCAGCTCACGTAGGCTTCGAGTTTGTCCTTGCGGCAAGCCACCAGCACCACATCCATGTTGCCGTCGGCGGCCCGTTCCTCGATGAGGTAGTAATCCAGGGCGTAGGAATCCAAACCTTGGCCCGCCGGGAAGAAGCTCTCAGCTTCCCAACGCACAGATTCAGCCAACTCTGCCTGACTCATGAGGGGGAATGTCACTTTTTTGACCATCACCTGCTGACCCGACACGGAGATGGCCACATCTTTGGCTTTGATTTTCTGTTCTGCCATGACCTGCCGGATAGCTGACGCCACAGCGTTACTATCCATGATGTCGCCATCCACGATGGCGTCGGGCGGTAGCGCCACCCGCCCGAGTTTCTGCAGGCGATAGCGGGTCTGGCCACTCTTTCCAATCTGCTGGAGTTCGCAGACTTTCACTGAGCTGGATCCGATATCCAAGCCAACAAGACTTTTGGGTTTGCTTCCGAAGAGACCCACCGGATGCCTCACTTGGAGAATTTAGGTATTGAAGATGGTACCGCTGGAATGGATTAGGTCAAGGTTAACTATTTTTGCATCAGGGAACTTCGGGCTCCAGATCGACCAAGATAGCCGTGATATTGTCCTCGCCGCCATGCTCCCGCGCGGTCAGAACGAGTGATTCCACAGCCTGTTGGAGGGTGCTGGACTGTGTCACGATGTCCCAGATCTGTCTGTCGCCGATCATTCCTGACAGGCCGTCGGAGCAAAGCAAAAGTCGCTCCGATTTGCCCAGCTCCATATTTTGGACCTCAATATCCAGGTCTCCCCCGTTGCCAAGAGCCTGAGTGATCACGTTCCGGAAGGGATGCACCCGGGCTTCTGAAGGGGTGAGAATACCGTTCGCCACCTGCTCGGCCACCCAGCTGTGGTCCCTCGTAACTTGCCGGATACCTTCTGGATCCAGCAGATAGGCTCGGCTATCTCCCACATGAGCCAGGGTCACCTTGGATCCGTGCAACAGACCTGCCACCACCGTGGACCCCATGGTCTCCCGTTCCGGATTGTGGCGGATATCCTCGGCGATGGCCCGGTCTGACAGCAGCAGGGCCACCTTCAGCCGGTTCCCGTCGTAGGAGAGGCTGGGATCGTACTCCATGGGCCAGGTCCGGTCCTTCTCCCGGGTCTCACCCACGAATTTGGCCACGGTATCCACGACGATCTGGCTCGCCACTTCACCGGCGGCGTGGCCACCGAGCCCATCGGCCACCACGAAAAGCCCCAGGTCCGAGTCGGCCAGGTAACTGTCCTCGTTGTGTTTACGGACACAACCGACATCGGTCTTGCCTGCGGCGCGGATCCTCATGTCAACCCTTTCCCGTCAGTCGGCCCCAGAGGTCCTTAAGTTGATCCACCAGACTCGCCGTGGCTTCAGGGGCGGCCGAAGCCGTGCCCTTCTTGCCTGGCGCCGGGGCCGCCTTGCCCCCTTTTCCGCTCTTGGGGGCGGGTTGCCGGAGTTTCGGGTGATTCGGTGCGATCTCGCGGGCGGTCTGGAGGTGCCGCTGGGCCCGGGCTGCCATGCCCAGGGTCTGGAAGTGGGCCGCCAGGCGAAGATGGCTTTCCACATCACGGGGGGAGAGCCGGATCGCAGCTTCCAGCGCTTTCACCGCCGCACGGAGATCACCCCCTCCTTGTTCCAGGAATGTGGCCAGCATCGCGTGGTACTGTGCTTTTTTATCATCCAAGCGGATCGCATACTGGATGAGTGCCTGGGCCTGATCAACCCGCCCCTCATCGAAGGCTTGCTTGGCCATGGCCGCCCAATCTTCAGGTGTCCGCTCCTGCGGGGCCTCGGTTTCCCTCTCTTTTTCCCTGGGCGCCGCGGCGGCAGTTGCTGTCTTGGGAATCTGTTGCACCAGTGCGAGCCTCTTGCCCGGATCCTTCAGCGTACTGAAGGCCTCCGCGAGTTCCCGAAACTTACTTTCCGCCTCCACCTTGGCGGCACCGGTATAGCGGTCCGGGTGCCAATGCTTGGCGAGACGATGGTACGCGGCCTTGATGTCCTCGGGCGAGGCATCAGGGGGAAGTTCCAGCACATCAAAAGGATTCATGGGGATCCACAATGCACCCTGCGTCAGCGCATCGCATGGGGAAGGAAGAACAGGGCTTGAGCAGAGGATGGTAGCCTATTTCTATTCCGCGTGCAGGCCCAGGGCAGCGAAACATGGCGGAATCTCACCAGGAGATGGCGGTCACCCGGCCGGTCCGGGCTGGAAGACACCCCAGCGTGGTGGCAAAGTAGAAGGTTCCACGGGAGCGGGCATGGCGTTGGGCACAGCGATGGACTGGCGTGGAGCAATGGATGCTGGCGACCTGTCCTCTGAGACCCTGGTGCGCGCAGCCTTCCACCGCATCCGGACCCTGGATGGAACCCTCCACGCCATCCTGGCCACGGATGAGGCGCGCAGCATTGAGCTGGCCCGGAAAGCCGACGCACGCCTGCAGGTCGGGGAACGGACGCCAGTGCTGGGCCTACCCGTCATTCTCAAAGACAACCTCCACTGGTCCGGCCTCCCCATGACCTGCGGCTCCCGCGTGCTCGAAGGGTATGTCGCGCCCTACGACGCCACGGTGGTGAGCCGCCTGATTGTGGCCGGCGCGGTTCCCATCGCCAAGGCCAATCTCGACGAGTTCGCCATGGGCTCCAGCGGTGAGTACAGTGCCTTCGGTCCCGCCCGGAACCCCTGGGATCCGTCCCTGGTGCCTGGAGGCAGCAGCAGCGGGTCCGTGGTATCCGTGGCAGCAAGGTACGCACCCTTGGCCCTGGGCAGTGACACCGGTGGTTCCGTGCGTCTGCCCGCCAGCTTCTGCAATGTGACAGCCCTCCGGCCGACCTACGGTGTCCTCAGCCGTTACGGCCTTACGGCCATGGCCTCCAGTCTGGATCAGGTGGGCCCCATCGCCGCCACCGCTGAGGATCTGGCGCTGGCCTTCAGCGTTATGGCCGGCCTCGATCCCCTGGATAGCACCTCCGTGGACCTGCCAGGGACCGAGCGGCTGGCGCGGCTGCAGGCCGCAGAACTCAAGGGCCTCCGCATCGGCCTCCCGAAGGAATACTTCGCCGACGGCCTGGAACCCGGCGTCCGCAGCCTTCTCGACACCGCCCTTCGAGTATTCGAAGACAAGGGTGCGCGACTGGTGGAAGTGAGCTTGCCCCACACGCGCTATGCCATTGATACCTACTACCTGCTTTGCACCAGCGAGGTGTCCAGCAACCTCAGCCGCTTCGACGGCGTGCGGTACGGCCTCCGCGTGCCCGTGCCAGAGGGTGGGCTGCCCGAGATGATCGCCCAGACCCGGGATCGAGGGCTGGGAGATGAAGTGAAGCGCCGCATCCTCCTTGGGACGTTTTGCTTGTCGAAGGGCTACTACGACGCCTTCTACACCAAGGCCCTCAAGGCCCGCACCCTGATCGCCGCCGATTTCCATGCGGCCTTCGCCAAGGCCGATATCCTGGCTTCCCCTGTCAGCCTCGGCCCAGCCTTCCCGTTCGGCGCCAAGACGGATGACCCCATGTCCATGTACCTCGCCGATGTCTACACCGTCCCCACCGCCCTGGCTGGGCTTCCCTGCCTGTCCATGCCGGCGGGGTTCACCGGCGGCCTCCCGGCCGGCATCCAACTCATCGGGCCAGCTCTTTCGGATGTCCGCCTGCTGGAGGTCGCCCACGCCTTCCAGTCCCTCACCCGCCACCACCTCGAAACCCCGACCCTGTCCGCATAGGAGCGAACCATGGCCTTTGACGTCGTCATGCCCCAGATGGGCGAGAGCATCGCGGAAGCCACCGTGCTGAAGTGGCACAAGCAGGTCGGCGACGTGATCGCCAAGGACGAGACCCTGTACGAGATCAGCACCGACAAGGTGGACGCGGAGATCCCCGCCCCCGCCGCCGGAACCCTGCTGGAGATCCTCGTGGAGGTGAACGCCACCGTCCCCGTAGGGACTGTGGTGGCCCGCATTGGTGGCGCCTCTGAAAAGCCCACCGGGGTTGGCCTGCCCGCCGCGGTTCCCGCCTCCGTTCCTGCGAGTGCTCCCGCGGCGGCCCCTGCCCCGCTGGCCGAGGAGGACGACAACAGCCTGGAGGGCCGCCTCCGCACCAAGAGCAGCCCCCTGGTCCGCGAAATGGCCAAGCAGCACGGCATCGACCTTGCCAGGGTCCAGGGCACCGGCCAGGCTGGGCGTGTCACCAAGGAGGATCTGGAGGCCTACCTGGCCAAAGGCCCGGCCGCCACGATCGCGGCTCCCGCTCCCTCCATCGCCCCGGCCCTGCCGGCGGTGCATGATCCCTCGGCACCAACCATGGGCCTGACACCGGGCATGTCCGCGGCCCCCGCCCCTGCCATGCCCGCCTTTGCTGCAGGCGAACGCGTCAAGGTCGAGCCCATGACCCGCATGCGCAAGATCATCGCCGACAACATGGTGGCCAGCCGCCGCACCTCGGCCCACGCCTATACGGTCTTTGAGATCGACATGACCCACGTGGCCCAGCTCCGCAACAAGCACAAGAAAGCCTTCGAGGCCCAGTTCGGCACCAAGCTGAGCTTCATGCCCTTCGTGATGATGGCCGCCTGCAAGGCCCTGCGTACCTATCCGATCGCCAATGCCTCCGTGGACGGCGACAATGTCGTCTACAAGCAGGACATCAACCTGGGCATTGCCGTAAGCCTGGACTGGGGCCTCATCGTGCCGGTGGTGAGGAACGCCGACATGATGAACCTTGGCGGCCTGGCCCGCAGCCTCAACGACCTGGCTGAGCGCGCCCGTTCCAAGCAGTTGAAGCCTGATGAGATCAGCGGCGGTACCTTCACCATCACCAACCCCGGGGTCTACGGCGACACCTTCGGTCTCCCCATCATCAACCAGCCCCAGGCTGCCATTCAGGGCGTGGGTGCCATCGTGAAGCGTCCCGTGGTCATCACCGGTCCCGATGGCACCGACTTCATCGCCATCCGCCAGATCATGTTCAGCAGCCTGGGCTTCGACCACCGCATCGTCGACGGAGCCACCGCCGATCTCTTCATGGCGTTCGCAAAAAAGGAGCTGGAGACGTCGACCTTCGGGTTGGAATAGCCCCTCACCTACGCATGAAAAGGGCGGCCGATTGGCCGCCCTTTTCATGCGTAGGAGGGCGTCTCTCTCACCATTTCCCGGTACATCGCGTACTCGCCCTGGAAGTGCAGCTGGATGATGGCGGTGGGTCCGTTACGATGCTTGGCGACGATCAGCTCGGCTGAGGGATCGGGCTCTTCGTTGGCGGACGGCATCATCTTCCTATGGATGAAGGCCACCATATCGGCGTCCTGCTCAATGGCGCCGGAATCGCGGAGGTCACTGAGCTGAGGCCGACCGCCCTGGCGGTGCTCCACTTCGCGGTTGAGCTGGGAGAGCACCACCACAGGAATTCCAAAATCCTTGGCCATGAGTTTCAGGCCGCGGCTGATTTCGCCGATACGGACAGCCTCGTTCTGCTTGGAGCCCCGGCTGTTCTCGGGACTGCTGAGCAGCTGCAGGTAGTCGATGATGACGAACTCCACCCGCCGGTTGCTCTGGCTGCCCTGCTTCACGACCATGTTCTGGATCTGGGGCACGGTGATGGAGGCCTGGTCGCAGATGAACAGTGGCATCTGCACCAGTTCGTCCCGGGACCGCATGACTTGATCCAGCCGTCCGGTGGCCCTACCGGATTGGAGATCCTTCATATTTGTCTGGCTCTGGGCCGCGAGCAGACGCAGGAAGACCTCCTCGTGGCTCATTTCAAGACTGAAGAAGGCACCACAGTGACCAGGGCGCCCATCCCGCTCCTGGGCCGCCCGCAGAATCCAGTTCAAAGCCAGGGCCGTCTTGCCGATGCCGGGTCGGGCGGCCAGTACGATCAGGTTGCCCGGCTGGAAACCTTGGGTCAGCTCGTCAAAGCGGCTGAACCCGACCCGCACGCCGGGCGACAGACGGCCCTCAAGCCGCTCGTGAAGGCGCTCCATGGCGTCGTCCGCCACAGACTGGATGGAGAGCAGCCCCTTGGCCTTGGCATCGCCCTGGGCCAGATGGAAGAGGCTCTGGGCTGTCTGGTCCACCAGCACTTCGGGGGGCTCATCTTCATCGGCGGCCCGGCGCACCAATTCGGCACCCAGGTGCACGAGGCGACGCAACTTGGCCTTGCGGCGGATCAAGTCCGCCAGCACTTGGGGCCGCTCCACATCCTCGCCAGCCAGCAATTCCACCAGGCCTGGATAACCGCCCACCTTGTTGAGGCTGTCGTCCTGATCCAGCGCATCCTTCAGGGTGAGGGAATTGACCTCGACCTGGGCCTCGATGAGGGTCCGAAGGGCCCGGAACACCGCGCGGTGGGCCGGGTGGACGAAATCCTCTTCGGCCAGCGCGAACACGGCTTCGCTGGCCGCGAAACCCGCCCCTGGCGCGCAGCAGGTGGCCAGGAACGACCGCTCCGCATCAATATCCTCCGGAAGTCGATCCGGAAGCCAATCCGCCATTGCTGCACCGCCCGTTCAGAGTCCCGGAGGAGTGTACCCCCCACCGTCCACATCCACAAAGACGGGGTTGGTGACGACAATGGGATAAATGCCCTTCATGATCTTGTTCCAGGGGGTTCCGGCCTGATAAGCCCCAGTTGTGGCCAGAGGCACGCCGGCTTCGACCACCACCCAGGCATCCTTCCCCGTGGGCATGGCGACCCCACTGAGGGTGGCGGTGCGGAGGAGGAAATCGGTAGTAGAAGCCGTGAAGCTGGTCATGGGCACCACCTGGGCCACTCCGTTCACCACCACGCGAACCTCATCCACCGGCACCCAGTCCGCTGCGTAGAGCGAGATCGCGATCGTGACGGTGGTTGCGGGCCCCGTCACCAGGCCGCCCGGACCCACACCATTGACAGTCACATCAAGCAGGGGCCCCGTGGAGGCCACGGCCGCGCCGCTACGAAGGGAGGACAGCAGGGGGTCCAGCGTCGTCTGGGCCAAGGGGGACCCAACCTTGAGGTAGGTGCGAGCCAGACCCACGGGCGTGTCCAGGCTGAACCGCGAGGCGGAAAGCCCGAGTCCCTTGGTGAAAGCGGTCGGAGTCTCCTGGCTCAGCAGGGAGAACCAGTCAGCCCGAACGGCCTTGAACTCCGTGAACCAGGCCGTGGGATCCGCCGGATCACAGCCCTCAGCCCGGATCAATTCCAGAGCATCGAAATCACCTTGGCGCTTGCCCAGGGATACGGAACCGGTCTGAGTCCACCAGGCGTTTACGCCAGTTCCGAGCGGCACTGCCGGATCGAATGCGCGCACCGTGAAGAGCCCTTGGGGCCCCCGGGGCCGGTGGACGATGGTGTAGGCACCCTCGGCCTGGGTGATGAAATCCGCCAGAGTCCAACCCTTGGAGGGGCGCGCCCCTCCGTTGCGGTCGCCGGTGGGTGTCGGGGTGAACAGCGCCGTTGCGAAACCGTCCACCAGGGTGGAGCTGCGGGCGCCGACCACGAAGGGATCGTTGCCGATGGGAGCCCGCTGGGCATCCGTGACGGAAAGGTTTTCGATCTCCGACCGGAACTCGGCCTGCAGCGCGGAGGGATCCGTCAACTCGTCTTCTTCGGTACGGGCCACCGTCTGCACCCCTTCCGCCAGGGCCGAGCTGAGCATTTCGCCGGGGTTCAGGCCGCCGGTGGTGGCCTGAGTGGGGCCCGGAACGTCGAAACTTGTCCAGCCCGCCGGCAAGGCCGGGGGGATGGTCACGAATGCATGGGTCGTATCTTGCTGGCCATCGAAGGACTTTACCGGCAGCACATCCAGATGGGACAGCGGGCCACGGGTGCCGTAGGCCAGGTAATCCCCGGGGGCGAAGAAGGCCGAGGCTGCCCCGCCCGATAACCGGAAGGCCGTACCAAACATCTGGTTCCCTGCCGTGTACTGGTAGGCGGCCAGGTTGGTGCCGGCGATGTCCTTGCCCTTGATTACCTGGTTGTAGTACCCAGCCAGGTGACGTGACCGCTTCATCGAGGGATCAGGTATTCCACCCAGCGCCGACAGGGTGATGCGGAGGGGATTCAGGCCCAGCAACTCCAAGGTCCCCGCCTGTCGGACGACGAAGTTGTGGCTCAGCTGCTTATTGTGGATCACGTTGCCGGAGGCATCCACGATCTCGGCGCGCTCAGGGGCAAGGTTCTCAGCCAGGCGCCAGATCTGGTCTTTCGAAGGCGTGATGGGCGTGGTGAGATAGGGCCGGTTGGTATTAGCCGCATTGGTGCCGAGATACAAGGTGTTGCTCTGGACAGCGTTCCTCGCGGTCACCCGGTAAGGCTGGTTGTAGCCCGTCCCCCGTGCATCGGCGACGGCCGGCAGCAGGACTCCGATGGGTCCGTCGACCGAGGGGATGTCACTGGCCTCACGCCAGTCCACCCGTTCCGTCACCCAGTGGGAGGGATCTGCATCCGCGGCTGGATCAGCGTTCAGGCCTGTATAGCGCTCGAACCGGAACTCGGTCTGGAGGGGACCTGTGCGGGCCGCCGTACCGAAGGAATCGTAGGTCAAGATGCCGAAATCCCCACCTCGGAGGCCAGTCCGTGCCTGGACCATCTCATTGAAGACGGCCGTGGCCTGGGCTGGCTGGGTGGCGGAGATGCTGGGTCCCCCCACCAGATACAACCGCCGCCGGTAGGTCATGGACTGCCCAGCGGACAGGCTGGCCGCGGCCGGGCTCCCCACCACCAGACGACCGGGGAATCCGGGGCGCAATTCTGTGAGTGCATGCTGGGGATCCGAGGCCACCAGCACCTGATCTACATCCAGGGGGAGGATGCCCAGGGATGCGTGCTCATCCAGGGTGCTTCCGGCGGATTCCGAACCCATGAGCGCCACCATGGGGGCCACCACACTCGTGGTCAGGGGCGCCGAGAAGTCCGATCCGGGGATATCCACGCCCCAGCTGCTGAGCGGCGTTCCAGCAAAGGTGGAGATCGCCGGAACCACGAATCGGAAGCCGCCGCCATGCTGGGACAGGAAATCCCCAATGCTCTGGATGGGAAGCGCCGTGGTGCCGGTGTTGGTGACGGTGGTCTCCAGGGTAAAGAAGGTATCGGCTTTGGCCAGGGAGATCCGGTGGAGGACGCTGAGACCCTGCACCTTCCCCTGGCTGTCCGTGGCCACCCCCAACTTGCCCTTGGGATCCAGCAGGTAGCCCTGCATCTCCAGGTCCACCTGATTGGCGCCGGTCCCGGGCGCGTAGCGGTCGAAGACCAGCGGCAGATCAGGATCCTGGTTGACGACGGGCCCCAGGCGCTCCACCAGATCGGTGGGCATGGACACCCGCTTGAAGTTCTGGTCGAGAGAGACGACACCCACATCAAGGATGGCTCCGCCCGAGGCTGCCCCGAACTGGGCTTCCCGGTCCCCGAAGGCCGCGCCGTCCACCGCCAACTGCACCGCATCGTTGCCGAGGTAGAAGTCCCCCGGACCTGAGGTGGCCTTCAGGCCGGCCAGCCGGTCGCCTCCTGAGGCTGGAATTTCCTCTACCGCCACCGTGGGGCGCCCTACACCTGTGGCCCGGAAGCAACCCATCCCCCCCGCGGCCAGGATCAGGGCCAAAGGGGCCAGGACCAGCTGCAGTCGACGAGAGGACAGACGGGTGGGAAAGGCTGCGGGATCAAGGCTCATGTTCATTCAGGCGTCTCGTTCAGGCGGGAGGTCCATGGGGCTGGAGCGTACGGAAGGTCTATGCTAACTCACGATGCCGATCTCCGCCTTTCTTCATCGCTGCAGGCCGCACCGACGGACCCTGTTCCTGGTCTTGGCGCTCCTACTCCTGGGAGACTTGCTTTGGACTCTGGGAAGGTTCCCGGCCCTCCACCACCAGCAAATCTACCGGGCTGAGGACCTTCCGGCGGTGGGTGGACCAGTGCTGGTCCTGGGGGCTGGTGTCTACGGCGACGGGGAACCCACCGAATTGCTTCAGGGTCGCCTACGCACGGCCCTGAACCTCTACCAGCACGGGAAGATCCGCTGGTTCCTGGTGTCCGGTGACAACCGCCACCCTTCCTACAATGAGCCTCAGGCCATGCGGCGGTGGCTGGTGAAACAGGGCGTCCCCCCCACCCGCATCGTGAGCGATTACGCGGGATTGCGCACCTGGGACAGCCTGAAGCGAGCCCGGGCGGTCTTCGGCCAACGGCAGGTAGTCATCGTCACGTCGGATTTCCATCTTCCCCGGGCCCTCTACCTTGCCGATCACCTCGGGCTGCAGGCCTGGGGAGTGCCTGCGTCCACCGAGAACCGCCCGCCGGTGAATCGGGTCCGTTACTGGCTCCGGGAATACGTCGCCCGGCATTTGGCCCTCTGGGATGTCTGGTTCCCGCCGGATACCCGCCTCGGCCCGCGAGAACCGACCCCAGACGATTGGGATCAGGCTTCGTGAGAAACCCAGGTGATCTGCTGATCCTCGCCGCGGGGCGCCTGCCCCAGGGCCGCTATGGCGGCAGCCTCGCGGGCCTGGGCGCCGTGCCTCTCGGGCTCTCGGCCGTGGAAGGCCTGCTGTCACGACCCACCCTGCCCCGGCCGGGCAGCCTGCTCTGGGGCATGGCCAGGAGCCACACCCAGGGCATGAACCCGGCCCGTACCATCGCTCTGAAAGCCGGCCTCCCCCACGATACCCCCGCCTTCACGGTGAACATGGCCTGCGGCTCCAGCCTTCAGGCCCTCATTCTCGCTGCCCAGCGGCTCAGGGATGGCGCAGAAGCGCCCATCCTGGCGGGTGGGAGCGAGGCCATGTCGGACACCCCCCACTTGATACCGGGCCTCCGCTGGGGCTTCCGCATGGGCCACCGCGAGCTGCCGGACGTCATGCATCACGACGGTCTGCGCTGCCCGGTGACGGGCCTGCTCATGGGCGAAACCATCGAACGGCTGGCGACCAAGCGGGGGATTGCGCGCCCGGAGGCTGATGCCTGGGCGGCCGAGAGCCATCGCCGCGCCGCCAGCGCGGACTTCCAGGCTGAGCTGCTACCCCATGCCAACCTTGCTCACGACGAATCCATCCGGCCGGAGATCACGGCGGAATCGTTGGCGCGCCTCTCACCGGTCTTCGATCCGCAAGGCCAGGTCACAGCGGGCAACGCCTCTGCCCTATCCGATGGCGCTGCCGCCATTCTGGTAGCCCGGCAGGATCAAGCGGAGGGCGCCACTCCCTTGGCCCGGATCCTTGGCTGGAGCGAGGCTGGCGTGGATCCGCTGGACATAGGCGAAGCCCCCGTTCCGGCCGTGCAACGGCTATTGGCTGCCCACAGACTGATGGTGGCGGACATTGATCTGTGGGAACTCAACGAGGCTTTCTCAGCCCAGCTTCTCGTTTGCCAACGACAACTTGGCCTTCCCGAGGACCGACTGAATGTGGCCGGGGGGGGTGTGGCCCTGGGCCATCCCATCGGGGCCACCGGCGCCCGCATCGTCGCTACCCTCATCCACCAACTGAAGGCGCGGGGTGGCGGCCTGGGCGTGGCAACCCTCGGTATCGGGGGTGGTCTAGGATTGGCAGTGCTGATCGAAACCGCGCCCTAAACCAGGCAGGCACTTCTGCGAAGATGAGACAGGGCCTCTGGCGGCCCTTCGAGGTTCCCATGACCGACGCTCCCCTGATCCGTCTCACCGACATCACCAAGGTCTATCAGATGGGCGACATGGAGGTGCGGGCCCTGGACGGCGTGTCCATGGAGATCCGCCGCGGCGAGTACGTGGCCATCATGGGCCCTTCCGGCTCTGGCAAGTCCACCATGATGAACGTCATCGGTTGCCTCGACACGCCCACCAACGGCACCTACGAGTTGAACGGCAAGCTGGCCTCCGCCATGACGGACGATGACCTCGCCCAGATCCGGAATGAGGAGATCGGCTTCGTCTTCCAGACCTTCAACCTGCTGGCCCGCACCACTTCGCTCCAGAACGTGGAACTGCCGCTGATCTACGCGGGGAAGACACCCATCGAGCGGCATCAGATGGCCCTGAGGGCCCTGGAGAACGTCGGCTTGGGCACCCGTAGCGACCACATGCCCAACCAGCTCTCCGGTGGCCAGCGGCAGCGCGTGGCCATCGCCCGGGCCCTGGTGAACGATCCCTCCATCCTCCTGGCGGATGAACCTACCGGCGCCCTGGATTCCAAGACCAGCATCGAGATCATGGCCCTATTTGAAGATTTGTATCAGAAGGGCAACACCATTATCCTCGTCACCCATGAGGAGGACATCGCCCGCCACGCCCACCGCATCGTGAAGTTGCGCGATGGCAAGGTCATCCACGACGAGCCGAACACACCCATCACCTCGGAAGAGCACCTGGCTCACCTGAACCTTTGATTCACGGCCCTGTCCAGGGGCTTGACCTCCGGTAAACTGGACGGATGCAGAAGCTCGTTCAAGGCATCCACCAGTTCCAGACCCAGATCTTCAGCTCGCACAAAGAGCTTTTCGAGCGCTTGGACAAAGACCAGGCACCGGAAACCCTCTTCATCACCTGCTCGGACTCGCGCATCAGCCCGAACCTGATCACGCAGACCCAGCCAGGCGAGCTGTTCATTCTGCGCAACGTTGGCAACCTCGTCCCCCCGTACGAACACATGGGTGGCATGAGCGCGGGCATCGAGTTCGCCGTCACGGTCCTTCAGGTAAAGGACATCATCGTCTGCGGTCACTCCAACTGCGGGGCCATGAAGGCTCTGCTGGAGCCCGACCAGCTGGGCGAGTTGCCGGCCACCAAGGCCTGGCTGGCCCATGCCCGGAAGACCGAACAGATCATGTGGGAGAGCTACGGCCACCTCCATGGGAACCAGCTGCTCCATGCCACGGTCGAGGAGAATGCCCTGGTCCAGCTGGAGAACCTGCGCAGCCACCCCTCTGTCGCCAAAGCCGTCGCTGCCGGCCTGCTGCACCTGCACGCCTGGGTCTACAAGATTGAGACCGGTGAGGTCTTCGCCTTCGATCCGGACCGCGGCCAGTACACCTCGGTCACCGGGACGGAGGGTCTCGCGCCGCTCGACCCCGAGCACCGCGCGACGGATCTCTCGATCTAGCCGATCACCGGATGGCGAAGCGGCCTGCGGGGCAGGCCAGCGAAGCGAGGCTCCGGTGAAGCGGCTATGCCACGGTCGTATTAGATGGACAGTCGGTCCAACCGATCGGGACGGTCCCGCCAGTCTTCGTCCACCTTCACGAACAGTTCCAGGCGCACGGGGCGCTGAAGGAGCTTCCTCAATTCGCGCTGGGCGCTCTGGCGGATGTCCTTGATCATCTCACCCTGGCTACCGAGAAGAATCTTGCGGTGGCCATCGCGATCCACCAGGATCCGCGCCGCGATGAAGACGCCTTCGGGACCGAGATCCTCTGGGTAGTCCGCATGGCCCGCCTCGATCCATTGCTCGATGAGCACCGCCACCCCGTGGGGGACTTCCTCCCGGGTCTTCCGGAGCACCTTTTCACGGATGAACTCCGCGGCCAGGGACCGCTCGGTCTGGTCCGTGAAGATTTCCTCGGCGTAGGGCCAGCCGGGCTGGGTTGCATCCCGTTCGAGGAGGGCCCAGAGCGGATCCAGGTTCAGCCCCATCTTAGCGCCGATGGGGACGATCTCCTTGAAGGGCATCAGATCCTTGTAGGTGGCGATCTTCTCGAGGAGGCGGCCCTTGGAGAGCAGGTCGATCTTGTTCAGCAGCAGGTAGGTGGGTCGGCCCAGCTTGCGCAGGCGCTTGGCCAGAGCGTGTTCACCCGTGCCCAGGTAGTCATCCGCGTCCACCATCCACAGGAGCAGGTCGGCTTCTTCGAGGGCCTGCTCGACATGGGCCATCATGCGTTCGTTCAAGGCGTGCTTGGGCAGGTGGATCCCCGGCGTGTCGAGGAAGGCCAGCTGGACATCACCCCGGTTCACCACGCCCAGCACCTTGGTGCGGGTGGTCTGGGGGATCTGGCTCGTGGCCGCCAGCTTCTGCCCCAGCAGGGCATTCAGCAGGGTGGATTTGCCGGCATTGGGAAGGCCGATGATGGCGAGGGTGGCGTGGCGCCGGTGCGGGCCCGTCTCGGGCTGATCAGCCACGATGCACGCCCCGTTTGGCTTCCCGGATGAACTTCAGCAGGTAGGCCACCTCGGCGATATGACCCACTTCCTTCTCGGTCTGGGCCATGGCCTCGTCCCGCAGCAGTCCCGAGTGAAAGAGAAGACGGTGAGCCTTCTTCAACCCCTCGACGACCTCCACGGGGAAACCCTTGCGCTGCAGGCCGATGGTGTTCACGCCGTAGCTCTTGGTGTCCCGGGCGCCGGCGGTTTTCATGAAGGGAAGCACATCCTGGGTTGCCACGGTGAAACCACCCATGAAGGCGTGGTGGCCGACCCGGCAGAACTGGTGGACGGCGGAGAAGGCCCCGATGTTGCAGCCGTCCCCCACCTCCACGTGGCCCGCCAGCGTGGCGCAGTTGGCGAAGATGTTCTTGTTCCCCACATGGCAGTCGTGGGCCACATGGGATCCCGTCATCAGGAAGTTGTCGTCGCCCAGGGTGGTGAGGCCGCCGCCGCCTTCGGTGCCCCGATGAAGGGTGCAGCCCTCACGGATCACATTGCGGTTGCCGACCACCAGGCGCGTGGGTGCGCCCTTGAACTTCAGGTCCTGGGGGCCCATGCCCAGGGTGGCGTGGGGGTAGATGTCATTGTCCTCGCCGACCTCGGTGTGGGGGCCGATGACGATGTGGCTGCGCAGCACGGTGCGGGCGCCAATGACCGCATTGCCTTCGATGGCACAGAAGGGACCCACGACCACGCCCTCGCCCAACCGGGCCTCCGGGCTCACCACGCTGCTCGGATGGATCTGAGCGCTCATCGTCCTTCTCCCTCAGCCAGGTCCATCAGCATGGACATGAATTCGGCTTCTGCGACCTTCTGACCATCCACGAAGGCCTCGCCGCGCATTTTGCAGATCCGGCCCTTAAGGTGGATCACTTTGACTTCCATCACCATCTGGTCGCCGGGCAACACCGGCTTACGGAACTTCACCGCATCAATGCCCATGAAGTAGATCACCTTCCGCGCCCGGTCCTCGATCTCCTGGAGCAGCAGACAGCCCCCGGTCTGGGCCATGGCCTCGATGATGTAGACGCCCGGGTAGACGGGGCGACTGGGGAAATGCCCCTGGAGGACCGCTTCGTTGAAGCTGACGTTCTTCAACCCCTTGATCCATTGCTTGGGCTCGAAATCCAGGATGCGGTCCACCAAGAGGATCGGATACCGGTGGGGTAGCAGATCCATGATTCCTTGCAGATCGATCGTTCGGGGTTCGCGTTCCGACATGAGCACTCCAATCCTCTAGCCTACCGGCTTAGGCCCCTGGCCTCCAGTCTCAGGCTTTCCGGGCGGTCCGCTCGTAGATCCGGGCCTCGATAAAGAGGTCCAGCAGACCTCGGTCCAGGGCCCCCTCCCGGGCCTCTTCGTCCAGGATGGCCAGGCTCCGCTCCACCGGCACCGCCCCCTTGTAGGGCCGGTCCTGGGCGGTCAGGGCATCGTAGACGTCTGCGATGGCCATGGCCCTGCTCTGGACCGGAATTTCCGGTTCCGCCAGCTTCCGGGGATAGCCCCGGCCTGTCAGGCGCTCGTGGTGGGCGTAGGCGATGTCGGGAATGCCCGCTAGGTCCCGGGTCCAGGGGATGCGCTCCAGGAACCGGAAGGTGTGGGTGACATGGCTCTCGATCTCCAGGCGTTCGGCCTCGGAGAGACTTCCCCGGCGGATCCGGAGGCTGGCCAGGTCGGCTGGCTCCACGAGGGCCCGGCGTTCGCCGCTCCAGTGGGTGAAGGTGAGGTCCTCCAGCAGACCCAGGCCTTCGGCCACTTCCTGGGCCATCACGGTGGGCTCATTGCTCTGGCGCACCAGGTGGATGAGTCGCTCCGCTTCGGTTTGGCGATCCTGGAGGGTGCGCTCCCACAGGGCGGTGCTCCCCCCGCCCTTCCAGGCCCGGGCCAGGGCGTCCAGGGCCTCCTCTAGCTCACGCTGGCGCAAGCGCTGGAGGATGATTTCGAGCTGGCCGGGGTCCAGCTTCTTGGCCTTCACCAGCACCTGCTCGCGGACCCCCACCTTGCCGAAGTCGTGCAACAGACTGGCATAGCGCAGTTCCCGCAGCTGGCGGTCCGTGAAGGCCAAGTTACCGTAAGGGCCATTGGGCGTGGCGTTGACCACTTCCGCCAGCCCCACCGTAAGCTCCGCCACCCGCCCCGAATGGCCGCTGGTGACCGGGTCCCGCGCTTCGATGGCCGTCACGGAAGCTGCCACGAAGCCTTCAAAAAGCCGCTCAATCTCCTCCCGCAGTTGGGCGTTCTTCACGGCCACCGCCGCCTGTCCAGCCAGGCTCTGGGCCAGCCTCTGGTCGGCAGAGGTGAAGGCAACCACTCGCCCGTCCTCCTCCTGGCGATTGAGCAGCTGCAGGACGCCCAGCACCTGCCCTTCCGTATCGAGCATGGGCACCACCAGGATGGAGGTGGTGCGGTAGCCGGCCTGGCGGTCGTAGCTGTCATTGAAGTGGTAGGGTGCTTCCGCCGGGATGTGATAGGCGTCCGGCAGGTTCAGGCTCTCCTGGCTGAGAGCCACAAAACCCGCCAGGGTTTCCCGGGAAATGGGCATGGCGAATCGATGGAAGGGCAGGCTCACCCTGGCGTTCTGGGTATGGGCGAAGAGCAGTTCGGGACGATCCTCCTCGCCGGTGAGCAGGTAGATGGACCCGGCCTCGGCCAGCAACAATTCCCGGGCCTTGGTGAGGATCAGGTCCAACAGGCGGTCCAGATTCTGTTCCGACACCAGGGCACGGCCCACTTCATGGAGCCGTTCCATGTCCCGGCGGTCCTGCAGGCGGGCCCAGGCGGACCGCACCAGGGCCTCCGCCGCCTCCGTGCCTGGCCAGATCTCGCAGTCCGCGAAGGTTCCGTCTCCCGGCAGCCCCAGGACCACATCCGCGGTACCGCCGGCCACGAAGACCATGGCCCGGCGCATCTCTCCGGCCGCACGACCCAGGAGGATGCTACGGTGCTCTGGGGGGACGGCAATCGTGAATCGCAAGGCGGAATCAGGCTCCAAAAGGATGAAGGCGAAAGTCCCGCCAGCATATCGGAATTCCCCCGTCCCCACCCAAACCTGGCAGGGCCCCGTCGAGCGCCTGGCCTGGGGCGGTAAGGGTGTGGGCCGCGAGGCCGACGGTCGCCTGCTGCTGCTGGAGGCCCCCCTCGCCCTGTTCCCCGGCGAGGTGGTGGAAGCCACCGTCATCTGGAAGGCCCGCCATGGCGAAGGCCGCGTCACCCGCTGGATCACCCGGGATCCCCGTCGCGCCACGGCGGAGTGCCCCGTGGCCGGCACCTGCGGTGGCTGCGACCTCTGGGAAGCGGGTCGCCACGCCTCCGACCTCAAGCGGCAGATGGTCGCGGACCTCCTGCGCCGCCAACTTGGCGGCGAGGTGGCCTGGGACTGGCATCCTGCCCCCGCGGAGGCCCGCCGCCACCGCATCCAGCTTCACTGGGATGGGACCGCCCTCGGCTACTTCCGCCGCCACAGCCACGCGCTGGTGCCTGTCTCCGCCTGTCCCGCCGCTGCCGAACCCCTGTCCCAGGCCATTCCGCGGCTCCAGGAAGCCCTGGCAGCGCACATCCTCACCTCCCGCCCAGGTCGGTGGGAGCTGGCCACCGGCACGCCCGCGAACGAGGTGCTCGCCACCGATGAGCGGGGTCGCACTTGGCGCCTGGAACCCGATGGCTGGCACCGCAGCGAAGAACCTCTTTCCCAGCGGCTGGGCGGGATCACCCTGCGTCACGAGCCCGGCGCCTTCTTCCAGGTGAGCCCGCCCTGGGCGGCGGAGGCCTTCCGCGGCCTGCTCGAAGGCTGGGATGTGAAGGGCCGTACTCTCTACGACCTCTACGGCGGCGTGGGCCTCTTCTCCGCCCTGCTCGGCAAGCGCTTCGACCAGCGCGTGCTGGTGGAATCCGGCGAAGCGGCCGTGGCCTGGGCCCGCCGCAACCTGGAGGCTCTGGGCCTGCCGGCGGACTGTCTGGTGGGCGATGTGGCGGAGTGGGTGCCCGAAAGCCTGGGCAGACCGGATGACGTGATCCTGCTGGACCCCCCGCGAGCCGGCCTCGAACCCGCGCTCAGCGACCGCCTCTGCACCGCCGGGGCCGGAACGCTGGTGCTAGTGGGCTGCGATGGCGCCGCCTTCTGCCGGGACCTGAAGCGCCTGGAAGCCGCATGGACCCTCGAAAAGCTGGCGGTGTTGGACCTCTTCCCCCTTACCAGCCACGTGGAGTGCGTGGCACTGCTGGTGAAGCGGCCGTGACCGCCTTGGGCCGTCACCTGCTCGTGGAATACACGGGCTGCGATGCCACCATCCTCGCGGATCTGGCGAGGATCACCACCGCCATGCTCGAGGCCGCCCGGGCCTCCGGTGCCACCATCGTCACCCACAGCTTCCACCACTTCAGCCCGCACGGAATCAGCGGGGCGGTGATCATCGCCGAGAGCCACCTGGCCATCCATACCTGGCCCGAGCACTGCTTCGCCGCCGTGGACTTCTTCAGCTGCGGGCCCGTGGACATGGACCGGGGTCTGGCCGTTCTCCGCGCCGCCATTGGCGCCACGGACGAGACCCGGATGGCGCTGGAACGCGGGCCTCTGCGGGCGGTCAACCTCGGATAGCACCCTCCAGCCGCAACAGCCGCTCCTTCATCCCCAGGCCGCCCGCATAACCCGTCAGGCTGCCGCTGGTACCGATCACCCGGTGGCAAGGCACGAGAATGGACATGGGATTGGCGCCGTTGGCCCGGCCCACGGCCCGGCTGAGGTTCGGATCGCCAAGGGCCGCGGCCAGCTGGCCGTAGCTGCGGGTTTCGCCGAAGGGGATGCGCTGAAGTTCGGCCCAGACACGCTGCTCGAAAGGACTGCCGTGGAGGCGGAAGGGCACGTCGAAAGCCGCCCGGTGGCCTGCCGCATAGGTTTCCAGCCGCTCCCGGAGGTGCGCCAAAGCCCTGGCGGGTGGTTCCATAACCGGGCTCAGCCGGGCCAGCTTTGCCAGCAGGGGCTCGCGGAATTCGTGGTCCGCGAAGCCCAGGTAGATCACGGCACCGTCGGCATCAAATGCAGCCTGAAGCAGACCAAGCGAAGTATCGAATCGATGAATCCCGGTCATGCGGGTACTCCTTTCAGGCTGGCCCAGAGATGGAAGGTGGCCAGGCTGCGGTGGGGCGCGAAGGGTGCCATCAGACGGGTGGTGGCCGGGCCATCAGGACGCGCGTCGAGCTTGAACCAGCGTTGCAGGGCCAAGGTGAGGGCCGCATCCCCCACGGGCACGCAGTCCCGGAAGCCCAGGCCACGCATCAGCACGTACTGGGCCGTCCAGGGCCCGCAGCCCCGCAAAGCCAAGAGCGCTTTCCCGGCTCCAGTGGCGGTGAGCAGCCCCTCCAGCCGCAGCTCCCCCTGAGCGACCTTCCCTGCTGCATTCAGGAGGTACTCTGCCTTGCGCCGCGAGAACCGCCGGGCCAGCAGCTCTCCGATATCGAGCGCCGCGATGCTCTTGGCCTCGGGATGGGCCATGAGGTCACCCACCGGCGTGCCCGTCAGGCGGAGCAGATCGCGCCGGAGGGCGTAGGCGAAGGCCAGGTTCACCTGCTGGCCCAGGATGGCCCAGACCAGGGCCTCGAAGGGATCCAGGGTGAGGGGCACGCGCAGGCCCTCCCGGCTTCGGGCCAGGGTCGGATGCGCATCTTCAAAGGGGGCCGGATCCCCGTGCCAGGCCAGCAGACGCAGGGCCGCCCGATGGGCTTCCGCCATGGCGCTGGCCCCGTGGGCGCCCTCCAGGGACACGGACACGCTCCCGGAATCGAAAGCCAGGCTCAGCACCCCCGGCTTCCCGGCGAAATGGGCGGCTTTGCGCAGGGTGGCGCCTTCCACTCGCTCGGAGACGCTTTCGGGATCGCGGCCATGGAACCGCAGCAGGTCGTCCAGCCGGGTGCGCTCTGGCAGCGGCAGGGTGAATCGATCCGAGCCCAGCATGTCGCGATAGGCTCCTGGCGCGAGGCCGGTCTGCCGCCGGAAGGCTTCGTGGAAACCCGAAGGGCTTTCGAATCCCACCGCGGCACCCAGGTCCAGGAGGGATCCTTCGCCGGCATCCAGCCGGGCGCAGGCGGCCTGGATGCGGGCCCGCTGGAGGAACGCCGCGGGCTGGGTGTGGGCATGGTCCCGGAACAAGAGCTTCAGCTTGGTGAGCCCGACCCCTGCCGCTTCCGCCAGGGCACCTGCCTCCTGAAAAGCCGCAGGATCCGCCACCGCCTGGGCCATGGCGTCTTCCAGCCGGGCCAGGTCCGCATCCTCGCCCCGGTAGAAGGCATCGGGCCGGCAGCGCTTGCAGGGGCGGAGGCCCGCCGCTTGTGCCGTGGCCTCGTCCGCGAAGAACCGCACGTTTCGGGCCAGGGGCTTCCGCGCCGGACAGGAGGGCAGGCAGTAGATCCCGGTGGTCAGGACACCCGTGAGCACCCGCCCGTTGAAGGAGGCATCCTTCGCCAGGATCCGTTCGTAGAGGTGCTCGTCCGACCAGCGCATGAATCCCATGCTAGGAGCCCAGGCGGGGGAAGTCCTCCGATGGGCGGCGCCGGAATTATTTCTCAGTCCCACTCCAGCGGCAGGCGGGGCTGAGGCGGGGCCTTGGGCAGCGCACCTTCCAGTCGCAGGAGGAACTCCTTCATATCGAGCCCGCCGGCATAGCCCACCAGGGATCCATCGGACCCGATGACGCGGTGGCAGGGGATGAGGATGGCAATGGGGTTGGCCCCGCTGGCCCGGGCCGCCGCGCGGATGCATTTCTCATCCCCCAGGCGCCGCGCCAGTTCCAAATACGAGATGGTCTGGCCGTAGGGGATGTTCTGCAGTTCCTTCCACACCCGCCGCTGGAAATCTGTGCCCGCCGCGAGCATGGGGATGTTGAAGTCCCGGAGGTTGCCCGAGAAATAGGAATCCAGTTGCCGCTTGAGGAAGGGCAGGCTCTTCGGGACAGGGCCAGCGGGAGCCAGCGGTGGGCGCCCGTGCAGGCGATCCAGCCGAACCAGATGTCCCGCGCCATCAAAGGCCGCGCCCAGGTCACCCAGGGGCGTGGACAGCAGATGGAAGGGCCCGTTCATGGGCACCAGGATGGCAGAATCACGGTTTTTTGTTAAAACCGATCAAGGTCTCCGCCAACCCATGCCCGATTCCAGTTCCCTCAGGGCTTTTGGAAGGGCCCCCTCGCCGGGCAGGGCCACCCGGTGGGTGGGCACGAGCAGGATGATGGGGTTCGCGACGCAGGCCATGACGATGAGTTCCTCGTCCACCCCCAGCCAGGCGCCGAGATCGCCGGGGAGCCGGTATTGGCCATAGGGAATGGTCCGCACGGTGTCCCAGATCCGCAGCTGCAGGGGTGAGCCCTGGGGGTCCACCGGCACCGTGAAGGTGCGCAGGGTGCCCGCCAAATAGGCTTCGAGTTGACGGTCCAGGTACCGCTTGGCCTCGCGCTGCTCCTTGGGCGGCAGGGGGCTGGTCTTCCGCGGATCCAGCCCCTCCACGGCCAACTCCCGCAGCCTTCCCCGGCCGTCGAAGGCGGCACGCATCGGCCCCATCGGGGTATTGAGCTCGTAATGCCAGAGGACCATCAGGGAATCATCGCAGGGTCGGTAGACTGTTGCCATGGCCACTGAACCATTCCGCCTGTCCATCATCGATTATCTGAACGCCGCCCCCCTGAACCATGGATTCAAGCACGGCCTCGGCTGGGAGCATTTCCACCTGAAGTTCCACTACCCCTCCGCCTGCGCCGATCGGCTGCGGTCCGGGGAGGTGGACGCGGGCATCGTCAGCTCCATCGAGTATCTGAGGATCCCCGACCTCCGCATCGTTCCCGGTCTCTGCATCGCCTCCCCCAAGCGGGTGCGCAGCGTGGTGATCCTTTCTAAAGTTCCGCCCGAGCAGATCCAGACCCTGGCCCTGGACACCTCCAGTCGCACCAGCGTGGTGCTGGCCCAGCTGCTGCTCCGGGAGCGCTACGGGGTGGTCCCGGCCGTGACCGACATGGGCCCCGATCTCCCCGCCATGCTCGAGGCGAACGATGCGGCCCTGATGATCGGCGACTCCGCCATGCGGGCCCCCCGCCAGGGCCTGTTCGTGTTGGACCTGGCCGAGGAGTGGCACGCCTGGACAGGCCTGCCCTTTGTTTTCGCGCTCTGGCTGGTCCGCAAGGATGCCCCGGAACTGCCGGTGCCCGGCGGGGTGGCCTCTTTCTTCCACAAGAGCTTCGAGATCGGCCAGGCCCAACTGCCCGCCATCATTGAAGAGGCCCGGCGCACCATCGGCTGGACCAAGATCGAGCTGCACGAGTACCTTACCGAGAACATCAGCTACACCCTGGGCGAAGCCGAGCGCGAAAGCCTCGCCCTCTTCTTCGAAAAAGCCGTACGCCACGGCTTCGCCCCCGAAGAGAAACCCCTGCGGTTCCTCTGACGCCCCTGATCATCCAATGATCCGACTTCTGACCATTCCTGAAGGGACTCCATGACCGACCTCGCCTCCCTCTTCCACGCCCATATCGCCGAGCGCCAGCACACCACCGCCGAAGCCCTGGCCGAAACGGGGTTCGACACGCTGGTGATCTCCAGCGGCAAGGTCTATACCCACTTCGCGGATGATCAGGACGCCCCCTTCCACTCCGTTCCCCACTTCGCCCACTGGTGCCCCATGGCTGGGCCGCACCATATTCTCGTGGTCCGCCCGGGCCAGCGCCCCCGGCTCATCCGCTATGCACCCGAAGACTTCTGGTACGAGCAGCTGCCCCTCGGAACGCCCTTCTGGGCCGCCGAATTCGACATCGAGGAGGTGGGCACCGTCGAAGATGCCTGGAAACGCCTGGGATCGCCTGACCGGGCCGCCTACATCGGCAATGAGACGGACCGGGCCGAGGCGGCGAACCTGGAGCTGAACCCGGTCGGCCTCACCGCCCGTCTGGACTGGCACCGCACCAACAAGTCCGCCTACGAAGTGCAGAACATCGAGGAAGCCACGGTGCTGGCCGCCCGGGGCCACCTGGCTGCCAGGGCTGCCTTCCTGGCCGGCGCCAGCGAACTCGAAATCCACTACGCCTACATCCAGGCCGTAGGCATCGTGGATCACGAGATGCCCTACGGCAGCATCGTGGCCCTCAACGAGAAGGGCGCCACCCTCCACTACGAAGGCAAGCGCACCCTGAAGAATGGCCACGTCATGCTCATCGACGCCGGCGCGCAGGTGCGTGGCTACGCCGCCGACATCACCCGCACCGTGGCCGCGCCCCACTGCGACAGCCGCTTCGCCGACCTCGTGGAAGGCATGGTGAAGCTCGAACTCCAGCTGTGCGACCTCGTGAAGCCCGGCCTGCCTTACGGCGACCTGCACCACCAGGGGCACCTGGCCATTGCAGGCCTGCTGAAAGACCACGGCATCCTGAAGGCCGACCCCGACGAGGCCGTGGAGAAGGGCCTCAGCCGCCCCTTCTTCCCCCACGGTCTGGGCCACCACCTCGGCATCCAGGTGCATGACGTGGCCGGCCGCCAGGGCGCGCCCGACGGCACCATGGCACCACCGCCGCCCCAGCACCCCACCCTGCGCACCACCCGCACCATCGACGCGGGCCAAGTGTTCACCGTGGAGCCGGGCCTCTACTTCATCCCCATGCTGCTGCGCCCCTTCCGGGAGAACGAGCACAAGAACCGCTTCGACTGGAAGCTCATCGACGAGCTCACCCCCTGCGGCGGTATCCGGATCGAGGACAACCTGCTGGTGACCCCCACTGGGCACCGCAACCTCACCCGACCGCATCTCCCCAGCTAGCCTGCGGATCTGGACTACCGCCGACCACACGCCTGCGGCGGAAGGGCGGGATATGGCCCAGGCCATTCCCTCCTGGCGTCTGGTTGCGTCGTCCGCACGGATTGCCACAGCCTCATCTTGTGAGCTGACAGATCTTCGGGTCTGATGGGAGACATCCTCTCGATCCTCCCATCCAGGCCCCCAGGCCGCCCTCCAGGAGTGACCCTGTGTCCACCCAGCCCTTCGACCCCACCCGCGATCACCGCATCTCGCGCGAGGAGGCGGCGAGCCTAGTCCGGAACCATCACGTCCACGCCGAGGCAGGCGCCCACCGCGCCTCCGCCTTCAACCGCAGCGCCTTCGAGCAGCTCCTGGCCCAGCCCGGCGCCGCTGGCATCCGCATCTACCACGCCCGCCACGCCGACGGTTCGCCAACGATGGTGATGGTGGCAGTGGACGCCCAAGGCACTGATGTGGCGAGCGCCGAGGCGGTCTACATCCAGAACACCACCGACTGCCCGCCCATCTGCTCTGGCACGACCCTCGGCCCTTCGGTCTAGCTTCAGGGCGGACACCTTGCCGTCACCCAGGACCCTCATCCGGATCATCCACTTCGCCCTGAACCCGTGGATGCTGGCCCCCATCGCCGCCTGCCTGTGGGGCCGGTGGCGTGGTGGGTACCTTTATCCGGACTGGATGCGGCTGTACACCAAAGTTCAGGTATTCGATCTGGCCCAGGGACTCGTCTTCACAGGCATGGCCATGAACCACAGGAACAATCAGTGGCTGCGCCATCTGACACAGCCAGTGGTCTTCGCTGGGATGCTCGGGACGCTGTATCTCATGGCACCGCCCAGGACCAGGAATCGTAAAATTGTGTACGGGGCCTACCTGTTCATCGGATTGGTGGCCGCAGTCTTCGGGGCCTTCCTCGATGGGACGACCTGGCGCAATTCGGTCTTCACCTCCGTGATGTGCCTCGTCTATCTCATAGCCGTCCCGCAGGAACTGAAATTACTGTCGGAATCCGCCGAGGAGGTCTGGCTGGCCGCCCAGCCCTCTTTCTGGGTGCTCTCTGCCCTGCTGGTGTACAGTTCGGGCACGCTGATCTTCAACGCCAGTTCGAACTACTTCCTCAGGTCCCTCCCCCCTCGCCTGGTTCTTATCCCGTGGGTGGTGGTGGGCTTCATCCACGCCATCCACGAAGCCATGCTCGCCAAGGCCTTCCTGTGTCCGAAACCCGCCTCGTCCTGATGTTCGTGCTGGCCACCACCGCCGTGGTGGTGCTGGCTTGGCTCACGCTCTTCAGCGTGGTCTCCGCGAAATCCCGCATCATCCGGGAGCAACGCAAGGCGCTGGATGCCGAGCAGCGACTCCGCCTGGCTCAGGAAGCCTTCATGGACAACGCGCACCACGAGCTGCGCACACCTCTGCAGGTGCTGGCGGGGAATCTGCAAATGGTGCGAGACCTGGGACTCGGGCTCGAGCAAGCCGCGATCCTCGACCGGGCCCAAGAGACGGCCACGCGCCTGGGCCATCTGGTGCAGGGGCTCCTCGACTTTGCCAGCCTCGGCCAGGGGACCCTCACCCTGCGGCCGGCCGCGGCGGACCTGAGTGCCCATCTGGCCCTCCTGGCGCAGTCCCTGGGCGCCCGTGCCCAGGCCAAGGGACTCGAGGCGCGTGTGGCGCTGGCCGCCTTGCCCGCCCCCCTGGCCTGCGATACAGCCCGCTTGTCCCAGGCCCTGGAGGCCCTGCTGGACAATGCAGTGGGCTTCACCGAGCGGGGAGCCGTAGGATTCCGCATGACGGCCCGCCCGGACGGAACCGCCTGGAACCTCCGTTTCGAGATCGAGGATGAGGGCCCGGGTCTGTCGGTGGACTGGGAGCGGCTTCTGAAGCCTTTCGAGCAGGAGGAACGGAGCCTGCGCCGCCGCCGGGGAGGCCTGGGCATCGGCCTGCCTCTGGCCGCGGGCCTCATCCAGTTGATGGGAGGCAGAATGGGGCTGGTGCCCCTCGCCACCGGCACCCTGGCCTGGGTGGAAGTCCGGTTGGAGGAAGCAGTGGGCTGACGAGGCCTCGTTTTCCGATATACATGGAGGATCCCCCGGAGTCTCCATGTCCGTCCGCACTCTTCTGGCCTGCCTGGTCCTCGTCCCCACCCTGCTGGGCCAGGGCACCGACAGGCTCACCCTCGAAGCCGTCGCCCATCCCACGAAGAAAGTGGCCTATGCAGGTCGGCCAGCCACGCGCCTGGACTGGCTGCCGGACGGAGCCCTGGTCGAAACCCGCCGGGAGGGCGCTCAGGTGGCCCTCTATCGGATCAATCCCGCCACCTGGGAACGGAAGCCCCTGCTGGAATCCGCCCGCCTCCAGTCAGCCCTCGCGGCGGCAGGGGCCGGAGACGCCGCCGCCAAGGAAGCCCTAGGGCGCGGCGCCTTCATCTGGAAGGAGGACCACAGTGCCTTCCTGCTGACCGTGGCGGAGGACCTCTTCCTGGTGGATGTGAAGGCGGCCACGGCCAAGCGGCTCGCGGGCGGCAAGCCTGAGGAGCCGGCATTCAGCCCCGATGGGACCCAGGTGGCCTACCTCCGGGGCAGTGACCTCTATCGGGTGGACGTGACAACGACCCAGGAGACCCGCCTCACCACCGGTGGCGGAGAGACCGTGTTCAATGGGCGCCTGGACTGGGTGTACCAGGAGGAGGTCTACGGCCGGGGCAGCTTCCGTGCCTTCTGGTGGGCCCCGGATTCCAAGCACCTGGCCTATCTCAGCCTCGATGAGACCAAGGTGCCGGTCTACACCCTCATGGATGACCGCTTCCAGCCCCAGAAGGCCCTGAGGGCCCGCTATCCCAAAGCCGGGGATCCCAATCCCAGCGTCCGCCTGGGCGTGGTGGACCTCACGGGGGCCACCACCTGGATGGACGAGCCCTATTCCGGCCAGGAGACCCTCATCGTGCAAGTGGGCTGGGATCCGGCCGGTCACTTGCTGGCCACGCATCAGGACCGGATCCAGAGCTGGCTCGATCTGCGTCGCTATGAAGGGGCCACATCCCAGTTGCTCATCCACGAGAACGGCCGCGCCTGGCAGGAGCGGCTGCCCCTGCCCCACTTCCTCCCCGACGGGGGCTTCCTGTGGGAGTCCGGACGCACGGGGCGCCACCACGTCTACCGCTACGGCAAGGAGAGCCAGCTGCTCGGCCCTGTCACGGCCGGGGACTGGGATGTCCGGCAGGTGCATGGCGTGGACTCCAGGACTGGGCAACTCTATTTCGACGCGACCGAACGCAGCCCCATCGGCCTGGACGCCTACCGCGTGGGGCTGGACGGAAAGGGCCTCGTGCGGCTGACGGACCGGCCGGGCACCCACCGGGTGAAGTTCAATGCCGCGTTCACCGCCCTCCTCGACACCTGGAGTGACATCCACACCCCGCCCCAGCAGGCACTCCACGACGGCCAGGGCAAGCTGGTCCGCCTCATCGACGCCAATCCCGCCGAAGCCTGGAAGGCCCTGAAGCTCGGCAAGGTGAGTTTCCAGCAGGTGAGAACCCGCGAAGGCTTCCCCATGGAATCGATGTTGGTCCTGCCCGTGGACTTCGACCCCGCGAAGAAATACCCCGTGTTCCAGACGCTCTACGGCGGGCCGATGGCCCCCGAGGTGCGGAACCTCTGGCGCCGGGACATGCCCTGGTTCCAGTTCCTGGCCCAACAGGGCATCGCTACCTGGATCTGCGACAACCGCAGCGCCTCGGGGAAGGGCCTGGCCAGCGCCCACGGCATCTACCGCAACCTGGGGGCCCAGGAGCTTCAGGATCAGCTCGACGGCCTGGCCTGGCTGAAGGCCCAGGGCTGGGCGGACATGGACCGGATCTGCCTGGACGGCTGGAGCTACGGCGGCTTCATGACCACCTATGGCCTCACGCACAGCAAGGCCTGGAAGCTGGGCATCGCCGGAGCGCCCGTGACGGACTGGCACCTCTACGACAGCATCTACACCGAGCGCTACATGGGCCTGCCCAGCAACAACAAGGCGGGCTACGACTCCAGCTCCGTGCTCAAGGCCGCGGCCAACCTGTCCGGCCGCCTCCTGCTGCTCCACGGCACCCTGGATGACAATGTCCATCCCCAGAACACCGTCATGCTCATCGACGCCATGGAGAAGGCGGGATTCCCCGTCCAGATGGTACCCCTGCCGGGCTCCGACCACAGCCCCCGCGCCCCCCAGCACAACTGGGCACGCTTCCAGGCCATGTGGGAGTTCCTCTCGAAGTACCTCTGATCAGGCTTCCCGTTTGCGTCGATCCAAGGAACGGACAACCTGAAGCAGCAGCAGCTGGCCGGGACGCCGATGAGGCGTCTCGACTGGGCTGGACAATAGTCAGGCCAGGGTTGCCTCGTCCGGTTTCGCGGGCAATAGTCGGTCGTACACCCACAACAGCACGGCCGTGAGCACGCCCACCCCGATGATCGTCCAGAGCATGCCGGCCGGCTTGTGGGTCACTTCGCCGAAATGGTGCATCAATTTCCCGCCGAACCAGCCGCCAATGAGGGAGCCCAGCCCGATGGGGAGAAAGGCAAAGCCCATGTAGGTGCCCTGCTGGCCCGGAGGGGCGAGGCGTGAAATGTACTCGTAGTAGCGCGGCGACTGGACGATCTCCCCCAGCGCGACGCAAATGAGCGTGATGATCACGCCCGTCACAGTCGGCTTGAAGATCAACACGATCCAGGCGAGGGACGACATCAAGGTTCCGATCGTGACCGCCTTCACCGAGGCGATCTTCTGCGTGGCCAGGTTGATCAACACCGTCAGGGAAATCACCACCAGGGGGCCGGTCATCAACAGGAGTTCCGTATCCGCCTTCGGATCGATGTACTTCGCGACGTACAAGGGCAACGTGATGAATTCCTGCCAGTACACAACCCAGTACCCTGTGAAGATCACCAGGAACAACATGAACTTCGGATTCGAGAGCACCGTGACGAAGTTCTTGCCTGTTTCCGCCAAGGAGGGCGGCGGCACATCACCCGCTTTGCGCGGTTCCTTGAACATCAGCAGCACGGCGAAAAACATCAAAAACACGCTGACGGCAGCCACGCGGAACACATTCTCCACGCTCATGTGCCGATGGACGTACGACGCAACAAAGGGACCGGCGGCGCCGCCGATGTTCACCAGCGTGTAATAGATCGAGTAGCCAATCGAGCGGACATTTTCCTTTGAGGCTCGCGCGGTTGTTCCGACCACGGCCGGCTTCACCAGCGCGATGCCGAGCGCGGGCAGCATCAGCAGGAAGGCCACGAGCGCGCCAAGGGGCACCAGGCCGCGAACGGGTGCCATCCAGGAAGACCCGAGTGATCCGAGCAGGAAATAGGAGCAGCTGAGGATCAGATAGGCGAGGGAGAGCGCGCGGCGGAAGCCCAGGCGGTCGGCAATCGCTCCTCCAAAAGCCGCCAGGAACCAGACCAGCCCACCGAACAAACCGGCCAGACTGCTGGCATCCTGAGTCGGAAATCCGAGTGATTCGTTCAGATAGCGGGCAAGCGACGCGAAGGCCGCGTAGTAGGAGAGCCGCTCGAACAACTCACTGACATTGGCAACCCAGAAGGGGCGCTCAAATCCGTCGCGGATATCGCGCAAACGCTGAGCTGTGCTCAAAGTGCCTCCTGGGCAAGGGAACTGCCCTTCGATCTTCCTGGGAATCCGTGGGAGCGGTCAACCGGGTCAGCCGGGAACGATCACGGAGTCCAATTGCCCTATGACAAAAGAAGGGGAGAGCGCTGGCCCCCACCTTCTGATTGGCCTGCCTATTCCCGAGTCTTGGCGAACTCCACCACGGCCTTGAGCATGTCGCCCACGGACATGATGCCCACAAGCTTGCCCTTGGCATCCACGACACACAAGCCGTAGAGCTTGTGGTCAAGGATGGACTGTGCGGCCGTGGCCAAGTCCGTATCCGGCGTGACCGTGTGCGGGTGGGGGTTCATGACCTCCTTCACGGCGGTCTTGGAGAGCAGGTAGTGCACTTCCCAGGTGTCGAGCGAAGTGGCCTTGCCCGGGGTGTAGTCCTTGATCATCCGCTCCGTGATCAGACCCACGAGGTGGCCCTTGGCCATGACGGGGAGGCGCCGGATGCCCTTTTCTTTCATGAGGTGGATGGCCTCGATGATCGAGGCGTCCTCGCTGATCGTGATGGGATTCTTGGTCATCCACTTTTCGACAGTGGTCATCGGGATCTCCTCACATGCCCAGGAAGGCTTTCTTGATGTGTTCATTGTTGAGCAGTTCGTCGCCCCGGCCCGTGAGCACCACCCGGCCCGTCTCCATGACGTAGGCACGATGGGCGATGCGGAGAGATTGGTAGACGTTCTGTTCCACGAGAAGGATGGTAACGCCCTCCTTGTTGATGCCGGTGATGATGTCGAAGATGTTCTTCACCAGCAGGGGCGAGAGACCCAGGGAAGGCTCATCCAGGAGCAGCACCTTGGGATTGGCCATGAGGCCCCGGGCGATGGCCAGCATCTGCTGCTCACCGCCGGACATCGTTCCACCCAGTTGCTTCTCCCGCTCCTTGAGGCGCGGGAACAGCTGGAACACCCAGTCGATGTTCTTCTGACGATCCCCCCGGGTGGCCTTGACGTAGGACCCCATGCGGAGGTTCTCCATGACGGTCATCTCGGGGAAGATGCGGCGGCCCTCGGGCACCTGCACCAGGCCAGCTTCAACCACGTGGTGCGGCTGCATCTTGCCGAGGTCCTTGCCATCGAAGGTGATGCTCCCAGACGTGGGTTTGACAAGGCGGGAAATATTCTTGAGGGTGGTGGATTTCCCGGCGCCATTGGAGCCGACCACGGTGACGATTTCACCCTCATGCACTTCCAGATCCACATCCCACAGGACCTTGAGATCGCCATACGCGAAATTCAGTTTCTCGATCTTAAGCATGGCTCTCACCCAGGTAGGCATCGATCACGTCCTGATTGCTCACCACCTCCTGGGGGGTGCCTTCGGTCAGCTTCTCGCCGGAGGTGAGGACGACGATCCGGTCGGAGATGCGCATGATGGCCTTCATGTCGTGCTCGATGACCATCTGCGTGAGCCCGCGCTGCTTGATGTCCAGGATGAGCTGGATGATCTCTTCGCTTTCCGCCGGGTTGAGACCACCCATGACCTCGTCCAGCAACAGGAGTTTGGGCTGCGTGGCAAGGGCCCGGGCCACCTCGAGCTTCTTCCGCTCGCCGATGGGCAGGCCGCCGGCCAAAAGGTCGACGCGGTGTTCCAGGCGGACCACCTTGAGCTGCTCCATGGCCAGTTCCCGAGCGTGTTTCAGCGAGGAGGTACGGGCGAGGGCACCCACCATCACGTTGTCGATCACCGATAGCTTGGCCAGGGGTCGCACCTTCTGCCAGGTCCGCACCATGCCGAGCATGCAGACCTTGTCGGGCTGAAGTCCGTTCATGCGCCGGCCGTCAAAGATGACTTCCCCTTTGGATGGGGGGTAGTAGCCGGTGATGCAGTTGAAGAGGGTAGTCTTGCCCGCGCCATTGGGCCCGATGAGACCCATGATCGTGCCCTCCTCGACAGAAAAGGACACGTCGGAATTGGCCGCCAGGCCGCCGAAGAACTTGCTGACGCTTTTGATCTCCAGGATGGCCATCAGACCGCCTCCCGATTACGGCGCGGGGCCAACTTTTTGATAAAGCCCATGAGCCCATCCGGCATGAAGAGGATCACCAGCACCACGAGGATGCCGTAGAGCAGGACATGCGCGTGGGCGAGATTCTCCTTGAGGAAGAGCCCGATTCTCGAATCTGCGCTCACAAAACCGATCTTCACCAGGCCCTCGGTGATCATGTTGCTGCGAAGCGCCTCGGACAGAGGCACCAGCAACAAAGAACCGAGCACTGGGCCCCAGATGGTCCCCATGCCGCCTATGATGCAGATCAGCATGATCTGGACGGAGACATCCAGCCCGAGGACCGTCGGCGGATCGACGAACCCCACATAGATGCCGTAGAAGGCGCCAGCCAGAGAGGTCAGCACCGCGGAGATCACCAGGCCGATGTTCTTGTAGGCCGTGATGTGGATGCCCAGGGAATGCGCCGCGTCCTGGTCCTCCCTAATGGCCTGGAAATAGTAGCCCAGCTTGGAGTGCTGCACCCAGTATGTGATCGCAATGGTGAACAGGGCCAGAAAGAGGCCGATGTAATAGAAGGGGACCTTGGTGAGGAAATCCGTGATCACCCGCCCCCCGATCTTGAAAGCAGGAATCTCCGTGGCCAGGATGCCCTCGGCGCCATTGGTGAGGGTTGTCAGGTTGATGGCGGAAAGCCGCATGATCTCGGCCACGGCGATGGAGGCCAGCACGAAGTACGGGCCACGCAACCGGAAGCAGATGCTGCCGATCACGAGCGCCACCACGATCACGATCGCCACGCCCACCCAGACACCCACCCAGGGAACGACCTGCCTGGAATACATGAGCATCATGGTGGTGTAGGCCCCCACCCCGAAGTAGGCGGCGTGGCCTACGGAATACTGCCCTGCATAGCCGCCCAGGATGTTCCAGCTCTGCCCCTGGGACACACTTAGAAAGAGCAGGATCATCATGTGCAGGGCGTAGGGGCTCTCCACGTACCGGGGAATCACCAGCAGGGCCGCCAGAAACAGGAGGCCGATCGCAGCCTTGAGAATGGTCTTGGTCATGTCGATCTCCTCAGGTCCGCGACTTGCCCATCAGGCCCGAGGGCTTGAAGAGGAGTACGAGCAGGAAGAGCACGAAGACCACAACATCCTTCCAGCCGGATGAGATGTAGACCGCGCTCATGGATTCGGTGACGCCGATGAGGATTCCGCCCAAGGTGGCGCCCACCACGCTGCCCATGCCGCCGAGCACCGTGATGACGAAGGCCTTCAGGGTAAAGGTACTGCCCACCTGCGGGAAGATGTAGTAGGTCGGGGAGATCAGCGCGCCGGCAGTGCCCGCCAGGGCAGCGCCGAGACCAAAGGCGATGACAGACATACGGCTGACGTTGATGCCCATGAGCTGCGCCGCATCCCGGTCCTGCGCCGTGGCTCGGATGGCCTGGCCCGTGTCGGTTTTCAACAGGAACCAACCCAACGCCGCCGTGATGGCGGCCGTGATCAGGAAGGAGACCAGCAGAGGCACGGATACCGAGACCCCGCCGCCCACCTGGATGGTGGAGGAGGAATACGAGGTGGTGAGGATCTTGTAATCCGACGTGAAGATCAGCATCACCGTGTTGCTCATGATGAGGCCGAGCCCGATGGTCAACAGGATCTGGTTCTGGGCCACGGCGTTGAGCACGCGGTTGATGAAGACCTTCTGAAGGAAACCTCCGAAGAGGAACATCAGTGGAAAGCTGATGAGCACGGACACGAAGGGATCAATGCCCATCAGCGTGAACAGCAGGTAGGTGAGATACATCCCGACCATCATGATGTCGCCGTGCGCAAAGTTGACGACCCGCATCACACCGAAGATGAGCGTGAGCCCGATGCCGATGAGCGCGTACACGCCACCGATCAGGACGCCGCTGATAAGGGATTGAAGGAAGACGGCCATGGTTTCTCAAGGCTCCGGAGGGAAAGTCCCAGTCCGGCTCAGCCGGACTGGGACACGGGGGTGTGCGCGCAGCAGCGCGGGACCCCCGGCAGAATTCGGCCTCACTTCCACTTCGGGAAGGGGAAGACCGCCTTCTTGGTGGCGAACTTGGCGGGCAGCACCGTCTCGTAGTTTCCGTTGATGATTTGCTGCACCAGCATCTGGTGGTTGTTCTGGTTCGTGAACCCTTCGTAGTCGGCGAACTGGACCTCGCCCATGACGCCGTTCCATTTGCCGGCCTTCAGGGCATCCCGAGTCTTGACGCGGTCACCAGCCTTCTTGGCCGTCTCGGCCATGATGATCATGGACGCGTAGGCACAAGCGGCATGGTAGGTGGGTTCCTTACCAAACTTGGCCTTGAAGCGGGCTTCGAACTCCTTCGCGCCGGGCCAGTTCACATCACCGGTCCACTGGGTGCAGGAGATGACGTCTTCGGAGATCGCTCTTTCCTTCGCGAACTCGGGGGTGGTGAAGCCCGCACCGGCGCCCAGGAAGGCCTGAGGCTGCAGGCCCACTTCCTTCGACTGCCGCATGAGCAGGATGGCGTCGGCCACGTAGGACACCATGAACACCAGATCGGGATTCTTCGATTTCACTTTGGCAAGGGTAGAGCGGTAGTCTGCCGCGCCCTTGGGATAGGGTTCGTCAGCGACGACCTGCATGCCCTTCTTGGCCACATATTCCTTGGCGGTCTTGGTGGTGGAGGTGCCGAAATCGGTGTTTTCGTAGATGAAGGCGATGGTCTTCGGCTTGCCGAGGGAAGACGCCGCGTCAATGAGGCTGGAGGCATACTTGTCCGCGGGCGCATTCATGCGGAAGACGTACTTGAGGCCCTGGCGCGTGATCTCCTCCTTGGCCGCGGCAGGGATCAGCAGGGGCACACGGTACTTCTCCGCCAGCTTGGCCACGGCATTGGAGCAGGCCGAGGTGTAGGGGCCCACCACGCCCACGACGTTGTCGCGGGTGGCCAGCTTCTCCATGGCGCTCATGGAAATCTGTGGCTTGCCCGTGTCGTCCTCCCAGACGAGCTGCAGATTGATGCCCTTCTTCTTGAGGTCCTCTTCCGCGAGCTTGATGCCGTTGGTGATGTGCTCCCCGATGGGGGCCTCGGGGCCGCTCATGGAATTGATGACGCCGATCTTCTGCGCCAGGAGACACGGAGAGAGGGCGAGAACGGCGCCCAGGGCCAAGAGGTGCTTTCGCATGGCAGCTCCAGTGCAAGAGAGTTGGGGGTGGATGGTGTCCATCATTCTACGCTTTGGAGTCTTGAAAATCACCCGGCAAACCCCAAATATCACCCATGCCTCGATTATCTGTGGCGCCTGTCACACAAGGCTTTCGGCTTCCCCAAGGGGCATGCCAATCACTTGCCAATTCGAAGTCTTAACTTCACTCCTAGAGGAAAGAACCAGGGCTGGACGGACCTCTCTTCGATCCACCTGGATCACTCGATACAGCTGCACCCACTGAGCGGTAACCACCTGATGGGTAACCCCAGAATCAGAGGGCCTTTTCGTCGAACAAAAAAACGGGCGCAAAGCGCCCGTTTTTTTGGGAAGAAGCAAGAATTTAGAACACGAACCGGAGACCTGCGCCGAAAGCCTTCGGATCCGCACCGGCCTTGACTTGGCCAGCAGTGCCGATGGCACCGACGTTGAAGTTGATAGCCGACTGAGCCTCGTTGGTGATGGCCGCGTAGAGCACGAACAGCTGGGTGTTCTTGAAGAGGTTGTAACCGTACCGGGCGGCGATGGAACTCGCGCCGGAATCCGCTTCAGCATAAGCACCAGTGGCAGGGAGATTAGTTCCCGTGTGCTTGGGGGCGGACTGGTAGTTCACCATGAACTCATGCGGGCCCACGACCTGCTTGACCCCGATATAGAAGGAATTCTGCTTCATTTCGAAGCTGGTGGCGCCAACGGTGGTGGGCAGGAGCGTCGCCTTGCTCATGTTGTACATCGCGCTGACGCTGGTGCCGGTGGGGAAACTGATACCAGCAAAGAGCGCGTCGGATTTGTTGGTCTCCGAAGCGAAGCCACCGAAGGTAACGTCCTTCAGATCGGTGTGAACGAAAGTGACATGGAAGAGCTTGTTTTCGTAGCGGGCCAGGACATCCCAGCCTCCGGGGTCGACCTGACCATTTTCGACCGCCTTGGTGGTGTTCGGAATGTAGGTGACGGCCGCAGAGAAGCCGCTGAAGGTCGGCGTCGTGTACATGATCGAGGGGTAGCGCTGGAACCAGTTCTTCCCCGCCCCGGCGTAGCCGAACACCTCATAGCTGGCCGTGACGCCCGTGGAGCCGGGTGCCAGATCAGCCTTGGCGGTCGCGCCACGGAAGCCCGTGGTCATGTAGCCTGCCTTCAGGGTGCCCCAGTCACCCGTCATGCCCAGGAAGGTATCCCGGCGGCCCCCAAACATGCTGGTGCTGCTGCCATTCAGGCCGGCAGTCGTGATGGTCGATCCGGTGGCACTCGTGGCCGGAGCGTTGATGCCGGCATATTCGTTGTTCCCCAGGTCGATATAGGTTTCGAACTGGTAGATGACAGCATTGCCGTTGCCCACGTCGTACTTGCCCTTGACGCCGAGCAGGGAACTGTTGGCGTTCAGCCGGATACGGCTGGGGATGTCATTCCCCACCGCACCAGCGGTGGCACCGGTGGCCGAGACGGATTCGACGGACAAGTCGGCGACGCCGTAAACCGTTGGGCCGGACTGTGCGAAGGCAGTGCCAGCGACAAGCGCGGCGGCAACCAGCGTGATGTATTTCCTATGCATTTGGGCTCCTAGTGAGGGAGGGTTGGGAGGGATTGAGTGATTGAGAGGCCGGAAGGAAGGAGCAGTGGATTCAGGTCTGACCACCAGATGTCTGGGACATCGAACGCTCGGGATCTGGAGTTGGATCGAACGGATTCAAGCTAAACGGGGGGACTCCTTACGTCTATTGAAAATGGTCTAAAAGTTCCGATGGTTGTGACGATGGACACAAAGGTGTGGCAACACCTCGCCTGCCACTGGCTGGGCAGGTAGACGCGACATCTGCGCAAGGTGGGACCAACTCAGATTAGTTCTTGTGAAGAATCGTGACCTGGCTGGTGAAATCAAGACCCTTATAAGCGCCAGCCTCGTGTAGAAAACCGGGATCAAACTGCTCTGGCATGAATTCACCCCTCTGGCACAGGACCGGACCACGGTCTTCGCGGCCATGTCACAGGAAGTCGGGAACCTTTCTCCCATCGGCCTGTCGGCCCTCTAGGAGATTCCATGCAGCGCATCCACCATTTCGGCTTGGCCGTTCTCGCTCTCGTGGCCCTGCCCGCCGCCGCCCAGACGGTGAAGATCGGCGGCGACATCCAGCTCTGGTACACCCAGATGCTGGACAGCAACCTCAGGTACAACAGTGCTGCTCCGGGTGGGTACTACAACCTCCGCAGCGAGTTCAAGGAGAACACCTTCTCCATCCGTCGGTCGGAGATCAAACTCTACGGGAACGTGGCCCAGGACGTGGATTACGAAGTCATGTTCGACCCCTCCATTTCGGTGGGAACTTCGAACCCCATCATCCTGCAGGACGCCTTCATCGTCTGGAAGGCGGGTGCCGGGTTCGACGTGAAGGTCGGCCAGTTCAAGAACCTCCAGACCTACGAAGGCGTGATGAGCTCCACCGAGCTGCTGTTCGCCGAGCGTAGCCAGCTGGGTCGGATGTTCGGTGACAAGCGGGACCGCGGGCTGGCCCTCGGCTACGCCTTTGGCGACCCCAAGGCATTCGGGGGCAAGGCCACCCTCGCCGTGTTCAACGGCATGAACGACGCCACTTCGGGCAAGACCAACGACACCAATGCCCAGAAGGACTTCGTGTTCCGGCTTGAGTTCGGTGCCGCCAAGTTCCACAAGTTCGCCGTCTACACCCTCCAGGGCTCCACCGACGTGGCCGACAAGGCCAATCCATCCAGGGCCATCGCCGCGAACCCCGGCGGTGTCTGGCCCACCCAGACGGCCATCTACGACCACAAGGACAAGACCACCAATCTTGGCGCGTTCTACACCTATCAGGACGGCACCTGGACGCTCACCGCGGAATACATGACAGGCCTGCTCGGCCGCCGCTTCCCCACCCTTGCCGCCAGCGCGCCCACGGTGAAACGTGAGCATCTGGACCAGAAGTTCACGAGCTACTACGTCACCGGTGGCTACACCGTCGGCCACCACAGCGTCATGGCCCGCTACGACTTCATGAACTTCAATAGCGGTGACCAGTGGTACACCGCCTACAACCCCTACACCGAGAGCGCGCCCGGCGTCGCGCTCCTGGCCAACGGCGCCCCCGTCGATTACACCCCCAAATACACCGAGATGACGGTGGGCTACACCTACGCCTGGGTTCCAGAAAAGGCGAAGGCCGCCAACGTCAAGCTGAACTACATCGCCCGCAGCAAGAATTTCCTCAAGCCATCTGGAACCGAGACCGGAGAACAGGGCGGCAACACCGTCGTGGCCGCCCTTGTGGTCGCGTTCTGATCCACCGCACGCAGCGCGGCAAAGAGCAGCTCCTGGCCACCAGGGGCTGCTCTTTTTTTGGATGCCGCGACCTTGGGTGGCCGTTTGGAAAGACAGGATTCTGCCCTCACAAGCCCTCTTACCCGGACATGTTCAGGCGTTCCACGCAAAGTTTGCGTGAAGAAAAATCTGTAGTTCCTCGGTCAGATCGCCATTTTGAGCGGGAATGACGACCTCAGTAACAAGGTCGCGAACACCCTCTTCCCGACGCCCAGTCCCCTCCAGCAATAGGCCTTCGACCTTCTCCGCCTCAACCCCGTCCTGTAGTCAGAATCCAAGCACCCCCATTCCTATCAAACCCGAGCGGGGCACGGGATTTCTCGCTGGATCCATATGGAACTTCGGTCAGGAAGTCTTGCAAAGACCCACGAACTTCTCTTAGGTGCAGCCATTCATGGTCCTGAATATCAATCTCAATAGTTGTTGATTCAGGTTCTACGGCTAAGGCTCAATTATTAATTTGAGGTAATTTTGGGTACAACTACATGAAAAAAACTTAAATGTATAAATTGTTTACACTATCGATAACTTATTAATTTCATTAACATTCCTTGACGATGACCCATCCTGAACTCACTGTATTCCACAAGCCTGGAGACAGTCATGAATATGGCAGCGCAGAGGCCACCACTATCCACTAAGAGGGAGTCATCCCCCTTCTCCTGGCGTTCCGCGGGGCTGTTTCTAGCCCAGGCGGCACTCATCCTGACCATGGCCTGCGGAGGTGGAGGCGGAGGTGGTGGCGGAACTACCAACCCAAATACGGCTCCCCTGATCACCACCCAGCCCGTGAGCCAGACCGTGAACGCGGGCAGCACAGCCACCTTCACCGCCGCGGCCAGCGGCACACCTGCGCCCACCTTCACCTGGCAGCGCAGCAGCGACGGTGGCACCACCTGGACAGCGATCCCCGGTGCCATCAGCGCGACCTATACCACCGCCGCCACGGTCAAGGCGGACAATGGCGCCCAGTTTCGCGCCGTGGCCACCAACACCGTTAGCCCGGATGCCACCAGCACAGCGGCCACACTGACCGTACGGTGGCTCGCCATCACCACCCAGCCTGCCAACGCGAGTGTGACGGCCGGTGCTACGGCCACCTTCACCGTGGTGCCGGATGCCAGCCCGGTCGCTACCTATCAATGGCAATCCAGCACGAACGGAACCACCTGGGCGAACGTGTCCGGCGGCACGGGCGCCACGAGCGCCAGCTACACCACAGCCGCCACCTCCTTGAGCGACACCGGTACCCAGTATCGTTGTGCCTTGACCAACGCCGCTGGGACGCTGAACAGCAGTGGGGCCACGCTCACTGTGATCGCGGCTCCTGTCATCACCAGCTTTGTCGCGGCCAAGAGTCCCGTGACCACGGGAACCGGCACGACATTGACGGCAGTGTTCACGGGCGGAACGGGCACTGTGGACCACGGCATCGGCGCCGTGGCCAGCGGTGTTGCCGTGCCCACGGGCAATTTGGCGACCACAACGATTTTCACCCTGACCGTGACCAACGCAACGGGCACCGCCGTCACCTTGCCGGTGACCGCGACCGTGGTGGCCGCGCCGACGACTCCGGTGGTCACGGCCCCGGCCAGCGTGACTGCCAATAAGGCGGGCTACACCGCGTCGGTCCCGGCTCAGGCGGGCAGCACCTATGCCTGGACCATCACGAATGGAAGCATCACGGCCGGTGCGACCACGACCAGCATCACGTTCACCGCGGGCGCATCCGGCAGCGCCATCCCGTCCTGCATCGTCACCAATGCGGCCGGCACCGCCTCCACCGCCGGAACCGCCACGTGCGCCATCGTGGCCCCGCCGACGACTCCGGTGGTCACGGCCCCGGCCAGCGTCACTGCCAGCCAGGCGGGCTACACCGCGTCGGTCCCGGCTCAGGCGGGCAGCACCTATGCCTGGACCATCACGAATGGAAGCATCACGGCCGGTGCCACCACCACCAGCATCACGTTCACGGCGGGCGCATCAGGCAGCACCGTCCCGTCCTGCATCGTCACCAATGCGGCCGGCACCGCCTCCACCGCCGGAACCGCCACGTGCGCCATCGTGGCCCCGCCGACGACTCCGGTGGTCACGGCCCCGGCCAGCGTCACTGCCAGCCAGGCGGGTTACACCGCGTCGGTCCCGGCCCAGGCGGGTAGCACCTATGCCTGGACCATCACGAATGGAACCATCACGGCCGGTGCCACCACGATCAGCATCACGTTCACAGCGGGAGCTTCAGGCAACACCACCCCGTCCTGCATCGTCACCAATGCGGCCGGCACAGCCTCCACGGCCGGAACCGCCACCTGCGCCATCGTGGCCGCACCGACGACTCCGGTGGTCACGGCCCCAGCCAATGTGACGGCCAGCCAGGCTGGTTACACCGCGTCGGTCCCGGCTCAGGCGGGTAGCACCTATGCCTGGACCATCACGAATGGCACCATCACGGCCGGTGCCACCACGACCAGCATCACGTTCACAGCGGGAGCCTCAGGCAGCACCATCTCGTCCTGCATCGTCACCAACGCGGCCGGCACAGCCTCCACTGCGGGAACAGCCACCAGCACCATCGTGGCCGCGCCTGCCATCACCGACTTCACCGCTAGTGGCGGCCTCAGCACCATCACCATCACCAATGGCTTTAGCACCACCCTGTCGTTCACCTTCAGTGGAGGCACGGGCTCCATCGACCAGGGGGTTGGCTCCGTAACAAGCCTCGGAACAAAGAATGTGAGCCCGACAGTCACCACGACCTATACCCTGACCGTGACCAATGGCGTGAGTACCCCCGCTACAGCGCAGGTGACCGTGAATGTGGTGGACCCGCCCGTGATAACCAGCTTCACGGCCGCGGACTCGTCCATCCCTTCGGGCACCAGCACGACCCTGACCGGGGCATTCACCGGCGGAACGGGCTCTGTTGACCAAGGCGTCGGTGCCGTGACTACCGCAGTTGCCAAGACCACGGGCAATCTGACGGCCACGACCACCTTCACCTTGACCGTGACCAACACGGCGACCACTCCCGCAACGGCCACAGCCACCGCCACCGTGACCGTGGGCAACACCCTCACCGTGAACATCACGGGTCTGGGCAACCTGCCGGGCAACGTGGTTGTCACTGGACCCGGCGGCTATACCAGCGCGGTGCTTACCGCTGCCACGCAGACTCTCTCGGGCCTGGCGGATGGCGACTATACCATCACCCCCGCTACCGTCACGGACCCGAGCCAACCCGGCCAGGGGCGGGGCGTGGATGGCACCGGCACTCCTGGTACCTTGGGACCCGCCAACCTACAGCGCTACCCCGCCGTGCTTTCGCTGACCCAGACCCTTGCCCTCGCTGGCACCAACACCGCCACCGTGGCCGTGGATTATCCCGCCCCGTACCTGACCGTGACGGTGCCTGGCACCTCGACCTCTTCCGGTGTCAGCACCTCGATCGACCTCGTCCTGGTCCCGGCGGGCAACTTCACCATGGGCGAAACGGAGTCTGTTATTGGGTCAGATCCCTGGACACAGCCTTCGCACGGCGTGACCTTGGGCAAGGCGTTCTACATCGCGAAGGTGCCCTGCACCCAGGCCCAGTGGGTGGCCATCATGAATAACAACCCCGCGCATTTCACAACCTTCAATGGATTCCCGGATCCGAACGAGCTGACTCGACCTGTGGATACAGTGGACTTCAACGCCATCACCACCACCAGCACCGGCTTCCTGGACATGTTGAACTCGGCCTCGGCGTCGGTTCTGACAGGCCCGCTTGCGGGCAGTTCCTTCCGCCTGCCCACGGAAGCCGAGTACGAATACGCCTGCCGGGCAGGGAGTGGATCCACCGTGTTGAACGTCCCGGATCCCTTGAACAATAATTACTATTTCGGCTCCTATGATCCGGGTGGCGGAGATCCGGCCGTCATCCTGCTCGTCCAACAGTACATGTGGTACGCCGACAACAGCAACCTGACTACTCAGCCGGTAGCCCAGAAACTCCCCAACGCCTGGGGCTTGTACGACATGATCGGCAACGTGTGGGAGCTCTGCCGGGATGATTGGCACACCGATTATTCCGTCACTGGAGCAGGCATCCCCCCGCTCCCGATTGATGGCAGTGCCTGGCTGGATGCCACGCCGAACATCCAGCACTCCTACAAGGGCGGGTCCTGGTATGGTCCCGCGGGCAATGGCCAGTCCAAGCGACGTGGGCCCTATCCCCTGAATACCAATCCTCCGGACCCGGCCAATGAATACGCGGGCTTCCGCGTGGTGCTCCCGCTGCCTTGATGCTTCCCCCTCCGGCCCCGGCGCACTTGCTCCGGGGCCGACGCAGGTTTGACGCCTTCCTGAATACCCGATCCCCGTTTGTTTCCGGCCTCAGCTCCTGGCAGGGGCGAGCGGGGATCAGGACTTTCGACTGGTTTCGCGGTTCCCGCCAACCATCGGGGACCGGATCAAACCTGTGAGCGCCTGAGCTCTGTGTGGGTAGGGCCGGGTGCTAGCACTTCCCCTCCCGGGGCCTTGGCCAGGGTTCTTGTGGTACAAGGATTTCCCGAGCCAAATCAGTTGCACCTCTATTGCACCTGCACGACCCTGAAACCTCACCCATGAGGCGAAGTGGTGGCTCTTCGACAACCCGCCTGAACAAGCAAAACCCCCGTCAGCGCTAGGCTTCAGGGGGTTTGAGTGGTGGTCCCGGAGCGATTCGAACGCCCGACCCTCAGATTCGTAGTCTGATGCTCTATCCAGCTGAGCTACGGGACCGCACTGAAGGAATGATTCTACCGGATCTCCGCGTGCTGTCCATCCCAAAGGCGCAGGGGCGCGGTGGTGGAGGCTTCGCAACGCAGGCCGGTGAGGTCTGTGGCGAGCCGATCCATGAGGGCGCGAGCGGTGGTGAGCTTGCCGCCGAGCACCAGGGTCAAGTTTGTGAAGCGAGTGTGCCGCTCCAGCACCGCCTCGCGGCTCAGGTGGGTGGTGGCACCGCTGGCGGCCACCAGGGGCCGTACACCCAATTCTTCGGCACGCACGGGCATCTCCCGCCAGGGGAGGCTGGGCTGATTGGCCTCCAGGGCGCCCAAGAGTTCCTCCCGTTCACCTTCGAGGATGGGCACCCAGCCGTCTCCCACCTCCCGCTCGGTGGTGCCCACCTGGAGCATGCCGTCCCGCGGGATCACGAAGAGGATGCGCCCCTTGGGCCGCCGGATGGCCCAGGGCCGCTCGCACCCGGGCACTGGATCGAACCAGAGGTGGATGCCGGCCGATAGTCGCAAGCGCTTCCGGGACTCGTCGAACCATTGGGACATGGCGCCATCGGTCCAGGGTCCGAGGGCGAAGACCCAGCGGCGCGCTGTGAGCTGACGCACCGACCCGTCCCTTCGGTCCTGCAGGCGCAGGGACCGCAGGCCGCCACCGTCCACCTCGAAGGCTTCCGCCTCGTGGAAATCCAGGAGGATCGCCTCGCTGGAGGCCGCCAGGTCCTTCGTCAGGTCGCGGTCCCAGGTCATAAGGTCGGCGTAGGCCGTGGCGCCGCGAAAGGGGCCAAGGACGCCCCGCGGATCGCCCAGGAAGGCTTCCTTCGGCACGTGGCCGAGACTCAGCTCCGCGGGCCAGTTGGGGCGCTCGGAGCCCCAGAAGTCGTAGAGACCGATGCCCACGCGGTGCGCCAGACCCTCGGGCCAGGACCGGTGGGGCATCCAGAAGGCCTCCCAGTGGCACCGGCGAGGCGCGATGCGGGCCCAGGTCGCGCGTTCCACAAGGCCCTCCCGCATCTGGCGGATGTCGCCCGTGAGCATGTAGCGTATGCCGCCGTGCAGGAGCTGGCTGGACCACTGGCTGGTGCCGCCACCCACCTCGCCCCGGTCCACCAGGGCGCAAGTCACGCCCCGCAGGGTCAGCTCTCGCGCCAGGGCCGCGCCATGGATGCCCGCGCCGAGGATGGCCACCTCGGCATCCACGGTGGCAGGAAGGGCGCAGGGCCCTTGGGGTGGCGCGGGCCAGGCAGGATCCGACATGAGCACCTCGCTATCAGTGTGCCGGGATCTCACAAGCTTTCGTATGGTTCAATGACCCCCATGACCCAGACACGCCTTCGCACCGTCCTGAATCTCACTGTCTTCGTGGCGGCCCTCGGCTACTTCGTCGACATGTTCGATCTGCTGCTCTTCCCCATCGTGCGCCAGCCCAGCCTCACGGCCCTGGGCGTTCCTGCCAGCATGCAGATCGATGTCGGAGCCCATCTGCTGAACTGGCAGATGGCGGGTATGCTGCTGGGCGGAATCTTCTGGGGCATCCTGGGTGACAAGAAGGGTCGCCTCTCCACCTTGTTTGGCAGCATCGCCCTCTACTCCGTGGCGAACATCGCCAACGCCTTCGTCCAGTCCGTTCCCGCCTATGCGGCCTGGCGCTTCCTGGCGGGCCTTGGGTTGGCAGGCGAATTGGGTGCGGCGGTCACCATGGTGTCCGAGATCCTGCCGAAGGATCTGCGCGGCTACGGCACGGCCATTGTCGCCGCCGTGGGGATCTTCGGGGCCGTGACGGCCAAGCTGGTGGGTGACTTCTTCCCGTGGCGTGTCACCTACGCAGTGGGCGGTGCGCTCGGCGTGGCCCTGCTGTTCCTGCGGGTGGGCCTCCGGGAAAGTTTCATGTTTGCGAAGACCCACGAAGCCACGGTGACCCGGGGCGACTTCCTCAGCCTCTTCACGGACTGGGGCCGCCTGGGGCGCTATGTCCGGTGTATCCTCATCGGCCTCCCGACCTGGTACGTGGTGGGCATCCTCATCACGTTCTCGCCGGAGTTCGCCCCGGTGCTGAAGGTCACGGGGCCGGTGAAGGCCGGCACAGCCGTCGCCTTCTGCTACACGGGAATCACCCTCGGCAGTGTGCTGAGTGGCTTTCTCAGTCAGGCCCTGCAGACCCGGAAGAAGGTGGTCGGATGGTTCTCCGCTGGGGCTTTGGCGGGGGTCGCGGTCTACCTGACGACCCGGGGACTGACACCAGGCGTGTTCTACCTGTTGGCGGGCTATCTGGGCCTGGCCACGGGCTACTGGGCTGTCTTCGTGACGGTGGCCGCCGAGCAGTTCGGCACCAACCTCCGGGCCACCGTTGCCACCACCGTGCCGAATTTCGTCCGTGGGGCCGTCCCCCTCATCACGGGCAGCTTCCTCTTCTTCAGGCCATCCATGGGCCTGGTGCGGTCCGCCTGGATCGTGGGGGTCGTCTGCTTCGCCCTGGCCTTCGGTGCCCTGTGGGGTCTCCCGGAGACGCACGGGCGGGATCTGGATTTCGTCGAGTAAACGGCGGCCTAGTAGACGGCGTCGGCGCCACCATCGATCGGAATCACGGTCCCCGTCGTCCACCCGCTCTCACTGCCGAGCAGGTACGCCGCCAGAGTGGCCACTTCGATTTCGGCGCCCAGACGCTTGAGTGGATTCACGGCCGACAGTTCGGCTAGGTCACCCTCGGGATCCGCGCTGGCGGCCAAGCGAGTGTCCACCATGGCCGTCCGCACGGGCCCGGGTGCGATGGCGTTGCAGCGGATCCGCCGGGGCGCCCATTCCAGGGCCAGCACCTTCGCCAGCATGTGGACACCGGCCTTGGCCACGCTGTAGGCCGCACTTTCCGGAATGGCCCGGAGGCCGATGTTGGAACCCACCAGCACGACACTGCCGCCATCCTTCAACCGGCCACCCAGGTGGTGAGCCATGAGCCAGGGACCCCGCAGATTCGCAGCGATCGCGGCGTCGAAGTCGGCCATCGGAGTTGAGGCCACCGAACCCAACACGAGGCTCCCGGCGTTCAGGAACATCCCGTCCAACTCCGGGCACTCCCTGGCAAAGGTCGCCACCGCGGCGTCATCCGAGTGATCCAGGACCACATGGATCGCATCCGGCAGGGTCTCCTGCAGCGTGGCGAGATGCCGTCCCGCCAGGATCAGCTCCGCGCCGCGATCCCTGAAGAGCCTGGCTGCGGCCCGACCGATGCCGCTGCCAGCACCCGTGACAAGGATGCGGCGGCCCTGCAGGGCGCTCATGGTCTTTCCGGCATTCGGAACGAACCGGTCCCCGTTCGGGGCGGTACCACCACGCCACCACTGATGGCCCAAGTCAGGGCCTGGTCGGCGCTGAGGTCCGCCGGCTTCACCTTCGAGGCCTCGATCATGATCACGTAGCCTGAGGTTGGATTGGGGGCGGTCGGAATGTAGACGGCGAGCATGCCCTGCCCGCCCGGGATGGCCCAGGAACAGTCCCGGCTGGCCACGAAGCCCAGGGTGTAGGAGCCGGGATGGGGCCACTCCACGACCACCACCTCCTTGAAGCTCCCGCCCTGGCCCGACTGGATGGCCCCCATGAGCTGCCGGGTGGCACCGTAGACAGTCTTCACCACCGGCAGCGACATCATCAGATCGTCCATCCAGGACAAGAGCTGGAGGCCGATGAAGTTGCCCATCAAGGCGCCCACCACCAGCAGCAGCAGCACGGTAGCCAGGGCGGAGAACAGGGCCAGCGCCCAGGTCGGGGGATCCGGCACGTGCGCCAGGTGGGCCAGGAAAGTCAGCGGTTCCCTGAAGATGCCCACGAGGGCCGTGAAGATGCCCCTCAGGATCCAGAGCGTCACCACCAGGGGCAACAAGGTAAACAGGCCGGCGAGGAGATACTTGCGGATCATTCAGGGTCCTTGTGGCCGGTTAGGTGGCCGTCCTCGGCCATGATGCTCGGCCCCACCGCCTTCCAGAAGCCATGGAAATAGGAAATGGCACTCCAGATGGCGAGTATGACCGCACCCCAGAGCAGCAGCACACCCATGCCCCAGAAGAAGCTGTAGGGCCGGTTGAGCTGGATGAAGAAGTGGAAGATGTCCTTGTGGGTCCATTCGTACAGCCAGTAGTCGAGCCTGGGGCCAAGGATGAGGCAGGAGATGGCCGCCACCTGGAAGCCCATCTTCCACTTGCCAATGGTGCCGGCCGGAATGGTGTGACCCTCCTCGCTGGCGATGCCACGCAACCCGGTGACCGCGAATTCCCGGGCCAGGATGATGAAGGTCATCCAGGCCGGCGCGAGGTTCAACTCCACCAGGGAGATCAGGGCCCCGGACACCAGCAGTTTGTCGGCCAGCGGGTCCAGCAGCTTGCCAAGGGTGGTCACCTGTTTCCAGCGCCGAGCGAAATAGCCATCCAGGGCATCCGTGATGGAGGCTGCCCAGAACACCAGTACGCCGATCACCTCGTGGTTCGTCACCTTGGTCATGAGGACCACGACCAGAACCGGGACCATGAGGATCCGTGCGAGCGACAGGATGTTGGGCAGGTTCATGGCAGACGTTCGGCTCCGCATCCAGCCTACCCCCATTTCCTGAATGACCATGCCGTCCTGCGCCCAGAAGCCCGTGACAGCAACCGGCCCAGGAGGTGAGGATGGTCCTGGGAGGTGGCGTTCACGTGCCAGCCGAGCACCCCGATCCACTGCCGTTCAAGGCCTGGCTTCGATCCGAGGCCCTTGCCGCCGGATTCGCCCGGGTCGGGTTCTCGGGCTGCGATCCTTTCCAGGCAGAGGAGGATCAGCTCCGGACCTGGTTCCAGGAGGGACGAGGCACCCTGCTCCCCTACCTGGATCCTGCGACGCTCCTGGATCCCCGGGCCCTCTGGCCTCAGGCCCGCACGGCTCTGGTGGGCTTCTTTCCCTACGGGCGGCCCGAGGCGGTGCCCGGCAGCGCGCCTGGCAGCCTGAAACTCAGCCGGTACCTGTGGGGGCCGGACTACCACATGCTCCTCAAGCCCCGACTGGCCCGTTTGCTGGAGGCGGCCCAGGCCTGGTGGCCTGGCCTGGAGGGCCGGGTCTGCGTGGACACGGCGCCGCTGCTGGAGCGCCAGCTGGCGGTCCGCGCAGGCCTGGGCTGGCAGGGCAAGCACACGCTGTTGATCGCCGGGAAGGGCGGCTCCTGGGGCTTTCTCGGGGTGCTGCTGCTCTCCCTCGAACTGCCGCCGGACAAGCCCTTTGGAACCCAACAGTGCGGGACCTGCACCGCCTGCCTGGAGGCCTGTCCCTCAGGGGCCCTGACCCCCTTCCGCCTCGACCCCTCCCGCTGCCTGACCACCTACACCATCGAGACCGAAGCCGAGCCCCCTCCCGAGGTCGCTGCCGCCCTGGCGGAGAGCCGCTGGGCCGCGGGGTGCGACGCCTGCCAGGAGGTCTGCCCCTGGAATCGGGCCCCGCTCTGGGGTGATCCGGCCCTCTGGGGCGGCTCCAGCCCCCTCCACACCCGGTCTGCGGAGGATCTACCCCGGGGGGCAGCCCAGTGGCGGAAGCTCACCCGACGCACCGCCCTGAGGCGCGTGAGGGACCGCCACTGGCGCGCTACCCTGGCCCGAATCCTCGATTCTTGATTTTTCATTGGAACTGTTTGGCTTTTTTCCATATAAACGAACTTCCGGCCAAAGGTGGCCGCCCCGGTTTTGAGGAGGCACCTCGGATGCCCATGAAGCACTGGACGGTCCAGGACGCCGCAACCCTTTACGGCGTGAAAGAGTGGGGGAACGGCTACTTCGGCATCAATGCCAAGGGCCATCTGGAGATCACGCCCACCAAGGACGAGTCCCTCAGTTGCGACGTCTACGAGATCGTGCAGCATCTGAAGAAGAAGGGCATCCGCACCCCGGTGAACCTGCGTTTCCCCCAGGTGCTGGACCACCGCGTGGTCGAGGTCAACGAGGCCTTCCGCCGCGCCATCAGCGAATTCGGGTACGAGGGCAGCTACCAGGGCGTCTACCCGGTGAAGACCAACCAGACGAAGGAAGTGGTCGAAGAGATCGTCCGCTCCGGCAACAAATACCACTACGGCCTGGAGGCAGGCTCCAAGCCCGAGCTGATGATCGCCCTGAGCCTGGATCTGCATCCCGAGGCCCTGGTGCTGTGCAACGGGTACAAGGACGAATCCTTCATCCGCATGGCGCTGCTGGCCCGCAAGGCCGGGCGCAAGGTGGTCATCACGGTCGAGAAGATGACCGAGCTGCCTTTGATCCTGAAGGTGGCCAAGGAGCTGAAGGTCGAGCCGCTCATCGGACTGCGGGCCAAGCTCAACGCCCAGGGCAGCGGAAAGTGGGAGACCAGCGCGGGCGACCACGCGAAGTTCGGCCTCACCACTCGCGAGATCCTGGACGCCATCGAGGTGCTGGAGAAGCGCGACCTGCTGGATAGCGTCATCGAGTTGCACTTCCATATCGGCAGCCAGATCACGGACATCCGCAAGATCAAGTCGGCCATGAAGGAAGCCACCCGTATCTACGCCAAGCTCCGCAAGATGGGCCTGCCCATCCGCTACCTCAACGTGGGCGGCGGCCTCGGCGTGGACTACGACGGCAGCAAGACCACCTTCAGCAGTTCCATGAACTACACCATCGCCGAATATGCGGCGGACGTGGTCTACACCACCAAGGACATCTGCACCCAGGAGCAGGTGCCCATGCCGGACCTGCTCAGCGAATCGGGCCGCGCCATCGTGGCCTATCACGAGGTGGTGGTAGTCGACATCATCGGCCTCATCGACACGACCCATACCAAGTACTCCGTCACGCTCACGGGCAACGAGCCCCAGATCCTCAAGGAGCTGGCCTACACCCGAGACAACATCTCCGTGAAGAACTTCGCCGAGATGTACCACGACGCCATCACCCAGAAGGACGAGCTGCTCACCCTCTTCAATCTGGGCTACCTGGGCCTGGAGGACCGCAGCAAGGGCGAGACGCTGTTCTGGGAGGTCTGCCGCAAGCTGTCCCGCATCCTCACCAGCAAGAGCCTGAAGTACATTCCCGAGGAGTTCCAGGACCTCAACAAGAGTCTGGCGGACAAGCTCATCGCCAACTTCAGCATCTTCCAGTCCATGCCCGACCACTGGGCCATCGAGCAGCTCTTCCCCGTCATGCCCATCCATCGGCTGAAGGAGAAGCCCGCGCTGTCCGCCACCCTCTGCGACATCACCTGCGACAGCGACGGGAAGATGGAAAAATTCATCGACCTGAAGGATGTGAGGGACGAGCTCCCCTTCCATGAGCCCCGCGGCGGCGAGTCCTACTACGTGGCCTTCTTCCTCACCGGCGCCTACCAGGACATCCTTGGCATGCGGCACAACCTCTTCGGCGCGCCCAACGAAGCCCACATCGTGGTCCACGAAGACGACACCTTCAAGGTGCAGCACCTGGTCAAGGGCGATACCGTTGACCACGTGCTCCGCAGTGTCCACTACGATCCGGACGTGCTGATCCAGGGCCCCCAGACCAAGCGGAAGACCAGCCCCAAGAGTGATGCCGCCGAAGCCCTGCGGGCTCTGCTCACCGAAGAGCGGAAGCTCCACACCTATCTGGAAATTTAGCTTCGGCTATCAATAGGGAATCTTGTCCGGCTTGGCGTCCCAGGCGCGGAAGACGGCCAGGGCTTCCTCGCGCAGCAGCTGGGTAGCGGGCAGGCTTCGTTCACCGGGGGGCAATGCCACTTCGTGATAGAGCCATGCGTCATCGAACTGGATGGCCGCGGCGTCCGCCCGGCCATTGGCGTACCAGATCCGATCCAGCCTCGCCCAGTAGATGGCCGCCAGGCACATGGGACAGGGTTCGCAGCTCGTGTAGATCTCGCATCCCCTCAGCTCGAAAGTGTTCAGCTTCCCGCAAGCCTGGCGGATGGCCACCACTTCTGCGTGAGCCGTGGGGTCGTGGCTGGAGGTTACGCGATTCCACCCCTCGCCCAGGATCTCGCCGTCCTTCACGATCACCGCACCAAACGGGCCGCCTCCATTTTCCGCCATGTGAAGGCTGGAGAGCTCGATGGCGCGCCGCATGAAGCGCAGGGGATCAGGCTCAGTCGCCATAGGGTTTCCCGAAGTGGTCACCAACTGTCCCCTTTCTCAAAGTTCCCAGTGGCCCTCCGGCTTCTGTTTCCAGAGCCAGATGATGTAGTCCACATTCTTCGGCACGCCGCCCAGGGCCTTGAGGCGCGTCATGTTCTGGGCGCGGTGGTGCTGGGTATGCAGGCAGACCTGGGCCAGTGCCTCCGCCACGGACACCAGGCAGGGCGGGTCCGGGAACCAGGGCACCCGCACGATGCGCGCCAGGGCGGCCGCGTCGAGACCGCGGCCCAGGGCACCGAAGGCCTCGTGGTTGGCCCGGCAGCGCCTTTTCAACGTCTCAAAATCCTGAATGGGACGAGCCTCCGGCACTCCTGCTTCACCCTTGAGAATGCCTAGGAACGCCTCCTGCACATCCACCAGATGGCCAGTCCGGGTCTGCAACTCGGGGTCCTCCCGACAGGCCGACTTGCCCCAGGCGTGGAAGAACATCGCGTCGGCCCAGGCCTGATGGCCGAGAAGATCCTTGAGCAGGCCGGTCATGGGCACCCCCCGGGTACTGGCCGATCATAGCGAAAGAAGCCTACCGCAGGTCATCCTCCCGCCCGGTGTGTAACCAGCAGAGAATGGGGACCAGGCCATCACCATTCCAACAGGGGGCTCGTTATGGACATCCAGCGCATCGGCATCGTCGGTTGCGGACTCATGGGCTCGGGCATCGCACAGTGCGCCGCGGAGGCGGGCTGCGAAGTCTGGGTGAAGGAGGCGGACGAGTCCCTCCTCGCCAAGGGCCTGGGCCGGATCCAGGGCACCTGGGAGCGGGCCGTGGGCAAGGGCAAGATCACCGAAGACCAGAAGACTGCCTTCAGCAGCCGGCTCCACGGCACCGTCAGCTTCGCCGCCATGGCCACCTGCGATCTGGTCATCGAGGCCGTCCCGGAGCGCATGGAGCTCAAGCTCGAGACCTTCGCCGAACTGGACAAGGTCATGGCCGCAGGCGCCCTGCTCTGCACCAACACCTCCAGCCTCACGGTCGCCCACCTCAGCCCCGTGCTGTCACCGGGCCGCCTGCCCCGGCTGGCGGGCCTGCACTTCTTCAACCCTGTGCCCGCCATGCCTCTCGTTGAGATCGTCCGCACCCTCGCCACGGACGCGGACACGCTGGAGGCCCTGAAGGCCTTCGTCCAGCGGCTTGGCAAGACGGCCGTGCTGGCGCCGGATGCCCCCGGCTTCGTGGTGAACCGGCTCCTGGTGCCCTATCTTCTGGACGCCCTGCGCTGCGCCGAACAGAAGTTGGCGACGATCGAGGACATCGACACCGCCATGAAACTGGGCTGCGGCCACCCCATGGGCCCCCTGCACCTCAGCGATTTCATCGGTCTGGACACCATGCAGAGCGTGGCCGAAGTGCTCTTCGAAGCCTTTGGCGAACCCCGCTTCAAGGCCCCCTCGGTGTTGCGCCAACTGGTGGCCGCCGGTCGCTTGGGCCGAAAATCCGGCGCTGGTTTCTACCGCTGGGAGGGCGAGAAGCGCCAGGAGCCCCTTCCCCTCTGATCCACCTGAGGTAGTCTGGCCCGGATGCTGGACCTGCTGCTCATCCCCGCCGCCATTCTCCTGGGCTTCGCCCTGCGCGCCGTCCGGCGGGGGGAGTACCGGCTCCATGGCCATCTCATGATGGCCACCTTCACCGTGATCGGCCTGCGGGTCATCCTCCACCCCCGAGGGCTGGGGCCGCTGCACCTTGCCTTGTGGCTGGCAGTCCTGGTCGCTGCCGGCTCAACCATGCTCCTGGGCCGCGCTGCGCTGGCTTGGCGGGAGGGTCGCAGTGAGCGCTCCGGCCTCCCCCGTGTCCACCGGGCTGCCGGTGCGCTCACCCTCGTGCTGGCGGTACTGACTCTGGCAACTTGGTTCCTACGCAATCACAGGTAGTCACCACGGATCCTGAACGGTCTTACCCGCCTTGGCGTGGTTCAGAGCCTTGAGGCCGATGTCGTGCCGGACTTGCATGCCGGGCCACTGGACCTGGGCCAAGGCGGCCTCGATGGCCGCCCGAGCCATGGCGAGGTCCGGTGCCGAGGTGGCCAGGTTCATCACACGGCCCCCATTCGTGAGCCAGCGTCCGTCCTGCTTGCGGGTGCCCGCGTGGATGAGGGTGACTTCCGGGGCCCCGATCTGGATGGGCACGCCCTTCTTCGCCCCGTCGGGGTAGCCTTCGGCGGCCAGCACCACGGTGATGGCCGTGTGGGGCTTGAGCTTCAGTTCGCGGGAAACCAGCCGGCCTTGGGCGACCTCCAGCAACAGGGCCACCAGATCCTCGTCCAGCAGCTGCATGAGCACCTGGGTTTCCGGATCCCCGAAGCGAACGTTGTACTCCAGCAACTTGGGTCCTGCCGCGGTCCACATGACGCCAAGGAACAGCACCCCCCGCGCCACGAGACCGTCCTTCTGGAGACCCTGAACGGTGGGCTCCACCAGCTCGGTTCTCATCCTCTGGATGTCCTCAGGACGCAGGAACGGGATGGGGCCGAAAGCACCCATGCCCCCCGTGTTGGGGCCCCGGTCCCCCTCGAAGATGCGCTTGTGGTCCTGACAGGCAGGCAGGATCGCGAAGGCGGCATGTTGAGCGTCCACGTCCACCAGGACATGCAGCGACAGTTCCATGCCGATCAAGGGTTCCTCGAACACCACCGTCTTGCTCGCTTCCCCGAACTGGCCGGCCAGGAAAGCCCGGAATGTAGCCAGAGCGTCTTCTTCGCTCTCAGCCAGCACGACGCCCTTGCCTGCGGCCAGGCCATCGGCCTTGAGGACGATGGGATAGCCGTGGGGCCAGGTGTGGATAAGCCCTTCTCCTTCGGCGAGATCCGTCACGGTGTGGCTCGCGGCGCAGGGGATGCCGTGCCGTTCCATGAAGGCCTTGGCCACCGCCTTGCTGCCCTCCAGCCGCGCCGTGGCGGCGTCATGACCAAACACGGGGATGCCCAGGGCCCGCACCGCATCGGCGACGCCAGCCACCAGGGGCACCTCAGGCCCAGCCACCAGCAGATCCGGACGGTTCATGGCGCACCAGGCGGCCACAGCTGAAGGAGCCTCCAGATCGAGCGCCACGCAGGTCCCCAGCTCCGCCAGGGCGTCGCTGCCCGGTGCCGACACCAGCCCCACGGGAGTGGGCGAGGCCTTGAGCTTCAGGGCCAGGGCATGTTCCCGGCCACCAGCGCCGAGGAGCAGGATCTTCATGGGTGCCTCCGCCTCCCAGTATCGCCCAGGCCGCCCGTACTCCGTTCGCCGGGGATTCTGGGTCCCTCGATTCCCCCGGCCTGCCCCCTCAATGACCCCCTTCACCCAGTCTCAGGCCACTTCACCCCAGATCTGTGGCCTGATCCGGGGCCCCTGCGCATGTTGTTGGGCATTCACCCGCCCGCCGGATCGCCGCACCGGGCTCTCCTTCTATCTGCCGCCGGTGGCACCCCCCGACGGCCTTCCCGCCGGAGGCAACATGAACCGAATTTCGACGTCCCTCTTTGTGGCTGTGACGGCCTTCGCTGGCCTGGCCCTTCACGCCGAAGACTTCCAGCCGTTGATGAAGGCCACCCAGACCACCTGGCCGGCGAAGCTGCACCTCGGCGTGATCTGCGACTTCAACGCGAGCCGGGACGAAGTGATGGCGCTGGCCAAGGCCGCGGGAGAGGGCGCCTTCATCACCGTGGCTGATACCCGGCGCGTCGAGCAGGCGGTCCCCGCCGCCCACCTCATCGCCAACCGCAAGGCCGACTACCTGGTGCTGCTGCCGGGTGATCGCATGTTCCGCGACGGATCCTTCGGCGCCACCTTGGCCATCTCCCAGCTTGGGCAAAGGGGCGTCCCGGCCATCGGAACCACCCCCGTGGCGCTCAAGCAGGGGGCGGTGTTCAGCCTCGGCGACGGCACCCGGGGTGAACTGCTTGTCACGGACCGTCTCATCGGCACCGTGGACGTGATCCTGCCCAACCGCGAACTGGCCCAGAAGTCCACGCTGGTGCTCCGTGAGAAAGGCATGGCCACCATCGCGGTTCTCCCATCGGAATGACCCGTCCCGCCACCCAGAAAGGCCCGGCCCCGCCGGGCCTTTCTGCATCAAAACCACTCCCCGAATTGCTCCCGGTAGGTTCGGCTCAGGGTCAGCTTGGTACCGTCACGCATGATCACCAGCTGGTCCCCGCCGGTCCAGGATTGGAATTCGCGGATGCAGTCGAGGTTCACGATGGCCGAGCGGTGGATGCGCCGAAACCGGGCGGGGTCCAATCGCGCAAGCAGACCGGCCATGGTCTGACGGAGCAGGTGGGAGGTGCCCTCGACGTGCAGGCGGACATAGTTGTCCTCGGCCTCGATCCACTGGAGAGACTCCGTCTTCACCAGGACATGCCGGTCCCCCTGCCGCACCAGGAGGCGGTCCACCCAAGGTCGGTCCTTGTTCAGGCTGACCATCAGGGCTTCCAGGTCCGGCCTCGGCTCGGCCAAAGTGTGCTGGCACCAGCGGCGCGCTCGTTCCAACGCCTGATGGAACCGTTCGGGCGAGAAGGGCTTGAGCAGATAGTCCACGGCGTGGACCTCGAAGGCACGAAGGGCGTGCTGGTCGTAGGCCGTGACAAAGAGTGTCACCGGCATGCGATCCGTCCCCACCGCTTCCACCACGCCGAAGCCGTCCAACTCGGGCATCTGGATATCCAGGAAGACCAGTTCCGGCGCGAGCTCCTCGATGGCCTGCACCGCTTCCAGGCCATTGGCACACTCCCCCACCACCTCGATATCCGTGGACCGGCGAAGCAGATGGCGGACCCGCTGGCGGGCCAGCGCCTCATCATCCACCACCAGGGCACGGAGGTTCACGATCCCTCCCCACCAATGTCGTCCAGAGGCAACCGAAGCACCACCAGGGTGCCCCGGCCGGGAATGCCCATGATATCTAGTTGGTAGTTCCCCTTGTAGATCAGCCCCAGGCGGGCCCGGACGTTCCCGAGACCCACCCCTTCAGGGCCCGGCTGGTAGCCTTCCCCGTCGTCTTGCACCTCCAAGGTGAGGTACTCCGAATCCCGGGAGGCCCGCAGACGCAGGGTTCCGCCTTGGGTGCGGTCGGCCAGGCCGTGCTTCAGTGCGTTTTCCACCAGGGGCTGGAGGATGAAGCTGGGCACCCGCAGGTAGTCCTGCAGGCCTGAGGGCACATCCAGTTCCACTCGCAAGCGGCTTTGGAAGCGCACCTGCTCAATCGCGAGATAGGCCCGGATGAAAGCCAGTTCCTTCCGCAGGGGCACCATCTGATCGGGTGAAGCGTCCAGGGTCATCCGGAGGAAGTCCCCCAGTCGGCTGATCATGTCATCCGCACCCTCCGGGTTGGAGTGGACGAGCGCGGAGATGGAGTTGAGCGTATTGAAGAGGAAGTGCGGCTGGAGCTGCATGCGCAGGGCCAGGTTCTGGGCCTCGGCGAACCGGGCCTCCAGCTGGGCGGCCTGCACCTCGCGGGCCTTGTACTTCCGATAGATCCGCATGCCATGGAAGGCCGCCACCACGGCCCACATGAAGAGCAGATTCATGTGGAAATACGTCCGATAGAACCGTGGCAGGCCCATCCAGAGCCGAGCCGGATCCATCGGCTTCTCCCAGCCGGCCGCCACCGCGAGGGAGATCAGGTAGGCCAGGAAGAGTCCCAAGGCCGCGACGACGACGCTGGCCAGGAGGTGAAGACCCCAGATCCGCCATTGGGACCAGGCGAAGGATTCAATGGGGCGACATTCCGCCAGCCAGATCAGGAAGAGGCCCAACACGGCCCAAGTTCCATTCTGGAGGAGGTTCAGCACCAGCATCCGGAGGGCCGGGGCCGAAGGGTACAGGGCCAGGTCCCAGGTGGCCATGTAGAGCCCCAGGAGAGCCCAGATGCCCCAGTACCAGCGCCATTTCATCCCCGCGGGACCCATGCCACAAGCCTAGATACCTAAGCCAGATCCCGCCAGCGCGTTGGGGCCAGACGAGGGATTCCGTGGGCGATCTCCAAAAAGATCATCCGCAGATCGTGAATGGCGCCACCCCCATTTCCCGGATCGGGAGTAGGATGGGCCCGCCCGGAGGTCACCATGGCCACGATCACCCTGAACGGGAATCCCATCCACACCTGCGGCGAGCTGCCCGCGGTTGGTTCCCCCACCCCCGTGTTCACCCTCACCCGCACGGATCTCCGCGACCTGACCAGCGTGGACCTGGAGGGAAAACGGGTGCTGCTGAGCATCTTCCCCAGCCTCGACACGTCGACCTGCGCGGAGAGCGTGCGGAAATTCAACGCCCTGACGGCGGATCTGACTGACACGGTGTTGCTGTGCGTGTCCATGGACCTGCCCTTCGCCCAGGATCTCTTCTGCGGTTCCAAGAGCCTGGAGCGCGCCGTTCCCGCCTCCACCTTCCGACATCCGGAGTTCGGCGCCCAGTTCGGCGTCACCCTCATCGATGGGCCCATGCGTGGCCTTCTTGCCAGGGCCGTCGTAGCGCTGGATGAGAATGGGACGGTCATCCACACCGAGCTTGTGCCCGAGCTGACGCGGGAGCCTGATTACGATCTGGCTGTCCACGCCATCCGGAGCCACCACCATCCCTGCCCTGAGGACGCTCTCGAGAGCACGGAATAAGAAAAGCGGAACACAGAGGACTCAGAAACCCGCAGAGAACACAGAGAAAAGACTTCTTCTCGGTGTTCTCTGCTGAATTCTGTGCCCTCTGTGTTCCTGTGATTGAACCTAGGAACTCAGCCCTTCGCCATGAGCCTCGCCCGGGTGTACGGGATGAGCCCTCCGGCGTCCATGATGCCCTTGCGGGCGGCAGGCAGCTTCACCTGGTCAAAGACCTTGTGGGTGGTCTTGTTGATCACCTGATCCGCGGTGATCTCCAGGTCATCGCCCTCGCTGGCCTCGAGCCCCGGACAGATCACGACCTGGAGGCCCAGGTTGATGCTGTTCTGGAGGAAGATCCGGGAGATGCTCTTGGCGATGACCGCCACGTCGTGACCCTTGAGCGTGGAGCAGGCCTGCTCGCGGCTGGAGCCACAGCCGAAGTTCTCGCCCCCCACAATGATGGAACCAGGTGCAAAGGCCTTGGCCTTCAGCTGGGCGTTGAACTCCGTGCGGTCGAAGAAGGCGAACTGGGGCGTTTCGGTGGGCAGCACAGTGGCCATGAAGCGGCCCGGATAGATGTCGTCGGTGCTGATGTCGTTCTCGAGTTTGATGATCACTTTCGCCATGGCTCAGCCCTTTCTCGGATCGGTGATGACGCCGGTGATGGCGGAGGCGGCGGCCACCGCAGGGCTGCAGAGGTAGACCTCGCCCGTGGGATTGCCCATGCGCCCCTTGAAGTTGCGGTTGGTGGTGCTGAGCGCCTTTTCGTGATCACCCAGGGCGCCTTCGTGGACGCCCAGACAGGGCCCACAGCCGGAGTTCATCACCACGGCGCCGGCCTTCATCAGGTCGTGGACATAGCCCTTGTCCAGAGCCTGGGCGAAGATCTTGCTCGAGGCCGGGAACACCAGCATGCGCGTGCCCTGGGCCACCTTCTTGCCCCGCAGGATGTCGGCGGCGGCGGCCAGATCGTCCAACCGCCCATTCGTGCAGCTGCCGATGACGATCTGCTGGATGCGCGTACCCACAACTTCACCGATGGGCTTCACGTTGTCCACCATGTGGGGGCAGGCGATCTGTGGCACCAACCTGGTCACATCGATGTCCAAGGTCTGTACGTAGCTCGCGTCCAGATCGGGGGTGACGCAGGGGATAGGATCGGTGACGCCCGCCTCCTCCCGCAGGTAGCGCAGGGTCTCCGCATCACCGGGAACGATGCCCGAGGTGGCGCCGGCTTCCACGCTCATGTTGCAGATGGCGATGCGGCCGCTGGTGCTCATCTTCCGGATGGTCTCGCCATGGAACTCCAGCACCTTGTAGTTGGCCCCCTGGGCGGTCAGCTTGCCAATGACATGGAGAATCAGATCCTTGGGCCCCACGAAGGGCGGGAACTCGCCCTTCACCACCACCTTGATGGTGGCCGGCACTTCGATGTTGACGGCGATTCCCAGGCTCCACACTGAGGCCATTTCCGTGGCGCCGATGCCGAAGCTGAAGGCGCCCAGGGCCCCATGACTGGTGGTGTGGGAGTCGGTCCCCACCACCACGTAGCCCGGCCGGACGTAGCCGTATTCCGGCAGGATCTGGTGGCAGATGCCGCCCACATCGCCGCGAATGTCGTGGAACTTTGTGATGCCGTGGTCCGCTACAAAACCGCGGATCTTTTTCTGATTCGTGGCGGTCTTCGGAGATTCTGCCGGTACGCGATGGTCGAAGATGATGGCGATCCGGGACGGGTCCCACACCTTCGCGGGGAGCCCGGTACCCTGGAACACCTCCTGGAACTGGTTGATGACCAGCGCCGCGTTCTCGTGGGACATGGCAAGGTCCACCTTGGGCTCCACCACATCCCCGACTTTCACGGACGGCAAGCCCGCCGCGCGGGCCAAGATTTTCTCGACGACCGTCATGCCCATAACTGCCTCCTCAGATGACGCCTTTGGTCTTCAATTCAGTCAGATCGGACTCGGCCAGGCCCAAGCGCCCGTAGATCTCGGCATTGTGCTCACCCAGCAGGGGTGGCGGTGCCTCCACGGACCCGGGGGTCTTCTCGAACAGCGCCGTCAGGCCGAAGACCTCGATCTCGCCCACGCCCGCGACCTGCACCTTCCGCAGTACCTCACGGTGCTGGATCTGCGGCTGCCGAAGGGCTTCCTGAAGTCCCAGAATCTCCCCGCTGGGAACATCCTTCGCGTTCAGTGCCCCCACCCAGAAACCGGTGGGTTTCTGGGTCAGCCGGGCCTCCAATAGCGGCGTCAACACCTCGCGGTTCTTCTTGCGGGTGTCGCGCTCCTGGAACCGTGGGTCAGTCTTCAATTCGGGAAGCTCCAGCACCTCACAGACCGCCTCCCACTGCTCCTGCTTGTTGGCCGCGATATTGATGTGGCCATCCTGGGTGCGGAAGGTGCCGCTGGGCGCCGCCGTGAAGTTGTCATTGCCCATGAGCACCGGCTGCTCGCCGCCGATGAGCAGGTTGGCCGCCACCCAGCCCATGAGGGGCATGATGCTGTCCAGCAGGGCCACGTCGATGGACTGTCCCTGCCCCGTGCGCTCCCGGTGGAAGAGCGCCGCCATCACGGCGAAGGCGGCATTGAGGCCACCGACCGTATCGCAGACGGGGAACCCCGTGCGCAGGGGGTTCAGCCGCTCATCGCCATTGACCGCCATCTCGCCCGACAGGCCCTGGATGATCTGGTCGTAGGCGGGTTTCAGCGCATCCGGGCCGGTCTGCCCGAAGCCGGAGATGGCGCAGTAGATCAAGCGGGGGTTGAGCTCCGCCAGGACCTTGTAGCCGATGCCCAGGCGATCCATGACACCGGGTCGGAAATTCTCCACCACCACATCCGCATCCTTCGCCAGCTTCCGGAACAGCTCCTTGCCTTCGGGCGACTTGGTGTTCAGTGTGATGGATTTCTTGTTGCAGTTCTGAGCCAGGAAGCTAGTACCCATGAGCTTCTTGTTCAGCTCAGGCACGATGCCCAGCTTGCGGGCCAGATCGCCATCCTTGGGGTTCTCCACCTTAATGACTTCGGCCCCGAGGAGGGCCAGATGCAGGGTGGTGAAGGGGCCTGACAGGACGTTGGTGAGGTCCAGGACCTTGATGCCTTCGAGGATTTTTATGCTCATGGGATGACCTGTGAGGTGCTTTGGTTTTGAACCGCAGATGACGCAGATGGCGCAGATAAAAAGCGCATTTCCATCTGCGGAATCTGCGTCATCTGCGGTTGCTTTCTTGAATCGGTCCGGTCTTGTACACGCAGCCGGGAAGCTCCCGCCCGAGGTGCCGGGCGACATCCCGGCTGACGCCGATGAGAGCCGCCAGGTCGATGTCCAGGCGCTGTCCGGTCCGCTGGAGGACGTGCACCAGATCCTCGGTGGCCACGTTACCGGCGGCCACCTTGGTGAAGGGACAGCCGCCGAGGCCGCCGAAGCTGGTCTCGATGGCTTTTGCTCCGGCTTCCATGGCGGCATAGACGCTGGCCATGCCCAGGCCATAGGTGTTGTGGATGTGGGCGGTGAGTTCGGTGTTGGGATCCAGGGCCAGCACGCTCTGCACGTAGCGCCGGACCTGGGCCGGATGGGCGTGACCGGCTGTGTCCGCGAGGCTGATGGAAGTCAATCCGGCCTCCAGATAGGCCGCCACGATGCCCATGACGCGAGCCTCGGGAATGGGGCCTTCGAAACCGCAACCGAAGGCGCTCTGGACACTCACCTGGACCTTCCGGCCGGCCTGCTTCGCCGCCAGGGCCGTGGCGATGATGCGACGCTGGGCCTCGTCGGTACCCATGCCGGTGTTCTTCCGGCTATGCGTTTCCGAAGCGGACACGCCCAGGCAGATAAGTGGCACGCCCACCTCCAGGGCCCGCTCCAGGCCCTTCTCGTTCAAGACCAGGCCTGACAACAAGGCGTGGTGGGCTTCCTTGGCAAGGATGCGGAACAGCTCATCGGTGTCGGCCATCTGGGGCACCTTGTCGCCCCGCACGAAGGAGCCCACCTGCACGATGTCCACACCCGAATCCGCCACGCGGCGGATCCAGTCGAGCTTGACCTCCGTCGGCACCACCGCAGCCTCGACCTGGAGGCCATCGCGGGGGCCGACTTCGTGGATGAGGATGGGATTCATGACAAACCTTTAGTGATTAACCGCAGATGACGCAGATTTCGCAGATGGAATTTCGAGGTTTTTATCTGCGGCATCTGCGTCATCTGCGGTTTCAATCAAAGTTTTTTCGCGATGGCTTCGCCCATGTCGAGGGTCGAGGCGCTGCCGCCCATGTCGTAGGTGCGCACCTGGCCTTCGGCGATGACGGCGGCCACGGCCTTTTCCAGGCGGGCGCCCTTCTCCGGCTCGCCCAGCCAATCCAGCATCATCTTGGCGGCGAGAATGGTGGCGATGGGGTTCACCTTGTACTGGCCCGCATACTTTGGCGCGCTGCCGTGGCTGGGCTCGAAGACCGCCAGCTTGTCGCCGATGTTGCCCGAGCAGCCGAAGCCAAGGCCACCCACCATCTGGGCCGCCAGGTCGCTGACGATGTCGCCGAAGAGGTTCGTGGCCACCATCACGCCGTAGTTCTTCGGGTTCTTCAGCATCCACATGGTGATGGCGTCCACGTTGGCGTCGTCCATCTGGATGCCGGGGTATTCCCTGGCGATGCGCTTGCCGGTCTCCAGGAACATGCCTTCCGTCGCCCGCACCACATTGGCCTTATGGATGACCGTGACCTTGGGATAGCCGAAGGTCTTCGCGTACTCGAAGGCGGCGCGGATGATGCGGTCGCAGCCCTTCACCGTGTTGATCTTGCAGGTGATGGCGAACTGGTCGCCCGGCAGGTCCGCGAAGTGGCTGAACGGTTTGCTGAGCCGCTTCAGGCTGTCCTTCAGCTCGTCGGGAACGGGGGCGAACTCGACGCCGGAATAGAGATCCTCCGTGTTCTCGCGGAAGATCACCATGTCGATGCCTTCCTTGTAGTTCAGCGGGTTGCCCGGGTAGGCCTTGCAGGGCCGCAGGCAGGTGTAGAGGTCGAACATCTGCCGCATGCGGACGATGGGGCTGCGATAGATCAGCCCCTTGCCCTTCAGCTCGGGGATCAGCTCGGCCTCGGCATCCTTCACGGGCTTGGAGGTGATGGCGCCGAACATGGCGGCGTGGCTGTTCTTGAGCAGGTCGATGGTGCGCTGGGGGAAGGACTCCCCCTCCTTGCACCAGAACTCCCAGCCGATGTCGCCGTGGGTGTAGGCGGCGTCGAACTTCAGGGCATCCAGGCAGATCTTCGCCGCCTCCATGACCTCGACGCCCACGCCGTCACCGGGCAACCAGGCGATGTTGTATTGGCTCATGATCGGCTCCTGCGGGAAGGGGGCTTGCCCAGGCGCAAAGCCGCGCCGGGACCGCCCAATCATGACCTCCCCGTTAGGTTTGAGCTCCGACCGCCATCACAATTCCGACCGAAAAGGCAAGTTTCGGCTCTCCGGACCTACAGATCGTCAAAATCTACTTGCAGGCCAGCCAGCTGTCTCCAGTGCGGACCTCGGCCGCCAGCTTCACGCCCAGGGCCCCCAGGTCGTCGGCGCCTTCCATGGCCTCCTTCAGCAGGGCCGAGGTGCGGTCCACTTCCTCTGGCGGCGCTTCCATCAGCAGTTCGTCATGGACCTGCAGCAGCAGCCGCGCCCGAAGCCCTGTTGCTCGGAGGCTATGGTGTAGGCGCACCATGGCCCGGCGGATGAGGTCCGCGGCGGTGCCCTGCACGATGGTGTTGACCGCCTCGCGCAGGCCCTGGGCCTGGAACTGTTTGTTGGGGCTCTCCAATTCCGGGATACGCCGGATGCGGCCCCAGTGGGTGCGCACCAGACCCTCGGCCAGGGCCTGCTCCTTGGCGCGCTCGATCCAGGCGGCCACCTTGGGCATGCGCTCGAAGTACCGCTCGATAAAGGCCTTGGCTTCCTTCTGGCTGACGCCGATGTTGGCAGCGAGGGCGAAGGCCCCCTGGCCGTAGAGCAGGCCGAAGTTGACGGCCTTGGACGCACTGCGCTGCTCCGAGGTGACCTGATCCATGGGCACGTTGAAGACCTCGGAGGCGGTGCGACGGTGGATGTCCTCGCCGGCCTCGAAGGCGCCCAGCAGCACGGGATCCTGGGCCAAGGCCGCCACCACCCGCAGTTCGATCTGGCTGTAGTCGGCGTCCAGCAGCACCCAGCCGGGCTCGGGCACGAAGGCGCCCCGGATGGCGCGGCCTTCCTCGGTGCGGATCGGGATGTTCTGCAGGTTGGGATCACTGGAGGCCAGCCGTCCCGAGGCTACGGCCGCCTGATGCAGACGCGTGTGCACCCGCCCGGTGACGGGGTTCACCATCTGGGGTAGGGCCTCCACGTAGGTGCCCAGCAGCTTCACCATCTGCCGGTGGCGCAGCAGTTCGCTGGCGATCTCGGCACCCTGCTTCTCCGCCAGTTCCTGGAGTACGTCTTCGTCCGTGCTGGGCGCTTTGGTCTTGCCAGTGTACTTCACGGGCTTGTAGCCCAGCTTGCCAAACAGGATGGCGCCCAGCTGGGTGGGGCTGTTCAGGTTGAAGGGCTCGCCAGCGAGTTCGGTCACGCGAGCTTCCGCGCGCTTGCGCTCGCCGTGCATGCGCACGGCGAGTTGGGAAAGGACGGCCAAATCAAGTCGAACTCCGTGGCCTTCCAAGGCAGCCAGCGCATCCACCAAGGGCAGATCCACCTCTTCGTAGAGCCGCTTCAACCGGTCGTCCGTGAGCATGGTCCGCAGCTTGTCGCAGAGCTGGAGCGCGAGATCGGCGTCCTCCGCGGCGTACTGCACAGCGTGCTCGAACTCGGCCTCGTCGAAGCGCTTCTGCACCTTGCCCTTCCCCACCACCTCCTCGAAGGCGATGGGCTTCACATCCAACAAGCGCACGGACAGGTCGTCCAGGTTGTGGCGGACACCGCTTTCCAGCAGGAAGCTCAGCACCATGCTGTCGTCCGCCAACCCCGCCACCGGCAGACCGTGGCGGGCCAGCACCTGGAGGTCGTACTTGAGGTTCTGGCCGCACTTGCCCACCGCGGGGTCCGCGAACAGTGGGGCGAGGACGCGCCGGGCCCCTACGAAGGGCACGTTCCGGGGATCCAGGTGGGGCGCCAGCTCGGCAAAGAAGGCCCCCGCGTCTCCACGCAGGTCCAGCAGGGCTGTGGGCAGGCCGCTGTCTGGCAGCAGCCCCGGCAGGGAACCTTCTGTGTCCGCGGTGGCCGGCTTCAGGTGGGCCAAAGGCACGTAGAGGCCCTCATTGGGCGCCCAAGCCAGGCTCAGACCGACGATATGACCTCGCGTGGGATCGAGGCTGGTGGTCTCCGTGTCAAGGCCGAAGCGGCCCGCGACCCGGCAGGCGGCCACGGCCGCTTCCAGGTCCGCCAGGGTGGTCGCGGCTCGGTACTTCCGCTCGTTGCCCGCTTGCTTGGCGCTCTGGGTGAACTCTTTTGTGAGGGTCTGGAAGCCCAGGGCCTTGAAGGTCTCCCGAGCCTTGGCCTCGTCCACGCCGGGGTAGACCAGATCCTTGGGATGCAGAGGCAGCGTCAAATCCGTCACCACGGTGACGAGCCGCCTGGTCAGCTCCAGCCACTCGGCCGCGGCATCCAGGCCCTCGCGCTGCTTGGGTTTCAGCTCCGCCTTCGCGGCGATGACGCCGTCCAGGGCGCCGTACTTCTCCAGCAGCAGGGCCGCACCCTTCTCGCCAATGCCCGGCACGCCTTTGACGTTGTCGGAGGCGTCGCCCACCAGGCTGAGGAAATCCACGACCTGCTCGGGCCACACGCCCATGCGAGTCTTCACGCCCTCGCGGTCATGCCAGATCTCGCCGTCCTTGGTGTTCAGCACCTGGATCTGGAGGTTATCGTCCACGAGCTGCAGCAAGTCCTTGTCCGGGCTGACGATGACCGCCGGCAGGCCGTGAGCCGCCGATTCCCGGGCCAGCGTGCCCATCACGTCATCCGCCTCATAGCCCGACAGTTCCACGATGGGGATGTTCAGTGCCTCGACCAGCTGGCGGATCATGGGGATCTGCGGACGCAGATCCTCGGGCATCTCGGCGCGGTTGGCCTTGTACTCAGGATAGATCTCGTGCCGGAAGGTGGGCCCCGGCATGTCGAACACGCAGGCGATGTGCGTGGGCTGGTGCTTCTCCAGCAACTGGAGCACCAGGCGCGTGAAGGTGTAGGCGGCGCCGTTCTTCAACCGCGGATTGGCAAAGTAGCTTCGAAAAATGAAGGCAAAGGTGTCGATGAGATAAAGGCGGTCCTCAGCCACGGGTCACCTCCAGGTCCAGCGGCGAGGTCTCGCGTATCCGCGCAGCGGATACCGAGAAGATGAAGGCAAAGGTGTCGATGAGATAAAGGCGGTCCTCAGCCACGGGTCACCTCCAGGTCCAGCGGCGAGGTCTCGCGTATCCGCGCAGCGGATACCGAGAAAATGAAGGCAAAGGTGTCGATCAGGTAAAGGCGGTCTTCGGTCATGCCCTCAGTCTGGCAGGACTCGCCTCAGGGTCGCTTCAGTCCGTAGGCCCGGCGCAGGATCGCCTCCCACCAGGCCGCGGGCAGGAGGGCCTTCACCTTGCCCACCCAGAAGGCATCCCGCCCGATGACCACGCGCCGCGGGGGACGTTCAGCGACCAGGGCCTTCAGGATCTTCCCGGCGCAGCGCCCCGCATCCATGGCGAAGCGCTCGCTTTGATGCTTCCGCACCGCCAGGTAGCGGGCGAGGATGGCTTCGTAGCGCGTGCCGCGGGCCCGCTCGGGTAGGTCGCCCCAGGCCTTGGTCAGCGTCTCCCGGAACTCCGTGCGGATGGCGCCCGGCTCCACCAGCACCACGGCCACCTCCTCGCCGATCTCCAGGCGCAGGCTTTCCGCCAGGGCCACCACCGCATGCTTGGAGGCATTGTAGGGGCCCGCCAGGGGGATGGACAGGCGTCCCAGCATGGAGGCCACTTGGAGGATCCGCGCACCGGGTTCCCGCCGCAACAGGGGCAGGAAGGCGTTCGTCACTTGGTGCAGGCCGATGACATTTGTTTCGAATTGTGCGCGGAGTTCCTCTGGGCGCAGAAGCTCAAGCGGTCCTACCTGGCCATAGCCGGCGTTGTTCACCAGGGCCTTGAGGGACAAATCTTCACAGGCGGTGACTGCGGCAGCGATGCTGGCCGCCTCGGTCACATCAAGCGGCAGCACGCGCAGGTCTTCACCCGGGGGAAGGTCCGCCAGCGTCTCCACCCGCCGCGCCGTGGCGACCACGCCCCAACCGGACGCGCGGCAGAGCGGCACCAGGGCCCGCCCGATGCCTGTCGAACAACCTGTGATGAGGACCCAGTTCCGCATGCAGCCATCTTTCCACACCCAGAGAAACGGGGCGCATCCGCGCCCCGTTTCTCTGGTGCCACCTGCGGTGGAACTACTTCTTCTTGGTACGGCCTGTGGCCATACGCGAGGCGGCCGAAGCATCCTCCGTCTGAATGGACTACTTCTTCTTTGCAGGAGCCTTGGCGGCAGCCTTGGCTTCGATCTTGGTTGCCACCTGCTTGTAGGTGACGGTCACCTTGTCGCCGACCTTGAGGGCTTCCTTTCCGCCGGTACCACTGTCGGTGTAGAAGCGCCAGGCTTCCTTGCCGAGGTCCAAGGTGAAGCTGTCCGGGCCCACTTCCTTCACGGTGCCGGTCTTCTGATAGCTCGCGGCGGCAGCGGCCCAGCCGAGGGCAGCGCCCAGCATGACCGTAGCGGTTAGGACGGCGAGAGACTTCATACGCATGGTACTCTCCTTGAAAAGGTGCCCCAAGGCTAGCAGCCCTTAACGAAAGGGCAAGTTCTACACGATGGCCAGCAAGCCCACCAGCCAGAAACTCAGGTCCACGCTCAGTTCGAACCGGTGCCTCCCGGCGGTGAAGCGCTCATGGAAGAGCCACAGATACAGCACCGGGTAGGCGGCGCAGACCACCAGGACCAGCGCCACGGCCAGGGGATGTCCATTCTGGCGGTTGTCGAAGGTCAGCCAGAGAGTCCCAGCCAGAAGGATGCCCAGCAATCCCACCAGCACCGCCTTGGTGGCTGCTTTGCCCATGAGGATCGGCAGGGTCTCCTTGCCGACGATCTGATCATTCTGCATGTCCCGGATTTCGTAGATGACGGTGCGGACGAACGCCAGGACGCCCACCAGGAAGACGGCGGCGAAGGCGCGCAGGTCCCAGACCCGCCCCTCCTGCCAAACCGGCATAATCACCGCCACCGTGGCTAGCGCCAGGGCCACCACCACATCCTTGGAGCCGGGGATGCTGCGCAGGCTGAAGACGCGACGGCCCACCTGGAAGCGCCGCTTGTAGCCCGCACCCACCACGGAGGCCCCCACTGCCACGACCAGAGCCTTCAGGCCCAGGGTGGCCGCCAGTCCCAGCGTGAGGGTCAGGGCCACCAGACCCGCGGACAGCAGGATGCTGCGATTACGCTCTAGGAACCGCGCCCGCGCTGGGCCCTTGGCGCCAAGCCCCAGCGGGTCCAGGTAGGGGGTCAACAGGTACATCGCCAGTACGTAGGTTCCCGCCAGGAGTGGGTAACGCCAGCCCAGGGGCAAGCCCAGCCACTTGTGCACACCGAGGGTCATGAAGCCCGCCCCCATGGCCAGCAGCGAAGAACTGCCGAAGGCCGCCTGGAGGAAGCTGCGCCAGCGGCTCGGGCCGTCCCCCAACTGCTCAAGCACATCCACCACCTCGTCCACCAACCAGGTGGGCGTGGAGGCACCAGCCAGCACGCCTACGGTTTCCCGGCCGGTGAAAGCCTTCAGATCCAATTCCGCCGCGGTCTCCACGTATTGCACGGGCTTACCGTAGTGGTGGGCCAGTTCGGCCAGATGCTTGGTGTTGCTGGAGGTCTTGCCGCCCACGACAATCACCGTATCCACCGTGCGGGCCAGTTCCTTGGCCTCGTCCTGGCGCATCCAGGTGTCTTCGCAGATGGTGTTTTCAAAGACTCCGTCCACGGCCCGGGTCCGGATGTAATCCGTGATGGCGTGGTAGTCCTTCACGGTGAAGGTGGTCTGGGCCACCACCAGCACTTTCCTGAGCTGTGCATCCGTGAGGGCCTCGGCTTCGGCCATATTCGACACGATCAGCGACCCACTGTCCGCAAAACTGCGGTGGGCCAAACTTTCCGCATGGCCATGGCTGCCCAGAATCACGGTGAAGTAGCCCTTGGGGCTCCACTTCTTGATCTTGTGGTGGACCTTGGCCACCTCGGGGCACGTGGCGTTCACGATCTTCAGCTCGCCCTTGGCCTGGCGCTCCTTGAGTCCGCGCAGATCCTGGATGGGGATGCCATGCGCACGGATCACCACCGTTCCGGCTTGGACCTGGTCCGGGGCCTCGGCCACCGCCACCCCCCGCTTGCCGATGAGGGCCAGCGCCTGGGGATTGTGGATGAGGGGCCCCAAGGTCTGGACGGTGCGGCCGTCGTTCCGCATGGAAGCTTCCAGTACCGCGTCCATGGCGCGCTTGACGCCCCAGCAGAACCCCGCAGTCTTGGCGACGATGACTTTCATGGGTGCCCCAGAATCCTGACCGGGTTGGTCAGGTTATTCATCATAGCGCTCCCACCGACCCAACGCACAGCGTGTCTGTCGCCACATCCACAATCCTTGAAATCCCGAATTCCTTTACGCTGGGGTCCAGGCCGGCCTTTATTTCAAGAGCCTGAGGGGATCCCAGCCATGGACTCCGACCACCCTGACAAGGATTTCCCCCTGAAGGAGGACATCCGTCTGCTCGGGCGGCTGCTGGGGGACACGGTCCGGCTGCAGGAAGGCGAGGAGACCTTCCAGCTCGTCGAGCGGATCCGGCAAAGTTCGGTGCGCTTCCACAGGGCGCTGGATCCAAGCGCTGATATTGAGCTGAAGGCCATCCTGAAAGACCTCAGTCCCGGACGCGCCATTCTGGTGGTTCGCGCCTTCAGCTACTTCTCCCAGCTCGCCAACCTGGCGGAGGACCAGCACCACATCCGGCGCTCCCGCGCCCACCACATGGGGAGCGCCCCACCCAGGCCCAGTTCCCTGGGCCACGCCCTTAACCGGGCCGCCCGTGCGGGGCTGGATGCAGTTGGCCTGCGGGCCTTCTTCGCCAGCGCCCAGGTCCGCCCTGTGCTGACCGCCCATCCCACCGAAGTACAGCGCAAAAGCATCCTGCATGCCCAGATGGAGATCGCCCGACTGCTCGATGAGCGTGACCGCCATGCCTCGACTCCAAGAGAAACGGCGCTCCGGGACGAACACTTGCAGCGGCAGGTGTTGCTGCTCTGGCAGACCCGCATGCTGCGGCCCCAGCGGCCGGCGGTGGCCGACGAGGTAACCGGCGCCCTCTCCTACTTCGACCGCACCTTCCTGAAGGAGGTTCCTGCCCTCTATGCGGATCTGGAGGATCGGCTCGGGCTGGACCCGGCCTGGGGTGAGACTGAGCTGCCCCCCTTCTTCCAGGTCGGCAGCTGGATCGGCGGCGATCGGGACGGCAATCCCTTTGTCACCGCCCAAGTGCTTCAGCAGACGCTGCGGATGCAGTCCCGCACCATCCTGGAATTCCTGCTTCGGGAGACGCGCGCCCTCGGCGAGGAACTCTCCCTCAGCCTGCAAGTCACCCGGGCCTCCCAGGAGGTTCAGGACTTGGCGGAACGGTCTCCGGACAAATCTCCCCAGCATGTGGACGAAGTCTATCGGCGGGCCCTCTCGTTGATCTTCGAGCGGCTCTCGGCCACCCATCGGAACGAGGTGGCCTCTGAGGCAGCTCCCCTACCCGGACCAGTGGAGCCCTATCGCACACCCGTAGAGCTGACAGCGGATCTGGACACGCTGGACCGTTCTTTGCGCGCCCACGGGGGCCGGCTGCTGGCCCGGGGCCGCCTGCGGGACCTGCGCCGGTCGATATCAGTGTTCGGCTTCCACCTCGCGCCGCTGGACCTGCGGCAGAGCTCCGAGGTCCATGAACGGGTGGTGGCCGAGCTGCTGGAGGCCGTGCGGCCAGGCACCAGGTACCTGGGCTTGGGCGAAGCGGAACGGGTGGCCTTGCTGGTGTCCGAGTTGGGTAGCCCGCGTCCTCTCGCCTCGCCCTACTTGCCGTACAGCGAGGAGGCCCAGGGCGAGCTGGCTTTGTTCCGCGCCGCTGCCGAGGCCCAGCAACGCCTGGGGGTGGAGACCCTCCCCAGCTGCATCGTCAGCCACACGGAGAGCGTCTCCGATCTCTTGGAAGCCGCCGTGATGCTGCGGGAGGCGGGGATCCTGCGCCCAGCGCAGAGCCGCCTCGACAGCAACCTCATCCCCCTCTTCGAAACCATCGAGGACCTGCAGCGTTGCGGCGACATCATGGATGGATTGCTCCGGCTGCCCTTCTACCGGCGGCTGCTGGACAGCCGCGACAACGTGCAGGAGGTGATGCTGGGCTATTCAGACAGCAACAAGGACGGCGGGTTTCTCACCTCGCGGTGGGAGCTCTATAAAGCTGAGTTGCGCCTGGTGGAGGTGGCCAGGCGCCATGGCATCCGCCTGCGACTCTTCCATGGCCGCGGCGGGTCCGTGGGCCGGGGCGGCGGACCCAGCTACGAGGCCATCCTCGCCCAGCCGCCTGGTGCGGTGCGCGGCCAGATCCGCCTGACCGAGCAGGGCGAGGTGATCGCCGCCAAGTACGGTCATCCGGCCGTGGCCCGCCGCAACCTTGACGTGCTGGTAGCCGCCACTCTGGAGGGGAGCCTTCCGGATGCCGATGGCGTGAGGATGGACCCCCGCTTCCCGGAAGCCATGGATGCGCTCTCGAACGAGGCCTGCCGGGCCTATCGCGATCTCGTGTACGGAACGGAGGGCTTTGAGCAGTTCTTCTGGGAGTCCACGCCCATCGCCGAGATTGCCCAGCTCAACATCGGCTCGAGGCCGGCCAGCCGGAAGGCGGGCCACGCCATCACGGACCTCCGCGCCATCCCCTGGGTCTTCAGCTGGAGCCAATGCCGCCTGATGCTGCCGGGCTGGTACGGGTTCGGTGCGGCGGTCGAAGCCTTCCAACGGGAGCGCGGCGAAGTCGGTCTGACCTTGTTGCGGGAGATGCACGCCCGCTGGCCCACGTTCCGCGACCTGCTCTCCAACATGGACATGGTGCTCGCCAAGGTGGACCTTGGGATCGCCTCCCGCTATGCGGACCTGGTGAGCGATACGGCCTTGAGAGACCGGATCTTCGGCCGCCTGCAGGAGGAGTGCGCTGCCTCCATCCGCGCGCTTAAGGCCATCACCGGGCAACGTGAATTGCTGGAGGACAATCCCGCCCTGAAGCGCTCCATCCAGCATCGCTTCCCCTACCTCGACCCCTTGAACCACCTCCAAGTGGAGCTGCTGCGCCGCTACCGGGCCAGCGACAGCGACGACCTCACCGTGCGCAGCATCCTCCTCACCATCAACGGCATCGCCGCGGGCCTGCGAAACAGCGGCTGAACCTGGACCTCGGAGGCAGGCCCAGGTTCACCAAGCCGTAGAGCCGTTCAGAACCCTGCCGTTCCCTGGGGCGAGCCGACGCCCGTGACGTAGTCCCAGCCCACCAGGCACGGGAAGCCGTTGTTCCCGGAGGTGATATCGCGGAAGGCCGGAGTGGCTGGGGGATTCAGGTAGTTGGCATAGATGGCCGTGAGCAACTGGGTGGTGTTGGTGAAGGTCCCGCCGCCCAGGTTCACCATGCCGGCCATGCAAGGTGAGGAGACGCTGGTGCCCCCCACCACCCACCACCCGGATCGCCCCTGGTAGCGTGTGGTGTCGTACACCGCCACACCCGTTTGCGGATCCGCGTCGGAGGAGATGTCCGGCACGCCGCGGCCGGAACCCGTCATGGATACCGCCGTCTGCCAGCTGGGCTTGGTCTCATAGGGGCTGTTGCCACCACCCCCGGAGCTCCAGCCGGTCTCGCCGGTGAAGGCGCCGTTGGCATCCGTGGCCACACTGGTGCCCCCCACGGCCACGACATACCGTGAGGTGGAGGGATAGATGGTCTTGCCGCCGGTGTCCCCGCTGGCCGCGAAGAAGCTGGGGCCATTTATGTTGAAGTGCGTGTCGTAGGCGGTCTCCCCCGAGGATTCACTGCCGCCCCAGCTCATGGACACCTGCTTCACGCCCGCGAGGGACACTGCGAGATCCACCGCGGCGTAGAGGTTCGCGTTGCTGTTGGACTGGGCCTCCACGAGGATGATCTTCGCGTTGGGCGCCATGGCGTGGACCCACTCGATGTCGAGCGCCGCCTCCAGGGCCCACCCGGCATTGGTCCGGGGTTTCTTCCCACCCTGGTAGACGACCTGGAAGACCGTGTTGGAGGAGGCCGTGGGGTTGGTGGATGTTTCCTGAGGCAGGCCGAACGAGGCGGAGAAGGTGTTGAAGTCGCTCAGGGCCGACGGGTAGTCGTAGGCGTCGATGATGGCGATGACATCGTGGCCCCCGGTGGCGGGAAGGTTGTAGAAGTCGCGGAGCTGCGTCGGGGACATGCCGCCCCCGGGCCCCAGTCCACCGGCCGGACGGAGCAGCACCAGGTGGTTCGTATGGGATCGGATCCCGATGTCCTGCCGGGCCTCCAGGCTGGTATCCGGGATCAGGATGTCTCCATGGATGACCGGGGGAGCCTCCTGCCCCGCGAGCGGAGCCAGAGCCAGCCCTAGGCTGAAGATCAACGCAAATAGAATCGTCCGTCGCATGCCGCCCTCCTATGGCGTCGTGCCCGGGAGCCCCGGACATCATTCAAGACTCCGTGGTAATTGATACCGTGTCTCACATATATGAAACGGCACGGGAATCTACTGCCACCCTCTATCGTCGTCAAGGCATCGTGACGGGATAGGCGGAGGCCTAATGAGGAACTGTTTATTCCTCTACCCCACAACCTGGCCAGTTGTTCAGCCAGTTTCAGTCTGAAGAAGATCTCCGCGAAAGATGCGGATGCACCGTTCGCGGAGAGATGAAAGCGCCTGGATCAGGCAGTGCCCGGTGGATGGGCCCTCTACTTCCTGGCCGGCACCTGAATCATGGGCGTGGCTCCCCCCATGGGCGTGATGATCAGGTTGCCCTTGGCGCCGATGTCCCGCAGGGCCTGGATGCGCTGATATTCGATGATCTGGGGCGTCAGGCTCTGGCTCACGATCTGCTGGGCCTTGGCCTGGCCTTCGGCTTCGATGCGCTTACGCTCCGCCTCCTGCTTTTCCTTCTGGAGCACGAAGGCCATCTTCTGGGCATCCTGGTCCGCACTGATCTTGTCGTTGATGGACTTGGTGATCTGGTCCGGCAGGATGACATTGCGGAGCAGCATCTGCTCCAGGGTGATGCCACGGGCCTCGAAGGCCGCCTTGAGCGTCTTCGACACCTGGTCCACGAAGGCCTGGCGCTTGGACGTGTACAGTTCGGTGGCGGAGAGGGCGGCGGCGGCGTCCCGCAGGCTGGCGCGGATCTCGCTGCGGACGATGCGCTCCTCCACGTCGGGGCCGATGGTGCGGTAGATCTCCGGCAGGCGGGCCTGCTGCAGCGAGTAGAAGATGGTGGCGTCCAGCTTCACGGTGAGGCCGTCATTGCTGATGACCGAGATGGAGTCGTCCCCCTTCCGCTGGCCCTCGTCACCGACATTCGACATGGTGTAGTTCCGGGTGCGGACTTCCATCTCCACCACCTGGGCGAAGGGGTTGATGAAGTGCAGGCCGGAAGGCAGGGGCTCGCTGTTCACTTTGCCGAACAGCACCTGGATCCCCGCCTGACCCGGGGGCACGATGACCGCCATGGATGCGAGGAGAACAACCACACCCAGCCCGAGCCCCACCCACTGGACGATGATCAGACGGGCGGACAGGGGATACCCAACCTTGGTCTTCCATCGCCAAGCCAGCGCACCCACGATGAACAGCAGAAGAGCAAAGAGAACCAAAGAGCACCTCCAAGGGGCGGATCAGGTTAACAGGGCGTTCTTCGGCGACCTGGGCAAGAGAAAGGCCCCCACCTCGCGGCGGGGGCCTTTCCCGGTTCATTGAAGCGTCAGTCCTCGACCACCGCGAAGGCGGGGGCCGCGTCCACCTCCGTGCGGGCAGGCTTGGTCTCCTCGGCGGTCCTCCAGCCCCAGGCGCCGATGACGGCCTTGAAGGTGAAGATGATCACGGCGAGGGCGCCGAGGCCGAAGAGGGTGTCGCCGGGCATGCGCAGCCAGGTGAAGGTGCGCATCAAAGGCGACTGGACCACCGCGGCACTGCGGGCATACCAGGTGCCGTGTTCGAGGCTCTGGGCCACCTGGTAGAAGCCGCTGGGGATCAGCGACAGCGCCAGCATCAGGACCAGGCCCAGGTTCAGGCCCCAGAAGCCCCACTTCAGCCACTTCTCGTCCCAGGCCTTGTCCGGCGTCATGCCGCGCAGGGCGAAGAGCATGAGGGAGATCGCCAGGAAGCCGTAGACCCCGAAGAGCGCGGCGTGGCTGTGGATGGGCGTGGTGTTGAGGCCCTGGCCGAAGTAGAGCACGGAGGGCGGATTGATGAGCATGCCGAAGACACCGGCGCCCAGCAGGTTCCAGAAGCAGACTGCCGCGAAGTACTTGAACGGCCACTCATAGCCGCTACCGAGGGCCCGGCCGGCCTTGAGACTCATGGCGATCTCGAAACCCACGATGGTGAGCGGCACGATCTCCAGGGCGCTGAACACGGAGCCCAGAGCGGAGATGGAGGCCGGGGAGCCAGTGAAGTACAGGTGGTGGAAGGTGCCGATGACGCCACTGCCCAGGAACAGACCCATGGAGAGACTCACGGCGCGCAGGGCAGTGCTTTCGCGGAGCAGGCCCATGCGGGTGGAAAGCAGCGCGATGGCGACGGTGGCGAAGACCTCGAAGAAGCCCTCGACCCAGAGGTGGACCACCCACCAGCGCCAGTACTCGGCCATGGCGAGGTGGGTCTCACGGGTGTACATGAAGCCCGCGGAGTAAAAGAGCGGGATGGCGATGGCGGACAACACGAAGAGCTTGAGCAGGCCCAGACGACCCTTCTCGCCCTTCAGGGCGGGCAGCAGGGCACGCACTACCAGGACCAGCCAGATGACCATGCCCACTGTCAGCAGGATCTGCCAGAGGCGGCCCAGCTCGACGTACTCGTAGCCCTGGGTGCCCAGCATGAAAGAACCTGACAGCTTGCCCACGATGGCCTGGTGGGCGCCCACGAGAGCCCCGACGACGACCACCACCAGAGCGGCCAGCAGGCCCGCCACACCCAGCCACTGGCCCTTGGGCTCCTTGCCGCTGAGCTTGGGACCGAGGTAGAGACCCGTGGCCAGCCAGCAGGTGGCGATCCAGAAGACGGCCAGCTGCAGGTGCCAGGTGCGGGAAGCCGCATAGGGCAGGATGTGCGAAAGATCCAGTCCGTAGAGGCCGTTGCCCTCCACCGCGTCATGAGCCGTCAGGACACCCATCCCGACCTGCACGAGGAACAAGGCCATGGCCACGGCAAAGTAGATGGCTGACCACCGCTGGCTGGGGGTGGCCGGGGCGGGCGGGATGGGCTTGGGATCGGGGAACTCCTCGGCCGGCTGGGTGGCGTGATGCCAGACCATGAGGCCCACGCCCAGAATCAGCAGAATGATGGAGAGGATGCTCCAGAGGTGGCTGATGGGCGTGATGGTGTTGCCCACCAGGGGCTCCTGGGGCCAGTTCTGGGTGTAGCTGTGATCGGCGCCGGGACGACGGGCCGCGGCGGCCCAGGCCGTCCACAGCCAGAAATCGGCTACCCGTTCCCCCTCCTGCATGGTGGGGATCCACCGGGCAGGAATGGCCGCACCCTTGTCGCCTTCCACCGCGACCTTCGCCAATTCGGCGCGGGTCGCCAAATAGGCGGCGGCCTGGGCGGCATTCAGCGTCAGGGTGTTGGTGGATAATTCATACCGATTATTCTGAAATATTGATATAGTGCTTGCCTTGGCATCCGCGACGGAGACCCCCTGGGCTTTCACGCCGTCGAGCGTGTGGGCGGCCCACTGGTGCAGGGCCTTGGCGGACCAGTCCGGCGCCAGGTAGGCCCCGTGGCCCCAAACAGATCCGATGTGCTGGCCGCCGTGGCCCAGGTAGCTGACCTGGCCTTCGAGGATCTGTCCGGGGCCCACCAGCTGGGTGCCGTCCTCTGCCACAATCCGCTGCGGGATGGGGGGCGCATTCTGGGCGATCTGCCGCCCACCCAGTCCCAGCACGCCGAAGCCCGCGAGGAGCACCAGCAACACCAGCCACCACCTTGCCTTCATTGGAACCTCCGTACATGCCCGCTCTGGGCGCCGAAAAGCAGTGTTCCACAAATTCTCCACATTTAGGACCATTAATTCTTAATTGTGATCTTCGCCACGCCCTCTGGCCGGTTCGAATGCCTTGTGCGCTCTGGCAAAACCTCTAGCCCCCGAGGGCAGAATCCAAGTACCTTGACCTTGGTACTCCGGATCTCTGAAAGGGAATTTCCGTCTTATGGCCCACCCCGCCCTACTGCCCGTCGTCCTCACTTGCAACACGGACCTGCGCTTCATCGACCTGATCCAGGTGGTGGGTGCGGAGTTCCTGAAGCATCTGAGCTTCACCCAGGAGGATGGCGAGCGCCTGTGGCTGGCGATCCAGGAGGGCATCGCCAACGCCATGCGCCATGGCAACAAGCTGGACCGGGACAAGCCTGTGAAGGTCACCTTCACGCCCAAGACTGATCGTTTCGAGATCCGCATCGAAGACCGGGGGCCCGGCGTGGACCTGGAGGCCCTGCCCGATCCCAACCTGCCGGAAAACCTGCTGAAGCCCGGTGGTCGCGGGGTGTTCTTCATGCGTCAGGTGATGGATGAAGTGCACATGGAGTGCCACCCTGCGGGTTCAACCCTGGTGCTTGTGAAGGCCAGGAAGGTCCGCGAGCCGCATCCGTGACGACGAAGCCGGTGGACTGGCGGCGCCGGGCCCTCTGGCTCGCCGGGCTGACCATCGCCTACAACCTGGTGGAAGGCCTGGTGTCCATGGCGTTCGGTTGGGCGGACGATTCCGTGGCCCTCTTCGGCTTCGGCGCGGACAGTTTCATCGAGGTGGCCTCGGCCCTGCTGGTGCTGTGGAAGCTGCTGGATCACGGCAATCTCGAGCGCGAGCGTAAGGCCACGCGCGGCATCGGCTGGCTGTTCCTCTTCCTGGCCCTGGGCATCGCGGGCGGGGCTATCCTGCAGCTCACGGCCCGCACCCATCCGCCCACCACGGTGCCGGGCCTCATCATCTCGATCCTGTCCCTGTCGTTCATGGCCTTCCTCTGGCGCGCCAAGCTGAAGACGGCCAAAGCCCTGGACAGTGCCACGGTGGAGGCGGACGCCGCCTGCAGCCTGGCCTGCATCCAGCTTTCCGTGGTGCTCTTCCTCGGCAGCCTGCTGTTCCTGCTCGTCCCCGCCCTCTGGTGGGTGGATGCCGCAGCCGCACTGGGTTTGGCGCTGCTCATCGGGAAAGAGGGCCTTGGCATGGTGCGCGCCGCGCGGAGCGCGGCCTTCACGGGCGGCTGCGGCTGCGGGCACTAGGAGCTAAGAGCGCACCTGCTGGTTGATGAAGCCGCATTCGGCCGGCACGCTGATGTAGAACATGGACAGGCCTTCCGCCTCGATGAAGGTGATCAGGCGCTCCGCCTCCTCCTCCGTGGCCATGAAGGTCACCTCGACGGGCAGGTCCCCGGCCAGCTCGATGAAGTGGTCCGCATGAATCAACCCGTGGCGGCCGAAGCCCGCGATGGCCTTGAAGGCCGTGCCGCCTTTGAGGCCGAGCCGCCGCGCTTCCTTCAGGAGCCATTCATAGACCAGGATCCCGTGGTGAGTCCGGTCTTCCTGGACGAAGAAGGTCAGGTAGGTGCCCTTCATGGTTCCTCCTCAGGCCTTCATGAATGCCTTCACCGTCAACAGCCCCAGCAGGGTCATGGCAAGGGAGCCCGCGAGGTGGAGCGCCATGTGGCCGGCGGCCCAGGCGTACTCGCCCCGGGTCAGGAGATGCACCGCCTCGGCGGAGAACGTCGAAAAGGTGGTGAGCCCCCCCAGGAACCCAGTGATGATGAGGAGCCTCGCTTCAGGCGCCAAACCCGGATGCTGGGTGAACACGGCTACAGCCACGCCCACAAGGTAGCCCCCCAGCAGGTTCGCCGCCAGCGTCCCAAGGGGCAGTGAGGGAACAAATGGATTCAGGAGGGCGCCCAGGCCCCAGCGCAGCCACGCGCCCAGAGCCGCACCAACACCCACCGCCAGAAAGGAATAGAAAGCCATGCCTGTGTCCTCCAGGAGTCACAGGCGTCATCAGCCGATGGGGCGGTTATGGGGCGGACGCCATCGCCAGGAACCAGCCTATCACTTGGCCAAGTCGCTCGCCTTCACGAAGCGCACCTGGCCTTTGCTACGGGGCACCAGCTTCTCCAGGGCCTCGACGGTCTCGGGGTAGATGTGGCCGATCATGAGCACCGAACCATCCTTTTCCGCGAGCTTGATGGCCCGGTCCCACTGCTTCTCCATCTCGGGGAAGGTCTTGTCGTCGTCCAGGAATACTTTCCGTTGGACGGCCGGAATGCCCAGCTGCTCGGCCACATCGAAGGCCACGCTGTCCTTCTCCGTGCGGCTGTCCACGAAGAAGAGCTTCCGGGATTTGAGTTCCTGGAGCACCCAACCCATGCGCGTGCGGTCGGGCGTGATACGGCTGCCCATATGGTTGTTCACGCCCGCGCGGTGGGGGATGCCATCCAGGGCCATCCGCACGCGGCGGCGGACCTCAGGTTCCGGCAGGTTGTAGAGGATGGCATTGGGACCCGGATCGCGGCCCGGCCCCGGGTAGCCGATGGGCTCCATGGGCAGGTGCAGCATGACCTCCTTGCCTAGGCGGTACGCGATGTCCGCGCTGTCTCGCGTGAACTCCTGGTAAGGCAGCACCGCCACGCTGAAGGGCACAGGCAGGCTGCACAGCCGCGTCACCAGCTCCGGTTGCACGTAGCCGAGGTCGTCGATCACTAGGGCGAGGCGGGGCAGCGTGCGTTCCGACTCAGGGCTCTGAGGCTTGGCAGCCTCGGAGGTGGCCCTGGCCTTCGGCTCGGCGGCTTTCTTCTCCGGTTTTTTGGGTTCAGGTTTGGGGGCCTCATGTTTCGCCGGCGCCTCGCGCCGGCCGCAGCCCTGCTGGCCGAGCATCACGCCCGCGCCCAGGCCCAACAGCAGCGTGAAGGTGGCCCAGCCCAACAGGGCCAGGGTGGACGTGCGCTTCCCCTTGCCTCGCGCCAAGCTAGGAAGCCTTCGCGGGCGCGGGTGCGGCAGGTGCAGGCGCCTGCAGGGCCGCCATCACCTTGGCCAGGGCATCGTCCGAGTCTGTGAGCTTCAGGACCTGGTCCGGCGCCACGCCCTGGCGGTCCAGCTTCTCGCCACCGAGGCCCACCCAACGGCGGGACACCAACTCCACGGCCCCACCCTGCTTCAGGAGGAAGCGGCTCCGCTCCACACCCAGACCGGGCGTTTTTTCGCCAAAGGTCTTGGCGCCGCCCTTCTTCAGGCAGGAAGCCAGAACTTCGGGAAGGCCCAGGGTCGAGCGGCCCACCAGGAGCGCCAGATGGGCGAAGGGCGTTCCTGTGCCGACCACGGCCACTGCCCGGTCGGGTTTGCCAGCCTCCTGAAGGGTGCCAAAGGTCCCCTTGACGCCCAGCACGCCCGCCACAGCGGTGGCCTCCTCTGCGGATCCATTCCGACACTGGCGCAAATCCAGCACCAGCGTTTGGCCATGCTCGACCGGTGCCAGCAGCTTCTTCAGTTCCGCAGCCCGCCCTGGGTTCAGGTCCGGTAAGGAGATCATCACTGCACCAGTCCCCTGCTTGAGAGTCACGGCGGCCTTGGGCAGGCGCTGTCGCTGCAGGGTCGTCTTCGTGAGATCACCCGTGGCGTTGTAGCGGTAGAGGTCGAGGGTCGATCCGTCCGGGCCGAACATGCGGCGCTCCAGCGCCCAGGCACTGAGCAGGCCCACCGAATCCCCGTCCACCTTGCGGATCACGTCTCCGGGCTGGATGCCCGCCTTGGCCGCGGGTCCGCCGGATGTCACCGCCAGTACCGTGGCATAGATGCCCCGCTTCATGACCACCAGGCCCGCCTCGGCCGGTCCAGGATCCGGCAACCGGAGGTCCTCGGCCGACAGATAGGAATTCATGGGGTGTGAGCGCTCCAGCACCGCCTGGATGCCACCGGACACCACCTTCTCCATGTTGGGGGGGTCCACGTAGTTCTGCTGCACCAGGGCCAGCACATCCTGGATGTCCGAGAGGCCCGCCAGGGGATCCTGAGGCGGGGCTTTGACGCCCGGTTTGGGTTGCGCCCGGGGCTGCTCGCCCTGCTGGAGCACCGGCAGGGTGAAGGCGGCCACGAGGGGGAAGGAGAGGACCGAGAGCCAGGTTCGGGCGTGCATGAAGATAGTCTACGTGGAAATGGGCGCTCGGCTGTCAGCTATCAGCCGTCCACGAAATCCCGGCACTCGCTGGATTGGAGAGCAGCCCTACCCCTGGGCGCTGCGGAACCAGTCGCTCCCGGACTGGAAGCCCTTCTGCTTCACGGTAGTCTGGGCGTGGCGGGCCAGGGCCAGGTCGATGAGCCGGGTCAGGAGTTCGGCGTAGGGCACTCCGCTGGCGGCCATCATCTTGGGATACATGGAGATGCTGGTGAAGCCGGGGATGAAGTTCAGCTCGTTCAAGAACACCCGACCCGAGAGTCGCTCCAGGAAGAAGTCCACCCGGGCCATGCCGTAGCCGTCCGAGGCCGCGAAGGCCTTGGCGGCCAGTTTCCGCACCAGATCGGCTAGTTCCTCGGGGATGTTGGCCGGGATTTCGGTCCGGCTCTTGCCATGCAGATACTTGTCTTCAAAGGTGTAGAACTCGTCGGCCACGATCACCTCGCCCGGCTTCGAGACCAGGGGCTCGTCGCCCCCCAGTACCGCCACCTCGATCTCGCGGATATCCAGTCCCTGCTCCACCAAGACGCGCCGGTCGAAGGTGAAGGCCCGGTCCAGAGCCGCGGCCAGATCCTCGGCCCGCTTGACCTTCTCCACGCCGATGCTGCTTCCCAGGTTGGCTGGCTTCACGAAGAGAGGCAGGCCCAGCTTGGCGCACTCCGAAAGGCAGACAGCCTGCTCGCGCCGCCAGCGTTCCTCGGTGAGTCCCACGTAGGGCACCACGGGCAGGCCTTCGGACTCCCAAAGGCGCTTGGTGATCCACTTGTCCATGCCGGCGGCCATGGCCAGCAGGCCAGCTCCCGTGTAGGGCCGGTGCAACAGCTCCAGGTAGCCCTGGATCTGACCGTCCTCGCCGCCGGCCCCATGCAGGGCGTTGAAGAACAGGTCCGGCAGCGGCGTAGCCTCGGCCCCCTTCTCCAGGGGCAGGAAGGGATGGTCGCTGCGCTCCGGCAGTTCACCCGCCGCCAGCCGGGCGAAGGGGTCGCCCGTCACCACCCATACGCCATTCCGGGCGATGCCCATGGGCCGGACCAGGAACCGGATGGGATCGAGGTGCTCGGCAATGGCCCGGGCCGTGACGATGGAGACTTCGTGCTCGGGGGACTCCCCGCCGAAGAGAAGGCCGACGCTCAGATGCTCGTTCATGCCTCCACTGTACCTCCAACCAACCCGGATCGCGCACTGTGCCGCCCCGTACCGGCCCCATTGCGCTAGGCTGATTTCCCATCCTTCCGGAGCGCCCGTGCGGTCGGCCATTTATCCAGGCTCTTTCGATCCCGTGACCCTTGGCCACTGGGACCTCATCCAGCGGGCCGCGAAGCTCGTGGACCGGCTGGTGGTGGCCGTGCTCCACAACCCCACCAAGTCCCCCGCCTTCACCGTGGATGAGCGCGCCGCCATGCTCGAGGAACTGACGGCCTCGCTGCCCCAGGTCGAGGTGACCACCTTCCACGGCCTCCTGGTGGACTTTGCCAAGGCCCAGAACGCCCAGTTCATCATTCGCGGGGTGCGGGCGTTCAGCGATTTCGAGTACGAATTCCAGATGGCCCTCATGAACCGCAAGCTGGCCCCGGAACTGGAGACCGTCTTCCTCATGCCCAAGGAGAAGTACAGCGCCGTGAGCAGCCGCTTTGTGCGCGAGATCGGCAGCATGGGCGGCAACCTGGCGGACCTGGTGCCGGACATGCTGCGGGAGCGGATCGCCGAGCGCCTGAAGAAGGGGTAGGAGCCCTAGCCGAGAATCCGTTCGAGGTGCTTCACGTGCATCACGACCACGCCCCGGCACCAGGAGTATTTCACCTTCAGCCGCTCGTGGAGCGCGTTTCCCGACTGCACTTCGGCCGCCCCGGTCAGTCTGAAGCCGATGGCAGGGCCCGCGGGACTGCGCTTGTCGGCGATGATCATCTGGACCGAGGGATCCCGGGCGAGATTCGCCTCCGTCACCCGGTAGCCCCCGGCGGGGAAGGCAAGAGTTTCATCGTCTACCACCTCGAGGTAGCTCTGCCACGTCGCGACGAGGTGCGGCCCATCGGCTCCGTTCGTCAGGAACGTTGCGGAACCTTCGGCCCCAAGCACGGCGCGGATAGTTGCATCGAGGATCACGGGACGCCTCCGGATTCACGGTAACACCCGCAACGCCTGCGGCCCCACCCCCTGGCAAGGGTGGAGCCGCTCGCTGATGCTCCGCTGCCTACCTAGGTCAGCGGAGCGCTTCCAGGGCGTTCACACGGCCCTTGCCCGAATAGGGATCGACCCCGGGCTTGAGGATGTCATCAGCGCTTTGCTGGATCCTCCGCTTCAGCTCCGCGGGCGCCATCCTGCCGTACTTGCCCACGATCAGCGCCGCCACTCCGGAAACATGGGGCGCCGCCATGGAAGTGCCGGCGGCGAAGTAGTACTGCCAAGCACCGCCGCTGTTTCGGCCTGCCGGGCTGATGACCATGTCGTACGGGATTCCCGCAGCGGAGGCAGTGTCGCCGCCGGGAGCGGCCACATTCACCACCGAAACGCCGTAGTTGGTGTACGAGGCGGCCCGGTCGAAGTCGGCCAGCGCGTACGGGCCGGTGGCGGACACGGCCATCCCGTTGCCTGACTGGGCGGGGATCGCCCAGAGTCGACTGTCAAGATTGACGCCCTCGTTCCCGGCCGCACTGATGCACAGGGTGCCGGCCGCCGTGGCGTAGGTAATCGCCCGGTTGAGGGCGGCAACCAGGGGTCCGGATCCGCCACCGCCGGCATTGATGCGGTCGAAGGTGGCGCCCAGGCTCATGTTGATGACATCCGCCCGCACGTCTGGACCGGCTGCGTACAAGATGCCCGAGATGATCCACGAGAACGATCCGCTGCCGTTGGTGCTGCGGAGGACCTTGACGGCCACGATCTCGGCGAGAGGGGCCACGCCCTGGATGCCGCGATTGTTGATCGGGGCGGCGATGATGCCGGCCACATGGGTGCCGTGGTTGAACCCGTACACGGACGGGTCAATGCCGGGCTCGGTGGGAACGAACGACCGGCTCAGCGCCAGGTTGACGTTGGGCCCGATATCGGGATGGCCGCTCCAGATCCCCGAATCGAGGACCGCCACCCGTGCCCGCTTCACATCCCAGCCCTGATCGCCGTTCGCTGCAGTCTGGTCCGCGTGGATCTGACGGAGGTTCCATTGGTAGGTGGCGTAGTAGGGCTCGCTGTTCACGCCGGAAACCTGAGGTTCGGCTTCCTGGGCCGCGGTGGCGTGTTCGTCGGGTAACCACGGCACCTCAAGGTCCTCGGCGGCTTGTTGCACGCGGGGATCGGCGGTGACGAGGGTTAGGAAGGCAGGGTTGTCGGAAGAGGCCAGCACGACACCGATTTCAGGAAGTCGGCCCGTGATGGTGCCACCCGCCGAGGCCATCAGATCGTCCAGGCTCACGCTGCCGGTGCCCTGCCCCTTGGTCAGGATCAGGTAGGGACGCGGGGCGTCCGCGGCAAGGGAGGCACCCCCGGCCAGTACGAGTGCGAGGAAGAGCCTGGTTGGAAGGCATTTCATCGTTCATCTCCTTCAAGGGCCGTCGGCTTGCCGGCAGCGGGGGTTGTATTGACGAACCGCTCCATTGAAAAAACAATGATTGAATTTCGATACGGTGGTCATTTACAAACTCAATGTCAACAACCCCCGTGCTCCGCTGAAAACGCGGAATCCACCACGGAGACGCAGTTTCTCTGGAACCGGTCGGTCAGCTGACCTCGGCCAGCCTGAGCCGCACCTGTTCCCGTTTCAGCCAGGCGGCTTGAGCTTCGCTGAGGCCATGGGCCAGGGTTCGCTCTGCCGTATCACGGCACCGGGCCAGGAGAAGCCGATCCCGGACCAGATCCGCCACCTGGAACTGGGGGAGGCCGGCCTGGCGCACGCCGAAGAACTCGCCGGGCCCCCGCAGCTCCAGGTCGCGCTGGGCGATGCGGAAGCCGTCCTGGGTTTCGACCAGCGTCTGCAAACGCTCCGTCTCCGATCCGCTGATCATGAGGAAGTGGCTGCGGTGGGCGCCACGGCCCACGCGACCGCGCAGCTGGTGCAGCTGACTGAGGCCGAAGCGCTCGGCGTGGTCCACCACCATCACCGTCGCGTTAGGCACGTCCACGCCCACCTCGATGACCGTGGTGGCCAGAAGGATCTTCGCCTCGCCAGACACGAAGCGGCCCATGCGGGAGGCCATCTCGTCGGTCTTCAGGCGGCCATGGACCACCTCGATGCCCTCGTCTGGGAAGATGCTGCGCAGCAGGGCCTCCATGGCCTGGATGTCGCGGAGCTGAACCTTGCCTTCATCCGAGGGATCGATGCTGGGGCTCACCACGAAGGCTTGGCGGCCCTCGGCCAGCTCGCGGCGGACCTGCTCCCAGGCCCGTTCGGCGAACTCCGGCTTGTGCAGCTTCGTGGTGATGGGCTGGCGGCCCGGGGGCAGCTCGTCCAGCACGCTCTGGTCCAGGTCGCCGAAGACCGCCAGGGCCAGCGAGCGCGGGATGGGCGTGGCGCTCATGACCAGCCAGTGGGGATCGCCACCCTTTTCCTTCAACGCCTCACGCTGCTTCACGCCGAAGCGATGCTGCTCGTCCACCACGACGAGCTGCAACTGATGAAAAGCAACGGCTTCCTGAAACAGGGCATGGGTGCCCACCACGTAGCGGGCTTCGCCGCTGGCGATGCGGACCAGGGCCGCCCGCTTCTCCGCGGCCTTCATTCCGCCCAGCAGCAGCTGCATGCCCTCGGCGTGCTCCCCCAGGTAGCGGCGGAAGCTGGCGGCGTGCTGGCGGGCCAGCACCTCCGTGGGTACCAGCAGGGCCCCCTGGCCACCCGTTTCCGCGACCATGGCCATGGACAACAGCGCCACCAGCGTCTTGCCGCTGCCCACATCGCCCTGGAGCAGGCGGTTCATGACGCGGCCCGAGGTCAGGTCGTCCACGATCTCCTTGAAGGCCCGGCGCTGGGCAGTGGTCAGCCGGAAGGGCAGAAACGATCTCAAGCGTTCACGCAATGCGGGTGAGGTGGGCACCACGAGGCCCCTGCGTTTGAGGCGCCCCGCCCGCCGCAGGGCCACGCCCAGGGAGAACGCAAAGAGCTCTTCTGCCGCCAGGCGCTGGTGGGCCGGCGAGAGGCCCTTGTCCAGCAGCACCGGATCACTGTCGTCCGGGGGGTCGTGCAGCAGCCGAAAGGCGGTCATGCCATCCGGCAGATCCTTCGCAAGGTCCAGGGGCAGCCATTCCTCCGCCGCGTGGGCCCGGACCAGGGCCTCCTGCACCAGCTTCTGCCGGACCCGGCCCGTGAGCGGGCCCAGTTTCCGGTACAGCGGGAGAAACCGTCGGACCCAGCCGAGATCCTCGCCGCGGCCCATCAGCTCAAACTGCGGGCCCCGCATCTCCAGCCCGTGCCGACCCACCGAGAGGGTGCCGAACACCAGCAGACGGTCCCCCACCTTCATCGCGCGGGCCAGGTAGGGCTGGTTGAACCAGATCAGGCGCAAGGTTCCGGTGCCGTCCTCCAGCAAGGCTTCCGTGAGGGCCATGCGCTGCACGTGGGTGGTGCTCTGGCGCAGGTCCCGCAAGGTACCCAGGACTGTCACGATGCCGGGGTCTGCCGCCTCAAGGCCCCGCAGCTCGAGACTGCCCAGGGGCCTCAGGCTGCCCCGGTCCACGTAGCGGTAGGGCAGGCTCCACAGCAGATCCCTCAGGCTGTCGAGCCCCGCCTCCTGCAGCGCCGCCGCCCGCGCCGGTCCCAGGCCCCGGAGGACCGTGATCTTCGAGGAAAGGGGGAGGGGCGCAAGGGTCATGGCGGCTGCTTCAGCCTAGCCGCGCCTCCATGGACTCGACCACCTTCACCACGAAGCGATCGCCGTACCACGCACCGTGATGAGGGTCCTCCAGTTTCCGGAGGCCCGCCATGAGGGCCGGCAGGTCCAGCGCCCCTCGCTCCATCAACCCTCGGATCTGGATCTGGGTGCGGCCGGGGCCGTCGACGGGATGGTCCTCGGCCAGCCGCGCCAGAGCTCGGGCCATCCATGGCAGGGCGGGGATGCCGCAGCCGGCCAGGGCCCGCCACCCCCCTTCCAGAAAGCCGCTCCAGAGGCTTCGGCCCTGGGCCAGAATCTCTTCCCCCAACAGGACCCGCCCGGCGAAGAGGCCCGGCAAGGCGGCAGGCGGGGTTTGCGCCACGCTGCGGTCGAGGGGGACCAAGTCCGACAGGGCCCCTTCGGGCAGCTCAGCAAGCACCCACAGCAGGCAGGCCTGTTCCCAGGGATCGGGGCCGAACCACAGGACCGGTTCCGCAGTGCCGCCCAGATCTTCCAGGGTGAGCCGCGCCGGCGCCTCCTCCTCGGGCAAGCCCCACCAGGCGGCCCTCAGGCCCGGCAGCCGAGCAGCGTCCGCCGTCCAGGGGCCCACCGCTGGGGAGTCCCGCCAGATGCGCACGGAACCAGGCAGACCGGACCGCCGGTGCACCTCTGCAGAAGCGTCGCCGCAGTGCAGATGGATCAGGGCGCCGGACGAAGCCATGGATCGCTCCGAGGTGAGGACACCCCAGCATACGACTCGGGTCAACTCAGGCTCCCGGTGACCCGGTCGGGACGGTCAGCGAGCCGAGCCCACGGTCTGTCGTGCCATGGCCTTCGCCAGCGCCTGCTCCAGATCGGCCCACAGGTCCTCGGGGCCTTCCAGGCCCACGGAGAGCCGCATGAGCGACTGGGAGACACCGCTGTGCTCGCGGGCCTCGGCGTTCACCACCCGATGGGTGAGGGCCGCCGGATGCTGGATCAAGGTGTCCACGCTGCCCAACGACACTGCAGGCGTCATGAGCTTTACTTCAGCCATCACCACGGAGGCGGCCTCGAAACCACCCTTCAGCTCGAAGGCCATGAGCGAGCCGGGGCCCTTCATCTGGCGGCCCAGGAGACCCATGGGATCCTGGCCAGCCAGGCCCGGGAAGTGGACGGCGGACACGGCAGGATGCTTGGCCAGGCGCTCGGCGATGATCTTGGCGCCCTCCTGCTGGGCCCGTACCCGCAGGGGCAGTGTGGGCAGACCGCGATGCAGCAGGTAGGCCGCCAGCGGATGCAGCACGTTGCCGGTGATGACGCGGACCTTGCGCAGCTCCGTGGCCCAGTCGTTGTTGGTGGCCACCAGGCCCGCCAGCACGTCGCCGTGGCCGCCCAGGAACTTCGTGGCGCTATGGAGGACCAGGGTCACCCCGTGCTTGATGGGATTCTGCAGGATGGGCGTGGCGAACGTGTTGTCCACCAGCACGGGCACCTGGCCGGCCTGGCGCACCACGTCGTCCAGGTCCAGCAGGGCCAGGGTCGGATTGGCGGGGGTTTCCACGATGACCATGGCCGTGTCAGGCCGGATCGCGGCGGCGATGCCGTCGGCCTCCGCCCAGGTCACTTCCAGCCCCAGCATGCCGGAGGCCAGCAGGTGGTCGGTGCCGCCGTAGACGGGGCGCACGGCCACGATGTGGCTGCCGCGCTGCTTGGCCGCCATGAGACACGCCGTCACGGCCGCCATGCCCGAGCCAAAGGCCACGGCCTCCTCGGCACCCTCCAACTGGGCCAGGGCCTGCTCATAGCGAGCCACCGTGGGGTTGTAGAGCCGTGCATAGACAGGGCTGCCCACCGGCAGGCCGCCCATGGCCATGGCCTCCAGGCTGCGTCCGCCCTCGTCCAGATCAGTCAAGGGATAAGTGCTGCTGAGATCGATGGGCATGGCGTGGATGCCCTGCTCGTGCAGCACCTCGCGGCCAGCATGGACGGCCTGGGTTTCCAATGAGGTCGAGGCGAGGGGCTTGGACATGGAGACACTCCTGTCACCAATGTAGGTTTCGACGATTCGCCAATCCCTCGAATTTATTTCGTGAAACAATGGTTTCTATGCCACTTGACCGAATCGACTGCGACCTTTTGAGCCTTCTACAGAAGGATGCACGGCTGTCCAACAAGGAACTCGCCGCGGCCGTGGGTCTGGCCCCGTCCTCCTGCCTGGCACGGGTGCAGCGCCTGCGTTCCGAGGGTGTGCTGCGGGGCGCCCATGCAGAGGTGGATCCCCAGGCCCTGGGGGTGGGCCTCCAGGCCCTCATCGCCGTGCAGCTGCGCCAACACAGCCGCGCCCAGGTGAAGGCCTTCTGGAAGCACGCCCTGGGGCTGCCGGAGGTTCTCTCCGTCTTCCACGTGGCGGGCACCCACGATTTCCAGGTGCATGTGGCCGTGCGGGATGCGCATCACCTGCGGGATCTGGCCCTGGATGCCTTCACCACTCGGCCCGAGGTGGCCCACATCCAGACCAGCCTCATCTTCGAGTGGGCCAAGGGCCAGGTGATGCCGAACTACCGCGCCTGATCCTGCGCTTCGGGTTCCGCGATCTGGGTTCCCCAATGCGTGACAGCCTCCACCACCTGGCGGAAGCCCTGTCCCTTGCAAGTGAGCTCGTATTCCACGCGCACCGGCGTGGTGGGCAGGACGCGCCGCACCAGCAGGCCCTGGCACTCCAGCTCCTTCAGGCGGGCCGAGAGGACCTTCTCGCCAATGCCCTGCACCCTAGTGGCCAGCTCATTGAAGCGCAGGGGCCCCTCCTGGAGGATCCACAGGATCTGGCCAGTCCAGGGCTTGCCCAGCAGGTCGATGGCCATGCGGAAGCAGCGGCAGCTGGGTGATTCGGGGAGGTTCATGAGGCGGTCCATGGGCCCGGCGGAGTTCGGGGGCATCACAAAACTATCCCAAAGAAAGCTGCTTGACAAGGGGAAGTCATATTCTCAATATTGCTTTCATAGGGAAACAGGCTTCCCAAAAGAAAGCACAAACCGGACGACTCCGGCATCCAACCACCCATCGCCAGCGGCATCCCCGCGTGGCTGGGAAGGGTCATCGACCCGACTTTACCCAAGGAGCACCTCCCATGCGCGCCATTCTCGCGCTGGCCCTCGGCTTGTCCCTCCAGGCCCAGGACGAGCCCTACCCCGAGATGGGCCCCCTGCCCACCCGGAACATGTTCACCCTGCTCCAGGCCCCCATGACCTACCAGCCCCAGGCCCCGCGCCCCATCGGTGCGGGTAGGTGGCAGGTAACCCTCACCCATGTCCGGGCCAACGTCTTCGAGTTCTCCGACCTGATCAAGGACCACCCGCCCGCGTGGTTCCAAGGCCGCCACCAGATGGACCGCGCCGCCCTGGAGGCGCTGGCGGCGGAGTATCCCACGGCCCCCTTCGTCTTCTACTTCGACGAGGAGATCGCCCGTACCACCCTGCAGGTGCGCCGGGGCCTCACGGACCGCACGGACGTGTGGGCGGAGCTGCCCGTGGAGCGCCACGGCGGCGGCGATCTGGATGCCGTCATCGAGGACTTCCACAAGACCTTCGGCTTCGAGCAGTGGGGCCGCACCGAGGTCGCCCGGAATCAGGCCGTGGTGGCCACCATCCGGTACGGGCGCCTGGGCTTCGTCCGGGTCGGCGCCCAGCCCACCCGTGTCCAGGATCCCCTGTTCGGCCTGGTCCACTTGATCCACCAGGATGCGGCCACGGGCCTCAGTGCCACCTTCACCGTGAAGCCGCCCCTGGTCCGGACCTACGGCTCCTTCGAATCCGGATGGGACGTCGAGGGGGGGCTCAGTGGCTGGTGGCAGGCGACGCCCACCCAGGTGATCTACGCCGGAGTCGCCTACACCCACCGGGGACGCGGCAATGCCGCCTACAACCAGCTGGACTACACCTCCGACATGGGCGCCCACGTGACCTGGCAGGGACGCCGGAACAAGAAGGTCCAGCCGTTCATCCAGCTCTACTTCCTGAGCGGCTTCAGCACCCCCCAACCCTTCGCCAAGCTGCATGACGGCAGCCTCCAGCATGACGTGGGTCTCCACGTCTACCTGGATGCGCGGACCACGCTCACCTTCCGCTACGTGAACAACATCACCCACAATGAGAACACCGACGACGCCTCCTTCGCGGCGGGCCTCACCCACCGGTTCTGAGGGGTCTCCCAGCCCCTTCAGGGCCTGAATCCGCCCTCCCCGGCGGCCTCGCGGGCCAGGATCCGCTCGATGCGCCGATCTGGTACCAACCAGATGAGGGCCACCACCCAATAGAGTGCGAAGCCGGCCCAGCGATTGGCGAAGGACAACAGGATGGCGGCGGCATAGATCGCAATGGAGATCTTGCCCTTGAAGTCCCCGCCCACCGCAGCCTCCAGAAGCGACCCCCGTCCGTGGTGGTGGATGAGGCACTGGCTCAGCAGGTAATAGGCCAGGGCAGCCATGAGCAGGACGAACCCGTAGAGCGCCACGGGCCTAGCCGCAAACTGGTTGCCCCCCATCCAGGCCGTGGCGAACGGCACCAGGGAGAGCCAGAACAGCAGGTGCGTGTTGGCCCACAGGATCGGTCCGTTCACCTTCCTGGCCGCGTGGAGCATGTGGTGGTGGTTGTTCCAGTAGATGGCGATGTAGATGAAGCTCAGCGCATAGCCCACAAAGGTTGGCAGAAGTGGCCTGAGGACCCCGAAGGAATCGCCGCGGGGCGCTCGCAGTTCCAGGACCATGATCGTGATGATGATGGCCAGCACGCCGTCACTGAAGGCTTCCAGCCGGTTCTTGCCCATGCTCGACCTCGACTCGGGTTCGCGATTGTTCCATGACTCTCGGGGCCACGGGCAAGCTTGTGAATGCCGTCGGGCAAGTGGCTTGAGGGCGCCCTATGAACGCCCGGCTGCAGCCAGCGCCCGGTCCGCCAGCCGCCCCAGGTCCCCGCTGCCCTGGCTGTTGGCCAGGCTCTTGGCCAGGGCCACCAGCATGGCCTCCTGCACCGGAGGCGGCAGGTCGGGCAGCAGGTCCGCTGCCGCCGCCACGGCGAACAGCCGGTGGGCGTGGTTGAAGGTGGGATCGTCCTGGGCGGCTGCCTCAGCCAGGGCCGACAGGACCGCCTCGGTTCGGCCGGCCCTCGCCAAGCCGCCAGCGTGGGCCATGGCCAGGGCTGGTTCCACGTCCAGCACCGCATCCGTCAGGGCCGTAGCGTCCGGTGCTCCGATCTTGGCGGCCCGCACCCGCTCCTCGGGCTCATCCGTGGGAAAGAGGTTCACCAGGGCCGCGGCCTGACACCAGATGCGGGGATCCGCTGGGCGGGCGCGCGCGACGCTGGCCAGGTAGACGTAGGTCCACGCGGTCTTGCCCTCCAGGTCGCGGCGGGCATCCAGCTGCTTTTCTGAGGCGGCCAGCACCAGGGTCGCCAGGGTGTCCCCGCTTCCCTGGCCCGCCTTCAGGCGGGCGGTGAACCCATCCAGGACGGCCACCAGGCCCAGGTCGCAGATTTCGCGCACCTGCGCTTCCCAGGCCGAGAAGTCGAGTACTGGCGGGGTCCAGGGCACGGTTTCCCCCGATTCGCCCAGCCGCTTGGCGGCCCGGCGGGCCCAGAAGGTGTCCTCAGGCGAAGCCGCCACCCAGGCCGCCAAGCCGAAGAGCTTCCGCCCTGTGGCTCTGGGCCGTTCCAGCCGCTCGTGCAGGTCGGCGAGGTGGTCGCACACCACGGCTTTGTGCCCCACTGTGGCCATATCCAGCTCTGTGAGCTCACGCAGACGTTGGAAATCCACCTCACCAGGCAGATCGAAGCCCTGGGCCTCGGCGTACGCCAGACCCGGACGGCGGGACTGGATGAAGGCCTCCAGGTTCCGCCACTGGCCGCTGCCCTTGGCCGCCGACACCTGGGCCAGGACCTGGGGTGACCGGCGCCCTTCGTGGGCAGCCATGTGAAGCTGCGTGGCCAGGGCTCGGTGGAAGCCCCCCTGGCTCAGCAGGGGCTGCAGGCGCAGCACCGCGCGCAGGCCGAGGATGCCGTGCGGCACGTGGGGCAGGTAGGCCTCCCAGTCGATGCGGGGGACGAGCGTCTTCACCGCTTCGCGGATGCCGTCGCGCACGCCGTCGGGCTGAGCGAGCTGGGCCGCGAAGGCCTCGAAGAACCGCTCCGTGGGAGCCTCCAGCTCCTGCTGCCAGCGGGGATCCACGGTCATGCGCCCTCCAACGGCAGGTCCCAGGCCGCGGCCACGAGGCGCGCCCAGTGGTGGTTCCAGGCACGCTTCCACACCAGGCTGCCCGCCTTCATGTCGGAAGCTTCGAGCCGCTGGCGGAGGTCGGTCCTCAGCGCCTCGGCCGCCGGGCCCAGGGCCGCTTCAGCCAGGGCCAGCAGGGCTGCCCGGGCCTCCCGCTCCTGATCGTGGTGAGCCAGGTAGCCCGCGGATTCGGGTGAGGGCACCGCGGCCCGCAGCCGCTGCCACGCTTCGAAGGCGGCCTTCGCGGCTGGATCGTCCTTCAAGGGCGCCTTCACCTGGATCCAGCCCTTGCCGGCAGCCAGTTCGGGGCCGGCCCGGACCACGGCCTCGCGCAGCTTCACGGCCTTGGCCACGTCGCGGTCGATGTGTTTTAGGGCCACGAAGGTGCGTGGCTTCTCGCGCTTCTCCCGGCGGTCGAAGAATGCGTTGAGGGCCGATACCACGAGATCCATGGGCACGTCACCGGCTTCCCAGGCCAATACTTGACGGTAGTCGTCGGTGCTGAGCAGGCCGGCACGGCCCCAGGCCCGGAAGGCCCACTCGCGCTCCAGCCAGTCTTTCTCCTCGCGGGTGTAGGTCATCAACGCGCAGCCGGAGCTTCAGACACCAGCACCGTGCCATCTTTCAATTGAAGCACGCCGTTCTGCCAGGCCTGCACTTCCTCCGGGATGATTGTCGCCTTGGCGAAGCCACGCAGGCGGAAGGAGCCCGAGCCCAGGAGCTGCCCCTTCCGGTCCCAGATCTCCAGCTGCCACAGGGTGCCCTGGTGGCTGCCAACCTTGAGGAAAACCCCCTCCTTGGCCTCGGCGCACCACTTGGCTTCGGGCGGCACGGAGGCGGGGCGGGATGGGATGCCGCGGCAAGCCATTAGGCCAGCTGCCAGAGCGAGGGGCAGCAAGGCTGTCGTCACCAGGATCGTCGTAGGTCGCGCCATGCCGACATTCTACCGCCACCCCGCTAGACTGGAGATCGAGGGCAAGATGGTCCTGATCCGAGAACAGATCCGCTACAAGAGCCGCAAGGAGATCGAGAAACTCCGCGAGGCGGGCCGCGTGGCCGCCAACGCCCTGCGCCTGGCCGCCCGCGCCGCGAAACCCGGTGTGAGCCTGCTGGAGATCGACCGCGTAGCCGAGGCCTATATCCGCCAGCAAGGGGCTTCCCCCAGCTTCAAGGGCTACCACGGCTTCCCCGCCACCCTCTGCACCTCCGTGAACGACAAGGTGGTGCACGGGATCCCCTCGAAATACGTGCTCCAGGAAGGCGACATCATCGCCATCGACTGCGGCGCCAAGCTCGACGGCTACCATGGCGACACCTGCCTGACCGTGGGTGTGGGCAAGATCAGCGACGAGGCCCGGCGCCTCATCCAGACCGCCCAGCTGGCCATGTTCGTGGGCATCGAGCACTGCCGTCCCGGCGAGCGCCTGGGCGACATGGCCACCGCCGTGCAGACCTTCGCCGAGGAGCGCGGCTACTCCATCGTGCGCGAGTACATCGGCCATGGCCTGGGGCGCGACCTGCACGAGGATCCCCAGGTGGTCTTCGCCGACCAGCGCCCGGGCACCGGCTTCCGCATGGAGCCGGGCATGACCATCACCATCGAGCCCATCCTCAACATCGGCAGCCACAAGTGCCTGGTGGAGCCCGATGGCTGGACCGTCCGCACCCGCGACGGCCAGCTCTCCGCCCAGTTCGAGCACGACATCGCCATCACCAAGGATGGCCCGGAGATCCTGAGCATCCCGGATCCTGAATTCGAGCTGGAGGACGGACTGTAGGGCAGTCCTCAGGGTCCAGTCTTCAGGCCTCAGGCGCTGGCTGCACCCGTGCGCCTACGGAAATCGCGTATGCGTTTTCGACTTACCCTTTCGCCCACCGCTTGATGGCTTCCGGCAATTCGAGTTGGGGCCCTTCGTAATCCATCAGGCGGAGCACCTCGGCCATGGGGACGTTGCCGGCCTTCCCCCGGAAGAGGGCCTTCACGACGCCTTCGGCGGCGAGGTCGCCGTCCCGCTTCAGGAAGCGCTGCTCCAGGAAGACCCACTTCTCGTCCCAGCCCAGCAGCCGCGTGTGCAGGGTGAAGGGCTCGAACAGCTCGAGGCTGCGGCGGTAGCGCATGGTGATGCCGCCGACCAGCGGCTTCCAGCGGTGGCCCAGCATGGCCCGGCCCAGCTTCGTCCGGAAGGTGAGGTCGAACCGGCCCAGGTCCATGATGCTGAGGAAGCGTCCGTTGTTCATGTGGACGTTCATGTCCAGGTCGTTGGGCCACACGCGGAAATGGAGCACGGAGACGCCCATGGGATCCAGGGCCGGACGGCGCCAGAGCGTGAGCAGTTTCCAGAGGGTGCGGAAGAACAGAACCATCCTCTGAGCGTAACGGATGGTTGCGCTACCTTGGAGCCATGGTTCTCGCAATCCAGGCTCCCGCCAAGCTCAACCGCTTTCTCGCCGTCCTCGGGCGACGGGCGGACGGGTTCCACGAACTGGAGCTGGTCACCACCGTGCTGGAAGGTGTGGCCAACCTGACGGACACGCTGGAAGGTGAACCGGCTTCAACCCTCACCCTGGCCATCACGGGCCCCACGGGTGATGGCTTGGTGGCCGACGAATCCAACCTGGTGCTCAAGGCCTGGCGCCTGCTGGAGGAAGAGGCGAAGCGTCCCCTGCCTGCGACCCTGCACCTGGAGAAGCGCATCCCCCACGGCGCGGGCCTCGGCGGCGGCAGCAGCGATGCGGCGGCCGCCCTCCGCCTGGGCAACCGGATGTTCGACCTGGGCTTGGAAGATCAGGTGCTGCTGAGGATGGCCGCCCGCCTGGGCAGCGACGTGCCCCTGTTCCTGCTGGGCGGCACCGTGCTGGGCCTGGGCCGGGGCGAGCGGGTGTTTCCCCTGCGGCCGGTGCCGCTGGAACCCATCCTGCTGGTCCATCCGGGCCTGCATGTGAGCACGCCCAGCGTGTACCGGGCCCTCCAGGACGTGGGCTATCCCTTTCCCGAGGCCCTGGCCTCGCAACCTGAAGGCGCCGTGCCGCCCTGGCGCAACGACCTCACGGGCGCGGCCCTGTGGGTGTGCCCGCCCCTGGCCGAGGTGCGTGACGCCCTGCGTGACACCAGCGGCGAGCCCCTGCTCTGTGGCTCCGGCAGCTGCTGGGCGGCCCGGTACGCCCGCGTTCAGGACCGGGACGCCGCCGCGGCGCGGATCTCCGGCCTCCGGCCCGACTGGGACCTCTGGCGTGTCTGATCGATCCCAGGAGTAGGATGACCCCATCCCATCCGGACGGAGGGCAGGTGGCGGCATCCACGGAAGGCGCGACGCCCAGGGTTCTCGTGATCCTCGGCCATCCCCGCGTGGACAGCTTCTGCGGGGCCCTCGCCGGGGCCTATGAGGCAGGCGCCCGATCCGCCGGGTTCGAGGTCGAGCGCCTCGACCTCGCCAACCTCGCCTTCGACCCCCACGTGTGGCTGCCCTCGCCCCGGGACCAGGCCCTGGAGCCGGACCTGGCCCGGGCCCAGGCCCTGATCCGTTGGGCTGACCACCTGGTCTTCGTCTACCCCGCCTGGTGGGGCACCCTGCCTGCCCTGCTCAAGGGCTTCCTGGACCGCGTGCTCACGCCCGGCTTCGCCTTCGCGACCGACGAGGAGGATCCCGCCACCTGGACGAAGCTCCTGAAGGGGCGCTCGGCCCATCTACTGGTGACCATGGACACGCCATCCTGGGTCTACCGGCTCATCTACCGCCAGCCCGGCCACCAGGCCATGCGGCGGGCCACGCTGGGCTTCTGCGGCGTGGCGCCCACCTTCATCTCCACCTTCGCCCCCGTGAAGCCCGCCACCGCCGAGGCCCGGACCCGGTGGCTGGAACAGGTCCGGTTGGAGGCGACCCGACTGCCCGGACGCCTCCGCCGCCACCGCCTGCGCGCACGGGCCGGGGCGTGGCTGCGGTTGCTTCGCCTGCAGTTCTACCCCATGGCCTGGGTGGCCTACACCATCGGCGCCCTGGCGGGGTCGCGCCACGGGGGCGCCTTCTCGACCCGGACCTACTGGCTCGGCTACCTGTGCCTCTTCCTGATGGAGGCGCTCACCGTGGTCAGCAACGAGTGGTTCGACCAGGGCACGGACCGGCTCAACCGCCACGCGGGCCCCTTCAACGGCGGCAGCCGCGTACTGGCGGACGGAGAGCTCGGCCCCAGCAGCGTCCGGCGGGCCATGGCCGGGTTGGCCTTGGCACTGGGCACGGGGCTGGCGGCCCTGGGCGCCGCCCTTGCCCCGGCCGGCCGACCGGGTCTGGCGGCGATGATCGCCCTGGCGGTGCTTGCCGTGGGCTACACCGTGCCCCCCCTGAGGCTCGTCTACCGGGGCCTGGGGGAGCTGGACGTGGGCCTCACCCACAGCTTCGCGGCCATTTTCGTAGGAGGCCTGCTCCAGTCCGGCCTCTGGCGGGACCCCTTCCCCTGGCTTGTGGGCCTGCCCCTGTTCCTGGCCACCCTTTCGGCCATCACGCTGTCCGCCTTGCCAGATCACGAGGCGGACGGGGCCGTGGCCAAGCGGACGCTGGCGGTGCTGCTGGGCCGCCGGGGGGCCGCCTGGGCCGCCCTGGGATTCGCGGTGGCCGCTGCCGCCTGTGGGGTGCTCTGGCAGCAGTGGGGCCTCTTCGGCGGAGCCAGCGGAGTCGCCATCTTCCTGGCCGTCCCCCACGCGCTTCTGCTGGTCCGCGCCATCCTCCGCTACCTCCGCCGGGGTGCGCCCTGCGAACGCATCGACGGCATCATGGCCCTGGCCCTGACCTACCTCCTGTGGTTCGGGATCATCCCCCTGGCCCACCTGTCCTGAATCTCCCTGTCCCCACAGGCGCCGGCCCGGGCATGATGATGGGTTCCGAGGTCTTCATGTCCGGTTCCGCCCTCCACATTCGTGGTCTTCGCAAGGCTTTCCCCAAGGTGGTGGCCGTGGCCGGTGTGGACCTCGACGTGGCGCGGGGTGAGGTCTTCGGTCTGCTGGGCCCCAACGGCGCCGGCAAGACGACCACCCTCGAGATCATCGAAGGCCTGACCGAAGCTGACACGGGCGAGATCGAGATCCTGGGCCTGACCTGGGCGGAACAGGGCCAGGAGATCCGCGCCCGCATCGGCGTGCAGCTCCAGAGCACCAGCCTCTTCAACAAGATCACGCCCCGAGAGGCCCTGGACCTCTATGGCAGCTATTACCCGAAACGCCGGGGCACCGACGATCTGCTGGACTTGGTGCAGCTCCAGGAGAAGGCCGACGCCTACCACATCACCCTCAGCGGTGGGCAGCAGCAGCGGCTGGCCCTGGCACTGGCCCTGGTGAACGATCCGGAGCTGGTCTTCCTGGACGAACCCACCACCGGGCTCGATCCCCAGGCGCGACGCAGCCTGTGGGATGTGGTCCGCCGCATGAAGGCCGAGGGGCGGACGGTCATGCTCACCACCCACTATATGGACGAGGCCGAAGCCCTCTGTGACCGCCTGGCCATCATGGACCACGGCCAGGTCATCGCCACGGGCACGCCGACCTCGCTCATTGCCGACCTGGCCATTCCCAGCGTCGTGGAGCTGACCTTCGAGGGCGCCGCCCCCGAGCCAGCGGCTTTCGCCGCACGGCTGGACCAGACCGTGGAGCGCCGCGCGGATTTGTGGGAGATCCCCACGCCGGACCCCAAGGCCCTGCTGCCCCGGTTGCTCGAGGCCGCGGAAGCCGCCGCCGTCCCCTTCCAGCAGGTCCACATCCGGCGGGCCACGCTGGAGGACGTCTTCCTGCACCGCACCGGCCGCAGCCTGAGGGAATGATGATGATGCTCTGGCGTCAGTTCGCGATGGAATGGCGGCTCTACCGCCGGGACCGCGTGGCCATGTTCTGGACCTTCGCCTTCCCCGTGGTCCTGCTGCTGGGCTTCGGGCTCATCTTCCGGGACGGGGGCGGGCCAAAGCTCTCCGTGGTGCGAGTACAGGCTCCGGCGCCGGGCCCGCAGGACACGGCCCTGGACCAGGCCCTGGCAGACGTCCAGCTCAAGGTGCAGGCCCTCCCGAAGGCTGAGGCCGAGGCCCGCTGGGCGCGGGGCGAGACCGCCGCCCAGGTGGAGTCGGATGGCGCGGGGTACCGCCTGCGTCTAAACAGCTACCTCATGGCCCAGGCGGGCGCCACAGCAGGGCTGGTGAACCAGGCTTGGCTCATGGCGCAGGCCCGGCTGAACGGGGCCCCCGAGCCTGGCCGCATCCCCATCTCGGTGGAGAGTCCCGGCCACAAGCACTCCGCCAACTACGCCTCTTTCCTGCTGCCGGGCCTGCTGGGGCTGAACCTCGTGAGCATGGGGCTCTTCAGCGTGGGCATGGTGAACGTGTCCTACCGCGAAAAGGGCAAGTTCCGCCGCCTGGCCGTCACCCCGCTGCCCAAGTGGCTCTTCCTGCTGGGCCAGGTGCTGCACCGCCTGACGGTCACGGTTATCCAGGCCGCCATCCTGCTGCTGGTGGGTCGTCTGGTCTTCGGCATCCAGAACCAGGGCTCGTTCCTCGATCTGTTCCTCATCATGACCCTCGGCACGGGCTGCTTCATGGCCTTCGGCTTCGCCCTCAGCGGCTTCGCGGACACCTCAGAGGGCTACGCCGCCCTCTCGAACCTGGTGTTCTTCCCGTTGATGATGCTCAGCGGTGTCTACTTCACCCTGGATTCCGCCCCGGCCTGGCTGCAGCACACCGTCGCCGTGATGCCGCTGGCGCCCTTCCTCCGTGCCTTGCGGGCCGTGTTCAACGACGGCGGCAGCCTGGCTGGACACGAAGTGGGCCTGGCCATCGTAGCCGCCTGGGGCCTGGCCGCCTTCGCCCTGGCGGTGCGCCGGTTCCGCTGGGCCTGATGCCTTCCATTACTTGTGCGGTCGCCCAGAAGGGTCGATAACGGATCCATGCATCCACCAAAGGAACCCCGGGATCCGGTCGAGGCTTTGGCCCTGGTACGCCGATATCTGAAGGCCACCTACCGCATCGCCGAGGCCGCCCTGCGCGCCACGGACCTGCAGGAACTCTACAGCCGGGTCCACGCCATCGCCCGTGATCTCATGCCGGCTGAGAACCTGTACTTCGCCCTCTGGGATCGGACTTCGGGAACGGTTTCCTTCCCCTACTTCGTGGATGAATCGGATCCTGTCCCTCCGCCCCGGACCTTTCGCCGGGGATTGACGGAATACGTGCTGCGCACGGAGAAGCCCCTCCTCCTGGATCCGGAGATCCTCCATAGCCTGGAAGCTTCTGGCGAGGTCGAACCCCTCGGAACGGATACCCTGGACTGGCTGGGGGTTCCTCTCATTGGCGCCCGGGGCGTATTCGGAGTCCTGGCCATCCAGATCTATACGGGCGACCGGCACTACACCCCCGAGGAGCGGGATCTGCTTGTCTTCGTATCGGGGCAGGTGGCCATGGCCATCGAGCGCAGGGCGGCTGAGGATGGCCTCCGGCTCAGCGAGGACAAGTTCTCGAAGGCCTTCCAGGCCAGCCCGGATGCCATCAACCTCACCCGGCTGGAGGACGGCACCTACTTCGACGTCAGCGAAGGCTTCACCCGCCTCACGGGCTGGACGCGAGAGGAGGCCATCGGCCGCTCGGCCCTGGACCTGGGGATCTGGGTCGACCCCGAGGATCGGGACCAGGCTGTCCAGCTCATCCGAGAGCACGGGGCCTTCACGAGCCTCGAAGCCCCCTTCCGACGAAAGGACGGCACGATCGTCACCGGCCTCATGTCCGGAAAGATTATGGAGGTGGACGGTACCCCTTGTCTGCTCTCCATCACCCGCGACATCACAGATCGCAAGGCCGTGGAACAGGCGCTCCGCAGCGCGGAGCGACGCCTCCGGACCGTTCTGGCCTATTCCGAGGCCATCATCTACCAATTGGATCCCGAGGGCCGCTTCACCCTGTCCGAAGGTCTGGGGCTCGCCAAGATCGGCCTGCGACCCGGCCAGGTGGTGGGACACTCCTCCCTCCTGGAGCCCGCCGGCTGGGATCCGATGGTGCTGGACCAGATCCGCCGGAGCCTCCAGGGCCAACCTTCCCGCCAAGTGGCCCGCTTCCGGGACCGGATCTTCGACAATCTGCTCACGCCCGTCCTCGACGATCGTGGCCGCCTTGAATCCATCATCGGCATTGCCACGGATGTCACCGAACGCCAGCAGGCGGAGGAAGCCCTCCTCGCGGAACGCGGCCTCTTCGTGGGCGGCCCGGTGATGGTCGTGAAGTGGCGCATCGAGGAAGGCTGGCCGGTGGACTACGTGTCCCCCAACATCCAGACCATCCTCGGCTACCCGCCCGAAGCTCTGGTCAGCGGCCGCGTCTCCTACAACTCGCTGGTGCATCCCGATGACGTAGTGGCCATCCATCAAGCCGCGGCCGAGTTCAAGGCGCAGGGGCTGAACCACTACGAACAGCATTACCGCCTCCGCACTGCGAACGGCGAGTACCGCTGGTTCTATGACTTCAGCGTCGCGGTGGCGAGTCACGGCACTGATCCGGGCTACCACCTGGGCTACCTCCTGGATCTCACGGACCGCCGCCGGGCCGAGGAGGCCCTCCGCCAGACCCAGAAACTGGAGAGCCTTGGTGTGCTGGCTGGGGGCATCGCCCATGACTTCAACAACCTGCTCACGGTGGTGCTGGGGAACCTGAACCTCGCCCAGCTCAAGCTCGAGGACACCTCCCAGGCCCGCCCCTACCTCGTCAACATGGAAGCCGCCATTCTGCGCGCCACGGAATTGACCAAGCAGATGCTGGCGTACTCAGGGCGGGGCCACTTCGAGGTCCGGCCCCACGACCTCAATGCCGTCGTCCGGGACCTCACCCACCTGCTTGAGGTCTCCATCTCCAAGAAGGTCCGCTTGCACCTGGAACTGGCTCCGAACCTCCCCGCGATCCAGGCCGATGCGGCCCAGTTCCAGCAAGTGGTCATGAACCTGGTCACCAACGCCTCCGACGCCATCGGCGATCAGGAAGGCGCCATCCATATCACCACCTCGGCCCCGGATCTCGGCCTCACTGCCCTCCGGAACGAGTTCAGACTCGAGGCCCCCAAAGCCGGCCGCCATGTCGTCCTGGAGGTTGAGGACACGGGTTGCGGCATGACACCCGAAGTGCTGGAGCGGATCTTCGACCCCTTCTTCACCACCAAAGCCACGGGCCGCGGCCTGGGGCTTTCTGCCATGCTCGGGATCCTTCGCGGCCATGGCGCAGGGCTGAATATCAGCAGCCAGGTGGGCCGGGGTACCCGCTTCAGGCTCTGCTTCCCCGCCGCGGAGCAGGCCACCCCCTGCGGGGCGCCCCAGGCCCCGGTGCCCGACAAGCCTTCCTTCCGCGGCCTGGTCCTGCTCGTGGACGATGAGGAGCAGATCCTCCGGACCACGGGGATGGCCCTCGATTCCCTCGGCTTCCAGGTGCTGGTCGCCCAGGATGGCCTGGAGGCCCTGGAGCGCTTCCGGGAACATGGGAAGGACCTCCATCTGGTGATCATGGACCTCACCATGCCGCGCCTGGATGGGCGGGAGGCCTTCCTCACCATGCGGAGCCTGGATCCGACCATCCCCGTGGTCCTCAGCAGCGGGTATTCGGAACAGGACTCCCTGCAGACCTTCCCGGACGGCGGGCCGGCGGGTTTCCTCCAGAAGCCCTACCAGATCAAGGAGCTGAAGGCCGTGGTCCAGAAGGCCCTGAGAAGCTGAGGCGCATCCCAAGCTAAACTGGTCGGCTGGAGAACCTCATGCCGTCTTCCAAGCGCGCCAGACTGGCCATCTTCCTCACCGTGTTCACTGACCTGCTGGGCTTCGGCATCGTCATCCCGATCCTGCCCCTCTACGCCAAGGAGATCGCCGATCACCCGAGCGCCTGGATGGCGAGCGTCAATCATTTCCTCGGCCTCGGCGGAACCGGCACCACCCCGGGCGCCTTCTGGGCCGGCGTGGGCTTTCTCAGTTTCAGCCTCATGCAGTTCATCGCTTCGCCCATTCTGGGGCGGGCTTCGGACAAGATGGGTCGCAAGCCGGTGCTCTGGATGAGCCTGGTGGGCTCCTCGGTAGGCTACCTGATGCTGGCCCTCACCAGCCGCTTCGAATGGATGCTCGCCGCCCGGATCCTGGATGGCATCACCGGCGGCAACATCTCCGTCGCCCAGGCGGCCATGGCAGACAGCTCGGCCCCCGAAGAGCGCTCCAAGGCCATGGGCATGATCGGCGCCGCTTTTGGCCTGGGCTTCGTGCTGGGGCCGGCCATGGCCGGCGTGCTCAGCGGCAGCGCCTTCGGGCATCACCTGCTGGCGACTCGCGGCTGGCATCTCCCCTTCTTCGTGGCGGCGGGGCTGTCCCTGACCGCCTCGCTCCTGGTGGCGCTGTGGGTGCCTGAAACGCTGGACAAGGCGGCGCAGGCCCGGTCCCGCGAGACCCGTGGCCATGCCCTGGTGAAAGCCTTCAAGCGCCCGGGGATGCCCCAGCTTCTGGGGGTGTCCATGCTCGCCATGGCGGGCTTCGCGATGATGGAAGGCACCTTCGCCCTGCTGGTCCACAAGGACTTTGATTTCCACCAGCGGGAGGTGGGCTACCTCTTCGCCGGCATCGGCATCCTCCTGGTGATCTACCAGGGGGGCCTCGTCCGGGTGGTGTCCAAGCGCATTCCCGAGCGGACGGCCCTCATCACCGGCCTGGTGCTCATGGGTCTGGCGCTACCCATGATGCCGATGATGTCGGAGGCCCTGCGGTTCTGGCCCTTCCTGCTCCTGCTGATCCCCCTCTCCTGGGGTAGCGGGATGGGCAACACCGCCGGCTCAGCCCTCGCCAGCCGGCTGACCCCACCGGAAGACCAGGGCAGCCTCTTCGGTGTGCTGAACGCCATGACCGGCCTGGGCCGCATCATCGGCCCCGCGGTGGGCACCTTCACGTTCGCCCGCTGGGGCGGCCAGACCTCCTACACCGTGGCCGGACTCACCCTGGCCCTGGCCCTCTGCCTCGCCCTCACCCTCTCCCGCAAGGTGCCTGCATGATCCGCCTCGATGGACAGTCCCTCACCGCCCCCCTGCTGGCGCGCATCGCCGGCGGCGAGGGCGTCATCCTGGACGAAGGCGCCCTGGCCCTGGTGGCCGAGAACCGCGCCGTGGTGGATCGCATCGTAGCGGAAGGCCGCACGGTCTATGGCATCAATACGGGCTTCGGCCAGTTCGCCACGGTGGTCATTCCCCCGGACCAGCTCCAGCTGCTCCAGCTCAACTTGATCCGCAGCCATGCCGCTGGTGTGGGTGAGCCCCTGCCGAAGGACCAAACCCGCGCCCTCATGGCCGCCCGTATCAACTGTCTGTTGAAGGGCCACAGCGGGATCCGACCCGAGCCCATCCACCTGCTGACGGAATGCCTGAACCGCGATGTGGTTCCCGTGGTGCCCAGCCAGGGCAGCGTGGGCGCCAGTGGCGACCTGGCCCCCCTGGCCCACATGGCGCTCCTGCTGGTAGGGGAAGGATTGGCCTGGGGCAGCGATGGACAGATCCCCGGCGGGGAAGCCCTGGCCAAGGCCGGTCTGAAGCCCGTGACCCTCCAGGCCAAGGAGGGTCTCGCCCTCATCAACGGCACCCAGCTCATTACGTCTCTGGGCAACCTGGCGGCCGAGAAGTTCACCCGCCTGGCGGCCCTGGCGGACGAGATCGCGGGTCTCAGCCTGGAGGCCCTGCGCGGCACCCGTGCCGCCTTCGATCCGCGCATTCACGCCGCACGGCCCCATCCCGGCCAGATCGCGGTGGCCGAGCGTATGAGAGGAATCCTGGGTGCCTCCAGCGAAATCTCGGAAAGCCACAAGGACTGCCACCGTGTGCAGGACGCCTACAGCCTGCGCTGCATCCCTCAGGTCCACGGCGTGACGCAAGACGCGCTCCAGTTCGCCGGCGCCATCCTCGAGCGGGAACTCAACAGTGCCACGGATAATCCGATGATCTTCACAGACACCCAGGAGTCCCGTTCCGGTGGCAACTTCCACGGCCAGTACCCCGCCTTCGCCTGCGATGTCCTTGCCATCGCGGCGGCGGACCTCGCCAGCATCTCCGAGCGCCGCCAGGAGCGCCTCGTGAACCCGGCCTATTCGGACCTACCGGCCTTCCTGACCCAGAACGGCGGTCTCGAATCCGGGTTCATGATGGCCCACGTCACTTCCGCGGCCCTGGTGAGCGAGATGAAGGGTCTGGCCCATCCCGCCTGCGTGGACACCATCCCCACCAGCGCAGGCAAGGAGGACCACGTCAGCATGGGCCCCATCGCCGCCCGCAAGCTGCTACGCGCCGTGGACGCCCTGGAGCAGGTGCTGGCCATCGAGGCCCGCATGGCGCTCGAAGGACTCCGCATCATCGGGCTGGCCCCCGCGGCCGGACTTCAGCCGCTGGTCGCCCGGCTAGCGGAGGCCTGCGCCCCCTGGACGGATCGGGTGATGTACGAAGAGCTCAACGCCACCCTCGGCGCCCTCCGGGCCCATCAGGAAGCCTGCCCATGACTCAGCCCACCCCCTGGCGGCCGGCCTGCGAACAAGCCCTGCGGAGTTTTTCGGACGCGGATGCGATCCGGGTCTGGGGCATCGGCCACGAGGTGGACGGGGTTTATCAGCCCATCTTCAACTACCGCTTCGAGCACACCTATGCCGCGGTGCTCCTGGCCCGTTGGCTCGCGCCCCTCGTGGGCGCCGACCTGGAGGTGGTCGAATGTGCCGCCTGGCTGCATGACGTGGCCAAGCGTCTGAAGGATCAGCAGGGCAAGGACACCCACGCCCAGGATGCCTCGGCGCGAGTGCCCGAGATTCTCGAAGGCACAGATTTCCCGCCCGGAAAAATCCCGGCGGTGCGCCACGCCATTGAGCATCACGTGGGCTTGAAGCTCACGAAGCGGCTGGAGCCCATCGATACCGCCTGCCTCTGGGATTGCGATAAGCTCAGCAAAATCGGTGCTGCCAGCCTCATCCACTTCGGTTGCATCAGCGGCGCGTTCCAACCCATCACCACGGCCGAGATCCTGCGCCGTGGAGAGACCTGGCTGGATCTGGCCCGGGGCATCACCGCCAGCTTCAACACTGCCCCCGCCCGGGAGGAGGGCCAGAGACGCCTGGCCTTCCTGGAGGCCCACTACGCGCAGTTGCGCCGGGAATGGTCCGACCCCATGAAGGGGACCCCTGGATGAACGACTTCCTGCAGCTCGCCCAGACCCTGGTCATGGCCCTCAAGTCACTCCAGATGTACACCGCGGCGCACCCGAGGGCCAAGGGAACCGTGACGACCGCTCATGCGGCGCTGGACCGCTGGCTGGCGGAAAGCGGTCGCCTGCAGTTCGTCGTCACCGGCGCCAAGGCCTTCGTGGACGGTGTGGTGCAGGACGGGCGCAATCCTCACCTGACGACGCTGGTCCGGCTCGTGTCCGAACGCAACGTGAGCGGCTTCGTTTTTGAACGGGGGGTGACCGAAGGCGAATGTCTCACGTTCCTCCAGGCCCTGTCCCTCAAGCCCCAGAAGCTCGAAGAGCAGGGCGGCATCGAATTCGTCCTCCAGGCGGCGGACGTCCGGCACATCAAGGTCTCCCAGGTCAGGTACCAGGCTGTCCAGGAAGGCGAGGAAGGCCCCGAGGACCGCACACCCGCCAGCCTGCCGGGCCCGCCCCAGGATCCTCTTGTGAAGGCCATCCGCGAGGCCCTCCTGGCTGCCTTGTCCGGGGTTCCCGGCCCGGCCGGCCCTGGCGAGCGGCGCGGCCTTGGTTTCCTGCGGGGCTTCCAGGCGGCGGACCTGAGCGGCCTCGGCCCCCTCGGTCACGAGCTGGGCCTGGAGGACACCATGCCGTCGCCAGCCCAGCTTGGCACCCTCCGGCAAGTCCTCATGGGCCTGGAACCGGATGTGCAGCTGAGCCTCCTGGCGGGGCTGGCTTCTCTCCCGGATCACCCGACTGGGTTGGCCCTGGGCGTGAAGGCCCTGGCGGGCGAGATCCTCTCCGTGGCGGTCGGCTCCGCCCTGGCCCTGGGCGCCACCTGGCCCCAGCTCCATGGTCCCCTTGAACACATCCTGCTGCCCCTGCCCGATCGGGAGGCCCTTGTGCGCACGCTGGTGGCACATCTTCGCGGCATGGGCCTGGACGCCACCCAGGCGGAGGCCCTGCTCCACCTGACCGACTGGGACACCCTCAGCCTTGAGGCCAAGCTCGTGAGGGTGCTCGAGGAGGACTACCTGTTCGAGCTGAGCCTGGCCCAGCGCCTGGCCTTCCTCCGGGAACTCCTGGACCTCCGCCGGTATGATGCCTTCCTCCAGGTGCAGGATCTGCTCTTGGAGGCGCTTCGCGATGATCGCCTGCAGATCCGCCTCAAAGCCGCTCAGACTTTGGCAGGGGTCGCCGACTGGGCCCTGGCCCCAGGCCTGCCTCCGGACGGCGAGGGCCCTTTGGCGGAGGCCCTCCGCGCGCACTTCGCCTGGGAGCCGGACCCCCCAGTCCACCGATGGACCGCCGAGGCGCTGGTTGCCCTGCTGTCGGCCCAGATCCACCGGGGTGAGCTGGGCCGGGGAATCGCCGATCTGCAGGAGCTCGAAGGGCTCTGCGCCTTCCTTGACGAACCGCAGCCCTGGCGCCTGGAAGCCCTGGACCGCCAGCGCACCGCCCTGGCCCGGCCCGACCTGCTGGACGCCGCAGCCAACCATATCCTGAGCGTGGACCGCCATCAGATGTCTGCCGAGGTGCAGCCTTATCTGGAATTCCTCGGGGCGCCCATGGCCCGCCATCTGGTGGGCCGCCTCGGGGAAGAAGGGGACCGGACCCGGCGCGGTCGCCTCGTAGAGGCCTTGCGGAGCCTTGGCCCCCTGTCGCTCCCACCCCTGCTCGAGGTGTTGGCTTCGCCAGCGTGGTATCTGGTGCGGAACGCCCTCACCCTGCTGGCCGACCTGGGAGATGCAGGCTGCCTGCCGGCCATCGCCCCGCTCCTCCGCCACCCTGAGCCCAGGGTGCGCCGGACGGCGGTGCGGGCACTCTGGAAGCTTGGCGGTCCGGCCTCCGAGCCACAGCTGCTCGCCCGCTTGAAGGAGACGGATCCGGAGACCCTCCACGAGATCCTCTTCGCGTTGGGGCAGCTCCGTGCTGAGAGCAGCGCCGTCCCAATCGCCGAGCTGGCCCAGGACAGGCGGACCGGGGAGCGCCTCAGAATCCAGGCCATCAACACCCTGGGGCTCATCGCCTCACCGCGGAGCCTCCCCATGCTGGCCGAGCTGCTGCGGCGGCGGGGCCTGTTCGCCGCCTCGGAACCTCAGGTGATCAGACTGTCTGCCGCCCGGGCCCTGTTGGCACTGGGCCTGCCCGAGGCTCGCCAGGCCCTCCAGCGGGTGCTCGATGCCGAGCCCAAAGGCGAAACCCGTGTAGCCCTCATCCAGCTCCTGGCACCTCCGCAGGCCCCATGACTGCGTGACGCAAGTCACAGGGCATGTGAAAATAGGTGTCTTTGCGGAGCGCCCATGTCGTCCCTGGTCAACCTCGATCCCGGCAGGCAGGCGCCTGAAATCGTCAACGCCATCGTCGAGATCCCCACGGGGTCCCGCATCAAGTACGAGATCGACCATCATACGGGCCTGGTCCATGTGGACCGCGTGCTCTTCTCGCCCTTCCACTACCCGGCCGAGTACGGCTTCATCCCCGGCACCCTGGCAGAGGATGGCGATCCCGCGGACATCCTGGTGCTCATCAATGGCTCCACCTATCCCGGCGTGGTGATCCGCGCCCGTCCGATCGCCTTGCTCCGCATGACCGACGACAAGGGGCACGACGCCAAGATCCTCGCCGTGGCCACGGACGACCCCACTTATGCCCATGTGACTTCCCGTACGGATCTGCCCCCGCACTTCCTGCTTGAGGTGGAGCACTTCTTCCTCACCTACAAGGATCTGGAGCGCAAGAGCGTGTCCAGTGATGGATGGGGGGGCAAGGCCGAAGCCCATGCCTTCGTGCGGGCCTCCATCGAAGCCTTCAACCGGCAGAAGAAGTAGCCGGCGATGACCTCACCGGAGACCCCAGGCCTCGTCTGCTTCGACCTGGATGGCACCCTGGTGGATCCTCTGCTGGGGGTCCGGAACTGCGTGCGGAAGACCTGTGAGGCCTTCAGCCTTCAGCTTCCAGACGAGGCAGCGGTCCGCGCCTGGATCGGTTTTGGCATGCGCGAATCCCTCGCCACGCTCAAGGGCCTTGAAGATCCGGCCCGGTTGGAGGACGCCCTGGATTTCTACTGGGAGCGCTACCGGGAGGATGGCGTCTTCGAGCATGAGCTGTATCCCGGTGTCTTCCACCTGCTGCACCGGTTGAAGCGCCAAGGCCACCGTATCTACATCGTATCCGCCAAGCCCACCCTCTTCGCCCGTCGCATCGCCTATCAGTTCGACCTCAACCTCATCTTCGACGATATCTTCGGCAGCAACCTGAAAGGCCGCTGGCAGCCCAAGACCGAAGTGCTGGCGAGCCTCGTGGAACGGGGCTCCATCTGGCCCGGCGGTGTGTTCATCGGTGATCGCGGCGTGGACATGACCGCGGCCCACGACCATGGGCTGGAAGCCATTGGCGTGGGCTGGGGCTACGGCAGCCACGAAGAACTGGAACAAGCCGGTGCGGAGCGCATCTTCGACGGGGTGCCGGAACTGGACGCCTGGCTCCGCGTCCGCTTCCCCCAGCCTGAATGGTTCGACGCCTTCAGTCGTTCGGAATAGGCCTTCAGCCGTTCGGGGTCGCCCAGCGCGTTCCCGCCGGCACCTGGGGCTTGAAGGCGCCAGGCCCCGGCGGAGGCAGCGTCTTGGCATCCAGGAGTTCCAACCGCTGGTGCGCGCCGGTGGGATCCGTCCATTCGAGGGTGTGGAGCAGACCCTTGCGGCCAGTGGCCTTGAGCGCGGGCACCTCCGGCGACCGGGGGACCAGCCTCACCGCGTCGCCGCCCAGCGATTCGGCCCGGTAGAGTGTCGCGATCCGCGCAGGATCCAGCAGGATCCCCAGCAGGGGGAAGTCCTGCACGGCCCGAGCCAGTTCAATCCGCTGGGCTGTGCGGGTGTCCGGATCGTACTGCACGAGGTGACGACCGTCCGAAGTCACGGTCAGCCCGGAATCGTAGGTGACTTTCAGCTTTCCGCCCCGCCCCAGCAGCAGGCTCCCTTCCCTGGCCATCTTTCCGAACACGGCGCTATCGCTTTCCTGGCGGAAGCGGCTGGCCAGGACGGGCACCTTGGGGAAGGCGATCCACCATCCAGGCAGAGCCGCGGTGAGTGGGACTGCAAGCAGGGCCAGGAGACAGGGGCCGCGAAGGCGAAGGCTCACGTCAGCTCCGCTTCAGCTCGACGCTGAGCTTGGCGGTACCGCCCTTGGCGGGAGCCGGACGGGTGATCTGACCTTCGACCACCACCTCCCCCCGGTGACGCAACTGGACGAGGATCTCGATCTCCTGGCCCTCCATTTCGGGGGGGACCTCGAGCCGGAGCACCGAGGGGGCACCCTGGCGGCCTACCGAAGTCAGCTCGTCCAGCAGCGAGGAAATGGCGTCCTTGGGATCCGCGCTCCTGGGACGGAGGGCGGGGCGCTTGCCTTCCACCTTCAGCGAGGCGAAAGCGGCAAAAGGATCAGCTTTCCCCGCCGGTTTGGGGACACTTGGAAGGACAGAGGCATGGTACTCCCCGGGCGCAGGTGCCTCAGGGCCCGGAGGCAAGGCCTCGGTGGGCGTGTCCTCAGCCTGGAAGGCGGAGAACGCCTCCGCGTCGAACGGCCCGATTCCCTCATCCAGGAAACTGAGCGCGGCATCCTCCGAAGGGGGCTCCGGCAGATGGGGGGCTTCGATGTAGATGCCGGTATCGTCATCCTGGTCAGGCAGCGGCAGACCCCCAGGGGCGGCCTGGGCCGACCCTTCCATGTCGAGCAGATCCGTGATGGAAGGCAGGTCCGACAGGGTGAGGGCCCCGCCCCCGGTGGGCGCCTGGACGCTGGGGGCCGCAGGGCTGGGCGCGGGGGAGGCTTCTCCGAGCACGTGAGTCTTGATATGCGACAGGGCCAGCTTGGTGATGCCCCGCAGGGTCTCGAAGACGCCCGTGCCGTCCGAGGCCACGGACTGGAAGCTGGGCATACCACGGGGGTTGAAAGCCACTTCAAGCTCGTCCACCGGCACCACATTCTTCAGGTCCCGCTTGTTCCACTGGAACACCACCGGGATGTCCTGCAGCTTCAGCCCCAGCTCCCGCATGTTCTCTTCGAGGTTCAGCCAACTCTCCCGGCAGGCATCGAGCATGGGTACCTGGCTATCCACCACGAACACGATGCCGTCCACACCTTTGAGCACGAGCTTGCGGGTGCTGTTGTAGAACACCTGACCGGGCACCGTGTAGAGCTGGAGTTTGGTCTTGAATCCGCCCACCATCCCCACGTCCATGGGGAGCAGGTCGAAAAACAACGTGCGATCCGTTTCGGTGTTGAGGCTCACCATCTCGCCCCGGGCCTTCAGGCTCGTCTTGCCGTAGATGGTGTTGAGGTTGGTGGTCTTTCCGCACAGACCGGGCCCGTAGTAGACGATTTTCGCCGTCATCTGCCGGGTGGCGTGGTTGAAGAACACCATTCTTGAACCTCTTGGGAAGAAAAAGTTTAGCCCGGAAAACCTCCCGGGCTCAATGCAATTGCGGGTTTTCCCCGGTCGGGGTGCGCGCTCAGGTCCCGGGCAGAGCCTTCAGGAGGGCCAGCACCTGCTGGTCGTGGTCCTTTGTGCGTACGTCGCGGATGATCTTTCGGATGACCCCCTGCCGATCGATGAGGACCGTGGTCCGCTTGGCGAATCCGAGCAGGGGCATCTTCACGCCATAGGCCTGGATGATCCGCTTGTCGGGATCTGCGAGGATGCTTAAGGGCAGGTGGAACTTCTCGGCAAAGGCCTTGTGGCTCTGTGTGCTATCCGCGCTCACGCCGAGAATCACAGCGCCGGCTGCCTGGATCGCCGCGAACCCGTCCCGCAGGCTGCAGGCCTCGGCCGTGCAGCCCGGCGTGTCGTCCTTGGGGTAAAAATAGAGCACCACCGCGGACTTGCCCTGAAAATCCGCGAGGCGAACCAGAGCGTCGTGCTGGTCGCGAGCCTCAAAGGACGGAGCTTTCATGCCTTCTGTGATCTCCCCGGCAGACGTAATGCCGAAGATTGTGAGAAATCCCATCATCACTCCCCATCTCCGGACCATGGTCCCCTCCCAAGGGGAGGGAGTGTGGCACCATCGGCTTGGATTAGGGAACAAGAAACGGAGCCCTCCATTTTGGACGTGACGACACGCATCGCCCTCATTCCCGGTGACGGGGTGGGACCCGAGGTCATGGCGGAAGCTGAGCCGCTCATCGACTGGGCCCGAAGCCGTGGCCACCGCCTGGAGACGGTGCGCCTCTCCTATGGTGCTGACCACTACCTCAGCACCGGAGAAACGCTGCCCGAGGAGGCCTATGCCGATCTGCGCGACGGGTTCGACGCCGTAATCTTCGGGGCCGTGGGGGACCCACGCATTCCGGATGGACGCCATGCCGAGGAGATCCTGCTGCGCCTGCGCCGCGGCCTGGAACTGACGGTGAACTTCCGGCCCTGCCAGCCCCTGCCCGGCTTAAGCAGACAGGGACTCCACCTTGAGGTCTTCCGGGAGAACACCGAAGGGGCCTACTGCCTCCAAGGATCCACCGAACCCGGGCGCGCCGTGGATCTGGCGGTGCATACCGAGGTGGCCGTGCTCCGCCTGCTTGAAGTCGCTTTCGCCCGTGCGCAGGCACGCGGCTGCGCCTTGACCCTGGCCCACAAGGCCAACGTGCTTAAGCATGGCCACGGGCTCTGGGTCCGGGTGTTCCAGAGCCTCCAGGCCGCCCACCCGGACGTGCCCGCGCGCGGCATGCACGCGGATGCCCTGCTCTGCGCCCTGGTGCAGGATCCGGCCCCCTTCGGCGTGATCGCCGCGGACAATTACCTTGGCGATCTCATCAGCGATCTCACGGCGGCCTTCGCCGGTGGCATGGGTACGGCACCTTCCTTGAGCTGGGCCCCGCATCGGCCCTTCCGCTGCGCAGTCCTGGCGGAACCCGTGCATGGCTCCGCCCCGGATATCGCCGGGAAGGGCCTCGCCAACCCTGTGGGCATGATCCTGAGCACCGCCCTGCTCTTCCGGCACCTGGGCTGGGAGTCCGAAGCCGAAACCGTGGAACGGGCGGTGGCCGCGGCGATGCGCGACGGCGCCCGAACCCGTGATCTGGGAGGCAGCTTGAGCACCGCCGGGATGGGAGCGGCCATCCGTGACCGCCTGTCGGGCTGACCTGATAAAACAAGGAATACCGAAAAAAGCGAATCGCCCTGCGTGCGGACAGCGAACGGCCTGGCGCTCATCTCCACTGCGTTTCGCGATCTTTAGCATCTTTCGCAGTTCGAGGCCTTAGGTACGTCAGCAGCTGCGCATGACGCCGACGAGGACTCCCTGGATGTCGATGTTCTGCGGCGCATAGCAGCGGGGCTGGAGCTCGGGGTTGTGGGGAATGAGCCAGACGCCCTTGGCATCGCGCCGGAACTCCTTGAGGGTGACCTCCTCCTGGTCGATGAGCGCCACCACGCGATCGCCATTCCGGTATTCACCCTTCCGCTGCAGGACGACTAAATCGCCGTCGAGGATGGCGTCATCCACCATGGAATCGCCCCGGACACGGAGTACAAACAGTTCTTCCTTCTGGCGATGAATGCTGTTCGGCACCTCGATGGGGAGGGCACGACTCTCAGGCAGGATGGGCGAACCGGCCGCCACGTCCCCGCAGAAGGGGAAGATCCGGACGGTGCTGGCGGGTTCCTGGCGCTCCACCCGTGGAGCCGCCTCCTCGGGCGCCGAGCCTGCCGCCACCACCAGGTTGTTCCCCTTGCCGTGGCTGCGGACGAGGAAGCCCTTATCCATCAGGTGCTGGACGTGCTTGTGAATGGTCGACACCGCACTGGAACCCACCCCCTTGGCGATTTCCGCAAGGGTTGGGCTTCGCCCCTCATCCTGCACAAAGGTGCGGATGAACTTAAGCACCGCCTGCTGGCGTTTGGTGAGATCGCTGGCTTTCATAGCTTCCAAGGTAAGAGTCGATCCACAGGTCGTCAATCCCTTTTTTTTCGCTTTATTTCAGACCTTCATAGATGTAGGTTTCAGCACCTTTCCTGGATGCCCATGGTGGCCTCTGCCATACTAGCGGATGCTGTGGCGAGCCTAGTATTTACGCCCTCTTCGTCGCCATTGCCCCGATGCGAAAGGAGTCACATGACTGCCGCCCTAGCCGCCCCCTCGCCCGCCGGAGGAGCGAAAACCAGGATCAATGATTTTTCCATCCAGGTGGCCACGGTCAACGGATCAGGCTCTCAGACGGCGAACACGGTTCTGCTGCGCGCCATCTTCCAGATGGGCGTATTCGTCAGCGGCAAGAACCTCTTCCCTTCCAACATTGCGGGCCTTCCGACCTGGTTCACCATCCGCGCCAGCGCCCAGGGCTACGTAGCCCGCAAGGCCAGCAACGAGATGCTGATCCTCATGAACCCCGAAACGGCCAAGGAGGACATCGCCAAGGCCGATCCCGGCGCGCTCGTGATCTATGACGAGCCCCTGCAACTCGACAAGCTGCGCAGCGACCTGGCCTACACCCCCGTGCCCTTCCAGAAGCTCGTGACGGCCTCCTGCCCCGAGCCCAAGCTGCACAAGCTCGTGAAGAACATGATCTATGTCGGTGTGGCCGCGCGCCTGCTCGGCATCGACATGGAGGAGGTCAAGAAGGCGATCGCCAAGCAGCTCAAGGGCAAGACCAAGGCCATCGAGCTTAACCAGACCGCCTGCATGGCCGGCTATGACTGGGCCATGGAGAACCTGGAGGACCAGGACCACATCAAGGTCGTGCGCGATAACAAGACGCAGGGGCTCATCATCATCGACGGCAACGAGGCCTGCGCCCTGGGCGCCCTATTCGCTGGCGTGACCGTGGTGGGTTGGTACCCGATCACCCCCGCCTCGAGCCTGGTCGAGACTTTCATCGAATACGCGGATGAGTACCGCAAGGATCCCAAGACCGGCAAGTCCACCGTCGCGATCGTGCAGATGGAGGACGAACTGGCCTCCGCCGGCGTGGTGCTGTCCGCCGGCTGGGCCGGTGCCCGCTCCATGACGTCCACGGCCGGCCCCGGCATCTCTCTGATGAGCGAGTTCATCGGCCTGGGCTATTACGTCGAGGCTCCCGGCGTCTTCTTCAACGTGGCGCGCACGGGCCCCAGCACGGGCCTCCCCACCCGCACCCAGCAGTCGGACGTGGAGCTCTGCGCCAAGTGCAGCCATGGCGACACCCTGCACATCAACCTCTACCCAGGGACCATGGAAGAGTGCTTCCAGTTCTCCTACGACGCCTTCGACCTGGCCGAGAAGTTCCAGACTCCCATCTTCGTCGTCACCGACCTGGATCTGGGCATGCAGAACTGGGCCTCCAAGCCCTTCACCTATCCCGCCAAGCCCTATGACCGCGGCAAGGTGCTCAATCAGCAACAGCTGGCCGAGGTGAAGGACTGGGGCCGCTACAAGGACGTGGACGGCGACGGCATCCCCTACCGCAGCCTGCCCGGCACCCCCGGCGGCAAGGGCGCCTACCTGACCCGTGGCTCAGGCCACAACGCCTACGCCCAGTACTCCGAAAAGCCCGAGGACTACCTCGAGGTGATGGACCGCCTGAAGCGCAAATACGAAACAGCCAAGTCCTTCGTGCCGGGCCCCGTGTTCCGCAACCAAGGCTCGGATAAGGGCGTGCTGGCCTTCGGCTCCAGCGATCCCGCCGTCATCGAGGCCCAAGACGTCCTGGCCGAGGGCGGACTCAAGACCGACTACCTGCGCCTGCGGGCCCTGCCCTTCACCGCCGAGGTGGATACCTACGTGAAGGAAAAGAAGGTGGTCTATGTGGTCGAGCAGAACCGGGACGGCCAGTTGGCCAACCTCTTCCGAGAGACCTATCCCGAGCACGCCACCAAGTTCAAGAGTGTTCTGCACTTTGACGGCTACGCCATCGACGCCAAGTGCATCGTGGACCAGATCACCGCCTTCGAGCAGAAGTAAGAGGAGCCGACCATGACCACCGCCACCCCTTCCGCTCCGGTTCCCGCCGCTCCCACCAACAAGCTCGGCTTCACCAAGCAGGACTACGTGGGCTCCAAGTCCACGCTCTGCGCCGGTTGCGGCCACGATTCCATCACCGCCCAGATCATCAACGCCGCCTTTGAATCCAGCATCGAGGGCCACCGGGTCACGAAGTACTCCGGCATCGGCTGCTCCTCCAAGACGCCCGCCTACTTCATCAACCAGGGCTGGGGCTTCAACAGCGTGCACGGCCGCATGCCCTCCATCGCCACCGGCGCCTCCCTCGCCAACCGCACCCTCATCAACATCGGCGTCTCTGGCGACGGTGATTCCATGTCCATCGGCATGGGCCAGTTCGTGCATGCCGTGCGGCGCAACATCCCGATGATCTATATCATCGAGGACAACGGGGTATATGGCCTCACCAAGGGCCAGTTCTCCGCCACCGCCGACAAGGGTTCCCACCTGAAGTCCGGCGCCGTGAACGATTTCCCGCCTATCGACCCCTGCACCCTGGCCATCGAGCTGGGCTGCGGCTTCGTGGCACGCAGCTTCTCGGGCAACCCCAAGCAGCTGAACGCCATCCTGAAGGCTGCCTTCGCCTACCAGGGCACGGTGGTGCTCGACGTCATCAGCCCCTGCGTCACCTTCAACAACCATGACGCCTCGACCCGCTCCTACAAGCACGTGAAGGACCATGACTTTCCCCTCCATGATCTCGGCTTCATCCAGTATTCCGAGGTGGAGGAAGTGGAGATTCCCGCGGGCCAGACTGAGATCGTCACCTTCCCCGACGGCTCCAAGGTCGCCATCAAGGCCATTCACGAAGGCTACGAGCCCACGGACCGCTTTGGCGCCATGAAGGCCATCCACGAGTCCATGGCCAAGGGCGAGTTCCTCACGGGCCTGCTCTATATCAACCCCACCCAGCCGCCCCTCCCCGAGGTGCTGAACCTGGTGGACGAGCCCTTGGCCACCTTGGGCGAGGATCTGCTCAAGCCCAGCCCCGCCGAGCTGGACAAGATCATGCAGGCCCTCATGTAATTTCAAACTCGGTCCCTGTCAGCGGCCGCTCCATCGGGCGGCCGCTGTTCTACAAGGCCAAGCATTGACGCGGACCTCAGGCCGGGTAGACTGGAGATTCGTGGGCCTGTAGCTCAGCTGGGAGAGCGCTGCGTTCGCAATGCAGAGGTCGTCAGTTCGATCCTGATCAGGTCCACCACTCAGTACCTGCGGCGGTCTTCGGACCGCCGTTCGCTTGTCGGAGAATGACCTCATCGGTGCCCAGAACTGCGGTCGCTCTGAACCATTCAGGTCCTGAACTTTGTCGTCACCAGCGGGGACCAAGCCCCAGGAGGATGATGTCGGCATCGCGGTTGTAGCTGCTCGTGACGCGGTCAACCATGAGGCGCAGATTCCAACGGTCGGTGAGGCGTGTGGAGAGGCTGAGCGAAGCCAGGGGCGTGATGGCCGCCGGATTGATGTTGCCCGCATCGGCCGGGTGTTTGCGATCGATGTAGATGTAGGGACCAAATCCGATCCCAACGGTCACGCGGTCCTGGAAGAAATTGTTCACAGCCCAACCCTGCAGCGCCAGACCGCTGCGACGGACAATCTCCGGGTTGCCTTCGTAGATGAAGGTGGCCGTCCAGTCCACATGCCGGATGATGCCACGGCGGAATTCAAGGGCGTAGGCGCGGGCTGACTGACTTCGAAAGGTGTTCACCACACTCTGGCCCGCGAAGACCGTCAGTTCGTTTCCGGTCAGGGCGGCCTTCTCATCCAGTCCGTGGCCGAATTGACCGGGTGTGGGCTTTTCGTTGCGCCCAAACCAATAGCCGATCCCCAGGGTCGCGGTCGTCACCTTCAATTCATGCGCCGGGAGGATCTGGTTCAGGGCGAGGCTGTAGAACCAACGATTCGACAGGTACCCCGTGCCGGTGACGCTGAGGATGGGTGCCGTGCCATGAACATCAGCCGAACCACCAGTCGGCAGCACCTGAGTGTCATAGAAGAAATAGGCACCCGCACCGAGTGAAATCGAGAAATGGTTGTGGGGCGTGGGGAGACGGCCCCAAGCCTCGACCACATACCCATCACGGTGATGCTCCGGTACATGGCCCTCGTTGAGATAGGCGACCGAGGCGGCGAGGTTCTGGTAGAAATCCTGGCGGTACTCCAACTGGTAGGAATAGCTCGATTGCTTGATGTCAGTCGCCTTCATGGCCCCGGCGAAAAGGGTGAGTTCCTGCGCGTGAAGGCTGAGGGGCACGTACCCCAGCAAGCACACCAACGGGAGGCGGGAAAGGTATGGATGGGTCATTTCAGGTGTTGCTCCAAGCACATGGGATGTCTGGAGCAATTATCACGCCTACAATTAACTATCTTTATTTGCAACTTTTAATAAATTAAACATACAACCTTCAAGGCTGGATTCGATCAAGGTGGCGGAGCGCCTCCTTCATTCTGACTACCTCACTCCTTCAAAATGAAGGATGTGATGGCTCATTGTGATTGAGCGTTCAACTTCATTCAATCAGTAGGTCAATGTTAAATATTTAAAATGATAAACTTACATTATGGAACGGAAAGTGCATTGGTTGATGTGTTCGGAGCGCCCCACCTCTGGTGGGCGACGCATCCCCACCTTCTTCCCTCACCACACCCCCAAGAGAGAATCCTGATGATGATGGATCCGAAAATGCCCCTTTGGAAACCGGCCTCCGCGTTTCTGCTGCTGTTCTCGTTGGTCGCCTGCGGGAGCTCCAGCAGCGGGGGTTCCTCCGCACGGCTTGGCACAACCACAGGCACGCCGACGGTCCTTTCCCATACTCCCCTCACCGGTGCCACCGACGTTCCCATCAACGGAAACATCAGCGTCACGTTCAGCGAGCCGATGGATGGTGCCACCCTCACCGGCAGCACCTTCACCCTGACCACCGGGGCGGCGGCAACCCCGGTTCAGGGCACCGTGATCTACGGAAATTCGAAAGCCTACTTCACACCAAGCACACCCCTTGCCGGCAACAGCTCGTTCACCGCGACGATCAGTACCGCGGTCAAGAGCACCATGGGCATGGCCCTCGCGGCGAAGCTCACCTGGACCTTTACCACTGGCACGACCGTGGCGGCCGCGCTTCCCGTGAACCTTGGGACGGCCGGCACCTATGTGGTCCTGGCGAAAACCGGGATTTCCACCGTACCGACCTCCGCCATCACGGGAAACCTAGGCGTCAGCCCAGCCGCGGCCAGCTACATCACAGGCTTCTCGTTGACTGCGGATTCGACGAATGTGTTCTCGACCAGCCCGCAAGTCACGGGGAAGGTGTTTGCGGCTGACTACGCAGTGCCCACCCCGACCAATCTGACCACAGCCGTCAGTGACATGGGGACCGCGTTCACCGATGCGGCAGGCCGGGCGCCCAGTGTCGCCGAATTGGGCGCTGGAAACATCGGAGGGATGACGCTCGCCCCTGGTGTCTACAAATGGGGAACCAGCCTCCTGATTCCGACGGATGTCACCCTCAGCGGCAGTGCGACGGATGTCTGGATCTTCCAGATTGCCCAGAACCTGACCATGAGCAGCGCCACGAGAATCCTCCTGACTGGCGGTGCCCTGCCCAAGAACATCTTCTGGCAGGTCAGTGGCCTCGTGGATATCGGCACCACAGCCCATTGTGAAGGGGTCGTCCTGAGCCAGACGGCAGTCACCCTCCACACGGGTGCCTCGATCAATGGCAGGCTGCTGGCGCAGACCGCGGTCAACCTTGATGGAAACACCGTCGTTCAACCCGCCCAGTAGGTCGACCAGGAAGTATCCACCGTGCCACCGGGGCCGGGCGGTTATCGCCTGGCCCCGGTTTTTCATTTTTCACCCCAGGCTCCGGTTGGACTGCGGTGGTCGACACTCAGAGACAAAGCTGAGCGAGCTCTTTGTCGGCGTCAGCTAGAACATCGCCTCCATGGGGGCGGTTTCGCCAGCCTGGAGGGCCACGGCCTGGGCGGCCACGAGGGGCAAGCCGCGGTGGGCGAAGTGGATCGCGGACTGCACCTTGTTCTGGTAGAACGCAGCATCGCGGCTGTCGGCCAGGAGGGCCCGAAGGGCCTTGGGATCGGCCGCATCCACACCCCGTTCCTGCAGGAGCGCGGCGAGCTTGCCCTGTGCCAGCGCCGCCTGCTGGAGCAGGAGGTGGCCGGCCACCACATGGCCGACCATATCCAGCATGGGCACAGCGTTAAGACCCATCAGCAGGGCGGCGTTTTCGCGGACGGGGATCTCCTGGAGCACGGTGCCAAGAGCCTTCGCGGCTTCCCCCAGCTGGCGGGCGGAGGGGCCCAGCACCGGGTCCGAAGCCAGAGACTGGACGGTGGTCCCCACCAGCTTCATCAGGGCCTTCACGGGGCGGCCTTCCTGCATCCTGAACTTGCGACCCACCAGATCCAGGGCCTGGATGCCGTTGGTGCCTTCATAGATGGAAGCGATCTTGCAGTCGCGAAGGTACTGCTCGGCCGGATACTCCATGGTGTAGCCATAGCCGCCGAAGGTCTGTAGCGCCCATTCCGTCACCCGGAAACCCCAATCGGAACACCAGGCCTTGCAGACGGGCGTGAACAACTCGACCAGGCCCTGCCAGCGGTCCTTCTCTTCCCCTTCGGAGACATGGGCCATGTCCATGCACCAGGCGGTGTAGGACACGAGGGCCCGCATGGCCTGCACGTAGGCGGACTGCATGAGGAGCATCCGCCGCACGTCGGGATGTTCGACGATGAGGGACTGTCCACCGCCCTTGCCTGCGCTGGGCGCGCGGCCCTGCAGACGTTCCTTCGCATAGGCGAGGGCGGCATGGTACGCGGCGGAGGCATTGCCCAGACCCTGAACGCCGACTTCATAGCGCGCGGCGTTCATCATCAGGAACATATGGGCCAGGCCCTGCCCCTCCTGACCGAGGAGGAAGCCCTGGCTGCCGTTATTGGTACCAAACACCAGGCTGCAGGTGGGCGAACCGTGGATGCCCAGCTTGTGCTCGATGCCTGCACAGGCGACGTCATTGGGGGCACCAAGGCTGCCATCGGCGTTCACACGCACCTTGGGCACCACGAAGAGGCTGAGGCCCTTGGGACCCGCCGGTGCATCCGGCGTACGGGCCAACACTGCGTGGATGACGTTCGGCGTGAGTTCGTGATCGCCGCTGGTGATGAAGATCTTTTCGCCGCTGATGAGATACGAACCGTCGGCCTGCTTCACGGCCTTGGTCGTGAGCGCACCCAGGTCGCTGCCGGCCCCGGCCTCAGTGAGGCACATGGTGCCGGTCCACTCGCCGGTGTACATCTTTTCGCAGTACACCGCCTTCAGGTCATCGCTGCCGAAAGTCTCGATGAGGTGGGCGGCCCCGCGGGTGAGCAGCACCTTGAGGCCCAGCGCCGTATTCGCCCCCATGAGGAACTCACTGATGCCGGTTCCGACGGATTCCGGCAGGCCCATACCGCCGAACTCGGGGCTCATGGTGGCGCTGATCCAGCCCCCCGAGGCCAGGTCCCGGAAAGCTTCCGCGAACCCTTCCGGCAACGTGACCTTTCCGTTGTCCCACTGGGCACCGACCCGGTCTCCCGTCTCGTTGCAGGCCGCGACGCTGCCCTTGGCGACCTTCAGGGCCTCATCCAGCACCATGCCGAGCTGCTCTCGGTCAACTTCCTGGTAGTGCTCTGACTTCAGCACAGCGTCCAGATCCAGCCATTCGAGGAGGTTGAAACGGATGTCACGGATATCGTCGAGGTATTTCATGGGGTCTCCAGGGCGTGAGCGAGGTGGATTCCAAGGGAAGGGAACTTTCCTTCATTCTTGGCCCGGACACCCCGCTCCTCCAATACCTGTCCTCAGGTAAGTTGCACCGGGCCTTCCGGACCTGGAACTACTTCAGTTCAGGGAACTGCTCTTCACGAAATTCGAGGGAAGACGAAGTCGGATCAGCCGCCCGCTTCCGGAGTTCCACCCGCCGGATCTTGCCCGAAATCGTCTTGGGAAGATCGCCGAACTCGATGATCCGGATGCGTTTGTAAGGGGAGATCCGCTCGCGGATGAATTTGAACAGGGCCAAGGCGGTGGCCCGATCGGGCTGGACCCCGGCCCGGAGGATGATGTAGGCCTTGGGCACCGACAGCTTGAGTGGATCCGGGCTGGGCACCACGGCCGCTTCAGCCACGGCTTCATGTTCGATCAGGAAGGACTCCAGCTCGAAGGGGCTGATGCGGTAGTCGGAGCTCTTGAAGACATCGTCGGCCCGACCGACGAAGCAGAGGTAGCCATCCGCATCCCGGGTGGCCACGTCCCCAGTGCGGTAGTAGCCCTCGGCCTCGGCCTTCTGCATCTTCGACGGGTCGTCCTTGTAGCCAGCCATGAGGCTCGTCGGCCGGGGGTTCAGCTTGAGGGCGATCTCGCCCTCTTCGGCTTCCTTCCCGTCCCCGTCCAGGAGCGTCACCGTGAAGCCCGGCAGCGGGCGGCCCATGGACCCGGCCTTGACCGCCTGGCCGGGTGAGTTGCCCACGATGGCGGTGGTCTCGGTCTGGCCGTAGCCATCGCGGATGGTGAGGCCCCAGGCCTTCTCGACCTGGCTGATGACCTCGGGGTTCAGGGGCTCACCGGCGCCGACCAGGGCCCGGAGTTTCACCTTGTACGCCGCGAGATCCTCCTGGATGAACAGGCGCCACACGGTGGGGGGCGCGCAGAGGGTGGTCACGCCCTTGTCCACGATGACCTGCAGGGTGGCCGAGGCACTGAACCGGGCGGAGCGGTAAACGAAGATGCAGGCCCCGGCGTTCCAGGGTGCGAAGAAGCTGCTCCAGGCGTGCTTCGCCCAGCCAGGCGAGCTGATGTTGTAGTGGATGTCCCCCTCGCGGAGGCCCACCCAGTACATCGTGGAGAGGTGGCCCACGGGATAGGACTGGTGGGTGTGTACCACGAGCTTGGGTTTCGCCGTGGTGCCCGACGTGAAGTACAGCAGCATGGGGTCCGTGGCACGGGTGACCGCGTCCGGCTCGAACAAGGCGGCCCCTCCGTAGAGCTCGGAGACGTCATGCCAGCCCTGGACCTTCGCACCCACACTGATGCGGTTGAGGCCCGCATCCAGGCCGTCGAACTTGGCCGTCTGGGCCGCATCCACCACCAGATGCCGGATCCCGCCCCGCTCGATCCGGTCCTGGAGGTCCGCCTGGGAGAGCAGCAGGGTGGAGGGGACGAGCACCGCCCCCAGCTTGATGCAGGCCAGCATCACTTCCCAAAGGGGAAGGACGTTGTCCAGCATGACCAGCACGCCGTCGCCCCGCTTGACGCCCAGAGCCCTCAGCGAATTGGCCACCTGGCTGCTGCGGATGGAAAGCTCCTGGAAGGTGACCTTCGTTTCCGTTCCGTTCTCCTCGACGATCCACAGTGCGGGACGCTGGTTCCCGGCGGCGTAGACATCGAAGTAGTCGAGGGCCCAGTTGAAGGTATCCAGGACCGGCCAACGGAAGTCACGGCAGGCCTTGTCGTAGTCCTCCCGGTGTTGAACGAGGAAGTCCCTGGCATGGAGAAAGGCTTCGCGACCATTCATCTGGTCCTCCTGGGCGTTGGGGGTTATCTAGCAATCTAGAAGGCCCCGGTTCGGCCGTCCAGGATGAAAAAGGACCTAGAGGAGAAGAAAGGGCCGTCGGCGGAATCTGCACCCTGACTGGGCATGGTAGGGTGGTCGCGTTGGACCATATCCGCGAGGCCTCCTGTGTTCAGCATCATCCCTGACGGCGCAGGTTACCGGGAATTCGTCCTGCTGAAGGATGGCCAGGGCGTCCTCCTGCGGATCGCCTCTCCCGATGATGTGGAACGGGTGACCGCCTTCATCCAGGGGCTCTCTCGCGAAAGCATGGCCATGCGCTTCATGGGCGGCGTGTCCAGCGTCTCCCGGAAGTTCGTGGAGGACCTCTGCGACGAGAATCCCCATCAGCGAGCCTGCCTTCTCGCCATCGAGGGTGAGGGGGCGGACCAGCAGGTGCTCGGTCTGGGAAACTATGTGGGCGATGGAGGAGCCGTCGCCGAAGTCGCCTTCATGATCGGGGACGCGCACCAGGGCCGGGGCATCGGCACGTTGATCCTGGAACGCCTGGCGGGCCTGGCGGCGGGCGCCGGCTACGTGGGTTTCGAGGCTGAGCTTCTCTACGAGAACAAGAAGATGGCCAATGTCTTCCAGGACTCCGGGTTCGAGACCACCCGGGCCATGGAAGGCGGCATCATCCATGTGCGCTTCCCCTTGAGCGCCCCTGAGGCCCAGCGGGAACGAGCGGAGACCCGCGAACGCGTGGCCACAGCCAACTCCCTGGTTCCACTCCTGCGGCCCGGGACCGTGGCCGTGGTGGGCGCCTCCCGCGATCCCGCCTCCGTGGGGAGCATCATTTTCCGCAACATCCTCAAGGGAGGCTTCCAGGGCACGGTCTATCCCGTCAACCCCAGGGCTAAGACCATCGAAGGCGTGCAGGCCTATCCTTCCCTGGCCTCCCTGCCGGAGTCCCCGGATCTGGTGGTCCTGGCCGTCCCCGCCACCAAGGTCCTTGCCCTGGCCAAGCGGGCTCTGGACAAGGGCACCCGCGGCCTCCTGGTGCTCACGGCCGGGTTTGCGGAAACGGGTCCGGAGGGCGCCCGGCGCCAGGAGCGTCTGGTGCGGCTTGCCCGCAGCCGGGGGGCGCGGCTCGTGGGCCCCAACTGTCTGGGTCTCTTGAACACCCATGCCGCCGTCCAATTGAACGCCAGCTTGGCCACGGTGATGCCTCCTCGTGGCCGGGTCGGATTCTTCAGTCATTCCGCGGCCCTGGGCGTGGTGATCCTGCAGTATGCCGCCGAGCGCGGGCTGGGCTTCTCTTCGTTTGTCTCCGCTGGAAACCGGGCCGACGTCTCGGGGAACGACCTGCTCCAGTACTGGGAGGAGGATCCGGACACCGATCTGGCCCTGCTCTACCTGGAGACTTTCGGAAACCCCCGTCGGTTCGCCCGCCTGGCCCGCCGGATCTCCCATCGCAAGCCGGTCCTCTGCGTGAAGAGCGCCCGGAGCCATGCCGGGCGCCGCGTCGCCCAGGCCCACATCGCGGCCAGCCCCCAGAACGACGCCGAAGTGGAGGCCCTCTTCCATCAGGCGGGCGTGATCCGGGCAGACACCCTGGAGGATCTGTTCGACATCGCGCTGCTGCTGTCGCACCAGCCTTTGCCGCAGGGCGACCGCGTGGCCATTGTCAGCAACTCGGGCGGCGTCGCGACGATCTGCGCGGATGCCTGCGAATCCCACGGCATGCGCATCGCCGGCCCCGGCGTGGTGGACCTGCACGCCATGGCCACACCAGAGCACTACGAGAAGGCCTGCCGGGAAGCCCTCGAACATCCCGAAGTGGATGCCCTCATCGCCTCGTTCGCCTGCCTGGGGGACTGCGACCCAGCCCTGGTGGCCCGGGCCATCCGGCGGGCCGCGGTGCGCGCCGAGCAATCGACAGGCATCGCCAAGCCGACCCTGCTCTCGCTCATGGGCGTGAGCGGCGCAGTCCCCGTCGGAGCGGCCGCCCTGGGCGAGGGCGGCGGCTTGCACCGCACCTTCCCGTCCTACCGCTTTCCGGAATCGGCCGCCCTGGCGCTGTCCAAGGTGGTGCAGTACGCCCACTTCCGCCGGCAACCGCCGGGCCGGTTTCTGGGCTATGCGGACATCAACGCCGGGGAAGCCCGTCGCCGCGTGGAACAGCTCGTTGAGCGGCTGCCTGATTCGGCGCAATCGATCTTGTCGGCCGTCCAAGCCAGGGAGCTCATGGGGCTCTTCGGCGTGCCCGTCACGAACCTCCCGGAACCCGCAGAGCGACGGGGTCCGAGAGTGGCGTTGAACCTCACGACGGATCCCGATTTCGGGCCCATCTGGCGCTTCCATCGCCAAGGCGTGGGGTCGATCCTCCGGATCACCCCCCTCACGGACCTGGATATCGCGGATGTCCTTGAGCGGATGCACCTGCTCCCCTCCAGCGGCCTCGGTGAAACCCTGGGCCGCCTGACCCAGCTCGTGGAGGAGCTGCCCTGGCTCTCCACCTTGGAAGCCCAGGTGGCCGTCCACGGTGAGACGGGCGCTGTCAGCCCCCTGCCCCTGCAACCCGACCTGCGGCTGACCTTCACCCAGGTCGGCTTCCGCAAGCCCTGAACCCGAAGGAGGATCGCCATGCTGGTAAAGGAAATGATGCGCAAGCCGGTGACGGTGATCTCCGTCGAGGCCACCATCGGCGAAGCCTTCCAGCTGCTCCAGGACCGAGGATTCCGCCACCTCCCCGTGGTGGACCAGGGGCGCCTGGTGGGCATTCTCACGGATCGGGATCTCCGGTTCGCCACCAGCAATTTCTGCCACACCCCCCGCACGGCCGAGGATCCCGTCTCTGGGGCCATGAGCACCCCCCCCCTGACGGCCGACCCTCTGGATCCCGTGGAGGATGCCGCGCGGATCATGCGGGAGCACAAGATCGGCTGCCTGCCTGTGGTGGACGGAGGGGAGTTGGTGGGCATCCTGACCGGGATGGATCTGCTGGACGCCCTGATGATCCTCACGGGGGTTACCAAGCCGTCCTCCCGGCTGGAAGTGGCCCTCAAGGACCGGCCGGGGGAATTGGCCCGCCTGACCGCCTTCCTCGCCATCCGCCACGTCAACATCCACTCCATCCTCACCTACCCATCACCCGACGCAATCCGCACGGTACTGAGGGTCGATTCCAACCAGATCCGTCTCCTGGCCGAGGAACTCAGGGCGGCCGAATTCACCATTCTCTGGCCCCTGCCCAAGAGTTCCCAACTGAACCCGGCGTTGCCGCAGCGCGGGGGCTTGTCGTGAACCACCAGCCATGCCAGCGCTGATCTACCGCCCGGAGTACGCCGGGTACGACTTCGGTCCAGAACATCCCTTCACGCCGGCGCGGCTCGGGATGCTCCTGGATCTGATCCATTGTCTGGGCCATCCGACCTCGCCCATCGCACCACCAGCCGCCACGCGAGAAGAGATCCTCTCCATCCATGACGAGGCCTTCGTGGCCATGGTCGAGGCCCTGGATCGTGGCGAGGCTCGGCCCGACGCCGAGCAGTTCGGCCTGGGCACGCCCGACAACCCCATCTTTCCGGGCATGGATCTCGCCGCCCGGTGGCTGGTGGGTGGAACCCTTCACGGCGCACGGCTGCTGATGGCGGGAGCCGAAACGCGCGTCCTCCAACTGGGCGGTGGCTTGCACCACGCCCAGAAGGACCGGGCCGCTGGCTTCTGCATGTACAACGATCTGGCCGTGGCCATCCAGGCCTTCGTGGCCCACGGCTGGCGCGTGGCCTACCTGGACATCGATCTCCACCACGCCGACGGCGTCCAGAACCTGTTCTACGGCAATGACCGGGTGCTGACCATCAGCCTCCACGAGACCGGTCACTACCTCTATCCTGGCACCGGCCACATCCAGGAATTGGGCACCGGCTCCGCACGGGGCCTGAGCGTGAACGTGCCCCTGGAGCCCTTCACCGAGGCCGAGAGCTACCTGGAAGCCTTCGAGGCCGTCATTCCGCGGACTCTGGCCGAGTTCTCGCCCCACGTGCTGGTGGTCCAGGCTGGCGCCGATGCGCACTTCGCCGATCCGCTCGGAGATCTGGCGTTGACCACCCAGACCTTCCAGGCGCTCTACCGCAGAATCCTGGCTCTGGCCGATGCCCACACCCAGGGTCGGGCGCTCTTCACACTGGGCGGTGGCTACGAAGCCCAGGTGGTGGCCCGGGTCTGGACGATCCTCTACCTCACCCTGATGGATCTGCCGATCCCTGAGAAGCTCCCCCAAGCATGGCTGGATCGCTGGCGGCACCTCCTGGGCCCGGAAGTCGGCCAGACCCTGCATGACCCGATCCCGGCCTATCCGGAACTGCCGGGCCGGGCGGAACGGGACCGCCGCAACCAGGATGTGGTCGCGCGGTTGCTGGATTCCCTGGTCCGCTACTGGCTTTAGAGGTCGTAACAAAACCCCACGTCGCCGCGCGAGGGGTGCCGGGCGAGCGAGGCGAGGAACGCGAGTCGAAGCGTAGCGGGTACTACGCGCGACGAGCGTGACGCGGCATCGCGACGCCCGCCACCCCTCGCCCGGAGGGATGAAGCCAGGCGGGCGCCCCGCGGCGTCAGGTCCCTTGAACAACGAACCACGTTGCCCTGCGGGCCCTTCCTTGCGGTGCATCCCGCCTGGCTTCATCGCGGCATCGTCGGGTATTGTTACGACCTCTTAGCAAACCAGAGCGCGGCCCTTCTTCCGGTATCCTCGAGGCATGATCGGACGTCTGCGCGGGGAACTCATCCAGAAGCTGCCGAACCTGGCCCTTGTCGAATGCGGGGGCGTGGGCTACGCCGCGGCCATCAGCCTTTCCACCTACGGTCTGCTGCCGGAAGCGGGCACGCAGGTGACGTTGCACACGGAATTGCTGGTGCGCGAGAACGAGATCGCGCTGCTTGGGTTCTCCTCCACCCAGGAGCGGCAACTCTATCGGCTGCTGGTGAAAGTGGACGGTGTCGGGCCCAAGCTGGCGCTGGCAGCCCTGGGGGCGCTGTCTCTGGAGGACCTGGTGCAGGCCCTGCGGAGCCGCGACGTGAAGGTCCTCACGCGCATCCCCGGCGTGGGGAAGAAGACCGCCGAGAAGATGTGCTTTGAGTTATCAGAAAAGATGGGCGGCCTCTCGGGCCTGGAAGGCCTCTCCGGCATTGCCTCTGGCGATCCCTGGGAGGAGAGCCTGCGTTCCGCGATGACGAATCTTGGGTTCAAGGAGGAGGTGGTGCTGCCGGTGGTGGCGAACCTCCGTACCTCGAAGCCGCCCCTGGCGGAGGCCATCCGCCTTGCTTTGAAGGCCCTGCAGCGATGAGCACGCGAATCCTCTCCACCTCCCCTCTTGTCGGTCCGGCCCTGACCGAGCTCGGCGCCCGCTTCCCGGAACTGCGCCTGGCCGCTTTCCGATCCCCCGAATGGAACGCCGCCCTGCCCGAGGCCGAGGCCCTGGTGGTGATGCTCTCCGAACCCATCACCGAGGCCGACCTCGACGCGGCGCCCAACCTGAAGGCCATCGGCACCTACTCCGTGGGCGTGAACCACCTGCCCGTGAAAGCCTGCCAGACCCGTGGCATTGCCGTGGTGAACACCCCTGGCGTGCTGACGGATGCAACGGCCGACATCGCGCTGGCGTTGCTCATGGCGGTCACCCGCCGCGTCGCCGAAGGTGAGGCGCTGGTGCGCTCCGGTGAATGGAAAGGCTGGGCACCGGACCAGCTGTTGGGCCCTGGCCTCGCAGGCAAGGCTTGCGGCATCTTGGGCAGCGGTCCCATCGGCCAGGCCTTCGCCCGCCGCGCCCAGGCCCTGGGCATGACCCCCTTCTTCTGGGACCGCGAGGGCCATGGCGGCACCGTGGACTTCGGCGCGGGTCGGGCGCCACGCCTGCCCCTGGTGGACCTGCTGCATCGCAGCGCCGTGCTGTCCCTGCACTGCCCGCTCACGGACCAGACCCGCGGCATGCTGGACCGCGCTGCACTGGAGAAGCTGCCCGAGGGTGCAGTGATCATCAACACCGCCCGCGGCGGCATCATGGATGAGAACGCCGCCATCGATCTGCTGGCGTCTGGCCACCTCGGCGGCGTGGGCTTGGATGTCTACGAAGGTGAACCGCGTCTCAACCCCCGTTGGTTGAAAGCGCCTCGCGCAGTCTTGCTGCCCCACCTGGGATCCGCCACCGTGGAGACCCGCGGAGCCATGGCGCGCCTGCTTTGTGACGGGTTGGCCGCTGCGCTTGGGTGATACCCTGGAGTCCCTCACGAGGCACCCCATGGTACGCCCCTGGCTCAAGCTGCTCGACCCCGACCTGACGGCGCTCAAGACCGCCGCCGGGAACTCCTTTGAAGACCGCCTCAAGTTGGCCCGCGCCTTCAACGGTCGCGCCCGCCACGCGGAGGCTCAGGAGATTCTCGACCAGCTCCTGGTCGAGGACCGGTCCCATGCGGACGCCTGGTTCGAGCGCCTGCTCTGCTTCAGCGATAACACGGAGGAAGAGGAGGGTCTGGAGCTGCTGGGTCAGCTTGAATCCCTCCGCGATGAGCACCCGACCCACGGCGGCCACCTGCGCAACCTGGGCTACCTGCGCCTCCTCCTGCAGGACCTCGACGGTGCCGAGCTCGCCCTCCAGCAGGCTCTCGCCCTGGACGGCCAGGATCCCAAGGCCCTTGAACTCACCGGCCTCGTGCAACTCCATCGTGGCCATCCCGCCGAGGCCAAGGCCTGGCTGTTGAAGGCCCTGACCCTGCGGCCCAAGGATCCCCGCACCCTCCGCCTGCTCGCCATCGCCATGGACCAGCTGGCCGACTGGGCCGGGGCCGAGGCGCAGCTGGTGGCAGCGCTTCAGACGGACGCTTCCTACTACTGGGGCTGGCATGCGCTGGGCGAGATGCTGCTGAAGCGCGGTGAGCTCGCGGAAGGTCTGCGCTGCATCCAGCGAGCCCGCAGCCTGCATGTGTGTGATCCTGCCAGCTACTTCATCCTCGCGGAGATCTTCAGCGAGCAGGGCCACCTGGAATTGGCTCAAGGTCAGCTCCACACGCTGATGCTGCTCGCCCCTCCCGTCCCCGTCCTGGCGGAAGCCCAGGCCCTGCTGGGCGAACTGAAGCGTGACATGGGCGACCGTGAGGGTGCCGTCTCCTACTTCAGCCTCGCCACCGAGACGGACCCCGAGGCCTCGAACCCCTGGGCCGCCCTGGGCGACATGGCCCGCGAGGAATGCCGCTGGGACGATGCCCTCCGCTGCTACCGCGAAGCCCTGGTGCGCGAGCCCGACGCGGCGGATCTTCAGGTCCAGCTCGGCTACGCCCTCATCGAGACCCGGCAGGGACCCGCCGCTGAGCAGGCCTTCCTCCAGGCTCTGGAAAACGATCCCAGCGAATACAGTGCCTACCTGGGCCTGTCTGAGGTCTACCGCGCCGCCAACCGGAGCGAGGACCAGATGAGCATGGTGGACCAGGCCATGGCCCTGGCCCCGGATGATTCCGACGTGTGGAATGCCCGGGGCGTGGCCCTGGAAGTGGCGGGTCGCCTGAAGGAGGCCACGGAGGCCTACGAGAAGGCCCTGACCCTGGAGCCCAGCCACCGCAAAGCGGCCAACAATCTGGGATTCGTGCTCGAGAAGCGCATGGAGCAGGGTGAGCCAGAGCTCCACACCCGTGCCACAGAGGCTTGGAAGCAACGCCTGCTCATCTGCCGCGACGCGGGTCAGAGCATGAAGATGGCCACCGAGCATCTCACCCGGCTGGGTGTGGCGGAGGAGACCCTTCGCGAGTGGCTGCGACCGGAGTTCCTCGCCGCTGAGTTGGAAGGCTGATACCTCCCGTCACCCCAGCGTTACCAGATAGTTACAAACCGCAGCCGAGCCTCTGTGGAAAAGCCTGTGGATTGATCCTTTCCGACGGACCTAAATCCTGTCGGGAGACGGACTTCGTGGACTTTTTAAGCGTCATCCTTGTGGATTAAAGATCAATTATATCAATTTTTACATTAAATACGATCGCGGCATTTGCCAATCAACTCCGGAATGGGGTTTTCCACAATTTACGCTTTCTTTCGCATTGACAGGCCAAGTGCCCATACCGGGCGGGAAGAGGGAGGCGAAAAGACCTTACGCCATCCATTCCGTCACACCGGGTTCTTAGACGAGGGCTTCGGCTTCCCGAAGCTGGACGCTCACCAGCCGCGAACATCCCGCCTCTTCCATCGTGACGCCGTAGAGGGTGTCGGCCGCGACCATGGTGGGCTTCTGGTGGGTGATGACGATGAACTGGGTGTCGGCCTTCATTTTCTGGACCATGGCGGCGAAGCGGCCCACATTGGCCTCGTCGAGGGGGGCGTCCACCTCGTCCAGCACGCAGAAGGGGCTGGGCTTGAAATGGAAAATGGCGAAGAGGAGGGAGATGGCCGTCAGCGCCTTCTCGCCCCCGCTCAGCAGCGTGAGGGCCTTGGCGCTCTTGCCGGGGGGCTGGGCGGTGATCTCAATGCCGCACTCCAGCAGGTTCTTCGGATCCTCCAAGCTCAACTGGGCCTGGCCGCCACCAAAGGCTTCGCGGAAGACTTCCTGGAAGCGGTTGTTCACGAAGTCGAAGGCCTCCCGGAACCGCTCCTCACTGGTGGCGTTGATTTCCTGGATGGTTGACTCCAGGTTGCCGATGGCGGCGGTGACATCCGCCCGCTGCTCGTTCATGAAGGCCATGCGGGTTTCCGCCTCCTCCAGCTCCTGGATGGCCAGGGGATTCACGCCGCCCAGGTCCATGCGCCGGCCCTGAAGCTCGTTCAGGTGGGTCTGGTGGACCAGCTCGCCTTCGGACCAGGCCTCCCGTTCCGCCTCGCTGATGCCGGCGAGAAAGGCGGGAATATCGAGCCCCAGCGCCAGCTCGATCTCCTTGGCCAGGGCCTCCTGGCTGCCCTGCACCTGGGCGCCATGGATCAACACCTCCTGGTGCTGGGCCCGGGCATTTTCCAGCGCCTCCTGGAATTCACGGGCCGCCCGTTCCTGTACTCGCAGCGTTTCCTGGTCCAGCTCCAGTCGAGGCTGGGCCTCCTGGGCCTGGGCATGCACACCTTCCCGGTCCCTCAGCAGGGCCTGGGATTCAGCTTCCAGTTCCGTCAACCGCCGGGCACAGGTCTCCATCCGGCTGGTCTGCTCCGCGGCCTCGACCTCTTGGCGTTGCCGTTCCGCGTCCAGATCAAACCGGCCCCGCTGGGCCAGCTGGAGATGCCGCTCATGGCCATCCCGCTCCGCCCAGACCGCATCCCGGCTGCGCGCGGCCTCCATGCGCTGGTCGCGGCGCTCGTCCAGCCGATGCCGGGTCTCGCGGACCAGAGTCTCCGCCTGCTGGATGGCCTCTTCCAGGGCGGTGTCGTTCGCCTCTTCCGGGTGGGCCTCCAGCTCCCTGAGCTGCCCCTGGAGCCCCTTGATCTCAGCCTCGATCTGCTCCCAAAGGGCATCCGCCCGCTCACTGGCGGCCCTGATTTCAGCCAACTGAGCCTGCAGCGAAGTCCGCTGGGACTTCAGGGTGTCCGCCCTGCGCCGCAGGGCCCGCAGATCCTCGTCGATCTCCACCGACCGCTCCCGGGCGGCCCGGCTTTCGTCGCCGCCCCGCCCGCGCCGAGCCTCCAGGTCCTCGATCCTGTCCAGCAGGGCCTCACGAGTGCCCTTGGCCTCCTCCTGCTCCGCCCGCAGCTTCAGCGGCGAGGCCGCCGGCGCGGACACGCCCACCTGCACCGGGCCGAAGGGCAGACGCACGTAAGCTGGAGATACAAAGGCCAACTCGGGGTGGGCCAGAGCCAGGGCCGGCAACGCTGCGTCCGCACACCGGAAGGCACGGTCCAGCAGACCGCCCAGGGGGCGCTCCGCTCCACCGGCCCAGCGAAGGTGGTCGCGCAGGGCCTCGCAGCCTTCAGGGATGGGCGAGAGGTTCGCTTGGGACTCCAGGGCCAACAGCAGGTGGCCTGGAGCTTCGGCGGCGCGACCAGCCAGTGCTGCATCGGCCGCCACGACCTGCAGCCAGCCACCTAAGAGTCGCTCCAGGTCCGGTCGCACGGCCTCTTCCACCGTGAGCAGATCCACGAGGGTCTGGGGTCGAACGCCTTGTTCCCGCAGCCAGGTGAGCCCCTTCTGGAGCTCGGCCTCGCCGAAGCTCTTGGCCAGCAGGTCGGAGATTTGCCTCAGACGCCGCTCCGCCGCGTCCAATTCGGCCTCTGCCCGATGGTGATCCTGGGCCAGGGTCCGCTGGGCCTCCTCCAGCTGCTCCGCCCGGCGCCGCTGGTCCAGCGAGGCCTCCTCGGCCCGCTCTAGCTGGGCCAGCAGACCCTCCAGAGTGCGCTCCACCTGGCCGGCCTCAGCCTCGAGGCTTTCCAGCCGCGGCGCGCGGACGGATTCCTCGTGGTTGAGGGTGTCCAGGCGACCCTCCAACTGGGCGACCTGGGTCTGCAGTCCGATGCGCTGCTTCTGGCGCCCCAGGGCCTCTTTCTGGGCTTCCGCCTTCCGCTCCCGGAGGGCATGGAGATCCGCCTCCGCATGCCGGAGGGTGCCCTGGGCCAGGGCGACGGCCTCCTCAGCCTTGGCCAGCTCCGCCTCCTGCTGGGCGAGTCGCTCGCCAGCCGCCTTCAACTGGGCTTCCAGCGCGGTGAAGGAATCGCCGGATTCGGCCAGCCGCGCCACCAGCATCTGGATGTGTTCTTCCAGGCGGTTCCGCTGGTCCTGCGCTTCGCTCCTCCGGTCCTCCTGGAAGCTGCGCTCCTGATCGGCCAGCTGGAGGCGTTGATCCAGCCCGAGCATAGCGCTGGCGCGCTTCGCCTGGGCCTGCTGCTGCTCGTCCACGGACAGGCGCAGGGCCTCGACCTCAGAGGCCTTCTCGGATACCTGCGCGGTGAGCTCGGCCACCCGCCGCTCGGTCGTGTCCAGATCGTCCAGGATGCGCTGTTTGGCGTCCTCCAGTTCCACCACCTTCCCGGCGAGCAGAATCCGCTGGGTGGCCTTGATCTCCGTGTCCAGTTCCTTGGCCTTGCGCGCCCGGGCAGCTTGGCGGCGGAGCGAATCCATCTGCTTGTTGAGCTCGTAGAGGATGTCGTCGAGCCGCTGGAGGTTGCTCCGGGTCTCCTCCAGGCGCTTCTCCGCATCCGCCCGGCGCAGTTTGTACCGCGTGATCCCCGCCGCTTCCTCCAGCAGCAGGCGCCGGTCCTTGGGCTTGCTGCTGAGGATCAGGTCGATCTGGCCCTGCTGGATGAAGCTGTAGGCCCGGGTGCCCATGCCCGTATCCAGCAGGAGGTCCTGCACATCCTTGAGCCGCGCCTCCCGGCCGTTGATGCGGTATTCGCTGCCGGTATCGCGATACAGGCGGCGCGAGATGGTCACCTCCCGGGTGGACCCCGGCAGGGTGGGATCGGGCATATCGAGAACCAGTTTCACCTCGGCCATGCCCGTGGCCCGGCGCTGCGCGGTGCCCGCGAAGATCACGTCGGCCATCTCCGCGCCCCGCAGCATGGAGGCCCGCTGCTCGCCAAGCACCCAGGCGAGGCTGTCGGAGATGTTGGATTTGCCGCAGCCGTTGGGCCCCACGACCGCAGTCATGCCCCCGGGGAAGCTGAGCTTCTGGGCGTCAGCGAAGGACTTGAAACCGTGAAGTTCGAGGGAGATCAGGCGCACGAGATCAGCGCTCCGGGGAAGGTGATGGGGAACATCTGCTTCCATCATTCCATACCAGACGTGATCCCCGTCCCCTTGGGAATCCAGCGGAGGCCCGTTAGACTCGATTCCTTCCCCTGTCCTGTCAGGAGTCGCCTGTGCATTCCCCCAGCCTCCCTCTGTGCAAACCGGCGACGATTGCCCGGCCGGGAGTGTCATATCCGGGCTGGACCTTCAGGATCTGGAGGAGGAGGCCATGAGGCTGCCATTCCTCCAGGCCCCGGAAACCTCCCTGGTGTGGCTGGAAGCCCACCGCATCCATGCGGGCACCCACCGACGCACCCTGGCGGCCCCTCCCACTGAGGATCAGTTGGCTCAGGCCCTGGCCTCCCTGCCCCTGGGACCCACGCGCTGGGTGCTGGATGACCTCTGGACCCCTTCCATCCTCATGAGGGACCTGACGGAATTGCCCAAGGGCGCAGAGGCTCAGGAGGCCTTCTTCCGCTGGCGCTTCACCCAGGTTCTTGCCCTGGAGGAACCTCATTTCGTCCAGGCGCTGGAAATCGAACCCGGAACCTGGCTGGCTTCTGGCATTCGCGAAGAGCTTCGGGAGACCCTGCTCCAGCTTGGCCTCAGGCTCGACCGGAACCTCCATGCCCTCACTCCCCGCTGGCTGCACCTTTACAACCTGCTGGCACCCTCTCTCGAGCTTCCGGGCATGCTCCTCTCCCTGAGCCCCGTCGGCCAGGGCCGCTACGCCGGCACCCTGGTGGCCTGGGGTCGAAGCCTCTGCCTCCTCCGCCAGTGGTCCGAACCCATGAATCCCCAGGACTGGAACGAGGAGCGCATCACCCCCAGTGCCGCCTTCCTCCAGCGGGAATCCCGGACGCCGCAAAGCCTGGCGGTTTGGGGCGCTCCGGCCTGGCCCGATGTCGGCCTGCCGGTGCGCATACTGGATGATCGTTTCGCCCTGGTGGAGACGCCCTGATGGCCGTTCCTGCCCTGCATCTCAACTTGGCGCCCAGGCCCAGCCTGTGGCGACAGCACCACAGAATGCTCGGCTGGGGGGCCCTCGGCCTCGGTGTGGTGTTTCTCCTCGGCTCGCTGGGTCTCACCTGGCGGGCCTACCACCAGGCCGGCCGAGCCGGACGCGATGCCGTGAGTCTTACAGAGGAGACCCGGCGAGCTGCCCACACAGAAGCGCAGATCCAGGCTTCGCTCCAGGGCATGGACGCAACCCGGGAACAAGCCCGGTGGAAGCTGGCTGAACGCATCCTCCAGGAGCGGAGCCTGCCCTGGTCCCGGGTCACCGCGGAACTCGAGCAATGCATGACTCCTGGCATGCGGCTGAAGGGGCTCCAGCGAACGCGTGGCAACGGCCAGCAGGTCGTGATGAAGGTAAAGGGCGAAGCCCAGAGCCGGGAGGCGGAAGCTGCCTTCGTAGACGCCCTTCATACGGCCCCGGTCTTTGCCGAAGTGATCCTGGAGCGAGAATCCGAGCGCCAGGGCGGTGGCTGGGATTTTGAGCTGAGCCTGCCCGCGGCCGCCGTTCCACCGCCTTTCAAGCTGCGGGCCGTGAAGACCGCACCCGCGCCAGCAGCGTCCCCCGTGGCTCGACCCGTTCCAGCCGCCCCCCGACCCGCGCCTGCTGCTCCGGCCCCTGGCCCAGGGGCCGCGCGCCTGGCCCCGCCACCCGCCGCCCCGGCCGCTCCTCTGGCCCCCGGCGGCAAGGAAGGGGTTCAGGCCCGCCCCGCCCCTGTGCCCACCGGTGAAGAGGAAGTGCGCCCACCCAGAGGCTCGCGCTATTCGAGGAGACCCCCCCGATGAGCAGCCCTCTTCGTGCAAGTCGCCTCCGCTTGGTGCTGGGCGCCCTGGGACTGATCCTGGGCCTCGGTGTGGCGATCTTCCTCCTTCCGGACGCCTCCCAGCAGCTGAGCCAGAAACTGAAGGCCAAGCGGGAGGCCGAACTCAATCGCAATCAACAAATCCAGCATCTTCAGGATCTCCAACAACTGGCCGACCGAATCCGCCGGGGCCGGGAAACGCTCGAGAACCTGGAGGCCCGCCTGCCCAAGGGCTCGGCCGGGGAGCTCCAGTGGGATCTCAGCAAAACGCTGCATGAGCTGGCCAAGAAACATGGGCTGCGCCTCCAGACGGTGAAGTACGGCCTCCCCAGCCGGGAAGGCACGCGCGGTTCAGACCTGGAGGCCGTGGATGTGGAATTCATCGCCGTCGGCGTCTACGCCAGCCAAAAGGCCTTCATGCTCGAGCTCGAGGGCTCGGGGCTGCCCTTCGCGGTGAGGGACGGCCGCCTGGAGGAAAGCCCTGAAGGCGCGCGGCTCGACATCGTGCTCCGGGCCTTCCGCAAGGCCGGTGGCCCAGAACGCGAGGAGGAGGCATGAGCACACCCGCCGGCGCCTTCGACTTCCGTTCCATGCTGCAGGAACTCCGGAGCAACCGCCGGACCCAGGTGGCCCTGATCGCCTTCGCCCTGGTCTTGATCTACGGTCTCTACACGATTCTGGCGCCGGACGCCCCGCGGACCAAGCGCGCCGCTTCGACCGGGAATGGCGCCGGCCTGGATCCACGCCAATTGCTGGGCCTGCGCAAGCTGCCGGACCTGGCCGCCCTGGACCGCGCCGGAGAACTGCCGCCCAGTGCCAAGGTGCAGCGCGATCTCTTCCTCTTCGAGGCCCCACCGCCGCCACCCAAGCCAGTGAAGCCACCCCCGCCTCCGCCGCCGCCTACACCCGAAGAACTGGAGCGCCAGCGGTTGGCCCAAGAGAAGGCAGCCGAATTCGCGGGAAGGCCCCAGAACCTCCGCTATCTCGGCTTCTTCAAGGGCAACCCCTCGGGCTTGGTGGGCGCCTTCATGAAAGGCGAAGAGCCCGTGACCCTGGTCCAGGGGACCCTTGTCGGGGACCGTTGGAAACTCGTTTCGATCCTCGATACCCGCGCCGAATTCCAGAACACCAAGTACCCAGACCTGCGGATGGTCCTGGAGGCCCGCGAAGCCTCCGGCGGCGCTCCCGTCAATCAATTCTGATCCGAAGGATGCCACCGATGCCGCTCTCCTCCTTCGCCCCCTTCCGGAAGATCCTTGCCGTCGCCGCGGTCCTGCTCTTCGCCCTCGGCTGCAGCCTCCACAAGGCCAACCAGGCCTATGACGAAGGCCGCTACGATGACGCTGTGGCCTCCTACCGCGAGGTCTTGCGGCGGGACCCCTCGAACACCAAGGCGCGCATCGGCATCCGCCGGGCCTCCCAGCGCGCTGCGGAAGGCCACCTCGCCCTCGCCCGGCAGGCGGAACAGCACGGCATGAGCGATACCGTGTTAACCGAGGTGCGGAAGGCCCTGGTGCTGGATCCCGACAATCAGATCGCCCAGGACTGGCTGATCCGATTGGAGCAGAAGGTCGCCCAGGACAAGGCCGAAGCGGACGCCCTGGACGACCTCGAGGCGATGAAAGCCAAGGCCGATTCAGTGAATGTCGTGCAGTTGAACCCGCGGTCCCTCGAGGGCATGGACCTGAACTTCAGCCGGCGCACCAGTCTACGCGAGATCTTCGCCACCCTCAGTCATGCCTCCGGCGTGAACATCATCACCCATTCCTCCTTCCAGGATCAGACCATTTCCATCGACCTGCGGGGCCTGCCCTTCCAGCGGGTCCTGGACACCTTGATGCTGCAGAATGACCTGTTCTACAAGGTGATCGACAAGAACACCATCATGGTCTTCAAGGCCACGCCGCAGAACCGCGACCTGTACGAGAACCAGCTCCTCAAGACCTACTACCTGTCCAATGCCGACCCCACGGAACTGCGCTCCACCCTCACCACGCTCAACCCCCAGCTGCGGGTGTTCACCGACAAGCGCATCAACGCCATCATCGTAAAGGCCAAACCGCTGGAGCTGGCCGTCGTCGACCAGGTGATCCGCAGCCTCGACAAGGCCAAGGCCGAGGTGATGGTCTACATGGAGCTCATGGAAGTTACCGAAAACAGCCTGGAGCAGGTGGGCCTGCTGCCGGTGATCAACGCCTCCGACACTTCCGGCACCTTCCGCATGGGCGCCACCACGGTGAACAACACCTCGGGCATGAACACCAACTCGGGCTTCACCAAGATCCACACCGCCGATATCCGTGTGCTGTTCCCCAACCTGGCCCTCGACTTCCTCAAAGGCAACGGGGATGCCCGCCTGGTAGCCAGTCCCAACGTTCGCGTGCTCTCCGGCGAAACCGGCGAGGTGAACATTGGCGAAAAGATCTCCACCACCCAAAGCCAACTGTCCCTGCCCACCACGGGCACGGCCGGCGCCGCCTCCACGTCCTCACTGCTGGGCGGCGTGGGCCAGACCTCCTTCTCCTATGAGGATGTGGGCGTGAAAATCAAGGTGGAGCCCCGCGTCCACCACAACGGCGAGATCACCCTCAAGATCAATAGCCTCGTCACCACGCTGAAATCCGGCTCCACCCCTGGGCGCCCCGACCTCGGAAAACGGGAGATCATCACCTCCGCCCGCCTGCGCGATGGTGAGACGGCCATCTTCGGTGGCCTGCTAAAGGATGAGGAGCAGAAGAGCCTTCAGGGCATCTGGGGCCTCGCCGACATCCCCCTCATCGGCCGGCTGACCGGGAACACCCGCAACAGCAAGGCCAAGACGGACGTGATCCTCACCATCCGTGCGGTCCTGGTGCGGAAGCCGGTGCTCACGGAGCAGGATCTCGCCGCTTTCAACCCCGACGATGCAGCGTCCCATTCGGGGATGTTCGCACCGAAGCCTGCCAAGCCCGCCCCGGCAGGAACGGCAACCGCAGCGCCATCCCAACCTGCCCCGGCCCAGCCAGATTCTGCGACCCCTCCTGTCGCGCCCGCGCCAGCCGCACCCGCGCCTTCCACCGCGATCCAGGAAAAAAAGCCTGAGGCACCCCCGGTCGACCAGGCCGCCCCTGCAGCCTCCGATCTGGTGATCTTCATGACTCCGGTGGCCTCGGAGATCAAGATCGGCGAGCGGGTCCAGATCGGCCTCACCGTCAGCGGCGGCAAGGGACTCAGCTCTGGCACGGTGGAACTTCGACTGCCGGCCAATCTCAAACTCGGAGCCGTGGCACCCGGCGACTTCATCACTACGGAAGGCGGCAACCTGGAACAGTTCCCAGGGAAGGACGGCACGTTGAAACTCACCTTCAAACGCAATAGCCCTGAGGTGGACAGCGGTCTCCTGGCCACCCTCGACCTGGTGGGCCTCACGACCGGCAACGCGCCCGTGCTCATCCAGAGCGGACAGTTCCTTGCCGGCACCACCCCCATCTCCGGGCGCTGGTCCAATGCCCTCGTGACGGTGCAGTGAGTCGCCAGGGCGGCTTTACCCTGCTGGAGCTGGTGGTCACGGCCACTGTGCTGATGATCCTCGCCTCCGTGACGGTGCCCCTGGCTCGCAATGGCCTCAAACGCGAGAAGGAACTGGAATTGCGCCGGGACTTGCGGGAGATGCGGCTGGCCATCGACGAGTATAAAAAACAGGCGGACCAGCAGAAGATCAAAGCCCCGCCTGCGGAGGCGAACGGCTATCCCGAAAGCCTGGAGGTGCTGGTGGAGGGCGTTCCCGCCGCCGGGTCTCTCAGCAAGAAGGTGCGGTTCCTCCGTCGCATCCCCGTGGATCCCTTCACGGGCAAGGCTGAATGGGGCCTTCGGAACTCCAACGACGACGCCAACAGCACCAGCTGGGGGGGTGGCCACGTCTACGATGTCTATAGCCTCGCCACCGGGACCGGCATGAATGGGATCCCCTACCGGGAGTGGTGAGCCAAGAGGGTGTCTGCAAATTCCCGCGAGCCGCGACGGCGGCCAGCCGCATGATCCAGGAAGGAAGCGCGCGCAGGGCGATGCGGGACATCGTCCAAGCGCGGTGACGCAGCTGGGCGCGCGGCTGGCCACCGTCCCTCCGGGCTGGGGCGGCGGGCGTCGCCTGGCGTCGTCCAGGGCCCTTGACGTGGAATTACCATGCCTGCGGGCCCTGTCCTAGCCGTGCTCGCCCGGCGCTCCCAGCGCGGCCCGTGCGAATTTGCAGACACCCTCTAAGGTCCGCTCCGAGAAACGCTGTTGCCTCGAAGCGTGGTCCACGCTAGGCTTGGAGTTCGGCACATCCAGAACCTTCGGGGACTGGGCTGTTCTTTCAAGCGGATATGGCGGAATTGGTAGACGCGCTAGTTTCAGGTACTAGTGTTCACAAGACGTGGGGGTTCGAGTCCCTCTATCCGCACCACCATTCGACATGCGCCGAAAGGCGCGTGGAGAATAGGGCCGAACGCGACCGAAGGGAGCGTTGCGGTCCGCAGGCTGAGCGCCAGCGAAGCCAAGGGTGACGGCCAGAGGCCGTCACCACGACGAATGACCTGGCGCGAAGCAACCTTGATAAAGGCACTTGGCCTCCTCCAAGTTCGACCCATCCTCGGTACGGGACTGAGGAACGGGTGACGGGCGATCCCCCGAAAAGGAGCCAGCATGGCCCTGAATGTGGAACAGAAGAAGATCATCATCGACGACTACAAGCAGCACGAGTCGGACACGGGTTCGCCCGAGGTGCAGGTCGCGATCCTGACCAAGCGCATCAACGACCTGACCGAGCACTTCAAGACCCACACCAAGGACTACCACAGCCGCCGGGGCCTCATGATCATGGTCGGCCAGCGTCGCCGCCTGCTCGACTACCTTAAGAGGAAGAGCAAGGATCGCTACGCCAAGCTGATCGAGCGCTTGGGCCTGCGTCGCTAAATAGTCTCCGGGGTTCCCCTCGCAACGCATGCGTGGCGAGGATCTAATGGCGCGCTACGCGCATACCGCCGGACCTCCACGAAGAAGCCCGGCAAAGCCGGGCTTCTTTTTTCTCTTCCCCGAGAGAAGTCACACACCCGCGGGCGTTTTGCTATGTTCAGAAGATGGATCTGAAACCCCTGCCCCGGCCCGAACATCCGGACCCCTACACGGTCACGGGCCGGCGTTTCATCTACGATTCGCCCTGGATCCGGATCCGGGAGGACCGCTTCCGACACCGCAAGGGCGCCGAAGGCCGCTATGCCGTCTGCGGGTTCCACCGTACCGCCTGCGGTGTGCTGGCCCTGGATGATCAGGATCGCGTCGTGCTCGTGGGCCAGTGGCGCTATCCCCTGGAGGCCTATTCCTGGGAGCTCCCCGAAGGCGGCGGCGACATCTCTGAAAGCCCGTTCGAAGCCATGCGCCGGGAGCTGGCGGAGGAGGCCGGCCTCGCGGCCCGGGTGTGGGAACCCCTGGCCTTCTTCCACACCAGCAACTCCTCCACGGAGGAGGAGGCCTTCCTCTTCCTGGCCACGGACCTCACCCCGTGCGATGGGCACCAGGCCGAGGACGATGAAGAGCTGCTGGTCCATCACGAGCCCTTCCAGGATTGCCTCTGCCGCGTGCTGGCTGGAGAGATCACTGACAGCCTCACCGTGGTGGCGCTTTTGGCCCTCCAGGCGCGGCGAAGCGGGGTGGGCGCAGCCCTTGACGCAACGCTCGCAGAACGTTTCTTCCAGCGCCCCCAGGACCACCCTTCCGCGGGCCGCGCGCGCTGGCGTGAGCTGGACGCGCCATGATCCTCACCCTGCACCCAGAGACGCCCCAGGTGCGCCACCTCGAGCGCCTCATGGAGCTGCTGTGCCAGGACGGCGTCATTGCCTATCCCACAGACACGCTCTTCGGGCTGGGCTGCCTGGTGTCCCACAAGAAGGCCGTGGACCGCATTCACCAGCTCAAGGGCCGCGACCCGAAGAAGCCCATGTCGATCATGTGCTCGGACATGGAGATGCTCTGCCGCTACACGCGCCACCTGGACACGCCCACCTTCCGCATCCTCAAGCAGCTGCTGCCGGGGCCCTACACCGTGCTTCTCCCCGCCAGCCGTGAGGTGCCGCGCTACCTGCAGAACAAGCAGGTGGTGGGCCTCCGCATCCCGGACCAGCCCTTCTGCCATGCGCTGGTGACCTTGCTCGGCGAGCCCATCATCACCACCAGCGTCGCGCTGCCGGACCAGCCCATCCTGAACACGGCCTGGGAGATCGAGGAAGAGCTGGGCCACGCCTTGGACATGGTGGTGGACTGCGGCCAGCCCCTGGGCGTTCCCAGCACCATCCTGGATCTCAGCGGCGAGGAGCCCGTCCTCCTGCGCGAAGGCGCGGGAGTCTGGCCTATCTAGCGCCTCTTTTCGACGGGGAGATGAACCAGGGCGGTGGACGTTCGCATCAGCACTCCGGCAGGTTCACCGTGAAGTCTAGGGGGATATCCAGCACATTCACCGCAAGGCCGCCCCGGGCCGTCTCCTTGTACTTGCTCTTCATATCGGCGCCGGTGTCGCGCATGGTCTTGATGACCTTGTCCAGGCTCACGAAGTGGTGGCCGTCTCCGTGCAGCGCCATGCGGGCGGCGTTGATGGCCTTCACGCTGGCCATGGCGTTGCGCTCGATGCAGGGTACCTGCACCAGGCCGCCGATGGGATCGCAGGTGAGGCCCAGGTTGTGCTCCATGCCGATCTCCGCGGCGTTCTCCACCTGGTCCGGCGTGCCGCCCATCACTTCGGCCAGGGCCCCGGCCGCCATGGAGCAGGCCACGCCCACCTCGCCCTGGCAGCCCACCTCGGCGCCGCTGATGGAGGCGTTCTCCTTGTAGAGGGCACCGATGGCCCCGGCCGTCAGGAGGAACCGCGCCACCCCCTCGTCCGTGGCCCCGGGCACGAAGCGCCGGTAGTAGTGTAGGACGGCGGGGATGATGCCTGCGGCGCCGTTGGTCGGAGCCGTCACCACGCGGCCCCCGGCCGCGTTTTCCTCGTTCACCGCCAGGGCGTAGAGGCTCACGAAGTCCAGGGCCGTGAGGGGATCCTTGAGGCCCGCCTCCGGGGACTCGGTCAGGCGGCGGAACAACGCCGGGGCCCGGCGCGGCACCTTCAGGCCGCCGGGCAGAACCCCTTCCGTCCGGCAGCCGCGCCGCACGCAGGCCTGCATCACCGACCACAGCTCCTGGAGACCCGACTGGATCGCGTTCTCAGAGCGCCAGGTCCGCTCGTTCGCCAGCATCACCTGGCTGACGGTCAGGTTCTGCCTCCGGCAGTGGTCCAGCAGGTCCTTGGCCGTGTGGAAGGGGAACGGCGGCTCCGGGCCAGTAGCGGCCTGGACCGGGAGGCCCTCCTCCACAACGAAGCCGCCACCCACGGAGTAGTAGACCTTGGTGCGGAGCACCCCGCCGGCCGCGTCCAGGGCCGTGAAGCGCAACCCGTTCGGATGGAAGGGCAGGCTCTTGTGGAGCAGATGCAGGTGCTCCGCCTCGCGGAAGGGGACCTCGTGCTTCCCGAGGAGGGCGAGCCGCCCCGAATCGCGAACCCGCGCCACCAGGTCCTTCACGGCCTCCACGTCCACGCCCTCCGGGGTCTCTCCCAGCAGGCCGAAGAGCACCGCCTTGTCGCTGCCGTGGCCCCTTCCCGTGGCGCCCAGGCTCCCGAACAGCTCGGCCTTCACCGCGGCGGTGGCCTCCAGCAGGCCCGCGGTCTCCAATCCGAGAACAAAGCTTCGGGCAGCCCGCATGGGCCCCACGGTGTGCGAGGAGCTGGGGCCGATGCCGATGCGGAGGAGGTCGAAGACGGACAGAACCATGTCTCCATTGTCCCGCAGGATGCGATCAATCCACCCGGTAATGGCAGCCGCGGCTTTCGGGGTTCTGGAGGGCGGCGTTGAGGATCAGGCGGGCACAGAGGATGCCGCTGCGCAGTTCCAGCAGTTCCCGGCTCAGTGGGGCCTCATGGTAGAACCGCTCGATGCGGTGGGCCAGGTAGTGCAGGTCGGACTTGGCCCGCTCCAGGCGCGCGCTGCTGCGGACAATGCCTGCGTAATTCCAGAGGGTGCTGCGGATCAGGCGCCAGTCCTGGTCGATGAGCAGGGGATCCGTTTCCTCCTTGTCTTCCGGCATGCGCCAGGAGGCCAGCTCGCCGGGATCCGGATCTACCGCTTCCCGCAGTTCCCGCACCACGGCATCGGCCCCGTGGAAGCCCCAGACCAGGCCTTCCAGGAGACTCGTGGAAGCCAGACGATTGGCGCCATGGAGCCCCGTGCAGGACACCTCCCCGGCGGCGAAGAGCCCCGGCAGGCTGGTGCGGCCCTCCAGGTCCACCAGCACCCCCCCGCAGAAGTAGTGGGCGGCGGGCACCACCGGGATGGGCTGGCGGTGCGGATCGATGCCCTCGGCGTGGCAGGCCGCCATGATCGTGGGGAAATGCTCGTCGAGGTTCAGCTTCGCGGCCACGGGGGCCAGGTCCAGGTAGGCGCAGGATTCCCCGCTGGCGGCCATCTCCTGGAAAATGGCCCGGCTCACCACGTCGCGCGGGGCCAGCTCCATCTGCTCCGGCGCGTACTTCACCATGAAGCGCTCGCCTTTGCGATTCACCAACTGCGCGCCTTCGCCCCGCAGGGCCTCGGTCAACAGGGTCCGGGGTTTGCCCGGGACGTAGAGGGTGGTGGGATGAAACTGGAGATATTCACAGTTCACGATGCGGGCGCTGGCCCGGTAGGCCGCGGCCAAGCCGTCTCCGGTGGCCCCGGCGGGATTCGTGGTGTGCAGGTAGAGGTAGCCCAGGCCGCCGGTGGCCAACAACGTCCGGCGGGCCAGGAGCCCCTCCACCTCGCCCGTGGCGGGGTCGAAGAGGTAGGCACCGTGGACCCTGATGGGCTCGTAGACCCGCGCGGGGCTGACACAATGGTGGGGACTGGTGATGAGGTCCACCAGGCAGAGGCGCTCCCGCAAGCGGATCTTAGGGTGCTTGCGCACGGCTTCGCTGAGGGCCGTCTGGATGGCCAGCCCCGTGGCGTCCTTGGCGTGGTAGATGCGCCTGGCGCTGTGGGCGGCCTCGGCGGTGGGATCAGGTGTCCCGTTCGCCCCCAGGTCGAAGGGCACCCCCAGCCGCTCCCAGAGGAAGCTCCGGCAGAGTTGCGGCCCTTCCTCCGCCAGTTGCTGAACGGCCTCGGGCCGGCACAGGCCCGCACCCGCGGCCTCGATGTCCGCGGCCAACAGACCCGGAGAATCGCCTTCCTCCGGTGGCGGCTGGCCAATGATGCCGCCCTGGGCCCACGCCGTGTTGCTGCCGCCCAGCTCATCTTTGGCCACCAAGACCACGGAGATGCCCTGATCCGCCGCGCGCAGGGCCGCCGAACAGCCCGCAATGCCCGCGCCCAACACCAGCAGATCGGCCACATCCTTCATGCCAGCTCCCAGGTGGGGCGGTCCAGGGCCCACAGGGCCGATAGATCCGAGTCGTCCGTCATGCGCTTCCCATGGTCCAGCCGACGGGCCGTCAGGTCCAGCGCGACCTCGGCCCGCACCTCACCCCAGGGGGTGGCGACGCGGCCGCCACAGGCTTCCAGCCGGCCCAGGCCCTCTTCCCACAGAGCCATCAGGCCTCGCAGATTGTTCTGCTGGAGGTGATGGTACCCCCCCGTCAGCAGGATGAGCCCCTGGAGCTGCCCCTTCAGGTCGCCCTCTGCGGCCTCCCACAGCGGTTCCAGGGCGTCGTGGCACTCATGGTAGAGGCCGTGGTTGAAGAGGGACACACCACAGGCCAGCGGGTATCGGGCACCCAAGGGCAGCGGCGTGAGGGCCGCCAGCTGCCAACCGCAGCGCAGGCTCACCAAGGGACCCCAGGCGCCCCAGGCGACCGTCGGGCGCCAGCCGGCGGGTCCGGCTTCCGCCGTGTCCGGCCAGGCGGCCAGGTGGGCCTGCCAGGCGGCGGCGGGGTCGTGGTGACCCAGGGCGCTCAGCATCCGGGCCGCGTGAGCCAGCAACTCGGCCTCGGGAATGCCCTCCACATGGGCTTTCCGCAGGGCCGGCGCCCCGAGGATCGTGGGCCAGACCAGGACTTGGCGGGCCTCCGGATCGCCCAGGGCCGCTTCCATGCGGGCCTGGAAGAAGCGCTGGATCTCCAGGGGGAGCTGGGGCTGGCGCTGCCAGAAGGGGGTGCGGTTGCAATCGTCGCTCATGGTTCCACCAGCAGCCGGAGGATCAATCCGCCCCGGTCGTTCTCGTCCACTCCTGCCCAACGGCAGCCTGGTATGTGTCCCTTCAGCACCTTCCGAGGATCGCCCTGCCCATGGAGCAGAAGCCACCGCGCCACCAGTCCCCGGTACTTCTTCGAGAAATGGCTGATCGTCTTGCCCCGGGCATCCAGGATCTCGACAGTGTGCCGGGGCCGGCTCCAGCCCTTGAGCAGATTGGCAGAGTCGCCGGGCAGAAGTTCCCACACGGGCCCCTCGGGGAGGGCCTCCAGCTGCGCGGACAGCGCCTTCCGCCAGTGGGTCTTCAATCCCGGGATGGCACCCAGCTTGAGTTTGTAAGGCGGCAACAACTCATCGCCGCGAACCAGGCCTCGCAGGTTGGACAGGATGAAGACTCGGATCCAGGCTTCGGGGGGCAGCGAGGCAGCGCCCAGCGCCTGAAAAGCCACGCCGGAATAGCGCGACAGCGCGGGTAGCAACGGCACGGGCCGGGCCAGTGCCAGGGCTTCGGTCCGGGCCTTGGCCAGGGCCAGATCCTTCACCTCAAAGGCCTTCTTCAGCGCCTCTGGCGAGCCGGTCTTCGCCAAGGCCACCAGACGCTCCCGCACCCAGCGCTGAGCAGGCGTCTCTGCCAAGCGACCCCGCACGCCTCCGGCAGCCTTGTCCTCCGAAGGTGCGAGCAGGATGATCGGCGCGCCCTTCATTGAGACTCCACCCAGGCTTCCAGGGTGGTGAGGCGGATCCCGCCCAGAAGCTCACGCAGTCGTCCTTCGTAGCCACGCAGCGCGATGCTGTGGGTGTAACGGTGGCCCAGTGAGATCCCCGCGAGCCGGGGCTGCTCCGCGTCCAGTTCCCAGGGGTGCAGCACCAGGGGCGTGCCCGCATCGTCCAGGGCCAAAACTTCCAGAGCACGCCGGACGAGTCCGAAGGGCAGCACCCTCGGGCCCCAACCCCAGAGTGGCATGCGGACCGGCCCCGACCAGAGCACGGGCGGCGGCAGTTCCCACAGACCTTCGGCCAGCCGGTATGGGCGCCGGGGTGCCGCAGGATTTCCAATGACGGCCAGGGGTACGCGGCTGGAGTCATACCGGAAGCCAAGTTCCGGGAGATCCTGCCACCACTCCCCGGCGGGGCCGCGCAGGCTCCACTCCGGGGCCCGGTAGCCCACCACGGGACAACCCGTGAGGTCCTCCAGCAAGGCCTTCCCATCCCGCATCGCGCTGCGCCACTCGGACCGGTCCATCTCGAAGACGCGCCGGTGTGTGAGACCGTGCAGGCCGATGGCGTGGCCTTCCGCCGCAATGCGCCGCAGCAGGGCGGGATGGCGCCGGGCCTGATCCCCCAGGCAGAACCAGGTGGCCTTGGCCTCAAGCTCCGAACAGAGGGCCAGCGACCGCTCAGTCGCCAGCGGCAATCGGCATTCGAACCGATCCAGGGCCTCGGGCCGATCAAAAGGCGGGCAGCAGAGCTGGAACCAGTCCTCCCAGTCCAGGGAGAGGGGAAGGCGGAGGCTGCTCAGGTGAAGTTCCGCTCGGAAAGGCTGATGAACTCGAGGGAGAAGTCGTCCAATTCCGTCTGGAACTGCTTCAGTTGGCCCTGGAAGAAGTTGTAGGCCATGAGCGCGGGGATGGCCGCGACCAAGCCGATGGCTGTGGCCACGAGGGCTTCGGAGATGCCGGGGGCCACCGTGGCCAGGTTCGCGTTCCCCGTGGCGCCAATCCCGCGGAAAGCATCGATGATGCCCCACACGGTGCCGAAGAGGCCGATGAACGGGCTCACCGCCGCCACCGTGGCCAGGCCGCCCAGGGACCGCTCGAGCCGCCCCATCTCCACCACGCTGGCCCGCTGGAGGCTGCGCTCCACGGCCTCCATGCTGCGGAGCTGAGGCCGGCCGTCTGGACCCACCTGACGCAGTTGGTACGTGACCTCGCCGTAGCCGGCCACGAAGAGGCCTACCAGCGGGCTCATGGCAAACCGCTCCAATTGCTGCTTCAGGTCACGCCAGTCCGTGGCCCGCTTGAAGGCACCGCGAAAGCGTTCGGATACCTCGCGACTCCGGTGGTAGAGCAGCGCCTTCCGGATGATCACGACCCAACTCAGCAGCGAGAAGGTGAAGAGGATCGTCAGCACCGACTTGGCGACGGGGCCCGCATGGAGCATCACCTCCAGCAAGTTGACTTCGTTGCCCGTGGGTGCCGCCAGGATTGCCATGCTGCCTCCGTTCCTGGAAATGATACCAAGCGGGGATGTGGCTACACTGGGTGCTTTGCGCGAGGACGTCATGCAGGTGCTGGTCATCGGGTCGGGATACGTGGGGCTGGTGGCAGCCACCTGCTTCGCCGAGGCCGGGCATCAGGTCCTTGGAATCGATGTGGACGCCGCCAAGGTGGCCACCCTCGCGAAGGGTGAATCCCCCATCTTCGAGCCGGGCCTGGACGACCTTCTCACGAAGCACCTGACCTCCGGAGCCTTGCGCTTCACCACGGACCTGCAGGCAGGCATCGCCGAGGCTGACGCGGCTTTCATCTGCGTGGGCACGCCCCAGAGCGAGGACGGCAGCGCGGACATGAAGTACGTGCTGGCGGTGGCCAGTCAGATCGGCCAAGCCATGGCCCTGCGGGGGAAGGACGCCAAACCCCTGATCGTGGTCGACAAGAGCACGGTGCCCGTGGGCACCGCGGCGCGGGTCCACGCGGAGATCGCAGCACACACCGACCGCGCCTTCGAAGTGGTGAGCAACCCCGAGTTCCTGCGCGAGGGCTCGGCCATCAGTGACTTCCTGGAGCCTGACCGCGTCGTGGTGGGCTGCCGGACGGACCACGCCGAGGCCGTGATGAAGGGCCTCTACCAGCCCTTCCTGGACCGCAGCGGAGGCAAGTGGTTCCGCATGGATCCCCCAAGCGCCGAACTGACTAAGTACGCTGCCAACGCCATGCTGGCGCTGCGCATCAGCTTCATCAACGAGATTGCCAATCTGGCTGAGGCAGTGGGCGCGGACGTGGACCATGTGAAAACGGCCATTGGCGCCGATCACCGCATCGGCCCCGCCTTCCTGAATCCCGGCCCCGGCTTCGGCGGCTCCTGCTTTCCCAAGGATCTGCAGGCTCTGTTGAAGGTAGGCCGGGAATACGGGCAACCAATGATGACCCTGGCCACCACCGTGGAAGCCAACCGCCACCAGAAGCAAGTTTTGCTTCGGAAGGTGAAGGCCCACTTCCACGTGAAAGCCGGTGTACCCGCCCCTCTGAAGGGTCGGCGCTTCGCCCTCTGGGGCCTGGCCTTCAAGGCCAATACGGATGACATCCGGGAAAGCATGGCCCTGGAACTCATCGATGGCCTGGTGAATCTGGGCGCGGAGGTCGTGGTCCACGACTTCGCCGCCATGGACGCCGTGAGAGCCAAGATCGGTGACAAGGTGCGCTACGCTGCCACACCGTTGGAGGCCTGCGAAGGCGCAGACGCCCTGCTCATCGCCACAGAATGGCCCGATTACAAAGCGGCCGATCTCGAGACCATCGCCAAGGCCCTTAAGGCCCGCTGCCTGTTCGACGGCCGCAACCTGTTCCGGCCGGAGGCCATGGAAGCCAAGGGCTGGACCTACCATTCCCTGGGACGCCGCACCGTGGAGGCCAAATGACCCACACCCGCATCCGCCTTGAAGACATCGCCCACGCCCGCAGTGGTGACAAGGGGGACGGTTCCAACGTGGGCGTCATCGCCTACACCGAGGCCGGCTATCGCTTGTTGCAACAAGAGCTTACGTCGGAACGTGTCAAACATCACTTTTCAACCATATGCAAAGGCAGTGTTGAACGTTTTGAAGTTCCTAACCTCAAGGCCATCAACTTCATCCTGCACGACTCGCTGGGCGGGGGCGGCAGCGAAAGTGTGAAAACTGATGCCCAGGGCAAGACTCACGGGCAGGCCCTGCTTAGAATGGAACTCGACCTTCCGGCCGGCCTGGCGCTGGCGGATCTCAAACCCTGAAGGGCATTCGCATCCCGCCAAGGAGCACGAACATGGGCAATCTCGGAATGATGGAAATCCTGCTGATCGGCATCGCGCTGTTGATCTTCTTTGGCCCCTCGCGCCTGCCGGAACTGGGCAAGAGCCTGGGCAAAGGCATCCAGGAGTTCAAGAAGGCCAGCCGCGAGTTGACGGATTCCGTGAAGGAAGATGTCAGCGCGCCCCCCGCCGACAAGGACAAGAAGTAGGCCCTCAAGCCCTCCATCGGCCGGCCTCCTGACGGGGGCCGGCCTCTTTCTCCCCCTCGAGGACCATGGCGCTTCCGGCCACGCCACCCGACAAGATGAGCTTCTGGGAGCACCTGCAGGAGCTGCGGGTGCGCATTGTCCGCTCGCTCGCCATCGTGGCCGTAGGCTTCGCGATCACCTACGCCTTCCGCTTCAAGCTGTGGACCTGGGCCCAGAAGCCCTTCCTTGAGGCCATGTCCCGCCAGACCGGCAAACCCATCGCCGCCCTCGATCCCTTCGCCTTCACGGACCTCACCGAGCCCTTCTTCAGCATGATGCGGCTCTCGCTTTGGTGCGCGGCGGTGTTCTGCGCGCCCTTCCTCTTCTACCAGCTCTGGGCCTTCATCCGGCCCGGCCTGCTGCCCAAGGAGCGCCGCCTGGTCGTCCCGTTCGTCTTCGTGACCTCGGGGTGTTTCCTCGCTGGCGCCGCCTTCGCCTACAAGCAGGCCTTCCGGTTCCTGGGCGATATCCTCTTCCAGGAAGCCGCCTCCGCGGGGCTGCGGGCCAATCTGCACGCCTCGGACTACCTGGATCTGTTCATCTCCACCACGCTCATCACCGGGGTGATGTTCGAGCTGCCGGTTTTGTTCTTCTTCCTGGCGAAATTCCGCATCGTGACGGCCCGGCTCATGCTGAAGTACTGGCGCCACGCCACCATGGCCATCCTGATCTTCAGCGCCTTCTTCACGCCTGGGGATGTGGTGGTGACCACCATCTTCTTCAGCGTCGTGCTGCTGGGTCTCTACTTCATCTCCGTGGTGGTCGCCTGGCTGGCGGAACCGCGCACTCCGAAGTGAGCGCCCGATAAAATCTGACAAGGCCGAAGACCTCCGTCAGGCGCTTTGATCCGCCAGGTCATCCAGGCAGAGGTCCACGGCCCGGTTGGGTTCCCGCGGGATCGACAGAGATCGCCGCGCCTCTCCATCCGCCATGAGACGCCGCAGGGCACGCTGAAGACGGTCCGGGAACTCGGACCCCTGCTCCACGACGGCCGCCCGCCCTTCCGAAGCCAGGGCGAGGGCATTCATGCGCTGGTGGCCACTGGCGCTGGTGGGCAGGGGGACCAGGACGGCGCCTCGGCCCACGGCCTTCAGCTCAGCGCAGGTGCTGGCTCCGGAACGGCTCAGGACGAGGCTGGCGGATTCCATGGCTTCGTCCATGTGGGTGATGAAGGGGACCAGCGCATGCCGGGGATGGCGGAGGCGGGGCTTGAGCCGCTCGAACTCGGCGGGTCCGGCCTGGTGCAGGATTTCCCATTCCGGTCCCGCCTCCAGCAACGCTGGCGCAGTCAACAAGAGCGCTTCGTTGAGGGTCCGGGCGCCGCCGCTACCCCCCAAGATCAATAGCCGGTAGGGCGGTTCCAGTGCTTCTGCCGATCGGAAATTCCGGAGGAAGGCGTCCCGCACCGGCGTGCCCACCACACGGCAATCGGCCCCGGGCAGCAGCGGGCGCACCGCCTCCAGGCCACACCAGACGCGCCGGGCCTTTGGGGCGACGAGCCTCACCAGCGCCCCCGGAGCGGCGTTGCTTTCATGCAGGAAGAACGGGATGCCAAGCCCCTTCGCCGCCAGCAAGGCCGGCGCGGCTGCGTAGCCACCGGTGCCGATCACCGCCCAAGGCCTCCCCTGACGCCACATGGCCTTTAGGTGGGCCGTGGCGCGCCAGAGCTTCCAGGCCGACTTCGCCGCCCGCAGCGGCGACCGCCCCAGGAACCCCTCCACATCCAGCAGCAGGTGAGGCCAAGCACTGCCCGGAAGTTCCCGGGCCTCGATGCCGCGACGGGCTCCCACGAAGGCAATGGCGCGTCCGGGCCACCGCCGGCGAGCCCCTTCCGCCAGGGCCATGGCCGGGAAAAAATGCCCGCCCGTTCCCCCTCCCGTGAGGACGAGAGCTCCATCGAAGGTCGGCGTGGCGTCATGCATGATCCGACCACCATACCGGAACGCTGCCAATCCTACCCGGAGACAGCACCAACCTACCTGAGGGCAGATCCGTGATTCCTGGCACAAAGATCGTCAAAGGCCGGTAAGGTGGAAGGTCACGCCGCGCTAGAATCCATTTTTCGGCCGGTTCCCACCGGCCTGTCCATGACGCATCAGGGAGCGCCCATGAAGATCCTCGTCGCCCTCAAACAGGTCCCCGATACTGAGACCAGAATCAAAGTCGCCGCCGACGGGAAATCACTCGATCCCGCGGACGTCAAATGGATCACCAGTCCCTATGACGAATACGCGCTGGAGGAGGCCATCCGCATCAAGGAAGGCAAAGGCGCCGAAGTGGTCGCCCTCTCGGTGGGCGGCGACACCGCCAAGGAAGTGCTGAAGAACGCGCTGGCCTTGGGCGCCGACACCGCGGTGCTGCTGAAGGGCGACGGCCAGGGCGACGCCTTCGCCGTGGCCCAGATGATCGCCACCTACGCCAAGGACAAGGGCTTCGACCTGATCCTCTGCGGCAACAAGGGATTGGGGGGCGACAATGCCGCCATGGGTCCCATGCTCGCCGAACTGCTCGGCGTCGCCCAGGCCAACGTTGTGGTGAAGCTGGAACTCGGTGAAGGCACCTTCAAGGCCGAGCGCGAGGTCGAAGGCGGCTCCGAGATCGTCGAGGGCGCCCTGCCTGCGGTCATCACCGCGCAGAAGGGCCTCAACGAGCCCCGGTACGCAAGCCTCAAGGGGATCATGGCCGCCAAGAAGAAGACCATCGAAGAACTGGATGCCGCAGCCGTCACCTCCGGCGCGCACGTGAGCGCCCTCACCTTGCCCCCCGAGCGCCCCGCTGGCCGCCTCCTGCCCGGCGACGCCGCAGGCCAGGCCCAGGCCCTGCTCCAGGCCCTCAAGGACGAAGCCAAGGTCTTCTAACTGGTCTCTTCCGCTGACTGATCCGATTCGAAAGGACGATATCCATGATTCTCGTGTTCTGTGAACTGAAGGATGGCCAGATCCGCAAACCCAGCGCAGAAGCCCTCAGCGAGGGCCGCCGCCTGGCCGACGCCTCCGGCAAGAAGGTCGGCGCCCTCTTCGCGGGCGCTTCCTGTGCCGGCGCCGCCGAGGCTGCCAAGTTCGGTGCGGACGTGATTCTCACCGCCGAAGCCCCCACCCTGGCCTCCTACTCCAGTGATGCCTTCGCGACCCTTCTCGCCGAGGCTGTGAAGGCCAAGGGCGCCTCGGTGCTGCTGGCCGCCGCCACCGCCGTGGGCAAGGACGTGATCCCACGTGCCGCGGCACGCCTGGGCGCCGGCTACGCGTCCGACGTCACCGGCCTGTCCATGGTGGACGGCAAGCTGCAGGCAGTGCGCCCCGTGTATGCCGGCAAGGCCTTCGCCACCACCACCTTCTCCAGCGCCGTGCAGACGGCCACCACCCGCCCCAACGTGTTCCCCGCCGCCGAGAAGGCCGGTGCCGGTACTGTTGAGGCCCTGGCCGCCCCGGCCGGGGACTTCAAGTCCGTGGTGAAGGAGATCCTCGCCAAGGCCGGCGGCAAGGTGGACCTCAGCGAAGCCAACGTCATCGTGAGTGGCGGCCGCGGCATGAAGGACGGCGCCAACTTCAAGATCCTCGAGGAGCTGGCGGATGCCATCGGCGGCGTGGTGGGTGCTTCCCGGGCCGCGGTGGACGCGGGCTGGGGCCTGCCCCACAGCATGCAGGTGGGCCAGACCGGCAAGGTCGTGAGCCCCACCCTCTACATCGCCTGCGGCATCAGCGGCGCCATCCAGCACATCGCCGGCATGAGCGGCTCGAAGTTCATCGTCGCCATCAACAAGGATCCCGAGGCGCCCATCTTCAAGCTGGCGAACTACGGGATTGTGGGCGATCTGTTCGAAGTGGTCCCCGAGCTCACCAAGGCCGCCAAGGCGATGGGCATCGGTTCCAACTAGCAGCCGTTCCCTGCTGCAAAAAGGCCCGGCAACTGCCGGGCCTTTTTACAGATAAGAAAAATCTTAGACCCCGAACTGCCTCAGGTGATGGTCGAAGTGCTTGTAAATCAGGCGTCCCCACTGGTCGCCGCTGAGCCGCCCGAAGAAGGGATGGATTCTGCCTTCAGTCTTCGCGGTGCCGCGCTGGACGACGCGGTCGATGAGCGTGGCGAGCCGGGTGCGCTCGGTCTCGAAGTCCTGAGGGTCGGCCACCACGTAGATGGGATCGGTGGGGGAGTTGCGGCGGAAGGGCCTTTCCCCGAAGACCTGGCCCCGGATGAAGGGCGTGATCAGCTTGCCGAGGAAGAGCTGCTTCACCTGGCGGTCACCCAGGGGATCGCCCAGGGCGAGGGAGCAGTGCTTCATCATCTGGGCGGGATTCATCTTCCCCCACTGGCGCTGGGCACCCGACTCCAGTTCCGCGAACCGCCGGGCCAAGGTCTCCCGGTCGGCCGGGTTGAACAGGGAATTCATCGTTGGATTCCTTTCTCAGAATGCTGTTCATCGCTCCAGAACCTCGCCCGGCGACGCCGAGTGATGTCCTGGAACGCGCAGATGCTATACGGGCTCGAACCCTTCATCCCGGAGGAAGTCCCGGGCGTCTTCGGGATCACCGAACCGGGCGACGACCATATCGCCTTCATTCCCATCCCCATCCAGGGCATCCAGGCTGTTGCGCTCGCGGATCACGCAGGACCCGCCGATCTCATCCAGGCCGAACTGCACCAGCTCACGGAGGGCGCCGTGTTCATCGCGCCACAATTCAACGTGCAGATCTGTTTCCATAGCCACCTCCCGGGTTCCATCCGCCGGAAGGTTAGCTCTTTTCGAAGAACAGCACCACCATACCGAAACCCACGCGGTCTCCGTGCTGCAGTTCCCGTGGCTCACCGGGCTGGATGCGCTCGCCCCGCACGAAGGTGCCGTTGGCAACGCCGGGCTCCTCCAGCAGGAAATACCGGCCATGCTCGCACAGGATGCGGGCGTGCCGCCGGGACACGCTCAGGTTGTGGTCCTCCTCGGTCAGGTCGATGTCCGGATGAACCCCGGTGGTGGGATCGAAACGGCCAATGAGGGAGCCGTGGGCGAGGATGGGATGCGGCTTGCCGCTGAGCACAGACACCAGATTCGCGACCGGCGTTCCCATGGCTTTGGCGGGCCGGCTGGCATCCAGCTCTTCCACCCGTTCGCCCAATTCACGGTGTCGCTGCGCCAGGCGCTGCATCATCTTCACGGACACTTCCGGATTCTGCCGGATCATCCGCATGAAGGTGCCGCGATTGATGGCGATGAGGTCTGAGTCCTCCAGGGCCAAGGCCGTGTGCTGGCGCGGCAGGGCCTCCAGCAGGCTGCCCTCGCCGAAAAAATCTCCCTTGGAGAGTTCCTCCGCCCATTCTCCCTTGGGCTCCTCTGAGACGTAGAGCCGCACCCGGCCTGCGAGGATGATGTACATCTGCTGAGCCATCTCCCCTTTGCGGAAGATGATCTCGCCTTCGCGGAAGCGCAGCTTGCTTTGATCGATGAAGCTGGGTTCAGCCATGCAGGTCCCGGAGAGTGCCCTAGGTTAACCGATGCCAGGCGAAGGGTGAACCGCCTCGGCGAAGGCATGGGCTACCAGAGCCTCGAGAGCCCGGGCTTCGGCAGCGGAGAACCCGCCCAGGTGCGGCGAGTCCAGATCCAACACAGCCCGGAGGCGGCCGTTAACCGTGATGGGAATCACGAGCTCAGATCGCGTGGTGTCATCGCAGGCGATGTGCCCGGGGAAGGCGTGGACATCGGGTACCAGCTGGGTGGTTTCCGTGCGGGCGCAAGCGCCGCAAACCCCCCGCTCGAAGGGAATGCGGAGGCAACCCATGCCGCCTTGATAGGGACCCACCGCGAGCATGCCCTCACCAACGCGCCGGTAGAAGCCGCACCAGTTGGTTTGGGGCAGCGTTTCCCAGAGCAGGCAGGCCAAGGTTGCCTGGATGGCCACTTCGTCTGTTTCGCCTTCCAGGGCCGCGTGGATCTGTGGAAGGGCAGAGTGGAGGCGCGCCACCCTCGCGGCTTCGGACAGCAGCGTGCCGCGCGCCACCGGCTCCAGCAGGATTCCCTCGCTCATCAACTCCTCCACTACCTTGGTCCGCGTGACCCCGTGGGGGTTTTGTTGGACACTCTAACCCATGTCCATTCTGCGCTATCTGGCCGCTCCCCTGTCCCCCTTGTACGGGATGGTGGTGCGCGCCCGGAACCGCAGCTTTGACGCCCATCCTGAGCGGATCGCCCGGGTCTCCGTGCCGGTGATCTCCATTGGGAACCTGAGCGCGGGTGGTACGGGCAAGACCCCGCTCACCCTGTTCCTGGCGGAAAACCTCGAGGCTGCCGGCTGGAGCAACGCTGTGTTGTCCCGGGGCTACGGGGGACGACGCGAGATTGATCCGATGAGCGTGGACGTGGATTCCAATCCCCGCCAGACCGGGGACGAGCCCCTACTCATGGCCCAGCGCCTGGGGCCTGAGCGAGTGGTCGTGGGCCGGAAGCGGCACGCCGCTGCCCTCCGGGCCCTAGCGCAGCGGCCGGGCCTGCGGTGTCTGCTGCTCGATGACGGCTTCCAGCACCGCGCCCTGCACCGGGATCTGGACCTGCTGGTGCTCGATGGCGTGCGGCTTTGGGGCAACGGCCGCCTGCTGCCGCAGGGGGACCTGCGGGAACCCCAGGAGAGCGCCAGGAGGGCCCAGGCTCTGATTGTGACCCGAGCCAGCCGCGTGAAGGACCGGGCGGCGGTGGAAGCCTGGTGGGCCCGCCATGGCAGCGGCGGCCCCGTGTTCTGGGTGGATTTCGTCCTGGGCGCCCTCCGCCGCTGGGGTACGGAAGTTCGCTCTCCCCTCCCGCTTCCGGATCATGGACCGGCTTTCGCCTGGTGCGGCCTCGGCCACCCGGAGGCTTTCTACGCTGACCTGCTGGTGGCGGGCCAGGCCTGGACGGGCTCCCACAGCTATCCCGACCACCGGGGCCCTACCCCAGCCGAGTTGGTCAGGCTCCAAGGCCGCGCCAAGGCGGAAGAAGCCACTTGGCTGGTCTGCACGGAGAAGGACGCGGTGAAGCTGAGTCGCGAACATGCCAGCGCACTGGAGATGCCCCTGTTCGTTGCCGAGCAGCGCGTCGCTGGTGGGGAACCCTTGCTCGCCTGGGTGAAGGCCCAGCTGGCTTGAAAGCCTGGCAAGGAAGGAACCGGCTGGCCTTCCCAAAGGCTGGTCAGACCGATATGCTTGCGCCCACCTAGCCACTCCAACCAGATCCATCTCTTTAGGGGGATACGATGCTCAGGCAGACCTTCTATGGTGCTCTCTTAACGGCGGCCCTTGGCCTCCACGCCGGGGATACGGTCAAGCTCGCCATCACGGGCCCCTTCACGGGCGGGTCCGCCCCCATGGGCACCTCCACGCGGGACGGCGCCAAGCTGGCCATCGCGGAGATCAACGCCGCGGGCGGCATTCAGGTGGGCGGCAAGAAGATGAAGATTGAGGTCATCGAGCGCGATGACGAAGCCAAGAACGAGCGGGGTGCCCTCATCGCCCAGGAGCTCGCCGCCATGAACGACCTGTCCGGCGTGATCGGCACCGTGAACACCGGTGTCTGCATGGCCGGCGACCGGCACCTCCAGGAGAAGGGCATCACCAAGATCATCTGCCCCGCCGCGGGCTCCGCCTCCATGACCCAGTGGAGCAAGGCCGGCGTGAAGGACCTCTCCATCTTCCGCTTCGCCGCCCACGACGGCATCCAGGCCGCCATGGTGGTCGAGGAGGCCATCAACCGCAAGTTCACTAAGGTGGCCGTGATCTTCGATTCCACCAACTACGGCGTGTCCGGCCGGGACGACATCCTGAACCAGATCAAACTGCAGGGGAACAAGCTCCAGGTCGTGGCCCAGGAGAAGTTCAACATCGGCGACAAGGACATGACCGCCCAGCTCCTGCGGTCCAAGGCCGCCGGGGCCCAGGCCGTCCTGATCTGGGCCATCGGCCCTGAGCTGGCCGCCGTCTCCAACGGCATGGCGAAGATCGGCATGAAGGCGCCCCTCATCGGCGGCTGGACCCTGTCCATGTCCAACTACATCGACAACGCCGGCAAGAACGGCAATGGCACCCTCATGCCCCAGACCTTCATCGAGGAGCCCATCACCCCCAGGGCGAAGGCCTTCATCGACGGCTACCACAAGACCTACCACGTGGACCGTATCCCTTCGGCCGTGGCCGCCGCCCAGGGCTATGATGCCGTGCTCATCTTCGCCGCCGCCGTGAAGCAGGCCGGCTCCACGGACACCCATAAGATCAAGGCCGCCCTCGAGGACCTCAAGGCACCCGTGAAGGGCGTCATCGCCACCTGGAACCACCCCTACTCCAAGTGGAATCCCGCGGACGTGACCACCCACGAGGCCTTCCGCCGCGAGCAGGTTGTGATGGGCATGGTGCAGGACGGCCGCGTGGTCTTCGGCAATGCCGCCGACCGCGCTCGACTGATCAAAGAGGCCGCCGGAACCCCGGCCAAGCCCGCCGCCAAGCCGGCTGCCAAGACCAAGGGCAAGACCAAGTAACCTTCCCAACGCCGTCACCGCAACGGGGGGCTTCGGCCCCCCGGTTTTTCCGCCCTTCCCCAGGAAGATCCGGTATGAACGCTTTGATCATCGGACAGATGGCCGTCAGCGGCGCCCTCATGGGCCTGGTGTACGCCCTGATCGCCTATGGCTTCCAGCTCACCTACGCCACCAGCAAGAGCATCAACTTCGGCCAGGGTGAGCTGGTGATGGTGTCGGCCTTCTTCAGCCTCACCCTCACCAACCTGGGGGCGCCCTACTGGCTTATGGTGCCAGGAGGCCTGCTCTTCGGCGCCCTGCTCGGTCTGATCGTGGAGCGCGCTGGAGTGCGGCTCGCGCTCGAACAGAAAAGTGAAGGCTGGATCCTGCTCAGCATCATCATTGGCCTCTTTTTCTTCTCCGCCGCCGAGAACATCTGGGGGCGCGATGACCGCCCCTTCCCCACGCCAATCTCCGCTGATCCCATTAACATCTTCGGCGTGGATGTCACCCGCCTTGAGCTGTCGGTCGCGGTGGGCGTGCTCGCCATCATGGGCCTCGTCGAACTATTCAAGCGCCGCACCCTCCTGGGCAAGGCCTTCGAGGCCGTCTCCGCCGACCGGGATGCGGCCGAGCTCATGGGCATCTCCGCCACACGGACGGTGATGCTTTCCTACGGACTGTCGGGTGCCGTCGCAGCCCTGGCGGGCATCCTCGTGTCACCGATCACCACCGTGGGCCCCACCATGGCCTCCGCGCTGATCCTGAAGGCCTTCTCCGTGGCCGTGGTGGCGGGCCTGGACTCAGGTTTCGGGGTTGTCGTCATCGGCATGGCGCTCGGCGCGCTGGAGAGCCTGGCGAGCTTCTACCTTGGCAGCGGCTGGCGCGAGGCCCCCGGCCTCACCCTCCTGATCCTCGCCCTCGCCGTACGCCCCACCGGTGTCTTCGGCAAAGCTGCCATCCGGAAGGTGTGACATGCGCCGCATCCTCCTCCTCCGTGGCGCCGAGCTCATCGTTTTCGCCCTGCTCGGCACCATTCCCCTGCTGGTGGTGAACCCCTACGCCCTGGGCCTCCTCACCTTGCTGGCCATCTACGGCATCCTCCTCATTGGGTTGGACGTCACGGTGGGGTACCTGGGCCAGGTGAACCTTGGTCACGTGGCCTTCCTGGGGTTGGGCGCCTACGCCGCCGGCCTCGCTGTCACCCGGTTCGGCCTCGGCATGGTCCCGGCGCTGGCCGCGGCGCTGGTCGTGGGCCTCCTCCTGGGTGCGCTCCTCGCCCTGCCGGCGCTGCGCCTCGAAGGGCCGCAGTTTGCCCTGGCCACCCTCAGCTTCGCGGCCCTCAGCACCACGGCCCTCAACGAGCTAGAGAGCCTCACGGGCGGCGCCCAGGGTCTCAGCCTCGAGCGTCCTCCCCTGTTCGGGCACGCGATCACACCGGCGATCTTCTACTGGCTGTGCATGATCCTGCTGGCCCTGGTCTGGATGGTGATGCGGAACCTGCTTTCGTCACAATGGGGCCGGGCCTTCGAGGCCCTGCGGGACAGCCCCATCGCCACGGATGCCATGGGCGTGGGCACCTACTACCACAAGGTCGCCGCCTTCTCTCTGGGCTCTGGCCTTGGCGGACTCGCGGGTGGGCTTTATGCCTTCAACTTCCAGTACCTCCAGCCGCAGAGCTTTGTCTATGAATTGATGATCATCCTCCTGCTTGGTGTGGTGCTGGGCGGGCGCAAGAGCCTGTGGGGCGCCTTCGTCGGGGCCACGGTGGTGGTCCTGCTCCCCAACCTGCTGTCCAATCGCCTTCTCTTCCACCTCTTCAGCGGGGCCGGATTCGCCGTGGCCCTGGTGTCGGGCCTGCGGGGCCTGCTGAAGAAAACCACGCGCCCCTTCCAGGCCTTCGCCCCCGTCGTGGCCATGGGCATCCTCGCCATTGGCGGTTTCTTCGTGGAGAACACGGAGGATTGGCGCAAGGGCATCTTCGCGCTGATGCTGTTTTCTGTGGTGGTGGGCCTGCCTGAAGGCGTCATGGGATTCTTGGCCATCTTCCTGGCCAAGCTGTTCCGCATGCCACCTTCGGCCCTGCCGGAACCCTCAGACCTGGATGTCGTGCTGCCCCCGCGCGCCCAGGGGGATGGCCCCATGTTGGTCCTGGCCGATCTAAGACGGCACTTCGGCGGTGTGAAGGCCGTGGATGGGCTGTCCATGCAGGTGCGCGCCGGGACGATCCACGGCCTCATCGGGCCGAACGGCTCGGGCAAGAGCACCGTGGTGAACGTGATCTCCGGTCTTTACACAGCGACCTCGGGAGGCATGTCCCTCCGAGGTGCCGAACTGCCCCAGGGGAGCCTCAATCGGGTGGCGCGGGCTGGCGTGGCGCGCACCTTCCAGAACCTCCAGCTCTTCAGCGAGCTCACGGCCATCGAGAACGTGATGGTCGCGCTGAAGGGCGTCTACAAGATGCCCCTCCCCCTGGTGCTCCTGGGCTTCGCCCGGCTTGAGGAGCGGCGCGCGCAGGCCGACGCCCTCGCCCTGCTGGACCTCATCGGCCTGAAAGACCAGGCCCGGACCAAGGCGAAGGATCTCACCTACGGTGCCCAGCGCTTCCTGGAGATCGCCCGTGCGCTGGCCCGCAAGCCCGACCTGCTGATCCTCGACGAACCCGCCGCGGGCCTCGCCCACCCAGATGTCATCCAGCAGATCGAGATCATCAAGCGGGTCCACGCCCGGGGCGTCACCATCATCCTCATCGAGCATCACATGGATGTGGTGAGCGAACTTTGCGATCAGGTGACCGTGCTGGATGGCGGCAAGGTCATCGCCGAAGGCGCGCCCGACGTGGTCAAGCGGCATCCCAAGGTGATCGAGGCCTACCTTGGAACGGCCAGCGGGCCCGCGCCTGCCGATGGCGCCGAACCGCTGCCCGCGTGAAGGAGACCGGCATGCTCGTGGTGGATGATCTTCATGCGGGGTACGGTGCCAGCGAGGTGCTCGTCGGCACCTCTCTGACCGTGAAACGAGGCGCCGTGGTGGCGCTCATCGGAGCCAACGGCGCCGGCAAGACCACCACCATGCGCGCCATCTCCGGCTTGCTGCGGCCCTCCCGCGGCCGCGTCGTGCTGGACGGCAAGGAGGTGCAGGGCCTCGACCCCTCCCGCATCGCCCGCCTGGGCCTCGCCCACTCGCCCGAGGGCCGCAAGGTCTTCGGCCCTCTGTCCGTGGAGGACAACCTGCTCCTCGGCGCCTACGCAAGGCTCCCCCGGTTTTTCGGCTTCCGGTCCCGCGCCCAGGCGGACCTGGACCGCATCTATGAGCTGTTCCCCCGCCTCAAGGACCGTGCCCGCCAGTCGGCCGGCACCCTCTCCGGCGGCGAGCAGCAGATGCTCGCCATCGGCCGGGCCCTCATGGCTCGCCCCAAGGTGATGTTGCTGGACGAGCCCTCCATGGGCCTCGCCCCCGTCATCGTCCAGGAAGTCTTCCGCACCATCCGGCGCCTCAAGGAAGAGGGCATCACCCTCCTCCTCGTGGAGCAGTTCGCCAAGAGCGCCCTCGAAGTCGCAGACTACGCCTATGTCATGGAGCGCGGCCACATCGCCGTCGAAGGCACCCCCGAAGAACTGGGACGGAACGAGCGCGTCATCGCGGCCTACCTGGGCTGACCAGGGTTGGCCCCCGGCCCGCACTTGCGCTAGGATGGACCCCTGCCGCGGGCGTAGTTCAGTGGTAGAACGTCAGCTTCCCAAGCTGAATGTCGTCGGTTCAATCCCGATCGCCCGCTCCAAATCAGAAGGCCCGCCGAATGGCGGGCCTTCTGATTTGGAGATGGAGGAAGACTGGGGCTGAAACGGAGGGTGCCCTACCCCTTCCCCTGCGACTTCTGTTCCAGGAACCGCTTGGCTTCGCGACGCAGGAGTTCGGCGACGTTGCGATCCTTCACCAACAGCTTCATGTCGCTTTCGAGCAGCCGCTTGAAGTGGGTCATGGCCAGCGGGAGCGGCGTGCGGGGGTTCAGGACCAGGGCCTTGGTGATGGTGTATTTCTTCATCCAATCGCGGTTGCCCGCGATGATCCGCAGCACCTCGTCGTTTACGGTGCGCATCTGCGCAATGTAGGCCACCTCGCCTTCCGTGATCCGGCCATTCCGCATAACATTCACCTGGATGAGGCGGTTGGCCTCGCGGATGAGGATGGTGCGCTCCTCCTTGCCGCCCTTAATCGCGAGCATGATCTTCTGGTTGGTCCGGAGCCTCGCCACGCGCTGCGAGAGGGTGAGGACGATCTCCTGGCCCTGGTCATCCACCAGGGGTTTCTGGGCCAGCAGGCGGCGTTCGGCGGCCATCTCCTCGGATTCGATCTCCGCGTCGGCCTCCTCCTTAGACTTCTCCTTGGGCAGGGGCAGTTCGGCCCAGGCCTTGTCCAAGTGTCCGGCCTGCACCTCGTCGAGGATCTCCAGGCGCTCCTTCTTCACCTCTTCCGGGATCAGGCGCAGCACATCGAACCGGTACTCGTTCACCCGGCGCTTGATGACGTACTCGCCTTCGGGATGTTCTTCCAGCAAATCGAGAATCCTCGGCCGCTCGATCCACATCACCTGGTTGTTCAGTACGATCTCCAGCACCGAACCCGGCAGGCTGGGAACCGAGGCCTCCATGATCTCCGCCGTCAGCGATGGGTTCAGGAGAGCCTCCTCCAGCAGGGCCGGCTCCCTTCGGTGGCAGAGCACCAGCTGCAGGGGCTTGGGTGGATCCATCGGCTCCAGCAGGATTCCAGCAAGCATGGACTCAGACATCGAGCCGAAGCATTCAAGCGCGCGCGCGGTATAGGGCGTCTCCTGGAGGGCGGCGTGGGCCAAGGCATGGAGCAGATCCTTGGTCGGGACGGGCAGGCCCCCGCCCACCAAAGTCATGGCCATGGGCTCAGGTAGGGTGCCCTTCAGGAAACGCTCGACGATGGGATTCATGCTCATGGTGGGGTTCCGTCTGCTTCGTCATCGGGTGGCTGCGGTTCGACTGGCTCAGGGGCTGGGGACGGGATCGGTTGGAGCCAATGACCGCTGGCATCGAAGCGACCGGACCAGGCTTCCCCCACATTCTGACCGTGGGCAATGCGCACACCGGCCACCTCCACATTCACCACCCCGGCGTTGTCCAGGCTGAGGGTGAAGGGTCCCTTCATTCGGAGCCGCCAGGGTTCAGAAACCCGCAGGGTGTGGGTCTGGGCTGCCTCGCCTGACTCCGGGGAGGGCTCCAGCCGCACCTCACAGGTGTCCACAGAGCGCAGGCTGATCAGCACACCCTGGTCGTTGAGTGGTGCCTCTGGCAGCAACTCGCCCAGCACCGGATAAGGCGAGGTGGAAGGCGGAGGCGGGGATGGCAGGATGGCCTTGGGAAGCGTGGTCAGGTAGCTGGCAGAAGGCTTCCGACTGAGGCTGGGGCCCGGCACCACCAGCCAGACCGCCACCAGGATCGAGGCCACGGTGAGGAGGCCCATGACGATGCGCTCCAGCCGTTCTTGCCTGGGGTCTGGAGGCGCCAGTTCCTTCACGCCGGGCACGGTCTGGAAGGCGCCTGTGTGGAAATCCAGGTCCACCCCCAGACGCAGAGCCAGTTGCCGGGCCAGAGGTCGGGGGCGCCCCGGCGGCAGGGCGGCCCAGTCGTCGGCTTCGATGGCCTCGATGTGGCGCAGCGGCAGCTTCAGCTCCACCGCCAGGATCTCGCGGGATAGCCCCTTGGCCACGCGGGCATCCCGCAGGAGCTGGCCGACGGTCTCATCCTCTCTCATCCTGCCCACCCCACGGGCAGATCCTTGAGCAGACGGGCGAGTTGCTCCCGCCGATCGGTGCGGTTGAGGCGCCGGTCGTCCAGGCTGCCGCGATGGGCCATGGTGTCTGCCAGGGTGGACTGCAAGTCGTCCGGCGTGATGAAGTCGCGCCCATCCAGCCACGCTTCGGCCTGGGCCAGCCCGAGCCAATGCTTGACCGCGCGGGTGGAACAGAAGCCGCCGCCAGTCCGGATGCGATCCACCATCCGCTCCGCGTAGTCCATCACCGCCTCTGACACCCGAACGGCCCGCACCGCGGCCCGGGCCTGCCGCCAGCCATCCAGGTCCAGGGCCGGGTGCAGCGCATTCAGGCGCTCAGAACCGGCCTCCCCCTTCAGGATGCGCCGCTCCGCCTCGCGGTCCGGGTAGCCCAGGTGCAGGGAGCAGGAGAAGCGGTCGAGCTGGCTTTCCGGCAGGGGGAAGGTGCCTGCGTGATCCATGGGGTTCTGGGTGGCGATGACGAAGAAGGGGTCCGGAAGGGGATGGGTGCTGCGATCCAGCGTCACCTGCCCCTCGACCATGGCCTCCAGCATGGCGCTCTGAGTCTTGGGGCCGATGCGATTCAGTTCGTCCAGCAGCAGCACCTGACAGAAGACTGGACCCGGCTGGAACCGGAAGGCCTGTTCCTTGGCGTCCCAGAGGTGCACGCCCAGCAGATCCGAGGGCAGCAGATCGTTCGTACCCTGCACCCGCTGGAAGCTGCCGCCAAGAATGCGGGACAAGCCCTTCGCCAGTGTGGTCTTGCCCACCCCCGGCAGATCCTCCAACAGCACGTGACCCCCGGCCAGGAGGGCCGCGAAGGCCCGCCGCACCTGGGTATCCTTCCCGACCACCACGGCCTGGAGCGCCACGAGGCCAGCCCGGGCGGCGGGACGGATGCCTTCCGGTGACCGCACCGGTGGGGCGAGGACGGGAGGAGTCTGGGCTGGATCCGGGGTCATGGGGCCTTCCGGGGCACGGGGCTGTCTCTATCTTCGAGAGGGATGCCCTGGTCCCGCAAGCGCTGAGCCAGGCTTCGCAGCGTGAGACCAAGCAGCTCCGCCGCCCGTGGGAGGTCGCCGTCGGCCTGAGCCAGAGTGCGCCGAAGCAGCTGGGCCTCCGCAGACCGCGACGCGGCCCGCACCATCGCGTCCAGGGGCCCTCGTTCGGGCCAGGGCAGGCTCAAGAGCTCCGAACACCCCAACTCCAGATCCGGAAACGCCCGAATGGCGGGCCCATCCGAAAGGCCCAGGGTCCGGCTCAACAACGCCTCCAGCTCCCGTACGTTCCCGGGCCAGGCATAGTCAAGCAGCTGGCGTTCGGCCGGCCGCTCAAGCCAAGGCGCCGGGCGGCCCTCCCGGCGGGTGTGCCGTTCCAGCAGCGCTTTGGCCAAGGCCAGAAGGTCTTCCCGGCGCTCACGCAGCGGTGGCACCCGCAACTCGAGGGAACCCAGGCGCTGGGCCAGGTCCGGGGCCAGCGTCGCGCCAGCGTCCAGCCCGGCCATCCAATGGAATCCCGAACCGACCTTGTCGATGATCCGGGCCAGGGGCGCCGCCGCCTCGGGCGCCAGGTGTTCCAACCCCGCCAAATACAGGCTCCCTCCTTGCACCAGCTGCAGTATCCCCGGATCCGGCCCTTCGGAGCCCAGGGTGGCCGCGGCCAGACTCAGGTAGGGCGCTCCAGGATGCCGGAGGGTGTGCAGGCGCCGGGCGGAGCGGCCTTTCCCAGCTCCGTGCTCTCCCACGAAGAGCACCGGCAGCGCGGTACCCGCCGCCCGGCGCAAGGCCTGGTCGAGGGCCTGCATGGGAGTGCTGTGGGCGATCCAGGGCTCGGCAGGGTCCGGGGGCGGCGCGCCCACCAGGGCCCGCAGACGGTCCAGCAGGGCCAGGAAGACCTCCAGATCGAAGGGCTTGGGCAGGAAGTCCTCCGCACCCAGGCGCATGGCCTCCACGATGTCCCGGGGCTCTCCGAAGGCAGACATCAGGACCACCCGGAGGGTGGGATCCAGCTGGCGGGCCCGCCGGATCAGCTCCAGCCCGCTCATGCCCGGCAGCCGCAGGTCCGTGACCAGCACATGAGAAGGCGCCGCCTCCAGGGCCCGCAGCGCCTCCTGTGGATCCGCCACGGCCCGCACGGACCAGGCCGAACCCTCCAGCGCCTGGGTGAGCAGGCGCCGGAAGCTGTCCTTGTCCTCGACGAGCAGGAGGTCCATAGGTAGAAGCTATCAGCTATTAGCTATCAGCTGGCGGCTGTCAGCTTGGTCCCCCGCAGCCTTCAATGAACCGGCGGCTCTGGCCTTCCGCCTGGGCTTCGAAAAGGGCCGCGCCGGAGACCAGATCCAGACCGGCCTTGCGGGCCCAGGTCACGAAGGCGGTGTCCTCCTTGTAGATCCACTCCAGGGCCCAGCGGGCGCTGGGGAGCGTGGCCTGCAGGAGGTCGGGGAAAGGCGGGGGATCTTCCGGCGCCATTCCCAGGCTGGTGGCCTGCACCACGCCCACGGGTGCGAAAGCGGCCACGGTGGCCGAGGTGGTGGGTGCTTGACGCGAGACTTGGAGGACGGGGCGGCCCGCGGCTTCCAGCACCTCGCGGCTCGTGCGGCCCACACCGCCACCGCCGAGGAGCAGCACCGGACCTGGAGCCAGCTTCGACAACGACTGTCCAAGCGCTTCCGCATCCGTATTGGCCCCCCGCCAGGGCTGTCCAGACGCCCGGCGCCAGAGGGTATTCAGGGGGCCTTTCAGGCCGAGGGCCTGCGGCAGGGACAGCTTGAGAGGCGCGGTGATGCTGAGCCCCAGGATGCCGAGCGCCTCCAGGGCCTCCACGGCCTCATCGGCGTCACCGCACAGCAGCGGAATGTATACCAGATCCTTGCCCGCCTGCTGGAATCGAGGATTGTGGAAGGCTGGACCCCGGGAGTGCAGCACGGGATCCCCGATGACGCCGCAGAGGCCGTGGCCCCGGTGGAGGTGCTCGCAGCGCCAGGCCCGGAGGGTCGCCAAGGGGAGCTGACCCGGCGCCGCCGCGGGACCGTCGTCTGGCGCGGCGTAGGTGAAGGCCCCACCCCAGGCCCGCTGCAGGGCGCGGCTGACGAGGCCCTTCGGCCCCATGAGAAAGGCGGAGAAGGCGATCCCGTGCTCACGGGCCCAGGCGAGGGCTGGCCGCAGTCGGCCACTGTCCCCCAGGCGTCCGGCCCAACCCACCCACTTGAAGGCGTCGCCGTCGGGCAGGGCCGCCAGGCGCCGCTCCAGATCGAAAACACCGGGCGCCACATGGACTGAGCGCAGCACCTGCACGTCGGGCCTGGCGGCCTGAAGGCTCGCCGGCACAGGCAGCTCCCACTCCAGGTCCACCCAGGCTGGACGGGCCTTCAGGGTGCGGAGCAGGTGGGCGACGCGGCCCGCGTCGTCCGCGTCCGGCCAGCGGCCGCCCTCCGACTGCCGGCGGCAGGTCACCAGGCAGCGGCCCCCCAGGGCGGCCACCAGGGCCTCGGGATGCGCCTCGGGGAACAGGTCCAGGCGCAGTTCCGGCAGGGCGTCCTCCGGCAGGTGCTTCGCGCAGGCCAGGGCTGCCCCCCAGGTGGGATGCGTGAGGGTCACGAGGTGGAATGGAAGAGGGCTCAAGGGGCGTCCGGATTCCGCCATCCTACCCTCCTCCCCCAGGCCTACTCCAGGAAGCGGTTGAAACCACTGGCCTTCAGGCTGCCAGCTCGAAACCACCCTGTGACGCATTCCACACCCCACCATCGCCTTTGACCATTCTTGACCACTTCATCTGCTACCATTCGTCATAGGTTCGATGGTCAGACCACCGACCTCTTTTCGAGGAGAAGTCAGTGATATCCCCTGCTTTCATGTTTTGGATCCAATTCATCCTGGTCCTGGGTGCCATCCTGATCGGCATCCGCAAGGGCGGTGTCGCCCTGGGCCTCATCGGCGGCCTGGGAGTGGCCGTGCTGGTGCTCTTCTTCCGCGTGGCCCCCGGCACCCCGCCGGTGGACGTCATGCTCATCATCCTGGCGGTTGTGACGGCCTCGGCCACCCTCCAGGTGGCGGGCGGCCTCGACTACCTGGTGCAGCTCACGGAGCGGCTGCTCCGGGCCCACCCCAAATACGTGACCATCCTGGCCCCGCTCTCTACCTTCTTCCTCACGGTCTGCGTGGGCACCGGGCACGCGGTCTACGCGCTGCTGCCGGTCATCTCCGACGTGGCCCTCAAGACCCGCATCCGGCCCGAGCGCCCCATGGCCATCTCCAGCGTCGCCTCCCAGATGGGCATCACCGCCAGTCCCGTGGCCGCCGCCGTCACCACCTTCCTGGCCATGGCCGCCAAGAACGGCCACCCGGTAGGTCTTTTCGACATCGTGCGCATCACCCTGCCGGCCGGCATCATCGGCGTGCTGGCCGCTGCAGCCTGGAGCTTCAACCGCGGCAAGGAGCTGGACCAGGACCTCGAGTTCCTCGAGCGCATGAAGGATCCCGACTTCGCCAAGGGCCTGGAAGGCGACGTCACCACCCTGGACAAGGTGATCCCCTTCAAGGCCAAGCTCTCCGTGGGCCTCTTCTTCGCTGGTGTCCTCACCATCGTGCTCATCGCCCTCAAGCCCGGGCTGCTGCCCATGGCCAACGGCAAGCCCATCCCCATGACCACGGTGGTGCAGGTCATCATGCTGGCCTTCGGCGCCTTCATTCTGTTCGCCACCGAAGTGAAGGCCCCCGAGATTGCCCGCTCCAGCGTCTTCATTGCGGGCATGATCGCCGTCGTCTCCATCTTCGGCATCGCCTGGATGAGCGAGACCTTTATCAAGGCCAACGAGGGCTACCTGGTGGCCCACATCAAGGCCATGGTACAGGTGGCCCCCTGGACCTTCGCCCTCGCCATGTTCGCCGTCTCCGCCTTCGTGAAGAGCCAGGCCGCCACCCTCACCATCATGCTGCCCTTCGGCTACGCCCTGGGCCTGCCCACGAACTTGCTGCTGGGCCTCATCCCTGCCAGCTACGCCTACTTCTTCTTCGCCTTCTACCCCAGCGACCTCGCCGCCATCAACATGGACCGCACCGGCACCACGCGGATCGGCAAGTACCTCCTCAACCACAGCTTCATGATCCCCGGCCTCATCGGCGTCAGCGTCTCCACCTGCGTCGCCTATGGGTTGTCGAGGATCTTCGCCTGAACGGTAGCAAAAAAGCAGGAACACAGAAGACACAGAGCAAAACATGAGGACACAGAAAGGAGCCCTATAGCTGTTCTCTGTGTCCTCTGTGCTTTTCTGTGTTCTCAGTGTTCCGCTTTTCTTTTCAGGAGTCCCTAGAAGAGTCTTCCGCGAGTAGGAGCTACCAGAGGCCCAGCACCTTCCACCACAGGCCGCCAAGGCCCACCCAGATGACGATGTTCACGACGCTCACGATGAGCCCAATCCGCCACCAGGCGCCGAGTTCCACATAGCCCGTCCCGAAGAGCACCGGCGCCGGCCCCGTCCCGTAGTGGGTCATGCCCGCGAAGAGGTTGCTGAAAAAGGCGAGCACCAGCGCCGCCAGCACGGGCGGTGCGCCGGCCACGATGGACACGCCGAGGAAGGCCGCGTACATCGAGGCCACGTGGGCCGTGTTGCTGGCGAAGAAGTAGTGGCTGTAGAAGTAGACCAGTGCCAGCACCAGGAAGGCCGCGATCCAGCCCTTGCCCGCCACCATGCCGCCCATGGACTTGCTGAACCAGGGCACCATGCCCAGCTTGTTGAGGAAGCTGGCCATCATCACCAGGGCCGCGAACCACACGAGGGTGTCCCAGGCGCCGGTCTCGGCCTTGATGTCATCCCAGTTGAGAACGCCGGTCAGCAGGAGCACCGCCAGACCCGCCAGGGCAGAGGTGGTGGGGTTGAGGTCGCCCAATTGCTTGGCGAAGATCCATAGCACCAGCAGCATCACGAAGACGCCCAGCATCGCCCATTCCTGGCGCTTGATGGGGCCGAGGTCGCGCAGATGGCCCTTGGCCATTTCCACCGCTCCGGGCGTTTCCGTGATCTCGGGCCGGTGGAGCCGGTAGATCAGGTAGGGGATCACCAGCAGCGCCACGAGGCCCGGTACTGCTGCCGCGAGTGCCCAGCCGACCCAGGTGATGTTCACCTTGAGATCCCCCGCCAGCTTCTGGGCCAGGGGGTTGGCGGCCATGGCTGTAAGGAACATGGCGCTGGTGATGCAGTTCACCTGGTAGGCCGTGAGGGTGAGGAAGGATCCCATTTTGCGGGCGCTGGCATCACCGGGGTTGCTGCCGTAGGCGCGGGCCAGCGAGGCCATGATGGGCATGACGATGCCGCCGCCGCGGGCCGTGTTGCTGGGAATGGCCGGTGAGAGCACCAGGTCCGTGGCCGCCAGGCCGTAGCTGAGGCCCAGCGTGCGCTTCCCGAGCAGCGCCATGAAGGTGTAGGCGATGCGGGCGCCCAGCCCGGTCTTGATGAAGCCCCGGGAGATGAAGAAGGCCAACACGATGAGCCAAATCACCACGTCCGAGAAGCCACTCATGGAATCCGCGATGCCCAAAGTGCCCGACAGGGCCGTGATCGCGATCCCGACCATGGCCACCGCGCCCATGGGCAGCGCCTTAACGATGATCCCCACGATGGTGCTCACGAAGATGGCGAAGAGATGCAGGCCGCGCACCCAATCGGCCTTCCGCTTGGTCTCGGCGTCTGCCTTGGCCTTGGCGTCGGCCTCGGCCTTCACTTTCGCCTCGGCCTCTGCCTTGGCCTTGGTCTCCGCCTCGACCTTGGCCTTGGCTTCCGCCTCCGCCTTCGCCTTGGCCTCCAGCTGGGCCTTGGTCAGAGGCTTGGTGGGAGCCGGGGCAGCGACGGGTGCCGCCACTGGCGCGGGGGCTGGCTTGGCCGCAGGTTTCGCGGCCGCCGTCGCGGCAGGTTTGGGGGCCGCAGGCTGACCAGTGAAGAATTTGGCATCCGGCACCGACACCATTTGGGGCAGTCCGAAGTACAGGATCAGACCGAGGACCAGGGTGGCCAAAGCGGGAATGGGCCTGGCACCCTGCCAGCCGGACAGACCTCCGGCAGCGGCCGTTCCGGAAACGGGTTCGTGGCTCATGAGGAGCCTCCATGGTTAGGATGGGGTGGGATTTCGGTGCGTAGTCTACCCCTGAGTCGCATAGTGTGAAGAGGTATCTGCACTGCGATTTGAGCCCATTCCTTCGCCAAATAGATACATTTGCATGTTTCTTCACAGGAGGGTTCCATGCGCGACTTGAGGATCGCGGTCATTCCCGGCGATGGCATCGGCAAGGAGGTGGTGCCCGAGGGCATCCGTGTGCTGGAGGCCGCCGCGGCGAAGCATGATCTGCGCTTCAAGTGGGATGAGTTCCCCTGGAGTTGCGAGTACTTCCTCGAGCAAGGGCGGATGATGCCCGTGGATGGCCTCGACCGCATCCGCCACCACGACGCCATCTTCCTCGGCGCCGTGGGCTTCCCCGGCGTGCCGGACCATGTCTCCCTCTGGGGCCTGCTCATCCCCATTCGCCGGGGCTTTAAGCAGTACGCCAACGTCCGTCCCGTGAAGCTCATGCCCGGCGTGCCCTGCCCCCTCGCGGGCCGGCAGGTGGGCGACATCGACTTCATCGTGGTGCGCGAGAACAACGAGGGCGAGTATTCCTCCATCGGCGGCCGGCTCTACGAAGGCACCGATCAGGAGATGGCCGTGCAGCAGACCGTCTTCACCCGTCAGGGCGTGGACCGCATCCTGAAATACGCCTTCGATCTCGCCCAGTCGCGCCCGAAGAAGCACCTCACCTCGGCCACCAAGTCCAACGGCATCGCCATCACCATGCCCTACTGGGACGAGCGGGTGAAGGCCATGTCCGCGAAGTACCCCGAGGTGAAGGTGGACCAGTTCCACATCGACATCCTCTGCGCCCACTTCGTGCGCAACCCCCACTGGTTCGACGTGGTGGTGGGCTCCAACCTCTTCGGCGACATCCTCTCAGACCTGGGCCCCGGCTGCACGGGCACCATCGCCATCGCCCCCAGCGCGAACCTGAACCCCGAGCGCGAGTTCCCCTCCATGTTCGAACCCGTCCACGGCTCGGCGCCAGACATCTACGGCAAGGGCATCGCCAACCCCATCGGCCAGATCTGGGCCGGCGCCATGATGCTGGACCACCTCGGCTACCCCGAAGCTGGTGCTTCCGTCGTGGCCGCCATCGAGAAGGTGCTGGCCAGCGGTCTGCGCACCCCCGACATGGGCGGCAAGGCCAGCACATTCGACATGGGCAAGGCCATCGCAGACGCAGTGTGACTCAGGGGTGTCACCCACAGGCCGCCTTCGTGCACTCCGGCTCACTAAAGGGGCCGGCGCAGATGGCCGATGAGCCACTCACAGACACGGAAAACCCAACCCGGTTCAAACGCGGGTTCGAAGGACCCGCTGGGGATCCCTCCCGAGGGCTGCCGCAGTGTGCGCCTCGCTGCATTCATAGCAGATGATTTTGTATTTTTTCGTTTAAACGTATCCTTCTGTTATATAAATTCCCATAGGAGCCGATAGCAGGGTTGAAGGAGACCGCCATGCGCATCTGCCTGCGTGCCTTAGCCATCGTCCTCGCACCGACCCTTCTTCTGGCCCTTCCCCCCGCCACGGGAGTGGACGGAACGGCCCACGACCTGAGCATCACGGGATTGAACTCCGTGACCCTGGCGACCAGGTCTTGCGTGTTCTGCCACACAGTCCACAACTCCGGTGGCGGAAGCAGCTCAAAGCTCATCCCGGACTGGAATCACACCACCACCGTCGCGGCGTTCGCGATGTACAACAACACGAACCACACTGGCGCCGACCTAAAGGGCACCGTGGATTCGCAGCCCACGGGGCCGAGCCTGGCCTGCCTCTCCTGCCACGACGGCTCGGTGGCGGTGGGCTCCCTGCTGGTCGCTCCGCTCGGCGGTGGCAACGACACCTACATCAGCGCGAAGGGCGGCGTCAGTCCTGGCACCGGCCGCATCAGCAGCGGCAGCGCCCTGGTCGGGACCGACCTGAGCAACGATCACCCCATCTCCATCACCTACCAGGACAACCTGGACACCGGTCTCCAACCCGCAGCCTCCCTCGTCGCCGTGCGCCTCTATCCGGAGAACGTGACGGGCGCGAAGGTGCAGTGTTCCTCTTGCCACGATGCCCACAACTACGGCACGCCCGGAACCACGGCACCGTTCCTGCGGGCGACCATGGAAGGTTCCTTCCTCTGCCGGAGCTGCCACAAGAAGTGATGCCCGGGTCCCGCCCGCCGTTTCCGCGGGTCCTGCCTCCCGACCCCAGCACAGGGGATGGACGAATCGTGACCGGCATCACCTGCCGTGAAACGTGAGGAGCCTGGTGGCGCGGGAAGGCCCCCTGGAGCCGTTCCCTTTCCGAAACAGGCCCGGAAATCTTGTCTTCTTAAACCTGATGGCACCGGCGGAGACTCGGACAATCCCGTGACTCTCTCGTGACAGTGCCAAGGAGGCTTTGGGCCTTGGTTTGCTCACCAGGTCGGAAATAACCAAATCCGGAGACCTATTCACGGGCGGTGTCTGCTTGAGAGGCCCCTAAGAGATCTTGGACAAAGTAAAGACGACACTAAGATGAGTTATGCCCATCCCCCCAAGGGCTCCTTTCTGAGACCACCGACGCCATGACCTCCCCACGCCGGATCCTCACCTGCCTCCTGTTCACCTTGCTGGCCGGCCTCGCGCCAGGTCGGGCCGGCAGCGCCCCCAAAAAATGCCAGGACTGCCATCCCAAGGTCCGCCAGGCCGCCTCTCCCACCACGGCCCACAAGCCCCTCCTCGACGGAAAATGCCAGTGGTGCCACAAGCCCCACGGCACAGCGAACGTCAACCTGCTCCACGAGGGTGGCGGCAGAGTTCTCTGCGCCATCTGCCACAAGGGCTTCAAGCAGACCGCCGAGGAGCGCCCGGCGCACCGCTTCGAATCCAAGGGCGAGTGCGGCGCCTGCCACGGCTCCCACGACACGGGGCGGAAGCGCCTGCTCCGGAAGGACGCGCAGGAGCTTTGCCTCTCCTGCCACGCGGACATCAAGGCCCGCACCACGTCGGCCCATCCCCATCCGGCCACGGACGACTGCCTGGCCTGCCATCAGCCCCATCCCTCCGCCACGCGCAACCTCCTGAAGGCGGGCGTTCCGGGCCAGTGCGACACCTGCCACGACGTAGCCGGCCTCTCGAAGACCCACGGCGGCTTCCCCCTGAAAGCAGAGGCCTGCGCCACCTGCCACAACCCCCACGGCGGCGCGGCCAAGGGCCTACTGCGCGATCGCCAGCACGCCCCCTTCGCGCCGGGCTCCTGCGCCGACTGCCACGCGCCCGCCGCCGGCGGCGCTGTGAAGCTGGCGAAGCCCGTACCGGAGCTCTGCCTGGACTGCCACGGTCCCCTGCCCGGACCCGGCGTCCAGCATCAGCCGGTGAAGGAAGGGAAGTGTCTCGCCTGCCACCGGCCCCACGCCGGGGATTCCAAGGGCCTCCTCACGGCGCCGCCCAAGGAGCTGTGCGCCGGCTGCCACGCAGACCTCGCCAAAGGCAAATCCATGCATCCTCCCTTCCGGGACGGGGCCTGCATGGACTGCCACCGGCCTCACGACTCGGAAGAAAAGGCCCTCCTCACCGCGCCAGCCAAGAGGCTCTGCCTCACCTGTCATGAGGATCTCGTCAAGGGCAAGAGCCAGCACGCGCCGGCCGCCCAGGGCGACTGTCTCGTTTGCCACGGAGCCCACGCCACTGCCACGGCTCCCGTCCTGAAGCAGCCCGCCGAGACGCTCTGCACCACCTGCCACGCGGGCGTGGCAAAGGGCGAGATCCCCCACGCCCCGGCGAAGAAGGGGCAGTGCCTCGCGTGCCACACGCCCCATGCCTCGGCGTCCGCCAAGCTCATCAAGGGCGGCCAACTCGCCGCCTGCGGAGCCTGCCACGCGAAGATCGTGAACCGGAAGGTGCTCCACGAGCCCGTGAAGCTTGGCGAGTGCAGTGCCTGCCATACCCCCCACGGCGGCAGCCTCCCCAAGCTCCTGAAAGACGATACGGACAAGCTCTGCACGGGATGCCACGACAGCCTGCTGAAGGGCGACACCAAACACAAGCCCGCCACCGGCAAGGGTGGCTGCCTCGCCTGCCACGATCCCCACGGCGGCGACCAGGCCACGCTTCTGAAGCGGGAACAACCCGATAGCTGCTACGTCTGTCACACCCGGAAGGACCGGTTCCAGGTGGTCCACTCCCCCGTGAACGACGGTCAGTGCAGCAGCTGTCACAGCCCCCATTCCGGCAGTGGTCCGGCCATGCTCGCCGGCCCCACGATCCAGGAGACCTGCGCGAACTGCCACGACCTGGCCGATGAGGCCCTGCAGCGGAAGCACCTGACCGGTTCCCTCCAGAAGGTGGACTGCCTCGGCTGCCACGAGCCCCATACCTCGCAGAAGAAGGGCCTCATCCTGAAGGGCGCACACCCCCCCTTCACCGAGAGCTGCGCCAACTGCCACACGGTCCCAGTGCCTGGCGCCAAACTGCCGCCCGGTGCCCCCCGTCTGGAGCAGCCTGTACCGCAACTTTGCAAGAACTGCCATGTGGACCTGGAGCCCAAGCCCGGCGCCACCCAGCACCAGCCCTTCCAGGCGGGTGAATGCACCGCCTGTCATCGCCCCCACGCCTCCCGCAACGAGGCCCTGCTCGACAAGCCCCAGAGCCAGATCTGCCTCACCTGCCACGGGGAGCCTGAACAACCGAAAGATGGCTGGGGCCACAAGCCGTACTTGGACAGCAACTGTCGCGAATGCCACGCGCCGCACTACACCCAGGAGAAACGCCTGTTGCGGCAGAAGCCCCTCGACCTCTGCCTCACCTGCCACACCACCATCGCCACGGCCGTCAAGTCCAAGCACGCCCACCCACCTGCCGCCTCCGGCGAGTGCCTCAGCTGCCATGCGGCCCATACCGGCAAGCTCCCCAAGGGCCTCCTCCAGCCGGTGGAAGAGCTTTGCGTCACCTGCCACGACGCCGGCGACCTGAAGAAGGCCCACAAGGGCTACCCCGTGACGGCCAAGGACTGCGCCACCTGCCACGATCCCCACGGCTCGAACCAGGCCGGCATGCTGCGTACCACCGCACACCCACCTGTCGCCGAGGGCGATTGTTCGACCTGCCACGCAGATGCCGCTTCGTCCAAGCCGTTCGCGACCAACGAGGCGATGCCTGGCCTCTGCTTCAACTGTCACGATGGCGTGGCCGCGGCTGCCAAGAAGGCCTTCCCCCATCCCCCTGTGGCCAACGGCGAGTGCACCGCCTGCCATACGCCCCACGCCTCCAGCCGGCCTTCACTCCTGGCGGGCAACCCCAAAGACCTCTGCCTCCAGTGCCATGACGGCCTCCGGGATGAAGCCAACAAGGCGGTCTCCAAGCACAAGCCCGTGATGGACGGCCTCTGCGCCACCTGCCACACAGCCCACGGCGGCGATGCCAAGGGCTTCCCCCGCGGCGAGGTCCAGACCCTCTGCCTGAGCTGCCACAAGGACAAGAAGGCCGGCCACCCCGTGGCCAACCATCCGACCTCAGGCCGCACCGTCAAGGCCACCGGCAAACCCCTCACTTGCCTCTCCTGCCACCAGCCCCACTTCTCAACGAACCCAAAGCTGCTCGCCATCACCGGCTGCGACGCCTGCCACAAGTAGGCCAGCGCCACCGGTCCGCCCAAGGAAAGCGCTCCTCCAACTCGGCCCCATCTGGTGGGGGCCGATCAGGATCGGATGAAGAAGGATCCCGACCTGCTGGGAGGCCTGATGGAGACCTTCGTCGCGGGGGAAGTGCGTAAGCTGCTTGGGTTGTCCCAGGATAGGGCCAGGCTCTCCCACTACCGGACTCTTCCGGGTCAGGAGGTGGACTTCTTGCTGGAGCGGACCGATAGGCGCGTGGTGGGCCTGGAAGTGAAGCCAGGTTTGCCAGCCGAAAGACTTCAAGGGCCTCCAGGGCCTCTCCGGGACGCTGGGGGATGCCTTGCATCGCGGGGTCGTGCTCTCCACGGGCGCAGAGATCCTAGCCTTTGGCCCCAGGATGTGGGCGGTGCCGATTCCGGGGCTGTGGAACCTGGTCGATAGCTAGGATCCGTCAGGTGGTGGAACCTTGACCGTTGAAAGCGAGTCGGGATCAGTCCTCCAGGCTCTGGTCCACCAGGACCTGGCCGCGCGCCTTGAGGTAATCCGTCCGCACCGCGTCCCGGCACTCAGCCAGAGGCAACACAGGACCGGGGCGCCGTTCCAGGACGTTGAAGATCATGTAGCCGTCGGGTCCCAGCATGGGGCCCACAGGCTGTCCCAGGGGGCCCGCCAGGAGGGGCTGCATCAGCGTGGGCGGCACCAGGGTCTTGAGCGAAGCCACCTCCACCCAGCCGGGCTCGGGGTTGCCTGTGGCCTCGGCGCTGCCGAACTGCGCCACCGCGGCCCCCCATGGCAGTCCCATGCGTACCTGGTTCAGGGCCGCATTCACACGATCTTCGGAATCGGCCACCAGCACCTGCAGGCGCAGTGAGCCGATTTGCCTGAACCGGTCTGGGAAAGCCTGGTGATGACGCTCCAGCTCGGCTTCGGGCACTTTCGCTTCCGCGAGGAAGGCTTCTGCATACCTGGCGTAGGCCCGTTCCCGCTCGTCCAGCCAGAGGGCGGCCCGCACTTCGGGACGCCGGTCCAGCCCTTGTCGCCGGGCGGCAGCGGCCAGGCGGATCTGGTCCGCCAGCCCCTCCATGAAACTGGCCTTCGTGGCGGCCCCGAGTGAGTGGCTCTGGCCCATGGTCTTGAGAATGTCGACCAGATGTCGTTTCAGGGTCCGGAGGCTGATGGCCGTGCCGGCCACCCGGCCTGCCACCTTCTTGTCATCACCGGGCAGAGTCTCAGTGGTCCGGTCTGCCCCCAGCACGTCCATATCCGGGACGAGGGGATAGCGAAGCCGAAGTGTTTCCAGGGCCGCATCCCGCTTCACCTTCAGCTGGGTGACAGCGGCAGCCTTCATGAGTCCGTCACGCTCTGCGGCGAAGTCCGCGGCCGTCTTGTGCCGGGCTTCCCAGATCTTGGCCAGGTGCCACCCGAACTCGCTCTTCACCGGGCCCACTAGCGCGCCGACCGGCACGGCAAACACTGGATCCCCGAAGGCAGCCACCAGCTGCTTCTGGCGGATCCAGCCCAGGTCGCCGTGGTTCCTGGCTGCGCTGGGATCGGTGGAGACCTCAGTCGCCACCTTCTCGAAGGCCTCCCCACCCTGGATCCGCTTCAAGGCTGCCTCGGCGTCCTCCTGCGTCTTGCACAGCACATGCGACACCCGGCGCTCCTCGCCCTGAGCCAGGAATGCGGCGCGCACCTGGTCCTCCGTCATGGCCGAATGCCCCGGCCGGGAGCCCAGGTAGGCCTTCCCCAGCACGGCCTGGCGACCCTCCTGGCGGCTCTCCTGCCATTCGGGGGCCTTCAGGAGTCCCTTCGCCCCGGCCCGGGTCCAGGCCCTCTCCAAGCGGACGATCCGGGCCTTGGCGGCTTCCGGGGAAAGCCCTGACTCCACCGCCATAATCACTTTCAGGCGCTCCGCCGCAGGTTCTGCAGCGCGGATCGGACGCTTGGCGGGCGCGGCCTGGATCGGGAAACCCAGAGCCAGAGCCCCGAGTAGGGTCACCATTCCAATCCGTGGGAAGCCGTTCCGCGAAAGGGAAGCGTCATGCATGGAAGGCTCCTGGGACAGGCGTCGGGGCAGACAGGTCAATAGCGCGTTTGCACGTGGTCGTAGCCATGGCAGCTGAGGGTGCAGGTGCCGTGGCCGAGGCCGGATCGCTGGAAAGACGGCCCGCCCACGGAGGAGGGGCTCACGACGGACCGGTCGAACTCGATCAGGGAGGATTGTCGCAAGGATCCATGGGAGTTGTGGCAGGTGGCACAGGTGGTGGGCTCGCCGTAGCCAGGCTGGAAGGCCCCACTTCGTCCTGGCCGGAAGTCCCGGGGGGAACGGATCCCCAGCGCCGCCGCCGCTTCGGAAACGGGCTGGGTGGAACCAGCGGCGGAGGGGCTTCCGCCCGTGAAACCCGCCATGTGCTGACTGTGGAAGGCAAAGGACTGATTGCCGAGGATGGACTGCTTGTCGTGGCAGAGGAAGCAGAGCTCGTTAACCCGGTCGCCCAGGCGGCCCATATCCTTCTCATGGCCGAAAGACGCTTTCAGGAGGGCTGCGTTGGTCGAGACGTGCGGCCCCCGGGCGCCGGCCGGGTCGGGGTTGTCATGGCAGGATGTGCAGTCTAGCCGCCCTTGGAATGCCGAAGTGCGCAGACTGGGGAGCTCTGGGCGACCTGCCGCGGTGGCTCCGATACGATGGGCCGAGGACACACCCTTGCCGAACAGTTGGCCCATATCCGGATTGCCGGAGGTGAGGGGAGCCGCCTCCGAACCCGCGTGGCACCCGAAGCAGACCTCGGCCACTGATTGGGGTCGGCGATCCAGAAGTTGGCCCCGGGTATCAAAGGCGGTCATGCGGAGTTTGCCGCGTTCTTTGCCGTGGGGGTCGTGGCAGCCGGAGCAATCCTGGATCAGGCGGATCACCCTGGATTGGCCGGCCGGAATCGTTCGGGCGTAAGTCTCGGCTCGGCGGGAGCTGAAGCGCCCCGCCATGTGACCCGAGCCCTGGCCACTCCATGCGGGGAGTTTGGGTGCGAAATCGGCGCTGGGCGCGCCATTCATGCCCTCGTGACAGGACAGACAGAGCCGATCCGCCGCCGCACGGGAGAGTTTCAGAATGGCGCTTGAGCTCGCGTGGTGATTCTTATGACAGATGACGCAAGTTCCGTGGGTCATCGGAATCCCGCTCTTGGTGGGCACCTTGGCCAGCACCGGGGTCGCAGGCCGGGTCTGGGCCCGTGTCGAATTCATCACCAGACCCATCGCCAGGCCCACGGCGAGGCTCTGGATCCGTTTGAACAGGAGATCCTGCCTCATCGCCAGTTCCTCACGCAGATGGTATCGAACCAACGCAGCAGATCCACGTTGATGCTGTCGTTGCGGAAGCCGCCGTCGGTGCGGGATGTCTGGTACCGGACCCGGAGAGAAACCTGGCGGAAGCTCAGGTCCGCCCAGGCGGAAAGAGTGGTGGTGGAAGGATTCATGGACGCATCGTACCGCAGGAGCAGTGCGCCGACCGGCACCCTCCAGAGCCGGGTCGTTGCACCCGCCGAGTAGTGTCGGCTCAGGCCGACTTGGTTCCCCACGAAGGGCGCGGGATTCGTGGCCGAGACTGCGGTCTGGCTTTGGTAGCCATCGCTGTAACCCAGGGAGGCAGTCAACGTGGTAGGCCCCATCCGGTAGGAACCATTCACCTGCAGGTCAGTGCTGCGCAGATCCAGACCGGGCTGGGTCAGGCCCTTGTCGTGTTTGAAATCGCCCATCAGGTAGAAAGCCAGATCACTTCGGGTCTGGACCTGGCCAGTGACGCGGGCCCAGTCCAAAGTCCCTTCGGTACTGCTGTCACTCATACGCCATAGGTCTGCGGTGAACCCGAAGCTGCCGGTCTGGCGCATGCGGCGCCGCAGCAGTTCCTGGGCCAGCTCGGTGGGCACGAAGTCTGGGGGATACTCCTCGCGCATCTTCCGGTCGAAGTTCCAATCGCTGAGGAAGAAAAGGCTATGACGGATCAACTCGGGCACATCGCCTCCCCGGGCGATGCCCAGGTTCAGAGAGCTGATGCTTTTGGAGTCGTCCTGGGTAACGAGGGACCTCTGGAAATACGACAGACCCGCGTCTCCATGGAGTCGCCATTCCGGATTCAGGGTGTAGGAGCCCCCCATCAGAAGAGAACTGGTGCGCTCGCTCCGCTCCTGGGCCGGCGTATCAGCTCCGCCGTAGCTCCCTGTGGCATGGGAGTACCATCGACCGCTTTCGTACACCAGGGATTCCGAGGTGAAGCTGGTGGCCGTGCGAACGGATCCTGTCGCGGTGGCGTCAGTGGAAACATTGGTCAGGGAGTGCCAGGCGCCGCTGATCGGCCCGTAGAGCGAAGCACTGAAATTAGACCAGCGGCTGGCCCCGGATTCCTGCGCCTGGGCTCGCGTGCGGAGTTTCCAGTCGCGGGCGAGGAAGGTGCTCGTGTCCAAGTTCAGGGTGGTGTACCGCCAGGCGGGCGTACCTAGGGGTGCGTAATCCTGACGGAGGGCCTCGAAATCAACCTGGGTCTGAGCGAAGCGATGGTGAGTCTCCAGCTTCCACTGGGCCCATTCATCCCGATAGGCATTCGGCGTGGCGCCCCCTTCCAGCCGGGCCTCCCCATGGCGGTAGGTGAGGAAGACATCCCCGAGAATTCGGTTGGCATAGCGGAGGCCGGCTCCCCATGTCTCACCCTTTAGTGAGCCGGAGCCCAGCAGATCCGGAGATTGGGTGTGCTGATAGTCCAGGTAGAGGTGGACCGGGCGGTAGGGGAACAGGCTGATGCGGGCGCCATAGCGGTTCAGGCCGATCTCAGCACCCGATTCGTTGCTGTAGGCCAGGCGGTTGTACTCCACCGCCCCATTCAGAGCCAGGGCACCGAGACGGTACGTGAAGATGGGGATGCCCGCCTCCACCTCATAGATGGCCTGGGTGGTGGAAGTGGTGGCCATCTGGCTGGATTGCCATTGGTTGTAGCGGAGCTGGAACCGTTGATTCAGTACCAACGGGCAGTCCTCAGCCTGCACGGCGGTAGCCGCGCTCACGAGGAGCAATGTGAATGTTCCAAACCTCACGGCAGACCTTCGGGAAAGGAGGCCCAAAAAAAGGCAGGGGGCGGGTGGAACCACCCCCCGCTTGTCATGCGTGTCGTGGTGCCTGGCTTACTTGATGTGGCAGGTGGTGCAGAGTGCGGAATTGGTCATGGACGCGCGCAGGAAGGGCGTGGCGATCGCGTTGCTGTGCACGTCGTGGCAGCTGGCGCACTCAACCTTGTTGGTGAAGAGGGGGAGCCCGCCGACGTTGGACGTCGTGCCACTTACGGTCGGAACCACAAGGCCTGTCTTGGTGGGGTAAGTCATGGACACGGGGTGGTCATTGGACAGATCCGTGCCAAGAGCGGGAGCCCCGCTGAGTACACCGAGGTTGCTTACATTACCGCCGGCCGTGTAGGTGAAGGTCGCCGTGTCGGAGGGCATGTTGATGAGGTTGCCCACGGAGGTCGTGCCGTCATGGCAGGTGAAGCAGGCCAAGCTGGCCCCGGTGGGCTGCGTGGGGGTGGAGGTCAGGGTCGCGCTGCTGTAGAGGGTGAAGGTCGGGGTGGTGCCCGCGAACTTCCGGTTCCACAGGGGCGCGAGCTGGGTGGCAGCCGCGTTGTGGGGGGTGTGGCAGAACACGCAGACCTGAGTCGTATTGGTGTGACCCTGGCCGGCGAGAGCGTTAGTGCTCAGGTCGTGCTTGGTGCCGATGATGCCCGCCGACAGGCTCAGGGAGCCGGCGGCCAGCAGAACGACGAGAAGGGACTTCATGGTTCACCTCGTAGGTGGGTTGGGGGGGGGGAGTGGAGAGAAAAGCAGCAGGGTGCTGCTATTGCGGGGTGGGATGGGAGGCGGGTGCCTCCTTTTCCTCTCGCAAATACTGGAACTTCTGGATGCGGTGGTTGATCTGATCCGCCACGTAGATCGCTCCGCTGGCATCGATGGCGATGCCATTGGGCACCTGGAACTGGCCTTTGCGCACCCCGCCCTGACCGACGAAGGTGAGGAGGCGGCCCTCCTGGTTGAAGATCTGGAAGTTGTTGAAAGCGCCGTCCACCACGTAGAGCTGGCCGTCGGGATCCACCGCAATGCCCTTGGGCCGGGCGAACTGGCCCGCCATGTCACCTACCTGGCCGAAGGCCCGGAGGAACCGGCCATTGAAGTCGAAGAGCTGGACACGGAAGTTGCCCGAGTCCACCACCGCGAAGCCGACACCGGCCACCATGCAGACATAGGTGGGGAAGTTGAACTGGCCCTCCTCGCTCCCACGGCTGCCGATCGTCTTGAGGAGCTTGAGGCTCCGGTTGTAGAGGCGTACGGCGTGCTCGTCTCCATTCACCACCACCAGCAGGTTTCGAGCCTCATCCACGGCCAGTCCCACCGGGCGCTTGATGCCGTCCGCCTTCCCCAGTGCGCTGAGTTGACGTCCCTCTTTGTCGAAGATCACCACTTGGCTCGTATTGGCGCTTGTCGCGAACACGAACTTGGAATCCGCCGCCAGCCCCGTGGGTGTGGTCAGCACAGAGCCACTGACGGCAGAGAACGCCCAAATTTTCTTGTTCGCGGGATCCATGGCGATGACGCCCAGGTTGTAGTCGCCAACGAAAATCACGCCCTTGTCATCGACCGCGACGCTGAGGGGGCGTTGCAGCCAGATCACATCCTCGGACTTGCCGGCCAGGCGATCGAGAAAGCTCCGTTTCTTTTTGGCGCCCACATCGAAGGCGTTGCGGTACTCGGCCACCCACTTGATGCGGGCGGGAGCTGGGGGAGCGGGCCAGGCCAGCACCTCGTCCTGTGCCACGGGAGGGGTGGCGGGCTTCTGCGCGGACAGAGGCGCCATCGCACTCGCGACACACGCGAGGGCGATCGACAGCAGGGTGGAACGTTTGAACATGGCTTTTTTGCCTCGTGGATGTCTTGCATCGGACAACGTCACAGGAACCTGTCAGCCGACCCTCGAACCATAGGGCCCATAAGCGAACTACGGGTCATCTATTTTTGTGATTTTGATCATCTGGTTTTTTTTTCTTAGGGGCCTTCAAGAAACGATTGATTTGTTGCAGTCCGCAACTGTTGCGTGTTACGCAGCATAGATCATCTGCTCATCCTTAAACCTCATTCCGCCCTATGCTCCTGGGATATCCCGGCCTTTGGCCTGGACTCCCCCCCCCGAGGTCGCCCATGAGTCACCGCTCTGTCACTCCTCGACATCTGGCCTTGGTCTGCGCAGGCCTGCTGCTGGGCGGCCTTGAGCTCCAGGCCCAGACCCCCGTCCCCGTGGTGGCTCCGGTCGCCACGCCGCTGCGGGCCTATCGGAATGGCCTACATGACCCCGCCCGTATCGCTGCGGGTGCGATCGGCCGCATCTACATCACGGATGCAGCCCTGGGGAGGCTGTATGTCCGCGACGAATCCGGCCGCCTCCTCTTCATCAAGGATGGCTTGGCCCGCCCCCTTGGGGTGGCCGTAGACAAGAGCGGGCGCGTCTTCGTCGGCGAGGCCGGAACCGGCGCCGTGTCCATCCTCCTCCAGGACGGAACCCTCGCTGGGCGGTTGGGGCAGGGCCCTGGCGAGTTCCTCCTTCCCAACCACATCACCCTCGATGCGGCGGGCCAGGTCTATGTGGCCGACAGCGCCGCCAACCTCATCAAGGTCTATGGGCCCACGGGGGCCAAGGTACGCGAGTTCGGAGGCGCCGGAGCCATCGCCGGAAAGTTCGACTTCCCCACGGGCCTGTGGGTCAGTCCCGCGGGGGAAGTCTTCGTGGCCGATCAGAACAACAACCGTATCCAGGTTTTCACCCCTGAGGGCAGCCTGCTCCGTATCCTCGGTTCCACGCCCGGTCGGATGGGCATGGGCGCCAAGTCTCCCTTCGGCCGCATCCAGGGCCTGGCCGGCGATGCTCAAGGGCGTATCTACATCGCGGATGCCTTCCACGGCATGGTCCAGGTGATGGATGCCACCACGGGGAAGATCCTCTCCACCATTGGCTCCTTCGGAGAGGGCCCTGGCGAGCTGAGCGTGCCCTCCAGCCTGGCCGTGGACAGCGACAACCGCCTGCTGGTGGTGTCCGCTGGCAGCACGCGGGTGGAGATCTTCGGCCTGGATACCTACGCCGATCCTGCCATCCGCCAGGCCGCCTTCCTCCTGGACCAGGTCACCTTCACCCGCGGGCCCATGGGCCGGGGATCCGCGTTCAGGGAGGAACCCGAGGACGGGGACGAGGACAAGGACGGACAAGAGCATCCCAAGATGGTGGTCGGCCACCTGCATGTGAACGGCGTGGCGCCCGAACAGATCATCGCCTCGACGGTGCTCGTGAACGGCGTGCCAGCCCAGCCTCTGCAGCAGGATGCCATCCAGGCTGTCGGCGACGCGCCGGCGGCAGAGCTGAAACTCCGCTTCAACATCCCGGCGCTCCTGGCCACGTTGCCCGATGGCACCAGCATCGTCTTCATCACCGGCCGGACCTCCGATGGCAACGAATTCGAAGCGGCCACGAGGGTCATCGTGAATCCGCGGCCCCAGATTCCGCGGGGAGGGGGGGGCACCTCCAAAAAATCCCACAAGCACGGGGGTTCGCGATGAACCGCATGCGCTCCACCTTCCTGGCGCTCCTCGCCGTTCTGCTGACCCCGGCGGCCCTCCGCGCCTCGGATCCGCCGCACAACGGGACCAACAACATCCAGTGCCTGTCCTGTCATAAGCTGCACAATGCCCCCGGCGGAACCCTCACCACCGCGGCCGGGAATGCCAACCTGTGCATGACCTGCCATACCACGGGCTCCCTTGGCGTCGGCACCCCCCCCAGCACCGCCGTTGGAGCTCCCTACTCCTTCACCCCGAATGACCAGGCCGTCCCCGGCCGGGGCATGCCCGCCGGTGTCGCGGCGAGCGGCACCTCCCACCGCTGGAACGCCGGCCCCTCGGGTCGCATCTCCGTGCCTTCCGGCAAAACGAACAGTTCCACGGGTTCGCTCACGCCCACAGGCAGCTTCACGGGGCCCTACGCGAAGACCTACCTCATCACGATCACCGCGCCTGGCACGGCCAGCTCTGCCACCTTCCAGTACCAGACCTCCGATCCCCTCACCGGGACCCTCGGCGGCCTCGTCACCGGCCTCCGCGCCTCCCTCACGGGCACCCTCCTCGACGCTGGCATCAGCTTGAAGTTCGCGGACGGGACCACGGGCACCTCGTTCGCCACAGGCGACCAGTGGTACCTCCATGTGCGGACCGATCTGGCCGTGCCCACCAACGCCAACCTCCGCCTCGAGAACGGCGGCCTCATGTGCTCCAGCTGCCACAACCAGCACAGCCAGGCCGCCAATGCCTTCGACCCCGCCTCCCGCCTGCTGGCCGCAGGCAGCGCTGGCCGCCACTTCCAGCGCATCGACAACAACCAGAGCCAGATGTGCGTGGACTGCCACGCGCCCCGCAATGTCACCGCTAAGGGCGGTATCAGCCATCCGGTGGGATCCTATGCCAACAAGCTTTCGAAGGACCAAATAAGCGGGGACTGGAAAGGCCCCTCCACGGCCCTGCTTGACGCAGATGGATTCGTGCGGTGCCAGTCCTGCCACGACGTCCACAAGGCGACCACCACCGCCAACGGCCTCCTGCTCCGCGCCGAAGTGAGCAGTGCCACCGCCGGCGTCAGCCCCCTCTGCAACGACTGCCACACCTACGCCACGGTCACTACCAACAAGGGCGTGCACTTCGACACCGCCAAGGGCGTGCTGTGGCCCGGCGGGAAGTACGGCAGCCCCATCACCACCTATCCGGCCTTCAGCTACGCCGCGGATGCCGGCAAGCGGGCCACCTGCGTGAACTGCCACGTTCCCCATGGTTGGCCCGATTCCCGAGACACCACCAAGCACTATGCCAAGCTCCTGGTGGACGAGCCCTCAAACCTCTGCCTGACCTGCCACAGCGACGTAAACACCACGACCCCCAACCAGCTCACTCCCACCGGAGCGGTCCAGCTCCTCATTCCTGACATCCAGAAAGAGATCACCAAGGCCACCCACCATCCCATCGAGCGCACCAGCGGCCGCACTGTCATGTGCGCCGACTGTCACAACCCCCACAAGGCCGCGGCGGGTTCGCACACCTACGGCACCACGGCCGATCAGTACCGAAACCAGATCATGAACGGCACCACCGTCCAGAGCGGGCCGCTCATGGGCGTGGATGGGGTGGATGTGGCCACCTGGCCGACTTGGCTGGCCCCCGGAACCTATAGCTATTCTCCCCAGCCCACCGCTACCAAGGAGTACCAAGTCTGCTTCAAGTGCCACACCAGCTATTCCTTTGGCACCACGGCGCCGTCCAGCGGAGGGGGAACCTCCGTCGGCGCCTTCACCATGGCCGCCAGCACCACCCCTCAAACCTGGGCCACTGGCTCGGGAACCGCCTCGTTCACGCTGAACAGCAACACTGTTGCGGGGACCACGACCAGTTGGACCAACGCCAACATGAAAGGCCGAGGCATCCGGCGATCCGGGACCACCAACAATTACATTGTCGATCCGAGCACGGCCTACAACATCACCAGCACTTCCTTGCGGTTGCTCACCAATTTCCTTCAGAACAACACCTCTGGGAACTACCAGACACGGCCCTCTGCCGCCATTACGGCAACCAACGCCGTCACCGGCTACGGTACCAGTTGGGTAAGTTCCGTGGTGGGGCAGTACATCGAACTCATAGGGTCCGGCACTTCGTCCGAGATCACCGCCTGGGGCTCGGCCACAGGCCTGACCATCGCAGCCTCCACCGTGGCAGCCACCCCTGCGGACTTCTACCTGCATCCCGGCGCCAAGTTCCTGAGCGGCAGCACGACCGTCACCGGCTCCGGCACCAACTGGACGGCGGCGATGGCGGGGCAAGCCATCCGCCCCGAGGACGGGACCGGAATCTATTACATCGTGGCGGCCTCGCCGGCACCCACCGCCACCAGCCTGACCCTCACGACGCCCTACGTGGGAACCACGCGCTACTACCGCTACTCCACTGCCACCGTGACCACCACCCCGGTCCTCAGCTACACCGACCTGGCCCAGGAGTTCAACCCGGCCAACCGGTCGGCCCACCCTGTGGTCGTCCCCATGAACGCTCAGACAGGTCAGGTGACTCCCACCGGGGGATTGACCGTTACCCTCAACCCTCCCTGGAACACCAACAAGGGCAGCCAGACCATGATGTGCTCGGACTGCCACAACACGGACGGCACCGCTGCACAGGGGCCCCATGGATCGGCCGCCCAATTCATGCTTCGCAGCTTCGGCACCGGGACCCCGCCTCCGGCCAACTGGCCGGATGTAACGCTTTCCAACGCTCGTCAGACCACGACACCCACCAACCAATCCTGGTGCAACAACTGCCACCCAATCCAATCATCGACCAACAATGTCCACTCCGCCGGCGACCACTCGTCGCGGAAATGTTACGAATGCCACATCGTCATCCCCCACGGTGGCAAGGTTTCGCGCCTGATCGCCACAGATACCAGTAATCTCCCAAAGCGCTATGCCTATCTGAACGACAATACCAAGATCCAGCTGACCCAGTTCATCAAGACCAGCAGTTCCAACTACAACAAGGATGCTACTGGGAACTGTTCGGCGAAATGTAGCAGTAGCGCTCATCCATCCACCCTGACCAACTCGGGCATCAAGGAGACCTGGTGAACCTGAGCGCATGTCGCTCCCCCTGGTTTTCTCCGAATCGGTAGCCAAGCCTTGCCCTACACAGAAGAGAAAGACGGGCACGACATATAACTCGTCCTGCAAACCACCCTGATCAGGAGCCCAGGCAGGCACTGTTGGATATGGGCTCTGGGCCGCTACCAATCAGAGGATTGACCTTGCTTCGTCTCGTCAAACGGTTCCTCAGGCATCCAGCCACCATCATTGGGGAAGTCCTAGCTGTCACAGGAATCGGCGCGTTTGGCGCCATCCTGCCCCAAGCGGGCACGGCCCCAACCATGGAAGTGGAGCGACTTCGCACCCACGGAGCCCTTATCTCAACCTTGGTGGATGCGTTGGCTCTGGATCACGTCTTCACGAGTCCAGCCTTCTTGTTGGCCCTGGGCATGGCCACAGTTTCGCTGGCCATTGTGGTGGTGGAGCAGGCCCGGCGCCTCCGGGCCCAATGGCAGCTGGTTCCCACGGAGGCCCATTTTCGGACGGCGCCCTTCCGGCGCGAGTTCACGCGGCCTGCATCCACAGGTGCGCAAGCGATCACGCACATCCGGACCCGGGGGCGCCTGGCCTTGGCGGGGTCGCCCCTGTTCCACATCGGCCTCCTTTGCGTGGTTCTCGCCGGCGCCTTGCAGGCCCTGTTCGGTGTCCAGGCCATGGTAGACCTCTACGAGGGGGAGGTGCTGCCGCCCACCGTCGAGGCCTGGGGCGCCCAGTGGCCCGGCCCGCTGGGCGAACCCTTCCGCCTGGAGTCCCCCCTGCGCCTGGTGTCCGTGGAGATCACCCGCTACGGCAGCGGCGACCTGCGGACCCTCCGCCTGGGCCTGGCAGAGGTGACCGAGAACGGGGACCAGATGCGCGAGCTGGGCATCAACCAGGAACTGTCCGTGGCCCGGGGCCGCCTCTACGCGGACAACCAGCACGGCCCCGCGGCCCTGGTGGAGTGGAGCCTCCCCGCCGGGCCGCCCCAGCGAACCGCCGCCCTACTGGAAAAGAAGGAGGCCGCCGCGTTCGGCGCCTACTCCCCGGGCCCCGGACCCCTGCGCGCCCGGATCCGCGTGCCCATGCCCGCGAACGGCAGCCGCCCTGGTCTGGCGGAGGTGCGGATCCTCGACGGCTCCGCCACCCTGGCGGAGGGCCCCCTGCGGCCCGGCGAAAGCTTGCCCCTGCCCGGGGGCGGCACCTTCAAGTTGCACGGCCTTCCCTACTGGGCACGGCTCCACGGCAACCACGACCCCGCCATCGGGCTGGCCTACCTGGGCTTCGCCCTGGCCCTGACGGGAGCGGCCCTCACCTATGGCGTGACGCGGGTGGATGAGCTGGTCTCTGTCACGCCGGAAGGTGATCAGGAACGGGTGGTCGTGGCCCTGCGACCCCACCGGTTCGCCCCGCTATTCCAGGAGCGCTTCGAGCGCCTGGTACGGGACCATGGAGGCGAGGTATGACGATGCGGACCTTCTTTGCCCTGGCCTTCATGGCCTTAACCCTCGGCTGCTCGCGGGTGTCCTCCAGCGAGGCCCGGATGCTGGTGGCCCGCTACAACCAGGTGGTGAGCGAGGCCTACCGGAAGAACGATGTCCGCCTCATCGACGAGGTGGTAGGTCCGGATGCTCCCGACGGGAGACGCCTCCTCGGCCTCATCGGCGTGCGCATGGACATGGGCCTGACCCTGGATGCCCGCCTGGAGAACCTGGAGGTGACGAAGGTCGAGCAGGCCGCCGACAGTCTCCAGGTCCACACCCGGGAGCAGTGGCGCTACCGGGATGTGCAGACCGCCACCGGCCGGCAGGTGGGCGAAGCCTCCGTGGACCACTACGAGATGCTCTACCGGTTCAGCTACCACAAGGGCACCTGGCTGGTGGAGGAGACCAAGTTCACGGCCCCACCCCAGGTGGGACGCAAGGAAGTCCCCTGGAACATCGACGCCAAGGATGCCCACGGCATGATCACCGCGCCCGCCACCCAGGGAGCAAAGCCATGAGCCCCTTCTTCCAGGAGACCCTCCTCCATTGGACCGCCGTGGGCGTCTACGCCCTGGCCGCCATCCTCTTCGCCCACGCCCTGCTCTGGGACCACCCCGCGCGGGTCCGCTGGGCTCGTGGGCTCGCGGCCCTGGGCCTCCTGCCCCACGGGGCGGCTCTCGTCATCCGCTGGATCGAAACGGGCCACGGCCCCTACATGCTGAAGTACGAAGTCCTGTCCTCCAACGCCTGGATCGCCATCCTCATGCTGCTCATCGTGCTGTGGCGGCGGCCCAGTTGGGCGGGACTGGCCCTGGTGGTCCTGCCCGCCGCGATCCTCATGGTCGGCCTGGGCCTGCTTACCAGCCCCGAGGCCCGCAACCTGCCGCCGACCTTGCGCTCCATCTGGCTCGTGTTCCACATCTTCTTCACCAAGCTGGCGGTGGGGGCCTTCCTGCTCGCCTTCGCCGCCGCGGTAATCCTCCTGCGGAAGGTCAAGGGCGCCTCCAGCCGCTTCCTGGAACGTTTCCCCTCAGCCGAGGTTCTGGACGCATCGATGATCCGCTTCATTGGCTTCGGGTTCGTGTTCTGGTCTACCACCATCGTGGCCGGCGCCATCTGGGCCCACCAGTCCTGGGGCCGCTACTGGGGCTGGGATCCCATCGAGACCTGGTCGCTCGTCACTTGGCTCTGCTTCGGTACCTTGCTGCACCTGCGGCTGTTCTACCGCCTGCGCCCACGGACCACGGCCTGGCTCACCATCGGTTGTTTCGGCGTGTCCATTCTGACGGCGTTCATCTTTCCGTTCCTGATCCCCTCGCTGCACTCCGCTTACTTCCAGTGACCCTCTCGAATCCCGAAGACATTGTGACTTTTTCCATTACCTTTGACCTCAGACTGATGTTGTGAAAGGCAATACGGGTGACTTTGTGAGCAAGGTTCTTTTCGTGGTGCCGCCCTACTCCAGTTGGGGTGTGGAGGTCATCGGCACTTGGCCGCCGCTCCAGATCGCCTACCTGGCCGGCGCCGTCGAGCAGTCGGGGCATGAGGCCCGGATCTACGACGCCATGAACCGGGAGGGTGGCAGCTTCGAAACCATCCGCGCGGAAGTGGAACAGTACCGCCCGGACATCGTCGTCGCCTACGACTACCTGCCTGTCACGGGCGCCATCAGCACGGCCGTGGTGCCGGCGGCCGTGAAGGCCCTGAGTCTGGCCAAGGCTGCGAATCCAGGCATCATCACGCTGCTAGGCGGCCCCTTCCCTACCTTCAAATACCAGGAACTGCTCGACGATCCAGCCAGCCCCGTGGATATCGTGCTGCGGGGCGAGGCGGAGGCCACCCTGCCGGAGCTGTTGGCGGCCCTGCAGGATGGCGGGCTCGACACGGTGAAGGGCATCGCCTTCCGCCGGGACGGGCTCGTGCTCGTCACGGAGATTCGCCCCCACATCCTGGATCTGGACACCATCAAGCCCGCCTGGCACCTGCTGGACTGGGACGCCTACCGCTACCGCATCGACCCGCCGGGCCGCATGGCCTCCATCCTCACCTCGCGCGGCTGCATGATGGGCTGCTCGTTCTGCAGCCACCGGGCTTTCTGGCGGGGCGACTGGCGCGCCCGGACGCCGGAGGACGTGATGGAGGAGGTGCGCCTCCTCGTCGATCGCTACGGCGTGGAATCCATCACCCTCATCGACCCCTACCCCACCAGCGACCGGACCCGCTGGGAACGGCTGCTGGATCTCTTCATCGACGCCAGGCTTGGCATCCGACTGCTGATGGAGACCCGCGCGGAGGATGTGGTGCGCGACGCGGACCTGCTGCCCAAGTACCGGGCGGCGGGCGTTGTGCACCTCTATATTGGCGCCGAGGCCGGCACGGACGAGCTGCTGGCCTCCCTCAACAAGGGCAACGATGTGAACGCCATCGCCCGGGCCATCGACCTCGCCCGCGAGCACGACATCGTCACCGAGGCCTCCTTCATGATCGGCCATCCCACGGAGACTCAGGCCTCCATCGACCGCACCATCGAGGTCGCCATCCGGATGAACCCCGACATCGCGGTGTTTCCCGTCCTGACGCCGATGCCCTTCACGCCCCTCTACGACCAGATGCAGGACCGGGTGCGCGTCCACGATTATTCCAAGTACAACCTGTCCACGCCGATCATCGAGCCCTACGACATGACGCTCGAAGAGGTCGCCATCGCCCTGGGACGGTGCTACATGACCTTCTACGCCCAGAAGATCCCCATGATCCGGGCCCTGCCGGACGGCTTCAAGCGGCGCTACCTCCTGAGCGCCTGCAAGGAGATGATGGCCGCCTACGGCAAGCACTTCGGCCACCTGGGGGCGAAGATGCCGAAGATGCACCCCCATCCGGCCGCCTGATCCTGAACGCCTCCAATCCTGTTGGCATTCCCACAGCCCTCCACCTAGGAGTTCCCCCATGCCCAGCCCCCTCACCCTCATCCTCGTCGCTTCGGTGATGGCGGGTTTCAGCTCGAACACCATGGCGACCACCCCGCCCCAGGCCGCAGCCCCTGCCCCTCATCCCACGGGAGCCCAAATGCCCAAGGGTGAGGACCTGACCGGCAAGGTGCTGGAGCGCCTCGAGGCTTCGCCCTACTGCTACCTCCGCCTGAAGACCGCGAAGGGCGAAGTATGGACCGCCGTTCCCGAAGCCAAGGCCGAGAAGGGCTCCGAGGTCACCGTCGCCAATGCTGTGCTGATGACGGACTTCGAATCCAAGACCTTGAAGCGGACCTTTGCCGAGGTGTATTTCGGCACCCTCGCCACGGCGGGTGCCGCCACTCCGGCGGCCGGGGCCAACCCCCACGCCCAGGGTACTCAGCCCGCCAAGGTTGTCAAGGTCGGGAAAGTGGCGAAGGCCCCCGGCGCGGAGGCCCGCACCGTCTCTGAAATCTGGGCCCAGAAGGACAGCCTCAAGGGGAAGAGCGTCACCCTGCGCGGCAAGGTCGTGAAATACAGCAAAGGCATCCTGGGCAAGAACTGGCTGCACCTCCAGGACGGCAGCGGCGACAAGAAGAAGGGCACGAATGACATCACCGTCACCAGCCAGGACGAGGCGGCAGCGGGCGACACGGTGACTATCCGAGGCACGGTCCAAACCAGCAGGGACTTCGGCGCCGGCTACAGCTACGCCGTGATCATCGAGGATGCGAAGGTGATCAAGAAGTAGGAGGGACGTTTCCTCCATTCCATCTTGAGTGATGGCTGAAGCTGGTCATCTGGGCCGGATGGCGGCGGTCGGGAGGGGAAGGTTCCCCACTCGACCTTGCCGCGTCTCTACTTCCGCCTGGACCTTCCTGGCGGATCGGCCGCGGATGCGGATGCGTCGGTCCTCGGGCCCCAGCGCGAATTCTGCCGCCTTCCAGAAGGCCCACCAGTCTGTCCCGGCCTCCTGCATCACGCGAATCTGGTCCCAGGGAATGGAGGCCGGCCCGAGCCAGAACAGCGGCTGGAAGGGAAAGGGCTGCTTGATGTGGAGGCAGCGCCGACCAGCCTTTACAGACATGGGCGAGTGCCCCCGCCAGACCCCGAACTCGATCTGGATCCAGCCCAGGTTGGTCTCGATGGAATCGGCCTGGTCCGCCGGGAAGTCCCGGTAGAGCTGGAACACACCCAGGAGGCGCGAGGATAGTAGGGACGCTCCGAGGAACACCAGCGGGAACAATACAAACGGAATCCAGATCGGCGCCGGGCTTCCGGTCCGGGGCGCCAACAGCAGCATCGCCATCATGGCTTTGCCTTTCGCTTGGCAGCTTGCCAGGCCGCTTCCATCTGATCGAGGTTCCGTTTCTCCCAGCCGCCGGCGGTCCGGGCGTCATCCTCCACCGAAGTGAAGCGGCCCTTGAAGCGCGTCATCTGGCGGCGCAGCGCCGTGTCAGGGTCCACGCCCATTTTCCGGGCCCACTGCATGAGGCTGAACAGCACGTCGCCGAACTCCTCCTCAACCCTGACGGGGTCGGACTCGGCCTGCAGCTCCGCGACCTCCTCCTTCACCTTGTCGAGCACGCCTTCCATATCCGGCCACTCGAAGCCCACCTTGGCGCAGCGGCGACCGATCTCCAGGGCCTCCTCCATGGGCGACAGCGAGGCCGGGATGCCTTCCAGCAGGCGCGGCTCCTCGCCGTGGAGGCCCTTCTCTTCCCGCTTGATGGCGGCCCAGTTGGTAAGCACCTCATCGGCACCCTCGACACTGACCTCTGCGAAGACATGGGGGTGCCGCCGCACCAGCTTCTCCACCACGGTGCGCTCGACCTCGTGGATGTCCCAGGCGCCACGATCCGCCGCCAGTTGGGCGTGGAAGGCGATCTGCAACCACAGGTCGCCCAGTTCCTCACAGAGGTGCGCCTCGGTGGCGGGATCGTCGGCCTGATGGGCCGCCAGGGCGTCCAGCACCTCCGCCGCCTCCTCGCGCAGGTAGCGGGCCAGCGAGGCGTGGGTCTGCTTCAGGTCCCAGGGGCAGCCCGTCTCCGGCTTGCGGAGCGCGGCCATGACAGCGCGGAGGGTCGTGGGTTCCATGCTCCGAGGGTACCGCGAGATGAAGGCTTTTGTTCTTGAACCGCAGATGTCGCAGATTTCGCAGATGAGCCCATCCGGTTTTTTCTGCGCCATCTGCGCCATCTGCGGTTAACCATTCCTTTCCCCGCTCAGAGCGCTTCCAGGATGGCCCTGGTCAGGTCCGTCAACGAGGGATCCCGTGCACCCATCACCAGGATGAGGTCGCCCGCCTTCGCCTCTGCGGCCAGCCGCTCCACAAGGCATTCTCGCGAGGGTGCCCACTCGGCGGCCACTCCGCGGGTGGCGATGTCTCCGATCACATCGGCGCTGCTGATATCCATGGCGGCCGTGCCTCCAGCGTAGAAGACGTCCAGGAACCAGAGCCGGTCCAGCGGCGCCAGCTCAGCCGCGAAGGCCTCCACGAACTCGGCCCGGAGGAACTTCAGCGGTCCGAAGCCGTGGGGCTGGAAGACCGCCAGCACGCGACCTCCCGTTGCGGCGGTCCGCAGATGCGCGGCCCGGATCGAGGCCGACACCTTGGCGGGGTTGTGCCCGAAGTCGTCCACTACGGTGACGCCTCGCCGCACGCCCAGCACCTGGAAGCGCCGGGCGACGCCCTGAAAGCCGGCCAGTGGGGCCACCATGGCCGCCATTGGGACGCCCAGGGTCGCGCAGGCCGCGATGGCTGCGAGGGCGTTCTCCACGTTATGCCGACCCGGCATGGGCAGGCGGAAGCGCACCCCACGCACCGAGAAGGTTGAGCCATCGGCCGCGAGCTTCAGGTCCTCGGCGCGGGGATCCGCTCCAGCGTTGAATCCGAACAGGGTGGCGCCCGCGGCGAACTCCGCCAAGTTTCCCGCCTCGCCCACCACGACCGCCTCGCGTGCCTGGGCTCGGAAAGTGCGGAACATCTCCGCCACGAGGTCCATCTCCTTGTGATCCTTTTGGAGATTGAGCAGCACACCCACGGCCGGGTGGTAGCGCACCACGGAACCGTCGCTTTCATCGGCTTCGATGACGAGAAAATCGGAAACCCCCGCCCAGGCATTGCCCCAGTGGCCCTCCCGCTGCAGGGCCACCAGCTCGCCGCCGGTGATGACGGAGGGATCCAGCCCCGCCCCGCGCAGAATCTCGAACACCATGGCCACGGTGGTGGACTTGCCACTGGTGCCCGTCACGGCCACCGTGCGGTACCGTGACACGAAGTGCGCCAGGAGTTCAGAGCGATGCAGCACCGGCACGCCCAGGCGCCGGGCCCCCGCCACGTCCGGCACCTCATCCTCGACAGCCGTGGACACCACCAGGGCCGCACAGTCGCCTTCCAGGCCGGAACCATCTTGAGGAAGGATCACCACCCCCAGAGCCTCCAACTGGGCGCGAGCCTCGGGCCGCTGGCCCCGGTCGAAGCTGCGGTCGCTGCCGCTGGCCCGGCTGCCCTTCATGGCCGCGAACTGGGCTAGGGCGCTCATGCCGCTGCCCGCCACACCCGCGAAATGCAGGCGGCCGAGCCCCAGACCATCGCCTGGCAGAGCTTCGGCGATGAGCACCACATCGCCCTCCGCAACGCGCTCGAAAAGGTCCGCCATATCGGCGTTGGCGAGCCGCACGCAGCCGTGAGATACGGGCTGGCCCAGCTGGTGTTCCTGGTTCGTCCCATGCAGGTAGATGAAGCGCGCCAGGGAGTCCCGGCCCGGGCCGCGGTTCCAGCCGTCCTCTAGACCATCCAGCGTGAGCACACGGGTGAGGATCAAGTCCTCCTCGCGCGGTTCACTCCGCCAGACTTCGCCTGTAGCCTCCCGGGCACGAAAGACGGTGCCGGGTTCCGAGCCCGCGCCGATGCGTGCATGGATGCGGTGCCAGCCTGTGGGCGTGCAGAGTGAGTTCTCCTCGCAGCCCAGGCCATTGGCCGCCGTGGAGATGACGGCCTCGAACGCCAGGCGGCCATCCTCCAGCAGACCCAGGCGCTGCCGGGCCGTGTCCACCACCAGGACCCTGGAGTTGCGCGCCAAAGGAGGCGTGCCTCGGCGTGCCAGGTTGGCCAGGATCAAGGCCCGGTAGCGGGCGGCGTGTACGGGGTCGAGCATCTAGGCATTCCCGGAGAAAGCGTCAGGTCCAGAGATTCCACAGATTCACACAGATTCGGTGAGAAGGGGAACGGCGGGCCCGGGGAGCTACGGTGTCACAATGCTAGCTACCACCCAAGGGCCCGCATGAAGAACCAGTCGTTTCCCAAGCGCCTTTCGTACAGCCTCCAGGGGATCCGTACCGCCTGGCGCCAGGAGGCCAGTTTCCGCTTCCAGAGCCTGATGGCGCTGGGGGTGGTCGCGGTGCTGATCGGGATGCGACCGGCGGCGATCTGGTGGGCACTGCTGCTGATGAACTGCGGACTGGTGCTCGCCGCCGAGCTCTTCAACACGGCCCTGGAGCATGCCCTCGACCACCTTCACCCCGAGATCCACCCAGCCATCAAGGTATCGAAAGACTGTGCTGCGGGCGCAGTCCTCATCTTCAGCTTGAGCGCGGCGGGAACCTTCCTCGCCTTCCTCTGGTCGATGTTCGTCAGAACGTCATGGCCACGCTGATTCCGTAGGTGCCTGGCGCCACAAGGGGTGTAAAGGATACGGACAGCTTCGAGCGCGCATGGGCCCGCAAGGCCTGATTGTGGGCCACCACGGCCTTCCCGACGAAGGTACCGATCAGCCCACCCGCCACCACGTCGGACAGGAAGTGCTGGCGCTGCTCCCCGCGGGCCACGCCCACCAGGCTGGCGAGTCCGTAGGAAAGCCCGGTAACCCAAGGACGGTCCGCGTGCTCGGAGATGACCGCAGCCAAGGCGAACGCCTGGGTGGTGTGGCCGGAGGGGAAGGATTGCCCCCGGCGCAGGGGATGGAAATCGTGCGTGCCCTGGTCCTCGATCGGCCTGGACCGGCCCACGACCGCCTTGAGCGGCAGGACGATCAAGAGCTGGGCGAGCCCCATCGTCACCATGGTGTCGATGCCCGTGGCCCGGACTTCAGGATCCTTGAAGGCGATGCCGGCGAGGTAGGTCCCTCCCGCGATCAGCACACTCGGGGTACCGCCTAGATTTTGGACGGCCTTGGCTCCGCGGTCCCAGGAGCCGTTGGCATTCCTCACCACGGCCTGATCCGTGGGGCGATCCAGCAGCAGGGCCGTGCCCAGAACCGCCGCGGCGCTCACCCCGGCCGTGAGCCAGTCCGACCGGTCCCAGCGGGCCGGGGCGGTGACGACATGACCCGCATCGTCGAAGAGCAGCTTGGGCAGGTTGGAGAAACGATCAGGGTCAGTGGGCGAACCCATCGCCAGGCCCTCTCCTGGCGTCTTCACGGAGGGCGGATTCGTGGCCGGCAGGCTTGAATCCGGGATTCCCGAGAACAACCATCCGGAGGCCAGGAGCAATGGATAAAGGCGAGTGGATGGCATGAACGGAGTCTCCGTAAGCTGGGTCGGGGTTGGCTGGCGGCCCACCCAAGCCACCTTAACGGGCTCCCCGCTGAACGTGAGCCGTGTTTCTCAGATCCCCGTGATGCGCCCAGCCAGGGCGCTGGCGGCCACAGTGGCGGGACTGGCCAGCCACATCTGGCCGGGGCCGCTGCGCCCGGGGAAATTCCGGTTGATGGCGCTGATGGTCACCTGGTCAGGGCGTGTGGAGACGCCAGGGCCGGCGTTGATGCAGGCGCCGCAGGAGCTGCCCAGCACCACGGCCCCGACGGCCTCGAAGGCCGCGATCCAGCCCTGCGCCTGGGCGAACCGGCGGACATCCTCACTGCCGCACTGCACGAAGAACTGTACGCCCTCCGGAACGCGCCTCCCTTCGGTCGCGGCAACCCGCACCACCTCGTAGGCCCGCCGCAGATCCTCGCGCTTGCCGCCCGTGCAGCTGCCCAGGTAGGCGATGTGGATGGGCACGGCTGCGCCCAGGTCCGCCAGGGCCACGCCGTTCCCTGGGTCGCCGGGGCGGGCCAGCATGGGGCCCAGCGCCGCGCAGTCCACCTCCAGGGTGTGGGCGTACTCGGCGCCCACGTCGCCCTGCATCCAGGGTTCCAGGTCCAGGTCCTCGCCGCGGCGTTCCTTCACGAAGCGCAGGGTCTCGGCATCCGGCGCAATCAGGCCCGTGAAGCCGCCGATCTCGGCCGCCATGTTGGTGAGGGTGGCGCGCTCATCGGTATCGAGCTCCACCAGAGCCTCGCCCTGATATTCGATGACGTGGCCGATGGCGCCGCCCTCGCGGATGAGGGGCTGGGCCAGCAGGTGCAGCACCAGGTCCTTGGCGGACACGCCGGAGCGCAACCGCCCGTGCAGGCGCACCCGCAGCGTGGGTGGCACGGTGACGCGCACATCGCCCGTCACCCAGGCGTTGGCGATGTCCGTGGTGCCCACCCCAAAGGCCAGGCAGCCCAGGGCCCCGGCATGGGGCGTGTGCGAATCCGTGCCCACCACCACCTGACCCGGAAGGGCATAGCGCTCGGCCATGATGGCGTGGCAGATGCCCTCGCTGCCGGATCCGTCGCTCAGTTCACCGTGCAGCCGGATGCCATGCTTCGCGCAGAAGGCCTCCTGGACTGGCTTCAGGCGCTCCGCCACCGTCAACAGGCCCATGGCCCGGTGCTCGGCCTTCATGCTGTGGTGCAGGAAGGTCAGGTGATCGCGGAAGGCCAGGATGGACGCCGGATCGCGCAACACGACGTCCGGCCCCAAGGCCTTCTCCAGGAAGCTGGCGGCCATTGGGGTCACGTACTCATGGCTGAACCGCCAGTCGGCCTTCACGAAGAGGCCGTCGCCGGACTTCACGACCGGCAAGCCCAACGTGCCCGCCGTCGCGTCCACCACCGCGTGGCGCGCCAGCAGTTTCTCGGCGTAGGTCATGGGGCGCGGCGCATGGGTGGGCAGCGGTGGCACCACGTCGCCTTGGAGACGAGCGGCGTTGTAGGCGAACAGGCCACCGCGCCGCACGATCTCGGCGGTGACTGGATCCAGGCTGGCGGTGAACTCCGCCAAGGGGATGGCCTCGCCCCGCCGGAGGCGCGGCATCAGGCCGAAGTCCGTGCTGGTGAGCAGGCCCAGGTTCTGGGCGTTCTGGCGGTAGATGCGCTCGAAGCTTTCCGCGATCACCAGGCGGATGCCCCCGCACAGCTCCGCGTAGGGACTGGCCTCGCGGCTGCTTCCCTTGCCCCGGCGCTTCCCGGCCACGCTGACCGCGAAGCCGCCTGCGCGAACGGTACCCTCCTTCACCGGGAAAGCCTCCCCGCACTTCAACCCCAAGTAGGGGAAGTCGCCAAGCTTCTCGTCGAAGTGGTAGCAGATGAAGGCGGGCGTGATCTCGTCCGTGCTGATCTGGTCCCGCAGGGGAAGCGCTTCGTCCAGCTCCAGGTCCTCACCCGCGAGCTGGCGGCGGAGCCGCTCCGGATCCTCCGTGAGGAAGAGGATTCGGCCATCGAAGAAGATCGAGTCGGGCAACATCCTTCCAGAGTACGGCAAGGGCACGCACCCCGGTTTTGAGAGAAGAATGACCCTGGTTTCAGCCAGGCACTTGATCGGACGCCCGGGGCTTCTATATTGAGGCAAGCCCAAAGGCTTAAAAGGAGTTGTGTATGAACAAGGTGGGCATGTTTGCCCTAATGATTGTTTTGGCCGGGTCCACGGCTCTTTCCGCCCAGAGCAAGGAGGACAAGAGCCGGGCGAAAGCCAAGGATACGGTGGACAGGGTCCGCCAGGCCGATCCGCCACAAGCGAAGGAACGCAAGAAGGACGACACCGCGGAAAAGCGCTCCAAAGAGGCCAATGCCCAGGAACAGGCCCACCAGAAGGAAGTCGCCAAGAAATACCCCGCAAAGGGCAGGGACGTACCTTCGCCCAAGTAGCGCCCTCTTGAGGCTTTCAAATTTCTAACGCACGAAGGCCCCCAACCGGGGGCCTTCGTGTGATTGATGGGTGTTGCGCTCAGTCCTTCTCTTCCTCGGCCTTGAGCTTGGCTTCCTGCTCGTCGAGGTGCTTCATGAGGCGTTCCGCCAGCTCCTCGTCTTCCAGGGGGGTGAACATGTCGTCCTTCACCTCGAAGATCTCCAGGCTCAGTCCCTCCTCGGGATCCGCAGTGCCCTCTTCCTGGGCCTGCAGCTCAGCCAGGGGCGCCAGGATGGCGAAGTTGCGGCCCTCGAACTCTAGCTCTTCCAGGATCGCGAATTCTTCCTTCTCGCCATTCTCGTCTTCGAGCTCAACGACTTCGATTTCGAAGGAATCGTCGTGATCGTGGTTGCAGTCTGGTCCGTGTTCGTGACCCTCATGAGCCATGGGCTCCTCCTTGCGCAAGGGACCAGAATACGGTCGGAAGCCTTTCGGGCCAAGGAAATATGCTGAACGGAGCCATCCGATGACGCACGCCGGCGACGGACGGCCCCAAAAGAAGCGGCCTCCCGAAGGAGGCCGCTTCATTTTGAACGGTATGGTTTAGATCTTGGTGACGTTAGTCGCCTGGGGGCCCTTCTGGCCCTGACCTACGTTGAAGCTGACGCGCTGATTCTCATCCAGGGTTCGGAAACCCGTGGTTTCGATGGCGGAGTGATGAACGAACAGATCCGCACCACCGTCATCGGGGGTGATGAATCCGAAACCCTTTTCGGCGTTGAACCACTTCACGGTTCCCTGAGCCATTTGACTACCTGCTTTCTTCGTCCTGGATGTAGATGCATTGTTCCTTCCAGGCGAGGCAGCAACGCTTTTTTCTGCACGCACAACCGGCGGGCGATTCCCAGTGTAAAGCCATTCCGGTTCGGATTTTCAAAAAATCGACGCCCACCCACAGAATTATTTCAGCCTTGGGCTGGAGGCCCCTGTTGTTCCTGCAGAAGGAGGTCCACGGCCCCCCGAACCCCAGCCTGCTGGGCCGGGGTCGTCACGGCAAGAAAAAGCTCCTGGAAGTTGGGATGGACCATCCCGCTCTCGATGAAGCAGTGGCGTTTCGCCCTCAGCAGGTTCCGGTGGATCTCCTGCCGCTCCGGCGCCGTGAAGGCACGGCCGAGATACCGCCCGAGGTTAGTCACATCATGGGCGACCTGCTGCTGGAGCAGCCCATCCACGGCGGCCAGCAGCCAGATCAGATCCTCGATGGCCTGATCCCGGTCGGCCTCGGTCATCTCCCTGAAGACCCGCACGGTCTCCAGGTGGTCCAGCCGGGCATGCTGGGCCTCCTCCAGCCAGTGGCACCGGAAGATCTCCTTGGTGAGCGGATCGAGTTCATCGGCGTCCTTCATCGCGCTGAGGAAGTGGTGCTGCGTGAACCACTCGATGGCGGATGTCAGGAGCAGCACCGCGCCCTGGTGCTTACCCAGAACGACTTGGGCGACCTGATCCTGCCCCTCCAGCAGCTCGAGCGGGAAACCCAACGTCCGATCCACCATCTTCCGGACTTCCCGGAAGAGCCGCATGTGCTTGATCTCTTCCGAGGCGAAGTTCGTGAGGGCCTCGAAGGCCACTCGGTTGACGGTTTCGGACGCCCGGGCCAGCTCCACCATCTCGGGTGCGATGAAGGCCTCCACGAATCCGAAGAGATGAGCGTAGGCCCCCATCTCGACCTGGGTCAGCTTCCGTTTCTCCTCCGCGTTTAGACAGAAAATACCTTTGGCACCGGAAAGGGCCGCGGGAAGCCAGGGGCGACCCCGATCGAACCCCACCGTTCCCAGCACATCCTTGATTTTCCAGTTGATCCGATAGGACCGTTCGAGGCATTCCTCATAGGCATAGGCGGCCATGAATCCCCCCTTTCTGCCAAGGTGCGGCCGGCGGCTGGCGAGAAGGCAGAGGGAATATGAGTCTCGATCCAGAAAAGGTCAATCACCCGGCCCGGTTCGTTTTCTAGAGGTAGCTCCGGGCCCCCAGGAAGGTCCTACGGTAGTACCGCTCCGCCAGGTCATCCTGGCGGATGCCCTGACCCGGGCGCGGCGCATGGATGAAATGCCCCTGCCCCAGGTACAGCCCCACATGGCTCACCCGGGTCCCACCGTTCGTGGCGAAGAAGAGGAGATCACCCGCCTTGGCCGCTTCCAGATCCACCGGGCGGCCCGCCTCGAACTGGGCCTGGGAGGAGCGCGGAAGGCGCAACCCATTCAGCCGGTACACGGCTCCCGTGAGGCCGCTGCAGTCGAAGCCGCGTTCCGTGGTGCCCCCGAAGAGGTAGGGCACGCCCAGGTAGCCCTTGGCCGAGTCCACCAGACCCGCCCTCAAGCCCCGTTCATCCGAGGGGTGGAGCCGGGGCTGGCCCGAGGCCCCCGGGGACGATCCGTCCGGCGCCACCACCCAGAACGCCTCGATCACCCCGGCGGCCTTCAGGGCCTCGCCCCGGACCCGGGCCTTCTCCTTCGTGGCGAAGTCCCCGAAACGCACCCGATAGAGGCTGTCCTCCGAACCGTAATAGGCCGCCTCCAGCCCCTGCCCTTGCAGCAACTGGGCGAAGCGCGCCGCGTTCTCCGCCTTGGCGAAGGCTCCAGCCTGCAGCGTATAGCCCAACCGTGGGAGGGCGCGCGCCACCCCCGGGCTGGAGGAAGGCCGCTCCACGTACCGGCGTGGTGCCCGTGTGCAGGCCGCGAGCGCCAGCAGCGCCACCGCCGTCGCCGGACCCGTCCATTGCCTCAGACGCCGCATGGGACTCCGCGTGAAGGGATGGAGGGATCCTAGCAGGAGCCCCCTTCAGGCGAGGAACTGGAGACCGACGCGGAATCCGTGGCGGGTGGGCTGAGTCCACTTCACCTCGGAGATGACAGGGGCGTCGTGGTGCTCCAGCTCAGCGGGGATGCGGACCCGCAGGATCTCGCCCTGCTGGAGCGGGCAACTCGTCAGGAAACTCGCGCCTGCAGGGCTGATGTCGCGCCCGACGCCCTGCGTCAGCTCAGTGTCAGCCGTGCACAGCTCCGCGGCCGTGCGCTCGAACTGGACGAGTTGGTGCAGGGCCGTCCTGGGATTGGATCGCTTTTCCTTTGGGACATTCATGATGGCTGTACGATACAAAGAATTTCCTGCTCGCCCAACGCAAATAAGACAGGTTTTCCCCTTTCACCATCCGAGAACTGCGGGCCGCCGGCTACACCGGCGACTTTCTGAAAGCCGGCATCGCCTGGTGGAATGGTGCAGAGAAAGTGAAAAGCCATCAGCCGGTGACCCAAGCGCCCGTCCGAGCTACTTGAGCTTGTCCAGCTCGCCCTGGATGCGGGTACGCTGGTCCGCCTGCTTCACCTGTTCGAGGGCCTTCCGGTAGTTCGCGGCGGCCTGGGCCTTGTCGCCCTTGAGGGCGTAGGCCTCGGCCAGGCTGTCGTAGGCGTTCCAGGAATCGGGGTGATCCTTCACGTTCCGCTGGAAGAGGGCGAGGGCCTCGTCCATCTTCTTCTGGCCCAGCAGCGTGTAGCCCAGCTGGTTGACCTCCACTTCGGTGGCCTTCGTCAGGGCCTTCGCCCGCAGGGCCTCGGCGCCCTTGGCGTCGCCTTTCTTGTCCAGCAGCGCGGCCTTGGTTCGCAGAGCCATGAAGGACTCCCGCATGGTGAGCGAGCGGTCGACCCAGGTCATGGCTTCGTCCAGGTTCACGTCATTGCGGGCGCACCAGCCCGCCGCGCCGCTCCAGGCCTCCGGGTAGAACTGGTGGAGGCCCCGCAGCTGCTCCCGCAGGCTCTGCACCACCACCGCCTTGGAATCCACGGTCACCGGAATGGGCACCCGCAGCTTCTCCCACCGCAGCGACAGGGTGACGCCCTGATCGCTGGGATCGTCGAAGGTGTAGGCGAGGCGCTCGGTGGGCTCGGCGGCCACAGGCGTCACCGGCACGCGGGCCACGTCCTCCTTGGCGTCGTAGCTGTAGCTGCCCCAGCCGTGGGACCGGCTGCTGAAGATCACGGTCCAGGCCGTGGCCGTGGGCAGCATGTGGAGGCCGTAGCGCCCCGCCGGCAGCGGCGTCCCGCCCACGCGGACGGGGCTCGAGAAGGTCACCACGGTGTTCTCGTTGGCCCCGGCCCGCCAGACCTGGCCGTAGGGCACCAGCCCGCCCCAGATCTTGCGGCCATTCACCGCCGGCCGGTGGTAGCTCACATCGATGTCCGTCAGCCCCACCGTCTGGCTGACCGTGGCCCGGGGACTGGCCTCAGGCAGCTTAAGAGGCGGCGCCTGGGCGAAGAGCACCGGCGTAGCTACGAGCAGGGTAGAAGCGATACGACGCATGGGACACCTCCGCGAGCATCCTGCCCCGAACCCCTCAGAATCGGAAGCAGGCCGGGGCGAGCGGTGCGATTCCAGGGGTGGGCAGCGATGCGAAGGATGGTTTGAGCCACGGACGGGTGCGGATCAAAAAGCAAAACAACCACGGCGTGTGTTCATATTCGCAATCGCCACCCAGCGAACGAGGTGTCACGAACAGCGAGGCTTAGCCGGCGCTGCAGCACCAATTCGAAGGCCGGCGCGGCGAAGCGCACTCACGGGCCCGGGTTCGGGTTGTTGGGCAGCGAGGGGATCGCGCTCAGGTACTCGTAGATGGCCGTCAGTTCGCGGTCAGTCTTCTTGCCGAAGACCGGCCATGGCATCACCTGAAGAATTTGGGGACGACCCGATGCCGGGGTCCAATCCGGATCGACGCCGGTGCGCATCAGGTTTATGAATTCGCTCAAGCTCAAGCCGGCCGGGCGGCCCGTGCTATCCGGCGTCAAGTTGCGCGAGGTGAACGGCCCGAACTGCCGACCTCCCGTCAAGTACTGTGCGCTGTTCACGAGCTCCGGCTGCCCGGCAAAGGGGTCGTTGCCGGGCAGGTACGAGGGATGCGTATGGCAGTCATTGCAGCCGGTCGTGTTCACGATGTAGCTGCCCAAACCGACCAGCGCGCGGTTGCGGCCCTGCAGGTTGAGCATCACGCCCTGCGGCACGATGGCGAAGCCGTGCGCAACCTCGCTCTCGTTTTGTTCGCCGCCGGCCTGGCCCGAGGCCGGCACGCAAATCCCAACGCCAACCGCCAAGGCGATGGCCAGCGCGAAGCGCCCGAGCGTGCGGCCGGTGCGCGAGGCGAAGGTGAGGCTTGGAGCCTGGTTCATGACTTTCTCCCATGAATTGGTTCACCAACTGAAAATAAGTCTCACACGCTATATGCATGCGGATTTTTTCAATATAGGCGCCAACGGTTTCAATGCAACAGGCCGACTGACTGACGAACCATGGGTCGTCAGTGCCCGGGGCCGTGACCTTCTCGGCAAGGCTTCGGGTGTTCGCCGCCCGGGTCAGCGCTCTCAATCACAAGGCACCCCGAGAATGCCAGCCTGCACGCTCAGCGAGAGCCGACCAAAGCCGAGCGGCCGGCAGAGTGACATGGGAAAGAGCCAGGCACACCGAGGCCATTCGACGCTGGAAGCCCCGGGAGCGAAGCAGCGGGCCGAAGATGGACCGTTTGGGCCACGGATCAACCCGGGTGAACGTGGATTGAAAAGCAAAAGCATTCAGCCACCGATGAACGGTGATTCCCAGTGATTGGGCCCTGGCAGCACGCAGCCTGGGCTCCACCCAGGGGCGACCCGCGAGACGATGGGCCGTTTGGGCCGCGGATGGACACGGATCCAAAAGCAAAAGCATTCAGCCACTGATGGACGGTGATTCACAGTGATTGGGCCCTGGCAGCACGTAGCCTGGGCTCCACCCAGGGGCGACCCGCGAGACGATGGGCCGTTTGGGCCGCGGATGGACACGAATCGAAAAGCAATAGCATTCAGCCACCGATGAACGGTGATTCCCAGTGATTGGGCCCTGGCAGCACGCAGCCTGGGTTCCACCCAGGGGCGACCCGCGAGACGATGGGCCGTTTGGGCCGCGGATGGACACGAATCGAAAAGCAAAAGCATTCAGCCACTGATGAACGGTGATTCACAGTGATTGGGCCCTGGCAGCACCTAGCCTGGGCTCCACCCAGGGGTACCGTCGTCGCGCCCTTTGAAAGCGCGGCGGCGGTGCCCCTGGGTGACTTCCGGCCCCGCCGGAAGCCGCCGAAGGCGGGCCCATGCGGGGGCCTGCCCTGCTTTATCACCGTCATCACTGAAATCGGTGGCGAAAAAGCATTTTCAATTACCCCACGACCACCGTTCAGGGGTCGATTCAGGCCCGTTCGCCCGGTTATGACGAGCGTCCGACCGACCTGGTGAGAGCATGAGCACGGAACTCCCAGCACCCAGCATTTTATCATCACAACCCAACCAAAGGCACTGCTTACCGCCTGGCCGCACGGTCCGCCTAATTACTGATTTGGCTTCATATTTATCCAAATCCGTCAAGGAGCTTATATGGCAGTAAAAGTTTTTTTAAGTTGGTCTGGTGATCAAAGCAAAGATCTTGGCGAAGTCGTCAGGAAGTGGCTTCCAGGTGTACTTCAGTTTGTGAAGCCCTATTCCACACCTAATGACATCGAAAAAGGAGCACGTTGGGATACAGATATCTCAAAGGAGCTTGAATCATCCAATATTGGAATGATTTTCTTAACCAAAGAAAATCTGCACCGGCCGTGGATACTTTTTGAAGCAGGTGCGTTATCTAAAAAACTCGATAAATCAAAAGTGTGCACTGCATTATTTGGTGTTGAACCTACAGATATCGAAGGCCCACTCGTCGGATTCCAACATACAAGATTTGATAAATCGGATTTTAAAAAATTACTATCTTCAATTAACAAAGAAGCAGGCGAAAGTAAACTTGAACAGGTGGTTCTTGATGAAGTATTCGAAATGTGGTGGCCAAGGCTCGAAAAGGAAATCAACGATGTTCTCACAGCCCATAAATCAAAAATTGCCCCAACATCCAGACCTGAAAGAGAAATCCTTGAAGAGATTCTCGAACTTACCAGATTGACTGCTCGGCATGGAAATGGTGAAACTTCGCATCTAAGCTCGATGGCAATTGATGATCTTTATGAACAATATAGCCTTTTAATAACGGCTATGGAGAAGCAAGATTACAACCTTAGTCATGAAATCACGAAGAAGCTAGGTAATCCAATTAACTACATATGCCGTCGAGTCCGCAGAGAAAGACCTCAGGAAAGGAATTCAAGTAGCATTGTAATGAACAGACCTTCCGGAGATGAATCGGAAAGGTACCACCAAACCCTCTGCTCAACTTGAACCCAAACTGAATGATCTGCACCCATTTTCGTACTCCATCCATCTTAACTCCGTTAAGCACTCACTCACGGGTTGGGCCGGTTATTTATATCCATTAATTACTCCGTTCTCTGTTACCAAGGTCCCCCATAAAACGCCTCCTTCTCCCCTCCGCCCTCCTGCTCTCGCTGCTCGCCTGCACGCCGAAGCCGCCGATCTATGTGGTGACGAGGGCTTCGGCGGACAGCCTTCGGCCCTTGCGGGATGCCGCCTTCCAGTCCAAACCGGTCGCCAAGATCGATCTGCATGACTTCAAGCGGGCGTTCGTCAAGAAATACGGCAGCGAGTCCGCCTTCATCGAGGGGTTCCAGAAGGATCTGGCCCAGTCACTGTCGACAGGCGTGGCGACCGGGGTGGGGTCCACCTATGTCCTGGAGCTGCCCCGGCTGGATGTGGACAGCGTGAGCCTCGGCTACTGGACCTCCGTGGGCGGCGGGCCCCACATGCCGCCGCAGCAGGTCTACCACAGCACTGAATACTGCGTGATCACCCTCGACTACCGAGTCAAGGACGCCTCGGGCCGGGAGTTCCTCGGCGGCACCGTTCGGGAGCAGACCGCCAAGGGCGAGTTCCTGCACCCCAACCAGAGCAAGCTGGCCAACGCCGTCGAGGGCGTCCGAGCCCACCTGGTGGACTATCTGCGGGGCCGCCTCGCCCCCGAAAACGTCGGCGCCCCCGAAGCCCCCAAGGCCGCCCCGGCAACGGCCGCCAAGTAGGCATCAGGCCTTCCGGCTCCTGCTGCTCAGCCGCTTCACACCCTCTACCGCACGGTCAAAATCGGAACTGGGCTCGACGGCCTCGCGGAGGCGCTGCTGGGCTTGGTACCGCTCGAACTCTCCGTCGGCCAATTGTTGGGCAAGCTCCGCCGTCACGCGGCCCGCATCCTTGAGCACTTCGCGCTCGTTGAACTGAAGGAAGGCATCCAGCTTGTCGGCCCAATCCCGCATGGTCATCGCCTGCCGTCTGGAGGCCTGCTCTTCTGCGTAATCGAGATACATGGTGACGATGCGATTGAGGGCCTTCAGTTCGTCCTCGGTGAGGTAGTTCTTGGCCACACCCGCATCGTGTTTTCGGATGCGTCCGGCGGGGGCGTTTTGCCAGGTGGTGAGGCCCATATTCGGCTTGCTGGCATCGGCCCGCGCCTGGATGAGTTCAGCTGCCGTGTGGTGATGGATCGCCCAGTGGAGCTTGTTTTGGACCGTGGCGTAGAACGTGTGCGTCAGGTCCGCATGGGAGTCGTAATCCACGCTGCACCGGGCATAGATGTCAGTGATCTTCTGGTAGAAGCGGCGCTCCGAGGCCCGGATGTCCCGGATGCGTTCCAGCAATTCATCGAAGTAATCCTGGCCCAGATCACGGCCATCCTTGAGCCGCTGATCATCCAGGGTGAAGCCCTTCACCAGGAATTCAGAAAGACGTCCCGTGGCCCACTGGCGGAACTGGGTGCCCCGCGAAGAACGCACCCGGTATCCCACCGCCAGGATCATGTCGAGGTGGTAGTGGGCCAGATCTCGCCGAACCTGACGCTGGCCCTCCGGTTGAACTGTTAAGTAATGCTTAACAGTTGCCTCGGGAGTCAACTCGCCCTCTTCGTAAATGTTGGCGATGTGCTGGATGACGTTGGAAGGAGTGGTCTGGTAGAGGTCGGCCAACCCTTTGAGGGTCATCCAGACCGTCTGTCCATCCAGCCGCACTTGGATGCGCCGGTGGCCATCCTCGGTGATGTAGAGCAGGAATTCCCCTCCCGGCAAGGCGGGCGTTTCCTGGGAGGGCGTCGTGGACTTCCGGGCGGGCATGGCATCCTTCATGGCTGAATTTGTTGATTGTAGAGCCTCATCCGACTTCGAACACCGCCAGCCCGTCCTGCAGGGTCGTCTGCCCGCTGATGGGCACGACGTCGCCCACGCGGAAGGGGCGCTGGCGGCGGCGGATGGTGTCGGGGAAGGCCACGGCTTCGCAAAGGCCGGTGTCGTCCTCGAAGGTGACGAACTGCATGCGCTCGCCTTTCTCGGTGGCCACTTCCTTGTCGGCCACCACCAAAGCCCAAAACCGCAGGCGGCGGCCCGGTTTCTCCCCGGCCAGGACCTTGGCCAGGTCGGCGGCGCGGTCGGGCCCCCCGCCCTTCCGCACGCGGGCGAGGGCGGCGGGGTGGATCTCCAGGGTGAGGCCCATGATCTGCATCTCCAGGTCCGCGCGGTCGAAGGCGTCCGTGGGGCGCGGGCGCACGCCCGGGGGCACGCCGCCCAGCCGCGCCCACATGAGGCGCGTGCGGTCGCCGTCCGGCGCCCAGCGGTCGAAGGCCCCGGCGGCGCAGAGGGCCTCGGCGGTGGTGACCGACAGCTTCACGCGGCCCAGCAGATCGTCGAGATCCGCGAAGGGGCCCTGTTTGTCCCGGTTCTCCAGCAGGGCCTCCACCTCCTTCGCCAGGGCACCCTGCACCTGCATGAGGCCCACGCGCAGGGCCTGCTCGCCCTCGGCGCTGAAGGGCCAGGCGGAGGCGTTGGCGTCGGGCCCCCGCACCACCAGGCGGTGGCGGCGGGCGTCGCCCAGGTAGGCGATGGCGGGGTAGTAGCCGCCCTGGTTGGTGATGACCGACGCGAAGAACACCGCCGGGTGGTGCGCCTTGATCCAGGCGCTCTCGAAGCTCACCTGGGCGTAGCTGGCCGAGTGCGGCTTGCAGAAGGAGTAGCCCTGGAAGGTGCGGATCATGTCCCAGGCCTCGTCCACCGTGGCTTGGCGCACGGCGCGGGACCCGCAACCGCTGCGGAACCGCGCCTCGAAGTAGGGCAGCTTGCCTTCGCAGTCGGGCTTGCCCAGCAGCTTGCGGAGCTGGTCGGCCTCGAAGTGGCTCCAGCCCGCCAGCTCCACGCACACCTTGATGACATCCTCCTGGTAGACCAGCACGCCGTAACTCTCGGACAGCAGCTGGTTGAACACGGGATCGCTGGGCTCCCAGGCCTCTTCGCCACGGCTGCGCTTCACGTAGCGGTCCACCCAGCGGTAGGCGGCGGGGCGGATGAGGCTGCTGTGGATCACCAGCGTCTCGAAGTCGCCCTTCTGCACCCGCTGCTGGAGCTGGCGCGTGGCGGGGCTTTCCACGTAGAAGACGCCGATGCTGTCGCCCCGGGCCAGCAGGGCCTGGGTGTCGGGATCCTTCCGGGAATGGGTGCCGGGATCGGCGGGCACGGCGTCGCCCAGCACCGCGTAGGCATCGCGGATGACGGCGAGGCTGCGGTTCCCCAGCAGGTCGATCTTCACCAGGCCGTAGTTCTCCACGCCGTCCTTGTCCCAGGTGGTGGTGGAGACGCCCTCCTTGGCCGGCGCGGGCTGGAAGGCGGCGTGCTCCCAGAAGGGGCCGGGCGTGATGACCGTGCCGCCGGGGTGGACGGAGAACTGGTGGAAGTGCCCCCGCAGCGCCGAGGCTTGACGCAGGACGATGTCCCAGGCGGGGTTCTCGGCGGCGCGGTCCAGGCCCCCTTCCCAGCCGCGGACGTAGCGGGCCAACTGCTTTAGCTCGCTGTCGGGCCGCCCGTGGGCCTGGGCCACGGCCCGCAGGGCGCCCTTGGCCTTGAAGAAGGTGTGGTTCGCCACCATGGCCACCCGGTGGCGACCGTAGCGCTCGAACACCGACTGGATGACGTCCTCCCGCTCGTCCCAAGCGAAGTCGATGTCCATGTCCGGCGGATCCTTGCGCTCCTTCGTGAGAAAGCGCTCGAACATCAGGTTCGTGGCCACGGGATCCACGTTGCTGAGGCCCAGGGCATAGCTCACCAGGGAGGCCGCGCCGCTGCCCCGGCCGCAGATGCGGGGCATGGCGCCCTGCGCGGCCTGCACGATGTCCTCCACCAGCAGGAAGTAGCGGGCGAACGTCAGCTCGGAGATGAGGTCCAGCTCCCGCTCCATGCGGGCGAGGATGTCTCCGCGGACCACGGGGAAGCGCCGGGCCACGCCCGCGCGCACCTTCTCGCGCAGGAGGGCGTCCAGGTCCGCGCCCTTGCAGCCCAGGGGATTGGCCAGCACCCACTCGCCCCAGTGGATGTTCCAGCCCGAGATGCGCTCCAGGACGGCCGCCGTGGCCCGTTCCACGGCGGGCTCGCAGAAAGGGAAACGCGCCTCCCAGTCGGCGCGGGGGACGGCGGCCTCGGCGGGATCCCACAGGGCCTTCGTGCGGATGAGCGTGGCCTGCGCCTCGATGGCCCGCTTGAGGCGGTGCATCTCCAGACCCTCGGCCGTGCGGAAGCGCAGCACCTGGGGCGCCACCACCTCCAGGCCCGCCGCCAGGGCCTTCCGTGCCTCCTGCGCCCGGCGGGGATGGGCCAGCAGGGCGCCGTAGAGTCCCTCCCGCAGCAGCGCGTCGAGGCCCGCGAGATCCTCGGCCAGCAGCACGCAGTCTTGGGGCGGCTCGGGCGCGCCCAGACCGGGGATGGGCGGATCGTGGTCCAGGTGGGCCTGGGCTGAGAGCAGGCGGTTCAGGGCGGCGTAGCCCGCATCCGTGAAGGGCAGCGCGCCGTAGCCGTGGCCCCGCCAGGTGAAGCGGCTGCCCAGGTGCAGGCGGAAGCCTGTCCAGCGCGGGTCCGGCGGCAGGCCCTCCAGACGCCGGGCCTCGTGGATCCACGCCAGCTCCGCCCGCAGCTTCGGATAGCCCGCCACCCCCCGGTCCCAGCAGACCAGGTCGCGGTAGCCCAGCTGCCGCGCCAGCGACAGCAGCTGCTTCGCCGGGTAGACGCCTTCACCTACAGAGAAATCGGAAATGCCGAGGGCGAACATGGGGGGAGGGACCTCAGGCCCCCCGGTGGTGGATGAGATACTCCACAGCGGCCATTTGAAGGAGCGCATTCAGGGAGAGGCCTTCGGCCTTGGCCCTGGTCTGGAGCTGCTCCAGGAGGGCTTCGGGCAACCGGATGGCCTTCACCACCGTCGGAGCGGCGGCTTCCCCGGCCTTCGGCCGTCCCCGACGCAGGCGAATGGGCGTTCCCAACACCTCCCTGCCCTGGAATGCCCGTTCCGCCCAAGCGGCATCGGCCTCCTGACGGGCCCGCAGGGTTTCCAGGGGTTCGCCTGGTCCGGAGACCTTTTCGAACTCGGCCATGGACATGCGCTTGGCTTTCTTGGAAGTCATGGCGTCCTCCTGCGTTTGGGGCTCATCCAATGCGCGGTGATGACCCGGAATCCCTCGGGGAAAACTCTGGCGAAAGCCACCTTGAGCGTCCGATCTTCCACGGTGGCCTCCAGCACCCATCGGTTCAGCCGGGCGGCATCCGGAAAGACCGTGGCGTCTTCGGCCTGGAAAGCCGCCTCCGCCTGGAATTCGGAGATGCCGTGCCGGGCGATGTGGGCCTGGTTTTCGTCCTCCCAATGAAAGATCACTCCGGCTCCAATAAATGTAGAACAATTAATCCACCTGTCAACACGGAACCTCCCGCCCCATCCACCCCGGCAGGACGGCGCGCTCGGGGAAGCGGCGGCGGAGGCGGGCGAGGGCGGGTTCGAGACGTTCGAGTTTGGCGTTCCGGGGGTCTTCGAAGAGGCCGCGCTCGCGGCCCAGGCCCCAGGCCAAGCGCAACTCCACCTCGCGCACGAGCAGGCGGCGGGTGGCGCCCGCCAGGAAGGCCTGCTGGAGGCGGCGGGCCAGGACCAGGGGCGGGGCCGTGAGGTCCTCGGGGGTGGCCCGCCAGGTGTGGGGTTCGCCGTCCACATCCCACCAGCGCAAGATCAGCGTCCGGGGATGGCGGGGATCGGACCAGAGCCAGTCCAGGCAACGGACGGCCAGCGCCACCTCCTCGGGCAGGCGGGGGGGCTGCAGGCGCCAGCCATGGCGGGCGTGGCCGGGGCGCTCGGTGAGCAGAGGCAGCTTCGGGCGGTCCTCGCCGCGCACCCGGGCCCGCAGGTCCGGCGCGGCCTTGGGGTTGGTCAGCTCCGCCAGCACGGGCAGGGGCACGGGCTGGAGGTCGCCGAAGACCCGCAGGCCCAGGCGGTGGAAGCGGTCGTGGAGGCGCGGGGGCAGGTCCGGCAGGCGGCGCAGAGGCTGGGGGGCCAGGAAGGCGGCCTCGGCCCCCTCCCCCACCCGCTCCAGCTCATGCTCGGCCCGGGCGGCGAGCTGGGCAGCGGTGGCGCTGAGGGACAGGCCCCCGTGGCTGGCCCAACCGCGGCGCTCGGCCAGCTCGTGGCGGATGCGCTCGGCGGTGTCCGCCAGGGGCCCGAAGAGCCGCTGGGTGCCCTGAAGCTCCACCAGGGCCTCGCCCAGGCGGCCCAGCTGGCCCTGGGGCGTCCAGTGCTGGAGGAAGTCGCTCAGGTCGGCCTGGGCCTCCCACCAGACCTGGGGCGAAGGATCCAGCACCCGCAGGCCCGGTGCCCGCCGCAGGGCCTGATCCATGGGCAGGCCCGGGGCCAGCCCCTCGGCCCGGCCCAGGCGGTTCACGAACCAGAGCACCGGCGAACGGGGGCTCTCGGGGCTCAGGAAGGCCAGGGGCCGGCCCCGCAGGCCGCCATCCCGCCCGCAGGCCAGCTGGAACGGCAGTTCGGGAACCCACATCGCCAGCACCGGATCCTCCTGGGGGATCCAAGTATGGCGAAAATTTGGCGAAAATCAAGAAATGAACCCCTGACCTGAGGGGTGGACGGGGCGGCTTCACTTTGCATCGCTTTGATCCTCTTTTCCGCGCTTTGAGGTTTGAATCCGGAAGGCGCTCGGCCCATATTGCCTTCCATTAAGAAATCAACATGCAACATGTCTCTTTACGTGTTTTTTCTAAAAAGGAGGCCCGTCATGCTCAGATCAATCCTCGCCTTGGTCCTCGCGGCTGGCTGCCAGCTCGCCATCGGTCAGGACTGCATCGGCGTCCGGGGCCTGGCCCAGGCCATGCTCCCCACAGACAAACCGCTTCACGACATCGATGGCTGGGGCGGCCCCGTCTACCTCACCCTGGACACCGGGGAGGTGCTGGTGGGCATCTTCTCCGGCCAGGACGGCGACGCCACGTGGCATTCCCACGTGGGCGTGGGCAAGGGCGGCAGCTACACCTTCGCCTTCAATGGGCAGGGTGGTGGCCTCTACCTGGACACCTTCACCACCTCGGTGACCAACGCCACCTACCCCATCCCCAAGGGCCACAACGAAGTCGGGGTCTACCAGGGCTCCCACAAGATCGTCTCCGGCACCGGACGGTTCATCAACGCCTCCGGCACCATCCTCGTCCGGGGCACCTGGATGGTCGCGGGCCCCCTGGCAGACCTTGGGATCACGCCCTTCGGCTTCTGGAACCCCGACATCACCGGCACGATCTGCAACGTCCTGCCGGCGGCCCACTAGGGAGGTGGACATGCTCAAGCATCTGCTCGTTCTCACCATGGCCCTGGGCGCTCAGGGCCTCTTCGCGCAGGCTCCCATCGGCGTGCGGGGAGTCATGCAAGAAACGTGGCCCACCGCCGCCTCCGGGACCCTCCAGGATGGCTGGGGTGGAACCGCCTACCTGGTCCTGGATAACGGCGAGTGTCTCGTGGGCGTCGTGTGGGGCACCGACGGCACCACGGCCTGGCACGGCGCCGTGGGGATCGGCAAGGGTGGACGCTACATACTTGCCTTCAATCCCAAGCCCGGCGTCGGCTTCCAGGACACCTTCACCATCGAGTCCACCAACTCCGCCTTCCCCATGCCCCCGGGCCGCATCGGCCTGAATGGCAATCAGGGGTCCGCGAAAATCGTCGCTGGCACCGGCCGGTTCCAGAACGCGGAAGGCACCTTCCTGGTCACTGGCTCCTGGATGGATGTCCCGGTCGGCCTGCCCAACGGCCTCCTCGCCGTCTGCAATTGCGATATCTCGGGCACGATCAGCAAGGTGCTACCGGCGCCCTGAGCGGTCACCCAAGCCCTTCGCTGCCCATCCCATCCCTTCCCCGGAGGGGATGGTTTTTTTCAATTCGACGATCCTTTTCTCGAAGCGACCGAGAAGGGGGCCGAACCCTACATCTGGAAGCGGTGCGTGCACTCCACCCAGCTCTCGGAGCCATCCTTGTAGCGCTCGCGCTTCCAGATGGGCACACGCTGCTTGATCTCGTCCATGATCCAGGCGGCGGCCTGAAAGCTCTCGGCACGGTGGGCGCTGCTGGTAGCGACGATGACGGCGGCTTCGGTGAGGGGCACGACCCCGATGCGGTGGTGGATGGCGCAGCGGGTGAGACCGTAACGCTCGATGGCCTTCTCCCTCAGCAGGCCCAGCTCCTTTTCGGCCATGGGGACATAGGCTTCATAGGCCAGTTCCAGAACAGGGCGGCCTTCGTGGTGGTCCCGGGCCCGACCTTCGAAGAGAACGAGGGCCCCGGCATGGGGGTCCTCCATGACACTTCGTAAAGCCATCGCCTCCAGAGGCGCGTCCTGAACCGATATCCAGGGAATCATGCGTGTCTCCGCTTCGATCCCAACCATACACTGAACCGTTTCCAGGGGTTCGCCATGTCCAGTCTGCACGTTGATCCGAATGCTGTTTTCGACACCCTCGGCCGCCACATGCTGGTGGACGGCTTCCACCTGGTCATGGACCTGGAGAAATCCCACGGCTCCTGGATCGTGGATGCCCGGGATGGCCGCAAGTACCTGGATTTCTACACTTTCTTCGCCACCACACCCCTGGGCCACAACCACCCGCGCCTACGGGAACCGGAATTTGTCCAGCACCTGGGCGAGATCGCCGTCAACAAGCCCGCCAACTCGGACATCTACACCACGGCCTTCGCGGAGTGGGTGGAGGCCTTCGGCACCCACGCGGCGCCGGACTACCTGCCCCACCTCTTCTGGATCGACGGTGGCGCCCTGGCGGTGGAGAACGCCCTCAAGGCCGCCTTCGACTGGAAGGTCCGCAAGAACCTGGCGGCGGGCAAGGGCGAGAAGGGGTCGCAGGTCATCCACTTCCGCGAGGCCTTCCACGGCCGCAGCGGCTACACCCTGAGCCTCACGAACACGGCCGACCCCCGCAAACACCAGTATTTCCCCAAGTTCCCCTGGCCCCGGGTGCCGAACCCCAAGCTGACGTTCCCCATGGACCTGGCCAAGGTCGAAGCGGCGGAAGCGGAGTCCATCGCCGCCATCGAGGCCGTCGTGGCCAAGGATCCGGATGACATCGCCTGCCTCATCATCGAGCCCATCCAGGGCGAGGGTGGTGACAACCACTTCCGGGGCGAATTCCTGAAGAAGCTTCGCACCCTGGCGGATCGTCACGATTTCCTGCTGATCTTCGACGAAGTGCAAACGGGCTTTGGCGCCACGGGCAAGTGGTGGGCCCACCAGTGGTTCGACGTGCAGCCTGACATCATCGCCTTCGGCAAGAAGGCCCAGACCTGCGGCATCGCCGCGGGCCGACGACTCGATGAAGTGGAAGGCGTCTTCAAGGTGCCCAGCCGCATCAACAGCACCTGGGGCGGCAACCTGGTGGACATGGTGCGCGGCACCCGCATCATCGACGTCATCCGCGAGGAGAACCTGCTGGACCACGGCGTGAAGCAGGGCGAGCGCCTGCTCAAGGGCCTCCAGGAGATCCACCGCGACTTCCCCGAGCTCACCTCGAACCCCCGCGGCCGCGGCCTCTTCTGCGCGCTGGACATTGCCACGCCGGAGCTGCGCAGTGCCGTGGTGGCCAAGGGCCACGAGCTGGGCATGATGGTCCTCTCCACCGGTGAGAAGGGCCTGCGCTTCCGCCCCGCCATGAACCTCACGACCCCGGATCTGGACCTGGGCGTGGAGCTGCTCCGCAAGGCCGTGGCAGAAGTCGCGGCCACATCGCCTACCCTGGTGGGATGAAGATCGAGCTCTACTGCGATGGCGCGTGTCTAGGCAACCCCGGTCCGGGTGGCTGGGGGTACCTGCTGCGTGTCCACTTGGCCGGCGGCATCCAGGAGAAGGAAGGCTCGGGCCCCGAGGCCGACACCACCAACAACCGCATGGAGCTGACGGCCGCCATCCGCGGCCTGGAGGCCCTCACCAAGCCCTGTCAGGTGCTGCTCCAGAGCGACAGCCAGTACGTGGTGAAGGGCATCACCACCTGGCTGAAGGACTGGAAGCGGCGCGGCTGGAAGAAGGCGGACGGCAAGCCCGTGCTCAACGCGGACCTGTGGCAGGCACTGGATGCGCAGCTGGCGCGGCACCACGTGGAAGCCCGCTGGGTGAAGGGCCACGCCGGCCACGCCGAGAATGAGCGGGTGGACCGCTTGGCCAACACGGCGGCGCAATCCTTGACGTAGAAGGGCCGCTTGTCGGCGGCCCTTCGGCGGTGAGGTGGCGGCTTCCCGAGGCGGGTCTCCCGATCCGGGAAGCGGGGGTCCGGGGGGACATCGCGAGCAACGCGAGCAGGCGGTCCCCCCGGAGTGATCAGCGACGCTTGGGGAACTTGTAGATGATCTCGGGCGTCCAGCCGCGAACGGGCCTGCCATCGCGGATGGCGGGGCTGAAGGAGGACTTGTTGGCCGCCTCGATGGCCGCCTCGTCGAAGCCGAAGGCACCAGACACACCTTCGACCACAGACACCTTCAAGGGCTGGCCCTGCTCGCTCACGAACACCTTCAGTCGCACATAATGATCCAGATTCGTCTCCCACCGCATCTGGACGGCCCGGAGGGGGAAGACCGGGACGACCTGGTTCGCGACCCGGGCGGGCTGGTCATTGGCCGTTGAAGCCGCTTGCTGGGACCCGGTGGTCTGGGGCGTGGGCACGGCCGAGGGCGTGGGCACGGCGGCAGCTTGGCGCAGAGCCTCCTGCATGGGCTGAGGCTTGGGTGCCTCCTGCACCGGCGGGGCCGCGGCGACTTTGGTCTGGGAGGCCTTCTTCTGTTCGGCCAGCTTCTGTTCGGCCAGCTTCTGTTCAGCCAGCCGTTGCTCTGCGGCCTTCTGCTGCCGCTCGAGATCCAGCTTGCGCTGCTGGTTCTCTTCGAGCTGCTTCTGGATCTTCACCTTCTCCTCGACGGACTTGGTTTCGCTGAGCTGCTTCTGGAGCTGAGCGGTCTTCTCGGCCTCGGCCCGGGCTTTGGCGTCAAGGTCGGCCTTCTGCTGCTCCATTTCCGCCTTGATCCGCTGGAACTCCACCAGCTGCGCCTGGATGGCCGGATCCACCTTGGGCCGGCCGAAGAACATGTAGCCCAGGCCCAGGATCACCACCGCGGCGAGGCCGCCGCCGATGAGGAGGGTGGTGTTCTTCTGGCTGGCCTGCTCCTCCGCATGGCCATCGATATGCTCGGCACGGGTGGCGCCGCTGCGCAGGCTCTCACCGGCGGCCGTGTAGGCGAGGAAGTTGTCGCCCTGCTCAGCCTTCATCGCCGTGGCATCCCGGTCGTTCTCTTCCCGGAAGAGCGTGTGCATGAAGAAGGCCATGTTGAACGTGGTGGGGCTGTACTCGCCATCATAGAGGACACGCTCAAGCTCAGTGCTGAAGGCCTCCACCGTGGGGAACGGCTGCCGGCCCAGCAGCAGGCGGCCAAGGAAGGCGCGGATCTCTGCAGGCAGGGCTGCTTCTTCCTGGGCGGCCTTGAGGGTGGCCCGATCCAGGACGGCCTCGAGGCCGCCGCTGGTGGGCAACTGTTCGAAGGTGAGCAACTCGTAAAGCACGGCGCCCAGGGCGAAAAGATCCTGCTGGAGGGCGTCATTATCGGGGCCCTGGAGGTAGGGGGTGAGCTTGCGCTTTGCCATGGGGGCCTTGGCCAGCATGCTCTTGGCGATGGCGGCGAAGGGCGCATCCACGATCTGGGTGGCCCCCTCGAAGCTCACCCACACGCTGTAGGGGCTGAGAACGCCGTGGCTGACGCCCTTGGCCTGCATCTGCACGATCCCCTGGGCGACGCCCTGAATGACCGTCAACGCGTGGTCCACACCGAAGGGGATCTGCTCCTGCTTGGCCTTCTCGATGAGCTGGGCGAGGTTGCGGCCGGGGACGTAATCCCAGGCCACGTGCGGTGCCTTGGCGGTCTCCAGGCGATAGCCCATGCCAAAGATGCGGGCGCCGCCGAGCAGGGGCACCACTCGGCCAGCCTCAGTCAGGCGCGTGTTCATGCCCGCCTGGAGCATCTCCTCCGAAAAGGTCCGCACCAGCATGTGGCGATCGAAGTTGCTCCCGGAGATGACCACCGCCCGGTGCACGGAACCGAAAGGATCAGTGGCCAGTTCGGAGGCCAGGAGGTAGGACCCGAGGCGGGTATAAGTGCCCATGACTTCTCCAGAGGGATGGTTGGAACGATAGCCCGAAAGTCGCGATTCGCCTAGCCCATGCGGGGAACGGGAACTTTCGTGGGATCCCTCACCGCTCCTCCGGCTGGGAAGGGATTTCCCACTGATCACCAGCCGCTCGCCAGGCAAGGATCCAGACATTCGCCGTGGCGTAGACGCCATTGGAAAAAGCCAGCTGCAGTTGAGCAAAGGGGACGGACAGGTCATCCCAGGGGCCGATCCGACGACCCGTTTCTTCATCGAAGTACTCCCGGAGCCGGCGGTTCCGTTCCTGCTTGGTGGCCAGAAGGCGGCGAAGGGCAGCTCCCGGATCAAGGCCGCCTGTGGCGGCCCAATAGGTTTCCTGCGTCACCAGCAGGTGGGCCAGGTTTCCATCCGCGTAAGCCTCGAAGCTTTCCCGGAGCGGGCTCAAGCCTTCCATGGCGGAGGGATCCGTCAGCAGCTGGACCTGGTGGGCCAGCACGCCGAGGTCGCGGACGATGTCCTCGGGACGGCGGTGCTCCTCACTGAGGCGGAGGACCGTGCGGAACTGGGCCTCCACCTGCTCCACCGTGGGCGGCTGGTCGTTGGCCACGCCCCGGGCACCCTCCATTAGCGCCCGGGGGTGGGCCCGCAAGATGGCGGCCATGCTCCGGGGCAGAAGGCGGACGGCTTTGGCCGTCTGGGCCTCGTGGACCTTGGGCGACCATGCCCCCAGGGGAAGGCTGGCCAGCAGGAGGCCCAGGACGATGCCTCTCGGATCACGCATCGGGGATCTCCACAGCTGGGGTAGGCACGGCGGTTTCGGCCAGGGGATCCAATGGGATGCCCAGGGCCCGGAGGCGGTGCAACAGGGTGGTGCGACGCAGGCCGAGGCGCCGGGCTGTTTCGCTCTTGTTCCAACCCGTGGCCTGGAGGGCTTCGAGGACCAGGTGGCGCTCCAGGTCCTCCATAAAATGGCCCAGATCCTGGTTCTGGGGCAGCCGCGGGAAGGCCGGGGAAGGCAGCAGTCCGGCCACCGAGGCCGGAAGATCCTGGTGCAGCAGGCGGTCGGGATCGGAGCCCAGGGCCATGGCCCGCTCCACGGCGTTCTCCAGCTCGCGCACATTTCCCGGCCAGGCATAAGCCTCCATGGCCTGTAGGGCGGCGGGTTCCACCTGCTTGAGGGGAAGATTCAACTCCCGGGCGAACTTGCGCAGGAAGTGGGCCACCAGCACGGGGATATCCTGGGGATGCTCGCGCAGGGGATGGATCTGCACGGGGATCACGTTCAGCCGATAGAACAGATCCTCCCGGAACCGCTTCTGCTCCACGAGACTGCCGAGGTCCTCGTTGGTGGCGGCCACCAGGCGGAAGTCGGCCTTCAGGGTGCGTGCCGAACCCAGTGGGGTGAACTCACGCTCCTGGATCACCCGCAGCAGCTTCACTTGCAGACTCATGGGCATGGTGCCGATTTCGTCCAGGAACAGGGTTCCCCCCTCCACCTGCTGCATGCGGCCAGGACGATCCGTGCGGGCATCTGTGTAGGCGCCGCGCACGTGACCAAAGAGCTCATCCTCCAGCAGCGTCTCCGGGATGGCGCCGCAATGGATGGGAATGAAGGGCCCCTGGGACCGCGGGCTCCACTGGTGGATGGCGCGTGCCGCCAATTCCTTGCCGGTGCCGGAAGGCCCCGTGATCAGCACCGTGGAGGGTGAAGGAGCTACCCGCCGGAGCAGGGCCTGGAGCTTCTGCCAGGTGTCCGAGCAGCCCACCATCTGGGGCCCTGTTTCCTGGCCCTGGATCTGCTCGCGGAGCCGCTTGTTCTCCTGGTTCAGCTGCGATTTCTCGATGGCCCGCAGCAGCGTATGTTCCAGTTCCTCGGTGCGGAAGGGCTTGGGCACATAGTCGTAGATGCCCATGCGCATGGCCTGGAGCGCCGTTTCCACCGAGGTGGATCCCGACAGGACCACCACCACCGTGTCGGGCTTGGCCACCGCCTCCCGGGCCAGATCCAGGCCATTCAGATCCGGCAGCATGAGGTCCACCACGGCCAGATCGAAGAATTCGTTTCTCAGGAATTGGGCGCCCCGGCGCCCCGAGCCCGTGCCCACCACTTCGTGCCCATGCCGAGACAGCAGGGTGCCCACCACCTCGAGGATGGTGGGGTCGTCGTCCACCAACAGGGCCCGGGCCGGGTTCATATCTGTCAGAGTCCCGGCCCTGGACCGCCCTGTCAAGGTTTGGACAGTCCAGGTAGACTTCCCCCCATGCTCTCCAGATCCAGTCTATGGCAGCGCCTGTCCGGGGCCTCGCTCTGGCCTTTGGCCTGGGCCATGGTCGCCGCCTGCGCCGTGCCCTGGCTGGTGCCGGAGCGTTGGGACGGCCACTTGGCAGGCAGGTGGGTGGCACTCGGCGCTTTGGTCTGGCTGCTCACCCTGCCCTTGTTCCGGACCCACCGCTGGACCGTGGTCCCGCTCGCCCTGGGGCTGGCAGGCATGACCTGCCTGGGGCTCGCCCGCAAGGCCCGGTGGGAGACGGCCCTGCCCTTCGGGTTCCAAATGCTGGAAGGTCGGATCGATGCGCCCTGGACCTTACAGGGCGAACGCTTGCGCAGCCGGATCGAGCTGTCCGCCCCCGAGTCCATGCGGGGTCTCGCGCTGCCCCTGACGGTCCCCGCCGATGGCGAGCAGGCGCCGCCTCCGCCCGGCACGCCCGTGCGCCTGCGTGCCGAGCTGCGACCCGTCCAGCCTGCGCCGGTCTTTCTCGCGGAACGTCCCCTGTGGCGGGCCCGCAGCGACGAGGCGCCCCGCCGTATCCACTTGGCCTCGGCGCAACTGATGGAACCTCTGGGAGCGCCGCGCCCGTCTTGGCTGCTGCGTCTCCAGACCTTCGCCCGGCGACGGTTCGAAGCCCTTCCCCTCGATCCCACGGCAAGGGATCTCTGGGGCGCACTGGCCCTGGGCATTCCGCCTGCAGACGAAGCCCACTTCAGCGTCTTCGCCGAGAGCGGCACGATCCACATCCTGGTGGTTTCCGGCCTCCAGGTGACCCTCGTGATGGTCGCGATCGAAGCCCTTCTGCGCCGTCTGCGGGCGCGCGGACCGGCCGTTGGCGCCATCGCTGCGGGCCTGCTCTATTCCGCTCTGGTGGGCTTCTCGGCACCCGTGTGGCGCGGCCTCTTCATGGGGGTCGCCTGGGCCGTGGGGCGGTCCAGCGGGTGGAAGCTGCCCCCAGTGGCGGGCCTGCACGTGGCGTTGCTCCTCTGGCTGCTGGGCCATCCGGCGGCAGGCGTGGAGCCCGGCTTCCTGCTGGCCTGGTGGGCCCTGCTGGGCCTGCTCTGGGGGGCGGAACCCCTGGCTGGCCTGCTATCGCCCCTGCTGGGCCGCCTCGCCCTGCCCTTCGCCCGGCTGGCTGCGCCCTGGCTGTCCACCCTCCCGCTGCTGGCCCTGTTGCACGGTGGCGCCCCCTGGTGGGGGATCCTGGCCAACCTGCTGGTGCTGCCACTGGTGGCCTTTCTGACCCCGCTCTGTCTCCTGCTGATCCTCGTGCCTCTGCCGGGGATCACTCAGGGCGCCGCGGTCATTCTCACCTGGATGGGCGATCGTCTGGTGCCCGCCCTCACAGGCATCGCGCCACTGGCCACGGGCCTGCTCTGGCCCTGGCTCCTGCTGGCGTTGGGCTGGCTGGCCTTGGCCCACCTCCAGGCGCAGCTGCGCCGCACCCGTGCCCTGGCCGTGGGGCTCGTCCTCGCCTCCCTGGGCCTGCTCGCCTTCCGTGGCGTGGGCCGGGTACCGGACAGCCTGTCGTTGGAGGCGGTGGATGTCGGCCAGGGCGACGGCCTGCTGCTGCGGGTGCCCGGCGGCGATGCCACCCTCATCGATACCGGACCCAGCCCCTGGACGGGCCGTCGCCTCGCGCGCGTGCTAAGCCGGCGGGGCGTACGGGAGCCCGTGCACCTCGTGCTCACCCATGCCCACGGCGATCACGCGGGCGGCTGGGCCACCCTCGCTCGCATCTGGCCCCTGGCTTCCACGTCGGTCCCGGTCACCGCCGACGATGAGGATCCCTGGGACCCCTTCCGGCCGGTTGGCAGAACGGATCCAGTCGGCCTGCTGCGCGGTGATGCCTGGACCCGTGGTGAAGCGGCCTTCAGCGTGCGCTGGCCGACCCGCCCATTCGCGCTGCCGGACGCCAACATGGTGTCCGTGGTGCTCCGTGTCACTTGGCGCGACCGTGACCTTTGGCTGATGGGCGATGCCCTGGCCATCCAGGAGCGGGACCTGCTGGATCTCGGGGACCCGGGAGCCTCGCCGCATCGCCTGCTGAAGGTTGGGCACCACGGTAGCCGCAACGCCACTGATCCAGCCTGGGTGGCGAGGCTGAGGCCGGAGGTGGCCCTCATCCCCGCGGGCCTGCGCAACCGCTTTGAGCATCCCCATCCTGAAACGCTGGAAACCTTGCGTCAGGCCGGGAGCGCCTGGTGGATCACGGGACCCAGCGCGGGTGTGCGGGTGTCCGCGGTTGCTGCAGGTTGGCGTGTGGAAACCGGGGACGGTGCCGAGGTGGTCACTCCCCTTCGAAATAGCCCGAGGCCCTGAGCGCTTCCACCAGCCTCCGGCTGCCCTCGGCATGGTTGGCCTTCCACTGGGCCGGGGCTTCGGGGCCCACGTCGTTCACCACCACCAAGGCCCCTCCGCAGGGCACCCCGGCCGCACGGCAGGCCGCGAAGACACCCGTGAGTTCCAGGTGTTCTGCCGGCGCCACGGAGGCCAGCAGGCTCGCGCCTTCGGAGGTCTTCGTGATGGCGGGCGGCACGGCCACGGCCTGGCTCGGCAACGGCCCTGGAAGCGTTGAAACCCAGCGGATGCGCTCGAGACCCGGCCGGTAGGCGCCGCCCCGCCGCTCTTCAAGGGAGGTGGCGATGGCTTCGGAAGCCCACAGACACTCGAACAGCGCCAGCCGCTCGTCGTAGCGCCCGCACGTACCCAGAAAGAGCACCGCCTCGGGCTGCCGCTCCACCAGCAACCGGGCCGTGGCCACCGCCGCGGTCACAGCGCCGATGCCAACGGTAGCCGTCTCCCAGCCCGCAGGCGGATCTTCCGCGAGGAGACCCAACTCCGGGGTGAAGGCGGAAAGCAGGAGACGCATGGCTAGAGTTTACAGGTGATCGAGCGCCCAGGCGGCGACAGGGATGGACAGGCCGTTGCCCAGCAGCCGGTAGCGGGCTTCGAGGGGCAATCCTTCCGGAAAGCGGAAACCTTCCGGGAGCCCAAGCAGGCGCGCAACCTCCGAGGGTGAGAAGCGACGCACGCCGCGCTCGGTTCTCAGGAAGGAACCACTGCCCACGTAGCGCTGACCATAACCGCCGATGAAGCAGGTGCTGCGGCGGTCTTCGGGCGTGACGAAGTCCATGCCGTAGTGGTGGCGGGCGAGGGTCTCGGGCCGAAGGTACAATTCCGGGTCCTCCTCCGCGTCCAGGAAATCGGACAGGGGACGGGGTGGAAGGTCTGGCAGGGGACGAACTTCCAGGGGTTGCCGCGAGGCCACGATGAACGCTCTGTTCCGCTGGTTGGGGAGGCCGAAGTGGCTGGGGCAGGCCTGGAGATCCAGTTGATGCATCCCGTGGGCGCGGATCCGCTCCGCCAGCAGGGCATGGGCGTCCGAGCCCAGAAACCCGGGGACGTTCTCCAGCACCAGCTTCTCCGGCGGAAATTCACGGAAAAGGTCCATGAGATGGCGGAAGGCCCGGGAACGGCGATCCTCCAAGCCCTGATGGTTCCCCATGCGGCAGAACGGCTGGCAAGGCGGGCTCATGACCCAGGTATCCGCGCCATGCGCCGCTAGGTCCCTCAAGGGCACGGTGGCCAGTTCCCGCGCCTTGGGCTTCTCCCCGTGATTCAGCGCGTAGGTGCCGTTGGCGATTTCGCTCACGTCATAGGCGGCGACAACTTTGCCCCGATCTCCGAGAGCGCAGCGCCAGCCCCCGAGGCCCGAGAACAGTTCAAGAACGCGCACGAGGGACCCTAGCCGCAGCCGCAGCTTCCGCAACCGCCACAGGAAGCGGCCTGGAGGGTGGTGACTTTGGCCAAAGTGCGGCCTTCAACGAACAGGCGCAGAGCCAAGGCGATTCCGGTGACAGCGTCAGCACAGGGGAACCAGCGGCCCAGGAGCCAGCCCACGAGGACCAGGACCGTGAGCTCCAGCAGGGTGCGGGTACGTGCGGCATCGAGTTCCAGGCTTGGCTGGACCCCAGCCCAATCCCGCTTCGCGAGCCAGAGGGGGGTTATAAGCCCGGCGGCCAGGATCGCCAGGCCCAGGGCGGAGAAGCCGGCCTGCGGCGAACGGTCGCCCATGAGCGCAGCCACGGAAGTCAGGACGACACCCAGAGCCAGAAGACGCAGGAGGTGGCTGACGGTTCGCAGAGTGAGGCGTTCACGGTTCAGACCCCGGTTCCCAAACCCCTCCCGAATGCGCTGCCAGACACCCAGCGAAGGGATTACCTGCAGAAGACAGGCGGCACCGAAGCCCCAGAGGGCGATGACACTTTCCGCGAGCCCCAGCCACAGCGCGGCTCCGCCCACAAGGAGGAGGGCTCCGGCCGCCAGGAGGGCCAGGCGGGAGGCTCGGGAGTCATCCGCCGTCATCGCGTCAGCTTCCGGTACTTGATGCGGTGGGGATCGAAGGGCTTCAGGCCCAGCACGTCCTTGCGGTACTCCTCGTACTGGCTGTAGTTCCCGTCGAAGAATTGCACCTGGGAATCACCCTCGAAGGCCAGGATGTGCGTGGCCAGGCGGTCCAGGAACCAGCGGTCGTGGCTCACCAGGACGGCGCTGCCGGCGAAGGATTCGATGGCCTCCTCCAGCGCGCGCATGGTGTTCACGTCCAGGTCGTTGGTGGGTTCGTCGAAGAACAGCAGGTTGGATTCGCTCTTCAGGGTGAGCGCCAGGTTGAGGCGGTTCTGCTGGCCGCCACTGAGCTCGGAGATCTTTTTCTGCTGCGAGTCGCCGGAGAATCCGAACCGGCTCAGCCAGGCGCGGGCGTTGATGAGCTTGCCGCCCAGCTCGATCTGCTCATAGCCGCCGGACACGGCCTCGAATACGCTCTTGTCGAGGTTGAGCCCCGAGCGGAGCTGATCCACATAGGCCATGCGAACGGTTTCGCCGATGCGGATGGTGCCTGCATCCGGCTGCTCCTGGCCCGTGAGCAGCCGCAGCAAGGTGGACTTGCCGGCGCCGTTGGGGCCGATGATGCCCAGGATGCCGGCGCGGGGAATGGCGAAGGTCAGGTTCTCGAAGAGCACGCGGTCGCCATAGGCCTTGGAGACCCCATCCAGCTCCGCCACCAGGTCGCCCAGGCGCGGGCCGCTGGGGATGTAGATCTCCAGCTCCTGCTCTTTCTGCCGCCCTTCCTCACCCGCCAGCCGCTCGTAGTTGGCGATGCGATCCTTGCTTTTGGCATGCTGACCCTTGGGCGACATGCGGATCCACTCCAGTTCGCGCTCCAGGGTCTTCTGGCGCTTCTGGTCGGACTTCTCCTCCCGGGCCAGGCGCCCCTGCTTCTGCTCCAGCCAGCTGGAGTAGTTGCCCTTCCAGGGGATGCCTTCACCGCGGTCGAGTTCCAGGATCCACTCGGCCACATGATCCAGGAAGTAGCGGTCGTGGGTGACGGCGATGACGGTGCCTTTGTAGTCCTGGAGATGCTTCTCCAGCCAGGCCACGGTCTCGGCGTCCAGGTGGTTGGTGGGTTCGTCCAGCAGGAGGATGTCCGGCTCCTGGAGCAGCAGACGGCAGAGCGCCACGCGGCGACGCTCGCCGCCGGACAGCACGCCGATCTTCGTGTCGGGGTCCGGGCAGCGCAGGGCGTCCATGGCTTGTTCCAGGCGCGAATCCAGGTCCCAGCAATCATGGGCGTCGATCTTCTCCTGCAAGGCCCCCTGCATGGCCAGCAGCCCATCCATGTCGGCATCGGGATCGGCGAACTGGTCGCTGATGGCGTTGTAGTCCTTCAGCCAGCCCACCTTCTCGGCGGCGCCTTCCTCGACGATCTCCCGGACGGTCTTGGTTTCGTCCAGCTTGGGTTCCTGGTCCAGGATGCCCGTGGTGTAGCCCTTGCTCAGCACGGCCTCGCCGTTGAAGTCGTGATCCACGCCCGCCATGATGCGCAGCACGGTGCTCTTGCCGGAGCCGTTGAGCCCCAGGACGCCGATCTTGGCGCCATAAAAATAACTGAGCGATATATCCTTGATAACAGGCTTGTTATTATAAATTTTACTGACCCGCATCATGGAATAGATGATCTCGGGCTGATCCGATGAAGCCTTGGTCGCGGTCTTGGCCATGATTCGCTCGAAAAAGGCAATTCTATCGCGCTTATCGCCTTAGCCTCGGCCCAGGTTTCTCTTCCAGAGACGTCCTGGCCGAGGGATTCCATCATTCTTTGAGGGATGGGTCTTGCACTGGGAACCAATGGCTTGTAATTTAAATGCATCAATTTCCATATTCGGGCAAATTTGATGTCCGTTGGCATTAGTGGCCTGGAGACTTCCATGAACCAAGTGGTGGCGCGATTCCTGGACGGAACGACCCTGAAGGGTCAGACCAACGACTTCCTTCCGGCAAAGGACCGCTTCCACATCTCAACCAATGGCAGCCTCGATGCGAAGCCCCAGGAGGTGAAGGTCCCTGACCTCAAAGCCCTGTACTTCGTCCGGAGCCTGAGCGGCGACCCTGAGCACCATAAGACCAACGAGTTCCCCCCCCAGGCCCCGGTGCCGGGCCGGAAAGTCCGGGTGACCTTCAAGGATGGTGAGGTGCTAGTGGGGACCACGCAGGGCTACCAGCCGGGCCGGCCGGGTTTCTTCCTGCTCCCGGCCGATCCGCGCTCCAACAATGAACGGTGCTACATCGTGACGTCCGCCACCCAGACTGTGACCTTCGTGTAGGGCGTCAGTCCAGGGCCGCCTGAGCCGCCGCCAGGGTGGCGATGGGCACGCGATAGGGGCTGCAGCTCACGTAGTCGAGTCCCACGTGGTGGAAGAAGTTCACGCTGCGGGGGTCGCCGCCGTGCTCGCCGCAAACGCCGAGCTTGATCCCCGGGCGCGCCGCACGGCCTTTTTCGCAGGAGATGCGCACCAATTCGCCGATGCCTTCCTGATCCAGGCTCTGGAAGGGATCGTCATCCAGGATCTTCTTTCCGACATATTCGGGGAGGAACGTGCCGGCATCGTCGCGGCTGAAGCCGAAACCCATCTGGGTGAGGTCATTGGTGCCGAAGCTGAAGAACTCGGCCTCCGCAGCGATCTTGTCGGAGGTGAGAGCCGCCCGTGGAATCTCGATCATGGTGCCGATGGGGCAGGCGAACTGAGTACCGCGCTCCTGGTTCACCTGGGCGATCTCGTCCAGCATCTCGGTCTTGGTGTAGGTCAGCTCACGCACGGTGCCGATGAGGGGGACCATGATCTCGGGGTAGGCCTTGATGCCCTTGGCGGCCACGTTCAGCGCAGCCTCAACGATGGCGCGGACCTGCATGCGGATGATCTCGGGGAAGGTGATGCCCAGGCGGCAACCGCGGTGGCCCATCATGGGATTGAACTCGTGGAGCTGCGTCACGCGACGCTCGACGGTACCGAGATCGACGCCCAGCACCTCGGCCATCTCCCGCTGGCCAGGCTCATCCTGGGGCAGGAACTCGTGCAGGGGCGGATCCAGCAGGCGGATGTTCACCGGCAGACCATCCATCGCCGTGAAAATGCCCTCGAAGTCCTCGCGCTGCATGGGCAGGAGCTTGGCCAGGGCCTTCTTGCGGCCTTCGGTGTCCGTGGCGAGGATCATTTCGCGGACGGCGAGGATGCGTTCGCCCTCAAAGAACATGTGCTCGGTACGACAGAGGCCGATGCCCTGGGCCCCGAAGGCCCGGGCCACCGCCGCATCGTGGGGGGTGTCGGCGTTGGTGCGGACCTTCATCCGCTTGGCCTCGTGGCTCCAGGTCATGATCTTGGCGAACCGCTGGTAGAGCTCGCTGTCCTCGGCCTTCAGGCGGCCGTCCACCAGCACCTGGTTCACCTCGGAAGGATGGGCGCTCAGCTTCCCGGCGAACACCTCGCCCGTGGAACCATCCATGGAAATCCAGTCCAGGCCTGCTTTCAGTTCATGCGCGCCCACCTTGACCACGCCGCGCGCCACGTCGATCTGCACCGCCGAGGCGCCGCAGACGCAGGGCTTGCCCATGCCGCGGGCCACCACGGCCGCATGGCTGGTCATGCCGCCGCGGGCCGTGAGGATGCCCTGGGAGGCCACCATGCCCGAGATGTCCTCCGGGCTCGTTTCCACGCGCACCAGCACGACCGGGCCTTCCTGGGCCATCTCCTCAGCCTGTTCGGCCGTAAGCGCGATGCGGCCTGTGGCTGCGCCGGGACCGGCATTCAGGCCCTTCGTCAGCAGGTGGCCCTCCTTCCGCAGCCGGTCCTTTTCCTTGGGATCGAAGACGGGCGCCAGCAGCTGGGAGAGGCTGTCCGCGTCGATGCGCTTCAGGGCGGTGCGGCTGTCGATGAGGCCTTCGTCCACCATGTCGATGGCGATGCGGATGCCGGCCATGGCCGTGCGCTTGCCGTTGCGGGTCTGCAGCAGGTAGAGCTTCCCGCGCTCGATGGTGAACTCGATGTCCTGCATGTCCTTGAAGTGGGTCTCCAGGCGCTTGCAGGTGGCATCCAGCTCGGCGAAGGAGGCCGGCATGGCCTCCTCCAGGCTCTTCAAGCCGGTGCCATCCGCCTGGGCGCGCGTGATGGGCTGGGGCGTGCGGGTGCCCGCCACCACATCCTCGCCCTGGGCGTTGATGAGGTACTCCCCGTAGAACAGCTTCTCGCCCGTGGCGGGATCGCGTGTGAAGGCCACACCGGTACCGCAGTCGTCGCCCATGTTGCCGAAGACCATGCTCTGGACGTTGACACCCGTGCCCCAGTCGTCGGGGATGCGGTGCAGGCGACGGTACGTGATGGCGCGAGCCGTGTTCCAGCTTTCGAAGACAGCCCGGATGGCGCCCCAGAGCTGCGCCATGGGCTCCTGCGGGAAGGCCTGCCCGGTCTCCTCCTGCACGATCTCCTTGAAGGCCGCGACGAGGGTCTTCCAATCCTCGGCGGCGAGTTCGGTGTCCTGGTGCCTGCCAAGCCGCTCCTTGGTCCGCTCCAGCTCAGCTTCGAAGAGGGCGTGCTCCACACCGAGCACCACGTTGCTGTACATCGTGATGAAGCGGCGGTAGGAATCCCAGGCGAACCGCGGGTTACCGCTGGCCTTCTCCAGGGCCACAACCGTGTGGTCATTAAGGCCGAGGTTGAGAACCGTATCCATCATGCCGGGCATGGAGACCCGGGCACCCGAGCGCACGGAAAGCAGCAGGGGATTCTCGTGGGAGCCGAAGCTGCAGCCGCGCACACCCTCCAGCCACTTCAGGGCATCGAGCACTTCGGTCTTGAGTTCTTCGGCGAGCTGGCGGCCGTTGATGTAGTAGGCGACGCACTGTTCGGTGGTGAGCGTGAACCCTGGGGGTACGGGAATGCCCAACCCGGCCATCTCAGCCAGGTTGCATCCTTTGCCTCCAAGAAGGTTGCGCATGGCGGCGCCGCCTTCGTTACGGTTTCCCCCGAAGGTGTAAACACCTTTGCTCATCAGATCCTCCACACGGAACTCCCAGTGTATCCGGCGAAGCCCGCAAAAACCCGCTTGGATCCGGAGCAGGGGTACGCAAAAACGGGCCACCCTTTGGGGGTGACCCGTTCGATATAACGTCGCAGCGACCTACTTTTCCACTCCTGTGAGGAGCAGTATCATCGGCCCTCCAAGTCTTAACTGCCGTGTTCGGGATGGGAACGGGTGTGACACTTGGGGAAAAGCCACGACGAAGGG